>NZ_JBKKQY010000001.1:4800000-7611131 GCF_047946815.1 Streptomyces hamibioticus
TCGTCCGGATCCCCGGCCTCGCCGCGGGCCGCCGCCAGGACGTCATCGACCGTGGCCAGACCGCCCAGTTCCGCCCGCACGGAGCGGCCGAGGCCGGTCACCGCGCCGGCCTCGCGGGACCGGGCGCGGCAGTGGAAGGCCAGCTCGCACGCCGACAGGCACTCGGGCGCGTACGTCGCCGGAACCGCCTCGACCGCGGCCGTCAGCTCCTCGGCCGGCAGGTCGGGGGAGAAGCACGTGCCCTCGGGGAGGGCGTCGGCGATCTCCTCGATCCGGGTGAGCCGGGCCAGCTGGCGCCCGGTCACCGCGCGCTGTTTGCGGACGTCGACGGCGGAGGCGGTGGGCAGGTTGGAGAAGTCCTTGGGGCACACGAGCAGGACCCGGTGGCGCACGCGCGGAGCCGGGTCCAGCCTGGCCGCGACCTCCTCCAGCGCCAGCACGTACACCGCCGCCTGCCGGGCCGCGGCGCCGACCTTCGCCGGGTCCGCTGAGCCGTCCAGCATCGGGAACGACTTGATCTCCACGACCGTCCAGCTGCCGTCGGGGTGCACCACCACCGCGTCCGGCTCCAGGAAGGCGGGGGAGCCCGCCACGTCGAGGGCGACCATCGGGTGGTCCAGCAGGGTCCAGGCACCGGACGCGGTGGCCTCCCGCAGCGCCAGCGCCGTACGCGCCGCGCGCCCCTCCGGGCCGGTCGCGGAGAGGTCGGGCACCGCCGCGCCCCCGGGCGGCTCGGCACCCCGGTCCAGCTTCTCGTGCACCAGCCGCAGCAGCTCCGTGCCGCCGTCCGCCTTGACCCGCGCCTCGAAGGCGTTGCCCCGCATGAACGCGAACTGCGACTGCCCGAAGACCGACGGCGCGCCCAGCGCGCTCGCCAGCGCCGCCTTGTTCACCCCCGCGCCGTCGAGGATCGCCCGCCGTCTGCACCCGGGGTTGGCGGCGAGGGCGGCCAGGGCGCGGGCGTCCAGCGCCTTGGCCGGTACGTCGGGACCCCGCAGCTCAGCGAGCCGGTGCCGGAGTGCCGTCCCCCGCTTCCGCGGGTGCGGTGTCCGGCTCGGCTCCGGACGGGAACCGCTGGTCGCGCTGCCGTGGAATTCGCTCACCCGCGGAAGTCTGGCATCCGCCACTGACAATCGGGGAAACCGCGTCGGCCGGGGCCGGTGCGACGGGTGTGCCGCCGGGCGTCACCGACCGTGCGGCGATCCGCGCCCGCACCCGGTCGGCGTACCGCATGACGTGCGGCGTCAGCAGCAGCCCCGCGCCCATCACGGCGGCGCCGGCCACGGCGTCGAGGAAGTAGTGGTTGGCGGTGCCCATGACCACGATCGTGGTCACCAGCGGGTAGACGACGGCCGCCGCCTTCGCCGCGCGCGTGCCGCCGTACCGCCACAGGATCACGCCGCACCACAGCGCCCAGCCGACGTGCAGGCTCGGCATGGCCGCGTACTGGTTGGTCATCCCGCCCAGTCCGCGCGGCGCGCTCGCCTCGCCGCCCCACCAGCCGTACGAGCTGTAGAACGCCATGGTGTCGACGAAGCCGTGGCTCGGGTCCAGCAGCCGCGGCGGGCAGGTCGGCAGCAGGGTGAAACCGATCAGGCCGATGAACGTGGACGTCATCAGCCAGGTGCGGGCCGCGCGGTAGCGCACGGTGCGGGAGCGGAACAGCCAGATGAGGACCGCCGGGGTCACCAGGTAGTGCAGCGACGCGTACCAGAAGTCGGCCGGTATGCCGAGCCAGGGCTCGCTGGTGAAGAGACGGTTCAGCGGGTGCTCGGCGTTGAGGTGGAAGGCCTTCTCGACGCGCAGGATCGCCAGGCCGTGGTCGACGGCGTCGGAGACGTCGCCGCGCACGAGCAGCCGGCCGACGGAGTAGCAGGCGTAGACGAGGAGGATCAGCGGCAACTCGGTCCACCAGCGCGGCCGGGCCCACGGGGCAGTCGCCTCGGTGCCCGGTCTCCCCGGTATCTCGGTGTCCCGCATCCGATCGCCCTCCCCCTTCGTCTCACGCACCCCGACCAGGCCGGGCGTGCCACTCTACGGCGTAGGGCGCCCTCGTTCGCGGGGCGCCTCGGCCCTGATAGACGCTGGGATCGCCCCCCGGGTTGCTCCTGCACAGGGTGCGCGATGATGGAGGGGCTTCGCTCGACATTTCTTCCGGAAGGCGGCCCCCTCCATGGCACCGCGCATCCTGCTGGCCCGGCACGGACAGACCGAGTGGTCGCTGTCCGGCAAGCACACCGGCCGGACCGATGTGCCACTGCTGGAGGAGGGCCGCCGCGGCGCCAAGCTGCTCGGCGAGCGCCTGCACCGGGCGCCGTTCGACGGCCTGTCCGGTGCCGAGGTGCGCACCAGCCCGCTCTCCCGCGCGCGTGAGACGTGCGAACTCGCCGGGTTCGGCGACCGCGCCCGCACCTGGGACACGCTGATGGAGTGGGACTACGGGACGTACGAGGGCATGACCCCGGCCCAGATCCAGGCCGCCCGGCCGGGCTGGCTGATCTGGCGCGACGGCGTCCCGGAGGGGGAGAGCCTGGCGGACGTCACCGCGCGCGCGGACGAGGTGGTGGAGTGGGCCCGCGCGGCCGACCGCGACGTGCTGGTCTTCGCCCACGGGCACATCCTGCGCTCCATCGGCGCCCGCTGGCTGGGCCTGCCGCTGGACTTCGCGGCGCGCATACGCCTGAACCCGACGTCGCTGTCGGTGCTGGGCTGGGCCTACGGGGAGCCGGCGATCGAGAACTGGAACGACGTGGGGCACCTGGCGGGCTAGCCGCGGCAAGGGCGAGCGCCGGGGCACCCCCTCAGGGGGAGGCGCCACGCCGCGCCCGGCCGCGCGCGCCTCCCCCGCAGCGCACCGTCACCACCTCACGCGGGCCGCGGCAGCGAGGCGTGCCGCTCCAGGAACGCCGACACCCCCGAAGCCCGCCGGTGAGGCGCCAGCACCCGTGCCGTCCCGCCCAGCATCGTCTGCACCCGCGACGACTGGACCTCGCCCAGCAGATCCAGCACCCGCATCCCGGCCGCCGCCGCCTCGTCGGGCCGTCCGCCGCGCGCGAGGTCGTCGGCCAGCTCGGCCGAGTACAGCGCGATGTTCCGGGTGAAGTGCGGGTCCTGCAGATCGGCGGCCCGCCGCGCGTGCCGGGCGGCCCGAGGCCAGTCGCCCAGCGTCGACCAGCACTGCGCCTCCAGCCCCTCCAGCTCCGCCTCCCCGTAGAAGCTCATCCACTCGGGGTCGGCGTCCGAGGGCCCCCGCTCGAAGAGGGCCTGGGCGCGGGCCAGCGCCTGCGCGCAGCCGGCCCGGTCGGCGAGTCCCGCCCAGCCGCCCGCCTCGCGCAGCGCCAGCAGGGACATCAGGCGGGCAGAGCCCAGGGGGCGCGCGGCGCGTTGCGCGGCCTGGGCGGCCCGGACCGCCTCGCGCGGCCGGCCCGCGTCCCGCGCGAGGAACGCCGTGTTGCAGAAGGCGTGGGCCTCCAGGCCGGGATCCCCGTTCATCCGGGCGGTCGCGAGGGCCTCCGCGTAGTGCGAGCGGGCGTCGTCGAAGCGTCCGGAGTCATGGGCCAGCCAGCCCACGGAGATGGCCAGTTCACCGGCGCCCGAGTAGAGCCGGTCCGCCGTCGTCTGCCGGGTCGCCCCGGCGTCCAGCAGCGCGTACGCCGTGCGCAGCGGGGCCGCCGCGCGCCGGTAGAGACCGTCGGCGCCGTGCCGGTCGTCGAGCAGCCGGATCCGGCGGACGGCTTCTTCCAGGGCGCCCGCGTCGCTCGCCCCGGGGCGGCGCGCCGGGCCTGGAACCGCGGCGGCCTCCCGGGCGAGGCCCAGCGGGCCCAGCGAGGCGGCGGCCACCGTGGCGCCCCCGCCGGTCATGAATGCGCGACGCAGCACGTCGCTCTCCTCGTAGTTGTCGTGCGTGATGTACGGGTCCGGCGTGTCATACGTCGCGTGCGCCGCGCGCGTTTCACGGGCGGCGCGTGCCCGGCGCCCGCGTACCGACGAGCGGGGCGCGAACCCCAGGTCGGTGAGCGTGCGGCCGGGGAACATGTGCAGGAACACCCGTTCGTACGCGTAGTTGGGGCAGCGGATCTCGCCCGACTCGACGCGGCCGATGTACCGAGCGTCACAGCTGACGCGCTCGCCGATCTCCCGTGCGGCCCGGCGGACCGCCGCCGCGAACTCGGCCGGCGAGCGCTGTCCGCGCAACCGCCGGAAGGCGAGGTTCGGCTGCGGTGGCCGTTCGGGCTGGGGGGAGGTCACCGTTGACGACGCCATGGCCGGGCCCTCTCGTGCGAACCGTCGAACCATGCCGGGCTCAGGGCGAGTTGTCGGGGTGATGACATGATCGACCCGTTTGCCGCCCTGTTTCCGGCGAGCAAGAACGTACCTGCTGTGACGGACCCGCCACGCGGTGTTTGGCTACAAACCGGATATCTCATCCGTCATCTGCCATGAAGTGCCATCCTTTACGGCCGACTTGTGCCGTAGCCGTTGACGGTCTGCCGCGTTGCACAGAGTGGACCGGGAGGCCCCCGACTCCCGACCGCTCGTCCGAGGAGGGGTTCCGTGGTGGAGGCCGGGATGGATACCAGCCGGATCAGCAGTCTCCGTAGTGCCTGTGACGCCTGTGACGTGGTGACCGTTCCGACGCGCCAAGGGCTGGAGGCCGTCGACATCCTCAGACGAGCAGCCGGTGACGGGGTGGGGCCCGTGCTGCACGACGACGGCTGCGGCACCCTCGGCTTCCTGGTCCCGCCGGGGACGGCCGCCGCGTGGGACGTGCCGGGGAGTACGTGCACGGAGACCGACGGGCGGGGCCTGAGACTCGCCCCCCTTCCCCCGGTGGAGGGCTCGGACTGGCTGGTGCCGCCCGGTGAGGCGGACCTCGCGACCGACCCGGCCGTGCTGCGGGCCGCGCTCGGCGAGGCGGCCCGGCTGCTGGAGGCCGCGGACAACTGCCGCTGACTTCCGGCGTGGGCCCCCGACGGCCCCCCGACGCGGGCCTCCGACGCGGGCCCAATGCCGACAATGCCGCTCCTCGGCGCCGGCCTCCGACGCTGCCTCTCGGCGCCGGCCCCCGACGCCGCCCCTGACGCCGACCGCCAAGTCGACGCCTTCTCACGCCGACGACTCCTCCCGTCGGCGTACTCTCATGTCGCCCCTCGCCCCTCGCACCCTCGCACCCTCGCCGCCTTGGCTCCGTCGCCCCCCCCTGCGTCGGAGCCGCCGAACCCCGCTCCGCCCCGCCCCGCCCCGTCCCGCGATAATGGACCGGTGGGAAGGACCAGGAAGCCCCGGCGCGGGCGCGATGCCGCGGATGTCGTCGTCGAGGACGTCGACGGCGGGCGCGCCGAGCTGATCCCCGACCGGGACCGGGCGCGCGCCTGGACGCTGCTCATCGACGGCGCCCCGCAGTCGCACGTCGACCTCGACGACCCGGCCCACCTGTCCTTCGAGTACCAGCGCCGCATCGGCCACGTCATCGACCTGGCCGCCCCGCCGGGCAGACCCGTCCACGCCGTGCACCTCGGGGGCGGCGGCTTCACCCTCGCCCGCTACGTCGCCGCCACCCGCCCCCGCTCCACCCAGCAGGTCGTCGAGCGGGACGCGGCCCTCGTCCAACTGGTCCGCCGCGAACTGCCGCTGAACCCCGGCGCCCGCGTCCGGGTGCGTTCCGCCGACGCCCGCGCCGGGCTCGCCAAGGTGCCGGACGGCTGGGCCGACCTGGTCGTGGCGGACGTGTTCAGCGGCACTCGCACCCCGGCCCACCTGACCTCGACCGAGTTCCTCGACGAGGTCCGCCGGGCGCTCGCCCCCGGAGGGGTCTTCGCCGCCAACCACGCCGACGGCCCGCCGCTCGCCCACCTGCGCGGCCAGATCGCCACCGCGGCCGCCCGCTTCCCGGAACTGGCCCTGATCGCCGACCCGGCCGTGCTGCGCGGCAAACGCTTCGGCAACGCGATCCTCGTCGCCTCCGGCCAGCCGCTGCCGGTCGCCGAACTGACCCGCCGGGCCGCCTCCGACGCGCAGCCCGCCCGGGTGGAACACGGCCGGGCGCTGACCGACTTCACCGGCGGCGCCGCCCCCGTGACGGACGCCGTGGCGGTGGCCTCACCGGCGGCGCCCGCGTCGGTCTTCCGGTGAGGCCGCGGCCGCGGGGAGCGCCGGCGGGCGACCTCGGCCCTCGTCCGACACGAGGGCGGCGGGGTCAGTAGCTTCCGGTCTCCACCCGCGGCGGCCCGTCGTGCCAGGTGCAGAACACCGACACCCGGTCCGCGCCCGAGGCGAACTCCACCCGGATCCACGACTCCGTCTTCCACACCTGCATCGACCAGCCGGCCTCCGGCGCGGCGGACACCAGGGTCGCGGACGTCTCGCCGAGGTCGAACACCGCGCGCCCGCCGTCGGTGTCGTAGCCCTTCACCCGCCCGGAGGCGGTGGGGGACGGGCCGGGCGCCTCGGGGGCGGTGCCGTCCGGGGCGCGGGACGGCGCCGGGCCGGGCTCGCGCCGGGGCGTCCCGCTCGGCGACGGCGATGGAGACGACGACTGCGACCGGCCGGCCGACGGCGACCGCCGTGCCGTGGCGGAGGCCAGCGGCTCCGAGCCCTGCGCGGCCGCCTCGGCACCCTTGATGGGCAGGGCGCGGGGCGGGTCGTACGCCGTGCCCGCCATGACCGTGTGGACACCCCACCACGACAGCGTGACCGCCGCGCCGGTGGCGAGCAGCCAGGCCAGTACGTGTACGAGTCCTCTGCGCATCGCCGCCATACTGCCTCACACGTCCCACGCGTGTCGCCCGAGCGGAGTTGTCCCCAGGCCCGCACCGGGCTTGTCCGCATGGCGTACGGTGCCGCCCATGGCAAGTGTGCTCGTGGTCGAGGACGACCAGTTCGTACGCTCGGCGCTCATCCGGCACCTGACCGACGCCGCGCACACGGTGCGCAGTGTCGGCACGGCGCTGGAGGCGCTGCGCGAGGTCGCCCATCACCGTTTCGACGTCGTCGTCCTGGACCTCGGACTGCCCGACCTCGACGGTTCCGAGGCCCTGAAGATGCTGCGCGGCATCACCGACGTGCCGGTGATCGTCGCCACGGCCCGGGACGACGAGACGGAGATCGTCCGGTTGCTGAACGCCGGGGCGGACGACTACCTCACCAAGCCGTTCTCCGTGGAGCACCTGTCCGCGCGGATGGCGGCCGTGCTGCGCCGCGCTCGGTCCGGCGCCGGCGAGGCAGCGCCGTCGACCGTGCTCCGGGTCGGCGGCCTCACCGTCGACCCGCTGCGCCGCCAGGCCGAGCTGGACGGCGTCCGACTGGACCTGACCCGCCGCGAGTTCGACCTGCTCGCCTTCCTGGCCCGCCGCCCCGGCGTGGTCGTGCCCCGCAGGGAGCTGCTCGCCGAGGTGTGGCAGCAGTCGTACGGCGACGACCAGACCATCGACGTCCATCTGTCCTGGCTGCGGCGGAAGCTGGGCGAGACCGCCGCGTCGCCCCGCTATCTGCACACCCTGCGCGGGGTCGGCGTGAAGCTGGAGCCACCGGCCGTCGAGCCGTCCGGAGCGGAGCCGTCGCGATGAGATGGGCCCTGGTCAAGGTCTCGCTCGCGGTCACCGCGATGGTCGTGATCGCGTTCGCGGTCCCGCTCGGACTCGTCATCCGCGAGATGGCCCGGGACCGCGCCTTCTCCAGCGCCGAGCGGGAGGCGGCGGCGGTCGCGCCCGCCCTGTCCATCACCACCGACCGGGACCAGCTGGAGCGGGTGGTCGCCTCCGCCGGTTCCGGGGGCGCCGGGCTGGCCGTGCACATACCCGCCTCCGGCCGGGACGGCGACCGGGTCGACATCGGGCGGCAGCGCGCCACCGAAGAGGACATCGCGGCCGTACGCGACATGGGCCGCGCCTCCACCACGGAGGTGACCGGCGGGTCCACCCTGCTCCAGCCGGTCGCCCTCAGCTCCGGCGAGATCGCGGTGGTCGAGGTCTACGTCCCCGAGTCCGAGGTCACCAACGGCGTCGGCACCGCCTGGGCGGTGCTCGCCGCGGTCGGGGCCGCGCTGATCGTCGGCTCGGTCGCGGTCGCCGACCGGCTCGGCGTCCGGATGGTGCGGCCGGCGCGGCGCCTCGTCGAGGGCGCGCAGGAACTGGGCGAGGGAAAGCTGGGCGCGCGGGTGCCGGAGGAGGGGCCGAGCGAACTGCGGCTCGCGGCCGTCGCGTTCAACTCCATGGCCGACCAGGTCGTCCAGCTCCTCGCCAACGAACGGGAGCTGGCGGCCGACCTGTCGCACCGGCTGCGCACCCCGCTGACCGTGCTCCGGCTGAACGCCGCCTCGCTCGGCGACGGCCCGGCCGCCGAGCAGACCCGGACCGCCGTGGAACAACTGGAGCGCGAGGTCGACACCATCATCCGCACGGCGCGGGACGCCAAGCCGCAGACGACCGCGGCCGGCCCCGGCACCGGGTGCGACGCCGCCGAGGTGGTCCGCGAACGGATGGCGTTCTGGTCGGCGCTCGCCGAGGACGAGGGCCGCAAGTGGCGGATGGCCGGCGCGGACCGGCCGGTGCGCATACCCGTGGCCCGCGCGGACCTGGCGGCGGCCCTGGACGCCCTGCTCGGCAACGTCTTCCGGCACACTCCGGAAGGCACCGCCTTCGCCGTTGACGTGCACAACGGCGAGGAGGCGGTGATCGTCCTGGTGTCGGACGCCGGCCCCGGCATACCCGACCCCGAGGCGGCGATGGCACGCGGCCGGGGCTCGGGCAGCGACGGTTCGACCGGCCTCGGCCTGGACATCGTGCGCCGGCTCGCGGAGTCGACGGGCGGGGACGTGCGCATCGGCTCGTCCGTGCTCGGCGGCACCGAGGTGCGCATCTGGATCCAGCTCGACGGGCGGTCGGCCCCGGTGCGGCGCGGGCACCGGGGCTCCGTGCGACGCCGCCGGCAGCCCCGCCCGAGACCGACGCCCGATCGGCCCCGATCCCTTCCTTGAGCCCGCCCCGAGATCACCGGCCCCCGCCCGGACCAGCCATCCGGTGATCGGCGTCAGCGATGTCGTGTCCGAGGTCTTCGACGTCGACGACGCCGCCCAGCTGGTGGACTTCGCCGAGGCCAAGGGGCTCGGCCGGCTGTCCATGTGGTCCGCGGTCCGCGACAAGGCCCGCCCGGGCGGCCCGAAGCCGGCCGCCGACGCGACGTGCAGCTCCCCGGCCCAGCGGAAGCACGCCTTCGCGAAGGCGTTCGCCGCCCACCGGTGACCCCCAGGGGCGGGGCGCGGCACCCGGTCTCCCGGGCGCCGCCCCCCTGGCTCCGCCTACGCCCCCTGCTCCGCCGTCTCCACCGACGGCAGCGTCCCCGTCCGGGCCGCCTCCCCGTACCACCGGGCACTCGACTTCGGCGTCCGCTCGAGGGTGACGTAGTCGACGTAGACCGCGCCGAACCGCTTCTCGTAGCCGTACGCCCACTCGAAGTTGTCCATCAGGGACCACAGGTAGTAGCCGCGCACGTCCGCCCCGTCGGCGATGGCCCGGCGGACCGCCGACAGATGGCCGTGCAGGTAGGCGATGCGCTCGGGGTCGTGCACCCTGCCGTCCGGGTCGGGCTTGTCGTCGTAGGCGGCGCCGTTCTCGGTGATGTACAGCGGCAGGCCCGGCGCCTCCCGGGTGTAGCGCATGATCAGCTCGTGCAGCCCGGAGGGGTCGATCGTCCAGCCCATCTCCGTGCGCTCACCCGGCGTCTGGTGGAACGCCACGTCGTCCGCCCCCGGCCACGGCGAGTGGTCGCTGGCCCCGTGGCCGTCGGCGCGCGGGCCGCGGGCGTCCGCGTCCCCCGCCGAGACCAGGGCCGGCGTGTAGTAGTTGAGGCCCAGCGCGTCCAGCGGCTGGTGGATCGCCGCCAGGTCGCCGTCCTGCACGTACGCCCAGTCGGTGAGCGAGGCCGTCGACTGCAGCAGGGACTCCGGGTAGGCGCCGTGCAGCAGCGGGCCGTGGAAGACGCCGTTGGCCAGGTCGTCGATGCGCTGCGCCGCCGCCAGGTCCTCCGGCCGCCGGGAGAGCGGGCGCACCACCGAGGAGTTGAGGCTGAGCGCCACCGTGTTGCGGGCCGGCATCACCGAACGCAGGGCCGTCGCGCCCAGCCCGTGCGCCAGGTTCAGGTGGTGGGCCGCGCGCAGGGCCGCCACCGGGTCCGTACGGCCGGGGGCGTGCACCCCGGAGCCGTAGCCGAGGAAGGCGCTGCACCACGGCTCGTTGAGCGTGATCCACTGCTCCACGCGGTCGCCGAGCGCCGCGCCGACGATCTCCGCGTACTCCGCGAACCGGTACGCCGTGTCCCGCTCCGGCCAGCCGCCCGCGTCCTCCAGCTCCTGCGGCAGGTCCCAGTGGTAGAGGGTGACGGCCGGCTTGATGCCGTGCGCGAGCAGCTCGTCGACCAGCCGGCGGTAGAAGTCCAGGCCGCGCTGGACGGCGGGGCCGCGGCCGGTCGGCTGCACCCGGGGCCAGGAGACGGAGAAGCGGTAGGCGTTCAGGCCCAGCTCCGCCATCAGGGCCACGTCCTCGCGGTACCGGTGGTAGTGGTCGACAGCGATGTCACCGGTCTCGCCGCCGGCCGTCCTGCCGGGCGTATGGCTGAAGGTGTCCCAGATCGACGGGGTGCGGCCGTCCTCCCGCACCGCGCCCTCGATCTGGTACGCCGAGGTCGCGGCGCCCCAGAGGAAGGCGGGAGGGAAGGTGACCGGGGACACCGGAGTTGCGGACTCAGGCATGGAAGCGCTCCCAACGGAGGTCGTGAAGACCGACGGGCGAAGAGGACGCCGACGGCACAGGAAGGGGAAGGGGAAGAGGGGGGAGGGACTGGGGAGGGACGGAGGGGAAGCAGGGCGGAGCGGGACGGGAAGGGGCCGGTACGACGGTGGCCCGGCCCCCGGGAGCCGGGGCGTCAGCCCTTGACGGCGCCCTGCATGATGCCGCCCACGATCTGCTTGCCGAAGATCGCGAAGACGATCAGCAGCGGCAGCGTGCCGAGCAGCGCGCCCGCCATGATCAGGGACTGGTCGGGGGTGTAGCCGCGGCCCAGGCCCGCCACCGCTACCTGCACGGTGGGGTTGCCGCTCTGTGTCAGCACCAGGAACGGCCACAGGAAGTCGTTCCAGACCTGCACGAACATCAGCATGCCCAGCACCGCCATCGCGGGCCGCGCCGCCGGGAACACCACGTGCCACACCACGCGCCAGCTGCTCGCGCCGTCCATCCGCGCGGCCTCGATGATCTCGTCGGGCAGGGCCTGGAGCAGGTACTGCCGCATGAAGAACACCCCGAAGGCGCTCACCAGCGACGGGAGGATCACCGCTTGGAGCTGGTCGGTCCAGTCCAGCTTGGCGACCATCATGTACAGCGGGATGACGCTCAGCTGCGGCGGCACCATCATCGTGCCGATCACGATCAGCATCAGCGCGCCGCGGCCCTTGAACCGCAGCTTGGCGAAGGCGAACCCGGCGATCGTCGACAGGAAGACGATGGTGAGCGACGAGACGCCCGCCACGATGGTGGTGTTGAGGAACGCCTCGCCCAGGTTGGCGTCGGTCCAGGCGATCTCCATCTTGTCGAACAGGTTGGAGCCGAACCAGAACGGCGGCGGGGTCTGCGCCAGCCGCTGGTTGTCGCGGGACGCCGCGATCGCCGTCCACACCAGCGGGAACAGCGAGCCGATGGTGAACAGGGCGAGGATGACGTACGCGATCGGCCCGGCGTGCAGTTGCCCGCCCGCGCGCGCCGACTTCGAGCGCCGGGGCCGCTTCGGCGGCGGGGAGGCCGGATCGGCCGGAGGTTTCGTCAGGGTCGTCGTCACGGCCGGTTCTCCTTAACCACTGGCGCGCAGCCGGCGCGAGATGACGTAGTTGACGATGCCGATCACGATGAGGATCAGGAACATCGTCCAGGCGATCGCGGAGGCGCGGCCCAGGTGCTGGTTGACCCAGCCCTGCTCGTACAGATACAGGCCGAGCGTCTGGAACTGGTGCTCGGGGCCGCCCGAGGCGCCCTTGTTCGCGTCGAACAGCAGCGGTTCGCCGAACAGCTGCGAGGCGCCGATGGTCGACACGACGACCGTGAACAGGATCGTGGGGCGCAGCGACGGCAGCGTGACGTGGAAGAACTGCTGCCAGCGGCTGGCGCCGTCCAGCGCCGCCGACTCGTACAGGTCCTGCGGGATCGCCTGCATCGCCGCCAGGTAGATCAGCGCGTTGTAGCCGGTCCAGCGCCAGATGACGATCGAGGAGACGGCGACCTTCGAGGCCCAGTGGTCGTTCTGCCAGTCGATGTTGTCGATGCCGACGAACCCCAGCGCCCAGTTGATCATCCCGTAGTCGCGGCCGAAGAGCAGCACGAAGACGAGTGAGGCGGCGGCGATCGAGGTCGCGTACGGCGCCAGCATCACGACCCGGTAGAAGGTCGAGTTCCGCAGCTTGTAGTTGAGGATGTGCGCCAGGCCCATCGCCATGAGCAGCTGTGGCACCGTGGAGATGACGCCGATGATCAGCGTGTTCTTCGCCGCGTTCCAGAAGAAGTCGTCGTCGAAGATCCGGGTGTAGTTGCGCAGGCCCGCCCACTCCATGTCGGTGGGCGCGGTCAGCTCCACCGAGTGCAGCGACGCCCAGCCGGTGTAGACGAGCGGGAACAGACCGAACGCGGCGAAGAGCAGGAAGAACGGCGAGACGAAGGCGTACGGGCTCCAGCGCGTGTCCCGCTGCCAGCGGCGGGACAGGCGCTCCCGCTTCTTCGCCTCCGCGGGGGACGGCGCGTCGGCCGGGCCACGGCCCGGGGCCGCGCCCCCCTCCTTCGCGGGGGGCGCGGCGGTGTCGTGCCTGGTTGCCATTCCGGTCACTGGTCCAGGTTGTTGTCGATGGTCTTCACGGCGTTCTCCCAGGCCTCCTCGGCCGACTTGCCCTGGGTGACGAGGATGACGCCGTTGTCGGTCAGGCCCTGCTGGATGATCTGGTCCTTCGGGCCGATGACCTGGACCGGGCTGCTCGTGGCGGCCTCCGCGAAGATTTGGCCGATCGGGGCGTCACCGGTCATCTCGTTCGTGGCGTTCTTCACCTCGGGCAGCTCGTACGCCGTCTGCGCGCTCGGGAAGCTGCCCTGCACGGCGAACAGCTTGGCCTGCTGCTCGGGCGCGGTCAGCCAGGCGGCGAGCTTGGCGGCCTCCTCGGCGTTCTTGCCGGACTTGGGCACCGTCAGGAAGGAGCCGCCCCAGTTGCCGGACTTCGGCGCCGTGGCCACGTCCCACTTGCCGGCCGCCTCCGGCTTCGACTTGCCCTTGATGTAGCCGAGCATCCACGGCGGGCAGGACATCGCGGCGAACTTGCCGTTGGCGATGGTGGTGTCCCAGGCCGGCTGGAACTGCGTCTGGTTGCCGATCAGTCCGTCCTCGGCGGCCTTCGCGGTCAGGTCGAACGCGTCCTTCACGGCGGGGTTGGTCTTGTAGATGACCTCGCCGGAGGAGTCGTAGAAGCGCTCCTTCTCACTGCTGAGGATGGCGTTCAGCAGACCACCGGGGGAGTCCAGGAAGGTGGTGCCCTCGGGGGCGTTCTTCTGGTAGTCCCGGCCGACCTCGACGAACTTGTCCCAGCTGCCCGCCCAGAGCTTGCCGACCTCCTCGCGGTCGGTGGGCAGACCGGCCTTCTCGAACAGGTCCTTGCGGTAGCAGACGGCCATCGGGCCGACATCGGTGCCCAGGCCGATGGTCCGGCCGTCCTTGGTGGTGGCCTGCTGCCACTTCCAGTCCAGGAAGTCGCTCTTCTTGCCGTGCTCGGACAGGTCCATCAGCTTGTCGGACTGGGTCTGCACGATCTCGGCGATGTTGCCGACCTCGACGCCCTGGATGTCCTGCAGGCCGCTGTTGGTGGTCAGGTGGTTGACCAGGGCGGGATAGTAGTTCTCGTTCCGCTCGACGACCGTCTGCTCGACGTCGATGTCCGGGTTGAGCTTCTCGTACTCCTCGTAGAGGCCGGCCTCCTCGAACCCGAAGGTCCCGAACAGCCCAAGGGTGATCTTGGTCTTGCCGCTGCCGCCGCCCGACGACGAGCCGGACTCGTCCCCGCCGTCGTCGGCGCAGCCGACCAGCAGCCCGGCGCCCAGCGATGTGATGGCCGCGACGACCAGCGCCTTGCGGGCGATGGGGGTTCCCCGGCTCGAGCGAAGTCGAGAGTGGGGGAGGGTACGTGCTGCTCGCATTGCGTCCTCCTGTTGCCCTGACGTGCCGACCCCCCGGCCAACTGCATGGTCGGGCCCGCTGCTTCATCTTCGTTCGTCGCTGCGGCTCGGGCGGGGAACGTGCGGGATGTGTATGTGCGAGGTAGCGTGGGAGCGCTCCCACAGGTGATGTGTTGAAGAGTCGTGGGTCCGGGCGGGGGTGTCAAGGGAGTGGACGCGGAGATCTGCGTTCAGTTATCTGCCTGTTAACTGGAGGCCGGAGGAGCCGAGGAGACGGTACTCCGAGGCCGAGGCGGTGGCCCGGGGCCGGTCATGGGACCCGGTCGGCCTGTTAAATTCCAGGCCAGCCGCAGAGTGCGGGTCTCGACGGGAGGCGGAGCCCATGGCAAGCCACACAGCGCGCGGGCGGAGTGGTGGCCGGACCACCCTCGAAGAGGTGGCGGCACGCGCCGGCGTCGGCCGCGGCACGGTCTCCCGGGTGATCAACGGCTCGCCCCGGGTCAGCGAGGCGACGCGCGCGGCCGTCGAGGCGGCGGTCGCGGAACTCGGCTACGTCCCGAACACCGCGGCCCGCGCCCTGGCCGCCAACCGCACGGACGCGATCGCCCTCGTCGTCCCCGAGCCGGAGACCCGGTTCTTCGCCGAGCCGTACTTCTCGGACATGCTGAAGGGCGTCGGCTCGGAGCTGTCCGACACCGAGATGCAGCTGCTGCTGATCTTCGCGGGCAGTGACCGGGAGCGGCAGCGGCTCGCCCAGTACCTGGCCGCGCACCGGGTGGACGGCGTCCTGCTGGTCTCGGTGCACGCCGACGACCCGCTGCCGGACCTGCTGGGCCAACTGGAGATACCGGCGGTGATCAGCGGCCCGCGCTCGGCCGGGGAGACGCTGGCGTCCGTGGACTCCGACAACTACGGCGGCGCCCGCTCGGCGGTCGAGCACCTGGTGGCCCGGGGGCGGCGCCGGATAGCCCACATCACCGGCCGCCTCGACGTCTACGGCGCCCAGCGGCGCATCGACGGCTACCGCGACGCCCTGCGGGACGCGGGCCGGGCGGTGGACGAGCGGCTGATCGAGGCCGGGGACTTCACGGAGGACGGGGGCCGCCGCGCGATGGCGGCGCTGCTGGAGCGGTGTGCCGATCTCGACGCGGTCTTCGCCGCCTCGGACGTCACCGCTGCGGGCGCCCGCCAGGTGCTGCGCGAGGCCGGCCGCCGCATCCCGGACGACGTGGCGCTGGTCGGCTACGACGACTCGGCCATCGCCCGCCACATGGACCCGCCGCTGACCAGCGTCCGCCAGCCCATCGAGGAGATGGGCCGGGCGATGATCGACCTGCTGCTGACGGAGATCGCCGACCGCCGCCCGGCGGCGTCCCGGGGCCTGGAGCGGCAGCATGTGGTGCTGGCGACGGAGCTGGTGGCGCGCACCTCGTCGTGATCGGCGGAGCCGACTCCCGGGGGCGGCCCTGGGGGGAAACGCAGATCAGCCGGCGACCCTGTTCCCAAGGTCACCGGCTGATCACTCAGGGTGAGTGACGGGACTTGAACCCGCGACTTCCTGGACCACAACCAGGTGCTCTACCAGCTGAGCTACACCCACCACGACCGGTGCCCGAAACCTCTGACGAGGTGTTCCGTGGGTTTCCCCGACCGGCCGAGAAAAAGTGTACAGGGTCCGAAGGGGTGCTCGCGCACGTCTTTCGCGGCGCCCCGTCCGGGGTCGTCTACTGGGCGGGCAGGACGTGCTTGGCGGCGATGGCCTTCGCGGCGTCGGAGTCGGGCCCGGGCTGCGGGACGAAGACGGCCTCGCGGTAGTAGCGCAGTTCGGCGATGGACTCGCGGATGTCGGCGAGTGCCCGGTGGTTGCCGTTCTTCTCGGGGCTGTTGAAGTACGCCCGCGGGTACCAGCGGCGGGCCAGCTCCTTGATCGAGGACACGTCGACGATGCGGTAGTGGAGGTAGTCCTCCAGGGTGGGCATGTCCCGCAGCAGGAAGCCGCGGTCGGTGCCGACGGAGTTGCCGCACAGCGGGGCCTTGCCGGGCTCCTTCACGTACTTCTTCACGTACGCCAGGACCTGTTCCTCGGCGTCCGCCAGGGTCGTGCCGTTCGGCAGTTCGGCGAGCAGTCCGGAAGCGGTGTGCATCTGACGCACCACCTCCGGCATCGTCTCCAGGGCCCGTTCCGGCGGGCGGATGACGATGTCGACACCGTCGCCGAGCACGTTCAGCTCGGAGTCGGTGACGAGGGCGGCCACCTCGATGAGCGCGTCGTCGGACAGCGAGAGGCCGGTCATCTCGCAGTCGATCCACACCATGCGATCGTTCATGCGAACACTTTATTGCCGGTGCCCCCCCAAAGGATCCCCGGCGTTGCGGCGGGGCGCCGTGCCGGGGGGCGGACGCCGGACGGGACGGGGTCCCGTCCGGCGTCGCCCGCGTCACGTCGCGCTGCGCTGTCCCGGCAGGCTGGCACGGCTCGGGACGTATGCCTCGCGGGGGTCGCGGCCGTTGTCCGTCGTCGCCGACGCCGGGACCGGTGCTGACGTGCGGCGGGTCTGGAACGGCAGCGGGCTGTCGGGCGGCGGCGCGGTCGGCTGCTGGCCCTCGGGCGGGCCCGCGGTCCTGGCGACGTGCGCGGCACCGGCGTCAGCCGTCTCCACCGGGCGGTCGCCCTGCGGCCGGCGGGCGCGGTACGCGGCCCGGTACGCCGCCGGGGAGGAGCCGAGCTGGCGGCGGAAGTGGCCGCGCAGGGCCACCGGCGAGCGGAAGCCGCAGCGGCCCGCGACCTCGTCCACCGAGTAGTCGGACGTCTCCAGGAGGCGCTGCGCCTGGAGCACCCGCTGGGTGATCAGCCACTGCAGCGGGGCACTCCCCGTCAGTGAGCGGAAGCGGCGGTCGAAGGTGCGGCGGCTCATGTACGCCCGTGCCGCCAGCGTCTCCACGTCGAACTGCTCGTGGAGGTGCTCCAGCGCCCAGGCGACGACCTCGGCGAGCGGGTCGGCGCCGATCTCCTCCGGTAAAGACCTGTCGAGGTAGCGCTCCTGGCCGCCGCTGCGGCGCGGGGGCACCACCAGGCGGCGGGCGAGCGCTCCGGCCGCCTCGTTGCCGTGGTCGGTGCGCACGATGTGCAGACACAGGTCGATGCCGGCCGCGGTGCCGGCCGAGGTCAGCACGTCTCCGTCGTCCACGAAGAGTTCCCGCGGGTCGACGTGGACCGACGGGTAGCGCTTGGCCAGCGTCGGCGCGTACATCCAGTGGGTGGTCGCGGGGCGGCCGTCCAGCAGGCCCGCCGCGGCGAGCACGAAGGCACCCGTGCACAGCCCGACGATGCGGGCCCCCTCCTCGTGCGCCCGGCGCAGTGCGTCGAGTGCCTCCTGAGGTGGCGGCGAGGTGATCGAGCGCCAGGCCGGCACGACGACCGTGCCCGCCCGGGAGATCGCCTCCAGGCCATGTGGTGCGGTGAGTTCCAGGCCCCCGGTGGTCCGCAGCGGGCCGTCCTCGCCGCCGCACACCAGCAGTCGGTAGCGCGGCACGCCGGCGTCCTGGCGGTCGATCCCGAACACCGACAGCGGTATGGAACTCTCGAAGATGGGGCCGCCGCTGAACAGCAGCACCGCGACGATCTCCTTGCGGCGGCGCCCGGAGAGCTTCCGGGCCGTGGCTTCCGGCGCGGCGGTGGAGTCGTGGCTCATGGCTGCTAAGCCCCCCTCGGTGGTCGCGGCGCCCTGATCCCTTCGGGTCTGTCGCTCCAACACGTTTCCCCTCGGTCCTGCACGAGTCCCCCGCCGTAGACAGTCAAGATCGAATCTACTGTGTCCTGTCGCGCCCAGGTGGCCGGTTCGGCACTTGGGACATTGTCGACATGGCAACTTGGCGTAAAGCATTCGATCACGAAGCGTTGCACTCCGGAGCGTCGCAGGGAAGTGCGCCTCGTGGTGGTGGCTAATCCCCGTAGGGTGCGCAGGGTCCCCGAGACCCTTTCCGTGCAGGTGGAACGGGGGTTGGGGGGTCGTTTCGGCGGGTGATACCCCTGTCCGAGAAGTTGGCTGAAAAGAGACGGGCGCGTGCACAGAAACCGGTCAACCGCCCGGTGTGTTCCCTCCGGCGTGCCGACCGCCGCGGTGCGCCCCCGCCTGCGCGGCCACGCGTTCGGACCGGTGCAGCAGCAGCCGGCAGGCGGTGGTGACGGCGGCCAGGCCGAGGGCGGGGCCAGCCGCGCCCGCGGGGGAGGCGCCGCACAGCAGCAGGACGACCGGGACCAGCAGGCAGCCGAAGGCGGCCCAGCGGACCAGGCCGGTGATCTCGTCGCGGGAGTGGCGGGGGCTTCGGGGGCTCCGGGGACCTCGGGAGCAGCGGAGGTCGCGGGAGTCGCGAGAGCCGCGGCGGCGTCGGTGTCCTCGGGCGTCGCGAGCCCCGGCGAGTGGTCCGGGCGTCTCGGTGCGGCGGGGTCCGGGCATGCGCGCTCCCTGGAGTGGGTCACGGGGTTCAACGCCGGCCCGGGGCGGCGGTCACGGTCGGTCACGAAGGACGTGGCCGAAGGTTGAATACTGTCTAAACCGCCTGTACAGCGCAGCAACCATTGCGTTACGGACGCACCCTCGTGCATGCTCCGGTGAACCCCGCGGCGGAGCGTCGCGGGATCCGGGCGAAGGAGGAGTGCCGCCGTACCCTTGGGGGTATGGGGTCGGGAAGGTTGTTCCCGGACACAGCTCCGCCGCACACTGTCGTCCCATCCATAAAGGATCACAACGCCGAGACAGCCATGGCCGGTCACGAATTTTTCGAACCCGCGGACCGCAAGCGGCCCGTCGCCGACCCGACGGCGGCCGAGCCCTTGGCGGCGGAAGAGCCACGCCATGCGTGCGACCCCGCGTTCAAGCACGGAGTGGTCGTCGGCTTCGACGGCTCCATGTCCAGTGAGCGCGCCCTGGCGTACGCCATCGGCATGGCGCGGCGCCTGGCGGCGGGACTGATCATCGTCCATGTGGCCAACCGGTTGCCCACCACGGTGTGGGCGGGCTGCGAGCCGCCCGTCTTCGTCGACGTGCCGGATCACCGCACCGAGGTCCTGGGGCTGGAGCTGGCCTGTGCGGACTATCTCGCCGAGGTGCCGTGGATCCTGGTCGAGCGCGGCGGCGACATCTGCCACGAACTCGAAGAGGTGGGGCGGGAGTACGAGGCCGACGCGATCGTCGTCGGCTCCACGCACGGCATCGTGGGCCGGATCTTCGGCTCCGTCGCCGGACGCCTCGCCAAGCGCGCGCAGCGGCCCGTCGTGGTCATTCCCTGACTCGTTTCCCGCCTCCTGTCTCCCGCTTCCCGTCTCTTTTCCCGTCTCCGGCCGACGCACGGCCCGCCCCTGGCGAACTCCCTGAAAATACTGGCCCGTAGAGGTGTTTGTGCCCTTGTGAAGGGCATATACGGGTCACCGCACAACTGCACATGCAAGAAGGGAGCCCGCCGTGGACAACGACGTCTCAGCGGGAAGCACCACCACGACCACGATCTTCGGCCGACTTGCCCTCGGCATCACCCTGTTGGCCTTCGGCCTCGGCCACACCGGCGTGATCGGCGGGGTGAGCGCGGCCGACGCCGCGACCGTCGCCCAGTACGTCGGCGGGGTCGCCCTCTTCGTCGCCGGCCTGATGGCGTTCCGCGACCGCGACACTGCCACCGGGACGGCCTTCGCCGCGCTCGGTGCCCTCTGGTTCACCTGGGCCGCCGGGGCGGGCGGTCAGGCCTCCGCCAACGCCGCCGGACTCTTCCTGCTGTTGTTCGCCCTCGTGGCCCTCACCCTGACCTTCGCCGGTGGCGACATGCTCGGTCAGGGCACCTACGGGCTGCTCTTCGTCTCCCTGCTGCTGATCGCCATCGCGCGCTTCGCCGACGCGGAGGGCCTCGCCAGGGCGGGCGGCTGGTTCGCGGTCGCCGCGGGAGCGGTGGCCTGGTACGCGGCGACGGCGGCGTTGGCCCACTGGCCGACGGCCGTGTCGCGACGCGGTGCGGGCCGGGGGGTGACGGCCACCGGTTAGCTGTCGCCGGCTGGGGGTTGGGCGGCCCCCGGCGATGAGGACGGCCCCCCGCGTGTCTGGTGGCGACACGTGGGGGGCCGTTCGGCTGTTCGGCCTCTGCGGGGGATCGGTTGCTCGCGCAGTTCCCCGCGCCCCTGAAAAGCAGGGCGCTGCCGGACCGCCGTCGAGCTGGTACCCGCGCCCGTTCGGTGGCGCGCTACTCGACCGTCACCGACTTGGCGAGGTTGCGGGGCTTGTCGATGTCCCTGCCCAGCGCCAACGCCGTGTGGTAGGCGAGGAGCTGGAGGGGGATGCCCATGAGGATCGGGTCGAGTTCGTCCTCGTTCTTCGGGACGACGATGGTGTGGTCGGCCTTCGCCTCGGCCTGGTGGGCCACCGCGAGGATCTGGCCGCTGCGGGCCTTGATCTCCTCCATCGCGGCGCGGTTCTTCTCGAGCAGGTCGTCGTCCGGGACGATCGCGACCGTCGGCAGGGCGGGCTCGATCAGGGCCAGCGGGCCGTGCTTGAGCTCGGAGGCGGGGTAGGCCTCGGCGTGGATGTAGGAGACCTCCTTGAGCTTCAGGGAGGCCTCGCGGGCCACCGGGTAGCCCCTGACGCGGCCGATGAAGAGCATCGAGCGGGCCTCGGCGTACTGCAGGGCCAGCTTCTTGACCTCCTCCTCCTGCTTCATGATCTCGGAGATCTGCTCGGGCAGCTTCCGCAAACCCGCGATGATCCGCTTGCCGTCGCGGACCGACAGGTCGCGGGTGCGTCCCAGGTGGAGGGCGAGCAGGGCGAAGGCGACCGTGGTGTTGGTGAAGCACTTGGTCGACACCACGCAGACCTCCGGGCCCGCGTGCACGTAGATGCCGCCGTCCGCCTCGCGGGCGATCGCCGAGCCGACCACGTTGACCACGCCGAGGACCCGGGCGCCCTTGCGCTTCAGCTCCTGCACGGCCGCCAGCACGTCGTACGTCTCACCCGACTGGGAGACGGCGACGTACAGGGTGTCGGGGTCGACGACCGCGTTGCGGTAGCGGAACTCCGAGGCCGGCTCGGCGTCGGCGGGGATGCGGGCCAGCTCCTCGATCATCTGGGCGCCGATCATGCCCGCGTGGTAGGAGGTGCCACAGCCGAGGATCTTCACCCGGCGGATCCGGCGGGCCTCGCGGGCGTCCAGGTTGAGGCCGCCGAGGTGCACGGTGGAGAAGCGGTCGTCGATCCGGCCGCGCAGCACGCGGTCCACGGCGTCGGCCTGCTCGTGGATCTCCTTGTGCATGTAGGTGTCGTGGCCGCCCATGTCGTAGGAGGCCGCCTCCCACTCCACGGTGGTCGGCTCGGCGGTGGTGCGGGTGCCCTCGGTGGTGTAGGTGCGGAAGTCGTCGGCCTTCAGGGTGGCCATCTCGCCGTCGTCGAGGGTGACTATCTGGCGGGTGTGGGCGACCAGGGCGGCGATGTCCGAGGCGACGAACATCTCCTTCTCGCCGATGCCGAGCACGACCGGGGAGCCGTTGCGGGCGACCACGATGCGGTCGGGGAAGTCGGCGTGCATGACGGCGATGCCGTAGGTGCCCTCGATCACCCGGAGGGTCTCGCGGACCTTGTCCTCCAGCTTCTCGGCCCCCGAGCGGGCGATCAGGTGGGTGAGGACCTCGGTGTCGGTCTCGGAGAGGAACTCGACGCCGTCCGCCTCCAGCTTGCGGCGCAGGTCGGAGGCGTTGTCGATGATGCCGTTGTGCACGACGGCGACCTTGTTGTCGGCCGACATGTGCGGGTGGGCGTTCACGTCGGACGGGGCGCCGTGGGTGGCCCAGCGGGTGTGGGCGATGCCGGTGGTGCCCTTGAAGCGCGCCGGGACCTTGGCCTCCAGGTCGCGGACCCGGCCCTTGGCCTTGACCATCTTCAGGCCGGACGCCTTGGGGGAGGTCACCACGATGCCGGCCGAGTCGTAGCCGCGGTACTCCAGCCGCTGGAGGCCCTCCAGCAGCAGCGGGGCGACGTCACGCTTCCCGATGTATCCGACGATTCCGCACATATATACGCATTCCTCAGCCGTAGACGATGCGGCGCAGCTGGCGGAGCGTCAGCTCCGGCGGTGCCACCGCCCGGTATTTCAGGTCCGCCGCGATCTGCTCGAAGATCGTCGCGTTCACCAGGCCGCGGGCCTGGAGTTCGCGGTGGCGGCGACGGACGTACTCCTCGGTCGTCTCGTCGAAGTAGGCGAGCACGTCCTGGATCACACGCAGCGCCTCGCCCCGGCTCAGCGGGGTGGACCGCGTCAGATGATCAACGAGTTCGTCGTGCACCCGGTAGATCCTGGGGTACCGGCGTGGCTTTCGCAAGGAGTCTGCCCGATTTCGGGCAGGGCTCTGCGCGCATCGCTCACATTCGTTTGAGGATCGCCTGCTTGGCGAGGGCGAACTCGTCATCGGTCAGCACCCCGGAGCGGCGCAGCTCGCCCAGTTCGCGCAGCCGGCGGAGCAGGGCGTCGTGGTCGTCCTCGGCGGCGGGGGCCGGCTGCGCAGGGAGAGCGGCCGCGTCGGGTCCGGCGGGGCCGGCCGGGTGCGGGAGGCGGGCCTGCACGGCGGCGGCGACCAGGGCCATCAGGGGGTCCTTCTTGAAGCCCCACAGCTCCACCGCGTTCGGGTCGTACTTCGGCGGCGCCTTGGTCGGCGCGTTCCTCACGGTGAAGCGGAGGCAGCCGTTCTCCAGACCGACCGCCGGGTGCCACTCCACGGCGACGATGTCGGCCAGGCCCAGGGTGCGGGTCCCGGCGGCGACCTTGGCGTCCTCCGTCTTCCAGTTCCACTCCAGGCGGACCCGCTCGCCGTCGAAGCTCGCCGTGCCGTCCCCGGCCGACACCGACAGCGGCACGGACGGGCCCGGCAGCAGATACGCGTCCACCGGGCCAGGGGGAACCTGCTCCAGGAGCAGGGCGTTGCGCACCTCGTCCACGAAGTACTCGGCGACGCCGTACCGGTCGGACTCCACGACGAGTTGGTAGGGGTCGTGGGGTTCCGTCAGCCGCCCGCCGGTCGCGTGCAGCAGGGGGTCGGCGCCGTCCCGCAGGCGCAGCCTGAGCCGCCCGGACTTCCTGCCCTGCTCGAACGACACCCCGGCCAACGCGCCCAGGGGCACGACCAGTTCACCCAGTTCCTTGCGCAGCAGACCGACGTTCTTGTCCCGTCCGGGAGTCAGCCGCAGGGCGTCGCCGTCGAACGTCCATGTGCCGTCCTTCTGGATGATTTCCGCCATGGGGTGGATTGTTTCATCAGATTAGGTACACAGTGGTCCAGACCTCTTGGAGCTCCAACGGCTCATGGAAGGGAATGTTTTGTGACACAGCACCACAGAACGCTCCGCCTTCTCGGTTCACTGCTCCTCGTCGCGGCCCTGGGCGCCTCCGTCACCGGCGCCGTCCCCGTCCGGGAGGCCGCCTCCGCCGCTCCCACCCCGCTCGACCGGATCATCCCGGCGCCCGCCTCGGCCGACCCGGGCGGCTCCCCGTACCGCATCACCCCCGGCACCCGCATCCGCGTCGACGGCCCGCCGGCGGCCCGCCGCGTCGGTGAGTACCTCGCGGACGTCCTGCGGCCCGCCACCGGCTACCACCTCCCCGTCACCTCCCACGGCCGCGGGGGCATCCGGCTCCGCCTCGCCGAGGGCCCGTACGGCGCCGAGGGCTACCGCCTGGAGAGCGGCCGCTCGGGCGTCACCATCACCGCCACCGAGCCCGCCGGCCTGTTCCACGGCGTGCAGACCCTGCGGCAGCTCCTCCCCGCGGCCGTGGAGAAGGACTCCGTGCAGCGCGGCCCCTGGCTGGTCGCGGGCGGCACCATCGAGGACACCCCGCGCTACGGCTGGCGCGGCGCCATGCTGGACGTCTCCCGGCACTTCCTGACCCTGGACGAGGTCAAGCGCTACATCGACCAGCTCGCCCTCTACAAGATCAACAAGCTGCACCTGCACCTCAGCGACGACCAGGGCTGGCGCATCGCCATCGACTCCTGGCCGCGCCTGGCCACCTACGGCGGCTCCACGGAGGTCGGCGGCGGGCCCGGCGGCCACTACACCAAGGCCGAGTACAAGGAACTCGTCCGCTACGCCGGCTCCCGCCACATGGAGGTGATCCCCGAGATCGACATGCCGGGCCACACCAACGCCGCGCTCGCCTCCTACGCGGACCTGAACTGCGACGGCGTCGCGCCCCCGCTCTACACCGGGACCAAGGTGGGCTTCAGCTCCCTGTGCGTCGGCAAGGAGATCACGTACGACTTCGTGGACGACGTCGTGCGCGAGATCGCCGCGCTCACCCCCGGCCGGTACTTCCACATCGGCGGCGACGAGGCGCACTCCACCAGCCACGAGGACTACACGACGTTCATGGCGCGGGTGCAGCCGGTCGTCGCCAAGTACGGCAAGACCGTCATCGGCTGGCACCAGCTCACCGGCGCCGCCCCGGCGGAGGGCGCGCTCGCCCAGTACTGGGGACTGGACTCCACCAGCGCCAAGGAGAAGGAGCAGGTGGCCGCCGCCGCGCGGAACGGCACCGGGCTGATCCTGTCCCCGGCCGACCGGATCTACCTCGACATGAAGTACGACAAGAACACCCCGCTGGGCCTGTCCTGGGCCGGCTACGTCGAGGTGCGGCGGTCCTACGACTGGGACCCGGGCGCCTACCTGCCCGGCGTCCCCGACTCCGCGATCCGCGGCGTGGAGGCACCGCTGTGGACGGAGACCATCGAGAACTCCGAGCACATCGACTACATGGCCTTCCCGAGGCTGCCCGGCGCCGCCGAGCTGGGCTGGTCCCCCGCCTCGACGCACGACTGGGAGGACTACAAGGTGCGGCTCGCCGCACAGGGACCGCGGTGGGAGGCGATGGGGATCGGGTTCCACCGGTCACCGCAGGTGCCCTGGCCGGCCGGCGGGACGGACACCGCCGGCTGACCCGCCGGCGACCCGTGCAGTCCCGCGCAATCCCTGGGGAACCGGTGCCGGCGCCTGCGAGGACGCGGCCCGGCTGCGTCTCTGACCCGGGCCCGCGCGCCGCACGCGGGGGAGGACCTCAAGGCCGCCACGGCAAAGTTCACCGTTCACGCCCTCGCGGCCGAGTCGGCCGGCTGCGCGACGAGCAGTGACCGGGCGCCCCGGCACGCCGGACGGGCACCCCGGAGGACCGTACTCCGGGGTGCCCGTCTGCCGGGGAGGGCCTACCGGCCCGCGAGGGGGTTCTTCAGGCTGCCGACCAGCTGGAGCGCGCCGGACGGGTCCGCGAGGTCCACCATCTGCTTGTTGTTGCGCAGCTGGAGCCGGTTGAGGCAGGACAGCGCGAACTCGGGCGCGAACATGTCGTACCGGGCGAACTTGTCGGCCAGCTCCGGCACCGACGCCTGGTACTCGCGGGTGGCCTCGGCGACCGTGCGCCAGAAGTCCTCCTCCTCCAGGATGCCCTCGGTGGCCAGGTTCGCGGCGAGGAAGCGGAAGAAGCAGTCGAAGACGTCCGTGAAGATGGAGAGCAGCTTCTTGTCGTCGGGGACCTCCACCGCGATCCTCGACACCTCCGGAGGCAGCACCGCGTCCGGGTCCATCACCGCGATCTCCTCGGCGATGTCCTTGTAGACCGCCCGCTGCACGACGCCGTCCTTCAGCACCAGGATGACGTTCTCGCCGTGCGGCATGAAGACCAGGTCGTAGGCGTAGAAGCTGTGCAGCAGCGGGGTGAAGTAGGCCCGCAGGTAGTGCCGCAGCCAGTCCCTCGGGGCCAGGCCGGACCGCTCGATCAGCGCGCCCGCGAAGGACGCGCCCTCGTGGTCGACGTGCAGCAGGGAGGCCATGGTGGCCAGGGACTCGCCGTCCTGGAGGGACGGGACCGGGCTCTCCCGCCACAGGGCCGCCAGCATCTTGCGGTACGGCGAGTAGCGGTCGGTGGCCTTCTCGTACTCCAGGTGCCGGTAGCCGACCGCGGCCCGCTCCCGGATGATGGTCAGACCCGTCGCCTTCAGCACCGGGTCGCCCTCGATGAGCTGGGCGAGCCAGTCGTTGATCGCCGGCGTGGCCTCCATGTAGGCGGCGGACAGGCCGCGCATGAAGCCCATGTTGATGACGGACAGGGCCGTCTTCACATAGTGCTTCTCGGGGTGGGAGACGTTGAAGAAGGTCCGGATGGACTGCTGGGCCAGGTACTCGTCGTCGCCCTCGCCCAGGCAGACCAGGTGCTTCCGGGCGACCTCGGCGGCGAAGGTGACGGTCAGCTTGTTCCACCACTGCCAGGGGTGGACCGGGATGAGCAGGTAGTCGGCCGGGTCCAGGCCCTGCTCGCGCAGGATGCCGTGGAAGCGGTCGACGGTCGCCCCGCCCAGCTCCTGCCGGAAGAAGGACTCGTGGTCGATGCCGACGCCCGCGGTGAACGCGGCGCGCGAGCGGTGCGCGGCCAGCCACACCAGGCGGACCGGGCTCGCGGTCTCCGGGGCGTACGAGAGGTACTCGTGGATGCCGAAGCCGAGCCGTCCGTTGTTGGCCACGAAGCAGGGGTGGCCCTCGGTCATGCCGGTCTCGATCGCCTGGAAGCCGCTGCGGGCCAGCTCGGCGGCGGGGACCTGCGGTTTGGTCAGCTTGTAGCAGGTGCCGGAGAGGGTGGAGGAGATCTCCTCCAGGTAGACGGGCAGGATCTCGTCGCTCAGGCCCAGGGAGTCCTTCAGTTCGACGAAGAAGTCCAGGGCGGCGAGCGGGAGTTCGCCGCCGTCACGGTGGCGGGTGATGGACCCGGCGTCCACCTGCCAGTGGTCCAGGGCGCGGACGGTGGCGGCGAAGCGGTACGCGGTCTGGCCGTCGTCGCTGCGGACGACGTACCCCCCGCCGTCCCGCTCCGGGGTGAGCAGCCGCTCGTGGGTGAACTCGGCGAGCGCCTTGCGGATCAGCAGGCGGTTGGCCTGCTCCCAGCGCTCGGGGGTCAGGTGGGCCACGGCATCGGCGAGGCTCATGCTCCCACCGCCTTCTCGAACTGCTCGCGCGTGCAGAAACTCAGCAACGCCTTCTTCTCCGGCTTCTGGATCTCGCGTGCGGGGACGAATCCGACGGCCTCGTTCAGGGCGTGCACCGCCTTGTTGGTCACGTCCGGCTCGACGACCACGCGCCGGGTCGCCGGGTCCGCGAAGAGGTGGCGCATCACGGCGGTGATCACGGCGCGGGTGAAGCCGTGCACGGGCCGGTCGGTCGGCGCGACCAGGAAGTGCATGCCGACGTCGCCCGGCTCCGGCTCGTACAGCCCGACCAGCTCGCGGTGGGCCGGGTCGTACTTCTCCATCAGGAAGGCGGGGACGCCGTCGTGCAGGCCGAGGTAGGCGTGGTGGTGCTCGTCGGCCGCGATCTCCATGTAGGCGCGCTCGACGTCCACCAGCTCGGCGTCCTGCATCATCCAGAACGCGGCCTTGGGGTGGGTCACCCAGCCGTGCAGCAGCTCGGCGTCCTTCGTCGGGTCGAGCGGGCGCAGGGTGAGGGTGCCGACGGTGCGGGCGTTGGCGGCGGTGGTGCTCATACGGCGAACTCCTGGAACGCGATGGTCTTCTCGACCGGGTAGTACTCGGTGCCGAGCAGCTCTCGGATGATGTAGCTGTTGCGGTAGGCGCCCATGCCCAGGTCGGGGCTGGTGATGCTGTGCGTGTGCACGCCCGCGTTCTGCAGGAAGACGCCCTTGCCGGTGACGTCGACGGCGTAGTTGCGGGCGACGTCGAAGTTGCCCTGGGAGTCGTAGCGCAGCCGGTCGCGGACCGGCTTGAGGAACTCCGGCTCGGCGTACCGGTAGCCGGTGGCCAGGATCAGGCCGTCGGAGCGCAGCTCGAAGTCCTTGCCCTGCTCCTCCTGGCGGAAGGTGAGGGTGTAGGTGCCGTCCGCGTACCGGGCCTCGGTGAGCGCGGAGTTGGTGAGCAGCCGGGTGGGGACCGGGCCGCCGAGCTTCTTCTGGTAGAGCAGGTCGAAGATCTCGTTGATCAGATCGCCGTCGATGCCCTTGAACAGGCCCTTCTGCTGGGCGGTGAGGCGGTAGCGGGTGGCCTCGGGCAGTGCGTGGTAGTAGTCCACGTACTCCGGGGAGGTCATCTCCAGCGTCAGCTTGGTGTACTCCAGCGGGAAGAAGCGCGGGGAGCGGGTGACCCAGTTGAGCCGGTAGCCGTGGACGTCGATCTCGCTGAGCAGGTCGTAGTAGATCTCGGCGGCGGACTGGCCGCTGCCGACCAGCGTGATCGACTCCTTCCGCTGCAGCTCCGCCTTGTGCTGGACGTAGCGGGAGTTGTGGATGAAGTCGCCGGCCAGGCCCTGGCAGGCCTCGGGGATGTGCGGCGGGGTGCCGGTGCCGAGGACCAGGTGGCGGGCGCGGTAGGTGTCGCCGGAGGTGGTCTCCACGACGTACAGGCCGTCCTCGTCCCGGTACGTCACCTCGGTGACCGTCGTGCCGAAGCGGACGCTGGTCAGTTTGTTCGCGGCCCAGCGGCAGTAGTCGTCGTACTCGACGCGCAGCGGGTAGAAGTTCTCGCGGATGTAGAACGAGTACAGCCGGCCCTTCTCCTTCAGGTAGTTGAGGAAGGAGTAGGGGGAGGTCGGGTCGGCGAGGGTGACCAGGTCCGACATGAACGGGGTCTGGAGGTGGGCGCCGTCCAGGAACATGCCGGCGTGCCACTCGAAGTCGGGCTTGGACTCCAGGAAGACGCCGTCCAGCTCGGCGATGGGCTCGGTGAGGCAGGCGAGGCCGAGGTTGAAGGGGCCGAGCCCGATCCCCACGAAGTCGTAGGTCTTCGTCGTGGCGTCAGGAAGCGCGGTCAAGGGACTCTCCCAGGTACTGCTCGGCGTGGCCGGCGATCAGGTCGAGGACGGCGGCGATGTCGTCCGTCGTGGTCTCGGGGTTGAGCAGGGTGAACTTCAGGTAGTGGCGCCCGGCCACCTTGGTGCCCGCGACCACCGCGTCGCCGGAGGCGAACAGGGCCTTGCGGGCGTGGAGGTTGGCGCGGTCGATCTCGGCGGGGTCGGTGACGGCCGCCGGGATGTAGCGGAAGACCAGGGTGGACAGCGTCGGCTGGACCACCACGTCGAAGCGCGGGTCGGCGGCGAGCAGCTGCCAGCCCTCGGCCGCGAGGTCGCAGACCTCGTCGAACAGCTCGCCGATGCCGTCGGCGCCCATCACGCGCAGCGTCATCCACAGCTTGAGCGCGTCGAAACGGCGGGTGGTCTGCAGGGACTTGTCCACCTGGTTGGGAATACGTTCCTGCACCATGCGGCGCGGGTTGAGGTACTCCGCGTGGTAGGTGGCGTGGCGCAGCGTCGAGGCGTCCCGCACCAGCACGGCGGACGAACTCACCGGCTGGAAGAAGGACTTGTGGTAGTCGACGGTGACCGAGTCGGCCCGCTCGATGCCGCGCAGCCGGTCCCGGTACTTCAGCGAGGCGAGCAGTCCGCAGCCGTAGGCGGCGTCGACGTGCAGCCACGTGTCGTACTGGCCGCACAGCTCGGCGATCTCCGGCAGCGGGTCGATGGAGCCGAAGTCGGTGGTGCCCGCGGTGGCGACGACGGCCATGGGGACGAGGCCGTCCCGCGCGCAGCGCTCCAGTTCGCGGGCGAGGGCGACGGTCTGCATCCGCTTGTCGTGGTCGACCGGGATCGGGACCACGGCGTCCTGGCCGAGGCCGAGCAGCTTCGCCGACTTCTTCACGCTGAAGTGGCTGACCTCGGAGGCGAAGATGCGCAGACCGGCCAGGTCGGGGGACTTCGCCTCCTCGCGGGCCAGCAGCAGCGCCTGGAGGTTGGACTGGGTGCCGCCGGAGGTGAAGACGCCGTCGGCGGCGGGGCCGAGGCCGATGCGGGCGGTCGTCCAGTCGATCAGTTTCCGCTCGATGAGGGTGCCGCCGACCGACTGGTCCCAGGTGTCCAGGGAGGAGTTGACGGCGGACAGGACGGCCTCGCCGAGCACGGCCGGGATGACGACCGGGCAGTTGAGGTGGGCCAGGTAGCGGGGGTGGTGGAAGTAGATCGCGTCCCGGAGGTAGACCTCCTCCAGTTCGTCGAGGACCGCGGCCGTGTCGTGCAGCGGCTCGTCGAGGTCGATCTCGTCGATGCGGGGGGACAGGGCGTCGACCGCGACGCCGGTGAACGGACGGTCGGTGGTGGCGAGTTTGGCGGCCACCCGCTCGACTCCTTCGGTCACGGAACGGCGGTACTGCTCCGCGGTGGTGTCGTTGAGCAGGTGCGAGCGCATGTGGGGGTCCTCCGGTGGGGACGGTCCGTGAGGGACGAGAAGAAGGCGGAGCCGGGGCGGAGTTCCGGCCGGGGCGGGCGGCTCCAACTTAGGTAAGCCTAACCTAATCGGAGACGGGGTAAACGCGGGCTTCTACGTGACTAGCGTCACTCGCGCGCCAACAGCCCCAGGGCGTACGGGAGTCAAGCCTCTTCCCGCAGCTGCTCCTCCGTCAGTCCACGGCGCCAGTAGCCGACGAAGGTGACCCGGCGCCGGTCGATGCCGCGCTCGCCCACGAAGTGCCGGCGCAGCTGCTTCACACAGCCGGACTCGCCCGCCATCCACACGTACGGGCGCTGGGCGGCGGGGAGTTCGGCGGAGCGGATGGCGTCGAGAGCCAGGGGAGAGCCTTCGGCGCGGTCCGGGGCCGCGTCCCGGACCAGCCAGGTGATCTCGGCGTCCGCCGTGGTCGTCAGCTCCTGGACGTCCTCGGCGTGCGGCACCTCCAGCCACACCCGGGCGCGGGTGCCGGGCGGCAGCGCCTCGACGACCGCCGTAGCGGCGGGGACGGCGGTCTCGTCGCCCCAGATCACCACCAGGTCGGTGTCCTCGGGCGGCCGGAAGCGGATGGCCCGGTTGTCCGCGATCGCCGGGCCGAGCACCAGCACCCGGTCGCCGGCCGCGGCGCGCGCGGCCCAGCGCGAGGCGGGCCCGGCCTCGATCGCGGCACCCGGCTCGACGCCGTGCAGCACGAAGTCGATGTCGATCTCGGTGGTGCGGCCGTGGTCGTCCCGGCGCAGCGACCGCAGGGTGTACGAGCGCATCACCGCCCGTACGTCGTCGGGGAGTTCCCGCCAGCCCTGCCACCAGCCGTCGCCCAGCTCCAGGGGAACCCGCGGCTCGCTCTGGCCGGGCTGCGGCAGGAACAGCGACAGGGACTGGTCGTGCCCGTCGGAGTGGAAGGCGTGCAGATCGGGTCCCGCGAACGTCACCCGGGTCAGGGACGGGCCGAGCCGCCTCGTCCGTACGACCTGGAGGGAGAAGAAACGGAACGGGGCGGCTACGGCAGTCGTCACTCAAGGCTCCTGCGAGTCGGGGTGGGCCGGGGTCAGCTGACCTTCTTCGCCTTCTCGATGGCCTCGGCGAGGTTGTCGAGAAGCGGCGTGCACTTGTCGTACGACAGGATCGGCTCCGGGGACCGGGCGATGACCTGGCCGGCCTTGACCGCGGGCAGCTTCTTCCAGGTGCCCTCGGTGATGTCGGCCGGCTGGATGGTGGAGGAGCGGTCGTCCATGATGATGACGTCCGCCGGGTACTTGTCGACGTTCTCCCAGCTGAGGCTCTCGAACCAGCCGCCGGTCGCCTTCTTGGCCTCCTCCGAGGGCTCGACGAAGTTCACGCCGAGGGCCTTGAAGTACTCCAAATCCACCGAGAGGTTGGTGCCGGAGACGTAGAAGAGCTGGTCGCTCGCCGAGCCGGCCAGCACCTTGATCTCGGGGCGGGCCTTGGCGGCCTTGCGCAGCCGCTCGCTGGCGGTCTCGAAGTCCTTCTTGGCCTGGACCACCTTCTCGGCCTGCATGTCCGCGCCCAGCGACTCGGCCAGCTCCCACATGCGCTGGAGCGGCCGGCTCAGCTGGCGGTCGAAGACGGAGATGGCGACGCTCGGCGCCAGCTGCGCGATCTTGTCCTTGGACTCCTCGGGGACCGACCAGAGGGTGCCCGCGGTGTCGAACGTGGTGCTGATCAGCAGCTCGGGGGAGAGAGCCGCGTACTTCTCGACGTTGAGCTTGCCCCACTCGTTGCCGAGGACGGTGACCTTGCTGACGTCCATGTCGCCGGCCTGGACGTCGGGCTTGCCGTCCTTGGTGGTGGTCGGGCCGAAGACGCCCTTGACCTGGATGCCGTAGTCCCAGAGGGCGGCGGCGACACCGGTGAAGGCCACGATGTCCGTGGGGACCTTGTCGAGCTTCACGGTCTTGCCGCGGTCGTCCTTGAAGGTCCAGGGGCCGGACTTGGCGGCAGCCGTCTCCTTGTCCGAGCCACCGTTTTTCGCGTCGTCGTCACCGCAGGCCGTGAGCACGGCACCGAGGCCGAGTGCGCCGCCCGCGGCGAGTATTCCGCGGCGGGTGAGGTGGGTAGCTCTGGCGTTGGGCATGGCGTAGCTGCTTTCGAACGGGGCGGAGCGTCCGCTGGGACAGTTCGAAGGTAGGTTAGCCTAACCTCAGGTCTTGTCCAGTGGGCGGGGTCACTCCGCGCCCGTCCGAAGCGCGGCCGGGCAGGGTGAGTTCAGCTCACCAGCCCCAACTCCCTTGCGATCAGCATCCGCTGGACCTCGCTGGTGCCCTCGCCGATCTCCAGGATCTTCGAGTCACGCCACATCCGGGCGACCGGGTACTCGTTCATGAAGCCGTAGCCGCCGTGGATCTGCGTGGCGTCCCGGGCGTTGTCCACCGCGACGGTCGACGAGTACAGCTTCGCCAGAGCCGCCTCCTTCTTGAACGGCTCGCCCGTCACCAGCCGGGAGGCCGCGTCCCGCCAGGCGAGCCGGGCGGTGTGCGCCTTCATCTCCATATCGGCGATCTTGAACTGGATCGCCTGGTTCGCACCGATCGGCCTGCCGAAGGCGTGACGTTCCTTCGCGTACTTGACCGACTCGTCCACACAGCCCTGCGCCAGGCCGGTGGCCAGCGCCGCGATGGCGATCCGGCCCTCGTCGAGGATGCGCAGGAACTGGGCGTAGCCGCGGCCCTCCTCGCCCAGCAGGTTGGCGGCCGGGACCCGTACGTCGTCGAAGGACAGCTCACGGGTGTCGGAGGCGTTCCAGCCGACCTTGGAGTACGGCGGGGCGACCGTGAAGCCGGGCGTGCCCGAGGGCACGATGACGGCCGAGATCCGCGGCCTGCCGTCCGGCTTGCGGCCGGTGACCGCCGTGACCGTGACCAGACCGGTGATGTCCGTGCCGGAGTTGGTGATGAAGCACTTGGTGCCGTTGATCACCCACTCGTTCGTCGTCTCGTCCAGCCGCGCCGTGGTCCGGGTCGCACCCGCGTCCGAGCCGCCGTCCGGCTCGGTCAGGCCGAAGGCGCCGAGCATCTCGCCGGCGCACAGCTTCGGCAGCCACTGCCGCTTCTGCTCCTCGGTGCCGAACAGGTGCAGCGGCATCGCGCCCAGCGAGACGCCCGCCTCCAGCGTGATGGCGACCGAGGAGTCGACGCGGGCCAGCTCCTCCAGCGCGATGCCGAGGGCGAGGTAGTCGCCGCCCATGCCGCCGTACTCCTCCGGGAAGGGCAGGCCGAACAGGCCCATGCGGCCCATCTCGCGGACGATCTCGTACGGGAACTCGTGCCGCTCGTAGAAGTCGCCGATCTTGGGCGCCACGACGTCGTGCGCGAACTCCTCCACCGTGCGGCGGAGTTCCTCGAGTTCTGGGGAGAGCTTGTGGTCCATGGTTGTCACTGCTCCTTGTGGGAGGCGGCGTCGGAGCCGGTGGAGGAGAGGGCTCGTACGGTGCGGGACGGGCTGGGGCGGCCCAGCCGGCCGGCCATCCAGACGCTCGTGGCGACGAGACGGCCGAGGTCGACCCCGGTGTCGATGCCGAGGCCGTGCAGCATCCACACCAGGTCTTCGGTGGCGAGGTTGCCGGTGGCGGACTTGGCGTACGGGCAGCCGCCCAGGCCGCCCGCGGAGGCGTCCACGGTCGTGACGCCGCACTGGAGGGCGGCGAGGGTGTTGGCGAGCGCCTGCCCGTAGGTGTCGTGGAAGTGCACGCCCAGCACCTCCGTGGCGATGCCGGCCTCGCCGAGGGCGGTGAGCAGCGCGGTGACGTGGCCCGGGGTGGCCACGCCGATGGTGTCGCCGAGGCTCAGTTCGTCGCAGCCCATGCCGACCAGGGCGCGGCAGACCCGGACCACCTGCTCGACGGGGACCGCGCCCTCCCAGGGGTCGCCGAAGCACATGGACAGATAGCCGCGGACGTGGCCGTCGGCCGCCTTGGCGCGGGCCACCACCGGCTCGAACATGGCCAGCGCCTCGTCCACCGTGCGGTTGAGGTTGGCCTTGGCGAAGGACTCCGTCGCGCTGGCGAAGACGGCGACCCGCCGGGCGCCGAGGGCCAGCGCGCGGTCCAGGCCGCGCTCGTTGGGGACCAGGACGGGCAGGTCCACGGGGAGTTCCGCGACCTGCGGGTACAGCTGCTCGGCGTCCGCCAGCTGGGGCACCCACCTGGGGTGGACGAAGCTGGTCGCCTCGATGGTCGTCAGGCCCGCGTCGGCCAGCCGCCGGACGAACTCCGCCTTGACGTCCGTCGGGACGGTGGCCTGCTCGTTCTGCAGGCCGTCGCGGGCGCCGACCTCGTGGATGCGGACGCGGGCGGGCAGTCCCGGGGCCGGGACGGTCATGGGCAGTCCGTCGGTCATGCCGTCTCCTCCTTCGCCGTGGCCTCCCTCGCCGGGTCCTCCACAGGGGCGATGACCGCCAGGACCTGGTCCATGGCGACCGCCGTGCCGGGGGCGACGTCGAGTTCGGCGACCGTGCCGGCGTGCGGGGCGGAGATGACGTGCTCCATCTTCATCGCCTCCACGACCAGCAGGCTCTGTCCGGCGGCCACCTCGTCGCCGACGGCGACCTTCACCACCGTCACCGTCCCCGGCATGGGCGCGGTGAGCGAGTCGGCGCCCGCGTGCGCGGCGCGGGTGAGGGAGGCGGTGACCGGGTCGTGGTCGCGCACGTGCCAGGCGTCGCCGTCGCGGCCGAGCCAGTCGGCGGCGCGGTGGAAGGTGTGCCGGACGCCGTCGAGGGTGACGGACACCCGGTCCTCGGTGACGGTGTGGGTGCCGCGCGGAGTGTGCTCGACGGGGTCGCCGCCGGCCTTGAGCGGGAAGGCGACGGGCCTGTGCTCGCCGCCGAGGCGCCAGCCGCTCGGCACCGAGAACGGGTCCGTCCAGCCCGTGCCCCGGGGGCGCAGCGCGTCCAGGCGCACGGCCGCCGCCGCCTCGTACACCTCCTCGGGCACGTCCGTGGTGACCAGGCCGTCGACCTCGCGCTCGACCAGCCCGGTGTCCATCTCGCCGGACACGACCGCCGGATGGGCGAGCAGCCGCCGCAGGAACCCGGCGTTGGTCTGCACACCCAGCGTCACCGTCTCCGCCAGCGCCGCCCGCAGCTTGCGCAGGGCCGAGGCGCGGTCGGGGCCGTAGGCGATCACCTTGGCCAGCATCGGGTCGTAGAGGCTGCCGACCTCCGTGCCCTCGGTCAGCCCCGAGTCGGTGCGGACGCCGTCGCCCTGCGGCTCGCGCAGCCGCAGCACCGTGCCGCCGGACGGCAGGAAGCCGCGCGCGGGGTCCTCGGCGCACAGCCGGGCCTCGACCGCGTGCCCGGTGAGCCGCACGTCCTGCTGCCCGAACGCCAGCGGCTCGCCCGCCGCCACGCGCAGCTGCCACTCCACCAGGTCCAGGCCGGTGACCAGTTCGGTGACCGGGTGCTCGACCTGGAGGCGGGTGTTCATCTCCATGAAGTAGTACGAGGACGGGTCGGTGCCGGGGACGATGAACTCCACCGTGCCCGCGCCCCGGTAGCCGCAGGAGCGGGCCGCCTGGACCGCCGCCTCGCCCATCGCGGCCCGCGTGGCCTCGTCGAGGAGCACACTCGGCGCCTCCTCGATGATCTTCTGGTGCCGGCGCTGGAGCGAGCACTCGCGCTCGCCGAGGTGGACGACACCGCCGTGCCCGTCCGCCAGGACCTGGATCTCGATGTGCCGGGGCCGGTCGATCCACCGCTCCACCAGCAGCGTGTCGTCCCCGAAGGAGGCGCGGGCCTCGCGGCGGGCGGCGGCGATCTCGTCGGCGAGCAGGGACTCGTCCCGCACCAGCCGCATGCCCTTGCCGCCACCGCCGGCCGACGGCTTCAGCAGCACCGGCGTGCCGATCTCGCGGGCCGCGGCCACGAGCTGCTCGTCCGTCAGGCCGCTGCCGCTGGAGCCGGGCACGACGGGGACGCCCGCCGCCTTCACCGTCTCCTTGGCCCGGATCTTGTCGCCCATCAGCGCGATGGCGTCCGCGGGCGGGCCGATGAAGACCAGCCCGGCGGCCTCGCAGGCCCGTGCGAACTCGGCGTTCTCCGCGAGGAAGCCGTACCCGGGGTGGACGGCCTGGGCGCCGGTGCGGGCGGCGGCGTCCAGCAGCCGCTCCACCGACAGATAGCTCTCCGCGGCCGGGGGCGGGCCGATCCGCACCGCCGTGTCGGCCTCCCGCACGTGCCGGGCGTCCGCGTCGGCGTCGGAGAAGACGGCCACCGAGCGCACGCCGAGCGAGCGCAGCGTCCGGATGACACGGACGGCGATCTCGCCCCGGTTGGCCACCAGTACTGTGTCGAACATCGTCGTACTCCCCCTCACATCCGGAAGACGCCGAACTGGGGTTCACCCAGGGGCGCGTTGGCGCAGGCGGTCAGGGCCAGGCCCAGCACCTGACGGGTCTCGAGCGGGTCGATCACGCCGTCGTCCCACAGGCGGGCGGTCGCGTAGTAGGCGTTGCCCTGCCGCTCGTACTGCGCACGGACGGGCGCCTTGAACGCCTCTTCCTCCTCCGCCGGCCAGGACTCGCCGCGGGCCTGAAGCTGGTCCCGCTTGACGGTCGCCAGCACGCTGGCGGCCTGCTCGCCGCCCATCACGGAGATCTTGGCGTTCGGCCACATCCACAGGAAGCGGGGGGAGTAGGCCCGGCCGCACATCGAGTAGTTCCCGGCGCCGTAGGAGCCGCCGACCACCACCGTCAGCTTCGGCACGCGCGTGCAGGCCACCGCCGTGACCATCTTGGCGCCGTGCTTGGCGATGCCGCCGGCCTCGTAGTCCTTGCCGACCATGAACCCGGAGATGTTCTGCAGGAACACCAGCGGGATGCCGCGCTGGTCGCACAGCTCGATGAAGTGGGCGCCCTTCTGGGCGGACTCGGCGAACAGGATGCCGTTGTTGGCGACGATCCCGACCGGGTGGCCGTGGATCCGGGCGAAGCCGGTGACGAGGGTCTGCCCGAACTCGGACTTGAACTCGGCGAAGCGGGAGCCGTCGACCACGCGCGCGATGATCTCGCGGACGTCGTAGGGGGTGCGGGAGTCGACCGGCACCGCGCCGTACAGCCCGTACGGGTCGACCTTGGGCTCGACGGACTCGGTGACCGACCAGGGCAGGGGGCCGCGCCCGGGCAGGGTGGCGACGATGTTCCGCACGATCCGCAGGGCGTGCGCGTCGCTCTCCGCGAGGTGGTCGGTCACGCCCGACACACGCGCGTGCACCTCGCCGCCGCCCAGCTCCTCGGCGGTCACCACCTCGCCGGTGGCCGCCTTCACCAGCGGCGGGCCGCCCAGGAAGATCGTCCCCTGGTTGAGGACGATCACGGCCTCGTCGCTCATCGCGGGCACGTACGCGCCACCGGCGGTGCAGGACCCGAGGACGGCGGCGATCTGCGGGATGCCGGCGCCCGACATCCGGGCCTGGTTGTAGAAGATCCGGCCGAAGTGGTCCCGGTCGGGGAAGACCTCGTCCTGCATCGGCAGGAAGGCCCCGCCGGAGTCGACCAGGTACAGACAGGGCAGCCGGTTGTCGAGCGCGACCTCCTGCGCGCGCAGATGCTTCTTCACGGTCATCGGGTAGTACGTGCCGCCCTTGACCGTGGCGTCGTTGGCGACGATCACGCACTCCCGGCCGCTGACCCGGCCGATCCCGGCGATCACCCCGGCGGCCGGCGCCTGCCCGTCGTACAGCCCGTCGGCCGCGAGCGGCGCCAGCTCCAGGAACGGCGAGCCCGGATCCAGCAGGCCGTCCACCCGGTCCCGCGGCAGCAGCTTGCCGCGCGCGGTGTGCCGGGCCCTGGCCTTCTCGCCGCCGCCGAGCCGGGCCGCGGCCAGCTTGGCGCGCAGCTCCTCGACGAGGGCGCGGTGCGCCTCCTCGTTGGCCCGAAAGGCCTCCGACGCGGGATCGGCCGCGCTCGTCAGCTCCGGTGCCTCATGCATCCTGCGGTCCCCTCACCCAGTGGTCCACCAGTTAATGAGCGTTAACGCATTTCCCTCAGGTTAACGAACGCTAACCTCCCTGTCTAGAATCGTCTCCATGGCCACCAGAACCGACGCCCCCACCCGCCGCGAGCAGATCCTCAAGGAGGCCGCCCGGCTGTTCGCCGAGCGCGGCTTCCACGGGGTGGGCGTGGACGAGATAGGCGCGGCGGTGGGCATCAGCGGGCCCGGCCTGTACCGGCACTTCGCCGGCAAGGACGCGATGCTCGCCGAGCTGCTGGTGGGCATCAGCGGTCAGCTCCTGACGGGTGCGAAGCGGCGCCTGGCGGAGGCCGAGCGTGCGGACGGCGCCGGCGGGGCGGCCCCCGAGGCGGTCCTCGACTCGCTGATCGAGGGGCACATCGACTTCGCGCTCGACGACCGCCCGCTCATCACCCTGCACGACCGCGAGCTGGACCGCCTCCGGGACACCGACCGCAAGATGGTCCGCCAGCTTCAGCGCCAGTACGTCGAGCTGTGGGTGTCCGTGGTCCGCCGGGTCTACCCGGGGCTGAGCGAGCCCAGCGCCCGCTCGGCGGTCCACTCCGTCTTCGGCCTGCTCAACTCCACTCCCCACCTGGGCCGCCCCGGCTCCCTGCCGGGCCGCGGCACGACGGCCGCGCTGCTGCACCGGATGGCCCGGGGGGCGTTCGCGGCGGCGGGGGCGGACGGGACGCCGTAGGGCGGCGTGCGCGCGGGCCCGGCAGGCTCACGGACCTCTCACCGCGCCGGCCGGCAGGTTCCGGCGCCTCCCGCCGCGCCGGGCGGCCGGACGTGACCCGCGTCCCAGCGGGCGATACGCCCGGGACCCGCACGGGCGGCTGCCCTCACAATGGAGCCATGCCGATACCCGGGACACCCAGCCGCGCCGAACTCGTCGAACACCTGGTCAGGACCCGCATCGCGGGTGACGTGGCCACACCCCGCGAGAACAACCTCTCCCACTACCGGAAACTCGCGAACGGCGACCGCCACTACTGGCTCGGCCTGGAGCTGGGCGACCGCTGGACCGACGAGCAGGACGTCCTCGCGGTGATGGCGGAGCGGGCCGGCGTCAACGACGACCCCGAGTGCCGGTACGGCCAGGACACCATCGACCCCGAGCTGACCGTCGCCGCCCTGGAGCGCATGGCCGGACGGCTGCGCAAGGCGGCCGACGGCGGGCAGCGGGTGCTGTTCGCCACCGGCCACCCGGGCGGGCTGCTCGACGTGCACCGGGCCACCGCCGCCGCGCTGCGCGCCGCCGGCTGCGAGATCGTCGTCATCCCGGAGGGACTGTCGACGGACGAGGGATACGTCATGCAGTTCGCGGACGTGGCGGTGCTGGAGCACGGCGCCACGCTGTGGCACACCCACTCCGGCGAGCCGATGCGGGCCATCCTCACCGGCCTGGAGCGCGAGGGCCGCCCGCTGCCCGACCTGGTCGTCGCCGACCACGGCTGGGCCGGGTACGCGGGACAGCACGGCGTCGACTCCGTCGGCTACGCCGACTGCAACGACCCGGCGCTCTTCCTCGCCGAGTCCGAGGGCACCGTCCAGGTCACGGTGCCGCTGGACGACCACGTGGTCAGCCCCCGCCACTACGACCCGATGACGGCGTATCTGCTGGCGGAGGCGGGACTGGCCTAGCCGGGGGACCGGGTCGGCGGCGGGACCGGCCTGGCCGGGGGACCGGGTCGGCGGCGGGGCCGGCCTGGCCGGGGGACCGGGTCGGCGGCGGGGCCGGCCTGGCCGGGGGACCGGCCCGGGGCAGGACCTCACGGCCAGGGGTTCAGCCCCTCCGTCCTGCGCTGCGCGTAGCCGGGCGTCGGGTCCAGGTAGACCCGGCGCACCCCGGGCAGCGCCGCGCGCAGCCGGTGTTCGGCTTCCTCGCAGGCCCACTCGATCTGGGCCGCCGTGGACACGTCCCGGAAGTCGACCTTGGCGGCGACCAGGGCCTGGTGCGGCCCCTGCACCAGCGTGGTCAGCTCCAGCACCGCCTCGACGTGCTCCACCGCCAGCAGCTCCGCCCGGACCCGCTCCCGCAGGGGCACCGGCAGCGGGCGTCCGATGAGGAACCCGGCGTTGGACCGGCCGAGCACCCAGGCGACGTACAGCAGCACGGTGCCGATGCACAGCGAGGCGACGCCGTCCCACACGCCCGAACCGGTGAGCTGCCCGCCCAGCAGCCCGCCCGCGGCCAGCACCAGGCCGATCAGGGCGGCGGAGTCCTCCAGGACGACGGCCTTCACGGCGGTGTCCGGGGTGCGGCGCAGATACCGGCCGAAGGGCACCCGGAAGCGGGCCGCCTCACCGCGCGCCTGCCGCACACCCGTCCGCAGCGAGTAGGCCTCCAGCCCGAAGGCGACCGCCAGGACGGCGTACGCCACCAGCGGGTCGCCCGGCTCCTCGCCCGCTACGAGGGTGTGGACACCGTCGTAGAAGGAGAAGACCGCGCCGCCCACGAAGGTGGCGACGGCGGCGAGCAGCGCCCAGATGTAGCGCTCGGGGGCGTGGCCCAGGGGATGGTCCTCGTCGGCGGGCTTCTCGCTGCGCTTGAGCGAGGCCAGCAGCATGACCTCGGTGACCGTGTCGGCGACCGAGTGCGCCGCCTCCGACAGCATCGCGCTGGACCCGCTGAGCACGCCGGCCACCGCCTTGGCGAGCGCGATGCCCAGATTGGCGAGGGCGGCGACGATCACCGTGAAGGTGCTCTCGCCGCCGCCCGGAGCGGCCTGTGGAGCGGCTTGTGGAGGGGTGTGAGCCATGCCCCTCAGTGTTCCCGGGGGACGCGCACCACGCCTTCCTGGATCACCGAGATGGCGAGCCGCCCGTCCTGTGTGTAGATGCGGGCCTGGCCGAGTCCCCGGCCGCCGTGCGCCGACGGGGACTGCTGGTCGTACAGCAGCCACTCGTCGGCGCGGAACGGCCGGTGGAACCACATCGCGTGGTCCAGCGACGCCCCGACGACGTCCCCGACGGCCCAGCCGCCCCGGCCGTGCGCGAGCAGCACCGAGTCCAGCAGCGTCATGTCGGAGACGTAGGTGGCCAGCACGACGTGCAGGTGGGGGTTCCCCCGGACGGAGTCTGGGGGAGGGTCGTCGGCGAGCTTGCCGTTGGTGCGGAACCACACCTGCGAGTGCGGCTCCCGGGGCTCGCCGAAGCTGCCGAACGGCGGGTCGTCGACGTAGCGCAGGTCGACCGCCGCGCGTGCCTCGATGAACCGCTCGACGGTCTCGGCGGGCAGGTGCGGGTAGCTGCGCAGCCGTTCCTCGCCGGTGGGCAGCGTGGCCGGGTCCGGCGCGGGCGGCATCGGGGCCTGGTGGTCCAGGCCCTCCTCGTACGTCTGGAAGGACGCCGACAGGCCGAAGATCGGCTTGCCGTGCTGGACGGCGACCACCCGGCGGGTGGTGAAGGAGCGTCCGTCGCGCAGCCGGTCGACGTTGTAGACGATCGGGGCGTCCGGGTCGCCGGGGCGCAGGAAGTACGCGTGCAGGGAGTGCGCGAGCCGGTCCGCGGGGACCGTGCGCCCGGCGGCGACCAGCGCCTGGGCGGCCACCTGCCCGCCGAAGACCCGGGGGACGACGGCGGAACGGGAGTGGCCGCGGTAGATGTCCTCCTCGATCCGCTCCAGGTCGAGCAGATCGAGGAGGGACTGGAGTGCGTCGCTCATGCCCTGCGGTCTACAGGCCCATGTCCTTGGCGATGATCATCTTCATGACCTCGCTGGTGCCGCCGTAGATGCGGTTGACGCGGTTGTCCGCGTACAGGCGGGCGATCGGGTACTCGTTCATGTAGCCGTAGCCGCCGTGCAGCTGGAGGCACCGGTCGATGACGCGGTGGGCGACCTCGGTGCAGAACAGCTTGGCGCTGGCGGCCTCGGCGGCGGTCAGCTCACCGGCGTCCAGGGCCTCCAGGGCGCGGTCGGCGACCGCCTCGGCGGCGTCCACCTCGGCCTGGCAGGCGGCCAGCTCGAACTTGGTGTTCTGGAACGCGGCGACCGGCTTGCCGAAGACGGTGCGGTCCTGGACGTACTGCTTGGCGAACCGGACGGCGGCCTTGGCCTGGGCGTAGGCGCCGTAGGCGATGCCCCAGCGCTCGGACGGCAGGTTGGCGCCGAGGTAGGAGAAGCCCTTGTTCTCCTCGCCGAGCAGGTCCTCGACGGGCACCTTGACGTCGACGAACGCCAGCTCGGCGGTGTCGGAGGTCCTCAGGCCCAGCTTGTCGAGCTTGCGGCCGACCGAGTAGCCCTCGGACTTGGTGTCCACGGCGAACAGCGAGATGCCGTAGCGGCGGTCCTCGGGGGTGGGCGGCGCGGTGCGGGCGCAGACGATGACCTTGTCGGCGTGCACACCGCCGGTGATGAAGGTCTTGGCGCCGTTGAGGACGTAGTGGGTGCCGTCCTCGCTCAGCTTGGCGGTGGACTTCATGCCCGCGAGGTCGGAGCCGGTGCCCGGCTCGGTCATCGCGATGGCCCACATCTCCTCGCCGGAGACGAACTTCGGCAGGTAGCGCTTCTTCTGCTCGTCGTTGGCGAGCATCTTGATGTAGGGCAGGGCGAGCAGGACGTGCACGCCGGAGCCGCCGAAGCTGACGCCCGCGCGGGCGGTCTCCTCGTACTGGATCGCCTCGAACTTGTGGCTGTCCAGGCCGGCGCCGCCGAACTCCTCCGGGACGTTGATGCCGAACAGGCCCAGCTCGGCCAGCTTGTAGTAGAACTCGCGCGGCGCCTGGCCCGCGGCGAACCACTCGTCGTAGACCGGGACGACCTCGGCCTCGATGAAGGCGCGCAGGGTCTCCCGGAACGCCTCGTGATCCTCGTTGAACACCGTACGGCGCACGCCGCCACCTCCACCGGTACGTCTCTGTCTAAGCGCTTGCTCAGATTGCACCGTACCGGTCGGTAGGGAGGGCGTCCAGGGAGGGGGACGGGTAACGCTCGTCACGCGGGTCGCGTCCAGGGTCGTACTCAGATCCGCCGCAGCGCGAACCACAGCTCCATCCGTACGTCCGGATCGTCCAGGTCGGCGTCGAGCAGGGCCGCGCAGCGGGCGATGCGCTGGCGGACGGTGTTGCGGTGCACGGACAGGGCGACGGCGGTGCGGTCCCAGCTGCCGTGCAGGGAGAGCCAGGTGCGCAGCGTCTCCGGCAGCGCCGGGACGGCCGCGAGGGGCGCGAGCAGGGCGCGGGCGTGCGCCTCGGCCTCCTCGTCCGGGAGCAGGTCGGTCAGGGCGGGCCGGTCGGCGTGGCGGACCAGCGGGGTGCGCCGGGCGCGGGCGCGGGCCAGGGCGCGGGCCGCCTGGGCGTCGGCGGCCGGCCAGTCGCGCGGGGCGACGGGGGCGCTGACGCCCAGGGTCCAGCCGGGCTGCGGGGCCGGTTCGCGGCCGGCGGGCAGCACCACCCGTACGACGTCCCCCGCGGTGTCCACCAGCGGCGAGCCGAGCGCCGTGCCCAGGGCCGAGGCGGCCACCGGGTCGGGGACGGGGCGGGCGCCGGGGCGGGCGGTGCCGTCGGTGCCATCGGGCCTTGCGGTGCTGTCGGGCTTTGCGGTGCCCTCGGGCCTTGCGGTGCCGTCGGGGTGGGCGTGCACGACGTGCCAGTGCGCGGCGTCACCGAGCAGCGGCGCGACCTCCTCCGGCGGGACGCCCAGCAGCAGGCGAACGAGGGCAGAGGAGCGGGCCGCGCCGGTGCCGCTGTGGTGCTCGCCGGTGAGCAGGGTGAGCAGCACGGCGGCGACCGAGGCGATGGTGTGGTCCCCGGGCTCCCGGTGCGGCGCGGCGACGCCGAGGACGAAGCCGTCCCGGGCGGCGCCGAGGGCGTAGGCGGACAGGTGGACACCGGCGACCGTGTCGGTGGCGGTCGTGGACGGCCGGGCGGCGACGAAGCGGGCCAGGTCGGCCAGGGCCGCCCGCGTCCCCTCCGGCTGCTCCCGCCCCACCGTCGCGATCTCGGCGCCCTCCGGCCCGTACAGCGCCGCCCGGCCCCCGAGGCGGGCGGCGAGCCGGCGCAGCACCGCCGGTACCGGGTCCGTGGAGGAGGCCGCGGCGGCCAGGCCGTGCTGGGCCTCCGACACCCGGCGCAGCTCCGCCAGCCGCGCCTGCGCCATCAGCTGCCACACCGCGCGGGCCACCGCCGCGAACGTCGTCCGCTGCGGCACCTCCAGCAGCGGCAGCCCGTGCCTCTCGCAGGCCGCGGCCAGCGCCCGCGGCACGGTGTCCCGCACGGGCGCCACGCCGAAGCCGAGGGCGGCACCGCCCGCGGCCACGATCCGGGAGACGTAGCCGTCGAAGTACGCGTCCTCGTCGGCGGCCCGGGGGATGTGCACGCCGGCCGTCAGCAGCAGCTCGCCGCCGAGCAGGTACGGGAACGGGTCGGACATCTCCGAGGTGTGCGCGGCGTGGATCACCACGCCCGGGCCGGGGCCGGCGACGACCTCGCGCAGGGCCAGGTCCTCGCGGGACAGCAGGGCCGCGAGGGGCACGGGAGGCGTGGGAGGGACGGCCGGTTCCTGCACGATGGACATTCCCTCCACTTCAGCGGCCCCCAGTGGATGAAACGTACACTTCGCAGCCGCTTTTCGGCCACCTACTGTCAATCCAGACCGGAAGCCACACCGGCCGCAGCGGGTACGGGCGGATGTCCCCGCGACGCGCGCCACCCGGTCGTCCCCATCAGCACGACACGCCACCGGAGTGCGCGAAGGAGGGCCCCATGGCCGTCGACTACCTAGTGATCGTCGTCTATCTGGCCGGCATGCTGGCCATGGGCTGGTGGGGCATGCGCCGCGCCAAGTCCAAGAGCGAGTTCCTCGTGGCCGGCCGCCGTCTCGGCCCCGCCATGTACTCCGGCACCATGGCGGCGATCGTCCTCGGCGGCGCGTCCACCATCGGCGGCGTGGGCCTCGGCTACCAGTACGGCCTGTCCGGCGCCTGGATGGTGGTCACCATCGGCCTCGGCCTGCTCGCGCTCTCCGTCTTCTTCTCCGCCCGCATCGCCCGCCTGAAGGTCTACACCGTCTCCGAGATGCTCGACCTGCGCTACGGCGGCCGGGCCGGCGTCATCTCCGGCGTGGTCATGTGGGCGTACACGCTGATGCTGGCCGTCACCTCCACCATCGCCTACGCCACGATCTTCGACGTCCTCTTCGACGTGAACCGCACGCTCGCGATCATCCTCGGCGGCTCGATCGTCGTCGCCTACTCCACGCTCGGCGGCATGTGGTCCATCACCCTCACCGACATGGTGCAGTTCGTGGTGAAGACCATCGGCGTGCTGCTCCTGCTGCTGCCCATCGCCGTCGTCAAGGCCGGCGGGTTCAGCGGGATGAAGGCCCAGCTGCCGACCTCGTACTTCGACCCGCTGGGCATCGGCGGCGAGACGATCTTCACCTACGTGCTGATCTACACCTTCGGCATGCTCATCGGGCAGGACATCTGGCAGCGCGTCTTCACCGCACGCAGCGACAGGACCGCCAAGTGGGGCGGCACGATATCCGGCACCTACTGCCTCGCCTACGCCGTCGCCGGCGCGATCATCGGCACGGCCGCCAAGGTGCTGTACCCGAACCTCGCCAACGCCGACGACGCCTTCGCCACCATCGTCAAGGACGAGCTGCCGGTCGGCGTGCGCGGCCTGGTGCTGGCCGCCGCCCTCGCCGCCGTGATGTCGACGTCGTCCGGTGCCCTGATCGCCTGCGCCACCGTCGCCAACAACGACATCTGGGCGCGGCTGCGCGGCGTGGTCCGCGAGACGGAGGGGGACGTGCACGACGAGGTGAAGGGCAACCGCGCCTTCATCCTCCTCATGGGCGCCGCGGTGATCTGCGCGGCCATCGCGGTGAACGACGTGGTCGAGGCACTGACCGTCGCCTACAACCTCCTCGTCGGCGGCCTCCTCGTCCCGATCCTCGGCGGGCTGCTGTGGAAGCGCGGCACCGTGCAGGGCGCCCTCGCCGCGGTCACGGTCGGCGGCCTGGCGGTCGTCGGCCTGATGGCGGCCTACGGCATCCTCGCCAACCAGCCCGTCTACTACGGACTGCTCGCCTCGCTGGCCGCCTACGTCGTCGTGTCCCTGGTCACCAGGCCCACCGACGCGGCCGTCCTCGCCGCCTGGCGGGAGCGCCTCGCCGGACGGGCCCCCGAACCCGTGTCCGAACCGGTGCCGGCTCCCCGCTAGAGTCGGACCATAGCAAGTAGTACATACGCGACGAAGCGTACGAAGGAAGGCAGTTCATGAGCAGCAACGAGACGCCCCGCGGCCCCGTCGACTCCTCCCGCGTCCCGCGGTACGCCGGCCCCGCGACCTTCGCCCGGCTGCCCCGCCTGGACGAGGTCGGCACCGCCGACGTCGCCGTGGTGGGCGTGCCGTTCGACTCGGGCGTCTCCTACCGGCCCGGCGCCCGCTTCGGCGGCAACGCCATCCGCGAGGCGTCCCGGCTGCTGCGCCCGTACAACCCGGCGCAGGACGCCTCCCCCTTCGCGCTCGCCCAGGTGGCGGACGGCGGCGACATCGCCGTGAACCCGTTCAACATCAACGAGGCCGTCGAGACCGTCGAGGCGGCGGCCGACGACCTGCTCGGCACCGGCGCCCGCCTGATGACCCTGGGCGGCGACCACACCATCGCCCTCCCGCTGCTGCGCTCGGTGGCGAAGAAGCACGGCCCGGTCGCCCTGCTCCACTTCGACGCCCACCTGGACACCTGGGACACCTACTTCGGCGCCGAGTACACGCACGGCACCCCGTTCCGCCGGGCGGTCGAGGAGGGCATCCTCGACACCTCCGCGCTCTCCCACGTCGGTACGCGCGGCCCGCTGTACGGCAAGCAGGACCTCGACGACGACGCCAAGATGGGCTTCGGCATCGTGACGTCGGCCGATGTGATGCGGCGCGGTGTGGACGAGGTCGCCGACCAGCTCCGCCAGCGCATCGGCGACCGCCCGCTGTACATCTCCATCGACATCGACTGCCTGGACCCGGCCCACGCGCCCGGCACCGGCACCCCGGAGGCGGGCGGCATGACCTCCCGCGAGCTGCTGGAGATCCTGCGCGGCCTGGCCTCCTGCAACCTGGTGTCGGCGGACGTCGTCGAGGTGGCCCCCGCGTACGACCACGCGGAGATCACGTCGGTGGCGGCGTCCCACACGGCGTACGAACTGACCACGATCATGTCCCGACAGATTGCCGAGGCGCGCGCGAAGTGACCCACGACCACGACCTGGTACTCCGCCCGACCCCCGCCCAGGCGGAGGCCGCGCTGAACCCTCCCCCCGGCCGCAACGGCGGAGACCTGGTCGTGGAGACCCTGGCCGGGCTCGGCGCGACCACCGTCTTCGGCCTGCCCGGCCAGCACGCCCTCGGCATGTTCGACGCCCTGCGCCGCTCGGACCTGCGCTACGTCGGCCTGCGGGTGGAGAACAACGCGGGCTTCGCGGCCGACGCGTACGGCCGGATCACGGGTGAGGCGGCGCCGCTGCTGCTGTCGACCGGCCCCGGCGCGCTGACGTCGCTCGCCGCGCTCCAGGAGGCCCGGGCGGCCTCGGCCCCGGTGCTGGCGATCAGCAGCCAGATCCCGAGGGCGGGTCTGGGCGGCGGCCGGCACGGCTACCTCCACGAACTGCCCGACCAGGCGGCGTCCTTCCGGGGCGTGGTGAAGTCCGTCCACACGGTCCGCGCCCAGTCCCAGATCCCGTCGGCGATCGCGGAGGCCTGGAAGTCGGCGCTGACGGCCCCGCACGGCCCGGTGTGGGTGGAGATCCCGCAGGACGTGCTGCTGGCCGACGCCTCGCTCCCGGTGGTGACGGGCGTGGACGCGACGCCGGAGGACCTGGTCCCGCGGGTGGAGCTGACCGCGGTCGCGGCCGACCTGCTCTCCCGCGCCGCCCGCCCGGCGATCATCGCGGGCGGGGGAGTGGTCCGCTCGGACGCGACGGGCAAGCTGCGGCAGCTGGCCGAGCGGCTGCAGGCCCCGGTCGTGACGACGTTCGGCGGCAAGGGCGCGTTCCCTTGGGAACACCCCCTCTCCCTCCAGTCCTGGCTGGAGGACCGCCACACGACGGACTTCCTGGAGGACGCCGACGTCCTGCTGGTGGTCGGCTCGGGCCTCGGCGAACTCTCCTCCAACTACCACACGTTCAAGCCCCGCGGCCGGGTGATCCAGATCGAGGCCGACCTCGGCAAGCTGGAGTCCAACCACCCGGCCCTGGGCATCCACGCCGACGCCCGCCTGGCCCTCCAGGCCCTGCTGGAGACGGTGGAGGAGCGCCGGGACGAGACGGCACCGAGCCGCGTCCGCGACGTACTCGGCCGGGTCCGCGACCGCATCGCGTCCCAGGACCTCACCATGGAGCAGGAGGTCCTGGCGTCGGTCCGCCGGGCGCTCCCGGCCGACGCCCCCAGCTTCTGGGACATGACGATCCTGGCCTACTGGGCCTGGTCGGCCTTCGACGCCAAGGGCCCCAACACCATGCACTCGGCCCAGGGCGCCGGCGGCCTCGGCTACGGCTTCCCCGCCGCCCTCGGCGCCGCGGCGGCCGACCCGACCCGCCCGGTCCTGGCGGTGTCCGGCGACGGAGGCGCCCTGTACTCGATCGCCGAGCTGGCGACGGCCCGTCAGTACGACCTGCCGGTCACCTGGCTGATCGTGGACGACGGCGGCTACGGCATCCTGCGCGAGTACATGACCGACGCCTTCGGCCGGGCCACGGCGACGGAGCTGACCCGCCCGGACTACGTGGCCCTGGCGGAGTCGTTCGGGGTACCGGGCGTACGGACGTCACCGGAAACCCTGGAGACGGACCTGTCCAAAACCCTGTCGGCCCCGGGGCCGTCGGTGGTGGTCCTCCCGGCGGTGCTGAGGATGTTCGCGCCTACGCATCTGCCTTCAACGCCCTGACGAACGACGCCCAGCCAGCTGTGGAGAAGACCACGGCCGGTCCATGGGGGTTCTTGGAGTCGCGGACGGGGACGCCGGAGGAGTGGTTGTCGAGGACTTCCAGGCAGCTGCCGGCGTTGTCGTCGCTGTACGACGACTTGCGCCAGCCGGTCAGCGTGGTCGCGTCGGGGATGATGTGCTCAGTCATGGTGCCCGTACTCCTTCGCACTGGCCCTGAGCAGGGCTAGTGAGTCCTTCAACGGCATCGCGTCGCTCAGCGCGAGATCGTAGCGATGGTGCAACTTGTGGACTGCGGGCGGGGAGTCGTGCAGCTTCCCCACATGCCCGCCCTCGGTGTAGGCCAGCGGTGGTTGGTCCTCGAACCACATCAGCGTGAGCATGCTGCTCATCAGCGGATGATGGCCCACGGCGAATGGCAGCACGTGCACACGGACGCGTCCAGCCTCGGAGAGACGCGCGACATGCATGATCTGCTCCGCCATGACGTCGGCGCTGCCGATGGGACGCCGCAACAGTGTCTCGTCCAGCAGTGCCCACACCACAGGCGTCACCGGGTCGTCGAGAATCTTCGCCCGCTCAAGGCGTGTGACAACCCGCCTGTCACATTCCTCGTCGCTCACCGGAGGGAACGCCATGCCCAGAACCGCACGCGCGTACCGTTCCGTCTGAAGAATGCCCGGGAAGTACGCGAGTGCGAACTCGCGGATCTCCACCGCCTGTTGTTCGAGGACGCGCACCCTCTCGAAGTACTCGGCGACCGACACGTCGTCGTCCTGCGGCAGAAATCTGCTGAGCACGTCCCCGGTGTTCAGAGCGTTGTCCAGCCGCCGCGCGTCCTCTCTGGACGGCACCCGGCGCCCCGCCTCGATGTGCGCGATGTGCGAACGCGTCATGAACGCTATGTCGGCCAGTTGCTGCTGGGTCAGCCCCGCGGTCTCCCGCTGCTGCCTGAGCCAGTCGCCGTAGATGTTGCTCACCGGTTCGACCCCCGGGTGACAAAGCCACCGTCACGTCCGCACTACTGGCGAGCCTAGCCCCGGCCGTCTCACTGTGTACGCGATTCGCTACGGAAAGCGATCCCCCCTCCCGCGGACACACCGAACGGAGCCGCCGTCATGCCCGACGGAATGGACGCACCCCGCCTGCTGCCCTGGCAGAGCGACGAGGGCAAGCCCTGTTACCTGCTCACGGACGGCACCGGCCCCCTGTCCCGGCTCGCCGACCACGTTGAGACGGTGCAGCTGGAGACGGCCGCCCGACTCCTCGCCCACGCCGCCGACCTGCTGGCCGCACCCCGGGCGACACCCGACCAGCTCCGCTTCCTCCTGCACCGGATGCACGAGTCCCTGACCGACGTCCACCGCATCGCCCGGAGCCGGGGTGTCAGGCCCCCGGTCTAGGGTGAGAACGACCGCCCGTTCGAACTGCGCCGCGAGGTTCACCCATGTCCGTCCCCTCCCCAGACCAGGCCGTAGCCCACTTCGGCCCCGCCGGGATGCGCCGCTTCTCCCTCACCGGGACACCCGGCCTGCGGCTCCCCGGGGCGGCGCGCGAGCTGCTGACCGAGACCGGTGTCCCGCTCCTCGTCGCCCCCTACTTCCGGGCCGCGGCCGAGACGGACGCCGTACCGCTGGGGACGTACGCGGGACATCACGGTGTGGAGCACCCACCGGCCGGGACGGACGGCTGGGCGCGCATCGGCCACGACCGGCTGGCGCAGCTCTGCGTACGCCCGGACGGGGCCGTGCAGGCGGTGTTCCTCGGCGACGAGGCGGACGACATGTTCGTCGCCACCGACCTCGCCTCGCTGATCGCCTGCCTGGCGGCCCTGGACCGAGCCCTGCCGGTGATCGCCGCCGCACCGGGCCTGCCGGAGGCAGCGGCTGCCTTCCGTGAGCTGAACGAGGAGCTGCGCACCATCGACCCGTCCGCCTTCGCGGAGCGGGAGAACTGGTGGCCGCGCGTCCTGGACGACGTACGGCACACCCTCAACTTCCCCTTCTCCTCCGCTTTCGAGTACGTCGACGAGGCGGGGACCAAGCAGATCGTCACGGACGCCACGGGACCGGGCCGCCCGCACCCCGAGGAGATCATCCGCCTCCGACTGGAGGCGGAGGGAGTCCCGGCGGAACGCGTCCGGCGGGTGTACTGCGAACTCCAGCCGTGCATGATGCCGGGCCACTACTGCGCGGTCTGGCTGCAGCAGGCCTACCCGCACGCGGAGTTCACGCACAGCTTCGACTACGGCGAGACCGCCGACTCCCGTGAGCAAGGGCTGAAGGAGCTGATCACGTACACCGCGCAGCAGGCGGGCCGCCGTTGACCGCCTCGGGCACCTCGGGCTCCTGGGCCCGCCCGGCGGCGGGCCGTGAACCGGCCGGTGCCGCGCTCCTGGGCTGGCTCGCCGACCCGGCGGCACCCCGACTGTGCCTGGTGACGGGAAGAGAGCGATGCGGCAAGTCCCAGCTGCTGGCGTGGCTGGTGGCACACGGTACCCGTCCCGGGACGGCACCGGAGCGTCGCGTGCACGGTTTCGTCCCGCTGGCCGGGCAGGGCGTACGTACGGCGGTATGGGCCCTGGCCGACCAACTCGGCGTGGCGGCACGCGCGCCGGGGGAACTCCTCGCCGAGCTGTCGGCGGACCGGCGCCGTACCGTGCTCGTCCTGCCGGACCTGCACGCGGCCACCGACCCGTACGCGCTGACCGACCTGATCAGAGAGCTGGCCGGACTGGAGCATCTGAGGGTCGTCGTGGAAGCGCGGACCGGGCACGACGCCGTACCGGCGCTGAAGACGCTCGCCCCTGCCGAGATGGACCTGGACGACCCTCGGTGGACGGACCCGGCCCGGGCCGAGGCATGGCGGGCCGGACACCCCACACGTCAGACGCCGGTGCCACCTGTTCCGGTCGAAACGGAATCCCCTGACCTGGACGACCCCGTGGCGATCTGCGCGGCGGACCCGGACCGGGTGACGGCGGCGTACGAGGCGGACGCCGACCCGCGAGGGGGCCTGCGGTCGGCGTGGCTGCGTGCCGGTCAGTCCCTCCTGCGCGCCCAGCGGCCCGCCGACCGTGCCCTGGTCCTGCTGGCCGCCCTCGGTGACGGCGCGGATCCCCGCCTCGCCCCCGCGCTGGAGGAACTCGCGGCAGAGACGCCGTGGCGGCTGGTCTGGTCCCGCATACGCGGGGATGTGACGCCACCGTGGCCGGGCCCGGCCCTGGCGCTGGCGGCCGGCCGGGGCCCACTGGAGGGACAGCTGCTGGTCGCCGACCAGACGGGTACCCTGCGCGCAGTGTCGCTCTCCGACGCGGCCCCGGCCGGTCGTATGCCCGACCTCGTGCCGGACCTCGTCGGCCTGGCGGCACTGCCGGACGGCACGGTGATCGTGCTGGACGGCGAGGGACGCCTGCGCAGCCACCGAGCCCCGACCGCCCCTCGTCCCTTGGGCCTGGCCGCCCTCCTCGACGACGGTACAAGCGTGGGCCGACAGGCGATGGACGTGCTCCGGGCGGCCGTGACGCAGACGCGGATCACCGCGCTGGCGGCTTCCGAGCACGCTGTGGCGGTGGCGGACGGAACGGGAAGGGCGTACGCCGCGTTCCTCGCCGACCCGGACCGTGTACCGCCGTCCGAGCACCTGCACGAGGGCCCTGTCACGGCCCTGGCGCTGGCGGACGTACCGATTGACGAAGCCGGACAGCACGTCTGCCTGTTGTACAGCGGGGGAGCGGATGGCCGCGTCCGCGCGTGGGGCCCCGGGCACGAGCCGCTGGAGGTCCCGGTCGCCGAACGCGGCTGCCCGGTCCGCGCGTTGGCGGCCGGGACGACACCGTCGGGCCCGACCCTGTCGGTCGCCTGGGCAGACGGCCTGGTCGAGCTCCGCCGCCTCGACACCCACGAGCGGCGCACGTTCCACCCCGGGCCGCCGGTGACGGCCCTGGCACTGGCACCGACGGAGGAACTGCTGATCGGCACGGACGAGTCGCTGACGTGTCTGCGGCCGGTCCCGCCCGCCGTGGAGGGACTGTGACGATACGTCAACAGTTGCTGCAGTAACCGTAGTTTCGGTTGACGAACGCATGTCCGATTGTGAGGCTGAAGGGAGGTGATCACCGGGGGAGATGTGACACGTGGGCAAGAAGCTGCCCGATGAGCTCGTCGAGATCCTTGACCTGGTCGGTGTGCAGTGGCCGAACATCGACGAGGACGAGGTCCGCGACACCGCCAAGGACTATCGCAGCCTCGCCGAAGGCATACGGGACGTCATAGTTGAGGGCAACAAGGCCTGCTCGCACATAATCGGCGGGCGCAGCAAGGGCAAGACGGTCGATGCACTGGACCGCCGCTGGGGCAAGCTCACCACCAAGGACCTGACCACCTTCGCCAAGGCCCTCGACGACCTCGGTGACGCCCTCGACGACTGCGCCGGCTTCATCGAGGGCTGCAAGGTCGCCTGCATTGCAGAGCTCACCGCCACCGCCGCCAGCGCCACCGCCGGAATCGTCGGCATGTTCTTCACCGCGGGACTCAGCGGCATTCTCAGCGCAGCCGCGATAGCAGCCTGCCGACTCGCTCTGAACGAGGCGATCGACTACGCGGTCGAACAGATCACGTCGATCGTCACGGACCGGATCGAGGCCAAGATCCTCGCCAAGATCGAGGACGTCTTCACCGACCGCCTGGACGCCGACGACGAGGACCTCTCCCGCTACGCGGCGGGTGGCTCGGACATGGCCCAGGACCTGGTGATCGAGTTCGACGAGTTCGATCGCGCCACCGGCGACTACGGCACGACCCGCGAGAACTTCGACAAGAAGAAGGGTGCCCACAAGACCGGCGGCACCAAGCGCCGCTCCTCCGTCAAGAAGGACAGCCGCTTCCACAAACTCGCCGCCGTCATGGACAAGTGCGAGGACGCCGTCGACAAGAAGGCCGACGAGACGGTCGACGTACTGGAGAAGCACGGCGGGGCGATCGACAAGGGCAAGAAGGAACACAAGGAGCGGGACGAGAAGGCCAAGCGGGACATCGACGGCTGCGACAGCGGCGATGTGCCGATGTATCTGCTCGACGCGGACGGCAAGGTGCAGCAGCTGCTGCCCAACGGCACGACCAAGCCGGTCAGTGAGAATGACAGCTCCGGGATCAACACCATTCTGGATGAGGGCAGGGCTTGGCGGCCGTGGACCAATCCGCAAGATAACACCAAGTTCCCCATCTCAGACGGTGGCGCGGACGCCAAGAGGGTCGAGTCCACGAAGATTCCGCCAGGGTCCAACGAATTGGCGCGAGCTACCCAGATTGCGCGCTATAACAAGGCGCACTACGCGCCTGATCAATACAAGCGGGGAGGGAACTACGCGTCGGGCCTTTTTGATGACGGGAGCGGCCGTAAATTCATTCTCGTCGGCTATAGCGACGGCCCGCACTCCGAGAGGATGATCGGTTACCCTGTGCTGCGACACAAGGAGGGAAAAAATCTCACCGCCCTTTATACGGAGCGTGAGCCCTGCCAGGAACGCAGTTATTACTGTGATCAATGGCTGGCGAAGCATTTTTCCCCTGATCTCGCAGTGACTCATAGCGCCAAGTACGATCAGGATGAGGCAGGTCCGGATGGTAAGGAGTTGACCAAGTATCGCCAGGATCGCGAACACAGGGAGTATGTGAAATTCCTGGAAGGTGAGTGGAAGGAAAAGGGGGTGGATGGAGGTGTGTCCAGAGATATAATCGATGTTCCACCCTTCAGGAAGAAGGGTTCTTGAGTATTGGTTGAGTCGATCTGAGGGCTGTATATGTTGTTCGGCGTGTCACGTGACCGCCTGGTCTCCATGGTGGGGGATGAGGCCGTTTTCGTTGCGACTCCTGACATGCTTGCAGATATCCCTGACGGTGTGCCTGGTTATGAGATTCTGGCAACCGTCGGCATTCCTACGGGGATCTTCCGGCCTCAGGCGCCGCTGGACTCGGGATGCTTTCCGTCGGTGAACGAGAAGATCGACGTTGCCGACTATGTCGCACCGGCCGGTGCGGAGACGTGGAGGGTGTTCGGCTGGATTCCGTTGACTCATCTGGCTCTGGACGTATCGAGCGGCAGGGTCTTCGGGTTCTCGGAGAACGGGGGGCCCGTACAGTGTTTGCACAAGGATCTTTCCTCGCTGGTGAAACTCACCTCTGAGCTGGGAGCGCTTCTCAAGAGCTTCGTATCCACCGGAGATGACGACGAAGACTACGAACGCAGAGCAGCAGCCGTTGAGCACATCCGTGCGGAGGTGGAGGAGCGCGATGAGCTCCCCTTCCGTGGCGACTCCATATGGCCGGAAGTCATGGAGGAGATTGCCGCCGGAATGTGGTCCTGAGACGCGGCGGCCGAGATGGCGTTCTCTCCGTGCAACTCGTTCGGCCCGGGAGCGGCGGACCGGCACACCCAAACGTCTATGCCTTCGGTGAATGGGGTGGATCGACTTCACCACCCGTCCCACCCCAGGACACCCACCCGCCCTACCGTGCCCCCATGCGTCTGCGACCTCTCATCGCCACTGTCGCCGCCACCCTCACCGCAGCCGTCTGCCTCACCACCACCCCCGCTGCTGCCCACGGCAAGCCCCAGCACCACAACAGCTGCTCTCCCTCCGTGATCCTCACCGCCTACTCCGACGCCCTCGACAAGACCACCCACGACGGCACCTACGTCGGCAACCTCTCCGCCGTCGCCCCCGACCGGCACCGCACCCTCGCCGCGCTCTCCGACCGGTCCGCGCTCTTCCGGTTGGACACCCAGACCTTCGCGCCCGAGCGTGTCGTCCAGCTCGCCGACGAGAGCGGCGCCGCCCTCGACGCCGAGGGGCTCGTCGTCGACCGGGACGGCACCTATCTCGTCGCCTCCGAGGGAGAGCCCACCGTGCGCCGCTACGCACGGGACGGGGGCCGGATACTCGAACGGCTGCCCGTGCCGGACGATCTCCGGCCCGCCCCTGACGGCCGCGCCCGTGGCAACGGCACCTTCGAGGGGCTGACCCTGCTGCCCGGCGGGCGGAGCCTCGTCGCGTCCATGGAGTATCCGCTGGCCGGCGATCCCGCCGACCTCGTGCGGTTCCAGACCTGGCAGCGGACCCACAAGCACGGCGGCGGCTTCCGGCTCGGCGCGCAGTACGGCTACCGCGTCGACCCCGGTCTCGGCGTCTCTGAGATCACCGCCACCCCCGACGGTCGCCTCCTCGTCCTCGAGCGCGGCTTCACCGCCGGTGTCGGCAACACCGTCCGCCTATACCAGGCCGACCTCCGCCACAGCACGGCAGACCTCCGGCCCCTCACGGCCGGCAAGCGCCTCCTCGCCGACCTCGCCCAGTGCCCCTCCCTCGGCGCCCCCGCCAAGCAGCCCCAGCCCAACCCCCTCCTCGACAACTTCGAGGGCATGGCCGTCACCGGCCGCACCCACGGCCGCCTCGACGTCGTCCTCGTCAGCGACGACAACCAGAACGACGCACAGACCACCCGCTTCCTGTGCCTGAGGGTGCGAGTGTGATCACCACGGGACTCGAAAACGACGAGACCTTGGAAGACTCGGCTCGAGAACCGAGGATGGCGGACTACTTCGGCCTCACCGGCGTCACATACTTCCCCCGCTTCTCCGGCAGTCACCTGCGAAGTGACGTAGCACACTTTCTGTCGAATATCGGACTACCGGAAAGCTCGTTCTCTTCGAGTCGACTCGACCTTGAAGACGAGTCTTTGGAAAGGGTTGACGACAAGCCGACGCTGAAGGCCACCCTCGAGGCGGACGAGGCCGAATGCCCGCCCGAATCCGAAGGGTGGGAGATCCTGGGTGCGTTCAACTGCGCGACGGTCGCCATCGATCCGAGTGATGGGCGCATCTACTCCTTCCCTGAGGGAGAGGTGGCCTACACCTTCATGCACGCAGATATTTCCTCATTCGTTCATTCCCTCATCGTCATGGAGCAGGGAAAGCGCGAGTACATGGGGCTTCCGGTGGGTGATGAAGGGGAACGCGTGCGCGTCGTGGAGCGCCTCAGGCGGCAGATTTCCGAGGTCGACCCGACCCCTTTCGCCGATGAAGACGGTGAGTGGAGCAGGCTCCTCGAGGAGATCGGTTTCGGAATGTGGGGCTGATGCGGAGGCCGGCGGCGGTCGGCACGCGCACCTGCACCCTCACCTCCTCCTCCCCGCCTCCCCGCGGCACGGCTGCGAGGCCCGAGCAGGACCGCGGGATGAAATCGCCCTCCGTCCGCGTTGGTGCCTTCCGGTAGACCAGGCAGAACCGACCGGCAGGACCGGCAGACCGACGATCACGGAGGGCACCCGCGTGGACGCGCAACGGGGATGGGCACGGCGACTGGTCGGATACGCGTGGCGGTATCCCAAGGACGTCGTCCTCGCCCTCGGCTCCTCCCTCGCCGGCATGGCCGTCATGGCCCTCGTCCCGCTGATCACCAAGGTGATCATCGATGACGTGATCGTGGGCAAGACCAGGGACATGGCGGTCTGGGCCGGTCTCCTCATCGGCGCCGCCCTCGCCGTCTACGCCCTCACCTACATCCGCCGCTACTACGGCGGCCGGCTCGCGCTCGACGTCCAGCACGACCTGCGCACCGACATGTACGGGACGATCACCCGGCTCGACGGCCGGCGGCAGGACGAGCTGTCCACCGGGCAGGTCATCGGGCGGGCGACCACCGATCTCCAGCTGATCCAGAGCCTGCTGTTCATGCTGCCCATGACCATCGGGAACGTCCTGCTGTTCCTGATCTCCCTGGGGATCATGGCCTCGCTGTCCCTGCCGCTCACGCTCGTCGCGCTCGCCGTCGCGCCCGCCCTGTGGTTCATCGCCAAGCGCAGCCGCACCCGGCTGCACCCCGCCACCTGGTACGCCCAGGCCCAGGCCGCGGCCGTCGCGGGCGTCGTCGACGGCGCCGTCAGCGGCGTACGCGTGGTGAAGGGGTTCGGGCAGGAGGAGCAGGAGACCGGCAAGCTCAGGGAGGTCGGGCGCAGGCTGTTCGCCGGGCGGCTGCGGACCATCCGGTTGAACAGCAGGTACACCCCGGCGCTCCAGGCCGTCCCCGCCCTCGGGCAGGTCGCCATGCTCGCCCTGGGCGGCTGGCTGGCCGTGCGCGGTGACATCACGCTCGGCACCTTCGTCGCCTTCTCCACCTACCTCGCCCAGCTCGTCGGCCCGGTCCGGATGCTGGCCATGGTGCTCACCGTCGGCCAGCAGGCCCGGGCCGGCACCGAGCGCGTGCTGGAGCTGATCGACACCGAGCCGGCCCTCACCGACGGCACCAGGGAACTGCCCGCCGACGCGCCCGCGACCGTCGAGTTCGACGACGTGTCCTTCGGGTACGACCCCGACCGCCCCGTCCTCGACGGGCTCTCCTTCGAGATCCGGCCCGGCGAGACCCTCGCCGTCGTCGGCTCCTCCGGGTCCGGCAAGTCCACCGTCTCCCTGCTCCTGCCGCGCTTCTACGACGTCACCCGCGGCGCCGTCCTCGTCGGCGGCCACGACGTGCGCGAACTGACCCTCGACTCGCTGCGCGCCGCGATCGGGCTGGTCCCCGAGGACTCCTTCCTCTTCTCCGACAGCGTGCGCAACAACATCGCCTACGGGCGGCCCGACGCCACCGACGAGGAGGTCGAGGCCGCCGCGCGGGCCGCGCAGGCGCACGGGTTCATCAGCGATCTGCCCGAGGGGTATGCCACGAAGGTCGGCGAGCACGGCCTCACCCTCTCCGGCGGCCAGCGCCAGCGCGTCGCCCTCGCCCGCGCCATCCTCACCGACCCCCGGCTGCTGGTCCTGGACGACGCCACCTCCGCGGTGGACGCCCGGGTCGAGCACGAGATCCACGAGGCGCTGAAGGAGGTCATGCGCGGCCGCACCACCCTCCTCATCGCCCACCGCCGCTCCACCCTCAACCTCGCCGACCGCATCGCCGTCCTCGACCAGGGCCGCCTCGTCGACCTCGGCACCCACGAAGAGCTGCGGGAACGCTGCGCCCTGTACCGGCGGCTGCTCACCGACCCCGACGAACTGGGCGGCGTCTCGCCCGGTCACGCCCAGCCCGCCGCACCGGCCGAGGACACCTCCGTCCGCGACGAACTGGACGCCGAGTTCGACGCCGAGCGCGGCATCACCCCCCGGCTGTGGGCGGGGGAGCGCCGGCCGCGGGACGCGGCCATGGAGGGCACCCCGGCCACTCCCGAGCTGCTCGCCCAGGTCGACGCGCTGCCCCCGGCGACCGGCACCCCGGACGTCGACGAGGCACAGGCCGTACAGCCGGAGGAGTCCTACGGGCTGCGGCGTCTGCTGCGCGGCTTCGGGCTGCCGCTGCTGGTCAGCCTGGGCCTCGTGGCGGTCGACGCCGGCACGGGCCTGCTGCTGCCCGTCCTGATCCGGCACGGCATCGACGACGGCGTCACCCAGGCCGCCCTCGGCGCGGTCTGGGCCGCGTCCCTGCTGGGACTGCTCGTGGTGACCGCCCAGTGGGCGGCGCAGACCGGCGAGATCCGGATGACCGGGCGGACGGGGGAGCGGATCCTCTACGCCCTCCGGCTGAAGATCTTCGCGCAGCTCCAGCGGCTCGGTCTTGACTACTACGAGCGCGAGCTGACCGGGCGGATCATGACCCGGATGACCACCGACGTCGACGCGCTGTCGACGTTCCTGCAGACCGGCCTGGTCACGGCGTTCGTCTCGCTGGTCACCTTCTTCGGCATCATGGCCGCCCTGCTGGTGATCGACATCCAGCTCGCGCTGGTCGTCTTCGCGACCCTGCCGCCGCTGATCGTCGCCACGTACTTCTTCCGCCGGGCGAGCGTGAAGGCGTACGAACTGGCCCGGGAGCGGATCTCCACGGTCAACGCCGACCTCCAGGAGTCGGTGTCCGGGCTGCGGATCGTGCAGGCCTTCCGGCGCGAGCGCGACGGCGGCCGGAACTTCGCCGAGCGCAGCGACGCCTACCGGCAGGCCCGCATCCGCGGCCAGTGGCTGATCTCGGTCTACTTCCCGTTCGTGCAGCTGCTGTCCTCCGCTGCCGCCGTCGCGGTGCTGATCGTGGGCGGCCACCGCATCGACGACGCCACGCTGACCACCGGCGCGCTGGTGGCGTACCTGCTCTACATCGACCTGTTCTTCGCCCCCGTCCAGCAGCTCTCCCAGGTCTTCGACGGCTACCAGCAGGCCTCCGTCTCCCTCGGCCGCATCCAGGAACTGCTGCGCGAGCCGACCTCCACCCGGGCCCCGCGGAAGCCGCTCGACGTCCCCGCCCTGCGCGGCGAGATCGCCTTCGAGGGCGTGCGCTTCTCCTACGGGGACGAGGAGGAGGCCCTGCGCGGCATCGACCTGCGCATCCCCGCCGGGCAGACCGTCGCGTTCGTCGGCGAGACCGGCGCCGGCAAGTCCACCGTCGTCAAGCTGGTCGCCCGCTTCTACGACCCGACCGGCGGCCGGGTCACCGTCGACGGGCGGGACCTGCGCACCCTCGACCTCACCTCCTACCGGCACCGGCTCGGCGTCGTCCCACAGGAGGCCTACCTCTTCCCCGGCACCGTCCGGGACGCCATCGCCTACGGCCGCCCCGACGCCACCGACGCCGAGGTGGAGGCGGCGGCCCGGGCGGTCGGCGCCCACGAGATGATCGCCACCCTGGAGGGCGGCTACCTGCACGAGGTCGCCGAACGCGGACGCAACCTCTCCGCCGGGCAGCGGCAGTTGATCGCGCTGGCCCGCGCCGAGCTGGTCGACCCGGACGTGCTGCTGCTGGACGAGGCGACGGCGGCGCTGGACCTGGCGACCGAGGCGCAGGTCAACCAGGCCGCCGACCGGCTGGCGGGGCGCCGTACCACGTTGGTGGTCGCCCACCGCCTGACCACGGCCGCCCGCGCGGACCGGGTCGTCGTCATGGACCACGGGCGGGTCGCGGAGGACGGCACCCACGACGAACTGCTCGCCCGCGACGGGCACTACGCGCGGCTGTGGCGGACCTTCGTCGGCGCCGCCGAGCCGGAGGAGCCGGTGGGCGCCTCGCGGTGACCGTGCGCCGCACGCGGTGACGTACGCCCGGCACGCGCCCGGCCTACGCCCCCCGTGCGACCGTCGCACCACGGCGCCGCCACAGTCGTGCAACCATCCGGCCTACGCCCGGCGTCCGTACACCCGTACGTCAACCGACGCCGTACGGGAGGGACGACAGTGGGCAGAGGTGCTGCGATACGCAGGCGGCTGGCGCTCGGCGTGGCCGTGCTGACGGCGTCAGGACTGCTCGCTGTGGCGGCGCCGCAGGAGGCGCACGCCGCCGCGTCCTGCCCCGGCCGGAAGGTCCGTACGCTCCCGTTCTCCGCCGGCACCGTGCTCGTCTACAAACGCAACGGCTACGTCTGCGCCGTCACCGTCCCCCAGCGGCACGGCACCAAGCGCTTGATGTCCGTCAGCGTGCAGCCGCGCGGCGGCCGGCCGGTCGTCGACGAGGGCCGGTTCGCCTACCGGGCCGGCCCGGTGACCGTGCACGCCGGCCAGCGCTGCGTGTGGGTGCGGGGCAAGGTCAGCCGGGGGGCGGTCAGTTCCGGCTGGATCCTGTGCTGACCGAGGGGTTCACCTCCATTTGCCGATCTCCCCTGGTGCGCACCCGAGTTGCTCCGATAGCTTCCGGGCGCACATCTGTCTCACAGGGGAGAAGGCATGCGCAAGGCGCTCAGATGGCTGCTGGCGCTGGCGGTGCTCATAGGCACCGTCGGCACGGCCGGGACGGCCACCGCCGCCCAGCCGGAGGCCACCGGCTCCACCGACATCAAGGAGAGGCTGCTCTCCATACCGGGCATGAGCCTGATCGAGGAGAAGCCGTACCCCGGCTACCGCTTCTTCGTGCTGAACTACACCCAGCCGGTCGACCACCGCCGTCCGTCCGACGGCACGTTCCGGCAGCGGATCACCGTGCTGCACAAGGACGTCGACCGCCCGACGGTCTTCTACACCGGCGGTTACAGCGTCTCCACCAACCCCAGCCGCCGCGAGCCGACCCAGATCGTCGACGGCAACCAGGTCTCCATGGAGTACCGCTTCTTCACCCCGTCCCGGCCTGACCCGGCCGACTGGTCCAAGCTGGACATCTGGCAGGCCGCCAGCGACCAGCACCGCATCTTCAAGGCCCTGAAGCCGATCTACGACGAGAACTGGATCTCGACGGGCGGCTCCAAGGGCGGCATGACCGCCACGTACTACGAGCGGTTCTACCCGCGCGACATGGACGGCGTCGTCGCGTACGTCGCCCCCAACGACGTGGTCAACAAGGAGGACTCGGCCTACGACCGGTTCTTCGCCACCGTCGGCACGAAGGAGTGCCGCGACAAGCTGAACGCCGTGCAGCGCGAGGCGCTGGTGCGCCGGGAGCCGCTGAAGAAGAAGTACGAGGCCCTCGCCGCCGAGAACGGCTACACCTTCAACACCGTCGGCAGCCTGGACCGCGCCTACGAGGCGGTCGTCCTGGACTACGTCTGGGGCTTCTGGCAGTACAGCACCGTGAAGGACTGCGCCGACATCCCGGCGGACGCCAAGAACGCCATCGACCAGGAGATCTGGGACTCCGTCGACACGGTCTCCGGCTTCTCCTTCTACACCGACCAGGGGCTCTCCCCGTACACGCCGTACTACTACCAGGCCGGTACGCAGCTCGGCGCGCCGACGATCCACTTCCCGCACATCGAGAAGAAGTACATCCGCTACGGCTACCAGCCGCCGCGCAATTTCGTGCCGCGCGACATCGAGATGCGCTTCGAGCCGTGGGCCATGCGGGACATCGACCGCTGGGTGCGCCACAACGCCCGCCAGATGCTGTTCGTGAACGGCGAGAACGACCCGTGGAGCGCCGAGCCGTTCCGCCTCGGCCACGGTGCGCGTGACTCCTACGTCCTCACCGCCCCCGGCATGAACCACGGCGCCAACGTCGCCGGACTGGTCCCCGAGGAGAAGGCCTTCGCCACGGCCCGCATCCTGGAGTGGGCCGGTGTCGCCCCGGCGAAGGTCCAGGCGGACCCGGCGGCGGCCAGGCCGCTGGCGAAGTTCGACGCCAAGCTGGACAAGCGGGGCGTCGAGCGGGAGCCCGCGCTGCGGCCGTAGGACCGTGACCGCGCCCGGCCGTCACCCAGGACTCACAGCGGCCGGGCGCAGCCCACCGGGCGCTCGCCGCCCAACCGGACGTACAGAGCGGTCGACGACGGGCACCGCGCCCGGTCGTCGACCGCTTCCGTCACCTGGTACTGCGGCTTCCGCTGCCCCTCGCCCTCGCACGCCGTCTCCCGGACCTCGCCGTCACCGGCGTCGCGGACGCAGTCGCCGACGATGGTGTGCGGGCCGCCCCCGCCGCCGGGGTCGCCCGGGTGCGGCGGCCGGAGGTTGCGCATGCAGGCGTAGCCGCCCGGGACGGCGCCGTCGCCGTCCTCGTCGAAGGACGGGCGCCGTTCGCTGATGTGCAGCACGAAGTCGGTGGCCGCCGGGCACGGCGGTCCGTTCCGCACCCGGCCGTCGTGCCGGGCCACGACCCGTGCCGCCGCCCGCTCGCCGGAGCACGGCACCTCGGTGAAACCGGTCCGCCCGAACGAACTGCACTCACCGCGCCCGAGGAACACCGCCCCGTACCCCGACGGCCGGGTCGCCGCCGGCACCGGCGTCCCGGCACCGCCCAACCGCACGTCGTCCGCGGCGCCGGACGGGCTCTGGCACCCCGTCAGCAGCGCCAGGAGCGCGCACAACGCCGCGCCCGCGCCCCCCACCGGCCATCTCTCACGCATCGCCACCCCCGGCAGGCTCCCCCGAGCCCCGCCCAGCGTGGCCCGCCGCAGCGGGCGCACGCCAGACGCGCGGGTTGCTTCGCGCAGGGCGCGGGGGGCGCTCCCGGCGCGCGTCGCAGGCGCACTACCCTGGCCAGGCACCCGCGCCCGCGCCACGCCGGGCCAGGCAGCCGCGCCCGCGTCACGCCGGGCCAGGCAGCCACGGGCACGCCACGCTCGGCCAGGCAGCCGCGCCTGCGTCCCGTCCGGCCAGGCAGCCGCGCCCGCGTCACGCCGGGCCAGGCAGCCACGCGCACGCCACGCCGGCCAGGCAGCCGCGCCCGCGCCACGTCCGGCCAGGCAGTCGCGCCCGCGCTATGACCGGTACGACAGCCCGTGCCCGACGGGATACAGCACCGTCGCCGGGTCGTCCGCCCGGACCACCGGCACCGGCAGCTTCCCGCGCGGCGACTCCCGCCCCGCGATCACCCGGGCCGCCGCCCGCACCTCGACGTCCGTCCAGGAGTAGGCGGCGAGGTAAGCGGGCACGTCCGGCAGCTGGGCCACGTCGTACGGGTTGCGGACCGCGACCGCGACGACCGGCCGCCCGGTCGCCAGCAGCCGGCCGACCAGCGTCCGCTGGCTGCTGTTCGCGGTGACGTTGTACGTGGCCACCACGACCGCGTCGGCGTCCTGGGCCGCCGCGACGGCCGCGTCGATGGCGGCGGCGGACGGGGAGATACCGGTGGACCGGGCGGTCGCCGTGAAGCCCAGGTCGGTCAGGGCGCCCGCGAGCACACCGGTGGGCGGCCCGGTCGTGCCGGACGGCGAGGCCGGGTCGGCGCCGACCACGAGGAGCCTCGGCGTCCGTCGCTTCGACAGCGGCAGCAGCCGCCCCTCGTTCACCAGCAGCGTGGTGGTCCGTCCGGCGATCCGGTCGGCCGCCGCGAGATGCCCGCGGGTGCCGACGGTGCGGTCCACGTCCCGGGAAGAGGTGTACGCGTCCCCGAACAGCCCCAGCTTCGCCTTGAGCCGCAGCACGCGCAGGATCGATTCGTCGAGCCGCGCCTCGGCCAGCTCGCCCTCCTGCACGGCCGTCAGGACCGCGTTCCAGGCGAGGTCCAGGTCCGGCGGGTTGAGCAACTGGTCCACGCCCGCCTTCAGTGCCAGCACCGGCACCCGGTCGTCGCCGTACTTGGTCCGCACGCCCTGCATGCCGAGGGAGTCGGTGACCACCACCCCGTCGTAGCCCAGCTCCTCGCGCAGGATGCCGGTGAGGATGGGGCGGGAGAGGGTGGCCGGGTCGCCGGAGCCGTCGAGGGCCGGGACCATCAGGTGCGCGGTCATGATCGAGTCGATGCCGGCCTCGATCGCCGCCCGGAACGGCGGCGCGTCCAGTTCCTCCCACTGCTCCCGGCTGTGGGTGATGACCGGGAAGCCGGTGTGGCTGTCGGTGGCCGTGTCCCCGTGGCCGGGGAAGTGCTTGGCGCACGCGGCGACACCGGAGCGCTGATAGCCCGTCACCTCGGCGGCCACCAGCCCGGCGACCGCCTGCGGGTCGGCGCCGAAGGAGCGGACGCCGATCACCGGATTGGCCGGGTTGACGTTCACGTCGGCGACGGGGGCGTAGTCCTGCCGGATGCCCATGGCGCGCAGTTCGGCGCCCGCGATCCGGCCGAGGGCACGGGCGTCGGACCGCGAGCCGCCGGCGCCGATCGCCATGGCGCCCGGGAAGAGGGTCGCCGGCTCGCCCACGCGAGCCACTATGCCGTGCTCCTGGTCGGTGGAGATGAGCACGGGCAGCCCGCGCGGCAGTTCCAGGGACGCCTTCTGGATGCCGTTGGAGAGGTCGGCGATCTGGTGCGGGTCACGGGTGTTGTGCGCCCAGGCGAAGTAGATGACGCCGCCGACCCGGTATCTGGCGACCAGCTCGGCGGCGGTGCGGACGCCGATCTCCTTGAGGTTGGCGTCGATGTCGGCCTGGTCGGGCGCGGTGGCGGAGTGGCCGTAGACCCGCATGACGAAGAGCTGCCCGACCTTCTCCTCCAGGGTCATCCGGGAGATGAGGGAACGGAGCCTGTCGTCGTCGGGCCGGTCGGCACCGGCCTGCGCGGTGCCGGTGCCGGCGGCCGCCACGGCGGCGGTGAGGCCCGCGGTGGCGGCGAGGACGGCGCGTCTGGAGGGCTGGGCGGTGCTTGCTCTGCTTCCTGTGCTTCCCGTGCTGCTGTCGTGCACGTGCGCTCCTTCCGGAGGGGCCGCTGGCTGGGACGTGCGGGAGCGTGCTGGGCGTGCGGGGAGGTGCTGGGCGTGCTGAAGCCGCACTGAAGGAAACTTCCGAGGAGTCACCAATATCCGGGAAGTTTCTGCCAGTCAAGGGAACGCACAGGAGTCGTGAACGGGCCGCCGTCGGCGTTGTGGGAGGGGGGCGCGCCGACGGCGGCGTGCTGCCGGCCGCGGTGCGGCGGAGAGGGTGGCCGGCGATCGCAGCCAGTGGCGAGGACCGCCACCGCACCGCGAGACTCGTCCGGCAGCGTACGGGTGGGACGCGCGAGGCCGGGGCCGGGTTCCCGCACCGGGCGAGGGCTCCCCGTACCGGGGTGAGGGTTCCCTACCAAGGGTCCTCGTGGGTGACCCCGCACCGGGGTGGGTGACCCCGCATCGGGGCGAGTGTCCCCGCATCGGGGTCAGGGTCCCCGCATCGGAGCGAGGGTTCGCATCGGAGTAAGAGTCCCCGCGCCGAGGTCAGAGCCCCGCGCCGGCTGGTCCGCGCAGGGTGAACGGTGCGAGTCGGTGCCCGTGCCCTCAACGGGGCCCGTGGGCCGACACGGCCGGCCAGTGCTCGCGCAGCGCCCGTACCGTCTCCGCGATCGCCGGACGCCGCGCCGCCCCCGCGCGCCACAGGGCGTACAACCGCCGTACGGGCAGCGGGTCGAGCGGCACCTCCACCACCCCGTCGGGCAGCGGACCGCGCCCCAGCCGGGGGATGACGGCGACGCCCAGTCCGGCGGCGACGAGAGCGACGAGGGTCGGGTTCTCGTCGGCCTGGTGGACGATGTCCGGCTCGTGCCCGGCCGTGCGCAGGGTGCGCATCAGCCAGTCGTGGCAGACCCGCCCGGGCGGCTGGCAGATCCACCGCTCTCCACCCAGCTCCGAGCGGCGCACCCCGGTGCGCCCCGCGAAGGGATGCCCCGCGGGCACGAGCAGGTCGCACAGGTCCTCGCCGATCACCGCCTGCTGCACGCCGGCCGGTGCGGGCAGCGGCGCGATGTCCCAGTCGTGCGCGACGACCAGGTCGACGGCGCCCTTCGCCACCAGGTCCACGGACAGATGCGGATCGACCTCGGTCAGCCGGGCGTCGAGCGCGGGGTGCCTGACCGCCAGGTCGGCCAGCACGGACGGCATCAGCCCGCGGGCCGCCGACGCGAACGCGGCGATGGTCAGCCGCCCGGCCGCCGCCCCGCGCCGCTCCTCCAGCTCGGTCTCCGCCCGCTCCACGATGGCCAGCAACTCCCGGGCCGTGTCGGCCAGTTGCCGCGCCTCGTCGGTGAGCCGCACCCCGCGCCCCTCCCGCTCCAGCAGCACCGTCCTGGTCTCCCGCTCCAGCTTGGCGATCTGCTGGGAGACGGCGGAGGGCGTGTAGCCGAGGGCCGCGGCGGCGGCCCCGACGGTTCCGTGCACGGAGACGGCGTGCAGGGCGCGCAGTCGCTGGAGGTCGAGCATGACGGCTCCTCGGGCGCTCGGCGGTGCTTGACCGCTCAGCTGATTGCTTAGCAAGTCTTCACCCAATCATGCAGCAATCATCGCTGGTGCTACACGGTTGCTCCGGGTGACCCTCGACGCATGCGACCCTCCCGGATGCCCCCGTCCCACCTCGGCCTCGCCGTGCTCGTCGCCGCCGTCTGGGGCGTGAACTTCACCGTCATCGCGATCGGCCTCGACCACTTCCCGCCGCTGCTCTTCTCCGCGCTGCGCTTCCTGGCCGCGGCGCTCCCCGCGGTGTTCCTCGTGGGCCGCCCGAAGGTGGCCTGGAAGTGGATCGTGGGCGTGGGGCTCATGCTCGGTGCGGCCAAGTTCGGCCTGGTGTTCATGGGGATGGACGCCGGGATGCCGGCCGGGCTGACCTCCCTGGTGCTGCAGATCCAGGCGGTGTTCACGGCCGTGATCGCCGCGGTGGTGCTGCGGGAACGGCCCACCCGCATACGGGTGGTGGGCATGCTCGTGGCCCTCGCCGGGATCGGCGTCGCGGCGGTCGACGAGGGCACGAGCGGCCCGCTCGGCGCCTTCGCGCTGGTGGTCGCGGCGGCGGCCTGCTGGGGCGTGTCGAACGTCCTGACCCGCAAGGCGTCGCCGCCGGACGCCCTGAACTTCATGATCTGGGTCAGCACCGTCCCGGTCCTGCCCCTGCTCGGCCTGTCCCTCCTGCTGGAGGGCCCGTCCCGGGACCTGGCGGCGCTCCGCGCGCTCGACTGGCAGGGCGCGGGCACGGTGCTGTTCGTCGCCTGGGTCGCGACCGTCTTCGGCTTCGGTGCCTGGGGCTGGCTGCTGCGCCGCCACCCGGCGTCCACGGTGGCGCCGTTCTCCCTGCTGGTCCCGGTCTTCGGGATGTCGTCCGCGGCCCTGTTCCTGGGCGAGCCGGTGACCCCGCTGCGCTGGTGCGCGGCGGCCCTGCTGGTGGCCGGGGTGACGCTGACGACGGTCGGGCCGGGCAGACGCGCGGGCACCGCCGAAATGGATCAGCGGGTTTACCTACCGTCTCCGGATCGCACCGCTGAAACTATTTGTCGGGAGAACTCTTCACTCGATTGCCGCGCATCTGCGGGAAGCGGGCCGCGTTAGTCGGGATATGACCAAGGCGGCTGGGGAAAAATGCGCCCCCGGAAATTCGGGCGGGACAAAATGACCACAGCGCGGGCGGTCCCGGCGGGGCCCTACGTTTACATTCCGGCGCCGAAGCAATCCGCGGGCGCGGTGAGAGGGGCCCTCACAAAAGACGGACGCCTTATTACGCTCATGGAAACGGAAAGTATTCTGCGGGATTTTCTGAGCGTCATGGGCGAACTGCAGGCGGAAGCTGCTCGGCGGTGGGGCGAGACGAACTCATGGCCCGCCTTCGCGGGATCTGAGTGATCGGGTCGCCTGGTGTACGACGGATACATGGGTCATTCCCCGGAGTATCCCGGCCATTACGGCGGTGGCGCCGGCGGGGCGGGCACCGGACGGCATCGCGCACCCGCCGAGGACCTCTCGGTGCCCCTGGTGCCACCGGACCCGCTGTGGGACCCGGCCGAGGAGCTGGCCTTCATGCTCCAGGACGCGATGGAGGAGGGCCGCCCCCGGATTCCCGCTCCGCGTGACGAGGTCTCGGTCGCGGCCCCCGTCCCCGGAAGCCCCATGGGGACGCTTCAGGAGATCACCGCGGAACTGCCGCCGCTCAGGGACGCCGCCCGCAGCCACCGCAAGGTGCGCGAACGGCGTCACCTGGGCGCGGTCCGCACCATCGGCCGCGTCGTCGCCGCTCTCGTCGCCGTCGGAGCCTCGGCGGTGAGCCTCTTCAGCGCCGTGGTCGCCTACGATCCGCTGCGCGCCGTCGCCGAGTCCCGCATGCAGGTCGGTTCCGTCGCCTGGTGGCCCCTGCTGGTCTACGGCCCGTGGCTGGTGGCCTCGCTGTCCGTGCTGCGGGCCGCCCTCTACCAGCGCCGCGCGACGCACTCGTGGTGCGTGGTCCTCGGCTTCTCGGTCATCGGCATGCTCCTGTGCGTCGCCCAGGCGCCGAGGACCGCCACCGACATCGCGGCGGCGGCCCTGCCGGGCCTTGCCTCCCTGGCCTGCTTCCAGCAGCTCGTACGCCAGATCACCCTGACCCGGCCGCCACGTCGGGCGACGCCGCGGCACAGGCTGCGGCCGCCCGCACCGGATGCGGGCGTCGAGGCGGAGGAGACGGCGGCCCCGAGCGCGGACGAGGACGCCCCCGTCGTCCAGGGCGCGCAGCCCGACGGCGCTCCCGGGCCCCGGCCGGCGGGGCCCGCGTCCCGGGCGCCGGAGCCGGGCACCGGCACGTACGTGATCAGCGACTGCCGGACCGGCCCGGCGGAACCGGGCCGGCCGCGGATCCGCCCGGGCGTGGCCGGGGAGAAGGTCAGGCCGACTCGCTGAGCAGCCGGACGAGGTGCTCGCGCCCCCCGGCCAGCAGGCCGGGGAGCGGGGCGGCGGCCTCGTACCAGCGCTTCTCGTACTCCCAGCACAGCCAGCCGTCCCAGCCGTGCCGGGACAGGATCTCCACGCACTCGGCGAGCGGGAGGACACCGGCGCCGAGCGGGAGCGGGGTGGTGTCCTCGGCGGAGGCGATGTCCTTGACCTGGACGTAGCCGAGGTGGGGGGAGAGGGCAGCGTGGGAGTCGGTGGGCTGCTCGCCGCCGAGCCAGGTGTGCATGACGTCCCAGAGCGCCCCGACCCGGCCGTGGCCGACCAGCCCGAGGACGCGCATCGCGTCGGCGCCGGTGCGGTGCGAGTCGTGGGTCTCCAGCAGGATGCGCACACCCGCTTCGGTGGCGTGCTCGGCGGCCGTGCCCAGCCGGCGGGCGGCGATCGCGTCGGCCTCGTCGGGGCTCTGGTCGCCGCCGCCGGGGAAGACCCGGACGTACGGGGCGCCCAGGTCGCGGGCCAGGTCGAGGAGGGCGCGGATCTCGTCGATCACGGGCTTGTCGTCGCCCGGCGCGGCGACCCGCGGGTAACCGGCGACGGCGAGGATCTCGACGCCGGCCGACCGGAACCGGGCCGCGACGTCGGCGCGTTCGGCCGGGGTGAGGCCGGGGTGGACCGGCTCCTCGGGGTGGGCGCGCAGTTCGACGCCGTGGTAGCCGTGGGCGGTCGCGAGCCCCAGCACATCGGTCAGGGGCAGGCCGGGGACACCGAGGGTGGAGAACGCCAGCTTCATGTCGTCGGACCCTACCCGCTGCGACGCCGGTCACTCGGCGTCCTGCGCCGCCGACGGCGCCGTCACTCCCTCGGCGCCGCCGACGACCCGCGCACCATCAGCTCTCCCCGCACCGTCGCGATCCCCCCGGGCGGCGGTTCCTCCCGGCCCATCGCGATGCGCCCCGCGCGTGCTCCCGCCCCGGCGAGCGGCAGGCGCACCGTCGTCAGGGCGGGCACCGCGTCGATGCTGAACGGCAGGTCGTCGAAGCCGGCGACGGACACGTCCGCGGGGATGCGCAGTCCCGAGTCCCGCAGCGCGGCGCACGCGCCGAGGGCGACCGAGTCGTTCGCGGCGACGACCGCCGTCAGGGTCGGGTCCCTGCGCAGGAGTTCGAGGGTGGCCTCGTAGCCGGACTGCCGGTCGTAGCGGCCGTGGACCGTGCGCCGGGGGTCGTCCTCGATGCCGTGCGAGGCCAGCGCGGCGCGGTGGCCCTCCAGGCGGTGCCGGGTCGTCGTGTGCTCCTCGGGCCCGGCGATGTACCCCAGGCGCCGGTGGCCGAGGCCGATCAGATGCTCGGTCAGTGCCTGCCCGCCCCCGCGGTTGTCGAAGGTCAGCGCCACCGCCCCGGTCTGCGGCGCCGGCGGCCGGCCGCACAGCACCACGCGCGTCCCGGCGTCCGCGAGCCTGCGCAGCTTCGCCGCCACGGCCGCCTGGTGCGCCGCGTCCTCCACCGCGCCGCCGGTCAGCACCACGGCCGCCGCCCGCTGCCGTTGCAGCAGCGTGAGGTAGGTCAGCTCGCGCTCCGGGGAGCCGCCGGTGTTGCACACCACGGCGAGCCGCTCGCCGCCGGCTCTGCCGCCCGGCCCGCCGATCTCGGACTGGATCGCGCTCGCCATGAGCCCGAAGAACGGGTCGGCGATGTCGTTCACCAGGATGCCGACCAGGTCGGACGTCGCGGCGGCCAGGGCGCTCGCCGGGCCGTTGAGCACGTAGTCCAGTTCGTCGACCGCCTTCAGCACCCGCTCGCGGGTGGACGCGGCCACGGGGTAGTTCCCGTTCAGCACGCGCGACACCGTCGCGGGGGACACCTGCGCGCGGGCCGCCACGTCCGCCAGGGTCACCGTCATGTCCTCGTCCTCCGGTCGCGCGTCTCGTCGTACGACGCCGTACGCCCTCGTCACCCGACGCCGTACGCCCTCGTCACCTAACAGGGGACCTTACGGCCGCCGCCCGCCGTTGTTCGCCCCCTCGAACAACTCGCCCCGGCCGCGGTCTTGTCCGGACCACCGTCCACAGGCTAGCTTCGACCCTGATAGAAAGCGCTTGCTGCCGCGCTCACCAGTCAGCCAGTCACCGCTGGCACCTCTGCGGCGCGCGGACCGCGTACGACGCGTACGAAGGGAATGACGTGACACGCAAGACGGTGCGTATCGCCATGAACGGCGTCACCGGGCGCATGGGCTACCGCCAGCACCTGGTCCGCTCCATCCTGGCCATCCGCGATCAGGGCGGCCTCGACCTCGGCGGCGGCACCGTGCTGTGGCCCGAGCCGGTCCTCGTGGGCCGCCGCGAGCACGCGCTCCGCGCGCTGGCCGAGCGGCACGGACTGGAGCACGTCTCGACGGACCTGGACGCGGTCCTCGCCGACGGGAGCGTCGACGTCTACTTCGACGCGCAGGTGACCTCGGCCCGCGAGGAGGCGATCCGGAAGGCGATCGCCGCGGGCAAGCACATCTACACCGAGAAGCCGACCGCCACCGGCCTCGACGGCGCCCTGGAGCTGGCCCGGCTGGCGAACGCGGCCGGAGTCAAGCACGGCGTCGTCCAGGACAAGCTGTTCCTGCCGGGCCTGCTCAAGCTCAAGCGGCTCATCGACGGCGGCTTCTTCGGCCGCATCCTGTCCGTGCGCGGCGAGTTCGGCTACTGGGTCTTCGAGGGCGACTGGCAGGAGGCCCAGCGCCCGTCCTGGAACTACCGCGCCGAGGACGGCGGCGGCATCGTGGTCGACATGTTCCCGCACTGGGAGTACGTCCTGCACGAGCTGTTCGGCCGGGTGCGGTCCGTCCAGGCGCTCACCGCCACCCACGTCCCGCAGCGCTGGGACGAGAACGGCAAGCCCTACGACGCCACCGCCGACGACGCCGCCTACGGCGTGTTCGAACTCGACGGCGGCGCCATCGCCCAGATCAACTCCTCCTGGGCGGTCCGCGTCAACCGCGACGAACTGGTCGAGTTCCAGGTCGACGGCACCGAGGGCTCGGCGGTCGCGGGCCTGCGCAACTGCCGTGTCCAGCACCGGTCCGCCACGCCCAAGCCGGTCTGGAACCCCGACATCCCGGCCACCTACTCCTTCCGCGACCAGTGGCAGGAGGTCCCCGACAACCAGGAGTTCGACAACGGCTTCAAGGCGCAGTGGGAGCTGTTCCTCCGGCACGTCTACGCCGACGCGCCCTACCACTGGGACCTGCTGGCCGGCGCCCGCGGCGTCCAGCTCGCCGAACTCGGCCTGAAGTCCTCGGCGGAGGGCCGCCGGATCGACGTACCGGAGATCGCGCTGTGACCATCCACCTGCCGAACCCCGACGGCACCCTGCGGGCGTACGAACCCCGAACCGACCCCCTCGCCCTCGGTCCGGGAAGCGCTTTCACCTCCCGTACGGTCTTCTCCGCCGCGCACGTCGTCGCCGACCCGTACGCCGACGTGTCGCCCGACTCGCCCGCCGCCGTCGACTGGGACGCCACGCTCGCCTTCCGCCGCCACCTGTGGGCGCACGGCCTGGGCGTGGCCGAGGCCATGGACACCGCCCAGCGCGGCATGGGCCTGGACTGGGCCGGTGCTGCGCAGCTGATCCGCCGGTCCGCCGCCGAGGCGAGGTCGGTGGGCGGCCGGATCGCCTGCGGCGTCGGCACCGACCAGCTCACCGCGGGCACGCTCGCCGAGGTCCGGGCGGCGTACGAGGAGCAGCTCGCGGTGGTGGAGGGGGCCGGCGCCCAGGCGATCCTGATGGCCTCCCGCGCCCTCACGGCCACCGCCACCGGCCCCGACGACTACCTGGACGTCTACGGCCACCTGCTCCGCCAGGCCGCCGAGCCGGTGATCCTGCACTGGCTCGGCCCGATGTTCGACCCGGCCCTGGAGGGTTACTGGGGTTCGGCCGACCTGGACGCGGCGACGGAGGTGTTCCTGGAGGTCATCGCCGCGCACCCGGACAAGGTGGACGGCATCAAGGTGTCGCTGCTGGACGCCCGGCGCGAGGTCGACCTGCGCCGCCGCCTGCCGAAGGGCGTGCGCTGCTACACCGGCGACGATTTCCACTACCCCGAGCTGATCGCCGGTGACGAGGAGGGCTTCAGCCACGCCCTGCTGGGCATCTTCGACCCGCTGGGCCCGCTGGCGGCGGAGGCGGTACGGGCGCTGGACACCGGGGACGTCCAGGGCTTCCGCACCCTCCTCGACCCCACCGTCGCCCTCTCCCGCCACCTCTTCCAGGCCCCCACCCGCTACTACAAGACGGGCGTGGTCCTCCTGGCCTGGCTCGCCGGCCACCAGAGCCACTTCACGATGGTCGGCGGCCTGCAGTCGGCCCGTTCCCTGCCGCACCTGGCCCGCGCCTACGAACTCGCCGACGGCCTGGGCCTGTTTCCGGACCCGAAACAGGCCGAGGAGCGGATGCGGGCCCTGCTCTCCGTGCACGGAGTGGACCAGTGACCGATCTCGAGCGGTTCAGCATCAACCAGATGACCGTCAAGCAGCTGTCCCTGCCCGAACTGGCCGACGCCTGCGCCGCGCTCGGCGTGCGCCACGTGGGCCTGTGGCGCGAACCGGTCCAGGCGTACGGCGTTCAGGCCACGGCCAAGCTGATGCGCGACGCGGGCCTGTCCGTCAGCACCCTGTGCCGGGGCGGCTTCCTCACGGACATCGACCCGGTCCCGCGGGCCGAGGCGCTCGGCGACAACCACGCGGCGATCGACGAGGCCGCCGCGCTGGGCACCGACACCCTGGTCCTGGTCTCCGGCGGACTCCCGGCCGGCAGCAAGGACCTGCACGGAGCCCGGGAACGCATCGCCGACGCCCTCGCCGTCCTCGGCCCCTACGCAGCCGAGCGCGGCGTCCGCCTGGCCATCGAGCCCCTGCACCCCATGTACGCCGCCGACCGCTGTGTGGTCTCCACCCTCACCCAGGCCCTCGACCTGGCCGAGCGCTTCCCGGCCGAGCAGGTCGGCGTCACGGTGGACACCTACCACATCTGGTGGGACGACCAGGCCCCCGCCCAGATCGCCCGCGCGGGCGCGCAGGGCCGCATTCACACCTTCCAGCTCGCCGACTGGACCACCCCGCTCCCGGAGGGCGTCCTCAACGGCCGCGGCCAGCTCGGCGACGGCGCCATCGACATGCGCGAGTGGAAGACCCACGTGGAGGCGGCCGGCTACACCGGCCCGATCGAGGTGGAACTGTTCAACGAGGGGCTGTGGTCCCGGGACGGCAGGGAGGTCCTGACGGAAACGGCGAAGCGGTTCCTGACGCACGCGGCGTAGTGCCAGTGGGACGGCGTCAGTCTTCGAAGAACGCCCAGAAGACGCCGACCTCCTCCTCGGACACGGCGACGAGACCGCAGTCGGTGGTGTAGACGGCCAGGCACTCCCACTGGGTGTCGGGGTTCAGGAGGTCGGCGTCCGGGTTCTCCCGGGCATCCCCGGCGTTGGTGAAGAAGCGTGCGTCCGGACCGAACCGCGACAGAATCTCCCGGGACGAGCTGAACAGCCCGTCCTTGTGCTGCTCGTACCCGGGGCGGTTGGCGGCTTGGTACCACTCGCCTCCGAGTGCGACCAGCAACTGGCCGGCCGGCCTCCTGCGGACCTCGTACAAGGAGTTGCCGAGCACGTCGAGGCTCCAGGGCATGAAGGGAGAGCCCGTACCGCTTCGGTCCTCACCGACTTCCGGTGCGAAGTTGATCGACATCCAGCGCCTCGGGTCGGTGGTCTTGAGCGCCATGACCGCAGCCGTGTCGCGGCGCCAGTCCGTGTGGCTACGAGGCCCCACGCTCACGAACGTCCAGCCGCCCCCGAAGAGGTCGAGCACGGCCGACTTCCAGGACGCGGCGCCGACGGTGGTCTCCTGCTCAGGCAGGGGTTCTTCGATCACACGAAGAAGGCTGCCAAAAAGTCTTCTCCGGCCGTGCAACCCTTCCCCCACCTCGCCGGTCGTACTTGGCATCAGGACACCTCGGTGGGGGGATCCGGGGGGATCGCGAGGGTCCTGGTGGGAGGGGAAACCCCGAGGGGGTCGGGTCGGTGACCTGGCCCCCTCGAAGCTGTCACGGAGCGGGACGGCGGCGGGCGGTCAGAAGAAGACGCCGCAGCGGAGCAGGACGTTCGCGTACGGGCGGGCCCCGCCGGTGCGGACGATCAGGCGGGCGGACACCGACAGTCGTTTGAGGTGCTCGTGCGGGACCAGGTCCAGGGACGGGAAGTGGCCGGCCAGCAGGGTCGCCGCCTCGGGGTTGGCCCGGCACACCTCCTCCTCCGCCGTCGCGCCCTCGGTGACCAGCTCGGCCGGCAGGCCGTCCAGCACCTCGGCGAAGGACGGCACCCCGGCCCGGAACGCCAGGTCGACCACGCGCGGCCCGTCGGGTACCGGCATGCCCGCGTCGCAGACCAGGACCCCGTCTCCGTGGCCCGGTTCGGCCAGGGCGCCGCAGAGGTGGCGGTTGAGGATGCCGGACTTCTTCACCGGGCCTTCTCCGAGGGCATCCTGCCGGGCACCGTGCCGGGTGCCGTGCCGGGCACCGTACGTCCTTCAGCGGCCGCCACAGCGCCTCCTCCGAGGCCCGTCACAGCGCCTCGACCTCCGCCGCCGTCGGGTACGACGCCTGCGCCCCCGCCCTCGTCACCGCCGCCGCTCCGACCCGGGCCGCGTACGCCGCCGCCTCGGCGAGCGACGCGCCGGTGCCCAGCCGCCAGGCCAGCGCCGCGGTGAACGCGTCGCCCGCGCCCGTGGTGTCCACGGCGTCCACCTTCACCGAGGGCACGCGTGTGACGCCCTCCGCCGAAGCCACCAGCGCTCCCTCGGCACCCAGGGTCACGACCACCGAGCGCGGCCCCTTCGCCAGCAGGATGCGCGCCCAGTCCTCGGGCGCCTCGCTCACCAGGGAGCCGCCGAGCAGCACCCTCGCCTCGTGCTCGTTGACGATCAGCGGGTCGCACGCGTCCAGCACCTCGCGCGGCAGCGCACGCGGCGGGGACGGGTTCAGGACGAAGCGGCTGTCCGGGGCCAGGCTCCGCACCACCTCCACCACCGTCTCCATCGGGATCTCCAGCTGTGCCGAGACCACCCGCGAGGCGTGGAACAGGCTCGCGGCGGCGCGGACGTCCTCCGGTGCCAGCCGGCCGTTCGCGCCCGGCGAGACCACGATGCTGTTGTCCCCGGACGGGTCCACCGTGATCAGCGCGACGCCCGTCGGAGCCTCACCGACCAGGACGCCCACCGTGTCCACGCCGGCCGCCCGCTGCGAGTCGAGCAGCAGCCGGCCGTAGTCGTCGTCGCCGACCCGCGCCAGCAGGGCCGTACGGGCGCCCAGCCGGGCGGCGGCGACCGCCTGGTTGGCGCCCTTGCCGCCCGGGTGGACGGCCAGGTCGGAGCCGAGCACCGTCTCCCCGGCTCCGGGGCGCCGTTCGACGCCGATGACCAGGTCGGCGTTGGCCGACCCCACGACCAACAGGTCGTAGTCGTACATGGGTTGTCTCCCCACTCTCCCGCTGTCTCCCCGCGGGCTCATGACCCTAGTGGCCCTGGTGACCGTGGCCCTCGTGACCGCGGTCCTCATGACCGGGCGGGCGGTCGGCCGTGACCGCCCGCCCCGAACGCCGGCGTACGCCGGTGTGTCAGCCGTCGAAGCCGGCCACGTTCTCCTTCGTGACCACCTTCACCGGCACCTTCACCGTCTCCTCGACCTTCTTGTCCTCGGCCGCGCGCAGCGCGTTCTCCACCGCGATCCTGCCCAACTGCCTGGGCTGCTGCGCCACGGACGCGTACAGCGTGCCCTCCTGGACCGCCTTCAGTCCGTCCGGAGTGCCGTCGAACCCGACGACCTGCACCGACTTCCCGGCCTTGGCACCGAGCGCCTTGATCGCGCCGAGCGCCATCTCGTCGTTCTCCGCGAACACGCCGTCGATGTCGGGGTGCGCCTGGAGCAGGTTCGTCATCACGTCCAGGCCCTTGGTGCGGTCGAAGTCCGCGGGCTGCTTGGCGACGACCTCGATGCCCGGGTAGTCCTTCAGCCCCTCGGCGAACCCGGCGCCGCGCTCCCGGCTGGCGGAGGTCCCGGCCTGCCCCTGGAGGATGATGATCGTGCCCTTGCCGCCGAGCTTCTCGGCCAGCGCCCTGGCCCCCAGCTCGCCGCCCTCGACGTTGTCCGAGGCGACCAGCGCGGCCGTGTCCGCCTCGTTGACGCCGCGGTCGACGGCGATGACGGGGATGCCGGCCTTGTTCGCCGCCCGCACCGAGGGGCCGGCCGCGTCGGAGTCCACCGGGTTGACGATGACCGACGACAGGCTGCCGCTGGTGAAGTTCTGCAACTGGTTGGCCTGCTGCGAGGCGTCGTTCTGCGCGTCCGTGACCGTCAGCTCGACGCCCAGCTCCTTCGCGCGCTCCTCCGCACCGGCCCGGATCTGCACGAAGAACGGGTTGTTGAGCGTCGACAGCGACAGGCCGACCCGCTGCGTCCCGCCCGCCGGGGAGCCGCCGTGCAGGAGCGAGGTCGCGCCGACGACGGCCACCGCCACCACGGCCGCGATCACATACGTCAGCGCCTGCCTGCCCTTGCCCCCGCCGGACGCGCCCGCCGCCGGCGTGGTCGCCCCCGTCCTGCGCCGCACCGTGTCCAGCAGCACCGCCAGCGCGATGACGACGCCGATGACGACCTGCTGCCAGAAGGCCGACACCGACAGCAGGTTGAGGCCGTTGCGCAGCACCGCCAGGATCAGCGCGCCGACCAGTGTCCCCGACGCCCGGCCGGTGCCACCGGCGAGCGAGGCACCGCCGATCACGACGGCCGCGATGGCGTCCAGCTCGTAGCCCTGCGCGGCCTGCGGCTGCGCCGAGGACAGCCGGGCGGCGAGCACGACGCCCGCGGCGGCGGCGAACAGCCCGGAGAACGCGTAGATGGCGAGCTTCTGCCGCTTCACCCGCAGCCCGGACAGCCGGGCCGCCTCCTCGTTGCCGCCGATCGCGTACATCGAGCGGCCGATGTACGTCCGTCCCAGCACGAACGCCGTGACCAACCCCATGACGACCATCACGAGCACCGGCACCGGCAGCCACCCGCCGAGCGTGTCGCCGAGGTGCGAGACCGACTCCGGGAAGGCGATCGGCGAGCCCTGCGAGACGACCAGCGACAGCCCGCGCGCGACCGACAGCATGGCCAGCGTCGCGATGAACGGCGGCAGCTTCCCGTACGAGACGAGGAAGCCGTTGACCAGGCCGCAGGCGATGCCGGTGGCGACCGCGAGCAGCACCGCGATCGGCACCGGTATCCCGGCCTCGGTGGCGCTCCACCCCAGCACGGTGGCGGACAGCGCGGCGACCGAGCCGACCGACAGGTCGATGCCCGCCGAGACGATGACGAAGGTGACGCCGAAGGCGAGGATCGCGGTCACCGCGGCCTGGACGCCGACGTTCAGCAGGTTGTCGGCGGTGAGGAAGTCGCCGGACAGCGCCGACATCGCGACGACCAGGACGATGAGCGCGGTCAGCGCGCCGTTGTCGAGCAGCAGGCGGCGCAGGCCGCCCGTGGCGCCGCCCTGCGCGCCCGGCTTGCTCTTGAGCGTGTCAGTGGCCACGGGAGGCCTCCGTTCCGTTGCTGGTTCCGTTGCCGGCGGGAGTACTGACGGCGAGCGCCATCACGGCGTCCTGGGTGGCCTCCTCGGCGGTGAGTTCGCCGGCGATCCGGCCCTGCGCCATCACCAGGACCCGGTCGCTCATGCCGAGCACCTCGGGCAGGTCGCTGGAGATCATCAGCACGGCGGCACCGGCGGCCGTCAGCTCGTTGATCAGCTGGTAGATCTCGACCTTGGCGCCGACGTCGATGCCGCGCGTCGGCTCGTCCAGGATTAGCACCCTGATGTCGGCCAGCAGCCACTTGCCGATGACGACCTTCTGCTGGTTGCCGCCGGACAGGGTGCGCACATGCTGGCCGAGGCCCGCCATCCGCACGCCGAGCTGCTCGGCGATCCGGGCCGCCGCCGTGCGCTGCCCCTTGAGGTCGACGAGCCCCGCGCGGGTGGCCGACTTCAGGGTGACCAGCCCGAGGTTCTCCTCGACGGAGGCGTCGAGGACGAGCCCCTGGCCCTTGCGGTCCTCGGGCACGAGCCCGACACCGGCCGCCAGCGCGGCGTTCACGTCGTGCCGCCGCAGCCGGGCGCCGCCGACGGTCACCTCCCCCTTGTCGTAGGGATCGGCGCCGAACACGGCCCGGACGACCTCGGTCCGCCCGGCGCCGACCAGCCCCGCGATGCCGACGACCTCACCGGCGTGCACCTCGAAGCCCACGTCGTGGAAGACCCCGTTCCGGGTCAGCCCCTCGACCTTGAGCAGCGCCTCGCCCGTGCCGGCCCGCTGGCGCGGGTACTGCTGCTCGATCGACCGCCCGACCATGAGCCGTACGAGCTGGTCCTCGGGCGTCGAGGCCGGGACCTGCCCGACACTCCTGCCGTCCCGGATGACGGTGACCCGGTCCCCGAGGGCGGCGATCTCCTCCAGGTGGTGGGTGATGAACACGACCCCGACCCCGTCCTCGCGCAGCCGCCGCACGATGGCGAACAGCTTCTCGACCTCCTCGGAGGTCAGCACGGCGGTCGGCTCGTCCATGATGAGCACGCGCGCGTTCAGGCTGAGCGCCTTGGCGATCTCGACCATCTGCAGCCGGGCGATCCCGAGTTCCCGCACGCGCGCGCGTGGCGACACCTCCACCCCGACCCGCTGGAGGAGCACCTCGGCCTCCGCGTCCATCCTCTTCCGGTCGATCATGCCGAGCCGGCGCGGCTGCCGCCCGAGGAAGATGTTCTCGGCGACCGTCAGATCGGGTACGAGATTGAACTCCTGGTAGATGGTGGCGATCCCGAGGCGCTCGGAGTCCTGCGCACCGTGGATGCGCACCCCTGCGCCACCGACGAGGATCCGCCCGGCGTCGGGCGTGTGGGCGCCGGAGAGCATCTTGATGAGCGTGCTCTTGCCCGCGCCGTTCTCGCCGAGCAGCACGTGCACCTCGCCCCGGCGCAGATCGAAGTCCACGCCGTCGAGCGCGACCACACCGGGAAAGGTCTTGCGGATGCCCTCGATGCGCAGCAACTCGTCCGGGTTGCTCACGACGTACTCCTTCGTACGGGGGAGGGGGACGGCGGCGGAGGGGCGGCCTGTGCGGGCGCCGTTTCGCCGCACGAGCGGCGCATCACGAGCCGGGCCGGAAGGGTGACGGACCGTCCGAGCCGCCCCTCGATCCGGTCGACCAGGGCGCGCACGGCGGCCCGCCCCAGCTCGCCCGTGGGCTGGGCGATCGCGGTGACGGGCGGATCGGTGTGCACGAACCACCGGATGTCGTCGAACGCGGCCAGTGCGAGGTCGTCCGGAACCCGCAGCCCACGCGCGCGTACGGCGTCCAGCGCGCCGAGCGCCATCAGGTTGTCGGCGGCGAACACGACCTCGGGCGGCTCGGGCAGGTCGAGGAAGCCTTCGGTGACCCGCCGCCCGCTCTCGGCCTGGAAGTCACCCTGACCGACGTAGGTGTCCGGGAGGGCGAGGCCGTGTTCGCCCAGGGCCTCCCGGAAGGCGTCCACCCGCTCCCGCCCGGTGGTGGTGGCGGCGGGTCCGGCGATGATGGCCAGCCGCCGGTGCCCGAGGCCGTACAGGTGCGCGACGAGATCCCGCACGGCGGCCCTCCCGTCCGCGCGCACCACCGGCACGTCGACGCCCGGGATCCACCGGTCCACGAACACCATCGGCGTCCCGGCCCGCGCGGCGTCCAGCATCCGCGGGGAGCCGCCGTCGGTGGGGGAGACGAGGAGACCGTCGATCCGCCGGTCCAGCAGCGTCGTCACGTGGTGGTCCTGGAGATCGGGCCGCTCGTCGGCGTTGCCGATGATCACGCTGTAGCCCAGCGCGCGGGCTTCCTCCTCCACGGACCGGGCCAGCTCGGTGAAGTACGGGTTCAGCACGTCGCTGATGACCAGCCCGAGGGTGCGGGTCTGGTCCGTCCGCAGCGACCGGGCGACGGCGTTGGGCCGGTACGCCAGCGCCTCGACGGCGGCCAGCACGCGCGCGCGTGCGGCGTCGCTGACGGCGGGGTGCCCGTTCAGGACGCGCGAGACGGTCGCGACCGAGACGCCGGCCTCGGCGGCGACGTCCTTGATGCTCGCCATCGCCGTTCCACCTCCTCGTGGAATCGATTACAGCGACGAATTGGAATCGATTACACGACGAGGCGGCAAGGGGGCGGAGTTGGCCGAGACTCAATCGTGACCGGGGCGGGCCCCGGCCCGCCGTCCGCCGGATCAGCTCCCGGAGGCGGCCGACACGCCGGCGTACCGGGCCGCCAGCTCACAGGACCGCAGCCGGTCCTTCAGGGCATACACGGGCGTGACGAGCATCAGCTCCTGCGCGCCCGTGCCGTCGACGAGATCCGCGAGCCGCCGCACCACCGTCTCGGGGGTGCCGTACGCCTGCTGGGCGTGGAAGCCGGCCAGGCCGCGCCGCTCCTCGTCCGTGAAGGTGTGCTCGGCCGCCTCGGCGGGCGTGGGGAACGCGAAGTCGCTCCGTCCCTTGAGCAGCCCGGCCTTGACGACGTTCATCGGCCCGGCGAGCCAGAACGCCTCTTCCTCGGTCGGCGCGCACACCGTCTCCACGCACAGCAGGACACGCGGGGCCGCGCACCAGCGGGACGCCGTGAAGTGGGCGCGGTAGTGGTCGATCACGGCGGCGGTGTTGTCCGGGCGGATGTGATGGGCGACGGCGACCGGCAGGCCCAGGCGCGCGGCGAGGGCGGCACCGGCCGTGCTGGAGGCCAGCAGCCACGGTTCGGGGAGCGCGCCGAGGGCAGTGAGGTCGTCGTCCAGCAGGAATCGCAGGGTGTCCGCCACGTCCTCCCCGTACTCCTCGTCCGTGGGCGGCGGCGCCCCACGCCGCAGCGCCCGTACCGTCGGCTCGTCGAAGGTGCCGGGACCGCGGCCGATCCCGAGGTCGATGCGGTCGGGGTGCAGTGCGGCGAGCGTTCCGAACTGCTCGGCCAGCATGATCGGAGTGTGGTTGGGCGCGAGGACACCCCCGGAGCCCAGCCGGATCGTCGAGGTCGACGCGGCGGCGTGGGCGATGAGGACGACGGGAGGGAACGCGCCGATGGCGGGCGAGCGGTGGTGCTCGGCGTACCAGATCCTCCGGTACCCCATGCTCTCGACCTCGCGGGCGAACTCGGTCGTGTCGCGCAGGGTTTCGGCGGCGTCGGCGCCGGCCTGAACCATCGCGACTTCCAGTACGGAGAGCGGCACGGCGATCATGCGGCCAGTATGGCCGACCCCGTCACCCGGGCCGACTGCTTCCGGCCGCGCCCTCGACGGCCACGTCACCGTCAGGCGGCCGGTGAAGGTGCCCCCGCCGGGCTCCCGACCTCGCACCACACGTACTTGCCGCGGTTGCCGTCCCTGGCGAGCGGCTGCCAGCCCCACACGTCGGCGCAGGCCCGCACCAGGGCGAGGCCCCGCCCCTCTTCGGACTCCGCGGCCTGCTCGAACGGCCGCGGCGGTTCCGGGGGCGAGGGGTCCGCGTCCCACGCACCGATCCGCAGGACGCCCGTCCCCGACCAGCGCACGCGCAGCGCCGCCGGTCCCTTGGTGTGGCGTACGGCGTTGGAGGCCAGTTCCGCCGCCAGCAGTTCCGCGACGTCGACCAGACGGATCAGGCCGTGCAGGGTGAGGATGAGGCGGAGGGTGCGGCGGCAGACGGTGACCGCGCGGACGTCGTTGGGGATGTGGAGGCAGTACTCCCACGGTTCGTTTTCGGGCATGCGGACTCCTTGGCGGTGAGGGAGAGTTGAGGCGGAGCGGGCGGGCCGGTGTCAATGCCGCGTCCGTCATGGCAGGGCGGAGCGGTGCACTTCCGGCGCCTCGGTGTCGCACGGTGTGCGTCACGTCACTGACGGTAGGGCTAACATGTCATACCGAGCAAGCCGGTCGCCTAATCTGACCCCGAACGGGTTGCATCCGAGGGCCCGTTGAACCGAGGAGCCGTCGATGGTTTTGAGGCGCGAACCCACCGCGCGACAGATGCGTCTGGCAGCTGAATTGCGCAGGCTTCGCGATGCGTCAGGGCTCACCGCCGTCGAGGCCGCGGCGCTGCTCGGGGTGCATCGGGTCCAGATCAGCCACATCGAGTCCGGGCTCGCGGGCGTGAGTGAGGAGCGGCTGCGTCGCCTCGCGGCTCACTACTCGTGCACGGACGAGGCGTTCATCGACGCTCTCGTGACCATGGCGACCGACCGGACGCGCGGCTGGTGGGAGGAGTACCGAGGGTTGCTGCCCACGCCGTTCCTGGATCTGGCAGAGCTGGAGCATCACTCCACGTACCGATATGACGTGGAGTTGCTGTTCGTCCCCGGGCTGCTCCAGACAGAGAGCTATGCTCGCGCCGCCTTCTCGTCCAGGATTCCCGAACTGCCCCATGAGGAACTTGAGCTGCGAGTCCGCCACCGGATGGAACGCAAGGTGATCCTCGAAGGCCCGGCGCCCGTGCCGTACGAGGCCGTCGTTCACGAAGCGGCGTTGCGCATCAGGGTCGGGGATCGAGCCACGGCGCGGGCCCAGCTCGCTCGCGTCCTCGAACTCTCCGACGCGGACCACATCACCGTACGCGTCATCCCCTTCGACCTGGACGGCTTCGGGGGCACCTGGAGCCCGATGATGCTGGCCGGTGGGGCCGTGCCCAAGCTGGACACCGCCGTTCGTGACGCGCCCCACGGGACCGGCTTCATCGACTCCGAAGCCCAACTGGGCGTCTTTCGAACGCTTTTCCGTAGAGTAGAAGGCGTCTCACTCGACCCCGCTCGGTCGCGTGACTTCATCCACACACTGGCCAAGGAACTGTGAGGGTCCGTGACCACTCCCGACAACTGGCGGAAGTCGTCCTACTCCGGCGGCGGCGACGGCAACAACTGCGTGGAGGTTGCGTCCTCTGCCACCCATGCAGCCATGCGTGACTCCAAAGCCCCCACCCGCGCGATTCTCACCTTTTCAACCATGGCCTTCGCTCTGTTCGTCGAACACCTCAAGGAACCGGCCGACAAGTTGTGAGGTGACCGTGACCATGCCCGACAACTGGCGGAAGTCGTCCTACTCCGGCGAGGGCGACGGCAACAACTGCGTGGAGGTCGCGTCCTCTGCCACCCACACAGCCGTCCGCGACTCCAAAGCCCTCACCCGAGCCACCCTCACCTTCCCCGCCACCGCCTTCACGCCCTTCCTCGGCGCCCTCAAGCAGACCGACAGCCCCGCAGGGGGCCCGCTTCCGGGATCCTTCTCCGTATGAGAACACCACCGAACGGGCTGCCCGCCTACCGGGTCCTGACCGGGCCGGACGACGCCTCGTTCTGCCGGCGTGTGAGCGAAGCGCTGGAGCTCGGTTACGAGCTCCACGAAGGCCCCGCCGTCACCTTCGACGGTGAGCGGGTCATCGTCGCGCAAGCGGTGGTCTGGCCGGCGCAGTCGTAGGGACCGGTCCTGCTTGTCACACCCCACCGGTACCGTCGGATCATGCCCAACCAGTCCGCAGCGGTACCCGGTGAACGGCGACTCGCCGTGCTCGAAGGCGTCCTGGAGCGCATCACGTACGCCAACGAGGAGAACGGCTACACGGTCGCCCGCGTCGACACCGGCAGAGGCGCCGGCGACCTGCTCACCGTCGTCGGCGCGCTGCTCGGGGCCCAGGTCGGGGAGTCCCTGCGGATGGAGGGGCGCTGGGGGTCGCACCCCCAGTACGGCAAGCAGTTCCACGTCGAGAACTACACGACCGTGCTCCCGGCCACCGTCCAGGGCATCCGGCGCTATCTGGGCTCGGGCCTGGTGAAGGGCATCGGCCCGGTCTTCGCCGATCGCATCACCCAGCACTTCGGGCTGGACACCCTCCAGATCATCGAGGAGGAGCCGCAGCGGCTCATCGAGGTCCCCGGCCTCGGGCCCAAGCGGACGAAGAAGATCGCCGACGCCTGGGAGGAGCAGAAGGCGATCAAGGAGGTCATGCTCTTCCTCCAGACCGTCGAGGTGTCCACGTCCATCGCCGTGCGCATCTACAAGAAGTACGGCGACGCCTCGATCTCCGTCGTCAAGAACCAGCCGTACCGCCTGGCCGCCGACGTCTGGGGCATCGGCTTCCTCACCGCCGACAAGATCGCCCAGTCCGTCGGCATCCCGCACGACAGCCCGGAGCGGGTGAAGGCGGGGCTCCAGTACGCCCTGTCCCAGGCCACCGACCAGGGCAACTGCTACCTGCCCGAGGAGAAGCTGATCACCGACGCGGTCAAGCTGCTCCAGGTCGACACGGGCCTGGTCATCGAGTGCCTCGCGGAGCTGGCGGAGCCACCGGAGGACGGCGGCGACCCCGGCGTCGTACGGGAGAAGGTCCCCGGCCCGGACGGGGGCGACCCCGTCACGGCCATCTACCTCGTCCCCTTCCACCGGGCCGAGCTGTCGCTCTCCGCACAGCTGCTGCGCCTGCTCCGTACCGATGAGGACCGGATGCCGTCGTTCCGGGACGTCGACTGGGACAAGGCGCTCGGCTGGCTGCAGGGCAGGACCGGTGCCGACCTCGCCCCCGAGCAGGAAGCCGCCGTCAGGCTCGCCCTCACCGAGAAGGTCGCCGTCCTCACCGGCGGCCCCGGCTGCGGCAAGTCCTTCACGGTGCGCTCCATCGTGGAGCTGGCCCGCGCCAAGAAGGCCAGGGTGGTGCTCGCCGCGCCGACCGGCCGCGCCGCCAAGCGGCTGGCCGAGCTGACCGGCGCGGAGGCCTCCACCGTCCACCGCCTGCTCGAACTCAAGCCGGGCGGCGACGCCGCCTACGACCGTGACCGGCCGCTCGACGCCGACCTCGTGGTCGTGGACGAGGCCTCCATGCTCGACCTCCTCCTCGCCAACAAGCTCGTCAAGGCAGTCCCCCCGGGAGCCCATCTCCTCTTCGTCGGCGACGTCGACCAGCTGCCCAGCGTCGGCGCCGGGGAGGTGCTCCGGGATCTGCTGGCCGACGGCAGTCCGATCCCCGCCGTGCGGCTCACGCGCGTGTTCCGCCAGGCCCAGCAGTCCGGTGTCGTCACCAACGCCCACCGGATCAACGCCGGGCAGCACCCGGTCACCGACGGCATGAAGGACTTCTTCCTCTTCGTCGAGGACGACACCGAGGAGGCCGGCCGGCTCACGGTGGACGTCGCGGCCCGGCGCATCCCGGCCAAGTTCGGACTCGACCCGCGGCGCGACGTGCAGGTGCTCGCCCCCATGCACCGGGGACCCGCCGGCGCGGGCACCCTCAACGGGCTCCTCCAGCAGGCCGTCACCCCCGGCCGCCCCGACGTACCCGAGAAGCGGTTCGGCGGCCGGGTCTTCCGCGTCGGCGACAAGGTCACCCAGATCCGCAACAATTACGACAAGGGCGAGAACGGGGTCTTCAACGGCACCGTGGGTGTCGTCACCGCGCTCGACCCGGTGGACCAGCGCCTCACGGTGCTGACGGACGAGGACGAGGAGGTCGCCTACGAGTTCGACGAGCTGGACGAGCTGGCCCACGCCTATGCGGTGACCATCCACCGCTCCCAGGGCAGCGAGTACCCGGCGGTGGTGATTCCCGTGACCACGGGCGCCTGGATGATGCTCCAGCGCAACCTGCTGTACACGGCGGTCACCCGGGCCAAGAAGCTGGTCGTCCTCGTCGGTTCGCGCAAGGCGATCGGGCAGGCGGTGCGCACGGTCTCGGCGGGCCGGCGCTGCACGGCGCTGGACTTCCGCCTTTCGGGAGCCCGCCCCGCCGGCCTCTCGGCAGCCGGCCCCGTCACCGCCGCCGAAAAATGATCGATCAAATGAGTCACGAAGGTCACAGAGCCCTTCCAGGCGGGCTGGGAAGGGGGCAGGATGAGCAAGTTGGCGGCACTGAGTGCCGCCGATAGGCCCGATGGTCGACCCCGAGTGCACTCTCCTCAGCCAAGTGGGGGATGGTAGAGACAGTCAGGGCACCTCGAAGATGAGGCACTACGTCGGTGAGGGAAGACGTGAGCGACAACTCTGTAGTACTGCGGTACGGCGACGGCGAGTACACCTACCCGGTGATCGACAGCACCGTCGGCGACAAGGGCTTCGACATCGGGAAGCTCCGCGCCCAGACCGGTCTGGTGACACTGGACAGCGGGTACGGCAACACCGCCGCGTACAAATCCGCCATCACCTATCTGGACGGCGAGGCGGGCATCCTCCGCTACCGCGGCTACCCGATCGAGCAGCTGGCCGAGCGCTCCACCTTCCTGGAGGTCGCCTACCTGCTGATCAACGGCGAGCTGCCGACCGTCGACCAGCTCACCGGGTTCCAGAACGACATCACGCAGCACACCCTGCTGCACGAGGACGTCAAGAACTTCTACCGCGGCTTCCCGCGCGACGCCCACCCGATGGCCATGCTGTCGTCGGTCGTCTCCGCGCTGTCCACCTTCTACCAGGACAGCCACAACCCGTTCGACGAGCAGCAGCGCAATCTCTCCACCATCCGCCTGCTCGCCAAGCTTCCGACGATCGCGGCCTACGCCTACAAGAAGTCGGTCGGCCACCCGTTCGTCTACCCGCGCAACGACCTCGGCTACGTCGAGAACTTCCTGCGCATGACGTTCTCGGTCCCGGCGCAGGAGTACGACCTCGACCCGGTCGTCGTCTCCGCCCTGGACAAGCTGCTGATCCTGCACGCGGACCACGAGCAGAACTGCTCGACCTCCACGGTCCGCCTGGTGGGCTCCTCGCAGGCGAACATGTTCGCCTCGATCTCCGCCGGCATCAACGCCCTGTGGGGCCCGCTGCACGGCGGCGCCAACCAGTCGGTGCTGGAGATGCTGGAGGGCATCCGCGACACCGGCGGTGACGTCGACACCTTCATCCGCAAGGTGAAGAACAAGGAGGACGGCGTCCGCCTGATGGGCTTCGGCCACCGGGTCTACAAGAACTTCGACCCGCGCGCCAAGATCATCAAGGCCGCCGCGCACGACGTGCTCTCCGCCCTCGGCAAGTCCGACGAGCTGCTGGACATCGCCCTGAAGCTGGAGGAGCACGCGCTCTCCGACGACTACTTCACCGAGCGCAAGCTCTACCCGAACGTCGACTTCTACACCGGCCTGATCTACCGGGCCATGGGCTTCCCGACCGAGATGTTCACGGTCCTGTTCGCCCTCGGCCGCCTTCCGGGCTGGATCGCCCAGTGGCACGAGATGATCAAGGAGCCGGGCTCCCGCATCGGCCGCCCGCGCCAGATCTACACGGGCGTGGTCGAGCGCGACTTCGTGCCGGTCGAGGAGCGCTGAGCAGCGCGCATCCCGCGGTACTTCGAAGCCCCGTACCACTGAGGTTGGTGCGGGGCTTCTCCCATCCCCCGCGCAGTCGCCCCCCCCGGCACGGTTCGTGTCCCGCGCACAGTGCGCATCGCCCCGCACGGGCGGTCGGCGACAGCAGAAGGCGCCCCGGTGCGCCGGTCCCCCCACGGGCCGACGACCAGGGCGCCTTCCCATGTCCCGGTGCGGATTCCCCCCACGGGATCCGGCCGGGCGTCTGTGAGGACAGCGCCTGAATCGCTGTGTGAGCACAACGAGCAGAAGTCGCCGTACTCGTCCTGTGCTGTTGTGTTGCCTGCGTGCGGTCTGCCGGGACAACGCACGCCCGGGAGGGCCGCTCAAAGCTTCCCGGTGTACGTGCCCCGGCAACGCATTTCCGGGGAAGTCCCCCAAGACATCCCCAGATGCCGGATTGCGCCCCCCAAGACGCCGGCCGACATCGCCAACTTAGACCTTCGAACCCCTTCGATGGTTACGTTCGCATCACTGTGATCTGCGTCTCTTGCGTATGTCCGGTAGATACGCAAGGGACCCGATTCGCGGAACGGGATCCAGCGTAAGGAAGATGCGTGGGCCTTGTGAAGAGCTTATGTGAGGCGTCTGCCGGACTCCAGGGGGGCTGCCGTTCCGGGATCAGCGGAACCTGCGCAGCCGGAGGCTGTTGGTGACCACGAACACCGACGAGAACGCCATCGCCGCCCCGGCGATCATCGGGTTCAGCAGCCCGGCCGCGGCCAGCGGCAGCGCGGCCACGTTGTAGCCGAAGGCCCACCCGAGGTTGCCCTTGATCGTCGCCAGCGTCCGCCGGGAGAGCCGGATGGCGTCCGCGGCCACCCGCAGGTCCCCGCGGACCAGGGTCAGGTCGGCCGCCTCGATGGCCGCGTCCGTGCCCGTGCCCATCGCCAGCCCCAGATCCGCGGTGGCCAGCGCGGCGGCGTCGTTGACCCCGTCGCCGACCATCGCGACCGTGCGGCCTTCGGCGCGCAGCCGCCGTACGGCGTTGACCTTGTCCTCGGGCAGCACCTCGGCGAGCACCTCGTCGATGCCGACGGCCCGGGCGACGGACTCGGCCACCCGCCGGTTGTCGCCGGTCAGCAGCACGGGCCGCAGCCCGAGCCGGCGCAGCTCGGCCACCGCCTCGGCGCTGGTCTCCTTGACCGTGTCGGCGACGGCGACGACACCGCGTGCCGCCCCGTCCCAGCCGACGACGACGGCCGTACGACCGTCCCGCTCGGCCCGCTCGGCGGCGCGGGCGACGTCCTGCGGCACGGACGCGAAGAGGCGCCCCACGGCCACCTCATGGCCCTCCACGCGCGCGCGTACACCGCGTCCCGGCACGTTCGCGAAGTCCTCCGCGTCCGGCAGCGTGCCCAGCCGCCGCTCGGCGCCCGCCGCGATCGCCCGGCCCACGGGATGCTCGGAGGCCCGCTCGACGGCGCCCGCGAGGCGCAGCACCTGCTCCTCGTCGGCGTCCTCGGCGGCGTACACCTCGTGCAGGGTCATGCGGCCGGTGGTGACGGTGCCGGTCTTGTCGAGGACGACGGTGTCGGCCCGCCGCGTGGACTCCAGCACCTCCGGGCCCTTGATCAGGATGCCGAGCTGGGCCCCGCGGCCCGTGCCGACCAGCAGCGCGGTCGGGGTGGCCAGCCCCAGCGCACACGGGCAGGCGATGATCAGGACGGCGACGGCGGCCGTGAACGCGGCGACGGTGTCGCCGGTCGTGCCCAGCCAGCCCCCGAAGGTGCCGGCCGCGATCAGCAGCACCACCGGCACGAAGACGCCGGAGATCCGGTCGGCGAGCCGCTGCACCTCGGCCTTGCCGCTCTGCGCGTCCTCCACCAGCTTCGCCATCCGCGCCAGCCGGGTGTCGGCGCCCACCCGGGTGGCCTCGACGACGAGCCGGCCCCCGGCGTTGACCGTGGCGCCGGTGACGGTGTCGCCGACGCCCACGTCCACCGGTACCGACTCGCCGGTCAGCATCGCGGCGTCCACCGCCGAGGCGCCTTCCACGACCGTTCCGTCGGTGGCGATCTTCTCGCCGGGGCGGACGACGAACCGGTCGCCGACGGCCAGCCGGTCCACCGGTACCCGCACCTCCCGGCCGTCGCGCAGTACGGCCACGTCCTTGGCGCCCAGCTCCATCAGCGCCCTCAGCGCGGCGCCCGCACGCCGCTTGGAGCGGGCCTCCAGATAGCGGCCGAGCAGCAGGAACGCGGTGACACCCGCGGCGGTCTCCAGGTAGATCGCGGAGGCACCGTTTGCGCGGGAGACGGTGAGTTCGAAGGGGTGCCGCATGCCCGGCATCCCCGCGTCGCCGAGGAACAGCGCCCACAGCGACCAGCCGAACGCCGCGAGGGTGCCGAGGGAGACCAGGGTGTCCATGGTGGCCGCGCCGTGCCGCAGGTTGCTCCAGGCGGCGCGGTGGAAGGGCAGGCCGCCCCAGACGACGACGGGCGCCGCGAGGGTGAGCGAGAGCCACTGCCAGTGGTCGAACTGGAGCGCCGGGACCATGGCGAGCAGGACGACGGGGGCGGCGAGGGCCGCGGAGACGACCAGGCGCCGACCCAGGGCGGACAGCTCGGAGTCCGTGGCGGGCGTGCCGTCCCGCTCCGTCCCGGCACGGGCCGGGTCGTCCGCTCGCTGCGGCTCGGCCGGCGGGGGCGGCTCCTCGGCGGTGTACCCGGTCCTGACGACGGTGGCGATCAGGTCGGCGACCTCGATGGTCGCCGGGTGGCTGATCCGGGCCTTCTCCGTCGCGTAGTTCACCGTGGCGGTGACGCCGTCCATCCGGTTGAGCTTCTTCTCGACGCGGGCCGCGCAGGACGCACAGGTCATGCCGCCGATGCGCAGCTCGACCTCCGCACGGCCGGGGTCCGTGCCGGTCGGGGCCGCGGGGAGCGGGGTGCCTTCGGTGGTGCTGGTCATGGTCCGGACTCCATACGGACGGCCGGGCCGTGCCGGTGCGGCGCGGCCCGGCCGGCGGGGCTGCGGTGGCGGTCGGGAGGGTGCCGCTCAGACCGTGCCGGCGAGCTCGAAGCCCGCCTCGTCGACGGCGGCGCGCACGGCCTCCTCCTGAAGCGGTGCGGCGGAGACGACGGTGACCTCGCCGGTCGAGGCCACGGCCTTCACCGAGCTGACGCCGGGGATCTCGGAGATCTCGCCGGAGACGGCGCCCTCGCAGTGTCCGCAGCTCATCCCGCTCACCTTGTAGACGGTGGTGACGGAACCCGGGGTGTCGGTCTTGGCGGTCATTCGCAACTCCTCGTCGGGGCGTGGGGGGCGGGTACCCGGCATCCGGGGCCCGGAAGGCCCCGGATCGGATCACACGTTCCCCACCATACCCCTAGGGGGTACTGGTGTCGCGTACCGGGGTTTCCGGACAGCGTAAAAGGACGCCCTCCCTCCCGTGTGCCGGCGCCTCCCGCTCGGCGCCTTCCTGTGTCACCTCGGGGGCGGGCGTCACTCGTGCCTCCGTCCTCGGTTGCTCGGCCGGGACGCCACCCAGGCGCGGATCGTGTCGGCGTACCAGTAGGGCTTGCCGGCCTCCACGTGGTCCGGTGGCGGCAGCAGGCCGTGCTTGCGGTACGACCGTACGGTGTCCGGCTGTACCCGGATGTGGGCCGCGATGTCCTTGTACGACCAGAGCCTGCGGTCGGTCATGCGTTGCACCTCCCCGCGCGTTGCCGCGGCGTCGGCCGGGAACGGCCGTCGGGGGAGCCGGGCACTGCGCTGGTGATCATCAGCCTGTGCCCGCTCAACGACGCACCGTGAGGGCCGGAGGGTGATCGTGCGTGCGTGTGACCGAGGGGCCGCGTAGGCGTGACGCCTGTGACGCATCGGTGGTGTTTGTGACACGAGTGCTGCACGCGCGTACGCGGGCTCGTGGGCGCGGCGCATTGACCCGGAGGGCGCCGCGCGTCAGTTGACCCGGACGGCGCCGCCCCTCGGTCGAAGATGCCAAGAATGTCATTCGAATGTCCGGACAAAGCATTGACAGGTCTGTCGGCGCCGCACTACAAAGCCGGAGGAAGAGACCGCCTCCGGTGCGGGAGGCCGCTTCGCCCTGGCAGGAGCGAAGCGCGGGCGCCGACTCCCCGCCCGCTGCGCCCCCGCGCCGGAGGCCCGGCCGGCCCGTACCGCCCTGCCCCTGCCACCCGCCCGGAACATGTGTCTACGCGCGGACCCGAACCGCAGACACTGTGTCGGGCGCATGCGAGGTCCACGCCTGGTGGGATGTATCCGTGGCCGAGACCGCGACCCGAACACCGTGGTCAAGGCCGCTGAGCTGTACGAACGGCACGTCTGGACCCGACGCCGCCATCTGCGAAGGAGTACTCGGTCATGACGAAGATCGTCAACCACTGGATCGGCGGAAAGGCCGTCGAGGGCGCCTCGGGCACCTACGGGCCGGTGACCGACCCGGCGACCGGTGAGGTCACCACCAAGGTCGCCTTCGCGTCGGTCGAGGAGGTGGACGCCGCCGTCGCCGCCGCCCAGGAGGCGTTCCGGACCTGGGGCCAGTCCTCGCTGGCCCAGCGCACGTCGATCCTGTTCAGGTTCCGGGCGCTGCTGGACGCGCACCGCGACGAGATCGCCGAGCTGATCACCGCCGAGCACGGCAAGGTGCACTCCGACGCCCTCGGCGAGGTCGCGCGCGGCCTGGAGATCGTCGACCTGGCCTGCGGCATCAACGTCCAGCTGAAGGGCGAGCTGTCGACCCAGGTCGCCACCCGCGTCGACGTGGCCGCGATCCGGCAGCCGCTGGGCGTCGTCGCCGGCATCACGCCGTTCAACTTCCCGGCGATGGTGCCGATGTGGATGTTCCCCATCGCCATCGCCTGCGGCAACACCTTCGTGCTCAAGCCGAGCGAGAAGGACCCCTCGGCGTCGATGAGGATCGCCGAGCTGCTCGCCGAGGCGGGCCTGCCGGAGGGCGTCTTCAACGTCGTCCACGGCGACAGGGTGGCCGTGGACCGGCTGCTGGAGCACCCCGACGTCAAGGCCGTGTCCTTCGTCGGCTCCACCCCCATCGCCCGCCACATCCACACCACCGCCTCCGCCAGCGGCAAGCGCGTGCAGGCCCTGGGCGGCGCCAAGAACCACATGCTGGTGCTGCCGGACGCCGACCTGGACGCCGCCGCGGACGCCGCGGTGAGCGCGGCCTACGGCTCCGCCGGCGAGCGCTGCATGGCGATCTCCGCGGTCGTCGCGGTCGGCGCCATCGGCGACGAGCTGGTCGAGAAGATCCGCGAGCGCGCCGAGAAGATCAAGATCGGCCCCGGCGGCGACCCGGCCTCCGAGATGGGCCCGCTGATCACCAAGGCCCACCGCGACAAGGTGGCGTCCTACGTCGAGGGCGCGGCGGCGGAGGGCTGCGAGGTGGTCCTCGACGGCACCGGGTACACCGTCGACGGCCACGAGAACGGCCACTGGATCGGCATCTCGCTGCTCGACAAGGTGCCGACCACCGCGAAGGCCTACCAGGACGAGATCTTCGGCCCGGTGCTGTGCGTGCTGCGCGCCGAGACATACGAGGACGGCGTGGCCCTCATCAACGCCTCGCCCTTCGGCAACGGCACCGCGATCTTCACCCGGGACGGCGGCGCGGCCCGCCGCTTCCAGCTGGAGGTCGAGGCCGGCATGGTCGGCGTGAACGTCCCGATCCCGGTGCCGGTCGGCTACCACTCCTTCGGTGGCTGGAAGGACTCCCTCTTCGGCGACCACCACGTCTACGGCAACGACGGCACGCACTTCTACACCCGCGGCAAGGTCGTCACCACCCGCTGGCCGGACCCGGCCGACGCCCCCGCCGGCGTGGACCTGGGCTTCCCGCGCAACCACTGAGCCGCGGGCTTCCGCGCAACCACTGAGCCCCGGGCGGCCCGCCGCCGCGTACCACGACCGCGGTACGCGGCGGCGGCGCCGTACGCCCACGGGAGGTCCGGGAGTTCGTCCCCGGGACGGCACCGGTTGTCGGTGGCGGCCCGTACCGTTGACGCATGGATCTTCGACTGCCCGGACTGCGAGGGCTGCTTCGGGGGCCGCGCCGGATGCTGACCGCCGCGGCCGCCGTCGTCGTACTCGCCGGTGCCGGTACGTGGACGGCCGTCGCCGCCTCCGACGACGCGCCGGAGGTGCGCCGCGCCGACCGGGTGATGCCGGTGGGTGACGGCGTGCGCCTGGACACCTCGTACTTCACGGCGGGTCCCCCCGGCCGCCGTCCGGCCGTCCTGCTGGCCCACGGCTTCGGCGGCAGCAAGGCCGACGTGCGGGACCAGGCGGAGACCCTGGCCCGGGACGGGTACGCGGTCCTGACCTGGTCGGCCCGCAGCTTCGGCAGGTCCACGGGGAAGATCGGGCTGAACGCCCCCGACGCCGAGGTCGCCGACGTCTCCCGCCTGCTCGACTGGCTGGCCGGGCAGCCCGAGGTGCGCCTCGACGGCAAGGGCGACCCGCGCGTGGGCATGGCGGGCTCGTCGTACGGCGGCGCGGTCTCCCTGCTGGCCGCCGGGCACGACGACCGGGTGGACGCCATCGCCCCGGCCATCACCTACTGGAACCTGGCGGACGCCCTGTTCCCGAACGGCGTCTTCAAGAAGCTGTGGGCGGGCCTCTTCGTCAACAGCGGCGGAGGCTGCGAGAAGTTCGAGGAGCGGCTCTGCCGCATGTACCAGCGGGTCGCCGCGTCCGGCGAGCCGGACGCGGCCGCGGTGAAGCTGCTGGAGGAGCGCAGCGCACAGGCCGTCGGTGACCGCATCGAGGTACCCACGCTGCTGATGCAGGGCCAGTCCGACTCCCTCTTCCCGCTCGCCCAGGCCGACGCGGCGGCGAAGGCGATCCGGGCGAACGGCGCTCCCGTCGACGTCGACTGGATCGCGGGCGGCCACGACGGCGGCGACATGGAGACCGACCGTCTCCACGCGCGCGTGCAGGCCTGGTTCGACCGCCATCTCAAGGGCGACAAGGGCGCCGACACCGGCCCCGCGTTCCGGGTCAGCCGCACCGGGGGCGTCGACTCCACCGACGGGCAGGCCCAGTTGCGCGGCGCGAGCGCCGACACCTACCCGGGCCTGGAGAGCGGACGCCGGCCCGTACCCCTGACCGGCGGCGAGCAGACCTTCGCCAACCCCGCCGGGGCCAGCCCGCCCGCCGTCTCCGCCCTGCCCGGCCTCGGCGGCTCCGGCGGGCTGGCCCAGCTGTCCTCGCTGGGCGTCGGCGTCTCGCTCGACTTCCCCGGCCAGTACGCCGCGTTCACCTCCGCGCCCGTCCGCGACGACCTGCGGATCACCGGATCGCCGGAGGCCACCGTCCACGTCCGGTCCACCGCCGAGGACGCGGTCGTCTTCGGGAAGGTGTACGACGTCGGCCCGGACGGCACCCGCCAGGTGCTGCCCGCCCAGCTCGTGGCCCCCGTCCGGGTGGCGGGCGCCCAGGCCGGCAAGGACGTGACGCTCACCCTCCCGGCGATCGACCACGAGGTGCAGAAGGGCCACCGGCTCCGCCTCGTCCTCGCCTCCACGGACCTCGGTTACGCCTCACCGGCCGCCCCGGCGACGTACACGGTCTCCCTGAAGGGCGACCTGACCGTCCCGACCGCACCCGGCGTGCGGACCGCCGCCGCCCCGCTGCCCGCCTGGGTGTGGTGGCTGCCCCCGGCCGGCGCGGTGACCGCCCTGGCCCTGCTGCTCACGGCACGCCGCCGCACCGCGGCCCCCGCCCCGGATCCGGCGCTGGCCGAAGTGCCCCTCGAGATCACCGGACTGAGCAAGCGCTACGCCGGGTCGAGCGACCGGTACGCGGTCCGGGAGCTGTCCTTCCGCGTCGAGAAGGGCCAGGTCCTCGGCCTGCTCGGCCCCAATGGCGCCGGCAAGACGACGACGCTGCGCATGCTGATGGGCCTGATCCGGCCGGACGACGGCGAGATCCGCGTCTTCGGCCACGCGATCCGTCCCGGCGCGCCCGTGCTGTCCCGGGTCGGCGCCTTCGTCGAGGGCGCAGGCTTCCTGCCCCACCTGTCCGGCCGGGAGAACCTGGAGCTGTACTGGAAGGCCACCGGCCGCCCGCCGGAGGACGCGCACCTTCAGGAGGCCCTGGAGATCGCGGGCCTCGGCGACGCGCTGGCCCGCGCGGTCCGCACCTACTCGCAGGGCATGCGCCAGCGCCTCGCCATCGCCCAGGCCATGCTGGGCCTGCCGGACCTGCTCATCCTCGACGAACCGACCAACGGCCTGGACCCGCCGCAGATCCGCGAGATGCGCGAGGTGATGATCCGCTACGCCGCCGAGGGCCGCACGGTGATCGTCTCCAGCCATCTGCTGGCCGAGGTCGAGCAGTCCTGCACCCACCTGGTGGTCATGGACCGCGGCCGGCTCGTCCAGGCGGGCCCGGTCGGCGAGATCATCGGCTCCGGCGACACCCTCCTGGTCGGCACCGACGTGCCCGTCGAGGAACCCGTCGTCGACAAGGTCGTCGCACTGCCGGGCGTCGCCTCGGTCGTGCGCACCGACGACGGGCTGCTGATCCGGCTCGACGCCGACGGCACCGCGCCCCGCCTGGTCGCCGAACTGGTCCGGCTGGAGGTGCCGGTGGCGTCGGTCGGTCCGTACCGCCGCCTGGAAGACGCCTTCCTCACCCTGATCGGAGGCTCCGCATGAGCCCGCTCACCGAACCGGCCGAGACCGCCTCCGGCTACCGGGCGGGCCGCACCCTGCCCCTGCGGGTGGAACTGGTCCGCCAGCTCAAGCGGCGCCGCACACTGGTCATGGGCGCGATCCTCGCGGCGCTGCCGTTCGTGCTGGTCGCCGCCTTCGCGATCGGCGGCGAGCCGGACGGGCCCGACGACCGGATCACGCTGATGGACACGGCCACCGCGTCCGGCGCCAACTTCGCCGCGGTCAACCTCTTCGTGTCCGCCGGATTCCTGCTCGTCATCCCGGTCGCCCTGTTCTGCGGGGACACCGTGGCCTCCGAGGCGAGCTGGTCCTCCCTGCGCTACCTGCTGGCCGCCCCGGTGCCACGCGCCCGGCTGCTCGCCTCCAAGCTCGCGGTCGGGCTCGGTCTGAGCCTCGCCGCCATGGTCCTGCTGCCGGTGGTGGCCCTCGCCGTCGGCACGGTCGCCTACGGCTGGGGGCCGTTGCAGATCCCCACCGGCGGTGCGCTCGACGCGGGCACGGCGGTGCAGCGGCTGGTCGTGGTCGTGGCGTACATCTTCGTGTCCCAGCTGGTCACGGCGGGGCTGGCGTTCTGGCTGTCCACGAAGACCGACGCCCCGCTCGGCGCGGTGGGCGGCGCCGTCGGCCTGACCATCGTCGGCAATGTGCTGGACGCGGTGACCGCCCTCGGCCACTGGCGGGACTTCCTGCCCGCGCACTGGCAGTTCGCCTGGGCGGACGCCCTCCAGCCGAGTCCGGAGTGGTCCGGCATGATCCAGGGCACCGCCGTCTCGGTAACGTACGCGCTCGTGCTGTTCGCCCTGGCCTTCCGGGGTTTCGCCCGCAAGGACGTGGTGTCCTAGGTCAACGGAGGATCACCCACCGGTCTCGACGGGCCCCCGCCGTGCCCAGTTCGAGACACACCCGTGACGCCCCGTGCCGCACGTTCCGTCCCCCCACCGCGTCACAGTCACGTACGTCGGCATCGGCGGACCAGTCAGGGCACCGGTCGACGGACCGGGTGACGGTCCGGCCGATGGACCAGTCAACGGACCAGGGGGCACGGACGATGAGGCGGCACGGGACACGACAGCTGCACCGGCCACGACGGCTGCGCGGCGCACTGCTGGCGTTCACGGCGGCGGGCGGCCTGCTGCTCACCGGCTGCAGTGGCACCGGCGGCGACGACCAGGGCAGCAGAGCGGACGGCAGGCACGGCGGCGGCAACGCCCTCCCGGGGCCGCGGCCCCCGGCCGACCGGGAGGTGAGCACGGGCGGACAGGGCGACGACCGGTACGAGGAGCCGCAGGACCACCTCTCCACCTTCGCCCTCGACGTCGACACCGCCTCCTACGGCTACGCCCGCCGCACCCTGGCCGGGGGCCGGCTCCCCGACCCGTCGACGGTGCGCCCCGAGGAGTTCGTCAACAGCTTCCGCCAGGACTACGCCCGCCCCGACGGCAACGGCTTCACGGTGACCGTCGACGGCGCCCGGACCGCGGACGAGGACTGGTCCCTGGTCCGCGTGGGCCTGGCCACCCGGGCCGCCGAACCGGCGGACGAACGCCCGCCCGCCGCCCTCACCTTCGTCATCGACATCTCCGGCTCCATGGCCGAACCCGGCCGCCTCGACCTCGCCCGGGAATCCCTCGGCGTGATGACCGACCGGCTGGACGACGACGACTCGGTGGCGATCGTCACCTTCAGCGACGAGGCCGAGACCGTCCTGCCGATGACCCGGCTCGACGGCAACCGCGACGAGATCCACGACGCCATCGACGGCCTGGAGCCCACCGACTCCACCAACCTCGGAGCGGGCGTCGAGACCGGCTACGACACCGCCGTGAAGGGCCTGCGCGAGGGCGCCACCAACCGGGTCGTCCTCGTCTCCGACGCCCTCGCCAACACCGGTGACACCGACCCCGACACGATCCTCGAACGCATCGCGGACGAGCGCCGCGAGCACGGCATCACCCTCTTCGGCGTCGGCGTCGGCAGCGACTACGGCGACGCGCTGATGGAACGCCTCGCCGACAAGGGCGACGGCCACACCACCTACGTGTCGGATGACGAGGAGGCCCACGAGGTCTTCAGCGAACAGCTGCCCCGGCACATCGAGCTGACCGCCCGCGACGCCAAGGCCCAGGTGGCCTTCGACCCGGAGACGGTCGCCGAGTTCCGGCTCATCGGCTACGACAACCGCCGGGTCGCCGACGACGACTTCCGCGACGACCGGGTCGACGGCGGCGAGATCGGCCCCGGGCACACGGTCACCGCCCTCTACGCCGTCCGCACCGAGCCCGGCGCCGACGGTCACCTGGCCACCGCCACCGTCCGCTGGCTGGACCCCGGCACCCGCGCCCCGCACGAGGAGTCCGGCGACGTGGAGACCGGCGCCCTCGACGACGACGTCTGGAGCGCGGGCCGCGGCATGCAGGTCACGGCGACCGCCGCCTGGTTCGCCGACGCCCTGCGCTCCTCCCACGGACGCGACGGACGCGACGGACGCGACGGACGCGACGGCCCCCTGCCGGGCGCGCCGGGCCTCGCTGAACTCGCCGAGCGGGCCGACGACCTGGCGGACCGGACGGAGGACGAGGACATTCGCGGGCTGGCCCGGGCCATCGAAACGGCGAACCGCCTGATGTGAGCGGACGGGGCCGGGCCGCGGCTTTCCGAACCCTTGACTTTCTTACGCGTGGGTAAGTTGACTCTGGAGTAAGTAAGCCTGCCAGCACGTCAGCCACCGCCGCGACCGGGAGCCGCCATGGGCGTACGCAAGGATCTGAAACGGGCGAAGCGCCACAGCCAGCTGGCGTCCCGCACCCGAACCGAGACCGTCAGGGACGCCCACGGCACGGTCCGCGAGGCCCGCACCGCACCCCTGGCGTCCCGACCCACCACCGGCAGCACCGCCGACATCCCGTTCACCAACGCCGCCGAGGCCCCCGACGCGGTGCTCCTGCGCCGGGAGACGGCCGGCGCCTGGCGGCCCGTGACCGCGGCGGCCTTCGCCCGTGAGGTGACCGCCGTGGCCAAGGGGCTGATCGCCGCCGGCCTGGAACCCGGCGGCCGGGTCGCCGTGATGTCCCGCACCCGCTACGAGTGGACGGTCCTCGACTTCGCCATCTGGGCCGCCGGCGGCCAGAGCGTCCCCGTCTACGCCACCTCCTCCGCCGACCAGGTCGAGTGGATCGTCCGCGACTCCGGCGCCCGCCACGTGATCACCGAGACTGCGGACAACACCGCCACCGTCCTGGCCGGCACGGCGGACCACCCCGAACACCCACACACCTGGGAGCTGGACGCCGGTGCGCTCGACGACCTCACGGCCCTCGGCCGGGACGTCCCCGACGAGGAGGTCACCAAGCGCCGCACCGCCCTGACCCCCGAGACGGTGGCCACCGTCTGCTACACCTCCGGCACCACCGGCCGCCCCAAGGGCTGCGTCCTCACCCACGCCAATCTGCACGCGGAAGCCGCCAACACGGTCGAGCTGCTGCACCCGATCTTCAAGGAGGTCACCGGCCAGACCGCCTCGACCCTCCTCTTCCTCCCGCTCGCCCACATCCTCGGCCGCACCATCCAGATCGCGTGTCTGATGGCCCGCATCGAGATCGGCCACTGCCCGAGCATCAAACCCGACGAACTGCGCCCCGCGATGAAGGCGTTCCGCCCCACCTTCCTCGTCGGCGTGCCCTACCTGTTCGAGAAGATCCACGACACCGGCCGCGCGACCGCCGAGAAGATCGGCCGCGGCGCCTCCTTCGAGCGCGCCCACCGCATCGCCGTCCGCTTCGGCGAGGCCCACCTCAACCGCTTCCTCGGCCGCGGCAAGGGCCCCGGCCCGGGCCTGTGGGCCGCCTGGGCACTGTACGACCTGCTGGTCTACCGCCGGGTCCGCCAGGAGCTGGGCGGCCGGCTGCGCTACGCCATCAGCGGCGGCTCCCCGCTCGAACGGGACCTCAACCTGTTCTTCTACGCCGCCGGCGTCATCGTCTACGAGGGCTACGGCCTGACCGAGACGACCGCGGCCGCCACCGTCGTCCCACCGCTGAAGCCCCGCCCCGGCACCGTCGGCCTGCCCGTACCCGGCACGGCGGTCCGCATCGCCGACGACGGCGAGGTGCACATCAAGGGCGGCATCGTCTTCGGTGCGTACCGGAACGACCCGGCCGCCACCGACGAGGTTCTCCGGGACGGCTGGTTCGCCACCGGCGACCTCGGCTCCCTGGACGCCGACGGCTACCTGACCATCACCGGACGCAAGAAGGACCTCCTGGTCACCTCGGGCGGCAAGAACGTCTCCCCGGCCGTCCTGGAGGACCGGCTGCGCAGCCGCCCGCCGGTCGGCCAGTGCCTGGTCGTCGGCGACAACCGGCCCTACGTGGGCGCCCTGATCGCCCTCGACCCCGACGCGGTCGCCCACTGGCTGGCGGTCCGCAAGCTGCCCGCCGACACCCCGCTGTCCGAACTGGTCCGCGATCCGCGGCTGCGCGCCGAGGTTCAGCGGGCCGTCGACTACGCCAACGCGGCGGTCTCGCGCGCCGAGTCCATCCGCGCCTTCCGCCTGATCGACGGCGAGTTCACCGAGGAGAACGGGCTGCTGACCCCGTCGCTGAAGGTCAAACGGCATGCGGCGGTGACGGCGTACGCGGCGGAGATCGAGGCGCTGTACGGGCAGCAGCGCTGACGGACGAAGAGGTCCCTTTCTCCCAGGGAATTCCTCCGCGACAAAGGGTGCTCACGCCAATGCACTCTCTTTTCTCGACATGCGAGGGCTCCGGCCGCGCTGCGCCATGGGGCATTCGAGTGAATTCCTCATGGTCATCCGTTTCGTAGTTTCCCCGGCAGTCATTTCCTCGTTTGCAGGCTGCGGTCATGGTGCGAGCCATCGAAACGGTGCTCGCTCGGCTTCGGCCGTCACTCCAGCATGACTGCAGAGAAGGGACATGACATGAAGAAGAGTGCTGCTCTCGTCGCGGGCACGATCATGGCTCTGGGTATGGGCACCCCGGCCGTCGCCGACGCCGACACCGCGGCCGTGGCCATGGATTCCGAGGGCGATTTCTCCGGCAACGTCGTCCAGGTGCCGGTCAGCGTACCGGTGAACGTCTGTGGCAACACCATCAACGTCATCGGTCTGCTGAACCCAGCGTCCGGCAACGAGTGCGAGAGCGACTGACGCCGTCGGGCACCAGCCGCCCGGCTGCGTCATCGTCGGCCTCGGGCGACCCAGTTGGTGCCAAGGCCGGTTTCCCACATCTACCAGCAGGAAGATCAAGGAATTGCGACAGACCTTGAGCAGGGGAATGGTCGCGGCCGCCGCCGCGACCGGCGTCCTGTCCTTGTGCGGCAGCCCCGCCCTCGCCGACGCGCAGGCGGACGGGGTCGCCAAGAATTCTTCGGGTGACTTCTCCGGCAACGTTGTCCAGGTGCCGGTCAACGCGCCGGTGAACGCCTGCGGCAACACCGTCGACGCGGCTGCAGCGCTCAACCCGTCCTTCGGCAACAAGTGCGGACCCGACTCCGACGAGCGCGAGGACCACGACTCCGGGTACGGCGCGGACGAGGACTGGGGCTACGGCTCGGACGACGGATACGGTTACGGCGAGGACGACAGTTCCGGCTCCGCCGCGGACAGCCGGACCGAGGGCTCGTCCGGTACCGGTTCCGGCAACGTCGTCCAGGTGCCGGTCAACGCGCCGGTGAACGCCTGCGGAAACACCGTCGACGTGGTCGGTGCGCTCAACCCGGTGGCCGGCAACAGTTGCGGACATGGTGGTTACGGCGACGAGGCAACACCTTCGAAGCCGCAGCCGCCGGACGGCCACACCCCGCCGCCGGCGGCCGAGGAGAAGTCTCCCCCGGCCGGTGAGGAGGAGACCCCGCCGTCGGACGGGGAGGAGAGCACGCCGCCCGCTGGTGAGGACAGTGCGCCGCCCGCGGGCGAGGACAGTGCGCCGCCCGCCGACGCCGGTCACGGGACGCCGTCCCTGCCGGAGACTGGTAGCGAGGGCCTGCTCGGCGCCGCCACCGCGGGTGCCGGGTTGATCACCGGAGGTGTCCTGCTGTACCGTCGCAGCCGCGCCGTCTCCGCTCGGTAGCGTCGCCGCGGCCCCTTCCCCGCTCCGCCCCCGCACGGCGCCGACGGCCCGGCCGGGGGCGGAGCTGTGTCCGCCGCCCCCGTTCAGCGGCTGCCCGCCCGTTCGCCGACGCCGAGGCCTACCGGGTCGGCCGGGTCCGCCGGATCTGCCGGGCCGGCCTGGACCGGCAGCCGGGTGGCGGCCGTCTGCGGAAGCGGGCGGACGCCCGCCATGCCCCTTCGCCCCGTGTCCTGTCGGCGCAGGCGCTGAACCAGCCGCCTGGCCACATGGCGGCCCCACAGCCCCCACAGCTCTCGGCCGGGGCCCCGGTCGTCCGGAGCGTGCCAGGCAGGCTCCCGCCCGCCGGGCGCCGGCCGCAGCGCGGTCAGCGGCGCGTAGTTCTCCACCACGAACACCCGGCCCGGCACGGCCGCCCCCACCGGCAGTGGACGGTGCGTCAGGTCAAGGTGCAGAGCCCGTACGACGTCCAGCCCGGCGGTGTCGGTGAAGAGCCGGAACTGGGCGCCGGGACGTGGGTTGAAGTCGAGCAGGTGATAGCGCCCCGTGCTGCCGCAGCGGCGGAAGTCGAGGTCGAGGACACCGCGGTAACCCAGCTCGCCGACGACCCGCTCGGCGAGCGCGCGCACCCCCGGGTCGGGTGCCCAGCGGCCGACCGCGGTCAGGCCGGCGCCGCGCGGCCGGGCGTGCGTCTTCCGGCCGGTGCCGCCCGCGCGCAGGGTGCCGCCGCGGTCGACGTACCCGTGGAAGAACCAGTCACGGTCCGGGCCCGGAGGCAGGAAGGCCTGCAACAGCAGTCGGCCTCCCGCCTCCTCGGCTCGCGCGTACAGTTCTCGCGCCTGCTGCGCGGAGCGTACGAGCCGTGTGCTGCGCAGCCCGCTGCCGGCGGGCAGCAGCCAGGGCCGGCTCCACTTCGCGACCACCGGCGGCCCCAGCGCCTCCACCGCGCGGACGGCCTCGGCCGCGCTGTCCGGAAGCACCGTCACCGGATGCGGGATGTTGAGGGCCGCGCACACCGCGGCGAGTTCGGCCTTGTCGGCCACGCGCTCGGGCAGCGGGCCGGGCAGGTCCGGTAGCAGATAGCGGGAGACCAGCTCCGCGCGCGTGCGGCCCACCGCGATCGCACTCGCGTCGTCCATCGGCACCAGGACGGCGGGCCGCGCGATACCGGCCGCGACGCGGCGCAGTACTTCCGCGATGTCCGCCGGGGATGCGCCGGGCGGCGGCGGGGTGTGCAGCCGGCGGATGTAACGGGAGGCGCCGACCGGGCTGTGCGCGCAATCGGCGACCACGTGCACGTCCACGCCCGCCCGGCCGAGGGAGCGCACGGCGCCCAGGGTGCCGTGGTGGAAGGGATTGGGGTCGATGCGCAGGACGACAGCGGGAACGCGGGTGTCGAAAGACGACACTGACTTTCTTCCTTCGGTTCGGGAGTACTCGGAAGCCGTAGTACCGGTGGCGTGATGGCCTCTCACATGACTGACTGTCAACAGACGAGGAGAAAGAGCAGCTGAGACAAGAAGGAAACAAGGGAGAAAGAGAGGGCCGGTATGCCCCCACACCAGCCACGGACGCGGATGCGGCGGTCGGCGCTCGTGGCGGCAACGATCGCCGTGTCGGCCGCGCTGGCCGCGGGCCCGGTGCGGGCCGCCGGCCCAACCGACCCCGGACCGTCCGCCTCCGCCGCACCGTCCGCTTCCGCCGCACCGTCCGCTTCCGCCACACCGTCCGCTTCCGCCGCACCGCAGGAGCCACCGGGCGGTGTTCCCGCCTTCGGTGCCTACCTGCAGTACGACTCCCGCGGCGTGGCCCGGATGGCCGAGCTGAGCCGTTGGCTGGGCGGTGCCGAGTTGCGCGTCGGCCACACCTATCTGCCTGGCGACCGGTGGAGCAACATCGCGGGCGCCCCGGGCTTCCTCGACGCGTGGGCCGACTGGCGGAGCCGCGGGGCCGATCGGCTGTTCGTCCTCAATGTGCCCATGCTGGAGCGCAACGAGGAGGGCATCCCCGACCACGAGGTGCGCGAGCTGCTGCGCGCGGGCGCGGCCGGACGGTTCGACCACCATTTCCGGGCCCTGGCCGAGCGGCTGGTCGAGCTGGAGGTGCCGGACACGGTCCTGGTGCTGGGCTGGGAGATGAACGGCACCACGTACACCCACCGCTGCGGTCCGGACCCGCGGGCCTGGAAGGCGTACTGGAACCGGATCGTCACCACCATGCGCGCCGTGCCGGGCCAGCGGTTCCGCTTCGACTTCGCGCCGAGCCGCGGCCGTGACGCCGTTCCCTGGACGGAGTGCTACCCGGGGGACGACACGGTCGACATCATCGGCATGGACTCCTACGACCAGCCGCACGGCATGACCTTCGACGAACAGGTGACCGAGCCCTACGGCCTCCAAGCGCACGTCGACTTCGCCCGGGCACATGGCAAGCCCATCTCCTATCCCGAGTGGGGACTGTTCCGCAACGGCGACAACGCCGAGTACATGCGGCGCATGCTCGCCTGGATGGACGAGCACCGGCCGCTGTACAACACGCTGACCGACTACTGCCCGCACGGCGTGTGGCAGTGCGCCGGCAATCCCCGCTCGTCCCAGGTCTACCGGTCCGTGCTGTCCGGCCGCACGGACGAGCCCGGCACCCCGCCGGCACCGGTGCCGACGCCGCAGCCAACCAGGCCCGAGCCCCCGGCCGGCTGCTCGCCGCTGGACCTCGGTGACTGGTTCGACCGCTGGTTCGAGCGCTGGTTCGGCAGCCGGCTGTGCCTGCGCCTGGACCGGCTGCCGGAAGACCGCTAGCGGCGCACGGTGGCGGCCGGCCCGGTCAGCCCCCGCCGCCACCGTCGCGCTCCTTCCGGCCGCGCAGGAACTCCTTGCCCCGACGGCGTGCGGCGATGTCACCGACCGCCGCCGCCAGCAGCGGTGCGGTGCGCCGCCGGGCCAGCAGCAGCCGCTGGTTGACCACCCTGCGGGGCCGCCAGTGGTGCTTGTACGGTTCGTCACCGCGCAGCAGACTCAGCGTTCCCCGTCCCTGCGCCAGGCTGTGCCCGGAGCAGGAGTCCAGCAGCATCGTTGCCACGTCCGCCCTGCGGTCGCGCAGCCGGGGATGGGCGCCGTACAGGTAGCCGCCCGCGAGCCCCGGTGACAACAACGTCAGGTCGACGGCCACCACCTCGTCGTCCAGCCGGAACTCGGTGACGACCGCCTCCCCGGAGCACACCATCGCTCCCGCCGACCGCACCAGGTGCTCACGGAACCGGGCCCGCAGATGCTCCCTGTTCACTCCCCGCGCCTGCCACTGCAACCGGTGCAGCTCCAGCAGCCGTCCCACCGCTGCCTCCGCTTCACAGGGCAGGACGACGTGGCTCTTGACGCCGAGCGCGTGCAGCCTGCGCAGCTTGGCCCGGGCCCGCTGCTGAGACTTGGCGGAGGGCAGCCGGGCGATCAGGTCGGGCATCGGGACGGCGGGCAGCTCCAGGCAAGGGGAGTCGTCGACCTGGCGCCGGGGTCCGCGCCAGCGGGCGTACACCCGTTCGGCTGCGCCACCGGGCCGCACCTCACGGAGATCGACGAGGGCGGTGCGCGCGGCGGCCGACAGGGCGTCGGTGAGCTCGGCCACCGCAGCCTCGCCGTGCTCGTCGTCCACCAGGACGTCCCCGTAGTCGGAGATCGTCCCGCCGAGCGGTACCAGGGCCGGCACCGGCCGCCGTACGCGCATCAGCGGGGCGGCGGCGACCAGTGCGGGCCCGTCGCGGACCACGAGCAGCCGCAGCCGGCCCGGCCTGCCGTACGAAAGCCACCACGAGTGCAGCCAGGCGTGGCTCTGGAACGGGGTCGCCGACCCGCACCGCCGGTGCAGGCGCCTCCAGTCGGTGTCCAGACCGGCGAAGCTCCGCTCGTCGGTGATCAGTTCGGTCCGGTACGTCACAGGTGCCCGCGGACGTCGGAGGTGGGCACGGGGGCGTGGGCGGGCCCGGGCACGGCGGCCGGGCGGCCGGGTGTGTCCGCGGCCCGGCGCGGCCGGACCAGCAGGCCGAGCGCGCCGAGCAGGCCGCCCGCGCTCGCCCCGACCAGGCCGGTCAGCGCGGCGGACGCGGACGACGGCTCGGCGGGCTCGGTGGCGCGGGCGAACTGCCGCAGTCCGACGTGGGTGGCGTGCGCCGTGGTGCTCGCGTGCTGGGTCAGCGCACGGGCGACGGCGTTGGCCATGTCCGCGGCGAGGCCCGGGCGGGCGGAGGTGGCGGTCACCGCGACCATCGGCGCGTCCGGCGAGGTCGCCGTCCGCACGCTCTCCTCCAGCGTCGCGGCCGGCACCCCCGCCCACACCTGTGCGTCCCCGAGTACCGCGAGCTGTGTGGCGACCCGGCCGTAGGCCTGTGCGAAGCCCAGCGCGGACGCCGGGTCGCTCCCCTCGGCCGGTACGGCGACGACGTAACTGGTGGCCGTGTACTGCGGCGACCGGGCCAGGCCGTAGGCGCCGCCGGCCAGGGTGCCGGCCAGGGCGCCCGCGATCAGCAGGGACCAGGACGGCAGCGACCGGGCCCGGGACCTGACGCGGGTTCCGGCGCGGGCCAGGGCGGTGGCTGGGCGGCGGCAGCCGGGCGCCTGCCCGTCGGCTCGGTCGCCGGCCCGGCTGTCGGGCCTCTTCTGTGTCTTGTTCTCCGTCTTGTCCGTCATACGGAATTGACTCCCTGGGATGCGGATGCCGGGGGCAACGCGTGCGCGAGGACGGTGGCGTACACGTCCATCAGCTGGGCGGCGCTGTGGGTGATGCAGTAGTGGCGGGCGGCCTCCGGCGGATGGCGCGGGGAGGGCCCCGCCGCCCGGACCTCGGCCAGGGCGCGCGCGAACTCTTCCTCGCCGCCGCGGACACGCCGGGCGCCCGGCGCGGTGTACGGGGGCAGGTCCTCGATCGCCGGGCAGGAGGCGTACAGCACCGGCAGCCCGGAGGCGAGCCCTTCCACGGCCGCCAGCCCGAAGGCCTCCTCGGGGGACGGGGAGGCCAGCACGTCCATCGCGGACGCCAGCGACGGCAGATCGGGGCCGGGGGAGCCGTCGGGCAGGTAGGGGCGTTCCCCGGTGAGCAGCACCCGGTCGGTGACCCCGGCCTCGTGGGCGGTCCGGCGCAGGAGATGCTCCTCGGGGCCGCCGCCGACCAGCAGCAGCCAGTAGTCCCGGGGAAGGCGGGCCAGGGCGCGGACCAGGACGTCGAACCGTTTGTCGGCCACGAGCCGGCCGATGCCGCCGATGACGTAGGCCTCGTCCGACAGCCCCAGCCGGCGCCGGGTGGCCAGCCGCCGTACCGGGTCGAAGCCGAAGCGGTCCAGGTCGATGCCGTTGGGAACGACTTCGATACGCGGCGCGGGCACGCCCCAGCGTCGCAACCGGTCGGCGACGGTGGGGGAGACGGCGACGGTGGTGCTGCCCAAACGCTCCCCGGCCAGGTACAGGGCGCGTACGCTCGCGGTCAGCGGGCGCCCCTCCATCCGGGTGTCACCGAGGGAGTGCTCGGTGGCGACGACCGCGCGGACGCCGGCGAGCCGGGCGGCGAGCCGGCCGTAGACGCAGGCCCGGTAAAGGTGGGTGTGGACCAGGTCGTAGCCGCCGTCGCGGATCAGGCGGACCAGGCGTGGCAGGGCGGACAGGTCGCGGTTGCCGGTCATGCCGAGGTGAACCACGTGCACCCCGTCGGCCGCCAGCCCGGCGGCGACCGTTCCCGGCTCGGTGAGCGTGACGACGTCGCAGTCGACGGGCAGATGCCGCAGCAGCAGCCGAAGTTGCTGCTCGGCGCCGCCGGCACCGAGACCGGTGATGATGTGCAGGACCCGCATCTCACACCCCCTCGGCAGCACGTCGTCGCCACCGGTGCAGTGCCCTCTTCAGAAGCAGCCGTACGGCCGTGTCGCTCTCCCCGACATGGATCCGGGGGAGGGCGTACGGGCCGGTCAGCGCACCGGGGTCGATGGCGCAGCCGTAGCCGTACCCGGCCTGCCGTACGGCGTCGGCGACCCGCCGGTCGACGGTGCCGTACGGGTAGCAGAACCCGGTGACCGGAGCACCCGTCAGCTCAGTGAGCCGCGCTCTGCTCCCGGCGACCTCCGCCCGCAGCGTGGCGTCGTCGGCCTCGGTCAGGTCGACATGGGTCAGCCCGTGGGAGCCGATCTCCACGCCCTCCGCGGCGACGTGCCGGATGCCGTCCGCGGTCAGCAGTGGCTTGCGCGGGCCCAGCCGGTCCCAGGCGTTGTCGGCGCCGAGCCGGCCCGGCAGCACGAACAGGGTCGCCCCGCAGTCCCATTTGCGCAGCAGCGGCAGGGCGTGCGTGACGAAGTCGGCGTACCCGTCGTCGAAGGTCAGCCCGACCAGGCCCCGGCCCTCGCCACGGGCGCGGGCGGCCAGCAGGTCGGCGACGGACACCCCGCGCAGCCCGCGCCGCCGCAGCCAGCCGAGCTGCCCGTCGAGCCGGCCGGGCGTGACCGTGACGCGGTACGGGTCGTCGGAGCGGTCACCCACTGAGTGGTACATCGCGATCCAGGGGACGCGCGGCGGGCGGGCACCGGTGGCCGCCCGGGCGTCAACGTGGCCTGCGGAGCCGGGGGAATCTGCGGTAGCTGCGGAGACGGCCATACGGAAACCTTCGTGAGACGGAACGGAGAAGACTCGGGGCCGCGGCGGCCCCCGGGACGCCCAGAACCGGGCCGGCCAGGACGAAGACGACGGCGACGGTCGCGGCTCCCGCGGCCAGACCGGGCACGGGGGCGGCGCACCGGCCGGCGACCGCCGCACCCGCCGCCGTCGCCACCGCCGCCGCGGCCAGTGCCCGGCCCAGGCCGGCCAGGAGGTGGCCGGTGTGCACCGGGACACTGCGCGGTCCCATCCCGGCGAGCAGCAGCGCCGCCGTGACGGTGATGCCGGCGGCGTTGGCGGCAGCGATGCCCCGCACCCCCCAGGGGCCCACGGCGCAGGCGCCGATGACGGCGGTGGCGGCGACACCGGCGGCCATCGCCCCCAGTGGGTACCAACTGGCGCGACCCGCCGAGAAGTACGAGCGGGCCAGCGCGCCGACGACCGTCTGGGCGAGCAGCCCAAGGGCGTAGACGCGCATGACGCCTGCGGTGGCCGCCGTGTCGGCTTCGGTGAACGCGCCGCGCTGGAAGAGGAGTTCGGCGAGCTGCGGCGCGCAGGCGACGACCGTGGCCGCGCCCAGCAGCACCAGGCAGGCGGCCAGTGCCACGTCCCGCTCCACCCGGGATCGGGCCCGCTCGGTGTCGCCGTCGGCCAGGGCCCGCGCCACCACCGGGAAGGTGACCGTGCAGAGCATCAGCGACAGGGTCATCGGGATCTGGGCGACCTTCTGCGCGTAATTCAGGTGCGAGATGGCGCCGGGGGGCAGGCCGGAGGCCAGGAACCGTTCGATGAGGACCTGTGCCTGCCGGCAGAGCGCGAACAGCAGGACGGTGGTGAACAGGGCGAGGGCGAGCGGACGCGTCTCGTCGGCGACGGGGCCCGCTCGCCGCGTCCGCCCCCGCCGCATCTGCCCGAGCAGTGAAGGAAGCTGGGCCGCCACCATCAGACAGCCGCCCACCGCGACTCCGGCCGCCGCCGATCGGACCCCCCAGTCCCCGGCGAACAGGAACATCGTGGTGATGATGCCGGTGTTGTAGGCGACGTAGATCGCCGCCGGCGCCAGGAAGCGGCGGTGGGCGCGCAGGGCCGCGCTGGCGTACCCGGCGAGCCCGAAGCTCAGGACACAGCTGGCGGTGAGCCGCGTGCAGTCCACGGCGAGTGCCCGGTCGGGCAGGCCGGGCGCCAGCAGTCGGACCAGGTACGGGGCGGTCAGGGCGGTCAGCGCGGCGACCGCGGCGAACGCGAGCGCCAGCCGGGGCAGGGTGGCGGCGACCAGGGCGCGGACCGGGTCGCCGGCAGCTCCCCGCGCACGGCGGGCCAGGGCCAGGCTGAACATCGGAACCAGCGCGAACGCCAGGCCGTCCTCGATGAGCAGCGTCGCCGCGAACTCCGGCACCGTCCACGCCACCAGGAACGCATCCGTCCCGCTGCCCGCTCCGAAGAGCCGGGCCAGGGCCTGATCCCGCACCAGCCCCAGCACCGACGCGGCCACGGACAACGCGGCGGTGAGCAGCGCCGCCCGGGTCAACGCCCGCGAGCCACCGGCTCGCCCGCCGGGCTCGGTTACGGCCTCGGCCACGGACGGGGCACGCCCGATCGCCGAACCGGCGTGCCCGAGGCCCGGCTCGCCGTTCCCCACCGCGGGGACCACCGCCGGGCCGGCCGGGGGAGGTGTCACCGTCATCGGGCCCCGACTTCCTCGTCACCGGTGCCGACCGCCCAGCGGGCCGCGAGTCCGAAGCACACTGCCGTCAGCACGGTCGAGGGCCCGCCGATGTCCGCGTACGCGAAGTCCGTCAGCTGCCACACCAGCAGCCCGCACGCGATCAGCCCGCTCTCGTGGCGGGCCGCGCGGCGCCGCAGCCGGAGAATCCCGCACACCAGCAGCGCCAGCCAGCTCCCCACGAGGGTGAGCAGCCCGAGCAGCCCCTGTTCGGCGAGTACGAGCAGGTACATGTTGTGCGGCGACAGCAGCGGCTGCCGGCGGAACGCCGCGCCCGCTCCCTCCGTGTCGCTGCCCGAGGCCAGCGCCAGCGAGGCGTGCGAGTCCCGGTGTTCGGGGAAGCCCTTCAGGCCGACGCCGGTCAGCGGCTTCTCGCGCCACATGCCGACCGCCGCCGCCCACATCGTGTAGCGGTCGGTCACGGACTGGTCGGGGGCGTCGGCGATCCGCGTGATGCTGTCGACGCGCTCGTGGAGCATCGCCGTGCCCAGTCCCAGCCCGCCCACCAGGACCACCCCCACCGCGACCACGGCCGTCCCCACCGCCAGCGCCCGCCGCGCCCCCGCGAGCAACAGCAGCGCCGCACACGTCACCGCCGTGGCGATCCACGCCCCCCGGCTGAAGGAGAGTGCCAGCGGCGCCGCCAGCGCCACCGCGCACCCGGCCGCGACGGCCCGCTCCCGCAAGGACACCCGCCCCAGGGCGAGGCCGGTGGCGCACACCAGCCCCAGAGAGACGACGGTCGCCATGCCCATCACGTCCTGCGGCCCGAACGTGCCGACGGCCCGCACCGGTTCACCCCGGTAGGAAGCCCCGGTCCCGGTGACGTACTGGTGCACGCCCACGGTCCCCTGCCACAGCGCCAGCCCGATCAGCGTCCAGGCCAGCAGCCGTACGTCGCGCCGGTCGCGGACCAGCAGCAGGACGGCGGCCGGGACGAGTACGAAGATCTGGAGGTAGCGGCCGAGCCCTGTGAGCCCGGCCCCCGGCGACGGTGCCCCCACGGCGGCGACCGCCAGCCCCAGCACCGGCAGCCCCAGCAGCATCGCCGCTCGCCGGGACAGCGGGCGCCGGCGCTCCCGCACCAGACGCAGCGCGCACCACAGAACCAGGACCGCCGAGACCGCGTCCGCCGGGTGCGCGCCACCGTCGCCGCCAGGCGGACGCGGCACGGCGAGCAGGGCGATCACACCGACCACCGGCACCACGGGCGGCGGCGTGCGGGCGCCCGGCGGGGAGAGGAGCAGGGCGTGGCTCACCACGATCAGCTCCCCGTGGGGCGCACGAGCGTGGCCGCCGTCCGCAGCAGGATGCACACGTCCTGCCAGAGCGACCAGGTGTCGATGTAGGCGTTGTCGAACCGGGCCCGGTCCTCGATGGAGGTGTCTCCGCGCAGTCCGTGGATCTGCGCCAACCCGGTGATCCCGGCCGGCACCCGGTGACGGGCGGCGTAACCGGTGTAGGTCTGACTGAACTTCGTCACGAAATAGGGGCGTTCGGGGCGCGGCCCGACCAGGCTCATGTCCCCCCGCAAGACGTTCCACAGCTGGAGCAGCTCGTCCAGCGAGCTCCGGCGCAGGAAGCGGCAGAACCAGGTCATCCGGCGCTCGTCCGCCACGCTCCAGCGGGTCGCCGCCTCATGCGCGTCGGCCGGGCGGTGGGTGCGGAACTTCAGCAGGGTGAACGGCTTCCCCCCCTGGCCGACGCGTTCCTGGCGGAAGACGACCCCCGGCCCGTCGCTGACCCGCAGCACCGCCGCGCAGGCCAGCAGCAGGGGGCTGAGCACCACCAGCAACACCCCCGACACCAGCACGTCCAGCACCCGTTTGCCGGCACCGGCCCGGCCCGGCCCCGGCGCCAGCTGCCGACCGGAGAACCCGGCGAACCGGTCCCGGCCCGGATACCACCCCGGGTACGAAGAGGGGTCGGCGTCCACCTCCCAGACCGCGCAGCCCGACTCGGCCAACGTCCGCAGCAGCGGCGTGTGCTTCACCCGTACGGAAGGGTGCACGGCCAGCACGTCCCGGACCCCGTTCTGCACGACAGCCCGCTGCACCTCCTCGTCCGTGGTCAGTACGGGCAGCGGTTCCGTACCGTCCGCGTCGTCGGCGACGATCCCCACCGGCCGCACCCCGCAACGCGGGCCGCGCAGCACGGCGGCGGCCACGCGCCGTGCGGTCGCCGCCGGCCCGACGACGAGGGCAGCGTGCGGGTGGTCCAGCAGCGCCGTACGGCGCCGCCGGTGCACGGCGCCGCGGCCCGCGCAGCTCACCGCCAGCTGCACGGCGAAGCCCGCTAGCAGGGCCGGCGCCGACAGCGCATACCGTGGATCGCAGGCCGCCGCCAGTGCTGCCAGCGCCAGCCAGACCACCGCGATCCGGCCGCACACGACGGGCAGTTCCTCCAGCACAGCCGGCACCCGCCGCACCCGGCGCGGTGCCAGCAGCAGAGAGGCGCCCACCAGCAACGCCGCGAAGAGCGGCCGGTGCGGCACACCGGGCGACGCCAGGGCGGCGAGCAGGGCGGCGACGCCGTCCGCGACGAGCAGCGGCAGCACGGAGCCGGGCCGCGCGGCCGGACGTCCGGTGGGGAATGGCGGACCGGGCATGGCACGCGGCGGCAAGACCGAGACCGGGGGCCGCCCGAGGTCGCGGGGCTGCCCGGCGGGGGTGGGGACGGTGCTTTCCGCGGTCACGAGTGGATGGACTCCCTGTACTCGGTGGGCGTGGCGGACCACCCCGAGGCGTCCGGTCCGCTGCCGAGGAGCTGGCGATACACTTCCGCGACGGCCTCGGCCGTCAGCCGAACGTCCCGTGCGGCCCGGACGTGCGCCAGCCCCTGGCGGCCCAGCGACGCCCGCAGCGGCGGATCGAGCAGCAGACCGGCGACCGCGTCCGCCAGCGCCGACGGATCCCGCGCCGGTACCAGGCAGTGCGGCACGAGGGGCGGCGGCAGGGCTTCACGGGCCCCGTTCACGTCCGTCACCACCACTGGTCGGCCGCAGGCCATCGCCTCCAGCGGCGCCAGCGCCATGCCCTCCCAGCGCGACGGCAGGACGACCAGATCGGCGGCCCGATACCAGTGGGCGGGGTCGGTGACCGGTCCCGTGAACCGTACGGACCCCGGCGCGGCCGCCCGTAGTTGCTCACGGTCCGGCCCGTCACCGACCAGCACCAGCCGCGCCGTCGGCACCCGCTCAAGGACTCGGTCCCAGGCCGCCAGCAGGACGTCCTGGCCCTTCTGCCGGCACAACCGCCCCACGCAGACCACCAGTGGCGCCCGCGTCTCGGCCGCGGCCACGGGACGCGCGGCGGGGCGGAAGCGGTCCGGGTCGATGCCGTTCGGAATCACCGCCCACTTGCCGCGGATTCCGGCCCGTACCCCGGTGCGGCGCTCCGCCTCACTCACGCACACCAACCGCGCCGCCCACCGCGCCCCCCACCGTTCCCATGCCCGCGCGAGGGCCGCGGTGGTGCCGCCGACGGCTTCGAACGACCAGGCGTGCGGCTGGAACACGGTGGGGATCCGCCCCCGGACGGCGAGCCGCCCGGCGAGCCCGGCTTTCGCGCTGTGCGCGTGCACCAGATCGGGCCGTACGTCCGCCACGACACGCCCGAGCCGCCGTACCTCCGCGGCGAGTGACGGCGTCGGCGAGCGCGCGGCCCGCCACAGCCGTACGTCGGCACCCAGCGAGCGGAGCGTGCCGGCCAGGGCGCCTTCCGGGCAGGCGACCGCGACATGCAGTCCCGCGGCGAGCTGTGCCCGTGTCAGGTCGCTCACCACACGGGCGACTCCGCCGTCCACCGGCTGGGTGACGTGGAGGACTCGAAGCGAAGGGTCGGTCGCTGACAGGTGCATGCGCGGCTTCCTCGCTCATGGGTAGTGCACAGGACGGGCGGGAACGCGCCTCACTGCGGTGGCACGAGGGATGCGTCGATTGGCCGGAACTCTAGCCACAAAGTTAACCAACAGGGAGAAGCCGGATAAGTGTGTCGGATGGGGTAATGCAGGTGCCCTGGGAGGGATCACCCCATCGGCGCACAACCCACGCACGCGGCTCGCGTTCACAGTGCACCGGGCACCCCGTCCGGATGTTCGTGTCAAACCCCGAGGAGCACCTGTCCATGTCGCGTACCGCGAGAAGCCTGGTCCTGACCTCCGTCGCCATCGCTACGGTGACGGGCACCACTGGTGTCGCCGCTGCCCACGACGCCGGTGCGCGGGCGGTCACCGCCGACTCCGGTGGCGGGCTGTCGGGCAACGTGCTGCAGGCCCCGGTCCACGTACCGGTCAACGTCTGTGGCAACACCATCAACGTCATCGGTCTGCTGAACCCGGCGTTCGGCAACGAGTGCGAAAACGGCTGACGCTGCCTGGCCCCCTGACCGGCCGGCCGCCTCACGCTTCCCGCGGGCGGCCGGCCGAGCGCGGTACGGCGCTGCCCTGAATGGGCGGCGAGCCGACGGGTGACGCTGGACAGGCCGTCTCGCCAGCGACGGCACCGTCGGCACAGAGAACCCTCACTGCACTGCGCCACGGTTCGGTTGCGGAGCGCGGGGATGGATCCCACGGTGGGCACAAGACCCTACGCACCACCGAAAGGACCCCCATGCGTCTGCCTGCACGGCGAACCGCCACCTCCGTACTCTGCGCCACCCTCCTGCTCGGGGTCACCGGGCCGGCGGCGATGGCGGCCGAGGGCGACGCGGCCCGGGAGCGCACCCACACGGCAGTGCGCGCGCCCCTCCCCGACGCCGACGAACTGAACACCCAGGTGGAGACCCTGAGCACCATGGGTGGCTATCTCCAACCGGTCACCGAACTGCTCGGCACCGTGCTGAAGAAGAACGACGGCCGTCTCACGCCCCATGAGCGGGACCAGCTCACCGCCGCCATCGAGGAAGCACTCGCCAAGGCCGAAGCGCCCAAGTCACCCGCTGCCACCGATCCGGACGACGACGATGACGGCGATGACGATGACGATGACGACGACGAGGACTGGGACGATGACGACGACGAGGACTGCGACGATGACGACGACGGGGACTGGGACGGTGGGGGCTGGGTGAAGGAGCCGGGGGCCAACACGCCGGCGCGACCCCCGGCCGACGGTGCTTCGGACGCCACGGCACCGAACGGCACCGCGCCCGCCACCTTGCCGGCCTGGATCTCCCCCACGCAGGACGACCCGGCTGCCGCCTCGGCCGCCGATGCCATCACCATCGCGATGGCCGCGCTTCAGGCGGAGGTCGACGCCCTGGTCAAGGCCAGCACCTCCGGCACGGTCGAGCAGATCGGCTCGGCCGCCTCCGATGTGGTGAAGGGCCTCCTCGACGCCGTCGCAGCCACGCTGGCAGGCGGCGAGTTGCCCGCCCCGACGGTGGCGGACCCCGCCTGACACCGACCCGTCACCCTCTGGCCGTCGCACCTGCCCTGGGCAGGTGCGACGGCCCTTCTCATGACCTTCTGGCGCCTATCTCATATGAGGAGAAAGGGAGGCGAGAATTCCCCTCGGCGTGGGGTTTCCGTTCCCGAAGGATGTCGTTAGGCACGGCGACAGATGTCCCTCATGGGACACCAGTTGCCGAGAGAGGAACACAATGAAATCGCTGAAGGCCGCCGCCGTCATCGCCGGATCCGTCGTCCTGGCCGGCGCAGCCACACCCGCTCTCGCCCAGGCCCCCGGCGGCGCCGGGATCGCGCCCACCGGCCTCGACGGCGCGGTGGACACGCTCGCCAAGGGCCCCGTCCACGTGGTGCCGCTCCACCACCGGCCAGACGTACTCGGCACCGAGAACCCTGAGAGCAAGGACTCCGTGCTGGACACCGTGAAGGGCGCCGCCACCCAGCCGAACCCTGCGGGTGGGCTGCTCGGCGGCCTCCCGCTGAATGGCTGACGTCCGCGGCACCGGCGCAGAGCCGGCGGTCTCTTCGCCGTACCACCCGCGCTGTCGCGGCACTCGAGTGAATCCCGCATCGCGGGCCACTCCTACCGCCACGCACACGACCGAACCGGACGAGGAGTCGGACATGGACGTCAGCGCGGGTGGCACAGCGAAGGAGACGGAGCGGGATCCGGCGGGCCCGGCGCGCGGCGGGCCCGCGTCCGTCACCCGGCGCGACGTGGTGCGCGGGCTGCTCGCTCCCGCCGTCGCCCTGCCGCTCACCTCCCTGACCGCCGCGTCCCCGTCTGGCGGCGACACCTTCGACGAGCACTACCGCGGACGCCGCGTCGAGGGAACCGCGGCTCCGGCCGGCGGCTGGCACGTCACCGTGGACGGCCGGCCGCTGCACCTGATGCGCCGCGCCGACGGCACCTGGATGAGCGCGGTCGACCACTACCGGTCGTACCCCACCCCGCTCGAGGCGGCCCGCGCAGCTGTCGACGAACTGGGCCCCGGGCAGCACTTGAGCACGACCACGGCACACGGCGGCCAGGGGCACCCGGGGGGGCGCCATGGCGTACACGCGTAAGGACGTCAGTACCCTCACCCGGACCGAGCGGCGGCGGTTCGTCAAGGCGCTACTGGAGTTGAAACGCCGCGGCGAGTACGACGAGTTCGTGCGGACGCACATCGAGTACTACGTCCCGGACGGCGAGGAGGGACTGCGTACGGCCCACATGGCGCCGTCCTTCCTGCCCTGGCACCGGCAGTTCGTGCTTGAGCTGGAGCGGGCGCTGCGTCGGGTGGACGCGTCCGTGTCCGTACCGTACTGGGACTGGACGAAGGACCGCTCCGCCACCTCCACGCCCTGGACCGCAGACCTGCTCGGAGGCACCGGGCGGCGGTCCGACCTCCGGGTGACGACCGGCCCGTTCGCCTACGCGCAGGGCAACTGGACCCTCACGGAGAACGTGACCGACGCCGAGTTCCTCACTCGGGATCTCGGCCGCCCCCGTGACCCCATCCGGCTGCCGACCCGGCAGGACCTGGACAGCGCGCTGGACGACCCCGTCTACGACGCCTCCCCGTGGGACTCGACGGCGAAGAGGGGATTCCGCAACAAGCTGGAGGGATGGGGGCCCGGACGCGGCAGCGCCTCCTGGCGCAACCACAACCGGGTGCACCGCTGGGTCGGCGGCGCCATGAACGGCGGCGCCTCCGTCAACGACCCGGTCTTCTGGCTGGTGCACGCCTTCCTCGACCTGCAATGGTCCCGTTGGCAGCGCCGGCACCGAAACGCCCGCTACCTGCCGGCCGATCCGCCCGGCCGGGACAGCGACCAGTACGGGCGGATCGTCGCCCGGCACGAGAGGCTGCCGCCCTGGAACGTCACACCGGACGAACTGGAGGACCACGGCCGGATCTACCGGTACGCATGACATACCCGGGACCCGGACCGGAGGCAGAGTCCCGGCTTCGGGTGCCCGGCACCTGTTGACCCTCCGTTCCAGCGCGCTTACCCATGACGGCCTCGCACATGGCGGTCGGCCTGGTCTCGCCGCAGGGAGACATGACCGACGGGCCGGCCGGTCACGTGTGACACGGAAAGGTGAATGCGGGGCGAGGCCGAGGGCCAAATGGGTGGAATGGGGCCGGAAGGAGTCCCGAAGCACCGCTAGCATCCCGCACCATGACTTCTCCGAACACCGCACCCGCAAAGCCAGAAGGCTCCCTTCTGGGGACTCTCACCATCGTCCCCTGGTCCAGCGTGCCTTCCGCCGACACTCCACGGCTGCCGTTTCTCACGGTGTACTCGCTCGGTGACGGTATCGAGGGTCCCGAGACCGGTGAAAAGACGATGCGTGCCCACCTGGAGAAGATCGGCCTGCCGGTGACCGGCCAGCCGGTCGAACTGACCCAAGAGGCCAAGGCCGCCGTCACCTTGCTGGTGGAAGCCGAACAGGCCGTGCTCACCATGCCGTTTCTCCGGGTGCAGTGTCCCGTTCCACCGCATTGGCAGGACGCCGCGCACAAGAACGGAAAAGTTCATCTCATCTGCCTGACCCGCCCGTGGCCGCACGCCGCTCCGGGGCAGGACCTGAGCCCCGAGCAGCTGCGCGGCTTCCTCGCCGATGAGGAAATCCGGTCGGCCAGCACCCACTGCCTGGTTCCGGTCACCCGTCTGCGCCGCTGAGAACACCGTTCCGCCGAGACGCGATGGCTGAGTGACCGCACCTGACTTTCCTCGTTGTCCGGTAAGGCAGGAAACGAGCGTCAAGTCAGGGGCCTGCCCGTCGTGGTGCAGGCCGTGAAGGTATTACTTTAAGGAATTCTCATGCGACGATCCCTTACTGTAGGCGTTACGGGACTGGCTGCTCTGGCCTGGGCTGGCGCAGGAACCGCCCAGGCTGTGGACGTTGCCGACGCATCCACCCTGGAAAGCATTCCGGCTGTCTCCCCCGTCGGCCTGAGTGATGCGGTCGAGGGGGCGGCGCAGAAGCCGACGAGCCTGGTGGCGGACGCCGGCGGAAAAAGCGCCCAGACGGTACTCCCGGAAGCGGGAAAGGCGGCACGTCTGGTGTGACCGACCGCGCTCGGCCGTGCGCATTCGTCCCCTCTCGGGCGGGCCGTCCCTGCCTGTGTTCACAAGGACGCGGCAGGGACGGCCCGCCGGTCAACGCGTGGAAAATTCCGGTCCGGACCGCTGGCTCGTTCGGATCCGTTACTCACCAAGTCACACGAATCCGGTGTTCGGGTGATTGCGGAACGCCGAGGGAAACGTCCGAGGAGGAAAACAGTTAGCGAGAGTGCTGACGTCTTCGTCGGAGAACGTCACCATACGCGAGGAAGGTAAACACCATGGATGTCAAGAAGATCGTCGCGGGGTCCATGCTGACCTTGACTGTCACCGGGGTCGGCGTCACGCCGGCCGTGGCCGACGAAGAGGTCCGCGGTCACTACTCGCAGAGCGTCGAAATCATCCGTGACGTCTGCCCCACGATCCAGGACATCGACGTCCTCACCATCGAGGTTCTGGACGAGGCCCGTGCGTTCCAGTGCAACGAGATCCGTCAGGGGTCGAAGGTGAAGGACGACTCCTCCGCTCCTGCCCTGCCTGTCCTGGGACGCGTCCTCAACTAGCTCTCGGACGCCGTTTACCCGGTTTCCTGCGGCCCCCTACCGTAGCGGGCAAACAGGCCCCGGTGCCACGCGAACAGCCGCGCGGCACCGGGGCCTCGTGCTGGGGCCGATCGAGTCGAAAATCGCCATGCTGATCCGATTGGATAACCGACACCCCGGCCCATCCATTGCTGCAAGCGGATGAATCGAGGATGGGACACGAAACTCCGAGGGCGCGCAGCCGGTTAGTGAGCTGTCGGCACTCACCACAAGGTGTCGCGGTATCACGCACAAGGAAGGCAACACGAATGAACGCCAAGAAGGTCCTCGCCGGTTCGATGCTGACGCTGGCTGCTACCGGCGCGGCGGTTTCGCCGGCCGTGGCCGACGAAGAGGTGCACGGTCACTACTCGCAGAACATCGAGATCATCCGCGACATCTGCCCCACGATCCAGGACATCGACGTCCTCACCATCGAGGTCCTGGACGAGGCCCGTGCGTTCCAGTGCAACGAGATCCGCCAGGGGTCGAAGGTGACCGACAGCTCGTCCGCCCCCGCCCTGCCGATCCTCGGGCAGGTCCTCAACTAAATCGTGGACACCGTGCAATCGGTGTCCTTCGATTCCTCTCTCGTCGTTCGGTGTTCTACGAGTTCTGTCCTCGTCGAGGGAGAATGCGCCCCGGACTGTGCGACCAGCCGCACTGTCCGGGGCGTTTGTTCTGTGCGGCATCCGGCGCCCTCCGGTTGCCCATTGCTGCAAGTGGATGAATTAGGGTCGCGGTGCGAAACCCCGAGGGTATGGAGTTGGTTAGTAGGCTGTCGGCACTCACCACTACGTGCCGCGGCTATCACGCACAAGGAAGGCAACCCGAATGAACGCCAAGAAGGTCCTCGCCGGTTCGATGCTGACGCTGGCTGCTACCGGCGCGGCGGTTTCGCCGGCCGTGGCCGACGAAGAGGTGCACGGTCACTACTCGCAGAACATCGAGATCATCCGCGACATCTGCCCCACGATCCAGGACATCGACGTCCTCACCATCGAGGTCCTGGACGAGTCCCGTGCGTTCCAGTGCAACGAGATCCGCCAGAAGTCGAAGGTCAAGGACGACTCCGCTGCGCCGGCTCTCCCCATCCTCGGTGCGGTCATCGACTGAACGAGTAGTTGAGGCAGGCTCTACTGCTGACGCCGGGGCCGCCGCCTCAGGAGCGGCCCCGGCGTAATGCGCAACGGCTCGACCACACGAGTCCTGGGCGCATGCGCTGAAAAAGCCTGAGGCTTCCGATCTTCTGATCGAGAGGCCTCAGGCTTTTTCTGTATCACCCGAGATGGAGTGGATCCGGCTACTAGTCCATGACGCTCACGAGCGCGCTGTGGTGCACGGATCCGGCCCAGATCCCCGTGCCGGAGGATGTCTTCAGACTTTCGAAGCTTCCCCCGATCTTTCCGGCGGCGACCAGGCGGTCGCGGTGTTCATCTTCGTTCGCGGTGGCAGTTCCGGCTCCCAGCGCGACGGCGGCGGCAGCGATAGCCGCGCACGTCATGAACTTCTTCATCATTTTCTCTCCGGGTTGAACGGTCGAGCCGTCCCTTGCATGGGACGGGCTTCCGCGGTGATGCTAGCCCTGAATGCGGAGATATCCGCTGGAAACGGGCGTGGCTCACTCTTTCGGTACGAGCGTTGAGCCCATTCGGCTGGGTAAGGGGACCTCGCCGACCGGGTGCGCAGGGGTACCGCCGGGTGCGTGGCCCGCCGCGCGGCGGAGGCGCTTGGGTGAGTGCGGGGGCGGGCCCGGTGTCAGCGCTTCGGGAGGCCGCAGTCGCGCGGTCCGCCCCGGCTGAAGCGTCGGCTCGGCTCCAGGGGGGCGCGGTCGGACCGCCCGCGCAGGCGGGTAACGACTCCATGCTACCTGCGGAATGCCCGCAGACCCGAGAATGGGTCGGTGGCGCCCCCGGCAGGACTCGAACCTGCGGCCAAGCGCTTAGAAGGCGCCTGCTCTATCCGCTGAGCTACGGGGGCCTGGTGTGGTGGCCTCGGTCGTGGTGCCCGGGTGTGGGCCGATCCGTGACGTTGCCGGGGACAAGGATAGGGCTCCCGGCTCCTTGTCCCAGTTGCTTCGCCTCCGTGGCTCGATGTGGAGGTTCAGTGAAGCGATCCTGATAATCGCAGGCAGGTACGAATCGTGCATCGCTTTTGGCGTCTCGCGCATCGGGTGTTGTGCACTCGTTATGCCTGGGCCGCGCTCCTGCCCCACTCGTCCCTTGTGCCCCTTGTGTCCGATCGGCGCGCAGGCATGCTCATATGCTTCAGAATTCCCCTGAAATTGGGCATTCTTCGCATGTGGTGACCTTGGACGTACGGCCTCAGCTGCTCGACGCACTCTCCGCGCTGCGCGACCGTGTCGCGGCCGCACGCTTCCCGCTGCCCCTGGCGGGGGCCCCACGCGCGCGTGCCAACCGCGACGAACTGCTCGCGCAGCTCGACGACTACTTGGTGCCCCGGCTGAGAGAACCCGAAGCGCCGCTTCTGGCCGTCATCGGAGGCTCCACCGGCGCCGGGAAGTCCACCCTGGTGAACTCGCTCGTCGGGCGCCGGGTCAGCGAGGCGGGCGTCCTCCGGCCGACCACCCGCACGCCGGTCCTGGTCTGCCATCCGGAGGACCATCACTGGTTCAGCGGCATGCGGGTGCTGCCCGACCTCACGCGCGTGTGGGTGCCCCATCAAGACCCCGCCGACGACCTCCTGATCCCCGGCGAGAACCCCGCGCGCGTGCTGCGCATCGAGACCGCCGACACGCTGCCGCCCGGCCTGGCCCTGCTCGACGCGCCCGACATCGACTCCCTGGTCGCCGAGAACCGGGTCCTGGCCGCCGAGCTGATCTGCGCCGCCGACATCTGGGTGATGGTCACCACGGCCGCCCGGTACGCCGACGCCGTGCCCTGGCATCTGCTGCGCACCGCCAAGGAGTACGACGCCACCCTGATCACCGTCCTCGACCGGGTGCCCCACCAGGTCGTCTCCGAGGTGTCCCGGCAGTACGGCGCCCTGCTCACCAAGGCGGGCCTGGGCGACGTCCCCCGGTTCACGGTGCCGGAGCTGCCCGAGTCGGCCTGGGGCGGCGGACTGCTGCCGGCCACCGCCGTGGCCCCGCTGCGCACCTGGCTCGTGCACCGGGCGCAGGACCCCGCGGCCCGCGAGCACGCCATGGCGCGTACGGCCCACGGCGTCCTGAACTCCCTCAAGGCCCGCCTGCCCGAACTGGCCAGTGCCGCCGCCGCGCAGTACGCCGCGGCACTGCGGCTCACGGCCGCCGTGGACGGGGCGTACGACAGCGAGCACGCGCGCGTGCGCGGACGGTTGCAGGCGGGGGCCGTACTGGCCGGGGACGCCCTGAAGCGGTGGCGGGCCTTCCCGCTGGACTGCACCGCCGGGGAACTCCTCGACTCGCTGGTGGAGAGCCTCAGCGCGCTCCTGCTGTGCGCCGTCACCGCCGCCGACGAGCGCGTGAACGACGCCTGGCGGCGCGAACCGGCCGCCGGCGGTCCGGGACTGACGGACCGCGACGGGCTCCCGGAGAACGCCGAGCACCGCATCGGGATGGCCGTGCGGCGGTGGCGGCGGGAGCTGGAGGAGTACGCCGAGGACGAGGTGCACGAGCTGGAGCGGAGCCTCGCGCCGGACCCCGAGGTGGTCGCCGCCCTGGTCGCCACCGCGCTGCTGGGCGGGCGCCGAGGGAGGTCCGCCGGGGAGGGGCTCGCCGAGCGGCTCGGCGCCCACGGGGCGCTGCGGCTGCGGGACCGGGGCGGGCGGCTGCTCACCGAGCACGTGGACCGGATCCTGCACACCGAACGCGAACGCCGGCTCGCCCCGCTCGACGCGCTGGACGTCCATCCCGAACCGCAGGCAGAACTCATCGCCGCCCTGTCCGTACTGCAGAAGGAGAGGTGACCGGTGACCGCCGTCACTGACCAGGACCCCACCGAGCACACCGACCACACGGGGGACACGGGCGCACGGAGCGACGACTCCGGGAACGGACGCCCCGACGGGGACACCCCCCGTGAGCAACGTCCTCCCTCCTCCGAGCGGACCGAACACGCCCGGAACGAGGACGCGGACGGGGAGGGCCCGGCGCGGGGCAGGCGGCCCCGGGAGCGCTGGCGCCTGCTGGACCGCGCACGCGACCGGGAACGGGAGCGCGGGGACGAACGGGAGCGGGAGAGCGAGCGGGGCCGCGAGGGCGAGCGAGAGCGCGACGGCGAGCGGGGACGCGGGCGCGATCGAGAGCACGCGGGTGATCGGGAACGGGACGCCCGCGCGCGCGTGAAGGCCGTCGACGCCGCCCACGCGGACGACGAGGGCGCCTGGGACGACGGGCTGATCGCGCGGCGGGTGAACGAGACGGAAGAGGCGGAGCAGTACGCCCGAGTCGAGCGGTACACCCCCGTGGACCGCGGCAGGCCGCACGGCGCGTCGGGCGTGACGCCCCTGGCGTACGACGGGCCGCTCCGGGCACGGCTCGACGCCCTGCGCGAACTGGTCGGGCTCTCCCGCACCCGGCTCGACAGCAGGACGCTCGCCGAGGCCGGCCGGGTGCTCGACGAGGCCGCCGCGCGACGCAGGCTCTCCGGGCAGCACACCGTCGTCGCCATCGCGGGCGCCACCGGCAGCGGCAAGTCGCAGCTGTTCAACGCGCTCGCCGGGGTGACGATCTCGGAGACGGGCGTGCGCCGGCCGACCACCGCGGCGCCCATCGCATGCAGCTGGAGCGACGGTGCGGCCAGCCTGCTGGACCGGCTCGGCATCCCCGGCCGGCTGCGGCGGCGCCCGGTGCAGCACCCGGACGCCGACTCGCAGCTGCGCGGACTCGTCCTGGTCGACCTGCCCGACCACGACTCGGCGGCCGTGCAGCACCGTGAGCAGGTGGACCGCATCCTGGCCCTCGTCGACGCCGTCATCTGGGTCGTCGACCCCGAGAAGTACGCCGACGCCGTCCTCCACGAGCGCTATCTGCGGCCCATGGCGGGGCACGCCGAGGTCACCTTCGTCGTCCTCAACCAGATCGACCGGCTGCCCGGCGAGGCCGCCGAGCAGGTCCTCGACGACCTGCGGCGCCTGCTCGACGAGGACGGCATCGCGCTGGGCGAGTACGGCGAACCGGGCGCCACCGTGCTGTCGCTGTCCGCGCTCACCGGCGACGGCATCGGCGAGCTGAAGGAACTCCTCGGCCAGTTCGTGGCGGAGCGGAGCGCGCCCGCGCGGCGCATCGCGGCCGACGTGGACGCCGCCGCCTGGGGGCTGCGGCCCGTCTACGTCACCGGGCGGCGCACGGGGCTCAGCGAGGAGGCGCGGGAGGAGTTCGCGGCGCGGCTCGCGGACGCCGTCGGCGCCACCGCGGCGGGTGACGCCGCCGAGCGCGCCTGGCTGCGCAACGCCAACCGCGCGTGCGGCACGCCCTGGCTGCGGCTGTGGCGCTGGTACCACGACCGGCGCGAACCCTCCACCGGACGGCTCCCGCTGCGCGCCCAGGCCGACGAGGAGGCCACGGCCCGCCAGCGCGTCGAACAGGCGGTGCGTACGGTGTCCGACCGGGCGTCGGCCGGGCTGCCCGCGCCATGGGCGCAGGCGGTGCGCGAGGCCGCCGTGCGCGGCTCCCAGGGGCTGCCCGAGGCGCTCGACGAGCTGGTCGCGCGCGCGGGGCTGCCGCCGGGGCGCCCGCCGCGGCCGGGGTGGTGGCCGATGGCCGTACTGGCCCAGGCGTCGATGACACTGCTGCAGGTGGTGGGCGGCCTGTGGCTGCTGGGCCAGATCATCGGGGTCATGTCGCCGAACCTGGGTGTGCCGGTGCTGCTGATGGTGTGCGGCATCGTCGGCGGCCCCGTCATCGAGTGGAGCTGCCGCATGGCGGCCCGCGGCCCGGCCCGGCGCTACGGCCACGAGGCGGAACGCCGATTGCGGGAGGCCGCCGCGGGCTGCGGCCGGGCCAGAGTGCTGGACCCGGTGGCGGCGGAGCTGCTGCGGTACCGGGAGGTGCGGGAGCAGTACGGGCGGGTCACGGGGGTGGGGGCGAGGTAGGCGCAACCGGCCCGGGAGTGACTCACGTGGACGCGGCCGCCCGATGCGCGGACGTGGAGGATCACCCGCACGGGTGACGGGGTTTTCCACAGACGGACGGGTGGTCCACAGCGCTCGGCGGGCCCGCCCCGGCGGCGGCAGTCTGGCCGTACGCCGACCGCGACGGAGCGGCCGGCACGGCAGACGCAGCCCCGCGGGACGGGCCCGCGGGCGTAAGGGGTGGACGACGATGAACGAGACGATGGTCTGCGCGGTGGGCAACGTGGCGACCCAGCCGGTGTACCGGGAACTGGCGAACGGCCCGTCGGCCCGGTTCCGGCTCGCGGTGACCTCGCGCTACTGGGACCGCGAGAAGAACACATGGACGGACGGCCACACCAACTTCTTCACGGTGTGGGCCAACCGGCAGCTCGCCACCAACGCCGCGTCGTCCCTCGGGGTGGGCGATCCGGTCGTCGTCCAGGGCCGGCTGAAGGTGCGCACGGATGTGCGCGAGGGGCAGAGCCGGACGTCGGCGGACATCGACGCGGTGGCGATCGGCCACGACCTGGCGCGCGGCACGTCGGCGTTCCGGCGCGCGAACAGGCCCGAGACGACCGCCTCCCCGCCGCGCCCGGAGCCGGACTGGGAGACACCCGCGGCCGACGACGCCAAGGCCCCGGAACCGGAAGTCCGTTTGGAACCGGCGGCGGTGACCTGACGTCTGCCGGCCGCGTACACGGGAGCCGACCGAACTGCGGCTTATCGGCGCATCCATGCCGGACGGTCCCGCATGGATTTGTCGATAAGCCCTGCTCACGGCTGGTCCGGCGATAACGATTCCGAGTCGGATCGGTGATCGGACGGCATCCCCGTGAAGGCTGGTGCCGGAGATCTTTAGGATGCCGAACAGGCCTACCGTGGCTGCTGATTCTGCTGGTGGGACCGTGCCCCCCACACCAACTGGTCCTGCTCGAAGGGGAATTTGGTGCTTGCTTCGTTCTCTGTGCTCTCCGTGACCGGGCGAGGAGCGGCGCGTCTCGCCGCCGCGACGGCGGTGTCCGCGCTGGCCGCCACCGCCGTGGTGACCGGCGCCGGCCGGGCCGCCGCGGACGGGACGGCACCGGGCCAGGGCGGAGCGACGGCGACGATAGGCGGACTGAAGACGTACGGCGCCGCGGTGATACGCGGCGACGCCGGCGACCAGCAGGTCTCGGCCGGCCTGTTCGAGATGTCCGTCGACGGCGGCGGCATGCTGCAGACCTACTGCGTCGACGTCCACAACCCCACCCAGAAGGACGCCAAGTACTACGAGACCCCGTGGAGCGGGACCTCCCTGGGCGTCAACGAGGACGCCGGCCGGATCCGCTGGATCCTGCAGAACTCCTACCCGCAGGTCAACGACCTCGCGGCGCTCGCCAAGAAGGCGGGCGTGCGCGGCGGGCTCACCGAGCAGGACGCGGCGGCCGGCACACAGGTGGCCATCTGGCGCTACTCGGACGACGCCGATGTCGAGGCCGTTGACCCGCAGGCCGAGCGGCTCGCGGACTACCTGGAGAAGAACGCCCGCGACCTGGGCGAGCCCGAGGCGTCGCTCACCCTCGACCCGCCCGCGGTCTCCGGCCGCCCCGGGGAGCCGCTCGGCCCGATCACGGTGCACACCAACGCCGGCGGCGCGACGGTGACACCGCCGGTGGACGCGGCGACGAGCGGCGTACGGATCGTCGACAAGAACGGCAAGCCCGTCACCTCCGCCGCCGACGGCAGCCGCCTCTACTTCGACGTGCCCGAGGACGCCGCGGCCGGTACCGCCGCGCTGACCGTGCAGGCCTCGACGTCCGTGCCGGTCGGACGCGCCTTCGCGTCCGAGAGCCGCAGCCAGACCCAGATCCTGGCCGGCTCCAGCGAGTCGACGGTCTCGGCCACGGCGAGCGCGACGTGGGCGGAAGAGGGCCCGATACCCGCGCTGTCCGTGGCGAAGAACTGCGCCGAGGGCGGCGTGGACATCACGGCGGCCAACAAGGGCGACGAGGCGTTCACGTTCGAACTGATGGGGACGGAGCACACCATCGCGGCCGGCGAGACCCGGACGGTGACGGTGCCGCTCCAGGAGGACCGGTCCTACGACTTCACGATCCGGGGGCCGGGCGGCTTCGAGCAGCGCTTCACCGGCGTCCTCGACTGCCGGACCCGGACCGGCACGACGGGCGGCGAGGTGACCCAGACCCTGACCGAGCCGGGCCCCGCCACGGTGGGCGGCTCGGCGTCGGACGCCAACCTCGCCGAGACCGGCGGCTCGGGTGTCACCCCGCTGATCGGCGGCATCGCCCTGACCCTGCTGGTGCTCGGTGGCACGACGCTGCTGGTGGTCCGCCGGAAGAACGCGGCGCGGAGCTGACCGGCATGACGGACGACGGCGTCCTGCGCCTCGACCGCGCCGGCGCCGAGGACCTCCACGAGGTGCTGTGGCTGGTGGGCGAGCACCTCGCCGCCGGCGCCCCCGTCCCGGCGCCGCCCGCCGGGACCGACGACCGGCTGAGCCGGGTGATCCGCACATCGGGCGACGCACTCGGCAGAGGCGGACCCACCCGACAGCTCCGAGGCCAGGCGAAAGCCCCAGGTCAGAGCGGCCAGGGCAGACGCGTTTCCTCCCAGGGGTGGCGGTACGGCAAGATGGGGTGTATCTGCCCACTGCCAGATTTCAAGCTGCCGGACGGTTTCTCTTGGCTGAGTTCATTTACACCATGCGCAAGGCGCGCAAGGCGCACGGCGACAAGGTGATCCTCGATGACGTCACCCTGAACTTCCTCCCCGGGGCGAAGATCGGCGTCGTCGGCCCGAACGGTGCCGGTAAGTCGACCGTTCTGAAGATCATGGCGGGGCTGGAGCAGCCGTCGAACGGTGACGCGTTCCTCACTCCCGGTTACACCGTGGGCATCCTGCTCCAGGAGCCCCCGCTGAACGAGGACAAGACGGTCCTGGAGAACGTCCAGGAGGGCGTCGCCGAGATCAAGGGCAAGCTCGACCGGTTCAACGAGATCGCCGAGCAGATGGCGACCGACTACACCGACGAGCTGATGGACGAGATGGGCAAGCTGCAGGAGCAGCTCGACCACGCCAACGCCTGGGACCTCGACGCCCAGCTCGAGCAGGCCATGGACGCGCTCGGCTGCCCGCCCGGCGACTGGCCCGTGGCCAACCTCTCCGGCGGTGAGAAGCGCCGCGTCGCGCTCTGCAAGCTGCTGCTGGAGGCGCCCGACCTGCTGCTCCTCGACGAGCCCACCAACCACCTCGACGCCGAGTCGGTGAACTGGCTGGAGCAGCACCTCGCCAAGTACGAGGGCACCGTCGTCGCCGTCACCCACGACCGGTACTTCCTGGACAACGTCGCCGGCTGGATCTGCGAGGTCGACCGCGGCCGGCTGCACGGCTACGAGGGCAACTACTCCAAGTACCTGGAGACCAAGCAGACCCGTCTGAAGGTCGAGGGCCAGAAGGACGCCAAGCGGGCGAAGCGGCTCAAGGACGAGCTGGAGTGGGTGCGGTCCAACGCCAAGGGGCGGCAGGCCAAGTCCAAGGCGCGACTGGCCCGCTACGAGGAGATGGCCGCCGAGGCCGAGAAGATGCGGAAGCTGGACTTCGAGGAGATCCAGATCCCGCCGGGGCCGCGCCTGGGCAACGTCGTCGTCGAGGTGAACAACCTCAGCAAGGCGTTCGGGGACAAGGTCCTCATCGACGATCTGTCGTTCACGCTGCCGCGCAACGGGATCGTCGGCGTCATCGGGCCCAACGGCGCCGGCAAGACCACCCTGTTCAAGATGATCCAGGGGTTCGAGGAGCCGGACTCCGGCACCATCAAGGTCGGCGACACCGTCAAGATCTCCTACGTCGACCAGAGCCGCGAGAACATCGACCCGAAGAAGACGCTGTGGGCCGTCGTGAGTGACGAGCTCGACTACATCAACGTCGGTCAGGTCGAGATGCCCTCGCGGGCCTACGTCTCCGCCTTCGGCTTCAAGGGCCCGGACCAGCAGAAGCCCGCCGGGGTGCTCTCCGGCGGTGAGCGCAACCGCCTCAACCTCGCGCTCACCCTCAAGCAGGGCGGCAACCTGCTGCTCCTCGACGAGCCGACCAACGACCTCGACGTCGAGACGCTCTCCAGCCTGGAGAACGCGCTGCTGGAGTTCCCCGGGTGCGCCGTGGTCGTCTCCCACGACCGGTGGTTCCTGGACCGCGTCGCCACGCACATCCTCGCCTACGAGGGCGACTCCAAGTGGTTCTGGTTCGAGGGCAACTTCGAGTCGTACGAGAAGAACAAGATCGAGCGGCTCGGTCCGGACGCCGCCCGTCCGCACCGCGCCACCTACAAGAAGCTGACCCGGGGCTGATCGATCTTGCGGCACCTCTACCGCTGCCCGCTGCGCTGGGCGGACATGGACGCGTACGGCCACGTCAACAACGTGGTCTTCCTCCGCTACCTGGAGGAGGCCCGTATCGACTTCCTGTTCCGCCCGGACAAGGAGTTCCAGCAGGGATCGGTGGTGGCCCGCCACGAGATCGACTACAAGCGGCAGCTCGTCCACCGGCACACCCCGGTCGACATCGAGCTGTGGGTCACCGAGATCCGGGCCGCCTCCTTCACCCTCTCCTACGAGGTGAAGGACGGCGACCAGGTCTACGTCCGCGCCTCGACCGTCATCGTGCCCTTCGACTTCGAGGCACAGCGGCCCCGGCGGATCACCGCGGAGGAGCGGGAGTTCCTCGAGGAGTACACCGATCCCGCCGAGGACAAGGACAAGAAGGGGACCGAGGAGGAGGCCGTCGCCGCATGACGGTGCTCCATCTCGCCGACGAGGGGGAGGCGGCGGATCTCGCGGCCTTCCTCTCCCGGCTGCTCCACTACGACCGGTCGGCGGCGGTCCGTCTCCAGGCGGCCGGCACCGCGCTCGCCGTCTTCGGCCGGCCGCCGTCCTTCGAGGTGCTGGCCATCCGCGCGGTACGGCTCGCCAAGCCGTACGAGAACGGGCTCGACGTCACCCTCGACGTGACCGTGTCCGCCGGTGAGCTGCTGGAGTCGGTGGACGAGGCGGGCGCCACGGCTGCCGTGCCCGGTGCGGTGACCGGGCCCCCGTGGGCGGGCGTCCTGCCGCCGCGCGGCGGCTGGCGGCCCGAGCCCGGGCTGCCGCCCCTGGACGCCCTGCGCGCCCTGGTGGCCGCCGGCGTCGCCGAGTTCCGCCGCCGGACGCAGGAACTGGCACCGGAGGCACGTACCCGGGCGGAACTCGACCGGATCGGGCGGGACATCTGGTCCCGTACGGTCGGCGGCACCGGGCTGCCGGTGCGGGCCGTGCACGCGGCCCAGTCGCTGGGGTTCCTGCGGCCCGCGGGGCCCGGGAGCACACCCGGGCTGTTCTCCTCGGGCGCCTGGCTGCGGCTGCGGACGCCGTACGGGTCCGTCGCCGTGCGCCGGGCCGGGACCAGCGCGCTGGGCATCAGCGTGAGCTGACCGCCGGGCCGCGCGACGGTCAGTCGCGCTCGGTGTCGTCCGGGCGTACCGCGATGTGGTCCGGCTCCAGTTCCAGCGCCACGCGGTCGCGCATGCCGAGCGCCCTGGTGTACTCGGCGGGCAGCTGGAGGCGGCCCGCGCGGTCCAGCATCGCGTACTCGCGCGCCACCACCGTCTCGTCGCCGGTCGCGGCGTCCACCTCGCTGCGGCGCAGCACCTCCGTCGAGGTCCGGCCGTCGCGGATGGCGACCGTGCGGCGGACCTCGCCGGCCACCGCCTGGTCGTGGGTGACGATCACGACGGTGGTGCCCAGGCGCTCGTTCGCGGTGCGGAAGGCGGCGAAGATCTGCTCCGCCGTGTGCGAGTCGAGTTCGCCGGTGGGTTCGTCGGCGAGCAGTACCGAGGGCTCGTTGGCCAGGGCCACGGCGATCGCCACGCGCTGCTGCTGGCCGCCGGACAGCTGTGCCGGGCGGCGGTCCCGGCAGTCGGCGACGTCCAGCAGCTCCAGCAGCTCCAGGGCGCGGCCGGACGGCCCGGGCCCGGCGGGTGGGCCGGCGGCCCCGGACGCGGCCGGCTCCACCGCGGGAGCCGCTGACCTGCATCGGCAGGACGACGTTCTGGACGGCGGTCAGGTACGGCGGCAGATTGCGGGAGGTCTGCTGCCAGACGGAGCCGACGACCTCGCGACGGTAGGCGAGCCGGTCCTTCGCGGACATCGTCAGCAGGTCGCGGCCGGCGACGCGGGCCGCCCCGGCGGTGGGGGTGTCCAGGCCGGCCAGGATGTTCATCAGCGTCGACTTGCCGCTGCCGGACGCGCCGACCAGGGCCATCAGCTCGCCCCCGCGGACCATCAGGTCCAGACCCTGGAGGGCCTGCACCTCGACGCCGTCCGCACGGAAGACGCGGACCAGCCGGTCGCAGGTGATCAGGGCGTCGTGGCCGTAGGCGGGGCGGTTGCGCGCGGCGGTGGCGCGGTCGGCCAGGTCGGTGAGGCTGGGGCCGGTGAGGGCGGGGTCGGTGGTCATCGGGTCTCCTGGAAGGCGCCCGGGGGTGGGATGAGGATGGCTCGACCGCGCCGGCGGGGTGCCGCCGTCCTGGGCGGGGCGCCGCCCCGGCGGCGTGACGGCCGGCGGCCACCGTGACGGCCCGCGGCTGCGCCGGCCGGGCCGGCTCCGCGGTTCATCGGGCGTCCCCCGCCCGCAGCTCCACCACCGAGCCCCGGCGGTCCGACCACCAGGCCTGGGCTCCGGCGACCCCCACCGACACCGCCAGCACCGTGGCCGCCGGGACCGCCAACGACCACAGGTCCGTGCGCAGTTCGGCCGGTTCACCGGTCGGGGACGCCGTCGCCGCCAGGGCGATCGTCGTCAGGTCGATGCCGGGGGAGAGCAGGCGGACGGTCGCCCAGCCGGTCAGGGCACCGCCCGCGGCGGCCAGGAAGGCCTGCGGGAGGGACTCCAGGACCAGCAGGCGGCGGCCCTGGGCGCGGGTCAGGCCCATGGTGCGCAGGCGGGCCAGCAGGGCGGTGCGTTCCGGGGCGGCGCGCAGGAAGGACAGCAGCAGGGCGAGGACGGCGTAACCGGCGCCGGCCGCCACCGCCATCGCGTAGACCCGCTCGGCGCCGGACTGGAGCGGCGAGTCGACGTACCGGGCGCGCTCCTCCGTCCGCAGCCGCACGGACGCCGCATCGTCCGTCGTCCGGCGCAGCGCCCCGGCGTCCAGGCGCGCACCGGACAGCAGCAGCACGGTCGGGCGGGCCGCCCCGGCCGACAGTCCCGCGCGGTCCACGACCAGGAACTCGGTACCGGCACGGCCGGGGTGCGGTCCCGGACCAGGACGATCCGGACGCTGACCGTCGTGCCGTCGTCCCAGCGCACCGGGAAGGGACCGGTGCCGTAGCGCTCCGCGACCTCGCGGGAGGCGAGCGCCGGGAGCGGGGCCTCCCCCTCGTTCCCGGGACGCGTCAACTCGCCCGCGTCGAAGGGGCCCAGACCCGACCGTGCCGACAGTTCGGCATAGGTGCCGGGGTCCACGCCCGCCACCGGTACCGGCTGCCGGCCGTCCTGGAGCTTGGCCTGCTGGGCGAGGCTCGCCGCGGCCAGCGCCTCGACGCCGGGCGCCTCGCGCAGCCGGCCGGGCAGGCCGGAGGGCAGCGGCCCGGCCGCCTCCACCCGGGCGTCGGCGCCGAGGGCGAGCAGCGCCGCCCGCTCCCGGGCGTCGTCCACGCCGGCCAGCACCGAGCCGCCGAAGGCCGCCGTGGTGAGTGCCGTCAGCAGCGCCAGCAGGGGCAGCGCCGCCGATGTGGAGGTGCGGCCCGCGCGGGCCAGCGACAGGTGGGCCGCCGCGCCGCGCCGCGCAGCCGGACGGCCGGGCGGGCCAGCCGGCGCAGCGGCAATGGGTGGAGACGCGCCAGCACCAGCGCCGCGACCGCGCCCACCAGTACCGGTGCCAGTGGCACCAGGTCGCCCGCGGTGCCGGACGCGCCGCGCCTGCGCAGCAGTTCGACCGCGCCGAGGGCCAGGGCCACCAGCGTCAGTTCCGCGACCGTCCGGCGCCGGGACGGACGTACCGCCGCCACGTCCTGCCGGCCGCCGTGCATCCGGACCGCTCGGTGCGCGACGGCGGCCCGTACCGGCAGCGCGGCACAGGCCAGGACGGTGACCGCGGCGGCGGCCCACACCGCGGGGCGAGCCGGGCGCCGGGCAGGGCGACGGCCAGGCCGAGGGCGCCCGCGGGCAGCGCCGTGGCCGCGGCCTCCGCCAGCAGCCTGTCCGCCACGCCGGCCAGGGACGCGCCGCGGGCGCGCAGCAGGGCCAGTTCGGTGCGGCGCCGGTCGGAGGCGAGACCGCCCGTCATCAGCAGGACGACGGCGGCGACGGTGCCGGTGCCGGCCGCGGCGACCGCGACCAGCGGGCCGATGCCGGCACGCAGACGCTCGTAGGAGCCGAGCACTTGGTCGAGGCCGGTGCCGACGTCGGTGTACGGGTCGATGGCCGAGCGCATCTCCCGCACGCCCGGCCCGGACTCCGGCGCGGCCACGGACGCCTTGAGCCGGTCGAGATCGCGGCCGTGCAGCGCGTCGCCGTCCGGGACCAGGTGCCAGTCGCGCTGGGCGCTTCCGGCGGTGCCCAGCAGCACCGGTGCGGCCTCGGGGGCGAGCAGCAGGGCGCCGAGCCAGTACTTCGGGGCGTCCGGGCCCTCGGTGCCGGGGACGCGCACCAGAGACGGGGTGCGCAGTACGGGTTCGGTCGACCAGTAGGCGCCGTCGGGTTCGCGCGGGTCGAGGATGTCGGTGACCCGGACGGCGAGCGGTGCCTCCGTGGCGGGGACGTGCAGGACGGAACCCACCTCGATGCGCAGGGTCTTCGCCGTCTCAGCGGTGACCGCGGCCTCGACGGCGCCGGTCGTGGCGGTGACCGGGCCGTCGGCCACCCGGGGCAGGCGGCCGGAGCGCAGCCGGGCGTGGTCGCCGAGGCCGTGCGGGGCGGCGAGGACCATCTGCGCGGGCAGCCCGTTGGGCCGGGGCAGCCAGGGCTCCGGCACCGGCAGGCCCTCGACGGTGCGCACCCCGTACGTCGATCGTGACCGGTCGACGACGAGCGGGCCAGGCACGGCGCCGACGACGGCGCGGTAGTGGTCGCCGAGCACCTCCGGGGTCAGCTCGTGCTCCCGCTCGCGGGCCGCGAGTCCGAGGCCGGGCTCCGGCGCGGTCACCAGCACGCTGGTCCGGTCGGGATGGGACCGGGCGACGGCCCGGCTCAGCCCCGCGTCCTCGTACCGCTCCAGCGCCCGCGGGAACGCGGCGGCCAGACACGCGGTCAGCGCGACCAGCAGCGCCAGCGCCACCGCGGCACCGGGGGCGGCCCGCAGCCGCGTACGCACCCAGGGCACGGCCGCCCGCTTCACCGGCCTTCACCTCCTTGCCCGGTGCCGTGCGGCGCGGTGGGTTTCCGCGGCACGTGCGGCGTGGCGGTTCTGTGCGGCTCCTGTGGCGCGGTGGTTCTGCGCGGCTCGTGCGGCCTGCTGGTTGGGTGCCGTTCGTGTCGCACGTGCCGTTCGTGCGGCGTCGGCGTCGGCGTCGGCGTCGGCGTCGGCGTCGGCGGAGTGGGCCCCGATGGTGTGGTGGCGTGCGTCATCCCGTCTCGCCTCCCTGCTCGCGGAGCGTCGCCGCCGGGTCGGTGCGGCGGACCGACAGGGCCGCCGTGACCAGCAGCGGGGCGAGGGCCACGGCCGCCAGGAGTACGGCGACCCGCCCCGGCGGCAGGACAACGTGCACGTCGGGGACCGGCCGGGTGGCCTGCGAGGTCAGGACGATCAGCGGGACCACCGCCCGGGTCAGCACCGCCCCCAGGGCGGCGCCCACCAGCAGGGCCAGGCCGACCAGCAAGCCCTGCTCGACGGCGACCGCACGGGCCAGCCGGCCGCGCGGGGCGCCCAGCGCGCGCAGCACCGCGAACTCGGCGCCGCGCTCCCGGAGGGACCCGGCCACGCTCACCGTGAAACCGACCGCGGCCAGCAGCGCCGCCACCACGGCCGCCGCAGCGAACGCCGCCTCGCTGCCCGCGCCGAACGGGTCGTCCCGCAGCCGTTCCGCCAGCTCGTCACGCACCACGACCTGTGTCGGCTCCACGTCCGGGAAGGCCCGTAGGACCGCCGCGACCTCGTCGGCCCGGCCCGGCGCCGGCCTCAGCCACCACTCGGTGGGTGTGATGGCCGTGCCATGGCGCTGCTGCAGGACTCGGTTCACGGACCGCAGATCGACGAGCACAGCCCCGCCGTCCTGTGCCGATGATGTCTCCGGCGCCGTGGTCGGCAGCTCTCGTACCGCCCGCGCGATGCGCACCGGCACGTCGTGGCCCCCCAAAGCCACCTCGATGCGCTGACCGACGCGGGCGCCGGTCGAGGCGAGGAAGCGGTCGGTGGCGACGGCCGCGACCGTGGCAGGCACGGGCCGGGCGATCCACAGCCGTACGGTGAGTTCCGACGGGTCCAAGGCTCTCCCGGCCGGGGTGCGTCCGGTGTCGTACTCGGTTGACGGCGGCGTGGACGACCGCAGGGGCAGTTCGGTGGGAGCCGTCTGCACGCCCGCTCCCGCGTCCGGCGCGTCCCTGTGCCCGGCCGCCGTCCACGCGTCGGGCAGCTCCAGCCGCCGTACCGTCCCGTCGGCGGCCGTGGCCGTCATCCCGGCCACGGTGAGGCGGTGCCGTTCGGCGCGGCCCGGCGGCTGGACCATGACCAGCTCCACGCCGGTCAGGGTCAGCGGTCCGGCGGTCACGCCGACGGCCAGGGTGCGGGCGCGGCCGTCGGCGGCCAGCTCGCCGGCGGGCAGTCGGTACGGGGTGCCGTAGCGGTCCTCGACGGTGACCGTCAGGTCCGCCGTCATGGCGGAGCCGGGGTCCGAGCTGCGCAGGGTCGCCGTCAGACCCAGCCGCGCGGTCCCCGCGGGCACCCGCACGCCCGCCGCCGCGCCCTCGGCGGCCATCCCGGCCAGCAGCGGACGTACCGGCCCGTCGGCCAGGTCGGGGCGGATCAGCACCGCGTCCGCCGCCCGCGAGGTGTCCAGCGCCAGCACCGTCGCCGTCCGGTCGCCGGACAGCGTCAGCTCGGAGCGGACCGCCGGGGCGATCTCCCGGACGCCCGGCACGGCCGCGTACGTCTCGGTACTGCCCAGCTCCGCCTGCCCGGCGGAGAGCATCCGCACCGGCGCCCCGGCGCGGAAGTCGGCCTGGTCGTCCTGCGAGCGGTCCCAGGACGCCCCCTGCCCGACGGCCAGCATGCCCAGCGCCACGGCGAGCACCAGCAGCAGCACCGGACCGGTCCCGCGCATCGGGCGGCGGCTCAGCTGCCAGCCCGCCAGCGCCGCGGTCAGCCCGCGCCCGCCGGCCGCCCGGCGCTCGGCCGGCGGGCCACCGGCGGCAGCAGCCGCAGCGTCAGCACGGTGCCCGCCAGCAGCGCCAGCGCGGGCGCCGCGACGAGCAGCGGGTCGACGCCGAGAGGGCCGCCGCCCGAGCCGCCCGCCCGGCCGTCCGCCGCCGCGCCGGAGGTCTGCCGGTCCAACTGCCAGTAGGCGACGCCCGCCACCAACAGCAGCCCGGCATCGGCGCCCGCGCGCAGCGGTGCGGGCAGCGGCCGGGCCCGGCCCCCGGCCGCCTGCGACGAGGTCAGCGCCGGCAGTGTCACCGCCACCGCGCAGCCGACCGCCGCGAGCGCCGTCACCAGCCACACCTCCGCGCTGCCGCCGTCCGGCACCTCCCAGCGCAGCCCGATCCGGTCCAGCGGCCCCCCACCCGGCCAGCAGCCGGGTCAGCGGTCCGGCCAGCAGCGGCGCGCAGACCACCGCGGGCACGGCCAGCAGCAGCGCCTCCAGCGCGGACGTGCCCGCGAGCCGGACCCGGGAGGCACCGCGCGCCCGCAACAGCCGCAGCTCGCCCGCGCGTTCGGCGCTCAGCAGCCGGGCCACCAGCAGCAGCGCAGCCCGCCAGCAGGACCAGCTGGACGGCGATGACCAGGACGGTGGAACGCGAGACCACCAGCGAACGGCCGAGGCGGTCGAGGACCTCGGGCAGCCCGGTGGCCGCGGTGGCCGCGCCGCTGAGCACCGGCCGGTCGCGCAGCCACGCCGTGCCCTCCCGGCCGACGCGCGCAGTGCCGCCGTCCGCCCGGCCGTCAGCGACGCGTAGTCGGCCGAGGCCAGCCACCCGGACGTCCCGGTGCTCACCGCACCGCCGGTCACCACGCCGGGCGCGGCCAGCAGCGGCCCGTACGTCGTGAAGCCGCCCTGCCCGACGCCGCGCCCCTCCAGGTCTTCCAGCCGCCAGTACGCCGCCGTGGCCTCGGCGGGCCGGTACGGGCCGGTGACCGTCACGGGCACCGCCGGGCCGTCGAGCCGGTCGGTGAGGGTGAGGCGGGCGCCGGGGCGCAGGCCCAGCCGCTCGGCGGCGCCGGCGGGGAGGGCCACCTCGACCGGGCCGTCCGGCCGCCCGCGCGGCATCCGCCCCTCGGTCAGGCGCACCTGTCCGGCGTCCAGCTCCGCGAAGAACGTCAGGTCGGGTTCGCCGGACGGTTCGGCGGTGCTGCGGTGCTGCGGGGCCGCGGCCCGGCGGGGAGCGCGTACGGGCCCGACCGCTTGAGGGTCCGCACCGTCACCGGCAGCCCGCCGAAGATCCGCTCGGCGCCCTCCCGTACGGCGGCGTCGGCCTCCTCGCGCCGGTCCTCCGGTACGTCCGCCTTGACGATCAGCGCGGCGTCGGCGGCGCCCCGCGGGCCGGCCAGCGCGTGCCGCAGGGCCGCGTCGCCGACGGTGCCGGTGTACGCGGTGAGAGTGGCCAGTACGGCCGTGGTCAGCAGGACGGTGAGCAGGGCGGCGGCGAAGCAGCAGCCGGTGCGCGCGGGCGCGCAGCAGCACGAACCCCGCCGGCCCCCGAACCCCGTCAGCCCGGCCCCCGCCGCTGTCGTACAGGCTTCCGGTGATGTTGTCAGAGGCGACGGGCGCGGGGTAAGCGCTTGAGGCGCGGACTTGACCGGATCGTGACCGGAATGCGGCGACGGCGACCGGAATCCGCGCGTCAGGTGGAGGTCTGTGCCGACCGGGCCGTCAGTCCGGGGTGTTCACCATCGAGGCGGCCGCGTACGTCATGTAGTTCCACAGCGTCCGCTCGTGCTCCTCGGACAGGCCCAGCTCGTCGACGGCCGCCCGCATGTGCTTCAGCCAGGCGTCGTGCGCGGCCCGGTCGACGGTGAAGGGGGCGTGGCGCATGCGCAGCCGGGGGTGGCCGCGGTTGTCGCTGTACGTCGTCGGGCCGCCCCAGTACTGGATCAGGAACAGCGTCAGCCGCTCCTCGGCCGGGCCCAGGTCCTCCTCGGGGTACATGGGCCGCAGCAGCGGATCCTCGGCCACGCCCTGGTAGAAGCGGTGGACGAGCCGGCGGAAGGTCTCCTCCCCGCCGACCTGCTCGTAGAAGGTCTGCTCCTGAAGCGTGCCGCGCCGAATCTCGGTCACGTGTGTGCCTCGCCAATCTCGTGCCGGTCCGCCCCGAGGCTGTTCGGCCGGGGGTCCGGGGGCGGTCCCCCCGGAATTGCAGTACGTGCTCCATGGTCTCAGACGGCCCGGCATAGGACTCAAGGCTTAGGCCCCCCTACTGTGGAGGTATGGGCGGGCACGCGCCGGATGCAGAGCCGGACCGTCTCGCCGCCTCCGCGCGGGCGGCGCTGGTGCGGGAGATCGAGCTGAGCGGGGCCTGGGCGGACGACCCGGTGTGGCGGGCGGCGTTCGAGGCGGTCCCGCGGCACCTCTTCGTGCCGTACTACTACGTGGGCGTCGCCGGCGGCTACGAACGCCGCTGGGCCGAGCACCCCGACCCGGCTGCGCGCGAGCGCTGGCTGCGCGGCGCCTACGCGGACACCCCGCTGGCCACAAGGCTGCGCGACGGGGAACTGCTGTCCTCCAGCAGCCAGCCCTCGCTGATGGCGATGATGCTGGCCGCGCTGGAGGTGCGGGACGGCGACACGGTCCTGGAGATCGGTACCGGCACCGGTTACAACGCGGCCCTGCTCGCCCACCGGCTAGGCACCGGCGACCTGGTCACCACCGTCGACCTGGACCCGGAGATCACCGAGTCCGCCCGCCGGCACCTGGACACCGCCGGGTACCACCCGGCCGTCGTCACCGGCGACGGGGCGCGCGGTGTTCCCGAACGCGCTCCCTACGACCGGATCATCGCCACCTGTGCGCTCTCCTCCGTACCGCGCGCCTGGCTCGCCCAGTGCCGTCCCGGCGGCCGGATCCTCACGCCGTTCGCCACCGGCCTGCTCGCGCTCGACGTACGGGACGCCGAGCACGCCGAGGGGCGCTTCCTGCACACACCGGCCTACTTCGTGCCGCTGCGCGGCGCCGAGCGGAGCCGGCCGGAGGCGCCGGGTCTGGGCGGGGTGCCGCGCCGGGCGCGGGAGGACGACCTGTTCCGGTTCCTGCTCGCGCTGACCCGCGGCAGCCTCGATCCGCAGGAGGCGTACGCACTGTGGGTGCGCGAGTGCGCACCCCGGCGCGAGCGCTACGGCGTCACCGTCGGCGGCGACCGCGCGTGGGCGTGGCTGGACGACCCGGAGGGGCCGTACGTGTGGCCCCTCCCCGACGCCCCGCCGCGCGGCTGAGCGGGGTCAGCCCCGGCGGATCGTGATCGTCGTCCAGGCGCCGACGTGCACCCGGTCGCCGTCCTGGAGCGGGACCGGCACGAAGGGCTGGATCGGCTCCTCCGCGCCGTTGACCGTGGTGCCGTTGGTCGAGTTCTGGTCGACGATCGCCCAGCCGCCGTCCGGCTGCTGCACCAGCACCGCGTGCTGGTGCGAGACGCCCGGGTCCTCCGGCGGCACCGACAGGTCGATGTCGGGGGTGTCGCCGGTGGAGTGGCGGCGGCGTCCGATGGTGATCTGGTTGCCGGTGAGCGTGCGCTGCTGCTCGGGCGAGTAGGCCGGCAGGTTCAGGCCCGCGGCCTCCGGGCCGGAGCGCTGCATCATCGCCATGAAGTACTCGCGGTCCGGGCCGATCGTCGCCGTCCAGGTCACCTGCTGATGCTGCGGGGGCGACTGATGCTGCTGCGGCGGCTGCGGGAAGCCCGGGCCGGGCGGCGGCGGGGGCGGCGGGGCCTGGGTGGCGCCGGGCTGCGGGTAACCGTAGCCACCGCCCCGACCAGCGCCGTTCGGGCCGCCGGGGCCGCCGGGGCCGCCTCCGGGCCCGGTCGACGGCGGGGGGAGCAGCCAGTCGTCGTCACCGCCGCCGAAGGAGGGACCGCCCGGCTGCGGCCGGCCGGTCTCCTGCGGGAAGGCGGGCGGGGCCGGCGGGCCGGACTGCTGGAACCCCTGCGGGGCGCCTCCCGGTCCACCGGGCCTGTTCTGCCCGTCACCCTGGCCGTGGCCGTGGCTGCCGTGGCCGCCGTGGCCGCCGTGGCCGCCGGGGCCACCAGGACCGCCGGGGCCCCCGGGACCACCAGGGCCGGGCGGCGGGGGGACCGGGCGGGACGGGTCGCCGCCGAAACCGGGCGGGCCCGGCGGGATCGGCTCGGCGGGGCGGTTCATCTGCGACGGGCGGGAACTCTGGTAGTCGTAGCCGCCCTCACCGCCGTACGACGGCCCGGGGCCGGGCGGCGGCTGCTGGAAGCGGCCGGCCGGGTCGGGCGCCGGCGGGCGCGGCGCGGCCGGGGTGTACGAGGTGGCGGTGTTCGTCAGGAAGTTCCACCGGCACTCCTCGCAGAAGGGCGCGCCGCCCTCCCGGGGCGTACGGCACTGCGGGCACAGCTCCGGCTCGGCGCCGGGGCCGCCGCGGCCGGCCGGGCCCCCGGGCCCAGCTCCGGGGCCGCCGGGCGGCGGGAAGCCGTAGCCGCCGGCCGGGGGTGGCGGCGGGGGCGGCGGCACGGCACCGGCCATGCGGTGACCGCAGACCTCGCACCAGTCGTCGGAACCCGACTGGTGTCCGTTCGGGCAGGTCGGCATGTCGGTGCTTCCCCCTCTTGCGGAGCTTCTCGCGTGGTGGCCTGTGTTACTTCTTGACGCGAACGGTCTTGGTCGACCGGGTTTCGAGAGTCATCTCGTCCGCCTCCTCGACCTTCGCCTTCAGTCGCACAGTACCTGCCGCGGCGTCGACCACGTCCACCACCTTCGCAAGCAGTTTCGCAGTATCCGCGTTTCCGGAGGCCCCGGCGAGCTGAACCGCGCGGCCCAGTCTGGCCGTTGCCCCGTCGATGTCTCCCGCCTTGCGCAGTTCGAGCCCCTGCTGGATGGCCTGTGCCAGTTCCGCCTGGCCGGTGTAGTGGGCGACCTGCGGGTTGATGGACGTGGAGGCGACCATGTCGTCCGTCCACATCGCCCGTACGAGCCCCTGGGCCCCGAGGTTCTGGGCTGTCCCGTCGGGCTGCGGTACGACCAGCGAGACGCGGGCGGCGAGCATCTCCTGGCCGATCCCGGCGGGCGGAACCTGCACACAGACGTGGTAGTCGCGGGACTCGTCGCCCCAGGAGCCGGTGGGGTAGTCCCCGGCCCGCGGGCCCGCCTCCGTGCGGCGGTCGGTCAGCTCCTCGACCGTGGGCGCGACCTGCTTGACGAACTTCACCGTGGCACCGGCCGGGGTCCACAGGCGCAGCGCGACGTCCGCGACCTCCTTGCCCATGGCCGTCTCCATCATCTGCGTGAAGTCGGCGGTCAGGCCCGCCGGGTCGGCGACGATGTCGGCCGTGCCGAGCAGGGCGGAGGCGATGCCTGTGACTTCTTTCACTTCCCAGTCGGTGCCCACGCCGCGCGCGTCACAGGTGAACCGCCCGGCGCAGGTGTCCAGCGCCGCCTTCAGCTCCTCGGGCGACTCGTGCTCGTTGCGGCCGTCGGTGAGCAGGATGCCGTGCCGGATGGCGACGTCCGCGGAGGCCAGCAGCCGGTCGGCCAGCCGCAGCCAGGTGCCGATGGCCGTTCCGCCGCCCGCGCCGAGCTTGCGCAGGGCCTGTTTGGCCTGTTCCCGGGTGGCGGGATCGGCGACCGCGAGCCGGCCGTCGCCCGGGTAGACCTCCTTGGCCACGTGGGTGCCGCCGACCACCGCGAAGTGCACGCCGTCGCGCAGGGTGTCGATCGCGGCGGCCGTCGCGTCCCGGGCGTTGCGCATCTTGCTGGGCGGGTAGTCCATCGACCCCGAGCAGTCGACCAGGATCGCCACCGCCGCGGACGGCCCGTGGCCGGGCGAGTACAGGTGCGGCGCGGCGACCGCGCTCCCGATCGTGCCGCCGCCGGTGGCGGTGACCGTCACGATCGCGTTGACCTCGCCGGCGCCCTCCGGCAGGTACTCGTTCTGGTACACGTCCACCGAGAACCGCGGCACGTTCGATTTCGAGAAATTGGCCATGCCCGATCGCATCCCCCTCTGCTCCCCCACGGTGGTGGGGCGATGGCTGAAGCGGGCCGCCCCCTGCGGTCCGCGAGGCCGGCCCCGCGCAGGCATGCGCGACCCCCGGCCTCAGCCGATACCTACCCTTGCGGCGGGGCGGGGAACGGCACGACCGCCACTGTTACGTTGTCGTGGCCCCCGCCGTCCAGGGCGTGGCCGACCAGCACCCGGGCGCTGTGCAGCGGGCGGTCGGCGGCGTCGAGGGGAACGGCCTCGGCCATGTCCTCGGCCGCCTCCGCGTAGTTCCACAGGCCGTCGGTGCACACCACGACCACGCCGGGCCGGTCCGGCTTGAAGGCCGCGGTGTGCGGCTCCAGTTCGTAGGCGTCGGCGCCGAGCCAGCCGGTGATCGCGTGGGCGCGCTCGTCGGCGTAGGCCTCGGCCTCGTTCATCAGACCGGCGGCGACCATCTGCGCGGCCCAGGAGTCGTCCTCGGTGAGCCGGGCGGCCGGTGCCGAGCGGTCCGCCGGGACCCAGTAGACGCGGCTGTCGCCGACCCAGCCGACGACCAGCAGCCCGGAGGTCACCACGGCGCCGACCAGGGTGCAGGCCGGGGCGTTCTGGTGCGCGGCCTGCTCGCGGGCCGTCGCGGGCTCCTCCGCCAGCGCGTTGACGGCGTGCGAGGCGGCGACGATCGCGTCGTGCATGGCCTGCTGCGGATGCGTGCCGCCCGGCAGCGCGGCCAGCAGCGACTCGCTCGCCGCCCGGGACGCGGCCAGGGACGCGTCGTCGGGCCGCGTCGCCGAGGAGACGCCGTCGCAGACGATGGCCACGGCCGCGGTCGTGCCGTCGGGCAGCGCCGTCCGGCCGAGGGCGAACGCGTCCTCGTTGCGGTGGTGGCGCAGCCCGCGGTCGCTGACGGCGGCGACCGGACCGGACTCCTGCTCCATGTGGTCGCGTTCGCGGGGCTGGGCGTGCCCGCAGTTCTCGCAGTAGCCGTCGTCGTCGACGCGACCTGCCCGGCAGGCCACGCACACCGGCTCGCCGGGCGCGGGTGCGGACGCGGGTGCGGGTGCGGCAGACGGCATGGCCGGCGGGGCGGGCGGCGGGGCGGGCAGGTCGGTGACCAGGCGCGGGTCCGGCGCCTGGAGCGGGTACTCCTCGGGCTCCCGCGGGCGGTCGAACCGCACGCCGGGCGCGGGCGCGGCCGGCGGTACGGGCGGCGGGGGCGCCTGCGGCGGCAGCGGTCCACCGCCCGAGTCGGTGCCCGGCAGGTCCGCCGGCAGATGCGCCGACGCGGACGGGCCCGGGCCGTCCGGCCCCCCGGCCACCGGCCAGGGCGCGCCGCCGGGCGGTGCCGCCGGGCGGGCGGGACCGTCGCCCGGCGGGCCGGGCTCGGGCACCGAGCCGTACGGCGCGATCGTCGGGTCGTCCTGAGGCCGTTCGGGCACGGCGGACAGGTCGTATCCGCACGCTCCACAGAAACGGTCACCCGACTCGAGGGGTTCCTCGCAGCTCGGGCAGGCAGACAACTGGGGCATCTGCGACATCAACTACACCCACGTCCGGGGGCGGTAACGGTTGGCTCGTTCCACCAGGTCGATCCTCTCCTCGCCGCCCCGCGCCAGCCGGGCCAGCGTGCGGTACGAACGCTCCAGGCCGAACCTGAGGCCCCGTTCGTCCAGGCCACTGCCGAGCAGTGTCCGCCCTCCGGCGGCTGGAGAAGCGGAACCCTGGCCACCGGAGAGTACCCAGTCCAGGGCGGAGCCGAGGACTTCGGCCGCCAACTGCTCGCGGCGCGCCGGGTCCAGACCGTACACGTCCAGCGCCTCGACCTGCGTCGCGGCGGCGGTCAGGTCGTCCAGGAAGGGTACGTCGGCCCCGACGGCCGTGCGCTGCCGGAGCCGGGCCCGCACCGCCGCCACGCGGGCGGCCGTGTAGTGGATGGACGACTCCGGCACCGACTCCAGCGTCCGTACGGCGCCGCGCCGGTCGCCGGTGGCCAGCTGGACCCGGGCCAGGCCGAACGCGGCGCTGACGTAGCTCGGGTCGGCCGACCACACCAGCCGGTAGTACTCGGCGGCGTTGTCCAGTTGACCCAGCACCTCCGCGCACAGCCCGAGCGCCAGCTTGGGCGCGACCTCGCCGGGGAAGGCGTCGTAGATCGCGTCGAAGGCCAGCGCGGCGCCCTCGTGGTCGCCGGTCACCAGCGCGGCCACGCCCCGGTACCAGACCACCCGCCAGTCGTCGGGCCGTTCGCCCTCCAGCGCCGCCAGGGCGTCCAGCGCGGCCGGCGCGTCACCGCCCTCCAGCCGGGCGCGGATCTGCCTGAGCCGCGTCTCGACGGACGGTGCCGGCGCGGCGGCCAGCGCGGTGAGCAGCTCGCCCGGCGCGGAGGCCATGAGGCCCGCGAGGAAACCGGCGTTGGGGTCGCCGGGGTCGACGCGGGGGACCGGCAGGGCGAGGGACGCGTGCGGGGCGTCGACGGGCTTGACCAGGCTCGCGGTGCCGGCCGGGGCGCCGGTGCCGCCGGGGTCGGTGCCGTCGGGCGTTGCCGTGCCGTTGGGCGCTGCGGTGCCGTTGGGCGCTGCGGTGCCCGCCGGGCCGCCCGGGGGGAGCGGGGCCGGTATGGAGGTGCTCGCCGGGCCGGAGGGGGCGGGCGGGGCGGGGACCGCGGCGTTGGCGGCGGGCAGGGCCCCGTTGCCGGTACCGGCGGCACCGGACAGGGCGCCGTTCCCGGTCCCGGCGGTGCCGGGGCGTACGGCGGCCCGGCGTCCGCGCACGGGCACCGCCCGCGCCCCCAGCCGCGACACCTCCCCGTCCAGCTTCGGGAACAACTCCGTGTCCGTGACCCGGACCTCCGGACCGAACAGGGTCGACAGGGCGGGCCGGGCGCGGCCCGTCTGGAGCGAGACCACCTCGCGCAGTACGCCGGTCAGCTGCTCGGCCATCTCCTGCGCCGAGGCGAAACGGCGGCCCGGATCCGGGTCGGTGGCGCGTACCAGGAGCCGGTAGAAGGACTCGTAGCGCCGGAAGACCTCGATGGTGTCCGGGTCGGGCAGGGAGTCGGCGTAGACGCCGGTGTAGCCCTGGAAGTCGAACGTCAGCACCGCGAGCGTGCGGCCCACCGTGTACAGGTCGGAGGCGACCGAGGGGCCGACGTCCGCGACCTCCGGCGCCTGGTAGCCCACCGTGCCGTAGATCGCCGACTCGTCGTCGTCCATGCGGCGCACCGCGCCCATGTCGATCAGCTTGAGCTGGTCCTCGGTCTGGATGGCGTTGTCGACCTTGAAGTCGCAGTACAGCAGGTCGCGGCTGTGCAGGTGGGCCAGCGCCTCCAGCGCCTCGATGCCGTACGCGCAGGCCTGCTCCACCGGCAGCGGGTCGCGCCGTCCCTCCGGGGTGCGGCGGGCGTTGGCGATCTCCTTCAGGGACTTGCCGCCGACGTACTCCATCACGATGTAGCCGTCGAGGGAGCCGGTGCGCTGGTCGAGGTGCTCGACGAAGTTGTAGATGCGCACGATGTTGGCGTGCCCGATCTCGGCGAGGAAGCGCCGCTCCGAGATCGCGGCGGCCATCGCGTCCTGGTCGCCGGTGTCCAGCAGGCCCTTGAGCACCACCCAGCGGTCGGAGACGGCCCGGTCGACGGCGAGGTAGATCCAGCCGAGCCCGCCGTGCGCCAGACAGCCCACGACCTCGTACTGGCCGTGCACCACGTCCCCGGCCGTCAGCTTCGGCACGAACGAGTACGGGTGCCCGCACTTGGTGCAGAACCCTTCCGTCCGGCCCGGCCGGTCACCGCGCGCCCGCCCGACCGGCGCCCCGCAGTCCGACCGCGAGCAGAACCGCTTCCGCTCCGGCACCTCGGGGTCGGCCAGCACCATCGAGCGGGGGTCGGGCCGGGGGATCGACGGGACCTGGACCAGGCCCGCGCCCAGCCGGCCGCGCGTGGTGGAGGCGGCGCCCGAGCCCGAGCTGCGCACCGACACCGACCGGCCGGTCGACTTGCCGGACAGGGACCGCGAGAGCCGACCGGACACCGACCGGCGCGACTTCGACGACTGCGACGACGTACGCGAACTGCGGCCGCTGGAGCGGGAGCTGCCACTGCCCCGCGAGCCCCTGCCGCCGCCGGTGATGCCGGTCGGCGCCGAACCGACCATGCCGGAGGCGGACACCACCGGTGCCAGGCCGCAGGTGTCGCAGTACAGCTCGCCCCCGCCCATGTCCTCGTAACCGCCGCCGCAGCCCGGTCGCTGGCAGCGGCGCGAGCTGCCGCCGCTGCCCTCCGGGCCCGAGCCGCCGCCGGTGGGCGCGGAGCCTGCCGGGCCGGAGGCGGACGCCGACGGTGCCAGGCCGCAGGTGTCGCAGTACAGCTCGCCGCCGACCACGCCCCCCGTGTCCCCCGCGTCCCCCGCGTCCCCCATGTTCACGTAGCCGCCGTCGCAGCCCGGGCGTTGGCAGGGCCGCTGTGCCTGACTCATGACGTTGCCTCCCCCTCGTCCCTCAGGCGCCGGGCCTGGCGCCGCCGAGCTGCTCCATCGCCGCCTGCTGGTAGCGCAGCACGGCCTGCTCGGCGACGCGCAGGTCGCAGGGCGCGCTCCACAGCATGCGGCGGGCCTTCTCGTACTTCTCGACCAGTTCGGGGTCCTCCGCCAGGCCGTGCCGGGTCACCTTCGCCCGGTACGCGTCGAGCCGCCCGCGCAGTTCGGCGCGGACCGCGAGCGGCGCGGTGACCGCGGTCAACGACTCGCGGGCCCGGATCAGTTCGTCCTCCGCCTTCTGCTCCAGCGACTCCAGCAGCGGTGACAGCCGGTGCCACTGGGCCTGTCTGCGGTACTCGGCGGCCGTCGCCAGCTGCTCCTGCATCGCGGTCGGCGGCCCGCTGACGACCGGCACCTCCGTCGCGGCGATCTTCGCCAGCACCTCGCCGCGCGCGGTGCGGGCCTCGGCCAGCGTGCGGTCCGCGCGGGACAGCACGTCCCGCAGCTTCACGATCCGCTGCTCCGCGTCCTGACGCACCGCCAGGACCGCGTCGATCTCCCGGCGTACGTCCTCCAGGGCGCGCGCCTCGCGGTCGTACACCGTGGTGTCCGGCCGGCCGCCGCCCGGCGCCGAACTGCCCTCGGCCGGCACCCAGAACGCCAGCGGGTCGGACACCACCCGCTCGCGCAGCCTCGTCAGCGTGCGAGTGATCCGCTCCAGGTCGTCGCCGGCCGGGTGCTCGCCGGGGCGGACGCCGACGGAGTGGGCGAGCTGCCGGGTGCGCTGGAGTTCGGCGGCGAGCAGATCGATGCGGGCGGGCAGCGCCGACCAGACCGCGTCGGCGGCGACCACCATGTCCAGGGAGGCCGCGTACAGCTCGTTCATCCGGTCCACCAGCGTGCCGAGCGAGAACCGCTCACTGAGCCGGGGTCCGCCCGGAGTGCCGGACAGCGTGGGCGCGTTGGCGGTGGCGGTGGTGGCGCTGCCGGCCACCATCACCGACTCGCCGCGCAGCAGCTCGGTCAGCTCCGCCAGGTCCTCGCGGCTGGACCAGCGCCGCCGGGCGCGGATCTCCCGGGCGGTGCGCAGCGCACCGGAGTAGGCGTCGAAGCAGGTCCACAGCAGCGTGATCGACGCCTCCGTGGCCGCCCAGCGCTCGGCGGTCAGGCCGGTGAGGTCGGCGCCCTCCAGGAGTCTGCGGCCGGCATGGTCCTGCAGGGCGAGCAGCGAGGTCTCGATCGCCTCGTGCTCCGCGCCGAGCCGCCCCAGCGCACGGTCCACCTCGTCCCGGTCCATCACCGGCCCGGTGGGTCCCGTGCCGCCCATCGATCACCTCTCGCTGTGTCGGACGTGTGCTCTCTCGGGTACCTGTGCCGGTACCTGCTGTCCCCGCCGGTCCCCCTGCCGTTCCTGCCGTTGCCTGTTCCGCCGGCCGTTCAGTTCTCGCGCTCGTACCGCGGCGCGGGCGGTTCCGACTCGGCCGGGTCGTCGCCCAGTGTCGCCGACAGCCACCGCTTGTACGACTGCTGCCAGCCGTTCGCGGTGTCCTTGCGGAAGTCCACCAGGATCTGGTTGACCCGGCGTACCAGATCGTCGGCGTCCTTCTTCATCGCCACGCCGTAGTACTCGGTGGTGAACGCGTCGCCCTTCAGTTCGACCGTCGGGTCCTGTGCCGCCTGGCTCGCGGCGAGCGCGCCGTCGGTGACCACCGCGTCGACCTCGCCGAGCTGGAGCCGCACCAGGCAGTCGAGCTGGTTGGGTACGGTGGTGCCGAGGTCGGCGGAGGCCACGAGCCTGCCGTCCTTCCGGTCCTGCTCCAGCGTGCTGAACGCCGTCGAACCCGTCGCCGTGCAGATCTCCTTGTCGGCCAGCGTCTCGTCGTACCCCGTGATCGGCGAGGACTTGGGGGCCAGCAGCTGCTGGCCGGTCCTGAAGTACGGGGCGGAGAAGGCGACGTCCTGGATGCGGGCGCAGTTGATGGTCATGGTGCGGACCACCATGTCGACCCGGCCGTTCTGGATCGCCGGTATGCGCTGGTCGGTGGGGATCGCCTTGAACTGGACCGCGTCCGGGTCGCCGAGGATGTCCTCGGCGATGCGGTGGACCAGGTCGATGTCGAAGCCCTCCAGCTTCGCGGCGCCGCCGCTGTTCGGGTCGCGGTAGCCCCAGCGGTAGCTGCTCTGGTCGACGCCGACGACCAGCTTGCGCTTCTCGCCCACCCGGCTCTTGATCGCGTCGATGGTGGGGCCGTCCGCGCCGGACGGGGACAGCGTCTGCTTCTCCGGGTCCGTGCACTCCTGCTCGGCCCGGGCCTGGCTGCCGTGGGCCACGTTCTGACCGTCCGGACCGGTCCCGTCGCCGGAGCCCCGCGACTGGACCAGCGGCAGCAGCAGCGCGAAGAGCACGGCCAGGGCGCACAGGACCGCCATCGCGCCCACTCCGCCCCAGCCCTTCAGGCCGGCCCGCAGACGTCGTGCACTCATCCTCGCGCCCCCTCTCACCGGTACTCCGACAGCCTGCGGCTGATGCCCAGCACCGCGCCGGCCGCGCCGAGGACGGCGAGGACCGCGGCGCCCGCCGGCAGGCCGGTCATCGCGTCCCGTCCGTCACCGGCCGCCTGCTCGAACTCGCGCTCCTCGTGGGCGAGGGCGTCGGCGAGGTTGGCGTCGATGTTGTCGAAGCACTCGACGGTGGCGCCCTTGCCGCCGATCACCCGGTCCAGCGCCTGCTGGTAGTTGCCGTTCTCGTCCTCCTCGCGGGCCGCGCCGTGGCGTTCGGTCCACTCCCTCATGTTGCCGGCCGCCGCGGTGACCGGCCGCTTCCCGGTCTGGTCGTCGGCCAGCCGCTCGGCCTCGGTCAGGCGCGCGTCGAGGGTCCTCATGTTCTGCCGGAAGTCGTGGTCGTAGGCGTCGTACGTCTTGTCGCCCACCTTCTTGGTCTCCGCGCCGCGGGCGACCAGGGTGAGGTTCTCGTTGCCGCGGGCCTTGAGGGAGGCGATGCGGGCGTCGTGCAGGACGTTCAGCGAGCGGACCCCGTGGGTGCGGGACTCGTCCAGGTTCGCGCGGGCGACGCTGTGGCCGACGGCCAGCCACAGCAGGACCACCGTGGTGGCGGCCGTGGCGGCCACCAGGCCGTGGTTGAGGACGCGGTTGGTGCGCCGGTAGGTGCGGTGCTGGGCCCAGGCCAGCGCGGCGAGCGCCGCGACGCCGAGGGCGATGGCCGCCCACGGGTAGGGCGTGGCGTCCGCGTAGTCCGCGCGCAGCCGCTCGTTCTCCTTCTTGTAGAGGGCCTCCGCCGCCGGGAGCATCTCCTGCTGCATCTTCTCGTTGGCGTAGCGCAGATAGGCGCCGCCGACCGGGAAGCCCTGGCGGTTGTAGGTGCGGGCGCGCTCCACCAGGCCCTTGTACTCGGGCAGCAGCCGGTTGAGCTTTTCGATGGTCGCCGCCGACGGGGAGCCCGGGTCGGAGGAGGCCGCGGCGTTCACGAGACCCGCCGCCGCCGTGCGGATGCCCTTCTCGTACCGGTCGCGGGAGGCCTTCGTCTCCTGGCCGCCGGCCAGGAAGCCGCTGGAGGCCGCCGTGTTGGCGTCCGCGAGCGAGCGGTAGATGTCGGCCGCGTCGGAGGTGAGGGGCTGACTGCGGGTGAGGACGTCGTCGGCGGCGGCGGCACGGTTGGTGGTCTGCCAGGCGGTGACGGCGCCGAAGGCGATGACGAGCAGGGCGAGGAGGGCGCCGATGGCGCGCAGCCGGCCCGGTTCGGTGGTGGCCGCGGCGCGCAGCCGGTCCAGCCCCTCGGCGAACGCGGTGCGGCGCTGCTGGAGTTGGGCCCGCGGCGGGGCACCGGGCGGGGTCGCGGGACCGGGCTGCGGTGGCACGGCCGGCAGGGTGGGCGTGCCGGACCGCGGTGGTGGTGCCGTGCTGCCCCTCGGCGGTTGTGTCACTGCTGACCTCCCCCATGGTCATCCGTCGCCGCAAGTATCGCCCCCGGCACCGACATCCGCACCGGCCTTCACCCGATCTTGATCCGATCCCGGGCTCCGCACCATCCCCTGCCCATGAATACGCCGTCGGAATCGGTTCGGTTCCCGCCCGGCCCGGGCCTCAGGCGCCGTACCGCGCGCGAACCCGTGCGTGCGCGCCCGGCGCCGCCCCCAGGCGGTCCAGCCCCAGCAGCACCGCCCCCAGGACCGGCCGCGCCGTCACCACCCGGGGCACCGCCTTCGGCGCGCGGGCCGCCAGCAACTCCCGGACGCGGGTGTCGAGTCGGGGGTGGCGCGCGGCCAGCACACTGCCCCCCAGCAGTACCGGCGCCGCCTCCTCCAGCAGGTCCAGCCGGGTCAGCGCCACCGTGGCCATGGCCACCACCTCGTCGGCCTGCCGGTCGACGATCGCGCCGGCGACCGGGTCGCCCTGCGCCGCCGTCGCGAACAGCACGGGCGCCAGCTCGTGCCGCCGCACAGCAGCGATCCCGCCCAGGTGCAGCGCCTCGACCAGGGCGTGGACGGACGGCAGCCCGAAGTGGCCGGGAACCGTCCGGGCCAGTGCCGTCGGGTCCCCGCGCCCGTCCTCCGCGCGGGCGGCGTGCCACAGCGCCTCCTCTGCCAGGCCCCAGCCGCCGCCCCAGTCACCGGAGATGCGGCCCAGGGCCGGGAACCGGGCGGTGCGGCCGTCGGGGAGCATGCCGACGCAGTTGATGCCGGCGCCGCAGACCACGGCGACCCCGCGCGGCTCGGTGACGCCGACCCGCAGGATCGCGAAGGTGTCGTTGCGGACGTCGACGCCGTCGCCCCACGCGCGCGCGTGCAGCGCGGCGGCCAGTCGTTCCTCCTCCACCGGCAGGTCGGCGTTGGCCAGGCACGCCGAGACGTGGTCCACGGCGCTGACCCGGGCCTCGGCGAAGGCGCGCGTCACCACCTCGGCGAGGGCGTCCACGGCCCGCTCGACGCCCACCGCGGGCGGGCGGAAACCGCCGCCCCGGGCCGTGGCGAGGACCTCCCCGCCGCCCGTGACCACCGCCACGTCGGTCTTGCTGTTCCCCGCGTCGACGGCGAGCACCGTCCCGGTCACGCCCACGCGAGGTGCTCCCGGTTGTGCGCGATCAGCCGGTCGGTGAGGCGGTCGGCGCAGGCGTACTGGCCGACGAGGGGGTGCGCGAGCAGCGCCCGGAAGACCCGGTTCCGGCCGCCGTGCAGGGCCGCGTCCAGGGCCAGGTCCTCGTACGCCGTCACACTCGCCATCAGGCCCGCGTACAGCGGGTCCACCTCCGGCACCGGCAGTGGCCTCGCGCCCTCGCCGTCCACCGCCGCCTGCACCTCGATCACCGCGTCGTCCGGCAGGAAGGGCAGCGTGCCGCGGTTGCAGGTGTTCACCACCTGGTGGGCTGTCGCGCCGGCGCCCCCGAGGAGCGCCGCCGCCAGGTCGACCGCCGCCTCCGAGTAGTAGGCGCCGCCGCGCTCGGCCAGCAGGGCGGGCTTCTCGTCCAGCGCGGGGTCGGCGTACAGCCTCAGCAGCTCCCGCTCCATCGCCGCGACGTCCGCCGCGCGGGACGGCTTGGTGCGCAGCTCCTCCACGACCTCGTCATGGGCGTAGTAGTAGCGCAGGTAGTAGGAGGGCACGACGCCCAGCCGGTCCAGGAGCGGGCGGGGCAGCCGCAGGTCCGCGGCGATCGCGTCGCCGTGCTCCGCCAGCAGCCGGGGCAGGACGTTCTCTCCCGCCGGTCCGCCCAGGCGCACACCGGTCTCCCAGGTGAGGTGGTTCAGGCCCACGTGGTCCAGGTGCACGCCGGCGGGCGCGACGTCGAGCAGCGCGGCGAACTTGCGTTGCAGGCCGATCGCCACGTTGCACAGGCCGACCGCCTTGTGACCGGCCCGCAGCAGGGCGCGGGTGACGATGCCGACCGGGTTGGTGAAGTCGATGATCCATGCCTCCGGATTGGTGCGCCGGACCCGTTCGGCGATGTCCAGCACCACCGGGACCGTGCGCAGCGCCTTGGCGAGGCCGCCCGCGCCGGTGGTCTCCTGGCCGACGCAGCCGCACTCCAGCGGCCAGGTCTCGTCCTGCTCGCGGGCCGCCTGACCGCCGACGCGGAGCTGGAGCAGGACCGCGTCGGCGCCGTCCACGGCGGCGTCCAGGTCGCAGGTGGTGACGAGCCGGCCGTCGTGGCCCTGCCGGGCGAGGATGCGGCGGGCCAGACCGCCCACCAGTTCCAGGCGGTCCTCCGCCGGGTCGACGAGGACGAGTTCCTCGACGGGCAGGGTGTTCCGCAGCCGGGCGAAGCCGTCGATGAGTTCCGGTGTGTAGGTCGAGCCGCCGCCGACCACGGTGAGTTTCATAGATGTCAGCCTTTGTTTCGTCGGCCTGTGTTTCGTCGGCCTTTGCTGTGTCGGCCTCTGCTGGGTCAGCTCCTGCTTCGGCCGGCCCGTGACTCCGGCCGTCGCGAGGTGTCGAAGACCTCGTCGCGGGTGGTCGCGAGCGCGCTCTCCAGCGCGCCGCGCAGTACGGGGTCCGCGGTCACGTCGCCGAGGACGAGCCGGGGGCGGGGTGCGGCCAGCTCCTCCAGCTCGGCCTGGACGAGGGCGCGCAGTGCCTCCCCGCCGGAGGTGAGGGCCGTGCCGGCGAGGACGACGAGTCCGGGGTCCAGGACGGAGACGAGGGAGGCGAGGCCGGTGGCCAGCCGGGTGGCGTACTCCCGGAGCAGGCGGCGGTAGGGCTCGTCGTCGGCCGGGGAGGCCGGGGAGGCCGGGGAAGCAGGGGAGGCCTGGGCGGCCCGGCCGAGCAACTCGGCGGCGGCCTCGGCGTACGGGCCGGACGGCAGGTCGGGGACGCCCAGCTCGCGGGCCAGCTCGGGAACGGCCTGCGCGCCGGCCAGCTCCTGGTAGCCGCCGCTGCCCGCGCGGCCGACCTGGCGGACCAGCGGGGCGCCCGGCACCGGCAGGAACCCGACCTCGCCGGCGCCACCCGTGAAGCCGCGGTGCAGCCGGCCGCCGAGGACCAGGGCGGCGCCCAGGCCCTCCTGGTTCCACAGCAGCACGAAGTCGTCGTGGCCGCGGGCGGCGCCGAGCCGCTGCTCGGCCACGGCGGCGAGATTGACGTCGTTCTCGTACTCCACCGGCATCGGCAGGGCGGCGGCGAGGTCGTCCAGCAGGGTGGGGGAGTGCCAGCCGGGCAGGTGGGCGGCGTAGCGCAGGCGGCCGGTGCCGGGGTCGAAGGCGCCCGGGGTGCCGATCACCAGGCGGTGCACGTCGGCCCGGGTGAGCCCGGCCGCCCGCACCGCGCCGTCCAGGGCGTCGGTGACCTGCTGGACGACGGGGGCGCCGGTGCGCCGGGCAGGGGTGGGCAGCTCGTACCGGCCGACGGTACGGCCGGTGACGTCGGCGACGGCGGCCAGGATGCGGTCCCGGGTGACGTCGAGGCCGGCGGCGTACGCGGCGGCCGGGTTGACCTCGTAGAGCTGGGCGACCGGCCCCGGACGGCCCTCGGTGGTGCCGCCGGCCAGCACCAGTCCCGCCGCCTCCAGGCGGGCCAGCAGCTGGGACGCGGTCGGCTTGGACAGGCCGGTGAGCCTGCCTACGCGGGTGCGGGACAGCGGGCCGTGCTCCAGCAGGAGGTCCAGCGCGGCGCGGTCGTTCATGGCGCGCAGGACGCGCGGGGTGCCCGGCGTGCCGGTCGTCGTGCCGGTCGTTCCTGCCATGCGATTCCCACCTGCCTCTCGGCCGCGCGACGTTTCGGCGGGCGGCGGGGACGTCGACGGGAGCCACCGCGACGCCACCGCGCCATCGTTCCGGCTATTGTTAGGAAAGTTTCCTGCCAACGCCGGAGAAGGTAGGCCCGCACCGGAAGGGGCGTCAAGAGGCCGCCCCCGCGGGCGGCCGGAGCCGGTCCTGCGGGGGCGGGTGCCGAAGAGGTGAGCGTCGGTCGGGCTACTTGGCGGTGCTGGTCGTACCGGAGGGGCCGGGCAGCGGGGAGGCGGCGATCGACTGCGGGGAGATCGAACTGGCGTAGGCCGACGGGGCCGCGACACCGGCCGTCGGGTCGGCGGCCTGCCCCTGGTCGCCCGCGGCGGTGGCGCCGCCGACGATGGGGATGTCGGCCGCGTCGAAGGCGCGCTTGATGCGCCAGCGCAGCTCGCGCTCGACGGTGACGGACTTGCCCGGCATGGTCTTCGCCGAGACGCGGACCACCATGGAGTCCAGGTACACGCTGTCCAGGCCGAGCATCTCGATCGGCCCCCACAGCAGCTCGTTCCAGGGCTCCTCCTTGCCCATCCGCTCGCCGACCGCGCCGAGGGTCTCCCTGACCTTGTCCAGGTCCTCGTCGGACCGCACGGTCACGTCCACGCCGGCCGTGGACCAGCCCTGGGAGAGGTTGCCGATCCGCTTGATCTCGCCGTTGCGGACGTACCAGATCTCGCCGTTGTCGCCGCGCAGCTTGGTCACCCGCAGCCCGACCTCGATGACCTCGCCGCAGGCCACGCCCGCGTCGATGGTGTCACCGACGCCGTACTGGTCCTCCAGGATCATGAAGACGCCGGACAGGAAGTCCGTGACGAGGTTGCGGGCGCCGAACCCGATGGCCACGCCGGCGACACCGGCGGACGCCAGCAGCGGCGCCAGGTTGATCTGGAAGGTGCCGAGGACCATCAGGGCGGCGGTGCCGAGGATCACGAAGCTGGCGACCGAGCGCAGCACCGATCCGATGGCCGCCGCGCGCTGCCGGCGGCGCTCGGCGTTGACCAGCAGCCCGCCCAGCGCGGGGCCGTCCACCGACTGGACCGAGCGGTTCATGCGGTCTATCAGCTTGGTGATGGACCGCCGCACGACGGCTCTGAGCACGACCGCGATGACCACGATCAGCAGCACCCGCAGCCCGATCGCGAGCCATGTCGACCAGTTCTGCTCGACCCAGCTCGCGGCGTTCGTCGCACGCTCCTGGGCGTCCTGGAGCGAGGGCACGGCCGGAACCGTCGTCCCGTCCGGGGAGGGCGAGGGGGACGGACCGGCGGCCGGTGGGACGGCGGCGGACAGGGACACGGCGGCTACCTCCAGGTGCGCGTCCGCCCCCCGGGCGCGGCACGGTCGGTCGCGACCGTGGCCGGCATCGGTCCAAGGTCACGAAAAGGTCACCGGACGGGCGGAATCACCACACTAACGGGGCACGGTGTGCGGATCGGCGGGAACGGCGGGGCTGAGGCGGTGCTCACCCGCGCTTGAACAGGTCAGGCCCCGGGGGATGCATCGGATGTGGTCGAAAACACTCCCAGCCCGTTACCGGGACATGGTGGCGCTTCCACCAGCCATGAGGGGAAACTGACTACGGATCGTCCCGGCGCGAGCCACGCGCCGCCGGCGTACAAGGAGGCATCCGTGCCGCATGTCCTGGTGCTCAACGCGTCGTACGAGCCGCTCGGCGTCGTACCGCTCCGCCGCGCGCTCGTCCTCGTCCTCGAGAACAAGGCCGTATGCCTCGAGGAGTCCGGCGCCTACCTGCACAGCGCAACCGTCACCGTCCCCGCTCCCAGCGTGGTCCGGCTCAAGCGATTCGTGCGGGTCCCCTACCGGGGACCCGTGCCTCTCACCCGGCGGGCGCTCTTCGCGCGCGACGGGGGCCGGTGCATGTACTGCGGTGGCGTCGCAACCAGCGTCGACCACGTCATCCCGCGCAGTCGCGGGGGCAAGCACGTCTGGGACAACGTGGTGGCGTCCTGCCGCCGCTGCAACCACGTGAAGGCCGACCGCCACCTCGGCGAGATCGGCTGGCGGCTGCGCCACAAACCCGCCCCGCCCACCGGCCTGGCCTGGCGCATCATCGGCACCGGGCATAGGGACCCGCGCTGGCTGCCCTACTTGCAGCCGTACGGCGCGGACGACGCCTTGGCCCGGATCGACGGCATCTCCGCCTGACGGTCCGGGCCCGCGTCTGCCGGGTGCCTGCCCGGCGGGCGGGACACTCAGCGCACCCAGCTCTTCAGCGGCTCGGTGTCCAGAGTGATCCCCACCGGCTCGGGCAGGGCGACCTCCTTGCCGAAGGGCAGCGTCCGCACGGTCTCGTACCGGCCGCCGTCCGGCTGGCTGTGTACCTTGACCTCGCAGGTGTCCCGGTCGATCAGCAGGTAGACCGGGATGCCGGCCCCGGCGTAGGCCCGGGGCTTGTCGACGCGGTCACGGCGGTCGGTGTCGGAGTCGTACGACGTGACTTCCACGACCATGAGGACGGGGGCGGGGTCGGCCCATTCGCCGGCGCCGGCGAAGGCGTGGCTGGGGACCAGCGAACCGTCCGGGCGGGCGCGGCCCTCACGGTAGGTCTCGACGACGAGGCCCTGGTGCGAGTCGAGCCACAGCTCCGGGCGATGCTGCATGCAGACCCTCGTGAGCCATTCGATGATGCTTCCGTGGTCGCCGTCGGGCACGGCCTTCCCCCCGATGTGTCCGTTGACGAACTCGAGCCGCGCGCCTTCTGTGCTCCGGGCGGCGTGCCGGGCGAGTTCCTCGAACTCGGTGACGAGCATCTGGGGCCTGTCAGCGGTCACGGTCACAGGGCTCCGGCCTTACGGGGTTCCACGATCTCAGCGTAGGTCAGGTTCCGGCCGGAGGTGTCCCACTCGGCGTACACCGTCCTGCCGACCGTCCGCGGCTCCCAGCTCCACCGGTCGGCCGGCGCCGCGACGAGTAACAGGCCCGCCCGAACCGACCGGCGGCCCCTCCGGGAGGGCGAGGGATCGGCACCCTCTCCCCGCGCGGACCGCTCATTTCCACTCGCAGTACGCGGTGACCGAGGCCGACGCGTACGCGGACGGGCCGGCCCCGCAGGCCGCCGTGCAGCAGGGCGCTGGTCATCAGCTCCGACACGACGGGAACTCGCCGGCGTGTGCGTGGAGGACCAGGAGGCAAGCAGCGCTTACCGGGACTTCTCGGCCGGCGAGTGCGTCGAGGTCGCCCTCAACGTCCCCGGCGCCGTCGACGTCCGTGATTCCAAGGACGCCGGTGACGGTCCGACACACCGCCTGACGCCGGAGGCCTGGACGTGTCGCTGCGCTGATCCGTCAACCGGCCCGCTTCAGTTCGCGGGTGACGGCCTGTGCGTTCTGTCCGAGGACGGTCTCCTCGAGGCTGCTGTCGTCCCGGCGGGAGAACCGCTCACCCCGTGCGAAGTCCTCCTCGCCGAGGACGCGGCCGCACCACTCTCCTCGCCCTGCCGTGCCGTCGTCGAAGGGGACGGCGGCGCCCTCGCCGAGGACGGTCCACCGGCCCTCGTCCCAACGGAGGGCGAGGAGATAGGTGTGGCCCGGTTCCAGCCGGGGCGCGGCCGCCGTCGTTCTCTTGACGCGCGTGCCGCTGTCCCGGTACACCCGCCAGCCGGCGGCGACCATCTCGAAACTCTCGCCCATCGAACGGCGGGGCCGCTCGGAGGACCAGAGGACGTCGTCCGTACGGAAGCTCACGGCGCGGTCGGTCTGGTACTGCACGGAGCCCTTGTCGAAGTCGCGGCGGTTGGTGTCCCGTTCCGCCGTCGGGCTGGCGACGACGACGTGATCGGCGTTGTCCACCCAGTCCTTCGCCGTGAGGGACGGGCGGTCGTCGCCGGTGATGCCGCAGCCGACCACGGTGTCCAGCCCGCCTCGGCCCACCAGGACACCGGCGGTCATACCGGCGAGCGCGATACCGGCGACGACGGGACGATTCAGCAAGCGGTCGGAAGACAGCGTACGCACGTGGGTCAGGCTCCTGCGAGGTGAGAGAGGAAGGCGCGGCCGGCGGTCGCGGTGCGGCGTCGGAAGCCGGCGTTTCAGAGCGGCACGTCCAGGGACGGAGGCAACAGACGGAGCCGCAGCGGCGTGCGCACGGCCGTTCCACGGCATGGCGAACCCCCCCAAGGCGACGGTGCCCCCCGTTCGCCGGTCGACGCGCATGGCGGCGGACGGAGTGGATCCGACCGCCGCCATGATCATTTCATGTGCGTCGTCCGGCGCAGGCACCGGCCGGCCGCGCCCTCCGGTGACCGGGCCCTGGGCCGTTACACGTACCGCAGCTCTCCCGGCCGCACCGACCGCCGCAGCAGCGGGAGGGCCGTGGCCGTCGCCAGGAGGCAGGCCGCGTAGACGGCCGGCGGGACGAGGAAGGCCGCGGCCGGCAGGGAGCCGGTGTCCATGAGGGTCGTGTACCAGGTACCGATGGCCATGCCGCCCGCGCCCGCCACGAGTACGGCGGGGGCCAGGGGGAGCGCCGTCTCCAGGAGCAGGGCCCGGTTCAGCACCGCCCCCGGGACGCCGGCGGCGACCTGGGCGGCCAGCGTCCGGCGGCGGGTGGTCAAGGACTCCGCGGTGCCGACCGCGAGGCCGGAGAGCGTGATGGCGAGGGCGACGAGGAGCGCCGCGCCGGTCAGGTCCAGGCCGGTGGTGTAGTAGTCCATGTCCGCGGCGGAACGCTCCCTGCGCAGCTCGGTGAGCATGGCGTGCCGGATGCACAGGAACGCCGTCCCGGCGACCGTCACCAGCAGTACCGCCGCGTGGGTGCGGGACGCCGCCCACGGGTCGTCGCGCAGCCGTTCCGCCGCGATCAGCGGCGCCGGCCGCCCGGCCCGCGCCGCCAGCAGCCGCCCGACGGACCGGGAGGTCCCCCCGGCCAGCCACACCGCGCCCGCGCCGACGGCCAGGACCAGCCCGAAGACGGTCAACGGCCCCTGCCAGTGGTCCCGGCCGCCCGACCCGGCCCCGGTACTGGTCACCGCCGGCAGCGCCACCGCCGCCATCAGCACCAGCCCGCCCAGGAACACCAGCCCCGGCCCGCGTCCCGTGCCCGGTCGCACCCGGCGCACCCAGCCCAGCGGCGAGGCCACCACCCGGCGCAGCGCCAGCGCCCCCGCCGCGGCGCCCAGCACCGGCACCGCCACGGCCACCAGCGCGATGCCCACCCAGGTCAGCGCCGTCGGCCGGCTCCACAGGCGCAGCAGGAGCAGCACCGAGAAGACGGTCGTGACCGCCGAGCCGACCAGACAGGTCAGCCCCGTCTCCAGCGCGGCGATCCGCCGCACCTGCCACGGCGTCGCCCCGGCCAGCCGCAGCCCCGCCAGCCGCCGGTCGCGGTGCACGGCGCCGATCCGGGCGCACTGGCCGAGGAAGCCGAGGACCGGGACCAGCAGCATCAGCAGACTGACGATCACCCCGGCGCGGGTACCGGGCTCGTCCAGCAGGCCGTGGCCGACGGAGACGCGCCAGCCGCCCCGCAGCGACGCGAGGGTGACCGCCGCCAGGGCGAAGCCCGTCGCCAGCCCCGCGCCCATCGCCGTGAGCACGATCCGCCACCACTCCCGCCGGCCGGAACCGCGCACGAGCTGCCAGGCCAGCCGTACGTCCGACACCGTCGCCGCGCTCATGCCGACACCCCCAGCGGAGCCACGACGCCGTCCCGCAGCCGCACCTCGCGGTCCGCGTACGCCGCCACCTGGGCGTCGTGCGTGACCAGCAGCACCGCCGCGCCCGACTCGCGGACCGTGTGCGCCAGGGCCGTCATCACCTGCTCGCCCGCCAGCGAGTCCAGCGCCCCCGTCGGCTCGTCCGCGAAGACCACCTTCGGGCCGGTGACCAGGGCCCGCGCCAGTGCCACCCGCTGCGCCTGACCCCCGCTCATCTCACCCGGCCGCAGCTCCTCCTGCCCGCGCACCCCGAACCGCTCCAGCCACTCACCGGCCCGCTCCCGGGCCGCCGCGCGGTCCGTGCCCCCCAGCATCAGCGGCAGGGCCACGTTGTCCAGCGCCGTCAGCTCCGGAATCAGCTGGCCGAACTGGAAGACCACGCCGAAGTCGGTCCGGCGCAGCTCGCTCAGCCGCTTCTCCGGCAGCGCGTCCAGCCGCTCCCCGGCGTACGTCACCGCCCCGGCGTCCGGCCGGACGATCCCGGCCAGGCAGTGCAGCAGCGTCGACTTGCCGCTGCCGCTCGCGCCGGTCACGGCGAGGATCTCGCCGCCGCTCAGTTCGACGGAGGCGCCGCGCAGGGCCTCCGTCCGGCCGTGCGCCTTCACCAGGTCGCGGGCCGCGAGCAGCTGCCCCGGCGTCTGTCCGTTTCGCGTGTCCCCGTTGCTCATGCCGTGTCGACCTCCGCGGTCAGGGTGGTGAGCCGGGCCGCCGTGGTGGCCATCCAACGGAGGTCGGCATCGAGGTGGTTGAGGGCGTAGTCCGCCGAGAGCACGGTCGCCAGGTCCGCCCCCGGTGCCGTCTTGACCGCCGTGAGCTGCCGCATCCGCTCCATGTGGGCGGCGCGCTGCGCGCTCAGGTAGGCGGCCGGGTCGCCGCCGGTCAGGATCGAGACGACGACCTTGGCGAAGATCTCGTTCGTCACGAAGGGCGCGGGCGGGGCGACTTCCGCGGCCCACCGGGCCAGCTCGCGCGCGCCCTCGTCGGTCGCGCGGTACGTGGTCCGCTCCGGGCCGCCGTCCGCCTCGGTGCCCTTGACCTCCGCCAGGCCGTCCCGGACCAGGCGTTGCAGGGTCGTGTAGACCTGCCCGTAGGCCAGCGGACGGGCCTGCGGGAAGCGTTCGTCGTGGCGTCGCTTGAGGTCGTAGCCATGGCCGGGCCCCGAGGCGAGCAGCCCCAGCAGGATGTGACGGGTGCTCATGCGAGCCATTATGTACTCAGTGCATGTACTGAGTGAATAGTCGGCCCGGGAAACGGCGGTTCCGACGGCAGGAGCGAGGGCCCCTGCGGGGAGGAGAGCGGCGCCGGCGGCCGGGCGGGCCGCGCGGTTCACTCCGCGACGGCGTACGCCTCCACCGACCACAGCGAGTACCCGTACCGCGTCGCCCGCTTCTCGCCCTGCACGCGCACGTACCGCACGTCCCGCGCGTCCATCCGGACCGACTCGCGCCCGCCCCGGCCGTCCCGTACGGCCGCCGCCGTACGCCAGCGGCGGCCGTCGGCCGAGACCTGGACGCGGTACGCCGACGGGTGGGCGTCCTGCCAGTGCAGGACGACCTGGCCCAGCCGCACCGTCCGGTCCAGCTCCACCTGCCACCAGGCACCGTCGTCCACCGGGGACGACCAGCGCGTCCGCGGGTCGCCGTCGTTCGCCGCCGAGGCCGGGAAGTCGGGCGTCTCGTCGCCCGAGGAACTCGCCGTGCCGCTGCGCGCCAGGTCGGGGCCGGCGGTGCGCGGGAAGGAGTGGACCGTGAGCGAGCGGCCGGTGCCGGCGAACGACAGCCGCACCTCGTACGACCGCGCCGGCGTCCCCGGCGCCACGGTCACCCGGACCGGCACGTCCACCCGCTGGCCGCGCGGCAGCGTCAGCGGCCCCTCGGGCACCCGCACCTCGACGCCCTCGGGAGCCTCGGCGGTGAGCCTGCCGCGCACGTCGGCCGGCCGCTGCGAACCGAGCCGCACCGTCAGCCGCTCGGTACCGCCGATCTCCGCGTCCGTCTCCTCGCGCGCCAGGTCCACCGACACGGCGGAGCCGGCGAACCACGGCACGACGTGCCGCAGACCGGCGGAGCCCGTTCCGGTGACCCGGACCGCGTCCGCACCGGCCCCGGCCCCGCCCGGCGCGACCTCCGTGGCCCCGCTCGGGTCCAGCGACCCGACCCGGCGCCAGCCCGCACCGCGGACGTGCACCTCGACGTCGCCGCGGGTGCCGGGCTCGGCGAGCACCGTCACCGCGGACACGTCCCGCGCGCGCGGGAAGCGGACCGTCCGGCCGCCCGACGCCTCGTCCGCGCTCACCGTCGGCTCGCGGTCCAGGCCCGCCCAGGCCGCGTACGCCTTCTGCGCCCGCCGCAGGAAGGCGTCCAGCACGCCCTCGCCGACCGTCACCCGCGCCGACTCCAGCCGCTCGCGCTGCCCGCCGAGCCGCCGGTACGCCGTCCACGCCGCCGCGGCGCCCCCGGCGCGCTGCGCCCGCAGCATCCCCAGCGCGGTCGTGCCGGCCTCGCCGTACCGGGCCAGTTGCTCCGACCAGGGGGCGACCTCCGCGGCGAGCCCGTCGCCCGCCAGCCGGTCCGGCAGCTCGCGCAGCACCGCGAACTCCTCCCGCAGGCGCCGCTCCGCCGAGCCGCCGCTGGCCTCGGAAGCCGTGCCGCCGCCGGACCCGGGAGCCGTGCCGCCGCCGGACCGGGGAGTGGCGTGCTCCCGCCAGAACGCCTCGATCAGCGGCCGCAGATACGCCGACTCCTCCGTGTCCAGCACCGACGACGCGTCGTTGCCCGCCAGTGCCGACAGCGCCTCCTGGCGGGGCCCGGCCCCGCCCGCGAGGGCGTCGATCGCGGCCCGCCAGGACTCCTCGGGCCGGTAGGCGCGCGGGTTCCAGGCGTAGTCGGCCGAGGTGAACAGCGGGATGCGGGACACCTCCGGCTGCTCCATCGCGTTGGCGAGCAGCGCCGCCGAACCGGAGGCCACGGCCGGTTCGCGCCCCTGGTAGGGGCCGAGGAAGAGGCGGCCGGGGGCGTAGTCGTTGACCGGGTAGTTGTCCAGCGTCACCAGCCGGTGCCCGAACACCTCCCGCGCCTTCGCCAGCTCCCGCCCGGTGATGGTCCGCGGCACCACGCCCACCCCGGTCCACGCCACCTGCACGGCCCTGTCCAGGGCCTGCGCCAGCGCCCGGCGGTAGGCGGTCGAGCCGTCCTGGTAGTACTCCGTCGGCATCACCGTCAGGTCGACGGTCTCCGGGTAGCGCTCGGCCAGGTGCCGGGCCACCGCGTTCGCCACCCGCGCCTGCGCCCGCGCCGCCGCCTCGGGCCCCGACCCGAACCGCTCCGCGTCCGCCCCGCAGTGCCACTCGCTGTAGCTGACGTCCTGGAACTGGAGCTGGAACGCCCGGAAGCCCAGCGACCGCATCGCGTCCAGCTTCCGCGTCAGCGCCCGTACGTCGTCGTCCGACGAGAAGCACATCGCCTGGCCCGGCGCCACCGCCCAGGCCGGCGTGACGTGGTTGCGCCGGGCCCGCTCGGCCAGCTCCCGGAACTGCGCCCGCTGCCCGGCCGGGTAGGGCTCGCGCCAGCGGGCCTGCCGGTAGAGGTCGTCGCCGGGGGCGTACAGGTACCGGTTCTGCTTGGTGCGGCCCAGGAAGTCCAGCTGCTCCAGACGCTGCCGGTGGGTCCACGGGGTGCCGTAGAAGCCCTCCGCGATGCCGCGCACCGCGGTGCCGGGCCAGTCCCGCACGGACACGGCCGGGATCGTGCGGTCGGCGCGGATCAGCTGGCGCAGCGTCTGCACGGCGTGGAACAGCCCGTCCGGCCCGCTGCCGGTGAGGGTGACGGTGCCGCGCTCGACGGTCAGGCGGTAGCCGCCGGAGGGCAGGGCGTGCCGGGAACCGCCCCGGGGTTCCCGCTCCGTCTCCGCGCGGACGACCAGCGCCCCGGCGGGCGGTCGCTCACCGGCGGCCGGCGTCGTGACCCGCACCCCGGCGCCGTCGAGCAGCGCGCGCAGCTCCCGCACGGCATACGGGTCGGCGCCCGCGCCGGTGATCAGCGCCACCTCGTCCGGGACCGGGACCGGGGCGCCGGTCACCCGCAGGGACTGCGGCCGCGGCCAGACGGCGACCTCGGCCGCCCCCGCCGTCTCGGACGCCGACTCCGTCGCACCGGGGGAGGGCGCCGAGGGCGGGGCCGCCGCGGCGGAGGCCGTGCCCAGCGCCCCGGCGAACAAGGTCAACGCGAGGGCGGCAGCCCCCTTCCTGTGCCGTGGCTGCACGGCCCCCTCCCGGTCACTCGGCATCCGCGCCCCCCGCAGTCAGGTCACAGAGGCATCACAGAGACACCGAGCCCACCACTCGTGCACCGAACGTGTCAACGACAGTGACTCCAGTGACGGAATTGCCCCGATCTCCGGGTTGCTTTCCGGGGCAGAATGTGACCAGAGACACGTTCACCGATCTGAGACGTCTGTCCTCGCGTCCACTGGGTAGGGCTGCACCAACCCGCAAGCCACCGACCTGCAAGCAGCCAACCTGCGAGCCGTGCTCGACCGTGCTGACCAAGGAGACCCCGTGACTGCACCGGCACACCTTCCGCTTCCCGCCCAGTCCAAACCCGTGGCGGAGCCGTCCATCACGCCCCTGGTGGAGTCTTCCGCCGAGTCCGACACCCCGCACGTGTGCGCCTTCAGCGCCGAGGGCACCTGCGCCGAGGCGCCGCTCACCAGCGAGCCGCCGCTGCCCGACGCCGAGCCCCTCACCAGCGAGTCGCCCTTCGCCGACGCGATGCCGCTGACCAGCGAGTCCTCGCCCGAACTCACGGCAGTGGTGCCCGAGCAGGGCACCGCGTCGTTCGCCGTCCCGGAACCCACGAGGTCCTAGATGACAGCTGCCCGGCCGGCCGAGCCCCCCGCCGAGGACCTGTCCCGGCTCGCCGCACTGCACGGCGTCGCCACCTCCTACAGTCCGTCCCCGGACCGTACGGTCGCGGCCTCGGCCACCGCCGTCACCCTCGCTCTGGCGGCCCTCGGCGTCGACGCCGGCAGCCCGCAGGCCGTGCGCGCCGCGCTCGCCGCCCGCGAGGCGGAGCTGCGCACGCGCCTGCTGCCGCCGACCGTGGTCCGCTGGAGCGACGGCGGCGTCCCGGCCGCCCTGGCCGGGCTGCCCGAGGGCACCCGGCTGAGCATCGACACCGAGCAGGGCGAGACCCGCACCGACCCCGGGGACCTGCCGGCCGGCGTGCACCGGCTGACCGCCACCGCCCCCGACGGGCGCGTCGGCCGCTGCCACCTCGTCGTCGCCCCGGCCCGGCTGCCCGCGCCGGCCGGACGCTCGTACGGGCTGCTCGTCCAGCTCTACTCCCTCCTGTCCCGCCGTTCCTGGGGCATGGGCGACCTCGGTGACCTCGGCGAGCTGTCCGCCTGGGCCGGCCGCTCCCTCGGCGCCGGATTCGTGCAGGTCAACCCGCTGCACGCGGCCGTACCCGGCGCCCCCACCGACCCCTCTCCGTACCGGCCCTCCTCCCGCCGCTTCCCCGACCCCGTCCACCTGCGCGTCGAGGACATCCCCGAGTTCGCGCACGTCGACGACCGCGACCGCGTGCACACCCTGCTGGAGCGGGCCGGGCGGCTGCGCGAGGCGGTGCTGGAGAAGGACGCCCTGATCGACCGCGACGCGGTGTGGGAGCTGAAGCGCGAGGCGCTGGAACTGGTCTGCGAGGTTCCGCTCGGACCCGGCCGCCGCGCCGCCTACTGCGACTATCTCGCCGCCCAGGGCCAGGCCCTGGAAGACCACGCCACCTGGTGCGCCCTCGCCGAGGTGCACGGCTCCGACTGGCACCGCTGGCCCGCCGGGCTCCAGGACCCGGGCTCCGCCGAGACCGCCCGCGCCCGCGCGCGGCTGATGGACCGCATCGACTTCCACAGCCGGCTCGCCTGGCTCACCGAGTCCCAGCTCGCCGCCGCCCAGCGCACCGCCCGCGAGTCGGGGATGCCGGTCGGGATCGTGCACGACCTGGCGGTCGGCGTGCACCCCGGCGGCGCCGACGCCTGGGCGCAGCGCGACCACTTCGCCGCGGGCATGTCGGTGGGTGCTCCGCCGGACGCCTTCAACGCCCGCGGCCAGGACTGGGGGCTGCCGCCCTGGCGCCCCGACCGGCTCGCCGAGTCCGGCTACGCCCCCTTCCGCGGCCTCCTGCGCGCCCTGTTCCGCTACGCGGGCGCGCTGCGCATCGACCACGTGATGGGCCTGTTCCGGCTGTGGTGGGTCCCGCACGGCCACCCGCCCACCGAGGGCACCTACGTCCGCTACGACGCCGAGGCCATGCTCGCCGTCCTGGTCCTGGAGGCCTCCCGCGCCGGGGCCGTGGTGATCGGCGAGGACCTCGGCACCGTCGAGCCCGGCGTCCGCGAGACGCTGCGCGAGCGCGGGGTGCTCGGCACGTCGGTGCTGTGGTTCGAACGCGACTGGGAGGGCGACGGGCGCCCCCTGCCGCCCGAGAGCTGGCGCGCCGACTGCCTGGCCACCGCGACCACCCACGACCTGCCGCCCACCGCCGCCCGCCTCACCGGCGAGCACGTCGAACTCCGCGCTGGTCTCGGACTGCTCACCCGTCCGGCGGAGGAGGAACGGGCGGAGGCGGCGGCGGACACGGCGGAGTGGCTCGACCTGCTCGCCCGCCTCGGCCTGCTGCAGGGCACCGGCGGCGGCACCGGCACGGCCGCCGAGGAGGCCGAGGTCCAGGCCCTCCACCGCTATCTGCTGGCCACCCCCGCCCGCATGGTCGGCATCTGGCTCCCCGACGGGGTCGGCGACCGCCGCCCGCAGAACCTCCCCGGCACCTGGGACCAGTACCCGAACTGGCGCCTGCCGATCGCCGACGCCGAGGGCCGCCCGATGACGCTGGAGGACCTGGCCGCCTCGCCACGTCTGCGCGCACTGATCGAGGCGGTGCGGGACTGAACACCGGGGGCCTTACACCGGGGGCCTTCGCCTTCCCGGCCCGCCTTGACGTGGCCTGTCCGGCACTCGACCGCAAGGCGTGGGCCGGGCCCACCCAGCCCGTCCGGCGTTGGAGGACGAGGCCGTTCAGGCCGGAGCGGGGGCCCGGGGGCGGCAGCCCCCGGAACGACGGCCACACCGATGCCGAGCACCGGACAGCCCGGGCAGAGCCCAATACGGCACCCCGGCCGCGCATCGCCGACCGCCGTGAACTAACTTTGGCACCGTGGACAAGAACAACGCCCTGCGCGCCGGCACCCTGGCGGCCGGTACGACGCTGATGATGCTGCTCATGTCGTCCCCCGCGCTCGCGCTGACCCGCGACGACGGTGACGACCCCGGCACGGGCCTGAGCGTCATCGAGACGCTGGGCCTGTTCGTGTTCGCCCCGATCGTGCTGTTCCTGGTCATCGCGGGCCTCACCCTGGTCCTCGACCGGTCCAAGCCGGAGCACCGGGTGACCAGCCGCAACGTCAAGACCAAGGAGACGGTGAAGGCCGACGCCAAGGCCTGACGGACGTCTCCCTCCCGGAACCCGGGAGGCCCGCGCTTCACCGAGGGCGCCGGCCCCGCCGCACGTACGCGCAGCTGCCGTACGCGGGCGAGGCCGGCGCCCTCGGCATGTCCTCGGGCGGTGCGCGTCACGGGTTCGGCGCGGTCAGATAGCGCTGGAGCGTGGGGGCCACCCACGCCACGACCTCCTCGCGGGCCAGCGCCACGGCCGGCGGCAACCGCAGCACGTACCGGGTGAGCGCCAGCCCGAGGAGCTGCGCCGCCACGAGCGCGGCCCGCGCCGGGGCCTGTTCGGGGTCGGGGCACACCTGCCGGGCGACCGGCAGCACCTGGTCGCGGAAGACGCCCTGGGTGCGCTCGGCCCCGGCGCGGTTCGCGGCGCCCACCCGCAGCAGGGCCGTGAGCACCTCGTTCTCCTCCCACATGGCGAGGAAGTGCCGCACCAGGGCCTCGCCGACCTCCGCGCGGGGCAGTGCGGACAGGTCGGGGAGCTTCAGGTCGACGGTGACGACCGCCGCGAAGAGGCCCTCCTTGTTGCCGTAGTAGCGCATCACCATCGAGGGGTCGATGTTCGCGTCCCGCGCGATGGCCCGGATGGTGGCCCGCTCGTACCCGTCCGCGGCGAAGCGCTCGCGGGCCGCTTCGAGGATGGCGGCGCGGGTGGCGTCGGAGCGGCGGGAGGCCGACTGGGGCGTCTGAGACATGCCCACAAGCGTATGCCTACAGCCGTTGGCCAACAAGCGTTGACGCCTGCCGTCGCTACCCCTACGGTGACAACAAGCGTTGGCAAACGGGCGTTGGCGAACGAGTGTTGGCGAACGACCGTTGGCAAGCCAAGTGTCGGCACCGCAAGGAGGCCCCAGATGAACGGCACGCACGGTACGAACGGCACGCACGACAACGGCACCCCGGACCGCAGCGCCCCGGGCCGCGACACCCCCGGCTCCGTCATCGTCGTCGGCTCCGGCCCCACCGGGCTCCTGCTGGCCGGCGACCTGGCCGCCGCCGGCGTGCCCGTCACCGTCGTCGAGAAGCGCCCCCACCGGATCAGCAACCTCTCCCGCGCCTTCGCCCTGCACGCCCGCACCCTCGAACAGCTCGACGCCCGCGCCCTCGCCTACGAACTGGAGGCCGTGGGCCGCCCCCTCGACCGCCTCCGCCTCTTCGGCCGGCTCACCGTCGACCTCCGCACCCTCCCCTCCCGCTTCCGGCACGTCCTCGTCATCCCGCAGTACGAGGTCGAGAAGGCCCTGGAGCGGCGCGCGGTGGAGGCCGGCGTCGACTTCCGCCACGAGACCGCCGTGACCGGGCTGGAGCAGGACACGGACGGCGTGACCGTCGAGGTCCGGGGACCCGGCGGGCGGACGGAGGCGCTGCGGGCGGCGTACGTCGTCGGCGCCGACGGGATGCGCAGCACCGTGCGTGACGCGGTCGGACTGCCCTTCCCGGGCCACTCCGTCATCCGGTCCGTCGTGCTCGCCGACGTGAAGCTCGCCGAGCCGCCCGGGACGCTGCTCACCGTCAACGCGGTCGGGGACGCCTTCGCCTTCGTGGCGCCGTTCGGCGACGGCTACCACCGGGTGGTCGGCTGGCACCGGGGCCGCAACGTCCCCGACAGCGAGCCGGTCGACCTGGCGGAGATCAAGGAGATCACCCGCCTCGCCCTGGGCCGGGACTTCGGGATGCACGACCCCCGCTGGATGTCCCGCTTCCACAGTGACGAACGCCAGGCGCCCGCCTACCGGGTGGGCCGCGTCTTCCTCGCCGGCGACGCGGCGCACGTGCACACCCCGGCCGGCGGCCAGGGCATGAACACCGGGCTCCAGGACGCGGCCAACCTGAGCTGGAAGCTGGCGGCCGTGCTGCACGGCCACGCGGCGCCCGCCCTCCTCGACACCTACCAGGCCGAGCGCCATCCCATCGGCCGGGCGGTGCTGCGCAGCAGCGGCGGCATCGTGCGCCTCGCCATGGCCAAGCGCCCCTGGACGCGGGCGCTGCGGGCGACGGTCACCACCCTGCTGAACCAGGTGGGCCCGGCCCGCCGCCGGGCGGCCGGCCAGATCACCGGCATCGGCTACCGGTACGCCGCCCCCCGGGGCGCCCACCCCCTCACCGGCACCCGCGCCCCGGACGTGGCCCTCGCGGGCGGCGGCCGGCTCTACGAGGCGCTGCGCGGCGGCCGGTTCGTGCTGATCGCGCCGGACGGTTACGCGGCCGACGAGGGCGCCGCCCGCAAGGACCGGCTCGCCGTGGAGCGTTGGGCGAGCGCCCGGCGTACGGCGCTGCTGGTGCGGCCCGACGGCTACGTGGCCTGGGCGGCGGACGCCGCGGACGGCCCGGCGATCGAGGCGGTCCTCGTGGCCCACGTGGGCTGACGCCCTCCCGCCCTCCCGCCCTCCCGCCCTTACGCCCTCCCGCCCTTACGCCCTCGCGCTCTCCAGCCCTCGCGCCCTCGCGCTCTTGCGGGGTCGAGCGGGACGCCTAGCGCTCGCTCGCGGACAGCAGGTCACGCAGCAGGCCGGCCAACTGGCCGGCCTGTTCGGCGTCGAGGGCGGACAGCGCCTCGGTCTGCACGGCGAGGCCCGCGCCGACCGCCTCGTCGACCAGCTCCAGCCCCTTCTCGGTGAGCGTGACCCGCAGTCCCCGGCGGTCGTGCGGGTCGGGGGAGCGGCGCAGCAGGCCGGCGCGCTCCAGCTTGTCGAGGCGGCCGGTCATGCCACCGGTGGTGAGCATCAGGGTCGCTGACAGCTGCCGGGGGGAGAGGGCGTACGGCTCGCCGGAGCGGCGCAGCGTCGCCAGGACGTCGAACTCCCCGCGGGAGATCCCGAAGCGCGCGTAGGTCCTGTCGATCCGGTCGCCCATCGCGCGGGTGATCCGGTAGATGCGGCCGAAGACCTCCATGGCGGTGGTGTCGAGGTCGGGCCGGACCGCCGCCCATTGGCCCACGATCGCGTCGACCGGGTCCCGGTACTGCTCGGACTGCTGCTCGGGGCGCTCACTCATGGGACGAGTATCTGCCGACGTCGGGTCGGCCGCAAGAAAGTAGCTTGACGAAAAGTAGCTTAGAGCTAAGCTACTTTCTACTGACCTACTTCGGTCGGCCCACTCCCTCCCGAAGGGACCACCCATGGTCGCGAGCCGCCCCGCCCTCATCGCCCTGACCGCCCTCGCCCCCGTCTCCTGGGGCACCACCTACGCCGTCACCACCGAGTTCCTCCCGCCCGACCGTCCCCTGTTCACCGGGCTGATGCGGGCGCTGCCCGCCGGGCTGCTGCTGCTCGCCCTCGCCCGGGTGCTGCCGCGCGGCGTCTGGTGGGCGAAGGCGGCGGTGCTCGGCGCGCTGAACATCGGCGCCTTCTTCCCGCTGCTGTTCCTGTCCGCCTACCGCCTGCCCGGCGGCCTCGCCGCGGTCGTCGGCTCGGCCGGCCCGCTGGTCGTCGTCGGGCTCTCGGCGCTGCTGCTGGGGCAGCGGCCCACCCTGCGCTCCGTCCTCACCGGCGTCGTCGCCGCCTTCGGCGTCAGTCTGGTCGTCCTGAAGGCGGCCGGGGCGCTGGACGCGGTCGGCGTGCTGGCGGCCCTCGCCTCCACGGTCTCCATGTCGACCGGCACCGTGCTCACCAAGCGGTGGGGCCGTCCCGAGGGTGTCGGTCCGCTCGCGCTCACCGGCTGGCAGCTCACCGCGGGCGGTCTGCTCATCGCGCCGATCGCCCTGCTCGTCGAGGGCGCGCCGCCCGCGCTGGACGCCCCGGCGGTCGGCGGCTACCTCTACCTCGCCGTGGCGAACACGGCGATCGCGTACTGGCTCTGGTTCCAGGGCATCGGCCGGCTCACCGCCACCCAGGTCACCTTCCTCGGGCCCCTGTCGCCGCTGACCGCGGCGGTCGTCGGCTGGGCGGCGCTCGGCGAGGCGCTGACGCCGGTGCAGCTGGCGGGCATGGCCCTGGCCTTCGGGGCGACGGTCGTGGGCCAGCTGACGGCGCGCCCGGCGCGGGCGCAGGCGGGGGTGCAGGCGCAGGCGCGGGTGCGGGAGCAGGAGCAGGAGCGGGCGCAGGTGGGCCGACCGTTCAGTTCTCCTGAAGGGAATGGTCGTAAAGATTCGATGGACCTGACAGGTGCGGCGGTGCGACGGTAGGTCCACGGCGATCACCGACCACCAGCGAAAGGACCTCCGTGCCCGTAGTCCACGACCGGACCACACCCCCCGCCACCACTTCCGCCACCACCTCCGCCACCCCGAGGGCGACGGCTCCCGTCGCCCTCGGGGTCGCGCTCGCCGCCCTCGCGACCCTCGTCTGGTCCGGCAGCTTCGTCACCTCGCGCGCCCTCGGCGACAGCGTGCCGCCCGTCCAGCACGCGTTCTGGCGCTGGGTGGTCGCGCTGGCCGCCGTCGCCCCGTTCGGCGCCCGGCAGGCCTGGCGGCAACGGGCCCTGATCCGCCGTCACCTCGGCTTCGTGCTCCTCGTCGCGCTGCTCGGCGTGGCCACCTACAACACCCTCGTGAACCAGGCCGGGGTCACCACGCCCGCCGCCAACATGGGCATGATCATGGCCGCCTCGCCGGTGCTGATGGCGGTGTTCGAGCGGGCGGGCGGCGTCCGTCTCGGCGCCCGCCGCGTCGCCGGGCTGCTCGTCGCCTGCACGGGTGTCCTGCTGCTCGTCGGCGGCGCGGGCGCGGTCGGCCTCGCGGCCGGCGACCTGTGGATGATCGCCGCCGCCTGCTGCTTCGGCTCCTACAGCGCGCTGCTGCGCCGCAGGCCCGCCGAACTGGGCGGTGCCGCCCTCCTCTTCACGACCTTCCTGCTCGGCACCCTGATGCTGCTGCCCGCGCAGGCCGTCAGCCTCACCGTCCAGGGCGGCTTCGCGCCGACACCCGGCACCGTCCTGCCCCTGCTCTACGTCGGCGTCGCCTCCTCCGCCCTGGCGTTCTTCGCCTGGAACAAGGCGATCGCCCTGATCGGCCCGACCCGCGCGGGCATCGTCTACTACCTCCAGCCCGTCTGCGTGGCCCTGCTGTCCTGGGCGCTGCTCGCCGAGCCGACCGGCTGGGCGCAGGCCGGCTGCATGGCGCTGATCCTGGGCGGCGTCATCCTCGGCGCGGGGTCGCGCAGGTGACGGCGAGGCCCCGCGGCTAGATTGCCGCCATGGCCGAGTGGGACATCAGGAAGCTTCAGATCCTGCGGACGCTGCGGGAGCGGGGGACGGTGACCGCGACGGCCGAGGCGCTGCGCATGACGCCGTCGGCGGTCTCCCAGCAGCTGACCAACCTGTCCCGGCAGCTGGGCGTCGAGCTGCTCCGGGCGCAGGGCCGGCGGGTCCGGCTGACGGACGCGGCCCGGCTGGTGCTGCGGCACGCCGAAGCGGTCTTCGAGCAACTGGAACGAGCGGATGCCGAGTTGGCCGCCTACCTGCACGGGGACGCCGGCGAGGTCCGGGTGGGGGCCTTCTCCACCGCCGTACCCGCGCTGGTCGTACCGGCCGTGACGGCGCTGCGGGCGGCGCACCCGGGTGTGTCGGTGCGGGTGCGGGAGGCGGAGGCGCAGGAGGCGTACGAACTGCTGGCGGCCGGGGAGGTGGACCTCGCGCTGTCACTGGCGGCCCAGGCGCCGACTGCGGCGGACCCGCGTTTCGCCCGGGTGCCGCTGCTCGCCGACCCGCTGGACGTCGCTCTGCCCCGCGACCACCCGCTGGCGTCCGCGGAGGGGCTGCGGCTGGCCGACCTGGCCGCCGAGCCGTGGATCTTCGGCGGCAGCGGGCCCTGGTCCGACATCACGCGCGCGGCGTGCGAGACGGCCGGGTTCCGGCCGCACCAGGGGCACGCGGCGGCCGGCTGGACGGCGATCCTCGCGATGGTCGAGGCGGGGATGGGGGTGGCGCTGGTCCCCCGGATGGCGGCGGTGCCCCGGGACGGGGTGGCGATGCGGGAGCTGACCGAGGACCGCCCGGTACGGCACGTGGTCGCGGCGGTGCGCAAGGGCGCCGGGGACGGGGCGGCGGTGGGCAGGGTGCTCGACGCGCTCCGCTCGGCGGCGCGGGCGTGAGAGACGGCCACGCGCCCCGCAGCGCCTGACCGCGGACACGCGCCCCGCGGAGCCTGAATGCGGCCACGCGCCCCGCGGAGTCCGAACGCGATCAGCTCCCGGCCCCGCGCCCCGGATACGACGGGGCGCCCGGCATCGCACCGGGCGCCCCGACAACGTACCGGCGGGCTGCCTACTCCGCCGCCGCGTCCGCCGCCTGGGCCCGCAGCGCGCGCTCCACGCCCGCGCGGGACTCGGAGACCAGGCGGCGCAGGGCCGCGTTCGGCTCGGCGGACGACAGCCAGGCGTCCGTCCGCTCCAGCGTCTCCCGCGACACCTGCACCGACGGGTACAGGCCGACGGCGATCTGCTGGGCCATCTCGTGCGAGCGGGACTCCCAGACGCCCTTGAGCACCTCGAAGTACTTCTCCGCGTACGGCTCCAGCAGCTCCCGCTGGTCGACCTGGACGAAGCCCGAGATCACCGCCTCCTGCACCGCGTTCGGCAGCTTGTCGGACTCCACGACCGAGGCCCACGCCTCCGCCTTGGCCTCCGGGGCCGGGCGGGCGGCCCGGGCCATGGCGGCGTGGCGCTCACCGGCGGCCGTCCGGTCCCGCTCGTACTCACCGCCGATCTCCGCCTCGTCGAACCGGCCCACCGCCGCGAGCCGCTGCACGAACGCCCAGCGCAGCTCGGTGTCGACGGCCAGCCCCTCGACCTGCTGGGAGCCGTCCAGCAGCCCCTCCAGCAGGTCCAGCTGCTCCGGCGTCCGCGCGGTCGCCGCGAAGGCCCGTGCCCAGGCCAGCTGGTGGTCGCTGCCCGGCGCGGCGGCGCGCAGGTGGGCCAGCGTGGCCTCGGTCCAGCGGGCGAGCAGCGCGTCGCGGGCGGCCGGGTCGGCGTACAGGTCGACGGCCAGCTTCACCTGGCGGTGCAGCGACTGCACCACCCCGATGTCGGACTCCTTGCCGATGCCGGACAGCACCAGGGAGAGGTAGTCGCGGGCGGCCAGTTCCGCGTCCCGGGTCATGTCCCAGGCCGACGCCCAGCACAGGGCGCGGGGGAAGGACTCCGCGAAGTCACCGAGGTGCTCGGTGACGAACGCCAGGGACTGCTCGTCCAGGCGGACCTTGGCGTAGGAGAGGTCGTCGTCGTTGAGCAGCACGACCGCCGGGCGGCGCTTGCCGACCAGCTGCGGTACGTCCGTCAGCTCGCCGTCGACGTCCAGCTCCAGGCGCTCGCCGCGCACCAGCCTGCCGCTCGGGTCGAGGTCGTAGCAGCCGACCGCGATGCGGTGCGGGCGCAGCGTCGGCTCGCCCTTGGCGCCGGCGGGGAGCGCCGGGGCCTCCTGGCGGACGGCGAAGGAGGTGATGGTGCCCTCGGTGTCCGTGTCGATCACCGGGCGCAGGACGTTGATGCCGGCCGTCTCCAGCCACGCCTTCGACCAGGTCTTCAGGTCCCGCCCGGAGGTCTCCTCCAGGGCGCCCAGCAGGTCCGACAGCCGGGTGTTGCCGTACGCGTGGCGCTTGAAGTAGGCCTGCACGCCCCGGAAGAACTCGTCCTCGCCGACGTAGGCGACCAGCTGCTTCAGCACGGAGGCGCCCTTGGCGTACGTGATGCCGTCGAAGTTGACGAGCACGTCGTCCAGGTCGCTGATGTCCGCCATGATCGGGTGGGTGGACGGCAGCTGGTCCTGGCGGTAGGCCCAGGTCTTCATGGAGTTGGCGAACGTCGTCCACGAGTGCGGCCAGCGCGAGCCGGGCGCCGCCGCCTGGCAGGCGATGGACGTGTAGGTGGCGAACGACTCGTTCAGCCACAGGTCGTTCCACCACTCCATGGTCACGAGGTCGCCGAACCACATGTGGGCCAGCTCGTGCAGGATGGTCTCCGCGCGCATCTCGTACGCCGCGTCCGTCACCTTCGACCGGAAGACGTACTGGTCCCGGATGGTGACCGCGCCCGCGTTCTCCATCGCGCCCGCGTTGAACTCGGGCACGAACAGCTGGTCGTACTTCTCGAACGGGTACGCGTAGTCGAACTTCTCCTGGAACCACTCGAAGCCCTGCCGGGTCACCTCGAAGATGGCGTCCGAGTCGAGGTGCTCGGCGAGCGAGGGACGGCAGTAGATGCCGAGCGGCACGGACTGGCCGTCCTTCTCGTACACGCTGTGCACGGAGTGGTACGGGCCGACGATCAGCGCCGTGATGTACGTCGAGATGCGCGGCGTCGGCTCGAACACCCAGACGTTGTCCCGGGGCTCGGGGGTGGGGGAGTTGGAGACGACGGTCCAGCCCTCGGGCGCCTTGACGGTGAACTGGAAGGTCGCCTTCAGGTCCGGCTGCTCGAAGCTCGCGAACACCCGGCGGGCGTCCGGCACCTCGAACTGGGTGTACAGGTAGGCCTGGTCGTCGACCGGGTCGACGAACTTGTGCAGGCCCTCACCGGTGTTGGTGTAGGCGCAGTCGGCGACGACACGGAGGATGTTGCGCCCCGGCAGCAGGCCGGGCAGGGCGATCCGGGAGTCCGCGAACACCTCGCCGGGGTCCAGCGAGTCCCCGTTGAGGGTGACTTCGTGGACGGTCGGGGCCACCAGGTCGATGAAGGACTCCACCCCGTTCCCGGCCCCGCTCTCCGCGCCGTCCCGCGCGACGTCGAAGCGCACGGTGGTCACGGACCGGAAGGTGTCGCCCTCCTGCGCGCCGGAGAGGTCGAGATCGATCTCGTACGAGTCAACGGTGAGCAGCTTCGCCCGCCGCTGCGCTTCTTCGCGAGTCAGGTTTGTGCCAGGCACGCGGTCATCTCCTCGTGATGTGTCGGTGGCGTCATCCTTCCACGGCCACGGTGCCGAACGCGATGTCCGTTTCCCGCCGGTCAGCGCGGCCGCCGGGCCCCAGCGTGGGGTGCATGACCCACACGTACACAGCGGACCCCGTCCCGGCGCGGACGCTGAAGGAACTGCGACACGTCGACGACGCGGGACGCCCGGCGGTCGCCGCGACGGACCGGGAGGGCGGGGCGCCCCTGCGCTGCTGTCTCCGGCGCAGCGCGCCGGGGGAGCGGATCGCCCTGGTGTCGTACGCGCCGCTGCGCCGCCGGGCGCGGGAGACCGGCACCGGCCCCGGGGCCTACGACGAGCAGGGCCCCGTCTTCATCCACGCCGGGGAGTGCCCCGGCCCGGCCGGGGAGGCGCTGCCCTTCACCGACGCCCACCGGGTGCTCCGCCGCTACTCCGCCGAGGGCCGCATCCTCGGCGGCCGGCTGGTCGGCCCCGGCCCCTTCGAACCCGCCCTCGCCGAGGCGTTCGCCGACCCGTCCGTGGCACTCGTCCACGTCCGGGCCGTGGAGTACGGCTGCTTCCTGTACGAGGTGCGCCGGCCCCAGGGCCCGCCCGGCCGAACCTAGTGGCTCGTCACGCGACCTCGGCCGGGTACTCGAGCCGTGGTCGGCGAGAGGTTTTGCCAAACGGTCGACCATCGATCGTCCCTGCTCAGATAGCTTTCCGGCATCCGTTGAAGGTGATGAGCGGGCTGCTTGCGCCCTGGTGGAAGCAGCTTGCTGGGAGGCATGTGATGAGTTCGATCAACGTCGTGGAGACAGCGGCCACGCTGCCGGCTGCCTGGAGCTCCCACTCCTTGGGAGAGGTAGGGGCGGCCTGTGTGAAAGTCCTCCGTATGGACAGCAGCCCGGTCCGGGAAGAGACTCACCGAGCTGATGAGGTGCTGCTGGTGCTCGACGGGCGGCTGGAACTGCTGGTGGAGGGCATCAAGGTCGCCGTGGAGACAGGCGAGATGTACCGGGTGCCGGCAGGTGCTCGACACGCGGTCGGCCCGGGTAGCCGCGGCACATTGGTGATCGTGGAGGAACCTGGGGCGTGAACGCGCTCACCCGGCCCGGGCCGGGTAATCGGTCCAGGCGCGGATCGGTGAGCCGGGAGCGAAGTTCGCCCTCGGCTCGGCGCGGGCATGGCGCGGCCGTCGCGGAGGCGTCCGGTTCCGCCGCCACCGCCCGCGCGAAGGCTCGGACCGTCTCCGTCTCCCGGTCCCGGTGCCACACCAGGCCGAGGGCCGACTCGGGCAGGCCCTCGACGGGGACGAAGACGACGTCCTCCCGGCGGTGGTGGTCGGCCGTGGGCCGGCACAGCAGCAGGCCGCCGCGCCCGGCCGCGACCAGGCTCAGCCCCTCCTGGAGGGTCGTCACCTCGGGCCCGGACAGGTCTCCGGGGGCCTGCACCGCCCGCCAGTACGCGGGCGCCGGGGGAGCGGGCCGGACCAGCGGCACGGCGGCCAGCTCGGCGACGGTGACCGAAGGACGGCCCGCGAACGGGTGGCCCGCGCGGACGGCGACCGTCTGCTGCCGCAAGGAGAAGACCGGGCCCAGCACCAGGTCCCGCTCCTCGACCGGCAGCAGCACGACGGACGCGTCCACCACCCCGTCCCGCACCGCACCGAACGGGTCCGCGAGCGGGATCTCCACCAGCTCCGTCCCGCACCCCGGATACGCGGCCTGGAACGCGGTCACCGCCCGCACCAGCCGGGCGTCCGCCGTCCCCTGGAAACCGATCCGCAGCGTGCCCCCGACGCCCCGCGCCGCCGCCCGCGCGCCCTCCACCGCCGCGGCCAGCGCGTCGTAGGCCGGGCGCAGGTCGGCGAGGAACCGCTCGCCGAGCGGGGTGAGCGTCACCCGGCGGCTGGTGCGGTGCACCAGCGTCGCTCCGATCCGCCGCTCCAGCGACCGCAGCAGCTGGCTCACCCGGCTCTGCGAGACGAACAGCCGCTCTCCCGCCCGGCCGAAGTGCCGCTCCTCGGCGAGCACCAGGAAGCATTCCAGTTCGCGTGTCTCCAGCCCGGCCACGGCCGATGACCTCCCGCCCGACGATCGAATGAGTCCCGCTCATGCAAGGCTGAGGACTTCGCCGTTGTTCCCGGCGCCCCGCCGCCGAAGGGTGGAGGGCATGTCCTCCATGACCACCGACCCTGCCTCCCACGGCACCTCACCCGCCGACGCCCCCCGTCGCCCGTGGGCCGCCGTGCTCGCCGTCGCCGCCGCCACCTTCGCGGTCGTCACCACCGAGATGCTCCCCGTCGGCCTGCTCACCTCGCTCGGCACCGGCCTCGGCGTCTCGCCCGGCACCGCGGGCCTGGCCGTCACCCTGCCCGGCCTGGTCGCCGCGGCCGCCGCGCTGCTGCTGCCGGTGGCCGTGCGCCGCGCCGGCCGGCGCACGGTGCTGTGCGTGCTGCTGCTCCTGCTCGCCGCCGCCGACCTGCTGTGCGCGCTCGCCGGCGACTTCACCGTCCTGCTCGCCGCCCGCGCCGTCGTCGGCGTGTGCATCGGCGGGGTGTGGGCGGTGGCCGCGGGGCTCGCCGTACGGCTGGTCCCCGGGGCCTCGGTCGGCCGGGCCACCTCGGTGATCTTCAGCGGGATCGCGGTGGCGTCGGTGCTCGGCGTGCCCGCGGGCACCTTCCTCGGGGACCTGGCGGGCTGGCGGTGGGCGTTCGCCGCGCTGGCCGGGCTCGCGCTGGCCGTGGCGGGCGCGCTGGCGCTCGCGCTGCCGCCGCTCCCCGCCGACCGGCCGGTACGGCCCGGCGCCTTCGCGCGGCTGCTGCGCGTGCCCCGCTTCTCCCGCGGCCTGCTCGCGGTGGCCCTCCTGGTCACCGGCCACTTCGCCGCGTACACCTACGTCCGGCCCGTCCTCGAACGCGTCCCCGGCACCGGAGCCGGCCAGATCAGCGCCCTGCTCCTCGGCTACGGCCTGGCGGGCGTCGCCGGCACCTTCACGCTGGGCGCGCTGGCCGCCCGCGACCCGCGCCGGGCGCTGCTCACCGTCAGCGCCGGGATCGGCGCGGCCGTCGCCCTGCTGGCGCCGTCCGGCGGCTCGTTCGCCGCGTCGGCCGCGCTGCTCGCGGTGTGGGGCGTGCTGTACGGGGGTGTCTCGGTGTCCGCGCAGAACTGGCTGGCGGCCGCCGCACCGGGCGCCCGGGAGGCGGCGTCGGGCCTGTTCGCGGGCGTGTTCAACGCGGCGATCGCGCTCGGCGCGTTCACCGGCGGCCGGATCGCGGACGGGCCGGGGCTGCCGTACGTGCTGGGCGCGGGCGCCGGGCTGGCCCTGCTCGCGCTGGCCGCCGTCGCGTACGCCGGACACGCGGCTGGGGCGGCCACCGCCATGCGGTGACCGCCCCAGTGCTCGGCTCGCGCCGCCTGCCCGGCCTAGGCGGCGGACAGCTCCGCCGCCACCAGCTCCGCGATCTGCACGGCGTTCAGCGCCGCGCCCTTGCGCAGGTTGTCGTTGGAGACGAACAGGGCGAGGCCGTTCTCCACGGTCTCGTCCTCGCGGATACGGCCCACGTACGACGGGTCCTGCCCGGCCGCCTGGAGCGGGGTGGGCACGTCGGTGAGGACCACGCCCGGGGCGTCGGCCAGCAGCTCCTTGGCGCGCGCGGCGCTGATCGGGCGGGCGAAGCGGGCGTTGACCTGGAGGGAGTGGCCGGTGAAGACGGGCACGCGCACGCAGGTGCCGGACACCTTCAGCTCGGGGATCTCCAGGATCTTGCGGGACTCGTTGCGGAGCTTCTGCTCCTCGTCGGTCTCGTTCAGACCGTCGTCGACGATCGAGCCGGCCAGTGGCAGCACGTTGTACGCGATCGGCGCCACGTACTTCTCCGGCTCGGGGAAGGTGGCCGCGGTGCCGTCGTGGGTGAGCTTGGGGGCGTCCTCGCCGACCTTCTTGACCTGCTCGAACAGCTCGTCGACGCCCGCGAGGCCGGAGCCGGACACCGCCTGGTAGGTGGCGACGACCAGGGCCTCGAGGCCCGCCTCGGCGTGCAGCGGACGCAGCACCGGCATGGCGGCCATCGTGGTGCAGTTCGGGTTGGCGATGATGCCCTTGGGGCGGTTCCGGATCGCGTGCGGGTTCACCTCGGAGACCACCAGCGGCACCTCGGGGTGGCGGCGCCAGGCCGAGGAGTTGTCGATCACCACCGGGCCCTGCGAGGCGACCTTCTCGGCCAGCGCCTTGGAGGTGGCGCCGCCCGCGGAGAACAGCACGATGTCCAGCCCGGAGTAGTCGGCGGTCGCCGCGTCCTCCACCGTCACGCCGTCCAGCTCCCGGCCCGCGCTGCGGGCGGAGGCGAACAGGCGCAGCTCGTCGACCGGGAAGTTGCGCTCCGTGAGAATCCTGCGCATGACCGTGCCGACCTGACCGGTGGCTCCGACGATTCCGACCCTCACGACGACTCCCTTTCGTGACATGCGTGCGCCCGCCCTGGGTGGCTGGGGCTTTTCCATCATGCGGCCATCCCCGGTCCACCTGTCCAGTTCTTTGGCCGGTGAGACCGAGGGGTGGGACGCGGCGGCTCGGACGGCGGTCGCGGTCCTGCGGTCGCCGCCCCGGCCGAGCTGGAGGAATTCACCCGTACCGGGCCCCGCGCCGCAAGCTGTGCTGCCTGGCCCCTGCCCCTTTCCGCCCGGCCCACACCCGGTGTGACGTACGCCTCCCTCCTGCCGGTCCGGCCCGCGGCGAACGTTTCGGCCCCGTCCGGCGTCATAGGGGAAACGCGGCGAGGGAGGGGTGGCTGTGCTGCGCAGAAGCGGCAGGAGGGCCCGCCGTGGCCGGACGGACGCCGTACAGGGCGATCCGCTGGACGCGGCCCAGGAACGCCGGGTGCGGGCGGTGCTCGCGCTGGGCGGCGTGCCGCAGGCGGACCTGCCGGACGGGGTACAGCAGGTCCGCCTGCGGTTGCTGGAGCGGGCGGCGACCGGTCACGAGGCGCCGCGCGACGTGTCCGCGTGGGCCGCGGTCGTCGCCTCCAACCTGGCCATGGACTGGCACCGTGCCAAGCGCCGCCAGGAGCGGCTCGGTGAGCGCCTCGCCGCGCTGCGGCAGGCCGAGCACCCGTCCGGCGAGGAGACCAGCCTGCTCTCCCTCGCCGTCGCCCGGGGCCTGGACGAGCTGCCCGACGCCCAGCGTCAGGTCCTCGTACTGCGCTTCTACGCCGATCTGCCGGTGCGCGGCATCGCCGAGGAACTGGGCGTCCCCGAGGGCACGGTCAAGAGCAGGCTGCACACCGCGGTACGGGCGCTGCGGGCCCGGCTGCACGAGGACGAGGTGGTGTGACATGGCCGCCGAGCACGAGGACCGCGCCGTGGACGCGCTGATGGCCGCGATCACGGACCAGCCGCTGCCGCCGGGGGACGGGCCGGACCCCGCCCTCCCGGCGGAGCACCGGTCGGCCACGGCCGACGTCGCCCTGCTCCGGGAGCAGCTGAAGATCATCGGAAACGCCCTGGCGGACGCCGCCCCGGGCTCGGCTCCCGAGCCTGCCCCGGCCCCGAAGCCGGCGCCCGCCGCCGCGGGCCCGGGTCCCGGGCCCACCGCCCTGGGCGCGGAGCCGGCGACCGCCACAGGGCCGGAGCCTGCACCCGGCCCGGGAACCGGGCCGGAGCCCGAGCCGGTTCCTGCCCCGGAGGCCGGGCCGGTCGCCCCTGACTCGGGGCCCCGCCCCGCCGGGTCCCGGCCCCGCCCCCGGTCCCGGCCCAGCCCCCGGCCCCGCCCCGGGTCCCGGCGCCGGCCCCTCGCCGTCGCCCTCGGGGCCGTTGCGGCGGTCTGTGCCGGCACCCTGGTGGCCGGTCTGGGCTGGCTGGCGGCGCAGGGCGGGGGAGGCGCCAGCGACGCGGCGAGCGACAAGGCCGCCGTGCAGGACGCGGACGGCGTCGCCTTCGGCAGCCCCCGCCACCTCGCCTGCGCCCGCCTGGTGGCCGAGGGCACGGTGACCGGCGTCGAGCCGCTGACCGGCGGCGAGCGGCACCGGATCAGCCTCGACGTGACCCGCTCCTACAAGCCGGACCCGGGGAAGCGGCGGATCACCTTCCTGCTCGACGACGCCACCGCGCGGCTCCACGTGGGCGACCGGGTGCTGGTCGGCGTCCCGCTGGGCGGCGACACCGCGGACGCCGTGATCACCGGCGAGCGGGCCATCGCCGCCGAACGCCCCTGGATCACCGCCTCTCTGCCCGAGTCCCGCGCCCTCACCTGCGACTGACCCGGAGCGGACGGAAACGCGAAGGGGCGGGCGCCCGTCGGACGCCCGCCCCGGGCCTCGCGGCCCCGTGCCGTGCCGGACCTACGGCACGACCTTCTCGATCGCCACGCTGCCGACGCCCGCGACCGTGCCGCGCGTGTTGGCCAGCTGGACCCGGCCGAAGAACGCCCGGCCCTCGGGCGCGGCGGCGCGCACCGTCACGCTCGCCGAGACCGTGGCCGTCTCACCCGTGCCGAGCCGGACCGGCGCCGACCCGTCCACGGTGACCGCGCCGAGGGAGTCGGCGAAGTACACGTCCCGGTAGTCGTACTCCGTGGAGCCGGCCGGGATCGCGTAGCCGAAGACCTCGACGGTGTACGTACCGGCGGCCGGCTTGCGCACCGAGACCGACTCCTCCGAGTCGCCGTCGGCGGACTGCCCGACCACCTTGCCGTCCTGGTCGTACACGGTCAGGTCGAGGTCGGCGGCGGCGTCCGAGACGCCTCCGATCGCGACGTCCAGCGACTCGGCGCCGGCGGGCACCGCGACGGTGGAGGTGTGCGTCTCGCCCGGCTTGATCGTCGGGCGGGCCGACTTGGCGGAACCGAGCGGGCCGCCGACCAGCTTGCCGTCGATCGGGGCGAACTCGTTCGTCACCTTCCAGGAGGCGTCGACCGGCGTGCCCACCTTCGCCTCGGGCACCGTCACGACCTCCGGCTCGAAGGCGGCACCGAGGACGGTGGCGTCGAGCCGGTAGGGGTTGTCCAGCAGCGGCGAGGTGCGCCGCGACTCGACCTCGATCTCCCAGACGCCGGGCTGCGGGTCGGCGTAGGAGCGCACGTCGGGCCGGCAGCCGTTGCCGTCGAGGTAGTTGTTGTAGCAGTTCGGCGTCGACGTCCTGTCGACCGGGACGCCGTAGGGGTGGATGGCGATGAACCGGGTCTGGCTCTTGCCCTTCAGCCCGCCGATCGCCACCTCCAGCGTCTTCGCGCCCTCGGGGACGGTCACGAAGTACGACTCGGTGCTGTTGCGCTGCACGGAGCCCGACGCGGAGAAGCCGCGCTCCAGCGGCGCCGCCGCCACGACCGTCGTCAGCACCTGCTTGTCGATGCCCCCGGTGCGCGGGTCGTCGACCTCCAGGATCGCGCTCTTGAGGCCCTGCGACCGCGGCCCGGCCTCGACCTCGACGGTCACCGGCCGGTTCAGCGGCAGCCGCACCTCGTCGGAGCCGACGATCCGGAAGGTGCGCCCGGCGTTGTTCTCGAAGTGCAGCTCGTGCCGGATCGCCCGGTCCGCGCCGGAGGTGCGGGTGAGGGTGATCTCGTACCGCTTCTTCTTGCCGACCTGCACGCCGCCCTCGCGGTCGTACAGGCCGGTGCCGTACCCGGGAGTCTTCAGGAACTGGTCGATCGCGGTGTCGACCGGCGCCTTGACCGTGTACTCGTGCGCGGTGGCGCCCTTGCGGATCGCCTTCCAGGCGTCCACCACGTTGATCAGGCCCGCGCCCTCCTCGTACGCCTGGACGCCCGGGATGTGGTCGGCGGTCGAGGTCAGCGCGGTGCGCAGCTTCGCCGGGGTGAGGCCGACACCCTTCTGCTTCGCCGCGCTCAGCAGCAGCGCGGCGGCGCCGGCGGCCTGCGGCGAGGCCATCGAGGTGCCCTGGAGCATGCCGTAACCGGCGGGCAGGTCGTAGCCCGCCTCCGGGACCGGCGCTCCGGGCGCCCAGGTCTGGATGGTGTTGACGGCGGCGCCGGGCGCGACCAGGGTGGGCGTGAACCCGCCGTCCTCACGCGGGCCGCGCGAGGAGAACGGCATCATCGCCTGCTTCTTGCGCACCTCGGAGCCGTAGTTGGCGGCCCAGGTCTCGCGGGAGGCGGACGCGCCGACCGAGATGACCTTGTCGGCCAGGCTCGGGTCGCCGATGGTGTTGGCGCCGGGGCCGGAGTTGCCCGCGGAGATCACCAGCTGAACGCCGTAGGTGTCGATGAGCCGCGTGTACAGCGCGGCGCGCGCGTTGTTGCCGTCGTTCAGCGCCGGGAGCCCGCCGATCGACATGTTGACGATGTCGACGCCGCGGTTGACGACGAGGTCGATCATGCCCTCGGTGAGCGCGACGTTGGTGCAGCCGCCGCTCCAGGTGCAGGCACGCGAGGAGACGATGTTCGCGCCGGGCGCGGCACCGTTCATCCGCCCGCCGAACAGGCCGTTGGCGGCGGTGATGCCGGCCACGTGCGAGCCGTGCGAGCCCTCGATGAGGCCGATGTTGACGAAGTCGGCCTTGGCGCCGGAGCCGAGGACGACGTCCTTGCGGATCTCGACGACGAACGGCTGCCGCTCGGCCACGTCGGTCGACGGGTCGTCGGTGCCGAAGTACCCGATCTGGAAGCCGTCCTTGTACGGCTTCATGGGCGTGTCGTCGGTGAAGTCGTGGTTGCCGTTCAGGTCGACGCGGACCGTGCCGGCCGCCGCGTCGTACAGCACGCCCCAGGAGTCGGTGGTGTCACCGTCCCGGTTGGCGTCGCCGTTCGCGTCGCCGCCGACGGTGTAGTCCTCGCGGAAGGCGTCGACCTGGTAGGAGCCCTCGGGCGCCGTCCAGGTCTCGCCGTCATGGGTGAACACCGGCCCGGAGACGGAGGTGGTCATCGGGCGCCAGGTGCGGTCGCCGTCCACGACCGGGTCGGTGGCGGTGACCCAGTCGACGATCTTGCGCTCGCCGGTGGTGGTCCTCTGCAGCGCCGGGTGGGCGAGGTCGACGCCCGAGTCGAGGATGCCGATGGTGATGCCGCGGCCGTCCGCCTTCGGGTTCTTGCGCACGAAGTCGACGGCGCCCGTCTCGTGGGACGGGTTGTACGGGTTCTCGGCGGGGGTCCTGCGGTCCGGCCCGGTGTAGCGGCCCTCGGCGGCCGCGGGGGCGCCCTCGGCGCGGTCCGCGCTCGGCGTCGGGTCGTCCAGCGGGATCTCCTGGCGCAGGTCGATGCCGTGCACGGAGGAGAGCTTCGCGGCGGCGGCGATGGCCGCGTCCGCCCGGTCGGTGGGGACGGTGGCCCGGACGTAGCCGAGCTTGTCGAAGGTGCGGCCCACGGTGCCGCCCCGGACCGCGTCCAGTTGCTTCGCGACCTGCTCGGTGCCGCCGGGCGCGGTCGCGACCATCATCGTGATGTTCTTCTCGCCCTCGGCCTTGGCCTCGGCGAGCAGGTCCGCGTCGTCCGAACCGAGCTTGTCGTGCGCGGACTTGGCCGTGTCGTCGGCCGGTACGGACGCGGCGGACCCGGCCGGGTCGTCGGCGGCGAAGGCCAGGGGGATCGGTCCGGCCGCGGACAGCGCGGCGACGAGACCGGCGGCCACGGCGACACGGGCCACGCGTCTCGTGCCCGATATCGGGTCACGCTGGGGGGAGTGGGTCATCGGCATCCCTTGTAGTAAAGGAGCGTTCGTGGAACGACCGGAGCTGATCGGCCCTGGCCGTGACGATCCGGAATACGATCCCGGACGATCGCAGAGCTTTACGCAAGGGACAGGCGATTGGGGAGGGTTGACCGAATCGCAATGGATGCATGGGGAAAACCCCCGATGCGCTTATCCGGACAGGACCGCGCGAAGGCAACAAGTCGCCGACCGGTCCGGGTTAACGTCCCGGAGTGCGACAGACGCTGAGGGTGGCGGCCTACGCCGTGGTGGTGCGCGACGGTCGGCTCCTGCTCGCCCGGTCCCCGGGGCCGGGCGGCGTTCCCGAGTGGGTGATGCCGGGCGGGGGCATGGAGCACGGCGAGGACCCCTACGACACCGTGCGGCGGGAGGCCGAGGAGGAGACCGGCTACCGGATCGAGGTCACCGGACTGCTCGGTGTGGACTCCACCCGCCGCACCTTCCCCGGCCGCCTGGGCCGCGCCGTCGACCATCATGGCGTACGCCTCGTCTATGAGGGGCGCATCACCGGCGGTGAACTCCGCAACGAGGTGAACGGATCCACCGAGCTCGCCGCCTGGCAGCCCCTGGACGCCGTTCCCGGACTGGTCCGCGTCCGCATGGTCGACATCGCCCTGCGGCTGTGGCGCGAACGGCCGGCGTCGGGACACTTCACCACCCAGTACACCGAGAAGGGCTGAATCCCGATCAACCCGCACAACCGACGGCAACCCCCGCACCACCGGCCGGAGTCTCTCCCCCCGACCACGTGCCGAACGGCACGGACCGGCACGACGGCAAGGGGGAGACGGATCATGCGCAAGACGACCTCAGGCACGCGGACGGCGTGGGTGGCGACCACCGCCGTGGCCCTGTCACTGGCGCTGGCGGGCCCCGCGGTGGCGGCGGCACCGGCGCAGGGCGAGGACGGAGGCAAGCGGCACCAGGCGACCAGGAAGGCCATGCGGGACGCCGTACGGGCCGGTGTGCCCGGAGTGACGGCGACGGCCCGGGACGCCCGCGGGACCTGGGCGGCGACGGCCGGCGTGGGCGACCTGCGGTCCGGCGAGCCGCGTTCGGCGTACGACCGCTACCGGGTCGGCAGCATCACCAAGACGTTCGTCGCCACCGTCCTGCTGCAACTGGAGGCCGAGGGCAGGCTGTCGCTGGACGACACGGTGGACGAGTGGCTGCCCGGCGTGGTCGAGGGCAACGGCCACGACGGCACCCGCATCACCCTGCGCCAACTCCTCAATCACACCAGCGGCATCTACAGCTACACGGCGGACGAGGACTTCGGCCGCCGCCACTTCCTCAAGGAGGGCTTCTTCGAGCACCGCTACGACACGGTGCCGGCGAGGGACCTGGTCGCCATCGCCATGGGCCACGAGCCGGACTTCGCGCCGGGCACCTCCTGGAACTACTCCAACACCAACTACGTCCTGGCCGGGATGGTGATCGAGAAGGCCACGGGCCGCGGTTACGGAGCGGAGATCCGCCGGCGCATCATCGAGCCACTGCACCTGCGCGCCACCTCGCTGCCGGGCACCCGCGTCACCGTCCCGCAGCCCAGCAGCCGGGCCTACTCCAAGCTGGCCGGGACGGCGACCGGGCGCACGTACGACGTCACCAGGCTCAACCCGTCCATCGCGGGGGCGGCCGGCGAGATGGTCTCCGACTCGGCCGACCTGAACCGCTTCTACTCGGCCCTGCTGCGCGGCAAGCTGCTGCCCGCCGCGCAGCTCGCACAGATGACGGACACGGTCGACGTCGCCAAGGGCCTCGGCTACGGCCTGGGTCTGATGAGGACGGAGCTGAGCTGCGGCGTGAACGTCTGGGGCCACGGCGGCGGCATCCACGGCTCCGTGTCGGAGGCGGTCACGACGAAGGACGGCCGGCACACCCTCGCCCTCAACTTCAACGGGGACTGGTCGGGTGACGGCGGCGCGGTGATCGAGGCGGAGTTCTGCGCCAAGTGATCGAGGCCGAGTTCCGCGCCGGGTGACGGAGGGCCGGCACAGGAGGAGGGGCCGCCGGTGATCCGGCGGCCCCTCCTCTCCCCTCCTGGCCCCGCCCCGGTCCGTCACTACCGGGGCAGCACCACGACATACGCGGCGGGTTCCCGGTCCGCCGCCGCCATCAACGCGGTACGCACCACCGCCGCCTGCTGCTCCAGGGACTCACGGAGCTTCCTGGGCGTCAGGTGGACGACCGTGATCCCCAGCCTTTCCAAGTGCTCGCGCTTGCGGGCGTATTCCGACCACAGCGCGTCCTCTTCCTGCGACTGCCCCTGCCGGTGGGCGCGGGTGTCCAGCTCGACCGCCACCGCCTGCTCCGGCCAGTAGGCGTCCAGGCCGCCGAGGTGGGGACCGCCGGGCAGCCGCAGATCGACGTTCCACAGCGGTTCCGGCAGACCGTGCTCGCGCACCATCCGGTACAGCCGGTCCTCCGCGAGCGCCCGCCCCTCCGCCAGCAGCGAGTCCACCGCGTCCACCACGTGCGGCCGGTTCAGCAGCCGGGCCCGGGTCAGCTCGCGGACCACCGCCGGCGGTTCGCAGTGCCCGCCGCGCACCGCCTCCGTCAGCAGCCGGCGCACCATCCCCGCGTCCGCCGACTCCGCCACCGCGTCGGCCAGGGCCCGCGCGACCGGTGCCACCGGCACCCCGGTGACCTGCTCCGGCGTGGGCAGCGCGGCCGTACGGACGATCCGCGCGCAGCCCGTCGACCGCAGCCGGCGCAGCCGCGGCACGAGGACGTCGAACGCGTCCAGGGACGTCAGCGGGGGAGCGGAGGCGAAACCGTGCAGGGTGAGCGCGGCCGGCCCGGTGATCATCACCTCCGCGTACGCCGGTCCGGGCGGTGTGCCCCCGCCGGGCTGGGGCGGCACGGCGGTACCGCGGTCCCGGGCCGCGTACAGCAGCACCGCGTGCAGCCGCTCCTCGCTGGTCGGCGGTCCCGGGTGGAGCAGGACGACACCGGGGAGCAGCTGCTGCCAGGGTCCGCCCGGGCGGCACTGCTCGTCGGTCTCGGCGGCCGTGACACCGTGCGCGCGCAGCTGCGCGGCGGTCAGCACGGCGGGCCGGCCGGTGGCCAGGTGGTGCAGGGGGCGGGGGGAGAGCGGGGGGTTGTGGGTCATGACCGGGGATTTCCCGCGTCCCATCCATCCCTTAACCGCTGTTACACGCCTGTCGACGAATGCGGACAAGCCCGCCCTAAAGGATGCATGTTCGGATGCCGAAAACCCCTGGTCCGTTCGGGGGCGGGCCAGGGGTTACGGCCTGAGCGCACTCATCTTGTAACGATGACGGAACGCCCAATCTTTGGCCAAAGATGCGGTGTTCTTTCGGTACCGGGTTCGGTGCCGCGCCCCCTCATCGACCACCGGCAGCCGCGTCGCACTCCTGCCCTCGCAAGGCACGGGCCAGATCGTCCCGCGCCTCCAGCACCAGCCGCCGCAGCGCCGGGGCGGCTCCGGCGTGCGCCGCCAGCCACGCGTCCGTCGCCTCCAGCGTCGCCGGCGAGTCCTGGAGCGCCGGGAACAGGCCCCGCACCACGTCCATGCCGATCTGGATCGACCGCTCGGTCCACACCCGCTCGATCGCCGCGAAGTACTTCTCCGCGTACGGCGCGAGCAGCTCCCGCTGCGAGGACTGCGCGAACCCGGCGATGGTCGCCTCGACCAGGGCGTTGGAGAGCGCGTCCGACTCCACGACCTGTGCCCAGGCCTGCGCCTTCACCGCCGCCGACGGGCGGGCCGCCAGGCAGCGGACCTGGTGGCGCTTGCCGGAGGCGGTGTCGTCGCGGGCCAGCTCGGCCGCGAGCACGGCCTCGTCCGCGCCTCCGTGCGCCGTCAGCGGCTCCAGGAACGCCCAGCGCAGTTCCTGGTCCACGTCCAGACCGTCGATCTTCTCGGTGCCCTCCAGCAGCCCCCGCAGCAGCCCGAGGTCCGCCTCCCCGGACGCCACCGCCGCGAAGAACCGGGCCCACGCCAGCTGGTGCTCACTGCCCGGCGCCGCCTCCCGCAGCTCCCGCAGCGCCCCCTCGGCGAGCAGCCGCCCGCCGGTCTCCCGCCAGTCGGGGGCGGCGTAGTGCACCAGCGCCGAGTTCGCCCAGGCGTGCAGCATCTGGAGCACGCCGATGTCGGACTCGCTCCCCGCGAACCGCAGGACCAGGTCCACGAAGTCCCGGGCCGGCAGCAGCGCGTCCCGCGTCATGTTCCACAGCGCCGACCAGCACAGCGCGCGGGCGAGGGGGTCGGTGACGTCGCCGAGACCGGCCCGCAGCGTGGCCAGCGAGGTCTCGTCGAAGCGGATCTTGCAGTAGGTCAGGTCGTCGTCGTTGACGAGCACCAGCTCCGGCGCCTGCTCCCCGGCCAGCTCAGCCACCACCGTGCGCGGCCCGTCGACGTCTGTCTCGGCACGCGCGTACCGCTCCAGCGCCCCCTCGGGGGAACGCCGGTACAGGCCCACCGCCACCCGGTGCGGGCGCAGCTCGGGGTGGCTCTCGGCCGCCTCCTGCACCACGGCCAGCTCGTCGATCCGGCCGTCGGTGCTCAGCAGCACCTGCGGGGTCAGGGAGTTGACGCCCGCCGTCTGGAGCCAGGAGCGCGCCCAGGCCGCCATGTCCCGTCCGCTGGTCTCCTCCAGCACCGACAGCAGGTCACCGAGCCGGGTGTTGCCGTACGCGTGCCGCTTGAAGTAGCGCCGGGCGCCCTCCAGGAACGCGTCCTGGCCGACGTACGCCACCAGCTGCTTGAGCACCGAGGCGCCCTTGGCGTAGGTGATGCCGTCGAAGTTGAGCTTGGCGTCCTGAAGATCGCGGATGTCGGCGGTGATCGGGTGGGTGGACGGCAGCTGGTCGGCGCGGTAGGCCCACGCCTTGCGGCGGTTGGCGAAGGTGATCCAGCCGTCCGTGAATCGGGTGGCGCCGACCAGCGAGAAGGCGCCCATGAAGTCGGCGAAGGACTCCTTCAGCCACAGGTCGTCCCACCACTCCATGGTGACCAGGTCGCCGAACCACATGTGCGCCATCTCGTGCAGGATCACGTTGGCGCGGCCCTCGTACGACGCCTGCGTCACCTTGCCCCGGAAGATGAACTCCTCCCGGAAGGTCACCAGACCCGGGTTCTCCATCGCGCCGAGGTTGTACTCGGGCACGAACGCCTGGTCGTACTTGCCGAACGGGTACGGGTAGTCGAAGTGGTCGTGGAAGAAGTCCAGGCCCTGCTTGGTGACGGTGAAGACGTCCTCGGCGTCGAAGTGCGGGGCGAGTCCCTTCCGGCACATCGCGCCGAGGGGGATCGCCAGCCGCGTACCGTCCTTCAGGGTCCGCTCGTAGGAGTCCGTGACGTAGTGGTACGGCCCCGCGACGACACACGTGATGTACGTCGGGATGGGCTTCGTCTCCGCGAACCGCCACACCCCGTCGGCGCGTTCGCCCACGCCGTTGCTCCACACCGTCCACCCCTCGGGCGCCCGCACCTCGAAGCGGAAGGGCGCCTTGAGGTCCGGCTGCTCGAAGTTGGCGAACACCCGGCGGGAGTCGGCCGGCTCGTACTGGGTGTAGAGGTAGACCTCGCCGTCCTCGGGGTCGACGAAGCGGTGCAGGCCCTCGCCGGTGCGGGAGTAGGCGCACTGGGCGTCGACCACCAGCTCGTTGTCGGCGGCCAGGTCCTCCAGGAGGATCCGGGAGCCGTCGAAGACCTCGCGGGGGTCGAGGTCGCGGCCGTTGAGGGAGACGGCCGTGACGCTCGGTGCGATCAGGTCCGCGAAGCCGGCCGCGCCCGGCTCGTTGCAGCGGAAGCGGATCGTGGTGACGGACCGGAAGGTGCGCGGCCGCTCCCCGTGCGCGTCGCCGACCGCGGAGCGCACGTCGAGGGACACCTCGTACCCGTCGACGGACAGCAGGGCTGCCCGCTCCCGGGCTTCGTCGCGGGACAGATTCTCACCGGGCACGGGCGGCACTCCCTCGGCTCGTGTTCAAGATGTGGACAGCGCCGATCCTGCCATGTGCCCCTGACGGCGGGCACCCGGGAATGACCGCGGCAAGCGGTGGCGTTGTCCGGGTGATCGTCCGCCGTGACGCCGGCCCTGAGGAGAGACATGTCCGACAAGACGCCCGTCGACTTCTGGTTCGACCCGCTGTGCCCCTGGGCCTGGATGACCTCCCGCTGGGTGCTGGAGGTGGAGAAGCTGCGGGACATCGAGGTCCGCTGGCATCTGATGAGCCTCGCCGTCCTCAACGAGGACAAGCTCGACGAGCTGCCCGAGGAGTACCGCGAGATGCTCGAGACCAAGGCCTGGGGCCCGGTCCGCGTCGTCATCGCCGCCCAGGAGGAGCACGGCGCAGACGTCCTCGGCGACCTCTACACCGCGCTCGGCACCCGCTTCCACAACCAGGGCGAGGGGCCGGAGAAGGAGACGGTCGCCGCCGCGCTGAAGGACGTGGGCCTGCCCGAGTCCCTCATGGACCACTGGGACGACACCCCGTACGAGGCGCAGCTGCGCGCCTCCCACAAGGAGGGCATCGACAAGGTCGGCCAGGAGGTCGGCACCCCGGTCATCGCCGTCCCCGGCGCGGACGGCGGGCAGATCGCCTTCTTCGGCCCGGTCGTCACCCCCGCCCCCAAGGGCGAGGACGCGGCCAAGCTCTGGGACGGCACCCTCGCGGTCGCCTCCATCCCCGGCTTCTACGAGATCAAGCGCACCCGCACCAAGGACCCCGACTTCAGCAACCTGTAGCGGTCACGCGTGACGGGCCCGGGCCGGCGCGGCACCCGGGATCCGTCGTACGCGGTCGGCCGGGGCGCGTCGTACGGCGGTCAGGTCAGGCCGTGCGCCGGCGGCTGCCCGCGCAGCCAGCGCCCGACCTCCTCCGCGGCCGTCCGCGCCGCCTTCCGGGCCGCCGCACGCGTCGCCCCGCCCAGCCTCGGGGTGAGCACCACCCGGTCGGCGAGGCCGAGCAGCCGCGCGTGATCCGGGCCCGTCTCACCGCCCCCGGTGTCGAGCGCCGCCGCCGACACCCGGCCGCTCTCCAGCGCGTCGCACAGCGCCCCCTCGTCGAGGAGCGGCCCCCGGGCCGTGTTCACCACCACCGCCCCGGGCGGCAGCAGCGCCAGCTCACGGGCGCCGATCAGGCCGCGGGTGCCCGGGCCGTCCCCGGCGTGCAGCGTGATCACCCGGGAGCGGGCCAGCAGGTCGTCGAGCGAGGACACCCGCAGCCCGTGGATCTCGCCGCGCACGTACGGGTCGTACACCATCACCTGGGCGCCGAAGGCGCACAGCACCCGCGCCACCCGGTCGCCCACGGCCCCGTGGCCGATCAGCCCGACGGGCAGGTCCTCCAGCTCCAGCCCGGCCCGCTCGTAGGCCGGGGTCTCGGTGCCCGCCCACGGGACCCGGCGCAGGACCGCCAGCATCAGGCCGAGGGTGTGCTCGGCGGTGGCGGCGGCGTCGCAGCCGGGCGCGTGGCACACCCGGACGTCCCGGATCTTGGCCGCGTCCAGGTCGACGCCGGCCGGGCGGCTGCCGCACACCGCGACGAGACCGAGGCCGGGGCAGGCGTCCAGGACGCGGTCGGTGACCGGTCCCGACCGGGTCACCAGCACCCGGGCCCCCGCCAGCGCCTCGATCAGCTCCTCCTCGGCGCCGTCCCGCGCCGGGCCCGGCTCCAACTGCCGCAGGTCGAGGGGACGGTCGCCCAGCTCGTCGCCGACCGCGCGCGCGATCAGCGACGACGGGACGAAGGGGTCGCCGGCGGCCACGACTCGTACCGGATCGGTCATCGCAGGAGTTCTCCCGTCTCGTCGCTGCTCCTCGGACGCGCCGCTCCTGGGGGACAGGTGACTTGAGGGCACTTGAGCGCGCCGGAACCGGTGCGTCAATCCCCCGCGGGGCCCAAGTTCCGCGCCGTCACGGGGGAAAGGCCCGTACCGGCCGATCGGGCCCCGGCCGTGCGGCCCGGCGCGCGGAGCCGTACGCTCGCCTCGTCGGCGGGCGGACGTGGCGGAGAAGTCCAGGTCCTCGCCCACGGCACCACCCGAAACTGGAGGCGAGGCCCACCCCATGACGGAGATCGACACCTCTGTGCCGCACTCGGCCCGGATCTGGAACTACTGGCTGGGCGGCAAGGACAACTACCCGGTGGACGAGGCGGCCGGCGACGCCTACACCGCCGTCTTCCCCGGCATCGTCACGATCGCCCGCAGCAGCCGCGCGTTCCTCGGCCGCAGCATCCGGTACCTGGTGCAGGAGGCGGGTGTACGGCAGTTCCTCGACGTCGGCACCGGGCTGCCCACCGTCGACAACACCCACGAGGTCGCCCAGCGGTACGCGCCCGAGTCACGGATCGTCTACGTCGACAACGACCCCCTGGTCCTCGCCCACGCCCGCGCCCTGCTCACCTCCAGCCCAGAGGGCGCGACCGCGTACGAGGACATGAGCCTGTACGAGCCGGAGAAGATCCTCGAGGCGGCCGGCCGCACCCTCGACCTGAGCCGCCCCACCGCCCTGATCCTCAGCGGCATCCTGGGCCACGTCACCGACTACGACGTCGCCCGCGAGCTGGTCCGCCGTCTGATGGCCGGCCTGCCCTCCGGCAGCTACCTGTGCGTCAACGACGGCTCGCGCGGCACCGACCCGGCCTACGAGGAGGCCCAGGACGGCTACAACGAGACCGGTGCCGTTCCTTACTTCCTGCGGCCCGTCGAGCAGATCGAGGCCTACTTCGAGGGTCTGGAGCTGATCGAGCCGGGCGTGGTGTCGGTGCCGCTGTGGCGCCCGGACACCACCGTGGACGGTGCGCAGCCGCGGCCGATCGGCCAGCACGGCGGGCTCGCCCGCAAGCCCTGACCCGGCGCGTACACCGCCGGACACGGAAGGCCCCCGCGAGTCACGTCCTCGCGGGGGCCTCCCTCTTTCCGCCTGCCGCCGTGAAGGGTGAGAAGACGATCACGAGGCAGGACGTCCTGCGGGCCCGGTGGGCCGGTGGTCAGGGCGCCAGCAGCAGCGTGTTCGCGCGGGACCTGGCGGCCTCGTAGCGCTTCGCCACGTCCTGCCAGTTGACGACCTGCCACATCGCCTCGATGAAGTCCACCTTCTGGTTCCGGTACTGGAGGTAGAAGGCGTGCTCCCAGGCGTCGAAGACCAGGATCGGGGTGGAGCCCTGACCGACGTTGCCCTGGTGGTCGTAGACCTGCTCCACGATCAGCCGCCCGCTCAGCGGCTCGAAGGCCAGCACGCCCCAGCCGGAGCCCTGCGTGGTCGCGGCGGCCTTGGACAGCTGCGTCTTGAAGGCCGCGAAGGAGCCGAACGACTCGGCGATCGCGTCCGCCAGCTCGCCCACGCCGTCCTTCTCCAGGGGCTCGCCGCCGCCGTCGCCGGTCATGTTGTGCCAGTAGATCGAGTGCAGGATGTGCCCCGAGAGGTGGAAGGCCAGGTTCTTCTCCAGGCCGTTGATCGAGCCCCAGGACTCCTTGTCCCGCGCCTCGGCGAGCTGCTCCAGCGTGTCGTTGGCGCCCTTCACATAGGCCGCGTGGTGCTTGTCGTGGTGCAGCTCGATGATCTCGGGGCTGATCACGGGCGCCAGCGCGGAGTAGTCGTACGGCAGTTCAGGAAGCGTGTAGACGGGCATCGCGGTATCCCCTCCGACCTCTTATTGCAAAAGGCTTGCAGGTGCACGCTAGCAGCAAGAGCGTGCGCACGGGTGCGGGGGCACGCGAAAGGGCCCCCGCACGACCGGTCTCCGTGCGAGGGCCCTCGGGGGGTGTGGGGGCGTCAGTCGCGGGCGCTCGCCCGCGTGCGCTGCCAGGCGTAGCCGACGGCCGCGAGGACCAGCGTCATGCCGCCCGTCGAGTACAGCTGCACCCGCGTGTCGGGCTCACGGGCCATCAGGATGAACACCGCCGCCATGCCGGCCAGCGCCACCCAGGTCAGCACCGGGTAGGCCCACATCCGCACGGCCAGCTTCTCCGGCGCCTCGCGCTCCAGGCGGCGGCGCAGCCTGAGCTGCGAGACCGCGATGAAGATCCAGACCACCAGGATCACCGCGCCGATCATGTTGAGCAGCCAGGAGAAGACGTCGTCCGGCCGCCAGTAGCTCAGCAGCACGCAGCCGAAGCCGAAGACGCAGGAGGCGAGCACGGCGACGCGCGGCACGCTGCCCGACACCCGGCCCAGCGCCTTCGGGCCCTGGCCGCGCTGCACCAGCGAGTAGGCGATGCGGGAGGCGCCGTAGATGTTGGCGTTCATCGCGCTCAGCAGCGCGACCAGCACGACGACGTTCATCAGCTGCCCGGCGCCCGGGATGCCCAGCTCGTCGAGGGCGGCGACGTACGGGCCGCTCTCGACGACCTCCGGGGAGTCCCACGGGACGAGGGTGACGATGATCGCCATCGAGCCGATGTAGAACACCGCGATGCGCCACATCGCCGTCCGCACGGCGCTCGCGACGCCCTTGACCGGGTTCTCCGACTCGGCCGCGGCGATGGTGACCGTCTCCAGGCCGCCGTACGCGAAGACGGACGCGAGCAGGCCGATCACCAGCCCCTCGCCGCCGTTGGGCATGAAGTCGGAGAGATGGCTCGCGCCCGGCGAGTCGGTACCGGGCAGCACGCCCGCGATGGCCAGCCCGCCCAGCACCAGGAACAGCGAGATCGCGCCCACCTTGAGCGCGGCGAACCAGAACTCGAACTCGCCGAAGTTCTTCACGGCCGCCAGGTTGGTGCCGCAGAAGACCAGCATGAACAACGCCACCCACGCCCACTCGGGCGTGCCCGGCAGCCAGCCGCTGACGATCTTGGCGGCACCGATGCCCTCCAGGCCGACCGCGGTGCACAGCAGTACCCAGAACGACCAGCCGGCGGTGAAACCGGCCCAGGGGCCGATCGCCCGTTCGGCGTGCGCGGAGAAGGAGCCCGACGACGGATACGCGGCGGACATCTCGCCGAGCATCCGCATCACCAGCATCACGAGGAGGCCGGAGAGGGCGTAGGCGAGGACGATCGAGGGACCGGCGGCGGCGATGCCCGCGCCGGACCCGACGAACAGCCCGGCGCCGATCACGCCGCCGAGGGCGATCATGGAGAGGTGGCGCTGCTTGAGGCCGTGGGAGAGGGAGGCGTCGTCCGGCTTCGGCGGCGTCCCGGTGGTGGTGCTGGACATGAGCGGCTCGTCCAATGCGTGCGATGGCCTGCGGAAGGGCAAAAACCCCCACAGTCTCGGGGCTCGCGCCGCCCCGGAACACCGGCTGCCCACGATGTGGACGATCCCGATACCGAGGGTGATCGCCCGATTGCCCGGACTCGGTTTGGTGAATCCCTACAGCCCTCACCGGTGGATCGGTGCGGCACCCGCCGCCACCGGCCGCCGTGACCCGCACCTCGCCGCCTCAGTGACCGGTTTCACGCCCCGTCGGGTTATGCTCGCCCCCTTTGTCGGGAGCCCACCAAGCCGCCGCTCGACCCTTTGTCGACCGCTGATGGTGATCGGCTCCGGCGCGCTGGGATAGCGTCACCGTGTCCGACATGTCCACACCACCGCGGAGTCCCCATGAGCACCGCTGCCGCAGCCCCCGCCCGCCCCGGAACGGTCCTCGCCGACCTCCTCCCGTCCTCCCGAGTCCGGGACGCCGCGCTCGTGGTCGGCGGCGCCGCCCTCACCGGCCTCGCGGCCCAGATCTCGCTGCCCGTGCCCGGCTCCCCGGTCCCGGTGACCGGCCAGACCTTCGCCGCGCTGCTCGTCGGCACCACTCTCGGCGCCGGCCGCGGGCTGCTCTCCCTCGCGCTGTACGCGCTGGTGGGCATGGCGGGCGTGCCGTGGTTCGCGGGTGGCGCGTCCGGCACCGCCGCCCCCTCCCTCGGCTATGTCTTCGGCATGATGCTCGCCGCCGCGGCCGTGGGCGCCCTGGCCCGCCGTGGCGCCGACCGCTCCGTCTGGCGCATGGCCGGCACGATGCTGATCGGCGAGGCGATCATCTACGCCGTCGGCGTCCCCTACCTGGCCCTCGCCACCGGCATGTCCGCCACCGCCGCCGTCGCGGCCGGCCTCACCCCCTTCCTGATCGGCGACGCGCTCAAGGCGGCCCTGGCCATGGGGCTGCTGCCGACCGCCTGGAAGCTGGTCGACAAGCGCTGAACGACCGGACGTTCCCCCGGCGGAGGCTCGCCCGGCCACACCACGACGTCGGCCGGCCGGGCCTCCTGCGCGTTCCGGCGCCGCCACGACCCCGCTCGGGACGTCCGCAGAGCCCGGAGTTCAGGCAGGACGGCACGGACGTCAGACGACGGAGAAACCGGCCCAGCGCCCGAGCGCGCGGTCGGCGTGGGCGGAGAACGACCCGGACGTCGGGTCGGCGCCGATGACACCGCCGACGGCGATCATGGACAGATGGCGGTTCTTGAGCCCGGCGTGCAGCCCGGAGCCGGGGTTTCCGATGGGTTCGGGGCTTTCTTCCGCCTGGGTCGAAGTCGGCCGCGAGGTCATGCGGTGGATTTCCCTCGCACCGGTGGTGCTGTCTCTCGTCCGGCCGGTGGACGAATCGGTCGAGGGAAACAGAGGTAAACCGTTCCATTGACCTTCGAATGCAGACCGCTCCTTGAGTTTCTCCTGAGCTTCTATGACAGGCTCTGCATTTCCCAAAGCGCCACCCCGCGCCTGAGCCCGGAAGCGGGCGTGTCACACTCGTCGCATGCGCGTGTACCTCGGCTCCGACCATGCCGGTTTTGAACTCAAGAACCACCTCGTGGAGTGGCTCAAGGCCGCCGGCCACGAGCCCGTCGACTGCGGCCCGCACATCTACGACGCCCAGGACGACTACCCGCCCTTCTGCCTCCGCGCCGCCGAGCGGACGGCCGCGGACCCCGACGCCCTCGGCATCGTGATCGGCGGCTCCGGCAACGGCGAGCAGATCGCCGCGAACAAGGTGAAGGGCGTGCGGGCGGCCCTCGCCTGGAGCGAGGAGACGGCCGAGCTGGGCCGGCAGCACAACAACGCCAACGTCGTCGCGGTCGGCGCGCGCATGCACACGCAGGAGGAGGCGACCAAGTTCGTCGAGACCTTCCTGAACACGCCGTTCTCCGGCGACGAGCGCCACGTCCGCCGCATCGACATGCTCGCGTCCTACGAGACGACGGGCGACCTCCCGCCGATCCCGGCCCACCACCCCCAGCAGTAGGCAGGACCCACCCGCCCGGGCGGAGCCACCCCCGCCCGGGCCACCGCGTGCCGCAGCCCGACTTCTGCCGCCGGCGAGGACCGGCAGCGACCCGGGACGCGACGACCGGCACCGACCCGGGATGCGACGACCGGACGAGACCCGGGGTGCAGGGGGCGCAGCCCCCGGCGGGGTGCGGGGCGGAGCCCCGGAACCGAGGCCCGCTCCTCGACTGACCGAGTCGGGTGGGCGGGTGGGCGAACTCTCTGGGGGTGCTGGGGGTGCAGCCCCCGCCGGGGCCCGGGGCGGAGCCCCGGAACCGAGGCCCACCGCTCGACCGACCGAGTCGGGTGGGCGGGCGGGCAAAAAACGAAAGGAACCCCACCCGTGCCGGAAGGGCACACGATCCACCGCCTGGCCCAGGACTACGCCACCGCCTTCACCGGCGGCCCGGCAGTGCACGTCACCAGCCCCCAGGGCAAGTTCAGCGACGCCGCCGCCCTCCTCGACGGCACCCCCCTCCGCACCGCCGACGCCCACGGCAAGCACCTCTTCCTCGGCCTCGGCGCCGCCGACTGGGTCCACATCCACCTCGGCCTCTTCGGCAAGGTCGCCTTCGGCCCGGCCCCCGCGCCCCCGCCCACGGACACCGTCCGCCTCCGCCTCGCGAACACCACCGCCTACGCCGATCTGCGCGGCCCCACCACCTGCGCCCTGATCACCGAGCCCGAGAAACAGGCGATACACGACCGCCTCGGCCCCGACCCCCTGCGCCCCGACGCCGACCCGCAGACCGCCTACGCGCGCATCCGCCGCAGCCGCACCACCATCGCCGCCCTGCTGATGGACCAGAAGGTCATCGCCGGCGTCGGCAACGTCTACCGCGCCGAGGTCCTCTTCCGGCACGGCATCGACCCCTACCGCCCCGGCAGGGACATCGCACCCGCCGAATGGGACGCCCTCTGGAGCGACCTCGTCGACCTCATGCGCGAAGGCGTGCGCAACAACCGCATCGACACCGTCCGCCCCGACCACACCCCGGAGGCGATGGGCCGCCCGCCGCGCGTCGACGACCACGGCGGCGAGGTCTACGTCTACCGCAGGGCCCACCTGCCCTGCCACATCTGCGGCGGCGAGATCCGCACCGCCGACCTCGCCGCCCGCAACCTCTTCTGGTGCCCCGCCTGCCAGCGGACCTGAACCCGCGTCAGAACGTCAGAACCCGTGCGGCAGCCACGGCGCCACGTCGGAGGCGAACCCCCACGACGCCTCCGCCAGCGCCCCCGGCCGCAACTCCCGCACCCGCCCGGCCTCGGCCAGCGAGCCCAGGGACACCCCACCGAGGTAGGCCGCCCCCAGCTCCCGTACGCCCAGAGCCAGATCCGCCGCGTCGGACGTACGCGCGCAGGACGCCCCCTTCGCGTCACCCGTCAGCCGCCAACGCCCCGCGTTCCAGGGACAGAAGGCGTCCTCCACCTCGAACACCACGTCCACCGGAGCCTGGTACGTCCGCGCCTGCAAGGCTTCCCCCACGTCCACCAGCCGCACGTACAACGCGTCCCGCAGCCGCGGCAGACAGCGCCGGATGTCCGACACCTGGTACTGCCAGGCCTCGTCCACCGGCCGCCCCTGCACGGTCAGCTTCGTCGTCAGGTCGACGCCGAACAGGAAGCGCCACAGCGCCGCCCGAGTCGCCGGGTCCAGCGCCTCCAGGTCCTGCAACAGCACCGTCCCGTCGTGCCCGCTCGGCCCCCAGCCCAGCCGCACCCGGAACCGCGCGTACCCCGTGACCTCCCCGTCCCGCGACGCGACCACGCACTGCAACGGCGACGCCCCGTCCCGCGCGCTCTCCGGGTCCAGCAGCCCCACCCGCTCCCAGCCCGGCCGCCGCGCCAGCATCCCCGGCCGCCGCGGTACCAGCCGCGCGTACACCGCCTCACAGGCTTCCAGCACGTCGCCGGGCGCCGCGTACCGCAGCCGTACGTCATCGGTGCCGGACGGCACCGACAGCCGTACCCGGCCGGTATCGATCTCGGCGCTCATCTGGAAGGTCGCCGCGCCGTACCCGAACCGGCCGTAGATCGCCGGCTCGGACGCCGTCAGCACCGCCAGCGGCTCGCCCCAGGACCGGACGTCGTCCAGCTGCCGCCGCATCATCGACGTCAGCACGCCCCGCCGCCGGTGGGTGGCGGCGACGCTCACCATGGTGACGCCCGCCGCCGGCACCTCGGCCCCGCCGGGCACGGTCATCCGGAAGCCGAACGCCCCCGCCGTGCCGACACAGGCATCGCCCTCCCAGACACCGATGGAACGGTCGAACTCGGTCAGGGAGTTCCACAGTTCCTTCTCCTCGGCGGACTCCGGAACCGCGCCGAAGGCGCGGATCAGCGTGCCGTACCAGGCCTCCCACTCGTCCTTGCGCAACACCCGCAGGTCCGTCGCGAGGTCGGTGCCGCCGGTGCCTTCGGTGCCCTCATTGCCCATGGGGCCATGCCTATCAGGGGCGCCGCGGGACGGGCGAGGGAATTTCCGCCCGGTGGCCGCACGGGGTCGCGCCGTGAAGTTCACTGTGAAGTCCGGCCCCGGACGGGGGACAAGTGGGACCTCCCGTGCCAAGCGGCTGCTCCGATGGATAGGGTCCCGAACTGATGACAGCAGGACGACAGCGGCGCGCCGCAGCCGAGACGTTCCCGGCCCGGTTGAAGAAGCAGTGGCACCGGGCCCGCGTCGGCGTGCGCCGATCCGCCGTCGACTACTTCCGCGGCGACGGCTCCGACTGGATCGCCCTGGCCGGACTGCTGCTGATGATCCCCCTGATCGCGGCCGGCACGATGGCCAACTCGGTGTGGGTGTCCCCGGCCGCGCTGGTCCTGCCGATCGTGGCCGGCGGCCTGCTGCTGCGCCCCGCCAGCCTGCTCGGCCTCTACGCGGCGGCGGCCACGGCGCTGATCGTGGAGTCCGTACAACTCGGCCCGTACACCGAGGGCCCCTCCCGGGTCACCCCCGGCGTGGTCCTGGTCGTCGCCGCCTGCGGCTTCTTCGGCCTGCTGCTCGCCCAGTTCCGCAGCCGGGTCGGCGTGCCCTGGCGGCGCGGCGGCACCATGCTCTTCGACCTGCGCGAACGCATCCGCGTGCAGAGCAAGCTGCCCAAGCTGCCGGCCGGCTGGCACCGGGAGATGGCCCTGCGCCCGGCCGGCGGCCAGTCGTTCTCCGGCGACTTCGTGGTCGCGGCCCGCACCAACGGCGGGCGGACGCTGGAGGTGGTCCTCACCGACGTCTCCGGCAAGGGCATGGACGCCGGCTCCCGCGCCCTGCTGCTGTCGGGCGCGTTCGGTGGCCTCCTCGGCAGCCTGCCCCCGCACGCGTTCCTGCCGGCCGCCAACGGCTATCTGCTCCGCCAGGACTGGGACGAGGGCTTCGCCACCTCCATCCACCTGGTCCTGGACCTCGACTCCGGCGACTACGAGCTGTACTCCGCCGGGCATCCGCCGGGGCTCCAGCTCAGCGCGGGCAGCGGACGCTGGGAGCAGAAGGCGGCCGAGGGGCCGCTGCTGGGCGTGTACGACGGCGCCCAGTTCGACCCCGTCAAGGGTTCGCTGCGCCCCGGCGACGTGCTGATGCTCTTCACCGACGGCCTGGTGGAGACCTCCGACCGGGACATCGTCGAGGGCATCGACCGGCTCACCGGCGAGGCCGACCGCTATGTGGCCGGCGGCTTCCACGGCGCCGCCTGGCATCTGATCGAGTCGGTCGCCAAGGACGTCAACGACGACCGGGCGCTGCTGCTGATCTGCCGGGAGGGCCCCACCGCCCAGGCCCGGGCGCAGGCGGAAGCCGAGGCCCGGGTCCGGACGGCACAGAGCCGGACCTTGGCACACTGAGGACGTGACCCGGACACCCCTGCTGACGCCGACCGACATAGAGGCCATCGCCCGTGCCGCCCACGAGGGCCAGACCGACAAGGCCGGACGGCCGTACGCCGAACACCTGGCGGCCGTCGCCGACGGAGTCCGCCGCCGCGGCGGGGACACCGACCAGATCGCGGCGGCCTGGCTGCACGACGCCGTCGAGGACGACGCCCTCACCGAGCGGTGGCTGCGCGAGGCCGCGCTGAGCCGCCGTACGAAGGACATCGTCCTGGCGGTCACCAAGCGGGCCGGCGAGTCCCCCGAGGCGTACGCCGGCCGCATCCTCGCCACCCCCGGCGCGCTGCTGGTGAAGGAGGCCGACCTGGCGCACAACGCCGACCCGGCGCGGCTGGCGGTCCTGGACCCGGCCACGCGCACACGACTGACCGAGAAGTACGCACGGATGCGCGCACTCCTCGGTCTGGACGTCTGAAGGGGAGCCGGACGTCTGAAGGGGAGCCGGACGTCTGAAGGGGAGCCGGACGTCTGAAGGGGAGCCGGACGTCCGAAGGGGAGCCGGACGTCCGAAGGGGAGCCGGACGTCCGAAGGGGAGCCGGACGTCCGAAGGGGAGCCGGACGTCCGATCCGAAGAGGCCGGGGACCGGCCGGCCGACGGACGAGCGGGCCCCGCCTAGACCGGCACCTTCTCGCCGGACTCCCGCGTCCCGGCCGCCGCCGTCCCGTCCTTGTCCCGCCGCTCGCGCTCCCGGGCCGCCTCGCCCGGGTCGCGCCGGAAGGCCCACTCCATCCTGGGCTCCACCACGCACCGCAGGACTCGCTGGACGGGCTTGGTGCACAGCAGCGTGATGCCGACGGCACCGGCGACGGTCAGGGCGACCGCGCCGAGCGGCGTGTCCAGGGCGGCGCTGTGGAACCAGCCCGAGTAGATGCCCTCCTTCACCACGAAGCCGTGCAGCAGGTATCCGTAGATCGTGCCCGCGCCGAGCGCCGTGAACCACATGCGCCGGCCCGGCACCCAGGCGAAGAAGCACGCGGTCAGCACCAGCGAGCAGCCGAAGAGCGCCAGCGTCAGGACCGGCCCGGTCCACCACGCGGCGTCCGTGTTCTGCGCGGCGGCGTTGCGGTAGAACCAGCCGGTGTCCATGCGCGGCACCGACCACCAGCCGATGACCAGCGCCGCCGCGACCACGGGCACCGACGCGATCCGCACCGAGCGGCGCCGCACCAGTTCGAAGTGCTCGGGCCGCAGCAGCAGTCCCAGCACGAAGCACGGCAGGAACTGCAGCACCCGCTGCATGTTCAGGTCGTTGCCGATCGTGGGCGTCATGGACGCCAGCGCCGCGATGACCAGCGCGATCGGCAGCGGCCAGCGGACCGTCTTCCAGATGGGGGTGGTCAGCCGCCAGACGAACAGCGCGCACAGGAACCACATCAGGTACGTGGCGTCCAGCAGGCTGATGTCGTGGCCCGGGTCGTTGTCGCCCCAGCGGCGGTGCAGCGAGTAGGCGACCTCGAAGACGACGTACGGGACGACGACGCCGGTGATCAGGCGCTTGACGCGCTTGGGGCTCAGGTCGAAGCTGCGCGAGAAGTAGCCGGAGATGATGATGAACGCCGGCATGTGGAAGGTGTACAGGACCCGGTACAGGGTCTCCACCGACCGGTTGCCGTCCAGGATCTGTCCCCAGGCGTGCCCGACGCCGACCAGCACGATCGCCAGGTACTTGGCGTTGTCGAAGAACGCGTCGCGCCGGCCCGGCGGGTTCTTGCCCCGGTCCTGCGGCGTGGGCCGTGGGCTCGGCACTCCCGACACCGTCGACTCGGCCGGGGGGAGCGGCGTACTGCGGTGGCCATGCGGTCGCAGCGAGTTCGTCATGGACCCTCCCGCCGGGAAGTCGGCGAGCAGGCCCGGGACCTCGCTGCGCTTACGGGGGACGTGGCAGCGTTGAACATCTGAGGCACCCTAGCGTCGTGCGAGCTATTCCGTAAAACGCCTGGCGCCGGACCCGACGCCGTTTTGCATATCGCCACCGACTACCCGCTATTAACCGGAGGTTGACACCCTCGCCGGTGTGACGCCTCCCACGAGGCAGAGGTCGGGGCGGGGCCTGGGATGCCCTGCTTGTCACGATCATTCGTGACTGAACATCCCATAAGTCCGGCGGGCGACTCCGGTGGAATGTCTGATTCAGCGTGCTTCAGTGACCGTTGGCAGGGTCTTCGGTGTACGTGCCGCCACAATTCGAAATACCTGCGAACGTGTTGTGTGGGCACGGAAACGAAGTGATCGAATTGCCCGTCCGCGTGGAACCTCGAAATTCTGTGCGGGGCGCGGCCGTCGGTTTCCCTCACGCACGCCGCAGCGGCGGCCGGACCGCCGGACCGCGGGGCCGGCGCCGCGCGGACTCGGCCAAACGTTGCGTCAGCTGCCGCATGGGGCGGCCGGGTTGGTGGCACGATGGTTCTGGCGGGGGTGTGCGGGGCGGCACCCCCGGGCCGGGAGAGCGGACCGACCGAGGGTGTGATCAGTTGTGGCCATTTCACTGTCAGTGGTGCTGCTGTTGGCGATCATCCTGGTGGTGCTCCTGCGGGGAGGCTCCCTGAAGGCCGGCCCCGCGATCGTCGCGGTGCTCTTCGGGTTCTTCCTCGCCTCGACCGGCGTGGCCCCGTCGATCAACCGCTTCATGGACTCGATAGCGGACACGATCAACTCGATCAGCTTCTAGCGGACGCCCCGGACGCCTGGACGTCACGGACACCCGGACGCGCCCCGGACAGCCGGACGCCCCGGCCCCGGAACGCGCGTGGGGCCCGGTTCCACGGAACCGGGCCCCACGGCCGAAGAGAGCGGGCGACGGGAATCGAACCCGCGTAGCCAGTTTGGAAGACTGGGGCTCTACCATTGAGCTACGCCCGCACGGCGCGCACCGCGCGTCGGTGACCGCGGCACGAAGTGCATCGTAGCGGGTCGCACCCCGTCCACGCACACCCCGTTTCCGTTCGCCGCGGAGCGTCATCGGCGCCCGGGGAAATGCGGCGGCCCGCGGAGGCCGGCGGCATGTACCCTACGTCTCGCACCAGACGGGGTGTGGCGCAGCTTGGTAGCGCGTCCGCTTTGGGAGCGGAAGGCCGTGGGTTCAAATCCCGCCACCCCGACCATTCGCCGGTCGGTCACCGGCCGCCCGCCGGCTCACCCACCGGCCATCCGGCCGATCACCTCGCTTGATCGAGCTTGATCGCCTTTTGGGCCGTGTACCCGCTGCCGTTACTATGCAAGCTGCACGCCCGTGTGTCTCATCCTGTGCAGTCCTCCGGGCGGCGAAATCGGCCGGGCCGCTCTGGCTCCGGCAGAACCCAAGAAGTCAGCCACAAGGAGACCGAACCGTGAAGAGCGCCGTGGAGACCCTGAACCCGACCCGGGTTCGGCTCACTGTCGAGGTGCCCTTCGAGGAGCTCAAGGACAGCCTCGACGCGGCGTACAAGAAGATCAACCAGCAGGTCACGGTGAAGGGCTTCCGCAAGGGCAAGGTCCCGGCCCGAGTCATCGACCAGCGGTTCGGCCGGGGTGCCGTGCTGGAGGAGGCGGTCAACGACGCGCTTCCGAAGTTCTACACCGACGCCGTCAACGAGGCCGAGCTGAACCCGCTGGGGCAGCCCGAGGTCGACATCACGGAGCTGAAGGACGGCGAGACGCTGAACTTCACCGCCGAGGTCGACATCCGCCCGGCCCTGGAGATCCCGGACTACTCCGGCATCGAGGTCGAGGTCGACGCCGTCGAGGTCACCGACGAGGACGTGGAGAAGTCGGTGGAGGAGCTGCGCGAGCGGTTCGCCTCCACCACCCCGGTCGAGCGCGCCGCCGAGGACGGTGACGTCGTCACCATCGACCTGGAGGCCAAGGTCGACGGCGAGGTCCTGGAGGACGGCATCGCCAACGGTGTCTCCTACACCATCGGCTCCGGCGAGCTGCTCGACGGCATCGACGACGCCGTGAAGGGCCTGTCCGCGGGCGAGGAGGCCACCTTCACCTCCGAGCTCAAGGGCGGCTCGGCGGCCGGCAAGGAGGCCGAGGTCACCGTCAAGGTCACCCAGGTCGCCAAGCGCGAGCTGCCCGAGCTGGACGACGACTTCGCGCAGCTGGCGTCGGAGTTCGACACGCTGGAGGAGCTGCGCGCCGACAGCCGCAAGCGCCTGGCCAACATGAAGCAGTACGACCAGGCCACCCAGGCCCAGGAGCGCGTCCTGGACAAGCTGCTGGAGCTGGTCGAGGTCCCGGTCCCCGAGAAGCTCCTCGAGGACGAGGTCAGCACCCGTAAGCACAACCTCGAGCACCACCAGCTCGGCCAGATGGGCCTCACCCTCGACAAGTACCTCGAGATCCAGGGCAAGACCGCCGAGGAGTTCGACGCCGAGACCCGCGAGGCCGCGGTCAAGGGCATCAAGACCCAGTTCGTCCTCGACGAGCTGGTCAAGCAGGAGAAGCTCAACGTCAACCAGGAGGAGCTCACCGAGCACCTCATGCGTCGTGCGGCCTCCTCCGGCATGTCCCCCGACCAGTTCGCCCAGGCCGTCGTCGAGCAGGGCCAGGTGCCGCTGCTCGTCGGTGAGGTCGCCCGCGGCAAGGCCCTGGCCGCCGTGGTCGAGAAGGCCACGGTCAAGGACACCAACGGCGAGATCGTCGATCTGGACGAGGAGGAGGAGACCGCGGCCGAGGCCACGGACGCCTCCGCCGAGTCCGGCGAGGCCGCCGAGGCCGCCGAGGACAAGGGCGGGGAGAAGGCCGAGGGCTGAGTCCAGCCCCGCCTCTCACGGCTGTGGAACGGGCCCCGGACGATCGTCGCCGGGGCCCGTTCCGTCGTACGGCGGCGCGGCGTCCCAGGGGGCGCGAGGGGCTGTGCCCGCGACCGCGCACCACCCCCAGCAGCCCGTGAACCGGCAGCACAACGGCGAGGGGCCGCCCCCGCTCGTCGGAGCCCTCCGCGCTACGCCCCCGGCGAACACCCGCGGAACCGGGATGGCGCCGCAGGCCCACCGCGTTAGGGTCCATGAATACGAGGGCAGGGGAGTCCCCGAAGCGGCTCCAGCCCCGCAGGGAAACGTGAGACGGCCCGGCGCCGTCGTAAGACGAGCAGGTGGATACGTGACGAATCTGATGCCCTCCGCCGCCGGCGAGCCTTCCATCGGTGGTGGCCTCGGCGACCAGGTCTACAACCGGCTGCTCAACGAGCGGATCATCTTCCTCGGCCAGCCGGTGGACGACGACATCGCCAACAAGATCACCGCACAGCTGCTGCTCCTTGCCGCCGACCCGGACAAGGACATTTACTTGTACATCAACAGCCCCGGCGGTTCGATCACGGCCGGCATGGCGATCTACGACACCATGCAGTTCATCAAGAACGACGTGGTGACCATCGCCATGGGTCTCGCGGCGTCCATGGGCCAGTTCCTGCTCAGCGCGGGCACACCGGGCAAGCGCTTCGCGCTGCCGAACGCCGAGATCCTGATCCACCAGCCCTCCGCCGGCCTGGCCGGCTCCGCGTCGGACATCAAGATCCACGCCGAGCGGCTGCTGCACACCAAGAAGCGCATGGCCGAGCTCACGGCCCAGCACACGGGCCAGACGGTCGAACAGATCACCCGTGACTCGGACCGCGACCGCTGGTTCGACGCCTTCGAGGCCAAGGAGTACGGCCTCATCGACGATGTGATCCCGACGGCCGCCGGCATGCCGGGCGGCGGCGGCACCGGGGCCTGACCCGCCCCCGCACCAGCCCCGAGCCGACCGCCTCAGCCTCTTCCAGGAGACCACTGTGAACGACTTCCCCGGCCGCGGCCTCTACGACCGCACGCCAGCCGTGCAGGACACGCGCGCCGCGCAGGGCCAGTACACCGGCCCGCAGGCCGAGTCCCGCTACGTGATCCCGCGCTTCGTCGAGCGCACCTCCCAGGGCGTCCGCGAGTACGACCCGTACGCGAAGCTCTTCGAGGAGCGGGTGATCTTCCTCGGCGTCCAGATCGACGACGCCTCCGCCAACGACGTCATGGCGCAGCTGCTGTGCCTGGAGTCGATGGACCCCGACCGGGACATCTCGGTCTACATCAACAGCCCCGGCGGCTCCTTCACGGCCCTGACGGCGATCTACGACACGATGCAGTACGTCAAGCCGGACATCCAGACGGTCTGCATGGGCCAGGCGGCCTCCGCCGCCGCCGTCCTGCTGGCCGCCGGCACGCCCGGCAAGCGCATGGCGCTGCCGAACGCCCGGGTCCTGATCCACCAGCCGTACAGCGAGACCGGCCGCGGCCAGGTCTCCGACCTGGAGATCGCCGCCAACGAGATCCTGCGGATGCGGACCCAGCTGGAGGAGATGCTGGCCAAGCACTCCACCCAGTCGATCGACAAGATCCGCGAGGACATCGAGCGCGACAAGATCCTCACGGCCGAGGACGCGCTGAGCTACGGCCTGATCGACCAGATCATCACCACCCGGAAGATGGACAACGCTTCCCTGCGCTGAGGCAGGAGGCTGTATCGTCTGCCGCCCCTTGGCATGGTTGGCACGGTTCACGTCAAAGCGAACCGTGCCAAGGGGGGCCCGAACGGGGGGCCCGGCAAGGTACCGTCGGACATAAGGCAGCACCAGGAGTCCGCTGGACGTCGACGTCGCGTCGAACTCCAGGAGTCTCCCAGGCGAAGGGGAAGCACACCGTGGCACGCATCGGTGACGGCGGCGATCTGCTCAAGTGCTCGTTCTGCGGGAAGAGCCAGAAGCAGGTCAAGAAGCTCATCGCAGGGCCCGGTGTGTACATCTGCGACGAGTGCATCGACCTCTGCAACGAGATCATCGAGGAGGAGCTGGCCGAGACCAGCGAGGTCCGCTGGGAGGAGCTGCCCAAGCCCCGGGAAATCTACGAGTTCCTCGAGGGGTACGTGGTCGGCCAGGAGGCGGCGAAGAAGGCCCTCTCCGTCGCGGTGTACAACCACTACAAGCGGGTCCAGGCCGGTGAGAACGGCGGCGCCCAAGGCCGTGACGACGCCATCGAGTTGGCCAAGTCGAACATCCTGCTGCTGGGCCCCACCGGCTCCGGCAAGACACTGCTCGCCCAGACCCTCGCCCGGATGCTGAACGTCCCGTTCGCGATCGCCGACGCCACGGCGCTCACGGAAGCGGGGTACGTCGGCGAGGACGTCGAGAACATCCTCCTGAAGCTCATCCAGGCGGCGGACTACGACGTCAAGAAGGCCGAGACCGGCATCATCTACATCGACGAGATCGACAAGGTCGCGCGCAAGAGCGAGAACCCGTCGATCACCCGCGATGTGAGCGGCGAGGGCGTGCAGCAGGCCCTGCTGAAGATCCTGGAGGGCACCACGGCCTCGGTCCCGCCCCAGGGCGGCCGCAAACACCCCCACCAGGAGTTCATCCAGATCGACACGACGAACGTCCTGTTCATCGTGGGCGGTGCCTTCGCGGGCCTGGAGAAGATCATCGAGGCCCGGGCCGGCGCCAAGGGCATCGGCTTCGGCGCGCAGATCCGCTCCAAGCGCGAGCGCGAGGCCAAGGACCACTTCGAGGAGGTCATGCCGGAGGACCTGGTGAAGTTCGGCATGATTCCCGAGTTCATCGGCCGCCTCCCGGTCATCACGTCGGTCCACAACCTCGACCGCGAGGCACTCCTCAAGATCCTGGTCGAGCCGCGCAACGCCCTGGTGAAGCAGTACGAGCGCCTCTTCGAACTCGACGGAGTGGAGCTGGACTTCGAGCGCGAGGCCCTGGAGGCCATCGCCGACCAGGCCATCCTCCGCCAGACCGGCGCCCGCGGCCTGCGCGCCATCATGGAGGAGGTCCTCCAGGGCGTGATGTACGAGGTCCCGTCCCGCAAGGACGTCGCCCGCGTGGTCATCACGGCGGACGTGGTCCTCTCCAACGTCAACCCGACGCTGATCCCGCGGGATTCGCGGGGGCGGGGCTCGGGGGAGCAGAAGACGGCGTGACGTGACATGGGAAGGGGCCCCGGTCGGCGGACCGGGGCCCCTTCGCACGTCGTGCCGCATCACACCTTGACGCGGATGTCCTTGCGGAGCTTGGTCGTGAGGTCCACCGCCACGTCCTTGCTGATGTCCTTGTCGACCTCGCCCGGCGACACCAGAGCCAGCGTGCTGTGATCGGCCCACGCGCAGAACCAGTCGGTCTTGACCTTCTTGGTCTGCGGGTTCGCGCCCTTCGCCGCCTGGCACTTCATCAGCGCGCCGTCGAGCTCCACCTCCTCCGGCTCACCGAGGAGTTCCGACTTCGCGCCGCCGCTGCCGGAAGACCCGTCCTCGGCCGACTTCTTGAACTCGGTGAAGAGGGTGTCGAGAGCGGCCTCGGGGTCGGAGATCTCGCCGTAGGCGCCGAAGAACGTGAGCGTCGAGAACTCGGAGGGGACCGAGCCGGGGTCGCCCGGGTCGTACGAGGACGGGTCGATCGTGGAGTAGAAGCCGAACGAGGACTCGCCGTTCTTGACGCCGCTCTTCGCCAGGTCCTTGGCCACGTCGTCCCCGCCGGACGTCGCACCCTCCTCGGACATGCGGTTGTACTCCCCGCCGATCACCGACTTCGGCGCGGTCAGCTTGTGCGGGCCGTCGTCCTCCAGGCCGCCCGCGCCGCCGCCCCCGCCGAGGACGAAGTACGCGCCCACGCCGATCGCCGCGACCACCGCGACCGCGCCGATGATCAGGCCGGTCTTCTTCTTGCCGCCGCCCGCGGCCGGCGGCTGGGGCATGCCGTAGGGGGCCTGGCCGTAGGGCGGCTGCTGACCGTACGGGGGCTGCTGGCCGTAGGGCGGCTGCTGCGGCGGGACACCGCCCTGCTGCGGGTGGCCGTAACCCGGCTGGGGCTGCGGCGGAGGCGTCTGCTGGGGGTAGCCGTAGCCGGGCTGCGGAGCCTGCGGCTGCTGGCCGTACGGGCCCGGCTGGCCGTACGGACCGGGCTGCTGGGGCTGCCCGCCGTACGGGCCCGGCTGGTTGTAGCTCATGTTCTGGGTTCCCCTCCAGATGCTTACGCGTTGCTGACATCCTGACGCAGACATGCCGGGGGCAGGTCACCGGGGGCCGCACCGTTACAAAGGAATCGCGTTTCGGGACAGGCTCGTGACCCCTCTAAACTGACCCCGTGACCGAGAACTCTCAGCAGCCGCAGCAAGCGCCCACCACCGAACTGCCGACCCAGTACACGCCGGCCGAGGTAGAGGGGAAGCTGTACGAGCGCTGGGTGGAACGGGGTTACTTCGAGGCGGACGCGGGGAGCGACAAGCCGCCGTACACCATCGTCATCCCGCCGCCGAACGTCACGGGCAGCCTGCACCTCGGGCACGCCTTCGAGCACACGCTGATCGACGCCCTGACCCGCCGCAAGCGGATGCAGGGCTACGAGACGCTGTGGCAGCCCGGCATGGACCACGCCGGCATCGCCACGCAGAACGTCGTCGAGCGGGAGCTGGCCAAGGAGGCCAAGTCCCGGCACGACCTGGGCCGTGAGGCGTTCGTCGAGCGCGTCTGGCAGTGGAAGGCCGAGTCCGGCGGTCAGATCGGCGGGCAGATGCGCCGCCTCGGCGACGGCGTCGCCTGGTCGCGCGAGCGCTTCACCATGGACGAGGGGCTGTCCCAGGCCGTCCAGACCATCTTCAAGCGGCTCTACGACGACGAGCTGATCTACCGCGCCGAGCGCATCATCAACTGGTGCCCGAGGTGTCTGACGGCCATCTCCGACATCGAGGTCGAGTACCAGGACGACGACGGCGAGCTCGTCTCCATGAAGTACGGCGACGGGGACGAGACGATCGTCGTCGCCACCACCCGTGCCGAGACGATGCTCGGTGACACCGCCGTCGCCGTCCACCCGGACGACGAGCGCTACAAGCACCTGGTCGGCAAGCTGATCAAGCTGCCGCTGACCGACCGCTCCATCCCGGTCGTCGCCGACGAGCACGTCGACCCCGAGTTCGGCACCGGCGCCGTCAAGGTGACGCCCGCGCACGACCCGAACGACTTCGAGATCGGCCAGCGCCACGACCTGCCCGCCATCGCCGTGATGGACGAGCACGCCGTCATCACCGCCCACGGGCCCTTCCAGGGCCTGGACCGGCTGGAGGCCCGCTCGGCCATCGTCGCCGCGCTGCGCGCCGAGGGCCGGATCGTCGCGGAGAAGCGGCCCTACGTCCACTCCGTCGGCCACTGCTCGCGCTGCAAGACCACCATCGAGCCGCGCCTGTCCATGCAGTGGTGGGTCAAGGTCGGCCCGCTGGCCAAGGCGGCCGGCGACGCCGTCCGCGACGGCAAGGTCAGGATCCACCCGCAGGAGATGGAGAAGCGCTACTTCGACTGGGTCGACAACCTCCACGACTGGTGCATCTCGCGCCAGCTGTGGTGGGGCCACCGCATCCCGGTCTGGTACGGGCCGAACGGCGAGGTCGTCTGCGTCGGCCCCGACGAGGAGCCGCCGGCCGGCGACGGCTGGCACCAGGACTCCGACGTCCTGGACACCTGGTTCTCCTCCGGCCTGTGGCCGTTCTCCACGCTGGGCTGGCCGGAGCAGACCGAGTCGCTCGCGAAGTTCTACCCGAACTCCGTCCTGGTCACCGGCTACGACATCCTCTTCTTCTGGGTCGCCCGGATGATGATGTTCGGCCTCTACGCCATGGACGGCACCCCGCCGTTCCACACCATCGCCCTGCACGGCATGGTCCGCGACCAGAACGGCAAGAAGATGTCCAAGTCCTTCGGGAACGTGGTCAACCCGCTGGACTGGATGGACAAGTACGGCTCGGACGCCCTGCGGTTCACGCTCGCCCGCGGCGCCAACCCGGGCGTCGACGTCCCGATCGGCGAGGACTGGGTCCAGGGCTCCCGCAACTTCGCCAACAAGGTCTGGAACGCCACCCGCTTCGCGCTGATGAACGGCGCGACGGTCGAGGGCCCGCTGCCGGACGCGTCGCAGATGTCCTCGACGGACCGCTGGATCCTCTCCCGGCTGAACTCGGTCGTCGCCGAGGTCGACGCGTACTACGAGGACTACCAGTTCGCGAAGCTCTCCGACGCCCTGTTCCACTTCGCCTGGGACGAGGTCTTCGACTGGTACGTCGAGCTGTCCAAGACCACCTTCCAGGCGGGCGGCGAGGCGGCCGAGGTCAGCAAGCGCGTCCTGGGCGAGGTCCTGGACGTCACACTGCGACTGCTGCACCCCGTGGTCCCCTTCGTCACCGAGACGCTGTGGACCACGCTGACCGGCGGCGAGTCGGTCGTGATCGCGGAGTGGCCGTCCGACTCGGGCTTCCGGGACGCCGACGCCGAGCGCGAGATCGAGACGCTCCAGTCCGTCATCACCGAGGTCCGCCGCTTCCGCGCCGACCAGGGTCTCCAGCCCGGCCAGCGGGTCCCGGCCCGGCTGACGCTGGACGGCACGGCGCTGGCGCCGCACGAGCCGGCCGTCCGCCAGCTGCTGCGCCTCCAGCCGGAGGGCGACGCCTTCACCGCCACGGCCACCCTGCCGGTGGCGGGCGTGGAGGTCGCGCTGGACCTGTCCGGCGTGATCGACGTCGCGGCGGAGCGCAAGCGGCTGGCCAAGGACCTCGCCGCCGCCGAGAAGGAGAAGGCCCAGGCCACGGGCAAGCTGGGCAACGAGGCGTTCCTGTCGAAGGCGCCGGACCACGTGGTGGAGAAGATCCGCACCCGCCTGGCGAAGGCGGAGGAGGACATCACCCGCATCCAGGCCCAGCTGGAGAAGCTGCCGCAGGCGTAAGTGCTGCTACGCGGACGAGGGCCCCGGTGCCGCCGTGTCGGCGCCGGGGCCCTCACATCCCTCGGGGGCGCGGGGCTGTATCGATGTGCGGCTCCGCCGCGTGGGCGCGGGAAACGCCGCACGGCCCGCACTCGCACGAGATGACCAGCCGCCCCCGTCCCTGGGCGCCGCCGACCACCGCACGTTTTGTCACAGCCGCTCCGTAGACTGGGCCCCGTGAGCGACAACCCCGGCACCAACGACCAGCCCGACCCTCTCGAATCCTTCGACGAGATCATCGCCGCCGAGACCGACCGCGACCCCGATCTCGCCGTCATCGAGGCCGGCAGCCGCACCCTGCGCACCCAGGGCGGCCCGCCGCAGGCCGACGTGCCCGGGCGGCCCGAGGACCCCGAGGTGGACCGCGCCCTGCGCGAGGTCGAGGGGGAGCTGGCCACCCGCTGGGGCGAGACCAAGCTGGAGCCCTCCGTCAGCCGCATCCGCGCGCTGATGGACGTCCTGGGCGACCCGCAGCGGTCGTACCCGTCCATCCACATCACGGGGACGAACGGCAAGACCTCCACCGCCCGCATGATCGAGGCCCTGCTCGGCGCCTTCGAGCTGCGCACCGGGCGGTACACCTCGCCCCACGTGCAGTCGATCACCGAGCGGATCAGCCTGGACGGCGCGGCGATCTCCGCCGAGCGCTTCGTCGAGACGTACCAGGACGTCAAGCCGTACGTGGAGATGGTCGACGCCCAGCAGGAGTACCGGCTGTCGTTCTTCGAGGTGCTGACCGGCATGGCGTACGCCGCCTTCGCCGACGCGCCCGTGGACGTCGCCGTCGTCGAGGTCGGGATGGGCGGCAGCTGGGACGCCACCAACGTGATCGACGGGGACGTCGCCGTGGTCACGCCCATCGACCTGGACCACACCGACCGGCTCGGCAACACGCCCGGCGAGATCGCCACCGAGAAGGCCGGCATCGTCAAGCAGGGCGCCACCGTCATCATGGCCCAGCAGCCGGTGGACGCGGCGCAGGTGCTGCTGAAGAAGGCCGTGGACGTGGACGCCACCGTGGCCCGCGAGGGCCTGGAGTTCGGCGTCGTGGCCCGGCAGGTCGCCGTCGGCGGCCAGCTGCTGACGCTGCGCGGGCTGGGCGGCGAGTACACCGACGTCTACCTGCCGCTGCACGGCGCGCACCAGGCGCACAACGCCGCCGTGGCGCTCGCCGCCGTGGAGGCGTTCTTCGGCGTGGGCGCCCAGCGCGTCGAGCCGCTGGACATCGACACGGTGCGCAAGGCGTTCGCCGCCGTCGCCTCGCCGGGTCGGATGGAGGTCGTACGGCGGTCGCCGACCGTCGTCCTGGACGCGGCGCACAACCCGGCCGGCGCACGGGTCACCGCCGAGGCGGTCGGAGAGGCCTTCCAGTTCAGCCGGCTCATCGGCGTGGTCGGCGCGAGCGCCGACAAGAACGTCCGGGGGCTGCTGGAGGCCTTCGAACCGATCTTCGCCGAGATCGTCGTCACCCAGAACTCCAGCCACCGCGCGATGGACGCCGACGAGCTGGCCGCGCTCGCCGTGGAGGTGTTCGGCGAGGAGCGGGTCCAGGTCGAGCCGCGGCTGCCGGACGCGCTGGAGGCCGCGATCACGCTGGCCGAGGAGGAGGGCGAGTTCGCCGGCGGCGGAGTGCTCGTCACCGGTTCCGTCATCACCGTCGGCGAGGCCCGACTGCTCCTGGGGAGGGGCTGAGATCCCGTGCGTACGCTCTGTTCATCGACCCTGATCGGCGAGTTCTTCGTCATCGGCTTCGCCGGGCTGGTGGCCATGAAGGACCCGGACCTGTCCATGGGGACGGTGTGGACGGTCAGCGGCATCGCGATGTTCCTGTGCCTGGTGCTGTGCGGCCTGGTGACCCGGCCGGGCGGCGTCGCCCTGGGCTGGGCGCTCCAGGCCGCCCTCATCGCCTCCGGCTTCGTGGTGCCGATGATGTTCGTCCTGGGCGTGATCTTCGCGGCCCTGTGGTGGGCGTCCGTGCACTACGGAAGGAAGATCGACGAGGCGAAGGCGAGATTCGCGGCGCAGGCCGGTTCGGACCCCTCGACGGCCGACGTGGCGTGACGCCCCGCGCCGCGGGTGGCGCGACGGCTCCGGGCCGCGCGGGGGGCCGGTGACGCCGGGGCGCTCCGAGCCCCCGCGATGCCGGGCGGGCGTTGTGCACTCCTGCGCTGGGGTGGTTGCCGTCCGTTCCTGCGCCGGGGCCGGGGCCGGTGCCCGTCCGTTCCTGGGCCGGGGTGGTTGCCGGCTGTTCCTGCGCCGGTGTGGTGCGTGCTCCGGCGGCGGGGTGTCCGGGGCGGCCCGGCCGACGTGAGCGGCCGTGCGGGGCTGCCCGGCCGCCGCCTCCAGCCTCCCCGTCGCCCCGCGGAACCGCTTCGGCTGACGCTGCGTGACAGGCGGCGCGACACGCCCGGTAACCTCAGTCATCACCTCGCACAATCCCACATTCCAAGGAGCCCGTCGTGACTCAGCGCACCCTCGTCCTCCTCAAGCCCGACGCCGTCCGTCGTGGCCTGACCGGCGAGATCATCAGCCGTATCGAGCGCAAGGCGGGCTGGCGGATCACCGCGCTGGAGCAGCGCACCCTGAGCACGGACACCCTGGAGCAGCACTACGGCGAGCACAAGGGCAAGCCCTTCTACGAGCCGCTCGTGGAGTTCATGTCCTCGGGACCGGTCGTGGCCATGGTCGTCGAGGGCGAGCGGGTCATCGAGGGCGTGCGTGCCCTGGCCGGCCCGACCGACCCGATCGCCGCGGTGCCCGGATCCATCCGGGGGGACTACGGCGTCATCGTCCGGGAGAACCTGATCCACGCCTCCGACTCCGAGGAGTCCGCCGAACGCGAGCTGAAGATCTTCTTCCCCGGGCGCGTCTGACCCGTCCGGCGAGCTGCCGGTTCCTGACATCCCGTCAGCCAAATGGCGCAGCTGACCTGGGGGGCCGCGTATATGCGGCGGCCTTGTGACACATGCGTGCCGATCGGGGGAACGTTTGCCTCCGTCGGCCCGTCTCCACAAGCGAGGCGGCGTGCCATCTGCTGACAATGGCGAAGACCCTCGCACGGTGTTCGTGAAAGCGCGTCTACGATGGAAGCATTCACGTCACAGCAACCCACCTCGCCGACCTGAAAAGCCCTCAAAGGCTCGTGGGAAGGCCAGTCGAATCCTGATGGGGAACTCTATGTCGTTCATCGGCCGTGACATGGCTGTCGACCTCGGGACCGCCAACACGCTGGTGTACGTCAGGGGTCGCGGGATCGTACTCAACGAGCCGTCCGTCGTCGCGATCAACACCAACACCGGTGGCATCCTCGCGGTCGGCGCCGAAGCGAAGAAGATGATCGGGCGCACGCCCGGCAACATCGTTGCCGTGCGTCCGCTGAAGGACGGCGTGATCGCCGACTTCGAGATCACCGAGCGGATGCTCCGCTACTTCATCCTGAAGATCCACAAGCGGCGGTATCTGGCTCGTCCGCGGGTCGTCGTCTGTGTGCCCTCGGGCATCACGGGCGTCGAGCGTCGCGCCGTCATCGAGGCGTCGTCCCAGGCCGGCGCCCGCCAGGTGCACATCATCGAGGAGCCCATGGCCGCGGCCATCGGCTCCGGCCTGCCGGTCCACGAGGCCACGGGCAACATGGTGGTCGACATCGGCGGCGGCACCACGGAGGTCGCGGTCATCTCCCTCGGCGGCATCGTCACCGCACAGTCCATCCGCGTCGCGGGCGACGAGCTGGACAACGCGATCATCCAGCACATCAAGAAGGAGTACTCCCTCCTCCTGGGTGAGCGGACGGCCGAGCAGATCAAGATCACGATCGGTTCGGCGTACGACCTCGACACTGACGAGCACACCGAAATCCGCGGCCGGGACCTCGTCTCCGGGCTGCCCAAGACCGTCGTCATCTCCGCCGGCGAAGTGCGCAAGGCGATCGAGGAGCCCGTCAACGCCATCGTCGACGCCGTCAAGACGACCCTCGACAAGTGTCCGCCGGAGCTGTCCGGCGACATCATGGACCGGGGCATCGTCCTGACCGGCGGCGGTGCGCTGCTGCGCGGCCTGGACGAGCGGCTGCGCCGGGAGACCGGCATGCCCATCCACATCGCCGAGGACCCGCTGGACAGCGTGGCGCTCGGCTCCGGCAAGTGCGTGGAGGAGTTCGAGGCACTCCAGCAGGTGCTGGACGCCCAGCCCCGCAGATGACACAACGCTTCGATTCCGCCGTACGAGACGATCTCCTCTCGTGCGGCGGATCGTTGATATAGAGACAGGACGGTGCCCATAACGCCCTTCAGGGGGCGTTCCCGGGCGGTACAACCGAATCCCCGCCCCACCGAATCCCCACTCAACACCGACGAATTTCCCGAATTCCGACGAGGAAGGCACGGCCGCCGCACGTGAGGGACACGAAAGAGAGCCGGCTGCTCCTGGTGCTGCTGATCGCCGTAGCGTTCGCGCTGATCACGGTGGACATCCGCGGCGGGAAGGATTCACCGGTCGACGGTGCCCGCCAGGCCGCGGCCACCGTCTTCGGCCCGATCGAGAACGGGGTGTCGGCCGCGGTCGACCCCGTCGGCAACGCGATCGCCGCGGTCCGCGCCTCCGGCGAGCGCCACGACCGGCTCGCGCAGCTGGAGAACGAGAACGCGGCCCTGAAGGCGAAGCTGGGCAGCGACGACCGCAGCCGCAGCCGTCTCAAGCAGCTCGACAAGCTGCTGAAGACCGCCGGCAAGGGCCAGTACGGCATCAAGGGCGCCCAGGTCATCGCCATAGGAGCCGCCCAGGGTTTCTCCTGGACCATCACCATCGACGCCGGTGCCAACGACGGCATCGAACGCGACATGACCGTCCTGAACGGCGACGGCCTGGTCGGCCGGGTCACCACCGTCGGCCCCAACTCCTCCACGGTGCTCCTCGCGACCGACCCCGACTTCACCGTCGGCACCCGCATGGAGTCCACCGACGAACTCGGCTTCGCCTCCGGTCAGGGCGACCGCCCGCTGCGCGTCGAACTGCTCAACGGCAAGGCCGACGTGAAGAAGGGCGACCGCCTGGTCACCTTCGGCTCGCAGGCCGACAAGCCCTTCGTGCCCGGCGTGCCCGTCGGCGTCGTCTCCCGCGTCGACCCCTCCAGCGGCGACCTGACCCGCAGGCTCTACGTCACGCCGTACGTCAGCTTCACCAAGCTCGACATCGTCGGCGTCGTCGTCCAGGCCCCCGAGAAGGACCCGCGCGACACCGTGCTCCCGGACAAGCCCAAGCCGACCCCGAAACCGACCGTGACGGTGACCGTGACGCCGTCCGCCGACGCGCCCGCCGACGGCCAGGTGCCGCCCGAGCAGCCCGAGCAGTAGGAGCTTTGAGTCCCATGCGCGTCAACCGGATCCTGCTCTCCGTCTCCCTGGTCGTCGTCGCCCTGGTGATCCAGGTGAGCGTCCTCGCCCGCCTCCACCTGCCCGGCGCCGTCCCCGACCTGCTGCTGCTCACCGTCCTCGGCTTCGCCCTGGTCTACGGCCATGTCGGCGGCGCCCTCATCGGCTTCGGCGCCGGACTCCTCGCCGACCTCGCCCCGCCCGCCGATCACGCGGCCGGGCGCTACGCCCTGGTGCTGTGCGTCATCGGCTACCTCGCCGGGCTCGTCAAACCGGAGAACGGCCGGCTGAAGTCGGCCACCGGCCCCATGGTCGTGGTGGCCGTCGCCGCCGTCGCGACCACGCTGCTGTACGCCGGCGTCGGTGCCCTCGTCGGCGACACCGCCGCCCGCCACGTCGGACTGCCCGGCCTGGTGTTCACCGCCGCCCTGTACGACCTGCTGCTCGCCCCGTTCGTCGTGCCCGGGGTCATGGCCCTGGCCCGGCGCGCGGAGAACGACCCGCTCGCCGAGACCAACTCCGCCGGGCAGGGCACCGACATCTCCTCCGGCTGGCTCTCCTCGGGCACCGGGCTGCGCATCGGCGGGCAGCGGAGCGGGCTGCGGGTGAAGGCGGCGCGGGCGCGGATGGCCCGGGCGGGGCGGATCAAGGGGGTCAAGCGGCTGTGAGCGCGGGGAAGTTCACCGGAACGGGTGAGACCAGCAGGAACGCCGCCTCGCCGGCCGGGCGTTCATCACTTGTACCCAGGCCGTCGTTCGTACACGGGCCGTCGTTCGTACACAGGTCGCCGCGCGTACACGGGCCATCGCTCGTGCACGCGCAACCGTTCGTGCACGCGACATCACCCGCACACGCACTCGCGTACGCGTACTGAGAGGGGGAGACAGCCGCAGTGACCAACATTCCCGAGACCGGACGAAACCCACGCGTCCAGATCCGGCTGGCCGTCATCCAGATCCTCGTCCTCTCCCTCCTCGGCACCCTCGGCGGGCGGCTGTGGTACCTCCAGATCCGCCAGGGCGACGAATACGCCAAGGAAGCCTCCGGCAACCACGTCCAGCAGGTCGTCCAGCCGGCCGTACGCGGCTCGATCCTGGACGCCCGCGGTGTCGCCCTCGCCGACAACGAGACCCGGCTCGTCGTCTCGGCCTCCCGCACCGACCTGCTGAAGATGAAGGACGACGGCAAGGCGGTCCTCACCAAACTCGCGGGCGTCCTCGGCATGCAGCCCAAGGAGGTCATGGAGAAGGTCCGGCTGTGTGACGCCGAGACGCCCCAGCCGTGCTGGAACGGCTCCCCCTACCAGCCGATCCCCATCACCGACGAGGCCACCCCCAAACAGGCCCTGCAGATCCGCGAGCGCGCCGAGGACTTCCCCGGCATCACCGCCGAACCGCAGGCCATGCGCCGCTACCCGAGCCCGGGTCAGGCCAACACCGGCCAGGTCCTCGGCTACCTCTCGCCCGTGACCGACGAGGAGATCCAGGAGGCGCAGGACACCGACTCGCCCTTCCTGCGCTCCGACCAGGTCGGCCGCTCCGGGCTGGAGCGCCAGTACGACAGGGCGCTGCGCGGCAAGGCGGGCGTCACCCGCTACGAGGTCGACAACCTCGGCCGCGTCATCGGCATGGCCGAGGCCGACCCCGCCCAGCCCGGCTCCAGCCTCGTCACCAGCCTCGACGCCCGCGTGCAGCGCATCGCGGAGTACGAGCTGAACGAGGCGATGAAGGAGGCCCGCAAGCAGTACGACGACAACACCGGCGAGAACTACAAGGCCGACGCCGGCGCGGTCGTCGTGATGGAGGCCAAGACCGGACGGGTCGTCGCCATGGCGTCCAACCCGACCTACGACCCGAACGTCTGGGTCGGCGGCATCTCCGCCAAGGACTACAAGAGGCTCACCGGCAAGGACTCCCACTACCCGCTGCTCAACCGCGCCATCCAGGGCCAGGCCGCCCCCGGCTCCATCTTCAAGGTGGTCTCCACCGCCGCCGCGGTCGAGGCGGGCTACGACTTCGACGGCGGCTACAACTGCTCCAGCTCGTACTCCGTCGGCGGCCAGGTCTTCAAGAACTTCGAGTCCCAGAGCTTCGGCTCGATCGGCCTCGGCCGGGCCCTCGAGGTTTCCTGCGACACCGTCTACTACCGCCTCGCGCACGAGGAGTGGAAGAAGGACGGCGGCATGAAGCCGAAGAAGCCCAACGACTACTTCTACAAGGCCGCCCACCAGTTCGGCCTCGGCGAGAAGACCGGCATCGACCTGCCCAACGAGGTCACCGGCCGGGTCCCCGACCGCGAGTGGAAGCAGAACTACTGGGAGGCCAACAAGGACGCCTGGTGCAAGACCGGGAAGAAGGGCGGCTCCTACGTCGAGAGGCTCGCGTACGAGGGCTGCCTCGAGGGCAACAAGATGCGCGCCGGTGACGCGATCAACTACTCCATCGGTCAGGGCGACACCCTCGTGACCCCCATCCAGATGGCCACCATCTACGCGGCCATCTCCAACGGCGGCACCATGTACGACCCGTCCATCGGCAAGGCCATCATCAGCCCCGACGGCAAGCAGGTCACCGACATCAAGCCCGAGTCGCACGGCAAGCTGCCGATAAGCCAGGCGACGCTGAAGAAGATGGACGACGCCCTGGAGGGCGTGGCCACCCGCGGTACGGCCGCGTGGCGGTTCGAGGGCTGGCCGCAGGACGAGATCCCGATGCACGCCAAGACCGGTACCGCCGAGGTCCACGGCAAGCAGACGACGTCGTGGTTCGCCACGTACACCGACGAGTACGCGATCGTCATGACGATCGCCCAGGGCGGCACGGGTTCCGGCGCCTCCGGCCCGGCCGTCCGCAACATCTACGACGCGCTGTACGGCGTCCAGGAGGACGGCTCGATCGACAGGAAGAAGGCGCTGCTGCCCGAGCCCCAGCAGGGCCTGCCGAAGATCAAGGCGGACGGGACCATCGCCTCGCCGAAGATCTCCGAGGACCCGGTGAAGGACATGCTGGCCGAGCAGGAGGCCGCCGAAGAGGGCGCCGACGTCCCGGCCGACGGCGGGCAGGACCCGCAGGACCAGGGGGCGACCGTGCCGCCGCCGCAGACGGAGAACCGTGAGACCAGGCGACGCGGCCGGGGACGGAGCGGTCGGCGTAACCGGAGGGTGCGCACATGACGGGCGCGAACAGTTTCCAGGTCTCCGGGTACGGGCCGGAGCGCGCCGGATGGACGCGCCTGTTCGCGCGGGACGGTGTCGCGCGCCGGATGGACTGGCCGATACTGCTGGCGGCCACCGCGCTCTCGCTGCTCGGCTCGCTGCTGGTCTTCTCCGCGACCCGCAACCGCACGGACATCAACCAGGGCGACCCGTACTACTTCCTGGTCCGGCACCTGCTCAACACCGGCATCGGGATCGCCCTGATGATCGGCACGGTCTGGCTGGGCCACCGCACCCTGCGCACGGCCGTGCCGGTCCTGTACGGCGCGTCGGTGTTCCTGGTCCTGCTGGTGCTCACGCCGCTGGGCACGACGATCAACGGTGCGCACTCCTGGATCAAGCTCCCCGGCGGCTTCTCCGTGCAGCCCTCGGAGTTCGTGAAGATCACGATCATCCTGGGCATGGCGATGCTGCTGGCCGCGCGGGTGGACGCGGGCGACAAGCAGTACCCCGACCACCGGACGGTGCTGCAGGCGCTGGGGCTGGCCGTGGTGCCGTCGCTGATCGTGATCCTCATGCCCGACCTCGGGTCGGTCATGGTCATGGTGGTCATCGTGCTGGGCGTGCTGCTCGCCTCCGGCGCGTCGAACCGCTGGGTGTTCGGGTTGATCGGCGCCGGCGCGCTCGGCTCCATCGCGGTGTGGCAGCTGGGCATCCTCGACGACTACCAGATCAACCGCTTCGCGGCGTTCGCCAATCCCGAGCTGGACCCGGCGGGCGTCGGCTACAACACCAACCAGGCCCGCATCGCCATCGGCTCCGGCGGCCTGACCGGCTCCGGCCTCTTCAACGGCTCGCAGACCACGGGCCAGTTCGTGCCGGAGCAGCAGACGGACTTCGTCTTCACGGTGGCGGGGGAGGAGCTGGGGTTCGTCGGGGCCGCCTTCATCATCGCCCTGCTGGGCGTGGTCCTCTGGCGCGCCTGCCGCATCGCACGGGACGCCACCGACCTGTACAGCACGATCGTCGCGGCGGGCATCGTCGCGTGGTTCGGGTTCCAGACGTTCGAGAACATCGGCATGACGCTCGGCATCATGCCGGTGACGGGCCTGCCCCTGCCGTTCGTGTCGTACGGAGGCTCGTCGATGTTCGCCGTGTGGGCAGCGGTGGGTCTGCTCCAGTCGATCACGGTGCAACGCCCCATGTCGGCGTGACCGCTGCGGCACCGCGGGCACTGGGCGTCTGAGGGCGCCTGGGGGCGCCGGGAGCACTCGCCCGGCGCCGACCCCGTGACCCGCCCCGCCCGCCCGACTAGATTCGCCCCATGGCGGACACCAAGCGCGAGATCGAGCGGAAGTACGAGTCAAAGGACAGCGGCCTCCCCGACCTCACCGGCGTCCCCGGTGTCGCGGCCGTCGTCGACAAGGGCGTCGCCCACCTCGACGCCACCTACTACGACACCGCCGACGAACGCCTCGCCGCCTCCTCGGTCACCCTGCGCCGCCGCACCGGAGGCTCCGACGCCGGCTGGCACCTGAAGTTCCCCGTCGCCCCCGGCGTCCGCGACGAGATCCGGGCCCCGCTCTCCGACCACGTCCCCCGCTCCCTCGCCGGCCTCGTCCGGTCCCGGGTCCGCGACGCAGAGCTGGTCCCCGTCGTCCGCCTCGTCAGCGACCGCGACATCCGCGACCTCGTCGACGCCGACGGCCGGCTCCTCGCCGAGGTCAGCGTCGACGCCGTCCACGCCGAACGCCTCACCGGCACCGGCACCGGCACGGGCACGGGGAAAGGCACTGCCACCGCCCAGTGGTCCGAGATCGAGGTGGAGCTCGCCGACGGCGGCGACCCCGCCCTCCTCGACAAGATCGACAAACGCCTGCGCAAGGCCGGCGTACGCCCCTCCCGCTCGGCGTCGAAGCTGGCCAGGGCCCTGAGCCGGACGAAACCGAAGAAGCAGCGCGGAGCGGCCGCGCGGAAGCCCCAGCCCCCGGCCCCCGTGACCGCCGGCGAGCACGTACTCGCCTACGTCCGCGCCCAACGGGACGCCCTCGTCGCGCTCGACCCCGACGTACGCCGGGACGTCCCCGACTCCGTGCACCGGATGCGCGTCGCCACCCGCCGCCTGCGCAGCACCTTCCGGTCGTACGCCAAGGTCCTCGACCGCACCGCCACCGACCCGATCGGCGCCGAACTGAAGTGGCTGGCGGCGGAGCTGGGCGCCGGCCGCGACCAGGAAGTCCTCACCGACCGCCTGACCACCGCCCTGGCCGAGCTGCCCCGCCCCCTCCTCGCCGGACCCGTCCGCACCCGCCTGCGCACCTGGTCGCACGCCCGCGGCGGCGGCTCCCGGCGCAGGCTGATCGCCGTACTGGACGGCGGCCGGTACCTGGCGCTGCTCGCCGCCCTGGACACCCTGCTCGCCGACCCGCCGCTGCGCCCACCGGCCGGCGCCAGAAAGCCGGGGAAGGTGATCGGGGCGGCGGTACGCAAGGACTTCGGGCGGGTGTCCGAGCTGGTCGAGCAGGCCCTCTCCCTGCCCCCGGGAGACGAACGCGACCAGGCGCTGCACGACGCCCGCAAGGAGGCCAAGCGGACCCGCTACTCCGCCGAGGCGGCCGTCGGCCTGCTCGGCGACCCGGCCGCCGACCTGGTGCGGTCGATGAAGTCGCTCCAGCAGCTCCTCGGCGACCACCAGGACAGCGTGATGACCCGCGAGGCCCTGCGCACACTGGCCCGGCAGGCGCACGCGGCCGGCGAGAACTCCTTCACGTACGGCGTGCTCCACGGCCGCGAGGAGCGCCGGGCGGCGGACGCGGAGGCGGCGCTGCCCGGACTGTGGGAGACGGTCCGGGGCGGGCCGGTGTTCTGAGCGGTGCGGGGGACCTCCCCGATCGGGTTAGTCTGGATGGTCACCCTGTCCGCACACAAAGGTTCCGCGAGATGTCTGCCGAAGCCACCGAGTCCGTGTCTTCTGTGTTTCCGCAGCTCGAAGCGCTGCTCCCGCATGTGCAGAAGCCGATCCAGTACGTCGGCGGCGAGCTCAACTCCACGGTCAAGGACTGGGACTCCTGCGACGTCCGCTGGGCGCTGATGTACCCCGACGCCTACGAGGTCGGACTGCCCAACCAGGGCGTCATGATCCTCTACGAGGTCCTGAACGAGCAGCAGGGCGTCCTCGCCGAGCGCACCTACAGCGTGTGGCCGGACCTGGAGGCGCTGATGCGGGAGCACGGCGTCCCGCAGTTCACGGTGGACAGCCACCGCCCGGTGAAGGCCTTCGACGTCCTCGGCCTGTCCTTCTCCACGGAGCTGGGCTACACCAACATGCTGACGGCCCTGGACCTGGCGGGCATCCCGCTGGAGTCGAAGGACCGCGGCCCGGACGACCCGGTCGTCCTGGCCGGCGGCCACGCGGCCTTCAACCCCGAGCCCATCGCCGACTTCATCGACTGCGCGGTGATCGGCGACGGCGAGCAGGCGGTCCTGGAGATCACCGCGATCATCCGCGCCTGGAAGGCGGAGGGCCGCCCCGGCGGCCGCGAGGAACTCCTGCTGCGCCTGGCGAAGACGGGCGGGGTGTACGTCCCCGGCTTCTACGACGTCGAGTACCTGCCGGACGGCCGCATCGCCCGCGTCGTCCCCAATCGCTCGGGCGTCCCGTGGCGGGTGTCCAAGCACACGGTGATGGACCTCGACGAGTGGCCCTACCCCAAGCAGCCCCTCGTCCCGCTGGCCGAGACGGTCCACGAGCGGATGTCCGTGGAGATCTTCCGCGGGTGCACCCGCGGCTGCCGCTTCTGCCAGGCCGGCATGATCACCCGCCCGGTGCGCGAACGCTCGATCACCGGCATCGGCGACATGGTGGACAAGGGCCTGCAGGCGACCGGCTTCGAGGAGGTGGGCCTGCTCTCCCTGTCCTCGGCGGACCACTCGGAGATCGGCGACATCGCCAAGGGCCTGGCGGACCGCTACGAGGACGACAAGATCGGCCTGTCGCTCCCGTCCACCCGCGTCGACGCCTTCAACATCGACCTGGCCAACGAGCTGACCCGCAACGGCCGCCGCTCCGGTCTGACCTTCGCCCCCGAGGGCGGCTCGGAGCGCATCCGCAAGGTCATCAACAAGATGGTCTCCGAGGACGACCTCATCCGGACCGTCGCCACGGCCTACGGCAACGGCTGGCGCCAGGTGAAGCTGTACTTCATGTGCGGCCTGCCCACGGAGACCGACGACGACGTCCTTCAGATCGCCGACATGGCGACGAAGGTCATCGCCAAGGGCCGCGAGGTGTCGAGGTCCAACGACATCCGCTGCACGGTCTCCATCGGCGGCTTCGTGCCCAAGCCGCACACCCCCTTCCAGTGGGCCCCGCAGCTCTCCGCCGAGGAGACCGACGCCCGCCTGGCCAAGCTCCGCGACAAGATCCGCGGCGACAAGAAGTACGGCCGCTCCATCGGTTTCCGCTACCACGACGGCAAGCCCGGCATCGTCGAGGGACTCCTCTCCCGCGGCGACCGCCGCATCGGCGCCGTCATCCGCGCCGTCTACGACGACGGCGGCCGCTTCGACGGCTGGCGCGAGCACTTCTCGTACGACCGCTGGATGGCCTGCGCCGACAAGGCGCTGGAGCCCTTCGGCGTGGACGTCGACTGGTACACCACCCGCGAGCGCACCTACGAGGAGGTCCTCCCCTGGGACCACCTCGACTCGGGCCTCGACAAGGACTGGCTCTGGGAGGACTGGCAGGACGCCCTCGACGAGACGGAGGTCGAGGACTGCCGCTGGACCCCGTGCTTCGACTGCGGGGTGTGCCCACAGATGGACACCCAGATCCAGATCGGCCCGACCGGCAAGAAGCTGCTGCCGCTGACGGTGAAGCAGCCGGCGGGCAGCGGACACACGCACTGAGCAGGGGCCCCTCCTCACGAGGGGCCCTTCTTCGTGCATCCGCGCGGCCCCGCAAGGGTGTCTCGCCGTCGCGATCCGGGTGCCGGTGCGGATCGTCGTGTTCGTGCTGGTCGTGCCGGCGCGGGTGGTGTGGGACGCGCTCGTCGTCGCGGGACGGTTCCTCGACGACGTGGTGCTGCGGCCGGTCGGGCGGGCTCTGGCGTGGGTCGGGCGGGCCGTGTTCGTGTGGCCGTTCGTGGGGCTGTGGCGGTACGCCGTGGTGCCCGTGGGGCGCGGGCTCGCCTGGCTCGGGAACGTGCTCGTCGTCGTACCGGCCGGGTGGCTGTACCGGTGGACGCTGGTTCCGGCGGGGCACGGGCTGGCGTGGCTGTACGTGCGCGTGCTCACGCCCGTCGGGCATGCCGTGCTCCGGGCGCTCAGGGGCGTGGGCGCGGCGTTCGCCGCCCTCGGGGGCGCTCTGACCCGGTTGGGGAACGTGCTCGTCGTCGTACCGGCGGTGTGGCTGTACCGGTGGGTGCTGGCCCCCGTCGGGCGGGCGGCCGCCTGGTGTGTGCGGGCGGTCGTCGCCGGGATCGGTGTGGTTCTGTACTGGACCGCCCGGATTCTGCTGGTCCTGCCCGCCCTGGCACTGTGGCGGTGGGTGCTCGCGCCCGTCGGGCGGGTCCTCGGGGTCGTCGGCCGGGAGGTCCGTGACGCCCTGGGGCATGCCTGGCGCGTGGCCGGGTACGTGTCGCGGGCAGTCGGGCGGTTCCTCGGGACGCTGCTGCGGTGGGCCCTCGTGGAGCCGGTGCGCCGGGCGTACCGGAGGGTGCTGACGCCGGTCGGGCACCTGGTGCGGGACACCGTGCTGCGGCCCGTCGCCGAGGCCGGCCGGCAAGCGCTCGCCGCCTGCCGGGCGTCCGTGCGGCAGGCCCGCGCCGACCTGCGCCGGATGCTGTCCGGCGAGCCGGAGCGGGTCCCGTCGGTGGACCGGCGGGAACCATCCGGTGGCGGGCGACGTAGTCTTGGTAGAAGTACGACCGCTCTCACGAAGGACTGAACGACACTGGGCAAGCGACAGCCCGAAGGCCCGCCGCCGGTACCCGCGGTGCAGCGCATCCGTCTGCGGTACACCAAGCGCGGCCGCCTCCGGTTCACCAGCCACCGTGACTTCCAGCGCGCCTTCGAGCGTGCGCTGCGCCGCGCCGAGGTGCCCATGGCGTACTCGGCGGGGTTCACGCCGCACCCGAAGGTGTCGTACGCCAATGCCGCACCCACCGGCACGGGCAGTGAGGCGGAGTACCTCGAGATCGCGCTCACCGAGGAGCGTGACCCGGAGCAGCTCAGGGTGCTCCTCGACGCGTCGCTGCCCACCGGGCTCGACATCGTCGACGCCGTCGAGGCGCGGACCTCCGGGCTCGCCGACCGGCTCACGGCTTCCCTGTGGGAGCTGCGGCTGGACGGCGTGGACCCGGCCGACGCCGGGCGCGCGGTCGAGGCCTTCAACAGGGCCGAGGCCGTCGAGGTCCAGCGCAGGACCAAGAACGGCGTCCGCACCTTCGACGCCCGCTCCGCGGTCGTGAGTCTGGAGAGTGCGGAAACGCACGGTTCGCCGGCTGATAGGCCGACCGACCAGCCCTGTGCGATACTGCGGCTGGTTGTTCGGCACGTGACGCCTGCCGTACGACCCGACGACGTCCTGTCCGGTCTCCGCGCCGTGGCCGACCTGGCGCCGCCGGTCCCCGCAGCGGTGACCAGGCTGGCGCAGGGGCTGTTCGATGAAGAGACCGGCACGGTGACCGACCCGCTCGCGCCCGACCGCGAGGCAGCAGCGACCGAGCCGAAGAAGGCCGCCGCGACTGCCGCCGCGACGGCGTTGGCGTAAGGAAGGTTCCGCGTAGGGACGGACGTCGTAAGCGCCGCCCTTGAACTCGGGAGCCACCTGGGTCGGGCAGCGCACCGACCAGAAGACTTTCGCCAGGCCGTAAGCGACAAGGCGTGCGGAACCGGCGAGACAGGACACAGGAAGCTCCCGAGCGGCGCCCGCGCCCCGGACGGCGGCAACCGCGCACCGCGCGAGCCGCGGACGTCACCGGTGGTCGACTCGATCGACACCGGACCAGGCGCGGCGCCCGGGAGCCCGACGGGAGAAACGCCCGCATGCTCGAACCAATCGAATCCGTAGAGTCCTCAGAGTCCTCCACGGGCTCCGAGACGAACAACTCTCCCAGCGACACGCTGCCGCCGCGCCGTCGGCGCCGGGCCGCGTCCCGCCCGGCGGGACCGCCGGCCGCCTCCTCCGGAACTCCGGTGGAGACCGTCGAGCCGGTCGTCGTGGTCGCCGAGGCCGACGCCGTCCCCGACGCGGTCGAGGACGAGGAGAACGCCCAGGCCGAGGTCCGGACCGAGGCAGAGGCCAAGAACACGGACACGGACACGGCCGCGGAGGAGCCCGCCCCCGCCGGCCGGCCGCGGCGCCGCGCGGTCCGTCGCGCCTCCGCGCCCGCCGGGTCCCCCGGGTCGGCCGAGGCCGCCGAGACCGTCGTACCGGCGACGCCCGCCGCCGAGGCCGCCGAGGCCGGGGCTGACGTGCGGGCCGAGGAGCCCGCCGCGGCGGCCGAGGCCACCCCGGCCGCCGAGAACGCCACGCCTCGCCGTACCCGCCGGCGCGCCACGCGCAGCGCGACCTCGCCCGACCTGCCGGCCACCGCCTCCGCGTCCGCGGAGCCCGAGACGCCCGCGGAGCGCGAGACGCCCGCGGAGCGTGAGACGCCCGCCGCGGCGGACAAGGCCGAGGCCACCGAGCCCGCGCCCGCCGAGGAGGCCGCGCCGCGTCGGACACGGCGCCGTGCCACGCGGCGTACGTCCGTTCCGGCCGCCGCCACTGCCGCTGCCGAGCCGAGTGAGACCGCCGCGCCCGCGGAGCAGGCCACCGCCGCAGCCGCGGAGACCGCCTCGGCGCCCACCGCCGAGCCCGCCGCTCCGGCCGAGACCACCGCTCCGGCCGAGACCACCGCTCCGGCCGAGACCACCGCTCCGGCCGAGACCACCGCTCCGGCCGAGCCCGCCGCCGAGGACGCCGCCCCGCGCCGTACGCGCCGCCGGGCGGCCCGGAAGGCCGCCACCGGCTTCGCCGCGCCCGCCGTGCCCGCGGCCGCCGCCGAGCCGTCGGCCGCCTCCGCCGAGGCGTCCGCCGACGAGCCCGCCCGGGAGGAGGCGCGGAAGCGCCCGGCCCGGCCGGCCGTCGCCGTGTTCCAGCCGCCCGTCTTCACCGAGCCCAGGTTCCAGACGCCCGAGCGGGCCGCCGCGGAGGCCGCCGCCGAGGCCACCGAGGACGAGGAGCCGGCCGAGTCCGTGGAGCGCCCGCGGACCGAGGAGCCGGCCGAGGAGCAGCCGACCGGTGGCCGTCGCCGCCGTCGCCGCCGGGGAGCCGCCGCCGAGGAGGCCGAGGACCGGGCCGCCGAGAGCGCCGTGACCGACGAGCAGGAGGCCGAGGGCGAGGCCGAGGCCGAGGAGTCCGGCGAGGACCATGGCGACGACGCCGAGGCCGGCGAGGAGGGCGGGTCGCGCCGTCGCCGTCGCCGGGGCGGCCGTCGCCGTCGTCGGGGCGAGTCCGCCGACGACGGGTCCGGTGACTCCGCGGACGCCGAGCCTGAGAAGGCCGCCGCCGCGCAGGCCGCCCAGGACGCCGAGGACACCGCGGAGCAGCTCGAGGAGGACGCCGAGGAGGCCGACGAGAGCGAAGGGCGCGGCGAGGAGCAGGGCGCCGCCGGGTCCGGCTCCAGCAGCAGCCGGCGCCGTCGCCGCCGTCGCCGCCGCGCCGGTGACGCCTCTCCCGAGGCCGAGCCGTCCGCCGACGACCCCGAGCGCACCGTGGTCAAGGTCCGCGAGCCGCGACCCGCGCGGGAAAAGGGTGCCGAGCCCTCCGACGAGGTGCAGTCCATCAAGGGCTCCACGCGCCTGGAGGCCAAGAAGCAGCGCCGCCGCGAGGGCCGCGAGCAGGGACGCCGCCGCGTCCCGATCATCACCGAGGCCGAGTTCCTGGCCCGCCGCGAGGCCGTCGAGCGCGTCATGGTGGTCCGCCAGCATGGCGACCGTACGCAGATCGGCGTCCTGGAGGACGGCGTGCTCGTCGAGCACTACGTCAACAAGGAACAGGCCGTCTCGTACGTCGGCAACGTCTACCTCGGCAAGGTGCAGAACGTCCTGCCGTCGATGGAGGCCGCCTTCATCGACATCGGCAAGGGCCGCAACGCCGTCCTGTACGCCGGTGAGGTCAACTTCGAGGCGCTGGGCATGGCCAACGGGCCGCGCCGCATCGAGTCCGCGCTGAAGTCGGGCCAGTCGGTGCTGGTGCAGGTCACCAAGGACCCGATCGGCCACAAGGGCGCCCGCCTCACCAGCCAGGTCTCCCTCCCCGGCCGCTACCTGGTCTACGTGCCCGAGGGCTCGATGACCGGCATCAGCCGCAAGCTGCCCGACACCGAGCGCTCCCGGCTGAAGACCATCCTCAAGAAGATCGTTCCCGAGGACGCGGGCGTCATCGTGCGCACCGCCGCCGAGGGCGCGAGCGAGGACGAGCTGCGCCGGGACGTCGAGCGGCTGCAGGAGCAGTGGGAGGACATCAAGAAGAAGGCCAAGAGCGGCAACGCCCCGACGCTGCTCTACGGCGAGCCGGACATGACCGTCCGGGTCGTCCGCGACATCTTCAACGAGGACTTCACCAAGGTCGTCGTCAGCGGTGACGACGCCTGGCAGACCATCCACGGCTACGTGTCCCACGTGGCGCCGGACCTCGCCGACCGGCTGTCCAGGTGGACCTCCGAGGTCGACGTCTTCGCCACCTACCGGATCGACGAGCAGCTCGCCAAGGCCCTGGACCGCAAGGTCTGGCTGCCCAGCGGCGGTTCGCTGGTCATCGACCGGACCGAGGCGATGGTCGTGGTCGACGTCAACACCGGAAAGTTCACCGGTCAGGGCGGCAACCTCGAGGAGACGGTCACCAGGAACAACCTGGAGGCGGCCGAGGAGATCGTGCGCCAGCTGCGGCTGCGCGACCTCGGCGGCATCATCGTCATCGACTTCATCGACATGGTGCTGGAGTCCAACCGGGACCTGGTGCTGCGCCGCCTGCTGGAGTGCCTGGGCCGGGACCGTACGAAGCACCAGGTCGCCGAGGTGACCTCGCTGGGGCTCGTGCAGATGACCCGCAAGCGGGTCGGGCAGGGGCTCCTGGAGTCCTTCTCCGAGACCTGCGTCCACTGCAACGGGCGCGGTGTCATCGTCCACCTCGACCAGCCGTCCGCCGCAGGCAACGGCGGGGGCAAGCGCCGCAAGCGGGCCCGTGCCGGGGCCGCCGAGCAGCCGCACGAGCACGAGGCCGTGGCCGCCCTCGACACCGCCGAGACGGCGGAGGAGGAGGCGGAGACCGAGTCCGAGGTGGCCGCCGAGGCCGCCGCGCCGGTCGCGCTGCCGGCCCCGGACTTCGCCCCGGACGAGGAGCTGTTCAGCAGCGTCGCCGAGGCGGAGGCCGCGGCCAAGCGCGGGCGCACGCGGCGCCGGGCGAGCCGGCGGGCGTCGGCCCCGGCCGGTGCGCCCCGCACCGAGGTCGAGCAGGCCGGGCAGGCCGAGGAGACGCCCGCCGCCAAGGGCGCCGTGGGCAAGGACGGGTCCGAGGCCGAGAGCGTCAGGTCCGTGGCGCCGACCGCGCAGGACGTCACGGTCGAGGAGGAGATCGAGCGTCCCGTGCGGCAGGAACCGGCCGCCGAGGTGCTGGCGGAGCCGGCTGCCGTCGAGGACGCCGTCTCCGGCGCGCAGGCTCCGGCCACCCGTGAGGCCCAGGCCGCCGAGGAGGCCGCGCCCAAGGGCCGTACACGCCGTCGGGCGACCCGCAAGGTGTCCGCGCCCGCCGGTTCGCCCGCGGGGGCCGAGGCCGCCGTGGTGACGGTCCCGGAGACGGCCACCGCCGAGCCGAAGGCCGAGGAGGCGCCGGAGCCGGTCGCCGCCGGGCAGCCCGGGGCCCCGGCCGGGACCGCCGCCGAGGCACCCGCCGAGCCCGCCGCCCCGGCCCGCCCGCGGCGCCGCGCCGTGCGCAAGGCCACCGCGCCCACCGCGCCGGAGGAGACGGCCGTCGTGGTCGTCCCGTCCACTCCGGCGGAGGAGACCGCGGCCGAGGAGACCCCGGCTTCGGGTGAGCCCGCCGAGGCGGAGGCCGCCGGGGCGGAGGCCGCGCCGGCCAAGAAGACCGCCCGCAAGGCGGCCAAGAAGGCGACGGCGAAGAAGGCCGCCACCACCAAGAAGACGGCGGCGAAGAAGACGGCCGCGAAGAAGACCACGGCGAAGAAGGCCGCCACCACCAAGAAGACGGCGGCGAAGAAGACGACCGCCAAGAAGGCCACGTCCAAGAAGACCTCGGCGGCGGAGCAGTCCGCCCCGTCCTCGGTCCAGGCCGTGACCGACGAGGGCTGAGCCCGGCGCCGTACGTGTGGTCCTGTCCGCGAGCGGGCAGGACCACACGCTTCCCCGGGGGCCGACGGCACCTCACCCGGGCGCCCGGTCCTTCGCGCGCCCACAGCACAGTCAGTAAGGAGAGAACCGCGATGATAGGCCTCGTGCTCGCGGCCGGCGCCGGGCGCCGTCTGCGGCCGTACACCGACACCCTGCCCAAGGCCCTGGTGCCCGTGGCGAACGAGGGTTCCCCGGACGCGCTGAGCGTCCTGGACCTGACGCTGGCCAATTTCGCCGAGGTGGGGCTGACCGAGGCCGGGATCATCGTCGGTTACCGCAAGGAGGCGGTGTACGAGCGCAGGGAGGCGCTGGAGGCCAAGTACGGCCTGAAGCTCACCTTGATCGACAACGACAAGGCCGAGGAGTGGAACAACGCCTACTCCCTGTGGTGCGGGCGGGACGCGCTGAAGGACGGTGTGATCCTCGCCAACGGCGACACCGTGCACCCGGTCTCGGTCGAGAGGACGCTGCTGGCGGCCCGCGGCGACGGCAAGAAGATCATCCTGGCGCTGGACACGGTCAAGCAGCTCGCCGACGAGGAGATGAAGGTCGTCGTCGACCCCGGCAAGGGCGTCCGGCGGATCACCAAGCTGATGGACCCGGCGGAGGCGACCGGCGAGTACATCGGCGTGACCCTGATCGAGGGCGAGGCCGCCGCCGAGCTGGCCGACGCGCTGCGGGCGACCTTCGAGCGTGACCCGCAGCTGTACTACGAGGACGGTTACCAGGAACTGGTGAACCGCGGCTTCAGGATCGACGTGGCGCCGATCGGCGACGTCAGCTGGGTCGAGATCGACAACCACGACGACCTCGCCAGGGGACGGGAGATCGCGTGCCGGTACTGACGAGGCTCATCCCCTCGCCGGTCGTCGTCGACATCCGGCCGGGCGCCCTCGACGACCTGGCGGGCGTCCTGGCGGACCAGCGGATATCGCAGTCGGGGAACCTCGCCGTCGCGGTCAGCGGCGGCTCGGGCGCGCGGCTGCGCGAGCGGCTGGCGCCCGCCCTGCCCAGCGCCGACTGGTTCGAGGTCGGCGGGGGCACGATCGACGATGCGGTGCGGCTGGCCGACGAGATGAAGGGCGGCCGCTACGACGCGGTCGTCGGGATCGGCGGCGGCAAGGTCATCGACTGTGCGAAGTACTCGGCGGCCCGTATCGGCCTGCCCATGGTCGCGGTCGCCACCAACCTCTCCCACGACGGCCTCTGCTCGCCGGTGTCGATCCTGGACAACGACGCGGGCCGTGGCTCGTACGGCGTGCCCACGCCCATCGCGATCCTGGTCGACCTCTCGGTGATACGCGAGGCGCCCATCCGGTTCGTCCGCTCCGGGATCGGCGACGCCCTGTCCAACATCTCCGCGGTCGCGGACTGGGAGCTGGCCAACCGGGTCAACGGCGAGAAGATCGACGGCCTGGCCGCCGCGATGGCCCGCCAGGCCGGTGAGGCCGTGCTGCGCCACCCGGGCGGCTGCGGCGACGACGGGTTCCTGACCGTGCTGGCCGAGGGCCTGGTGCTGTCCGGCATCGCCATGTCGATCGCGGGGCACAGCCGGCCCTCGTCCGGCGCCTGCCACGAGATCAGCCACGCCATCGACCTGCTCTACCCCGGGCGGGCGGCGGCCCACGGCGAGCAGGTGGGCATCGGCGCGGCCTTCGCGATGTATCTGCGCGGCGAGGCGGAGGCCTCCCGGATGATGGCCGGGGCGCTGCGCCGGCACGGGCTGCCGGTCGTGGCCCAGGAGATCGGCTTCGCCGACGACGAGTTCGTACGGGCGGTGGAGTTCGCCCCGCAGACCCGGCCGGGCCGGTACACCGTCCTGGAGCACCTGGACCTGTCGCCGGCGCGGATCGGGGAGGCGTACGCCGAGTACGTGACCTCCGTCGCGTCCGTCACGGACTGAGCCGCTCCCGGGCCCCGCGCCCGGCCTGCCCGGGGTCCGGTTTGACCCCGGGGAGCGGCCACCGTAACCTTGACCGTCGGCGTGTCCACTGACCCGCCACATCCCCGTAAACCTCTTCCTCCCGGGCGCGAGTCGTGGCCGGGAGAGGCCGTCCGCGTTCGGCGCGGGACGGCTGGCCTGCGGGGGTGCCGTTTCTTCGAGCGTAGAGAGTGAGTTCCGCGTGTACGCGATCGTGCGCAGCGGTGGTCGTCAGCACAAGGTTGCTGTCGGCGACATCGTCGAGGTTGACAAGATTTCCACCGCCAAGGTCGGCGACACGGTCGAGCTCTCGACCCTGCTCGTTGTCGACGGCGACTCCGTGACCAGCGACCCGTGGGTGCTGGCCGGCATCAAGGTCCAGGCCGAGGTCGTGGACCACCACAAGGGCCAGAAGATCGACATTCTGCGCTACAAGAACAAGACCGGCTACCGCCGTCGTCAGGGCCACCGCCAGCAGTACACGGCGATCAAGGTCACTGAGATCCCCACGGCTGCGAAGTAAGGGACTGAGAACAGATGGCACACAAGAAGGGCGCATCGTCCACCCGGAACGGTCGCGACTCCAATGCCCAGCGGCTCGGCGTGAAGCGCTTCGGCGGTCAGGTCGTCAACGCGGGTGAGATCCTGGTCCGTCAGCGCGGCACCCACTTCCACCCGGGCGCCGGCGTCGGCCGTGGCGGCGACGACACGCTGTTCGCGCTGCAGGCCGGTTCGGTGCAGTTCGGCACCAACCGCGGCCGCAAGGTCGTGAACATCGTTCCGGTCGCCTGATCCAGGCCGTACCCGGACGTTTCGCGAGGCGGACCTCACTTCCCGGTCGGGAAGGCGGGTCCGCCTTTCGCGTGTTAAGACAAGAAATCACTGATACGTCTCTGGAGGCACCCCACCATGACCACCTTCGTGGACCGCGTCGAACTGCACGTCGCCGCGGGTAACGGAGGCCACGGCTGTGCCTCCGTTCACCGGGAGAAGTTCAAGCCGCTGGGCGGCCCGGACGGCGGGAACGGCGGCCGGGGCGGCGACGTGATCCTCACCGTCGACCAGTCGGTGACCACGCTGCTGGACTACCACCACTCCCCGCACCGCAAGGCCACCAACGGCAAGCCCGGCGAGGGCGGCAACCGTTCCGGCAAGGACGGCCAGGACCTCGTCCTGCCGGTGCCGGACGGCACCGTGGTGCTCGACAAGGCGGGCAACGTCCTCGCCGACCTGGTCGGGCACGGCACCTCGTACGTCGCCGCGCAGGGCGGCCGGGGCGGTCTCGGCAACGCGGCACTGGCCTCCGCCCGGCGCAAGGCGCCCGGGTTCGCGCTGCTCGGGGAGCCGGGCGACCTCCAGGACATCGTCCTGGAGCTGAAGACGGTCGCCGACGTGGCACTGGTCGGCTACCCGAGCGCGGGCAAGTCGTCGCTGATCTCGGTGCTGTCGGCAGCCAAGCCGAAGATCGCCGACTACCCCTTCACCACGCTGGTACCGAACCTGGGCGTGGTGACGGCCGGTTCCACCGTCTACACCATCGCCGACGTGCCCGGTCTCATCCCCGGCGCCAGCCGGGGCAAGGGGCTCGGCCTGGAGTTCCTGCGGCACGTGGAGCGGTGCAGCGTGCTCGTGCACGTGCTGGACACCGCCACGCTGGAGTCCGACCGCGACCCCGTCTCCGACCTCGACGTCATCGAGGAGGAGCTGCGCCAGTACGGCGGCCTGGACAACCGTCCGCGCATCGTCGTGCTGAACAAGATCGACGTACCCGACGGCAGGGACCTCGCCGAGATGGTCCGGCCGGACCTGGAGGCGCGCGGCTACCGGGTCTTCGAGGTGTCCGCGGTGGCCCACATCGGCCTGAAGGAGCTGTCGTTCGTCCTCGCCGACCTGGTGGCCACGGCACGTGCCGCCAAACCGAAGGAGGAGGCCACGCGGATCGTCATCCGGCCCAAGGCCGTGGACGACGCGGGGTTCACCGTCACGCGCGAGGACGAGGGCCTGTTCCGGGTGCGCGGCGAGAAGCCCGAGCGCTGGGTGCGGCAGACCGACTTCAACAACGACGAGGCCGTCGGTTACCTCGCCGACCGGCTGGGCCGCCTCGGCGTGGAGGAGGAGCTGCTGAAGGCGGGCGCCCGCGCCGGGGACGGTGTGGCCATCGGCCCCGAGGACAACGCGGTCGTCTTCGACTGGGAGCCGTCGATGATGGCCGGTGCGGAGATGCTCGGCCGCCGCGGTGAGGACCACCGGTTCGAGGGCACGCGTCCGGCGGCCCAGCGCCGCCGGGACCGGCAGGCGGAACGGGACGAGGCCGAGCGGGAGTACGACGGTTTCGAGCCGTTCTGAGAGCGGGAGGGTGGTCCGTGCGGGCGCTGCGGACCACCCCGGCACGCTCGGCGAGCCGACAGGCACTCCCTGCGCCCATACCCGCTGGCGTACCAAGGCGAACACGACGCGTACCACGATGAACACGAGCGACAGGTCTGACCGCGCCTGTGACTCGATCTTGATGCGTGGCGCGAGCAACCTTTGTGCAGTGCAACCGATCAAATCAGGTGCAATGCCAGCCATTGGGCGGTGATGGGACCACATCGCCTCAAGGGGGAGGACCTCGCCTGTGAAAATCGCATTTCTGGTGCGCGACCTGTGTCACATGGGGGGCGTGGTCAGTGCCACGCAGAATCTGGCGGGAGCGCTCGCGGGCGGCCATGACGTGGAGATCGTGGCTCTGCGTAAGGTCCGCGACAGATCGCGCTTCGCCCTCGACGACCGGGTGAGTGTCCGAGCCCTCACCGACCTGCGGGAGCACTCGCCGGCGTACGACGGTGACGACCTCCTGGCGCATGAATTCCCGGTGCGCTACCCGTACCCGGAGAGCGAGAAGAAGCCCGTGGTCAGCCGGCTCGCGGAGAAGCGGCTCTTCGCCTATCTCGCGGAGACCGACGCCGACGTGGTGATCAGTTCCAATCCGCGTATCACCACGCTGCTGGCCACGGCGCCCGGCGGATACCTGAAGGTCGCCCAGGAACACTCGATGCCCGGGATCTACGCGGCTGCCCTGCGCCGGGTCCTGTTCGAGGAGGCCTACCCCAGGCTCGACGCGATCACCGTGCTCTCGCCGGAGGAGCGGGAGAACCTCGGCGGTCTGGTGCCGCACGTCCGGGACCGCATCCACGTCATGCCCAACTGCATCCCGGACCCGGGCGGCCGGCAGTCCGACGGGACGACCAGAATGGTCGTGACCGCGGGCGTCTTCAAGCCGCACAAGAACTTCCAGGGTCTGGTCGACGCCTTCGCGACCGTGGTGGCACGCCACCCCGACTGGGGGCTGCGGATCTACGGCAGCGGCCCTGAGGAAGCGGCCATGCAGCGCAGGATCCAGGAGAAGGGTCTGTACAACCACGTCCATCTGATGGGGCCGGCGTTCCCGGTGACCGCCGAGTTCACCAAGGGGTCGATCTTCGTACTGCCGTCGCTGCGCGAGCCCTTCGGGAACGTGACGGTGGAGGCGATGACCCGCGGGCTGCCGGTGGTCAGCATGGACTGCGACCACGGGCCGCGGAACATCCTGACGCACGGGCAAGACGGTCTCCTCGTGCCCAACGGCGACAACGAGGCCATGGCGGAGGCGATCATCGACCTGATCGAGGACGAGGACCGGCGCGTCAGGATGGGCCGGCAGGCCAGGCTGACCTCTGAGACGTTCGGCCCGGGCCCGAGCGCCGAGCGGTTCGAGGCGATCCTGGCCGAGGCCGCCGCTGTCCGCCGGCTGCCCGGCGCGGTCGACTGCACCGTCCTCGCCGGCGGCGACGTCCGGGTGGACCTCCGCCCGCAGGAGGGTACCGACGCGGTGCCGGACGGGCTGACGCTGCTCTGCCGTGATGTGCGCGGCAAGAAGAAGTCCGAGACGTTCCCGTTCATCGGCGGCTCGGCGGTCATCGCACGCCGTGGCGCGCTCGCCGAGGGGCTGTGGGAGTTCGCCGCCTCGGCGGAAGGCCGGGAGAAGCCGCTCCGCGTCGAGCACTGCGATGTGCGGAACCTGGTCGCTCCGGCCTGGGAGGCGGGCCCGGAGGGCCTTCAGGTGCTGCTGCCGTACCAGGAGAAGGACGGCCGGCTGCGGGTGCGCAGCCGGGTGCGGGCGGAGCACGCCGAGGCCAGCCGGGTCGACGTCCGTGAGCGCGATGTGCTGGTGGAGGGCGAGTACTGGGGCGCCGAGTCCGTCACCACGGACGGCGTCGTCACGGCGGTCAACCGCAGGGAGCGCAAGCGGGTGCTGTCCTTCCCCGTCGCCTGGGCGGAGGGGACGCGCTTCCGGTGCGAGATACCGCTGGCCGCCCTCGTCGCCGAGCACGGTGACGGGGAGGAGGTGTGGGACGTCTGGGTGCGGCCCACCGCGGGCGGCCCGGCCCGGGTCGGCAAGCTCGCCACCGACATCCTGGAACCGCACAAGGTTTTCCGCTACCCGCGCCCCGTGCAGGAGCGGCCCCGTACGGCCGCGGCGAGCGAACGCCGCTCCTCCGGCCGGCGTTTCCTGCGTACCGGCCGCGGCACGCAGGCTCCCGCCGCGGCCGCCAGGGTCGAAATCCGGCCATACTACACGACGGCCGCCCAGCTGGCGTTCAAGACGGTCGCGTTCTGACCTGCCCGAGTGGGCCCGGTCCACAGCCCGACCCTCTGGCGTCCGGTCTACGACCCGATCGGCGGCGTGGCCGTCGTGCAGGTCGCAGAACAGGTGGTGGAACCGGTCGAACCGGTCCTTGGTACTGGGCCTGGGCCCGGTTTCGATGTCCTGGATGGCGTCGATCAGCTCCTTGAAGTTGTCGGTCACTGAACGCTTCTCATCCTGAGCGCCAGATGATCTCGATGACGTGAATGGCAGCGACCGTGCGACCGATGCGGTTGGTGCTGCACCGGGCCTTGCGGAGGATCCGCCATTGCTTGAGGCGGGCGAAGGCGCGTTCGCCCGGTGCTCGCAGCCGGGCGTGGTCCCGGTTGTACTGCCGGTAGTGCTCGGGAAGCTCGTGGTTGCGGTAATAGGGAGTGCGGACGGTGGCGCCGGCCCCCTGGTAGGCGCGGTCGGCCAGGACGAGGAGCTGACGGGACAGACAGGCGTGGATCACACCGTGTGCACGGGCGGCTGTCAGGTCGTGGGTGCGGCCGGGCAGAGCACGGGAGAACCACAGGGGTGTTCCGTCCGGAGCGGCCACGGCCTGCACGTTCATTCCGTGGCGCCGGTGCTTCATCGAGTAGTACGGCTGGTCCGCCGCGATGCGGTCGGTGGTGATCAGGGTGCCGTCGAGGATGACGAACCCCTCCGGAGGCGGCTCGCGCAGGGCCTCGTGCAGGCTTGGGGCGCGCTCGGCGAGGAGGTCGATCGTCTCGCTCACGTACCGGCCGGCGGTGGCGGTGGAGACGCCGAACCCCGCGGCGACCTGGGCCAGAGTCTCGTTCTTGCGCAGGTGCACCAGGACGAGCAGGGCCTGCCGGAAGCAGCTCAGCCTGCGCCAGCGGGAGTTCAGCTCACACCTTCGGGCGTAGATCAGCCAGGAAACATGCTCAACGACCTTGAGCGGGACGTCGAGCATGGCACGATACGGGACCAACAGGGCTCCTGCGTCGAGACGTTGGCGAGTGAGATCACCAGCCGAAACGACCAGGAGCCTTGCCACGTCACGGGCCCTGACCGCCAGCCGTCGTCACCCGCGAACCACAGGATGAGAAGCGTTCACTGAGCGTTTTCCAACTTGCCAGCAGGGCCGGACGCTTGGGCTGACAGATAGGTGAAGCCCCTGGTAGATGGGTTTTCGACCAAGAAGAACCATCTCCACCAGAGGCTTCGTGTGCTGTGTCCAGCTCTGCCCTGCGCTTCCTGTCCTCCCATCTCCGTCAACGGCGTCGGGAGCTCGGTACCGGGTGGCGGTCGCCTGAGCCCAGGCCGACAGGCACTCCTCACGCTCGCCCACCTTCGCAACGGCCACTCGTATGCCCAGCTCGAGGCCGGGCCCGATGTCGGGACCACCACTGCCTACCGGTACATCACCGAGGCCGTCGAGGTCCTGACCGCATTCACCCCGACTCTTGCGGAGGCGGCCCGGGCGGCATCGACGAAGGCGTTCGTGCTGCTGGACGGCACGTTGCTGCCGATCGACCGGATCGCCGCGGACCGTCCGTACTACTACGGCAAGCACAAGAAGCACGGGATGAACGTGCAGATCCTGGCCGATCCGTCCGGTCGGCTGCTGTGGGCGTCGCCGGCTCTGCCCGGTGCCGTCCACGACGTCCGGGCCGCCCGGGAACACGGCATCATCGACGCTCTCACGGCGGCCGGCATCAAGTGCTGGGCGGACAAGGGGTACCGAGGTGCCGGAGGCATGGTCCGTGTCCCGTACTGGGGCCGATAGCAGACCCTCTCCGCTGGTCAGAAGGCCGTCAATCGGTCCCATGCGAAGATCCGAGCCCTGGTCGAGCAGGCCGTCGCCACACTCAAGTCCTGGAGAGTCCTGCGCAAGCTCCGGTGCTCGACCACCCGTATCACGAGCCTCTTCCAAGCCGTCCTCTGCCTGCGTCTGACCAGCTCAGATTGAGCTTGGAAAACGCTCACTGGGCCGGGGGAGTCCTGCTCGAAGTCGAAGTACAACTCGTACAACTCCGCAAAGGCATGGCGGAGCTGAGGCGGGCGAGCCCTGCGAAGGAAGTGTCCCGACCGGTTACCGAACCGTTGTCGCCGTGTCTGCAACCGTGCTGTGCATCACATCGGATAGTGATGGCAATGTCCTGATTGCCTATCTGATCCCATTGCGGTGTTGATCAAATGCGTCATAGGAAGGGATGGGGCCGTGAAACTCAATACACAAAGGGGGGGACATTGTGTCCGCCGCATCCCTGACCAGGCGGCAGATCCTCGTCGGCATAGCCGTCGCAGGAGCAACTGGAACACTTGCCACCGCTATTCCGCCACGCTCGGCGTACGCCGCCGACTCCGGATTCGACGAGCGCCTGCCCGACACTGACCGCGCCAAGGCAGTGCGCGCCTACAAACTCGGCGGCAGAGCCGTGCGGGAGCAGGCTGCCGCAGTCCTGGCTGGTACTGCATCCCTGAGCCAGTTCCTTTCCACAGGACTGGCCGAGGCCCGGGCCGAGGACAACCGATTCGCGGTCTTCGAGGGCCTTGCCTATGCCGGGAAGTCCACTCAGGAGGCGGCCAGTCAGGCTCTCGCCACCGGCGACGACGCCATCTCAGGCTTCCTCAAGGACGGTTTCAAGCAACCCCTGCTGACCGATCTGCGCGTCGAGGTCTTCCGCGTGATGCGCAACGCGGGCAGAGCCGTCCAGCGGGAGGCAACCGCCGCCCTGGAGAAGAACACCCAGGGAGCCCTCTCCGCGTTCCTCACCGACGGGCAGTACGCCGCTCTCGAGGAGGACGAGAGGGTCGAGGTCTTCAAGATTCTTGGAACCGCCTCGCCGGAGGTGAAGAAGTACGCCGAGCGGGCGCTGGCAGACGGTACTCCGAAGGCCATTCACGACTTCCTGACCACCGGTCAGCACATCGCGCGGGCCCGTGACGAGGAGCGCGCCACGATCGACCAGCTCGTCGCGATTGTAGAACGAGAGGGTAGAAACGCCGCCCTCAAGACGGAGAAGGCCGTCGCTACGTCCGAGCACGCCAAGCAGGCCGCCGCCAAGGCCAAGGCCGCGGCGTTGCTGGCGGCGGAGGAAGCGAAGGCGGCGCAGCAGGACGTCCGCAAGTCGGCCCGCGCGGCCGAGGCGGCGGCGTCGGCCGCGCGGGGGGCAGCGGGCGCGGCCCAGACCGCCATCAGCGCCTCCCGCGCGGCGCAGTCCGCCTCCTACCGGGCAGCGCAGTCGGCGCAGGCCGCCGCCGCCGCGGCGGCCCAGGCAGGACGGGCGGCGTCCCGTGCCTACAACGCCGCCATCGCCGCTTCCGGAGACGCCTCCAAAGCGGCCGCGGCCCGCAGGGCTGCCGAAGGCGCCCGCGACGCGGCCAAGAAGGCGCGCACCGCGGCCGCGGCGGCCGACCACGCCGCCGCCGCGTCGAAGCAGGCTTCGGCCGCTGGCTCGGCCGCGGCATCCGCCGCGAACAACGCCGCCGCGGCGGCCAGCGCCTCGGCCGACGCCGCGGCGGCGGCCGGAGCGGCGACCAGCCACGCCCGCCGGGCCCGTGAGGCGGCCCAGGAGGCGAGCAGCCAGGCCGCTCTCGCCAGCCGCGCGGCGGGAACCGCACAGCGCCTCGCCAACAAGGCCGCGTCCGCCGCCGCCGCGGCACGCGCCGCCGCCAACTCGGCGGCGGACCACGCAGACAAGGCGGCCGACGCCGCCGAGGACGCCGCAGAGCACGCGGGCCAGGCCATCGAGTACGCCAAGCGGTCCACCGCCTACGCCAACGCCGCCGTGGAGGCCGCCACCACCGCTTCCGACGCGGTGAAGCAGGCCCAGGAGGTGGAGACGGCGGCCCGCGAGGCGGAGGCCGACCGTATCCGGCAGGACACCGAGGTCGGCATCGAGGTCGCCCGGCTGGCGGCGCAGATGGAACAGGAGAACATCGAGCGCGTCCAGCAGCAGCAGAGCCAGAGCGCCCAGACCTCCCAGGAGATCGCCGATCTCATCTCCCAGGCGGAGAAGGCGCTGCAGGGGAACGACAGCGCCAGGGCCGTCAAACTCGGCCGGAAGGCGGCGGTCGAGCTTCTCGACAGCCACGGCACATGGACGCGGGAGGCTGCGGAGTTCGCGCTCGCCGGGAGCGACTACGACGTCTTGAACTGGATCGACGCCGGCCGTCTGGCCGCCCAGCGGCAGGACGACCGGGAGAGCGTACTGGCCCTGGCCGAGGTCGCGTCTCCCGATGTCGCCGCGGCCGCGGCGCAGGCGCTGGAGAGCGACGACCCGGACGCCGCCCGGAAGTTCCTCGATCACGGCATGATCACGGCCTCGGAGACCGAGAGCCGCGTCGCCATCTTCAAGATCCTGGGGCAGAACCCCGGGAAGGCGGTCAAGGCCCAGGCCGAAGCGGCCCTGGCCGACGGCAGCGCGGAGGCGATGTACCGCTTCCTGACGGTCGAGTACACGCAGGCCATCAAGGAAGACGACACGGTTGAGATCTTCAAGATCCTCAACTCCGGCGGGGCGTACCTCAAGGCCGCCGCGACGATCGTCCTCGAAGGCTCCGCGCAGATGCGCAGGAAGTTCATGGCCCGCGACCGGTTCAACGTGGCGCGCCTGGACCAGGACTCCGCCGCGCACGTCGCGTCCGTGCGGGCCGCCATCGCGCACGCCGCGCACGTCGCGCACAAGGCCCTGGAGGACGCCGCGCGTGCCTCGAAGGCCGCTGCCGAGGCACGCAAGGCGGCCCAGGAAGCCGCGGACTGGGCGGCCAAGGCCAACGACTACGCCTCCGACGCCGCGCGCTCGGCGCAGGAGGCCAAGTCCAACGCGGACGCCGCCGACGCCTCGGCGGCCGACGCGCTCAAGTCGGCGGAATCGGCGAAGCAGGCCGCCAGTGTGGCGCGTTCGGCCGCCCGGCGGGCGAACTACTCCTCCAACCAGGCATGGGACGCGGCCCGCCAGGCGCAGCAGTCGGCCGCGTCGGCACAGGCCTCGGCGTCCCGGGCGCTGGCGGCGGCAGTACAGGCGGGGAAGGACAAACAGGCGGCCTCGGCGGCGGCCACCGAGGCGCACAGCATCGCCGAGCAGAAACGAAAGGCCGAGATCGCCGCCGCGGCACGTGAGGCGGCGCGGAAGGCGCAGGAGAACGAGAAGACGGGAACAGACCCGTCCGACACCCCGGACAGCGACCATTCCAAGAAGGACAAGGAAGGGGAGTTCCTGGGGCTGACGGCGCAGCAGTGGTCCGACTACTCCAGCACGGTGAGCACGTGGGCCGGCACGCTCGCCACGGCGGCCGGCGCCATCGCCCTCATCCCTGGCCCGCACACTCCGTTCTTCGCCGGTGCGGCGACCGTCCTCGGGGGCATCTCCGTGGCCGCGGCCGGAGTGACCGCCATCGCCGACTACTTCGCCGACGGCGACTGGAAGAAGTCTCTGGGCACGTTCGCCGTGTCGGCCATGTTCTTCGGCAAGGGCCGGGGGATCGGCTGGGCGTCCAAGAAGGTCGAAGGACTCAAGGGAATCGCTGACACATTCGGCTCGAAACTCTCCGGTGTACTGGAGGACGGGGCGATGTCCGTGGTCGGCTGGATCGGATAGAAACCGGAAAAAGCAAGCTGAACATCACCTGACGGCGGGTGGGTGATCATATGGTCACCCACCCGCGGGCCAGCCTGGAACATACCCCCAACCCGGGAATACTCATGTCTCATCTTTCCACCGAGCATTGGTGTGTGATTGCCGCCCTTTCGGGGGTAGCCGCGATCGGATCGGCTTTCCTGTTCTTCCCAGGGTGGAAAATGCGAGCGATCATGGCCGTCGGGCCCGTCGTCGCGGTTCCCGCCCTTTACGTCCAGGCAGTGGCCCGGGATCACGGCCCGCGGGAATCGTTCATTCTCTACTTCATCGTCATGGTGACGTTCGTCCTGCTCATGGCCATGAGTCGTGGCTACATCAGGCGGAACACCGTGCGGTACCGCCGGGGGGAACCTCTCGAGGAGTACCCGCTGTGGAAGTCGGCGCTGGTCGTGCTCGTGCTGGCCGCTGTGGCGATCCCTCTCATGGTCGTTCTCCTGTAGCAGGCGCCGGCCGGGGTCCGGAGCCCTCCGGGGTTCCGCCCATGTCCCTTGCACGTGTGCGGAAAATGCATGCCCTTCATGTGAAAGGAATCATCTCTATGAGTCTCATACGGCGGATCATCGCCACGAGTGCCGTCGCCGCGGCCGGCATCGGCCTGGTCGCCGCCGGCCTGGCGGACACGGGGCGGGAGCAGGCCCCCGTGCAGACGGTCGCCGACGGCGAACCCGGTTATGCGGTCGAGGACTTCAACTACCCGCAGGCCGACAAGATCGAGCAGGAACTCGGCATCATCCTCAAGCGGGGCGACGGCCACATCACCCTCGCGGAGTGCGGCTCGGCCGAAGGCCTGCTGGAGGTGTACTCCCGCCAGACCCAGAAGATCTGCTTCCGCGCCACCGGCGACTCCGGGTTCCTGACGATGGAGATCCCAGCCGTGTACGGCGTCAAGGCGGGAGCGGAGCACGACGCGAGCCTGAAGCTGACTGCCGACGGCGAGACTCAGAACGTGTTCGCGGACAAGAATTCCTTCAAGCCGGCCGGGGAGGCTCTCGACCCCGACGGGCGTGACCACGTCCTCGTCGAGATCCGCACCTCCAAGTGACCTCTCCAGCGTGGACGGAACTGCCCGGATCGTCGCGGTGGTATCGCGGTACGACTAGGGCGGCTGCCGTGGCACCGAAGCGGCGCAGGCCCCGGCGCTGACCATTGGGCGATCAGAAGAAGCACTGTGAGATCGGTGACTGACCCCGAAGATAGCGATCACATGTTGATAGAGATCACCAGCAATTAAGTAGAGAGAGGGCAATGAATATCAGATCGACCAGACGCCCTGCGGGCCTTCTGGCAATGCTCGCAGCGGCCGTGATTTCCCTGCCGCTGGCTGTCACTGCCGCCCCCGCTCAAGCAGTTGTGGGCACTCCGGCTCCGGACGACGCTCACACCTTCGCCGCGAAACTCGTCATCGGAGACCACAACCGAGGATGTTCCGCGGCGCTTGTTACGCCGGAGTGGTTGCTGAGCGCGGCCAGTTGCTTCGTGGACGACCCTGCGGCCGGCCTCGCCCTTCCGGCGGGCAAGCCCGCGCTGAAGACTGTCGCGACCGTGGGAGGGGGGCCCTCCTCCGCGGTCCGGCAGACCCGTGACGTGGTCGAACTCCGCCCCCACGGGCAGCGTGACCTGGTGCTGGCCCGTCTTGCGCAGCCGGTAGTGGGTATCGCTCCGGTATCCGTCGCCGCCGCGCCCGCCACGGCCGGAGAGCAACTGACGGTTGTCGGCTACGGTCGGACGGCGCGGGACTGGGCGCCAGAGAAGCCTCACACGGGGACCTATACCGTCGGCGCGGTTGGTGACGATGAGATCACCGTCAGCGGCGTGAACGGTGCTGCCATCTGCAAGGGCGACGCTGGGGGACCGACGCTGCGTATGGTCGGTGGCAGGGCACAACTCGTTGCTGTGAGCAGCCGCTCCTACCAAGTCGGCTGCTTCGGCGTGGACAGCCCGGAAGGTACACCGAACACGGCAACCAGCACCCGCGTCGACGACGTACGCGCCTGGATAGCCGACAACGCCAAGCAAACGCCGGTTCAGGACTACAACGGCGACGGCCGCAGTGACGTCGCCACGTGGTACGACTACGCCGACGGCAGTGACAAGGTGCACCTGTGGAACGGCGGTGCGGACGGCGCCATAAAGCTGCCCACCGTCGCTTATTCAGCCGGTGCCGGTACGTGGACCAAAGACCACGCGAAGCTGGTCACTGGTGACTACAACGGTGACGGTCGCAGTGACATCGGGACGTTCTACGGCTACTCGAACGGGACGGTGAAGCTGTTCACCAAGAGCGCCAAGACCGACGGCACGTTCGAGGGGGCCGTGGTCTCCTGGACTGACACCGACTGGACCTGGGCGCGGATGCACCCTTATTCCGGGGACTTCAACGGTGACGGCCGCGATGACATAGCCGTGTGGTACGACTATGCCGATGGCAGTGACAAGGTCTTCACCTTCCTTTCGAAGGAAGACGGCACCCTCAAGGCGCCCTTCACCGCTTGGAGCCGTTCCAGCGGTTGGTTTTTCGACCACATGAAGGTAGCCACCGGTGACTTCAACGCCGATGGTCGCGACGACCTGGGCCTCATGTACTTCTATGACTCCGGCGAGGTGAGGACCATAACCCTGCCGTCCTTGGAGACCGGCGCCTTCCAGCACGGGCAGGTGGAAGGGTGGACCAGTGCCTCCTGGGGGTCGGCGGAGCGCACCAGTGTCCAGTCCGGCGACTTCAACGGTGACGGCCGCGACGAACTGGCTGCCTGGTATGACTACAGCGACGGCTCGGACGCGGTCATCACCTTCTCGTCGACCAGCTCCAACGGAGCGCTCACCAACCGCAAGGAGGTCTGGCGGGCGGACGCCGGCCGGTACGTGCGGGACAATATGCGCCTCTTCGGCGGCGACTACAACGGTGACGGTCGCGACGATCTCGCCGCCCTGTACGGCTACAACAACGGCAGCATCAAGATGATCACATGGGTGGCCAAGGCGGACGGCACGCTCAACGAGCCGCTGCACGGTGCCGAGAAGACGACGGGGTGGAACTACGACCGCGTGAGCGTCTTCGTACGCTGACCCGCCGGTCGGTGACTGACGGCCGGGCCCGGTACGCCACCGGCCCGGCCGTTTCGCATCTCCCGGATACGACACCGGCCTCCGGCTCTGCCGTACGCGCACCTGTGTGCCGGCCTTCACACACCGGTCGGCCGGTGAGGCTCAGCTCCGGTCAGGACGGTGAGCATCTGACGCCCGTACGGTATGGGGCAGGCCACAGAGGATGGCCTGCCCCATACAAGGTCGGTGGCTCAGTTCTCGCGCTCGAACCGGCGTGCTTGCTCGAGCATCAGGTCCACGACGCGACCGGCGGCATGGCCGTCGTCCAGGTCGCAGAAGAGGTCATGGAAGCGCTGGTAGCGCTCCGCGTACTTCGCGGACACCTTGTCGATGTCACACAGGGCGCTGACCAGCTCCTCCGACGTCCGGATGAGCGGGCCCGGAGCGTCGTTCTCGAAGTCGAAGTAGAAACCGCGCAGCTTGTCCCGGTAGTGCTCCAGGTCGTAGGTGAAGAAGAGCATGGGGCGCTTCAGGTGCGCGTAGTCGAACATCACTGACGAGTAGTCCGTGATCATCACATCCGCGATGAGATACAGGTCGGCGATGTCCGGGTACTCCGACACGTCGTAGACGAACCCGTTGCCCGCGCCCGGGATGCTGTCCACCACGTTGGAATGCCGCCGGACCAGCAGGACGTGATCGTCCCCGAGTCGCTCGCGAGCGTCCTCGACATCGAGGCGCAGGTCGAACTTGAACTGGCCCCGGCGGTGGGACAGGTCATCCCGCCAGGTCGGCGCGTACAGCACGACGCGCTTGTCGGTGGGCAGACCGATGCGCTCCTTGATCTCCTTGGCCCGCTGTTCGAGATCGGGGGAGTAGAGGTAGTCGTTGCGCGGATACCCCGTCTCGACGATCTCCCCGTCGTATCCCATGGCGCGCTTGAGGATCGGTGTGCTGAACCGGTTGGAGGAGACCAGCATGGTCCAGTTGCGGGCCTCCTGGATCAGCCGCTCGTGGTACTGCGGGTCGAACTTCGGCGCCTCGATGTCCAGGCCGATCTTCTTCAGCATGGTGCCGTGCCAGGTCTGCACGATCACCTGGCCAGGGCGTCGTTCCATCCAGTGCGGCAGGTGGGCGTTGGTGACGATGTAGCGGCAGCGGGCCAGGGCCTCGTACCACTCCGTGCTCCAGAACCGCACCTTCCGCGCGGTGTCGGGCAGGTCGACCTGGCCGTCGCGGACCAGCCACAGATACTCCAGGTCGGCTCCCCGGCGCAGCAGCTCCTCGTGCATGGCACGCGGCGAGTCCGAGTATTGCTTGCCGTTGTAGCTGATGAACAGCACGGCGTCGCGGAGGGGCTTGTGCCTGCCTGCTTCGTAGACATCCCTGCGCAGCCGTTCCTGGCGGTAGGCGCCTCGCTCCAGGATGGACAGGTCGGACGGGCAGTGCAGCTGCGGAAAGTCGTACCAGCGCGCCTCGAACTCGTACTCGCGGTCCTTGGCGGCACCGCGCACCGGGAAGCTGGCCACGGCCAGCCGGTCGATGACGAACGGAATGTCGTAGCTCCCGTCGGCGAGGCGCAGGAAGAAGTTCCAGCGCCCGCTCTTCAGGGGCAGCGTTGCGTCGGGCCCGGACATGGAAGCAGGCGTGAACTCGGCGCGGAACGAGCCGTCCGGCGACGTATGCAGCGGCACCGTCTTCTCGTCGAAGCGGTCACGGGCCTTGATCACGAGGACCGCACCCGCGATGTCGGCAGGAGTGCTGCCCTGGACGAGATAGCGGTCCCCGGACCACACGACCTTGGTGATCTTGGCCTGGAGAGGGCGGCCTGAGAACTTCAGATAGCCGTTGTATCCCGATATCAGCGCGATCTCGTTGCGGTCGGAACCTTCGGCGAGGGAAGCGGGCAGCCGCACCTGGCGGTCGGCGAGGCCTTCGCGCACCACGGTGGAGAAGCGGCGCTCCGTTCCGTCGGGAGCCACCGCGACGAGCTGTGTGCTCCAGTTGCGGCGTGAGGCGAGCGCGGGGTTGGCGCCGCCGGCGGCGTTCTCCTCCTTGACGACGTCCTGGTGCTCGCGGAGCAGCGCGATGTCCAGCATGGGCACGCGGACGGTGAATGGCGTGCGCGAGTCGGAGCCGGCGCCGAGGCTGACCGGGTAGTGCAGCTGCTCTCCGCTCTTGCGGTTGGTCACCCGCAGGGAGACGGTCTCGCCCGCAGCGAGGGGCACCCGAATCTCACCGTCGATCTCGATTTCCGTACCCACCGCGCGGTGGTCCGTGATCAGCGCGCGGACCCGCTGGACAACGAGGCGCAGCGCGCCCTTCTCGGGGGTGGGCAGCAGCCGGAAGTCCTCGTCCAGCCAGCGGTACGGCGGGTGGTTGGCCCGCGCCGGTCCCTTCACCTGGACCGCACGCTTGCGTACGAGCCCGGACGTGGTGATGCCGATGCCCACCCGCCAGGTGCCCTCTTCCCAGTGACCGCCCCGGCGCAGCTTGGCGGGGTCGAGTTCCAGCTCCCAACCGGACCAGTCGTAATTGGTGTGTCGCTGTCCGGACAGCGAAGTGGCCTCCGGGGCATAGGTGTTCCGCAGCGGCATCACGGAGATCTTGCGGGAGCCGTCCTTCTTCAGGACGAGGATCTTGACGGCACTGCGCTTGGTCGACTGGTCGATCCGGTTGATCCATGCGTGCCCGGAGAGGAATAGTTTGCCGTCTTCGTTCCAGCCGATGTTCTGCAGCGGGGCGTGCAGCTTCAGGTCAGGATCGATGCGCCGGGCTTTCCTCGGCAGCTGGGCGGCGACCGACTCCATGCCCGGGTAACTGATGTACTTGCGGATCAACCCGTCGATCTCCACGCGATCGCCGCGCCGCTCCGTCCTGATCATTTCCACGATCTCGTCCACCGCGTGCTTGCGGACGAGCAGCCACTTGATACGCGCGGCTGCGGGCAGGTTCATGACGATCTGTGGGTCGACCTGGTCCAGGTACTTGTTGATCACTCGCAGGAATTCGGCCCGGAACTCCTCGTCGCCCTCGGGCAGGACGTTCATGAAGATGCGCAGGTCGCCGGTGAGCGCGGTGTGGTCGTACTCCCGCTTCAGCTCGGCGGCCAGCCCCCCGGGCTGAGTGGCGAAGAACCTGCTGACTGACTCCACCGCGGCCGCACGGTCACGTACGGCCTTGGGCTCGGTGCGGCGCTGGGTGATCGAGGGAGCGGCCTCCCCCTCACGGAGCCGCCAGTAGTACGTGGGCTCGCTGATGATGTCGACGGCCTCGGCGAGGAACTGCGCCGGCAGCATCACCGGGACGTCTTCGTACAGCACCCCCTCGGGGAAGGCGAGCTGGTGCTTCTCCCAGAACGAGCGGCGGAACACCTTGTTGCAGGCTATTCGGTCGGTCAGCAGCTTCCGGTTCCGTGACACATGCGTGCCCTTGACGGCGCCGCCCGCCAGGATGCGGTGCATCGGCGACTGCCAGACCTTGGTGCTGTTGATGTGTTGCACATTGCCCGTGACGAAGTCCGAGCCGCTCTCGTCCAGGCTCTCCACCATGAGCCGGTACGCGTTCGGCGGGATCATGTCGTCACTGTCCACGAACGCGACGTACTCGCACTCGGGCGCCAGATGAGATAGGCCCGTGTTGCGGGCGGCGCCGAGCCCGGCGTTCTCCTTGCGGATCAGCTTGAACCGCGCGTCGCGATCGGCGTACTCGGCGGCGATGGCGGCCGAGCCGTCGGGCGAGCCGTCGTCGATCATCAGCACTTCGATGTCGCGGAAGGTCTGCGCGGCGAGCGAGTCCAGGCACGCGGGCAGGTACCGCTCGACGTTGTAGATGGGCACGATGACACTGAGCCGAGGGGCCATGGCTTGGTGGTCTTCCTTTCGGGGTTCAGGCCCGCTCGACCAGTTCGAGCGCCTGGGCGGGGGTCGGGGCGTGGGAGCGTTCGTCGAACGGGACGAAGGGCAGTTCCTTCTCCTCGCCGAGGAAGACCCGGCGGACGACGCGTTCGGCTGCGTGTCCGTCGTCGAACTCGCAGAAGCGCCGGCGGAAGGCTTCCCGGCGCTCGGCCGCGTCCCCGTCGTCGTAGGCGCCCGACCCGAGCAGACTGATCAGCTCCGCCTGGGTGAGGGCCACCGCGCCGGGCGGCTGGGCCAGCAGGTCGAAGTAGGTGCCGCGGACCGCGGAGTAGACGTCCCAGTCCGGTGCGTAGACGATGATCGGGCGGTCCAGCAGGGCGTAGTCGAACATCGCCGAGGAGTAGTCGGTGATCAGCGCGTCGGCGGCGAGGTACAGCTCCTCCACCCGCGGATGCCCCGACACGTCCATGATCCGGCCGCGGCGGCGCAGTTCGGCGATGTGCGGCGAGCTGCCGTAGAAGTAGTGGCCGCGGATCAGCACGGTGACGTCGGGCCCCAGCTCCTCGGCCAGGCGGGCCAGATCGAGGCTCGGGGTGAAGCCGGGCTGGTACTCCCGGTGGGTCGGCATGTACAGGAACGCCTTGGTGCCGTCCGCCAGCCCGAGGGCCGCGCGGGCCCGGCGCACGTCTTCGGCGCCGGCGTTGACCAGGACGTCGTTGCGCGGGTAGCCCGTCTCCAGCGAGGTGAAGGAGCAGGGGTAGACCCGCTCCCAGATCGCGGTCGAGAAGCGGTTGGAGCTGATGCTGTAGTCCCAGCGGTCGCAGCGCTCCAGCAGCTTGTCGAAGCTCATGTTGGTGGACGCCGGGTACTTCTGCTGGTCCAGGCCCATGGTCTTCAGCGGCGTGCCGTGGTGGGTCTGCACATGGATCTGGCCCTCGCGTTTGACCACGGCGTCCGCGAAGTTCACGTTGTTCACGAGGTACTTGGCACGGGCCACGGCCGCCCAGTACTCCCGCGAGCCCACGCACACGTGGTCCACGCCCTCGGGCACCTGGTCCACGGCGTCGGCCCGGACGGCCCACACCCGGCGGATGTGCGGGGCGAGCCGGGCCAGTTCGGCGTCGATCGCCGCGGGGTTGCACGAGACGCTGCGGTTCCAGTAGGCCGTGAACAGCGCCAGGTTCTGATCCAGCGGCAGTCTCAGCTGGGACTGGTAGAAGACGCCCATCGCGCTGCGCTTGGAGCGGTTGACCGCGCTGCGGGCCCGCTTCCTGACGGACTGGCGGAGCTTCACCGCCGCGGTGGCGCTCGCCATGGCGGCGTACGCGTCGCGCTGCAGCATCGTGTACTTGTGGCCGCGGCCGCCGGGCGGACGCGTGAAGCCCTGGGGCAGGCGCGCGCGGTAGTCGGCGGAGGCGCGGTGGAAGAACTCGGCGCGCGCGTTCTGCGGCAGCCGGCCCGGGCGCTCCAGCACGGTCAGGTAGTGGTCGACCATCTTGCGGAACAACGGGCCGCGCCACTCGTCGAGTTCCGGACGCTCGTCGAGGAAGTCGAAGACCCGCCGGTACTGGTCGAAGACGTCGAAGTGCTTACGGCTGACCGTCTTGAGGATGTTGCCGCCCTCGCGCCGCTGGCGGTACATCACGCAGACGCGGTCCAGTACGGCGATGGTCTCGGCGCTGATCAGCGAGCAGTACGTCCAGGGGGCGTCCTCGTAGTACCCGGGCGGGAAGGCGAGTCCGGCGCGGGTGATGAAGTCGCGCCGGTAGGCCTTGTTCCAGACGATCTGCAGCAGGTCGAGCAGTTCGGGACGCTCGGCCAGGGAGAAGGGCCTTGGGCCCGCGCCCTTGAGCAGGTCCGCCCGCATGTTGGGACGCACCTTGCCGTCCCAGTAGGTGCGGGCGTAGTCGTAGATGAGTATCTCGGGGTTCGAGGCGGCCTCGAGCCGCTCGGATATCGCCGACAGCGCGCCCTCGGACAGAGTGTCGTCGCTGTCCAGGAACAGCACGTATTCGCCCTGCGCCTTTTCCAGTCCGGCGTTTCGCGCCCGGCCCAGACCCACGTTTTCCGTGAGGTGAATCACATGAATCCGGGTGTCGCGCTGTGCGTACTCGTCGAGAATTGCCCCTGAGCCGTCCGGCGAACAGTCGTCGACCGCGACGATCTCGAAGTCCGTGTAGTCCTGCCCGAGTACGGAGTCAAGGCACTCGGGCAGATAGCCCTGCACCTTGTACACAGGGACGACGAGGGAGAGTTTGGGCATCCTTACAACCTGTTCCGAGACTGGGCCACGGCAGTACGTGCGGGACCGGAGCGGGCTCCGAGCGCGGGGCCTGGAACGCGCCGCCGCATCAGCGTAAAGGATTCACGCGGAGTTTCCGTGGGCAAGGTAGCGGGACTCCCTGTGCCCGGCCAGTGCCGAATCTTGTGACCCTTTCTCGAATTATGTCCCTTTTGCCCGACTCGATTTTCCGCGGCCCGCGGGCAAGTCTGCCCCCAGTGACATCGACTTGGGAGGCACGAGGATGAGCTGGCTGGTCACGGGCGGAGCCGGGTACATCGGCGCACACGTGGTGCGCGCCATGGTCGAGGGCGGCGAGCGCGTGGTCGTGTACGACGACCTGTCCACCGGCAGCGAGGACCGCGTGCCCGACGGGGTGCCGCTGGTGGTCGGCAGCGTGCTCGATCCGGTCCTGCTCGAGCGGGTGATTCGTGACGAGGCTGTGACAGGTGTGGTGCACATCGCAGCCAAGAAGCAGGTGGGGGAGTCCGTCGAGCGGCCGCTCCACTACTACCGGGAGAACGTGACCGGCCTGCAGACCCTGCTGGAGGCCATGCGGGCCGGCGGCGTCGACCGGCTCGTCTTCTCCTCCTCCGCCGCGGTCTACGGCATGCCGGATGTGGATCTGGTCACGGAGGAGACGCCGTGTGCGCCCATGAGCCCGTACGGCGAGACCAAGTTGGCCGGCGAGTGGCTGATCAACGCCGCCGCCCGGGCGTACGGCATCCGGGCCGCCTCCCTGCGCTACTTCAACGTGGCGGGGGCGGCGGCGCCGGAACTGGCGGACACCGGCGTGTTCAACCTCATCCCCATGGTCTTCGAGCGCCTGGAGGCGGGGGAGGCCCCGCGGATCTTCGGTGACGACTACGCCACCCCCGACGGCACCTGTGTGCGCGACTACATCCACGTCGAGGACATCGCCTCCGCGCACCTCGCGGCGGCACGGCGGCTGCGGGACGCCGCGGAGGGGACGGCACTGACCATCAACATCGGCCGGGGCGAGGGCAGTTCGGTCCGGGAGATGGTGGAACGCATCCTCAAGGTCACCGGCCGGCAGGAGCCGGCCCCGGCGGTGGCCGAGCGCCGGCCCGGCGACCCGGCCCGCGTGGTCGCCTCCGCCGACCGGGCCCGCGAGGAGCTGGGCTGGTCGGCCCGGCACGGCCTGGACGCCATGATCGACTCGGCCTGGCAGGGCTGGCGCCACCACCACGCCTGACGCTGCCCGCGGGGCACGGCCGGCTTCTTCGCCCCCGCCGCCCCTGCCCATCCCGGCCCTGGGGGCTCCGCCCCCGAACCCCCGTTTCGGCCTGGACGGCCTCGTCCTCAAGCTCCTCCAGAGGGGGTACCCCCAGACGGGCTGGTTTCTCAGCCCCTCCGGCGCTTGAGGAGCGGGGGTCCGGAGGTCCGGGGGTCCGGGGGGAGCCCCCGGGGACGGGCCGGGTAAGGGCGGCGGGGGCGCAAATCCCTCGTTCAGGCCCCGGCCGGCGCCTCCGCCGCCGCGGGCGCCCGACGCGGCGCGGGAAGCTCCGCCGAAGACCACCGCGCCCTCCGCGCCCTCCGCGCCCGATGCTCCCGGGCCACCGCCGCCAGCGCCTCCACCGCCGCACCGAACCGCTCCTGCGAGGGCGGCTCGGCCGGCCCCAGCAGCCGGCGCGCCAACGCGGCCCGCGCCTCGGCGAGGTCGTCCTTCTCCGGATGCCGCACCGCCTCCAGCAGCCCGGCCACCCCGCCCGCGTCCGGCGTCAGCACGGTCGCCGCCGCCACGGTCGGGAACGCCGCGCGGAACGCCTCCTCCGTCAGCCCGCCGGTGTTCGCCACCGCGTACGGCTTGCCGCTCGCCAGGAAGTCGCTGATCACACTGGACACATCGCTGATCAACAGGTCGGCCCGGTTGAAGCAGGCGTAGAGCGCGGGCCGGGCGTCCGTGACGACCTGGTGCTCCCACGCCGGCAGCGCGGCCCAGTACGCCTCCTCCCAGGCCGCCGTCGCCCGCGCCACCCGCTCCGCGCGCCCCGCCGGCGGCGCCGGCTGCCGCAGCATCCGCTCCACCTGGTCGGCCGCCGCCCGGAACCCCGACGCGGTGAGCCGGTCCAGCTCGGCCGCGGACCGGTCCCGCTCGGCCACCGCCGAGGCGTCCGGGCGGGGCCCGCTCCGCTCCCGGTTCGCCGCCCTGATCAGTTCCCGGATGCGAAGATCGGCGGCCCCGGCCCGCGGATCCACCGACCCCGTCAAGGGGTGCGGCTTGTACAGCAGCCGCACCCCGGGGTCCGTCAGCAGCGCCCGTACGAGGTTCTCGCCGACCGCGACCAGGGAGGTGTTGCCGGGGTTGCCGTCCCAGCCCTCCCACGTCGGCGCGTACAGGACGGTGGTGTACGGACCCGCCGGCGGCCCCGCGTACGGCCGCACGGCGTCCAGTTGCGGACGGCCGATCTCCACCACGTCCTTGTCCTCGACGCCGACCTCGGCCAGCGCGTACCGCTCGCGCGCCGCCGGGCCGGCCACCCACACCTCGTCGTACGCCTTCGCGTACGGGTTGCAGGAGGACAGCTTGTCGCTCTCGCCGTGGTTGACGAAGGCGTGCTTGATCGTGGGGATGCGCAGCACCTGCGAGGTCTTGCCGGAGTTCGACGGGTGCAGCAGCACCTGGAGCGTGGAGTGCTCCAGACGCATCAGCGTCGACACCTTCGGCAGGCACACGATCGGGATGTCGGTCTCCTCGATCCGCTGCACCATGAACCGTTCGCGCAGCACGATCAGCGGTCTCCCCCCGAGCCGGGCCAGCGGCTCCAGCCACATGTTCGCCTGGTACGCCGAGGAGGCACCGCCCGAGAAGTACAGCCCGACGGTCGGCCGGTACTGGGCCAGCCAGGCGTCGAACCAGTCCAGCACCTCCTGCTCGCCGGCCGGCCGCCGCCCCGGCAGCAGCCGCAGCAGCAGCGCGGCCAGCCCGGCCAGCGAAAGGACGAGGGACAGGGCCAGGCCCGCCGCCCCGTACACCGGAGCGTCGGCCGCCGCCGTCGCCAGCAGCCCGGCCGTCGCCGGCAGGCCGAAGACCGGCAGCCGGTGCCCGGGGCGGCGCAGCAGCACCGGCGGGGCCGGGGACAGCCGCAGCGCCGAGGCGTCGATGTTCCGGGTCACCACCGGGAGCGTCCGGGTACGCCGGACCAGCACGGAGACCGCCTGGATCGCGCTGTGCAGCGCGTAGAAGGCGAGCAGCCCGGCGACGAGCGGCGCGTACACCGTCTCGCGGTGCTGCTCGCCGAGCCGCAGCAGGCCCACCACCAGCAGCAGGTCCCGCAGCACGTGCCGCACGGTGGCATCCGCCTGCGACTTGGCGAACAGCGACACCATGCCGCGCTGCCAGCGGTACAGCACGGCCTCCGCGGCCAGCGACGCGACGGTCGCCGCCAGCAGCAGCGGTACGTGCGGCAGCAGCGCACCTACGGCCTGCGCGGTGCACGCGGCCGCCAGCACGCCGAGGACGAGCAGCTTTCCGGCGGTCTGCGGGCGCGGGAGGCGCGCGAGGAGCCGCCGGGGGAGAGAGGGTACGGGCACTGCGGTCACTCCAGGGTTGTCGCAGAGGGTGCGTACGGGTTAACGCGCGGCGACCTCCGGACGACACGCGCGTGCCCGGGACCTCGCGTGCGTGGTGAGTGCTATGGCCCCCGGGGCCCGGTCGTCCGGCCCCGTGACCTTCTGCCCTTCTGCCCCTCTGACCTCCTGGGTCCCAGACCCCCTGGTCGTCTTCCCTGGCCCCCTGGTCCCCTGGTCCCCTGGTCCCCTGTTCCCTGCCTTCTGGTCCAGGGCACGTCCGGGCCCGCAGGGCCCCGCAGGCCCGCACAGGAGCCGTGTCCGGGCCCGGAGGAGCCGTGCCCGAGCCGGGCCGGCCCCGGCCCGGCCCCGGCCTGACTTCGGCCCGATACCGGCCCGATACCGGCCCGATACCGGCCCGATACCGGCCCGAACCCTGGCCGGGCCCTCCCGAACCCCTGTCCGAGCCCTGAAACCCGCGCGCGCCCCCGCTCCGTCCTCGCGTAGATTGCGGTTCCGGGGGACCCGGACGGACATGAGGGGAACAGCGCAGGTGACAGGGGCAAGGCAGGCCGTGGGCGAGGCCCGCAGGATCGTCGTCAAGGTCGGGTCCTCGTCGCTGACGACCGCGTCCGGAGGGCTGGACGCCGACCGGGTCGACGCGCTCGTCGACGTGCTCGCCAAGGTCCGCAGCGGCGGTGAGCGCGAGATCGTCCTCGTCTCCTCCGGTGCCATCGCCGCCGGCCTCGCCCCGCTGGGCCTGCGCCGCCGCCCCCGGGACCTGGCCCGCCAGCAGGCCGCCGCCAGCGTCGGCCAGGGCCTGCTCGTCGCCCGCTACACCGCCTCCCTCGCCCGCTACGGCGTCCGCGTCGGCCAGGTGCTGCTGACCAGCGACGACATGAGCCGCCGAGCCCACCACCGCAACGCCTCGCGCACCCTGGACAAGCTGCTCGCCATGGGCGCCCTGCCGGTCGTCAACGAGAACGACACCGTCGCCACCGACGAGATCCGCTTCGGCGACAACGACCGCCTCGCCGCCCTCGTCGCCCACCTGGTCCGCGCCGACCTGCTGGTCCTGCTGTCCGACGTGGACGGGGTGTACGACGGCGACCCGAGCAGGCCCGGCACCTCCCGGATCGCCGAGGTGCGCTCCCCCGCGGACCTGGCGGACGTCGAGATCGGCAGCGCCGGCAAGGCCGGCGTCGGCACCGGCGGCATGGTCACCAAGGTCGAGGCGGCCCGGATCGCCGCCGCCGCCGGCATCCCCGTGGTGCTGACCAGCGCGGTCCATGCCGCCGACGCCCTGACCGGCCAGGACACCGGCACCTACTTCCACCCCACCGGCAAGCGGTCCGCCGACCGGCTGCTCTGGCTGCAGCACGCGTCCACCCCGCAGGGCGCCCTGACGCTGGACGACGGCGCGGTGCGGGCGGTCGTCCAGGGTCGCAAGTCGCTGCTGCCGGCCGGGATCTCCGCCGTCGAGGGCGAGTTCAGCGCGGGCGACCCCGTCGAACTGCGCGACGGCGCGGGACGCGCGGTGGCGCGCGGACTGGTCACCTTCGACGCCAAGGAGATCCCCCGGCTGCTCGGCCGCTCCACCCGGGAACTGGCGCGCGAACTCGGACCCGCGTACGAACGAGAGGTCGTACACAGGGACGATCTGGTGATCCTGCACCCGTAATCGGTCGAAACGTCCCCGCACCGGTGGTGGACGTTCCGCAAAATCGCCACACGATTGCCTGCGGCCTGCTCAACTTTGTCTCAGGGACAGGCCCGGTTCCCCCGCCGGGCGGAGGTGAGCGCGTGAAGGAGGCCGTCGTGAGACGAGTGCGCCGGGGCACGGCAGCGTCCCGCGGTGCCGGAACCCGTGGGGCCGGGTCCCGTGGCGCCGGATCCCTGGGCGCTCCCGGTTCCCGCGCGACCGGCGAGGAGCGCGCCCTGACGAGCGTCGCGGCCGGTGACCGCTGCGCGGACGAGGACCCCGCCGACCCTGCCGACACCCCCCGCCTGTGGCACGTCACCCTCAGCGTCTCCGGCGCGCGGGCCCCGCTCGGCGAGGTCCGGCGCGCCCTGGAGCAGCTCGCCCACGACCACCCCTTCCTGCTGACCAGCCGGTACGCCGCCGACCACGCGGAGATCCGCTACTGGGAGGAGGCGCGCGACCTGCACGACGCCGCCGCCGTCGCGCTGCGCCTGTGGGGCGAGCACCGCCGCAGCGCGGGGCTGCCGCCCTGGGAGATCGTCGGCCTGGAGGTCATCGACCGCGCCACCTACCACCAGCGCGTCTCGGCGGGTTACGGCCCGGCACCGGCGACACCTGTCGGGGTTCACCCCTTTTGACCGGACGCGGGGCTTTGTCTCGGGGTGTGGAACGGCCGCTGGACGCCCCTGACCGGCGGACTACCCTTCCCTCATGACCACGCTCTCGCCGTACGACTCGATGTCCCCGGTCACCCGGGCCGCCTACCGCGCCAAGGCCGCCGCCGCCGACCTCGCGCCGCTGCCGCGGGCGGCGAAGGACGACGCCCTGCTCGCCGTCGCGGACGCCCTGGAGGTCCGCACGAGCGAGATCGTCGAGGCCAACGCCCAGGACGTGGCCAAGGCCCGCGAGGCCGGCACCTCGGAGGCGATCATCGACCGGCTGACGCTCACCCCGGAGCGGGTGCGGGCCATCGCCTCCGACGTCCGGGACGTCGTCGCCCTGCCCGACCCGGTCGGCGAGGTGGTCCGCGGCTCCACCCTGCCCAACGGCATCGACCTGCGGCAGGTCCGCGTCCCGCTCGGCGTGGTCGGCATCATCTACGAGGGCCGCCCCAACGTCACCGTCGACGCCGCCGCCCTGTGCCTGAAGTCGGGCAACGCGGTGCTGCTGCGCGGCTCCTCCTCGGCGTACCGCTCGAACACCGCCCTCGTCCGGGTGATCCGCGACGCCGTGGGCGGGGCCGGGCTGCCCGCCGACGCCGTGCAGCTGGTGCCCGGCGAGAGCCGCGACAGCGTGCGCGAGCTGATGCGCGCCCGCGGCCTGGTCGACGTGCTGATCCCGCGGGGCGGCGCCTCGCTGATCAACACGGTCGTCCAGGAGTCCACCGTCCCGGTCATCGAGACCGGCACCGGCAACTGCCACGTCTACGTCGACGCCGCCGCCGACCTCGACACGGCCGTCGAGATCCTGATCAACTCCAAGGCCCAGCGGGTCGGCGTCTGCAACGCCGCCGAGACCCTCCTGGTGCACCAGGACATCGCCGCCGACTTCCTGCCCCGCGCCCTGGACGCCCTCGCCGAGGCCGGTGTCACCGTGCACGCCGACGAGCGGGTGCTGGCCTACGCCAAGGACTCCCGGGCGACGGTCCTGGAGGCCACGCCGGAGGACTGGGAGACGGAGTACCTCTCGTACGACATCGCCGCCGCCGTCGTCGACTCCCTCGACAAGGCCGTCGAGCACATCCGGCTGTGGACCTCCGGGCACACCGAGGCGATCGTCACCGCCTCGCAGCAGGCCGCCCGCCGGTTCACCCAGCTGGTCGACTCCACCACGGTCGCGGTGAACGCCTCCACCCGCTTCACCGACGGCGGCCAGTTCGGCTTCGGCGCCGAGATCGGCATCTCCACGCAGAAGCTGCACGCCCGGGGCCCGATGGGCCTGCCGGAGCTGACCAGCACCAAGTACATCGTCACCGGCGACGGGCACGTACGACGCTGAGACCATCCCGTCCGGACCGTCCCGCCCGGGCGGTCTCGCGGTGTCTCATCCAGCGGATGAATTTCCATACCGTCTGCCCAAAATGACCCCCCAGGTCTACTCTGGATCCGTGCCGGAGGACGTGGGGGGCACGCCGTTCCCTGACGGCTGGGAGCCCGACGACGACCACGACCGCGGGGTGTCGGACGAAGAGTTCGCCTCTGTGGTCTTCGACGAGGCCTTCGTACGTGCGGCCGAGGTGCACGAGCCGACCGCCGTCGAACGCCTCCTGGCCGCCGCGCAGGCCAGAGCCGAGGCCTCCGAGGCGGAGGCACGCGGCGCCCGCGCCCGGGGCGAGCGCTACGACGACGGGTACGGCGACTTCGGCCGAGACTCCGACGACCACGACTTCGACGACGCGGACGACGGCGTCGACCCCCTCGACCGTCCGTACGGCGCCCCTGCGTCCTACGGCAAGCAGGTCCGCTGGCACCGGCCCGTCGCCTGGATGCTCGCCCTCGTGATGGGCGTCGGCATGGTCGCCCTGGCCTTCGCCGCGGTCTACCGGGGCGCGTCCTCGGGCAGCGACCGGGACCAGGTCCCGCCGCCCGCCTCGACCGGACCCGAGCAGGGCGGCGCGGCGCCTCCCTCGGCCTCCGCCGACTACTCCCAGCCGGCCGTGTCGGTGCTCCCACACACCCCCTGAACTTGGTGAGAACCTGCCAGAAGTTGCCCCGGAGCACGGCGTTTACGGGGTCGCCGGCCGACCTACCCTGAAGGTATGGGAGGGCCTGCGGACCCGCCTGACGGGGCACCCGAGGGCGCACCCGGAGGCGGCGAGGAAGAGTACCGATCCGTCGTCTTCGACGAGTCGTTCGTCCGTGCTGCCCGCCTCCAGGAGTACTCCGCCGAGGAGCGCATCAGCGACCACGCGCCCCCCGTCCGCAGCCGCATACCCCTGCGGCCGGGCCTGCCCCGGCAGGCGCTGATCCTGGTCGTACTGGTCGCCGTGGCCTTCGGTACCGCCGTCTTCATGGGCCTGCGCCACCCCGCGCAGGCCCCCACCGCCCAGCCGGCCGCCGAGCCCCTGCGGACGACCGTCGTCCCGCTCGCCCCGCGGGGCCCGGTCCCCGGCGCCGCCGACGCCGACCGCCTGTACGCGCACAGCCCCGCCGCGGAGTTCCGCGTCGGCGCCGAGGGCGTGCCCCTGCCGACCGACCGCAGCACCGCGCACTTCACCGAGGAGCAGGTGACGAACGCCCTCACCACCGCCCGGAGCTACATCGTCCGCTCCGCGCTGGACCCGGACGTGCTCACCGGCGGAGCGGTCCGCCCGGTGCGCGTCCTGCTCGCCCCCGACCAGCTGGAGCAGTTCGACGCCAGCTTCGACCGGCCCGCGGCCGACGGCCGGCACGCGGCGACCGGGTGGCTGGTCCGGTTCGACACCGACCGGGTCGAACTGACCGGCGACGAGATCCGCGTGCGGGGCAGTCTGCGGGCCGCGGAGAGCGACGCCGCCACCCTGGAGGTCACCGCCGAACACACCGTCGTCTATCCGGTGCGGCCCGCGGGGGACGACCGGGCCGAGGTGTCACTGTTCACCGTCCGGCGCGAGCTGCACTTCCGGTTCGACCGGGACGACCTGCGACTGCACCAGGCCCGGCTGGTCGCCTCCCACGTCCAGGCCGGACCGCTGTCCTGCGCCGAGGACTCGGCGGACCGGCTGCGCCCGCTGCTCGCCGGGCAGACCGCCGAGAAGGGCGGTCCGGCCGACACCGACCCCTACGCCACCGACGGCGCCGTCGGCCTGTGCGGCACGCTGGCGGGCAGCGCACAGCCGGACGTCTGACGACGGCCCCGGGCCGCCCGGGTCCCACCCCGGCCGGCGCCGCGGCGACCGCTCAGTCCGGAGCCCGGCCCAGTCCGGACGCCGGCCCAGCCCTGCGCCGGCTCAGCCCGAGGTCCCCGCCCCGCCGCTCCCGCCAGTCCCGCCGCTCCCGCCGCGACCGTCTGCCCCGCCGGTCCCCTCGGTCCCGTCGGTCCCGTCCGTGCCGTCGGCCTTCGGCGGCCTCGGCTGGGGGCCGGTGAACCCGCCGAAACCGCGCCGCATCCGCTCGCCCAGGTCCCCGGCTCCGCCGGCGATGTCGTTCACCAGCTTCATCAGCGGGTCCTTGGAGCCGCGCACCTGGGTGGCGTAGCTGGACGCCGACTCGCGGAAGGAGTCCCGGACCGAGGCGTCCCCGTCCTCCTCGCGGCGCGGGTAGTGGCCGTCCATGATCCGCTGGTAGTCGCGGGAGGCGGCCCACTTCTTCAGCTCGGCGGCCCGCACCGTGGTGAACGGGTGGGAGCGCGGCAGCACGTTCAGGATCTTCAGCACGGAGTCGCGCAGGTCGCCCCCGGCCTCGTACTCGTCGGCCTGCTCCAGGAACGCGTCCACGTTCATCTCGTGCAGGTGGTTGCCGCCCGCGATCTTCATCAGACCGCGCATGGATGCCTGGATGTCCTGGCCGACCAGCAGCCCCGCGCGGTCGGCGGACAGCTCCGACTTGCGGAACCACTCGCGCAGCGCGGTCACGATCGCCATGATCGCGATGTTGCCCAGCGGGATCCAGGCGACCCGGACGGCGAGCGACGTCAAGAAGAGCAGGACGGTGCGGTAGACGGAGTGCCCGGACAGCGCGTGCCCGACCTCGTGGCCGATGACCGCGCGCATCTCCTCCTCGTCGAGCAGCTCGACGAGCCCGGTGGTGACGACGATGATCGGCTCGTCCAGGCCGATGCACATCGCGTTCGGGTTCGGGTCCTGGTTGACGTACATCGGCGGGACCTTCTCCAGGTCCAGGATGTAGCAGGCGTCCCGCAGCATGTCGTTCAGATGGGTGAACTGCCGGTCCGAGACGCGCACCGAGTCGGACAGGAACAGCAGCCTGAGACTGCGCTCGGGCAGCAGGCCGCTGAGGGTCTTGAACACCGTGTCGAAACCGCTCAGCCTCCGCAGGGCCACCAGGGCGCTGCGGTCGGCCGGGTGCTCATACGCACGCGAGGAGATCCCAGGGAAGCGCCTGCGCTGCCTGCTCGGCACGTGCTCGTGCCCGTTGTGCTGGTGGCCGTCGGACATGTCTTCCCCCAGGTGCGTCTGTATGGCCCTTTGCGAACCCCGGTACGGGTCCTGGTGCCCCCGAAGCAGAGCCCAGCCTAGGCGGACATACCGTGGGAACGCAGTACAGCGAAGGAGTCCGCCTCATGGAGCACACCCCCCACACCACCTGGCTCGCCGACGCCGCGGGGGCCGCCGCCGAGCAGCAAGGGGCGGGCAATCTGCTCCGGGTCGTCCTGATCGTGATGGTGCTGGGCTGCGTGCTGACCGCGTGGTTCCTGCTACGGGGCTACAAGCGGAAGGACGACTGAGCCGATCGGAAGGTTCCCCGGCCGGTCCGCAACGGCGGAGTCGGCGTGAGCACCCGGACGGTGCCCGCATACGATGAGCCGACGTCCTTATCCCGCCCACACCTGATAGGTCCTGCCGAAGATGAGCTTCCACAGCACCGCTGCGCAGTTGGTCACCGTTGCCGCCGAGGGCGGCGAGGGGCACGGCGGCAACCACGAGAGCCTCAACCCCTACGTCACCGGCATCGGCGCGTTCGTCGTCCTGATGCTCCTGCTGTGGATCACCACCCGCTTCAACCGCGACCGCTGAGCGCGGGCCCGGACTCCGCCCTGATCCGGGGCCTGTCCGGCTAAGGCCCCGGGCCGGGCCGGTAGGGTCTGCACGCATGGGAGAGCAGGACATGCCTACCGGTCCGGCGGACGGCACGGCGAGCGGCGCGCGGCGCGGCTCGGCGAGCGGCCGCGCCGTCGGCACCGGCAGCGGCCCGTCGCGGCCCGACAAGCGCCGGCTCGGCGTCATGGGCGGCACCTTCGACCCGATCCACCACGGGCACCTCGTGGCGGCCAGTGAGGTCGCGGCCCGGTTCCACCTCGACGAGGTGGTGTTCGTCCCCACCGGGCAGCCCTGGCAGAAGAGCCACCGCACGGTCTCCGCGGCCGAGGACCGGTACCTGATGACGGTCATCGCGACCGCCGAGAACCCCCAGTTCTCGGTGAGCCGCATCGACATCGACCGCGGCGGTCCCACGTACACCGTGGACACCCTCCGTGACCTGCGCGCGCTCAACCCCGACACGGACCTGTTCTTCATCACCGGCGCCGACGCCCTCGCCCAGATCCTCACCTGGCGCGACAGCGAGGAGCTGTTCTCCCTCGCGCACTTCATCGGTGTCACCCGGCCCGGCCACCACCTGACCGACGCCGGGCTCCCCGAGGGCGGTGTCTCCCTCGTGGAGGTGCCCGCCCTCGCCATCTCCTCCACGGACTGCCGTGCGAGAGTCGCGGGCGGCGACCCGGTCTGGTACCTGGTGCCGGACGGAGTCGTGCGCTACATCGACAAGCGCCAGCTGTACCGCGGCGAGTGAGCCGAGAGGGGCACCGGTGAACGACCGATACGACGCGGGATACGGCGACGGTCACGCCGACCAGTACGAACTCGTCGGTTACGACGAGTACGGCCGGCCCGTCTACCGCCAGGCCGCGGCGCAGCCCGCCCCGCAGCAGACGTACGACCCGTACGCCCAGCAGGGACAGCAGGGCTACGCCTACGACCCGTACGCCACCGGCACCCAGCAGCCCGCCCCCGCGTACGACCCCCACCGCTCCTACGACGGCCACGACGGTTACGACGGCCAGGGCGGCTACGGGGGTTACGGCGGCTACGACACCGGTCGGCAGCAGCCCGCCCCGTCCTACGACCCGTACGCCTCCGGCACGCGCGCGTACGACGACCCGTACGGCCGGGCCGAGGCCGGTGGCGGGCCGCAGCCGCGGACGGCCGAGCAGACGGCGTACATCCCGCAGCAGGCCGGCCCGCCCGAGGGACCGGGCACCTCCACCCGGGACGAGCCGGACCACCGCACCGAGCAGGCCGAGTACGGCGCCGAGCAGGCCGAGTACGGCGCCGAGCAGCCGGAGTACCGCACCGAGCAGTTCTCCTTCGTCGAGGAGCCGGACGCCGACTCCGAGGACGTCATCGACTGGCTGAAGTTCACCGAGAACCGCACCGAGCGCCGGGAGGAGGCCCGGCGTCGCGCACGCGCGCGTGTCATCGCCCTGACCGTCGTCCTGGCCCTGGTCGCGGTCGGCGGCGTCGGCTACCTCTGGTCCGCGGGCAAGCTGCCCGGACTGTCGTCGTCGGACGGCAAGGCCGGCGGCACGACGGCCGCGGGCGCCCAGAAACGGGACGTGCTCGTCGTCCACCTGCACGACACCGACACGGGCGGCACCACCACCGCACTGCTCGTCGACAATTCCACCGCCGAGCGCGGCACCACCGTCCTGCTGCCCAACTCCCTCGCCCTGACCACCGACGACGGCACCAGCAGCACGCTCGCCGAGTCGGTCGACGAGGCCGGTCCCGACGCCACCCGCACCGCCCTCGACTCGGTGCTCGGCACCGACATCGAGGGCACCTGGCGCCTGGACACCCCCTACCTGGAGATCCTCGTCGACCTGGTCGGCAACATCGAGGTCGACACCGACGCCGACGTCCCCGACCCGAAGGCCAAGGACAAGGGCGCGACGCCCCTCGTCCGCAAGGGGGAAAAGCAGACCCTCAGCGGCAGGATGGCCGTCGCCTACGCCACCCACCGGGCTTCCGGTGAGGCACAGAACGCCCAGCTGGAGCGGTTCGGGCAGGTCCTGCAGGCGGTGCTGCGCAAGCTGTCCTCCGACCCGCAGGCCGCGACCACCACGATCGAGACCCTCGGGCTGATCCTCGACCCGCCGCTGACCGACCAGGACCTCGGGTCCTTCCTCGCCTCCCTCGCCGACCTCGCCAAGGGCGGCGACTACGAGACGGCCCTGCTGCCCGTCCAGGACGACGGCTCGCTGAGCCCCGAGGCGAGCGAGTCCGTCGTCGAGGACGTGCTCGGCGGCACCGCGAACAGCCCGGACGACGACGCCGCCGTCAGCGTCTCCGTCCGCAACGCCACCGGCGACCAGGACGACACCGCCAAGGCCCGCGTCGTCCTGCTCAACGGCGGCTTCACCTTCCTCCAGGGCGGCACCGCCTCCGCCGCGCAGGCCACGTCCGAGGTCGTCTACGCCGACGCGGCCGACAAGGAGAACGCCGTCCAGGTGGCAAAGACCCTGGGCCTGCCCACCGACTCCGTCACCCAGGGCAAGGTGTCCTCGAACGCGGACGTCACCGTGGTCCTCGGGCAGGACTACGCACCCTCGTCGTAGCGGAGAGTAATGAAGCGGGACCCGGTCGGCGGTCATGAGACCCTGGGAGTCAAGTGACCGTCGACCGAAAGCCTCGTAGTGACCGCGACCGACCGCTCCCTGGAGCTCATCAACACCGCCGCCCAGGCGGCCGCCGACAAGCTCGCCCACGACGTCATCGCCTATGACGTCAGTGACGTGCTGTCCATCACGGACGCCTTCCTGCTGGCGTCCGCGCCCAACGACCGTCAGGTCAAGTCGATCGTCGACGAGATCGAGGAGCGCCTCGGCAAGGAGTTCGGCGCCAAGCCGGTGCGCCGCGAGGGCGACCGCGAGGCCCGCTGGGTCCTGCTCGACTACGTCGACATCGTCGTGCACGTCCAGCACAGCGAGGAGCGGGTCTTCTACGCGCTGGAGCGGCTCTGGAAGGACTGCCCCGAGCTGGAGCTGCCCGCCGACGCCAGGGCGACCCGCGGCAAGGGCGAGGAGCACGCCAAGCAGCGAGCAGCCGAGGAGGCCGCGGAGACCGGCGGAGAGTGGCGATGAGCGCCACCGGTGAGGTCTCGGGCCGCCCGGCGGGCCGGGGCCGCCGCATCATCCTCTGGCGGCACGGCCAGACCTCGTGGAACGTGGAGCGCCGCTTCCAGGGCACCACGGACGTCGAGCTGACCGAGACCGGCGTCGCCCAGGCCCGCCGCGCCGCCCGGCTGCTGGTCAACCTGAAGCCGGACGCGATCATCGCCTCCGACCTCCAGCGGGCCGCCCGCACCGCCGCCGAGCTGGCCGCGCTCACCGGCCTGGACGTCGCCCTCGACGAGGCGCTGCGCGAGACGTACGCGGGCGTCTGGCAGGGGCTGACGCACGACGAGATCATCGAGCGGTACGGCGAGCAGTACTCGGCCTGGAAGCGCGGTGAGCCGGTCCGCCGCGGTGGTGGCGAACTGGAGACCGAGGTCGCCGACCGCGCCGCCCCCGTGGTGCTGCGGCACGCCGAGAAGCTTCCCGACGACGGCACGCTCGTCGTGGTCAGCCACGGCGGCACCATCCGCACCACCATCGGCCGCCTCCTCGGCCTGGACCCGCACCACTGGGAGAGCCTCGGCGGCCTGACCAACTGCTGCTGGTCCGTCCTCAGCGAGGGCGCCCGGGGCTGGCGCCTGCTGGAGCACAACGCCGGCACGCTGCCGGAGCCGGTGCTCGGCGACGACGACTGAGCGGCACGGGGGAGGGCCTCTCGCGGGGCCCGGGACCTCGATTTCACTTTCCGGCAGGTCGCAGGCTAAAGTTCTTCTTGTTCGCCCCGCCGAGCGGGAAGAACACCGGCCAGGGGCTATAGCTCAGTTGGTAGAGCGCTTGCATGGCATGCAAGAGGTCAGGAGTTCAATTCTCCTTAGCTCCACAGCTCCACGGACGATCCCGTCCCCTTCGGGGGGCGGGATTTTTCGTCGTGCGCGGTTGAGTAGTCCGCCTCACCCGGGCGTATACCTCGGTGGAGGTCTGCACGGACGCCGTGACCGGACCGGTGCCGAGGCGTCGCTGACCGTGTTGGTCCGGTCGTGGCAGAATCAAACGGCCGGAAGGGGGCGCGGCCCGACGGGAGGGAGTAGCGATGCCTGCGAGCATCCTCGAGGAGGTCGACGGCCTCCTCGACGTGGCGTTGACACGGAACACGACCACTCGCCTCAGCTGCCCTTCCTGCGGTTCCGCGCACGTCGCCCAAGTCCTCGGTGACAACGGCGGGATCTCCTACGTGTGCACGGCCTGCGGCCACAGCTGGAGCTGATCGATGGGTGCACACAGGCGGAAATGCGACTGGTGCGACAGTGGTACGCCGATCGTCCGCGACATGGAACCGGTCAATCCCGAGTACCAGTACTGGTGCGAGGAGTGCGCGCGGGCGCTGATCATAAAGGGCGACCCGATCGAGACGTACCGCGAACTGGAGGGGGAGCCGATCTACGGCCGGCTCCTCGAAGAGCACTGCACGCTGAAGAGGTTCTACTCGTTCGTCACCGCGTGACCCGCGAAGGCACGCAGCGAATCGGATAACTCGGACAGTACGGACAAACCGGGAAACGATTTGGTGCGGGGCCGGGTCGACCGTGTAATGTTGGCGTCGCCGCCGGGGAAACCACCCGGAAGCGACAAGGGGCTATAGCTCAGTTGGTAGAGCGCTTGCATGGCATGCAAGAGGTCAGGAGTTCAATTCTCCTTAGCTCCACAGACAAAGATCCCCCGGGTCCTCAGGACCCGGGGGATCTTGCGTTCCGTGCCGCCCGCTCAGCGCCCGAGGGCGCGGCGGCCGCGGCCCTGGGACAGCACCGGAAGATTGCTGCGCGTGGGCGCCTGCCCGCGAGTGTCCTCCTCGATCCGCAGGGCGAGCGCCGGACAACGGCGCACCGCGCGCAGCGCCTTCGCCTCCGCGTAGCGCGGCACCTCCGCCTGGGCGACCGTCGGGAACCCGTCGGCGCCGAGCTGGAAGACCTCCGGGAGGATGTCGGCGCACAGGCCGTGGCCCCGGCACAGCGTCCAGTCGACGTAGATCCTCTGCCGGCTGGGGCCGTTCTCGCCGGCCGCGCCGCCGCCCGGGATGCCCGTCGGGGCCCTGCCTCCCCCGAAGAGTGGGAGCACGCCCTGAACGGGCCGCCCGCAGCCATTGCCGAGGACGTGGGCGGCAAGATCGTCGGTGAACGCCTTGACGGTCGACTCCAGGAACATCGCCGAGCCGTCCGGGTGCGAGCACGCGCCGCGCCGTTTGACGTTCCTGGCGACCTGCTTGACCGCCTCCAGCGCGGCCGGGCCGCCGCCGCTCAGGATGTCCTCCAGGCCGCGCGCGGCGGCCGGCAGACCGAGGTAGCAGGGGCCGCACTGGCCCGCGCTCTCCTCGGCCAGCCACTGCGCCACCCGCAGCGACTCGCCCAGCGGGCAGGTCTCCTGACTGATCGGCAGGATCGCCCCGGCACCCAGCGAACCGCCCACCGCGTCCAGGGAGTTGCGGGAGACGATCGCGTCGTTGACCGTCGCCGCGTCGATCCACTTGCCGTGGTAGCCGCCGGTCAGCACGCCCTGCGGCACCGGTGGGGCGCCGGCGAGCTGGAGGACGTAGCGCAGCGGCACCCCCGTGGGGACCTCGATCACCATCGGGCGGGCCACCGCCCCGGAGACCGTGAGCATGACGGTGCCCGGCTCGTCGTACAGCCCGGTGTTGCCGTAGCGCTCCGGGCCGATGCGGGCGGCGATGGCCAGCTGGGCGAAGGTCTCGGCGTTCGACAGCAGCGTCGGGGCGCCGCCGACCCCGCTCCTCGAGGCGCTGGTCTTGCGGCCGGGCGGGATCGCCGGGCCGCCGTCGATGGAGCGGATCAGCGAGGCCGCCGCGCCGGTGACCATCCGTACCGGATTGCGCTGCACGCGCGCGCGGAGGGCCGAGCGGCGGCCGTTGCTCAGGCCGCGTTCGGCGAGCGCGGCCTCCATGGAGCGCTGTGTGGACTCCCGGGTGACCCCCACCACGAGCGTGCGGGCACCCAGCGCCTCGGCGCACAGCAGCGCGCCGTCCAGGATGAGGTGCGGGGCACGGTTGATCAGCACCGTGTCCTTGCGGCAGGCCGGTTCGTCCTCGCTGCCGTTGACGACCACGACCGGCCGCACGCCCCGCTTGATCGCGGACTCGGCGACCGAGCGCAGCTTCTTGTGGAAGGGGAAGCCCGCGCCGCCGCGGCCCCTGAGGTTGATGCGTTCGGCGAGCTGCGCGAGCTGCTCGCCGCCCAACGGTTCCAGTGGCCCGTGCACCTTCAGGTGCATGGGCAGATCCAGTCGTTCGACAAGGTCGAAGCCCGACGTGAGCTGGGGAAGTCCGACCACGCGGACTTCGGGTACGTCGGGCAGGGCCTCGTTCACTTCAGGCCTCCGGAAGGCGTGTTCCAAGGTTCGCCCGAACCCGGTGCGTCGAAGTTGTAGTCGTAGGAGGCACCGGGGGTCGTTTCGGTTGCGGGACCGCTGTTGTACGTGTCGTTCGGGTAGTACGTGTCGGAGACGGTGTTCGTCTCACCGGTGTCGTACACGTCACTCGATCCGTAGCCGGAGGCGTCCGGGACGCCGTAGGCCGGGATGGTGGCTCCGGTGTCGTTGAGCGGGTCGTACGCCGACGGGGGCGCCTCCCCGACCGGCGGCGGGGACGGGATCGGCCAGCTGCCGGAGGCGCTGCCGACGCGGTCCGTGCCCTCGGCGGGACGCAGGTCGAGCGGCATCCCCACGGGTGCGGTCTGCTCGGCCGCCAGCGACTGCTGCGCGTGCGAGGGTCTCGAGACGGCCCGGTAGGCCGCCGCGAAGCCGTTGGCCGGTTGCTCCTGGGGGGCGGGGCGCTCGGCCGGCTCGTACCGCGGGGGCGGCGGGGCCGCCCAGCGGTCCTCGAAGCCGCCCGGCAGTCCCTCGAAGCCGCCCTGCCTTCCGCCCTGGCCCCCGGACCCTCTCTCGTAGCCCGGCAGCGCGCCGGTCGCGCGGGCCCGGATCTCCTCCAGCTCCTCGCGGACCAGCCGCTCCCGGCCCCCGAACAGCTCGCCGAGCGCGTCGGCCACCTTGCGCCTGACCGGCCGGGGGGCGGCCCGCAGCGCGAGGGCCGCCATGACGCCGAGCACGGACAGGCCGTACAGGATCGTGAAGACCGGCTTCGCCGCGCGACCCGCGTAGAGTCCGTGGAGCAGGGCGAAACACCAGGCCGGGTAGGCCAGCATGTGCATGGCGCGCCAGCGGGAGGCGATCAGCGCGGGGGCTGCGAAGCGGTTGCGCAGGGCGCCGGTGATGCCCACGAAGAGCATCAGCAGGCTGGCCAGCGTGCCGAAGCCGATCAGCACCTCGCGGCTGGCGAACTCCTCGGAATCCGTGGCCAGCAGCCCGAAGGGGATCACCGCGGCGACCCACGTGGTGTGCTCCAGGGCGAGCTTCACCCCGATGTGCACCAGGAGGAAGACGATCGAGGCCACGGCCGTGATCCGGTGCACGGCCTGGGCCATGATCCGCCGGCGGGCGTCGAGGAGCATCCGGTCCTGGGCCACCAGGCCCCAGATGACCGAGCAGCTGAGCAGGACCAGGGAGAACACACCCGCGCCGAAGTTGAGGAACTCCGCGAACGAGGTGTCCGCCGTGCTGTCGTTCGTGGTGTCCACAATGCCGTCGTCGGTCACCACGGCATGCCTCCCCACGTCGTGACGCGGGGCGGGAGCGGTGGGGTACTGCGTGGAGGGTTCATGGGGCGACTCCGAGCGGTTCGGGAAAGAGCGGTCCCGCTGCCGCACTCTAGGTCGCGCCGTACCCATGGGTACGGGGTTTGCGTTATTGCGCTGTTATCAAACGACAATCTGGTTGCTGTAATGCCCCTTAGCGACTGTTACGCCGAGTAATCTTTGACCTTGGTTCAGGTTCGGGGGTGCTCGGACCGGGTGCTCGCAGGGTCCTGGAAGCCCGTCGCAGCCCGCTCGGCGACTGCGGTACCCTGACGCCATGCGTGCCGTACGCCTTCTGCTTAGCGAGCCGCGCTGATCAGTCCCGACCGCCGGCGCTCCGGACGGTCGGAATCGGCGCGGCGTCCCCTCCTGTGCGAGGGGATTTTTCATTTCCGGAAAGTCGCAGCCGCAGGCAGAGACGATCGATGGAGCTTTGAGGATCATGAGCGAGACGAACCCCGCAGCCACCGAGGTGGCGGCGCCGCACCGCTACACGGCCGCCCTGGCGGCCGAGATCGAGGCACGCTGGCAGGACTTCTGGGACGCCGAGGGGACGTACGCGGCGCCGAACCCGAAGGGTGACCTGGCAGGCGATCCGGAGACGGTCGCCAAGCCCAAGAAGTTCATCATGGACATGTTCCCGTACCCCTCGGGTGCGGGCCTGCACGTCGGCCACCCGCTGGGCTACATCGCCACCGACGCCTTCGCCCGCTTCCAGCGGATGACCGGCCACAACGTCCTGCACACCCTGGGCTTCGACGCCTTCGGCCTGCCCGCCGAGCAGTACGCCGTGCAGACCGGCACGCACCCGCGCGTGTCCACCGAGGCGAACATCAAGAACATGCAGAGCCAGCTGCGCCGGCTGGGCCTGGGCCACGACAAGCGCCGGTCGTTCGCCACGATCGACCCGGACTACTACAAGTGGACCCAGTGGATCTTCCTGCAGATCTTCAACTCCTGGTACGACGAGGAGGCGCGCAGGGCCCGCCCGATCGCCGAGCTGGTCGCCCAGTTCGAGTCGGGTGAGCGCGCGGTCCCCGGCGGCCGTACCTGGACCGAGCTGACCGCCCGCGAGCGTGCCGACGTCCTGGGCGAGTACCGCCTGGCCTACGCCTCCGACGCGCCGGTCAACTGGTGCCCCGGCCTGGGCACCGTGCTGGCCAACGAGGAGGTCACCGCCGACGGCCGCTCCGAGCGCGGCAACTATCCCGTCTTCAAGGCCAAGCTGCGCCAGTGGAACATGCGCATCACCGCCTACGCCGACCGGCTGCTGGAGGACCTGGAGGCGCTGGACTGGCCCGAGGCCATCAAGCTGCAGCAGCGCAACTGGATCGGCCGCTCCGAGGGCGCCCGCATCGACTTCCCGATCGACGGCGAGCACATCACGGTCTTCACCACCCGCCAGGACACCCTGTTCGGTGCGACCTACATGGTGCTGGCGCCCGAGCACCCGCTGGTCGAGAAGTTCACCCCGGCGGCCTGGCCCGAGGGCACCCACGAGGTGTGGACCGGCGGTCACGCGACCCCGGCGGAGGCCGTCGCCGCCTACCGCGCGCGGGCCGCGGCCAAGTCCGACGTCGAGCGGCAGGCCGAGGCCAAGGACAAGACCGGCGTCTTCACGGGCGCGTACGCGACCAACCCGGTCAACGGCGAGAAGGTCCCGGTCTTCATCGCCGACTACGTCCTGATGGGCTACGGCACCGGCGCGATCATGGCCGTCCCCGCGCACGACAGCCGCGACTTCGCCTTCGCGCGCGCCTTCGAACTGCCCATTCGGTGCGTCGTCGAACCGACCGACGGCCGCGGCGTCGACACCTCGACGTGGGACGACGCCTTCGTCGCGTACGACGCGAAGATCGTCAACTCCGCGGGCGCGGACGTCTCCCTGGACGGCCTGGGCGTCGTCGACGCCAAGGCGCGCATCACCGAGTGGCTGGAGCGGTCCGGTGTGGGTGAGGGCACCGTCAACTTCCGGCTGCGCGACTGGCTGTTCAGCCGTCAGCGGTACTGGGGCGAGCCCTTCCCGATCGTCTACGACGAGGACGGCATCGCCCACGCCCTGCCCGAGTCGATGCTGCCGCTGGAGCTGCCCGAGGTCGAGGACTACAGCCCGCGCACCTTCGACCCGGACGACGCCGACACCGAGCCCGAGACGCCGCTGTCGCGCAACGAGGAGTGGGTGAACGTCACCCTGGACCTGGGCGACGGTCCCAAGCGGTACCGGCGCGAGACCAATACCATGCCCAACTGGGCCGGCTCCTGCTGGTACGAGCTGCGCTACCTGGACCCGCACAACTCCGGGCAGCTGGTCGACCCGGAGATCGAGCGGTACTGGATGGGCCCGCGCGAGGGGCAGCCGCACGGCGGCGTCGACCTGTACGTCGGCGGTGCCGAACACGCCGTGCTGCACCTGCTGTACGCGCGCTTCTGGTCCAAGGTCCTGTACGACCTGGGGCACGTCTCGTCCGCCGAGCCGTTCCACAAGCTGTTCAACCAGGGCATGATCCAGGCCTACGTCTACCGCGACAGCCGTGGCATCGCGGTGCCGGCCGCCGAGGTGGAGGAGCGCGACGGCGCGTACTACCACCAGGGCGAGAAGGTCAGCCGCCTGCTGGGCAAGATGGGCAAGTCGCTGAAGAACGCGGTCACCCCGGACGAGATCTGCGCCGAGTACGGGGCCGACACGCTGCGCCTGTACGAGATGGCGATGGGCCCGCTGGACGTCTCCCGGCCGTGGGACACGCGCGCGGTGGTGGGCCAGTTCCGGCTGCTGCAGCGGCTGTGGCGCAACGTCGTCGACGAGGACAGCGGCGAGGTCACCGTCGTCGACGCCGAGCCGGACGAGGACACGCTGCGCGCCCTGCACAAGGCGATCGACGGTGTGCGCGGCGACCTGGAGGGCATGCGGTTCAACACCGCGATCGCGAAGATCACGGAGCTGAACAACCACCTGACCAAGGCGGGCGGTCCGGTGCCGCGGCCGGTCGCCGAGGCGCTGGTGCTGATGGTGGCCCCGCTGGCCCCGCACGTCGCCGAGGAGCTGTGGCGCAGGCTGGGGCACACCGACTCGGTGGTGCACCAGGACTTCCCGGTCGCCGATCCGGCCTACGTCGTCGACGAGACCGTCACCTGCGTCGTGCAGGTCAAGGGCAAGGTCAAGGCCCGGCTGGAGGTCGCCCCGTCCATCTCCGAGGAGGAGCTGGAGAAGGCGGCGCTGGCCGACGAGAAGGTCGTGGCTGCGCTGGGCGGGGCCGGTGTCCGCAAGGTGATCGTGCGGGTGCCGAAGCTGGTGAACATCGTCCCGGCGTGACCGTCGCCGGACCGTGGGTCCGGCTTGGGGACAGTCCCCTACGGGCAGGTTCCGGGTTCGGGTGGAACCCCGGGCCTGCCCGCTGCGTTTACCGTGGAGGAGCGGCGCGACCGGTGCCGCGTGACGGCAGCCTTGCCGAAGGAGGAGCACCGTGGAAGCAGTGATCGCAGTCTTCGCCCTGCTTTTCGTGCTCCTCGTCGCCCTGGGCGCCTACGCCACGGTGAAGGCCGTCGGCGCCGCCAAGCGCAGTGCCGACCGCCGCATCACCCAGGCCCGCCGCACGGTCGAGGACCACACGCTGCGGGCCAAGTCCCTGGTACAGGCCGGCCCGGCGGGCGAACTCGCCCAACTGCGCCTGAAGCTGCGCACCTCCATGCGGGCCACGCAGGACGCGCTGCACGCGGGCGTGGCCGAGGACGAGTCCCTGAAGGAATCCCTCGCCCTCTTCGAGCGGCTCAGCGCGCACGGACACGAACTGGACGGCGAGCTGAGGCGCCTGGAGTCCGAGCCCGACCGCGCCAGGGTCGCCGAGCGCCTCCCCGGGCTGCGCGAGCGCACCGAGCGCGTCACCGAGGCGGCCGACTCCCTGCGCTGGGCGGCCCGCGACCGGGCCCGCCGGTTCGCGGAGGACGACCTGGACACGCTCAGCGCCCAGATCGACATCGAGGCCGGTGCCCTGCGGCACTGGACGCGGACGGATCCCTCCTCGGCGCCGCCGCCATGGCCCGAGGCATCCGAGGCCGCCGACGGGACCGGTCGGCAGACCTGGCCGGAAACCCCGGAGCAGAGCCCCGCGGAGGAACCGGAAACCCCGGAGCAGGGGCCCGCGGAGGAAGCGGCACGGCCGGCCATCACCCCGCCCGGCCCGCGCCCGTCCTACCCCTGGCAGAAGAAGGCCCGGCCGGAGAACACCACCTGACCGCAGCGACGTCCGTGCCCGGGTGCGTGTCGTGGCGGTGACGGGGCCGGACTGCCGCACGGGCGCTACGCCAGGTAACCTCCAGCTCATGTCCCGCCATGTCGCGATCGTCACCGATTCAACGGCCTACCTTCCGGCCCGGACGATGGAGCGCCACGGCATCACCGCGGTACCCCTGACCGTGGTTCTCGGCGACCGCGCGCTGGAGGAGGGCACCGAGATCTCGACCCGCTCGCTGGCCCAGGCACTGCAGAAGCGACGTCCGGTGACCACCTCCCGGCCCAGCCCCGAGCAGTTCGCCGAGACCTACCGCAAGGTCGCCGAGTCGGGTGCCACCGGCATCGTCTCCCTCCACCTCTCCGCCGAGCTGTCGGGCACCTACGACGCCGCGGTGGTCGCGGCCCGCGAGGCGCCGGTCCCGGTGCGCGTGGTGGACACCGGGATGATCGCGATGGCCCTGGGGTTCTGCGCGGTCGCGGCGGCCGAGGCGGCGGACGGCGGCGGCACGATGGACGAAGCCGTCACGGCGGCGGAGAAACGCGCGGCGGGCACGTCGGCCTACTTCTACGTCGACACCCTCGACTATCTGCGCCGCGGCGGCCGGATCGGGGCGGCGCAGGCCCTGCTCGGCTCGGCGCTCGCCGTCAAGCCACTGCTGGAGCTGAGCGACGGCCGGATCGAGCCCCTGGAGAAGGTGCGCACCGCGTCCAAGGCGATCGCCCGCCTGGAGGAGATCGCCGCCGAGCGGGCGGGCAGTGCCCAGGTCGACATCGCCGTCCACCACCTCGCCGCCCCCGACCGGGCCGCGGCCCTGGCGGACCGGCTGGGCGCCCGGGTGCCGGGACTGGCCGACCTGCACGTGAGCGAGGTCGGGGCGGTGATCGGGGCGCACACGGGGCCCGGGTTGCTGGGGGTCGTGGTCGCGACGCGGTGAACTGCCGCCACGGGGCGGTTCGCTGATGCTTGGGATGCCTCTGCTTACTTCTGATGCTTCCGATGCAGTCCGATGCATTCGATGCATTCGATGCATTCGATGCAAGCGGTGCTTCCGGTGCTTCTGAGGCATGTAATACGTGGGTCACTCGTCGGAGTGACGGAGATATCCACAACCGGGCGGTAGTCCCCGGGAAATGAGCAAGATCATCGCGAGTGCGGCGGGCTGCCCGATCCTCGTCGCATGGCACTGCGATCACACACCCACACCGCCCGTCCCACCAGCGGCCCGGGCCGCGGTCCGGCGTCCGACGTCCGCACCCGGCACCGTCGCCCGCCCCACGTCCGCGGGCACGGGCACGCACGGTACCTTCGCCGTCGTGCGCCCGCGGAGGAGCTGCGCCGGCGTGCGGAGACCCTCTTCGGCGACGGGCCGAGGCCGAAGGAGGAGACGGGCAAGGGACCCCCTCGGGGAAGGCACGGCACGACTGACCTGGGGACGGAGGCAGCGGACCGGGGGACGGGGGCAGCCGATCGAGGGGCGGAGACAGCCGGCCGGGGGACGGATACGGGGACGGATACGGGGACGGGGGCAGGGGCGTTCCACGCGGGTCGTGAAGCGGTCGGCGGGCAGGCAGGGGCGGTCCCGCCTCGTGCGGTGCTGGGGCCACCCGGTGCGGGCCATGGCGCAGCCGGTGAAGAGACGGGAGGAACTGCCGCGCCTGCGCAGGAGAGCGGCTTGTTGCGGCAGCGCCTCGGGCTCGCCCTGCGGGAGCGGATGCCGTTGTGGCTGCAGGCCCGGTGCGGGCTGGAGCGGCGCAGCGTGCTCGCGCTCACCGTGGTCCTGGTCGTCGCCGCGGTCCTCGCCGTCCAGCACTTCTGGACCGGCCGGACCCAGCCCGTGCGTGCGCCGGAGATGGTGCGGACGGCCCCGCCGTACGGTGCCCAGGGCGACGAGGCCGGAGCCGCGGCCGCACCGGCTGCCGCGGCCGGCACGCCCGACAGCACGGCCACGCCGGGCGCCGAGATCGTGGTGGACGTCGCGGGGAAGGTGCGGGACCCCGGGGTCCATCGCCTCCCGGCCGGATCACGGGTCGAGGATGCCCTGCGCGCGGCCGGCGGCGTGCGTGAGGGCACCAGGACCGACGGCCTCAACCGCGCGCGCTTCCTGGTGGACGGCGAACAGATCGTCGTCGGCGGGCCGGCTACCGGGGCGGACACGGCGACCGGGGCGGGCCCGGTTGCCGGTGTGGGTTCCGGCGGGTCACCCGGCGGTGGGCCGCCCGGCGCGGCGGTCGGAGTGGCGCCTGCGGCTCCGATCTCCCTCAACACGGCGACCGCCGACCAGCTCGACACCCTGCCCGGTGTCGGCCCCGTGCTGGCCCGGCACATCATCGACTACCGCACGCAGCACGGCGGCTTCCGCTCGGTCGACGAACTGCGCGAGGTCAACGGCATCGGCGACCGCCGCTTCGCCGACCTGCGAAACCTCGTACGGCCATGAGGCAGCACGAGGACCGCGCCGCCCCGGTGGGCTCGTGGCCCGGTCGGCAGGAGGGGCGGCAGCCCGGCGCGGGCGCCGGGACCACGCCACCCGCCCGGTCGCCCGTGCACGCCGCGTCCGGGAACCGGCTCGGCGCCGCGCGTCCGCGGCAGGACGGCCCGGCCGACCTGCGGCTCGTGCCGCCCGCGCTCGCGGCATGGGCGACGGCGGCGCTGATGCTCGGTGCCGCGCCCGGATGGGCCGCCGCAGTCGTGGCCGTCTGCCTGGCCGTCGCCGGAGCGCTGCTGGCGGCGCGTCGACGGGCGCGGCGGCAAGCAGAGGGACGGGAGTTGGATGCCGGGCGGCGGGCTGCCGGGGGGCGGGAGTTGGATGCCGGGCGGGGGGCTGTCGGGGGACAGGGGTCCGTTGCCGGGCGGGGGGCTGTTGGAGGGCGGGGGTCCGCTGCCGGGTGGGGGGCTTGCGAGGCACGGGAGCGCGTTGCCGGGCGGCGGGCCGTTGGAGGAGGCGGGTCCGTGGCCGGGCGGACGTCGGCGGGGCCGGCCCGGCCCCGACCCCGGGGGGCGGTCGCCGCCGTGCTGCTCTGCGTCGCCGCGTCGGCCGCCTCGGCCGGGCTGCACGGGGCGGACCTGCACCGCGGGCCGGTGCCCGAGCTGGCGCGGCGGTACGCCACCGTGACCGCCGAGGTGGAGGTCACCTCCGACCCCCGGCTCACCCGGCCCCGCGTCCGCGGCAATCACGCCGCTCCGCCCGCCGTCCTGGTCGGCGCCGAGGTACGGCAGGTGAGCCTGGCGGACGGCTCGGCGCTGACCACGCGGACGCCGGTGCTGCTGATCGTCGGCCCCGACGCCGCCGCGGCACCCGGCGGTGGCGGGGAGGGGGCCGCCACGGCGCGGCCCGCCGTCCCACCGCCCGCCGCCGAGGGCGCCCGCGCCTCGCCCTGGCTCGGCCTGCTGCCGACCACACGGCTGCGTGTGACGGCCCGGACGGCACCGCCCCTGCCGGGTGGCGGCGACCGGATCGCCGCCGTGCTGCGGGTGCGGGGCGGGGCGGCGCCGGAGGTGGTGGCCGAGCCGTCGGGCGCGCAGCGGCTGGCGGGCCGGCTGCGCGCCGGGCTCAGGGAGGCGACGGACGGCCTGTCGCCCGACGCGCGGGCGCTGCTGCCGGGACTCGTCGTCGGTGACACCTCGCGGGTCACCCCAGAGTTGGAGGAGGCCTTCGAAGAGACCGACCTCGCGCACACGCTCGCGGTGTCCGGGGCCAACTTCACCATTCTGCTGGCCCTGTTGCTCGGGCCACCGGGCCTGGCCATGCGCAGCGAGCGCCGAGGACTGGCGCCCCGCCTCGGCATCCCGCTGCGGGCGACGGCCGTGCTCGGCGGCGCTCTGGCGCTGGGATTCGTCGTCGTGTGCCGGCCCGAGCCCAGCGTGCTGCGCGCCGCGGCCTGCGGCGGAGTGGCGCTGCTGGCGCTGGCCACCGGGCGCCGCAGATCCCTGGTGCCGGCTCTGGCGACGGCCGTCCTGCTCCTGGTGCTCTACGACCCGTGGCTGGCCCGCAGTTACGGCTTCCTGCTCTCCGTACTGGCCACCGGCGCCCTGCTCACCCTCGCACCGCGGTGGAGCGCCGCGCTGCGCCGGCGCCGGGTCCCGCCCCGGCTCGCCGAGGCGCTGGCCGCCGCTGCCGCCGCGCAGGCCCTGTGCGCGCCGGTCGTCGCGGTGCTGTCGGCACGGGTGAGCCTGGTCGCGGTGCCGTGCAACCTCCTTGCGGAGTTCGCGGTGGCGCCGGCCACCGTGCTGGGCTTCGGCGCGCTGGCGGCGGCACCGCTGGCGATGCCGGTGGCGAAGGCGCTCGCCTGGTGCGCGAGTTGGCCCGCCGAGTGGCTGGCCGGGGTGGCCCGCGGCGGGGCCGCGCTGCCCGGCGCGGGAGTGGACTGGCCCGGCACCTGGAGCGGGGCGGCGCTGCTCGCCCTCGCCACGGTGGGCGTCCTGCTCGTCGGCCGGGGGCTGCTGAGGCGCCCTCGGTGGTGTGCTGTCGGCGCGGTGCTGCTGGTGCTGGCCGTGGTGCAGCCGCCGCCGCTGGCCCGGGTGGTCACGGGCTGGCCACCGCCGGGCTGGCGGTTGGTGATGTGCGACGTCGGCCAGGGCGACGCCCTCGTCCTCGCCGCGGGGGACGCCACGGGAGTGGTCGTGGACGCGGGGCCCGATCCGGTGCTCGTCGACCGCTGTCTGCGCTCGCTCGGCATCACTCGTGTTCCGCTCGTCGTCCTGACCCACTTCCACGCCGACCACGTGGCGGGCCTGCCCGGGGTACTGCGGGGCCGCTCGGTGGGCGCCATCGAGACGACCGGCTTCGAAGAGCCCGCCGAGCAGGCTGACTTCGTCCGCAGGCAGGCGACGGCCCGGCGGATTCCCCTCCGTCACGCGGTCGCCGGGGAGGTGCGGCGGTCCGGGCAGCTGTCCTGGGAGGTGGTGTGGCCGCCCGCGGCCACCGGGCCCGCCGCGGCGCCGGGGCGGGAGCCGGAGCCGGAGCCGGAGGGACCGAACGACGCCAGCGTCACCCTGCTGGTCCGCACGGCCGGGCTGCGCCTGCTGCTCCTCGGCGATCTGGAACCCCCGGCCCAGCGTGCCCTGGCGAGGTCACCGACGGCGCCCGCGCTGGAGGGCGTCGACGTGCTGAAAGTGGCACATCACGGCTCGGCGTATCAGGACCCGGCCCTCATGCGACGCGTCGCGCCGAGGCTGGCGCTGATCTCCTGCGGCGAGGACAACCCGTACGGGCACCCCGCGCCCAGCACGCTCGGGGCGCTGCGTGCCCAGGGCGTGACGGTGCTGCGAACGGACCGGGACGGCGCGCTGGCGGTCACGGGCACCGACGAGGAGCTGGGCGTGGTGGCGGACTGAGCCACGCTCGGCGACGGGCTGAGGCCGTTCCGGACCGGGGCGGCGTGCTCGCGCGGTGGCGGACAATGGCCGGTGTGAGTGACGTGAGACATCTGCTCGTGCTGCCCGATCGCGAGGCCGCGGAAGAGGCCGCGGAGGCGCTCGGGGAGCGGTTCGGCCTGGTGGAGGAACCCCGTGTCGTGCGGGACGCGTTGGCCGGGGAGGACGACGCCGAGGACGCCCAGTGGCTCGTCGTCCTGCGCGACGAGGAGGAACGGCTGGACGCCGAGGAACTGGACGAGTTCGCGGCCCAGTGGGACGGCTGGCGCGAGGAGCCCTAGCCTCACGGCGAGGACACCGCACCGTCGAGCGACGGCCGAACGACGGTGGGGGCCTTGCGTGGCCGGGTGACCGCACGTCCGGACCGACGGTGCCGCAGCCCTCTGCGGCGGGGTGGCGAGGCCTCCGCGGTCCTCCGCCACAGAAGCTCCGCCGCACCTCGTCCCTCCACGACAGGAGCCCCGTCACCTCTTCCCGGAGGCTTGTCCAGGGGTCCCGCCACCTCTCCCCGCAGCTCATCCAGGAGCCCCGCCTCCCCCCTCACCCCACCCCACCCACCCCACAGGCTCACCCCAGGACCCGCCACCCCACACCCGGGCCCCCGCCCCCCGTCGCAGTCACCGCACAGCCCCGCCGCCCTCACAGCGCGGCGTTGTCAGTGCCGCGTGCGATGCTTGTCGCGATGGCCAGGAAGACTGCGAACGACGACCCTCTCGCCCCGGTGACCCTCGCCGTGGGCCAGGAGGACCTCCTGCTCGACCGTGCCGTGCAGGAGGTGGTGGCCGCCGCCAAGGCCGCCGACGCCGACACGGACGTACGCGACCTCACCCCGGACCAGCTGCAGCCCGGCACGCTCGCCGAGCTCACCAGCCCGTCGCTCTTCGCCGAGCGCAAAGTCGTGGTCGTACGCAACGCGCAGGACCTGTCCGCCGACACGGTCAAGGACGTGAAGGCCTATCTCGGTGCCCCCGCCGAGGAGATCACCCTCGTGCTGCTGCACGCGGGCGGTGCCAAGGGCAAAGGCCTGCTGGACGCCGCGCGCAAGGCGGGGGCCCGCGAGGTGGCGTGCCCGAAGATGACCAAGCCGGCGGACCGGCTGGCCTTCGTGCGGGCGGAGTTCCGCACCACCGGGCGGTCGGCCACGCCGGAGGCCTGCCAGGCGCTGGTCGACGCGATCGGCAGCGACCTGCGGGAGCTGGCGTCGGCGGTGTCCCAGCTGGTCGCCGACGTCGAGGGCACCGTCGACGAGGCGGTCGTCGGGCGGTACTACACCGGCCGCGCCGAGGCCTCCAGCTTCACGGTCGCCGACCGGGCGGTCGAGGGACGGGCCGCGGAGGCGCTGGAGGCGCTGCGCTGGTCCCTGTCCACCGGCGTGGCACCGGTGCTGATCACCAGCGCCCTCGCGCAGGGCGTGCGGGCGATCGGCAAGCTGTCGTCGGCGCGCGGCGGGCGGCCCGCCGATCTCGCCCGGGAGCTGGGCATGCCGCCGTGGAAGATCGACCGGGTGCGCCAGCAGATGCGGGGCTGGACACCGGACGGCGTCGCGGTGGCGCTGCGGGCGGTGGCCGAGGCGGACGCCGGGGTCAAGGGAGGCGGTGACGACCCCGAGTACGCACTGGAGAAGGCCGTTGTCACCATCGCCCGTGCGGCGCGGTCGAGGGGCCGGGCGTAGAGGAGGAGAATCGGTGTGTCAGCCGTAGTCGCCCAGCAGTGGAGAGGTGGCGAGCGTCATGGCTGAACACCCGCACGCAGTACTCGTCCGTAAGGGCTATGAGGCGTTCTCGAGCGGGGACCTGGACACCCTGCGCGGCCTGATGGCGGCGGACGCCACGCATCATGTGCCCGGGACCGGCGTCCTCTCGGGTGACTTCAAGGGGCAGGACGCGATCATCGACATGTACCGGCGGATCGCCGCGGAGACCGACGGAACGGCGCGGGTCGAGCTGCGCCACATCCTCGTCGACGGCCGGGGCCACGCGTCGACCCTGCACCGCCTCATCGCCGACCGTAAGGGCAAGCACCTGGAGGAGAACGGAGGCATCGTCTTCCGCATCGTCGGGGACAAGATCACCGATCTCGACGAATGCGTGGAGGATCTCGACGCGGCCGACGACTTCTGGTCGTAGCGCTCAGCGGCGGGTGTGCTCCCTACGCATGCCCAAGGATCCGGACACGCGTGTCCAAGGCCCCGCGCACACGCGCGCCCAAGGCCCGCACACGCGTGCCCAACGCCCGCTCACGCATATTGAAGGCCGCGCAGACGCATGCCGAAGGCCCCGCCCGGCACCCTGGGGAAGGGTGCTGGGCGGGGCCTTCGGTTCACGCTCGTGGACCCGTGCCCGCGTGGCGAACGCAGGCCGCGCACGGATCCGGGGTGCCGGTCGGGAGCGGATGAGAGAGGGCCCGCCCTGGGTCCTTCCGGCGATCAGACCAGATAGGGGATTCAGCCCTTGATGGCGGCGACCTTCTGCGCCAGCGCCGACTTCTTGTTGGCGGCCTGGTTCTTGTGGATGACGCCCTTGGAGACGGCCTTGTCGAGCTGACGCGCAGCGATGCGCTGGTACTCGGTGGCCTTCTCCACGTCACCCGCGGCAGCGGCCTCGCGGGCCTTGCGGATCGCGGTCTTCAGGGAGGACTTGACGGCCTTGTTGCGCAGCCGAGCCTTCTCGTTGGTCTTGATCCGCTTGATCTGGGACTTGATGTTCGCCACGAATGAGCCTTTTCAGGTTCTGGCACGGGGCCGGGCGGTGTGCCGCACGGATCCTGTGCCGGTGATTTCCAGATGACGTGTCTCACGCTGAGAGGGCAAGAGACACAGCCCCCCACACTACCAGCGGCCCATTCCGTGGCCCAAACCCGTCGCCGGTCTCCACGCGTGGGACCATGGAAGCTACGTATCGATCCGATCCGACCCGAGACCGCAGACACTGCGGACGCCTCAAGAATCAGGACCCTGCGTGCCCGCGATCCCTAGCCATGTGCCCGAGCCGAGCCGAACCGACCCGGCTCTGATCCGCAACTTCTGCATCATCGCGCACATCGACCACGGCAAGTCCACGCTCGCCGACCGGATGCTCCAGCTGACCGGTGTGGTCGAGCAGCGGCAGATGCGCGCCCAGTACCTCGATCGCATGGACATCGAGCGAGAGCGCGGCATCACGATCAAGTCCCAGGCGGTGCGATTGCCGTGGGCCCCGACCCACGACAAGGGCAACACGCACATCCTCAACATGATCGACACCCCGGGGCACGTCGACTTCACCTACGAGGTCTCGCGGTCGCTCGCCGCGTGCGAAGGGACCATCCTCCTGGTCGACGCCGCCCAGGGCATCGAGGCCCAGACCCTCGCCAACCTCTACCTGGCGATGGAGAACGACCTCACGATCATCCCCGTGCTGAACAAGATCGACCTGCCGGCCGCGCAGCCCGAGAAGTTCGCCGAGGAGCTGGCCAACCTGGTCGGCTGCGAGCCCGACGACGTGCTCAAGGTCTCCGCGAAGACCGGGCTCGGTGTCGAGGCGCTGCTGGACAGGGTCGTCGCCGAGGTCCCGCCCCCGGTCGGCGTCAAGGACGCCCCCGCCCGCGCGATGATCTTCGACTCCGTCTACGACTCCTACCGGGGTGTGGTGACGTACGTCCGTGTCATCGACGGCCAGCTCAACAAGCGCGAGCGCATCCGGATGATGTCCACCGGCGCCACGCACGAGCTGCTGGAGATCGGCACCAACTCGCCGGAGATGCTGTCCGCCGACGGCCTCGGCGTCGGCGAGGTGGGATACCTCATCACCGGCGTGAAGGACGTCCGCCAGTCCAAGGTCGGTGACACCGTCACCAGCCAGCAGAAGGGTGCCGAGGAGGCGCTCGGCGGCTACAAGGACCCCAAGCCGATGGTGTTCTCCGGCCTCTACCCGCTGGACGGCTCGGACTACCCCGAGCTGCGCGAGGCGCTGGACAAGCTCCAGCTCAACGACGCCGCCCTGGTCTACGAGCCGGAGACCTCCGCCGCCCTCGGCTTCGGCTTCCGCGTCGGCTTCCTGGGCCTGCTGCACCTCGACGTGATCCGCGAGCGGCTGGAGCGCGAGTTCGGGCTCGACCTGATCGCCACCGCGCCCAACGTGGTCTACCGCGTGATCATGGAGGACGGCACCGAGCACACGGTCACCAACCCGAGCGAGTTCCCCGAGGGCAAGATCAGCGAGGTGTACGAGCCGGTCGTGCGCGCCACCCTGCTGGCGCCGACCGAGTTCATCGGCTCGATCATGGAGCTGTGCCAGAACCGGCGCGGCACCCTGCTCGGCATGGACTACCTGTCCGAGGACCGGGTGGAGATCCGTTACACCCTCCCGCTCGCCGAGATCGTCTTCGACTTCTTCGACCAGCTGAAGTCCAAGACCCGCGGCTACGCCTCCCTCGACTACGAGCCCACCGGCGAGCAGACCTCCAGCCTGGTCAAGGTCGACATCCTGCTGCACGGCGACAAGGTGGACGCCTTCTCGGCGATCACCCACAAGGACCAGGCGTACGCGTACGGCGTCCGGCTCGTCGCCAAGCTCAAGGAGCTGATCCCGCGGCAGGCCTTCGAGGTGCCGGTGCAGGCCGCCATCGGCTCCCGGGTGATCGCCCGCGAGACCATCCGCGCCATCCGCAAGGACGTCCTCGCCAAGTGCTACGGCGGTGACATCTCCCGTAAGCGGAAGCTGCTGGAGAAGCAGAAGGAAGGCAAGAAGCGGATGAAGATGGTGGGTTCCGTGGAGGTTCCGCAGGAGGCCTTCATCGCCGTCCTGTCCAGCGACGACAGCGCGGGATCCGGCAAGGGCAAGAAGTAGCCGCCCGCAAAAGAGGCGGAACGGGGCCCGTCGTGCGAAAGTGCGGCGGGCCCCTTCGTGTGCGCCGGCGCTGTCTGTGGGAAGTGACAGGGTGCGGGCTCTTACGTCGTGGCCGACCTGCCTCTACTCTGTCCCTGCCCGATAGTTACTCATGAGTTAAACAACCGCCCGAGTGTGAGAACCAGCCCCGCCTGAGCCAGCCCCCACCTGAGCCGGCGCAACGAGCCAGCCGCAACGAGCAGCCGCACCGTCGCGGGCCCGGAGGATGTCGTGAGCGACACACAGACACTGATCGAGAACCGTCCGCCGTCCGTGGCGGGCCTCTTCCTGGAGCGCGTGGCAGCCACGCCGGACGCCGAGGCGTACCGCTATCCCGTGCCGCCGGCCTCGGGCCACGGCCCGGACGACTGGAAGTCGCTGAGCTGGGCGCAGGCCGCCGAGCGTGTGTACGCGATCGCGGCCGGCCTGATCGAGCTGGGCGTGCAGCCCGAGCAGCGGGTGGCACTGGCCTCGGCGACCCGGATCGAGTGGATCCTCGCCGATTTCGGCATCATGTGCGCGGGCGCGGCGACGACGACGATCTACCCGCAGACCAACGCCGACGAGTCGGCGTACATCCTCTCCGACTCCGGGAGCCGCGTGCTCATCGCGGAGAACGCCGAGCAGCTCGCCAAGGCGCGCGACAAGCGCGGCGAGCTGCCCGAGCTCACCCATGTGGTGGTGATCGACCCGGCCGGCGCCGACACGTCCGAGGACTGGGTGCTCACCCTGGACGAGCTGGAGAGCCGGGGCAGGGCCCGCCTGGAGAAGGACCCGGACCTGGTCAAGGAGCGGGTCGGCGCGCTCACCAAGGACCAGCTCGCCACCCTCATCTACACCTCCGGCACCACCGGCCGCCCCAAGGGTGTCCGCCTCCCGCACGACAACTGGTCGTACATGGCGAAGGCGATCGCCGCGACCGGGCTGGTCGGCCCGGACGACGTGCAGTACCTGTGGCTGCCGCTCGCGCACGTCTTCGGCAAGGTGCTGACCTCCGGCCAGGTCGAGGTCGGTCACGTCACCGCCGTCGACGGCCGGGTCGACAAGATCATCGAGAATCTGCCGGTCGTCCAGCCGACGTACATGGCGGCCGTGCCGCGCATCTTCGAGAAGGTCTACAACGGGGTCGCGGCCAAGGCGAAGGCCGGCGGCGGCGCCAAGTACAAGATCTTCCAGTGGGCCGCCGGCGTCGCCCGCGAGTACGCCAAGGTCACCCAGGACAACTTCCGCCGCACGGGCACCGCGAACGCGCCCTTCGGGCTGTCCGCCAAGCACAAGGTCGCCGACACCCTCGTCTACGCCAAGATCCGCGAGGCCTTCGGCGGCAACCTGCGTGCCTGCGTCTCCGGCAGCGCCGCCCTCGCGCCGGAGATCGGCTACTTCTTCGCCGGCGCCGGCATCCACATCCTGGAGGGCTACGGCCTCACCGAGTCCTCCGCCGCCTCCTTCGTCAACCCCGGCGAGGCGTACCGCACCGGCACGGTCGGCAAGCCGCTGCCCGGCACCGAGGTGCGCATCGCCGACGACGGCGAGATCCTGCTGCGCGGCCCCGGCATCATGGAGGGCTACCACAAGCTGCCCGAGAAGACCGCCGAGGTGCTGGAGTCCGACGGCTGGTTCCACACCGGCGACATCGGCGAGCTGTCGGCCGACGGCTACCTGCGCATCACCGACCGCAAGAAGGACCTCATCAAGACCTCCGGCGGCAAGTACATCGCGCCCGCCGAGGTCGAGGGCCGGTTCAAGGCGGTGTGCCCGTACGTCTCCAACATCCTGGTGCACGGCGCCGACCGGAACTTCTGCACCGCCCTCATCGCCCTCGACGAGGTGGCGATCACCGAGTGGGCCAAGGAGAACGGCCTGGAGGGCAAGCCGTACGCCGAGATCGTCGCCGCGCCGGCCACCGTGGAGATGGTCGACGGCTACGTCAAGCAGCTCAACGAAGGCCTCCAGCGCTGGCAGACGATCAAGAAGTTCCGGCTGCTGCCGCGCGACCTCGACATCGAGCACGGCGAGCTCACCCCGAGCCTGAAGCTGAAGCGGCCGGTCGTCGAGCGCGAGTACAAGCACCTGATCGACGAGATGTACGAGGGTGCGCGCGAGGCCTGAATCACGGATGCGGTCCGGATCGGTCCCGTTCCGGACCGCTCCCGACCGCCTCTGTAGCACGGTTGTCACCCATGGCGGCCCACTTCGGTAACTCGGCGCGTACGCCCGCGTCCGGTCTGTCACTCTGTCGGCAGCGACCGCGGTGTACACGTACGAAATTCCCAGGGGGCCGTCCATGGGGGCCATTCCGACGCAACGGGAGACCGTCTTCCGTGCCGATGGCGTGCCCGCGCACTCCACGACTTCCGGGCAGACGAGCGCGACCCTGCCCGGAAGCTCCCTCGCGCCGGGAGCCGCCCGCGCGCTGCTGCGGTCGGCGCGCGCCGAGTGGACCGGGCTCGGTCTGCCCGGCGCCGAGCACCTGACCGACCGCCTCCTCGAGGACGCCCTCGTGGTCGTCAGCGAACTCGTCACCAACGCCGTCGTGCACGCCGGCACCGACGTCGAGGTGGTCTGCCGGCTGGAGGACAGCGGCGCCCTGGTCGTCGAGGCGTGCGACCGCCACCCCTCCCGCGCCCCGCGCAGCGGCGACCCGCAGTCGCCGTACGACGGCTCCGAGTACGGTCGCGGACTGCGGCTGGTGGCCGCGCTCTGCGAGACGTGGGGGATCACCTACCGCGTCGGCGCCAAGTCCGTCTGGGCGCGCCTGTGCCCGGCGGCCGCCGGGCAGGCCGCCGCGCGGACCGAGGCGTACGCCGGAGAGGGCGACCTGGCGCAGGGCCTGCGGTGCGCCGGACTGCTGGCCCCCGAGCCGCCCGAGGCGGACCGCGACCGGGAGTGGCTGGGCCGGGCGGCGCTGTCCTTCCTCGCCGAGGCCTCCGACCTGCTCGCCGGACAGCTCGACGAGGACCTGGTCGCCTCCCTCACCGGCCAGCTGATCGTGCCCCGGCTCGCCGACTGGTGCGCGGTGTGGATGGAGGACGAGGCCCCGGGCCGCTCCGCCACCGGCGCACGGCTCGCCCGCGTCTGGCACGGCAGCGAAAGCCGCATCGAGGAACTGCGCCGGGCCCTGGAGAAGGACCCGCCGCGCCCGCCCGACCCCGGCCACGCCGGTCCGGCCGGTCCGGTCGCCCATCCCTGGCCCGGCGAGGCGCTCGGCCCGCACGAGACGCGCGGCGCGGCCCTCGCCTACCGGCTCGCCGCGGGCGGACGGCCCCTGGGCACCCTGGTCATCGGCCGGGCCGGGCCGCACCGCATCCCCGACGAGATCACCGGCCTCGTCGAGGACCTCAGCCGCCGGGTGGCGCTCGCGATCGGCGCCGCCCGGCAGTACGCCCGGCAGGCCGCCATCAGCGCGGTCCTCCAGCGCGGCCTGCTGCCCGGCGCGGTCGCCGAGATCCCCGGCGTGCGCACCGCCCTCGTCCACGAGCCGTGCGTCAAGGGCGGCCCCAGCGGTGACTTCTACGACCTGTTCCCGGCCGGCGACGGCCGCTGGTGCTTCGCCGTCGGCGACGTCCAGGGCAAGGGTCCCGAGGCCGCCGTCGTCATCGGGCTGGCCCGGCCCTGGCTGCGGCTGCTGGCCCGCGAGGGGTACGGCGTACCCGGCGTCCTGGACCGCCTCAACCAGCTCCTCCTCGACGACGCCACCGAGGCAGCCGACGCCGCCGCCCGCGCGCTGGTGGCCGCCGGCGCCCGCCCGGCCGCCCCCGGCGACGGCCCGCAGACCCGCTTCCTGTCCCTCCTCTACGGCGAACTGGTGCCCTTCGACGGCGGGGTCCGCTGCACCCTGGCCTCCGCCGGCCACCCTCTGCCGCTGCTGCTCGCCCCCGACGGCACCGTCCGCTCCGCCGCGCAGCCGCAGACCCTCCTCGGGGTGATAGAGGACGCGACGTACACCAGCGACACCGTCGAGCTGCGCTCCGGCGACACCCTGCTGTGCGTCACGGACGGGATCACCGAGCGGCGCGACGGCTCCCGCCAGTTCGACGACGGCGACGGGCTCGCCGCGGCGCTCGCCGGGTGCGTGGGGCTGGACGCCGAGCCGATCGCCGAGCGCATCCGGCGGCTCGTGCACGAGTTCGGGGACCGTCCGCCGGAGGACGATCTGGCCCTGCTGGTGCTCCAGGCGGAGTAGCCCATGCGGTACGGGACAATGGAGGAATGCCCTCCGCACTCCCCGACGGCGAACCCGTCCCGGCCGACGGCGCGCTTCCCGCCTCCGCGCTCACCGGGGCCGCGGACCGCCCCCTCGGCTTCTATCTGCACGTCCCGTACTGCGCGACCCGCTGCGGTTACTGCGACTTCAACACCTACACCGCCACCGAGCTGCGCGGCACCGGCGGCGTGCTCGCCTCCCGCGACAACTACGCCGGGACGCTGACCGACGAGGTCCGCCTCGCCCGCAAGGTGCTCGGCGACGACCCGCGCGAGGTCCGCACGGTGTTCGTCGGCGGCGGCACACCCACCCTGCTGGCCGCCGACGATCTCGTACGGATGCTGCGCGCGATCCGCGACGAGTTCGGGCTGGCGCCGGACGCCGAGGTCACGACGGAGGCGAACCCGGAGTCGGTCGACCCGGCGTACCTGGCCGCGCTGCGGCAGGGCGGCTTCAACCGGATCTCCTTCGGCATGCAGAGCGCGCGGCAGCACGTGCTGAAGGTGCTGGACCGCACCCACACGCCCGGCCGGCCCGAGGCCTGCGTCGCGGAGGCCCGCGCGGCCGGCTTCGAGCACGTCAACCTCGATCTGATCTACGGCACGCCGGGCGAGTCCGACGACGACTGGCGGGCGACGCTCGACGCCGCGCTCGGCGCCGGCCCCGACCACGTCTCGGCGTACGCCCTGATCGTCGAGGAGGGCACCCGGCTCGCCCGCCGCATCCGGCGCGGTGAGGTCCCGATGACGGACGACGACGTGCACGCCGACCGGTACCTGATCGCCGAGGAGCGGCTCTCGGCGGCGGGCTTCGACTGGTACGAGGTCTCCAACTGGGCCACCTCCGACGTGGGCCGCTGCCTGCACAACGAGCTGTACTGGCGGGGCGCCGACTGGTGGGGCGCCGGGCCCGGTGCGCACAGCCACGTGGGCGGGGTGCGCTGGTGGAACGTGAAGCACCCGGGCGCGTATGCCGCTGCGCTGGCCGGCGGGCGGTCGCCGGGGGCGGGGCGGGAGGTCCTGGCGGAGGAGGACCGGCGGGTGGAGCGGATCCTGCTGGAGCTGCGGCTGCGGGAGGGCGTGCCGCTGTCGCTGCTGCGGGAGCGGGGGCTGTCGGCGTCGCGGCGGGCGCTGGCGGGCGGGCTGCTCCAGGAGGGGCCGTACGGGGAGGGCCGCGCGGTGCTGACGTTGCGGGGGCGGTTGCTGGCGGATGCGGTGGTGCGGGACCTGGTGGACTGACCGGACTGTTCTCGCCCCCGCCGCCCCCACCCGTCCCCTCCCCTGGGGGCTCCGCCTCAGACCCCCGGTTGTCGGCCTGGACGGCCTCGTCCTCGAGCTCCCCCAGAGGGGGTACCCCCGGACGGGCTGAAAGCCAGCCCCTCCGGCGTTTGAGGAGACGGGCCGGGGCGGCGGGGGCGAGGGACTTACGCCGTGACGAAGTCGATCAGTTCCTCCACCCGCCCCAGCAGCTCCGGCTCCAGGTCCTTGTACGAACCGACCCGGGACAGGATCCGCTGCCAGGCCGCGCCCGTGTTCTCCGGCCAGCCCAGCGCCCGGCACACGCCCGTCTTCCAGTCCTGGCCGCGCGGTACCCGGGGCCAGGACCCGATGCCCAGGGCCGACGGCTTCACCGCCTCCCAGATGTCGATGTACGGGTGGCCCACCACCAGGGCGTGCTCACTGGTCACCGACTCCGCGATGCGCCACTCCTTCGAGCCCGGCACCAGGTGGTCCACCAGGACGCCCAGGCGCGCGTCCGGCCCGGGGGCGAACTCGCCGACGATCGACGGCAGGTCGTCCACGCCCTCCAGGTACTCCACGACCACGCCCTCGATGCGCAGGTCGTCGCCCCACACCTTCTCCACCAGCTCGGCGTCGTGCCGCCCCTCGACGTAGATGCGCCCGGCGCGGGCCACGCGCGCGCGTGCGCCCGGAACGGCGACCGAACCGGACGCCGTACGCGTCGGACGCGCCGGCCCCGAGGACGGCCGCACCAGTGTCACCACCCGGCCCTCCAGCAGGAACCCGCGCGGCTGGAGCGGGAACACCCGGTGCTTGCCGAAGCGGTCCTCCAGCGTCACCGTGCCCGCCTCGCAGCCGATCACCGCCCCGCAGAAGCCGGTCCCCGGCTCCTCCACCACCAGTCCCGGCTCGGCCGGAACCTCCGGCACCGGCTGCGGCTTCTTCCACGACGGGGTCAGATCGGGGGAGTACTGGCGCATTCTCCCGACGATAGGAGAATCCCGCGTGCCGTGATCAGCGCGACACGCCGTACCGGGCCGCCAGCGCGTCCCGCTGGGCCCGGACGAAGGCCGCGTCCACCACCGCGCCGTGCCCGGGGACGTACAGCGCGTCGTCCCCGCCGAGGTCGAGGAGCCGGTCCAGCGCGGCGGGCCAGTGCGCCGGTACGGCGTCGGGGCCCGCCTGCGGAGCCCCGGACTCCTCGACCAGGTCGCCGCAGAAGACGACCTCCGGGTCGCCCGGCACCAGCACCGCCAGATCGTGCGCCGTGTGCCCGGGCCCGAGGTTGGCCAGCAGCACCTGCCGGCCGCCGCCCAGGTCGAGGGTCCACTCGCCGCACACCTGGTGGCGCACCGGCACCAGGGCGTCGGCCGCCTCCGCCGCCCGGCGTGCGTCCAGGCCGTGGGCGACCGCGTCCGCCCGCAGTTCGTCCCGCCCGGAGCCGGTACCGAGGACGGTGTCCACGCCCACCGCGCCGAACACCTCCGCGCCCGCGAAGGCCGCCGCGCCGAAGACGTGGTCGAAGTGGGGGTGGGTCAGCGCGAGATGCGTCACACGGTGACCGGCGAGCGCCTGCGCCTCGGCACGCAACCGGGCGCCCTCCCCGAGGCTCGACCCGGCGTCGATCAGCAGCGCCGCGCCCCGGCCGACGACCAGCCCCGCCGTGCAGTCCCACACCGGCAGCCGGCACCGCCCGACACCGGCCGCCACCCTCTCCCATCCCAGCTCTTCCCAAGTCACCGTCATACCGCGACGCTAACGGGGACGACGGATCCGGGCACGACGGCGCAGGCCCGCCCTTGCCCGGGGTGTGCCCCACGGCCGTACACTGGCCGGGGAAGTCTGGCACTCACACGCGCCGAGTGCCAGGAGGGGAAGCCGGACGAAGGACTTTTGGAGGTGTGCGCGATGCTCAGTGAACGAAGGCTGCAGGTACTGCGCGCCATCGTCCAGGACTACGTCGGCACCGAGGAGCCCGTCGGCTCCAAGGCCCTCACCGAGCGGCACAACCTCGGCGTCTCCCCGGCCACCGTGCGCAACGACATGGCGGCCCTGGAGGAGGAGGGGTTCATCGCCCAGCCGCACACCAGCGCCGGGCGCATCCCCACCGACAAGGGCTACCGGCTGTTCGTCGACAAGCTGGCCGGGGTCAAGCCGATGACGGCCCCCGAGCGGCGCGCCATCCAGAACTTCCTGGAGGGCGCCGTCGACCTCGACGACGTGGTGGCCCGCACGGTGCGGCTGCTGGCGCAGCTGACCCGGCAGGTCGCCGTCGTGCAGTACCCGTCCCTGACCCGCTCGACCGTGCGGCACGTGGAGCTGCTCTCGCTCGCGCCCGCGCGCCTGATGCTGGTGCTGATCACGGACACCGGGCGGGTGGAGCAGCGGATGGTCGACTGTCCGGCGCCGTTCGGCGAGTCGTCGCTGGCGGATCTGCGCGCGCGGCTCAACAGCCGGGTCGCGGGCCGCCGGTTCACGGACGTGCCGACGCTGGTGGAGGACCTTCCGGACGCCTTCGACCCCGAGGACCGCGGTACGGTCTCGTCGGTGCTCTCCACTCTCCTGGAGACACTGGTCGAGGAGAACGAGGAGCGGTTGATGATCGGCGGCACCGCCAATCTCACCCGCTTCGGGCACGACTTCCCCCTCACGATCCGGCCGGTGCTGGAGGCGCTGGAGGAGCAGGTGGTGCTCCTCAAGCTGCTCGGCGAGGCCAAGGATCCGGGCGTGACCGTCCGTATCGGTCATGAGAACGCCCACGAAGGACTCAACTCCACGTCCGTCGTGTCGGTGGGCTACGGTTCGGGCGGCGAGGCGGTTGCCAAGCTCGGCGTGGTCGGACCGACCCGCATGGACTACCCGGGAACGATGGGAGCGGTACGCGCAGTGGCACGGTACGTCGGACAGATCCTGGCGGAGTCGTAGGTGGCCACGGACTATTACGCCGTTCTCGGCGTGCGCCGCGACGCGTCGCAGGAAGAGATCAAGAAGGCCTTCCGGCGGCTCGCGCGCGAGCTGCACCCGGACGTCAATCCGGATCCGAAGACCCAGGAGCGGTTCAAGGAGATCAACGCCGCTTACGAGGTGCTGTCGGACCCGCAGAAGAAGCAGGTCTACGACCTCGGCGGCGACCCGCTGTCGCAGGCCGGCGGCGGTGGCGGGGCCGGCGGCTTCGGCGCGGGCGGCTTCGGGAACTTCTCGGACATCATGGACGCGTTCTTCGGTACGGCGTCGCAGCGCGGGCCGCGCTCGCGCACCCGCCGGGGCCAGGACGCGATGATCCGGATCGAGGTCGAGCTGGACGAGGCCGCGTTCGGGACCACCAAGGACATCCAGGTCGACACGGCCGTCGTCTGCAACACCTGCAGCGGCGAGGGCGCGGCGCCGGGCACGAGTGCCCAGACGTGTGACATGTGCCGGGGCCGCGGCGAGGTCTCCCAGGTGACCCGGTCCTTCCTGGGCCAGGTCATGACCTCCCGCCCCTGCCCCCAGTGCCAGGGCTTCGGCACGGTGGTCCCGACCCCGTGCCCGGAGTGCGCCGGCGACGGCCGGGTCCGCTCCCGTCGCACCCTGACCGTGAAGATCCCGGCCGGTGTCGACAACGGCACGCGGATCCAGCTGGCCGGTGAGGGCGAGGTCGGGCCCGGCGGCGGTCCGGCCGGTGACCTGTACGTCGAGATCCACGAGCTGCCGCACCCCACCTTCCAGCGCCGCGGTGACGACCTGCACTGCACGGTCACCATTCCGATGACGGCGGCGGCCCTCGGCACCAAGGTGCCGCTGGAGACGCTGGACGGCATGGAGGACGTCGACATCCGGCCCGGCACGCAGTCCGGCCAGTCGATCCCGCTGCACGGCCGGGGCGTCACCCACCTGCGCGGCGGTGGCCGGGGTGACCTCATCGTGCATGTCGAGGTCACGACGCCGACGAAGCTCGACCCCGAGCAGGAGCGGCTGCTGCGGGAGCTGTCCAAGCTGCGTGGTGAGGAGCGGCCGCAGGGGCAGTTCCAGCCGGGGCAGCAGGGGTTGTTCTCGCGGCTGAAGGACGCGTTCAACGGACGCTGACGGGATGGTGGCGGACGGCCGGTTCTCGCCCCCGCCGCCCCTACCCGGCCCATCCCGGGGGCTCCGCCCCGGACCCCCGCTCCTCAAACGCCGGAGGGGCTGAGAAACCAGCCCGTCTGGGGGTACCCCCTCTGGGGGAGCTTGAGGACGAGGCCGTCCAGGCCGAAATCGGGGGTCTGGGGGCGAAGCCCCCAGGGGACGGGTAGGGGCGGCGGGGGCGAGAACCCGTGTGGGCCGGTGCTGACGGTGGTCCGCGGGTGCGGATGCTCCTGGCGTATGCCAACGGAAGGCCGGATTCGGACTTGTTCGGAGGACGTGAAAACATGCCGTCATGTCCTCCGCACTGACCGATCTTTTCCCTTATCCGATCGTGCAGGCTCCCATGGCGGGCGGCGTCTCCGTGCCGCGGCTCGTCGCCGCCGTCTGCGAGGCCGGCGGGCTCGGCTTCCTGGCCGCCGGGTACAAGACCGCGGACGGGCTGTACCAGGAGATCAAGCAGGTGCGGGGGCTGACCGGCCGTCCCTTCGGCGTCAACCTCTTCCTACCGCAGCCGGAGACGTCCGACCCGGCCGCCGTCGACGTCTACGCCCACCAGCTCGCCGGTGAGGCCGGCTGGTACGAGACCGAGCTGGGCGACCGGGACAGCGGCCGGGACGACGGCTACGAGGCCAAGCTCGCGGTGCTGCTCGACAACCCCGTGCCGATGGTCTCCTTCCACTTCGGTGTGCCCGGCCGCGAGGTCGTCGACTCCCTGCACCGCGTCGGCACCTTCGTCCTGGTCACCGCCACCACGGCCGAGGAGGCCCGGGCCGTGGAGCGGTCCGGGGCCGACGCGGTGATCGCGCAGGGCGTGGAGGCCGGCGGACACCAGGGCACCCACCGGGACCTGCCGGAGACCGACGGCTCCGGGATCGGGCTGCTGCCGCTGGTCACCGAGGTCCGCGAGGCGGTGAGCCTGCCGATCGTCGCCGCCGGCGGCATCATGCGCGGCGCCCAGATCGCCGCGGTGCTCGCGGCCGGGGCGAGCGCCGCCCAGCTCGGCACCGCGTTCCTCGCCACCCCCGAGTCCGGTGCGCACGACCTGCACAAGCAGGCGCTGACCAACCCCCTCTTCGTCCGCACGGAGCTGACCCGCGCGTTCTCCGGCCGTCCGGCGCGCGGCCTGGTCAACCGCTTCCTGCGCGAGCACGGCCCGTACGCCCCGGCCGCCTACCCGGAGGTCCACCACCTCACGGCGCCGCTGCGGAAGGCGGCGGCGAAGGCCAAGGACGCGCAGGGCATGGCGCTGTGGGCGGGCCAGGGCCATCGCATGGCCCGGGAGCTGCCCGCCGGTCAGCTGGTGGAGGTCCTGGTGGCCGAACTCGCCGCCGCCGGGACAGCGTTGTCGGCGTACGTCACGGGAGGTGGGGGCCGATGACGGCGCCGGTGTTCGTGGCGGAGCACCTCGACGCGACCGGGGACGGCCGGTATGTGCTCGACGGTCTCGAGGGGCGGCACGCCGTCTCGGTGAAGCGGCTGCGCGTCGGCGAGACCGTGGTCCTCACGGACGGGGCCGGGCGCTGGGCCGGGGGCGAGGTGCTGGCCACCGAGGGCAAGGACCGGCTGGTCCTGCGCCTGGACCCGGTCGCCGAGGAGCCCCCGGAGCAGCCCCGCATCACCGTCGTCCAGGCCCTGCCCAAGGGCGACCGCGGCGAACTGGCCGTCGAGACCATGACCGAGGTCGGCGTCGACGCGATCGTGCCGTGGGCGGCGTCCCGCTGCATCACCCAGTGGAAGGGCGAGCGGGGCCGGAAGGCCCTCGGCAAGTGGCGGGCGACGGCCCGCGAGGCCGGCAAGCAGTCCCGCCGGGTCCGCTTCCCCGACGTCGCGGACCTCGCGACCACCAAGCAGGTCGCCGCACTTCTCGCCGCCGCCGACTTCGCCGCCGTGCTCCACGAGACGGGCGAGGAGCCGCTGGCCACCGCCGAACTGCCCGGCACCGGCGAGATCGTGCTGGTCGTGGGTCCCGAAGGCGGCGTGAGCACCGAGGAGTTGGCGCTGTTCGCCGAGGCGGGCGCGCAGCCGTACGTTCTCGGCCGCACCGTCCTGCGGACCTCGACGGCCGGCACGGCGGCGACCGCCCTGCTGCTGGGGCGCACCGGCCGCTGGGGCTGACGAGCGGGGTCGCCACCGGGGTGGTGCGAAGTGGCCGTATGCGCCCTACCGTCTCGCGCCCGTCGGTGGCAGGCTGCCCGGCATGGGGGCAATGAGGCGGTTGCTGGGCGCCGGGATCGCCGTGCTCGCCGTCGGCGGGGTCGTCGCCTGCGAACCGGGCGGAATGAGTTCCGCGTCCGTCGCGTACACCACCGACGAGACGGTGACGCGGGAGATGCAGCGGCGCGACACCGAGGTGCGCTGGCTGACGTGCACGGCCGACTACGGCGACTCCGGGCGGTCCGCGTCGGCCACCGAGGAGACCGTCGCCTCCGTCGACTGCGAGGGCGAGACGAAGGACGGCAAGAAGATCACCGTCGACGGCAAGGTGACCCGCATCGTCGACGGCGCCTGCGTGCGCGGCGAGTTGACCGCGAAGGTGGACGGCAGGCAGTGGTTCCGCGTCAACGGGCTGGGCGACTGCGACGCCACCCCGACCCCGCCCGGGAACGGCCCCGGCGGCAACGCTCCCCGGCCCACCGTCACCGTGACCGTCACCAAGACCGTCTGGTGCCAGGAACGCCCCGGATGCTGGCCCGAGGGCAAGTGATCCAAACTGATCCAAACCCCTGTCCGGCGAGGCCGCCGCTGCATAGGCTGAGGGCGTGACTCAGTCCGCAGCGCCTGCCTACCTCCGGTTTCCGCACCCGCACGGCGAGTTGGTCGCCTTCACCGCCGAGGACGACGTGTGGCTCGCCCCGCTCGACGGCGGGCGGGCCTGGCGGGTCAGTGCCGACAACGTGCCGGTCACCCAGCCGCGCATCTCGCCCGACGGCACCACCGTCGCCTGGACCTCCACCCGGGACGGCGCCCCCGAGGTGCACGTCGCGCCCGCCGACGGCGGGCCCGCCAGGCGCCTGACGTACTGGGGGAGCCCGAAGACCCAGGTGCGCGGCTGGACCCCGGACGGGCACGTCCTGGCCATCAGCGCCCACGGCCAGGCCAGCCTGCGCCGCACCTGGGCCCGCGCCGTCCCGCTCGACGGCGGACCGGCCGACACCCTGCCGTACGGGCCCGTCGGCGACGTCGCGTACGGGCCGCGCACCGTGCTGCTGTCCGCGCCCATGGGCCTGGAGGCGGCCCGGTGGAAGCGGTACCGGGGCGGCACGGCGGGGAAGCTGTGGATCGACCCCGACGGCAACGGCGAGTTCGTACGGCTGCACCAGGACCTCGACGGCAACATCGAGTACCCGATGTGGGTGGGGGCGGGGGCCCCCGAGCGAAGCCGGGAGCGGGGCAGGATCGCGTTCCTCTCCGACCACGAGGGGACCGGCGCCCTGTACTCCTCCCTCGCCGACGGCTCCGACCTGCGCCGGCACACCCCTCTCGACGGCTTCTACGCCCGGCACGCCGCCACCGACGGCACCCGCGTCGTGTACTCCTGCGCCGGTGAACTGTGGGTCCTGGACGACCTGGACGGCGCCGAGCCGCGCCGCCTCGACGTCCGGCTCGGCGGGCCGCGCGTCGACCTCCAGCCCTACCCGCTGAACGTCTCCCGGTTCTACGGCTCCGCCGCTCCCGACCACACCGCCCGCGGCAGCGCCGTCTGCGTGCGCGGCGGCGTCCACTGGGTGACCCATCGCTCCGGGCCCGCCCGCGCGCTGGCCGCGACGCCCGGCGTCCGGGCCCGGCTGCCCCGCACCTTCCGCGCCGAGGGCGAGGAGTGGGCGGTGTGGGTGACGGACGCCGAGGGCGACGACGCGCTGGAGTTCGCGCCCGCCACCGGGCCGGCCCCCGGCACGACCCCGCGCCGGCTCGCCGCCGGACAGCTCGGCCGGGTGCTGGAACTGGCCATGGCGCCCGACGGCAGCCGGGCCGCCGTCGCCTCCCACGACGGGCGGGTCCTGCTCGTCGAGCGCGAGACCGGCGAGGTCCGCGAGGTCGACCGCAGCGCGGACGGTGACGTCTCCGGGCTGGTCTTCTCGCCCGACTCGGCCTGGCTCGCCTGGTCGCACCCCGGCCCGCGCCCCCTGTGCCAGCTGAAGCTCGCCAACACCACCGACCTGTCGGTCACCGAGGCGACCCCGCTGCGCTTCCAGGACTACGCCCCCGCCTTCACCCTCGACGGCAAGCACCTCGCGTTCCTGTCGGCCCGCTCCTTCGACCCGGTCTACGACGAGCACGTCTTCGACCTCGCCTTCGTCGAGGGCGTCCGCCCGTACCTGATCACGCTCGCCGCCACCACGCCCTCGCCCTTCGGCCCGCAACGCCACGGACGCCCCTTCGAGACCCCGGACCGCGACGAGACCCCCGACAGCGAGGGCGCCCCCGCCACCCGCGTCGACCTGGAGGGCCTGGCCGACCGGATCGTGCCGTTCCCCGTCGAGGCCGCCCGCTACTCCGGGCTGCGCGCCGCCAAGGACGGCGTGCTGTGGCTCAGGCACCCGGTCGCCGGCGTGCTCGGCGCCTCCCGGGCCACCCCCGACGACCCCGACCCCAAGACCGAGCTGGAGCGCTACGACCTCGCCCAGCAGCGCGTCGAGCATCTCGCCGCCGACGCCGACGACTTCGAGGTCAGCGGGGACGGCAAACGGGTGCTGCTGTGGACCGACGGCCGGCTCAAGGTCGTGCCCAGCGACCGCCGCGCCTCGAACGACGAGGACAGCGACACGAACATCACCGTCGACCTGACCCGGGTCCGCCAGAGGGTCGACCCGGCGGCCGAGTGGCGGCAGATGTACGAGGAGACCGGCCGCATCATGCGGGACCACTTCTGGCGGCCGGACATGAGCGGCGTCGACTGGGACGGCGTACTGGACCGCTACCGCCCCGTCCTCGACCGGCTCGCCACCCACGACGACCTGGTCGACCTGCTGTGGGAGGTGCACGGCGAACTCGGCACCTCGCACGCCTACGTCGTCCCGCGCGGCGGTCACGGCCGCGGCGCCCGGCAGGGCCTGCTCGGCGCCGACATCTCCCGACACCAGGACGGCACCTGGCGCATCGACCGCGTGCTGCCCTCGGAGACCTCCGACCCCGACGCCCGCTCCCCGCTCGCCGCGCCCGGCGTCGCCGTACGCGCCGGGGACGCGATCGTCGCCGTCGCCGGACAGCCCGTCGACCCGGTCGCCGGGCCGGGCCCGCTGCTGGTCGGCACGGCGGGCAAGCCGGTGGAGCTGACCGTCCTCCCGTCCGGCGGCGGCGATCCGCGGCACGCCGTCGTCGTCCCACTCGCCGACGAGGAGCCCCTGCGCTACCACGCCTGGGTCGCCGACCGCCGCGCCTACGTCCACGAGCGGTCCGGCGGCCGGCTCGGCTACCTGCACGTCCCCGACATGCAGGCCCCCGGCTGGGCGCAGATCCACCGGGACCTGCGGGTCGAGGTCGCCCGCGAGGGCCTCGTGGTGGACGTCCGGGAGAACCGCGGCGGCCACACCTCGCAGCTCGTCATCGAGAAGCTGGCCCGGCGGATCGTCGGCTGGGACCTGCCGCGCGGCATGCGCGCCGACAGCTATCCGAGGGACGCGCCGCGCGGACCGGTCGTCGCCGTCGCCAACGAGTTCTCCGGCTCGGACGGCGACATCGTCAACGCGGCGATCAAGGCGCTCGGACTCGGCCCGGTGGTCGGCACCCGCACCTGGGGCGGCGTCATCGGCATCGACAGCCGCTACCGCCTGATCGACGGCACGCTCGTCACCCAGCCGAAGTACGCGTTCTGGCTGGAGGGTTACGGGTGGGGCGTGGAGAACCACGGCGTCGACCCGGACGTGGAGGTGCCGCACCCTCCGCAGGACCACGCCGCCGACCGCGACCCCCAGCTGGACGAGGCGGTCAGGATCGCCCTGGAGGCCCTGGAGCGGGCCCCGGCGAAGACCCCGCCGGACCTGCCGTAGTCCGCCGGCCCCCGGCCACGGCGGGCCGGCGGATACGATGCCCCTAGAAGATCATCGGCGTGAGGAGGCCCCATGGCAGGGGAACCGCAGGACGACTGCCTGTTCTGCAAGATCGTCGCCGGCACGATCCCGGCGACGATCGTCCGCGAGACGGAGACCACCGTCGCCTTCCGCGACATCAACCCGCAGGCGCCCACGCACGTCCTGGTGATCCCCAAGGCGCATCACCGGGACGCCGCCGCGCTCGCCGCCGCCGACCCGGCGCTCGCCGCGGACGTGCTGCGCGAGACCCAGGCGGTCGCCGACGACGAGAAGCTGGAGAGCTACCGCATCGTCTTCAACACCGGCGCCGGCGCGGGCCAGACCGTGTGGCACACCCACGCCCACGTGCTCGGCGGGCGCGGCCTCGAATGGCCCCCCGGATAGGCGGCCGTGTCCGTCCGCGAACTGGTGGTCCTCGGCACCGCCAGCCAGGTCCCGACCCGGCACCGCAACCACAACGGCTACCTGCTGCGCTGGGACGGTGAGGGCATCCTGTTCGACCCCGGCGAGGGCACACAGCGCCAGATGCTGCGCGCCGGGGTCGCCGCGCACGACCTGAACCGGATCTGCGTCACCCACTTCCACGGCGACCACAGCCTCGGCCTCGCCGGTGTGATCCAGCGCGTCAACCTCGACCGGGTGCCGCACCAGGTCACCGCGCACTACCCCCGCTCCGGGCAGCGCTTCTTCGACCGCCTCCGGTACGCCACCGCCTACCGCGAGACCGTCGACCTCACCGAGGCCCCGGTGGACGCCGACGGCACCCTGGCGGTCACGCCCGCCTACACGCTCCGGGCCCACCGGCTCTCCCACCCCGTCGAGTCCTACGGATACCGGCTCACCGAGCCCGACGGCCGCCGCATGCTGCCCGACCGGCTCGCCGCGCACGGCATCAAGGGCCCCGACGTGGGCCGCATCCAGCGCGAGGGCGAGCTGGCCGGCGTACGGCTGGAGGACGTCAGCGAGGTGCGCCGGGGCCAGCGGTTCGCGTTCGTCATGGACACCCGGCTGTGCGAGGGCGTGCACGTCCTCGCCGAGGGCTGCGACCTGCTCGTCATCGAGTCCACGTTCCTGGACGAGGACGAGGAACTGGCCGTCGAGCACGGCCACCTGACCGCCGGCCAGGCGGCCCGGGTGGCGAGGGACGCGGGGGTGCGGCACCTGGTCCTCACCCACTTCAGCCAGCGCTACTCCGACCCCGAGGAGTTCGAGCGACAGGCACGGGCCGCCGGGTACGAGGGCGAGCTGACCGTCGCCCATGACCTGCTCCGGGTAGCGGTTCCGAAACGTCGGTGAGACCGCCGTACGATGCACTGATGCCCCTGCCCAAAGCTGAACTGCACCTGCACATCGAAGGAACTCTGGAACCGGAGCTGGCTTTCGAGCTGGCCGCGCGCAACGGTGTCGCCCTGCCCTACGCCGACACCGACGCCCTCCGCGAGGCCTACCGGTTCGCGGACCTCCAGTCCTTCCTGAACCTGTACTACGAGCTGATGGCCGTCCTGCGCACCGAGCGGGACTTCGAGGACCTCGCCGACGCCTACCTGGCCCGCGCCGCCGCCCAGGGCGTGCGGCACGCGGAGATCTTCTTCGACCCCCAGGCGCACCTGTCCCGGGGCGTCGGCATGGAAACGGTGGTCGAGGGGCTGGGGCGGGCGCTCGACCGCAGCACCGAGAGGCACGGCGTCTCCACCCGGCTGATCATGTGCTTCCTGCGGGACGAGTCCGCCGAGTCGGCCCTCGACACGCTCCACCTGGCCAAGCCCCACCTGGACCGGATCACCGGCGTCGGTCTGGACTCCGCCGAGGTCGGGCACCCGCCGGCGAAGTTCCGCGAGGTGTACGAGACGGCCGCCGCCCTCGGGCTGCGCCGGGTCGCGCACGCGGGCGAGGAGGGCCCGCCGGAGTACATCACCGAGGCCTTGGACGTGCTCGGCGTCGAGCGCGTCGACCACGGCCTGCGCTGTGTGGAGGACCCGGCGCTGGTCGAGCGGCTGGCGCGCGAGCGCGTCCCGCTGACCCTGTGCCCGCTGTCCAACGTCCGGCTGCGCGCCGTCGACACCCTCGCCGGCCACCCGCTGCCCGCCATGCTGGACGCCGGCCTGATGTGCACCGTCAACTCCGACGACCCGGCCTACTTCGGCGGCTACGCCGGCGACAACTTCGACGCCGTGCGGGACACCCTCGGCCTGCCGCCGGAGCGGCTGCGCGAACTCGCCCGGAACTCCTTCCTCGCCGCCTTCCTGGACGACGACGAGCGGCTCCGGGCGCGGTACCTCGCGGAGGTCGAGGCGTACGAGTTCGGGTAGCGCGCCGTAGGAGTCAGTGCCCGGGCCCCGGTGCGGCCGCCGCGTGCCGGGGCCCCGCGGTGTCGTAGGCCCGCTGGACGGGAACGGCCGGGGCCTCCACGGGGATCTCCACGACCGGCTGTTCCGGGGCGCCGACCTCGGGGACCGCGCCGCTGGGCGTGCCGGTGGTGGCGGCGACCACGGCCGCCGGGTGGCCGCCGCGGCGGCGCACCGCGCCCGGCAGCAGCGGGCGCCCGCCGGTGTGCAGGGCGACGGCCGTCATCGGCACGGCGACCAGCAGCAGACCGGCACCGAGGACCGCGCCCATGACCGGGAACCCGGCCTGCGCCGACAGCACACTGCCGGTCAGCGGCCCCGCCGACGAGCCCAGCGAGGAGGCCGACCCGACGAGCACCGCCCACCTGCCGCGCGGGTCGAGGGAGGCGGCGAGCCCGATGAGGTACGACAGGACCACCGGGTACAGCGTGTTCCAGGCGATCTCCCCGGTCGCGAAGGTCGCCGGACCGGTCGCGGACGCGGTCAGCGCGATGCATCCGGCGATCAGCAGCGTCCCGGCGCCGATGGGCACCGCACGCCCCAGCCGGGCCCCGAGCGCCCCGGCGGTCAGCACGCCGACCAGTCCCGCGCCCAGTGCCGCGGCGAAGACGAGCCCGAGCGTGGCCTCGCCGAGGTGCGCCTGCTCCAGGCCGATCCTGCCGCTGACCCCCCACAGGGAGTTCTGCGCGAGCGACCAGCACGCCACCGCGGCGGCGAGGACCAGTCCCGAGCGACGGCGGGGGAGGGGCGCCCGGTCGGCTGCCCCGGGCGACGACACGTCGCGCGCCGGGCCGGGCAGGCGCCCGGTCAGCGGCCACACGGCGAGGGCGGTCAGCGCGATCGCGGCCAGCGGCAGCCCGTGGCCGGGGCCGAGGTGCGGAACCGTCAGATACACCGCGCCGGCCAGCGCGGACACGGTCAGCAGCCCCAGGGTGGAGGCCCGGTGGGGATCCCGCTCCCCGGCGATCCGGGTGGCGGCGACCGTCATGGCGGTCCCCGAGCCGAACCCGCCCACCACCGCACCGGCGACGACGGCCGGTACGTCGGTGGTGAGGGCGGCGGTGCCGTAGCCGAGGGCGGCCAGGACGAGCCCGAGCCGGGCCAGCGACCGGGCGCCGACCCGCTCGACGTGGGAGGCGAGCAGGAAGCCGGCCGTCGCCGAGCTCAGCAGCAGCGCGCTGCCGACCGCGCCGGCCTGAGTGGCGGTCAGGGCGAGTCCGCTGTCCAGTCTGCCGACGGTGGTGGGCAGGAGATACGGAGCGAGGTACCCGGCCGTGAAGAGGGCGACGAGGGGCCAGGGGGTGGTGCGGGCGACGAGGGGCCAGGGGGTGGTGCGGGCGAACACGGGCGTTCCCAGGGCATGCGAAAGGAAGGGGACAGAAAAGGGAAAGGCGCAGAAGGGAAAAGTTCAGAAGGGGAGGGGCGACGACCGTCGACGGACAGGAACGCGCGGGCAATTTGTATCAAGCAAGGGGACGAGCAGGCGAAGCCAGGGAGTGTGATGTGGAGCACTCTTGTGTTTGGGGCTCATGGGGCTGGGTAGCAGTGGCCCCTTGTGCCGGTGGACCGCCCGGCTCGCACCGGTGAGCGTGCCGCGCCCGGACCGGCGGGCCCGCCCCGCCCGCGGTTGCCCCGTTGACGCCTCTTCGTTCGGCTCCCTAACCTGCATTCTCATATGTGGATACCGTTCGGAGGAGCCGCCCTATGGCCGACCACCCCGTGCGCGACCTCGCCATCACGGACGTGCGGCTGACGCCGGTCCTGGTCGCCGATCCACCGCTGCTGAACACACAGGGCGTGCACCAGCCGTACACTCCCCGGCTGATCGTCGAGGTGGTGACGGCCGACGGCGTCACCGGCGTGGGTGAGACGTACGGCGACACCAAGTACCTGGACCTGGCCCGCCCGCTCGCCGAACGGGTGACGGGCCGCCGGGTCACGGACGTGAACGAGCTGTTCGCCCTCGCCGACGCGGTGGCCGTCGGGTCGTCCCAGGACTCCGGGCGGATCGACGTCGGGGGCCTGCGCGGTGTGCAGACCCCCGACAAGCTGCGCCTGTCCGTCGTCTCCGCCTTCGAGGTCGCCTGCCTGGACGCCCTCGGCAAGTCGCTCGGCCTGCCCGTGCACGCCCTGCTCGGCGGCAAGGTGCGCGACGCCGTGGAGTACGGCGCGTATCTCTTCTACAAGTGGGCCGCGCACCCGGAGGGCGTGGCCTGCGAGAAGGACGACTGGGGCCCCGCCCTCGACCCGGCGGGAGTCGTCGAGCAGGCCCGCACCTTCCAGGAGCGGTACGGCTTCACGTCCTTCAAGCTCAAGGGAGGCGTGTTCCCGCCGGAGGAGGAGGCCGCCGCGATCCGGGCGCTCGCCGAGGCGTTCCCCGGCCACCCCCTGCGCCTCGATCCCAACGGTGCCTGGTCCGTGGCGACGGCACTGACGGTCGCCGAACGGCTCGGGGACGTGCTGGAGTACCTCGAGGACCCGGTGCTGGGTACCTCCGCCATGGCCGAGGTCGCGGCGCGGACCGCGGTGCCGCTGGCCACCAACATGTGCGTGACGACGTTCGCCGAGATCAAGGAGGCGTTCACGCGCGACGCCGTGCAGGTCGTCCTCTCCGACCACCACTACTGGGGCGGGCTGCGCAACACCCGGCAACTCGCCGCCGTGTGCCGCACCTTCGGCGTCGGGGTGTCGATGCACTCCAACACCCACCTGGGCATCAGCCTCGCCGCGATGACCCAGGTCGCGGCCACCGTCCCGAACCTGCACCACGCCTGCGACTCGCACTACCCCTGGCAGCCGGAGGACGTGCTCACCGAGCGGCCGGCCTTCGAAGGCGGCAAGGTCACCGTCTCCGACGCCCCCGGCCTCGGCATCGCACTCGACCGCGACCGGCTGGCGTACCTGCACCGCCGCTGGCTGGACGACGACGGCACGCTGCGCGACCGCGACGACGCGGCCGCGATGCGGGTCGCCGACCCCGGCTGGGTCACGCCGTCCGTGCCGCGCTGGTGACCGGGCGCGACGCCGGACCGGGCTGTCGCTCCCGTGGTGCACACTGGCCTGACCCGCACCATGTCAGTCCGTGTCAGGGAGCGCACCGTGACAGCGACCACCGTGTCCACCGCGTCCGCGTCCGAGGTCTCCGGCAGGTCCGCCCGCCACGCCGACGGGCAGGCCCGCCACCACCCCCATGTCGACCCCCTGGCCGCCGTGCGCGCACCGGGCGACCCGTCCTGCGACGTGTACCTCACCGGCACCGTCTTCCTCGACATCATCTTCACCGGGCTCGACTCCGCCCCGGTGCGCGGGACCGAGTCCTGGGCCCGCGGCATGGGGTCGAGCCCGGGCGGCGTGGCCAACATGGCCACCGCGCTGGCCCGCCTCGGCCTGCACACCTCGCTCGCCGCGGCCTTCGGCGACGACCACTACGGCGACTACTGCTGGGACGCCCTCGAACAGGGCGAGGGCATCGACCTGGCCCTCTCCCGCACCGTGCCCGGCTGGCACTCGCCGGTGACGGTCTCGATGGCGTACGAGGGGGAGCGCACGATGGTCTCCCACGGCCACGAGCCCCCGCCGGAGGAACCGGCCCCCGACTGCCCGCCCCGCGCGCGTGCCGCCATCGCCTCGCTCGCCCCCGGCCACCGCGCCCCCTGGATCGCCCAGACCGCCGCGAAGGGCACCCGCGTCTTCGCCGACGTCGGCTGGGACGACACCGGCGCGTGGGACCTGGCGGGCCTGCCGGACCTCGCGCACTGCGAGGCGTTCCTGCCGAACGCCGAGGAGGCCATGCGCTACACCGGCACCGACTGCCCGCGCGCCGCCGCCCACGCCCTGACCGAGCGGGTGCCGCTCGCGGTGGTCACCCTAGGCGCGGAGGGCGCCTACGCGGTCGACCGGCGCACGGGGGAGACCGCCGAGGTCCCGGCCATCGAGGTCGAGGCGCTGGACCCGACCGGCGCCGGTGACGTCTTCGTCGCCGGGTTCGTCACCGGCACGCTGGCCGGCTGGCCGCTGGCCGACCGGCTCGCCTTCGCCGGCCTGACCGCGGCCCTGTCCGTCCAGGAGTTCGGCGGCTCGCTGTCGGCGCCCGGCTGGTGCGAGGTCGCGACCTGGTGGCGCAGGGTCCAGTCGGTCGAGGGCCAGAACCCGGCGGCGCTGAGCCGCTACGCGTTCCTCGCCGGACTGGTCCCCGACGAGCCGGTCAGGCCCTGGCCGCTGCGCAGGGCGGTCCCGACGATCGGCTTCCGATGCCCGACGTGACCCCCGGCCGGCCGCTCAGAACCCGAGCCGCCGCAGCTGCTTCGGGTCGCGCTGCCAGTCCTTCGCCACCTTCACGTGCAGGTCGAGGAAGACCGGCGTGCCCAGCAGCGCCTCGATCTGCTTGCGGGACTTGATGCCGACGTCCTTCAGGCGCTTGCCCTTCGGGCCGATGATGATGCCCTTCTGGCTGGGGCGCTCGATGAAGACGTTGGCGTGGATGTCCAGCAGCGGCTTGTCGGCCGGGCGGTCCTCGCGCGGGAGCATCTCCTCGACGACCACCGCGATGGAGTGCGGCAGCTCGTCCCGGACGCCCTCCAGCGCGGCCTCCCGGATCAGCTCGGCGACCATGACCTGCTCGGGCTCGTCGGTGAGGTCGCCCTCCGGGTAGAGCGCCGGGCCCTCGGGCAGCAGCGGGATCAGCAGGTCGGCCAGCAGGCCCACCTGCTGGTTCGCGGTGGCCGAGACCGGCACGATCTCGGCCCAGGTGATCCCCAGCTCCTTGCCCAGCTGGTCGATGGCGATCAGCTGCTCGGCCAGGGTCTTGGAGTCCACCAGGTCGGTCTTGGTGACGATGGCGACCTTCGGGGTCTTCTTGATCCCGGCCAGTTCCTTGGCGATGAACCGGTCGCCGGGGCCGATCTTCTCGTTGGCCGGCAGACAGAAGCCGATCACGTCGACCTCGGCCCACGTGGTGCGGACGACGTCGTTGAGCCGCTCGCCGAGCAGGGTGCGCGGCTTGTGCAGCCCCGGGGTGTCCACCAGGATCAGCTGGGAGTCCGGCCGGTGCACGATGCCCCGCACCGTGTGCCGCGTGGTCTGCGGCCGGTTCGAGGTGATCGCCACCTTCTGCCCGACCAGAGCGTTCGTGAGGGTGGACTTGCCCGCGTTGGGACGGCCCACGAAGCAGGCGAAACCGGCCCTGTGGACAGCCTCGGCCGGCTCTTCGGATGACTGGGTACGGACGCTCATGGCGTCCATTCTCCCTGATCCCCGGACCCGCGCCGCACCGTCCACCGCCCCGCGCCCGCTGGCCGCCGCGAAAAGCGGCCGAGCCCCGGCCCCCTGCACGGGGGAACCGGGGCTCGGCGGGAGCGCGGATGTCAGCCGAAGGCCTTGACCGCGTTCCAGTTCACACCCAGGACGACCTTCACGGGAGGGTTCGTGTTGGTCCTGGACGGGTGGTAGATCCGGGTCTGGCCGTCGGAGGCCAGGCGCGCCCAGATGTCGGGGATGCCGTCGCCGTTGACGTCCGGGATGCCGAGGGCCGTCGGAACATTGGCCTCGGTCCAGCTGGTGCCGTAGGCCACGTCCCCGTTGAGGGAGTTGGCGGCCAGCTTGAGCGAGACCAGGTCGACGCTGCCGCTGACGGTGCCGGGCTTGCCGTGGCGGACGTACATGTTGCCGTTGTCCAGGTTGCGCCACAGCAGGTCGGGCGTCTTGTCCCCGTTGATGTCCGCGACGTTGACGATCTCCCGGCGGGCCCAGGCGTCGCTGTTCATCAGCGTGGCGGTCCGGAAGGTAGCGCCGCTGTAGCCGGACAGCGTCCAGAACCCGGCTCCGGCCCGCAGGACGAGGTCCGGGTGCCCGTCGCCGGTGATGTCGCCGACGGCTCTGATCTGGGTCCAGGTCGAGGGCGCCGGGGTGCCGGCGGGCAGGCGGAGGCTGATCCGCTTGTCGACGTTGAAGCTGCCGTAGCCGTCTCCCGGGTAGAGCCAGGCGCGGCCGTCGGGGGTGACGGCGAACAGGTCGGTGGTGCCGTCACCGGGGTAGGCGTCCGCGTGGTGGGTGATCAGCGCCGCCTTGCCGGTGGCCGGGTCGTACCAGTGGTTCTCGGGGTGCAGCTTCTTGTCCGAGGTGTACGCCGCGCCCAGGCAGCCGTACAGCTCGCCGCCCGTGTTGCCGACACAGTTGAACAGGTTGCCGTCGGCGTCCACGATCAGCAGGTCGGGAATGCCGTCGCCGCCCGTGTCCCAGGGCTCGTCGGCCTTGTCCCGCGGCGGGACGTAGAAGGTGTAGTCCGAGCGGGCACTCTTATTGCCGTACGCGTCATAGGCGTACACGTTCAGCCAGTTGGGGCCCGCGTGCGGCGGCTTTAGGGCGGTCACGGTGGCGACCCCGTCGGCGTTGGCGTTCACGTAGGTCCAGTCCAGCCCCTCGATCGCGTACTGGAACTTGGTCGCGCCCGGCGAGCGGAAGGTCACCGAGCCGGTCGCGCCGAACTTGACCTTCGACCAGGTCTGGCCGTCGGATGTGGCTTCGGGGAAGGCCTCGCTCTCGATCTCGGGCTGCGGCGGAGCGGTGGCGTCCACGGTGATCCGGCAGGGCTCGGTGCCCGGCGGGAAGAAGGAGGAGACCAGGCCTCCGGAGTCCTCGGCGCGCACGTCCCACGAGTAGGTGGTCTTGTCCTCCAGCGGGAACGTGGCCGGGATGGTCACCCTGGCGGTGCCGGCGGAGTCGGGGGTGGCGAGCGTGCCGGACGGCACGGTGCCGCCGGTCTTCCAGAACCGGAAGCGGAGCTTGCTGAGGTTGCCGTCGGGGTCCTTGGCGTTGGCCGACAGCGTGATGTTGGTCTTGCCGACGGTCACGCCGCCGCCCGGGCCGACCGCGCACGTGCCGCCGGGCGAGGACTTGCCGCCGGTCGGCTCGCCGGGCTTGCGGTTGTAGACCACTTCCAGCGTCGCCGAGGTCGCCCGGAACTTCCGCCACGTCTGGGTGTCCGACTCGCTGGTCGCGCGCATGCCGAAGGTGATGTTCGACCAGCCGCTGTCCGCGCCCTTCTGGGCGGCCGTCTTCACGTTGAACGCCTCGTAGGCGTCCGGGCAGGAGCTGGAGGACCAGCCGTGCGCGAACGACTGCGCATCGAGCTTGGTGGACCAGCTGGGCTGCTTGTTCCACGTCGTACCGGAGGAGATCGCCCCGGTCAGCCAGAACTGGAACTCGCGCTTGGTGCAGGACCAGGAGTGGTTGTTGAGCACCTTGAAGGTCGCGGAGGAGACCGTCGCGCCCTTCAGCGCGCTGCTGTAGTTCATGCGCCAGAAGGAGCGTGCGGTGCCGTTGGTGTCGTCCTCGTGGCCGACGCGGGCGTCCGAGGTGCCGGAGCTGAAGTTGGTGCCGTTCCAGAAGCTGCTGTTCGGGTACGGCTTGTACGCCACCGTCCAGGCCAGCCAGCCGGCGTTCAGGGTCGGGTCGACGAACACCGGGAAGCGGGCGTCCTCGTCGGTCAGCAGGCCCAGCTCACCGAGGTTCAGGTCCAGCCGGGCCGTCCCGGTCCGGTCGCCCTCCAGACGGAGCGGCAACCGGTCCTGGCGCGCGCCCGGCTCGATACCGCTCAGGCCGGACAGTTTCAGCACGTCGGCCGGCGTCTCGACCGAGGTGCGCGGCGCGCCCTCGGCCAGTTCGGGGTCACGGCCGGCGGAGTCCCAGGCGAAGGGCGTCGGAACGGAGCCCAGCTCCTTGCCGGACCGGTCGAGGACCAGGACGCGGCTGCCGCTCTCGTCGTACTCGAAAACCGCCGTGTCCGAGCGCAGTCCGTACGAGACCTCGGCGAGCGCCTCGCTCCGCGCCGCCTGCCGGTCCTTGACGATCAGCAACTGCGCGAAGCCGCCCTCCTCGCGGGCGACCAGCAGCAGGTCGACGCCCGGCAGCACCTCGGGGTACAGGGCCCGGGGACCGTCCAGTACCGGCTCGGGCAGCGGCCCCGGCCAGGTGTAGGCGACGGTGTGGCCGTCGATGTCCAGTTCGGCCAGCACCGTGTCCTGGTCCGCGGTCTCCGCGGCCAGCGGCAGGCGGGCGTAGGAGCGGTCCGCGCGGTCGTTCCGGCCGGGGGTGCCGCTGGAGAACCGCACCGGCACCGGTGGGTTGGCCGGGCGGACGCCGAGGCCGTCGGCGTCCTCGGTGCGCCGCAGCCGGTTGTCGATCGGCGCCCACGCCCCGTCGGCGTTCTTCGCCCGCTGGGGCAGCGCGCTGATCCGGGTGCGCAGCTGTCCGTCCGGCTGCGCCCAGGTCTGCGAGGTGGCGCTGGTCGCCGTGTCGACGAGCACCCGCTTGCGGGTGCGCCGGGCCTCGGCAGCGGCGGCGGCCTCGTCACGCGGGCCGGTCGTCGTCTGCTTGGCGTCGGCCGGCTTGCGGGCCTGCGGTGGCGACGAGTCGTCGGGCAGCCACCACGGCAGCAGGGCGGCGGTCAGTGCGGCCAGGACGAGGCCGAGGGTGAGGGTCAGCCTGGTGCGCGTGCGCACGAAGGGGCTGAGAAGACGAGGCGGCGCAGGCACGGCGGCGGTTACTCCCGTGTGGACCAGGCGGATGGGGAGAGCACGGACAGCCCCGGACTGCAGGTCACGGGGCATGGGCGCGCATACGATCACACGATTCACACACCGTGTCGACGCATGAGGAATTTATGAAGCTGTGATGGTCGGTCAGCGGGTGTGCGATGACCGGCAGCAGGTGTCGTGTCTACGGCTTTTGATCACCTGTTGTGAGCCGATGGAAGTGGTTTTTCGCCATAGATCGCGTCAGTCACGAGAAAGCCGCTTCTGATGGGCGGTGCACCGTGGCGCAGCTCACTCCAGAGGCTTCTGGTGGCCTCTCGCTGATCTTGAAATGTGTGGCGCTCATGACAGAGGGTGCGGGGCACATTCGTATTGCCTGGGTGGGAGTCGACGCGCATGCGTGCTCAAGGTCCGCTGTCCTGGCCGGCGTGGAGACGCCCGGCTCCGGCAGAGTCACAACGACGGCGTCGCCGGCACGGCCGCGCGGCGACCGTCCTTTTGCTGTCCACGACGCTGATGGTGACCAGCCTCAGCGCTCAGGCGTGGGCGGTACCCGGCCCCGGCATGAGCCGCGAGGAGTCGGTCGACCTTCCCGACCTGCCGAAGAGCACGCCGGTCGACGGGGACGAGCAAGCCGAGAAGAACCTCACGACGGCCCCCGAGGTGCCCGTCGACCCCTACGCGCCGACCGCCGTGACGCCCTGGTCCGACGGCAGCGGCACCGCGACCCTGGCCCCGGACGCCGAGGCCGGCACCATGGTTGCGGTCTCCGACGGCGTGCCCGTCGCGGTGGGCGTGCCCGCCGGCGCCGACCCCGCTGCGATCGCCGGCGAGTGGAAGGTGGACCTGGCCGCGCCGGCCGCCTCCCAGGACGCCGGTGTCTCCGGCCTGATCATGAAGGTCACCCCGCCGGCCACCGCAGACCCGACCGCGCAGGTGGCGCTCGCCGTCGACACCACTTCCTTCGCCGACCTCTACGGCCCGCAGGCCGCCGATCGCTTCGGCCTGGTGCTGCTGCCCGAGTGCGTGCTCAGCTCCCCCAACAGCGGCGACTGCGCCGCCGAGGGCGGAGTCCAGACGATGTCGGGCAAGGCGGACGACGACAACGCCGAACGGCTGCCCAGCACCGTGGAGGTGGTGCCGGCGAGCAAGGCGCCCACCAAGGCCAAGGCTCCGAAGAACGCCTCGAAGCACAAGATCCTCTCGGGCTTGGTGCCGGTCGCCAACCTGCTCGGCGCCGAAGCGTCCGCCGAGCCGGACGCCGAGTCGGCCCCCAAGCCGTCCGGAGCCTCCGTCCGTACCGCCTCCGCCACCTTCGCGAGCACCGACGCCCTCCAGGCGGTCGACGCCTCCGGCCCACAGGTCGTCGGCGCCATGGACACCGGCGCCTCGGCCGCCGGCGACTTCACCGCGACCCCGCTGCTGTCCTCCGGTTCCTGGTCGGCCGGCGCCTCCTCGGGCGCCTTCACCTACGGCTACCAGGTCCAGGTGCCCGAGACCGCCGGCGGCCTGATGCCCAAGGTCGCGCTGAGCTACTCCTCGCAGTCGGTCGACGGGCGCACCTCCGCCACCAACAACCAGGCCTCGTGGATCGGCGACGGCTGGGACTACAACCCCGGCTCCATCACCCGCACGTACGCCAACTGCCGCCAGGACTCCAAGAAGGCCGGGTCGAACAACGCCAAGCACCGCACCGCGGACCTGTGCTGGGGCTCGAACAACGCCACCCTCTCCCTCGGCGGCACGACCACCGAGCTGGTCTGGGACGAGGCCAAGGGCACCTGGTTCACCGCCAACGGCGACGGCTCGAAGATCGAGCGGATCAAGGGTTCGGCGACCGGCAACGGAGCGAAGGACGGCGAGTACTGGGTCGTCACCACCACCGACGGCACCCGCTACCACTTCGGCCTGCACAAGCTCCCGGGCTGGACCGAGGGCAAGCCGGTCACCGACTCGGTGCTGACCGTGCCGGTCTACGGCAACCACCCCGGCGAGGACTGCTACAAGGCAGGTGACTGGGCCGGTTCCTGGTGCACCCAGGCCTGGCGCTGGAATCTCGACTACGTCGAGGACATCCACGGCAACGCCATGTCCCTGTGGTGGAAGACCGAGCAGAACCACTACGCCCGCAACTTCAACTTCAAGGCACCGGTCGTCTACGACCGCGGCGGCTACCTGTCCCGTATCGACTACGGACAGCGCAAGGACAGCATCTTCTCCGCGACCGCCCCGGCCCGCGTCCTGTTCAAGGTCGCCGAGCGCTGCCTGGACGAGGCCACGCTGACCTGCTCCGATGCGAACTTCAGCGACAAGGACCCCGGCAAGTACCGGATCTGGTACGACACCCCGGCCGACCTGCGCTGCGAGGCCGGCAAGAAGTGCTGGAACGCCGGTCCCTCGTTCTGGACCCGCAAGCGCCTGACGGAGATCCAGACCTCCGCGCAGCGGCGCACCGACACCGACAGCCGCCAGGTAGTCGACCGGTACAGCCTGAAGCAGAGCTTCCCGGTCCTGAAGACCGGCCCGAACACCGCCCTGTGGCTGGAGTCCATCCAGCGCACCGGCTACGCCCGCAAAGGCTCCACCGACGACAGCGTCACGCTCAACGCGGTGCGCTTCGAGTCCAACGCCGAGGACATGCCCAACCGGGTCATGCGGCCGAACGACCCGCGCCCCGGCTTCTCGCGGCTGCGCATCGAACGCGTCATCAACGAGTACGGCGGCGAGACCGTCGTCGCCTACAAGCCCGCCGCCGGCGACTGTGCCACCGGCACCGGACTGCCCGGCAAGAGCGACACCGCCGCGCTGAAGTCCAACACCCGCCTGTGCTACCCGCAGTTCTGGAACCCCGACCCCGAGGTCGAGGACATCGACTGGTTCCACAAGTACGTCGTGGACTCCATCGAGGAACTGCCCAACGTCGACGGCGCGTTCGCCACCCGCACCGCCTACGCGTACAAGAACGCGGGCTGGAAGCTCGCCGACGCGGAGTTCACCAAGAAGTCCACCCGCACCTACTCCCGGTTCGCCGGGTTCGAGCAGACCACGGTGATCACGGGCACGGACGAGCCGTCCATCGGCAGCAAGAAGTCCAAGGCCGTCACCCGCTACTTCCGCGGCATGGGCGACACCGTCCCGGTCACGGACATCACCGGCACCGAGATCGCCAAGGACCGCGAGCCCTTCGCCGGACGTATCGCCGAGGAACTCACCTACACGAGCGCCTCCGCGGCCGACACCGACTGGCTCTCCCGCAGCGTCACCGTGCCGGCCGCCACCGAACTGGGCAAGCGCGACCGCGACGACGGCCTGGACCCGCTGCGCGCCTGGCGCGTCACCGAGCCCAGGGAAGTGGCGTACACCAAGTCCTCCGGCACGGGTGACGACGATCGTACCCAGCGCGTCGTCGAGACGAAGACCACCTATGAGCCGACGCACGGCCTGCCCACCCAGGTCGAGTCGCTCGGCGACACCGGCAAGCCCGGCGACGAGTCCTGCACCAAGCTGGAGTACCTCCACCACACCGGCAAGAACATCATCGGCCTGACCAAGCAGGCCCTGATCTCGCCGACCACCTGCGCGAACGCCGACTTCGCCGACCTGTCCACGCTGAGCGGCGCCACCCGCACCGCCTACGACGGGCAGGGCTACGGCACCGCGCTCTCCTCCACCACACGTGCACTGGCCACCGAGACGTGGTCGCTGAACGGCGCCGGCACCGGCTTCCAGTCCAACGGCACCAGCGCGTTCGACGCCGTCGGCCGCGTGGTCAAGCAGACCGACCCGGACGGCAACTCCGGCACGATCACCTACACCCCGTCCACCGGCCAGGTGTTCACGGTCACCGAGACCAACGCCGCCGGCCACACCCAGAAGCAGGAGCTGGAGCCGGGCCGCTCGACGACCCTGCGGACCACGGACGCCAACGGCCACGTCAGCGAGGCCAAGTACGACCCGCTGGGCCGCCTGGTCGAGGCGTGGGCCCCGGGCCGCACCCCCTCCGGCTCGGCCGTCCCGGACTTCCGCGCCGTCTACACCATCCCCGCGTACGACCCGCAGAACCCCGACCGCAAGCCCCCGTACGTCACCACCCACACCCGCGGCCACAACGACAGCGTCGAGACCTCCGTCACCCTCTACGACGGCCTCGGCCGCGAGCGGCAGACGCAGGAGGAGGCCGACGGCGGCGGTCACCTGATCACCGACACGCTGTACAACAGCTCCGGCGAGGTCTGGCAGACCAACAACGCCTACCTCACCCACGAGGCCGAGCCCGGTGAGCTGTTCACCCCGCTCGCCGACACGGCGGTCCCCAACATCACCCGCTACACCTACGACGGCCTCGGCCGCGTGGTGCAGGAGACGCCGGTCCTCAAGGTCAAGGACCCGGCGACGGGCGAGGCCACGTCCGAGCCGGTCCCGGCCCGCGCCACCCGCTACGAGTACGGCGCGGACTGGTCGAAGGTGAGCCACCCGACCGGGGCTTCCTCCTACCGCGTCTACACCGACGCGCTCGGCCGCACCTCCCGGGTGGACACGTTCAACCCGCAGGCGCCCGAGGGCTACACGTCGATGCGCTACACCTACGACGCGCACGGCCAGATGGTGAAGGCGGTCAACTCGGCCGACGAGACCCATCCGTGGACCTGGACCTACGACCACCGCGGCCGGCAGACCAGCGCCACCGACCCGGACACAGGCACCACGCGGACGACGTACGACCACCGCGACCGGCCGCTGACCACCACCAACGCCCGCGGCATCACCGTCTGGAACGGCTACGACGTCCTGTCCCGCCCGACCGAGCAGCGTCTGGACAGCTCCACCGGCAAGCTGCTGGCCGACTTCGGCTACGACTCGGCCCCCGGCGGCAAGGGCATGCCCGCCACCGCGACCCGGCACACCGACGGACAGGCGTACACCCAGCGGATCAACGGCTACACCAAGGACTACCAGCCGACCTCGACCACACTGACCCTGCCGCAGACGCTGGCCGACACCTGGGGCCTCCAGACCTCCTACACATACGGCTACACGTACAGCGACACCGGCGCGCTGAAGGAGGCGTCCCTCCCGGCCGTCGGCCGGTTCGACGCCGAAAAGCTCGTCGTCCGCTATAACAAGGACGGCAAGCCCCTGTCGATCTCCGGCAAGGACTGGTACGGCGCCGAGACCGTCTACGACTCCTACGGCCAGGTGCTGCGCTCCACCCTGGGTGCCCAGCCGTACCGGGTCTGGACACAGAGCTCGTACGATGAGTCCAGCGGCGAGCTCAAGGAGCAGTCGGTCTACCGCGAGCAGGCCGGGGGCCAGAGCCTGGTCGCCGGGCACCTGGTCTCCAATCGGTCGTACACCTACGACCCGGCCGGCAACGTCACCTCCATCCGCGAGCACTCCGACGGCATCGCCGAGCGCCAGTGCTTCTCCTACGATCCGCTCGGCCAGCTGAAGACGGCCTGGACCGCCAAGGACCAGACCGCCTGCGGCGGCCCGAAGAACAGCGACGGCACGCTCAACGTGGCCGCCGGCAAGGACAGCTCCGGCTACTGGCAGGAGTACGAGTACGACCTGCTCGGCAACCGCACCAAGCTCACCGAGAAGAACCTCACCGGCGACACCGCCAAGGACGCCACGACCACCTACGCCTACGGCAAGGCCGACGGCACCCAGCCGCACACGCTGACCAAGGTGTCCAAGACCTACACCACGCCGCAGGGCGCCCAGGTGAAGGCCGAGGCCGAGCGGCTGTACGAGCTGACCGGCGAGACCAAGTCCGTCACCTCCGTCGAGAACGGCGACAAGCAGGAGCTGACCTGGACCCACGACGGCCAGGTCGACCGCATCAAGGGCCAGGGCACCGGCGGCAAGACCCCGTACGTCGGCCTCGCCGACAAGTGCCTCGACCTCAAGGGCGGCACGACGACGGCCGGCCAGCCGATCCAGCTGTACACCTGCAACGGCTCCCCGGCCCAGAGCTGGAAGTTCACCCCCAAGCCGGGGGCGACCGATCCCGACCAGGGCACGCTGCGTGTCTACGACGACTGGTGCGTGGCGCCGGCCTCGAACACCTCCAACGCGGCCCTGCAGCTGGACAAGTGCGACGGCTCCAGCTCCCAGCAGATCCAGCGGACCGCGACCGGACTCCGCCATGTCGCGACGGGCCTGTGCCTGGCGGTCAGCGGCGGCAACTCGGCGAACTCGACGCCGATCGTGCTCAACCCCTGCTCCTTCTCGCAGGCGTCGCAGCAGTGGACCGCACAGAACGACACCCGGCACATCTACGGTCCCGACGGCTCCCGGCTGCTGACGATCAAGGGCAAGGAGGCCACCCTCCACCTGGGCGAGGCCGAGGTCACCGTCCAGCGCGGCGGCGTCCTGGTCAGTACCCAGCGTACCTACACCGCCCCGGGCGGCGCGGTCATGCGCTACGCCTACGGCAACGGCGGCGAGAGCCTGGTCGCGCTCGCCGGCGACCACCAGGGCAGCAGCTACGCGGAGGTCGCCCTCAAGGACGGCATGGAGGTCCGCGTCCGCAAGCAGGACCCGTTCGGCAACCAGCGCGGTGCGGGCACGGCAGGCGTCAACTTCCAGAGCCACACCGGCTTCCTGGGCGCGACGCGTGACGACGCCTCCGGCTACCAGCCGCTGGGCGCCCGGCTCTACGACCCGGTGGTCGGACGCTTCCTGTCCGCCGACCCGGTGCTGGACCTGAACGACCTGCTCCAGTCCAACGGCTACGCCTACGCGCACAACAACCCGGTGACGATGTCCGACCCGACGGGTCTGGCCATCACCCTGACCGCCTCCGAGCGGGCCGCGGCCCTCGCGGGCGCGGGCCTGTCCCCGGCACAGGTCGCCCAGGCACAGGCCACCATGGGCAAGTCGCTCAGCTCGGTGATCCTCTCGGCGGCCTGGGGCGCGCTGAAGGACTTCATCGGCATCAATGACGCCCTGGCCTGTTTCGGCGGTGACATGTGGTCCTGCGGCAGCCTGATCGTCGGGGCGATCCCGTGGACCAAGCTGGGCAAGATCCCGTCGGTGCTGAAGGCGGTCAGCCGCACGATCGACGCCATCCAGGCCTTCCGCAAGGCGAAGAAGGCGGCGGAGGCGGTCCTCCGCGCGGCGAAGGCGGCCGAGGCCGCGGCGCTGAAGGCGAAGAAGGCGGCGATCGAGAAGGCGAAGAAGGAGGCCGCGCAACGCGCCAAGAAGAAGGCGGCGGAGCAGGCCAAGAGAACCTCCGACAAGGCGGTCGCCCAGACCAAGAAGACCGGCAACCCGGTCCAGAAGCAGGCCCAGGCGAAGTCGGCCCCGAAGGCGTCGTCGGTGAGTAACAGCTCCAAGGGCGGCGGAGGCAAGGGCGGCGGCTCCAAGCCGGGCGGCGACTCCGGCGGCTCCTCCCGCACCAAGGGCGGCGGCAGCAGCGGAAGCGGCGGCTCCGGCAAGGCCGACGGCGGGGGCGGCGGCTCCTGCCCGATCAACAACAGCTTCGTCCCGGGCACCCGCGTCCTGATGGCCGACGGCACCACCAAGCCGATCGAGCAGGTCAAGGCCGGCGACAAGGTCGTCGCCACCGACCCGAAGACCGGCGAGCGCCGCGTCGAGACGGTCACGGCCGAGATCAAGGGCGAGGGCCTGAAGCACCTGGTCAAGGTCACGATCGACACGGACGGCCCGAAGGGCGAGAAGACGTCCGAGATCACGGCCACCGACGGCCACCCCTTCTGGGTCCCGTCCCTCGGCAAGTGGCTCGACGCCACGGACCTGAAGCCCGGCCAGTGGCTCCGCACCAGCGCCGGCACCCACGTCCAGATCACCGCGGTCAAGCGCTGGACGAGCCCCGGGGCGACGGTCCACAACCTGACCGTTGGTGACGTCCACACGTACTTCGTGGCGGCGGGGGCTGCGCCGGTCCTGGTCCACAACTGTGGCACCGGTGGAGCTGATCCCGACCACCTTCAGGACATGGTCGATGACATGACCGATCTCGCCGGGGGAGGCGCGGGCTGGCGCACTATGGGCGCGCTTCACGCCGACACCCCGACGGGTGGATTGGATCTTGTCGCCGTGGGAGCGCGTGCGGACCTTACACAGAAGCAGTGGACGGCGCTTCCGTCGCTCGGCTCGGGCACCCTCGCCATTCGTGTCCCGCAGCCGGCCAGGACGGTGGCCAAGGACGATCTCTGGCATGCCGAGGTGAAGCTGTGGACGGAGGCGGCGGGTATCCTCCAGATCCAGCCGCGTCTGCTCGTGGTCAGCAGACCCATCTGCCCCGCGTGTGAGAATTTCCTGACACGTCGAGGCGCGACCATCACGTCGGCCACCACGGCTGCGTGGTAGGCGACTGATTGAGGGCTGTGGGGGGAGCGGGTGTTCGCTCCCCCCACAGTCGTGGCGATCGTTCAGGATGGAGCACACACATGCAGGATGTGGCGCGCGGCGCTGCCCTGGCTTATAACGCGTCCGTGGTCCTGCGGATCGGGAGCGCGGTTTTTGTCGTCTGTCCGGACGACCGTCTCCAGTCCCTGTATTACCGCGTGGATGCGGGAGTCAGGGCCGTGTGGCGCCATTTGCGGGGTTCCGACATCCATCCCGGAATCCTTCAGGGGGCCGAGGAGGCGAACCGCACGTTGTGGCAACAGGCCCGGGCGCTTCCCCTGCCCGAGGAGTTCCTCGCGGGTTACCACGACCTCGCCGCTGGTGCGCTCGCCCATTTCGGCCGGAACGAGGCCGTGTCCAGGGACGACATGTCCACCCGGGCCACCGAGACCGTCGGCTTCCTGGAAGCCGGAGTGGACAGCGCGGAGGGAGCGGTGGCCTTCGAGCGGTCGTGCCAGGCGGCCACCGACTCCCTTCTCGAGAGCTGGGCCGATGATCCGCTGTCCACGATGAGGAAGGTGCGTCGCGAGACCGATGTGTGGGCCCTGGCCTACCAGCGGTTCGTGAGGCCGGAGCTGGGCCGTGGTCACGGCGTCACGGACTGACCGGTTCGCCGCACTGAGAGCTCGGACGGCCGAGGGCGTTGTTCCGCCCTCCACCGCTCCTGGAAGGGTGGACGTCAGCCCGCCGTCACCGTCCCCCGCACCGTCCCGTCCGGCCCCGCCACCAGTACCGGCGTCTGAGGGCCGCCCAGGTCCCGTACCGCCGCGCGGTCCTCGTCGGACGCCGTGTCGGCCTCCGTCACCACCGCCGCCGCCTCCAGGGACTGGGCGCCGGAGGCCACCGCCATCGCCACCGCCGTCTGGAGTGCGCTGAGGTTCAGGGAAGCCAGGGCGACCGTGCCGGCGACGTACGTGCGACCCGTTTCGTCGCGGACGGCGGCGCCCTCGGGGACGCCGTTGCGGGCGCGGGCCGAGCGGGCCAGGGTGACGATCTTGCGGTCCTCGGGGGAGAGGTCGGTGGTGTCGGTCATGGACGCAGCATACGTAGGCGTACGCCGCAGCAGGCGCCCGGTCACCCCATCGCCGGGTAGGTCGCCCCGGGCCGGTCGCCCGGTCATCCCGCCACCGGGTAGGCCGCCCCGGGCCGGTCGCCCGGTCACTCACCCCGCCACCGGGTACATCGCGCCGCGCCGCCCCTCCGGCGAGGCCAGCCAGCGGAGCTTCGCCGGACTGTTCGCCTCGTCCAGGGGCGTGTGCAGGACGATGAGGAGGTCCGGGCGCGCCGGTACCTGAAGCGCCGTCGACTCCAGGCACAGCAGGCCGACCAGCGGATGGTCCAGCTCCTTGCGGAGTTGCCCGGCGTCCTCGATGTCCCGCCGGGCCCACAGCCGCCGGAACTCCGCACTCGCCGCCGACACCCGGTCCAGCACCTCCCCGAACCCCTCGTCGTCGGGTGCCGCCGCGCACGCGGCCCGGAACTGGGCGACGACCGTCCGGGCGTTCCGCTCCCAGCTCTGCGAACGCGCGCGGTACATCGGGTCCGTGAAGAAGTCCACGAGGCAGTTCTGCGTGGTGCCCGGCCGCATGCCCAGCACCGTCGCCGCCGCCTCGTTGTGCAGGACGAAGTTGTAGTACCGGTCCATGATGTGCGCCGGATACGGCATCCACGTGTCGATCAGCCGCCGCAGCCCTTCGCACATGTCCCGCTTCTCCGGCGCCACCTCGGCCGCGGGCGGATTGAGCCCCGCGAGGACGTACAGATGGCGGCGCTCAGCGTTGCTGAGCCGCAGCACCCGCGCGACCGCGTCCAACACCTGCGGCGAGACGGAGATGTCCCGGCCCTGCTCCAGCCACTGGTACCAGGACGCGCCCACCCCGGCGAGCACGGCGACCTCCTCGCGGCGCAGCCCCGGCGTCCGGCGCCGGCCACCGCCACCCGGCAGCCCGACGTCCTCGGGCGAGACCCGGGCCCGGCGGCTCATCAGGAACTCGCGCAGTTCCGCCCGGCGGCCGGTCCTCCGGCCCACCCCCGCCTCCATCACGTCCGGCACACGTCCCCCCGGTGTCTCACGGCGCACCTCCCTGGTGGCGCCACCACCAGGACAACTGGCCGCTCCCCACGGCTATTCCGGCGCCCGCAGGCTCGTGACCATGGCGATCGACACCGACTTCCCCGTACCCAAGCCGCCCGCTCCCCGGCTCACACACCGCGACAAGCTGGTCCTCTTCGTGCTGTGCGCCGCCCAGTTCATGGTCGCGCTGGACTTCTCCGTCCTGAACGTCGCCCTGCCCGTGCTCGGCACCGACCTGGGCATGAGCCCCTCCGCCCTGCAGTGGGCGGTGACCGCGTTCGCGCTGCCGTCCGGCGGCTTCCTGCTGCTCTTCGGACGGATCGGCGACCTCTACGGCCGCCGCCGGCTGTTCCTGGCCGGCCTCGCCGTCTTCGGCGCGGCCTCGGTGCTGGCCACCTTCGCCTGGGACCCGGCGTCCTTCCTCGCCGGACGCGCCCTGCAGGGCCTCGGCGCGGCCGTCATCGTCCCGACCGGCATGTCGCTGCTGACCACGACCTTCCCCGAGGGCCCGGCCCGCGACCGTGCCCTCGGCATCTCCGGCACGCTGCTCTCCCTCGGCTTCACCGTCGGCATGGTGGCCGGCGGCGTCCTGACCGACCTGCTCGGCTGGCGCTCCACCATGGGCCTGCTCGCCCTGTTCGCGTTCCTCGTGCTGCCGCTCGCCCCCGGCCTGCTGCCCGAGTCCCTCCACCGCAGCCCTGAACGCCCGGGCGGTGCCCCCACCCCCGGCCGGCCCCGCCTGGACACCCCGGGCGCGGTCACCGTCACCGGCGGCCTGCTCGCGCTGATCTACGCCCTGACGACGGCCGCCGAGCACGGCTTCGGCCGTACCGACGTCCTCGTCACCCTCGTCGTCGGCGTCCTGCTGCTGACCGCCTTCGTGATCGTCGAGTCCCGCACCGCGACCCCACTGGTCTCCCTGCGGATGCTGCGCCGCCGCACCGTCGCCTGGGGCAACCTCGGCGGACTGGTCACCTTCTCCATGATGTCGACGGTGGTCTTCGTCCTGACCCTGTACCTCCAGCAGGTCCTGGGCCTGTCGGCGTTCGAGACCGGCCTCGTCTTCGGCGTGCAGGGCGTGCTCTCGGTGGTGGCCGGCGCGTACGTGCCGCGGGTCGTCGGCCGGATCGGCGCCCGCCGCACGCTGGTCGCCTCCCTCGCCGGGCAGGGCCTGCTGGGCGCCGCATTGCTCGGGCTCGGCGAGGGCGGCCGGTCGGTCTGGCTCGCGACGGCCGCCGTCTCGCTGGCCAGCATGTGCCACCTCGGCGCGATCATCTCCTACGGCATCACCGTCACCTCCGGCGTCCCCGACGGGGAGCAGGGCCTGGCCACCGGCCTGGTCACCTCGACCCAGCAGGTCGGCATCACCGTCGGCATCCCGCTGCTGGGCGTGCTGGCCACCACGTCCACGGACCTGATGACCGGCGTGCACACGGTGCTGGCGCTGGACGCGGCGATCGTGCTGGCGGCGGCGGTGCTGGTGGCGCTGGGCCTGCGCTCGGCCCGCCGCGATGGCCCGGGTGCCGCGGATGCGGACCGCCGGGACGGCTCAGGGACGGTCGAGGCGGAGCCGGTCGGCTCGCGGTAGACCGGCCACCACCAGGTCGTAGGAGTCCTCGACGAGCTCCCGGACGAGCCGGTCCGGGAGCGAGCCGTCCACCGTCACCGTGTTCCAGTGCCGCTTGTTCATGTGCCAGCCGGGCACGATCAGACCCTCGTACTCGCCGCGCAGCCGGACCGCGTCGTCCGGGTCGCACTTGAGATTGACCTTCAAAGGCCGCGCGTCGAGGCTCGCCAGGGCGAACATCTTGCCCAGCACCCGGAAGACCGAGGTCTCCGGGCCGAACGGGAAGTCCTCGACGGCCGCGTCGAACGACAGACAGAACGCGCGCAGCTCCTGCGGGGTCACTCCGGCCCGGCCTCCCCGGACGCGGTCGCCGGGGCCACCGGCTCCGCCAGCACCGTCACGATCTTGTTCCGGCGGCCCGCGGCGGCCTCCGCCGTCAGCCGCAGCTTCCGCCCGTCGGGCAGCTCGACGACGGACGAGGCCCCCGCGATCGGCACCCGGCCCAAGGCCTTCGCGAGCAGACCGCCGACCGTCTCCACGTCCTCGTCGTCGAACGCCTCCAGGCCGTACAGCTCGCCCAGGTCGCCGATGTCGAGGCGGGCGGTGACCCGGAACCGGTCCTCGCCCAGTTCCTGGACCGGCGGCAGCTCCCGGTCGTACTCGTCGGTGATCTCACCGACGATCTCCTCCAGGATGTCCTCGATGGTGACGATGCCGGCCGTGCCGCCGTACTCGTCGATCACCACGGCGACGTGATTGCGCTGCTTCTGCATCTCGCGCAGCAGATCACCGGCGTTCTTGGTGTCGGGCACGAAGAACGCCGGCCGCATCGCCGTGGACACCAGGTCGCTCTCCGCGTCCCGGCTGATGTGCGTCTTGCGGGCCAGGTCCTTCAGGTACACGATCCCGACCACGTCGTCCTCGCTGTCCCCGGTGACCGGGATCCGGGAGAAACCGGAGCGCAGGGCGAGGGTCAGGGCCTGCCGGACGGTCTTGTACCGCTCGATGGAGACCAGGTCGGTGCGCGGCACCATGACCTCCCGTACGAGGGTGTCGCCCAGCTCGAACACCGAGTGCACCATGCGGCGCTCCTCGGCCTCGATCAGCGACTCCTTCTCGGCCAGGTCGACCAGCGCCCGCAGCTCCGCCTCGGAGGCGAACGGCCCGCGCCGGAAGCCCTTGCCGGGGGTGAGCGCATTGCCGATGAGGATCAGCAGCGACGGGATCGGGCCCATGATCCGGTCCAGCGGCACCAGCACGTACGCCGCCGCCGTCGCCGTGTTCAGCGGGTGCTGGCGGCCGATGGTGCGCGGGGAGACCCCGACGGCGACGTACGAGACGAGCACCATGACCGCGATGGCGATCAGCAGCGCCTCGGTGGTGCTGGGGAACTCCCGCAGGCAGGCGTAGGTGACCAGGGCCGCGGCGGCCATCTCGCAGGCGACGCGGACCAGCAGCGCCACGTTCAGGTAGCGGGTCGGGTCGGCGGCGACCTTGGCCAGCCTGGCGCTGCCGCGCCGCCCGGAGCGGGCGGCCTCCTCCGCCCGGAAGCCGGAGACGCGGGCGAGGCCCGCCTCCGCGCAGGCGGCGAGCCAGGCGACGACGACCAGGGCGATGGCGCCGGTGACGAGCGGCAGACTCATGACACGGTCGGGGCCGGGGACGGGCCGGTCAGGCCCTTCTCCGCACGCCAGCCGTCCACGATGGCCGCCTGCAGGCCGAACATCTCGGCCTTCTCGTCCGGTTCCTCGTGGTCGTAGCCGAGCAGGTGGAGCACACCGTGGACGGTGAGCAGCTGCAACTCCTCGTCCATGGTGTGCTGCGTCGGTGCTTCCCGGCCCTGCTTCTCGGCGACCTCCGGGCAGAGCACGATGTCGCCGAGCAGGCCCTGCGGCGGCTCGTCCTCGTCCTTGGACGGCGGCCGCAGCTCGTCCATCGGGAAGGACATGACGTCGGTGGGGCCCGGCAGGTCCATCCACTGGATGTGCAGCTGCTCCATGGCATCGGCGTCCACGACGATCACCGAGAGCTCGGAGAGCGGGTGGATGCGCATCCGTGCGAGCGCGTAGCGGGCGATGTCGAGGATCGCCTGCTCGTCCACCTCGGTGCCGGACTCGTTGTTGACGTCGATCGACATGGTCGTGCTGGTCTACTTCCCCTTGGAACGCCTGGTGCCGGACGGCTTGCCGTGGGCCTTGTGGCCGGGTTCGCCGTCCTCGGTGCCGTGCGTGCTGTCGTACTTCTCGTAGGCGTCGACGATACGGCCCACCAGCCGGTGCCGTACGACGTCCTGGGACGACAGCCGGGAGAAGTGGACGTCCTCCACCCCTTCCAGGATCTCCTGCACCTGCCGCAGACCCGACTTCTGCCCGCCGGGCAGGTCGACCTGCGTCACGTCACCCGTGATCACGATCTTCGAGTCGAAGCCGAGCCGGGTGAGGAACATCTTCATCTGCTCGGGGCTGGTGTTCTGCGCCTCGTCCAGGATGATGAAGGCGTCGTTGAGGGTGTTGTGCGTCAGCAGGTAGTCCTGTGTGACGTACAGCGAGTCCTCGGCCGCCACCTGGATGCAGACGGTCTCCTCCCTGCCCGCCGGTTCGATGCTGTCGATGAACCGCATCGGGCGTCCGCCGCCTCCGGCCGCGTGGTACTTGTCGCGTTTACGGGCCAGGCGGAAGGGTTCGACCCCTTCGGGGAGGCGGATGTCGATGATGTGGGCGTCGCGGCAGTGGGCGACATCCCGACCGTTCGCCCGGCCCGGCGTGCGGCCCTCGGCAGCGCGCCGCCGTGTGTAAGCCACGCCGCCGAGTGACCGGACCAGTGCGATGACGTCGTCGCGGAGGAGAATCGACGTCGTCGTGTACTGGATGCGGCAGGTACGGTCAGCCTGCGTGACAGGGCCTCCGTCGGAGTCGAGCAGTCCCTGCAGCACAGCCAGGCGGACGTCGGCGGAGTTGTTCAGGTAGTCGTCGGGCACGAACGTGGAGTGCGACCGGGTGCGCAGCAGGTCCGGCTCACGCAGTACCCGCGTGACCGGGTTCTCGAGGGTGACCACGTCACCTGGCGCCTTGATCCGGTCGAGGACGTGGTCGGGCCCGCCCCGGTGCCGTGCCTCGACGCCTGGCAGCGCAGCCTCCAGCGCGCTGACCAGCTCGGAGTCCTCCGTGGAAAAGGAGGGCGCGGTGGAGCCGGTCAGACAGCCGTCACCGAGCAGCAGCCCCAGAGCGTACGGGTCCACGGGGACCTTCCGCTCGGGAAGCTCCACTGGCGCCGTGAGCAGCGGCAGCTCGTACCGGCGTGCGTGTGCCGCACGCAGGTTGCCGATCATGTCCTGGGTCTCCAGGACCCGCCACGGCTTGTTGCGGCGCTTGTCCGAGGCCGTACGAACCGTCCACAGATGCTCGCCGCAGCACAGGGTCCAGGCGCCGTCCTGGGCCGTGACACGGTAGACGTCCTTCTCGCCCTGCGGGTAGACGCCCAGAACGGGGGTCGGCTCACCGTTCGAACCGATGACCAGGTCACCGACCTCAAGGTCACCGATGGGGCGCCAGCCGTCCGGGGTGAGGACGTTCGTGAAGAGCGGCTGCGCGCGGCCACGCATGTACGCCAGCGGTGCCACCTCGATCGTGCCCGCCGCCATCAGCCGGGGGATCGAGTCCGGGTCGATCATGTCGTGCAGCGCGTCGTACAGCGGGCGCAGATACGGGTCGATCTTCTCGTAGAGCGTGCCGGGCAGGAAGCCCAGCCGCTCGCCGGCCTCGACCGCCGGGCGGGTCAGGATGATGCGGTTGACCTGCTTGGACTGCAGGGCCTGCACCGCCTTGGCCATCGCCAGGTAGGTCTTGCCGGTGCCCGCCGGGCCGATGCCGAAGACGACCGTGTGCTGGTCGATCGCGTCGACGTAGCGCTTCTGGTTGAGCGTCTTGGGGCGGATCGTGCGGCCGCGCGAGGACAGGATGTTCTGGGTGAGCACCTGGGCCGGGGTCTCCTGGCCGTCGCTCTCGCCGTTCTCGCTCGCCTTCAGCATGGCGATCGAGCGTTCCACTGCGTCCTCCGTCATCGGCTGTCCGGTGCGGAGCACCAGCATCATCTCGTCGAACACGCGCTGGATGAGGGCGACCTCATGGGAGGTGCCGACCGCGCTGATCTCGTTGCCCCGGACGTGGATGTCGGCCGCCGGGAAGGCCTTCTCGATCACGCGCAGGAGGGAGTCGCCGGATCCCAGTACGGTCACCATGGGGTGCTGGGCGGGGACGGTGATCTGTGCTCTCGCCTGCCCCTGCGCGGGGTTGTGAGCTGAGGGTGTCTGAGTCATGGGCCGGCGCTTGAGGCCTGCATGTCCTCCTCTGCGGCGTATGCCGCGTGACTGGCGTGGTCTGACGTGTTCCAGCGTACGACTTGGCGCCGACAGCACCGAGAGCTTTTCCCCGGACTCCCGGCCCAGCGGCAGGACCTGTGCCACCGGCCCCCGCCTCAAGCCCACGCTCCACGTCCGCACCACCAGCACCGCCGCTCACGCGGCGCCGGTCACGCCCCCTCCTTCAGCACCCGCGAGATCAGCTTCCGCTGCTCCTCCGTGAGCCGGGGGTCGGCGGCGTAGACCGTCTTCCCGTCCACGGTGATCTGGTAGCTGAACCCGTCCGGCACCCCGACCGGCGGCGTGCCCCGGCCGGCGGAGACCGCCTGCTCGGCCAGGGCGTGCCACTCGCCCGCGTCCGGGCGGCCCGTGGTGTCCACCTCCGCGTGCCGCTCGATGCCCGCGAAGCCTCCTGTGCGCCTCACCTGAATCCGCATGGGTCCGTGTCTAGTACGGAACTACAGCAGCCGCACCCCGACCTGTTCCCAGCCCTTGCGCACCGCCTCCAGCTCGTCCGCGTCGCCGTAGCGCTCCCGGGCCGCCTTCACGGTCAGCGTGGCGAAGTCCGCGAACAGCGCGTCCTGCCGCAGTTCGCCGCCGGTGAGCACGTCGTACCAGACCTGCCCGGCCCGCTCCCAGGCGTGCCCGCCGAGTGCCGTGGCGGCCAGGTAGAAGGCGTGGTTGGGGATGCCGGAGTTGATGTGGACGCCGCCGTTGTCGCGGCCGGTGCGGACGTAGTCGTCCATCGTCGCCGGCTGCGGGTCCTTGCCGAGCACGTCGTCGTCGTACGCCGACCCCGGCTCCTTCATGGAGCGCAGGGCCACGCCCGTCACCCGCGGCGCGAGCAGCCCGGCGCCGATCAGCCAGTCGGCCTCGGCGGCGGTCTGGCCGAGCGTGTACTGCTTGATGAGGGCGCCGAAGACGTCCGAGACGGACTCGTTCAGGGCGCCGGGCTGGCCGAAGTAGGTCAGGTTGGCCGTGTACTGGGTGACGCCGTGGGCCAGTTCGTGGCCGATGACGTCGATCGGGATGGTGAAGTCGAGGAAGATCTCCCCGTCCCCGTCGCCGAACACCATCTGCTCGCCGTTCCAGAACGCGTTGTTGTACTCGCGGTCGTAGTGCACCGTCGCGTTCAGCGGCAGTCCGCCGCCGTCGATGGAGTCGCGGCCGTACGCCGACAGCAGCAGCTCGAAGGTGGCGCCCAGGCCCGCGTAGGCGCGGTTGACGGTGGCGTCCCGGCCGGGCTCGTCGCCCTCGCCGCGCACCTTCCTGCCGGGCAGGTCGGTGCCGTGCCGGGCGTCGTGGATCGTCCGGCGGGGCCGCGGGGGCCCGGCGTCGGCGGGCGGGGCCGCGGTGGGGGCGCCGATGACCGTGGTCAGGCGGCGGTGGGTGCGCTCGAAGGCGTCACGCTGGAGGGTCCGGCGCGCCGGACCGGCCAGGACCGGGTCCTCGGCCTGGGCGAGCCGGTCCAGGACGTGCGGCGGGACGATCGTGCAGAAGACGGGCTGGAAGCCCCCGTTGGTGGTCATGTCCGGCACCTTTGCACTGGGTGACCCCGCTGTCACCACCTGCAACCATGATTGGTGAAATGCCGTGGCGGCGGAGGTCTCCGGGGGGCGAGAAGTGGTATGCGGCACTTTTTGCCCTGGTTATCCCTCTGGTCCCGCATACTGATACGGGCCCGCGCATCCGGCGTGGCTCGGTTAGGCTGCGGAGCATCATGCGTTTCGGGCTGCTTCTCCTTAGTTGCCGCGGCGAGGGCCTGTAGTCGAGGCCGACTCCCTCCCCGCGGAGCTTGGCGCTGCCGTCGGCCGTCCACCCGGATTCCCGCGGTGACCCGCGGACACCCAGAGGAGCCCACGCCACCATGGCGAACCGCCAGCAGCCCAGTTCCATGCCGATCAGCAAGTACCGCGGCTACGAGCAGGTCGACATCCCCGACCGCACCTGGCCGAACCAGCGGATCACCAAGGCCCCCCGCTGGCTCTCCACCGACCTGCGCGACGGCAACCAGGCCCTGATCGACCCGATGTCGCCCGCCCGCAAGCGCGCGATGTTCGACCTGCTGGTCAAGATGGGCTACAAGGAGATCGAGATCGGCTTCCCGGCCTCGGGCCAGACCGACTACGACTTCGTACGCTCCATCATCGAGGAACCCGGCGCCATCCCGGACGACGTGACGATCTCCGTGCTGACCCAGGCCCGCGAGGACCTGATCGAGCGCACGGTGGAGTCCCTGAAGGGCGCCAGGCGCGCCACCGTCCACCTGTACAACGCCACCGCCCCGGTCTTCCGCCGGGTCGTCTTCCGCGGCTCCCGGGACGACATCAAGCAGATCGCCGTGGACGGCACCCGGCTGGTCATGGAGTACGCGGAGAAGCTGCTGGGCCCCGAGACGGAGTTCGGCTACCAGTACAGCCCCGAGATCTTCACCGACACCGAGCTGGACTTCGCCCTGGAGGTCTGCGAGGCGGTGATGGACACCTATCAGCCCGGCCCCGGCCGCGAGATCATCCTCAACCTGCCCGCCACCGTCGAGCGCTCCACGCCCTCCACCCACGCCGACCGCTTCGAGTGGATGGGCCGCAACCTCTCCCGCCGCGAGTACGTCTGCCTGTCCGTCCACCCGCACAACGACCGCGGTACGGCGGTGGCGGCGGCCGAGCTGGCCGTGATGGCCGGCGCCGACCGCGTCGAGGGCTGCCTGTTCGGGCAGGGCGAGCGCACCGGCAACGTCGACCTGGTCACCCTGGGCATGAACCTGTTCTCCCAGGGCGTCGACCCGCAGATCGACTTCTCCGACATCGACGAGATCCGCCGTACGTGGGAGTACTGCAACCAGATGCAGGTCCACCCGCGCCACCCGTACGTGGGCGACCTGGTCTACACGTCCTTCTCCGGCTCCCACCAGGACGCCATCAAGAAGGGCTTCGACGCCATGGAGGCCGACGCCAGGGCCAAGGGCGTCACCGTCGACGACATCGAGTGGGCGGTCCCGTACCTGCCGATCGACCCCAAGGACGTCGGCCGCTCCTACGAGGCGGTCATCCGCGTCAACTCGCAGTCCGGCAAGGGCGGTGTCGCCTACGTCCTGAAGAACGACCACAAGCTGGAACTGCCGCGCCGGATGCAGATCGAGTTCTCGAAGATCATTCAGGCCAAGACGGATGCCGAGGGCGGCGAGATCGCGCCGAAGGACATCTGGGCCGTCTTCCGGGACGAGTACCTGCCCAACCCGGAGAACCCCTGGGGCCGGATCCAGGTCAGGAACGGCCAGTCGACGACCGACCGGGACGGCGTGGACACCCTGACGGTGGAGGCCGAGGTCGACGGCGTGGAGACCACGCTGGTCGGCACCGGCAACGGACCGATCTCGGCCTTCTTCCACGCGCTGCAGGGCATCGGCATCGACGCCCGGCTGCTGGACTACCAGGAGCACACGATGAGCGAGGGCGCCTCCGCGCAGGCCGCCTCCTACATCGAGTGCGCCATCGGCGACAAGGTTCTGTGGGGGATCGGAATCGACGCGAACACCACGCGCGCCTCGCTGAAGGCGGTCGTCTCCGCCGTCAACCGCGCGACGCGCTGACCAGTCGAATCGGTGGTTTCGGGCCCCGCTCGCCGCAAACCGGCGGGCGGGGCCCCGTCGGATACCGGCCAGATACCCGTGCAGGTCACGGAAAGGTCTCGTACGAGGTACTGACTCCACGTCGACGATGTGGCTAACATCACGCCAGCGCGGCGATGCTGCCGCGCGGTTACGGAGGTGCGACGTGCTGCCTGGACGGGGACGAAACGGCCGAGCTGCCCTGCTGCCACGCATCGCGGGCACGCGCACCGCGTGGACGCCGGTCGGCGACGGCGAGTTCTTCTGCCCCGGGTGCGGGGGCGACCGCAACTACCAGCGCCTGGCCGGCCGCCGCCGCTTCACGCTGCTCGGTCTGCCCGTGCTGCCGCGCGGCGAGACCGGCCCGGCGATCGAGTGCGCCGCCTGCCGCCGCCACTTCGGCACGGACGTCCTCGACCACCCGACCACCACCCGCTTCTCGGCGATGCTCCGCGACGCCGTCCACACCGTCGCCCTCGCGGTCCTCGCCGCCGGCGGCACGGCCTCCCGCACGGCCCTGGAGACGGCCGTCTCGGCGGTGCGCGCGGCCGGCTTCGCCGACTGCACCGAGGAACAGCTCGACACCCTCGTCGAGGCGCTCGCCGCGGACACCGGGCGGTTCCACGGCGAGCCCTGCGTGCCCGGCCTGGCCATAGAGCTGCACGAGGCGCTGGACCCGCTGGCCCCGCACCTCGCCGCCGCCGGCCGCGAATCGATCCTGCTCAAGGGCGCCCGTATCGCCCTCGCCGACGGCCCCTACACCCCCGCCGAGCGGGACACCCTGGCGACCGTCGGGGCGGCCCTGGCCATCAGCTCCGACGACGTCACCCGCCTGCTGGCGGCGGCACGTACGCCGTCCTGACACCTCCGCCGCTCACGCCCGCTCCCGCTCCCGCTTCCGCTTCCGCTTCCGCTTCCGCGGGAGCACGGCACCGGCGGATCACCCGCGGCGGTACCCGCTCGTCCCGGCACATCAAGCGCCCGCTGGCCCCGACTCGGACGGCACCACCCTCGCGCCCACCCGGGCGTGGGCACTGGCCCGCCTGCACGAACCACTGACGGTCACGCGGCTCGCCGCGCACGCCCACATGGCGCCGCGCACCTTCGCCCGGAGGCTCGTCGCCGAGACCGGCGCGACGCCCCTGCGGTGGCTGCTCTCCGCCCGCCTCGACCGGGCCCGGGAGCTGCTGGAGACCACCGGACTCCTCCGGCTGCACTTCCGGCGCTCCCTGGGGACGACACCCACCGCCTATCGCGCGGCGTTCGCCCGGGGGCAGCCGGTCACAGGAAGAAGCTGTCGTGCCGGACCTGGAACTCCCGCAATTCCTCGCCGCCGCGCCGCGCGAACTCGGCGACGCGCTCGAAGTACTCCTCGCGCGGGGCACCTGGGGAGAACAGCATCAGCATGGACAGGGGCTCGTCGCTGTCGTTCTTGAAGGCGTGCAGCCCGCCGACCGGCACGTACAGGAAGTCGCCCTGGCGTCCGGTGATCCAGCGTTCACCGTCGTAGAGCCGGACCTCGCCGGACAGGACGTAGAACGACTCGGAGATGCTCCGGTGGAAGTGGGTCTTCGCGCCGGGCGCCTTGGGCCCCATGTCGACCTTGTACAGCCCGAACTCACCTCCCGTGGAGGCGTGACTGGCGAGGTAGTGGGTGGTCGTCCCGTTCGGGGAGACGATGTCGGGCGGGCTGTCGGCCGCCCTGAACACGGCGTTGATCTCGCCCTTCTCACCGAGGTAACGTGGCTCCGGATACGACATGGGTGGCCCTCTCCGTTGGTCGTCACGGCCCGTAACTCTCGCAGGCAGGGGGCGCCTTCGTCATCGTCCGACGGACCGGGAACGGACTAGGGCGGGCGGCGTAGGCCCCGCCTCCCACTCCCCGACGGTTCCTATGAACGCCGTCCAGGCCGCCGCCCCCACGACGACCACCGGCCCGCCGGCCACCTTGCTGTCCCGGACGGGAACGAGGCCGGGGACTCCGTCGGCGACCTCGAGACATTCTTCGCCACCACTGCCACCGCTGTAGCTGCTCTTGCGCCAACAGGCGTTGGTCAGGTCGTACCCGCGCATCGTCTGTAGCCCTCCGCCGCCGTCACGATCATGGACAAGGACGCCTCCAATGACAGAGACGCGGCCCTGAGAAGATCGTAATCCGCGTGCACACGCTTCACTACTGCCGGATCGTCCAGCAGGTTGCCCGACAGCACGCCCTCTGTATAGACGGTTGGCGGCGCATCCTCGAACTCCATGAGCCTCATCAACTTGCCCATCTGCGGATGCGCTCCTGCGGAGAAGGGCAACACCTGTACCAGGACCTTACGGGCGCCGGCCATCGCCGCGATGTGGTCCAACTGCCGGGCCATCACTCCGGAAGAACCAACTGGCACGCGCAGTGCGGTCTCATGCAGCAGTACCCAATACACCGGCCGTGTAGCGTCCTGAAGAATCTGCGCTCGCTCGACACGGAGCCGGACTAACTCCTCGATGTGCTCGTCCGGGGAGAGTGGGTTGCTCGACAAGTAGATCGCACGGGCGTACTCAGGTGTCTGGAGAAGCCCCGGAACCACGGCAGGCGCCCACTCGCAGATACTCGTCGCCAGCCGCTCCAGTTCCGCCGCGTGCGCGAAGTACTCCGCATAGCGCTGTTCCTTGATGAGTTTCCGTCAAAGCCGCTCGAAAATACCGTCGGTTTGCAGCGCCTCGTCAATCCGCTGTGCCACATCCAACTGCGGTTCCCGAATGGCCTGTTCGAACTGCCCGATGTAGCCCCCGGAAACGAACACCCGCGACCCCAGCTCCACCTGCGTGATCCCCGCGTCCTCCCGCCTCCGCTTCAGCTCAGCGCCGAAGAACTCCCACACCGCCTGCCGCGAACCACTGGCCATGGCCAACCCTCTTTCTGCGGCCTCCACTTGCCGTGCGCGGACCCCTGCCGAGTGTAAGCAAAGAAGGGCATCGTCGAGGTAAGAAGAGTGAAACCCGAAAAGAAAGGGAAGCGCGGTGGAGGCACGACACTCGGCGTTCTGCGTCGAAGAAGCGGAGGAAACAGTGAAGGAATTGCGGGCGGCGCTCGCCAAGGCCGGAATTATCCTGCCGTCACTCGGGCTGGACCCGGTGAGTCTTGCGCGGGAGGCGCCCTGCCCGCTCATCGAATTGGGGCGCTGTTCCGTCGAGACCGCGCAGCGCCTCGCGGCGGTGCTGCGATGAGGAGCCATCCGCCCGTCGGCACGTACGCCGTCGACACCCGCACCGGACGTCTCGGCGTCGTCATGGGGCACGAGGGGCCGTACGTGCAGCTGCGGCCGTACGGCGGCGGGAGGGAGTGGGACGCCGAGCCGGGTGCCGTCCGTGTCGCCACCCCCGCCGAGCGGCTCCGCGCGGCCACCGCCTACGCCAATGCCCGCAGTCGCGGTGAGGTGCCTTGAACGTAGGCGACAATGGACCGCATGAGTCTGTTCCGCGACGACGGCATCGTGCTGCGCACCCAGAAGCTGGGCGAGGCGGACCGGATCATCACGCTGCTCACCCGCGGTCACGGCCGGGTACGCGCCGTGGCGCGGGGCGTGCGGCGGACGAAGTCGAAGTTCGGGGCGCGGCTGGAGCCGTTCTCCCACGTCGACGTGCAGTTCTTCGCCAAGGGCAGTGAGCTGGTCGGGCGCGGGCTGCCGCTGTGCACGCAGAGCGAGACCATCGCTCCGTACGGCGGCGGGATCGTGACGGACTACGCCCGGTACACCGCCGGGACGGCGATGCTGGAGACCGCGGAGCGGTTCACCGATCACGAGGGGGAGCCGGCGGTGCAGCAGTACCTGCTGCTCGTCGGCGCCCTGCGCACCCTCGCCCGGGGCGAGCACGCCCCGGGGCTGGTCCTCGACGCGTTCCTGCTGCGCTCCCTCGCCGTGAACGGGTACGCGCCCACCTTCGGCGCCTGCGCCAGGTGCGGGATGCCCGGTCCCAACCGGTTCTTCTCGGTCGCCTCGGGCGGTTCCGTCTGCGTCGACTGCCGGGTGCCCGGCAGCGTCGTACCCTCGCCGCAGACGCTGGAACTGCTCGGCGCGCTGCTCGCGGGAGACTGGGAGACGGCGGACGCCTGCGAGCCGCGGTACGTCCGGGAGGGCAGCGGGCTGGTGTCCGCGTACCTGCACTGGCACCTGGAGCGCGGGCTGCGCTCCCTGCGATACGTCGAGAAGACCTAGAGAAGCGACAGCACGAGGAGACGAGAGACACATGGCCGTACGCGGGATCCTGGGGCGCCAGCGCCGGGAGTACAGGACGCCGGAGCCGCACCCGTCCGGCGCGCGGCCACCGAAGCTCCCCGGTGAGCTGGTCCCGAACCACGTGGCGATCGTCATGGACGGCAACGGACGCTGGGCCAAGGACCGCGGCCTGCCGCGCACCGAGGGGCACAAGGTCGGCGCCGAGCGGGTGCTGGACGTGCTCCAGGGAGCCATCGAGATGGGCGTGGGGAACATCTCGCTGTACGCCTTCTCCACCGAGAACTGGAAGCGCTCGCCGGACGAGGTGCGCTTCCTGATGAACTTCAACCGGGACTTCATCCGCAAGACCCGCGACCAGCTCGACGAGCTGGGCATCCGGGTGCGCTGGGTGGGCCGGATGCCGAGGCTGTGGAAGTCCGTCGCCAAGGAGCTCCAGGTCGCCCAGGAGCAGACCAAGGGGAACGACCGGCTGACGCTGTACTTCTGCATGAACTACGGCGGCCGGGCCGAGATCGCCGACGCCGCGCAGGCGCTGGCCGAGGATGTGCGGGCCGGGCGGCTCGACCCCTCGAAGGTGAACGAGAAGACCTTCGCCAAGTACCTGTACTACGCCGACATGCCGGACGTGGACCTGTTCCTGCGGCCCAGCGGTGAGCAGCGGACCTCGAACTACCTGCTCTGGCAGAGCGCGTACGCCGAGATGGTCTTCCAGGACGTCCTGTGGCCGGACTTCGACCGGCGCGACCTGTGGCGCGCGTGCGTCGAGTTCGCCTCCCGCGACCGGCGGTTCGGCGGGGCCATCCCGAACGAGGAGCTGCTGGCCATGGAGGGCAGGCAGCCGTAGGGCCGGGGCCGGGGCGGGCCGCTAGGGTTCCGCCCATGGATCACCAGGGGCGGGACATCATCGAGCACACGGACGCCGACGTGGTGGAGCTGGTCTTCCGGCCGACCCGCGCCGACATCCTCACCGGCATCCGCACCCGCGACCGGGTGCGGAGGCTGGCGGTGCTGCGCGGGGCGCTGGTGGCCCTGTTCGCCGTGGCCGTGGTGGTGGGCGCGGTCAAGGGCGCGGCGTGGCTCTCGCTGGTGCTGTACACCGTGTGCGGCGTCGTGATCTGGTGCACGCCGCGCTTCCAGGCGAACCATGTGCTGCGCACCGTCTCCTGGCAGGGCGATTACCGCGCCACGGTCACCACCGGCGGGGTCACCGTGGAGACCGAGCACACCGTGCTCACCCAGCGGTGGTCCGTCTTCCGCGGCCACCGGGAGACCCGCGACCACCTGGTCCTGCTCAGCCGGGACCCGAGCATCCTGGTCATCGCGGTGCTGCCGAAGCGCGGCCTGGGCGCGGAGAGCGATCTGACCCGGCTGCGCGACCTGCTGGCCGCGCATCTGCCCCGGGTCTGAGCTCGGCTCGCGGGGCGCCGTCCCACGGGCGGGCGGGCTAGTTGCCGGCCGTCGCGCACTCCGCGCAGGTGCCGAAGATCTCCACCGTGTGCTGCACGTTGACGTAACCGTGCTCCGCGGCGACGGCCTCCGCCCACCTCTCCACCGCCGGGCCCTCGACCTCGACCGCCTTGCCGCAGGAGCGGCAGACCAGGTGGTGGTGATGGTCGCCGGTGGAACAGCGGCGGTAGACGGACTCGCCGTCGGCGGTGCGCAGCACGTCGACCTCGCCGGCGTCGGCGAGGGACTGCAGGGTGCGGTACACGGTGGTGAGGCCGACCGAGTCCCCCTTGTGCTTGAGCATGTCGTGGAGCTCCTGCGCGCTGCGGAACTCCTCGACCTCTTGCAGGGCCGCCGCCACGGCGGCGCGCTGCCTGGTGGCCCGGCCCTTCACGGGCGGTCCAGCGGTGGTCACCGGTTGCCTCCTCACGTCTGCTCCTGCCGGGCCATTGTGCCAGCCCGGTTCGGCAGCGGTCAGACGCCGACCTCGTCGCCGGAACCCCGGCTGGCCGGAATCGCACACTCCGCCGGGTCCGGAGCGGGCCGCACCGCAGCGGCCGCCCGCGCGCGTCGCCGGGCCAGCGGTGCCGCCAGCGCGGTCAGCACGATGAACGCGGCGATGGTGAGCAGCACGATGGTCGCGCCGGGCGGAACGTCCTGGTAGTAGGAGGTGACCGTGCCGCCGATGGTCACGCTCACGCCGATCGCGACGGCGATCGCGAAGGTGACCGCGAAGCTGCGGCTGAGCTGCTGCGCGGCGGCCACCGGGACCACCATCAGCGCCGAGACCAGCAGCAGGCCGACCACGCGCATCGCGACGGTCACCGTCACCGCCGCCGTGATCGCCGTCAGCAGGTTCAGGGCGCGCACCGGCAGGCCCGTCACCCGCGCGAACTCCTCGTCCTGGCTGACCGCGAACAGCTGACGGCGCAGGCCGACTGTGACCAGGACCACGAAAGCGGCCAGGACGCAGATCGCGGTGACGTCCGATTCCGAGACCGTCGACAGCGAGCCGAAGAGGTACGAGTTGAGGTTCGAGGTGGAGCCGCCGGGGGCGAGGTTGATGAACATCACGCCGCCGGCCATGCCGCCGTAGAAGAGCATGGCGAGGGCGATGTCGCCGCGGGTGCGGCCGTACCAGCGGATCAGCTCCATGAGGACCGCGCCGAGGACGGAGACCAGCGTCGCCATCCACACCGGGGACCAGGAGAACAGGAAGCCGAGGCCGACACCGGTCATCGCGACGTGGCCGATGCCGTCGCCCATCAGTGCCTGGCGGCGCTGCACCAGGTAGATGCCGACGGCGGGGGCGGTGATGCCGACCAGGACGGCCGCCAGCAGGGCCCGCTGCATGAAGGCGTAGTTCAGGAGTTCCATCGGATCACTCGGTTCAGCTCAGCAGGCCCGTGCGGACCGGTTCGGCGCCCGCGGGTGCGTGCGGGTGGACGTGGTCGTGGCCGGGCAGGGCGTGCTGGCCGACCGCCTTCGGAGGCGGGCCGTCGTGCACGACGCAGCCGTCGCGCAGGACGACGGCCCGGTCGATCAGCGGCTCCAGCGGGCCCAGTTCGTGCAGGACCAGCAGGACGGTGGCGCCCGCCGCGACCTGGCCGCGCAGGGTCTCGGCGAGGACCTCCTGGCTGGCCAGGTCGACGCCGGCCATCGGCTCGTCCATGATCAGCAGCTCGGGTTCGGGGGCGAGCGCGCGGGCGATCAGGACCCGCTGGTGCTGGCCGCCGGAGAGGGCGTCGACCGAGTCCTTGGCCCGGTCCGCCATGCCGACCAGGTCCAGGGCCCTGCGCACGGCCTCGCGGTCGGCCTTGCGGAGCATGCCGAAACGGGCCCGAGCGAGCCGGCCGGAGGAGACGATCTCGGTGACCGTCGCGGGCACACCGCCCGCGGCCGTGGTGCGCTGCGGCACGTAGCCGACGCGCGCCCAGTCGCGGAACCGGCGCCGGTCGGTGCCGAACAGCTCGATCCGCCCGGCGCTGACCGGAATCTGGCCGATGACGCTGCGCACGGCGGTGGACTTGCCGGAGCCGTTCGCGCCGAGCAGCGCGACGACCTCGCCGCGGCGCACGGTGAGGTCGATGCCGCGCAGCACCGGGCGCGAGCCCAGCTCGGCGCGGACGTCGCGCAGGGATATGACCGGCTCGGTCATGCCGTCCTCCGAAGGGCCGGTCACTTGGCGCCCAGGGCCTTCTGCAGGGCCGCGAGGTTGGCCTCCATGACCTGGATGTAGTCGTCGCCGCGGGACTTGTCGGTGATGCCCTCGACCGGGTCGAGGACGTCCGTCTTCAGGCCGGCGTCCTTGGCGAGGGTCTTCGCGGTCTTGTCACTGACCAGCGTCTCGTAGAAGACGGTGGTCACGCTGTCCTCCTTGGCCACGGTCTGCAGGTCCTTGACGCGGGCGGCGCTCGGCTCGGACTCCGGGTCGAGGCCGCTGATGGCCTCCTCGGTCAGGCCGTAGCGCTCGGCGAGGTAGCCGAAGGCGGCGTGCGTGGTGATGAAGACCTTGGTGTCGGTGTTCTTCAGCCCGTTTGCGAACCTGGTGTTCAGGGCGTCGAGCTTGCCGACCAGGGCCTGGGTGTTCTTCTTGTAGTCGGCGGCGTGGTCGGGGTCGGCCTTCTCGAAGGCCTTGCCGACGCCCTCGGCGACCTCGGCGTACTTGACCGGGTCCAGCCAGATGTGGGGGTCCTTGCCGCCTTCGCCGTGCTCGTGGCCGTGCTCCTCCTCGGCCGCGTGCTCGTCCTCGTGCCCGTGCTCGTCCTCGTGGCCATGGCCGCCGACCTCGGTGCCGTGCTCCTCCAGGGAGGTCAGCGTGGTGGCGTCGATCTTCGTCTTGATCCCGGACTGGGCGATGGCCTCGTCGACGGTGGGCTGGAGGCCCTTGACGTAGAGCGCCGCGTCGGACTCCTGGAGCTGCGCGGTCTGCTTGGCGCTGATCTCCAGGTCGTGCGGCTCCTGGCCGGGTTCGGTGAGGCTGGTGACGTTGACGTGCTCGCCGCCGATCTGCTCGGCGAGGAAGGCCATGGGGTAGAAGGACGCGACGACGTCGAACTTCTCCGTGTTGCCGGGGTTGCCGGAGTTACCGGCGTCGCCCGTGGCCGCGCTGCCGCCGCCGCAGGCGGAAAGGGTGGTGAGACCGAGCGCGGCGGCCGCCGCGACCGCTATGCCGGATATGTGGCGTCGTCGTACGTTCATGACAGTCATTTTCAACGAATCTGGAAACCGTTGTCAACAAACGTCCGATCCGGCCCCGGGGGCCCCCGATTTGATTGAGGGGGAGTCCGCGCCGGTAACCTGAAGCATTCGCTGGAAGCATCTCGCTTCGTCGCCCGTCGTCGTAATGAAGAGAGCACCGTGGCCGCCGACAAGATCGACACCATCGTCAGCCTGAGCAAGCGCCGTGGCTTCGTATTCCCCTGCAGTGAGATCTACGGCGGCCAGCGTGCCGCCTGGGACTACGGTCCGCTGGGTGTCGAGCTCAAGGAGAACCTCAAGCGCCAGTGGTGGCGCTACATGGTGACGTCGCGCGAGGACGTCGTCGGTATCGACTCGTCCGTGATCCTGGCCTCCGAGGTCTGGGTGGCCTCCGGTCACGTCGCCACCTTCACGGACCCGCTCACCGAGTGCACCTCCTGCCACAAGCGGTTCCGCGCGGACCACCTGGAGGAGGCGTACGAGGAGAAGAAGGGCCGCGCCCCGGAGAACGGCCTCGCGGACATCAACTGCCCGAACTGCGGCAACAAGGGCCAGTTCACCGAGCCCAAGCAGTTCTCCGGTCTGCTCTCCACCCACCTCGGCCCGACCCAGGACAGCGGCTCCGTCGCCTACCTGCGGCCCGAGACCGCGCAGGGCATCTTCACCAACTTCGCCCAGGTGCAGACCACTTCGCGCCGCAAGCCGCCGTTCGGCATCGCCCAGATGGGCAAGTCGTTCCGCAACGAGATCACGCCGGGCAACTTCATCTTCCGCACCCGCGAGTTCGAGCAGATGGAGATGGAGTTCTTCGTCAAGCCGGGCGAGGACGAGAAGTGGCACGAGTACTGGATGGAGCAGCGCTGGAACTGGTACACCGGCCTGGGCCTGCGTGAGGAGAACATGCGCTGGTACGAGCACCCGGCCGAGAAGCTCTCCCACTACTCCAAGCGCACCGCCGACATCGAGTACCGCTTCCAGTTCGGCGGCAGCGAGTGGGGCGAGCTGGAGGGTGTCGCCAACCGGACCGACTACGACCTCTCCTCGCACGCCAAGGCCTCCGGCCAGGACCTCTCCTACTTCGACCAGGAGGCCGGCGAGCGCTGGACGCCGTACGTCATCGAGCCGGCGGCCGGTGTCGGCCGGGCGATGCTCGCCTTCCTGCTCGACGCCTACGTCGAGGACGAGGCGCCGAACGCCAAGGGCAAGATGGAGAAGCGGACCGTGCTGCGCCTGGACCACCGCCTCGCCCCGGTGAAGGTCGCGGTGCTGCCGCTGTCCCGGAACCCCGAGCTGTCGCCGAAGGCCAAGGGGCTCGCGCAGGCCCTGCGGCAGAACTGGAACATCGAGTTCGACGACGCCGGTGCGATCGGGCGCCGCTACCGCCGCCAGGACGAGATCGGTACGCCGTACTGCGTCACCGTCGACTTCGACACGCTGGACGACAACGCGGTGACGGTGCGTGAGCGGGACTCGATGAAGCAGGAGCGGGTGTCGCTGGACCAGATCGAGGGGTACCTGGCCTCGCGGCTGATCGGCTGCTGACGCGTTCTTCTGGATTGGCCCCCGATGCGGGACCCCGAGTGGTCCTGTATCGGGGGCCTCTGCGTCGCCAGGGTGGTGCCCATGAGCATCGCGTTCCTGCTGACCACCCTCGTGGTCGTCGCCACCCCCGGTACCGGGGTCGTCTACACCCTCGCCGCCGCCCTCTCGCGCGGGCGCCGGGCGAGTGTCGTCGCCGCCTTCGGATGCGCGCTCGGGATCGTTCCGCACATGCTGGCCACCGTCACCGGTGTCGCCGCACTGCTGCACGCGAGCGCCACGGCCTTCCAGGTCCTCAAGTACGCCGGCGTGGCCTACCTGCTGTACATGGCGTGGGCCACGCTGCGGGACAAGGAGGCGATCACGGTGGACGGCGACCGGGGCGCCGCGCACGTCCCGGCGGTGCGGGTGATCGCACGCGGGGTGCTGATCAACATCCTCAACCCGAAGCTGACCCTGTTCTTCTTCGCCTTCCTGCCGCAGTTCGTGCATCCCGGGGAGGCGCACGCCCTGCCGCGCATGCTGGTGCTGAGCGGTGTGTTCATGGCGGTGACGTTCCTGGTGTTCGCCGGGTACGGCGTCCTGGCCGCCTCGGTGCGCAGCCACGTCATCTCCCGGCCGCGGGTGATGGCGTGGCTGCGGCGGAGCTTCGCCGGGTCCTTCGTGGCGCTGGGGGCGAAGCTGGCGTTCACGGCGCGGTGAGCGCGTCCCGCGGTGGGCCTGGCGGACCTGGCGGACCTGGCGGTGCGGGGGCCGCGGGCGGCCTGAGCGGGGCGGCCCGGGATCAGATGAGCGTCTGCTTGTAGTAGACGCTGGCGCGCTTGCGGGAATCCGTGTCGGACGTGACCGAGGCGAACCCCGAGCAGAGGCGGACGGCCAGCGGGTCGGCGGGGTCCGGGACCTGGATGGCCATGCCCTCCGGCTCGCGGTACGGCAGGCTGTACCCGGCCCTGGTCAGCTTCTGCTCCACCACGGTGCCGGTGTTCCAGTCGACGCAGGTGATGAAGGTGTTGCCGTACGGGCTGACCGACCCGTCCTTGCCGTACTGGGTGCCGGCCAGGAGGTACAGGTAGGTGCCGAAGGCGGCGAAGCCCTGGAACGTGTCGGGGTGACCGGGCTGGAGGTCGGCGGGCTGGGGCACGTCGGCCAGGGCGGCCCGGCCGCCCGCCTTGAACGCGGCCAGGTCGTACAAGCGGTACCGGAAGGCGCCGCCCACCCGGCAGCGGACGGCGAGCCGCCGGTGCACCGGGTCGAGTGCCACGGTGGTGCGGTCGACGCCCTGCTCCAGCGCGAACTGCGTGAGGGCCGGGGACTCGGGGGTGAGGACGGTTCCGTCGGCGAATTCGAACCGGGCGAGGCGGCTGCCCCAGCCCGTCACGGTGCCGTCCGAACTCCGCGACTGGACGGCCGCGGTCTCCGTCCACAGAAAACTCCCGGACCCGGTGGATTCCACGCCGATCTGCACGCCGTGCCCGAATCCCCTGAGATACATGGCGCCCAGGATGTTCCCGGACAGATCCGTCCGGGTCACGCACAGGTCGCCGTTGGCGCTGCGCTCGGCGCCGGTGTAGGTGCGGGATTCCCCGGGGAGCCGCCGACCGCCGTCGACGAGCTGCACGAAGAAGACGTGCCCGCGTGCGTTGTCGAAGGCCAGCGACTGCAGGACGCGGGTCTCGTTGAGGCGGATCTCGCGCAGCAGTCTCTCCGACGGCGCGGAGAGGTCGAACCGCTTCGTGGCGGGGACCGCGCCCGCTGTGGCGGCCGTCGAGGTGTCGGCGGGGCGGGCGGAACTCCGCGCCGCACCGGCGATCACCTCGACCGCGGCAGCGGTGGTCGCGATGCCCGCGAGCTTCAGAATGCGTCTCCGCCCAAGCATGTGAGTGAACCCCCGGAAAAGGATCAGTATCACCGTCATACGCCCATGCGTGAGGAGGAATGACCTTCCTTGCGCCGGGGCCGGACGGTAAGTGGCCGGTCATTGAAACACCCGGAATCCACAACGGGCAGCCGCATGTGCGGGCGCGGGACGGTCATGTACGTGCCGGCCGCCGACGCCGCCCGGGAGCGGCTGGAGAAACCGCGCGCGATCGCATCGCAACGACGGAGCAGATCGCCGGGATGACCGCCCGAAGTGCGGGAACCCGGGCCATGACGGAAGGTGATGTTCTCAATCGGTGAGAACGTCGTGGAGGACAGTCATGGCTGAGCAGGAGACGGCGCGGACGCTTCCGCAGCCGCTGAACGCCGCCGTGTCGGCGCTGCAGCACGTGCCGGGTGCCGGGATGGTCGGCAGGGCGGCCGGGGGAGCGCTGGACAGGATCGGCGCCGTGTCACCGCGGGGACGGCGGTTCGCGGTGTACACGGGAGCCGGAGCACTGGGCATCGCGGGGCTGGTGGAGTGGCCCGTGGCGCTCACCGCTTCGGCCGTGGCGTGGCTGACGCAGCCGCGCCCCAAGGAGACGGCGGAGGCCCGGACCGTGCGCGCGGCGGGGGACGCGAACGGGGCGGGCACGACGGCGGACTCGAAGGACGGCGCCAAGGGCACGACGGCGAAGAAGAGCACTTCCGGGTCCGGGGGTACCGGCAAGAGCACCGCCGCACGCTCCAAGAGCACCTCCTCGGGCAAGAGCACGTCCGCGAGGAAGAGCACGTCCTCGGACAAGAGCACGTCCTCGGACAAGAGCACGTCCTCGGGCAAGAGTGCGGCCGCAGGCAAGAGTGCGGCCAAGAGCACGACCAAGAGCGCGTCCCGGGCCAAGAGCACGACCGGGCCCAAGAGCTCCTCCGGCACCAAGGCCTCCTCCAAGGCCAAGCCCAAGAGCTCCTCCGGCACCCGGAGCGGGACGGCCCGGAAGACGACGGCATCCGGATCGCGCAGCAGGAAGGCGGGCTGAGACACAGCAATGGGCGCGGGACTCCTGACACGTTCCTCGGGCGCGGTGGCCGGCCTCGTGCTGGCCGGGCCCCGGCTGCTCGCCCGCGGGACCGCGCCCGCGGTCGGTGCCGCGGCAGGCGCGGTGGCGGGCACGGCACGGGCCGGTGTACGCAGTGCGGACTTCGCGGCGCGGGCGGCCAGAGTCGCCCGTGCCGCCCTGCCGGGCGGCAGCCGGGACTGGCGGGCCGGGGCCCGTGCCCACCTCGCGCTGCGGCTGGCCGCGACGGACAAGGTGCGCCGGGCGGGCGGCTTCGGGCGCGTGGCGCGGCGGGTCGCGAAGGCGCTGGCCGAGCACCCGGACGTCGCCTTCGCCTACTGGGACGACGGACTGGCCCGGCTGGTGGTGGCCGCCACCGAGGAAGCGGTCACCGACCGGGTCGTGGACCGGGCGAACGAACTCGCCGAACAGCACGGGCTCAGGCGCGCGGACGACCTGGTGGAGGAGTTGGCCCACCCCGGTGACCCCACCTCCGTCCGGGTCGCCGCGACCGCGCTCGGCGCCGACGTCCTGGGCATCGCCGCCGGGCTGACCGGCTCCGCGCTGCGGCTGCCCGCCTCCCCCCGGCTGGTCACCGCCGTGGCGACGCTGCTGCGCGAGAACCCCACGTTCCGGGCCTGGCTGCGCGAGCGGCTCGGCCCCACCCGGATGGACGTGGCGATGGCCGCCGCCAACGCGGCCGTGCACGGCGTCGGCCAGTCCCCGACCTCGCTGGTGCTCGACGGGGTGCTGCGCGTCAGCCAGCTGGGCGAGGCGGTGGCCCGGTCGGCCGCCTTCGAGGTGGTCCACGACCGGCTGTGTGCGCCGGGCCGCGACAGCCTGCCCGCCGACCCGTCGCTGCGCCCGCCGCTGCGGTCCTCCCCGGCCCAGGAGTACGCCGCCCACGCCTCGACCGGCAGTGTGGCGGGCGCGGCGGCCACCCTGCTGGTCAAGCACGACCTGAACGAGGCGGCCGAGGCGGTGCTGGCCGGCTCGCCCAAGGCCGCCCGGTACGGGCCCGCCGTCTTCCACGCCGCACTGAGCGCGGCGCTCTCCCGCACGGGCGTGCTGGTGCGCGACCCCGAGCGGCTGCGGCAACTGGAGTTGGCCGGCACCGTCGTCCTGCACCCCAGCGCGCTGCGGCTGCCCGACGAGGGCGCCGACCCGTGGACCGAGGACGTGCTGGACGCGGCGCGGCGCGCCGGGCTGCGCGTGGTCATGGTGCACGACCCGGCGCTGGCCGACTTCACCGGCCTCGCCGACCAGGTGGTGAGCGCCGGGCGGCCGCTGCGGGACGTGGTGGACGACCTGCGCGCCGAGGGCGGCGTCCTCACCGTCGTACGGCCCCGGCCTGGCGACGACGGCGCGCTCCTCGACGGGCTGCTCGGCGGCGACGTGGCGGTGGCGCTCGCCGACGCCGACGCCCCGGTGGCCTGGGGCGCGGACGTGCTCGCCCCGCACGGCCTGGTCGACGTGTGGCGGCTGCTGCGGGCGGTGCCGGCGGCCCGCGGGGTCGGCCGCCGGTCGCAGGTGCTGGCCCGCTCCGGGGCCGCGCTGTCCGGACTGCTGGTGGCCGTCGGCGAGGCGCGGCAGAGCAAGGGCCGGAGCCGCGGCCCGTCGTCGCTGCTCGGCATGCGGCACGCGCCGGTCGACGCGGCCGCCACCGCGGCCCTGGTCTCCGGCACCCGCGCCGCGCTCGGCGTGGCGATGGCCCGCGCCCCGCACCCCCGGCCGCGGGTGGCCTGGCACGCGCTGGACCCGCAGGGCGTACGGGAACGGCTGGAGCGGGAGAAGGAGCCGGAGCCGTCCACGACGGAACAGCTGGCGGCGCGGCTGCGCGCGGCGGCCGACCGGGCGGGCCGGGTGCCCGCGCTCGCCCCCGTGAAGTGGACATGGCAGCTCGGCCAGGCGGTGCGCGGCGAGCTGGACGACCCGCTCACGCCGGTGCTGGCGGTCGGCTCGGCGGCCGAGGCGATCCTCGGGTCCGTCATGGACGCGCTGCTCGTCGTCGGCGCCCTCGACCTCAACGCGCTGGTCGGCGGTTTCCAGCGGCTGCGGGCCGAGCGCGCGCTGGCCGGACTGCTGGCGCAGCAGAAGCAGAAGGCGCGGGTCGCCGACGAGGAGACGCACGACGCGTCGGCCGAGGCCCGCGTCGTCGACGCCGCCAAGCTGCACCCCGGCCACATCATCGACCTCAAGGCGGACGACGTGGTGCCCGCCGACGCCCGGCTGCTGTGGGAGGACGGGCTGGAGGTCGACGAGTCCGCGCTGACCGGTGAGTCCCTGCCGGTGGACAAGTGCGTCGACCCGGCGCCGCAGGCCCCGGTGGCCGAGCGGTACTGCATGGTCTACGAGGGCACCACCGTGGTCGCCGGACGCGCCCAGGCCGTCGTCGTCGACATCGGCGAGCACACCGAGGCCGCCCGGGCCGTCTCGCTCGCCGCCCGCACCCCGGCCGCCGCCGGTGTGCAGGCCCGGCTCCAGGAGCTGACCCGCAAGGCGCTGCCGCTGACGCTGGCGGGCGGCGCCGCGGTGACCGGCCTGTCGCTGCTGCGCGGCACCCCGATCCGGCAGGCGGTCAGCGGCGGCGTGTCGGTGGCGGTGGCCGCCGTGCCCGAGGGGCTGCCGCTGGTGGCGACGGTGGCCCAGCTGGCCGCGGCCCGCCGGCTCGGCCGCCGGGGCGTGCTGGTGCGTACCCCGCGCACGCTGGAGGCGCTGGGCCGGATGGACACCATCTGCTTCGACAAGACCGGCACGCTGACCGAGAACAAGCTCCGGCTGGTGAAGGTGTCCGCCGCCGACGGCACGGTGCACAAGCTCGGCGAGCCGGAGGCCGCGGAGGCGGTACGGATCGCCGCCCGCGCCTGCCCCCGGCTGAACGGCGACGGCGGCGCCCGGCCCACGCACGCCACCGACGAGGCCGTGCTGGCCGCCGCCGGGGACGACCCCGACTGGACGCAGGAGGAGGGCCTGCCCTTCGAGACGTCCCGCGGCTACGCCGCCGCGGTCGGCCGGGACGCGGACGGCACGCCCGTCCTGGTGGTCAAGGGCGCCCCGGAGACGGTGCTGCCCGCCTGCGCCGGGCTGCCGGACGACGCCTCGGAGGCGGCGCACGACCTGGCCCGTGCCGGGCTGCGCATCATCGCCGTGGCGCAGCGGCCGCTGACGGACGACGAGGACCCGGCCCAGGCACTGGAACAGCCGCCCGCCAAGCTGGAGTTCACCGGACTGCTGGCGCTGGCCGACGTGGCGCGCGAGACCTCGCCCGCGCTGGTGCGCGGGCTGCGCGAGGCGGGCGTACGGCCGGTGGTGCTGACCGGCGACCACCCGCAGACCGCCCGCGCCATCGCCGCCGACCTGGGCTGGCCCGAGGACGCGGTCGTGGTCACCGGTGACGAACTCGCCGCCGCCGACCGGACGGAACGCTCGCGGATGCTGCGCGACGCCGACGTGGTGGCCCGGGTCGCGCCCGAGCAGAAGCTCCAGGTCGTGGAGTCGCTGCGGGACGCGGGGCGGGTCGTCGGCATGGTGGGCGACGGCGCCAACGACGCCGCCGCCATCCGCGCCGCCGACATCGGCGTCGGCATCAACGCCCGCGGCTCGGCCGCCGCGCGCAACGCCGCCGACCTCGTCGTCACCGGGGACGACCTGCTGGTCCTGACCGAGGCGGTGCGCGAGGGCCGGGCGCTGTGGCACAGCGTCGCCGACGCCATCGCCATCCTCATCGGCGGCAACGCGGGCGAGGTCGGCTTCGGCATCCTCGGCACCGTCCTCGGCGGATCGGCGCCGCTGTCCACCCGGCAGATGCTGCTGGTGAACCTGTTCACCGACCTGTTCCCGGCGATGGCGGTGGCGGTCACCTCGATCGAGGAGACCGAGGAGGACCAGACGGAGGCCACCGACGCGCCGCTCGGCACGGCGGTCCTGGGCGAACCGCTGATCCGGCAGATCCGGCACCGGGCCCTGACCACGTGTCTGGGGGCGACGGTGGCCTGGCTGTTCGGCCGGTTCACGCCGGGCACGGCCCGCCGCTCCACGACGATGGCCCTGTGCGCGGTGGTCGGCACCCAGCTGGCCCAGACCCTCGCCGACCGCCGCGGCAGCCGCCTGGTCCAGGTCACCTCCCTGGGATCGGCCGCGGCCCTGGTCGCCCTGGTCCAGACACCGGGTGCCAGCAACCTCTTCGGCTGCACCCCGCTGGGCCCGCTGGCCTGGGCGGGCGTCGCCCTGGCGATCGCCCTGGCGCTGGCCGGCCAGCGGGCCGTGCCGCACGTGGAGGAGGCGGTGACGAAGTGGTGGCCGAAGCTGGCGGAACGGCTGCCGGAGCCGGCCCGGTGACCCGGCCCCGCAGCGCCGTTCCGCAGGCGTCCCTCACCGGAGGGTGAGCGGGGTCTCGGATTCGACGCGGGTCAGCTTCTCCGGGTTGCGGACGTAGTAGAGGCCGGTGATGCGGGCGTCCTCCACCCGGATCGCCATGACCCCGTCGAGTTCGCCGTCCGCCCGTACGAGCAGTGCCGGGTTGCCGTTGACCACGGTGAGTTCGGCGGTGAGCGCGGCCTCGACCTTGCCGGTGCCGCCGATGATGAAGCGGGCCACCTTGTCGGCGCCGGTGACCGGCCGCAGCGCGGCCTGCTTGACGCCGCCGCCGTCGCCCATGAGGACGACCTCGGGGGCGAGCACGTCGAGCAGGCCCTGCGGGTCCCCGCTCTCGACCGCGCGCCGGAACGACTCCAGGGCCGTCCGGGTCTCGCTGGGGGAGACCGCCTGGCGGGGGCGGCGGGCATCCACGTGCCGGCGGGCGCGGTGCGCGATCTGGCGGACGGCCGCCGGGCTCCTGCCGACGGCGTCGGCGATCTCGTCGTAGCCGATGTCGAAGACCTCGCGCAGCACGAAGACGGCGCGCTCGGTCGGCGACAGGGTCTCCAGGACGAGCATGAGCGCCATGGACACGCTCTCGGCCAGCTCGATGTCCTCGGCCACGTCCGGCGCGGTGAGCAGCGGCTCGGGCAGCCACTGGCCGACGTACGCCTCCTTGCGGCGCTTCATGGCGCGCAGCCGGTTGAGGGCCTGCCGGGTCGTGATCCGCACCAGGTAGGCGCGCTGGTCGCGCACCTGGTCCAGATCGACGTCGGCCCAGCGCAGCCAGGTCTCCTGCAGGACGTCCTCGGCGTCGACCGCCGACCCGAGCATCTCGTAGGCGACGGTGAAGAGCAGGTTGCGGTGGCTGACGAAGGTCTCGGTCGCCGGGTCGGTGGCGTGGTCGCTCATGTCTCGCTCCGTGGTCTTCCTCGCCCGGTGAAGGGCCGCAGGCCGTGGCGGCCCCGCGCGGGGTGCCGCGAGTGATCGTCGCACCGGCGGGGGGCGGTACCCGGCGGGCGCCGGTCACCGGCGCCATGGCCGGCGTGCCGCCGCCCCCGGCACACGCGGTCCGGGCTGAGGCTCACGGGGTGGTCCTCGCCCCGGCGCCGGCCGGGGCGCCGCCGTGCCCGGCCGCCAGCAGCTGCCGCCGCTTGGCGCCTCCCGGCACGCGGTGCAGGCCGTACGAGCCGGGCTTGTGCGCCTCTTCGCCCAGGTGCTTGATGATGCCCTGGCACACCTTCTCCTTGAGCTTTGCGCCGGGGCGGCCGCCGATGTGGAACCCCACCGCGACGTCGTACCGGTGGGCGAACTGGAAGATGCCGGCGCGTCGGCCCAGGCTGATGCACTGGCCGGCGAACACCTGGTTGAGGGCCGAGGGCTGCTCGCCCTCGATCCGGCTCAACACCGTGTCGGCGGCCCGTGCGCCCAGGGGGATCGCGGCCTGGCAGCTCATCCGCAGCGGCAGGCCGGACGGTGCGGCGGAATCCCCGGCCGCGACGATGCGCGGGTCGTCCACGCTCGTCAGCGTCTCGTCCGTGAGCAGCCGGCCCAGGGTGTCGGTGGTCAGCCCGCTGCGCGCGGCCAGGTCCGGCACGCCGAATCCGGCGGTCCAGACGGTCACCGCGCTCGGCAGCTCGCGGCCGTCGGCGAGCCGCACGGCGTCGCGGGTCACGGCCGTCACCCGCGTGTCGCTGCCGTCCAGGACGGTCACCCCGAGTCCGGCCAGCCGCCGGGCCACCGAGCGCCGCCCCCGCGGGTGCAGGTACGGGCCGAGCGGCCCACCGCAGACCAGGGTCACGGCCCGGCCGGTCTCCGCCAGCTCGGCGGCGGTCTCGATGCCGCTCGGGCCGGCCCCGACCACCGTCACCGCGGCCGTGGCCGGCGTGGCGTCGAGGACCGGCCGCAGTCGCCGCGCCTCCTCCAGGGCGGCGATCGGGTGGGCGAACTCCGCCGCTCCCGGCACGCTCGGGTCGGCGCTGCCGCTGCCCACGGCGTAGACCAGGTAGTCGTAGCCCACCGTGTCACCGGTCGCCGGCGTCACACTGCGCCCGGCCGCGTCGATCCGGGTCACGGTGTCGACGACCAGCCGGACGCGCTCGCTCAGGACCTCCCGGTAGTCGACGACCGCGTCGTCGGACCCGCCCACCAGCTGGTGCAGCCGGACCCGGTGGACGAAGGTGGGACGCGGGTTGATCAGGGTCACGGTGACGTCGTCGCGGCGCGTCAGACGGTTGGCCGCCATCACGCCGGAGTACCCGCCGCCGATCACGACCACGTCGGTGTTCTTCTCAGCCATGGTGTCTCCTGTCTCCCGAGGGGTTCGGCCTCAAGACACCGGGGGGCCGGGGAATGTGACACCAAGGTGAGGCCAATCACATCCGACGGGGCTTCGCCCTCGTGCACACCTCCACGCGCAAGCGATGAGTTCTTTCTGGAACAAGCCCGGGAGGCGGCGCAGGGCAAGGACGTCCGGCTCGGCGGCGGGGCCACCACCATCCGGGAGTTCCTCGAGGCCGACCTCGTGGACACCCTGCACGTGGCGGTCTCACCGGTGAAGCTCGGCGCCGGGTCCCGCCTGTGGGAGTCCCCCGACGAGCTGCTCGACCGCTTCCACCGCGACGTCGTGCCCAGCCCGAGCGGTGTGTCCCACCACCTGTTCTGGCGGAAGTGACATCCCCCGCACCGCACCGGGCACCGAGCACGGTTCCCGGTGCGGGCACAATGGAGGAATGTCCACGCCGTCCGCGCCCACCACGCACCCGTCGCTGAGGATCGGTCCGCACACCGTCCAGCCGCCCGTCGTCCTCGCCCCCATGGCCGGGATCACCAACGCGCCCTTCCGCACCCTGTGCCGGGAGTTCAGCGCCGGCAAGGGGCTGTACGTCAGCGAGATGATCACGACGCGGGCCCTGGTCGAGCGGAACGACAAGACGATGCAGCTGATCAAGTTCGACGCGAGCGAGCGCCCGCGGTCGATCCAGCTGTACGGCGTCGACCCGGTGACCGTCGGCAAGGCCGTCCGCATGATCGCGGAGGAGGACCTCGCCGACCACATCGACCTGAACTTCGGCTGCCCGGTGCCGAAGGTGACGAGGAAGGGCGGCGGCTCGGCCCTGCCCTACAAGCGGAACCTGCTGCGGGCCATCCTGCGGGAGGCCGTCAGCGGGGCCGGCGACCTGCCGGTGACCATGAAGATGCGCAAGGGCATCGACGACGACCACCTCACCTACCTGGACGCCGGCCGCATCGCCGTCGAGGAGGGCGTCACCGCCATCGCCCTGCACGGCCGCACCGCCTCCCAGCACTACGGCGGCACCGCCGACTGGGACGCCATCGCCCGGCTCAAGGAGCACGTCCCGGAGATCCCCGTGCTCGGCAACGGCGACATCTGGTCGGCCGGGGACGCGCTGCGGATGGTGCGGGAGACCGGCTGCGACGGGGTCGTCGTCGGGCGCGGCTGCCTGGGGCGGCCGTGGCTGTTCGCGGACCTGGTCGCCGCCTTCGAGGGGCGCGACGACGCCTTCGTGGAGCCGACGCTGCGCGAGGTCGCCGACGTGATGGTCCGGCACGCGCGGCTGCTCGGCGAGTGGCTCGGCGACGAGCGGCGGGGCGTGGTCGACTTCCGCAAGCACGTCGCCTGGTACCTCAAGGGCTTCGCGGTCGGCTCGGAGATGCGCAAGCGGCTGGCCGTCACCTCCTCGCTGGAGGCGCTCCGGGCCGGGCTGGACGAACTGGACCTGGACCAGCCCTGGCCGGCCGGTGCCGACGGCCCGCGCGGCCGTACGTCCGGCAACAACCGTGTCGTGCTGCCCGACGGCTGGCTGAAGGACCCCTACGACTGCGCGGGCATCGGCGAGGACGCCGAACTGGACACCTCCGGCGGCTGATCAGCCCCCGGAGGGGTGCGGCGTCGAGCCGTACGCCGTCAGGAAGCGGTCGCGGAAGGCGTCCATCCGCCACACCGGGGCGTCCTGGGCGGGCCGCAGGCCCTCCGTCCAGTCCCAGTCGTCGATCTTGTCCAGCACCCGCGGGTCCTTGGCGACGATCGTCACCGGCACGTCCCGGCTCGCGTCGTTGCCGGAGACCCGGGACCTCGGCTGGTGGTCGCCGAGGAAGACCAGGACGGTGTCGTCGTCGCCGTAGCGCTCCAGCCACTGGGTGAGGCTGGTGAGCGAGTACTGGACCGACTTGCCGTACTCCTCACGCGACCTGGTCGTGTCGGCGATGACGTCGTCCGCGTCCTCGCCCGCCCGCTCGACCGACTCGAAGATCCGCCCGTCGCCCAGCTCCTCCCAGCCGACCATCCGCGGGATCGGCGCCCACGGCTGGTGGCTGGAGGTCAGGATGACCGCCGCCATCAGGTCCTTGTCCCGCTCCCTGCCGTGCTCCAGGCGCTGGAACGCCTCCAGCGCGTACTGGTCCGGCATCGTCGACCAGCTGAACTTCGGGCCCCGGTAGCCCAGGTCGAAGGCGTCGTAGACCTTGTCCAGGCCGTAGAACTCCCCCTCCGGCCAGGCCTTCTGCACGCCCGGCATGATCCCGACCGTGTCCCAGGCACCGGTCCTGGCGAACGCCTCGGTGAGGGTGAGGTGGTCGCCGGCGGTGACGGTACGGTAGCGCTGCTGGCTGGAGACCCACAGGCCCGACATGAACGTGGAGTGGCCCAGCCAGCTGCCGCTGCCGAAGGTCGCCGAGGTCAGCCAGCCGCTCTTCGCCCGGTACCCCGCCTGCGTCAGCGCCTGTGCGCTCGTGTCGAGCGTCCGGTCGACGCCGGGCGCGATCAGCGGGTCCTCCAGGGCGGTGCGGCCGTAGCTCTCGATGAACGCGAAGATCACGTCCTTGCCGCGCAGGTCGGGCACGAGCTGGTCGCCGGGCGTGGCGCCGAAGGCGTCCTTCTTCGCCTCCTTCGCGAACGCCGCCTCGTCGCGCAGGGTCTGCACGGTCAGCCGGGCCTGGTTCTCCGCCGCCCAGGCCGCCTGGCGGGAGGCCAGCGGTGTGCCGAACAGCTGGAGGCCGAGCGCGGAGCAGGTGATCCACACCGTGCCCGCGAGCAGCGCGCCCCGGGTCGCCCGGTCCCGGTGCGCGGCCAGCAGCTCGCCGATCCGCACCGTCGCCAGCGCCATGAGCACCGGCAGCAGCAGCGCCGACCCCACGGCGCCGGCCGTGGCCAGGGCCGCCGTCGTGCCGCCCATCGAGTCCGCCACGTAGGACCGGGCGTCGTCCAGCAGCTCCCAGTCCAGAACGATGTTGAAGCCCCGGCCGAGGTACTCCCGGAACCCCATGTCCAGTACGTTCACCACGGTCAGCGCGCCGAGTCCCGCCCCGCACAGCACCGCCGCCACCAGCCGTGGCCGGCGCGGCAGCGCCAGCAGCACCGCCGCCGCGATGATCGCCTCCGCCGGGATGCGCGCGAACCGGTCGGGCCGCAGGGCGGCGACGGTGTTGGGCAGCAGCAGCGCACCGAGGACGAGGGCGGCCGCCAGCACGGTGGTGGTCCGGCGCAGGGCGCGGGCGGCTGCCGGGTGGCGGGTGCGCCAGGCGAGCCGGTGAGCGAGGCGGTGCTGGAGAGGGGCGAGGCGGTGCTGGAGGGCGGCGAGGCGGTGCTGGAGGGGGGCAGGACGCTCCTTCTGGGAGGGCCGTGCCGAGGCGTCCGCATCGTCGGGCGGGCTCTCGGCGGCGGTGGCGGCGTTGTCGGTCGAGCCGGGCAGCTGACGAGAGCGCGTGAAGACGGGCACCCGAAGGTCCTTCCGTACGAAACCCGTTGGACGGCGGACCCGGCGTGGGGGACCGGGTCCGCCGTAGCCCCGTACGGCCGATGGGTGACCTGCGTTCAACGCGGCCCGGTGGATTTGGCCGGAACTCCCTCCTCGGCGGCGGTGCCGGGGCGGAGGGGCGCCGCCGCGCGGCTCGGGGGCCCGGTCCCTGACGGGCGGGTTTCCGTCCGGTCCGCCGTCCGGGGGCACGTCCGCATGGTGAAATCCGGGCGGCTGTGGCAGCGTGATTCTCGCCACCCCTGATAAGGGCAGCGCTCAGATGAGCGAAATCTGAGCGGATGCACTTCTCAAAGAATGGCACTGAGTGCCACGGCTTGATCGTTCATCGAGCGAACTCATACGTGACAAACAGTGCTCGTTTGAGCGCTGGGAGGCGCGCACGGGAGTTGATTCGTTCAAGAAGTGAACACATGGTAGTCCGGTTACTTGCCAAGCCTTGACTTTCGATCCGCTGGCGGACGAGTGGTTACAGGCGCATGACGCACAAGTAGACGTACCCAGGTGCCTTTGGTCTGGGTACATTCCTCGCCGTCAGGGCAGCCACCGCGTCCTCGAGGAGTCGAGACCCGTGTCGGAAAACAAAGATCCCCAGGTAGCTGAGCACGGCGAAAGCGTTGAGGGCGTGAAGTTCGTTTACGACTTCACCGAGGGCAACAAGGACCTCAAGGACCTGCTCGGCGGCAAGGGTGCCAACCTCGCCGAGATGACCAACCTGGGCCTCCCCGTCCCGCCCGGCTTCACCATCACCACGGAGGCCTGCAAGGTCTACCTGGAGAGCGGCGAGGAGCCGGCGGCACTGCGTGACGAGGTGAGTGCGCACCTCGCCGCCCTCGAAGAGAAGATGGGCAAGAAGCTCGGCCAGGCCGACAACCCCCTCCTCGTGTCGGTCCGCTCCGGGGCCAAGTTCTCCATGCCGGGCATGATGGACACCGTCCTCAACATCGGTCTCTCCGACAAGTCGGTGCAGGGCCTGGCCAAGCAGGCCGGCGACGACCGCTTCGCGTGGGACTCCTACCGCCGCCTCATCCAGATGTTCGGCAAGACCGTCCTCGGCGTCGACGGCGACCTCTTCGAGGACGCGCTGGAGGCGGCGAAGGCGGCCAAGAAGGTCGCGGTCGACACCGAGCTGGAGGCGGCCGACCTCAAGAAGCTGGTCACCAAGTTCAAGAAGATCGTCAAGACCGAGGCCGGCCGGGACTTCCCGCAGGACCCGCGCGAGCAGATGGACCTCGCCATCAAGGCGGTCTTCGACTCCTGGAACGGCGAGCGCGCCAAGCTCTACCGCCGCCAGGAGCGCATCCCGCACGACCTGGGCACGGCGGTCAACGTCTGCTCCATGGTCTTCGGCAACCTCGGCCCCGACTCCGGCACGGGCGTCGCCTTCACCCGCGACCCCGCCTCCGGCCACCAGGGCGTCTACGGCGACTACCTCCAGAACGCGCAGGGCGAGGACGTGGTCGCGGGCATCCGCAACACCGTGCCGCTCGCGGACCTGGAGTCGATCGACAAGAAGTCGTACGACCAGCTGATGCAGATCATGGAGACGCTGGAGAACCACTACAAGGATCTCTGCGACATCGAGTTCACCATCGAGCGCGGCCAGCTGTGGATGCTCCAGACCCGCGTCGGCAAGCGCACCGCGGGCGCCGCCTTCCGCATCGCCACCCAGCTGGTGGACCAGGGCCTGATCGACGAGGCCGAGGCGCTCACCCGCGTCAACGGCGCCCAGCTCGCCCAGCTGATGTTCCCGCGCTTCGACGAGAGCGCGAAGGTCGAGACGGTCGGCCGGGGCATCGCGGCCTCGCCGGGCGCGGCGGTCGGCAAGGCGGTCTTCGACTCGTACACCGCCGTGAAGTGGTCCCGCTCGGGCGAGAAGGTCATCCTGATCCGCCGCGAGACCAACCCCGACGACCTGGACGGCATGATCGCCGCCGAGGGCATCCTGACCTCGCGCGGCGGCAAGACCTCCCACGCGGCCGTGGTCGCCCGCGGCATGGGCAAGACCTGTGTCTGCGGCGCCGAGGAGCTGGAGGTCGACACCAAGCGCCGGCGCATGACCGTCCCCGGCGGCCATGTGGTCGAGGAGGGCGACGTCGTCTCCATCGACGGCTCGACCGGAAAGGTCTACCTGGGCGAGGTGCCGGTCGTGCCCTCCCCGGTCGTCGAGTACTTCGAGGGCCGGATGCACGCGGGCGCCGAGGACGCCGACGAGCTGGTCGAGGCGGTCCACCGCATCATGGCGTTCGCGGACCGCAAGCGCCGGCTGCGCGTGCGCGCCAACGCCGACAACGCCGAGGACGCGCTGCGCGCCCGCCGCTTCGGCGCGCAGGGCATCGGCCTGTGCCGCACGGAGCACATGTTCCTCGGTGACCGCCGCGAACTGGTCGAGCGGCTGATCCTGGCCGACACGGAGACCGAGCGGGAGGAGTCCCTGAAGGAGCTGCTCCCGCTCCAGAAGCAGGACTTCGTGCAGCTGTTTGAGTCGATGGACGGCCTGCCGGTCACCGTCCGCCTCCTCGACCCGCCGCTGCACGAGTTCCTGCCCGACATCACCGAGCTGTCGGTCCGGGTGGCCCTCGCCGAGTCCCGTCAGGAGCCGCACGAGAACGAACTGCGCCTGCTCCAGGCGGTGCACCGGCTGCATGAGCAGAACCCGATGCTGGGTCTGCGCGGCGTACGCCTCGGCCTGGTCATCCCCGGCCTGTTCACGATGCAGGTCCGGGCCATCGCGGAGGCCGCGGCCGAGCGCAAGGCGGCCAAGGGCGACCCGCGCGCCGAGATCATGATCCCGCTGGTCGGCACGGTCCAGGAGCTGGAGATCGTCCGCGAGGAGGCCGACAAGGTCATCGCGGAGGTCGAGGAGGCCTCCGGGGCGCAGCTCAAGCTCTCCATCGGCACGATGATCGAGCTGCCGCGGGCCGCGCTGACCGCCGGGCAGATCGCGGAGGCGGCGGAGTTCTTCTCCTTCGGCACCAACGACCTGACCCAGACGGTCTGGGGCTTCAGCCGGGACGACGTGGAGGCCTCGTTCTTCACGGCGTACCTGGAGAAGGGCATCTTCGGCGTCAGCCCGTTCGAGACGATCGACAAGGACGGTGTCGGCTCCCTGGTCGCCGCCGCCGCGAAGGCGGGGCGGCAGACCCGCCCCGACCTGAAGCTCGGCGTCTGCGGCGAGCACGGCGGCGACCCCGAGTCCGTCCACTTCTTCCACGAGGTGGGTCTGGACTACGTCTCCTGCTCCCCGTTCCGCATCCCGGTCGCCCGCCTGGAGGCGGGCCGTGCGGCGGTCACGTCGCAGGGCAGCGACCACCGCTGAGCCCCTCGCGGGGCGACTGAGCCCCGGAGCCGTCGTCTGTCACCCGACCACCCTCACCGATCGGCGACGGCTCCGGACCACGGAGAGAGGGCGGCACCCCGTGCGGGGGGTGCCGCCCTTTCGCATGTCCGGCCCGTCCGGCGTGGATGTCCGGCGCGGGCTACGACCGGAACGGACCCCGTACCTCGTACGTGATGCCGCCCGACGAGCTGCCGCTCGTGCCGCGCTGGCTGGAGAAGTACAGGCGGGTGCCGTCGGGGGAGAAGGCCGGGCCCGTGATCTCCGAGCCGGACTGGCCGTCGATGCGCAGGAAGGGGGCGATCACGTCGTTCGGCGTGATCACGCAGATCTCCATGTTGCCGCCGTCCTCCGCCACGAACAGGTCGCCGGACGCGGAGCCGGTGACGTTGTCCACGCCGGTCAGCGGGGCGGTGCCCGCGGTCACCAGGGAGTCGTCGTAGGCCAGTTCGATGGTCTGGGCGGCGGCGTTGTACTGCCAGACGCGGTTGTCGCCCTTGGTGGTGAACCAGCAGGTGTCGTCGGCGTAGTAGCAGCCCTCGCCGCCGTTGAAGCGCTTGGCGCCCGAGACCTGGCGGCGGGTGGCGGTCGCACCGGAGGGGTCCGGGACCCGGGACCAGGTCACCGGGCCGCTGGTGCCCGAGCCGGCCACCAGCACCTCCAGCGTGCCGGAGGACAGGTCGCCCCAGGTCGTCGGGCGGAACCGGTAAAAGCAGCCGTCGGAGACGTCCTCGGTCATGTAGACGACCCTGCGGACCGGGTCGGCGGCCGCCGCCTCGTGCTTGAAGCGGCCCATGGCGTCCCGGCGGACCGCCGCCTTCACGCCCCACGGGTCGGTCTCGTAGACGTAGCCGCGGTCCACCTCCTCGCAGGACAGCCAGGTGTTCCACGGGGTCTTGCCGCCCGCGCAGTTCTGCCGGGTGCCGGAGAGGACGCGGTACGCCGACGTGATCGCGCCGGTCGACGAGAACTTCACCGCGCTCGCGCCGCCCGACGGGTTGATCTCCGAGTTGGACACGTAGATCCAGCCCGGCCCGTCGGCGTAGCAGGCGCCGCCGTCGGGGGCGTTGTGCCAGGTGTACGACGTGCCCGGGACCTTCTGGCCGGAACGGGCGACGACCCGGCTGGTGAAGCCCGCGGGGAGCCGGATGCCGTTGGCGTCGGGGGAGCCCAACGGGCCGTACGGGCCCGTGCCGGGCTGGGCGGGGGCGGCGTATGCGGCGCCGCGCCACAGGGTGCCGCCCAGCGCGGCCGACGAGCCGCCGAGGGCGACCGCCCGCAGGAGGGTACGACGTTCCACTCTCACTCCCAGAGTGCCGTGACCGCCCCGCCGCCGGGTGACGGCGGGGTCGCGCGATCAGGGACCCTAGGGAAGCGTGATGGACAGGGCATGGACATGCCGTAACGGGGTGCCGTACAGCTGTCGGACGCGCCCGCGACGGAATATGAGGTGGCGTCAGCTGGTGCCGCGCCGCCTGCGGGCCGCCACCAGCAGGCCGCCGCCGGCCAGCAGCACGGCCGCGCCGCCCGCCGCGAGGTACGGGGTGGTGCCGTCGCCGCCGGTCGCCGCCAGGTCGGTGTCCTTCTGTCCCGAGGTGCCGGACTGCCCGGGGGTGCCGGACTCGCCGCCCGCTCCGGTGCCGGTGTCCCGCCCGCTGCCGGAGTCGTCCTTGTCGTCCGCCGGGACGAAGCCGGCCGGCGGCTTGTCGCAGCCGGTGCCGTCGCCGTCGCGGTCGAGATGCTTGCCGTAGTGCTCGTCGCCCGCGGGGATGTCCCGGTACCCGTTGTCGTACGCCTCGGTGCAGTTCTCGAACGGGTGGTTGCCGTCGTGGGCCTGGGCGGCGGTGGCGGGCAGGGCGGCCAGGGCCAGGGCGGTGACGGCCACGGCGACGGGCTTGCGCAGCAGGTGCACGGAGATCCCCCCGGATCGGTTCGGTGTGCGTGCGGAACGTGAGGTGACGAACGTATTGAGGGGCTGCCGATGCGGCGGCGATATGAACGACCCGTGATGTTAACGTGACGTGACCGGAAGGTAGCTGTCCGCTTCTGGGGTAGGCGGTGCAGTGAGATGGCGGTCGGGAAGGAGCCGGCGATGGCCGGATGGAGCGTACGGGACATCCCCGACCAGGACGGGCGCGTCGCCGTCGTCACCGGGGCCAACAGCGGACTCGGATACGTGACCGCACGGGAACTCGCGCGCAAGGGGGCGCGGGTCGTGCTCGCCTGCCGGAGCGAGGCGCGCGGGCGTGCGGCGCTGGCGCGGCTCCTCGCGGAAGTGCCGGACGCCCGCGCCGAGACCCGGCGGCTGGACCTCGGGGACCTCGGGTCGGTAAGGGAGTTCGCGGGCGGCCTGCCGTACGGCCACCTCGACCTGCTCGTCAACAACGCCGGGGTGATGGCCCTGCCGTACGGGACCACGGCGGACGGCTTCGAGACCCAGTTCGGCACCAACCACCTCGGGCACTTCGCCCTCACCGGACTGCTCATGCCGGCCCTCTTCGCGGCCCCCGCCGCCCGCGTCGTGACCGTCTCCAGCCCGCTGCACGCGCTGGCCAACGTCGATCTGCGCGACCCCCACGCCACCCGCCGGTACGGCCGTTGGGCCGCCTACGGCCGGTCCAAGTCCGCCAACCTGCTCTTCACCCACGAACTGGCGCGCCGCCTGGCGCGGCACGCCCCGGACGTCGTGGCGGCCGCCGCCCACCCCGGCTACGCGGCGACCAACCTCCAGACCGCCGGGCCGAGCGCGGAGGGGCGCCGGACCGCCGAGCGGGCCATGCGGGCCGCCAACCGGATGTTCGCCCAGTCCGCGGAGGCGGGGGCCCTGCCCCTGCTGTACGCCGCGACCGCGCCCGGGGTGCGTCCGGACTCCTTCACCGGCCCGTCCTTCCTGATGTGGCGCGGGGCGCCCGCACCGTCCTGGCGGGCGCCCTGGACCCTCGACGACACCATGGGGGAGCGGCTGTGGGCCGCCTCCGAACGGATGACCGGGGTGACGTACGAGACGCTGACGGCCTAGGTGTGCTGTCCGGAGAGGTTGGTGACGCGGCGTCGTCGCCCGGCAGGTGCCACTTTCGCAACAGGCCCTGGCGGCCGGACCGCCCGCTCGCCGGCTGTCCACCACCAGGTCGGTGCCGCCGGCGGCGCCGATGCGGATGCCGCGCGTCAGGCCGCCTTCGCCTCGTACGCCGTCACGCGTACCGACTCGTCGTCCAGGCACTGCCCGGTCGCCAGGTCGAAGCGCTGCTTGAGCAGCGGCGAGGCGACGAACGGACGGCCCTGGTGGGTGCCCGTCAGGCCGCGGGAGAGGACCGCCGCTCCGGTGAACGGGTCGCGGTTGTCGATGGCGTACAGCCCGCCCGCCCGGTCGCGGAACAGGGCCGCCTGCCGGCCGTCCGGCAGCAGCACCGCCACGCCGCGGCCCGGCAGCAGCGCGCTCAGGTCGCAGGCCGTGAACCAGCCGTCGGTCAGCTGGATCCGGACCTTCAGATCGGTCGTCTCGGGTGCCAGGGTCATCGCTGGGCGCTTCCTTCCAGGACGTCTTCCGTGACGGACGGCCGCATACCGATGTTCAGCAGCGGCAGGTCGGGCTTCATCTGGTCGCGCTCGGGCACGAAGGCGACCACCGGGTCGGGGGTGTCGGGCGCGTTCACGAAGGACACGAACCGGGCCAGCTTCTCGGGGTCGTTGACCGTCTCGGCCCACTCGTCGCGGTAGTGGGCGACGTGCGCGGCCATCAGCGCCTCCAGCTCGTCGCAGATGCCGAGCGAGTCGTGGACGACCACGTCGCGGACGTGGTCCAGGCCGCCCGGGATCCGCTCCAGCCAGGTGGAGGTGCGCTCCAGCCGGTCGGCGGTGCGGATGTAGAACATCAGGAACCGGTCGATCAGACGGACCAGTTCGGCGTCGGACAGGTCCTGCGCGAGCAGGTCCGCGTGGCGCGGGGTCGCGCCGCCGTTGCCGCCGACGTACAGGTTCCAGCCGTTGGACGTGGCGATCACGCCGAAGTCCTTCGACTGGGCCTCCGCACACTCCCGGGCGCAGCCCGACACCGCCGACTTCAGCTTGTGCGGGGAGCGCAGCCCCCGGTAGCGCAGCTCCAGGTCGATCGCCATGCGCACGGAGTCCTGGACGCCGTAGCGGCACCAGGTCTGCCCGACGCAGGACTTCACCGTGCGCAGCGACTTGCCGTAGGCGTGCCCGGACTCGAAGCCCGCGTCGACCAGCCGGGCCCAGATCAGCGGCAGCTGCTCGACGCGCGCGCCGAACATGTCGATGCGCTGGCCGCCGGTGATCTTCGTGTAGAGCCCGAAGTCCCGGGCGATCTCGCCGATCACGATGAGCTTCTCCGGGGCGATCTCACCGCCCGGGATGCGGGGCACGACCGAGTACGAGCCGTTCTTCTGGAGGTTGGCCAGGAAGTGGTCGTTGGTGTCCTGCAGCGCCGCCTGCTCGCCGTCCAGGACGTAGCCGCTCGCGCCGATGGCCGGGGCCAGGGAGGCGATGATCGAGCCGACCGCCGGCTTGCACACCTCGCAGCCGTCGCCGCCCCGCGCGCTCTCCCGCCCGTGCCGGTCCAGCAGCTCCTGGTAGGAGCCGATGCGCAGGGCGAGGACGATCTCGTACAGCTCCTCGCGGGTCTGGGCGAAGCAGCCGCACAGGCCCTTGTCGACCTCGACGCCGCTCGCCTCCAGCTCGGCGGTGACCAGCTGGCCGAGCACCTTCACGCAACTGCCGCAGCCCGTGCCGGCCTTGGTGCACTTCTTCACCTCGGGCACGGTGGCGCACCGGTGCTCGGTGACCGCGCCCCGGATCGTGCCCTTGGTGACGTTGTGGCAGGAGCAGATCACCGCGTCGTCCGGCAGCGCGGCCGGGCCGAGCTGGGCCGGGGCCCCGGCGCCGGCGGGCAGGACCAGCGCCTCGGGCGCGACCGGCGGGACCGAGCCGGTCAGCGCGCGCAGCGTGCCGTAGGCCTCCGCGTCGCCGACCAGGATGCCGCCGAGCAGCGTGCCGTCGCGGCCGACGACCAGCTTCTTGTACAGGCCCGCGCGGGAGTCGGAGTAGACGACGTCCAGGCAGTCCCCGGCGGTGCCGTGCGCGTCGCCGAAGGACGCCACGTCCACACCGAGCAGCTTGAGCTTGGTGGACAGGTCGGCGCCGGTGAACCTCAACTGCTCGGTCTCGTCGGCGGCGATCGCCGCGGCGGCCGTCTCCGCCTGCTCGTAGCCCGGCGCCACCAGCCCGTACACCCGCCCGTCGGCGGCCAGCGCGCACTCGCCGATCGCGAACACGTGCGGGTCGGTGACCGTGCGGCACTGCTCGTCGACCGTGATGCCGCCGCGCTCGCCGACCGCCAGGCCGCAGTCCCGGGCCAGCTGGTCGCGGGGACGGACACCGGCGCTGAACACCACCATGTCGGCGGCCAGTTCGGAGCCGTCGGACAGCTTCATGCCGGTGACCGCGCCGTCCGCGCCGGTCACGATCTCCTGTGTGCCGGTGCCGGTGTGGACGGTCAGGCCCATGCCCTCGATGGTGCGCAGCAGGGCGGCGCCGCCGCCGTCGTCGACCTGGACGGGCATCAGGCGCGGCGCGAACTCCACGATGTGGGTGGCCAGCCCCAGGCCCTTCAGGGCACCGGCCGCCTCCAGGCCGAGCAGACCGCCGCCGACCACCGCGCCGGTCTTCGCCCGGGACCGCGCGTACTCCTCGATGGCGAGCAGGTCCTCGATGGTGCGGTAGACGAAGCAGCCCTCGGCGTCCTTGTTCGGGACCGGCGGGACGAACGGGTAGGAGCCGGTGGCCAGCACCAGGACGTCGTAGCCGACGACCAGACCGGACCGGGCGGTGACCTTCCGGGCCTCCCGGTCGACGGTCTCGGCGGGGTCCCCGACGTGCAGCTCGATGCCGTGCTCGGCGATGAAGGCCATGTCGGTCATCGACAGGTCCTCGGGCGTCTTCCCCGAGAAGTAGGAGGTGAGCTGGACGCGGTCGTAGGCGGGGCGCGGCTCCTCGCACAGCACGACCACGCGGTGCGTGGCGGTCAGGCCGCGCTCGGCGAGCGCTTCGAGGAAGCGCTGGCCGACCATGCCGTGGCCGACGAGCACGATGGTGGGGGTGCCCCCCAGGGTGGCGGTCATCAGGAGCCTCCGTCATTGGTGAGCAGGTGGAGCAGGGGGCCGCCGCCGGACGGGAGCGGCTCTGCTCCCTCCCAGGCGCGCGCGAGCGCGCCCACGGTGCCGAGTTCGCCGACGAGCACCCCGCCGACCAGGCGGTCGTCGCGGACGACGACCTTGCGGTAGGTGCCGCGGGTGGCGTCGGCGAGCTGCACGACGTCGTCGCCGGGGCGGGGGTCGGTCTCGCCGAACGCGGCGAGGTCGAGGGGGCTGTCGGGCCCGGTGAGCGTCAGCCGGGTCAGCGAGCGGGTGCCGGTGTAGCGGGCGCCGGGGTCGCCGGCCAGCGACGCGGCGAGCGCGTTCGCCTGTTCCAGCGCGGGCGCGGCGAGCCCGTACACCGTGCCCGCGTGCTGGGCGCAGTCCCCGACGGCGCGGATGTGCGGGTCGGAGGTGCGCAGCTCGTCGTCGACGAGCACGCCCTTGTGCACGGCGATGCCCGCCTCCCGGGCCAGGCCGGCCCGCGGACGCACACCGCAGGCCAGCACCACCAGGTCGGCGTCGAGGGCGTATCCGTCGGCCAGCTCCACCGAGCGCACCGCGCCCGCGACGCAGCGCACGTCCCGGACGCGGCACTCGGTGTGCACCTCGACGCCGAGGCCGGTCAGGTGCCGGTGGACCAGTCCGGAGGCGGCGGGGTCGAGCTGGCGCTCCATCAGCCGCTCGGCCTGCTGGGCCAGCACGACCTGCGCACCGCGCACGGCCAGCGCACGGGCCGCGGAGACGCCGAGCAGTCCGCCGCCGACGACCACCGCGCGCGCCCCCGGCCGTACCGCCTTCGACAGGCCCAGGCAGTCGTCCATGGTGCGGAAGGCGTGCACGCCCTCGGGCAGCTGGTGGCCGGGGGTGAACAGGCCGCGCAGCGGCGGCAGTACGGGGTTGGAGCCGGTGGCCAGGACGAGGGTGTCGTAGGCGATCGCGGAGCCGTCGGCGCACCGGACGGTCCGCCCGGCCCGGTCGATGCCGGTGACCCGGCCGCGCAGCAGCCCGGCGGGCGCCGGCAGCGCGATCACCTCGGGGCTGTACCGTCCGGCCAGCACCTCGGCGAGCAGCACCCGGTTGTACGGGCGGTGCTCCTCGTCGCCGACGACCAGCGCGGGGGTGCCGAGCTCGCCGAGCCGCCGGGCGAGCGTCACGCCCGCGAGGCCGGCGCCAATCACCACCACACGCGTATTCGAGGTCATGGCATCGAGCGTGCGGTGCCGGTGTTACCCGGTGGGATCACGTCTGTTTCCCGCGGGGAACGCTGCCCTCAGCGGGGGAGCGGGCCGGGTGTGAGGGCCGGCCCGGACGCCGCGCCGAACCTCAAGAGACCCTCATCTCGATGGACGCCCCATCCATCTCCTCCATAGGCTCGCGATCATGCCCGACATATCGCTGACCGCGCTCGTCCTGCTGTGCCTCGCGGCGCTGGCCGCCGGCTGGATCGACGCCGTGGTCGGCGGCGGCGGACTGCTGCTCCTGCCCGCCCTGCTGCTCGGGCTGCCCGCCGGTACCCCGGCCGCGCACGCCCTCGGCACCAACAAGGCGGTGGCCATCGTCGGCACCACGGGCGCCGCGGTGACGTACGCCCGCAAGGCGCCGGTGGACGTGGGCACCGCCGTACGCATCGGGCTGGCGGCGCTGGCCGGGTCCTCGGGCGGGGCCTTCTTCGCCGCCGGGATGAGCACGGAGGTCCTCAAGCCCGTGATCATGGTGGTGCTGCTCGCCGTCGCCGCCTTCGTGATCCTGCGCCCGTCCTTCGGCACCGCCCCCGCCGCCGGCCCGGGCTCGCGGCGGCAGAAACTCGCCGCGATCGGCCTGGCCGGGATCGGCATCGGCTTCTACGACGGTCTGATCGGGCCCGGCACCGGCACCTTCCTGGTGCTGGCGCTCACCGCCCTGCTCCACCTCGACCTGGTGACCGCCTCCGCCACCGCGAAGATCGTCAACTGCTGCACCAACGCGGGGGCCCTCGCCATGTTCGCCTGGCAGGGTGCGGTGCTGTGGCAACTGGCCGTCCTGATGGCCGTCTTCAACCTGGCGGGCGGCACCCTGGGCGCGCACACCGCCCTGAAGCGCGGCAGCCGCTTCGTCCGCATCGTGCTGCTGACGGTGGTGTTCGCGCTGGTGGCGAACCTGGCGTACGAGCAGTGGCTGGCCTAGGGCCCGTCGGCTCTGGGCCGGCGGGCTCACCCCGCCTGGCGCAGGTCGAGCAGGTCGATCAGGCCGGTGCCGTCCTCGTCGCCGTGGCCGTCGGCGAGCCTGCGCGCCATCAGGTCGAAGTACGGGGTGAGCAGCTCCGCGCTCACCCTCTGCTCCTCGGCGGTGCGCAGCAGCGTGGCGTTGCCCGCGACCTGCATCGCGAGGTTGGAGACGACGCCCAGGGTGTAGTCGCCGCTCTCCAACTGCTCGGCGGTCAGGTGGACGGCCGGGGCCATCGAGGTGAGCCAGGACCCGAGCAGCGGCGCCAGCTCCTTCGGCGCGACGTCCTCGTGGCGGAAGAGCGCGAAGGCGTGTGACACGCCCGCGAACATGCCGCTCATCGCGCTGAGCAGCGCCACGTCGTACAGCGCGGCGAAGCCGGGGTCGGCGCCCACGTAACGGACGCCGGACGGCACGGCGAGGGTGTCCCGGTGCTCCTCGAAGAGTTCGGACGAGCCGCTGTACAGGATGTACGCCCCGGACTCCGGCTCCCCGATCATCGGCGGTACGGCCATGATCCCGGCGTCCAGGAAACGGGCGCCGCGCTCCGTCGCCCAGGCGGCCCGGGCCCGGCCGTCGGCCGGGGTGCCGGTGGTGAGGTTCACCAGGTCCCGCCCGGCCAGGTCGGTTCCCTCCAGTGCCTCGCCCACCGAGGCGTCGTCGAGCAGGCAGACGATCACGAGACGGCTCGCGGCCACCGCCGCCCCCGCGGTCGGGGCCACCGTCGCGCCCTCGGCGGCCAGGGTCTCGGCACGGGCGGGGGTGCGGTTCCAGACGGTCACGGGGTGTCCGGCGGCGAGCCAGGCCCGGGCGAGGGCGGCGCCCATGGCGCCGGTGCCGAGGAGGGTGAGCGAAGGGGCGGTACGGGGAGCGGATGCGTGGTCGGTCATGGAGATCAGCCTCGGCCGCGGGAACATTCCGCTCAAGTACGCACTTGAGAGTGGGTGGTTACCTCGACGGAAGCGTGCAGGCAGGCACAGGAGGCGGGAGTCGGGCGATGAGGGCGCTACGGCGGCCGGGAGCGTACGTCTGCGGGATCGACGCGGCGATGGACGTGATCGGCGGGAAGTGGAAGGTGGTGATCCTGTGGGCGCTGGGCGAGCGGCCCCGCCGCTTCGGCGAGCTGCGCCGGGAGCTGCCCGGGGTGACGGAGAAGGTGCTGACCGCGCAGCTGCGCGAGCTGGAGGCGGACGGCATCGTGCACCGCGAGAGCTACGACGAGGTGCCGCCGCGCGTGGAGTACTCGCTGACCGCGCGCGGCGTCGCCCTCAACACGGCCCTGGAGCCGCTGGGCGCCTGGGGGAAGGCGAACGTCCTGACCGAGGAAGCGGGCATTCCCGGGAGCGCGCCGGAGGGCGCCACCATGGGCGTGGCCGAGGGCGCCACCGCGGGCGCGTCCGGGGGTGCCACCGTGGGTGCTTCCGCGCGGCGTGCCGCGAGTGCGACCGCGGGGGCTGCCGCGAGCGTGCCCCGGGGTGCCGGTGTGGGTGGCTCCGCGGGGGTTGCCGCGGGCGGAGCCGAGGGTGTCACCGTGGGCGCTTCCGCGGGGGGCACCGCGAGCGCCCCTCGGGCTCCCGTGAGCGTCTCCGCCGGCGCGGTCCCGGGGTGATCGCGGTGCTCCCGTGAGTGCCAACGCGGGTGCTCCCGCTGGGGCGATCGGGGATGTGGCCGCGGATGTTCCCCTGGGCGTCGGCGAGGCTGCTCCTGTCAGTGCGATCCCGGGTGTCACCGCAGGTGCTACCGCAGGCGTCACCGCAGCTCCTCCGCCGGTGCGGTCCTGGGGGGACCTCGGTGCTCCCGTGGGTGCCAATGCGGGTGCTCCCGCTGGGGCGATCGGGGATGTGGCCGCGGATGTTCCCCTGGGCGTCGGCGAGGCTGCTCCTGTCGGTGCGATCCCGGGTGTCACCGCAGGTGCTACCGCAGGCGTCACCGCAGCTCCTCCGCCGGTGCGGTCCTGGGGGGACCTCGGTGCTCCCGTGGGTGCCAATGCGGGTGCTCTTGCTGGGGCGATCGGGGATGTGGCCGCGGATGTTTCCCTGGGCGTCGGTGCGGCTGCTCCTGTCGGTGCGATCCGGGGTGTCACGGCAGGTGCTGCCGCAGGCGTCACGCCGCTCCCCGGCCGGTGCGGTCCCGGGGTGTCACCGCGGCCGACCCCGTGGGCGTCAGCGCAGGTGCGCCCGCAGGACCCCGCAGGCGGTACCGCCCCGGGCCCGGCGGGACCCCGCAGGCGGTACCGCCCCGGCCCCGGCGGCGGCCCGCGGGGCGCTCAGCGGCTGCCGGTCAGGTGGGCGAAGACGACGACGTTGCCCTGGTAGCCGGTCGTGCGGGAGTAGCCGCCGCCGCAGGTGATGACCCGCAGCTCCGGCCGCTTCGCCGCCCCGTACACCTTCTCGTCGGGGAACTCCCGCGCCTGGTACGCCTCGACCGCGTGCACGGTGAACACCGCCACGGAGCCGTCCCGCCGGTCCACCTCGATCGCGCCGCCCTTCTTCAGCGCGCCGAGCCGGTAGAAGACGGCGGGGCCCTCGGCGTTGTCGACGTGCCCGGCGACGATCGCGGTGCCCCGCTCACCGGGGGTGGTGCCGGCCTCGTACCAGCCGGCCAGGTTCTCGTCCTCGGCGGGCGGCACCTCCAGGCTGCCGGTCCCGGTCAGGCCCAGGCCGGTCAGCGGCGCGTCCACGCCGATCGCCGGGATGCGGATGCGGTCCGGCGGGGAAGGGGCCAGCGGCGGTGCGGCGGGCGCCTGCCGGGCCTGCCCGGTGCGGGCCTCGGCGGCGGAGGGCTGCGGCGGCGGCCCGGTCTCGGCGCCGCTGCGCAGCAGCCACGCCCCGGAGCAGAGGGCGACCACGGTGACGGCCGCTATGGCGGTGTTGCCGACCCTGCACATGACGACCCCTCTCCGATCGGGCTCCCCGGCCCCCTCCGGGCCGCGAGGGGCGTCGGACCCGGAGGGGGTGGGGAAGTGCGGTACCGGCGGACGGACAGCGGAGGGTGTCCGTCAGATCCCGTCGCCTCTCGCCCGGCGATGCAGGAGCCAGGTACCGCCCGCGGCGGCGACGGCGAGAGCCGCCACGCCGGCCGCGGTCTGCACGGGATCGGGGCCCAGAGCGCCGCCGACCCCCGTCTTCACGCTTCCTCTGGGTGCCACCTGCCCGCGCACGGACGTCAGTGTGACCACCAGGTCGCCCGTCACCTTCCGGCCGCCCTCGGCACAGGTGGCCACGATCTCGTACGTCCCCGGCTGCGCGCTCGGCGGCACCCTGAACTGCCCGATCGCCTCGCCCTCGTGAGCGCTGGGCGTCATCGTGAAGGCACCGGCGCCCACCGCGCTGGCGTCGCCCGCCGCCGTACCGGCGTCGCCGCACGCCGTGCTCGTCACCGTGGCCCGGTCGCCGGGGACGACCGAGGACGGGAAGACGTCCAGGCCGTCGGCCACCGCGTCGGCGCCGTACGCGGGCGCGGCGACGAGACCCGCGGCGGCGACGGCGAGTGCGGTACCGGTCAGCAGGCGGGCGGTACGTCGCATCGATGCTCCTTGCGCTCTTCGGTGGCCCTGCCCTACCGAGGAAAGACGCACCGCACCCGGCCCGCTTCCTGAGAGCGCGTCAGAAATGAGGTGAACGGGTGGTGCCGGTGTTTCCGGGCCCCCGCGTGGCACGCCGTTTCGGCAGGTCACCGACGTGCGGCGGACGCCCGGCGGAAAAGCCCCCGATGGACGCACGGTGCGGGTGTGAACGGGTGACCACGGGACGCGGGGGCTTTCCGGAGGACACCGCTTGACCTCGACCAAGGTTGAGATATCAGGCTGTCCGCATGAACACCGAGACCATGCCTCTCCAGGTGACCCTTGTCGTCGGCAGCAACCGCCACGGCCGCTTCGGCCCCGTCGTCGCCGACTGGCTGCTGGACCGCATCCACGCCCACCCGGACCTCGTCCCCCAGGTCGTGGACGTGGCCGACACGGACCTGCCCATGTCCCTCGCCCCGAGCCCCGAGGCGTCCGCGGCGCTGGCAAACGTCACCCCGAAGCTGGCCGCCGCCGACGCGTTCGTCGTACTGACCCCCGAGTACAACCACTCGTATCCGGCGGGCCTGAAGAATCTCATCGACTGGCACTTCGCCGAGTGGCGGGCCAAGCCCGTCGGGATCGTCTCCTACGGCGGACTGGCCGGCGGGCTGCGCGCGACCGAGCACCTGCGCCAGGTCTTCGCCGAACTCCACGCCGTCACGGTCCGCGACACCGTCTCCTTCCACAACGCCGGCGCGGCCTTCGACGACGCGGGCCGCCTCAAGGACCCCTCCGAACCGGACGCGGCGGCCAAGACGATGCTGGACCAACTGGTCTGGTGGGGCCGGGCCTTGCGGGAGGCGAAAGACAAGCGCCCGTACGACGCCTGACCCGGCGCCGGCCGGCACCCCCGTCACCGGGGCGCCGGCCGGACCCGGGCGCGCGGCCGGCGGCGGTCAGCCCACGTTCACCGCGCTCCACGCCGCCGCCACCGCGTCTCGCTCCGCGCTGCCGGCGCCGTACAGGTCCTCCGCCGCCTTCAGGGTCGCCGTCCGGGCGCCCGCGTAGTCGGTGGAGGAGGTCATGTAGACGGTCAGGGCCCGGTACCAGATCGCGCCCAGCTTCTCCTTGCCGATCCCGGTCACCGTGGAGCCGTCGCAGGTGGGGGAGGAGTGCCGCACGCCGCCCACCGTCTTCGGGCCGCTGCCCTCGGCCAGCAGGTAGGCGAAGTGGTTCCCGACGCCGGAGGAGTGGTGCACGTCGAGGTCGCCCACCGAGGTGCTCCAGCAGTCCGCCGAACTGCCGTCCCGGCTCGGCTCGTCCATGCGGCGCAGGGCCTCCCGGCCGAAGCCGGAGCGGACCACCTTCTCGCCGATCAGCCAGTCACCGGGATCGGCGGGGTTGCCGGCGTAGAACTCCACCAGGGTGCCGAAGATGTCGGACGTGGCCTCGTTCAGACCGCCGGACTCGCCCGAGTACGTCAGCGCCGCCGTCTTCGACGTCACGCCGTGCGACATCTCGTGCCCGGCGACGTCCAGCGAAACCAGCGGGCCGAAGGCCGTCCCGTCGCCGTCGCCGTACGTCATGCAGAAGCAGGTGTCGTCCCAGAAGGCGTTGTTGTACCGGGTGCCGTAGTGCACCCGGCTGTACGAGCCCTTGCCGTCGCCCGCGATGCCGCTGCGCCCGTGCATGTTCTCGTAGTAGTCCCAGGTGACGTCCGTGCCGTACTGCGCGTCCACCGCGGCCGACGCGCGGTCGGACTCGGTGCCGGTGCCCCAGTGGTTGTCGGCGTCGGTGAACGCCGTCGAGGGCGCCCGGCTCAGACAGACCGTCAGGACGCACAGGTCGTTCCGGTTCGCCGCGTCGCCGGTGTAGGTGTTCCCGCGCGTCGGGTCCTTCAGTTCGTAGCCCGACCCGGACGGCGTCGTCGTCAGCGGCACCGTCCCGCTGTACAGCGACTTCCCGTCGCCGGAGGCGGTCTGCAGACCGTCCCAGGCGTCGATCCGGGCACCCGTGTTCGCGTCGGTCAGCACGGTGCGCGCCACCGGGTTGCCGGCGGAGTCCAGTGCCACCGCGTCCGTGCGCCAGGCCAGCCGGGGCGCGCCGTGCAGGGCGTCGACGACCAGCTCCGGCTTGGCGGTCAGCCGCTTCAGCAGCTCGCCCGGGTGCGCGGCGCGCAGCAGGCCGGCGGCCAGGTCGGCGGCCTTCGGCGCCGCCAGGGCGGGGGTGACCGTCGGGAGCGAGAGCGACCGCTTCGTCGCGCGGTCCGCGCCGCGGAAGGTGCCGTCGGGGGCCAGGTGGACCACGAAGTCGCCGCCCAGGACGGGCAGCCCGCGGTAGGTGCGGTCGTAGCGGACGTGCTGGGTGCCGTCCGCGTCGACCACCACGTCACGGACCTTCGTCCGTTGAGGGCCCGTCAGGCCCAGGCTCGCGGCGTGCTGCGCGAGGACCGCCGCCGCGTTCTCGACGGCTTCGGCGCGGGCCGGACCGTCGGCCGCCTGTGCGGTGGGGGAGAGGGCGGCGACCAGCAGGGTCGCGGTGGTGACGGCGAGGCCGGCCGTGGCGGGACGGGAACCTCGTACGTGCCGTATTCGGCTCATCGCTCTCCTTGGGGAGGCGCCTGCGGGCGCGTATGGGGGGAGTCGCCTCGATTCAAGGTGGCCCCGACCTGCCATGTCCATGGCGGCCGCGTGGAGATCATGAGGGGAGAGAATGGCGTCCGTGGAAGCTGTGCGACTGCCGTTCTTCGTCTACGGCACCCTCCGCCCGGGCGGCCCCAACCACGCCCTCTTCCTGCGCGGCCGGACCCGCGCCGAGGAGCCGGCCACCCTCTTCGGCGCCGTGCTGTACGAGGGCCCCGGCTACCCGTACGCCGTGGAGGAACCGGGCGGCCGGGTCGCCGGGGACCTGGTGACCGCGGAGCCGGAGGCGTACGCCGAACTGCTGCTCGCGCTCGACCGGCTGGAGGAGTACGCGCCGGGCGACCCGCGCAACCTCTACGAGCGGGTGGCGAGGGACGTCGTCCGGGGCACCGACGGCACGCGCGTGCGCGCCTGGGTGTACGTCGCCGCGCCCGCCGTCGCCGCCCGGCTGCGGGCACGGGGTCGGCGGATCGAGGGCGGGGCCTGGTGCCCCACCGGGGACCGGAGCGCTACGGGGCCATTGCCGCCTCCGCCGCCTCCGCCGCCTCCGCCGCCGTCTCGACCGCCTCCGCCGCCTCCGCCGTCTCGACCGCCTCCAGCCGCACCGCGCACGCCTTGAACTCCGGCATCCGCGAGGCCGGGTCCAGGGCCGGGTTGGTCAGCGTGTTGGCGCGGCCCTCGCCCGGCCAGTGGAACGGCATGAACACCGTGTCCGGACGGATGCCGGTGGTGATCCTGGCCGGCGCCACGGCCCGGCCCCGGCGGGAGACGACGGCCACCGGATCGCCCTCGGCCGCGCCGAGCCGCGCCGCCAGCCGCGGATGCAGCTCCACGAACGGTCCGGGCGCGGCGGCGTTCAGCTCGTCCACGCGCCGGGTCTGGGCGCCGGACTGGTACTGCGCCACGACCCGGCCGGTGGTCAGCAGCACCGGGTACTCCTCGTCCGGCTCCTCGGCGATCGGACGGTGTGCGACCGGCACGAAGCGGGCCCGGCCGTCGTCGGTGGCGAACCGGTCGAGGAAGAGACGGGGAGTGCCGGGGTGGGCGCCCGCGGGTGTCTCCTCCCGCGCCGGGTCGTCCGGCGCCACGTCCGGCGAGGCGTCCTCCGTGTCGTCCGGCGTCAGGCCAGGGGCGGTGTCCCCGGCCGGCGCCGGGCACGGCCAGAAGACGCCGTTCTCCCGGGCCAGCCGCCGGTAGGTGATGCCGGAGTAGTCCGCGGGCCCGCCCGCACTCGCCCGGCGCAGCTCCTCGAAGACCTCCTCCGGGTCGGTCGGGAAGCCCTTCTCCAGCCCCCTCCCGCCGCCGAGCCGGGCGGCCAGCTCGTGCAGCACCTCCAGGTCGCTGCGCACCCCGTCCGGCGGGGAGACCGCCCGCCGCCGCAGCAGCACGCGCCCCTCCAGGCTGGTCGTGGTCCCGGTCTCCTCCGCCCACTGGGTCACCGGCAGCACGACATCTGCCAGCGCCGCCGTCTCCGACAGCACCACGTCGCACACGGCCAGGAAGCCGAGGGACCTCAGGCGCTCCTCGACATGCGCGGCGCGCGGCGCCGACACCACCGGGTTGGAGCCCATCAGCAGCAGCGACCGGATGTCCGTGCCGAGCGCGTCGAGCAGCTCGTAGGCGCTGCGTCCCGGCCCGGGCAGCGAGTCCGGGTCCACGCCCCACACCCCGGCCACGTGCCGCCGCGCCGCCGGGTCGGTGAGCTTGCGGTAGCCGGGCAACTGGTCGGCCTTCTGGCCGTGTTCCCGCCCGCCCTGCCCGTTGCCCTGCCCGGTCAGGCAGCCGTACCCCGACAGCGGCCGTCCGGCCCGCCCGGTCGCCAGGCACAGGTTGATCCACGCGCCCACCGTGTCGGTGCCCTTGGACTGCTGCTCGGGCCCGCGCGCGGTCAGCACCATGGCCGCCTCCGGCGCGCAGAACATCCGTACCGCCTCCCGCAGCTGCGGAACGGACACTCCCGTGATCCGCTCCACCAACTCGGGCCAGTGCGCCATGGCCGCCGCCCGCGCCTCCTCCCAGCCGGCCGTGCGCTCCTCGACGTAGGCCTCGTCCACCCGGCCTTCGGCGACGATCAGGTGCAGCATCCCCAGCGCGAGCGCCAGATCGGTGCCCGGACGGGGCGCCAGGTGCAGATCGGCCTGCTCGGCCGTCTTCGTACGGCGCGGGTCGACGACGATCAGCGTGCCGCCGTTCTCCTTCAGCTCGTTGAAGAACCGCAGCGACGGCGGCATGGTCTCCGCGAGATTGGAACCGACCAGGATCACGCACCCCGTCCGCGGGACGTCCTCCAGCGGGAACGGCAGCCCCCGGTCGAGCCCGAACGCCTTGGTCCCGGCCGCCGCGGCCGACGACATGCAGAACCGCCCGTTGTAGTCGATCTGCGAGGTGCCCAGCACCACCCGGGCGAACTTGCCCAGCGCGTACGCCTTCTCGTTGGTCAGCCCGCCCCCGCCGAACACGCCGACCGCGTCCGGCCCGTGCTCGGCCCGCACCCGCGTGAGGTTCGCGGCGATCCGGTCCAGCGCCTCCGCCCAGCTCGCCGGCGCCAGCGTGCCGTCGCCGGCCCGCACCAGCGGGGACGTCAGCCGCACCCGGGAGGACAGCACCGCCGGGGCCGTACGCCCCTTGCCGCACAGCGCGCCCCGGTTCACCGGGAAGTCCGCGCGCTCGGTCACCTCGACGGTCCCGTCGGCGGCGGGCGTCAGGTTCATGCCGCACTGCAGGGCGCAGTACGGGCAGTGCGTGGGTGTCGGCGTCACGGATTTCTGCATGTCACCCACAGTGCGTGCCGCGTGTTACGCGTCCGGGCGGCTCCTTGTTACACGGCCGGGACGGCGACCTCCCCGCCGCGGTCCGGCCGCCGTGAGGTGCCGGCGGGTCCCGGCCGGTCAGCCTCCGCCGGCCGGTCACCCCCGGCCGGTCACCCCTGGCCGGTCAGCCTCCGCCGGTCAGCGCCCGCGCCACTCCGGGCTCCTCCGGTCCGAGGAACCGCGGATCGGGCTCGAACGCCGCGTCCAGCGCCGCCTTGCCCGCCGCCAGCACCTCCCGCGCGCCCCCGTAATACCAGGTCAGGTCGTGTACGGCGGCGACCCCGACGCCGTACGAGGCCACCCCGGCCTCCTCGCACAGCGCCACCGCCCGCCGGATGTGGAAGTCCTGGCTGATCAGGACCGCCCGTTCCACCCCGAAGACCTTCTTCGCCCGGACGCAGGAGTCCCAGGTGTCGAAGCCCGCGTAGTCGCTGACGATCCGCCGGTCGGGCACCCCGTGCCGGACCAGGTAGCTCCGCATCGCGTCCGGCTCGTCGTAGTCCTTCCGGCTGTTGTCCCCGGTGACCAGCACCACCTTCACCCGGCCCGCCCGGTACAGGTCGGCCGCCGCGTCCAGCCGGTGCGCCAGGTACGGCGACGGCTCCCCGTCCCACAGCCCCGCGCCGAAGACGACGGCGACATCGGTGCGCGGCACGTCGGCGGTGGTGTGCAGCCGGCCGTCGGTCACCAGCCGCAGCCAGGCCGCCGGCAGCAGCGCCAGCACGCAGACGGCCATCACGGCCTGCACCAGCCGCCGCCGCCCCGCGCGGGTGCGCGGCAGGCGCGGTCGGCCCGGTCTCCAGCGGCGCATCGGACGGTCCCCTCCCCGGTCGGCCCCCGACACCAGGGACGCCCGGCGGGGCCGTCCGGTTCTCCTTCCCCTGCGCACCTTCCCCCTCTCCCTCCCGTTCCCCCTCCCCGGCGGAACCGCGGCCCGCTCACGCACCGCGCCGTCCCCCCGGTGAACCACCGGAAAATTCCCGTGACACCCGCGCAACGAGGAGGCAACGTCCCGCCGCCACCATCGCTGCATGACAGCGACGAGCAAGACGACCGGACCCCGCCCCGCACCGCCCGCCCTGGTCGTCGTGGCGCACGGCAGCCGCGACCCGCGCGCGCTGCGCACCGTCCGCGCCCTGCTGGACCGGGTGCGCGACCTGCGCCCCGGCCTGCCCGTGCACCTGGGGCACATCGAGCTGAACGAGCCCCTGCTCCCCGACACCCTCGCCGCGCTGGGCGACACCGAGGCGGTCCTCGTCCCGCTGCTCCTCAGCCGCGGCCACCACGTCAAACGGGACATCCCCGAGATGGCCGCGGCGGCACCGGCACGCACGCGCGTGGCCGCCCCGCTCGGCCCGCACCCGCTGCTCGTGGACGCCCTGCACGACCGCCTGACGGAGGCCGGCTGGCCCGCCGACGGCGCCCGCGACGAGAGCGCCGTCGTCCTCGCCGCCGCCGGCTCCCGCGACCCGGACTCCCGCATCGACACCACCCGCACGGCCCACCTCCTCTCCGCCCGCCTGGGCGTCCCGGTCGTCCCGGCCTACGCCTCGGCCGCGGCCCCGACGGTGCCGGAGGCGATCGCGTCCCTGGCCGCGCAGGGCCGGCCCCGAGCGGCGGTGGCCTCCTGTTTCACGGCCCCGGGCCGCTTCGCGACGGAATGCGCGACAGCGTCCCCGTGGCTCACTTCGTCGCCCCTGGGCGTCCATCCGGCCGTGGCCCGCCTGGTGTTGCGACGCTATGAAGAGGCGTGCACGGCAACGCCGGCCGGGGACGCGGGGCTGTGTGCGTCCGCGGCTCCGCCGCGCGGTGCGACCGGCCACAAACAACCCGCACTCGCCTGACAACGGACCCCGGCGGACGCGATGGCGCTTACTGTCGACCCATGGAAGGCACCGCACCCGAACACCAGGCCCCGCCCCCCGCCGGATACGACCCGGCGTCAGCCGCCCGCTGGGCCCCCGAACCGGACAAACGCCCCGGCCGCACCGCCTTCCAGCGCGACCGCGCCCGCGTCCTGCACTCCGCCGCCCTGCGCCGCCTCGCCGGCAAGACCCAGGTGGTCACCCCCGACACCACCGGCCGCGGCCCGGCCTGGGACGCCAGCCCCCGCACCCGCCTCACGCACAGCCTCGAATGCGCCCAGGTCGGCCGCGAACTGGGCGCCGCCCTCGGCTGCGACCCCGACCTGGTGGAAACCGCCTGCCTGGCACACGACCTCGGCCACCCGCCCTTCGGGCACAACGGCGAACAGGCGCTGAACGAGTTCGCCGAGGACTGCGGCGGCTTCGAGGGCAACGCCCAGTCCCTGAGACTCCTCACCCGCATCGAGCCCAAACGCTTCACCCCTCAGGGCTCCGTCGGCCTCAACCTGACCCGCGCCGCCCTGGACGCCGCCACCAAGTACCCCTGGCCGCGCGGCGCCCACCCCACCGACCCGGCCTCGGCCAAGTTCGGCGTGTACGAGGACGACCTGCCCGTCTTCACCTGGGCCCGCAAGGACGCCCCCGGCGCCCGCACCTGCTTCGAGGCCCAGGTCATGGACTGGGCCGACGACGTGGCGTACTCCGTGCACGACGTCGAGGACGGCCTGCACGCCGGTCACCTCGACCCCAACTGCCTGCTCGCCGACCCCGAACGGGAGGCGGTCTTCGAGGTCGCCGTCGGCCGCTACGTCCCCGCCGGCACCGACCCCGCCGAACTCGCCGCCGCCCTCGACCGGCTCCTCGCCCAGGAGTGGTGGCCGCACGGCTACGACGGCACGGCGATCGCCCAGGCCCGCCTGAAGGACGCCACCAGCCAGCTCATCGGCCGGTTCTGCCTGGCAGCCGAGGGCGCCACGCGCGAGGCGTACGGCCACGGACGGCTCACCCGGTACACCGCCGAGCTGGTCGTACCGCGCGAGACCCGTATGGAGTGCGCCGTCCTCAAGGCGGTCGCCGACCGGTACGTCATGCAGCGCGCCGAACAGGAGCTGCTCCGCGCCGACCAGCGGATCGTCGTCGCCGAAATCGCCGAGGCGCTCACCGCCCGCGCCCCCGACGGTCTGGACCCGCAGTTCCGCGCCCTGTTCGACCGCGCCGGCGACGACCGCGCCCGCAAACGGGTGATCGTCGACCAGATCGCGTCCCTCACCGACACCTCGGCCCGCTCGCTTCACGCACGGCTGACGGGGCACACGAGAGACTGACCTGATCGGGCCACTCCCCCTTCCCGCAACACGCTCCGTGCGGGACGCTCGCATGTGGCGGCATTCCGACGAGGAGGCAAACACGTGGTCGACGCGGATCAGACATTCGTCATCGTCGGAGGAGGCCTGGCCGGTGCCAAGGCCGCCGAGACGCTCCGCGCGGAGGGCTTCACCGGCCGGGTGATCCTCGTCTGCGACGAGCGCGACCACCCCTACGAACGCCCGCCCCTGTCCAAGGGTTACCTGCTCGGCAAGGAGGAGCGCGACAGCGTCTTCGTGCAGGAGCCCGCCTGGTACGCGCGGCACGACATCGAGCTGCACCTCGGCCAGACGGTCGTCGAGATCGACCGCGACGCCAGGACCGTCCACTACGGCGACGACGGCACCCGCGTCCGCTACGACAAGCTGCTGCTGGCCACCGGCGCGGAGCCCCGCCGCCTCGACGTCCCCGGCACCGACCTGGCCGGCGTCCACCACCTGCGCCGCCTCGCCCACGCCGAACGCCTCAAGGGCGTCCTGGCCGCCCTCGGCCGGGACAACGGCCACCTGGTGATCGCCGGCGCCGGCTGGATCGGCCTGGAGGTCGCCGCGGCGGCCCGGGAGTACGGCGCCGAGGTCACCGTCGTCGAGCCCGCGCCCACCCCGCTGCACGGCGTCCTCGGCCCCGAACTGGGCGGCGTCTTCGCCGAGCTGCACCAGGCGCACGGCGTGCGCCTGCGCTTCGGCGTGAAGCTGACCGAGATCGTCGGCCAGGACGGCGTCGTCCTCGCCGCCCGCACCGACGACGGCGAGGAGCACCCGGCGCACGCCGTGCTCGCCGCGATCGGCGCCGCACCGCGCACCTCGCTCGCCGAGGCCGCCGGCCTGGAGATCGCCGACCGCGCCCGGGGCGGCGGCATCGTCGTCGACGACCGGCTGCGCACCTCCGACCCCGACATCCACGCGGCCGGTGACGCGGCCTCCTTCCACCACGCCCTGTTCGAGACCCGGCTGCGGGTGGAGCACTGGGCCAACGCGCTCCACGGCGGCCCGGCGGCCGCCCGCGCGATGCTCGGCCAGGACGTGGTCTACGACCGCGTGCCCTACTTCTTCTCCGACCAGTACGACCTGGGCATGGAGTACTCCGGCTGGGCGCCGCCGGGCTCCTACGACCAGGTGGTGATCCGCGGGGACGCCGCCAAGCGCGAGTTCATCGCCTTCTGGGTGAAGGAGGGCCGAGTGCTGGCCGGGATGAACGTCAACGTGTGGGACGTCACGGAGCCGATCCAGCAGCTGATCCGTTCCCAGGCCCAGGTGGACGCCGAGGCACTGTCGAACCCGCACGTACCGCTCGAAAGCCTCACCTCTTAGGTGTCGGTCCGTCCCCGTAGACTTCACGCGTGGCAGGACGGATCAATGACGAGGACGTGAAGGCGGTTCGGGACGCGGTCCCGATCGACGCCGTGGTGTCCGAGTACCTCCAGCTGCGAGGCGCGGGCGGCGGCAACCTCAAGGGGCTGTGCCCGTTCCACGACGAGAAGTCACCGTCCTTCCAGGTCAGCCCCAGCAAGGGGCTGTTCCACTGCTTCGGCTGCCAGGAGGGCGGCGACACCATCACGTTCGTGATGAAGATCGACCACCTCACCTTCTCGGAGGCGGTCGAGCGGCTGGCCGGTCAGGCCGGCATCACGCTGCGCTACGAGGAGGGCGGGTACAACCCCGCCCACCAGCGCGGCGAACGCATCCGCCTGGTCGAGGCCCACAAGATCGCCGCGGAGTGGTACGCGGAACAGCTCGCGACCTCGCCCGAGGCCGAGACCGGCCGGGTCTTCCTCGCCGAGCGCGGCTTCGACCAGGCCGCGGCGCTGCACTTCGGCGTCGGCTACAGCCCGCAGGGCTGGGACCACCTCACCCGCTATCTGCGCGGCAAGGGCTTCAGCGACAAGGAGCTGATCCTCTCCGGCATCTCGCAGGAGGGCCGCCGCGGTCCCATCGACCGCTTCCGCGGCCGGCTGATGTGGCCCGTCCGCGACATCGGCGGCGACGTCGTCGGCTTCGGCGCCCGCAAGCTCTACGAGGCGGACAACGGCCCGAAGTACCTGAACACCCCCGAGACCGCCATCTACCGCAAGTCCCAGGTCCTCTACGGCATCGACCTGGCGAAGAAGGACATCGCGAAGACGAGCCGCGCGGTGGTGGTCGAGGGCTACACGGACGTGATGGCCTGCCATCTGGCCGGCGTGACCACGGCCATCGCGACCTGCGGCACCGCCTTCGGCGGCGACCACATCAAGATCCTGCGCCGCCTGCTGATGGACAACGGCAGCGCCCGCGTGATCTTCACCTTCGACGGCGACGCGGCCGGCCAGAAGGCGGCCCTGCGCGCCTTCGAGGACGACCAGAAGTTCGCCGCCGAGACCTACATCGCCATCGCCCCCGACGGCATGGACCCCTGCGACCTGCGGCTGGCCAAGGGCGACGAGGCGGTCGCCGACCTGGTCGAGCCGCGCACCCCGCTGTTCGAGTTCGCCCTGCGCCAGATCGTCGGCCGCTACGACCTGGACACCCCGGCCGGCCGCGCCGCGGCCCTGGACGAGGCGGCCCCCGTCGTCGCCCGGATCAAGAACAGCGGCGCCCAGCACGAGGTCGCCGTGCAGCTCGCGGGCATGCTCGGCATCCTCGACACCCAGTTCGTGGTCAAGCGCGTCGCCCAGCTCGCCCGCTGGGCCCGCGACCGCGGCGGCAAGGGCGCCCCCGCCCCCGACCGGCAGCGAGGCCCCCGGCAGCAGTACGCCGCCGCGCCCGCCGCCCCCGCCCCGCGCGGCCCGGCCCTCAACCTGCGCAACCCCGTCTACGCCACCGAACGCGAGCTGCTCAAGCTCGCCCTCCAGCGCCCGGAGCTGGTCTCCCCGGCCTTCGACGCGTACGGCGTCGACGAGTTCACCGCCCCGCCGTACGCGGCCGTCCGCCAGGCCATCCTGGAGGCGGGCGGCGCCGAACCGGGCGTCGCCGACCCGCAGGGCTACCTGGTCCGCGTCCGCGAGGCCGCCCCGGACGACACGGTCCGCGCCATGGTCACCGAACTGGCCGTCGAGGCGATCCTGCTGCGCCGCGAGGTCGACGAGGCCTACGCCGGCGCCCAGCTGGTCACCGTCCGGCGCCGCGCCGTCGAGCGCCGGGTCCGCGACGTCCAGAGCCGGCTGACCCGCCTGGGCAACCACGGCGACCCGGCCGAACTGGCCGCCGTGCAGAACGAACTGTGGGTCCTCCAGCAGTACGACCAGGCGTTGCGGGAGCACGGAGCCGCCGCCCTGTGAGGCGCCGGGGACGCCCCGGGTAACCAGGCGGTCACGGACCGGACGCAAAAAGTCACCGCACGCCCCTCGTGGCGGCGATGTGTCGTACCCCACACTGGGTTGCGGTGCCTGAGTCCTCGGAGCGCGGCCGACCCGTCCCCCACGGGTCCGACACCCCCGCGGTTCCGACCATCGCGAACGGGACGGACAGCGGCGAGGCCGCCGGCTCCGCCCCCGAAGAACCGCTGCCGTACGCCCTGGCAGCGATCATCCTGGAGGTCGCCCCCGTGCAGACCCAGACCCTCACCCACACCGACGTCCGCACCGACGGCCCGGAACCGGACGTCGAGATCGACGTGCTCGTCGCGGAGTCCCCGCGGAACCGGGTCGTGCACCCCTCGCACCACCGGCCGGAGGAGCCGGCCGCCGAGGCGCTCGAGCCGGGCGACGAACCGGCCGGCGAACCGGGCGACGCGCCGGCCGACGCCGTCGAACCCGAACCCGTCGAGGTGCCGCCCGCCCGTGCCGACACCGGCGGCCCGTCCTCGGACCTGTTCCGCCAGTACCTGCGGGAGATCGGCCGCATCCCGCTGCTCACCGCGGCCGAGGAGGTCGAACTCGCCCGCCGGGTGGAGGCCGGCCTGTTCGCCGAGGAGAAACTGAGCAGCACCCCCGACCTGGACAGCCGGCTCGCGCACGACCTCGACCGGCTGGTCGTCATGGGACGGCTGGCCAAGCGCCGCCTGATCGAGGCCAACCTGCGGCTCGTCGTCTCCGTCGCCAAGCGGTACGTCGGGCGAGGCCTGACCATGCTCGACCTGGTCCAGGAGGGCAACCTCGGCCTGATCCGGGCGGTCGAGAAGTTCGACTACGCCCGCGGCTTCAAGTTCTCCACGTACGCCACCTGGTGGATCCGCCAGGCCATGTCCCGGGCCCTCGCCGACCAGGCCCGGACCATCCGCGTCCCCGTGCACGTCGTCGAGCTGATCAACCGCGTCGTCCGCGTCCAGCGCCGCATGCTCCAGGAACGCGGCTACGAACCGACCCCGGAAGAGGTGGCCGCCCACCTCGACCTGCTCCCGGAACGGGTCAGCGAGGTCCTGCGCCTCGCCCAGGAGCCCGTCTCCCTGCACGCCCCCGTCGGCGAGGAGGACGACGTCGCCCTCGGCGACCTGATCGAGGACGGCGACGCCACCAGCCCCGTGGAGTCGGCGGCGTTCCTGCTGCTGCGCGAGCACCTGGAGGCGGTGCTCTCCACCCTCGGCGAGCGCGAACGCAAGGTCGTCCAGCTCCGCTACGGCCTGGTCGACGGCCGCCCGCGCACGCTGGAGGAGATAGGCCGCATCTTCGGCGTCACGCGCGAGCGCATCCGCCAGATCGAGTCCAAGACCCTCAACAAACTCCGCGACCACGCCTTCGCCGACCAGCTGAGGGGCTACCTGGACTGACCGCGGGGTGCCGCTGACCGCAGCGGCACCCCGGCACCGGGCGACGCGTCAGTCCACCTCGGCCACGGCCTGTGCGAACTGCGCCCGGTACAGCCGTGCGTACGCCCCGCCGGAGGCCAGCAGCACCTGATGCGAGCCCTGCTCGACGATCGACCCGTTCTCCATCACCAGGATCGTGTCCGCGTCCCGGATCGTCGACAGCCGGTGCGCGATGACGAACGACGTCCTGCCCGAGGCCAGCTTCGCCATCGCCTTCTGGATCAGCACCTCCGTCCGCGTGTCCACGGAACTCGTCGCCTCGTCCAGCACCAGGATCACCGGATCGGACAGGAACGCCCGCGCGATGGTGATGAGCTGCTTCTCCCCGGCGCTGACCCCCGTGCCCTCGTCGTCGATCACGGTGTCGTACCCGTCGGGCAGCGTCCGGATGAACCGGTCGGCGTGCGCCGCCCGCGCCGCTTCCTCGATCTCGCCCCGCGTGACCTCCCTGGACGCCCCGTACGCGATGTTCTCCGCGATCGTGCCGCCGAACAGCCAGGTGTCCTGGAGCACCATGCCGATCCCGGCGCGCAGCTCGTCCCGCGACATCCGGGCGATGTCCACACCGTCCAGCGTGATCCGCCCGCCGGACACCTCGTAGAACCGCATCAGCAGATTGACCAGGGTCGTCTTCCCGGCTCCCGTCGGCCCGACGATGGCGACCGTGTGCCCCGGCTCGACCTTCAGCGACAGATCCTCGATCAGCGGCGTCTCCGGGTCGTACCGGAAGGACACGTGCTCCAGCTGCACCCGCCCGCGCGGCTCGGCCGGCCGCTCGGCGGGCACCGGGTCGGCCTCCTGCTCCTCGGCGTCCAGCAGCTCGAAGATCCGCTCGGCCGAGGCGACGCCCGACTGCACCAGGTTCGCCATCGACGCGACCTGCGTCAGCGGCATGGAGAACTGCCGGGAGTACTGGATGAAGGCCTGCACGTCGCCGATGGACAGCGAGCCCGACGCCACCCGCAGGCCACCCACCACCGCGACCAGCACATAGTTCAGGTTGGACACGAACATCATCAGCGGCTGCATGATCCCGCTGTTGAACTGCGCCTTGAACCCGGCCTCGTACAGCGCCTCGTTCTGCTCGGCGAACTGCCGCGCCGACTCCTCCTGCCGGCCGAACACCTTCACCAGCGCGTGCCCGGTGTACATCTCCTCGATGTGCGCGTTGAGCGTCCCGGTGGACCGCCACTGCCGCACGAACTGCGGCTGCGACCGCTTGCCGACGCGCGTGGCGACCACGAACGACAGCGGCACGGTCACCAGCGCGACCAGCGCCAGGATCCAGGAGACGTAGAACATCATCGCCAGCACGCCGATGATCGTCAGCACGGAGTTGATGAGCTGGCCCATCGACTGCTGGAGCGTCTGCCCGATGTTGTCGATGTCGTTCGTCGCCCGGGACAGCACCTCACCGCGCCGGCTCTTGTCGAAGTACGACAGCGGCAGCCGCGACAGCTTCGTCTGCACGTCCTCGCGCAGCCGGAACATGGTCCGGTTGACCGCCCGGTTCACCAGCCGGGTGGCCACCGCCATCAGCAGCCCGGCCACCGCGAAGGTACCCAGCGCCAGCATCAGGACGTTCCCGACCGCGCCGAAGTCGATGCCCTCGCCCGGCGTGAAGTCGGTGCTGCGCAGCATGTCGGCGACGTCCCCGTCCCCGCGCTCCCGCATCGACTCCAGGACCTGCTCCTTCGTGGCACCGGCGGGCATGTCCCGCCCGACGATGCCCGCGAAGACCAGGTCGGTGGCGTGGCCCAGGATCTTCGGCCCGACCACGTTCAGGCCGACGCTGATCACCACGCACAGCAGCAGCAGGCCGATGGTCAGCCGCTCCGGCCGGAACTGGGCGATCAGCCGCTTGCCCGATCCGACGAAGTCCATCGACCGCTGGTCCGGGCCGCCCCCGGCCATCATCCGTGCCGCCGGCCCGGCCATCAGGCAGCCTCCGCTTCCGTCAGCTGGGAGAGGACGATCTCCCGGTAGGTGTCGTTGGCCGCCATCAGCTCGTGGTGCCGGCCGGTGCCGACGACCCGGCCCTCGTCGAGGACCACGATCCGGTCGGCGTCCCGGATGGTCGCCACCCGCTGGGCGACGATGACCACGGTGGCCTCGGCGGTCTCCTCGTCGAGCGCGGCGCGCAGCGCCGCGTCGGTGGCGTAGTCGAGGGCGGAGAAGGAGTCGTCGAACAGATAGATCTCCGGGCGCTGCACCAGCGTCCGCGCGATGGCCAGCCGCTGCCGCTGGCCGCCGGAGACATTGGTCCCGCCCTGCGCGATCGGCGCGTCGAGGCCGCCCTCCAGCCGCTCCACGAAGTCCTTGGCCTGCGCCACCTCCAGCGCGTGCCACAGCTCCTCGTCCGTCGCGTCCGGGTTGCCGTAGCGCAGATTGGTCGCGACCGTGCCCGCGAAGAGGTACGGCTTCTGCGGCACCAGTCCGACGGTCCGCGCCAGCAGCTTCGGCTCGACGGTCCGTACGTCCACGCCGTCGACCAGCACCTCCCCGTCGGTGGCGTCGAACAGCCGGGGGACCAGCCCGAGCAGCGTGGACTTGCCGCTGCCGGTGGAGCCGATCACGGCGGTCGTCTCGCCCGGCCGCGCCACCAGGTCGATGTTCCTCAGCACCGGCTCCTCGGCGCCCGGGTAGCGGAACCCGGCACCGCGGATCTCCAGATGCCCGTGCCGGCGCAGCTCCGTGACGGGTGCCACCGGCGGCACGACGCTGCTCTCGGTGTCCAGCACCTCCTGGATGCGCTCGGCACACACCTCCGCGCGCGGCACCATCATGAACATGAAGGTGGCCATCATCACGGACATGACGATCTGCATCAGATAGGCCAGGAAGGCGGTCAGGTCGCCGATCTGCATGCCGCCGCTCGCGATCCGGTGGGCACCGAACCACACCACCGCGATCGACGACAGGTTCACCACCGTCATGACCACCGGGAACATCAGCGCGAGCAGGTTCCCCGCCCCCAGCGCCACGTCGGTCAGTTCGGCGTTGGCCTTCCGGAACCGGTGCTGCTCGTACTCGTCGCGGACGAAGGCGCGGATGACGCGGTTGCCGGTGATCTGCTCGCGCAGCACCCGGTTCACCGTGTCCAGGCGCTTCTGCATGGCCCGGAACAGCGGCCGCAGCCGCCGCACGATCACCGTCACACAGACGCCCAGCACGGGCACGACCCCGACCAGCACCCCGGACAGCGGTACGTCCAGGCCGAGCGCCATCACCACACCGCCGACGCACATGATGGGCGCCGACACCATCAGCGTGAACGTCATCAGCGCCAGCATCTGCACCTGCTGCACGTCGTTGGTCGTCCGCGTGATCAGCGACGGGGCGCCGAAGTGACCGACCTCACGCGCGGAGAACGACTGCACCCGGTCGAAGACGGCCGCCCTGAGGTCCCGGCCGAGCGCCGCCGCGGTGCGCGCACCGTAGTAGACGGCCGCGACGTTGCAGACCACCTGCGCCAGCGAGATGCCGACCATCAGGGCGCCGTAGGTCAGGATGTAGCCGGCGTCGCCGTGGACGACACCGTTGTCGATGATGTCCGCGTTCAGGGTCGGCAGGTAGAGGGTGGCGCAGGTCTGCAGGAACTGCAGCGCCACCACCAGGGCGATGGGTTTTTTGTAGGGCCTGAGACAGGCCCGCAGCAGTCGTATGAGCACACTGGTCTCTCGGGAGTCGGCGACGGGGGCCGGTTGGTTGCCCCTGGCCCCTATCGTCGAACATTCCACCGGTGTTACCTCAACCGATTAACCCAACAGGGCCAGTGCCGCGGCCCTACGGACGGCTCTACGGACGGACCGGCGGGCGGACCTACAGATGGAACGCCCCCGGATGGGTCTGCTCCCGCACCGACACGAACTGCTGGCGCACCGCCTGACCCACCGCCAGCTCCTCGCCCGGCTCCAGCACCTGCGCCACCGCGCCCTGCCAGGCCGGGGGAGTACGCGGATCGAGCGTGCCCTGCGACGCCCCGAGCGCCCACGCCGCCTGCCGGGCGGCACCGACCGCCGCGTAGTCCGCGGGCTGCGGTACGACGACCTGCGCGCCGAACAGCGACGGGGCCGCCGCCTGCACGGCCGGCAGCTCGGCCGCCGCGCCCAGCAAGAAGATCCGCCGCACCTCCACACCCCGGCCGCGCAGCACGTCCAGCGCGTCGGCGAGCCCGCACAGCATGCCCTCGAACGCGGCCCGCGCCAGATGCTCCGGCTTCATCGACTCCCGCCTGAGCCCGGCCAGCGTCCCGGCGGTGTGCGGCAGGTGCGGTGTGCGCTCACCCTCCAGATAGGGGAGCAGGACCAGCCCGTGCGCCCCCGGCGTCGACTTCATCGCCAGCTCGGACAGGCTCTCCAGATCCGGCACCCCGAGCAGCTCGGCGGTGCCGCGCAGGGTCCGCACGGCGTTCAGGGTGGTGACGACCGGCAGGTGCATGCCGGTGGCGTCGGCCAGGGAGGTGATCATGCCGGTCCGGTCGACCAGCGCCTCGGGGTGCACGGCCATGACGGACCCGGACGCCCCGAGCGACACCACCGCGTCGCCCAGTCCGATGCCGAGCCCGAAGGCGGCGGCCTGGGTCTCGCCGGTCCCGGCGGAGATCAGCAGGCCCTCCGGCGTCGTGCCCGCCGCGTCGGCCGGGCCGATCACCTCCGGCAGCATCGCCTGGTGGCCGAGGGCCAGCTCGACCAGGTCGGGCCGGTAGCCGCCGGTCGCCGCCGACCAGTAACCGGTCCCGGAGGCCGCGCCCCGGTCGGTGGTCCGCCTGACCGGGCGCCCGAGCAGCTGCCACACCAGCCAGTCGTGGGCCTGCAGCAGTACGGCGGTCCGCGCGGCGGCCTCCGGCTCGGTGCGGGCGAGCCAGCGCAGCTTGGTCACCGGCTGTGCGGCCTGCGGCACGCAGCCCACGGCCTGCGCCCAGGCCTCGCGTCCACCCAGGGCGTCGATCAGATCGGCGGCGGCGACCTGCGTCCGCTTGTCGGCGCCCACCATCGCCGGACGCACCGTGCCGCCCTGCGTGTCCAGCGGCACCACCGCGCCCGCCTGCGCCGAGACGCCGATGGCCTGCACGCCCTCCAGCAGTCCGCCGCCGGCCGCCTCGCCCAGCGACAGCAGCCACGCCTGCGGGTCCACGTCGGAGGGGCGGCCGCCTCCGGCCTCGGGACTCTCCAGCGGGTGCGGCGCGTAGCCCTGCCGGAGCACGGCGCCCGTTTCCGAGTCACAGACGACGATACGAGTGAAATCGGGTGAGCTGTCCAACCCGGCGACTATCCCCATGGCGAAAATTCTGCCGTACCGCGGTGCCGGGCTCGGCCGTGGGCGTCATGGACGCCGTGGCGGTGCCGGTCGCCCGCGGGCGTGGGTGATCCGCGACCGGTCGCGCCCATGCGGCGGGGCGGTACCTCGGTACCGCCCCGCGCCCCGGCCGGTGCTGCCGCGCCCGGTGTCCACGCTCCCGCTACGTGTTGCTGGTGCCCCAGTCGTCCCCGGCACTGCCGTCGGAGCTGCGCTCGCGCAGGGCGCGGACGCGCTGGGCGACCGAGTCGGGCATGCGGTCGCCGACCCTGTCGCTGACCACGTGGTACGCCTTGTCGGCGAAGTGCCGGCCCTGCTGCGCGGCCGACTCCGCGGTGTTGCGGACGGCCGGGTTCTGCGAGACCTGACGAGCGGACTTCTTCAGCTGTTCGTAGCGCTCGCGCCCGGCCTTCGTGCCCAGCACGTACCCCACGGCGAGTCCGACGACGAACGTGAGCCGGTAACGCATGGCGGCCACCCTTCCCTTACGTGTCTACGGTGCCGGGGGGTACCGATTGGCGGAGCACCCCCCTGCTTGCGCTAATGTATGTGTCGCAGCGAGCGCGCGCCCTCTGGCGAATACCCAGGGAGGTCCGTTCGATGCAGACGAGGCATTCCTCCGTAGCTCAATTGGCAGAGCAGCCGGCTGTTAACCGGCAGGTTACTGGTTCGAGTCCAGTCGGGGGAGCTCGGTCCTCCGTAGCTCAATTGGCAGAGCAGCCGGCTGTTAACCGGCAGGTTACTGGTTCGAGTCCAGTCGGGGGAGCATGCTGAACGAGGGCCCTCCGGGGTCCTTTTTCATGTCCGGTCCGTCATCTGGGAACCGGACGGTCCGCGGTGGAGTCCTCAAGGTCAGCAAGGTGCCGTGGAAGCCGACCATCCGAGGCAGGAGATCGTATGAGCGGCTATGCTGCGGCAGACGGCGCGCACAAATGTGCGCGACACGCCGCTATGGGGCGGTAGCTCAGCCGGTTAGAGCAGCGGACTCATAATCCGTCGGCCGTGGGTTCGAGTCCCACCCGCCCCACCAATGCACGTCAGAGAAACGTTCTGACCTGCGCAAACGCCTCTTCGGTGGCCGGATTCGGGGCCCTGGGGCAAGGGATCCCACTCCGTTGGCCGTTACTCGGTGAACGTATGGGCTGGGGGTGCGTCTGTGCTGTGACCTGCGGTGATGTGCGACGGGAGGGGCAGCGCGCCGGAGCGGAACCGTGGCCAGGGGACGCTCAGGGGACACCAGGTTCCGGAACTGCGGTGCGGCTTCGCGGATGCCACCCGTACTCGGCAACGGCCACCCGTCAGCCGCGTAAACGGCCCTGCGGGTCAATGCATGTATCAGGGTTGCTCCGTCGCCGCATGCGGCCGCGCACAGGTGGGACGGCAGGGGCCGTCCTCCGGGAGCTGCCGATCCGCGGTTGAATATCCGGTGTGGCACGGAAAGTTGTGGGGTTCGGCGAGAACGATCTGCGGGCGCTGGCCGGGGCTCGGTCCTTCGAGCGGGGGCTGGGGTATCTGGACGCGGTGAGTGGGCTGGAGGTGGGGGAGGGCTCGGTCACCGCCGTCGTGCACGGTACGGACGTCTACGAGGTGGAGCTCACCCTCGGCGGGGATGAGGGGGTCTCGGGATGGTGCGACTGCCCGTACGGACAGGAGGGCAACTTCTGCAAGCACTGTGTGGCGGTGGGGCTGACCGTGCTGCGGCGGGCGAAGACGATTCCACACCAGCGAGCCGCGGCACGGGCACGGGCTTCCGGCTTGGAGGCGTGGCTTTCGGCGCTGTCGCGTGACGAACTCCTGGCGCTGGTGCGGGAGCAGGTCGCCGAGGACCGGGGACTGCGTCGGCGTTTGGAGCTGCGGGCAGCCGCTGCTCGTTCCGACCTCGGTACGGTCCGGGATCGGATCGTCGCGCTGATCGATCCCCGGCCGTTCGCCCGGTACGGGTACATCGAGTACGCGGATGCCTCCGGGTATGCGCGGCAAGTCGCCGAGGCGGCGGCCGCGCTGCGCGCCCTGACCGCCGAGGGGCAGGCGGCGCAGGCGGTGGGTCTGGCCGAGGAGGCGATCCGGGTGCTGGGGGAGGCGTACGGGGAGATCGACGACTCCGACGGTGTGGTCGGGGAGGCCGCCGCCACGGTGGCAGAGGCCCATGTGGAGGCCTGCGGGGTCGCACGCCCCGATCCGGATCGGCTGGCCGAGTGGCTGGTCGGCACGGTGCTGGACGACAGCAACGACGTGGCAGACCTGGATCCGCTCGACTACGCCGATGTGCTGGGACCGAGCGGGCTGGCCCGCCTGGGGCAGCTGGCGGCCGAGGCGCGGCGGCGCAGGCCGTCCGGCTGGGCGGAGCGGTACCTGATGGAGCGCCTGGTCAAGGCGGGGGGTGACGTGGACGCGCTGGTAGCCCTGTACGCGCAGGACCTCGACCCGTCCGGTGCCACCCATCTGCGTATCGCCGAGGAGCTGGAATCGGCGGGCCGCTCGGACGAGGCGCTCGCCTGGGCCGAGCGCGGACTGCGGGACTGCGCGGCCGAGACGCACATCGACGGCCGTCTGGTCGAGCACGTATGCGTCCGGTACGCAAAGACGGGGCGGGCGGCGGACGCGGTCGCGGTGCGGCGGGACCGGTTCCGTGTCGAGCGGTCCCTGGCCGCCTACCGGCAGCTGCGCTCTGCCGCCCAGGCGGCGGAATGCTGGGAGGCTGAGCGCGCGGCCGCGCTGGCCGCTCTGAGGGAAGACGCCCGACGTGAGCGCGGCGGCCGGTTTGGCGGGCCCGTGCTGATCGACGCGCTGCTCGATGACGGCGATGTGGACACGGTCTGGCGGGAGGCCGCCGACCTCGCCGACGACCGGCAGTGGGAACAGCTCGCCGACCTGTCGCGCGAGACGCACCCGGCCGAGACGCTCGCGGTCTACCTGCGGCTGGTCGAGCGGTTGAAGGAGCCGACCGGCGACCGTGCCTACGAGCGCCTGGCGCGGCTGCTGCTGGGTGCCCGTGACTGCCATCGTGCGCTGGGGACCCAGGAAGCGTTCACCGAGTATCTCGCCGGCCTGCGGACGGAACTGAAACGCCGGCGCAAGCTGATGAGCATCCTCGACCGGTATGGGCTGTGAGGGGTGGGGCCCGGTGCCCGCTGACCGCGTGCCGGGCGGCGCTTCTCAGTTCCTGAGGTCGATCATGCGTACTGGCTGCCCGGTCGCACGGGCGATCGACTCGAAGTCGCGGTCGTGGTGGAGCAGCGTCAGCCCCGCCTCTTCCGCGGCAGCGGCGACGAGCAGGTCGACGGGGCCGGCACTGCGATGCTCGCCCTTGGCGGTGAGCAGTTCCTGGACGACGCGTGCGCGCCGGTAGATGCCGTCGGGCATAGGGCACCAGGCGTAGTGGGCATTCAACGTGCGCTTGACGCGCTCCCGGTCCGCCGCCGAGCGTGCTGAGTAGAGGACTTCCAGTTCTGTGACGTCGCACAGGGCGACGAGTCCCGCGCCGATCCTGTCGTCCCACTCAGCCGTGGTCCGGCCGAGGAGGACGCGCGCGAGGGCGGAGGTGTCGATCAGGTAGTCGGCGACGGTCACTCATCCGCTCCTGCGTCGCGGACACCGTCCGGCCCGCCGGTGGGCCGGTACTTGCTCTTGTCGAGAAGGATGTCGATATCCAGGGCGCCTTCGGTGACCAGTTCGCGGGCTTCTTCGAGAGCGCGCAGTCGGCGGTAGCGGGCGGTGACCTCCCGCAGGGCGGTGTTGATGGTGTCGCGCTTGGTCGTGGTGCCGAGTTCCTTGGCGGCGGCCTCCAGTGCCTCGTCGTCGAGATCGATCACGGTGCGGCTCATGGCGCCTCCTTGTGTATACGGCAGCGTATATCAATATACATGATCGAGTATGCCTGTGGGTGTCACTTGTTCCGAGCCCCTGCGCCCGGCGGTCCAGCGCAGGGATGTGGCAGGGATTGCCGCTGCCGGGGCCTCATCGGGAAGAATGCCAGGACGATGACGTCACACCCTGCCGAACCGGACCGTATCGGCGCCGCCGAGGCCGTCACCTCCGCAGAGGAGTCCACGGAGACCTCGTACGCCCCCTTCGCCCACCTCAGCGCGCCCAACGCCGCTCTCTACCGCCGGGTGATGCGCGTGTTCCTGGCGGCCAAGGAGCGCTTCGCGGTGCATCTGCGGCCCGAGGACGTGCACGCCGGGCTGCCGCCGGAGCACCGACCCGCCGGCCCCGATGCCGTCGTCAAGGCGCTGGACAGCCTCGTCGGGTGGGGCAACCTGCGGGCGGATCCGGACACCTCCCGGGTCACCGCGGTCGAGGACTTCTACCGCAGGCGCTTCATCTACCAGCTCACCCAAGCCGGCGAGGCCGCGGAACAGGCGCTGTCCGTGTACGACGAGGCGTTGGGGCGGCGCGGCGCACTCCAGGCGGTGGCGCTGCACGACATCGTCACGCACCTGCGGGCGCTGCTCGTGCTTGCGGCAGAGGAGGAGCCGGACGCGGCCAAGGCGCACCTGGCGCTGTCCGCGCTGACGAGCCGGTTCGAGGCGCTGGCCGACAATGCGCGGGCGTTCATGGCATCGCTGCAGCGCACCATCGACCTGCACGGCGTCGAGGTGGAGGTCTTCCTCGCCTACAAGGACCGGCTGATCCAGTACCTGGAGCGGTTCATCCAGGACCTGATCACTCTCGGCGGGCGGATCGCCCTGCTCATCGGGGAACTGGAGGACCAGGACCGGGTGGGCCTGCTGCTGCGGCTGGCAGCCGCGCGGGAGGCGGCCGATGCCGCTCCGGACGAGGCCGACACAGCCGAGACGCAGGCGTACGAGCGGTGGGCGGGGCGCTGGGCCGGACTCGCCGCCTGGTTCGTGTCGGCGGACGGCCGCGAGTCCCAGGCCCGCCTGCTGCGCGGACGCGCGCTCGGCGCGATCCCGCAGCTCCTGGCCGTCGTACGGCAGTTGAACGAGCGGCGGGCCGGGCGCTCGGACCGGTCGGCGGACTTCCGCACCCTGGCCCGCTGGTTCGCCGAAGCCCCGGACGACGGGGCGCGGCACCGGCTGTGGCGGGCCGCCTTCGGCCTCTACCCCGCCCGGCATCTCACCGTCGACGCCGACACCCTCGCCGAGCGCGCGGCGCGTCCGGTGGCCCCCGCCACCCCTTGGGCCGCGGCCGAGCCGCTGCGGATCAGCCCGCAGTTGCGCCGTACCGGAAGCTACGAGCGGCGCGGCAAGCCCCGCAGAGTGCAGGACCGGTCCGGGCAGCGGCGGCAGCTGGCCGAGCTCGCCGCGAGGCAGGCGGAGGAGATCGCGGCCGCCCGCGCCCGGCTGGCGACGGACGGCACCACCCGCCTGTCCGCGCTGGGAGAGCTGGACCCGGTGGCCTTCGGGCTGTTCCTCCGGCTGCTCGGCGACGCCCTGGCCACCTGGCGGCCCGGCACGACCACGACCGTCACCACCAGCAACGACGGCACGATGGAGATCCGCCTCGCCGCCCTCGACGAAGGCACGACGGCCGAGATCCGCACGCCGGGCGGAGTGTTCCGGGGACCCGACCACACCGTCGAGATCACCGACCTCACGCAGAACACAGCGGCGCAGGAGGCGCGATGACCACGTCCCTGGGCGAGGTGCTGGACAACCGGCGCACCGCCGAGTTCCACAAGGCCGCCCGCGCCCTGCTCAAGGAGCCGCTGCTGCTCGCCCGCGGCCCGAGTGCCGACGCCTGCCGCCTGGTCCGCCGGTACGCCGGCGAGTTGCGCGACTGGTTCGAGCGCAACACCGGCTGGTCGCTGCGGGTGGACGCGGAGTCCGCCCGGCTGCGCAGGGCGCCCGGCACCCTCGCCGACCCGACCCACCCGGCGCGCGAGGCGTCCCGCGCCGGTGCGCCGTTCACCCGCCGCCGCTACGTGCTGCTGTGCCTGGCGCTGGCCGCACTGGAACGCGGGGAGGCCCAGGTCGCGCTCGGCCGCCTCGCCGAACAGGTGGTCCTGGACGCCGCCGACCCGCGTCTGGCCGCCGCCGGTGTGGAGTTCACGCTGGAGCGGCGCGAGGAGCGCCTGGACCTCGCCGCCGTGGTGCGGCTGCTGCTGCGGTACGGGGTGCTGCGCCGGGTGGCCGGGGACGAGGACGCCTACGTCAGCGGGGCGGGCGACGTACTGTACGACGTGGAGCGCCGCGTGCTCGCCGGGCTGCTGGCAGCCCGCCACGGACCGTCGGTGATCACCGCCACGGACTTCGAGGAGCGGCTGGCCGCGCTCACCGCGGAGAGCGCGCTGGACAGCGACGAGCTGCGGTTCCGCGCGATCCGCCAGAAACTGACCCGTCGGCTTCTCGACGACCCGGTGCTGTACTACGACGAGCTGACCGACGAGGAACTGGTCTACCTGACCCGCCAGCGCGCCTTCCTCACCGCCCGCGTCACCGAACTGACCGGCCTCGTTCCCGAGGTGAGGGCCGAGGGCATCGCCATGGTCGACCCCCAGGACGACCTCACCGACGTACGCATGCCCGAACAGGGCACCCACGGGCACGTCACCCTGCTGCTCGCCGAGCACCTCGCCGCCGCGGACGGTGAGGTGAGCCGGGGTGAACTGGAGCGCCGGGTAAGGGAACTGGCGGCCGCCCACGGCGCGTTCTGGTCCAAGAGCGCCAGGCAGCCGGGCACGGAGGGGGAGCTGGTCGAGCAGGCCCTGGCCAAACTGACCGCGCTCGGCCTGGTGCGGCGTACGCCCGACGGCGTCGCCCCGCTGCCCGCGCTCGCCCGGTACGCCGTCGGTGAGACCGTCGTCGTGGAACCCGCACACCGCACCCCCCAGCGAAAGGCACAGCAGCCGTGACGGCCCTGCCCCACCCCGTGCCCGGCCGGTGGCGGCCGCTGCGCATCGGCCTGGTCGACCTCTTCTACTACGACACCGAGGAGTTCTGGTTCCGCGACGGCCGCCTGCTGCTGCGCGGCAACAACGGCACCGGCAAGTCCAAGGTGCTCGCCCTCACGCTGCCGTTCCTGCTGGACGGCGACCTGTCGGCGCGCCGGGTGGAGCCGGACGCCGACCCGGGCAAGCGCATGGAGTGGAACCTGCTGCTCGGCGGTGAACACCCCCACCCCGAGCGGCTCGGCTACACCTGGATCGAGTTCGGCCGCGTCGACACCGACACCGGAGAGAGCCACTTCCGCACCCTCGCCTGCGGGCTGAAGGCGGTGGCGGGCCGCGGTATCGCCCGCCACTGGTACGCCGTCACCGACCAGCGGATCGGCCGGGACCTCAGCCTGCTCGACGCGACCGGCACCGCCCTGTCGCGGGACCGGCTCGCGGAGGCTCTCGCCGGGCACGGCATGGTGTACGACACGGCCACGGCCTACCGCCGGGCGGTCGACGAGGCCCTGTTCGACCTCGGTGAACGGCGCTACGCCGCCCTGGTCGACCTGCTCGTCCAGCTGCGCCAGCCGCAGCTGTCGAAACGGCCCAACGAGACCGCCCTGTCCCGCGCACTGACCGAGGCGCTGCCGCCGATGGATCAGGCCGTGATCGCCGACGTGGCCGACGCGTTCCGCTCCCTGGACGAGGAGAAGGAGGAGCTGCGGGCGGCGAGCGAGGCCGAACGGGCCGCCTCCGCCTTCCTGGACCACTACCGGCGCTACGCCCGCGTCGCCGCCCGCCGCCGGGCCCGGCTGCCCCGCAGCGAGCACGCCCGCTACGAGCAACTGCACCGCGACCTCGCCCAGGCCCGGGCCGAGCGGGAGCAGGCCGAGACGGACCGGGAGGCGGCGGCCGGGCGGATCGCCGAGTCGGAGGAGACCGCCACGCGGCTGAAGGCACAGCAGGCCGCGCTGCGCGAGGGCCCCGAGATGCGCAGTGCCCGCGAGCTGGAGCAGGCGGCGGCCGACGCGCGCCGCACCGCGGAGGAGCACCGGCGCGCCGAGACCGACCGTCAGGACGCGGCCCAGGTCCACACCCGCGCCCTGGGGCGTCTCGGCACGGCCGGGCGGCGCCTCGCGGCGGCCGAAGAGCAGGTCGCGGACCTGGGCGAGCGTGCCCGGAACACAGCGGCGGCGGCCCGCCTCGACGGCGCACCGCGCACCGACGGCACGCCGGAGGCCGAGCTGCGGCGCGCCGCCGAGGAGGCGGTCGCTCGCAGGCGACGCACCATCGACCACATCGAGGAGCTGGCCGACCGTGCCGACCGGGCCGCCGCCGAGCGGCGCGCCGCCGCCCGCCGGCTGGACGAGACCGAGACCGAGGCCGGCTACACCGGACGACGGCAGGCCGAGGCGGAGCAGAGCGCCGAGGCGGCGGGTGCGGACCTGGTCGCCGGCGTCCGCGCCCATCTGGAGACCTGCCAGGAACTCACCGTCTCCGATCCCCTCGGGCTCCTCGACGCCCTGCAGGACTGGGTGACCCACTGCCACGCCCCGTACCCGGCACGGGAAGAGGGTGGTCACGCCCATCGCGCACGGGCGGCACACCTGGCCGACCAGGCAGCCGTCCTCGGGCAGGAACTGGCCGGCCTCAAGGCCCGGCACGCCGAGGCCGAGCGGGAGCTGGCCGAACTCCAGGCGGGCGGCCTGCGCGGACCGGCCGCGCCGCACACCCGCACCCCCGGCCTGCGCGAGCAGGCCCCCGGCGCACCCCTGTGGCGGCTGGTCGACTTCCGCGACCACGTCACGGCCGCCGAGCGGGCCGGACTGGAGGCCGCACTGGAGGCGTCCGGGCTCCTGGACGCGTGGGTGTGCCCGGACGGCACCGCCCTGCGCGCCGACGGCCACGACGTCCTGCTGTCGCCCGCGGCCCCGCTGACCGGCGGCACGCTCGCCGACGTGCTCCGCCCCGCCGCGGACCACGGCGACCAGCGGGCGTCGGCGGTGGGCGAGCAGACCGTCGCCCGTCTCCTCGCCGGTGTGGGGCTCGGCTCGGGCGGTGACACCTGGGTGAGCGCGGACGGCCGCTTCCGCGTCGGCGCGCTGACCGGCAGCTGGTCGAAGCAGACCGCCGTGTACGTCGGCGAGGGCGCCCGCGAGGAGGCCCGCCGCGCGCGGATCACCGCTCTGCGCGACAAACTCGCCGCACACGCCGACGCCATGGCACGCCTCGACGCCGAACGCGCCACGGTCGCCCGGCGCCGCAGCACCCTGGACGCCGAACTGGCCGGCGTCCCCGACGACGCCGCCCTGCGGCACGCGCACGCCCTCGCCGCCGCGGCCTCGGACGCCGCCCACCGGGCCCGGGCCCGCCGCGACGAACGCGCCGCCGAACTCACCGAGGTGGCCCGGCAGGAGGCCGAGGCCGCCACCGAACTCGCCGACACCGCCGCCGCGGTGAACCTGCCCACGGGCCGGGAGGATCTGGCCGCCGTCCGCCAGGCCCTCGCCGAACACACCACCGTCCTCGCCGGACTGTGGCCCGCGCTGCGCGAACGCACCGACGCGGCACGGGCCCTGGCCGACGACCGCGCGGAGGCCCAGCGGGCCGAGGAAAAGGTGGCTCAGCTGGCCCGGCGCGCCGAGGACGCGGCCCGTGCCGCGACCGCCGCCGACGAACGCCACGCCACCCTGCGCTCCACCGTCGGCACCGCCGTCGCGGAGCTTCAGCGGCGCCTTGCCGAGACCGCGGACGCGCTCGTCGCATGCGACCGTGAGCAGCGCCGGGCCCGCGAGGACCACACCGCCGCCGACCGGCGCGCCCACCTGGCACTCGGGCACATCCAGCGCCTGGAGGTGAACGTGCGCGAGACCACCGAGGCCCGCGCCGAGGCCATCGCCGCACTCCAGCGGTTCGCGGCCACCGGGCTGCTCGCCGTCGCCCTGCCCGAGGTGACCCTGCCCGACCTGGCCGCCGGGCCCTGGGCCGCCACCCCGGCCATCGCGCTCGCCCGCGCGATCGAGAGCGACCTGTCCGGCACCGACGACTCCGACGGCGCCTGGGAGCGCGTACAGAAGAAGCTCAGCGAGGAGTACAAGAGGCTCCAGGACGCGCTCTCCCGGGGCGGTCACAGCGCCTCGGCCCGGATGACCGAGGACGGAATGGTCGTCGAGATCGTCTACCAGGGCCGTACGCGTGCCGTCCCCGACCTCGCCGAGGCCCTCGCCGTGGAAGTCGCCGAGCTGACCCGCATCCTGTCCGCGCACGAGCGGGAGATCCTCGAAACCCACCTGCTGACCGAGGTCGCCGGGACCCTGCAGGAGCTGATCGGCGCCGCCGAGCGCCAGGTGCGGGCCATGAACGCCGAACTGAGGGAGCGGCCCACCTCCACCGGCATGAGGCTGCGCCTGGCCTGGCGCCCTTCGCGCAAGGCCCCGGCGGGCCTCGCCCAGGCCCGCGAGCGGCTGCGCCAGTCCGCCGACGCCTGGACGGCCGAGGACCGGGCCGCGGTCGGCGAGTTCCTGCAGGCCGAGATCGCCCGCCGCCAGGCGGACGACACCGCGGGCAGCTGGCTGGAGGTGCTCACCGCGGCCCTCGACTACCGCGCCTGGCACGAGTTCGGCATCGAACGCCACCAGCACGGCAAATGGGTTCCCGCCACCGGGCCGGCCTCCGGCGGAGAGCGCGTCCTGGCCGTGAGCGTGCCGCTGTTCGCCGCGGCCTCCTCGCACTACGCCACGGCCGCGCCCCACGCCCCGCGGCTGGTCACCCTGGACGAGGCGTTCGCCGGCGTCGACGACGACTCCCGCGCCAAGTGCCTCGGCCTGCTGCACGCCTTCGATCTGGACGTGGTGATGACCTCCGAACGCGAATGGGCCTGCTACCCACAGGTCCCCGGCATCGCCATCGCCCAGCTCTCCCGCGTCGACGAGATCCCGGCCGTCCTGGTGACCCGCTGGGAGTGGGACGGCACCGCACGGGTCAGGGGCGGTGAACCGGGTCGCCTGAACGGAGGCATCCCCGCGCAGACCGGCTCGCGGACCGACGGGCAGACCGGCCCGCGGACGGCGCAGGACGCGGCTGACGCACAGGACGGCCTGTGGGCATGAGCGACAGGCCTTGAGCGAGGGGGACATGAGCGAGCACACCGGCACCCGCCGACAGCCCTCGGCACCCGTCGACCGCGACCGCCTGACCCGGCTGCTCGGCGGCCCCGACCTCGCCTGGCTGGTGGATCGCGTCCGCCGGCGTATGGCACGGAACGAGCCCCTCACCGGCCCGGTCACCCTGAGCGCCCCCACCGCCGGTCAACGGGCCGCCGTGGAACGGCTGCTGGGCCGCGCCCCCGGCGCCGGACGCGCGCTGAGCGTCCGGCTCGACGCCGTGGACGCCGTCCTGCGCCGCTCCGGCGTCAGCCCCGACGGCCTGGCAGCGGCCGTCACCGCCCTCACCGGACCCGTCGCCCGGCTGGCCGACGTACGCGAACGGGAGGAGCTCGCCTGGCGGGACGCGTACGCCCCGCTCGACGAGCTCGTCCGCACCCACAGGCCCGAACTGGCCGACTGGGCCGAGCGGCTGCGTGCGGACGGCCTCGCTCGCCGGCTCGCCCGCACTCCGCAGGCGGCGCAGCGCCTGCTGGGCGATACAGCCGAGGCCCTGCGGCGGCTGCCGGCCGAGCCCGCCGTGTCCCTGTCCGCGTTCGCCGCCGGCACCTTCGGCGACGCGCACGCCCTCGACGACGGCACCCCGCGCGCCACCCTCGTCCTGTCCGGCGTCCGCACGGTGACCGGCTTCCCGGACGGCAGCGGAGCGGAGTGGCGCCGCGAGGCATGGGCATCGGCCGGGCTCCTCAAGGACGCCCTGTCCGCCACGGTCCTGACCCTGGGCCTGCGCGGCTCCCCCGCCCTCGACTGGTCGGCGGACGAGGGCGAACCCGCGGTCCTGACGCTACGGCAGCTCACCCGGCACCCGCCGCGCACGGCACCCGCTGTCGTCCGCGTCTGCGAGAACCCGGCCGTCCTGGCCACCGCGGCCGACACCCTGGGCGCCGCCTGCCCGCCGCTGGTCTGCCTCCAGGGCCAGCCCTCGGCCGCCGCCCTCACCCTGCTGCGCCACCTGCACGCCCACGGAACCACACTGCGCTATCACGGCGATTTCGACTGGGGCGGTCTGCGCATCGCCTCCGCCCTGCTGCGCCGTGTCCCCTGGCACCCCTGGCGCTACACGGCCGCCGACTACCGCACCGCGGTCACCGCCACCCCCCTGGCCCCGCCTCTGACCGGCACGCCGACCACTGCCGCGTGGGACCCGGACCTGCCCGCGGCCCTCATCGAACTCGGCGTGCGCATCGAGGAGGAGACGGTACTCGACGACCTGCTGGCCGACCTCGGCCAGTGAGCGGGGGCGGCTACGGCGCCGTAGCCGCCAGGGGACACGCAGGGGACGGAAGGACCCGGAAGGATCAGGAAGGCCGGCGCAGAGACAGAATGGGAAACCCATCTGACCTGCACTTATAGGAAGACCGAGGCAAGAGCGGGGACGGATCGGAAGATCCGAAAGGGACTCATGATCCGTCGGCCGTGGGTTCGAGTCCCACCCGCCCCACTGCGCGTCTCCTGGGCGGAATCGTTTTGACCTGCGTCGGAGTGACCGGCGCCGCCGCCGGGCCCTGCCAGCGCTTCCGTGGTCGATTCTGCCCACGAGGTGGTCACAGAGTGATCACCCGCGTCCGAAGATCGCCCGGACGGTGCCTTCGGAGCCTTCCGTATCCGCGTCCTGCGGGAGCGGCTCCGAGGGGGCTGTCCCCCCTCGCGGTCCGGGGGGCCGCTCCATGTCCTGGCCGTGTCGTCAACACACAGAATCCCTGCATGTCTTCAAAGCGAGTGCAGAAACGAATGGTTGCCGGCGCCGCCCTCATCGGCAGCACGTCCGCCCTGATCGCTCCGGCCGCGGTGGCCGACGCCCACGGCCGGCAGTCACCGGGCGGTGCCGTGGTGTCCGTCGAGCAAGTGGCCGACCTGACCGCGGAGGAGGTGTCCGGGGAACTCCAGGGCAAGATCGACTCTTCCCAGGTCCGTTACGGCGTGTCCGCCTACCAGGTGGTTTACCGCACCACCGACAGCTCGGGCGCACCCACGAGGGCCAGCCAGCTCGTGGTGCTGCCCAAGAGCGAGGCGCGCCGACTGCCCACCGTGGTCTGGCTGCACGGCACCACCGTCCACCGCAAGGACGTCGCCTCGGAGAATCCGGCATCGAACGACCGGCTCGCAGCACTGCTGTTCGCGTCGACGGGGCGAGCGGTCTCGGCCCCTGACTACGTGGGCCTCGGCAAGGGCGACGGGTTCCATCCTTACGGCGACCCGGGCGCCACCGTCGCGGCAGCGGTCGACGGACTGCGCGCGGCCCGGACCCTCACCCACCGAAAAGGCCGGGAACTGGAGCGGAAGGTGCAGATCAGCGGGTTCTCACAAGGTGGGCCGGCCACGATGCTGGTGGGCCGGGCGCTGCACCGGAAGGGCGGTGACCGGTACTTCCGCCCGGGCGCGCTCGCCCCGGTCGGCGGTCCCTTCAACCTCTCCGCCTTCGAAGCCGCGGCGGCCGATGACGAGATCGCGAAGTCCGGGCTCTACCTCGCCTACTTCGTCACCGCCTGGAACAAGACCTACGGCCTCTACCGCTCGCCCGGCGAGGCGTTCCGAGCCCCCTACGACCAGCAGGTGGAGAGCCTCTTCGACGGCCACCACACCACCGCGCAGATCGCCGCCGCCCTCCCGGCCGCCTCCAGGGACCTGTTCACCGAAGAGTTCCTGGCCAGGATCCGCAAGCCCACCGGGGTTCTCAAGGACAAGTTGCACCCGCTGGACCACACCTGCGACTGGCAACCGAAGGTACCGGTGGAGATCTTCCACGGCCGCGGGGACAAGGATGTCGACTTCTCCCACGCCGGTCACTGCGCGGACCAGCTGACGGAGAACGGTGCCGCACACCGGCTGACCGACGTCGGCGACCACGACCACAACGGATCGGTACGGCAGGCCCTCCCGCGTATCGTCCGGTTCTTCGACCGGGCGGGCGGGACCGGCTGAAGGGCGTGCGTGTCCGGCGTCGTCCTATGGGCCCGCTTTGCGGGCCCGGAAGTGTGGGGCGAGGCTGGAAGAGGGGTGGGCTGTCACCGATGACCGCGGCACGCCCGACGTGGCTGGAGGGTTCTCATGGCTGTACTGATGGAGATCTAATTTCCGGGAGTGACGGCGGAGCAGTACGACGCCGTGGACCGGCGCGTGGGCGCGCGGTCGGATCAGTCCCCGGACGGGCTGCTGTACCACACCGCGATCATCACGGAGGCGGGTCTGCGCGTCATCGACCTGTGGGAGTCGGCCGAGGCGTGCCATGACTTCTTCACGCGGCGGCTCGGGCCGGCCATCGAGGAGCACGGCTATCCCGAACCGTCCGGGCCGCCGAAGTTCTCGCCCGTGCACTACCACTACGAGCGGCGGCAGCCGGTCGGCGCCTGAGGTACCGGCCGCCGCTTCCTGCCGGAACGTCATGGAGGTCTGGCGGCCGGTCCGTCTCTCCGGGGCGCAGGGGTCAGGATGCGGCGCCCGGTGTGCCGGGCCCGGTGTCCGTGGTGGGCTCCTCTTCTCGTTCGCCCTCCGCCTGGGACGGGGTCGGGTGCGGCGGGGACTGGCGCTCGGGCGCGGTGCGGTCGTCGTCGCGTTCGCCCTCGGCCTGGGACGGGGTGGTCTGGTCGCTCATCGTGATGCCTCCCGCTCGCGGGACGGGTCCGGGGGTCCGGGTACCCGCCGGCCACCCGCATCACGCGCCGCACCGGCGGCGGCGGTCTCAGCCGCCCGTGTGCCGGGCCAGGGCCGCCCGCAGGGCGGTGCGCACCTCCTCGGGCGGTGCGGGGCCGTCCCCCACGGTGCTCGCGGTGACCGCCGCCGCGACGGTGCGCAGCTTGGTGTTGGACAGCTGGGACGTCTCCCGCAGGATGTGCCACGCCTCCTCGGGGGTACAGGCGTGGACGGCCATCAGCACGCCGCGTGCCTGGTCGATCACCGGGCGGGAGTCGATCGCCTGCCGTAGCTGCTCCACCTCCTCCCGGAGCACCCGGAGGTCTTGCGACCCCTCCGGCGCCGGCTGGCCGTCGGTGACGCGCAGGGGGTCGGTGCCGTCCAGGCCCGCCAGCTCCAGGGTCCGGCGCGGCTGGCCGCGCCAGTGTCTCGCCGTCACGGGCACTCCGTGCCGGTGGCCGTAGCCGCCGAGCAGGTCCAGGAACTGCAGCCCCGCCGCGTCCATGAAGTCGACGTGTCTCATGTCCGCGTCGATCCGGCGGAGGCCGGTCGGCAGGTCGGCCAGGGCCTCGGCCAGGACGTCCGCGCATCCGCGGACCAGTTCCCCGCGCGGAAGGAGCACTGCCCGGTCCGCTTCCACCCGGCCCTCGATGACCAGTCCGGCTGGCCTCCCCGCCGGCCGTGGTGGTGCCGCTGAGGTCATGTCACCGCCTTGTCGGTCCTCGTGGTCCTCGACGGAATCCGTCCGATGTCATGTCCCCCGTGGCCGCCCGTTCGGGCGGTGCTGGAAGTGCGCCTGCCCGCCGTCCGGTGGAGTACACCCGATACCGGGGAATGACCGGCACCGGGTTGGGTAGAGGCGTCTCGTCCGGGAGCATGGGAGACGAGCGTGGGCACTCGGAACGAGGTGCCGTACGGCACGGTCGGCGAGGCGCCGGGGCTGGCGGTGTCACCGCTGACCGGGCGCAGGGGCGTCAAGGCGGTCGGCGAAGTGGGGCTGACGACGCGCAGCACCTGGCAGCGGGTGCTGGAACAGGCGGTGAGCGAGGGCGAGGACGAAGGCGTGTACTACTTGGAGCTGTCCGACGTGACGTTCGTCGACGTCGCCGGAGCCGGGGAGCTGGCGGTCGCCGCCCAGCGCCTGCCGGACGGCCGTAGGCTCGTGCTGCACCGGCCGCCGTCCACCCTGTGCCGGGCCCTGGACATGTTCTGGCCCGACCTCCCGGCGATCGAGGTGTCGATGTCATGAGTACCGTGGGCGCATCGCCCCCCGAGTCCGCCGAGTCTCCCGAGTCCGCCGAGTCTCCCGGACCGTCCGGGTCCGCCGGGTCCTTCGTCCATCCCGCGCTGTTCTACCGGGACGACGACCAGTACCTCGCCGGCACCGTGCCGTTCGTACGGGACGGCCTGGCGGCCGGGGAGCCGGTGGCCGTGGCCGTGCCGGGGGAGCGGCTGGAGCTGGTGCGGGAGGCCCTGGGCGGCGACGCCGGCGCCGTGCGGCTGCTGGACATGCGGGAGGCCGGGCGCAACCCGGGGCGGATCATCCCCGGCGTGCTGCGCGCCTTCGCCGACGCCCAGGAGTCCGGGCGCCGGGTGCGGATCATCGGTGAGCCGATCTGGGCCGGCCGCACGGCCACCGAGTACCCGGCCTGCGTCCAGCACGAGGCGCTGATCAACGCGGCCTTCGCGGGGCGCACGGTGACCATCCTGTGCCCGTACGACGTCCGGCGCCTCGACGAGCGGGTCCTCGCCGACGCGTACGCCACCCATCCCACGGTCATCACGGACGGCTCCGCGATCGCGCGGGACAGCGCCGCCTACGACCCGTCCGGCGTGGTCGCCCGCTACAACGAGCCGCTGCCGTCCGTGCCGGGCGGCCTCGCCTTCGCCTTCGACCGGCAGACGATCTCCGAGGCCCGGCACGTCGCCACCGGCGAGGGTGCGCGGCTCGGCCTCACCGGGGTCCGGCTGGACGACCTGGCGCTGGTGACCGCCGAGCTGGTCACCAACAGCGTCGTGCACGGCGGCGGGAGCGGCGTTGTGCGGGTGTGGGAGGAGAACGGCACCGTGGTGTGCGAGGTGCGCGACGGCGGACGGCTCACCGACCCGCTGGCCGGGCGCCGGCCCGCCCCCCGCGACCGGCGCGGCGGTCGCGGGCTGCTGCTGGTCAACCTCGTCTCCGACCTGGTCCGGATACACACCGCGGTGGACGGTACGACCGTGCGGTGCTGGTTCGCCGTGTGAGCGGTGTGAGCCGGGAGCCGCGCGAGCCGTGCGCGTGAGCCGTCCGGGTCCTCAGGGATGTCCGGGCCGTCGGTTCGTCCGGGCCGTCGGTTCGTCCGGGCCCCCGGGCCCCCTGGCCCGCGGGCGTCCGGCCCCGGTGCTCACAGCGGTGACTGCCAGGTCACCGTCGTGCCCGGCCCGCCGTCGTCGGTCACCGTCAGCCGCACCCCGGCCCGGCCGTCCGGCAGCGTCGCCGTCGCGTCGACCCCGACCTCGACCCGGGACACGGCGGGGCGGCGGGAGGCCGCGGCCAGGGCCCGGCGCAACGCGGTGAGCAGGCGGTCCGCGACCTTGTCCGGTACGCGGCTGTCGACGGCGCCCGTGAAGTGCGTGGCAGGCGCAAAGCCCAGCAGCGCGGCGGCGGTCGCCGTCTCCCGCAACACCCTGCCGCGCAGGCCGGCCGGCTGTTCCGCCGGCGGCTGCTGGAGCGCGATGATCGCCGTACGGACCTCCCGGACCGTCGACCGGAGCTCGTCCACGGCCTGCCCCAGGACGTCGCGGACGCCGTCCGCGCCGGGGCGCCGCTGCGTGGACTCCAGCATCATCCCGGTGGCGAACAGCCGCTGCACCACCAGGTCGTGCAGGTCCCGGGCGATCCGGTCGCGATCCTCGTAGACCGCGAGGCGGCTGCGGCGGCGGTGCGCGTCGGCGAGGACGAGGGCGAGCGCGGCCTGGGAGGCGAACTGGGCCCCCAGCAGCCGTTCGACGTCGGTGTACGCGCGGTCGCCGCGGCGGCGCGGCAGGGCCAGGGTGCCGATCAGCCGGCCGCTCGCCTTCAGCGGCAGCAGCATGCTCGGCCCGAACCGGTGCCGTACCTCGGTCGTCATGCGCGGGTCGGTCGCCGAGTCGTCGACGAACACCGGCTCCCCGCCGAGCAGTTGCTCCAGCACCGGGCTGCCCGGCGCGATCGTGGCGCCGACCAGGCCGTCGGGGTCCTCGGGGTCCTCGGGGCCCTCCGGGGCCGACGCGGTCACGATCTCCATGCCGCCCTCGGCGGTGGGCTGGAGGATCACGCCCGCCGAGGCGCCGGCGAGCAGCCGGGCCCGTTCGGCGACCGTCCGCAGCGCGTCGTCGCCGGCCCGGCCGGTGAGCAGCGCGGTGGTGACGGCGGCGGCGCCCTCGATCCAGCGCTCGCGCTGCCGGGCCGTCTCGTACAGCCGGGCGTTGCCGATCGCGATGCCGGCCTGGGCGGCCAGCACACATACCAGCTGCTCGTCCTCGGCGGTGAACGGAGTGCCGTCCGGCCGGCCGGTCAGCCGCAGCTCGCCGAACTCCTCGTCCCGCACCAGGACCGGCACCCGCAGCCGGTGCGCCGCGCTCTCCGGACCGGCGGCCGCGGCGGAGGCGGTGCGGATCCCGGTGAGCCCGTCCGGGCCGGGCGCGGCCGTGGCGAGGACGGCGCGGGCCGCGCCGGTCAGCTCCGCGGCACCGTCCACCAGGTGCTGCAGCGTGCTGCGCAGATCCAGGTCGGATCCGACACCGAGGACCGCTTCGAGCAGGCGGGTGAGCCGGGGAGGCCGGCCGGTCGTGCCGTCGGGGTCCACCGACGGCGGTCAGTCGGCCGTCGTCGTGTCCAGCGCCAGTGGCTCGACCTTGCCCTCCAGCATGGTGCCCAGGCCCTGGACGGCACAGATGTCGGGCCGTTCGGCGATGTGCACCGGCATGCCGGTCGCCTCCCGCAGCATCTGGTCGAAGCCGGGCAGCAGCGCACTGCCGCCGACCATCATGATGCCCCGGTCGGCGAGATCGGCCACCAGGTCCGGCGGACAGTCCCGCAGCACCTTGCCGATGCCGTCCAGCACGGCCGTCAGCGGCGTCTGGATGGCGTCCCGTACGGCGGCGGTGTCGACCTGCACGCTGCGGGCCAGGCCGGTGGCCACGTCCCGGCCGTGGATCTCCGTGGACGCCGGGCCCTGCGGGGTGAGCCCGTTGCCGGACAGGGCGAGCTGCAACGGGCGTACCGACTGGCTCGGCAGCACCAGCTCGTGCTGGTGGCGCAGGTGCTGCACGATCGCGTGGTCGACGGCCTCGCCGCCCACCGGGATCCGCTCGGCCGTGACGATCGAGCCCAGGGAGAGCACCGCGACCTGCGTGGCGTGCGCCCCGCACACCATGATCATGGTGGCCTCGGGCTGCTCCACGGGCAGCCCGCAGCCGACGGCGGCGGCGATGAGCGTGTCGACCAGCTCGACGCGGCGCGCCCCGAGCCCGACGAGGGTCTCGATCGCCGCCCGCTGGGCCAGCGGATCGGCGTCGTGCGCGGTGCAGGCGGCGGCGCGCAGCCGGGGCTTGCGGCGCAGCGCCCGGCGGACCTTGTCGCCGAGCAGGTGCCGCAGCATCCGCTGCGCCATCTCGATGTCGACGACCGTGCCGCCGTGGACGGGCCGTACGACGCGGATGTAACCGGGGGTGCGGCCGGTCATCTGCTCCGCGAACTCGCCGACCGCGATGAGCGCGCCGGTACGGGTGTTGACGGCGGCGGCGGACGGCTGGTCGACGACGAGACCGGCGCCCTTCACGTACACCCGTGTGCGTGCCGCCCCGAGGTCGACGGCGAAGTGGCAGCGGCGCAGCTGCTCCAGACTGGCGGTCATGCAGATCCTCCGAGAGCGCGGACCGAGCGGGCCGCCGGGTGGCCGGCCTCCTTCGCATGGTGCGGGCGGCAGGGGGGCGGGCGCCCGCTGGAGGGGGCCGGGAGGGGGGCCGCTGAATGGGGGGTCTCGGCCGGCGGCGGGCTCCCCACGGCGCTGTCGGCGCCTCTTCAGCGGCCGTCCACGGCGTGACGGCGGCACTTCATGGCATGACGGCGGCCCTTCATGGTGTGTCAGCGGCTCTCCACGGCGGTGAGCAGCGGACGCAGGTCCGGTACGAGGAGCGCGTCGCCGTCCGTGGCGCGCAGCCGCCGGGCCGCCTCGTCGCGCCCGCAGCCGATGAACGGCATGCCCAGCGCACGGGCGGCGGACTGCTCGGCGACGGAGGAGCCGAGCAGCACGCACTCGGCCGCGGCGGCGTCCAGCCGGTCCAGGGCCCGGCGCAGCACATCGGGGTCGGGCATCAGCCGGGTGAGGTCGGCGTCCCGGCCGTGGACGCCGCCCGGCAGGCACCCCATCAGGTCGCGCCGCCGCAGAAAGGCCCGGACCGGAGCCTCGGCCCGGTCGGTCACCACGGCGACGGGCACCCGCTGTGCGCGCAGGGCCCGGATCAGGCGGTCGGCCAGAGGTGTGGGCCGGGCGGTGCGCGCCGCCCGTTCCTCGTGCCGGTCGAGCCGCAGGCGCACGTCGGGGGCCAGCCGGTGGCCGGCGAAGGCGCGGATGAGATCGAGCGTGCCGGCGTAGCCCTCCGAGGCGGGCGGCGGACCGACCCGGGGCAGCGGCTCGGACCCGGACAGCGCGTCCCCGGGGTCGCGCTCCTCCGCGAGGAGTTCCATGACGTCCAGCAGCACCTCCCGCTCGGCACCGGGCCGGTACAGCCGCGCGACGACGTCGTCGAAGCCGAAGAGCACACAGCGGGCGTCCAGCAGCGCGTCCTGAGCCGTGCGCCCACGGCTCCGCCCGCTCCGGTCCGCGCGGCCGGAGCCGGTGACCCGGCCGATGGCGTACCCGGGCACGGTCACCCGGGCGAGAGCCGTGGCGAGGTCCCGGCCCGTTCGGCGGGCGTCGGCCAGCGCCCGGGCGAGGACGCGGGGCGGGTCGGTCCCGGGGTGCGCCGCGGCCCGTACCGGATCGTCGACCCGCCAGGTCACCTCGATGCCGGCACCGTCGCCGGGGACCAGCCGACGTTCCCGCAGGTCGACCTCGGCGTACCGCCAGCGCGCACGCTCGGCGGCGGGCGTCGAGCGCACGATCGCGGCGTCCGCCGCGACGGGACCGCCGTCCGGCGGGAGCAGCACGACGGCCTCGGAAGCGTCACGCGGACCGGGGACCCAGCCGCCGGACGGCATCGGATAGGGCCCGCGCACCGCGGCGCCGGAGCGGTGGCCGGCCCCGCGCACCGTGTGGAACCAGCCCGCGCCGCCGTCCAGCGGGAGGAACACGCCCGGCGCGTACAGGGGAGTGCCGTCCTCGTCGTCGGCGTCCTCGTCGTCGTACACGGCGCTCGACACGGCGACGACCGCCTGTGCCGCCGACTCCTCCAGCGCCGCGTCGACCGCCTCCGGGTCGGCGCGGTAGGCCTGCTCCGAGGTCCCGTCCGGCCAGGACTCCGCCAGCCAGAACTCCACCCGCAGCCGCAGACCGCCCACCTGCGCCAGGCGGGCGGGCAGCCCGTTCACGGTGGCCCGCATGAGCCCGGTGGCCGGCAGGGCCGGGGACAACAGGACGAGGACTCCCGCACCGTCCTCGACCAACTCGCAGGCGGTGCCCACATCGCTGTCCGCGACCAGCTCCGTGACCAGCCGTCGCAGGGCCGCCTGCGCCTGGTCGCCGCGGGGGCCGTCGGCGAGGGCGTAGTGGGCGCGGTAGCAGTACGCGGTGCCACCGTCGGCCTCGTACTCGTCCGGGAACTCCTCCGGGAACTCCTCCAGGAACTCCTCCGGGGGCTCCTCCGGGGGCTCCTCCGGCAGGTCCGGCGGGGCGTCGTCCTCGTCCTCGTCGCCGTCCCGGTCGTCGTGCCCGTCGTCGTGCGCGTCGTGGCCCGGGACGGCCGCGGCCACCGGCTCCTCCCGTCGGTGCTCCCGCGGTTCCTCCTCCGGTTCCGCCAGCAGCGGCGTCCACAGCTCGTCCTCCGTCGGGAACGGTCCCTCCGGCAGCTCGTCCGGGGCGGCCACGACGCTGTCCGCGGCGCTCCCGGCGTACGGCCGTGGGTCGTCGGGGGCGTCGGGGTCGTCCGGTGGTTCGGCATGCTCCTCGCGCAGTTCCCGGCCGAGGGCCAGCAGCTCCGGGTTGCGGCCGCCGGACAGCTCGTACTCCTCGTACACCTCCAGGGCGTCCTCCACGCGTCCCTGCCGGCGCAGCGCGATCAGGTACAGGCGGCGGAAGTCCTCGCGGAACGGGTGGGCGTGCAGCAGACCGGACAGATCGGCGGCGGCCCGGTCCGCGTCGCCCAGCGCCAGGTCCAGCTCGGCGCGCCTGCCGTGCAGGGCGAGGCGTAGCCGCAGCAGGCGGTTGCGGGCGGTGCGGGCGGCGGGGCCCGGCAGGTCCGCGAGGGGGTCGCCGCTCCGCCACAGGCCCAGCGCGTCGGTGACGTGCCGGCGGGCGTCGTCGTACGCGCCCGTCGGCGCACTGGCGTCGGCGCGCCGCACCAGTTCCTCGCAGTGCACCACGTCCACGTAGTCGGCGCTGGTGTGCAGCGCGTAGCCGTGGGACGGCGTCGCCAGCACACCGGGGCCCAGCGCGGCCGCCAGCCGTGTCGCCATGCCGCGCAGTTCGGCCCGCGGGTCACGCGGTTCGTCGCCGGGATCCCACAGGCCCCACCGCAGCTCCTCGTGGGTGACCGTGCGGCCGTGCTTGAGCAGCAGCATGGCGAGCAGCGCCCGTTCCTGCGGTGAGAAGTCGGGGGAGCCGTCCGGGAGTTCGACGGCCAGGGGGCCGAGCGCGCGGTAGGAGCGGCGGGCGTACTCCTCGCGGGCCCGCCGCGGCAGCTCGGGGTCGGTCAGCAGGTCCCGGCCCCGGGTCCGGGCGCTCGGCGAGCGGGACATCAGCAGGTCGAGGGCGTGCGAGTAGGGGACCCGCAGGTCTTCGGGCAGATGCGTGAGCTGCCGGGAGTCGATCGGCACGGTGAGGTGCGAGGTGCCCGACGCCAGCCGCAGCAGGACCTCGCACAGCGCGCGCAGATCCTCGGACCGGCCGCCGGGGCGGGCGGACCTCCCCGGTGCGAAGAGGCTGAGCTTGGCCGTCCCGTCCGGCAGCAGCACCACCCGGGACGTCTCCAGCGCGCCGTGCGCGACCCCGGCTCCGTGCAGGGCGGCGAGGGCGCCGGCCAGCTGGGCCCCGACCGACACGGTCAGCGGCGCCGGCAGCCGGTGGCCGTAGGGCCGGGCCAGGACGTTGAGGGCGATGCCGTCGAGGTGCTCCATCACGACGTAGGGGATGTCGTCCTCGACGCCGGCGTCGAGGACGGCCACCACGTTGCGGTGGTCGAGGCCCATGAGGAGCCGCGTGTCCCGCAGGAACGCCTCGCGCCCCGCGCGGTCGGTGAGCGCCTCGTGCAGCCGGATCGTCACCGTCCGGCCCGCTTCGGTGTCCTCCGCCAGCCACACCCGGCCGGCCGGACGCAGCCGCTGCACCAGCCGGTACCGGCCGCCCAGCCCGGCCGGGAACGGCGTCCGGTGCGGTGCGGGACCGGAACCGGGACCGGGGGCGGGTGCCGTGACCGGTGCCGGCTCGGTGCCGGACAGCCGCCGCGCGCTCTCCGGACTGATCGCGGCGAACGCCTCGCCCCGAGCGCCGGTCTCGGTGCCGTCCGGGGCCGGGGTCAGCGCCCGGAACTCGCCCGGCGAGCGGCCTGCGCGCTCGTCGATCAGGCCGCCGGTGCGCAGCAGGAGGTCGTGCGTACGGGCCCGCGCGGTGCGGGGCAGTCCGCGCAGCAACAGCTCGGGCACGCCGGGCCGGAAGGCGTAGGAGCCGGGCGGTCCGGCCACGGAGGTGAGCATGCCGCTGAGGATCACCTCGGCCAGGTGCTGCGGGCGCGGGTGCGGCTCGACCGCGGCCTGCACCAGCCGCATCACCGGCAGGTCCGGGCGGCCCAGGGCCAGATGCCCGGCCAGCCGGAACGCCTCCGGGGAGGCGGTCGCCCGGAACCGCAGGACCAGTTCCCCGGCGGACAGCCGCGCCACGTCGGTCCGGTCGTCGGCGTCGGCGGGCAGCGGCCGGTCCAGCGCCGCCGCGGCGCCCGGGTACGCGGTGCCGCCCGGACTGGCGACCAGCGCGGCCCAGTTCGCCAGCCACTCGGGGCCCGGCTCCAGCACGGGGACGGTCACGGTGCCCTTGCCCCCGGGGCCGCCGGCGGTGTCGTACGGGGTGAAGGCCAGCGCCGCGCTGGGGGCGGCCCGGTGCGGGGCGGACAGCAGGCCGGGAACGGGCGGCAGTGCCGTGTCCCGCCACAGGTGCTCCGGCAGCGGCTGGACCACGGCCAGGGGCATCCGGTGCGCCCAGCGGCGCAGGGTGGCGAACCAGCGGGTGCCGGCCGGGCCCGCGCGCCACTGGGGGCCCATGCAGTCGCTGATGAGGAGGGTGACGGTGCGGCCGTCGGCGGGGGCGTGGCCGGCGCCGCCCACCGTGCCGTCGGGTTCCGCGCGGTGCAGGGTGACGGTGCGGAAGACGCCGGACTGGGCGAGCGCCGTATGCAGTTCGCGGACCAGCGGGCGCCAGACGGGCATCGTGGGACCGGTGTCGTACAGCAGGTTCAGCCGCAGCCAGCGCTCGCGCACCGGGCGCATGACCGGCAGCCACCCTTGCGGGTCCGTGCCGAGCCGGGCGAGGCGGTCGGCGGTCGCCGCCTCGTCCACCTCCTGCCCGGCGGGGGCGTCGGTACGGCGCTGCAGCGGGCGCAGGGCGCGCTGCAGCGCCAGCGGGTGACGCAGCATCGGCGGTGCGGGGGCCAGCAGGGCGGCGTGGGGCTCGGCCGTCGCCCCGTCCGGGGCGGGGCCGGGGGCGGAGGGCGTGGGCGGCAGGCGCAGCGGGGCGCGGGGGGACTCGGGGCCGGGAGGCGGCTCCTCGTGCCGGGGGCACCGGTCGGGCGACGGCCGAGCGGGCGGCGGCGCGGGGGCGCCGGGGGCGCCGGAGGCGTCGGTGGTGGTCCCGGGCGGTGGCTCGGCGGGTGACGGCGGGGCCGTGACGTCGCCGCCGACGGGACCCATGTGCCCGGCCAGCCACAGCAGTTCGGCCAGTTCCCGCGGGGTCGGGCGCACGCCGGAGGCCGCCCGGGCCAGTACCTCGGCCAGGCGGGACAGCGGCTCCGGTGGCCCCGGGAGGTCAGAAGGCATCGGACTGCGGGGACCGGCCCAGGTACGGCATCAACTGCTCGGCCAGCTCGTCCAGGGAGTCGGCGCCGAGACCGGAGGCGCGGGCCAGGTAGATGGCGTTCAGCAGCTGGTCGGTGGCCAGTTCGCCACTGTCGACCCGGGACAGGAAGCGGGTGATCAGCTGCTCGGCGTAGGTGTCGGGCTCGCCCAGGTGCGCGCGGACGATTCCGGCGAGCTGCCGGTCGTCGGGCTGCCGCAGCCGCAGGGTGACGCAGCGGCGCAGGAAGGCGGGCGGGAACTCGCGCTCGCCGTTGCTGGTGAGGACGACGAACGGGAAGGCGCGGCAGCGAACCCGGCCGCGCTCGACCGGCACCCGGCGGTCGGTGCCGTCGATCATCACCTCGGCCCGGCCGTCCGGCGTGTCCCGGGAGGCCCGGACCAGCTCCGGGATCTCGTACTGGCCCTCCTCCAGGACGTTGAGCAGGTCGTTCGGCAGGTCGAGGTCGCTCTTGTCGATCTCGTCGATGAGCAGGGCGCGCGGGCGGGCGTAGGGGAGGAGGGCGGTGCCGAGCGGGCCGAGGCGCAGATGGTTCTCGATGCCCGTCGCACCGGGCTCGCCCTGGCGCGCCGCGTACAGCCGGGACAGCGGGTCGTACTGGTAGAGGCCGTCGTGGAGGGTGCTGCGGCTGGTGATGTTCCACCTGAGGACCGGCCCGAGGCGCAGTTCCCGGGCGACCGCGTAGGCCAGGGTCGACTTGCCGGTGCCGGGCGGGCCGGTGACCAGCAGCGGACGGCGCAGGTAGAGGGCGGCGTTGACGAGCTGCACCGTCTGCTCGGTGGCCCGGTAGGTCGCGGCGCGGTGCGCGCGGTCGGGGGAGACGGCGGCCTCGTCGTCGCTCTCGTCCGGCGGGTCGAGCACGGGCCGGCCGTCGAAGGCCCGCCAGGGCGGGGGCGGCGGCAGTTCGGTGATGCCGTCGTGCGGTTCCATCGCGCCGGTGTAGACGGGCCACAAGGGCATGGTTCTTCTCTCCGGGGGTCGTTCTCGCGCGGGTCGCGCGCCGCCCACGCGGGCGGACGGCTTCGGTACGGACGGCTCGGGCGCGGGCGGTTCGGGTGCGGGCGGCTTCGGTGCGGACGGCTCGGGCGCGGGCGGTTCGGGTGCGGGCGGCTTCGGGTGCGGGCGGCTCGGGCTGCGGACGGTTTCAGTCGACGGGCGAACGGAGGCTGGCGGCGGGCTCGGGGAAGCAGCGGGGGTCGTCCCACAGCAGCTGGACGTCGCGTGCCCAGTGCTCCTCGGGGACGTCGGCCGCCTCCGCCGCCATCCGGAGGTCCATCACCAGGCGGGGGAGTTCGGACGGCGGGACGCCCGCCACGGACACGGCCAGCTCGTCGAGGAACGCGGTGCCCCGGCACGGGCCGTCGTGGCCGCCGCCGGGGCAGCCGTCCCGTGGCCACAGCAGGATCGGGACGGGCACGGTGAGGCCGATCTCGAAGTGCTCCCGCGCCCCCTCGGGCGAGGCGGCGTACCCGGTCAGCTCGGCGTCGTCGCGCAGCCGCATGCGCAGCCCCGCGGGATGCTCCCGGCTGCCGCAGTCGACGCGGTGCAGCGCCGCGCCGGGGCTGGCGTCCAGCTTGCGCCACTTCTTGCGCAGCTGGTGGCGCAGCCGGCCGCCGCGGTGCCGGGACCGGTCGGTCACCACCAGCGGGTAGGCGCAGCCGAGCGGAGTCCGGTCCTCCGGGCCGCACTCCCAGTGCGCCACCCCGACGTTCAGCAGCTCGCGCGGCAGGACGAACGCCAGCAACTCCTCGGCGCCCGGGTCGAGTTGCGAGCACGCCTCGTCGACGCGCTGCTGCACATACGACCGCACCGCGCTGCGCGGCAGCCGGCGGGCGCCGACCGGACGGCGCTGCCCGTCCCGGTAGGCGGACACCTCGACGGTGACCTGGTCGGCGCCGGCGCCGCTGTGGTCGATCTCGACGACGATCGGCGACCACGTCGCCGGGCGCTGCGGCGGGGCGTCCAGCAGCTCCTGGAGCCGGTCGGCGAACCGCACCACGGCCCCTGGGTCCGGGACCTCGAACTGCACGTACGCGGCGGCGGCCCACAGCGAGGCGAACCCCTCCTCGGGCGGCGGCGGGGCGAAGTCGTCCATGGCCGAGGCGTACAGCCGCTGCGGATCGCAGCTCAGGCCCGTCTCCTCGGCCCGGCGGACCAGCGCGTACAGCCGTCCGAGGGCGTCCGCGCGGTGACCGGGGGTGGGGACCAGCTCGGCGAGCCCGCGCCAGTAGCGCGCCATCACCTGGACCGGCAGCATCCAGCCGACCCGCACGTCCCTGGCACCCGCGACCGTCAGGACCATGCCGACCACCGCGCCGTCCGGCAGCATCATCGCCGCGCCGCTGAACCCGGCGGCCAGCGGCTGCCCGTGCGCGGTGAGGGCCTCCAGCTGCACCCGCTCGTCGGCGATGAGCGGGCCGGGCTGCGCCCGGTAGGAGGCGAGCATGCCCTCGTCGTAGCCCTCGGGGAAACCGTAGGCCACCAGTTCGGCGCCCTGCTCCGCGCCCGGCGGGGCGAAGGCGGCCGGGGTGAGCGGCACATCGCGGTCCAGTTCGAGGACGGCGAGGTCACCGCGGTCGTTCGGGCCGCCCCGCCAGCCGCCGTGGACGGTGACGGTGGCGGTCAGGGCGCCCAGGTCGGCGCGGCCCGGGAAGCTCACGGCGATCTCCGCCCGGTCGCTGAAGCGCACGACGTGGGCGCAGGTGAGCACCTGGCGCGCGGAGACCAGGAAGCCGGCGCCGACCTCCCTGCCGCACTCGATCCGGGCATGCCACGCAGTGCCGCTCATGACCGGCGGGCCGCCTCCCCGTCCGCCGGAGAGGCCGGCGCGCCACCGGGCGACCAGGTCAGCTTCACCACCAGGTGTCCCTCGGCCGTGCCCTTGGCGATGATCGCCCCGGCCTCCGCGCTCAGCCTGACCCCGAACTCCAGCTCCACGTTGTCCGGCCGCAGCGTGCCGTCCCGGAAGACCCGCAGCGCGGACTCGGCCGCCGCCCGCACCCCGTCCAGCGCGCCCTCGAAGGTGCGTGCCGCCTGCGCCGGTCCGTCGCCGCGCGAGACCAGCCGGGCGCCGGACTCGTCGTCGACGGCCTCCACCACCACCTGGGCGCCGTCCTCCGTCTTGAACTCCACCAGCCGGTCCATGGCGCCGTTCACTCCCCCGTCTTCCTGGTTCCGATCGCGAACACCATTGTGACGGAAGGGGCTTGGCGCCGTACCGGAACATGTCGGCCGTCCTCCGGCCGTCTGGCGGAAACCCGCCAGGGCATCAAGCCGCCATGACCCGCCAACCCTCCCGGATCACAAGCACCTTGAGACTCTTCGCAGCACTCGACGAAGAAGAGGTGTGCATGAGCGGCTCACTTGTCGGACGCGGGGCGACCCTCCTGTCGGCCGGGCTGGTGATCGCGTTGCTGCCGGCCGGAGGGGCGGCGGCGCGGGAGGGAGCGGCGGGCAGCAGCGCCGGCCCCCCGGCCACCGCCCGCACCGTCACCCTCGTGACCGGTGACCGGGTGACCGTCACCGAGTTGGCGGGCGGCCGGAAGACGGTGACCGTGGAACGGCCGCGGGGCGCCACCGGTGCCGTGCGCACCCAGCGCGCGAACGGCTCGATCACCGTCGTGCCGGACGAGGCGCTGCCGTACCTGCGGGCCGGCACTCTGGACGAACGGCTCTTCGACGTGAGCGGGTTGCTGCGGCAGGGCCTCGCCGACGGCCGGACCGGCGGGCTGCCGCTGATCGTGACGTACGAGAAGGACGCGCGGGCCGTCACCCCGCGCGGCACCGAGCGGACCCGGTCGCTGCCCAGCGTGCGCGGCGCCGCCGTCGAGGCGGACGAGGGGCGCGGCTTCTGGCGGGATTTCACCCGGGGCAGTGGCATCGAGGGCGTGTGGCTCGACGGGCGCGTCCGTGCCGAGATGGCCGAGAGCAATGCCCAGATAGGCACCCCCCGGGCCTGGGAGGCGGGACTGACCGGCAAGGGCGTCACCGTCGCCGTGCTGGACAGCGGCGTCGACGCGGGCCACCCCGACCTCGCCGGGCGGATCGCCGAGAGCCGCAGCTTCGTCGAGGGCGAGGAGGTCGCCGACCGCAACGGGCACGGCACGCACGTCGCCTCCACCGTCGGCGGCAGCGGCGCCGCCTCCGGCGGCAGGGAGAAGGGCGTCGCGCCCGCGGCGGCCCTCGCCGTCGGCAAGGTGCTCGGCGACCAGGGCTCGGGCAGCGAGTCGCAGATCATCGCCGGCATGGAGTGGGCCGCGCGGGAGGTGGGCGCCGACATCGTCTCGATGAGCCTCGGCTCCACCGGACCCAGCGACGGCACCGACCCGATGGCCCGGGCCGTCGACACCCTCTCCCGGGAGACCGGAGCGCTGTTCGTGGTCGCCGCCGGCAACACCGGCGTCCCCTCCTCCATCGGCTCGCCCGGCGCCGCCGACGCCGCACTGACCGTCGGGGCCGTCGACGCCGCCGACGAGGCCGCCTGGTTCACCAGCGGCGGCCCGCGCCACGGCGACCAGGCCCTCAAGCCCGACCTGTCCGCCCCCGGCGTCGGCATCCTCGCCGCCCGCTCCTCGCTGACCGAGGGCAGCGGCGACTACGCCGAGATGAGCGGTACGTCGATGGCGGCCCCGCACGTCGCCGGGGTGGCCGCGCTGCTCGCCGAGCGGCACCCCGACTGGACCGGCGCCCAGCTGAAGGACGCCCTGATGTCCACCTCGAAGCGGCTCGGCGCCTCCGCCTACACCCTCGGCGCGGGCCGGGTCAGCGTGCCGGACGCGATCGGTGCGGACATCACCGCGACGGGCAGCGCCGACCTGGGCTTCCTGTCCTGGCCGTACGACGCGGACCAGCCGGTCACCCGGACCGTCACCTACCGCAACTCCTCCGCCGCGGACGTGGAGTTGAGCCTGTCCGTCGAGGGCGCCCCCGACGGCGTGGCCACGCTCGCCGACACCACCCTGACCGTGCCCGCGCACGGCACCGCGTCGACCACGGTGACCGGGGACGGCACCAGGGCCCCGGTGGGCGGCACCAGCGGGCACATCGTCGCCTCGGCCGGCGGCACGCCCGTCGCGCACACCGTGTTCGGGCTGGTCAAGGAGGAGGAGCGGTACACGCTCACCGTCCACGTCAAGGACCGCGCGGGCGAGCCGGCCGCCGCCGGCCTCGTCGTGCAGCAGCTGGCCGAGGGCGTCGACCCCGTCCCCGCGCACGTCGGCGGCTCCGGCACCCTGCGGCTGCGGCTGGAGCCGGGGACGTACAGCCTGACCTCCTTCCTCGACGTGCGCGGCAGCCACGGCGCCGACTCGCTGGGGCTCGGTTTCCTCGCGGCGCCCGAGATCCGCCTCGACCGGGACCGGGAGGTGACCCTCGACGGGCGCGAGCTGCGGGAGATCCGCGCCGAGGTGGGCTGGCGCACCGAGACCCGGCAACTGCTCATGGAGTACGGCCGCAGCGCCCACGGCTCCGACCTGTTCGGCGCGGTGCAGGTGCCGGTGAAGTACGACAGCGTCTTCGCCGCGCCGACGAAGAAGGTCACCGAGGGCGGCTTCGAGTACCGGACCGTGTGGCGGCTCGGCAAGCCGGTGCTGGAGGTCCGGGGCGTCGGCGAGGCGGTCGTGCAGCCCGGCGGCACCCTGATCGAGGGCCGCGCCCGGCTGCCGCTGGCCGACGTCGGCGACGGCCCGTTCACCGGCGTCGGCGGCAAGGCGGTCCTGGCCCGGCTCGCCGACGGCACCGAGCCGGCTGGCCTCGCCCGGGCCGCCCAGGAGGCGGGTGCGAAGGCGCTGTTCGTCACCGACGACCGGCCCGGACGGCTGACCGCCTGGTGGGGCACGGACACCGGCGACCGGCCGCTCCAGATCGCCACGGTGAACGCCGCCGACGCCGAGCGGCTGCGCGCCGCGGACCGGGTCGACATGACCGGCACCCGCAACACCCCCTACACCTACGACCTGTCGGAAGGACACCCTGGCGCGGTGCCCGACCGGGACCTGACGTACGAGCCGGGCCGGCGCGACCTCGCCGTGCTGGACACCGATTACCACGCGGTGAAGCCGGTGACCGGCGGCGAGTTCCGCCACTCGATCACCGGCACCTTCCCGATCGGCATCGGCTTCCGGGAGCGGATCGACTACCCGGCCGAGCGCACCGAATACGTCTCCACCGGCCCCGGCCAGCTGTGGCACGAGTCCGTCACCGCCGCCGACGGCACGCTGGAGCAGCGTGGCGGGCTGGTGGAGTACCGGGGCGGTGCGCGCACGGACCTCGACTGGTTCAAGCCGGTGTGGCACCCCTGGCTGGGCACCGGGCTCGGCTGGGGGCAGCAGCGGATGGGCAACCGGCTGCGGTTCAACACGCCCGGCTGGGGCGACTCCGGGCCCGACCACACCGGCTTCGGTGACGTGTGGAGCGAGGACAGCGGCATGTCCCAGACCACGGCCGTGTACCTGGACGGCGAGCCGGTGGACGAGGCGGCGGGCTCCTCGGCGTACGTCTGGGACGCGCCCGCCGACGAGCGCACCTACCGGGTCGTGACCGACACGGCACTCGACGCCGGCCGCTGGGAGCGGGCGGTACGGGGCCACGCCGAGTGGACCTTCCGGTCGGCCGCCACGCCCGAGGACCGCTGGACCTTCCTGCCGCTGATCAACCTCGCCTTCGACGTCGACACCGACCTCGCGGGCGACGTGCGCGGCGGGCGGAAGGTGCCGGTCGGGCTCGGCGCGGAGTACGTCGAGGGGGCGCCGGGGACCGGGCGGATCGGCGGCGCCGAGCTGGAGGTGTCGTACGACGACGGCAAGAGCTGGCGGCGGGTCCGGCTGACCGGCGACGGCGGCGGGGCCGCCTGGCGCGGGACGCTGCGGGTGCCGCGGGAGGCGGAGTACGTCTCGCTGCGCGCGTCGGCCCGGGACGACCGGGGCGGCTCGGTGACGCAGGAGATCGTCCGGGCGGTGGGCGTGCGCTAGGGCCGCTTGCGCAACAGGCCCTGGGCGGCGGAGGCGCGCCGGACATGCGTGCGGCGCCGCCTCCCTGGGACGGGGAGGCGGCGCCGCCGGGTTTCCCGGACCCTCAGACCAGCCAGCCGACGAAGTGGACGAGACCGGCGAGGATGTCGGTGAGAAGGTTCATGATCGTGCTGCTCCTTGCAGTGTTGCCTGTGTTGTGGGACCTGTGCGTCAACTACGGTCTGCAGCCCGTTGCTCGCACACCGTAAGTCTCGTTGGTCTCACGGGTCACAGGCGCGCTTATGAGCGACGATCACCTGTTCCAGGGAACAACTGATCCCCTGTTCGGATCCGGATCACGCCCAGCTCCGCCAAGTCCTGCGGTGCGAGCCGGAGCTGGCCCGCCGTCGCCTCCGCCTCCGACGCCGGGCGCTTCAGGATCGCCGCGGCGAGTTCGGGTGCGATGACGGAGAAGTAGCTGTCCGGCGTGGCCCAGGTGCTGCCGGGCGCGGCCAGTGCCAGCGCGCCCCCCGAGCCGCCCTCGCCGATCACCAGCGTGGTGACCGGCGTCCGCGCCTCGGCGACGGCACCGAACAGCTCGGCGATCGCGGGCCCCGCCCCCTGTCCTTCCGCCGCCGCGTCGTTGGCGGCGCCCGGGGTGTCGACCAGCGTCAGCACCGGGATGCCGAGCCGGTCCGCGAGCCGGATCAGCCGGGCGGCGGTGCGGTATCCGGCGGGGCGGGTCGGGGCCCCGGTCTGGGCGGCGTACGCGATCGTCCGCCCGGCGTGCTCGCCGAACCCGCACAGCATGCCTCCGGGGTCCCGGCCGCCGCACCGGTCGCCGGACAGGGCCACCCGGTCGGTGAAGTAGGCGTCCAGGTACGCCCGGGCGCGGGGGCGCTCGGGCGCCCGGGCGCGCCGCACCGCCTCCCAGCCCGTGGCGGGCGGCCGTGCCGCGCCGAGCGGCTCCGGCACCGGCGCCGGAGCGCCTGACGGCGCGGTCAGCAGCCGCAGCCACCGGCCCAGCGTGCCGCGCAGCTCCCCGGGCGGTACGACGGCGTCCGCCGAGCCCGCCGCGACCTGCGCCTCGGCCGTGTACGCCGCCGGGTCCGCGTCCGGCGGCCGGACCCGCGAGCCGGCGAAGCCGACCTGGGCGCCGGGCAGCGCGAGCACCACGTCGGCCCCCGCACCGAGGGTGGCCCAGCCGCCGCCGGTGGCCGGGTCCCGCAGGACGGCGATCTGCGCCAGGCCCGCCTGACGCGTCAGCACCGACTGCCGGGCCACCCGCTGCAACTGGGTCAGCGCGAACATGCCCTCCTGCATCCGGCTGCCGCCGGTGGCGACGAGCGGCACCACCGGCAGCCGGTGGGCGCGGGCGTGCTCGTACGCCGCCTCCAGCCGGTCCCCGGTGCGCTGCCCGAGCGAGCCGCCGAGGAAGGCGAACTCGAACGCGATCAGCACCGCCCGGGTGCCGTCCACGGTGCCGGTGCCGCAGACGACGGACTCCGACTCGCCGGTGCGCTCGGCGGCGCGGGCGCGGGCGGCGTCGTAGCCGTTCCAGCCGAGCGGGCCGTCGGGCGGGGACTGCCGCTGCGGGTACGTCAGTTCGGTGAAGTCGTCGGTGACGAGGGCGAGGACCCGGCGGGCGGAGAGCCGGTCTGCCGGGCCGGCCGGGTGCGCCGGGTCAGTCATGGGTCAGCGCCCGCTTCATGATCTTCCCCATGTCGTTGCGCGGGAGGGCGTCGAGGTGGCGGACGACGCGGGGCCGCTTGTGCGGCGCGAGGCGGCTTGCGACGTGGTCGGCCAGCTCGTCGGGGGCGGGCGGCGACTGCGGGTCGGCGGGCACGATCCACGCCACGATCCGCTCGCCGAGGTCGGCGTCCGGTTCACCGGTCACGGCGGCCTCCCGCACCCCCGGATGCTCCAGCAGAACGTTCTCGATCTCCCCGGCGCCGATCTTGTACCCGCCGCTCTTGATCAGGTCGGTGGCCTTGCGGCCGACGATGCGGACGTGGCCGTCGGGGTCGCGCACCGCCATGTCGCCGGTGCGGAAGAAGCCGTCGGCGGTGAAGGCGGCGGCGGTGGCGTCGGGGCGGTTGAGGTACTCGGTGAACAGGGTGGCGCCGCGGACCTGGATCTCGCCGACGGTCTCCCCGTCGTGCCCGTCGATCGGCGTGCCGTCCTCCGCGACCAGCCGCAGCTCGACCCCCGGCAGCGGCACGCCCACGGTCCCCGCGCGGGGCTCGCCGTCGGCGCGGACGCCGGGCCGGTGGTCCGGGGGTGTCCACCGGGACGAACACAGCATCAGCGTCTCGGTCATCCCGTACCGCTCGATGACCCGCCGGCCGGTCGCCGCGGCGATCCGCTCGTGGTCGTGCACGGGCAGCGCGGCGGACCCGGACACCAGCAGCCGGGCCCCGGCCAGCGCCTTGACCAGCTCCGGCTCCTCCGGGAGGGCCTCGGCGATGCGGTGGTACATCGTCGGGACGCCGAACAGCATGGTGGCGCCGGAGTTCAGCTCGCGGGCGACGCCGTCGGTGCCGAACCGGCCGAGGTGCCGGACGGATCCGCCGCGCCGCAGCGGCCCCAGGATGCCGAGCACCAGCCCGTGCACGTGGAACAGCGGCAGCCCGTGCACCAGCACGTCGTCGCCGGTCCACCGCCAGGCGTCGGCGAGCGCGTCCAGCGTCGCGGCGACGGCCCGCCGGGGGATGACGGCGCCCTTGGGCGGGCCGGTGGTGCCGGAGGTGTAGACGACCAGCGCGGGCGCGGCCTCGTCCAGGGACTGGTCGTCGGGTACGGGGCCGGTGGCGCGCACGTCGACGTCGAGCCGCGGCAGGCCGTCGAGCGGCGCGGGCGGTTCGGCGTCCGGCGCGGTGAGGACGAGCGACGGTGCGCTGTCGGACAGGATGTGCCGCAGCTCCTTCTCCCCGGACCTGGGGTTGAGCGGCACGGCGGCGACACCGGCGAGCAGCGCCGCCACGACGGCTACCGCGGTCTCCGGCGTCGGCGTCGCCCAGACGGCCACCCGCCCGGCGCCCCGGAGCCTCCCGGCCGTGGCGCCGGCCGCGGCGGCCAGTTCCGCGTAGGTCAGGGACCGGTCGCCGAACCGCAGTGCTGCCTGCTCGCCCGGGTCGCCCGTCAGGGCGGGAAAGAGGGAGGGCACAGGGACTCCTCGTCGCTCGTGCGTACTGGTACGGGACAACTCTGCCGGTTCCTACCCCGGGAACCCGGGCGAGCCGCAGCGGGAGGAGGTTGATCCCCGTCACCCTGCCCGGCCCGGCCGCCGCGTCAGGCCGCCGCCTCCACCACGTCCGCCACCACGCAGCCGACGTTGTCGGGGCCGCCGGCGTCGTTCTGTTTCAGTCGTCCCGGCCCACGCCACCGCTCGCCTCGGCGCCCACCGCCGTCCGCTGCAACAGCCCCCACGTGAACTCCGCGACCACCTCCCGCCGCATCCCTTCCGCGTCCGGCGCCGTGAAGGCCAGTCCCCAGCGGGTCGGGGCCGATCCCTGGAGGGGGCGGGCCGGGGAGAAGGCGCGGGCGGCCTCGTCGATCGTGCAGGACCAGGGGGTGAGGTCGGACAGCGTGTGCAGCCGGGGGCCCTCGGCGCCCGGCGCGCGGACCAGCCACTCGGTGAGGACCGCGCCGTTCGCCGCGACCACGACCTCGAAGCGGAGGCCGGGCCACAGGGGCAGGGGCCAGCGGCGGGCCTCGCACTCCAGGTCGCCGATCCGGCGCGGGGCCGTCGACTCCGGCTCGCCCAGGACCGAGCGGTAGCGCGAGGCGGCCGAGCGGGCGCGTGGTGAGCGGATCATCGCCTGCCAGCGCCTGTTCGCCTCCCGCATCTGTGCGATCGACGCGCCCAGTTCGCGCCGGGCGTCCTCCACCAGGCCCGGGTTGTGGTCGGTCATCCGGCGCAGGAGTACGAGCTGGAAGTCGAGCCGGGTGAAGGGGCTAGCGGGGCGTTTCTCGGGCGGCATGGGTGCCATCGTCGCCCACCGGGCGCGCTCCCGGGCGGCGGCCGTCCGGCAGGAACAGCACCGAGTTGACGTAGCGGGGGCCCGAGCGGAAGGGCAGGACGCGGGGGAGCAGACCGCGCTCGACCACCCACGACGCGGCGGCCTGGTGGGACTCCAGGGGGAAGGAGGCCAGCGGCACCCAGCCGGCGCCGGGCAGCACCCAGCCCTCGTAGCCCAGCGTGGACAGGTACGTCACCACCGGCGCGATCGGCTGGATGCGGGACTCCAGTTCGATGAAGAGTGCCGGGCGGTCGCGCGCCAGCAGTCCCGTCGCCCCGCGCAGCACCGCCGCCTCGCTGCCGTCCACGTCGACCTTGATGAAGCCGACGTCCGTCAGGCCCAGGTCGTCCAGGGTGACGCACGGCACGTCCAGGGCGCGGGCGTGGATGTCGCGGCGGACCAGGGACGAGACGCCCCGGTCGCCGGGGTCGTCCGGCGGCAGCCACAGCCGGGCGATGCCGGGGCGGTCGGACGCGGCGGCCCGGACCACGCGCACGTTCGCCGGGGCGCCGGAGGCCAGCAGCCGGGCCAGGTGGGGGACCGGCTCCACGGTGACCACCTCGCGGGCGCGGCGGGCCAGCCGGTGGGTCCACGGGCCGTACCAGCCGCCGATGTCGACGGCCGTGCCGCAGCCGGGCGGGCACATCTCCGCCAGCCGCGCCAGCTCCGGTTCGAAGCGCGGGTAGACCGCTCGCGCCGTCGCCGCCACCAGGCGCCGGGGCAGCAGCGGCGCCAGCCGGGCGGCCAGGGTGCGCGGCGCGGTGCCCGTCACGGCGTCATCCGCTTCAGCAGTTCCTCGTGCCGGTCCTCCGGCACCTGCTCCCCGGAGGACGGCAGCAGCTGCGGGATGCCGTCGACGATCGGATAGCGGCGGTGCAGCCGGGGGTTGTACAGCGACTCCTCTTCGCCGGAGCCGGGCTCCGGTGCGAGCAGGTGCAGCGGGCCCTTGTCGAGCGGGCAGGCGAGGATCTTCAGCAGCGGGTCGTCGGGTTTCATGGCGGGGTCAGCTCCTTGGCGCCGATGGGGGGTCGGGGGGCGGCGTCGTGCTTGGGCATGCTCAGCAGCACCGCCAGGGCGAGCACCGTGCCCGTGACGCGCAGTGCCAGCCGGGCCGGGTCCTCGGGCAGCGCCTCGCCGAACGAGAGCGTGCCGAGCACCGCCGTGTACAGGCAGGTCACCGTCGTGCACACCGGCACGATGAGGGAGGCCCGGCAGCGTTGCAGCGCGGCCTGCGACATGACCAGGCCGAACGCGCCGGTGAACAGCAGCAGGTACGGGTAGGGGGAGCCGAGCACGTCCAGCAGGGCACCGCCCGGCCCGTCGGCAGACAGGTAGCCCGAGACGCCCTTGATCGCGAGCGAGCTGACGCCGTAGAGCAGGCCGACCGCCACCCCGTACTCGACGCCGGTCGACGGCGGCCGGTGCCGGCGGCCGGCGCGGCGCTCGGCCGACCGGTACAGCCACACCCCGGCCGCCAGCGAGGGCACGCACACCAGCAGCACCAGCGCGTACGGCGCCGACCGGCTCACCGTCTCGGAGCCCTCGCGCAGCGACAGCACCACCATCAGCAGCGCCGCGAGGATCGCGGCCAGCGCGTACCGCTCCCGGCCGCTGGTCCGCTCGCCCAGCACCCGGGCCGACAGCAGCACCAACAGCACCAGGCCGGAGACGAACAGGCCCTGCGCGGCGGCGATCGGCAGGGTGCGGTAGACGACCAGCTGCGCGGCGAACCCGGAGGCCAGCGCCAGCGAGCCGCCGATCCACAGCGGGCTGCCCAGCACCAGCCGCAGCAGCCGGACGGGCCGGCGCACGCTCACCTCCGGCAGGGCGGCCAGCGCCCGCTTCTCCAGGACGAACCCGGTGCTGTACAGCACGTTCGCCAGCAAGGCCGCGGCCACTCCCCACCACATCCGAAACGTCCCCCTTACGTCCGGCGCGCGTGCAGCAACAGGATCGACGCCAGCGCCGGCCGGGCACAGGCCAGCCGGTCCAGCGGACGCAGCGGGCGCGGCACGCCGTGGAACGGGGCCCCGGCCAGGCGTACGACGTCGAAGCCGGCCGCCGCCACGAACTCCCGCAGCGCGCGGGCGGTGTACAGCCGCAGGTGGCCGACCACCTCCGAGCCGGGGCGGCCGTGGATCGCGCGCAGGCTCACCTCGGAGAACACCGGCTGGACCCCGGCCAGCAGCAGCGCCCGGTTGTACCAGGCGGCCAGGTTCGGGGTGGACAGCATCAGATGGCCGCCGGGCCGCAGCACCCGGCGGATCTCGTCCAGGGCGGCGTCCGGGTCCACCAGGTGCTCGACGACCTCGCTGAACAGCACCGCGTCGGCGGTGCCGGTCCCGAACGGCAGGCCGCCGCCGGTGAGTTCGCCACGCACCGCGTACGGCAGCCGGGGGCGGGCGCGGCGCAGGGCGTCCTGGGACCAGTCGACGCCGACGATCCGGTGCCCGGAGAGGTACGGGGCGGCGGTCGCGGCGGCGGTGCCGTCGCCGCAGCCGATGTCCAGGACGGTCTGCGGACGCTCCTCGCCCGCCAGCGCCCGGGCCAGCATGCGCGCCTGGCGGACGCTGCGGGGCGTGCCGGAGGCCACGGGGACGGCCGGGTTCTCGTAGAAGTCGCGCAGCTGAGGGGGGCGGGCGGGGGCCGAGGTCACGAGGTCACCTCCGTGGCGTGCAGGTGGTGCTCGAACAGGTCCCTCAGACGGGCGCCGTCGCCGTGCCCGAGCAGGGTGCGCGACCAGCGCAGGACGAGGTGGAGGCGGCCCGCGGTGGAGGCGGTGGTGAAGGTGAGGCCGCGGGGCATCCGGGCCGGGGCGGAGAACCACACCGCGTGCGCCCGGCCGGCCTCCTCGCCGAAGTCCAGCGGGTAGGGGATCCGGCCGATGTTGCTGAGCAGGGTCGTCGACGTCCAGGGTGCGGCGGCCCGGCGCAGGGCGCGGGTGAGGGCGGCGCGGGCGGTGACCGGGGCCCACGGGGAGGTCAGCAGGGCGGCGCCGTGGCCGAGCTGCGGGCGCGGGAGCGCCTTGAGGGCGCGGGTGCGGGCGGCCGTGCGGCGCAGCAGCGCGGGCAGGTCGGTGGCGGCCGTCTCCTCGGCGGCGAAGGGGACTTCCACCAGGCGGGTGCCGTTGCCGATGGGCATGCCCGCGTCCCGGGGGCGGTCGTCGACCGGCATGGTGATGCGCAGCGGGCGCGGGCGGGCGCCGTGCTCCCGGTTCCAGTGCGCGACGGTGAGCGCCGTGGCGACCATGAGCTGGTCGTTGACCGTGTAGGCGGCGCCCTTGGGCCGGTGCGGGAGGGCGAGTTCGGCGACCAGCATGCCGTTGCCCGGCGAGGACTCGGGGGAGCCCGGGGCGACGCGCGCGGGGCGGGCCCAGTGGGACGGGGCGGTGGTGTCCTGCGGGGCCTCGGCCGTGGTGCGCACGGGCGGTGCCGCGGGGGAGTTGTCCCGGCCGCCGTACAGCTCCGCCGCCGTGGCCAGCACCCGCAGGCAGGCCGGGCCGTCCAGGGCGGTGTGGTTGATGGCGAGCAGCAGCACGGTGCCGTCGCCCTCCTCCACCATCTCCAGCCGGATCGGCGGCGCCGCCGACAGCGGGGGCGCCTCGGTCAGCGCCCGCGTCCGCGCGTCCCGCAGCGCACCGCGCCCCGGCGGCGCCACCCGCACCACGTCCACGTCGGGGGCGGCGGTCAGCTCCCACTCGTAGCGTCGGCGGTACCAGGGCCCGGGCGCCTCCCGCATCAGGACGCGGGGGTGGCGCAGCAGGGCCTCGCCGACGGCCTTGCGGAGCCGGGCCACGTCGATGCGGCCGGGCAGGTGGACCTCGATGTGGACGGTCTCCGGCTCCTCTTCCTGGAGGCAGTGCCGGGCCACCTCGTCCACCACCGGGAACGGAACGCGCACCGGTGCGGTCGTCATGCCGGCTCGCCCCTCTCTCCGCCGTCGCCCCCGACGCGGGGCAGCGGCCGGGTCGGTGCCTCCGGGTCGGTGGCGGGCCCCGGCGGGCGCCAGCTCACCAGCGCCGCGAACAGGCCGGTCAGCGCCAGCAGCTGGGCGACGTGCCCGAAGGCGCCCGCACCCGCCCCGGGCGGCTCCCCGGCCCCGAACGCGGCGGCGATCCCGGCCCCGGCCAGCGCCGCGAAGGCCACCGGCACCAGCAGTGCGTGCCGCCGCCACGCCAGCACCGCCAGCGCCGGGATCAGCAGGGCGAGCCACCCGGCGATCACCACGCCGACCAGCGTCAGCGCCACCGTGCCGAGCCACAGGCCAGGCGCCGGCGGCACCGGCTGCGGCGCGTCCGGGCTGGGCTCGCGCCGCCGCCACAGCACCAGGCCGATCAGCGCGGCGATGCCCACACCTGAGCCGATCAGCGCGGCGTCGTACGTCGTCGCCGGCCCGTACGTCAGCTTCACCGAGCCGCCCGCGCCCTCCGGGACGCGCCAGCCCTGCTGCCAGCCGTCCAGCCGCACCGGCGTGAGTTCCCTGCCGTTCAGCGTGGCCTTCCAGCCCTCGTTGAAGTTCTCGTACATGGTCAGGTACGAGGCGGCGCCCGAGCCGACGGTCACCTCGCGGCGGTCGCCCAGCCAGTCCCGGATCTCCAGCTCCCGCCCGGCCGGCGGGCCGGTGACCGAGCCGCGGGTCAGGGTCACGCCGGTCAGCGCCAGGGGGCCCGCGTCTCCGCCCTCCAGCCGGTGTTCACCGGCCGGCAGCTCCACCTCGGCGCCCTCCCGGCCGTCCTGGCACAGCGTCAGTTCCACCGGCCGCCGCTCGACCAGGTCGCCCACCCTGCCCTTGACGGACGTCGGGTACAGCTCGCCGTCCAGCGCCACGTCCGGGCCCTTGCCGCACGGCAGCGTGAACTCCCGGGCGGCGTCCGGCTGCGGGGTGCGCAGCTGCTCCAGCGCCGGGACGTAGGCCTCGGTCAGGCCCACCGGCAGCTGGAGCTTCTCGTCGGCGACCGGGTTGTGCAGGGTCAGCGGGGCCGTCTCGGTGACGGTGATGTCCAGGCGGTCGGTGGTGATCGGCTCGAAGCGGACCCAGCCGTTCTCGTCGACCCCGGCGATCACCGCGCCGTCCGGGGAGCTGATGTGCACCTGCGTGGGCCGGGTGGACAGCCCGCCCGCGGCGGCCAGCACCAGCCGGTCCACCGGCACCTTGCCCTCCCAGCGCAGATGGACGGTGGGCCGGTCGCCCGCGATCCACGCCGTCGTCAGATCGCCGTCGGTGAGGTTGCGCGCCGCCAGGCCCGCGCCGAGGCGCGCGGTCGAATCGGCGGTGGCGGTGATCCGCGCCCGCTGCTCGGGCGCCACCTCGTACAGCAGCTCGTCCAGTTCCGCGCCCGGCACCGGCACCGCGCTCGCCCGCACCGCGAAGGTGCCGGCCGCGGCCGTGGTGAAGCGGCGGTGCAGCCCCGCCTCGGTGCCGGTCGGGGACAGGCCGGTCGGGTCGGCCGTGCGGTGCAGCGAGACGATCTCGGCGGCGGCGTCGGAGCCGGCCGCGTCGGTGGGCAGCCGCAGCAGGCGGGTGACCTGGATGTCCGGCAGGCCGATCTCGGCGAAGCCGGCGCCGGTCAGCCCCTCCTTGCGGGCGGTGGAGTCGACGATGGTCAGCTTCATCCAGTCCGTCGGACCCGCGGGTGCCCGGACGGTCTGCGTCATGCCGTCCGCCCGCAGGAAGCTGGTCCGCGAGCCGTTCTCGGTCTCCACCCGCACCCGGGTGGCCGCCGCCCGCCCCCCCTCCTGCGGCAGCGGCGTCACCTTGAAGGAGTCCGGCATGTCGTACGAGCCGTTGAAGCCGATGCGCAGCCACTGCCCGTCCGGCGAGCCGGGCACGCCCTCCGTCCAGGCCGTGTCCGGGTTGCCGTCGAAGGCGTTCACCGGGTCGTACTGCGGCAGGTGGAACAGCCAGTTGCCGTAGGAGGAGGCGGTGACCGAGCGGGCGCCGCGCAGCTCGGCGACGGTCTGGTGGTCCAGGCCCTCGGTGGGCAGGATCTGGTGCGGTTCCTCGCCCGGGTTCTGCACGGCGTCCGGGGCGTTGCGCTCGTCGCGGGTGTACGTGTACGAGGTGTTGGCGTTGACCAGCCCGAACCGGGTGTCGGCGCGGCGCAGCCCGTCGCCGGTGACCTGCACGTCCGGGGTGCCGACGCCGGGGTGGCGGTCCCCGGTCAGGACGGTGGGCCGGCCGCGCAGTCCGGCCGCCAGCGGCAGCAGCGCCTCCGGACCGCCGGAGACGACGGCCGTGGCGGCGACCGGCGCCAGCCCCGCCTGTCCCGGCCGCGGCACGTCCTGGCCCGTCGGCCGGTAGATCTCCACCGCCCGCTGCCGTGGGTACAGCCCCTCGACCTGGAGCGGGGCGTCGTCGGCGATGACGCCGCCGGTCATCACCGGGCCGAGCCCCGTCACCCGCTCGTACCCGGACTGCTCCAGGGCCCGTTTGACCGTCGCGGTCGGCACATGGCCGATCTGGTCCGGGTCGAGATCGTTGCGGACCACGACGTAGTGGATCCCGGCCCGGCTCAGGTAGTCGGCCAGCCCCGGTGTCGCGCCGCCGGTCATCAGGGCCTGTTCCACGGCGTCCATCGCGCGCCGGTTGCCGGGGGTGCCGAACGGGACGTAGTCGCGCTGGGCCCAGCGGGAGCCGGCGACCACGTCGAGCGGCTGGTCGATGGTCGAGCCCCAGGTGTGGATGCCGTGGGCCGTCGCCGGGACGACCAGGGCGCGGGAGTCGGGGGAGTACTTCTCCAGCCAGTCGGCCGTGGCCTGCCAGTAGGCGGGGATCTTCTGGAACGAACCGGGGTTGAGGATCGAGCCGTTGAGGTACGGCCACAGCAGTCCGGGCAGGATCAGGACGGCCGCCGCGAGCGCGAGGAACGGGCGTCCGCGCACCCGGCGACGGGTCCCGCGCCGCTCGGCGGCCACGCCCACCAGGTGGGCCAGGCCCAGCACCAGCGCCAGCGCCGGGCCCGTCTGGAACTTGTAGATGTTGCGGAACGGCGACAGCCAGCCGTCCAGCCAGTCCTGCACCAGCCCGTGGAACGGGGCGCCGGCCGCGCCGCCGTACCCGGCGAGCAGCACCAGCGCCGCCACCAGCACGGTCAGCACCAGCCAGCGCCGCTCCGGCATGTCCCGCCGGGCCAGCCCGGCCAGGCCCAGCCCGGCCGCCAGCGCCGAAGAGACGATGACGAGGACCGAGGACGCCACCGTCCAGCCCGCCGGCAGCCAGGCCTCGCCGAAGTGCAGATAGGCGACCCAGTTCCCGGCGCCGCGCAGTGCCTCCGTCGCCGACATGGTGGACGTGGTGGTCTCGGCGGTCTCGATGTAGGGCAGGAAGTTCTCCCCGTAGGCGCCGAGCAGCAGCAGCGGGATCCACCACCACGCCGTCACCACGACGACCGCCGGCGCCCACCAGGCGATCAGCCGCCACTTGCGGGGACCGGGCGGCCGGGAGAGGAGGTACAGCCCGACCGGCAGCAGGGAGGCCAGTGTCGAGGCGGCGTTCACCCCGCCCATGAACGGCACCAGCAGCGCCGAGCGCAGCGCGGCGACGCGGGCGGTGTACCGCTCGTCGGCCAGCGGCAGCAGCACCCACGGCAGGAACGCGCCGGGCAGCGCGGCGGCCGACGTGGAGCCGACGACGACGGTGAACACCGGCCACAGCGCGTACGCCGTCGCCGCGAGCAGCCGGGAGGCGCCGCTGCCGGCGCCCAGCCGTTCGGCCAGCCGCAGCGCGCCCCAGAAGGCGACGGTGACGATCAGCGACATCCACAGCCGCTCCGCCAGCCACACCGGCAGCTGGACCAGGTCGGCCAGCCAGTAGAACGGCAGCATCGGCCAGAGGTAGCCGACGTACTGGTCCTGGATGCCGCCGAAGCCGTTCTGGTCGTGCCAGAGCTGGCCGAGGCCGGCCAGGAACCGGCCCGGGTCGACGGTGACGCCGAGCTTGGTGTCGAAGGTCTGCCGTCCCGGTTGCACCGCCAGGAACAGGATGAACACCACGGCCCAGAACCCCAGCAGCCAGCGCCGCGAACGCGGGCCGTCCGGCGGGCCCGCGTGGGCCGCGGGGGTGGGGACGGCTGCCGGAGGAGGAGCCTGGACCGTGGTCGTCATGAAGGACACCGCCGGAGGATGAGGAGGAGGTTCCAGGTGGCGAACTCGCGGACGCCGGGCGCCTTGACGACGGCCTCCGCGAGGAACGGCCAGTAGCGGGAGCGGGCGGCGACGATCCGGACGTCGTCGCGGGCGCGCACCTGCCGCAGCGTGGTGCCGATGTGCACCGGGAAGAGGTTCTCGCCCAGGGTGTGCTTGGCGTCCCGGCCGGTGCGCCGCCGGTGGCGGGCGCGGGCCCGCTCGGCGCCGAGGTAGTGCCACGGGGCCCACTCGTGCCCGCCCCACGGCGACAGCCAGTTGGTGAAGGAGACGTAGATCAGCCCGCCGGGCCGGGTCACCCGGGTCAGTTCGCTGAGGAAGGTCTGCGGATCGGCCACGTGCTCCAGCACGTTGGAGGAGAAGGCGATGTCGGCGGCCCCGTCGGGCAGCGGCAGCAGGTAGCCGTCGGCGACCACCGTGCCCTCGGGCGGCTTCTCGCCCAGCTCCCGTACGTCCGGTTCGCACAACAGGGCCTGCGCCCCGCGGCGCCGGAACTCCGCGGTGAAGTGCCCGCTGCCGCCGCCGACATCGACGACGACGCGCCCGGCCAGCGGGCCGTCGTACGCCTCCAGCTGGTCGGCGGCGTCGCGGGCGAGCAACGTGTAGCAGGTCTCGGGGTCGTCCTGCTCGTGGAGAAAGGCACGGAAGAGGGCGAGGGAGCGCCGAAGGGACGGATCCTTCAAGCGCCGGTGCGGCAGGGTCTCCCTCAAGGGGCGCGGGACCGTGACCTGTGCCACTCCGCCGCGCGGGCGCGACCGGCCACCCCCGGCCTGCAGTCGCGCGACAGCCTCACTCACCCGGCGAAAGGGCGTCACGTGGCCCAACCCTTCACCGCCTCCGCGGCAACGGCCCGGAACTGCCGCACCGTCCGGTCCCAGCGGTAACCCGCCGCCCGGTCACGCGCCGCCTTGCCCATCAGCTCCCGGCGGTGCGCGGACAGCGCCAGCGTGCACCAGGCCGCCGCGAACGACGACTCCCCGTGCGCGAGTACACCCGTCTCGCCGTCCACCACGGAGTCCCGCAGTCCCGGCACGTCGAAGCCGACCGTCGGTGTCTGACGGGCCGCCGCCTCGGTCACCACCAGGCCCCAGCCCTCCACCGCCGACGGGTGCAGCAGCAGCCAGGCCGCGCACAGCAGCCGGTGCTTCTCCGCCTCGGTGACATGGCCGGTGAACTCCACGCCGGGACCGGCCAGCCGCTCCAGCCGCTCCCGCTCGGGGCCGTCACCGACGATCAGCAGCCGGCCGCCGGTGACCGGGCGGACCCGTTCCCACAGCCGCAGCAGCAGGTCGATCCGCTTGTACTCGACCAGCCGGCCCACCGCCACGAACAGCGGCTCGGGGGAGCGGTCGGCGCGCGGGCCGGGTTCCTCGACGCCGTTGTGCACCACCCGGATGCGGTCGCGCTCGACGCCGATCGCGCGCAGCGCGTGGGCGGTGGACGGGGAGACGGCGACCAGCAGACCGCGCTGCCGGGCGCCGGTCAGCGCCCAGTGCTCCAGTCGCCGGCCGAGCCGGGCGGCCGGGGCCAGCGGACCGCCGAACCGCATCCGCCACAGGTCGGTGTGCACATGGTTGACCAGGCACAGGGTGGGGCCGCGGTGCCACAGCGGTGCCAGGTACGGCATGCCGTTGCACACCTCGACCAGCAGGTCGGTCTCGCCGACCTGGCGGGCGAAGGCCGAGCGGGCGCGCAGATAGTGGCCGTAAGGACCGCCCGCCGACACCACGCGGTAGTCGCGGTAGGCCGCCGGGCCGCCGCACAGCAGGGTGACCTGGTGGCCGAGCCGGGTCAGTCCGTCGGCGAGCCGGTCGACCAGCAGCTCGGAGCCGCCGGCCGACGGGTTGCCCAGGTCGCGGTGGGCGAGGAAGGTGATCCGGCGCGGATGTGGGGGGAGCGCCGGGGGGTGCTGCGGTGCGCTGGGGAACGCGGTGCGCAGCGAGGAGGGCACGTGCTGGGGCATCGGTGCTCCAACTCGTCTCGGGGTGCGGAAATCGGCGTGGGAAAGGGGCGGAGGCGCGAGGCGGTCGGCCCCCGGCGGTGACGTGCTGTGGGGTTCCTGAGCCGTTCCTGGGAGGGGGGTGTGGACGGGTCGTGCTCGGGTGGGGTTGGACAGTTTTCGCCCAGCCGTTCGCCAGGGCTACTCACCGGCGTGACAATTTCGGGCTTTGTTAGAGCCGATGTCACATCAATGCGTGAGGGTGGGGTCCGGCGATCCCGGCATACCGGGTTCCATGCGGGGATTACGGCCGCGGGCCACCAGAACGCCACCGGTCACCGCGAGGACGAGTCCGGCCGCGGCGGCCCCGATCGGCAGGGTCTCGCCCACCAGGCGCAGCTGACCGCTGTCCTTCCTCGCCTGGTCGACCGCGAACTTCTGGGTCTCCTCGGTGAAGGACAGCTTCCGGCTGTCCAGCAGCACCGCGGCGTCCTCGTCGGCGCCCGGGGCGCGCAGGGTCTGCCGCGGACCGGTCTGCGCGTAGATCACCCGGCCCGTGGCCTGGTCGACGACCAGCTCGATGCCGTGGTTGGCGTACCACTCCTCGGCCAGCACCTGCGGCCGGTCCGGCTCGTCCACCAGGCGGCCCGGGACCAGCCGGGTGCCGGTCTTCGTGGCCGGCACCTCGGCGGTGAAGCGCAGGCCCTCGTAGTCGCGGATCTTCTTGCGGCCCTCGTAGTGCAGGATCACCGTCGAGCCGAGCGTGTTGTCCCACCAGCGGTAGGAACGTTCCTGCACGTCGAAGGGGAACTTCAGGTACGCCTCGCCCTCGATGTACGGCTTCTCGCCGCAGCAGTGCACCGGCCGGTTGGAGTCCCGGTCACTGACCCAGCGGTGCGGGGTGAAGTCCAGCGCGTCGTGCGGATCGGAGGCGGGCAGCGACTTGTCCGTGTCGACCGAGGTGATCACGTCCCAGACCGCCGCGCCGCTGCGCTCGCTCTCGGCCACGTCGCCGCGGACCCGCTGGGTGACGGTGATCCTCTGGCCGGGCACGGTCTCGACGCGCTCCAGGTCGAAGACGCTGCCGGTGCCGGTGTAGACGGCGGTGGTGTCGATGTCGATCGGGTTCACCGCGGCACGCGGCTTCACGTACCAGGCGAGCAGCGGGGCGAGGACCAGCAGGAACGTGCCGAGACCAAGCGTGATCAGGGAAAAAGGGGAGGCAGTACGGCGCATCCGGGCGCTCCAGGAAGTGGAGGAACGTGGCGGGAACGTGCGCGTTCGGTATGGGCCGGGAACCGTAGGCGCCTCTTGACGAGGTGTCAATGCTTGTCGAAACTGACCCCGACAGGCAGGGGCGGGACGCCCGGGTGGGGCACGACCGCGTACCGAATCCGGACGGATCCGGACAGAGAGGCTGACCCTGCGATGTCCAGACTGCTCGCCGCCATGCTGACCGTCGCGCTCGCCGCCGCCCTCGCCGTGGGCTCCGCGCTCGGCGTCGTCGCGCTGCTCCGGGCCACGCCCGACCAGCCCAACAACCCCATGATCACCTACGAGCACGCCGGTCAGGGGGACTGATCCCGTGCCGCCCGCCCGCCCGGGAACCGTCGCCGCCCGCTCGGCCTGGCAGGACGTGCCCCGCCACCAGGTGCACCGGTTCGCCGCGGTCGCCCTGGCCGAGGCGCCCGCGCTGGCCGAGGAGATCCTGCGCGAGATCCAGCGCGAGTACCCCCACCTGCCCGCCGTCCTCGACGACTCCGGCGAGCCGATGGCACTGGTCGGCATCCGCCGCGCCATCGAGTCGTTCGTCACACACCTGGAGCACGCCGCCGACTCCGACGGCCGCCCGACCGTCCCGCCGGACGTCTTCCAGGAGTTCGGCCGCGGCGAGGGCCTGCACGGCCGCTCCCTGGACTCCCTCCAGGCCATCTACCGCCTGGGCGTACGGCTGGCCTGGCGCCGCTTCGCCGACATCGGCCAGCGCGTCGAGATCCCGCCGCCGGCCATGTACGAGCTGGTCGACGCGGGCTACGAGTACCTCGACGGACTGGTCGACCAGTCCGTGCGCGGCTACGCCGAGGCCGCCGCCCGCCAGGCCGGGGAACGCCTTCGCCTCCAGCGCCGCCTGATGGAGCTGCTGTTCAGCGAGCACCACCGGGGCGACGCCGCCGAGGCGCTGGCCGAGCGGGCCGCCCGGATCGGCTGGCCGCTGCCCCGCAAGGTCGCCGTCGGCGTGCTGCTGCGCCCGGCCCGGGAGGCGGTCGCGCCCGCCGTCGGACAGGGCGTGCTGCTCGACATGGAGCACGAGCAGCCCCGCATGGTCGTGCCCGAACCGGACGCCGCCGGCCGCCATGAGCTGCTGCACCGGGCGCTGACCGGCTGGGCCGGGGCCATCGGCCCGCCCGTCACGCTCGCCGACGCGGCGAAGTCGCTGCGCTGGGCCGAGGCCGCCGTACGCCTGATGGAACGGCGGCTGCTGCCCGCCGGGGAGGTGCTGCACTGCACCGAGCACACCGAGGCGCTCGTGCTGCTCCAGCCCGAGGAGCTGATCGACGACCTGGCCGTGCGGTGCCTGGCCCCGCTGGCGCACTGCGGTCCGGCGCACGGGCGCAGGCTGGCGGAAACGTTACTGGCGTGGCTGGAGACGCGGGGCGGGGCGCCGGAGGTGGCCGCGCGGCTCGGCGTCCATCCGCAGACCGTCCGCTACCGGCTGCGGCAGATCCGCGAGCTGTGGGGGGACGAGATCGATGATCCGGACCGGCGCTTCGAACTGGAGCTGGTGCTTCGCGCGCGGAGGCTGCGCGGCGAACTGGGGGCGCCCCGGTTCTCCGGACAGCACAGCTAGGGCCGGCTGCGAAAGTGGCGTCGTCGCCCGGAGGGCGGCCGGGTGCCGGGCGTCGCGCGGCAGGCACCACTTTCGCACAGGCCCCAGCGGCCGTCGGGCGTCCGCCGGCCCGCGATGGCTGGTCGCGCCCACGGCGGCGGAGCCGCACATCGACACGGCCCCGCGCCCCTCCAGGGGCGCCGGCCGGGCCTGCGGGCGAAAGTCACGCACCATTGCCCGCAGAGGTCGGTGTGACTAGCCTGTGTTCGTCATGTCGATCGCCTGTTGAAATTTCGAACACAGGCTGGGACTCAGGAAGGGGGCCGGACCGTGGGACGCCTCGTACCTGCCGTGACCCGGGCTCTCGACATTCTCGAGCTCTTCCTCGACGGGGACGGCACGCTCTCCGCCCCCGACATCGTGCGCAAGCTCCAGCTGCCCCGCACCACCGTGCACGAGCTGGTCACCACGCTCGCCGCCCGGAAGTACATCGTCCCGGTGTCCGGGCAGCCCGGACGCTACCGGCTCGGCGTCCGCCCGTACCAGCTCGGCGCCCGTTACGCCGAGCACCTGGACCTCGCCGCCGAGGGACAGCAGGTCGCCCGGTCCGTCGCCGAGACCTGCGACGAGACCGTGCACGTGGCGATACTCGAGGACACCGACGTCATCTACATCGCCAAGGTCGACTCCACGCACGCCGTGCGCATGGTCTCCGCGGCCGGCCGCCGGCTGCCCGCCCACTGCACCTCCGTCGGCAAGATGCTGCTGGCCTCCCTCCCGGAGCGGGAACTGGCCGCCCGGGTCCCCGACGGCGCCGGGCTGGCCGCGATGACCCCGAACAGCATCACCGACCCGGCCGCCCTGCGGGAGGCCCTGGCGGAGATCCGGCAGCGGGGCATCGCCGTCGAGAGCCGCGAGTCCAACCCGGACGTCAGCTGCGTGGCCGCGCCGGTGCGCGACCGCACCGGACGGGTGGTCGCCGCGCTGTCCATCTCGGTGCCCATGATCCGCTGGAGCGAGGCGCGCCGCGCCGAGCTGGAGCAGCTCGCCGTCAAGGGCGCCGCCGAGCTGTCCGAGCGCCTCGGCCACCGGAGCGCGGTATGAGCTACGAGGTGGCGGTACGGGCCGAGGCGGCGCTCGGCGAGGGGCCGACCTGGGACGCGGACGCCGGCTGGCTGATCTGGGTGGACATCCTCGGCTGCCGGGTGCACACCTACGACCCGGCCGACGGCCGCCGCACGGTGCGCACCACCGAGCAGCACGTGGGCGCCGCCAAGCCGCGCACCGGCGGCGGGCTGGTCCTCAACCTGCGCGACGGCATCGGCCTGGTCGACCCCGACGGCACCTTCCGCCCGCTGCTGCACGACCCCGTCCCCGGCCGCCGGGGCAACGACGCCGCCGTCGCGCCCGACGGCAGCCTGTGGGCCGGCACCATGCGCTACGACGAGGCGCCGGGCGGCGGCACCCTCGGCCGGGTCACCGGCGACGGCACCGCCCGCGTGGTGCTGGACGACGTGGCGGTCAGCAACGGCACCGGCTGGAGCCCCGACGGCCGGCTGATGTACTACGTCGACTCGCCGACCCGCCGCATCGACGTCTTCGACTACGACGCGGACGAGGGACGGATCGGCGGGCGCCGCACCCTGGCCGGGATCGAGGAGGGCGCCGGGTTCCCGGACGGCCTCACCGTGGACGCCGACGGCTGTGTGTGGGTCGCCCTGTGGGACGGCGCCGCGGTCCGCCGCTACACGCCCGACGGCCGGCTCGACCGGGTGATCGACCTGCCGGTGCCGCGCGTCACGGCCTGCGCGTTCGGCGGCGCGGACCTGACCGACCTGTACCTCACCACCGCCCGTACGGGCCTGGCGGCACCGCACCCGCTGGCCGGCTGCCTGCTGGTGGTGCCGGGCGCGGGCCGGGGGCTGCCGCAGCCCGCGTTCGCGGGCTGACCCCGGGCTCAGCCCGCTGCCCGCTCCAGCGCCCGCAGGATCTCCCGCTCGCCCTGCGTCAGCGGCGGCTCGGCGGCCGGGGGCAGGGCCGGTCCGCTCAGCGTGGCCAGCAGGGCGTCCGGGCGCAGCACCCGCCCCGGGCCCGAGCGCAGGCTGGTCACGTCCCACAGCGCGGCGGCGGCCGGGTAGCAGCCGGTCGCCGCTTTCGTCAGCCGGCGCGTGTACGCGGCGGCGAGATGGTCCGCGGGGCCCGGCCGCCCGCCGCGCACCCCCGGGTACATGACGTCCTGGCCGACGGCCGCGGCCCAGGCCGCCTCCACCGGCCGGGCCGCCCCGCGCTGCACCCGGCGCGCGAGACCGGGCGCGGCGGGCCCGGTGCGCCGCACCTCCCGGGCGAGGACCCGCGCGCCGAGCGCCGCCACCGACATGCCCTGCCCGTAGGCGGGGTTGAAGGTGGCCAGCGCGTCCCCGAGCACGACGAATCCCTCGGGCCACCGCCGGGCCCGCTCCGCGTACCGCCGGAGGTTGCTGGTGCTGCGGCTGACGTGCACGTCGGTGAGCGGCTCCGCACCGGAGATCAGCCGGCCCACGATCGGGTGCGGCAGCCGGAGGGTGTAGCGCAGGAAGCCGTCCGGGTCGGCCGGCGGCTCCGCGCCCCGGGTGCCGGCCAGGCTCACCATCCAGCGGCCGCCCTCGATCGGCAGCACCATGCCGCTGCGGCCGGGCCGGCAGGCGTACGGATCGGGCTGCAGGACCGTCAGCGGAAAGGTTTCAGCGCCCTCGGGCACGCGGTAGATGCGGGTGGCGTTGACCAGGCCGGAGTCCACGCTCCGCGCGCGGATGCCGGACACCCCCAGCTCCCCGAGCCAGGTGAGGAAACGCGAACCGCGTCCGCCGGCGTCCACGACGAGGTCGGCGGCGAGCCGCTCCTCCCCGGAGCCGGCCGCGATCCTGACCCCGGTGACCCGGTCCGCCCCGCCGGTGAGCCCCACGGCACCGGCCCGGCGTATCGCGACCCCGGCGAGCGGCCGGACGGCTTCCCGCACCACCCAGTCCAGCAGCGCCCGACTGCACGTCAGCATGGCGGGCCCCGGGTGCCGCCAGCGCCGGAACCAGCCGTCCGGGGTCAGTGCCACCATGCCCTGCCCCAAGGAGACCTCATGGGCACCGGCGGCCAGCAACTGCTTGCGCAGGCCGCCGCCCGGCAGCAGTTCCTCCATGGCCTCCATGCCGCCGGCCATCAGCAGGTGCGCGTGGCGGCCCTGCGGCACGCCCCGGCGGTGCTCGGGGCCGTCGGGCAGGTCGTCGCGCTCCAGCACGATCACCTCGTCGACGGCGGTGGACAGCGCCGCCGCGGCCAGCAGGCCGGCCAGACCGGCACCGATGACGACAGCTCTAACGGGCATGGGACTCCTCGGGTTTGCCAGTGCCGGCGGTCAGCCCTGGTTCCAGCCGTGGGCGGCCCTCACCGTACCTTCACATACGGCGCTCGCGGCAGGTGATGCGGCCAGCGCCTCCGCCAACTCCACCAGGCCACTGGGTCCGGAGACCTCCGTGGCGTGCAGCCGGTGGGTGCTCGGCGAGTCCAGCGGCGCCTCCCGCGCGGCGACGCGGCGCGCGGCGTCGGCGAGCATCGCCGCCTCCGCGGCCAGCCGGGCCTGGTGCGCGGAGCGGCCCGCCCGCAGCGCGGCCTCCCGCTCGCGCTCGCGCACCCGGTCGTCGAAGTACGGGGCCAGCGCCAGCAGGGCGTCGTGGATGGAGACCTCGCGCCACTGCAACCGCTCCCGCGGCGACTGCCACCAGGAGACCGGCGGCTTCGGCGCGGTCGACACGAACCGCAGCAGGGCCCACAGCGGACCGAGGCGCCGGTAGTCGCCCAGCCCGCGCCAGTGGGCGACGGCCGCGGGCAGCAGCCGGGGCAGCACGAAGCCGGCCGAGCAGGTGAGCGCGCCGAGCGAGGCCATCGGCGGGGCGATCACCGTGGACAGGAAGTCCAGGTCGTGCCCGGACCAACGGGCCACGATGGCCAGGTACTTGGTCAGCTGGAAGCCCACCACGTCCAGCAGGCACCCGGTCAGGATCAGCCGCAGCCCGGTCCGCAGCAGCCCGGTCACCTCGCGGCTCCACTTGACGCACACCGCGCACATCATCACCAGTGCGGCGCTGTGCCCGACCAGGTAGAGCAGGATCATCTCCCGCATGTACGGCGTGTTCGCGTAGTAGGTGTCGAGGTCGGTGAGCCGCTCGGTGCGCGCGTCCGCGAGGGCGAACAGCACGACGACGGCGACGATCAGCAGCGCGTAGGCGGCCATGGTGCGCAGCACCCGGCGCCGGACCCGCTCCCGGGGGCCGCCCCGCCAGTTGATCAGCAGGACGACCAGCGAGCAGCTGTACGCCGAGAGCATGCCGTAGGTCAGGGGGGCGCCGAAGTTCGGTACGCCGGTCCAGTCGTTGACGGCGGCCAGGGTGAGCGGAGCCGAGCAGACGAAGACGAGGGCGCCGAGGACGATCGCCGCGCAGGTGGACAGGGTCAACGGGTCGCTGACGGCCAGCCGGGGCCGGCGGAACAGCACGACGCAGGCCAGGCCGAACACGAGGGCCGCCAGATACACGACGAGGCTCATGCCCGTGGACTCCGTTCGGTCGGCGCCCGGTTCACGCGGCGCCCGTGGGGGTGGCGGCGCCGCGCTCCCGGGCGGCGCGTGCGGAACCGTTCAGCGCGTCGGCGACCTGTGCCAGCACGCCGGGCCCGGGCACCGGCAGCGGCGGGGGCTCGCCCCCGCCGCGTGCCACCCCGGTGACGGCGGGCCGTGCGGCCGCCTCCGGGACGGCGGTGGCGACGATCGCCGCCCAGGCGGCCGCCTCGGCCCGGTCCGGATCGTCCGTCTCGCGCAGCACGGCCTGACGGGTCCGCTCGTACAGGGACCGGTCCAGATGGGCGTCCAGGTAGCTCAGGGCGTTGTGGATGCTCGTCTGGCGCCACATCAGACGGGTGGTGGGGGAGGCGAAGCGGGGGCGGGGCAGCCGCAGCGACCGGGCGGTCAGGACGCCGGACAGCTCGCGCTCCAGCGGCGCCAGGCGAGTGTACATCCGCCGGGCCCGCCGCCAGTCCGCCAGATGCGGCCCGGCCAGCGGGATCAGCACACCGGTGACGGTGATCAGCGCGCCCAGTCCGGCCGCGGCCGGGGAGACACCGGTGGCCAGCACCGACCAGTCCCGGCCGCTCCAGTGGGCGCCCACGGCGACGAGCTTGGCGACGCTGTACCCGGCGTTGCACAGCGTGCCGATGCCGAGGACGGTCAGACCGACCCGGAGCGGGCCGCGCACCTGCCGGGCCCAGCGCAGCGCCGACACGGTGGTGACGCCGACGGCGGCGAGATGGCCGACCAGGTACAGCACGATCATGTGGGCGATGTACGGCGTGGTCGCGTAGTACGTGTCGAAGTCGGTGCGGCGCTCCACCGGAGCGTCGCCGAGGGCGAACGTCGTCGCGATGCCGATGACGACGCAGACGTAGCCGACGACCCAGCGGCGGGCGGTCCGGTGCACCCGCGGCCCGCCCCGCCAGTAGACGATCAGCACCTGGCTCGCGGCGCTGTAGGCGGTGATCGAGGCGTACGTCAGCGGCGCCGCGAGGTTGGGGGCGCCGGTGAGGCGGTTGACGGTGCCGACCGTCGGCGGGGCGCCGAGGAAGAAGCACAGCCCGGCCAGGGCCAGCACCGCGCAGATGGCCCGCAGGTAGGGGTCGCCGCGGTGACGTATCAGGTCCGGTGCCTTCACCAGCAGGCCGAGCCACAGCGCGGCGCAGCTGACGTAGTTGACCAGGCCGCTCATCCGCGGGTCCCGCGGTAGTTGAGCGCGGCCCCGATGCGGCCCGCCAGCCCCTGGGTGTCGTTGCCCCGCGCGGCGTACACGGAGTCCTCCGAGGCCTCCAGCCAGGTGCGCAGCCGGCGGCCCATCAGCATGCCGAAGCGGTCCGCCTCCTGCTCCTCGGCCAGGCTGAAGTCGGTGCGGGCCGCGACCGGCCGGGGGGCGCCCGGGGCGGCGGGAGGGGCCGGGGCGTCCGCCTGGCGGCGGTTCATGTGCCACACCTCGTGGCAGAGGATCACGATCTGGTGCCACACGGCGGCCCGCCGGTCGACCACCACGACGTCGTGCGTCTCGCCCTCCAGCCAGAGCCCGCTGGCGGTGTGCGGCGGGAAGGTCTCGCGGCGCACCACGATCTCCCGGCCCCGCCACGCGGCGACGGACTCCACCAGTGCCTCGAACAGGACCTCGGGGTCCGCGGGGATCGGTACCCGGATGGGGTCGATGAGAGCGTCAGCGAGGCGACGCATCTGCCTGCTCGTACGCACCGTTCTCCCCTTGCTCGCCTGGTTGCGCGGTCACCCGTGCAATATGCCAAGACAAACGTCCTCGGAGCCACCTCCGGTTCAGTCGGCGACCGGAACGTTGCCCTTCTGAGCCTCGGCGCGGGTGCGCACCGCGCGGATGTCGTCGGGGCGGCGCAGTGCCCGGGACAGGGCGCCGATCTCCCGCAGCAGCTCGGTGGTGTCGGGGTCGCCGGCGGCCCCGCCGGTGCCCGGCCGCTGCCGGGCGTCCACGGCGTCCAGGACGGCGACCGCCGCGGCCAGCGCCCTCGCCCGGTCCGGGGCGAAGCCCAGGCCGCGGGCGGCGGCGTAGCAGCGGCGGCGCAGTTCCTCGTCCAGACCGCGGGCCAGCGGCAGCAGCGCGTCGCGGATGAACGTCTCGCGGCGGGTCAGCCGCAGTTCGGGGCTGGAGCGCAGCACGAACGGCACGCCGCCGCCCTGGACGGTGCGCATCAGCGCGTACAGCGGGCGCAGTTCGCGGTGGGCGAGCCGCAACCGCCAGCGCTCGTGCAGATATTGGCCGGCGTGCGGCAGGATGAAGCCGATCGCGATGAGGACCGCGGACAGACAGGCCACCGGCGGGGCGACGTCGGTGTTGAGCCGGTCCAGATCGCCGCCCGTCCAGCGGGCGACGACGGCGGTGAGCTTGGCGGCGGCGAAGACCAGGTTCATCGCGTAGCCGAGACCGAGGAACTTCAGGCCCCAGCGCAGCCAGGCGTCGAGGCCGTCGGTGCGGATCCAGTTCCAGATCAGCTTGGAGGTGATGAGCACGGCCGTGGTGTGCGCGAGCAGGTAGAGCAGGATCAGCTCCCGCATGAACGGCTCGGTGGCGTAGTACGTGTCCAGGTCCTGGAGCCGTTCCACGGACGCGTCGGCGAGGGCGAAGAGCACCCACAGGGCGACGATGACGCCCGCGTAGCCGGAGACGACCCAGCGCCGGGCGCGGCGGGTCGCGGCCGAGCGGTCGGACAGGCCGTTGCGCCAGGCGATGATGAGCAGCAGACAGGAACCGCAGAACGCGGTCAGCAGGGAGTACACCCAGGGCGCGGAGATGTTGGGCACGCCCGTCACGCGGTTGACCCAGGCGATCGTCGAGGGCGCGACGAAGACGAACACGGCGCAGGCGAGCAGCAGCAGTCCGCCGACGGCGCGCAGCAGCGGGTCGCTCCAGAACCGGATGATGGTGGGCAGTTTGATGGCGAGGGCGGAGGCCAGGACGGTGGCCGGGACCCACCAGAAGTCGGTGTAGAACCCGCTGAGGAATCCGCCCATCGCGCCCCCTTCTCACCGCCGGTCCGCGGCGTTGTCGAGCGTACGCGCTGGAAAGTCCTGCGCAACCCATTGACGGGCGGGGCCCGCGAATCTACGGTCCCGTTCGAAGTTACGAGCGTCATCCGAGATATCGAACAGTGATGACGGAACACGGATCTCGCAACAGATGGGCAGGGCATGGGACGACCTGGCCTGAATCGCAGGCAACTACTGACCGCGGCGAGCGGCCTCACGGTCGCGGGCAGCTTCGGCTTCGCGGCGCTCGGGGCCGGGGCCGACGCGCTGGCCACCGGCGCGGACACCCGTGTGCGCTTCTGGAACCTCTTCAGCGGCGGCGACGGTTACAACATGATCGCGATGCTGGACGCCTTCCGCGCGGAGCACCCGGACATCGCGGTGAAGGATTCCACGCTCCAGTGGGGCAGCCCCTTCTACACCAAGCTCGCCATGGCGGCGGCGGGCAGCCGCGCACCGGAACTCGGCGTCATGCACCTGGGCCGCGTCACCGGCTTCTCGCCGGGCCGTCTCCTGGACCCCTGGGACGTCGGCCTGCTCGCGAAGTACGGCGTGAAGGAAGCGGACTTCAACCCCGAGCTGTGGAAACGCGCCGTGATCGACGGCAAGCTCTACGCCCTGCCGCTCGACATCCACGTCCAGCTCTGCTTCTACCGCAAGGACGTGCTGAAGCGGGCGGGCCTGCTCGACGCCGACGGGCGGATGGTGACCGCGACGTCGACCGACGAGTGGTTCGCCATGCTGAAGGAGGCCAGGAAGGCCACCAAGAAGGGGCTGCAGACCATCGGCCTGTGGCACAACGACCAGAACTTCCAGTGGTGGTTCTTCGTCGCCTTCTACACCCAGCTCGGCGGCACCTGGTTCAACGAGGCCAACACCGAGGTCACCTTCGACACCGGCAAGGCGGTCCAGGTCCTGGAGTTCCTGCGGCGGCACATCACCGACGGATACGCCAACCCGAACTTCGGGGGCGGCGCGGGCGCCGAGCAGTTCGTCAACGGCTCCCCGTTCGCCTGGGAGGGCAACTGGTCGGTGCCGGTCTTCGACAACGCGAAGATCGACTACGGAGCGACCCCGCTGCCGCCCGTCTTCGGCAAGCCGGCCACCCACGCCGAGTCGCACGCCTTCGTGCTCCCGCACCAGGCCGGCCGCGGCGGCGCCACCAACGAGGCCGCGCACCGGCTCGCCGCCTACGTCGTACGGCACGCCCGGCAGTGGGCCGCCGGCGGGCACATCCCCGCCTACACGCCGACCCTGTCCACGGACGCCTACCGGAAGCTGACCCCGCAGAGCGAGTACGCCTCGGCGATGGACCACCAGGCCACCGAGCCGAAGGTGTGGTTCGCCGGCTCCACCGGCATCCTCGCCCAGCGGGTCGGCCCGATCGTCGTCTCCTCGACGACGGGCTCCGCCAGGCCCCAGGCCGCGGCCGGTCGGATGAAGAGCATGCTCACCCGGCTGCTCGCCGCCAAGAACCCCATGGACGGCAGGACCGCCGCGCAGGGAGGTGCGGCCACATGACGACGACCAGTGCCGAGACCGTCATCCCCCCGGTGCGTGCCAGGGCGGCCGCCGCCCGGAGCGCCCCCGTCCGCCGCAGACAGGGCCTCCAGCACGGCGGCTGGTTCATCGCCCCGTTCCTCGCGCTGTTCGCGCTGTTCGTGATCTGGCCGCTGCTGCGCGGCCTCTACCTCAGCTTCACGGACGCCAACATCTCCGGCGAGGGCACGAGCTTCGTCGGCCTCGACAACTACCGCGAGGCCCTCGGCGACCCGCTGATGTGGGACTCGCTCGGCCACAGCGCCTTGTTCACGCTGCTCGTCGTGCCCTGCCTCACGGCCCTCGCCTTCCTCCTCGCGATGCTGGCCCACCACATCGAGCGCGGGAAGTGGCTGTGGCGGCTGTGCTTCTTCATGCCGTTCCTGCTGCCGTCCACCGTCGCGGCCAACCTGTGGCAGTGGCTGTTCAACCCGGGCACCGGCATGATCAACCACGTCTTCGGCATCGACACACCGTGGCTGACCGACAAGTCCTACGCCCTGCTCGCCATCGTCGTCTGCACCCTGTGGTGGACGGTCGGCTTCAGCTTCCTGCTCTACCTCGCCGCCCTCCAGGGCATCCCCGCGCACCTCTACGAGGCGGCCAAGCTGGACGGCGCGAACGCCTGGCACCGCATCGTCCACATCACCCTGCCGATGCTGCGCAACATCACCGGACTCGTCGTCGCCCTGCAGATCCTCGCCTCGCTCCAGGTCTTCGACCAGGCCGTCGTCATGCAGGACTTCGGCCCGGGACCGGAGGAGTCGACCCGCACCTTCGTGCAGTACACCCTCGAACAGGGCTTCACCAGCTACCGCGTGGGCTACGCCTCCGCGATCTCCATCATCTTCTTCGTGCTCATCGCGGCCGTCGCGCTCGCGCGGATGTGGCTGCTGCGCAACCGTGAGGAGGGCGGCCGATGACCACCGCCGCACAGATCCGCGTCAGGCCGCGCCGGCCCTGGACACCCAGCCAGATCGCGCTCACCCTGCTCGGCGCCGCCGTCTCCGCCGTGTTCCTCTCGCCGCTCGCCTGGGCCCTGTTCACCTCGCTGAAGTCCGAGACCGAGGCCGTCGAGGTGCCGCCGCACTGGCTGCCCGAGGACTGGACCGGCCAGGCCTGGTCGGGCATCTTCGAGACCGGCAACCTCACCAACTGGCTCGTGAACTCCCTGGTCGTCTCCGTCTGCGTCACCGCCGTCGTGCTGGCCGTGGCCGCGCTCGCCGGATACGGCTTCGCCCGCACCGAGTTCCGCGGCAAGGGCGTCCTGATGGGCGTGGTGATGGCGGGACTCATGGTCTCCCCGGCCGTGCTCGGCGTCCCGCTGTTCACCACCGTCCAGCAGATGGGCATGGTCGACACCTACTGGGGCATGATCCTGCCCCAGTGCGCGCCCGCCGCGATGGTCTACATCCTCTACAAGTTCTTCCAGGGCATCCCGCGCGAACTGGAGGAGGCCGCCTTCATCGACGGCGCGGGCCGCTGGCGGGTGTTCTTCACGATCATCCTGCCGCTGTCCCGCCCCTCCCTCGCGGCGGTCGGCATCTTCACCTTCATCAGCTCGTGGAACAACTTCCTGTGGCCCTACATGGTGACCAACAACCCCGACCTGATGACCATGCCGAACGGCATCGCGACCGTCATGAACTCCTACGGCATCCAGTGGGCCCAGCTCATGGCCGGCGGCCTGATGGCGGGCCTGCCCCTGATCATCGTCTTCGTCTTCTTCCAGCGGCAGATCGTGGCGGGCGTCGCCCACACGGGATTGGCAGGACAGTGACCATGCGCACACTCCTCACCGCCGCGGCGACGGCCACGGTCCTGACCCTGCTGCCCCACGCGGCCCAGGCGGCCGAGAGCTACCCGGACCCGCGCCCCGTCACCGGCCAGCAGATCATCCACGACCCCACCGTCATGCGGCTGAAGTCCGGCGGCTACGTCGCCTACTCCACCGGCGGCATCATCGGCGCCCGCCTCTCCGAGGACGGCAAGCATTGGGACGACGCGGGCAACGCCTTCGCCGAGCCGCCGGGCTGGTGGTACGAGTACAACGACACCGCCGACCCGTGGGCCCCCGACCTCTCCTGGCGCGACGGCCGCTACTGGCTCTACTACGCCGTCTCCTCCTGGGGCAGCAACCACTCCGCGATCGGCGTGGCCACCTCCCGCACCGGCCTGCCCGGCACCTGGACCGACCACGGCAAGGTCTTCTCCTCCGAGACGACCGACCCGTACAACGCCATCGACCCGGCGGTCGTCAAGGCCGACGGCACGTTGTGGATGTCCTTCGGCTCGTACTGGTCGGGCATCCGCATGGTCGAACTGGACCCGCGCACGGGCAAGGCGGCCGACGGCGCCACGGTCCACCACCTGGCGACCCGCCCGGACGAGCCGTACGCCGTCGAAGGCCCGGCGATCGTCAAGCACGGCCGCCACTACTACCTCTTCGCCTCCTACGACGCCTGCTGCTCGGGCGTGGACAGCACCTACAAGATCCGCGTCGGCCGCTCGACTTCGGTCACCGGCCCGTACGTCGACAGCACCGGCAAACCGATGCTGGAGGGCGGCGGCGACCTCCTCCTGGAGGGCCACGGCCGCTACATCGGCACCGGCGGCCAGTCCGTCTTCAAGGACCGGGGCGAGGACTGGCTGGCGTACCACTACTACGACGCCGAGGACGAGGGCACGCCCAAGCTCGGGCTGAACCCCTTGGACTGGAAGAAGGACGGCTGGCCCGTCGTCCGCCAGGGGCGCGGGGAACTGCGCGAGTGACCACGACGAACCCGCACCGAAAAACGCACCGAAAGGACCCCATGCGAACCGCCCGCTTCACCCTCGACCCCGCCTTCGCCGTCGCCGAGGTCAACCCCCGCCTCTTCGGCTCGTTCGTGGAACACCTCGGCCGCTGCGTCTACACCGGCATCTACGAACCGGACCACCCCACCGCCGACGAGGCGGGCCTGCGCCAGGACGTCCTGGACCTCGTCCGCGAACTGGGCGTCACGGCCATCCGCTACCCGGGAGGCAACTTCGTCTCGGGCTACAAGTGGGAGGACTCCGTCGGCCCCGTGGAGGAAAGGCCCCGCCGGCTCGACCTGGCCTGGCGCACCACGGAGTCCAACCGCTTCGGCCTCTCCGAGTTCATCGCCTTCCTGAAGAAGGTCGGCCCCCAGGCCGAGCCGATGATGGCCGTCAACCTCGGCACCCGGGGCGTCGCGGAGGCCATCGAACTCCAGGAGTACGCCAACCACCCCGCCGGCACCGAACTCTCCGAGCGCCGCATCTCGCACGGCGACAAGGACCCCTTCGGCATCAGGCTGTGGTGCCTGGGCAACGAGATGGACGGCCCCTGGCAGACCGGCCACAAGACCGCCGAGGAGTACGGCCGCGTCGCCGCCGAGACCGCCCGCGCCATGCGCCAGATCGACCCGTCCGTCGAACTCGTCGCCTGCGGCAGCTCGGGCCAGTCGATGCCCACCTTCGCCGAGTGGGAGGCGACGGTCCTCAAGGAGACCTACGACCTCGTCGACTACATCTCCCTGCACGCCTACTACGAGCCGCTCGACGGCGACGTCGACTCCTTCCTCGCCTCCGCCGTGGACATGGAGTCCTTCATCGAGAACGTCGTCGCCACCTGCGACCACGTCGGTGCCCGCCTGAAGTCCAAGAAGAAGATCAACCTCTCCTTCGACGAGTGGAACGTCTGGTACCTGTCCCGGACCGACGCCGAGGTCAGCGCGCTGGACTGGCCCGAGGCGCCCCGGCTGCTGGAGGACAACTACAGCGTCACCGACGCGGTCGTCTTCGGCTCGCTGCTCATCGCCCTGCTCCGGCACGCCGACCGCGTCACCGTCGCCTGCCTCGCCCAGCTCGTCAACGTCATCGCCCCGATCATGACCGAGCCGGGCGGCCCGGCCTGGCGGCAGACGACGTTCTTCCCCTTCGCCCAGGCCTCGCGGTACGGCCGCGGCCAGGTCCTCGACGTCCGGGTGGACTCACCGACGTACGAGACGAAGAAGTACGGCGAGGCCGACCTCCTGCACGCCACCGCCGTCCGCGCCGACGACGGCACGGTGACCGTCTTCGCCGTCAACCGCGGCCGCACCGAACCGCTGCCTCTCCAGGTGGCCCTGAACGGACTGGACCTCGGCCGGGTGGTGGAGCACAGCGCCCTCGCCGATGCCGACCCCGACGCCCGCAACACCCTCGCCGAGCCCGACCGGGTCACCCCGCACCCGGTCGAGGGCACGGAGCTGCGCGAGGGCGTGCTGCACGCCGTCCTGGAACCGCTGTCCTGGAACGTGATCCGGCTGGCGTAGGCGGTACCAACGTCCCCGGACAGCACACCTAGCGGCCGGGGGAGTCCACCGGTGTCACCGGTACTCCTCCGGCCGCCGCGCCCAGCAGTTTCAGCCGTACCTCACCCGGCCCGGCCGGCGTGTCGCCGTCGGCCAGGACGGCCAGCGCCAGGGTGTTGGCGGCACCGCGGGTGCGCAGCAGGCCGCCCGGCAGCGCGAAGGTGTGCGGCGGGCCGCCCCCGTTCACGTACTGCCCCAGGTTCCAGCCGTTGAGGAAGACCTGGACCCGGTAGGCCCGGCCCGGGTCGTCGGCGAGGGCGAGCCCGATCGAGGCGTCCACGTCCGGAGGGACCTCCAGCCGGAAGGCGGTCCGGTACCAGGTGACGCCCTGCCGCCGGTCGGCGCGCGGCAGCGTGACGGCCTCCCAGCCGCCGTCGTCGTGGCCCGGCAGATGCCAGCCGTGCCGCTCCCCGTACAGGCCGCCGTTGTTGAGCGGCCCGCGCACCGGGTCGGGCCCGGCGGCCCCCTGCAACCGCCACCGCACTTCCGGCACCGCTCCCTCGAAGCTCGCGCCGATCAGCCCGCGCGCCGTCTTGTGGGTGCCGCGGGCGTCGGCCTCGGCGCTGTGCCCCATGGGCCGGACCAGCACGGAGAGCACCGGCGTCCCGGTGGCGCCGCCCGCCCGCAGCCGCCCGCGCAGCCGCGCCGGCACGGGGAAGCGGGCCGTCGCCGTCCGGGTGCGCCGCCCGGCGGCGGCGTCGTCGGCCTCCGGCATCCGGCGGGTGCCCAGCGGCTCGCCGTCCAGCCAGGCCATCAGCACACCACCGGTGCCCGCACCCCAGGTCAGGGACACCGACTCCACACCCGCGGCGTTCGTCAGGCGCCCCCGGTACCAGACGTCGCCGTAGTGGAAGCCGTAGTCGTCGGCGAACAGCACGGGCTGGTGACCGGGCACGGGCGTCGGGCCGGCCGACGTCCGTTTGTCCGCGACCGTCCAGTCCCCGTCGTCGAAGCCCGGCGCGGACTCCGGGTTCTCCGTCCGCCGCCGCCAGCCGCCGAGCACGGGCAGCACCAGGGACGGCGCGGCCTGCGGCCGGCGTTCGGCCGTCATGCTCCCGTCCAGGCCGCGCTTGTCGCGGAGCACGCCGCCGTTCCAGCTGACCTGTGTGGCGCCGTGCGGGCCCCACACCTCCACCCCGAGGTCGTCGACGACGTCGCCGGTGAGCACGACGGTGCCCTCGCGCACGGCGGCGGAGCGCAGCAGCGCCGGGCCGTAGACGAGGAACGTGCCCGACGGGACCGTGCACGGCCACAGGCGCAGCGAGGTGTCGTCGTCGGCGAAGAGCAGCAGCAGCGTCCGGTCCGATCCGCCGCCCTCGACCCGGACCCGGGTCAGTCCCCCCTCGCCGAGCGGCGCGGTCACATGCAGCCGGCCGCGCTCGTACGCCCAGGCCGCCTCCCGGTCCAGCCGCGTGGGCTGCGGATCGCTGGGGCAGTCCAGCACGACGTGCGCCGTCTCGCCGCGCCGGCCCGTGAACACGGCGATGTCCCAGCGCCCGGCGGTCAGGAACGCCATGGGCTGGACGGTGGCGTAGGCCAGCTTCCGCCGCCCGCCCATGGTCAGCCCGGTGACGAGCAGCCGGGCGTCCCCGGCCGGCAGGGTGACCGGCGTCTCGACGGCGGTGCCCGGCAGCCTTGCGGAGACGGCCGTGTCGGCGTCGTTGCGCAGCACGTACACATGGGCGCCGGTGTCGGGGTTGGCCAGGTGGGTGACGGCCAGCCGCTCGTCCGACGCCCGCACCTCGGGCGCCCGGTCCAGCCGCGCCAGGTCCGGGACGTGGCGCAGCAGGTGCCCGAGCTGGTGGGTGACGGCCAGCTCGTCCGTCGGCTGCCGTCCCGCGTCAATGGCGGCCCCGGCCCCGTGCGCCGCGGTGGCGCCGGCCGCGGGCAGCCAGCCCCACGAGGTGCCGCCGAACGCCAGCGAGACGTTGGGACGCGCGCCGCCCTCGGCCAGCCGTGCCAGCCGCTGCTGCCGCTCGTCGGCCGCACCGTGCGTCGGCCGCCGCTCGGCGTACCCCCGCACCAGGGGGACGTCGATGCCGTCGGCGCGCACCTTGCGGCGCAGCCGGGTCCGGTACGCCGAGTCCGGAGCGTCCTCCAGCTCGTAGAGCAGGACCGTGCCGCCCCCGCGGGTGTACAGGTGCCGGGCGGCCACGGCGTCGACCGCCGTCAACCAGGCGTCGGCGTGCCGCAGATAGCCCGGGTCGGTGGTCCGGGCCCGCGCCTCGGCCGCCGTCAGCCACCCGGGGAGGCCGCCGGCGTCGAGGCCGTCCCCGCCGAGGTACGGCCCGGGCCGCAGGATCACGTACAGGTGCTCCTCGGCCGCCGTGCGCAGCAGCAGGTCCAGGTCCCGCACGCCGGTGAAGTCGTGGCGGCCGGGTGCGGGGCAGTGCTGGTTCCAGGGGACGGGGACGCTGACCGCGTTGTATCCGTGCGCCCGCATCCGCTGGAGCACGTCCCGCCACAGCGACGGGCTCGGCAGCCGGAACGCGTGCAGTTCGCCCGGCCACAGCAGCAGCCGGCGGCCGTCCACCAGCAGCGAGCTGCGGTCGAAGCCGACCTGGTGCCGGCGCCCGTCGGCGGTGGGCGGCGGCGGGGGCGGGCCGGTGAGCACGCCGAGGCCGGCGTCGGAGGGGTGCGCCGTACCGATGCTGCCGCCGCCGAGCGTGAGACCGAGCACGGTGGTGCCGGCGAGGGCGCTGAATGTACGTCTGGTCAGCTCCAAGGGAGCGCCTCCTGTTGCCTGTGCTGTGCGGCGTGCCCGGTGACGAACGGCGGGGGTTCACGCGCCGTTCATCACCGGGCCATTGTGTACGTCCGCGCGGTGACGGCCGAATCCCGGTGCGCGTGGCGCCGGACGCCCGTGCGTTTCACGCCCGGATGTGCGGCTGTGAATGGCCGGAGAGCCATCTGTGCGGGGAGGGGACGGGGCGTACGTTCTGGCATGCGCATGACGCGCACAGGATGTACACGGCACGTGCACACCCCCCATGCAACGGATGGGAGAACCATGGCCGGTGGCCTGTTCCTGAGCGGCGCGATCGCCGCGCTCCTCACCTCGGTGCTGCCCGCGCAGCACCCCGCCGACGGGTTCGACGACCCGCCCCCGGACCGGATCGTCATCAAGGTCGCCACGGTGAACGGCTCCGGCTGCCCGCAGGGCACCGCCGCCGTCGCCGTCTCCGGGGACAACACCGCCTTCACGGTGACCTACAGCGACTACCTCGCCCAGGCCGGCGGCGGCTCCGACCCCACGGCGTTCCGCAAGAACTGCCAGCTCAGCCTGATCGTCCACGTCCCGCAGGGCTTCACGTACGCCGTCGCCGGCGCCGACTACCGCGGCTTCGCCGCCCTCCAGTCCGGCGCCCGCGGCACGCAGCGGGCCTCGTACTACTTCCAGGGCTCCCCGAACACGGAGTACCGCACCCACCCCTTCAGCGGCCCGTACAACGACAACTGGCAGGCCACCGACAGCACCGAGTGGGCCCAACTGGTGTGGGCGCCCTGCGGAGTCCAGCGCAACTTCAACATCAACACGGAGCTGCGGGTCAGCGCGGGGTCGACGTCTCCCGACAAGGTCAGCTTCATGACCATGGACTCGACCGACGGTGACATCAGCACGATCTATCACCTGGCCTGGAAGGAGTGCCCGCGCAAGTGAGCCCGGGGGCCGCCCGCCGGGCGGGCGGCCCGACGGTCACTTCGTGACGTGCGTGAGGAAGTCATCCCAGGCAGTGGGGGAGAGGGCGAGCTGAGGCCCTTGTTTGTCCTTGGAGTCGCGGACGTGGACGGTGCGGGGGCAGGTGGCGATCTCGACGCAGTCGCCAGAACCGCTGCTGCTGTAGCTGGACTTGTGCCAGGCGAGGGCTACTTCGACGCAGTCATCGCCAGAACCGCCGCTGTAACTGCTCTTGAACCAGGCCAGTTCGCTGGTGCTCATAGCTCTCCTCGAATCCGCTGCAACAGGCTCATCGAGTCCTTGAGAGTGAGAGCCTGCGAGCGCATCCTGACATACCGCATCTGGAGCATGCTGACCACCTTTGGGTCAGCGATGAACTGGCCGCTTTCCTGCCCCTCGCAGTAGGCGAACCACTTGTTCTCCGGAGTCTCCAGCAGCCGCATGGGACCGTCCAACCCCGCGTGGGTCTCCTGCTCGGTCGGCATCATCTGGATGTCCACGTTGCGCAGTCGGGCGATCTCCAGCACGTGGTCGATGAGCTCCCGCGTGACCTCCACCCCGCCCGTGTGCCGTCGGAACAGATGCTCTTCCAGAATGAAGCCGAACGCCGTATTCGGCCGTTCCCGCAGCAGCCGTTGGCGCTCCGCCCGCGCCACCCACTGCGCCTCGATCTGTTCGTCGCTCAGCGGTGGGAGTTGGTTCGTGAACAACGTCCGCGCGTACGCCTCCGTCTGCAACAGTCCGGGAATCAACCGGCATTCGTACGTGTACAACGTGATCGCCGTGGCCTCCAACTGCGCCCACCGCCGAAACCACGCCGCCAGCCCCGGCTGCCGGGCCAGATGCTGCGCCGCCCGCTGTAAGGCGCCCGTGTTGCCCAGCACTCCCTCGGCCCGTTCCGCGAACCGCGGATCTGGCATCCGCCTCCCCAACTCCACCGACGCCACGGTGTGTTTGGACAGCCCCACCAGGCCCCCGAACTCCTCCCGGCTCAACCCGGCATGCTCCCGCAGGGCCTGGACGACCGCCCCGAACGTCCGCAGACTGTCCGAGGACTCCGGCTCGCCACCCGTCCCGGCACCGCCCGTACCCGCCACACCATCGACCACCGTCGGCCACCTCCCGCCGCCATGGTCACGGCCGGTGACGAGTACCGTCCAGCCCGTCACCGCGTACGCTCGCGCAGCGTACGCGCCGCCTACCTGGTAAACCGCCACCGGACACAGCCACATTGGCCGCATGACCCCACCGCACACCCCTCAATGGCCGGTTACCGTACGTGTGTTCACCCAGCGCCTCAGCGCCACCCCGCGCGGCGCCCGCCTGGCCCGGCGCCTCGCCCTGACCCAGCTCCACGCCTGGGGCATCCCGCACGGCAGTGACACCTCGGAGGCCGTCGCCGTGATCGTCACCGAGCTGGCCGCCAACGCCGTGACCCACGGCCGCGTGCCCGGGCGGGGCTTCGAACTACGGCTGTCACTCCCCACGGGCAGCATCCGCATCGAGGTCAGCGACACCCGCACCGACGCGCGACCCCCCAAGCCCGGAGACGTACGGCCGCCCCACCTCCTGGACGAGCGCGGCCGCGGACTGGTCCTGGTCGAGGCGCTCGCCGACCGGTGGGAGGTGCTGGACCGCGAGCCGCAGCCGGGCAAGACCGTTCGCGCGGAGGTCGACGTACCGGGATGTCTGCCCCTCTTCGGTGCCCGTCGCTGACCGCTGTTGCTGCGTAAACCATTGACGCGCAAAGGGTTCGATTCTACGGTCCGTTCGTTCGAACTTGCGAGCTCTGTCCGAAATATCGGACAGTGAACCCCATCCCCGCAAGGAGGACCCGCGTGAGCCGCACCTCCCGCACTCTCCGCAAGCGCACCACTCTGATCGCCCTCCCCACCGCCGCCCTGCTGGCCCTCATCCCCTCCACGGCCTCGGCGTACCCGAACCCCGGCCGGGTCACCGGGTCCGTCGTCACGCACGACCCGACGATGATCCGCACCTCGTCGGGGGAGTACCTGCTCTACGCCACCGGCGGCGGCATCTCCCACAAGACCTCGTCCGACCGGATCGCCTTCCGGGCCGGCGCCGACGCCTTCGCCTCGCGCCCGAGCTGGTGGTCGCGGTACTCGTCGGTCCCGGAGGCCTGGGCCCCGGACATCTCGTACCACGGCGGCAAGTACCTGATGTACTACTCCGTCTCGTCGTTCGGCTCGAACACCTCGGCCATCGGACTCGCCGGTTCCACCACCGGCCGGCCCGGCAGCTGGACCGACCACGGGATCGTCTACACGTCCAGTTCCTCCAGCGACTACAACGCCATCGACCCCAACCTCTTCGTCGACGACGACGGCAAGTGGTGGCTGTCCTTCGGCAGCTGGTGGACCGGCATCAAGATGATCCGCATCGACCCGTCCACCGGCAAGCAGCACGCCTCCGACCGCACCCGTCACTCCCTCGCCTCCCGCCCGACCGGCACCAAGGCCGTGGAGGCCCCGTTCGTCGTCAAGCGCGGCGGCTACTACTACCTCTTCGCCTCCTACGACACCTGCTGCGCGGGCACCAGCTCCACCTACAAGGTGAAGGTGGGCCGCGCCACCAGCGTCACCGGGCCCTACCGCGACCGCAACGGCGTCTCGATGATGAACAACGGCGGGACGCCGGTGCTGGAGTCGCACGGCAGCGTCATCGGACCCGGCGGCCAGTCGGTCATGAAGGACGTCGACGGCGACCTGATCGTCTACCACTACTACGACGGCAACGACAACGGCACGCCCAAGCTCGGCATCAACCTCCTGGACTGGAGCAGCGGATGGCCCGTCGCCTACTGACCCTGCTGGCCGCGCTGCTGCTCGCCCTCTCGCTCGGGCAGCCGTCGGCGAGCGCGGCCTCGTTCGCCAACCCCGTCAAGGCGGTCAAGGGGGCCGACCCCTGGATCGTCCACCACGACGGCGACTACTACCTGGTGTCGACGAGCTGGACCGACGTCATCACCATCCGCAAGGCGCCCACCCTCGCCGGGCTCGCCACCGCCCCGAGCGTGCAGGTGTGGCGGGGCGACGCCGCCTCCCGGTGCTGCAACATCTGGGCGCCCGAGCTGCACTTCATCGACGGCCGCTGGTACCTGTACTACGTGGCCGGGCAGAACGTCGCCGACTACAACCCCACGCAGCGCAGCCACGTCCTGCAGAGCGCCGGCTCCGACCCCATGGGGCCCTACACCTACCGCGGACAGCTCAACTCCGCCTGGATGCTGGACCCGACGGTGGCCACCATCGGCGGGCAGCTGTACCTCTTCGGCAGCACGCACGACGGGACCCAGAACATCGTCGCGGCACGGATGTCGAACCCGTACACGGTGAGCTCCTCGTTCTCCACCGTCTCCAGGCCCACGCACGACTGGGAGCGCTCGGGTGCCCCGGTCAACGAGGGGCCGGAGATCCTTCAGCGGGGCGGCCGGACCTTCCTGGTCTACTCGGCGAGCGGCTGCTGGACGCCGGACTACAAACTCGGGCAGCTGGAACTGACCGGCACCAGTCCCACGTCCGCCTCCTCCTGGACGAAGAAGCCCGTCCCCCTCTTCCAGCGCAGTGACGCCAACGGCGTCTACGGGCCCGGGCACAACGGCTTCTTTACCTCGCCGGACGGCCGGGAGAGCTGGATCGTGTACCACGCCAACGACTCCGCCTCGGACGGCTGCGACAACGGCCGGACGGCACGGGCGCAGAAGTTCACCTGGAACGCCGACGGGACGCCGAACCTGGGCACCCCGGTGCGGCTGGGCGCGTCCCTCGCCGGGCCGTCGGGGGAGCCGTCCTCGGCCTCGACGACGTACACGGTCGTCAACCGCAACAGCGGCAAGTGCCTGGACGTCGCCGGCGGTTCGGCCGCCGACGGCGCGAACGTCGCCCAGTACACCTGCCACGGCGGCGCCAACCAGCGATGGCGTCTGGAGGACCTCGGCGACGACACCCACCGCCTGGTCAACGTGGCCTCCGGCAAGGCGCTCGACACGGCCGACTGCTCCGCGGCCGACGGGGCCGGGCTGCGCCAGTGGTCCTGGCTGGACAACACCTGCCAGCGGTTCCGGTTCCTGGCCACGGACGGCGGTCACGTCCGCATCGTCAACCAGGCCACCGGCAAGGTCGCCGACGTCGCGAACTGCTCCACTGCCGACTCCGCCGACGTCCGGCAGTGGACCTGGCTGAACAACGCCTGCCAGCAGTGGCGGCTGACGCCCGTCTGATGGCGGGTCCTAGCCCGCGCGTTTCACTTGCTGCGGTGTCCGGATCCTGACCGGAAAAGCGAAAGTGCCTTCTGAGTCGGCGCCCGCCACTTGATGCCGTTGTCCACGAGATACCGGATGGCATCGAGCATCGCGCGGTGGCAGTACGCCTCCGGCTGCCCTCCCCGGCCGCGTATCCAGCCCGGCACCGGCAGCAGCGGCCGGACGGCAACCCACTCCTCCTGTGTCATGTCCGACGGATACCGGCGCTCGCGCATCGGGTTGTCGGCGGTGTTTCCGAACCGGTGAGCCAGACAGTCACACGCGAGAGAGTGGCCGAAGTGGACTCCGCCCCCCCCGCGGTGGCATACAACTGCAACAACAGGGCCTCCTGGCGCACGACTTGGCGTAGACACCCACCGAGCTGCCAAGAGGCCCTGTTCCCATGCCCAGCACCGGCCGCGATCACCCGAACGAGACTCCCGTTCGACGAACACCGCTCAAGATCGAAAAGACAACAACTTCTAAAGGGCACAGCCGCGCAGAGACCGGCGCACCCATGGGGTGGCAGGCCACCCACTTCTGGACCCAGGTCGGGCGCCGCTGCCCACCCAGTGCTCGATCTGATCAGCACCTGTAGCCCCCGCTCCCCTTGCCGAAGAACTTCAGGTCTGCTCGCTCCTCTCCTTCCTGATGTCCCTGATTCCTTTGATTGTGTAGAACGTTACGGCGATACTCAATGCGATCTCGCATGCACCCCACAGCCTGGACCAGCCGTCCTCTTGGACATTTCCAATCCCACTCACCAGCAAGAAAGGAAGGAAGAAAAGGAGGGGTGACAGTTTATACTTACCCATGAGTAAACTCCCTTAGAGGTCCTAACAGAAGTTGTTGATCAAGTAACCATCGGCTTGTCTGCTCGTTGGGCGGGTCGTGGGGAAGCGTCAGTCGCGGCCGTGGATCGTGTCGGACGAACTGTGGTCGCTCATCGAGCCGTTGCTGCCCGAGCCGGGGCCGAAGCTGGTGGCGGGCCGTCCGCGGGTGCCGGACCGGCAGGCGTTGTGCGGGATCCTGTTCGTGCTGCACACCGGGATCCAGTGGGAGTACCTGCCGCAGGAACTGGGCTTCGGCTCAGGTATGACCTGTTGGCGGCGGCTGGCCGAGTGGAATGAGGCCGGCGTGTGGGAGCAGCTGCATCTGGTCTTGCTGAAGAAGCTGCGGTCGGCGAAGAAGCTCGACTGGTCGAGGGCGGTGATCGACTCCTCCCATGTGCGGGCGGCCCGCCGGGGCCCAAAAGCGGTCCCAGCCCGGTCGACCGAGCACGGCCGGGCAGCAAGCACCACGTCCTTGTCGACGGGCAGGGCATCCCGCTCGCGGTGTCGCTGACCGGCGGAAATCGCAACGACGTCACCCAGCTCCTGCCCCTGCTCGACAAGGTCCCACCAGTCGCCGGCGCCGTCGGCAGGCCGCGGCGACGGCCGGACATGCTCTTCGCGGACCGCGGCTACGACCACGACCAGTACCGGCGGCTGCTGCGGAAGCGAGGCATCCGGCCCGCGATCGCCGAACGCGGCCAGCCCCACGGCTCCGGCCTGGGCATCTTCCGCTGGGTCGTCGAACGCACCGTTTCCTGGCTGCACGGCTTCCGCCGCCTGCGCATCCGCTGGGAACGACGCGACGACATCCACGAAGCCTTCCTCGGCCTCGCCACCTGCCTCATCACCCACCGACACGTCCAACGCCTTTGTTAGGACCTCTTAGAGCGACCTTCACCCTGAGCCGGTAGGGGGTCACACTCGCCCCCCTACCGGCCCGGTTGGCTATCGGCAACTATTCTTGCCGGTATATCTCCTGCATACGGAACGGCGACCTGAATGGGTCAGTGCGTCATTCCACTCGTTTCGGAACTTTCGATTGCGGTTCCAGTTCCGGTAGTCGTTCATCACGGTTTGGGCGCCCCATCCCGCGAGCGCACAGGCGGCAAACCTGCCCCCTGAGGAGGCGCATCGCCTGATGGTCTTTCTAGGGTTCCGTATAGCTTTCCAGGCCCTCCGCACGGTTTTTGTGCGACCGAACGGAGTGACAAGCCCAACTCCTCCGAGCGCCATTTTCCCGGAGAAGTATACGGAGCGCCAATTCGGGTTACGCCCTATACGGGTCATCTTGTTCGTGAACCGGTTCCACTGCTTCTTTCCCCAGCTCCATCTGCCGTCCAGGTCGTAGCGGTTGAGCGGGTCGGCGTGCACGTACTCGTAGGCATTGGCGTTGCCACCCGCGATGGGGTCGACGGTCAGGAAGCGTCCGATGGTGGGGTCGTAGAGGCGAACACCCATGAGAGTGATGCCGTTGGGGGTTTCGCTGGAGCGTTGCTTGCCACCGAGCCAGCCGTAGCGGGCGGGGTCGGTGCCCGGCAGGGGGTTGCCGTACTCGTCGTAGGTGTTGACCACGGGAGTGGTGTCGTCCACCAACGGGATCTGTGTGCCGATGTCGCCGTGCAGGTTGGCCAGTTGCAGAGTGACTGCGCCGGTCGCACCGGTGGTGGCGATCAGGTTTCCGGTCAGGTCTTCGAGGCTGCGGCTGATGGCGCCGTTGCCTTCTGCGATCCAGTCCGGGCTATCGCTGTCGTTGCCGTAGTGGTTGCTCTTGGTGGCGGCTGTGCCCCAGGTGCCGTCCTCGGACTGTTCCTCGGTGCTCCATGAGGCCAGACGTCCGGCCACGTCCAGGTTCCACGTCGTCCGCTTGGAGTCGGCGGTGATCTGGCGGACAAGGTCGTTGGCGTAGTAGACGTACTGGGCGCCACCGGCCTGTGCCGTGGTGCGGCCGAAGGCGTCGTAGACGGTGCCGGAGCTGAGCAGCCGGTCGGCACTGTCGTAGGTGTGGTTGACGGTGTTGGTGGTGGGACTGCCTCCATCGACATCGTCGACCGTGGAGGTCAGCGAGGTGCGGTTGGTGTTGTCGTCGAAGCCGTAGGCGCGGTGCGCGGTGACACCCGCCTGGGAGTCGTCCACCTTGGTCAGGCGGCCCGCCGCGTCGTAGGTGTACTCCCGGTAGGCGCCGCCTCCGGTGTAGGTGCTGTGGGATACGACCTGGTCGTGGATGCTCTGGCTGGTGGACTCGCCCTGGACGGTCCAGCCGGACTCCCAGTGCCAGTAACGGGAGGTTTCGGTGCCGGTGGGGTCGAGGTTGAACTCGACGTCCATGTTCCACGGCAGCTTCTGCTTGTAGAGACGGCCGTCGGAGTCGTAGAAGCCGGTCACGTCACCGATGGTGCCCATGACCGAGTCGTGGACCCTGGTCGGCAGGCCGGCGGGGCTGTCGTAGTCATAGGTGACCGTGGAGGGGACCGAGTCGGTGACGCGGATGCGGCGGTCGCGGTTGTCGTACTGGGTGCGGGTGGTGTTGCCCGCGCCGTCGTCGTAGCTGATCTCCCTACCGAGGAGGTCGGTGGTGCGGCGGATGGTGGCGGTGCCATTGGTGAGGGTCGCCACTGAGCCGTTGGTCGGCTCGTAGGTGGTGGTCTGTGCCGGTATCGCGTTGCCAGCGCCGCCCGTGATCTTGGTCTGGGTCAGGCGTCCGGCCGTGTCGTAGGTGTTCTCCGTGGTGCGGGTGACACCGTTGGCGGTTTCGGTGACCTTGGCCGGGTTTCCCCACCGGTCGTACTCGGTGGTGGTGAGTGGCAGTTCGTCGGGGTTGGAGCCGCCTCCGGTGATTCTGCCGGCGGGGCCGGTGGTGCAGACCAGGTCGGCCCATTCCGGCCGTCCTTCACAGATGCCGGTGCCGGTGGCGGACCAGTAGCGGGTCACCGTGGCGCCGGCGTCGGCGCCGTTGGACTTGGGCAGGGTCGTCTTGGTGATCCGGCCTTGGACGTCGTAGCTGGTGGTCTTGGTCAGCTTCAGTCCGCCCGGGTCGGTGACTTCGCTAGTGGGCAGGCCCTTGGCCCAGTCGTAGGCGGTGGTGGTGGTGCGTACGTCGCCGTCGGTGGGGTAGCCGTCGATCGCCGCGCCGACCTGGGTGGTGGTGATCTGGTCGGTGACCGTGGCGGTGCCGTCGGTGGGCCGTCCCTCGTCGTAGCGGTTGACGGTGTGTTCGCGGGCGGCGACCTGGACTCCGGCCGGGAGGTCGGGGCTGTCCTCGTCGCCCTTGAGGGCCTTGGTCAGGGTGACCAGGTGCAGCGGCCCGGATTCCTCCAGCTTGCGTTTGCCGTCGGCGGAGTACTCCGAGACGGTGGCGAGCTTGCGGGCGCGTTCGGCCGGGGAGTCGGCGAGGATGCCGAGTTCGCTCTGGGTGTTGACCTGGTAGTCCGCGTTGCCCAGGGCGAGTTCCAGGTTGGTGGCGGTCAGCTCGAAGACGGTGTTGCCGAACCGGTCGTACTGCTTGGCGGTCAGGTGCCGGCCGGGCAGGCCGGTGTTGGCCTCGCGGCCGGAGGCGTTGGTGTAGGTGATGGTGGCCTTGTCGTAGTCGGCAGCGCCCAGGTCGCCGCCGGTGTGGGAGGCAGGCACCTGGTCGGCGGGGAAGACGGCGGTGGCGTCCGTCGGCGCCTCCGTCTGGCCCCACTTCGCGGTATCGGCGGGCGAGACCTGGTTCGGGGCCTTGGTACCGGACAGCGGTACATCGTAGACGAGAGAGGTGGTGGCCTTGCCGCCGTCCTGCTCGTCCTTGGTTCCCGCCTTCAGCGTCGGACGGGCGACCGCCAGCAGCATGCCGTCACCGGCTGCCGCGTTGGCGCCGGCCTTGCCGTACTGGAACGTCCAGGGCAGTTCGCCCGGCGGGGTCATGGTGACCACACGTCCGGCGCTGTCGTAGGTGTAGGTCGTCTTCAGCGCCGGGGAGATTCGCGGGTCCCACTGCTCGCGCAGGCGGCCGGTGCTGTCGTAGGTGTACTGGGAGACGACCGTGGCGGTGGAGGTCGACGCTCCCGGGGCGGTGGTCCACATGCGGATCCGCGTAACCTGGCCGGCCACGTCACCGAGCGTGCTGCCGCTCGCGGTGGTCGTGGTGGCGTACTGGTACTCCAGGATCCGGCAGCCCTTGGTCGACGGCGTGCCCGCGCAGGTGGCTGCGGAGACAGCGGAGGAAGGCGCGATCACGTACTTGGGGCGGGCCAGGGTCTTGCCGTCCACGGTGACCTTTTCCGAGATCACGGTCGTGGTGGAGTTCTCCGTGGGCAGGAAGGTTCTCGACAGCTGCCAAGTGGTGGCCGCGGGGTCCAACTTGGTGAACGCCGACGTGGTGCCCTCGGTGTCCTTCAGCGTGAAGGAACCGGTCAGCGAACCGGTCAGGGAGAGGTCCTCAGCTCCCGTCTCCGGTTTCCAGCCGCCGCCCGTGGTGGCGGTGAAGCCGGTCTCCTCGCCGTCCACGTCGACGACGGCCACCGAGGTGGCCGAGGTCTTGCGGACGTAGGCCCAGTCACTGTCGGAGAGTTCGGCCACGGTGCCCGCGGTCCACTGCGGACCGAAGATTGCTACCTGCCCCTCCTGCTGCGCCCCGTTCGCCGGGCGGCGGGAGGAGAACGTACGGGCCGCGGTCAGGCCGAACCCGGAGGCGTCGGTGGCCGACAAGCCGAAGTCACCCGTGAGCGTGTTCACGCTGCCCGGGCCGATCTCCTCGCTGGGGGCCTGACCGGCGTTGCGGTCCACCGTGATCGTGCTCGCCGGGGAGGCATCGCTGGTGCTGCCGTCGGTGAACACCGCGCGGACGTCCACCGGGCCGTCCTCACCGAAGGTGTCGGTGACGTTCCAGATGAGCGCTTCGGCGCCGCCTGCGGTGACCTTCGCCGGCCACGCCGTCAGGCTGGAGCCGTCGGCCTTGCGGCGGACGTCCTTGACGGGGATGTCCTTCCAGGTGTCGGCCTCGCCGCGGCGGTACTGGTAGCGCACCCCGGTGTCGCCGGCCTTGCCCTCACCGGTCAGCTCGGCACGCCGGGCGGGACGGTCTCCGTCACCCGGGGTGAGCAGCGCGGCGCCGGAGCCGGCGTAGAAGGTGTAACTGGTGCTGGAGGAGACGTTGCCGGCCGCGTCCTTGGTGCGCGCGTTCAGGGTGTGCTTGCCCGCGCGGAAGGCCGGCTTGCGGGTGACAGCCGCTCCCGTGGTGGCCGCCGACTGCCAGGTGCCGCCGTCCAGGTTCCACTGGACTTCCTTCACATCGCTGGCCGGCGGGGTGAAGGTGAACGTGCCGGTGAAGTCACCGTTGCCGTCCGGCGTCCCGGACCACTGACCGGCGGGGAAGTCGGTGGAGGACACCTTCGTCGTCGCCGGTGCCGTGGTGTCGACCGTGAGCGTGCGGAAGCCGGACCAGGCACTGTTCGCAGAGCCATCGGTAGATCGGGCGCGCCATTTGTAGCTGCCTGCCGGCAGGGCGGTGCCCGGCTTCCAGGACGCCTGCGCGCCGGAGGCGACGTAGCCGCTGGAGCCCGTGCGCAGTGCACTGGTGCCGTTGGACGTCCACACCTCGAAGTCGAACTTGACCTGCGAGCCGTCGCCGTCCAGCGCCTTGGCTGACAGGGTCGGGGTGGTGACGTTGGTGGCGGCCGAGGCCGCCGGGGCTATCAGGGTCGGGACCTCGGGGACGGAGTTGTAGGTCACCGACAGATACGGTGCGTTGGAGGCGGCGTTGCCGGAGTTGAACCGCTTCCAGCCGTAGGGGTCGGTCTCGTCCGAGGCGCGCAGGCCCAGGTGGTTGGTGGCGTTGCCGTTGGACGTCCATGCCTGCACCAGTGAGGTGGCGTCGATGTTGACCCAGCCGTCGTTGCAGGAGCTGGAGTAGCCCTTGGTCTGCGTGCTGGTCGCGTACTTTGTGCCCCAGTTGGGCTGGCTGGTCCAGCGGGTGCTCGTCGAGGCGGCCCCGGTGCTGTACAGGTCCCAGCCCTTGGCCGTACACGACCAGGAGTGGAACTCGTACAGGTTCAGCTTCGCCGCGGTGATCTGCTTCCCGGTGATGTTCTTCATCGGGAAGGACAGGAAGGAGCGGGCCACCTGGCTGGAGCCGTTGTTGCCGATCTTCAGCTCGGTCGCGGCGGACTGGTCGGTGGTGTAGCCCTGCTGGACGAAGGTGTCGAAGCTGGCGCCGACGTTGAGGGTGGGGTCGATGGTGACCGGGAACTGCGTCTTGTCGTCCGCCAGGAACTTCGCGTCCGGGGTGAGCGTGAGGGTGATGGTGTCGCCGTCCTGAGCGACCTTCACCCCGACCTTGGCGGTGTGCCTGTGCTCGCCGGAGTTCTTGTCGGTACGGGCGTCCCACATCACCGGCGACGGCAGGATGCCGGCCGTCTTGCCCTTGGCGTCGGTGAAGGTGACCGCCCCGTCCTCATGCGCCTTCGCGGTCAGACCCTTGGCCCTGAGGCTGTAGGTCACCTGACCGTTGGCGTCGACGGCGGAGCGGTCCTTCAGCTCAAGGAACTGCTCGTAACCCGTCCGCGTCGACTCGATCAGCAGGTCGGTGGCCGGAAGCACATTCTCGTACCGGGCGACCGTGTCCTCGGCACCCTCGATGGTGGGCGTGGGCAGGGCGCCGTACCAGCCGAGCTGCATCTGCCGGCCCGCACGGTCCTCCATGGTCACCAGCGGCACCGGTGCCGCAGTGCTCTTCGATCCGGCCGCTTTCAGGCCCTTCGGGGCGGCCTTCTTGCCCGCGAGCGTCAGCCCGTGAGGGTGCCCCTTCGCCGTGATCGACCCGTCCTCGGCCTGCGTCAGCGACGCGTCGACACCGTGCCACGCACCGTCGTCTCCCTTGAAACGGATCGGGCCGGCATACGCCTCCTCCGTCACCGTGCCATCAGGGTTGACGTATGTGGTGGAGGTCTCCGACCGCGCATCAGTGGCCTCGATACGCCGGTTCTGGATCTTGGCCTTCAGGCGGGCAGCCGCCACCGACCCAGCAGTGGCAGGGCCGAGATCCTTGGCCGCCTTGGCGTCGGCCGCCGGCCGCTCGTGCGGCAGGGCGACGGACTGGCCGGTCGACCCCACCACGACGGCAGCCTCGGCCGCCATCAGCAGCGTCACCGCCACGGCAACCGGTCGCCACCGGCGCAGCGACGGCGGTGGCAGGTACTCGTACTCCGAGTCGGCGGCCTCATGCCGCGTGACTCTGCGGAACACATGGGTCATGTGAGCTTCCTCGAATCGATGCAAGGACACCCCGAGGCAGCCATGACGACACGGCGTTGCCTCAGCGGGTGTGGTGGAGCAGTAAAAGAAGCGCCCTTTGGGGCGAGCAGTTCAGGGACGTCCGCCGCAGGCTCGCCGCGGCCATCCGGGGCGGTGCCACGAACCCGGTGGCCGGCGTCTGCTCCTCAAAGCGAACCCCTCTGGCAACAGTCAAGGGACCGCTCGTTTCCCGCCAGCGCCACTACGGCGCACCACGCAGGCCATGGGCCATCAACTCAGCGTTGGGCAAGGGAACTTCCGACGGAGCACCGCTCTGACTGCTTCAGGCCCTTTCCAGCCAAGGCCCCGTGGCCGCCGACTCTGATCGCCCGTCATCCATGGCGGTGTGCGCTTGACTCCATCGCCGCCTCAGACACCGGGATGGATCCGGCCGACCGTGCAAGGAGAGGCACGCCGGCCAGTGGACCTGAGCAGCCGCGGGAACGGCACGCTTGGGGGCGCCGGCAGAGCAACGGTCGCCACGGACAGCCACAACGGGGTGTCGGCACCGCGCCGAAGCACCGAACAGCGCGTGCACAGCAGCCAACCTGCCTCGAAGTCATATGTGCGGACATATCCATCGCAGCATGTGCAGGCCGGACAGCCGCTTCAAGACAGTCTTGCGTCACCCACACGCCGCCCCGGCCGCACCCATTTAAGGATGTATGTTCTATTTAGCCCTGATGTGATCAGGCTGAAAAATGGCCTCGGCGGCAACGTCCCATCTCATACCGCACCTTGCGCCCCTCTTCGTGGAATGCACACTTATGGCGTCCGGCGAGCGCAGCCGTAACCGTGGCAGCCGCCCATTCCCAAGAGGACGTCCCCTCGATGACCGACCCGAGCACAGTCACGCCCGCCTGCCGCGCACGCAACCGGAACCGCACCGCTCACCGCTGGCTCACCCTCGCCGTCCAGATCACCGGCCGCATGCTGTGCTGGAACCTGGCCATCGGCATGGCGGCGGCCGCCACCAACGTTCTCGCCACCCCGCAAGCCGGCTGGTGGCCGTACACCTGGCCCGTGCCGTGGTACCTCACCTGCCTGTCCGCCCTCGCGTGGGCGATGCTGCGGGCCCGTGAGAAGAACACCGCACGTCCGCCCGCCGAAGAGGACGACGATTCCCTGCAGGAAGAATGGAGGAAAGCCGCCTGAGCGCGGCCATGCGGTTCCGCCGCACACTCCGCCCGGGCGCACCTACGTGACGACCGCATGGCCCGGCACCTGCAACTCCACGACGAGTACTGGGAGACGTACATCCTGGACCCCGGCACCGAGGCCGGCGGGCCGGAGGAACCCAAGGAACTCGCCCAGCGAGTAGCGAGGCTTGAGACCCTCTGTGCGGAGATCATGACGCGACTCGAAACAGCGGAAGCGCAGCTTGCCGCGCGACATCACGAGGAGAAGTGAGTCACTCGGCGTGGCCGCCGGCTGGGTGCCGCTGTCGTTGCAAGGGTGAAGTGACAGCGGGCGCCGGCGGTGCACGATCCTCGTCATGAGGTATGCGGGGGGCGGCTGTCCGACCGCGTACGGCCGCCGAAGGCGGCCCGCAGGTCACGGGTGTCGCGGAAGTCGGCGTACGCCTGGTACGCCACCTGGCGCGAGGGAGACAGCGCGGCTCTGGAGTACTAGCCGGTCCGGCCCATCCCGGCCGCGTCCGGCCAGCTCTGGGCGGTGCCCGGCCGGCCCGTCGCCGGGACCGCTTCCAGGCCGTTGGTGCCGCGCACCTGCGCCGCGGTGAGACCGCCGCGGGCCGGGACGCCGGGCGGCGTCGGCCCGGTCTGGGCCGGTGCCGCCACCGGCCCCGGGGTCGGGACCGGCACCGGCATGGGCTGTGGTGCCGGTGTCGGCTGTGCCGCCGGCAGCGGCATCCCGGCGCCGGGGGCCGCGGAGGCGGCCGGTACGGCGGCGGGGAGCGGCATGCCGGTGCCGGCGGCCGGGGCGGCGGCGGGACCCGGGACGCCGACGCCGGCGGCCTGCGCGGCAAGCCCCCGCACACCGCCCCCGTTGGTCTCGCTCACCAGGCGGTCCACCGCCGCCGTACCCGAGCTGTAGCCGATACCGGTACCGGTAGCCGGCCCGGGTACGGCGGCTCCCCTCCTGGACGTCCCGTAGAGCACCTCTTCCAGGCCGGACACCAGGCGACGCACGTCCACCGGGGGGCGCACCACGAGACGCAGGAAGCGACTGGACGAACCGATCTTGTTGCCGCACTCGCGGACCAGGACCCGGTGCTCGGTGAGCATCCGGTCCCGGACCACGGTGCCTTCGGCGCCGAGGGGGAGGCGCACGAAGAGGAAGTTGCCCTGGGAGGGGTAGACGGTCAGGCCGGGCAGCGCCGACAGCCGGCCGGACATCTCCAGGCGGTCGCGGCGGACCTGTTCCAGGCTCTGCGCGTACTCGGCGCCGTGGTCGCGCAGCATGAACACCACGTGCTCGGCGAAGGAGTTGAGGTTCCACTTGGGGAGCATGGCGCGCACCCGGCCCGCCAGCGCCGGGTTGGCGACCAGGTAGCCGAAGCGGACGCCGTGCAGCCCGAAGTTCTTGCCGAGGCTGCGCAGGACGATCACGTTGGGCCGCAGCACGGCCTCCTGGACGACGGACGGTTCGGCCTCGGCGTCGGCGAACTCCAGGAAGGACTCGTCGATCACCACCAGGTCCCGGTCGGCCATCGCGTCCATGAACTGCACCACGGAGTGCTTGTGCAGATAGCCGCCGTCGGGGTTGTTCGGGTTGCACACGACGGCGACCCGGGTGCCGCGGGCCCGGATGAACTCGGCGTACTGCGCGAGGTCGAGGGCGAAGCCGCCGGACTCCTGGAGCGGGAACATGTCGACCCGCTTGCCGGTCTCCATCGGCTGGTCGGTCCAGCGGCCGAAGGTGGGGACGGGGACGGCGAGGGACTCGCGGACCAGCAGATGGTCCAGCCAGGTGATCAGCTCCGTGGAACCGTTGCCCATCGCCACGCACTGCGGCGGCAGCTGCAGCAGACTGCTCAGCTCCGCCGTGATGGTCTCCGCGCCGCTCGGGTAGTACGTGACGATCTCCCGCAGCCGGGCCGCCATCTCGTCGAACATCGCCTGCGTGGGGAAGTACGGGTTGCAGGGGATGCAGAAGTCCACCGGGCCGGCCCCGTCGCTCTCCCGCGTCAGCGCCGCCATCGACGGGCTGTGCGCCGCGGTGCTGCGGAACAGCGAGGTGACGTTGCCGGCCAAGGGAACCTCCGTCTCTGGGCGGCCCGCGCGGGGGAGCGCGGGCCGCCCATCAGTACGGAGACGGACGTACCGCCGTTCAGCCCATGTGAGGAAAATGTGACGGCGGTGGTTTACGGAGTCGCTCGGGGCGTCACGCGTCGAACGAGTGCACCGTCGTCGTCCGGTACGTCTGCCCGGGGCGCAGCACCGTCGAGGGGAACGCCGGCCGGTTCGGCGAGTCCGGGAAGTGCTGGGTCTCCAGGCACAGCCCGTCGCCCTGCCGGTAGACGGAGCCGCCGGTGCCGGTCAGCGTGCCGTCGAGGAAGTTGCCCGAGTAGAACTGCAGGCCCGGCTGGTCGGTGGCGATGCGCAGGATGCGGCCGGAGGCGCGGTCCCGGAGGGTGGCGATGTGCTCGGGACGGTCGGTGACGCCCTTGTCCAGCACCCAGTTGTGGTCGAAGCCCTTGGCCGTGACCAGCTGCGGGTGCCCGGCCCGGATGTCCCGGCCGATCGGCTTGGCCCGGCGGAAGTCGAAGGGCGTGCCCGCGACCTTCGCCAGTTCGCCGGTGGGGATCAGGCCCGCGTCGGTCGGCGTGTAGCGGGACGCGGCGATCGACAGCTCGTGGTCCTCGATGGTGCCGCTGCCCTCGCCGGCCAGGTTCCAGTAGACGTGGCTGGTGAGATTGACGACGGTGGCCCTGTCGGTGGTCGCCTCGTAGTCGATCCGCCAGTCGCCGCGCCGGGTGAGGGTGTACGTCACCGTGGTCCGGAGCGTGCCCGGGTAGCCCATCTCGCCGTCGGCGCTGGTGTAGGACAGCCGCAGGCTGACGTCGGAGCCCGCCGTGAACGGCTCGACGTCCCACACCCGCTTGTCGAAGCCCTGTGCGCCACCGTGCAGGCTGTTGTCGCCGTCGTTGACCGAGAGCCGGTACTCCGTGCCGTCCAGCGTGAAGCGGCCCTTGCCGATGCGGTTGCCGTACCGGCCGATCAGGGCGCCGAAGTACGGGCTGGAGGCCACGTAGTCGTCGAGGTCGGCGAAGCCCAGCGAGACGTTCTCGTAGCGGCCCCGGCGGTCGGGGATCTCCAGGGACTGGACGATCCCGCCGTAGGACAGGACCTTCATCCGCGTGCCGCCGTTCGCCAGCGACCAGCGGTGGACCCGCGTGCCGTCGGCGAGTGTGCCGAAGTGTTCCCTCACCGGCTTCCTGCCTCCCGTGGCGTGTGCCGTGCCGCCGCTCGCCGCGGTGGCGGCGGCCACCCCGGCCGCGGCGGCTCCCGCGATGACCGTGCGTCTGCTCAGTTCCATGTGCGGCTCTCCTGTAAAGGAATCGGGCCCCGCCTTCGAGGCGGGGCCCGTGCTGACTACGAACCGACCCTGCGCTTGTTCCACACGTCGAACCCGACCGCCGCCAGCAGCACCGCACCCTTGATGACCTGCTGCCAGTCGGTGCCGATGCCGACGAGGTTCATGCCGTTGTTCAGCACGCCCAGGACCAGGCCGCCGATGATCGCGCCGAGCACCGTGCCGACGCCGCCGCTCATCGACGCGCCGCCGATGAACGCGGCCGCGATGGCCTCCAGCTCGAAGTTGAGGCCGGCCTTGGGCGAGGCCGCGTTGAAGCGGGCGGCGAAGACCAGACCCGCCAGGGCCGCGAGCATGCCCATGTTCAGGAAGACCAGGAAGGTGACCTTCTTGTCCTTCACCCCCGACAGCTTGGCCGCGGGCAGGTTGCCGCCGATGGCGTAGATGTGACGCCCGATCACCGCGTTGCGCATCAGGTAGCCGAATCCGACCACCAGCACGGCGAGGATCAGCAGCACGATCGGGGTGCCCTTGTAGCTGGCCAGCAGCAGCGTGGCGGCGAGGATCGCGGAGACCAGCGCGACCAGCTTGAGCAGGAACAGCTTGGCGGGCGGCACGTCGAGGGAGAACTCCTGCTGCCGCCGGCGGTCGCGGACCTCCCGGAAGACCACGAACGCGATCAGCGCGAAGCCGAGCAACAGGGTGAGGTTGTGGTAGTTCGTCTCCGGGCCGACCTCGGGCAGGAAGCCGTTGGCGACCTTCTGCAGCCCCCTCGGGAACGGGCCGAGGGTCTGGCCCTCCAGGAAGATCTCGGTCAGGCCGCGGAAGAGCAGCATGCCCGCCAGGGTCACGATGAACGACGGTATGCCGCCGTACGCGATGAAGAACCCTTGTAGCGCGCCCGCGAGCGCCCCCACCGCCAGGCACAGCACCACCGCGACGGGCCAGGGCAGATCGTTGCGGACCATGAACACCGCGGCCATGGAACCGACGAACGCCGTCAGCGAGCCCACCGACAGGTCGATGTGGCCCGAGATGATGACCAGCATCATGCCGATCGCGAGGATCAGGATGTAGCTGTTCTGCAGCACCAGGTTGGAGACGTTGCGCGGCAGCAGCAGGTCGCCGTCGGTCCACACGGCGAACAGCGCCACGATCAGTCCGAGGGCGATCAGCATGCCGTACTGCCGCATGTTGCGGCGCATGCCGTCCAGCATCAGCTGGAGCAGGCCGCTGCCCGTGCCCGCTCCCGACTTGCCGGGTGGCGCGGGGGCCGGTGTCCTGGCGGTCACGTCCGTGCTCATCGGGTTACCTCTTTGTCCTTCGTCATCTGACGCATCAGCGCTTCCTGGGAGGCCTCGGCCCGTGAGAACTCGCCGGTCAGCCGGCCCGCGGCCATCGTGTAGATGCGGTCGCACATGCCGAGCAGCTCGGGCAGCTCGGAGGAGATGAAGACGACCGCCTTGCCCTGGGCGGCCAGTTGGTCGATGACCGTGTAGATCTCGTACTTGGCGCCGACGTCGATGCCGCGCGTCGGCTCGTCCAGGATCAGCACGTCCGGACCCGCGAAGATCCACTTGCTCAGGACGACCTTCTGCTGGTTGCCGCCGGACAGCTTGCCGACCGGCTCGAAGACGGTCGGCGCCTTGATGTTCATCGAGGTGCGGAACCCCTCGGCGACCTGCCGCTCCTCGTGCTCGTCGATCACCCCGTGCCGGGCGACCTTGCCGAGCGCGGTCAGCGAGATGTTCCGGTTGATGGTGTCGATGAGGTTCAGGCCGTAGTGCTTGCGGTCCTCGGTGACGTACGCGATGCCGTGCCGGACCGCCTCCGGGACCGTCTTGGTGCGGATCTCGGTGCCGTCCTTGAGCACCGTGCCGCCCGCGTACCGGCCGTAGGTGCGGCCGAAGACGCTCATCGCCAGCTCGGTGCGGCCGGCCCCCATCAGCCCCGCGATGCCGACGATCTCCCCGCGGCGCACCTGGAGGGAGACGTCGTCGACGACCTTGCGCTGCTGGTCGATCGGGTGGTGCACGGTCCAGTTGCGGACCTCCAGGGCGGGGGCGGCACCCTCCTCCGGCTGGTGCGGTGTGCGCTCCGGGAAGCGGTGCTCCAGGTCGCGGCCGACCATCCCGCTGATGATCCGGTCCTCGGTGGTCCCCGGGGCCTTCACGTCCAGCGTCTCGATGGTGCGGCCGTCCCGCAGGATCGTCACCGAGTCGGCGACCTTGCGGATCTCGTTCAGCTTGTGCGAGATGATGATCGAGGTGATGCCCTGCTTCTTCAGCTCCAGGATCAGGTCGAGCAGTTTGCCGCTGTCCTCGTCGTTCAGCGCGGCGGTCGGCTCGTCCAGGATGAGCAGCTTCACCTTCTTCGACAGCGCCTTGGCGATCTCCACCAGCTGCTGCTTGCCCACGCCGATGTCGGCGACGCGGGTGTCGGGGTGGTCGCCGAGCCCGACCCGCCGCAGCAGTTCCGTCGCGTGCCTGAGCGTCTCGGTCCAGCTGATGATGCCGCGCCGGGCGTGCTCGTTGCCGAGGAAGATGTTCTCCGCGATGGAGAGGTAGGGCACCAGGGCCAGCTCCTGGTGGATGATCACGATGCCGTGCTGCTCACTGGCCCGGATGTCCTTGAAGGCGCAGACCTCTCCCTGGAAGAGGATCTCGCCCTCGTACGTGCCGTGCGGGTGGACGCCGGAGAGGACCTTCATCAGGGTCGACTTACCGGCTCCGTTCTCCCCGCAGATGGCGTGGACCTCGCCCTGCCGGACGGTCAGGGAGACGTCCGACAGCGCCTTGACGCCGGGAAAGGTCTTGACGATCGAGCGCATTTCCAGGACGGGTCCCGCCATGGTCGTGCCTTTCCATCAGTGGTGAGTCGTCGGTCGGTGGCGGTCAGTCGAGGTCGCTCTCCTTGATGTAGCCGGAGTCGACGACGACCTTCCGGTAGTTGGCCTTGTCGACGGCCACCGGCTCCAGCAGGTACGCCGGCACGACCTTCGCCCCGTTGTCGTAGGTCTTGGTGTCGTTGACCTCGGGCTTCTTGTCGTTGAGCAGGGCGTCGACCATGTTGGAGGCCACCTTGGCGAGTTCGCGGGTGTCCTTGTACACGGTCATCGACTGCTGGTCGGCGATGATCGACTTCACCGAGGCGACCTCGGCGTCCTGACCGGTGACGATCGGCAGCGGCTTCGCCTTGGTGCCGTAACCGTCGGACTTCAGCGACGACAGGATGCCGATGGAGATGCCGTCGTACGGCGACAGCACCGCGTCGACCCGGTCGCTGCGGTAGGCGGAGGTCAGGATGTCGTCCATGCGCTTCTGCGCGGTGCCGCCGTCCCAGCGCAGCGTGGTGACCTGGTTGAGCTCCGTCTGCTTCGACTTGACGACCAGCTGCCCCTTGTCGATGTAGGGCTGGAGCACGTTCATCGCGCCCTGGAAGAAGTAGCGGGTGTTGTTGTCGTCGTTGGAGCCGGCGAACAGCTCGATGTTGAACGGGCCCTTCTCGCTGCCGTCCTTCAGGCCGAGCTTCTCGACGATGTAGGTGCCCTGGAGTTCGCCGACCTTCTCGTTGTCGAAGGAGGCGTAGTAGTCGACGTTCTCGGTGCCGAGGATCAGCCGGTCGTAGGAGATCACCGGGATGCCTGCGTCCTTGGCCTGGCGGAGGACGTTGTTCAGCGACTTGTTGTCGATGGCCGCGACGATCAGCGCCTGGACACCCTGCGTGATCATGTTCTCGATCTGCGCGACCTGCTGGTCCGGGTCGTCCTCGCCGTAGGCGAGCCTGGTCTTGAAGCCCCTGGACTCCAGGTCCTTCTTGACGTTGTTCCCGTCGGCGATCCAGCGCTCGGAGGACTTGGTCGGCATCGCGATGCCGATGGTGGCGCCTTCGGCGCTCTTCTTGTCCTCCTCGCTGCCGCCCTCGCTGTTCTGGCCGCAGGCGGTCAGGGTCAGGGCGAGAGAGGCCGCGGCGGCTATGGCGGTCAGTGCGGCTCTGCGGTTGCGCATGGTCATCATCCTTGATGTGTGCCGGAAGGAACCGAGACGAGGTGTGGGGGATTGTGCGCGGTCATGTCGTCTTTTGTGAAGGGGGTTTCCGGAACGTTATGACGAAATCTCGAACCGGTTGAGCGAGCCCGGCAGCCGCGAGCCGAGCGGCGCCATGTCGCCGTCCGCGCCGTGCCGGGCGAGCAGGTCGAGGGCGAGCCGTCCGCGCCGCACCCGCTCCTTGGCGCCGGCCAGCGCCAGGTCCCGCAGATGGTGGCCGTACGGGTAGATGCCGGGCGCCTTGGCGAGGCCGAACTTCAGATACAGCGGGGCGCCCCGCCGGATCAGCTCGGCCACCTCGTACATCCGCACATAGCCGCCGAGGTCGTCAGGCGCCTCGATGTACATGTCCATCGGGGCGGCCGAGACCCGCCGGATCTCGGTCAGGTGCTCCGGTGTCAGGTCGCTGGGCACGTTCACCGAGTCCGCACCGAGCCGCTCGTAGACCGCGTACGAGGCCGGGTTGACCGGGCCGATCAGGGCCGACACCTTGAGCGTGGTGTCGGCCGGGAGCAGCCCGGCCGTCCGCGCCCGGTGCAGCGTCCACAGCACCCCCTCGTCGGCGACCAGCAGGCACTTCACACCCAGCTCGGTCGCCCGTACGGCGTCCTCGACGCACCCGGCGACCGCGTCGTGGCCGCGCGCCCTGAGGCCCGCGCCGCCGGAGTCGGTCCGGGTCGAGCCGCCGATGTCCCAGGTGCCGCGCGGGCCGGTGAACAGGCACAGCTCGATGTCCCGTTCGGCGGTGGCCTCGACCATCTCGGTGATCTCGGTGTCGGTCAGCATCCACACGCCGCTGCCCTGGCTGATCCGGTGGATCGGCACGTCCAGTCGCGAGGACTCCTTGAGGACGACCGCCAGCGCCTCCGGGCCCTCGCACGAGGGGATTTCGGTGCGCCAGCGGCCGCCGCCGGGGAAGGAGTGCGGCGAGGAGTCGGCGGGGTCGGGGGCGGGCGCGCCCAGACCGAGGGCGGCGAGCACGTGCTCACCGGGCCTGCGGGGAGCGGCCGTGGCGGAAGCGTCGGTCACAAGCTGTCCTTCGTGTTCGGTATGCCGGACGAGGTTCGCGGCTCGGGGTGGAGCGCGGGAAGAACCCGGGGCGGAAAGAGATGGTGGAGGTACGCCGGTACGGAGGCCGTCAGGTCGCCCCCGTACCGGCGTACGGCTGTGGGGGCTACCGACCCCGGGGACGCAGCAGCACCTTGCCGACCTTCGGATCGCCGGACCCGACCAGCTCGATGGCGTGCGCGAAGTCGTCGAGCGGCAGTTCGTGCGTCACCAGCGGCAGCGGATCGAGCAGCCCGGCCGCGAACACCCGCACCGTGTGCGCCCAGGCGTCCGGCGGCGCTCCGAAGACGGTGTGCACCTCCAGCTGCCGTACCACCAGATCGGTCGGGTCGAGGCCGTCGGCGCCCGGCGCCGGGATCCCGGTCAGCACCAGCCGCCCGCCGCGCCGGAGCAGGGCCGCGGCGGTGCGGGCGGCGTCGGCGGACCCGGCCGTCTCGATGACGACGTCGAAGTCGTCGGGCAGCGTGCGGTCCTTGGTGCGGAAGTCGGTGGCGCCGTACCGCCGCGAGAGCTCCTCCCGGTCGTCGCGCGTGCCGACGACCAGCAGCTCGGCCGGGGAAGCGGCCGCCAGGAACTGCACGGCGAACATCCCGAGGGTGCCGGTGCCGACGACCGCGACCCGCTCACCCGGGCGGGCGTTCGCCTTCAGCGCGGCCGCGGCGATGCAGGCGGCCGGCTCCAGCAGGGCGGCGGCCGTCAGGTCGGCGCCGCCCGGGAGGACGTGCAGCAGGCGGGCCGGGAGCGTCAGGGTCGGGGCCATGGCGCCCGGCTCGGTGAACCCGGTCTCCGCGTACCCGGCGGTGCACAGCGTCGTCTCACCGGCGTGACAGCGGTCGCAGACCTGGCAGTTGCGGAAGCCCTCCCCGACCACCTTGCGCCCGACGAGGTCCGCGGGAACACCGGCGCCGACCGACTCCACCGTGCCGGACCACTCGTGCCCCGGGGTCAGCGGGTACCGCACGTATCCCTCGGGCCGGTTGCCCTGGTAGACCTCGCGGTCGCTGCCGCAGATCCCGGCGGCGTGCACCCGGACCAGGGCCTCGCCGGGGCCGGGCTCGCGCGGCACGTGTGCCGCCAGCCGGTGCGTGCCCGGCGCCTCGACGACGACCTCGGCACTCACGCCTGCGTACCCTTCGGGTTGCGCCGCTCCCAGCCCTCGGCCCACAGGTCGAACCGGGCCTGCTGCTGCGGGAACTCGGCCGCCGCGTCGGTGTCCAGCTCGACGCCGAGACCGGGGGCGTCGGAGAGGTGGAAGCAGCCGTCCTCCGGGTTCACCTGGGGAGCGCCCTTGACGACCTTCTTGATCTCCGCGTCCGCGAAGTCGTTGAAGTGCTCGAGGATCTTGAAGTTCGGGGAGGTGAAGCCGACCTGGAGGGAGGCGGCGGTGAGCACGGACCCGCCGACGTTGTGCGGGGCCACGAGCATGTAGTGCGTCTCGGCGGTGGCGGCCAGCTTCCGGGTCTCCCAGATGCCGCCGATGTGACCGACGTCCGGCTGGATGATGTCCACCGACTGGTCCTCGAACAGCTCCCGGAACTCGATCCGGTCGTGGATGCGCTCACCGGTGGCGACCGGCAGGTCCACCTTCTCGGCGACCTTCTTCAGCGCCTTGAGGTTCTCCGGCGGCACCGGCTCCTCCAGCCAGGCCGGCTTGAAGGGCGCCATCTCCTTGGCGAGCCGGACGGCGGTGGCGGGGGAGAAGCGGCCGTGCATCTCCAGCATCAGTTCGGCGTCCGGTCCGATGGCGTCCCGCACGGCCTCGATCAGCGACACGGCGTACAGGGTCTGCTCGTGGTCGAACTCGAAGTGCCCGGTACCGAACGGGTCGATCTTCAGCGCCCGGTAGCCGCGCTCCATGACCCCCTGCGCGGCCTTGTGGTACGCCTCCGGGGTCCGCTCGGTCGTGTACCACCCGTTGGCGTAGGCCTTCACCTTGTCGGTGACCTTCCCGCCCAGCAGCTGCCAGACGGGGACGCCGAGGGCCTTGCCCTTGATGTCCCAGCAGGCCATCTCGACGACCGCGATGCCGGACATCACGATCTCGCCCGCGCGCCCGTAGTCGCCGTACTTCATCCGCCGGGCCAGGTCCTCGACAGCGAAGGGGTCCGAGCCGAGGATGTGGTTGGTCTCGGCCTCCTTCAGATAGCCGAGGAGGGCGTCGGTGTGCCCCAGCATGCGGGTCTCGCCGACTCCCGTGATCCCTTCGTCGGTGTGCACCTGAACGTACGTCAGGTTGCGCCACGGCGTTCCGACCACGTGTGTGCTGATTCCGGTGATGCGCACGGCAGTTACCCTTCGCTGTGTTCGATATTTCGGCACTCGTTCGAAATGCTGGCGTGACAGTAAGGACGGGGCGGCGGGGGTGTCAATGGGGTGGACACATAACGGTTTCGGGAGTTTCGGCCCGGGGGGCCGGGCGCGGGCGCCGGGTTCCCCACACAACCTTCACAGTGGCCACTGGTGGCGCGGCCCGCGCGGAATCTACCCTTCCCGCGTCATGGACTTCTGCCACCCGTGCCGACGGCACCTCAACGGCGCTCTGGCCTGCCCGGGGTGCGGCGTCCCCGCCGAACAGCTCCATCTGTACGCGGAGCAGGACGGCCAGGAGTACGGCACCGGGGGCGACGGGAGCGATGCCCAGCCGTACGGAGACGCGGCGGAGCAGCCGGGCCGGGCCGCCCGCCGCCGTGAGGCACGGGGCCACCGCGGTCGCGAGCGGGCGCCGGGGCCCGACGACGGCCGGCCCGATCCGGTGGTCTCGCCGACTTCGGCGGCCTCGGCAGATCACGGAGCTTCGGCGGGCTCGGCGGGGCAGGCGGCTTCGGGGGGCTCCGCAGGTCCGGCGGGCTCGGCAGGTGCGGGCAGGCGCAGCGGTCCGGGCGGCGCCGGAGGCAGCCGCCGGGACCGCAAGGCCGCGGCCCACCGCCGGCGACGGCGCCGGGCCCTGCTGGTCACGGCCGGCTTCGTGCTCGCGGCCGGCGGGCTGAGCCTCGCCGAGCTGGGCATGGACGCGCCCGACGACCCGCCGCAGCCCGCTGCCGCCGGGAACGAGTCGCCGGACGGCGGGGCATCGTCGGAAGCCGTCGCGGACCCCGCCACCCCGGCCGGAGACACCTCCCGCCCCGGCGCACCGACGGCCTCGCCGTCACCGGGCGACACCTCGGCCTCCCCGTCGGCGTCCGCCTCGGAGTCCCCCGGCGAGGAGGAGTCGGACGCCGCGCCCACGGAAGAGACGTCGTCCGGCCCGCCGGGCACCGACCCGGCCCCCGACCCCCCGGCCGCCCCTTCCTCGGCCCCGGCCCCGCCCCCGCCGGCCGACCCCACGCCCGAGCCCGCCGAGCCGACCACGGCCAACCCGACCCCGGAACCCACGCCCACGGAAACGTGCGAACGGTTCCTGTGGTGGTGCACGTAGGGCCGGACCGGCCCCCATCAGGTCCTGGGCGACCCGCACGCCCCTGAAAGGAGCGCGGGGAACTGCGCGAGCAACCACAGCCCACCTGCAGCCGCCCCCGAACCGTCCCCCCGGCCTCAACCGGCCTCAACCGGCCTCAACCGGCCTCAACCGGCCTCCACCGGGCCTCGGGGCTGCCTGCTCGCCCCTGAAAGGGGCGCGGGGAGCTGCGCGAGCAACCACGACCCACCCGCAGCGGCCCCCGAACCGTCCCCCCGGCCTCAACCGGCCTCCACCGGGCCCCGGGGCTGCCTGCTCGCCCCTGAAAGGGGCGCGGGGAACTGCGCGAGCAACCACGACCCACCCGCAGCCGTCCTCGAAGCGCACCCTCGAAGCGCACTCCCGAAGCGCACTCCCGAAGCGCACCGCCGAAGCGCGCGCCCCGGCTCAGGCGCCCCGCGTCCCGTCCGCGGCGAGCATCCGCCGCAGCAGGTCCCGCAACGCCTCACGCTCCGCACCGGACAGCCCGGCCAGCGGTTCGCGGGCGAAGCGCAGGGACTCGCGCAGGTCACGGGCCATCCGGCGGCCCTCGTCCGTCGCCGCCGCCACCTTCACCCGCCGGTCGGCGGGGTCCAGCCGCCGCTCCACCAGCCCCCGTGCCTCCAGCCGGTCCACGATCCCCGTGACGTTCGACGGCTCGCACTTCAGCTTGTGCGCCAGCTTCCGCATCGGCAGCGGCTCCAGGGACAGCAGGCTGAGCAGCTTCGCCTGGGCTCCGGTCAGCGCCTTCTCGGCGGCCGCCTCCTCGTAGTCGGCGGAGAAGCGGGCCACGACCTCGCCGATGAGCTCGACGACCTCAAGGGTCAGCGCGTCCGGACGCCGGGGATGTGGTGAGGGAGACATGGGCCCAGGGTACAGGTGTTTGACAACCTGAAATGTTCAGGAGCATCGTTGTTTCAGGTACTGAAATACCTGGAGTGTCCGTGCTCCCCCGCACCCGTCGAAAGGCACCCTCACCATGACCGACTCCCCCTCCCTGCCCTCCGTCAACCGCGAATGGCACCTGCTCAGCCGCCCGGTCGGCTGGCCCGAGCCGAAGGACTTCGCCCTGGTCGAGGCCCCGATGCCGACGCCGGGCGAGGGGCAGGTACTGGTCCGCAACCGGTACGTCTCCGTCGACCCGTACATGCGCGGCCGGATGAGCGCCGCCAAGTCCTACGTCGCCCCCTTCGAGCTGGGCAAGGTCATGCAGGGCGGCGCGGTCGGCGAGGTCGTCGCCTCCAATGCCGAGGGCATCGCCGTCGGTGACCACGTCCTGCACTTCTTCGGCTGGCGCGAGTACGCCGCCGTGGACGCGAAGAACGCCGTCAAGGTCGACCCGGAGGCCGCCCCGCTGTCGACGTACCTCGGCGTCCTCGGCATGACCGGGCTCACCGCCTACGCCGGTCTGCTGCGCACCGCCGCCTTCAAGGAGGGCGACGCGGTCTTCGTCTCCGGCGCCGCGGGTGCCGTCGGCAGCCAGGTCGGGCAGATCGCCAAGCTCAAGGGCGCCTCGCGGGTCATCGGCTCGGCCGGCTCCGCGGAGAAGGTCAAGCTGCTGGTCGACGAGTACGGCTTCGACGCCGCCTTCAACTACAAGGACGGTCCGGTGAGCGAGCAGCTGCGCGCCGCCGCCCCGGACGGCATCGACGTCTACTTCGACAACGTCGGCGGCGACCACCTGGAGGCCGCGATCGGCTCCCTCAACCAGGACGGCCGCATCGCGATCTGCGGAATGATCTCCGTCTACAACAACACGGAGCCCGCCCCCGGCCCGAGGAACCTGGCCCGGCTCATCCAGACCCGTGGCCGCATCGAGGGCTTCCTCGTCGGCGACCACTACGACCTCCAGTCGCAGTTCGTGCAGGAGGTCGGCCCGTGGGTGCGCGACGGCCGGCTCAAGTACCGGGAGACCGTCGTCGAGGGCATCGAGAACAACCTGGAGGCGTTCCTGGGCGTTCTGCGCGGCGACAACATCGGAAAGATGGTCGTCAAGCTCTGACGTCACACTCCGTACCCCCGGCCGGACCGGCCGGGGGTTCACCCATTTTCCGGTATGCGATAGCTTCTTTCCGAAATCTGTCGCGATCGTGGGCGCGAGTCGCGGCAGACCGAGGGAGGAAGACAACCGCATGCCCATTCAGCAGTCCGAGGTCCTGTACACCGCCGTCGCCACCGCGCAGAACGGCCGCGACGGCCGGGTCGCCACCGACGACGGCAAGCTCGATGTCGTGGTCAACCCGCCCAAGGAGATGGGCGGCAACGGCGAGGGCACCAACCCCGAGCAGCTGTTCGCCGCCGGCTACAGCGCCTGTTTCCAGGGTGCGCTCGGCGTCGTCGCCCGCCAGGAGGGCGTCGACGTGACCGGCTCGACCGTCACCGCGAAGGTCGGGATCGGCAAGAACAGCGAAGGCTTCGGGATCATCGTCGAGATCTCGGCCGAGATCCCGACGGTCTCCGCCGCCACCGCCCGCTCGCTGATCGAGAAGGCCCACCAGGTCTGCCCGTACTCGAAGGCGACCCGCGGCAACATCACCGTGACGCTCGCCTGACCCGGTTCGTCGCGTACGACGAAGGCCGCACCCCTGGACGTGGGGTGCGGCCTTCGTCCGGCCCGGCACGCCGCCCCCGCGGCCCGATAGAGTGCCGTCATGCGCGATCTTGGGGCGGGATCCGGCCACCTCCTGGAGGGCCAGCGCTGGGTGGCCCGGCACGGCAAGAGCTACGGCTTCGGGCTCGTCCCGGGCCTGGTCACACTCGTCCTGTACGCGGCGGCGCTGGTCGCGCTGGCGCTGTGGGGCGCGGACGCCGTCACCTGGGCGACGCCGTTCGCCGACGACTGGTCGAGCCCCTGGCCGGGGCTGTTCCGCGGCTTCCTCACCGCCGTCCTGTTCGCCCTGGCGCTGCTGCTGGCCGTCCTCACCTTCACCGCGGTCACCCTCCTGGTCGGCCAGCCCTTCTACGAGAGCCTCTCCGAGCGGGTCGACCGGGACGTCTCCCCGGACGGCACCGCCCCCGAGTCGGACCTGCCGCTCTGGCGCGACCTGTGGATCTCCGGCCGGGACAGCCTGCGCATCCTGGCCCGAGCCGCCCTGTGGGGCCTCCTGCTGTTCGCCTGCGGCCTCATCCCGGTCGTCGGCCAGACGGCCGTCCCGGTGGTCGGCATCTTCGTCACCGGCTTCTTCCTCACCGAGGAGCTGACCTCCGTGGCCCTCCAGCGCCGCGGTGTCCAACTGCGCGACCGCCTCGCCCTGCTGCGCTCCCGCAAGACGCTGGTCTGGGGCTTCGGCACCCCGCTCGCCCTGGCCTTCCTGGTGCCGTTCGCCGCGGTGTTCCTGATGCCGGGCGCGGTGGCCGGCGCCACGCTGCTCGCCCGCGAACTGCTGGGCGAGGAGACCCGTGAGGGCGAGGAGACCCGCCGGGGCGGGGAGACCTCCGAGGGCGAGCAGGTCGCCGGATGACCGAGGTCCTCGCCGTCGCCGTCATCACCGTCCTGGCGGTCATCGCCCCCGGCGCCGACTTCGCCATGGTGGTCCGCAACAGCTACCTGCACGGCCGCCGCACCGGTGTGCTCGGCGCCCTCGGCGTCGCCGCCGGCGTCCTGGTGCACGTCACCTACACGATGCTCGGCGTCGGGCTGCTGATCGCGTCCTCCGCCTTCCTGTTCACGGTCATCAAGCTGGTCGGCGCCGGCTACCTGGTCTACATCGGCGTCCGCACCTTCCGGACCCGCGGCGAGGTCGAGATCGACCTGGAGCACCGCAGTGGCCTGACCCCCTTCGCCGCCCTGCGCACCGGCTTCCTCACCAACGTCCTCAACCCGAAGACGACCCTCTTCGTCGTCTCGACCTTCGCCCAGGTCGTCGGCCCCGGCACGCCGGTGTACCAGCAGGTGGGCTACGGCCTGTTCATGTCGCTGGCCCACCTGCTGTGGTTCGCCGTCGTCGCGGTGTTCTTCTCGCAGAGCCGCATGCGCGCGGCGATGCTGCGCGGCCAGAAGGTCCTGAACAAGGTGATCGGGTCCGTCCTGGCCGGCCTCGGCATCAGCCTCGCGTTCGCTCCGTCGCACTAGCACCCGTACCGGCCCCGGCTCCGGCCCCGACCGCCACGGCCACGATCGCCCGGGTCTGCGCCACGATGTCCAGCCGGTTGCGGACGAACTCCGGGTCGGTGACCTCGGTGGTGTTGCCGGCGCCGAACCGGAGCACCGGCGTGTGCACGTGGCCGCCCGGCAGCCGGCCGCGCAGCCCGAGCCGGTCCCGCAGCAGCGTCGCCCGGTAGGCGATCTCGTTGGACAGATAGTCCCCGCCGCCTCCTTCCCGGGCCGTCGAGCCGGGCGTGGGCCCGTCCGGGCGTACGACGGGCTCGGTGCCGCCCTCCGGGACCTCGGTCACGGACGTGTTGTCGTACACGGGGAACCGCCCGGTGTCCGCCGCCACGATGCCGGCGTACGGCAGGGTGGTCGTCGTCCACTGCGGCTGCGACGCCGGGTCGGTGACCGGGATCGTCTCCGTCCGGCCGATGTTCTCGTTGTCCGCGAAACCGCCCCGCCAGGCGCCGTTGGTCCGCTCGATGTCGAACCGGCCCACGCGTCCCTGGCTGACGGTCGCGAACAGGTCCACCTCGGGCAGACGGGGCCGCAGCGCCCGCTCCACCGTCCCTTCGGTGAAGTCCCGCCAGCGCACCGGGAACACGGCCGTCTCCACCCGCGCCGGGCCCTCGGCCGTCTGGATCACCGTGCCGTCGAGGGCGAGCGCCACGGCTCCGGACGGGTTGGAGATCCGGATGTCACGGTCGAGGGTGAACGGGTCGAACCCGGTGACCAGGACGCGCTTCAGCCCCTTGCCGCGCGGGTACCGCACGGTCGTCTGCCCGCGCGAGGTCCGCTCCAGCGTGTCCAGCAGCTCCGCGCGCTGACGGGCCGTCAGCGCGAACCCGGATTCCCAGGTGCGCAGTTCCCGCGTCATCCCGAGCCGCGCCCAGTACAGCGGCCGGTCGTCGTCCCTGCTCAGGTCCCCGCCGGCCGGGCCGCGCCCCTGCGCCCGGTCCACGGCCCGCCGCCACAGGGCCTCGCCCTCGCGGACGACGACGCGGCGGGCCTCGGCGTAGGAGCCGGCGCTGTGGAGCCTCTGGGTGAACGCCGGTGCCACCGCGTCGAATCCGGACCGTCTCAGGATCTCCCGCGGCACCTCCCGGTCGAGCCGCTGCTCCTCCACGGTGGGGGAGGGCGCCGGGCGGGGCGAGGGCGCAGCCGTCGCCGTCACCGGTGTCGCGAGCCCCGCCACCAGGGCCAGTCCGAGTACGCCGGTGCGCATACGTATGGAGTTCAAGGGAGTCCGGGTCCTTCCGTCGCCGTGGGGTGCGTCCGCTGGACGGTCGCAGTATCGCGTGACGGAAGTGACGTGCGCTACAGGGCGGTTCGGCGCTCCGGGTGCTCGGGGTGCTCCGGGGCCCGGGTGGCTCAGGCTTCGCCGAGCAGGGTCAGGAAGTCGCGGAAGGCGCCCGGCATGTCCACCGACTCCGGGTCCAGCAGCCACTGGTACTGCAACCCGTCGAGAAGCGCCACGACCAGCGGCGCGGCCTGCTCGGGGGTCAGCCCGCCGGGCAGCCGGTCACCGTACTCGGCGCGCAGCAGCTCCGCCATGGAGGCGCGCACCCGCTGATAGCGCTCGGTGAAGTACTCACGGGCCGGATGCCCTTCCGTGACGCTCTCCCCGAGCAGCGCGGAGAAGGTCTGGATGATGGCTGGCCGCATCGCGTTGTACTCGACCAGGGAGGCCAGCAGGTCCAGCCGCAGCCGCTCGGCCGGCACCGAGTCCCAGCGGTCCCGCTCCCTCAGCACCGCCACCAGCAGCGCCTCCTTGGTCGGGAAGTGGTGCATCAGCCCCTGCTGGGTGAGGCCCACCCGCTCGGCGACCGCGGCCAGGCTCGCGCCCCGGTAGCCGCGCTCGGCGATCACCTCCAGGGCGGCCCGCACGATCTCCGTGCGCCGTTCCCCGCTTCTGGCCCTGGTCGTCATGGCGTCACGGTACGACATCCGGACGAGGTGATCATAACGCTAACATAACGAAACCTACTGGTCACCAGGTGCCGGGGGCAGGATGGGGACGGCCAACGGCTTTCGACGAGGAGGTGCCGCGATGGCGCGGACAGAGGCACGGGCAGGGGCACAGGCAGAGGCGCGAGCGAAGGTGCAGGCCAGGACCGGAGCGGAGGCGGCCCGCGAGGCGGTCGTGGAGGCCGCCCTCGGCAAGCTCGGCCTGGAGGCCAAGACCCGGCTGCTGTCCGGACAGGACATGTGGACCCTGCCCGCCCTGCCGGAGATCGGCCTGAAGTCCCTGGTGATGTCCGACGGCCCGATCGGCGTCCGGGGCGTGCGCTGGACCGCCGACGACCCGTCCGTGGCGCTGCCCTCACCGACCGCGCTGGCCGCCTCCTGGGACCCCGGGCTGGCCCGCCGCGCGGGCGTGCTGCTCGCCCAGGAGGCCCGCCGCAAGGGCGTCCACGTGCTCCTGGCGCCCACCGTCAACCTCCACCGTTCCCCGCTCGGCGGCCGGCACTTCGAGACCTACAGCGAGGACCCGTACCTGACCGGGCGGATCGGCACGGGCTATGTCACGGGCGTCCAGTCCGGCGGCGTCGGCACCACCGTCAAGCACTTCGTGGCCAACGACGCCGAGACCGACCGCTTCATCGTGAACAACCTGGTCTCCGAGCGCGCCCTGCGCGAGCTGTACCTGGCGCCCTTCGAGATGATCGTCGAGAACGCTCACCCCTGGGGCATCATGACCGCCTACAACCAGGTCAACGGCACGACGATGACCGAGCACCGGCACCTGGTGAACGAGGTGCTGCGGGGCGAGTGGGGCTTCGACGGCTGCAACGTCTCCGACTGGATGGCCGCCCGCTCCACCACCGGCGCGATCAAGGGCGGCCTGGACGTGGCGATGCCCGGCCCGCGGACCGTGTACGGCGAGGCCCTCGCCCGGGCCGTGCGGGACGGCGAGGTCGCCGAGGCGGAGGTCGACGCGGCCGTCCGCAACGTCCTGCGGCTCGCCGCCCGCGTCGGCGTCCTCGACGGCGCCGACCCCGTCGTCCCCGAGCCGCCGGCGCACATCGACGGCGCGGCCCTGGCCCGGGAGATCGCCCGCCGCTCCTTCGTCCTGGTCCGCAACGAGCGCCGGGCGCTCCCCCTGAAGCAGGGCACGGTCGCCCTCATCGGCGCCGCCGCCCGCGACGCCCGCGTCCTCGGCGGCGGCTCCGCCACCGTCTTCCCGGCGCACGTCGTCTCCCCGCTCGACGGCCTCACCGCCGCCCTCGGCGAGGACGGCCTGACCTACGCCGTCGGCGCCGACCCCAACACCGAACTCGCCGTCGCCGGACGGGGCTTCGAGCTGCGCGCCGTCTGCCGCGACGCCGACGGCCGGGTCATCGGCACCGGCTCGGCCCCGGGCGGCCAGATCCAGTGGATGGGCAGCGACCTCCCCGACGGCGTCACCCACGACGCCCTGCACAGCGTCGAGCTGACCGGCACCTTCACCCCGCGCGAGGCCGGCCCGCACACCTTCGGCATCAAGGGCGTGGGCCCCTTCACCCTCACGATCGGCGGCCGGACGTACTACGACGACGTGCAGCGCACCGCCAAGGACGACCCCTTCGAGGCCGTCTTCGGCGCCCACGTGCCCCGCGCCGTGGTCGAGCTGCCCGCGGACGAGCCGGTCGAGGTCTCCCTCACCTGCGTCGTCGACCTGCCCGAGGACATCCCGATGAAGGCCGTCACCTTCGCCCTGTGCCACGCCGAGCCACAGCGCGACCCGGACGAGCTGATCGCCGAGGCCGTCGAGGCCGCGCGGAACGCCGACACCGCCGTGGTCGTCGTCGCCACCACCGACCGCGTCGAGTCCGAGGGCTTCGACCGCACCGACCTCACCCTGCCCGGCCGCCAGGACGACCTGGTCCGCGCGGTCGCCGCCGCCAACCCGAACACGGTCGTGGTCGTCAACTCCGGCTCCCCGGTGGAACTGCCCTGGCGCGAGGACGTCGCCGCGGTGCTGCTGAGCTGGTTCCCCGGCCAGGAGGGCGGCGCCGCCCTCGCGGACGTGCTCACCGGCGCCCACGAGCCCGGCGGCCGGCTCCCCACCACCTGGGGCGCCCTGACGGACGCCCCGGTCACCCGGGTCACCCCCGACCACGGCGAGCTGCGCTACGACGAGGACCTCTTCATCGGCTACGCCGCCTGGGAGAAGGCGGGCCGCACCCCGGCCTACCCCTTCGGCCACGGCCTCGGCTACACCGAGTGGGCCTACGAGTCGGCCGAGGCCGACGGCACCACCGTCAAGGTCCGCCTCCGCAACACCGGCGAGCGACCCGGCCGCGAGGTCGTACAGCTCTACCTCGCCCCACCCGCACCCGACGCCGCCCGCCCCGCGCGCCGGCTGGCCGGTTTCGCGGCGGTGGAGGCCGCGCCGGGGGAGGTGACCGAGGTGACCGTCGAGCTGCCGCGCCGGGCCTTCGAGGTCTGGGACGACACGGCCGGAGCGTGGACCTTTGTGAAGGGTTCGTACGAACTCCGGATCGGTCGCTCGATCGCGGACCGCAGGATCACCACGACCGTTAACGTCTGAGACGGGACGGCGGTCCCCCTTGAGCAGCCCCGGCCCGGGACCTGACGGCCGGGCCGGGGCTCGGCACCCTCATCCCCGTTCGGCCGTGACCGCGCGGTGGGCGATCTCCGCCAGCCGGGCCTGGCCGTTCACACTCGGGTGGAACCAGTCCCACTGGCTCAACTGCCGCGCACCGAAGCGGTACGCGTGCACCGCTCCGCCGTCCGTGCGGCAGCGCCGGTCCTGCGCGCAGACCTCCCGGAGCGCCTTGTTGTAGTCCCGCACCCGCTGGTCCACCGTCTCCCGGCGCTGGGTCGCCGCCGCGTCCAGGGCGTCGGCGTCGCCCAGCATCGTCGGGCAGATGCCCAGCTTCCACACCTGCTTGCCCATCGCGCTGGTGCGCCCCTGCGCCCACAGCCGCTTCAGGTCCGGGATACTCGCCACATACACCTGGGTCTTGGGCAGCGCCTTGCGCAGCGTGCTCATCGCGGTCTCGAACTGGGCGCGGAAGTCGGCCACCGACGTCATCGCCGACGTCGAGGCACGGCAGGCGTCGTTCGCCCCCACCAGCACCGTGACCAGCTCCGGCTTCCGCGCCGCCGCCCGGGTCATCTGCCCGGCCAGATCCGCCATCCGGGCCCCGCTCACCGCGAAGTTCCAGCTCCGCTGTGCCGCGTCCGCCTTCCCCAGCAGCCGTACCGCCAGACTGTCGACCTCGGGGCGGGTGCCGGTCGCCCACGACACCTCGGGGCAGTCCGACAGCACCGCGCAGGCGTCGAAGCCGGTGGTGATGGAGTCGCCGACGGCGGCGACCGACTCCGGGCTGGTGTCCCAGACCGGCGTGGGGGAGGGCCTGGCGCTGCGCTCGGCGGGGGCGGAGGCGTCGCCGCCGACCGCGTCACAGCCCGTGAGCCCCAGCACCGCCGCGCTCAACACGGCGAGCACCGCCCGTGAACGGCGACCGCGCCCCGCCTGCTCCATCCGGTCCCATCCCTCGCTCGTCCCGCGTGGTCTCCCCACGGTGCTCAACCCATGACACCGCGCGAGGGTTCCCGGGGCGGCCGATGCGACGGCTCACACCCGTACAAGCGTCCTGCCGGGTGAATGGCGGAGGTTTCCCGGCCCCGGGACCGACGGTACGTCACACTCCTTGCCCCGCCGCACGGTAGCCTCGCCATCAACGCGGCCCGCCCGGCCGCTGCCGTTCGCCCGTTCCGAGATTGTCCCGCTCAGCCCGGAGGTTCCGGTGACGACACGTGGAGTTCTGTACGTGCACTCCGCGCCGCGCGCGCTCTGCCCGCACGTCGAGTGGGCCGTCGCCGGGGTGCTCGGCACGCGCGTGAGCCTCGACTGGATCCGGCAGCCCGCCGCGCCCGGCACCTGGCGCTCGGAGTTCTCCTGGCAGGGCGAGGCCGGCACCGCCTCCAAACTCGCCTCCGCACTGCGCGGCTGGCACCTGCTGCGCTTCGAGGTCACCGCCGAGCCCTGCGCCACCGCCGAGGGCGAGCGTTACAGCTGCACCCCCGACCTCGGCATCTTCCACGCCGTCACCGGCATCCACGGCGACATCCTCATCCCCGAGGACCGCCTGCGCGCCGCCCTGACCCGCGCCCAGCGCGAGGAGACGGACCTGGAGCTGGAGATCGCCAAACTCCTCGGCAAGCCCTGGGACGACGAACTGGAACCCTTCCGCTACGCGGGCGAGGGCGCCCCGGTGAGGTGGCTGCACCAGGTGGTGTGAACGCCCGGCAGGACACGACACGACGGCGATGGCCCGAACCCCGTCTCAGGGTTCGGGCCATCAAACGTTCAGGCAGACCGGTCAGACCGTCCGGAACGCCAGCACCACGTTGTGCCCACCGAAGCCGAACGAGTCGTTGAGGGCGGCGATCCGGCCCTCGGCCGGCAGCTTCCGTGCCTCACCGCGCACGACATCGGCGTTGGCCTCGGCCTCGGGGTCGAGGTTCTCGACGTTGATGGTCGGCGGCGCCACCCGGTGGTACAGCGCGAGCACGGTCGCGACCGACTCGACACCACCGGCGCCGCCGAGCAGATGCCCGGTCATCGACTTCGTGCCGGACACCGCGATGTGGTCGGTGTCGTCACCGAACACCTTCCGCAGCGCCTTCAGCTCGGCGATGTCACCGGCCGGCGTCGACGTGGCGTGCGCGTTGACGTGCACGATCTCCGCCGGGGCGAGGCCGGTGTTGTCCAGCAGGTTCTGCAGCGCGTGCGAGATGCCGCGGCCCTCCGGCTCCGGCTGCACGATGTCGTGGCTGTCGGCGGAGATGCCCTGGCCGACCGCCTCGGCGTACACCCGCGCCCCGCGCCGGGCGGCGTGCTCGGCGGACTCCAGGACGATCACGCCGGCGCCCTCGCCGAGGACGAAGCCGTCGCGGGCCACGTCATACGGACGGGACGCGCCCTGCGGGTCGTCGTTGTTCTTGGACATCGCCATCATGTTGCCGAACGCGGCGATGGGCAGCGGGTGGATCGCCGCCTCCGTACCGCCGGCGACGACGATGTCGGCGCGGCCCGTGCGGATCATCTCGATGGCGTAGCCGATGGCCTCGGCGCCCGACGCGCAGGCGGAGACCGGGGTGTGCACACCCGCCCGGGCACCCACGGCCAGCCCCACGTTCGCCGAGGGGCTGTTGGGCATGAGCATCGGCACGGTGTGCGGGGAGACCCGGCGGACGCCCTTCTCCTTCAGTACGTCGTACTGGTCGAGCAGCGTCGTCACACCGCCGATGCCGGAGGCGATGACCGCGCCCAGCCGGTCCGGGTCGACGTCGGCGCCCTCGCCGGCCTTGGCCTCGAAGCCGGCGTCCTTCCAGGCCTCCTGCGCCGCGATCAGCGCGAACTGCGCCGAGCGGTCCAGTCGGCGGGCCTGCGGCCGCGGGATGACCTCGGTGGGTTCCACGGCGATCTGCGCGGCGATGCGGACCGCCTGCTCGGCGGCCCAGTCCTGCTCCAGCGGGCCGACGCCGGAACGGCCGGCGACCAGACCCTCCCAGGTCGAGGCCGCGTCGCCACCCAGCGGTGTGGTTGCGCCGATACCGGTGACGACCACGGTGCGATTGGTCGAGCTCACGGGAATTCTTTCTCCAAGAAACGAGGATTCGTACGGCGCCACCGCCGGGTGGCGGGGCAGTGGGCCCGGGCCGGGCGGCCCGGACCACGCCCGAGTGATCGGTAGATCAGCCCTGGTGCTTGAGGATGTACTCGGTCGCGTCGCCGACCGTCTTGAGGTTCTTGACGTCCTCGTCCGGGATCTTGACGTCGAAGCGCTCTTCGGCGGCGACGACGACCTCGACCATGGACAGCGAGTCGACGTCCAGGTCGTCGGTGAAGGACTTGTCCAGCTGGACGTCCTCGGTGGGGATCCCGGCGATCTCGTTCACGATCTCCGCGAGACCGGCGACGATCTCTTCCTGAGTGGCGGCCATGGTGGCGCTCCTTCGTAGATTTTCAGGGGGTGTGGCGCCCGCCGCGTCAGCGGCAGGTGGTTCGGCGAATTCCGTACCGGACCGCATGATCCGGCACGGAGTGCCTAGGGGAGGGTAACGACCGTCGCGGCGTAGACGAGACCCGCCCCGAAGCCGATGACGAGCGCGGTGTCGCCGCTCTTCGCCTCGCCGGTCGCCAGGAGCCGCTCCATCGCGAGCGGGATCGAGGCGGCCGAGGTGTTGCCGGTGGTACGGATGTCACGGGCGACCGTGACGTGCTCCGGCAGCTTCAGCGTCTTCACCATCGAGTCGATGATCCGCACATTCGCCTGGTGCGGAATGAAGACGTCCAGGTCGTCCGGGCTGATTCCGGCCGCGTCCAGCGCCTGCTGCGCGACCTTCGCCATCTCGAACACGGCCCAGCGGAACACCGCCTGGCCCTCCTGCGTGATCGCAGGAAACTTCACGTTCCCCTCGCTGTCGAGGGGCAGTTCGGTCACGTCGCCGATCCGGAACCGGTCCCAGGAGACCGTCTGCTTGATCGTTTCGGCCTTGTCGCCCTCGGAGCCCCACACGGTCGGGCCGATCGCGGGCTCCTGGGACGGGCCGACGACGACCGCGCCCGCGCCGTCGCCGAACAGGAAGGCGGTGGCCCGGTCCTCCAGGTCGGTCAGGTCGGACAGCCGCTCGACGCCGATGACCAGGACGTGCTCCGCCGAGCCCTCGACGACCATGCCCTTGGCCAGGGTCAGGCCGTAGCCGAAGCCGGCGCAGCCCGCGGAGATGTCGAAGGCGGCGGCCCTGTCCGTGCCCAGCTTGTCGGCGATCTCGGTGGCCACGGCCGGCGTCTGGCTGAAGTGCGACACGGTGGAGACGACCACCGCGCCGATCTGTCCGGCGTCGATCCCGGCGTCCGCGATCGCCTTGCCGGCCGCCTCGACGGACATCGCCGCGACGGTCTCCTCCGGCGAGGCCCAGTGCCGGGTCTCGATGCCGGAGCGGGAGCGGATCCACTCGTCGGACGAGTCGATCTTCTCCAGGATCACCTCGTTCGGCACCACGCGGGTCGGGCGGTAGCCGCCGACGCCGAGGATGCGCGCGTACGGGGCACCCTTGCTTGGCTTGATCTTCGGCATGCTCTCGGGCTCCTTCAGCCCGCCGCGGCAGCGGCAGATGTGGACGTCTCCGCGATCAGCTCGCGGGCGGCGTCGAGGTCGGCGGGGGTCTTCAGGGCCAGCGTCTTCACACCGGGCAGAGCGCGCTTGGCCAGCCCGGTGAGCGTGCCGCCCGGGCAGACCTCGATCAGGGCGGTGACGCCGAGCTGCTTGAACGTCTCCATGCACAGGTCCCAGCGGACCGGGTTGGCGACCTGGCCGACCAGCCGGTCCAGCACCTCGGTGCCGGTGGCGACGGTCCGGCCGTCCTTGTTGGAGACGTAGGCGACCTCCGGGTCGGCGGGCGTCAGCTCCTTGGCGGCCGCGGCCAGCTTCTCCACCGCGGGCGCCATGTGGTGGGTGTGGAAGGCGCCGGCCACCTTCAGCGGCACGACCTTGCGCACACCCTCCGGCTTGTCCTCGTTCAGCGCGGCGAGCTGCTCCATCGTGCCGGCGGCGACGATCTGGCCCGCGCCGTTCCTGTTCGCCGGGGTCAGGCCGAGCCGCTCCAGGTGCGGCACGGTGACCTCGGGGTCGCCGCCGAGCAGCGCCGACATGCCGGTCTCGGCGACGGCGGTGGCCTCGGCCATGGCCAGACCCCGGGTGCGCACCAGCCGGACGGCCTCCTCGTCGGGCAGCACTCCGGCGAGCCCGGCGGCGGCCAGTTCGCCGACGCTGTGTCCCGCGACGGCGCCGACCTTGCGCGGCAGCTCGGCCGGGTCGTCGAAGAGCAGGTAGGCGGAGGCCAGCGAGGCGGCGACCAGCAGCGGCTGGGCGACCGCCGTGTCGCGGATCTCCTCCGCGTCCGCCTCCGTGCCGTAGCGGATCAGGTCGAGTCCTGCGGCGTCGGACCATGCCTCCAAGGCACCGCGGACGCCGGGGAGGTCGAGCCAGTCAGTCAGGAAGCCGGGCGTCTGGGCGCCCTGGCCGGGAGCGACGAGTACGAGCACTCTCACACTCTCTCTTGGGGACGGCCACGGCCGCCCGTGGGGACAGGGACGAAGAACACGAGGGCGTTTTGTGGGCCCCCGACAAAAGCCTAGAGTTGCGGATCTCCATCGGCCAGACGCCCCAGGATCAGCGCGATTCGCAGGGTGAACGCAGACCGTACATCAGACGGCGACCACCCGGTGACGTCAGTCACACGTCGGAGCCGGTAGCGCACGGTGTTGGGGTGAACGAACAGCATCCGCGCGGCGCCCTCCAGGCTGCTGGCCTGTTCCAGATAGACGCTGAGCGTCTCCAGCAGCGCGGCCCCGGCCTCCTCCAGCGGTCTGTAGATCTCCTCCACCAGCTGTTCGCGCGCCGAGGGGTCTCCGGCGATCGCGCGCTCCGGCAGCAGATCGTCCGCCAGCACCGGGCGCGGGGCGTCCTGCCAGGCGGAACACGCCTTGAGCCCGGCCGCGGCGGCCTGCGCGGACCGGGTCGCGGTCAGCAGGTCCGGCACCACCGGCCCGGCCACCACCGGCCCCTGCGCGAACGGCCCGATCAGCGACTTGGCGACGGCCAGCGGGTTGTCGCTGCCGCCCGCGATGACGACCAGCCGGTCGCCCAGCACCCCGGTCAGCACCTGGAGCTTGGCGTGCCGGGCCGCGCGCCGTATGGCCTCCACCGTCAGCTCGGAGTCCCCGTCGGGGGCCGTGCCCAGCACCACGCACACGTGCTCCGGCGAGTTCCAGCCCAGGGCCGCTGCCCGCGAGACGGCGCCCTCGTCGGCCTCCCCGCTGAGCACGGCGTTCACCACGAGGGACTCCAGCCGCGCGTCCCAGGCACCGCGTGCCTCGGCGGCCTGCGCGTACACCTGGGCGGTCGCGAAGGCGATCTCGCGGGCGTACACCAGCAGCGCCTCGCGCAGCACCGACTCGTCGCCGGGTGCGGCGACCTCGTCGATCGCGGACTCCATGACCTCGATGGTGGTGCGCACCATCTCCACGGTCTGGCGCAGCGTGATGGCCCGGGTCAGCTCGCGCGGGGCGGTGCCGAAGACGTCGGTGGAGATGGCCTGCGGGGCGTCGGGGCGCCGGAACCACTCCGTGAAGGCGGCGATGCCCGCCTGGGCGACCAGCCCGATCCAGGAACGGTTCTCCGGTGGCATGGCCCGGTACCAGGGCAGCGTCTCGTCCATCCGCGCGATCGCCTGCGCGGCGAGCGAGCCGGACGACCGCTCGAGCCGCTTCAGCGTCGCCGAGTGCGGGTGCAGGTCGCGCGGGACGGCCGGGTTCTTGCTGGATTCGGGTTCGGGCACGGGGACAAGACTGCCTTATCGGGACGGGCGCGCGCGCCGCCGGGTCTACGGTGGACGGCGTGATGGACGTACGGCGCGCCGACGAGCGCTATCCAGGGGGCGACCCGGCGGCCGGGATCGAGACGTGGCACGCCTTCTCCTTCGGGCCCCACTACGACCCCGGCAACCTGCGCTTCGGCGCGCTCATCGCCTGCAACGAGGAGCGGCTCGCACCCGGCGCCGGGTTCGACGAGCACCCGCACAGCCACACCGAGATCCTCACGTGGGTCGTCGAGGGTGAGCTGACCCACCGGGACACCACCGGCCACGAGACGGTGGTCCGCGCCGGCGACGTGCAGCGGCTCAGCGCGGCGTCCGGCGTCCGTCACGTCGAGCGCAACGACGGCGCGGCCCCGCTGACCTTCGTGCAGATGTGGCTGGCCCCGCGCGAACCGGGCGGCGAGCCGTGCTACGAGATCGTCCACGGCATCGCCGACGCCACGCCGTACGCCGTCCCCGAGGCCGGCGCGATACTGCACGTACGGCGGCTGGCGGCGGGGGAGCGGACGGCGGTGCCGGACGCGCGGTACGTGTACGTCCACGTCGTCCGCGGCGGCGTGCTGCTGGACGGCACGGAGCTGCGCCCCGGGGACGCGGCGCGCATCACCGGGGCACGGGGCCTGGAGGCGGAGGGGGCGACGGCGACGGAGCTGCTCCTGTGGGAGATGACCGGCTAGCGGGCCTCGGCCAGCACGGCGTCCGTGAACGCCGGCCACGCCTCGGTCGCCCAGGGGCCGAAGGCCCGGTCGGTCAGCGCCACGGCGGCGAGGCGCGCGTCGGGGTCGATCCACAGGAACGTGCCGGACTGCCCGAAGTGCCCGAAGGTGCGCGGGGAGGAGGCGGATCCGGTCCAGTGCGGGGCCTTGCCGTCGCGGATCTCGAAGCCGAGACCCCAGTCGTTGGGGTTCTGGTGGCCGTAGCCCGGCAGGACGCCCTTGGTGCCCGGGTACTGCACGGTCATCGCGTCGGCGACCGTCCGCGGGTCCAGCAGCCGCGGCGCCTGCACCTCGGCCGCGAACCGCAGCAGGTCCTCCACCGTCGACACCCCGTCCTTCGCCGGGGAGCCGTCGAGCGAGGTGGCCGTCATGCCCAGCGGCTCCAGCACCGCCTGCCGCAGATACTCGGCGAACGGGATGTCGGCCGCCTTCGCGATGTGATCGCCGAGCTGCTCGAAACCGGCGTTGGAATACAGGCGGCGGTCACCGGGCGGGGCGGTCACCCGGTGCTCGTCGAAGGCCAGCCCGGAGGTGTGGGCGAGCAGATGCCGGACCGTCGATCCGGGCGGCCCGGCGGGCTCGTCCAGCTCGACGGCGCCCTCCTCGTACGCGACGAGCGCCGCGTAGGCCGCCAGCGGCTTGGTGACCGAGGCCAGCGGGAAGCGCTGTCCGACGGGGCCGTGGGTGCCCAGGACCGTGCCGTCGGCGCGTACGACGCCCGCCGCGGCGGTGGGGACCGGCCAGTTCTCGATCGACGCGAGGCTCTTCAAGGACATGCCTGCGAGCCTAAGCGACGCGGGTCCCGGCCCTTCGGCCGCGTCCTGGCACTTCTCACCGAATCCGCTTGCTTGGAGCGCACTCCAAGGTCCTAGCGTTGAGGTCATGACGGTGACGGAGAGCACGGCCGCCCAGACCGACAGCTGTGCCGGACCGCCTCGGCGGGACCGGCGGCCGGACGGGCAGGACAAGTACACGATCAGCGAAGTCGCCGCTCTCACCGGCCTGACGACGCACACCCTGCGCTGGTACGAGCGGATCGGCCTGATGCCGCACATCGACCGGTCGCACACCGGGCAGCGCCGCTACCGCAACCGCGACCTCGACTGGCTCGACCTCGTCGGCAAGCTCCGGCTGACCGGCATGCCCGTCGCGGACATGGTGCGCTACGCCGAACTCGTCCGCGAGGGCGACCACACCTACCCCGAGCGCTTCGAGCTGCTGAAGGCGACCCGTCAGGACGTGCTCGCCAGGATCACCGAACTCCAGGGCACGCTCGCCGTGCTCGACCGGAAGCTCACCTTCTATGCGGACGCCGGGCGCGCCCTGGCGTCGGAGAGGTCCCGATGACGGACGGCAGGATCACGACGGTACGGCTGGGCGCGGGCGGGCCCGAGGTGGGTGTCCAGGGCCTGGGCTGCATGGGCATGAGCTTCGCCTACGGCCCCGCGGACGCCGGCACGTCCCGGGCGACCCTGGAACGGGCGCTGGAGCTGGGCGTCACGCTGTACGACACGGCGGACGTCTACGGGCTCGGGGAGAACGAGAAGTTCCTCGCGCCCTTCCTCCGGGCGCACCGCGACGAGCTGGTGCTCGCCACCAAGTTCGGCCTCTCCCTGAACGACGCCGACCCGGCGAAGCGCATCATCCGCAACGACCCGCCCTACATCCGCAGGTGCGTCGAGGCGAGCCTGAAGCGGCTCGGCGTCGAGGTGATCGACCTCTACTACATGCACCGGCGCGACGTGGACGTGCCGATCGAGGAGACCGTCGGCACCATGGCCGAGCTGGTGCGCGAGGGCAAGGTCAAGCACCTGGGGCTGAGCGAGGTCACGGCGGAGGAGCTGCGGGCCGCGCATGCCGTGCACCCGATCGCGGCCGTGCAGTCGGAGTGGTCGCTGTTCAGCCGGGACATCGAGGCGCACGTCGTACCGGCGGCCCGTGAGCTGGGCGCCGCCCTGGTGGCGTACTCACCGCTCGGCCGGGGCTTCCTCACCGGCTCCGTCATCGGCACCGACGGGCTCACCGCCGACGACTTCCGCCACCGGCAGCCCCGTTTCCAGGGCGAGAACGCGCGGGCGAACGCGGCCCTGCTGGACCCCGTCCGCACGGTCGCCGAGGCCCACGGCGCCACCCTCGGCCAGATCGCCCTGGCCTGGGCCCAGCAGCGGACGGCGGTGCACGGCCTGCCCGTCGTCCCCATCCCCGGCACGAGGAAGCCGCACCGGGTGGAGGAGAACACGGCGGCGACGCGGATCGTCCTGACGGACGGCCAGCTGGCCGCGCTGGACCCGATCGCCGAGAACGTGTCGGGCGACCGCTACGCGGACATGGCGTTCACGTCGGCGGGGAGGGAATGAGCGGCGCCCCCCGGCGGCCGGGGGGCGCAGCGCGCCCAGGGGCGCGGAGGGCGGGGTCAGAGCATGCCGTTGCCCACCGGGCCCGCCCCGGCCAGCCAGATCAGGGCCAGGAGGGTGTCGATGGCGCCCAGGACCACGGCGACCAGGGCCGGGACATTGCGAGAGCCGGCCCAGGTGCGGCCCATGGACAGCCAGCCGCAGGCCATCGCCACGGGGCCCAGCAGGATCCCCAGGACGAAGAAGCCGGCGACCGCGCAGACGACTCCGACGACTCCGAGCGTCGCGCGATCCGGTGCTCCTTTGCTGCTGAACGCCTGGGGGCGCCCCCATCGTGGCCCCGTCCGGCCGCGTGAGCGGGGGTGCTTGCGCGTTCCTTGGCCGAAGCTCGCCATCATCAACTCCCCGAGGGATTCCTCGATTCGGGTTCGAAGTGCGAGTACCCCGGAGAACGCCGAAAAGGCTGCCTGCGCGCTGCCCCCCTCCAGCAGCGCGCCGCAGCCGACCGTCCTCCGTGCCCTGCGGAGGACTTGACCCACTGTGACCTGAGACGCCCCCGGAGCGGGAGGGCCGGCCGGTCCTGTCACCCTGATAGGGGAGAACGCGAACCGGCCCGGCACACCGTCAGATGTGACCGACGCCCGCCCCCGCCTCCGCGTTCGCCCCCCGCTTGGTGAGGAACGCGACCAGCACCGCGACGACCGCCACTCCGGCCGCGACCAGCGACGCCAGGCTCATGCCGGACAGGAACGTGTCGTGGGCGACGTCCGTGATCTTCGCGGCGACCGCCGCCGGCGTGCCCTCGGGCACCGGGGCCACGCCGACCTGCACCGCCTCGGACGCCTGCGCCGCCTGCTCCGGCGTCAGCCGCGGCAGCCCCGCGTCCGCCCAGTTGCCCGCCAGGTCGTTGTCGACCTTGGAGGCCATCACGGCACCCAGCACCGCCGTGCCGAGGCTGCCGCCGATCTGCATGGCGGCCTGCTGGAGACCGCCCGCCACGCCCGACAGCTCCATCGGGGCGTTGCCGACGATGACCTCGGTGGCGCCGACCATGACCGGCGCGAGGCCGAGGCCCAGCACGGCGAACCACAGCGACATCAGGCCGCTGCCCGTCTCCTTCTCCAACGTGGACATGCCGTACATGGCGATCGCGGTGAGCGTCATGCCGCCGGCCAGCGGAATCCGCGGACCGACCTTCGTGATCATCGCGCCCGCCAGCGGAGAGCCGACGATCATCATGCCGGTGAGCGGCAGCAGGTGCAGACCGGCGTCGACCGGGCTCATGCCGTGCACGTTCTGCAGGTAGAAGGTGACGAAGAACAGGCCGCCCATGAAGGCGATGGCCATCAGGACCATCAGCACGACACCCGCCGACAGCGGCACCGACCGGAACAGCGCCAGCGGGATCAGGGGCTCCCTCACCCGCTGCTCCCAGAGGCCGAAGAGCAGGAAGCCGACCACCGAGGCGCCGATGAACAGCCAGGTCTTGCCGTCGCCCCAGCCCCACTCCGGCGCCTTGATGAGGGCCCAGACCAGGCAGAACATCGCGGCGGACAGCAGGGCGATGCCGAGCAGGTCGAAGGAGCGCGGCGCGTTCTTCGCGCGGCGGTCCAGCAGGATCCAGGCGCCGAGGGCGACCGCCAGGACGCCGACCGGCACGTTGATGAAGAACACCGACTGCCAGTTGACGTGCTCGACCAGCACGCCGCCGAGGATCGGGCCGCCCGCGGTGGAGGCACCGATGACCATGCCCCAGATGCCGATCGCCATGTTGAGCTTCTCGGCCGGGAAGGTGGCCCGCAGCAGGCCCAGCGCGGCCGGCATCAGCAGCGCGCCGAACAGGCCCTGGAAGACGCGGAAGGTGATGACCATCGCGATGCTGTCCGACAGCCCGATGGCACCGGACGCGGCGGCGAAGCCGACGACGCCGATCAGGAAGGTCTGCCGGTGGCCGAAGCGGTCACCGAGCTTGCCCGCGGTGATGAGGGTGACCGCGAGGGCGAGGAAGTAGGCGTTGGTGATCCACTGCACCTGGGCGAAGGTGGCGCCCAGGTCCCGGGCGATGGCCGGGTTGGCGATGGCCACGATGGTGCCGTCCAGGGCCACCATCATGACCCCGACCGCGACGGTTATGAGGGTGAACCAGGGGTGGCCGCGCAGCCCCTTGGCCGGCGCCGCATCCGACGGGGTTGGTGCCTTGTCCCCCGGCCCCGCCGTGTCGATGGTGGTCTGACTAGTCATGTGTTCGAGGCTAATGACAGCCACTGACAGTTGACAAACCAATTCACTAGTCGGTAACTGACACGACATTCCCTATAGCCTGAACTGGGGGAACAGTTGGAGGACCGTCGAGGAGAACCCTTTTGAGCGCCCCTTTCAGCACGCCCGGCCCGACGGCGACGCCCGCACCGGGCCTGCGTGAACGCAAGAAGCAGCGCACCCGGGACGCGCTGCTGCGGGCCGCTCTCGAACTGTTCACCGAGCGGGGTTACGAGGAGACGACCGTCGACGACATCGCCGCGGCCGTGGACGTCTCGCAGCGCACCTTCTTCCGCTACTTCGCCAGCAAGGAGGAGGCGGCGTTCTTCGTCGCCCGGCTCGCGGAGGCCCGGTTCGTCGACGCCGTGCGCGGGCGCCCGCCCGGTGAGACGCCGTTCGAGGCGCTGCGCCAGGCGCTGGTGGAGAGCTGGGACGGCATCGGCGCGGCCATCGAGCAGCTCGTGCCGCTGGACCTGCACATGCGCTTCTACCGGGTGGTCGAGTCGACGCCCGCGCTGCTCGCCGCGCATCTGCGGCGCGCGACCGAGCTGGAGGAGGAGATCGCGCGCGTCGTCGCCGCCCGGGAGGGCCTCGACGTGGACGCCGACCCGCGGCCGCGCGTGCTCGTGGCCGTCTTCGGCTCGGTGATGCGGGTGACGGAACGCATCTGGTCGGCGGGCGACGACATCGGCCTCGCCGCGCTCCGCGACCTCACCACCACCTACCTCGACCAGGTGGGCCCGGCGCTGACCGGCAACTGGCGTAGCCCTGATCCCCGTATCACATGACCGAAACGTGATCCGCGTCACTTGGCTCACGCGAGACCCTCTCGTTCTCCTAGTGTGTCCTCCCAGTGACTTCCTTCGACACCTCCCCGCACCTGTTCGAGACGACCCCGCAGCTGAACGTGGGGCGTGCGCTGCTCGCTCTGGCCGTGGTGTTCGTGATGCTGGCCACCACCGGCTGGACGGCCCTGCGCGAGCAGCGGGTGACGCCGGCCCTCGAGGCCTCCGTCGCCGCCTGGGAGGACGGCCGGATCGGCGGACGCGATCTGCCGGACGCGCAGGCGGCCCCCGCCCGGCTGGCCCGCTTCTTCGCCTCGCTCACCGAGGGGCAGCGGGCCCAGCTGGCCCGCCGGTACCCCCTCGCGGTCGGCAACATGAACGGGGTCCCCGTCCGGCTGCGCTACCAGGCCAACAGACTGGCCCTGGGCGAGGCGCGCTCGGAGGAGCGAAAACGGATGCGCGACAGCCGCCTCACCCCGGCGGGGCAGCAGGAGGCCGGCTGGCGGATGCACCGCTACGAGTCGCTGCTGCGCCCCGGCCGCAACATCCTCGCCTTCGACCCGGCGGGCTCGGGCCGGGTCGCGGAGGTGTTCGGGAACCTGGACCGCGCCGAGCGCGTGTCCGTCGTCGTCCCCGGGACCGACACCGACCTGCTCACCTTCCAGCGCACCCACCGCCGCTACGCCGCACCGGTCGGCATGGCCAGGTCGCTGTACAAGGCCGAGCGCGAGACCAGCCCGGACACGCGTACGGCCGTGATCGCCTGGGCCGACTACACGGCACCCCGCGGGCTCGGCATGGACGCGGCCACCGCCACGCTCGCCGCGCACGGGGCCGTACGGCTGAACGGGCTGGTGCGCGCGCTGCCCGGCCGGGCGCCGGTCTCGCTGTTCTGCCACAGCTACGGCTCGGTGGTCTGCGGGCTCGCCGCCAGGGAACTGCCCACCCGGGTGACCGACATAGCGGTGGCCGGCAGCCCCGGCATGCGCGTCGAGAAGGCGTCCCAGCTGCGCACCTCGGCCCATGTGTGGGCGATGCGGGACGCCGACGACTGGATCCAGGACGTGCCGTACCTGGAGCTCGGCGGGCTGGGCCACGGAGCCGACCCGGTGTCGGCCGCGTTCGGGGCGCGGGTGCTGTCGGCGCAGGGCGCCGAGGGGCACAGCGGTTACTTCGTGCCGGGCACGCGGAGCCTGGCGAACTTCGCGGAGATCGGTGTTGGCGCGTACCGCGCGGTCGACTGCGCACGCGGAGACGAAGGCTGCCGGGCCGGTTTGTCCGCAGCGGCGGCGGCCGGACGCGCGTAGAGGCGAAGAAACCGCGGTCTGCGCGGGGAGGGGACGAAGCAGCTCGTGCCGCATACGATGAGCCGCATGGGTGACGTACTGGCCGGATTTCATGCCGCCTGGGAGTTCGAGTCCGACTCCGTGCTCATCCGTTACGAACGGGGGATTCGAACACCTAAGCTCTTCCAGGCCCTGGGGGAACGCCGCATACCCCTGGAGGCGATCGCCGGGGTGACGCTGACGCCGGGCAGACGGGGCACGGTCGTGCTCCGCGCCGAGCTGCGGCCCGGCGCCGATCCGCTGCTGGAGGCGGCGGCGGGGCAGCTGAAGGAGTCCAGCGACCCGTACCGGCTGGTGCTGCCGGCCGACAAGGGCACGCTCGCGGAGTACTACGCCGACGAGCTGCGCGCCCGGCTCACCGGGGACGGACCGGCCGAGCGGCATCTCGTGTCAGCCCCCGAGCCGCCGCTGCACTTCAAGGCGTACGACGGCAAGGCGTCCTTCGACGGGACCTCGGTGTCCTTCCGGTGGTTCTGGACGGGTGCGTCGTCGGCGAAGTGGAAGGCCGGCGACCAGACGTTCGCGGTCGCCGACCTCAGCGGGCTGGAGTGGCGGTCGCCGGAGGTGTTCGAGGGGTACCTGCGGTTGCAGTGCCGGGACGCGACCGGTCCGGCGCCCGCGCAGGCCGACCAGGACCCGGCGTCCGTGGTGTTCGGACTGGGGTACGGGGCGGTGCACGAGTCGTTGCCGTTCGCGGCGGCGGTGCTGGCCGCGCTGCGGCAGGCGGAGCCGGTCGCGGTGCCGGTCACGGTGCCGGTCACCGCGGGGCCCCGGCGGGACCCCGCGGACATCGCCGAGCGGATCCGGCATCTCGGGGAGCTGCATCAGGCGGGTCTGGTGACGGACGAGGAGTTCTCCTCCAAGAAGGCGGAGCTGCTGGCGGAGCTCTAGCGGCCGCCGGGCTCTGTTCCGCCCTCGTCGAGGGCCGGCCTCAGGTGCCGCTCGGCTGGATCATCCGCCGGCCCGCGGTGCTTCCGCCGTCCACCGTGACCGACGCACCCGTCATATAGGGGAAGTCGTCGGACGCGAGCCCGAGCACCGCGCGCGCGATCTCCTCGGCATCGGCCATCCGTTCGAGACCGTCGACGTTGAGCGGCCCCCACGCCCGCTTGTACCCGGCCCAATCCGCGTCCGGGATTCCGGGCGGGCGGACGAAGGGGGTGTCGGTGGTGCCCGGCAGCAGGGCGTTGAGCCTGATCCCCCTGGGTCCGTACGCGAGCGCCGCGGACTTCACCACGCCCTGCACCGCCCGCTTGCTCGCGGTGTACGCGGCGCCGTTCGGCCGCGCCTGTTCGGCCGCCGACGACGAGGTGCAGATGATGACGCCGCGCTGCGCCCTGAGCATGTGCGGGATCTCGTACTTGATGGCGAGGAACACACCCCGGGCGTTGGTGGCCTGGACGTCGTCCCACTCCTCGACGCTCATCTCATGGGGCGATTTGCCGCCGCCGATGCCGGCGTTGTTGAAGGCCACGTCGATGCCGCCGTAACGGCTCGCGACCCGGTCCACGAAGCTCTGCACCTGGGCGGCCACCCGGACGTCGGCCTGGATGTAGGTGGCTTCGCCGCCCGCGTCCCGGATCTCACGTTCCACCTGGCGCCCCAGCTCCGCTCGCCGGCCGCAGAATCCGACATGGGCGCCCTCCCCGGCGAACGCCTTCGCCGCCGCCCTGCCGATGCCCGATGTGGCACCCGTGATGAGCACCGATTTTCCCCGGAAGCGGCCGGCCCTGGTGCGGGACCCGGACGGGGCGCCGGCCGCTCGGGCGGTGGTGCCGAAGGCCGCGCTCGCCACGCCCAGGGCGGCGGCACCACCGAGCAGGGACCGCCGCCCCGGGGCCGCGGAACGCGCACTCGCGCCGCTACTGGTGTCCGTGTTCGCATGCGTATCCATGCCGAGCACACTGGCATCCCCTCCCGGGTGACCGGCTCCTTCCTCGGGCCGGACACCGCGGCCGGCCGGAGGAGTTGCCCTCCTCCCACGGCAGGACCCCGGGAGCACGGACGTCCGCCTATCGTGGGCCGCGTGAACCGATCCTGGATCGAGCTGGCGTTCGACCGGAGATTTGCCGTCATACGGGTCTTCGCGCTCGCCGGCGTACTGATCGGCGACGTCCTGCTGCGGCAGCGGCCGTCCGGAGCACAGGAGTGGGGCCTTGCCGCGGCCGGGCTCGTGCTGTGCCTGGCCGCGGGCAGGTGGGCGTTCGGCGCGCTCCTGGCGCAGTCGGCCCTGCTCGTGGTCGCACACGCGCTGGGCGCGAGCACCGTCTCCTCGCTGAAGGTACTGGCCGCCGTGACCCTCTTCGAGCTGGCGGTTCGGCAGTCCGGGCGCCGCCTGGCCGCGGGGACGACGGCACTGGCGCTCGCCGTCGCCGTGAACCGCATCGAGGACCTGCCCGGCGAACTTCTCCCGGTGCTCTACAAGATGGGCGTCGTCGCCGGCCTGCCACTGCTCCTGGGCGCGTACGTACGCGTGACCCGCGACGCCGCGGTGCACGCCCGTCAGCGCGCGGAACAGCAGGAACTCCGCGCCGGACAACAGCTGCTGGCCGCCCGCGCGGCGGAGCGCACCACCATCGCCCGCGAGCTGCACGACCTCGTCGCCCACCACGTCTCATCCATGGTGCTGCGCGTCGGTGTCGCCCGGCATGTCGTCGCCGCCACCGGCACCACCGATCCGCGGATCACCGAAGTCCTCGACGACCTGCACTCCAGTGCCGGCGCGGCACTGACCGACCTGCGCCGCCTGGTGGCCGTACTGCGCGCCCCGGACCGTACCGGTCCCGACACCGGCTCCCTGGTCTCGCCCGGGGCACTGCCGGCGGCGTTGGAGTCGGTGCTGGAACACAGCCGCCGGACGGGCCTGGCCGTCACCGCTCGGCTGGACCCCCGTGTCGCACGGCTCGACGCGGTACGTGGCCTCGCGGTCCTCCGCCTGACCCAGGAGGGCTTGGCCAACGCGGCCAAGCACGGCGGGCCCGGCACCCACGCCGAGCTGGCCGTGCGGATGGCCGATGGCGCCGTACACGTGACGATCCACGACGACGGGGCCGGAAGAACCCGGCCACCGGCCCCGGGCCCGTCCGGCCACGGCTTGACCGGCATGCGCGAACGCGTGGACCTGCTCGGCGGCCGGCTGGCCGCGGGCCCCGCGGCCCGGGGCTGGCGACTCACGGCCGAACTGCCCGCCCTCGCACCCGTCATGGAGCCCCAGCCGTGATCCGCATCCTCGTCGTCGACGACCAGCAACTCGTCCGCATGGGGCTGCGCATGCTCTTCGAGCAGGCTCAGGACATCGAGATCCAGGGCGAGGCGGACAACGGAGCGGAGGCGGTACGGCTGGCGGAACGCCTCACTCCCGACGTCGTCCTGATGGACCTGAGAATGCCCGGCATGGACGGCATCACGGCCACCCGCCGCATCCTGGCGGCACGCCCCGCCACCCGGGTCGTCGCCCTCACCACCTTCGACGACGACGACCATCTGTATCCGGTGCTCGCGGCCGGAGCCTGCGGTTTCCTCGTCAAGGACACCCCACCGGCCGAACTCCTGGCCGCCGTACGCCGGGCCGCCGACGGGGAGGCACCCTTCAGCCGGGACGTCCTCGGCCGCCTCGTCGCCCAGGCCCTCCACGCCCGCTCCTCCTCCGACGCCCCCGCGGACCCCCCGGTACCGGCCGTCACCCCGCGCGAGCGGGAGGTACTCGGCCTGCTCGGCCTGGGCCTGTCCAACAAGGAGATCGCCGACCGGCTGCATCTCGGGGTCACCACGGTGAAGACGCACGTGGCGAGCCTGATGGCGAAGACGGGCCGGGACAACCGCATCCGTCTCGCCGTGCTCGCGGTCCTCACCGGCACCACTCCGGACTGACCCGCCCCCGCTCCGGGAGGGCCGCCGCGCCGGGAAGCGGGCAACGCCGGGTCAGCCGTCCGGCCCCGCTCCCGACGCCCCGCCCCGCAGCGTCGCCACCTCCGCCCGAAGCGCCCGTACCTGCTCCGTCAGCTCCCGGAGCGCCTCCGTCTGCCGGCGTTCCTCCGCGTCCTCCTTCTCGAACCGCGCGATGAACCACGCCGCGATGTTCGCCGTCACCACACCCAGCAGCGCGATCCCCGACAGCATCAGCCCCACGGCCAGCACCCGCCCCAGCCCGGTCGTCGGCGCGTGGTCCCCATACCCCACGGTCGTCATCGTCGTGAACGACCACCACACCGCGTCACCCAGCGTCCGGATGTTCCCGTCCGGCGCGTCCCGCTCCACCGACAGCACCGCCAGCGAACCGAACATCAGCAGCCCGACCACCGACCCGGCGACGTACGTGGTCAGCCGGACCTGCGAGGCCATCCGCGCCCGCCGCCCCACCAGCAGCAGCGTCGAGACCAGCCGCAGCAGCCTCAGCGGCTGGAGCAGCGGCAGCGCCACCGCGCACAGGTCCAGCCAGTGGGTGCGCACGAACTTCCAGCGCTGCTCGGCGAGCCACAGCCGCACCAGGTAGTCCACGGCGAACGCGGCCCACACCGCCCACTCGGTCACCGCACAGGCGAGGACCACCGTGCGGCTCACGGGGCTGACCACGATCGGCACCGCGTAGGCGACGGCGAACAGCACTGCGAGCGCCAGGAGCGGCCCCTGCGTGCGGCGCTGCCAGCGCTCCCGTGCCGTCGGTTCCGCGGTGCCCTCGTTCATGCCCGCATGGTAGGTGCCCGGCCGGTACCCGCATGCGCCGAGGGCGGCCCGGCCGCAGCCGGGCCGCCCCCGGCGGATCCGTACGGTGTGCTACGCGTCGCCGCCCGCGGCGCCCGGGTCGGCCGCCGTCACGTCGAGCAGCTGGTAGCGGTCGACGGCCTGCTTCAGCACCGACCGGTCGACCTTGCCCTCGCGGGCCAGCTCGGTGAGGACCGCGACGACGATGGACTGCGCGTCGATGTGGAAGAAGCGGCGGGCCGCGCCCCGGGTGTCGGCGAAGCCGAAACCGTCCGCGCCGAGGGACTGGTAGGTGCCCGGCACCCAGCGCGCGATCTGGTCGGGGACCGAACGCATCCAGTCGGAGACGGCGACGAACGGGCCCTGCGCGCCGGCCAGCTTCCGGGTCACGTACGGCACCCGCTGCTCCTCCTCCGGGTGCAGCAGGTTGTGCTCCTCGCACGCCACCGCATCGCGCCGCAGCTCGTTCCAGGAGGTCGCCGACCAGACATCGGCCTTCACGTCCCACTCCTCGGCGAGGATCTTCTGGGCCTCGACCGCCCAGGGGAGCGCGACGCCGGACGCCATGACCTGCGCCGGGAGCGAGCCGCCCGTGCCTTCGCTGAAGCGGTAGATCCCCTTGAGGATGCCCTCGACGTCCACGTTCTCCGGCTCGGCCGGGTGCTGGATCGGCTCGTTGTAGACGGTGAGGTAGTAGAAGACGTCCTCGCCGTGCGGATGGTCCTGGGAGCCGCCGTACATGCGGCGCAGGCCGTCCTTCACGATGTACGCGATCTCATAGCCGAAGGCCGGGTCGTACGCCACGCAGGCCGGGTTCGTCGACGCCAGCAGCTGGGAGTGGCCGTCCGCGTGCTGGAGGCCCTCGCCGGTCAGGGTGGTGCGGCCGGCGGTCGCGCCCAGCACGAAGCCGCGCGCCAGCTGGTCGGCCATCTGCCAGAACTGGTCGCCGGTCCGCTGGAAACCGAACATCGAGTAGAAGACGTACACCGGGATCAGCGGCTCGCCGTGGGTCGCGTACGCCGAGCCCGCCGCGATCAGCGACGCCGTGCAGCCGGCCTCCGAGATGCCGTCGTGCAGCATCTGGCCGGTCGGCGCCTCCTTGTAGGCGAGCAGCAGCTCGCGGTCCACGGACTCGTACTGCTGGCCGAGCGGGTTGTAGATCTTCGCGCTCGGGAAGAACGAGTCCATGCCGAACGTGCGGTACTCGTCCGGCGCGATCAGCACGAAGCGCCTGCCGATCTCCTTGTCCCGCATGAGGTCCTTGAGGAGCCGGACGAAGGCCATGGTCGTCGCGATGGACTGCTGGCCCGAGCCCTTCTTCACCGTCGCGTACGTCTTGTCGTCGGGCAGCGGGAGCGGCTCGGAGCGCACGACGCGGGTGGGGACATAGCCGCCGAGCGCCTTGCGGCGGTCGTGCATGTACTGCATTTCCTCGGTGTCCCGGCCGGGGTGGTAGTACGGCGGCGGGCCGGACTCCAGCTCCTTGTCGGAGATCGGCAGGTGCAGCCGGTCGCGGAAGTGCTTGAGGTCGTCGACCGTCAGCTTCTTCATCTGGTGCGTGGCGTTGCGGCCCTCGAAGTTCGGGCCCAGCGTCCACCCCTTGATCGTCTTGGCGAGGATGACCGTCGGCTGCCCCTTGTGCTCCAGGGCCGCCTTGTACGCCGCGTAGATCTTCCGGTGGTCGTGACCGCCGCGGCCCAGGTGCAGGATCTGGTCGTCGGTCATGTTCTCGACCATCGCGCGCAGCCGGTGGTCGTCGCCGAAGAAGTGGTCCCGGATGTAGGCGCCGGACTCGGTGGCGTACGTCTGGAACTGGCCGTCCGGCGTGGTGTTCATGCGGTTGACCAGCACGCCGTCCCGGTCCTGCGCCAGCAGCGGGTCCCAGGTGCGGTCCCACACCAGCTTGATCACGTTCCAGCCGGCGCCCCGGAAGACCGACTCCAGCTCCTGGATGATCTTGCCGTTGCCGCGTACCGGGCCGTCCAGCCGCTGGAGGTTGCAGTTGACCACGAAGGTCAGGTTGTCCAGGCCCTCGCGGGCGGCGATCGTCAGCTGGCCGAGCGACTCCGGCTCGTCCATCTCGCCGTCCCCGAGGAACGCCCACACGTGCGACTTCGAGGTGTCCGCGATCCCGCGCGCGTGCATGTAGCGGTTCATCCGCGCCTGGTAGATCGCGCCGATCGGGCCGAGGCCCATCGAGACGGTCGGGAACTCCCAGAAGTCCGGCATCGAGCGCGGGTGCGGGTACGACGACAGCATGTACGGCGCCTTGGACTTCTCCTGGCGGAAGCCGTCCAGGTGCTGCTCGGTCAGCCGGTCCAGCAGGTACGCGCGCGCGTAGATGCCCGGTGAGGCGTGGCCCTGGAAGAAGACCTGGTCACCGCCGTCGCCCTCGTCCTTGCCCCGGAAGAAGTGGTTGAAGCCGACGTCGTAGAGGGACGCGGAGGAGGCGAACGTGGCGATGTGGCCGCCGACCCCGATGCCGGGGCGCTGGGCGCGCGAGACCATCACGGCCGCGTTCCAGCGGGTGGCGTTGAGGATCTTGCGCTCGATCTCCTCGTTGCCCGGGAAGAACGGCTCGCTCTTGGTGGGGATGGTGTTGACGTAGTCCGTGCTGCGCATCTCGGGCACGGCCACGCGCTTCTCGCGGGCCCGCTCGATCAGCCGCAGCATCAGATAGCGGGCCCGTTCCCGGCCGCGCTCGTCCACGGCGGCGTCCAGGGAGTCGAGCCACTCCTGCGTTTCCTCCGGGTCGAAGTCAGGAACCTGACTCGGAAGGCCGCCAATGATGATCGGGTTGCGATCGGATGCGGAAGCCACGCTGTTCCTTCGCTGTCAGAGGGCCGTTTGCCGGATTTTCCCGGATTCCCGGGCGTGCCGCCGGGTGTGCCCCGGGAGCCTGCACCGGACCCCATCGTCTACCCAGCGAGGGCAAACGTCATCTCTACCGTGAGGTAACCGATTCCCCCACGGGGTTCCGGGGCAAGTTCATTCGAGTCTCGTACCCGTGGATGGTTCCCAAATGCGCAAACGGGGCAGAAGGGTGTGGTGTACGTCACCTTCGGTCGGGACGCCATGGCTGAAGTTGCGGCGACACGGCCGGGATCGTCACCGTTTCGGCGGTCCCAGCCGCCGGGTACTTGCGCGATCCGTCCCGCCCGTGTGGACTACGGCCAATGCTTCGCGCACGCGCGTGGCTGAGATATTTACCAAGACATGATCAGGAGGCAACCCGTGAGCGCGACCGCGGACCACGCGGAGGAGCGGACGAACCCTGCCGCCAGGCTGGGGTTCCAGCCCGGGCAGGTGGTCCAGGAGATCGGCTACGACGAAGACGTGGACCAGGAGCTCCGCAAGACCATCGAGAGCGCCGTCGAGGGCGACCTGGTGGACGAGGACTACGACGACGTGGCCGACGCCGTTGTGCTGTGGTTCCGTGACGACGACGGCGACCTGACGGATGCGCTGGTGGATGCCACCACGTACATCGAAGAGGGCGGGGCGATCCTGCTCCTCACGCCGAAGACCGGACGTTCCGGATACGTCGAGCCCAGTGACATCTCGGAAGCCGCGACGACGGCGGGGCTGACCGCCTCCAAGAGCGTCAGCGTCGGCAAGGACTGGAGCGGCAGCCGACTGGCGACGCCGAAGGCCGCCAAGTCCAAGCGATAGCCCCGGCCCCGTCCCCGAGACGCGGGCGGACGGGCCGACGCCGGTCGTCGGCCCGTCCGCCGTGCCGTGATGATCCCTGCGTAGGGTGGGTTCCCAGCGAACAGCCCCCACGAAGGGACGAACACGACGATGGCGATCCAGGTCGGCGACAAGGCCCCCGACTTCGAACTCAAGGACAACCACGGCGCCACCGTGCAGCTGTCCGACTTCCGCGGCCGCAAGAACGTGGTGCTGCTCTTCTACCCGTTCGCCTTCACCGGTGTGTGCACCGGCGAGCTGTGCGAGGTCCGCGACAACCTGCCGCAGTTCTCCGACCGCGACACCCAGGTGCTCGCCGTCTCCAACGACTCCATCCACACCCTGCGCGTCTTCGCCGAGCAGGAGGGCCTGGAGTACCCGCTGCTGTCCGACTTCTGGCCGCACGGCAACGTCTCGCGCGCCTACGGCGTCTTCGACGAGGACAAGGGCTGCGCCGTGCGCGGGACCTTCATCATCGACAAGGAGGGCGTCGTGCGCTGGACCGTCGTCAACGGTCTGCCGGACGCCCGCGACCTCGCCGAGTACGTGAAGGCGCTCGACAGCCTGTGACCCGACACCCGCTGATTTGTCGGCCGCAGGGCCTGCGGCCGGCGGGAACCCGTCACTAGGATCGAACCGTTGATCCGGTACCCACTGCAATTCACCGCACGACAGTCAACGCACTACGGGGCGACCCGCCCCTGGACACCAATGGAGGACTCGTGGGAGTCAGCCTCAGCAAGGGCGGCAACGTATCGCTGACCAAGGAGGCCCCCGGCCTGACCGCGGTCATCGTCGGTCTGGGGTGGGACGTCCGCACCACGACCGGCACCGACTTCGACCTGGACGCCAGCGCGCTGCTGCTGAACAGCGCGGGCAAGGTCGCCAACGACCAGCACTTCATCTTCTTCAACAACCTCAAGACCCCGGACGGCTCGGTCGAGCACACCGGCGACAACCTCACCGGTGAGGGCGAGGGCGACGACGAGCAGATCAAGGTCGACCTGGCGAACGTCCCGGCCGACGTCGAGAAGATCGTCTTCCCGGTCTCGATCTACGACGCCGAGAACCGCCAGCAGTCCTTCGGCCAGGTCCGCAACGCGTTCATCCGCGTCGTCAACCAGGCGGGCGGCGCCGAGATCGCCCGCTACGACCTGAGCGAGGACGCCTCCACCGAGACCGCGATGGTCTTCGGTGAGCTGTACCGGCACGGCGCGGAGTGGAAGTTCCGCGCCATCGGCCAGGGGTACGCCTCCGGCCTGCGCGGCATCGCGCAGGACTTCGGCGTGAACGTCTGAGCGAGCACCTCGCCCGTCCGGCGCCGCACGGTCTGCGTGCGGCGCCGGACGCGCAGAACAACCAGGTATCGGCACCCGGGGAGGGATCAGCAAGATGGGCGTCACGCTTGCCAAGGGGGGCAATGTCTCCCTGTCCAAGGCCGCACCGAACCTCACTCAGGTGATGATCGGGCTCGGCTGGGACGCGCGCTCCACCACCGGAGCGCCCTTCGACCTCGACGCCAGCGCGCTGGTGTGCAGCGACGGGCGGGTGATGGGCGACGAGTGGTTCATCTTCTACAACCAGCTCAAGAGCCCCGACGGCTCCGTCGAGCACACCGGCGACAATCTCACCGGCGAGGGCGACGGCGACGACGAGTCGCTGCTGATCGACCTCTCCAAGGTCCCCGTCCGGTGCGACAAGATCGTCTTCCCGGTCTCCATCCACATGGCCGACGAGCGCGGCCAGACCTTCGGTCAGGTCAGCAACGCCTTCATCCGCGTCGTCAACCAGGCCGACGGCCAAGAGCTCGCCCGCTACGACCTCAGCGAGGACGCCTCCACCGAGACCGCGATGATCTTCGGTGAGGTCTACCGCTACCAGGGCGAATGGAAGTTCCGCGCGGTGGGACAGGGGTATGCGTCGGGGCTGCGGGGCATCGCTCTAGACTTCGGAGTCAACGTTTCGTAAAGCCGGGTACGGCGACGGGGGAGGCCCTCCTCGAGCTGCGCTTGGGGCGGGACCCTCATCAAGGATTGGGTAGCCAGTGGTTCTGAAAACCTTCGGCTGGTCGTTCGCGGTCACCGCGGCCGGCTTGGTCGCGGCGTTCTTCTTCGGGGGGTGGACCGCCTTCGGCATCGTGGCGATCCTCTCCATTCTCGAAATCTCGCTGTCGTTCGACAACGCGGTGGTCAACGCCGGCATCCTCAAGAAGATGAATGCCTTCTGGCAGAAGATCTTCCTGACGATCGGCATTCTGATCGCCGTCTTCGGCATGCGGCTGGTGTTCCCGGTCGTCATCGTCGCCGTCAGCGCCCAGCTCGGGCCGATCGAGGCCGTCGACCTCGCGCTCACCGACAAGGACCGCTACCAGGAACTGGTGACCGACGCCCACCCGTCGATCGCCGCCTTCGGCGGCATGTTCCTGCTGATGATCTTCCTGGACTTCATCTTCGAGGACCGGGACATCAAGTGGCTCGGGTGGCTGGAGCGGCCGCTCGGCAAGCTCGGCAAGGTCGACATGCTGTCGGCCTGCATCGCCCTGATCGTGCTGCTGATCTCCGCGATGACCTTCGGCGCCCACGCCCACCAGCACGGTGGCACGCACGCCGACAAGGCCGAGACGGTGCTGCTGTCCGGTGTCGCCGGTCTGATCACGTACATGGTCGTCGGTGGTCTGTCCGGCTTCTTCGAGGAGAAGCTGGAGGAAGAGGAGGAGCGCGAGCACGAGGCCGAGGAGCAGGCCGCGCGCCAGGGCAAGCCCAAGTCGGCCATCAAGCTGGCCGGCAAGGCCGCGTTCTTCATGTTCCTCTACCTGGAGGTCCTGGACGCGTCCTTCTCCTTCGACGGCGTGATCGGCGCCTTCGCCATCACCAACGACATCGTCCTGATGGCCCTCGGCCTGGGCATCGGCGCCATGTACGTCCGTTCGCTCACCGTCTACCTGGTCCGCCAGGGCACCCTCGACGAGTACGTCTACCTGGAGCACGGCGCGCACTACGCGATCGGTGCCCTCGCCATGATCCTGCTGATCACCATCCAGTACGAGATCAACGAGATCGTCACCGGCCTCGTCGGCGTGGTGCTGATCGGCGCCTCCTTCTGGTCCTCCGTCCGCCGCAACCGCGCGATCGCCGCGGCCGAGGGCGGCTCGACCCCCAAGACGGAGGTCTCCTCCGGGGTGTGAAACACCCTTCCGTCCGGGACCGGTTCGCTCCCGGTGCGCCCGCACCAAGAGTGTGAACGGACTCGCCGCGAGGAACGCTCTTGCGGGGCGGCCGTCGAGGACGACTCCTCGACGGCCGCCCCGTTTCGATGACGCACTGACGTGGGGGCGGGAATGGGTTTGCTGGACGGACTGTGGCGCGGCCGGGCGACCGACTTCGACTCGGGCAACGCGGCGACCAACGCCATCGAGCTGACCAAACGGCACGGCCAGGTCTCCCTGACCAAGCAGGGCGCGGCCACCGGCCATCTGCGCATCAACCTCGCCTGGCGGATGCGCACCTCCGACATCTCCGGCTCGCAGCGGGAGAGCCTGCTGCGGCACCCGCTCAGGGCGCTCAAGCCCCCGGAGGTTCTCGGCCACAGCCAGAGCATGGTCAACGTCGACCTCGACCTCGGCTGCCTCTACGAGCTCCAGGACGGCTCCAAGGGTGTCGTACAGCCTCTCGGCGGCTATCTCGGCGACGTCAACGCCCCGCCGTACGTCAAGCTCAGCGGCGACGACCGGTTCGGCTCGGGCTCCGGCGAGACGATCTACGTCAACCTCGACAACCGGGACGCCATCAAGCGGCTCCTGGTCTTCGCCTACATCTACGACCAGACGCCCGCCTTCGACCGCACGCAGGCCATCGTCACGCTGTACCCCAGCAACGGCCCCCGCATCGAGATCAGCCTCGACGAACGCCATCCGCAGGCCCGCTCCTGCGCCGTGGTGATGATCGAGAACGTCAAGGGCGAGATCATCGTCCGCCGCGAGGTGAAGTTCGTCTACGGCTTCCAGGGCGAACTGGACCGGCTGTACGGGTGGGGCCTGCAGTGGGGCAGGGGGTACAAGGCCAAGGCGGAGCGGTAGGACCGTGCCCCACAGGGGCGCGGGGCGCGGCTACTACCTCCCGATGAACTGCGGCCCCTGCGGCGGCATCCGGAAGTCCGGGTCCGGGACCACCGCGGCCGCCGGCGGATAGCCGTACGCCGGCCCGCCGGCCGGTTGCGGATACCCGTAGGCGGGCTGCCCCGCCGGCTGCTGCGGGTAGCCGTACGCCGGCTGGGACGGCACCCCGGCGGCCGGGGGCTGCTCCGGCGGCAGCGGCGCGGCGGGGCTCACCGTCGGCGGCTCGGGCGCCGAAGCCGTCGGCGTCGGTGTCGGCGCGGACCGTCCGCTCTCCTCCGCCTCCGACTCGTCCACCGAGATGCCGAAGTCGGTCGCCAGGCCCTGCAACCCGTTCGAGTAGCCCTCGCCCAGCGCCCGGAACTTCCAGCCCTCCCCGCGCCGGTACAGCTCCCCGCAGATCAGCGCGGTCTCCTGGCCCGTCTCCGGCTTGATGTCGAAGTACGCCAGCGGCTCCCCGTCGGGGTCCGCCGCGTCGTGCAGCAGGATGCGCAGGTCGGGCACCCGGTCGAAGGCGACGCCGTCCGCCGAGGCGACCAGCAGGATCCGGCCGACCGACGGCTCCACCCCGGAGAGGTCTGTCTGGATCGTGTCGGTCAGGCCGTCGGCGCCCGGCTTCTTGCCGAGCCGCCAGACCTTCCCGGAGGGGTGGCGGGGCTGGTTGTAGAAGACGAAGTCGTCGTCGGAGCGCACGCGGTCGTCCGGGCCCAGGAGCAGCGCGGAGGCGTCGACCTCGGGTACCCCCTGCCGGGGCGTCCAGCGCAGCACGGCGCGTACCGTGGTGACTTCCAGCGGGACGTTCGACCCCTTCAGCATCGCGTGCGTCATGCCCGTCATCCTGCCCTCTCGGTCCTGGTCACGACAACGCGGGGCGGCATCGGAGGTTGCCGGCGCCACCGGTGGGTTACCTGGAATTCATGCCCGGCGGGAACCCCGGACACGGATCCCTACGTACTATTACCGGCCACCTTCGGACGTTCACAGGTCGCCCAGACACCACGGGGGAGTTCATATGCGTCATTTCGGGCATGTTGCGCCTGAGGTGCGGAAGCGTCTCTTCCACAAGGAGCCCAGCACCTTCACCGCGGACTCCCCGTCCCGGCTGCTGTCCGCCGCGCTGGGCGCCACGCTGTACAGCCCGGCCACCCGGCCGCGGCTCGCCGACGACGTGCTCAAGCAGGGCGCCCGCGGTGTCGTCTCGATGGTGCTGTGCCTGGAGGACTCGATAGACGACGCCGACGTGCCGACCGGCGAGGAGAATCTCGTACGCCGGCTCACGGACCTCCTGGAGCACCCCGGGGCGCAGGTGCCGCTGCTGTTCGTCCGGGTCCGCACCCCCGAGCAGATCCCCGACCTCGTGCGCCGCCTCGGCCCCGCCGTCCGGCTGCTGTCCGGATTCGTACTGCCCAAGTTCACCGAGGAACGCGGCATCCCCTTCCTGGAGGCGCTCTCCGGCGCGGAGGCGGCGAGCGGCCGCCGGCTGTTCGCCATGCCCGTCCTGGAGTCGCCCGAGCTGCTGTACCGGGAGTCCCGGGTGCAGACCCTGGAGGGCATCTTCCGCGCGGTCGACAAGTACCGCGACCGCGTCCTCGCCCTGCGTCTGGGCGTGACTGACTTCTGCTCCTCCTACGGGCTGCGCCGAGCCCCCGACATGACGGCCTACGACATCCAGGTCGTCGCCTCCGTGATCTCCGACGTGGTGAACATGCTCGGCCGGGCCGACGGCACCGGCTTCACCGTGACCGGGCCGGTGTGGGAGTACTTCCGGGTGCAGGAGCGCATGTTCAAGCCGCAGCTGCGGCAGAGCCCCTTCCTCCAGGTGCAGGCCGCCGAGCTGCGCCAGAAGCTGATCGAACACGCCATGGACGGCCTGCTCCGGGAGATCTCCCTGGACCACGCCAACGGCCTGCTCGGCAAGACCTGCATCCATCCCTCCCACGTGCTGCCGGTGCACGCACTGTCCGTGGTCAGCCGTGAGGAGTTCAGTGACGCCCAGGACATCCTCCGGCCGGAACGGGGCGGTGGGGGTGTGCTCAGGTCGGCCTACACGAACAAGATGAACGAGGTGAAGCCGCACCGCGCCTGGGCCGAGCGGACGCTGCTGCGCGCCGAGGCCTTCGGGGTGGCGAACGAGGACATCGGCTTCGTGGAGCTGCTCGCCGCCGGACTGCCGTACTGATCGCAAGGAATGCATGAACGCATTGAACGCCGCACTGAACGACGCACTGGACGACCCACTCGACGACGCGGGGCACGACGCAGCGCACGAGGCGGCGGGCGGCGCCGCGGACGCCGGTGACGCCGGTGACGCCGGGCACGCCGGGCACGCCAAGGACACCGGGAGGCACGAGCACATGGACGAGGGCACGCGCGCCGACGGGCCGGCCGAGGTCTGGTCCGGCAGCTGGGTCGCCGAGCGGCTCGGCGTCGAGCTGACCGGCGACGACCGGCTCACCGGCCTGCTGGGGCTCGCCCTGCGCCGCAACCCCAAGCGGGCGCACCTCCTGGTCTCCCAGGTCCTGGGCAAGCACGTGCCCCAGTCGCCCGCCGTGGTCCACGGCCACGGCCTCGCCCTCGGCCGGCGGGTCCGCGAACTGCTCGGCGCCGAGGAGGCCGCCTCCGCCGTCGTCCTCGGGTACGCGGAGACGGCCACCGGCCTCGGCCACTCCGTCGCCGACGGCCTGGCCCCCGCCGCCTGCCTGCACTCCACCCGCCGCCCGGTGGCCGGCGTCGCCCAGGCCGGCGGCTTCGAGGAGTCCCACTCGCACGCCACCTCCCACCTGCTGCTGCCCGAGGATCCCGGCCTGCTGGCCGGTGACGGGCCGCTGGTCCTGGTCGACGACGAGTTCTCCACCGGCAACACGGTGCTCAACACCGTCCGCGCCCTGCACGAGCGCTACCCGCGCGAGCGGTACGTGGTCGTGGCCCTGGTCGACATGCGCTCGCCCGCCGACGCCGGACGGCTGGAGGAGTTCGCCCGCGAGATCGGCGCCCGTGTGGACCTCGTCACGACGGCCTCCGGAACCGTACGGCTTCCACCGGACGTGCTGGAGAAGGGGCAGCGGCTGGTCGCCCGGCACGAGACGGCCGCCGCCCGCGCGCCGGCCCCCGCCCGGCCCGCGGCGGGCGCCGTCCGCCGCGTCGACCTGCACTGGCCGCACGGACTGCCCGACGGCGGCCGGCACGGCTTCACCGCCGCCCACCGCGCCCGCCTGGAGGACGCGCTGCCGGGCATGGCCGCGCGGCTCGCCGCCGCCCTGCCCGCCGACGCGCGCCGCGTCCTCGTCCTCGGCTTCGAGGAGCTGATGTACGCCCCGCTGCGCCTGGCCTGCGAGGTGGAGCGGACCGTCGACGCCGAGGTGCGCTACTCCACCACCACCCGCTCGCCCGTCCTCGCCGTCGACGACCCCGGCTACGCGATACGCACCCGCCTGGTCTTCCCCGCCCACGACGACCCCGCCGACGGGCCCGGCGACCGCTACGCCTACAACGTGGCCGGCGGGGGCTTCGACGCCGTCGTCGCCGTCGTCGACTCGTGCGCCGACACGCCCGCGCTGCACGCGCCCGGCGGACTGGCGGCCCAGCTCGCCGCCCACGTCCCGCACGTCCTGCTCGGGGTCGTCCCGTCGTACGTCCCCGGGACATCCGCCCCCGGAGCACCGTCCGCCCCCGAAAGGCCCGCCATGCTGCCCGAGCCCCTCCGCGGCCCCGCCTTCTCCTCGTACGCGCCCGAGGAGGTCGGCTGGCTGCTCCAGGACCTCTCGGACGTGTCGCTGGAGGCGCCGACCGAGGAGCGCGAGGAGGCGATCCAGAGCGGCGGCGCGCACTACGCCGAGTCGCTGCCGGTGGAGTACCAGCCCAGCGAGCAGTACCAGCAGCTGTTCCACTCCGCGCTGCGGGCGTCCGCCGACCGGCTGGCGCAGGCCGTCGGCACCGTCACCGAACTGGTGCTCGCCGAACGGTCGCCCAGACCCGTCCTGGTCTCCCTGGCCCGTGCGGGCACGCCGGTCGGCATCCTGATGCGCCGCTGGGCGCGGTACCGGCACGGCCTGGACCTGCCGCACTACGCCGTGTCCATCGTCCGCGGCCGCGGCATCGACGCCAACGCCCTGCGCTGGCTGGCCGACCGCCACGACCCCGCCGACGTCGTCTTCGTGGACGGCTGGACCGGCAAGGGCGCCATCACCCGTGAACTCGCCGACGCCCTGCGCGAGCTGGAGGCCTCCGACGGCATCACCGGCTTCGACCCGGAGATCGCCGTGCTGGCCGACCCCGGCTCCTGCGTGACGACCTACGGCACCCGGGACGACTTCCTCATCCCCTCCGCCTGCCTCAACTCCACCGTCTCCGGCCTGATATCGCGCACCGTGCTCCGCGCCGACCTGGTCGGCCCGCACGACTTCCACGGCGCGAAGTTCTACCGCGAACTCGCCGGCGCCGACCTGTCGTCGGCCTTCCTGGACACCGTCTCCGCCCGCTTCGGTGACGCCGTGGACGCCGCCGACGCCCGGGCCGAGGAGCTGCTCGCCACCGATCGCACCCCCACCTGGGAGGGCTGGGCGGCGGTCGAACGCATCAGCGCCGCCTACGGCATCGACAACATCAACCTGGTCAAGCCCGGCGTCGGCGAGACCACGCGCGTCCTGCTGCGCCGGGTGCCGTGGAAGGTGCTGGCCCGGGCCGGCGCCGGCCGGGACCTGGACCACGTCCGGCTGCTCGCCGAGCAGCGCGGGGTGCCGGTGGAGGAGGTCGCCGACCTGCCCTACACCTGCGTCGGGCTGATCCACCCCCAGTACACGCGCGGGGCGACCGGCGCCGACGGCAAGGCGGTGACGGCCTGATGACCGTGCTCGTCGCGAGCGACCTGGACCGGACGCTCATCTACTCCGCCGCCGCGCTGGCGCTGACCATGCCCGACGCCCGGGCCCCCCGGCTGCTGTGCGTGGAGGTCCACGAGAGCAGGCCGCTGTCGTACCTGACCGAGACGGCCGCCCGGCTGCTGACCGACCTCGGTGACGCGGCCGTGTTCGTGCCGGCCACGACCCGGACCCGCAAGCAGTACCAGCGCATCAACCTGCCGGGCCCGCCGCCCGCCTACGCGATCTGCGCCAACGGCGGCCATCTGCTCGTGGACGGCGAGACCGATGGGGACTGGCATGCCCGGGTGACCGCGCGGCTGGCCGACGAGTGCGCCTCGTTGCACGAGGTGCAGGAACACCTGATGCGAACCGCCGACCCGGTGTGGGTGCGCAAGCACCGCAGCGCCGAGGACCTCTTCGCCTACCTCGTCGTCGAACGCGAGCTGCTGCCCGAGGACTGGGTGAAGGAACTCGCCGTGTGGGCCGAGAACCGGGGCTGGACGGTGTCCCTCCAGGGCCGCAAGCTCTACGCCGTCCCCAAGCCGCTGACCAAGAGCGCGGCCGTCCGCGAGGTCGCCCGCCGCACCGGCGCCGGCCTCACCCTCGCCGCGGGTGACTCGCTTCTCGACGCCGACCTGCTGCTCGCGGCCGACCGGGGCTGGCGCCCGGGCCACGGCGAGCTGGCGGACGCCGGCTGGACGGCACCGGCGATCAGCGTCTTGCCCGAGCGGGGGGTACTGGCTGGCGAGCGGATTCTGCGGGAGTTCCTGCGGGCGGCCGGTTCGTCCGGCTGACCTCGCCGGGTTCCGGGGCGGTGTGGGTTCCGGTGTCCGTGCGGGCGTCCGGCCGCCCCTCGCGGTGCCCGCGCCCGCCCCGCCTGCGCCGGCCGGCCCCCGGCCGCAGCAGCCGCACGCCGACGAACGCCAGCAGGGCCAGGGCGGCCCCGGCGAGGACCACCTTGGAGTAGGCGGAGGCGATGGTCGTGACCTGGGTCCAGTTGTCGCCCAGGGCGTAGCCGGCGAGCACGAACGCCGTGTTCCAGATCGCGCTGCCCAGCGTGGTCAGGCCCAGGAAGACGGGCAGCCGCATCCGCTCGACGCCGGCTGGCACCGAGATCATGCTGCGGAAGATCGGGATCATCCGGCCGAAGAACACCGCCTTGGTGCCGTGCCGCTGGAACCACGCCTCCGTCTTCTCGATGTCGGCCACCTTCACCAGCGGCAGCCGGCCGGCCAGCGCCACCGTGCGGTCCCGGCCGAGCAGCGCGCCCACCCCGTACAGGGCCAGCGCGCCGATCACCGAACCCGCCGTCGTCCACAGCAGCACGGCGAGCAGGTCCATCCGGCCGGAACTCGCCGCGAACCCGGCGAGCGGCAGGATCACCTCGCTCGGCAACGGCGGGAACAGGTTCTCCAGAGCGATGGCGATCCCGGCGCCGGGCGCGCCGAGCGCGTCCATCAGGTCGTTGATCCACTGCGGTGCGGCCGTCATGCGGCCAGGCTAGGAAACCGGACCTGAAGGGAAGCTGAGGAAGGGGTTCCGGCAGGAGGGATCGAGCCGGCGAGCCGGCCTCAGCCGCAGCAGCCGCCCCCGCAGCAGCCGCCTCCGCCGCCCGACGGGGGCGCCGGGGACGGCGCGGAGGAGGAGCCGCCGACCGCGACCGTCGACAGCAGCTTGACCGTGTCGTCGTGGCCCGCCGGGCAGGGGGCGGGGGCGGAGGACTCCGCCATGGGACGGCTCAGTTCGAAGGTGTCGCCGCAGCTGCGGCAGCGGTACTCGTAGCGAGGCATGCGCACAGGTTAACCGGCGTCCGGCAGGGGTGGGCGGGCCCGGCCGGGACGCGAACCCCTCAGTGTCCGGCGCCGCGTTCCTCGCGGATCTGGCCGACCACGCGGGCCACCGTCCGGCGGACCGCCTCGGTCTCCGTCAGGAAGTGCCAGTAGTCGGGGTGCCGGCCCTCCAGCGTGGCGACGGCGCGTTCCAGCCGGGCCACCGACTCGTCCAGCGGGCGGGCGTGCCGTGGGTCGGGGGTGTTGCGGCCGGCCATGGCCAGCCGCTGGGCGTCGCGGATGGCGAACCGGGTCCGCTCGATCTCCTGCTGCGGGTCCTTCTGCACGGCGTTCAGCTGCCGCAGCCGGTCGCCGGCGGCCGACACCGCCTCGTCGGTGGCGTTCAGCAGGGCGCGGACGGTCGACAGCAGCGCGGTGGCGTCGGGCCAGCGCTGTTCCTCCCGGGCCGCCTGGGCCTCGGCCAGTTTCCGCTCGGCCTGCCGGACGGTTTCCGCGGCCTGTTCCGGCACCTGCTGGAGGTCCTGCCAGCAGGCGATGGCGAAGCGCCGCCGCAGCTCGCTGAGGACCGGCTCGACCTGTTCGGCACGGGTGGTGAGGGCCTGGGCGCGGGTGCGCAGGGAGACCAGCCGGGTGCTGATCTCGGCGGCTCGCTCGGGCAGCCGTTCGGCTTCGGCGCGGACTGCCTCGGCCTCCCGGGTGACCCGCTCGGCGCGCTCCAGGGTCTGCGGCACGCCGTGCCGCCCGGCGCCCTGGTTCAGCCGGGTCAGCTCCGGGCCCAGTGTGGCGAGGCGGGCGGCCAGGTCGTCCGCCCTGAGCCCCGAGTCGCGGGCGGCGTCCAGGGCGTCGGAGGCGGCGAGCAGGGACTGCCGGGCGCGTTCGACGGCGGGCGCCAGCCGGGCCAGCTGGGTCTCGGCCTTGCCGATCAGCGGGCCCAGCCCCTCGGCGAACCGGTCGAGTTCCCGCTTGACCTTTCCCAGCTCATCCGTGGCGGCGGTCAGCTCGGTGCGGGCCCGGGACGCGGCGGACGCCTCCAGGTCGTCCCGGTCGAGGTCGTGGGCGTCGACGGCGCTGATGTACCGGTGGCTGACCTCGTCGATCCGTCGGCCCAGCGCCTCGAAGTCGGTGACCGCGCGCCGGGCGGCGGGGGAGTCGTCGACCGCGGTGATCGTCTCGATGGAGATCCGCAGGTCCCGCTGGGCGGTGTCCAGTTCGTAGAAGGCCGCCGCGGCGGCGTCCTTGGCGGCCTGGGCCTCCGCCCGCTGGCTCTCGGCCCGGCCGCCGAACCAGCGCCGGGTGCCGCCGCCGGTGAAGGCGGCGGGCAGTGCCAGGACGGCGACCAGCGGCAGGCCCATCAGCACCAGCGTGTCACGCACCGCACCGGACCGGCGAGGGCGCCGGGACCGGCAGGACCGGCGCGGCCGGTGCGCCCCGCTGGGCACTCGTGGCTCGTACGGCGCCTGAGGCATCCCCGGCTCCTGCGGCGCCTGTGGCTCGTCGGGCGTTCCGGGCTCGTAGGGCGCCTGAGGCATCCCCTGCTCGTCGGGCATCCCGGGCTCGTTCGGTGCCTGTGGCTCGCCGGGCATCCCCGGCTCGTACGCCGTCTGCGGCCCGTACGGCGCCTGCCGCGCGTGGGGCCCGTCCGGCCCGAGCGGTGTACGCGGTTCGTACGGCCCGTGCGGCTCGCGTGATCCGCGGGCGGCCGAGGCCCGGCGCGATGCGACAGGCGCGCACGGCACCATCGGCGGCGCCTCCGGCTGCGATGGTGTCGCCGTCACATCCCTCTCCCGTGTCGTCCGCCCTGCCCGGGTTCATTCTCCCACCCGTAAGGGACGAACACACGGTCCGGTCAGTTCACCGTCCGGACCCTGACTCCGCCGTCGCCGCTACGGGCGTCCACCACCCGGGAGCTGGCGTCGTCCCGGGGCACGGACACGTCCACCGAGCCGTCCTCGGTCTCGGCCGTCACCCGGTACGTGGCCCGGGGCACGGACACGTCCACCGAGCCGTCCTCGCTGCGGGCCTCCACGAGGTCGGGCACGGCACCGAGCCGGAGGCGCACCGAGCCGTCCTCGGTGTGGGCCCTGACGGTGCGCGAGGAGACCTCCGCACGGACGGAGCCGTCGTCGCTGCGCAGCTCCAGCGGCCCGGTGGAGTCGGTGACGCGCACGGAGCCGTCCTTGGTACGGACGGCCAGCGCGCTCCGCAGCCCCCGCGCCCGCACGCTGCCGTCGTCGCTCTCGACCTCGACGGCGATGCCGCGGGGCACCTCGATGCGGTGCTTGGCCGCGCAGTCGGCGACCACGCCGGAGCAGTTCACCCGCAGCACCAGCCGGTCGCCGTCCATCCTCCAGGTCACCTCGGGCTCGTCGCCGAACGCGACCGACCCCTGCCACCACCGGGTGACCGCGATCCGGCCTGCCTCGTCACCGTCCACGGCGACGGCGACGATCTCCAGCGCGGAGTCGTCGGAGTCCACGGTGAGTGTGCGGCCCTGGAGGGCGAAGGACCGGTGCTCGGGGTCCTTGTCCTCCGAGGCTGAGGAGCAGGCGCTCAGACCCGCGACGAGTACGGCGACGGCACCCGTGACGGCGAGCGCGCGAGCGGGAACGGTACGGGCACGGGCGGCCATGACGATCTCCCCCTGGAAACGGACGACGGGCCCCGGCGCCGCGGCCGGCCCCTGCGGAACGGCGCGGCGCGACGGGACTCCTCGACCGTACGGAGCGGCGGAGCCCGGGGGGATCCGGGACGCCACCGGATCGGGGTGGGGTTAACCCCCGGCGATCCCCGCCCCGAGCGGCGCGGACGGGCCCGGATACGGGTTTGCGGGTCAGTGCCCCGGGCAATGTAGGCTGTCGACTCGTCCTGGGCGCGTAGCTCAGGGGTAGAGCGCCTGCCTTACAAGCAGGATGTCGGCGGTTCGAAACCGTCCGCGCCCACCAGGACCGACGCCGGACGTCGGCGAAGAGGCCCTCGGGAGACCTTCCCGGGGCCTCTTGTCGCGTTTCCGTAGGATGGGCCCGTGATCAGCCCCGGGCAGCGCGACCGCCGACCGCAGACGCGGTGGTGGCGGGCCGTGTCCGTGCTCGGGCTGCTGGCGGGACTGCTGGGGATGCACGGCCTCGCCCCCGGAGGCGGCGGCCTGCCCGAGCGCTCCGGCGCGCACGACCGGAGTCACGCCCGTGCCCACGACCTGACCCACGCCCAGGGCCGTGCCCGGGCCCACGCCGGGCCCGCGGCCGTCGGCGCGCACGGCCGGGCCTGTGCCGATGACGGTCACGGCGGTGGCGGGCACCCCCGGCACGCCGACGCGACCTGTGCGTCCGGTGCGGTGAGCGGCGGTCCGGTGCTGCCCGCCCTCGTGCCCGCCCCGGTTCCGGACGGCGCGGCCGCCGAGACCGTACGCGCGCATCCGGCCGAGGCGCCCGACGGCGCCCGCGCGCCGCCCTCCCTGGCGGAACTCCAGCTGCTGCGGATCTAGACACCGCCGCCGTGCCGCGCCCCGCCGGGCGCGGTGCTCGCGCATGTCGAAAAACCCCTCCATCAGCAGGAGTTCACGCATGACACACAGGCACAGCACCCGTACCCGCACCCGCCGCGCCGCCCTCGCGGTCGCGACGGCCACCGCCGCCCTGCTCCTCGCCGCCTGCGGCGGCGACGGCGGCGGGCACGACGGTCACGGTTCGGCGTCCGCGGGTGCGAAGGCCACGCCGTCGGCGGGCACGGGGACCGCGGACGGGGCGCACAACGCCCAGGACGTCGCCTTCGCACAGGGCATGATCCCGCACCACCGTCAGGCGCTGGAGATGGCACGGCTCGCCGCCGACCGGTCGGCCTCGGCGGAGGTCAAGGACCTCGCCGCCCGCATCGAGCAGGCGCAGGACCCGGAGATCCGGACCATGACCGGCTGGCTGAAGTCCTGGGGCGAGGACGTGCCCGAGGCGACGGACCCGATGTCCGGCACGGACGGGTCGGGCCACGCGGGCCACACCGGGATGCCCGGGATGCCCGGGATGCCCGGGATGATGGACGCCCAGGAGATGGAGGAACTGGCCGAGGCCGAGGGCGAGGCCTTCGACCGGCTGTTCCTGACCTTGATGGTCGAACACCACGAGGGTGCCGTCGAGATGGCCACGACCCAGCGGGAGAAGGGCCGCTACGGTCCCGCCGGGGTCATGGCCGAGGACATCGTCCGTGCGCAGAAGGCCGAGATCGCCGAGATGAACAAGCTCCTCGGCAAGGGCTGAGGCTCCCCGTACGCCCCTACGAGCCCTGTCCGGCGGTCCCGTCGGGCGGGGTCTCGTGGGCGTGCTTCAGCCGGCTGCGGGCGTCCACCGCGTCGGGGCCGGTGAACTCCGACCAGTAGCGGTGGGTGCTGACGAAGACCGCCAGCTCGCGCTCGCGCCGCCGCAGCTTCTCCACCTCGGCCTGTTCGTCCGCCGACCAGCCCGGCGAGGCGGGGCGTTCGACCTTGCGCCAGCCGGTGTCGTCGCTGAAGCCGTCCAGTGGTTCGACGGACCAGGGGAGCCGTTTCAGCAGGGCCGACAGCTCGGCCCGGACCTGATGCAGTTCCTCCTGACCGGCGAGGAGGTCACTCGGAAAGTCATAGGTCGTAGCCACGGCCCAATGATACTCCTGTTCGATTTTGAGGTGCGCGTTCCTCGGGGGTCCTCGCCGGGTTCCACCCGAACGTGTACCGCGAGGGCCTGCGCCGGGTGAGACTGGGGGCATGTGCCGCAGCATCAAGACCCTTCGCCCGCCCGTGCTGGCCGAGCAGGCCACCGACGAGGAGATCCGGGCCGCCGCCCTCCAGTACGTGCGCAAGGTCTCCGGCTTCCGGGCCCCGGCCGCGCACAACCGGGAAGTGTTCGAACAGGCGGTGGACGCCATCGCCGCGGCCACCGCCGACCTGCTGGGCGGCCTGGAGGTCCGCGGCGCCGGCGCCCGCCGGGCGGGGTGACCTCCTACGACGCCTCCGCGGCCCGCGGCTCCCGGCGCATCAGGTACGCCGCGCCCGCCCCCGCCGCGGACAGCGCGACCAGGGACACCCCGGTGGCCAGCCAGGTCGCGCCCAGCCACTGACCGCCGAGGTAACCGAGCGTGACGCTGTAGCCGGCCCAGGACAGGCCGGCCAGCGCGGACCAGGGGAGGAAGTCGCGGGCCCGGCGGTGGGCGGCGCCGGCCACGAGGGAGACGACGGAGCGGCCGGCCGGGGCGAAGCGGGCCAGCACGACGAGCGCGCCGCCGCCGCGGGCCAGGGCGCCGCCGAGACGTTCCTGCGCCGTGGTCAGGCGGCGGGAGCGGGCGATCGCGCGGTCCAGTCGAGGCCCGCCGCGCCAGGCGAGGCGGTAGGCCACCAGGTCGCCGAGCACGGAGGCCGTGGCGGCGCAGAGCGTCAGCACCAGGATGTCGGGGACGTCGCCCGGCACCTGCGCGGCCGCCGCGCCGGTGGTCGCGGCCGTGCCGGCTGCCGCCGCGGTGGCCGCCGTGATGACCAGAACCCCGCTCGGCAGCATCGGCAGGAACACGTCGAGGAGGACCGAGAGGGCCACCAAGGCGTAGATCCACGGGCTGCTGACCAGCGACCCCACACTCTCGAACACCGCGACTCCCCGTGACTCCCCCGTCGGCCGGCCGGCCGCGACGCGCGGGGAGCGGCTGGGTCGGCCATGACAGCCATACAGCGTACGCCCGGGGTGTGACAGAGAGTTCACAGGGGCCTCGGGTGTCCGGCACGGGGTGTTCACCCGGCTGCCGCCTCCCGGGGGCGGCGGGGGGTGGTGTCCCGTAGCAACGACGGTGGGGGCCGCGCGGCGGGGGCGGGCCCTGTCGGCCGGGCGCCGCTCGGGCGTCGGCCGGCACACCGTCGACCCGGAGGAACGGAACACATCATGGTGGCAGCAATATGTGCGGGTGCCGTCGCGGCGGCCGTGCTCGCGAGCGGCGCCGTCCCGCACGACTTCTCCCTGCGCTCGGACGCCCGTTTCCGGCCGGCCGGCATGGGTTCCCCGCCGTCGGCGGTGACGTACGACAAGAGGCTGGTCCCGGCCGGCTCGTGGATCGAGGTGCGGCAGTACACCGCCGTCGGCGGTGAGACCACGGTCGAACTACGGGTGAAGGGCATCAAGCCCGGTCACGCCTACGGCGTCCACGTGCATCGCAGGCCCTGCGGCAACGACCCCGCCGCCGCGGGCGGGCACTACCAGCACTGGCCGTCCGACGATCCCCGGGCCGCCAACCCGCACAACGAGGTCTGGCTCGACTTCGCCCCCGACGCCCACGGCGAGGCCCGGGCGCGTGCCCAGCACCCCTGGGGTTTCCGGCCGGGCCAGGCGAACTCCGTCGTGATCCACGACGAGCCGGGCAACTCCGGGGAGCGGATCGCCTGTTTCACGGTGCCGTTCCGACCGGTTCGCTGAACGTGCCGGGGCCCTCCCGTGCGTGCCGGACGGACGGGCGCGTACGGGAGGGCCCCGGCACGGCCGGATCAGGCGGTGACCGGCGTCTCCTCGGCGGCCGGGCGCTGCTGCCCGGACTCCAATCGGTCGAAGCTCCGCCGCGGGACCGTCCCCGCGACGCCGCCGGAACCGATCCCTCAGGGGCTCAGCTCCGTGTCCCGCACCGTCCGCAGGGACGGCCCCGGCCCGCCTCCGCCGGCCCGGGCCCGCTCCAGCCGCAGCCGGGCCGAGCGCCCGCGCAGCGTCAGCGTCATGAGCTGGTTGCCGAACCAGGGCCCGCCGCGCTTGCGCCAGCGCACCGCCGGGCGCGCGAGCCGTCCGTGCCGGGCGAAGACCCGGCCGAGGGCCCGCGCCGGGGCGCTCCAGCCGAAGCGGAAGCCCAGGCGGATGGAGAGCGGCACGGAGTTGTGGACGGGCGAACAGGTCAGCTGCACCACCCGCGCCTCGGGGGCCCCGTCGGCCCCGGCCGGCCAGGACGGCTCGGCCACGTAGGCGTGGTGCACGTCTCCCGAGAGCACGCACACCGTCGCGGGCGCCCCCGGCCCCGTACCGACCTCGGCGATCAGGTCCGCCAGGGCGTCGAAGGAGGACGGAAAGGCGGCCCAGTGCTCCAGGTCGGCGGCGCGGCGCACCTTCTCGCCGAGCCGGGCCCAGCGGGGGCCGCGCTCGCCCCGGCACAGGGCGGCGTTCCAGCCCTCCACGTCGTGCACGAGGTGGGGGAGGAGCCAGGGCAGCGAGGAGCCGACGAGGAGGTGGTCGTAGGGAGCGGGCCCGTCGCCGGTGCGGCCGTCGAGCACCTGGTCGCGCAGCCACCGGGCCTCGCCGGGGTCGAGCATCGCGCGGCGGTCCTCGGCCAGGACGCGGGCCGCGCGGGTGTCCACCATCAGCAGCCGGACCCGGCCGAAGTCGCGCCGGTAGCTCCAGCGGACGGCGGATGCGTCGGCGTCGGCCTTCGCCGCGAAGGTGCGCAGCGCGTCGGTGCCGTCGGGGGTGGCCCGGACGGCGGCGTAGAGCGGGTCGGCGGCCAGCTCGGCGGGGGAGAGGTTGCCGAGGTGCTGGTGCACCCAGTACGACATCAGGCCGCTCAGCAGCCGCTCGCGCCACCAGCCCGTGGCCCGCATGTCGGCGAGCCAGGCGGCGGAGGTGTTCCAGTCGTCGACGACGTCGTGGTCGTCGAAGATCATGCAGCTGGGCACGGTGGACAGCAGCCAGCGGACCTCGGGGTCGAGCCAGGACTCGTAGTAGAGCCGGGTGTACTCCTCGTAGTCCGTGACCTCGGCGCCCGGCGGTTCGCTCAGGTCGCGGCGGGCGGCGAGCCAGCGGCGGGTGTCGTCGGAGACCTCGTCGGCGTACACCTGGTCGCCGAGGAGCAGCAGCACGTCGGGCCGCCCGGCCTCCGGGTCGGCCGCCATGCGGGCGGCCAGGGTGTCCAGCGCGTCGGGGCCGACCGGGTCCTCGTCCCCGGCCGCCGGAGCGGCCCAGCGGCAGGAGCCGAAGGCGACCCGCAGCCCGTCCGCGTCACCCGGCGTGCTGATCACGGAGGGCGGGAAGCCGGAGTCGGGCAGCGGCCACACGCGCGTGCCGTCCAGCAGCACCTCGTACGCCGTCGAGGTCCCCGGGGTGAGCCCGCTCACCTCGATCAGGGCGTAGTGGTGGCCGGCGATCTGAAAGGTGCCGGCCGTGCCGCCGCTGCCGTCCGCGCAGCGCACCTCGGCCGTGCACGGACGGCTCGCCTCGACCCAGACGGTCGCGCACGAGCCGTCGGTGTACCTCAGCAGCGGTCCCAGGCGCAGGCTCGCCATGGTCCTCCCCTCCTCCGTCGCCCCGTACCGTACGGAACGACGGAGGCCGGCGGGGAGGTTCCGCGCCGATCGGTGTGCACCGGTTCCGGTCAGCAGCTCGCCAGGTGGTTCTGGAGCGCGGACTTCTCGGCGGAGTCGACCGAGAGGCCGTAGTAGTGCTTCACCTGCACCCAGGCGCGGACGTAGGTGCAGCGGTAGGCGGACCGGGAGGGCATCCAGGTGGCCGGGTCCTGGTCGCCCTTGGCCTGGTTGACGTTGTCGGTGACCGCGATGAGCTGCGGACGGGTCCGGTCGTTGGCGAAGGCCTCGCGCCGGGAGGTGGACCAGCTGCCCGCGCCGGAGTCCCAGGCCTCGGCGAGCGGGACCAGGTGGTCGATGTCGACGTCGGACGCGGCGTACCAGGTGGCCCCGTCGTAGGGGGAGTACCAGCTGCCGCTGGTGGCGGCGCAGGAGGAGTTGGTGACGACGTTGGTGCCGTCGCGCTTGAGGATGGTCTCGCGGGTGTTGCAGGCGCCGCTGACGGTGGACCAGTGGGGGAAGAGGTCGCGGTCGTAGCCGGAACGATTCTCCGACTTCACGGTGAGCGCGGCGAGGTAGCTGCGGGCGGTGGCCGCGCTGACCGGGGTGGGCAGGGCGGCGGAGGCGGACGGGGCGCCCGCGAGCGCCACGGAGGCCAGGGTTCCGGTGAGCGCCGCGAGGATGCCGAGCCGTCGACGCGCGTAGAACTTGGGCATGCGAACTCCCTTGTGGGGGTGGGGCTTTCGGACGCGAGCGAAGGAATGCTCGCGACGCCGCGTTGCGTACAGGTGTGCGGTCGGCAAGAAGCTAGTGACGCGTACATGTCGCGTCTATGGGACGGCCGGAATTCGTCCACGGGGTGGGTGGCCGCGTCCCTGGTCCGGCGGTGGCGTATGCGGCACGGCGGGACTTTCGGCCCGTGACGGGCCGGTGGGGGGCTCGCGTACGATGGGTGGCGCAGAAGGGGAGTAGCTCTTCGCCGGACCGTCGACATACTGCTCAGCTCGCTGAGCCGGCGCCCGGAGGCGGGCCTCGTGTGCGAGGTCGGCCAGCGAGACCTTCGGCAAGCAGTGCACACCCGTGCCGTACGGCGCGGGTGACCGTGTGCTGTCGTGCCGAGGTGTCGCGTCGCAGGATTCAGCACTCTCGGTGGGGCAGCCCCGACCGATTGAGGACCCGTTGATCAGCTTCACCGTGACGGCGCTCGTGTTCGGCGTCGTCTTCCTCGCCGAACTGCCGGACAAGACCGCGCTGGCCGGACTCGTGCTCGGCACCCGTTACCGGGCGAGTTACGTCTTCGCGGGCGTCGCCGCCGCGTTCGCGCTGCACGTCGCGCTCGCCGTGGCGGCCGGCAGCGTGCTGACGCTGCTGCCGCAGCAGATCGTGCACGCGATCACCGGTGTGCTGTTCCTGGCCGGTGCGGCGATGCTGCTGCTGAAGAAGGACGAGGACGAGGAGGAGGTCCGCAAGCCGGAGAACCAGTCCTTCTGGAAGGTCTCCGGGGCGGGCTTCATGCTCATCCTGGTCGCCGAGTTCGGCGACCTCACGCAGATCATGACGGCCAACCTGGCCGCCCGCTACGACGACCCGCTCTCCGTCGGTCTGGGTGCGGTGCTCGCGCTGTGGGCGGTGGCCGGGCTCGGCATCGTCGGCGGCAGGGCGCTGATGAAGCGGGTGCCGCTGCGGCTGATCACGCAGGTGGCGGCGCTGCTGATGCTGGGGCTCGGGGTGTGGAGCCTGTGGGAGGCGGTGACCGGGTGAGCCCGCGGCGGGGCGGGTTCGCGGCCCGGTGCGGGCTGAACGCCGGATGAACGATTCCCCGACCCGCTGGCGCGATCGCGGAGCTGTTTTGTACCGTGGAGAAACAAAGTGGCTTCCGCCCGTTTTCCCTGACCGGCGGGCGGAGCCGCCTTGTACCCCGGGGACGCCGCTCCTGCGTCCCTCTCCCGTGTCTTGGAGTCCGCCGATGACGGCCACCGCCACCGTTCTCACCGCCCGTGCCCTCCTGCTCGACATGGACGGCACCCTCGTCAACTCCGACGCCTCGGTCGAGCGCGTCTGGCGGCGCTGGGCCGACCGGCACGGACTGGACGGCGACGAGGTGATGAAGGTGGTCCACGGGCGGCAGGGCTACGCCTCCATGGCGCTGCTGCTGCCCGACCGGCCCATGGAGCAGAACCACGCGGACAACGCCCGCATGCTCGCCGAGGAGACCGCCGACACCGAGGGGGTCGTCGAGATCCCGGGCGCCACGGAGTTCCTCGCCTCGCTGCGGGGGCTGCCGCACGCGCTGGTGACCTCCGCCGACGTCGCGCTGTCCACCGCCCGGATGGGTGCCGCGGGGCTCGCGCTGCCCGAGGTGCGGATCACCGCCGAGTCGGTCGGCGCCAGCAAGCCCGACCCCGAGGGTTTCCTCAAGGGCGCCGCCGAGCTGGGCATCGCTCCCGCCGACTGCATCGCCTTCGAGGACTCCGCCGCCGGCATCACGGCCGCGCGCGCCGCCGGCATGAAGGTGGTGGGCGTGGGCGACCGGGCCGGCTTCCACGGGCCGGACGCGCTGGTGCGGGACCTGACGCAGGTGCGCGTCGAGGCGACGACGGACGGGACGATCCGCCTCCACATCGGCTGACACGCCTCACGTCGGCCGTCACGCCTCACGTCGGCCGTCACGCCTCACGTCGGCCGTCATGCCTCCATGTCGGCTGTCACTCCTCACGTCGACTGACACCCATCCATGTGGCTGACTCGCCTCGGCCTCGGCTGACACCGCTCTACGGGCCCACGCCGCTCGACGGGGTCGACCCCGTTCGGCGCGGGGTTTCGCACGGCTCGGCGGGGCCGGCGTCGCTTGACGGGCCGGACCCGTTCGGCGCGGCCGGTGTCGTACGGCGGGGCGGCTGAACCCCATCACGGGGTCGGCGCCGCTGGGCAGGGCGGTTTCACTGCTTGGCGGGGCTTGAGCTGTTCGGCTGGTGGTAGCACCGGTCGGCGGGTCCGGGGTCGCTCCGCAGGGGGTGGCGCCGGTCGGCGGGGTGGTGCGCACCGTCGGCGGGGCTGGTGCCGTTCGGCGGGCGGCTGGAGTCTTGCGGCGGGGCTGGTGCCGTTCGGCGGGCGGCTGGAGTCTTGCGGCGGGGCTGGTGCCGTTCGGCGGGCGGCTGGAGTCTTGCGGCGGGGCTGGTGCCGTTCGGCGGGCGGCCGGAGTCCTTCGGCGGGGTCGGCGCCGCTCGGTGAGGCGGCCGGCGCCGTTCCGCGGCGCTGGGTGCCGTACGGCGGGGCGGTTCGTACGGCTCGGCGGGTTCCGGCGCCGCTCGGCGGGTCCCGGACCGTTCGGCGGTCCCGGGTCGTTCGGCGGAGGTCCGGGGGCGTTCGGTGGGGCCGGACGCTCGGTGGGGACGTGTCGCCCGGCGGGGAGCCGGGGCCGGTCCTCGGGGTGTTACGGCTCCCGTGTCTCCGCCTCCAGCCGGCGGCGGGTCTCCGGGCCGTACTCGCCGAGGTCGTCGGAGCGGATGCCGCGGGCCCACTGGTAGTTGCGCAGCGCGTCCTCGACCTCGCGGCCGAAGTACCCGTCGATGTCGTCCACGTAGAGGTAGAGCTGGCTGAGCCGGTGCTGGAGTTCGGTCACCTCCGGGCCGCTGTCGCCGCGGCGCAGGACGGTGCCGTCGGCGGTGCCGTCTTCCCGGCCGCGCCGGTCCTGCCGGTCGTCGGGCTCCTTGGGCGGTTCACCGGCGCGGGTGGCCGTCCCGGTCGGCGTCGGCTCGGCCGACCGGGACGGCGTCGGCGAGGCGCTGGACGCCGACGGGGACGGCGAGGGCGACGGGCTCGCGCTCGGGGACGCGGAGGCGGACGGGGACGGCGAGGCCGACGTGGGCGACGCGGAGGCGGTGCTCGGCGCCGGTGCGGACGAAGGGGCCTCGGCCGACGGTTCCGGCACCTCCGCCCGTACCTCCTTCGCCGACGCGCCGTCCCGCGTCGGCGTCTCGTACGAGAACAGTCCACTGGCGTACCCGGCCGCCCCGAGCACGGCCACCACCGCCCCCGCGACGCCCAGCAGCACGCCGCGCCGCCGACGGGCCGGGCGTGCGGCGGGCTTTTGCCGGGCGTCGGGCTCGGCGGTGTCCGGCGGTGCGGTGTCGAACAGTGACAGATCGGTCGCGCTGGGTGAGCCGGGCGGCGGAGCGAGGGGTGTGGGCAGTACCGAGGTCGCGTCGGGCGCCCCGGCCCCGACGGCGCGCAGCGGCATGGTCGCGTCGGCGGCGTCGCCCGGGGTCTGCCGGGTCCGCGGGGCGGCGGCCCCGGGCGGGGCCTCCGAGGCGGACGCATGGGGAGCCTGCGAGGCGGACGCATGGGGAGCCTGCGAGGCGGACGCATGGGGAGCCTGCGAGGCGGACCCATGGGGCGACCGCGGCTCCGGTGGGCCCTGCGGGTTCTGCGGCGCCTGGGCCGATGCGGCGCCGCCCTCCGCCGCCCCCTCCAGCTCGACGTAGGGCCGGATGCGCAGGGGGTCGAAGTCCTCCGCGGCCGCCGCCTGCGCCGTACGCGCCTCGCGCAGCGCGTCGGACGCCCGGGGGCCGCAGCCGCAGGAAGGGGTGTTGTCCGGCTGCCGGCGTGCCCCGCACTGCGGGCACGGATGGCCCGGCCGCCGAGGCTTCTCGGGCCCCTCCGGATGCTCCATGGTGTGTCGTCCCTCCCCCCGCTCGCGTCCCCTCGCGAACTCCAGAGATTATGCAGACCTTCTCCGCACTGCGGCGCCCGTGACCCCCGGAACGTCGGCATCCGGTCCGCTCCGCGCCGCTTCCCGGGAGGACTGAACCAGCCATATCGGGTCACACCGACCACGAGGGACACACGAGGGACAGGTGACGAGAGCCTCGGGAGGCCGTATGGCCGAGGAAGCACACGAGACGTCCGCCGCAGGCCGGGCGGACCCGCTGAGGAAGGCCACCGGCGCCACGAAGGCCGACGGCGGCCCTCCGGCGACCGACGGCGGCCCCCCGCAGCCCGCCGACGCGCACGTCCCCGGCAACGTGCTCGTCTCCATCGGCGCACTGCTGCTCGGCATGCTGCTCGCCGCCCTCGACCAGACCATCGTGGCGACCGCGCTGCCCACCATCGTCAGCGAACTCAGCGGCATGGACCATCTCTCCTGGGTGGTCACCGCGTATCTGCTGGCCGCGACCGCCGCGACCCCGCTGTGGGGCAAACTGGGCGACCAGTACGGACGCAAGCGGCTGTTCCAGGCCGCCATCGTGATCTTCCTGATCGGCTCCGCGCTGTGCGGCATGGCGCAGAGCATGGCCGGGCTGATCGCCTTCCGGGCGCTGCAGGGCCTGGGCGGCGGCGGGCTGATGGTGCTGTCCATGGCGATCGTCGGCGACCTGGTGTCCCCCCGCGAACGAGGCCGGTACCAGGGACTCTTCGGCGCGGTGTTCGGCGCGACCAGCGTCCTCGGGCCGCTGCTCGGCGGCCTGTTCACCGAGCACCTGAGCTGGCGGTGGGTCTTCTACGTCAACCTCCCCGTCGGCGTCGTCGCGCTCGCCGTGATCGCCGCGGTGCTGCACATCCCGCGCCGCACCACCCGGCACGTCATCGACTACCTCGGCACCCTGCTCATCGCCTCGGTCGCCACCTGCCTGGTCCTGGTCGCCTCCCTCGGCGGCACCACCTGGGCCTGGGGCTCCCCGCAGATCATCGCGCTGGCCGTGCTGGGCGTGCTGTTCACCTTCGCCTTCGTGGCGGTGGAGCGCCGGGCCGCCGAACCCGTCCTCCCGCTGAAGCTGTTCCGCATCCGCACCTTCGTCCTCTCCGCCGTGATCAGCTTCATCGTCGGTTTCGCGATGTTCGGCGCGATGACCTACCTGCCGACCTTCCTCCAGGTCGTGCAGGGCGTGACGCCGACCATGTCCGGCGTGCACATGCTGCCCATGGTGATCGGCCTGCTGCTGGCGTCGACCGCCTCCGGGCAGATCGTCAGCCGCACCGGCCGCTGGAAGGTGTTCCCGATCGCGGGCACCGGCGTCACGGCACTCGGCCTGCTGCTGCTCCACCAGCTCGACGAGACCAGCCCCACCTGGGAGATGAGCGCCTTCTTCTTCGTCTTCGGCCTGGGCCTCGGCCTGGTCATGCAGGTCCTGGTCCTCATCGTGCAGAACGCGGTGGCGTACGAGGATCTGGGCGTCGCCACCTCCGGCGCCACCTTCTTCCGCTCCATCGGCGCCTCGTTCGGCGTCGCCGTCTTCGGCACCGTCTTCGCCCACCGCCTCGGCGACGAGCTGGCGGCCGCCTTCACCGGTGCGCGGCTCCCGCCCGGCATCTCCGTGGACGCCCTGGAGTCCGACCCGCGCGGCATCGCCGCCCTGCCGGCCGCGCTGCGCCCCGACGCGGTGCAGGCCTACGCCACCGCCATCACCGACGTGTTCCTGTACGCCGCGCCGGTCGCGGTGCTGGCCTTCGCCCTGGCCTGGTTCTTCAAGGAGGACCGGCTGCGCGCCTCGGTCACCGCGCCCGACGGCACCGAGACCTTCGCGAGCAACCCGGTGGAGCGCTCCTCGCACGACGAGGTGACCCGCGCGCTGTCGGTGCTCGGCACCCGCGAGGGCCGCCGTGAGGTCTACCGGAAGATCACCGAACGGGCCGGGTACGACCTGCTGCCCGCGGCGAGCTGGCTGCTGCTGCGCATCCGCCGGTACGGCCGGGTGGAACCGGCGGTGCTCGCCCACCGCGGCCCGGTGCCGCTGACCGTCGTCCTGGAGGCGTCCCGGCAGGTCGAGGTGCGGCACCTGGCCGTGCGCGAGGGCCTGGACCTGGTGCTGACCGACCACGGGCGCGAGGTCGCCGAGCGGCTGGCGCGGGCGCGCGAGGAGTCGCTGTCCGAGCTGCTCGGCGACTGGTGGGGCCCGGACCGCCCGACCGACCTGGTCCAGCTGGTCCGGGAGCTGAACGGGGAGCTGTGCGGTTCCCACGCGGAGCGCCCGCGGGGCGAGCACCGCCCCCTGGAGCGCCCCGTCTCGGGCTTCAGCTGAGCGCCTTGGCGAACCAGTGCTCGGCGTACGGGCCGCTGTTGTGCGGCTCGGTCTCCACGTAGCCGAGCCGTGCGTACAGGGCACGGGCCTCGACGAGGTCCGCGCGGGTGTCCAGCACCAGCCGCCGCGCCCCGAGCGCCCGCGCCGCGTCCTCGGCCGCCGCCACGAGCCGTGCCGCCCCGCCCCGGCCGCGCATCCCCTCGGCCACGAAGACCCGGGTCAGCTCGGCCGTCGAGGCGTCCAGCAGCCGTACGCCCGCCGTGCCGGCCGGTTCGTCGCCGTACCGCGCGACGAGCAGCCGGCCCCGGGGCGGTGCCAGGTCGGCGCCGGACTCGGCGGCCACCTCCCGCTCCAGCTCGTCGGGGTCGGTGCGGCGCCCCTCGTGCAGCAGGTACCAGCGGTCGCTGACCTCGGTGTAGTACGCCCGCCACAGCGCGGCGGCGGCGGGGGAGTCGTACGGCTCCGGGGCGATGGTCCACGTCATGACCGGGATTGTCGCCAGACGGCCGGCAGGGGCGCGAGCGTATTTTCCCACCGGTGCGCCGTCCGCGCGCCCCGAATGCCGTTTACGGCCGGACTGCGGGGCAACCCGGACAACGAACCGGCCCGCAAGGAGAGTCGGGTGGGTCGAGAACCCGGAAGGCATCCATGTCCACTGGCGTGATCATCGCACTGATCGTGATCGTGGCGGCCGTGCTCGTCGTGGCGGCCGTACTTACCATGCGCAAGCGGGGCCCGCAGGGCGGGAACCTCAAGCGGCGCTTCGGGCCCGAGTACGACCGGGCCGTGGCCCGGCACGACGGCGACAAGAAGGCCGCCGAGCGGGAACTCACCGAGCGCGTCGAGCGGCACGGGTCGCTGCGGACCAGGTCGCTGGAGCCGGCCGAGCGCGAGCGGTTCGAGGCGCGCTGGACCGCGGCCCAGGAGCGCTTCGTCGACTCCCCGCGGGAGGCGGTCGCCGACGCGGACCGGCTGCTCGCCGAGCTGGCCGGCGCCCGCGGCTTCCCGGACGGCGGGCAGTACGAGGAGCAGCTCGCCGCCCTGTCCGTGCACCACGCCCGGCACGTCGACGGCTACCGGCGCGTGCACCGCGCGGCGCACGCGGGCTCGCCCGACGCCCAGAACGGCGGCGACGCCCAGCACGGCGGCGGGGGCACGGAAGAACTGCGTGAGGCCATGGTCGAGGCCCGGGCCCTCTTCGACGACCTGGTGCGCCCGGCCGGCCACGAAGGCGGCCGGCACCGTGCCGGGACGGACGGCGACGGCCGCGCCCCGGCCCGCACCCACCATTCGTGGGCGCTCGGCCGACGGCACCCGAAGGAGAGTTGAGGCTCATGTCCGACGCGACCCCCCGGCCGGCCGGCGGCCCGCCCGAGGATCCCGGCCGTCCCACCCCCGACGCCCGCGGCGAGACGGCCCTGGGCACCGGCCCGGTGACCGGCGCCGAGACCGCACCCGGCGCTCGCGCCGACCACGCGGCCGGCACCCGCCCTGAGACCACCCCGGGCATGCCCGCCACGGGCGGCGCCGCCACCGGCACCGAACGCACCGCCGGAGCCGAGCACGCCCCCGGGGCCGGACGCACCACCGGCGCCACGGGCGGCGCCGCGCCGTCCACACCCAGTGAGCCGCTCCTCCCGCACGAGGAGTGCGAGAAACTCGAGCAGCGGCTCCAGCACGCCGTCGCCGGATTCGTCGACGGTCCGCAGGCCGCCGTCGAGGAGGCCGACCGCGCCCTGGAGGAGATTGCCTCCCGCTTGGCGGACGCCGTGACCCAGCGACGCCGCACCCTGCGCATGTCGTGGCAGACCTCCGCCGCGGGCGAGGACAAGCCGACGACGGGCGCCGACACCGAACAACTCCGCCTGGCCCTGCGGGACTACCGCGAACTGGCGGACCGCATGCTGCGCCTGTGAGACCTACCGCTCCGCCCGGCGCTCCCGCCACTGCCGTACGATCTCGTCGACGTCGTAGGGCTTCAGACCCAGCGGGGGGCCGGGCGGCGGCTTGAGCAGCATGTCCCGGATCTTGACGTTCAGCTCCTCGACGATCCTGCGGACGATCCGCTCCGACGGCGCCTCGGCCGCCTCGAGCAGCGCGTCCTCGGCCTCCTTGCGCAGCGCCAGCGTCGGCGGCAGGACGGAGACGCCCTCGCGGGCCATCTTCCGCTTGATCCACCACAGTTCGTCGTAGCCCGCGTCCACGTCGCTCGGGAGCGGTTTGCCCGCCCCCGGCAGCCCGTCGAACGCACCGCGTGACTCGGCCTCACGGATCTGCTTGTCAATCCAGGATTCGAAGTCGACGCCACCCGGCTTTCGTTCGGTCATGGCATCCATTGTGCCGGACAGCGCCCCGCCGGCCGATCTATCATTCGGCGGCGGCAGGCCGACGGGGCCGCCGCGCAGGGCCGTCCCAGGAGGAGCGCAGTGCTCGAACTCACCATGGCCACCGTGTCCGGGGCGGACGCCGGCGCCACGGCCGGCATGCAGATGGCCGACGCGCCCAGTGAGCCGGGCGCCGTGCTGCGGGTGGGCCGGGACCGGTCCGTGTGCCGGCTGGCCACGCCGGACGACTGGCTGTTCGTCTCCCGGGTGCACCTGGAGTTCCGGTGCGGCCCCGACGGCGGCTGGCAGCTGACCTGGCTGCGCGGCTCGCAGGCCGACCCGTCCTCCGAGGTCCGGCTGATGGTCGGCGAGCACACGCAGCCGCTGGTCTACGGCGGCACCGTGCCGCTGCCGAGGGGTGGCAGCGGCGAGCTGGTGGTCCAGGACCGCACCGGCCCGCGCAGCGTCAACGTCGGCTTCTACCACGAGGTGTGAGCCGAGGCGCTCCCGTGCTCAGGCGAGCACCCGCGCCACGGCGAATCCGTCGTACCCCTTCGCACCGACCGTCTGGATCGCGGTGCCGCTGAGCCGCGGATGGCTGCCGATCATCTCGATGGCGGCCCGGGTTCCGCGGACGTCGTCGGCGGTGCTGTCGGCGTCGGCGACCCGGCCGCCGCGGACCACGTTGTCGAGGACGATCAGGCTGCCCGTGCTGGTGAGACTCAGCGCCCACTCCAGATAGCGGGGGTTGTTGCCCTTGTCGGCGTCGATGAAGACCAGGTCGAACGGCGGCGGGTTGTCGTCGGCGAGCTGCGGCAGCGTCTCCAGGGCCGCGCCCACCCGCACCTCGACGAGCCGGTCCAGCCCGGCCCGCGCGATGTTGCGGACGGCGACCTCGGCGTGCCGGGGGTTGTGCTCCAGCGAGACCAGCCGGCCGTCGGCGGGCAGGGCGCGGGCCAGCCAGATGGTGCTGTAGCCGCCGAGGGTGCCGATCTCCAGGATGGTGCGGGCGCCCTGGACCGCGGCGAGGAGCTGGAGGAACTTGCCCTGGTTCGCGGTCACGTTCACCTCCGGCAGCTCGGCGGCCCGGCTGTCGCGCAGGGCGGCCTGGAGGACGTCGTCGTCCGGGGCGAGGTGGGAGACGAAGTAGTCGTCGACGTCGTCCCAGACCTGCGACTCGCTCATGCGCCTGCCTTTCGTGTGTCCGGATGGCCGAGGGGCACCGGGTGTGCTGCCGGAGCCCCGGATGGCGTACGGCGCCAGCCTAGGCAACGGTCGCGGTCCACCACGTCCCGGACGGGGTGTCACCGGCCGCGCGGCGCGCTCGGCGAGGGGGACCGCCCCCCCGCCGCTGTCGTCGTCCGGGCGGACAACCGGACAAAAGGAGAACGGCCGTCAGGTGAAGCGGCGGTGGCCCGCGTCTCTCCCCGGGGGCGCTGCGAGCCATAGGGTTCGCAGGAGCACTCACGCACGGGACGCGTGGGACGCGTGCGACAGGCGGGACCACCGGGACAAGCGGGGCGGGAGGCCGACGGAGCGTGGCGAATGCGGAGCACAGTGGGCGACCGGCGGGAGCCCTCGGGGCGGCAGCGGCCGACGCGGGCCGCCTTCGGGTGGCCCGGCTGGGCCTGTGGCTGATCGCCGCGGTCCTCGCGGCACGGCAGCTGGCCGCGGTCCTCGGCACTCCGCGCGGTGAGCGGCTTACGGACCTGGAGACCTGGGCGGGGCCGGGCGGTGTGCTGCACGTCGAGGGCTCCCTCTACGACTCCACCCGGTTCACCGGCACGCCCTTCACCGGCCTGGTCCTCAAACCGTTCACCCGGGCGGCCGAGCAGGCACTCGGCTGGGGCTGGACCTTTGGCACGCTCCTGCTGGTCGTGGCCCTCGGCCTGGTCGCCGCCCGCGCCCTGCCGCAGCCGGTCGGCCGCCGCACCGCCCTGCTGGCGGCGCCGGTGGCCGTCAGCCTGCTGATGCTGTCGCTGCCGGTGCGCAACACCCTCTGGCTCGGCCAGACCAGCATCATCCCGGTGCTGCTGGTCCTGCTGGGCTGCTTCGCCGTCCGCGGCCAGCGGGCCGGCGGGGTGCTGATCGGCGTCGCCGCGGCGTTCCAGCCCACCGTCCTCCTCTTCGTCCCCCTGCTGTGGTTCACCGACCGCGGACGGGCGGCCCTGACCACCGGGGCCACCTTCGCCGTGTGCACCGCGCTCGCCTGGGCGGCGATGGCCCAGGACTCGTACACGTACTGGGTGCACCACCTGGCGGGCGTCGGCCTGGGCGGTGCCGCCGACGACCTCGCCAACCAGTCGCTGCACGGCGCCCTGCTGCGGCTCGGCCTCTCCGGCCCGCTGGAGACCGCCCTCTTCCTGCTCCTGGGCGCCGCGGTCGCCGTCCTCGCCCTGCGCCGCGCCGTGCGCTACGCGCGCGACGGACAGTTGCTGCTCGCGGTGGCCATCACGGGCTGTGCGGCCGTCGCGGTGTCGCCCACCACCTGGCAGCACCAGCTCCTGTGGGTGCTCCCGGCGGTCGTCGGCCGGGTCGGCAAGCGCGCCTCCGACCGGTACGTGTGGCCGGTCGCCGTCGTCCTGGTGATGACGCTGCCGGCGAAGATGATGCTGCCGAACATGGCGGTGCTGCACCCGCTGCGGGACAACGTGGTGCTCCTCGCGGCCCTCGCCGCCGCCGTCGCCGTGCCGTTCCTGCCCCGCACCTCGCCGTACTTCCGGACGCCGGTCCCGACCGAGTACGCCCCCGCGGCCCCGGCCCGCTTCGGGCGCGTCCCCCTGCTGCCGTTCCTGCGCCGGGTGCTGACCCGCCCGAACCTCCTGCTCGAACTGCTCCTCATCCGCGTCACCTACGCCGCCTACTCCCAGGTCCGCCTCGCGGCGACCGGCGGCCGGGACCTGGCCGAGGAGCACGGCCGGCAGATTCTCGACCTCGAACGGGTGCTGCGCCTCGACATCGAGCACGCGATCAACCACGCCGTCGTCGAGGTCGACTGGCTGCGGGGCTTCTTCGACTTCTACTACACGTCGTTCCACTTCGTGGTCCCGCTGGCCGTCCTCGGCCTGCTCTACTGGCGCCGCCCGGTCGACTACCGCTGGGCCCGCTCGGCCCTGGGCTTCACCACCCTGCTCGCCCTGCTCGGCTTCTGGCTCTACCCGCTGGCACCGCCGCGCCTGATGCCCGGCCTCGGCATCATCGACACGGTCAACGGCGTGCAGGACTTCTCCAAGCCCGACTACGGCACGCTGACCGCGCTCACCAACCAGTACGCGGCGATGCCGTCACTGCACTTCGGCTGGTCGCTGTGGTGCGGCCTGGTGATCGCGATCATCGCGCCGAAGGCGTGGATGAAGGCCCTCGGCCTGCTGCATCCGCTGTTCACCGCCTCGGCGATCGTCGCGACCGGCAACCACTGGGTGCTGGACGCGGTGGGCGGCGCGCTGGTGGTGGGCGCGGGCTTCGGCCTGACGTACCTGTTCCAGGGCCCGCGGACCCGGACGGCCGGAGCGGCGGCGCGGACGACGACGGCCGGGCCGAAGGCCGAGGCCGAGACCGGGGTTCAGCCCCAGGCCCCGGCGCGGCCCCGTCCCTCCACCGGTTCCGACCCGGAGGGCAGGATCACTCAGTGACAGTGGCCGCCGACGTCCAGCTGACGAAGGTGGCGAACGCGGCGGGGCCGAGGGTGAGGACCGGTCCCGCCGGGTTCTTGGAGTCGCGGACGGCGACGGTGGCGGGCAGTTCGGCGATCTCTACGCAGTTGCCGCCCTGGTCGCCGCTGTACGTCGACTTGCGCCAGGCGAGGGGGCCGAGCGGTGAGCATTCGACGCAATCGCCGCCCTGGTCGCTGCTGTAGCTGGACTTACGCCACTGGATCTCCGTCGGCATCGCCTTGCTGTCCATAGCGTTCCTCCATCATGCGCCGGATCAACTCCGCCGAATCCTTGAGGGAGAGTGCGGCGGCCCGGAGATGATCGTATCGGAGTGAACAGTCCTTGACGGTGTCCGGGTTGGCGGTCGGATGACCGGTGCCGTACCCCTCGGTGTAGACGATGGTCGGATCGCCGGTGAAGCGGTAGAGGTTGAATGAGCCTGTCAGTCCCGCATGCGCTCCCGCCGAGAACGGCAGGACTTGGACGTTGGTCCGGGGATTGCCCTCGAAGGACAACAGGTGGGTCAGTTGGCCGCGCATGATCTCCCGATCGCCGATTTCCTGATGCAGCGCGGCCTCGCTGATGACCATCCAGAAGACCGGCGGCTCCCCCTTCTCGAAGATGCGCTGGCGGGAGAGCCGCACGGCGGTGCGGTCGTCGAGGTCGGTCTCGTCCAGCGCGCTGAGCACGCTCCGGACGTACGCGTCGGTCTGGAGCAGACCATGGATCATGTGGGTCTGGAAGGTGCAGATCTCCGTGGCCCGAGCCTCCAACTCGGCCACCTGTTGGAACCACGCCGGGAGCTGACTGCGCATCACCAGGTCGACCAGCCGGGACAGCAGGCCGCCCGTCCCCAGCGCCGCGTCCACCCGCTCGCTGAACTCCCGTGTCGGCAGCTTCCTGGCCGTCTCGATCTGACCCACCAGCGACCCGGTGTAGTTGACGATGTCCCCGAGCTGACGCTGTGTCAGCCCGGCTGCCTCCCGATGGCGGCGCAGCTCGAAACCGTAGTAGTCGAGCGGCGAGGCGCCGGGGTCGAGGACGTTGATGTGGGTCACGCAGAGCCCCCTCGCGCGCGGCCCGGTCCACGACGGGACCGGTTGTATTCGTTCCGTAGCCCAGCGTAGTCAGGCCGGGTCAGCCTCGTAGCGTGAACGAATACATTCCCCACACCCTCATGGGTCCCCGCCCCGCGCAGTACACCCTGCGCCTCACCGTCGGCGCCCACTCGGCCCGGCACGTCCGCCGGATCGTCCGCTCGTATCTGGACGAGTGGGACCTGGCCGAATTGCGCGACGCCGTCGAGCTGGGGATGACCGAGCTGCTGGCCAACGTCGTACGGCATGTCCCGGACCGGCGTTGCTCGCTGCTGTTGCTGCGGCAGGAGGAGGGGGTGCGGGTGGAGGTGGCGGACGGGTGTCCGGAACTGCCCGTGCCGGCCGCCGGGTTGCCGTCGGACGCGGAGGGCGGCCGAGGGCTGCTCCTGCTGGACGCGGTGGTCGGCAAGTGGGGCGTGGGGCCCGGTCCCGGGGACGGAAAGACGGTGTGGTTCGAGTGCCGTCGGTCAGCCGCCGGTGACGGCCAGCTCCTTCTGTGACGGGACGACGACCCCGTACAGGTCGGCGATGGTGGCGAGGGCGCTCATGTGCACCTGCCGGGCGTCGAGTTCGGTGCCCGCGACCGGCAGCGCGCGGGTGGCGCAGGCGTCGGCCACGACGGTGGGACGGTGGCCGCGCAGGAAGGCGCCCTGGGCGGTGAAGGCCACGCACACGGGCCGGGACGTGCGAAGGCGGCGGCCCCGGGGATCGGGGGGCCGCCGCCTCCGGCTCTGTCGTGGGGCGGATCAGTACCAGCCGTTGGCCTGCCAGAAGCTCCAGGCGTCACAGGCGCTGCCGTACCGGTCCTTCATGTAGTCCAGACCCCACTCGATCTGGGTGGCCGCGTTGGTCTTCCAGTCGGAACCGGCCGAGGCCATCTTCGAGCCCGGCAGGGCCTGCACCAGGCCGTAGGCGCCGCTGGAGGCGTTGGTGGCGGTCACGTCCCAGTCGCTCTCGTGGTCGACGATCTTCGAGAAGCACTGGTACTCGGCCGAGTTGCCGATCATCTTCTTCGCGGTCGCCTGGGCCGAGGAGGCCGGCGTCGCCGCCTGGGCGGGCGCGGCGGCGATCAGGGTGCCGCAGGTGGCGGCGGCCAGGGCGGCACCGGCGAGGGCCTTCTTCGGGGTGGCGGCACGGCGGAGGAGGGAAGCGGCGGACAAGGCGGAGGCCTTTCGTCGGGGACGAGGGTGTCGGGCACGCCGGTGGCATGCGTGGGCGCCGCTGCCCCGAGGGGCGTCGGCGCCTGGCGACACGTCCACGGAAACAGGCCGGACGGCGGTCCGCAATGACCCCTTTTGCTAGTGGTGGTCGTATGTGCGACGCAGGTCCGACCTGTGGCCTGCGTCTCAATGTGCAGGTCAGAGGGGTGGTGGGGGCCGGTGGCGGGGGCCGGCTGGCTACGGCCCCGGATCGTAGGTGAACCGGGTCACGTGGGGCGCCTCACCTCGGCCGGGTCCTCGAATGTGACCGGCGCCTCGAACGCCGCCCGGCGCGTGGCCCGGCGCAGGGCGCGCAGCAGCGGGGCGCCCAGGGTGAGGGTGAGGACGACGGTGACGGCGGCGCGGCCCAGGTCCCAGCCGAGCGACGTCGCCAGGCAGTAGGCGACGAAGCGGGCCAGGTTGGCCGGGACCGACGCGTCCGGGTCGAAGCCGATGTTCGAGGCCAGGGCGCCCATGAAGGGCCAGCCCGCCATGTTCATCACCGTGCCGTAGGCGAAGGACGCCAGGAACCCGTAGACCGCCAGCAGCACCAGCTCGGTACGGCCGCGCAGGCGGTCCGGGAACGGGAGCAGGCCCGCGCCCATCGTGAACCAGCCCATGGCCAGCATCTGGAACGGCATCCACGGGCCCACCCCGCCCGTGAGCAGCGCGGACGCGAACATCGTGACCGAGCCCAGGACGAAGCCGAAGCCGGGGCCGAGCACCCGGCCGCTGAGGACCATGAGGAAGAACATCGGCTCCAGGCCGGCCGTCTGCGCGCCCAGCGGGCGCAGCGCCGCGCCGGTCGCCGCCAGGACGCCCAGCATGGCGACCGCCTTCGGGCCCAGCCCCGACTCCGAGATGGTTGCCGCCACCACGGCCACCAGCAGGACGAGGAGGCCCGCGAACAGCCACGGCGCGTCCTGGGCGTGCGCGCTGACCTGCGAGGTCGGCGGGGCCAGGAACGGCCAGCCGAAGGCGGCCACGCCGACCGCGCTGACCAGGGCCAGGGCGGCCGTGGACCGGGGGCCCAGACGGATGGCCCGCGCCTGGCGCTGGGGGGCGGGGCCGGTCATGCCAGGGCCTTCCGGACCTCGGCCACCGTCAGCCACTTCTGCGGGGCCAGGATCTTCGCGACCTGCGGGGCGAAGGACGGGGACGTCACCGCCACCTCCGCCGTCGGTCCGTCGGCTATCACCTCGCCCTGGGCGAGCAGGACGACCCGGTGGGCCAGCTCGACGGCCAGTTCCACGTCGTGCGTGGCCAGGACGATCGCGTGGCCCTCCGCCGCCAGTGAGCGCAGGATCCCCGTCAGGCGGGCCTTCGCCGCGTAGTCCAGGCCGCGGGTCGGCTCGTCCAGCAACAGCAGCGGCGGGCGGGCCGTCAGGACGACGGCCAGCGCCAGGGTCAGGCGCTGGCCCTCCGAGAGGTCGCGCGGATGGGTGTCGCCGGTGATGCCGGGCAGCAGCTCGGACAGCAGGGCCCGGCAGGTGCCGGGGGCGGCGCCCGCGTCCGCGTCCGCCGCCGCGCACTCGGCGGCGACCGTGTCGGCGTACAGCAGGTCCCGCGGCTCCTGCGGGACCAGGCCGGCCCGGCGGACGAGGTCGCGCGGGGACGTGCGGTGCGGTACCGCGCCGGACGCGCGGACGGCACCGCCGGACGGCGCCACCAGGCCGACGAGCGCGGACAGCAGGGTGGACTTGCCGGCGCCGTTGCGGCCCATGAGGGCGACCGTCTCGCCGGGGGAGACGGTGAGGTCGACACCGTGCAGCACCTCGGCCCGGCCCCGGCGCACGGAGAGGGCACGGGCCTCGGCGGCGGGACCGGAGACGGCGGCCGGAGTGCCGTGCCGGGGCCTGCGGCGGAACAGGGACCGCCGACGGACGGGGCCGGCCACGGCCCCGGACGCCCCCGTGGCCTCCGGGGCGGCGCCCCCGGGAGGCTCCGCGGCCGTCGGGGCTTCCGCGTCCCGTCGTGGCTCCCGGCCGGACAGCCGTTCCCGCAGCGGCGCCGCACGGCGACGCGCGTCGCGGATCGTCAGCGGCAGCGGGGACCAGCCCGCCAGGCGGCCCAGGTCCACCACCGGCGGGTACACCGGGGAGACGGCCATCACCTCCGCCGGGGTGCCGATGACCGGTGCCGCGCCGGGGGACGGCAGCAGGACGACCTGGTCGGCGTACTGGATGACGCGTTCCAGGCGGTGCTCCGCCATGAGGACCGTCGTGCCCAGGTCGTGGACCAGCCGCTGGAGGACCGCCAGCACCTCCTCGGCGGCGGCCGGGTCCAGCGCGGACGTCGGTTCGTCCAGCACCAGCACCTCGGGGTGCGGGGTGAGGACCGAGCCGATCGCGACGCGCTGCCGCTGGCCTCCGGAGAGGGTGCTGATCGGGCGGTCGCGCAGGTCCGCCAGGCCGAGCAGATCGAGCGTCTCCTCGACGCGGCGGCGCATCACCGCCGGGGGAAGACCGAGGGACTCCATGCCGTAGGCGAGTTCCTCCTCCACCGTGTCCGTCACGAAGTGCGCCAGCGGGTCCTGGCCCACCGTGCCGACGATGTCCGCGAGGTCGCGCGGCTTGTGCGTGCGGGTGTCCCGGCCGGCCACCGTCACCCGGCCGCGCAGGGTGCCGCCGGTGAAGTGCGGCACCAGGCCGCTGACCGCGCCGAGCAGCGTGGACTTGCCGATGCCCGACGGGCCGACCAGCAGCACGAGTTCGCCCTCGGGGACGGTGAGGTCGACGCCCTGGACGGTGGGTCCGTCGGCCCCGTCGTACGTCACGGAGACGTTCTCGAAGCGGATCACGACGGCTGCTCCTTCACGGTTCGGCCGGGGGCTGGGGTGACGAAGGCGGGGAGCAGGCCGAGCAGGACGGCGGCCGCCGGCCACAGGGGGAGGCCCGGGGCGACGAGCGGGCTGACGCCGGGGTTCAGCGCCGCCGGGTCGCGGGCGGCGGCGACGGCGAGGAGGGCGGCGACCGCGGCACCGGAACCGGCGACCAGCCAGGCGCGGGTGTCCCAGCGGTCGGGACGGTAGCGGGTGCGGAGGGATCGGCGGCCACCCAGCCACAGCCCCGCGAGGGCGGCGGCCAGACCGGCGAGGAGGACCGGGACGCCGTACGTGCCGCCGTCGGCGGTGAGCATGCCGTACGTTCCCGCGCAGACGCCGAGCAGCCCGGTCAGGGTCAGTGCGGCCGTCGTACGGCGTACGGCGGCGGGGACCCGGGCGCTACGGCCGTACCCGCGCGCGTCCATCGCGGCGGCGAGGGCGACCGAGCGTTCCAGGGCGCCTTCGAGGACGGGCAGCCCGACCTGGAGTACGCCCCGGACGCCCTTGTCGGGCCGGCCGCGCAGGCGGCGGGCGGCGCGCAGACGCTGGACGTCGGCGATGAGGCTGGGAGCGAAGGTGAGGGCGACGACGACGGCCACGCCGGTCTCGTAGAGGGCGCCGGGGAGGGACTTGAGGAGCCGGGAGGGGTTGGCGAGGGCGTTGGCGGCGCCGACGCAGATCAGGAGGGTGGCCACCTTCATCCCGTTGTAGAGCGAGAAGGCGAGCCCCTCGGCGGTGACCCGGCCGCCCAGGCGGATGCCCTGCGCCCAGTCGGGGAGCGGGACCTCCGGGAGGGTGACGAGCACGTGCGTGCCGGGGACGGCGGAGCCGAAGACGACCGAGAAGGCGAGGTGGATGGCGAGGACGGCCAGGGCCAGCTTGACGAAGGCCTGGTAGGAGCGGGACCAGGGGGCGTCGGAGCGGCGCGTGGTGACGACGTAGGCGGAGACGGTGACGAGGAGGGCGAGCAGGAGGGGGTTGGTGGTGCGGGTGGCGGCGACGCCGAGACCGAGGGCCCAGAGCCACCAGGCGCCGGGGTGAACGGCCGAGCGGTGAGGGTGGCGGGGAACGGGCCCGCTGACCGGCGGGCGCGGGATGCCGCCCTTCCGCGGGCCGGGTGCCGCTTCGGCGACAGGGCTGCCTGCGGGGCGCGGCGTTGCGGCGGCGCGGTCGGCCGTGGGCTGGGGGGCTGTGGCGGTGCCGTCCGGCGCGGTGCGCGTGGCTCCGGCGGTGCCGTCGGGCGCGGTGCGCGTGGCTCCGGCGGTGCGGCCGGGCGCGGGGCGCGGGGTGCCGGGGATGGGGGTCGCGCTGCCCGCGACGCGCGGGGTGTCGGCGGCGGGGGTGCCCGGGGCGCGTGGCGTGCCGGGGGCAGGGCTGTCTGCGGGGTGTGGGGTGTCGGTGGCCGGGCTGTCTGCGGGGTGTGGGGTGTCGGTGGCCGGGCTGTCTGCGGGGTGTGGGGTGTCGGTGGCCGGGGTGTCTGCGGGGTGTGGGGTGTCGGTGGCCGGGGTGTCTGCGGGGTGTGGGGTGTCGGTGGCCGGGCTGCCCGTGGGCCGCGGATGTGTGCTGCTCGCGGGATGCCTGGGCGGGTGGGCCCCGTTACCCATTCCCGCGCCGCCGGGCCTGCCACACCGCTGCCGCGCCCACGGCCGCCACCACGGCAACGCCGGCCAGCAGCCCCACCGACGGGCCGCCGTCGTCCTCCGCGGCCTCCCGCTCCGGCTTCTTCGCGGCGTCCGTCCGCCTGCCGTCCGCCACCTGCTCCCCGCACCCCGTCTCCGGATACCCGGCGATCGCGCACAGCAGGGCGTCGGCGTTGTAGCGCAGCGGACCGGCGACGGCGGCCAGGGCCTCCGCCGTCGTCGCGTCGGGGGTGACCGCGGCGCACGCCGTGCGGCCGTCCGGCGGGGTCTCGCCGGACGGGGCGTCGGCCGCCGTGCCGAAGTCGAGGACGAGCGCCACCCGCTTGGTGCCCTCCTTCGCCGGCGTCTTCGCGCAGATCGTCGCGAAGTCCGCCGTACCGCGGGGCTGCTCCCCGTCACCGGAGTTCTCGCTCACCGCGAAGCGGAACCCCTGGACGTCGCCGTCGGAGGGGCGGGCGGTGGACGGGCCCTGGGTGGCGTAGACCCAGCGGTCGCCGTCGCGCTCCCAGAAGGACCAGTAGCGGTAGCCGGCGGCCTGCGCCGGGCCCGCGCTCCCGAGGAAGCCGCCGATCAGCAGGAGCGCGGCCAGGGCGATGAGCGCAGCCCGGCGGATCACGGCTGCTGCTTCCGCTTGCGGCCGCTGATCAGGAAACCGATGCCGATGCCGGCGACGAGGCAGACGCCGACGAACCACCAGACACCGAAGCCGTTTTCGTCCTTCTTCTCGTCCCCGTTGTTCTCGTTGTTCCCGTTGTTCTGGTCCTTCGCCGTGGCCGTGTCGCTCGCCTCCGCCCCCTGCGGAGCCGGGCCCGTGGCGTTCAGCCGGGCCACCAGGTCCGTGCCGCCGAAGTCCCGCGGGTCGGTGCCCGTGGCGTGGGCTGCGAAGACCAACTGGGCGTAGGCCGCGGGGCCGCTCTGCTCGGCCCAGGTCGCGGCGTTCTTCTTCAGCCAGGCCAGCGGCTTCGCCGCCTTCCCGGCCCCGCCCTGCGCGGCGAGCGCGACGACGGCGTCGGCGGTGTTGCCGTAGTCCGGCTGGTCCTCGGCACCGGCGAGGGCCGACACCAGGTGGCCGTCCTCGGCGACGGCGTCGGCGAGGTGGGCGGCGCCGTTCGCGGCGGCCTGGGCGGGGCTGCCGGGCTCGGAACACGTGGCGTCCGTCGCCTTCTCGGCGGGCTCGGCCACCAGGCCCGTGCCCAGCGCACCGAGGACACCGGCCGCCGTCGCGTCCGCGTTGGCGACGAGCTTGCCGTCCTCGTCCGGCTGGAACGCGAACGCGCCGGCCCCCTCGCCCTTGCACGGCAGCGCGAACGTCAGCAGGGCGTCGTACGGCGACTTGCCGCCCTTGCGGACCTTGCCGGGATCGGTCCCGGTGGCGGTCAGGGCGCCGATGACGACCGAGGTGGAGTTGGCGTCGCTGGGGCCGCCGGGGGTGTAGCCCCAGCCGCCGTCCTTGTTCTGCACGGACTTCAGCCAGCCGAGGGCGTCCTCGACCACGTCCCCGCGTCCGCCGAGGGCGGCGACGGCCTGGACGGCCGCGGCGGTGTTGTTGGTGTCGACGGGCGTCTTGGCGTCGCAGGGCTTGGCCGGGTCGGCGCGGAAGGGCGCGAAGGCGCCGTTGCCGCACTGCTGCCCGGTGAGCCAGTCCACGGCCCGCGGCGCAGGGACCACGCCCGCCGTGTCCTGCGCCAGCAGGGCGAGGGACTGGCGCCAGACGCCGTCGTACGTGGGGTCGGCCGTGCCGTACAGGCCGGCGGGCGCCGACGCCGAGGGCGACGGATCGGCGGCGACCGCGGGCGCGGCTGCGCCGCCGATCACGGCTATGGCGGCCAGAGCCGCGGCGCTGCGGCGGCGGACGTTCATGATCGGCGGATGCCTTTCCCTGCGAGGAGCCGGGCAGCAGGGGGGGCACCCCCGGCGGCTCGGCTCCGTTACCTCGACGGTGCCCGTGCACCGGCGGGCGCCGGGCACGTCAGCCGGTCACGGTCCCGTCCCGGGGCGGTCCGGCTCACCGTCCACGGCGACTGCCTGGGGTGGACGGCTCACCAGGGGGCACCTCCCAGGCCCTCGAGGCACTGGGGGAGGAGCGGCGCCGGAATTGCACCGGCTTCCCCCCGTACGGGTGTGATCACGACCCGGCCACTTTACCCGTCGGCCGCCGCGGCGACCGTGGGGCACCGCTCACACCGCCGCTCACACCACCGCGCACGCCACCGGGTCGCTGCCCGGCACCGGCCCCGCCCGCCCCGACACCGCCGGGCGGCGGGGCGGATGGGCCCGTGGCGTCCCCGCCCTGCGCATGGGCCGGCCCACCGCGTCCACCGTGCCCGGACACCACACCCGGACACCGTGCCCGGACACCGCACCCGGACACCGTGCACCCGGACACCGTGCCCGGACGGTGCGCCTCAGCGGCGTCCGTCGGGTTCCGGCAGGTCGATCAGGCGGCACACCGTCTCGATGTCGGTCTTCACCTGGGCGATCGAGGCACGGCCCGACAGCCAGGTGATCAGGGCCGAGTGCCAGGTGTGCTCGATGACGCGGACCGCCGAGAGCTGCTCGGGAGTGGGGTCCGCGCTGCCCATCGCGTCCAGGATGATCGCCGTGGTCTGCCGGGAGACCTGGTCGACCTCGGGCGAGACGCTGCGGTCGGCGAAGGTCAGCGCCCTGACCATCGCGTCGGCCAGCTGTGGCTCGCGTTGCAGCGCGCGGAAGGCGCGCATCAGGGTCTGTGCCACCCGCTCCGCCGCCGTGTCACCCGCCGGCGGCTTCTTCCGCAGGGTGCCGTGCAGGCGCTCCAACTGGTCCTGCATCGTCGCGACCAGCAGATGGATCTTGGAGGGGAAGTAGCGGTACAGGGTGCCCAGCGCCACCTGCGAGGACTCCGCGACCTCGCGCATCTGCACCGCGTCGAAGCCGCCCCGGCCGGCCAGCCGGGCACTCGCGTGCAGGATGCGGCGACGCCGCGCCTCCTGCCGCTCGGTCAGGGCCGGAGCCGCGGGGCGGGCGTCCTTGTCTGCCTTGGTCACCTTGGACACGTTGGACACGTCGGACACGTTGGCCACCCTTGCTCACCTTGGCTTCCGTGGTGCGAATCACCTGATCCACTGGTCACAGCACAGCTACCTGCCGGTAGATTCGGAGCCTCTGAACGATCAAGTCTGGAACTTGTTCTAGATTAGCGTCCCGGCGTAGTCTCGCGGGACGAGCAGGCAGAAGGGGGCCCAGAGTGACCGCTGAGGCCAGTCAGGCGGGTCCCCGTCCGGACCTCGCGGCAGACGGCTTGCGACCGCTCCGCATCGCACTCCTCACCTACAAGGGGAACCCGTTCTGCGGCGGCCAGGGCGTCTACGTCCGGCACCTCTCGCGCGAACTCGCCCGCCTCGGCCACCGCGTCGAGGTGATCGGCGCCCAGCCCTATCCCGTCCTCGACGTTCTCGATGTCCGTGATGTCCGCGACGTCCGCGACGGGGACCGGGACGGCCACCACAACCCGCACCTCACCGAGCTGCCCAGCCTCGACCTCTACCGCCAGCCCGACCCGTTCCGCACCCCCAAGCGGGACGAGTACCGCGACTGGATCGACGCCCTGGAGGTCGCCACCATGTGGACCGGCGGCTTCCCCGAGCCCCTGACGTTCTCCCTGCGCGCCCGCCGCCATCTGCGCGCCCGGCGCGGCGACTTCGACGTCGTCCACGACAACCAGACGCTGGGGTACGGGCTGCTGGGCGACCTCGGCGCCCCGCTGGTGACCACCGTCCACCACCCCATCACCGTCGACCGGCAGTTGGAGCTGGACGCCGCCGAGACCTGGCAGCGCCGCTGCTCCGTGCGCCGCTGGTACGCCTTCACCCGCATGCAGAAGCGCGTCGCCCGCCGCCTGCCGTCCGTGCTGACCGTCTCCGGCAGCTCCCGGCAGGAGATCGTCGACCACCTCGGCGTACGGCGGGACCGCGTGCACGTCGTCCACATCGGCGCCGACACCGACCTGTTCTCGCCCGACCCGTCGGTGCCGCAGGTGCCCGGCCGGATCGTGACGACCTCCAGCGCCGACGTGCCCCTCAAGGGCCTGGTCTTCCTCGTCGAGGCGCTGGCCAAGGTGCGCACCGAACAGCCCGGCGCCCACCTCGTCGTCGTCGGCAAGCGGCCCGCCGGGGGGCCGGTCGCCCAGGCGATCGAACGGTACGGCCTCGACGGCGCCGTCCGGTTCGTCAAGGGCATCTCCGACGCCGAACTGGTCGACCTGGTGCGTTCGGCCGAGATCGCGTGCGTGCCGTCGCTGTACGAGGGGTTCTCGCTGCCGGCCGCGGAGGCCATGGCGACCGGCACGCCGCTGCTCGCCACGACCGGCGGGGCGATCCCGGAGGTGGCCGACCCCGACGGGGAGACCTGCCTGGCGGTGCCGCCCGGCGACGCGGGGGCGCTGGCCGCCGGGCTGGGACGGCTGCTCGGCGACCCCGGACTGCGGGCGCGGCTCGGCCACGCGGGGCGGCAGAGGGTGCTGGAGCGGTTCACCTGGGCGCGGGCCGCCGAGGGCACCGTCGCCCGGTACCGCGAGGCCATCGAACGGTCCGGCGGCGCGCAGGGCCCGTCCGGCACGGCGGGCGACCGCTCCGCGACGGGGGCCGGGCGCTCCCCGGCCCGGGACTCCGGCCACCCCCCGGCCGCAGAAGCCGTTGCAGAGGCCGTTGACGTTGTATCCGACCGCGAAAGCAGGGCCACGTGCTGACCGTCGACTTCTCCCGGTTCCCGCTCGCCCCGGGCGACCGTGTCCTGGACCTCGGCTGCGGCGCCGGACGGCACGCCTTCGAGTGCTACCGGCGCGGCGCCCGGGTCGTGGCCCTGGACCGCAACGCCGAGGAGATCCGCGAGGTCGCCAAGTGGTTCGCGGCGATGAAGGAGGCGGGCGAGGCCCCGGCCGGTGCCACCGCCACCGCCATGGAGGGCGACGCCCTCGCCCTGCCCTTCCCCGACGAGTCCTTCGACGTCGTCATCATCTCCGAGGTGATGGAGCACATCCCCGACGACAAGGGCGTCCTCGCCGAGATGGTCCGGGTGCTCAGGCCCGGCGGGCGGATCGCCGTCACCGTGCCCCGCTACGGTCCCGAGAAGGTCTGCTGGACGCTGTCCGACGCCTACCACGAGGTCGAGGGCGGCCACATCCGCATCTACCGGGCGGACGAACTCCTCGCCCGGATGCGCGAGGCGGGCCTGAAGCCGTACGGCACCCACCACGCGCACGCGCTGCACTCGCCGTACTGGTGGCTGAAGTGCGCGTTCGGCGTCGACAACGACAAGGCGCTGCCGGTGCGGGCGTACCACAAGCTGCTGGTCTGGGACATCATGAAGAAACCGCTGGCGACGAGGGTCGCCGAGCAGGCGCTGAACCCGCTGATCGGCAAGAGCTTCGTGGCGTACGCGACCAAGCCGCACCTCCCGCCGGTGGACGCCGCGTGACCACTCCCCGGACGGAACACCTGGTCCTGCCCGGGGTGCTCACCGCCGGCCAGGCCGCCGCGACCGTGCGCGGCATCCTCGGCGTGCAGCGGGAGGACGGCGCGATCCCGTGGTTCCGCGGGCACCACCTCGACCCCTGGGACCACGTCGAGGCGGCCATGGCCCTGGACACGGCCGGTGAACACGAGGCCGCCGAGCGGGCCTACGCGTGGCTGGCCCGGCACCAGCAGCCCGACGGCTCCTGGTACGCCGCCTACGCCGACGGCGACGCCGCCGACGTCACCGACCGGGGCCGGGAGACCAACTTCGTCGCCTACGTCGCCGTCGGTGTCTGGCACCACTACCTCTCCACCGGCGACGACGCCTTCCTGGACCGCATGTGGCCGACCGTGTACGCGGCGGTCGAGTTCGTGCTGCGGCTCCAGCAGCCGGGCGGGCAGATCGGCTGGCGGCTCGACGACGACGGCACGGCGACCGCGGACGCGCTGCTGACCGGCAGCTCATCGGTCCACCACGCGCTGCGCTGCGCACTCGCCGTCGCCGAGCAGCGCGAGGAGCCGCAGCCGGACTGGGAACTGGCGGCGGGCGCGCTGCGGCACGCCATCCGGTGCCACCCCGAGCGGTTCCTGGACAAGGGCCGCTACTCGATGGACTGGTACTACCCCGTGCTGGGCGGCGCGCTGACCGGTGCGGAGGCCAAGGCGCGCATCGAGGAGAACTGGGACCGCTTCGTCGTACCCGGCCTCGGCGTGCGCTGCGTGGTGCCCAACCCGTGGGTCACCGGCGGCGAGTCGGCCGAACTCGCGCTCGCGCTCTGGGCGATCGGCGAGTCCGACCGGGCGCTGGACGTGCTCCGGTCGATCCAGCACCTGCGGGACGCCGGCAGCGGCCTGTACTGGACGGGGTACGTCTTCGAGGACGACGCGATATGGCCGCTCGAGCTGACCACCTGGACGGCCGGCTCCGTGCTCCTCGCCGTCGCCGCCCTCGGCGGCCACGAGGCCACCTGCCGGGTCTTCGGCGGCGACGACCTGCCGCGCGGCCTGGACCCGGACTGCTGCGCCTGACCGCCCGCCCGGCCGGCGCTCAGTACCGGCGCAGGCGGCCGGCGATGGCGTGGCCGATGAACAGGTAGACGACCGCGGCCAGTCCGTAACCGGCGACGACCCGGGCCCAGGCCTCGTCGAACGTGAACAGGTCACGCGACCAGGCGGCCAGCCAGTTGGCCGCGTCGTGGACGAACCGCACCAGGTCGTTGTCCCGGTTCGCGTCCAGCAGGTACATGAGGATCCACAGTCCGAGGATGAAGGCCATGATGTCGGCGATCACCGCTATGACCGTCCCGGCGGAGTTGGAGCCTGTGCGAGTTCTGGGGGACATGCCTTCCGTCTGGCCCCGGAGCCCTGCTTGAAACCTGGATCGCTACTCGGGGCCCGGGACCCGGCCCCGGGCCGGGGCCAGCCCGAAGAGGGAGCCCGCCGCCGCGGTGAGGCCGCTCGCGCACCCGGCGGCCGGCTCGGCCGGTACGGCCATCCGCCGCAGGACGCCGGAGACGGCGTCCTCCAGCAGGGCGAACCGGGCGATGAGCGGCCGCGGCCCCGCCGAACCGTGCCGGTCGCGGTCGGCCACGGTGGTCAGGACCTCCTGCGCACGCAGTTGCAGGTGTGCGAGGGGCCGCCAGGCGTCGGCGCGCCGCCCGGACGCACGCGGGTCGGCCAGCATCCCGTGCAGCCGGCGGCCGAGATCCGCGTGCCAGGCGCCCATCGTGCCGGCCATCTCCGCGCACAGTCCGTCCAGGCACAGCTCCAGGACGGCCGCGCCCGTCCCGACGCTCACCGGCGCCGGCCGCGCGGCCCCGGACGGCCGCGGGGCGGGCGGCGGGCCCGCGCCCAGGTAGTTGCGCAGCACGATGGGCATGACCTCGGCAGGTGACTCCTCCTCCGGGTCGTCGGCGGGCACGAGCGCCGGGCGCACGAGGGCGAGGCAGTGCGCGGCCCGCTCCGCGGCCGTGCGGCAAGCGTGGTCAGTGGGCAAGGGACCCACCCTTCCTTTCCCGGGTCTCCGCGGTACCGGCAGATCGCGTGTCGAGGAACACGGAGGCGAGGGCCGCGCGGTTCAGCTCCGGCGACGGAAACGGTGACCGAAAGTTTCGACGCCTGCTCGTCGGTGTGCGCCCGCCATGCATGTGACTCTCTGTGAGAGATCGCCTGAAGCGGTGCCACGCAGCACTGAGCTGCTGCTATGCAGTCGCATCATGGGAGCGGGAAGACGAATGTTTCGAAACAAACACCGAAACTGTTGACGAGTGATGTGGTCAGGTCAACACTGTCGCCGTTGCTCGTGCTCCCGCAGTGTTCACGAGAGGAACCCCCACATGACCACACCCACCCGCGCGAAGCGCAGCGTCTGGGCGATCGCCCTGGCCGCCGTGCTCGCCCTGTTCACCCCCAGTGCCGCCGGCGCCGACACCGTCATCACCACGAACCAGACCGGTACCGACAACGGCTACTACTACTCGTTCTGGACCGACGGCGGCGGCTCGGTCTCCATGACCCTCGGCTCCGGCGGCAACTACCGCACCCAGTGGAGCAACATCGGCAACTTCGTCGTCGGCAAGGGCTGGAGCACCGGCAGCCGCAGGGCCGTGACGTACTCCGGCACCTTCAACCCGTCCGGCAACGCCTACCTGACGCTCTACGGCTGGTCGACCAACCCGCTCGTCGAGTACTACATCGTCGACAACTGGGGCACCTACCGCCCCACCGGCACCTTCAAGGGCACCGTCACCAGTGACGGCGGCACCTACGACATCTACGAGACGACCCGGTACAACGCCCCCTCCATCGAGGGCACGAGGACCTTCAAGCAGTTCTGGAGCGTCCGCCAGACCAAGCGGACCGGCGGCACCATCACCACCGGCAACCACTTCGACGCCTGGGCCCGGGCCGGCATGAACCTCGGCACCATGAACTACATGATCATGGCAACCGAGGGCTACCAGAGCAGCGGCAGCTCCAACATTACGGTCGGCGGAACCGGTTCCGGCGGTGGCGGTGGTGGCGGCACCGGCTGCACGGCGACCCTCTCCGCCGGGCAGCAGTGGAGCGACCGGTACAACCTCAACGTCTCGGTCAGCGGTGCCGCCGACTGGACGGTGACGATGAACGTGCCGTCCCCGGCGAAGGTGCTGGCCACCTGGAACGTCAGCGCCAGTTACCCCAGCAGCCAGACGCTCGTCGCCAGGCCCGACGGCAGCGGCAACAACTGGGGCGCGACCATCCAGCACAACGGCAACTGGACCTGGCCGTCCGTCTCCTGCAGCGCCGGTTGATCACAACGGCCGCCCGTCCCCATCTCCCTGACGGCTCGCCAGTCGAGGGATGTGGGCGACCGTACGGCAGCGGCCCCCCGCCCGGGAGGGCGAGGGGCCGCGTGCGGCGACGCCGGGTCAGCCGCGCTGGATGCCCGAGGTGTCCTGGAGCACACCGCGGCGGCCGTCCTGGGTCTGGGCGACCAGAGCGGAACCCCGCTGCTCGACGGCCAGGTACCAGGTGCCCGGCGCCAGTTCCGCGATCGGCGTCGGCGAGCCGTCCTCCGCGTACAGCGGACGCGGCACCGGTACGGCGAACCAGAACGGCGAGAAGTCCCCGGCCGGCTGCGGCTGCGGCTGCTGCGCCTGAGCCTGCGGCTGCTGGGGCTGCTGCGGCTGGCCGCCGAACGGCTGGCCCGGCTGCTGCCCCGGCTGGCCGCCGTACGGCTGCTGCTGCGCGCCCGGGTAGCCGTAACCGCCCTGCGGCTGACCGCCGTAGGGCTGCGGAGCGGCGGGCCGGGACGCCGGGATCAGGGCGCCCTTGAGGGCGGGGACGAGGGGCGTGGCGAGGGCGGCGGCGGCCATCACGAGCGTGGCGACGAGCGCGAGGATCAGGCCCAGGCCGGCGCCGAAGCCATCGGTGAAGCCACCCTCGTTGTCGAAGCCGCCGGCCGGGTCGAAGATGTTGCCGAGCGCGCACCAGGCGGCGAAGACCGTGAAGGCGGTGCCGAACTGGCCGAGGTCGAGACCGGCGACCCTGCGCGGCTGAGACAGCCCCCGGGCCACGACGACGAGCGCGGCACCGATGAGGCCGGCCAGCACGACCCCGAGTACGACCGGCCCGCTGCCCCACAGGCTGGGGATGTCGGCGTCGTCGGGAGCGCCATCGATCGAGTAGAGGTCGAGGAACGACGCGATGAACAGCAACACCGCTGCTCCGATCACCACGCCGTCGCCTCTAGTGAGGGAGCGGATATTCACTTCAGGTCCTTCGTAGGTCGTCTCGTCGTCGGTAGAGGCGTCGCTGTCACCATGTCGCCGTCAGGCCCCGGTGCGAAGCGCGGGGGTGGCCCCTCATCGTAGGGACGACACTATCGCCCGTTCGATCACGCTGTCCGCCGGGATCGACGGGTGGACCGCTACCCGCGCAGGAAGCTCACGATTCCCTCAGAGATTCCTTGCGCCGCCTTCTGCCGCCAGGCCCCGCTGGACAGCAGCGCCGCGTCCTTGCTATCGCGCATGTTGCCGCACTCGACGAACACCTTGGGAACCGTTGACAGATTGAGACCGCCGAGGTCGGTGCGCGTGACGAGTCCGGTGCCGCCGCCCACGTAGTTGGACGGCGCGCTGCCCGTGACGGCGACGAACCGGCCCGCGATGCGCGTGCCGAGGTCGCGGGAGGGCTGGACGATCGCGCGGGTGTCGGCGGCGCCCTCGTGCACCGGCCCCGGCAGGATGACGTGGAAGCCGCGGCTGCCGGCGCCCGCGCCGTCGGCGTGGATGGACACGGCCGCGTCCGCGCCGGCCTCGTTGCCGATCCGGGCCCGCTCGTCCACACAGGGCCCGTACGGCCGGTCGGCGTCCTGCGTCAGCTTCACCGTGGCGCCCTGCTCCGCCAGCAGGTCGCGCAGCCGGTGGGCCACGTCCAGGGTGAACTCCGCCTCGGGCCAGCCCGCGTTGGTGGCGGTACCCGTCGTGTCGCACTCCTTCCAGTTCGTTCCGATGTTCACCTGGCGGTTGATCTCGGACGGGTGCTGGAAGTTGCCCGGATTGTGGCCGGGGTCGATGACGACGACCTTCCCCTTGAGCGGGCCGGAGGCGGCGGGCTTGGAGGGGGCGGGCTTGGAGGGGGAGGACCCGGTGGCCGTGGCCGTGGGCGAAGGCGAGCCCCCGCTCGGCTCCTTGGCGTCGTCGCGGGGCGAGGCCGGACGGCTGGAGGAGGTTGCCGGGGACGACGTCCGCGCGGTCGCCGCCCGGTCCGCGCCGCCGCCGTCACCGTCGTCCGGTCCGCCGACGGCCGCGTACACCCCCCACCCGAGCAGTGCCCCGGGCACGAGCGCGGCCAGCGCCACGGTCAGCGGGCGGCGCAGCGGGGAGCGGCGGGGCCGGGGCGGTTGGAAGTCGGGGCCTGTGTACGACACGTCTGCGACTCTAACCGCGCGCTCAGCCGCCCGCGCCCGTTCGCCGCAGGACGCGCAGCGAGCCGGTCACCGAGACCTCGGTGAATGCGCCGGACTCCAGTGCCCTGAGGTACACGCGGTACGGGGCCTGCCCGGTGAACTCGTCGGCCGGGTCCGGGAAGACGTCGTGGATGGCGAGCAGGCCGCCCTCGGCCAGATGCGGGACCCAGCCCTCGTAGTCGGCGCTCGCGTGCTCGTCGGTGTGGCCGCCGTCGACGAAGACCAGGCCCAGGGGCGTGCCCCAGACGCGCGCGACCTGCGGTGAGCGGCCGACCAGGGCGACCACGTGGTCCTCCAGGCCCGCCCGGTGCAGGGTGCGGCGAAAGGCGGGGAGCGTGTCCATCAGGCCGACCTCGGGATCGACCGTCTCCGGGTCGTGGTACTCCCAGCCCGGCTGCTGCTCCTCGCTGCCGCGGTGGTGGTCGACGGTGAGCGCGGTGACCCCCGACCGGCGGGCCGCGTCGGCGAGCAGGACCGTGGAGCGCCCGCAGTACGTGCCGACCTCCAGCAGGGGCAGCCCGAGCCCGGCCGCCTCCACGGCCGCCGCGTACAGCGCCAGGCCCTCGTCCGTCGGCATGAACCCCTTGGCGCTCTCGAACGCGGCCAGGACATCGGCGTCGGGCTTGGCTGCCGCGGGCATGCGGGGTCCTCTCGGTGGTGCCTGGGTGACGGCGCCCTATCGTGCCGTACCCCCCGCCGAGCCGCGCGGCAGGGGGTACCGGTCGGTAGGTGCGGGCGCTACGCCGAGACGGTCTCGTCCGGCAGGGACAGGTCCAGGCCCGCCGCGCGGTCGTCGCCCGGGTGCGTCGCCGGGTGGGCGAGCGGGCCGTGGCCCGGGGCGCGGGCGGCCAGCACGTACGGGCCCTCGGCGGGGACGGCGAGGGCGTAGCCGCCGTCCTCGGCGGAGACGGTCGCGCCCGCCTGCCGGCCGTGGCGGTCGATCAGGGTGACCTCGGCGCCGGCGACGGGCGTGCCGTCGGCCGACAGGACCCGGCCGCGGAAGCCGCGCGGCGTCTCCCCGGCGCGGGCCGGGCTCGCCTCCTCCTCGCTGCTCGCGCGCAGCCGGGTGGCGGTGGCCGGGCTGCGCCGCGGGAGGAAGAAGGCGCACAGCAGACCGACGGCGACCGCGGCGGTCGCGATCAGGAAGGAGACGCGGAAGCCGTGCATGGTCGGGATCTCGACGCCGCCGACGGTGTGCGAGGTGCCGGCGAGCACCATGCCGATGACGGCGCTGGAGACGGAGGTGCCGATGGAGCGCATCAGCGTGTTGAGGCCGTTGGCCGCGCCCGTCTCCGAGGCCGGGACCGCGCCGACGATCAGGGCGGGCAGGGAGGAGTACGCCAGGCCGATGCCGGCGCCGAGCAGCACCGAGGTGACCACGGTCTGCCAGGCGGCGTTCATCAGGCCGAGGCCGCCGCCGTAGCCGAGGGCGATGATGAGCAGGCCGGTGATCAGGGTGGTCCGGGGGCCGTAGCGGGCGGACAGACGGGCGTAGACGGGGGCCGTGAACATCATGGTCAGGCCCAGCGGGGCCACGCACAGGCCGGCGACCACCATCGACCGGCCGAGGCCGTAGCCGGTGGCGGAGGGCAGCTGGAGCAGCTGGGGCAGGACCAGGGAGACGACGTAGAAGCTGACGCCGACCATGATCGAGGCCAGGTTGGTGAGGAGGACCTCGCGGCGGGCCGTGGTGCGCAGGTCGACCAGCGGGGCGGCGATGCGCAGCTCCATCAGGCCCCACAGGACGAGGACCACGGCCGCCGCGGCGAACAGCCCGAGCGTGGCCGGTGACGACCAGCCCCAGTCGCCGCCCTTGGTGATCGGCAGCAGGAAGAGGACCAGCCCGGCGGACAGGCCGAGCGCACCCGGCAGGTCGAAGGAGCCCTTCGCGCGCAGCGGGGACTCCGGCACCACGAGGAGGGTCAGCGCGATGGCGAGGACGCCGAGGCCGGCGGCGCCGTAGAACAGGGCGTGCCAGTCGCTGTGCTGCGCGACGAACGCGGCGGCGGGCAGGGCGAGGCCGCCGCCGACGCCGATGGAGGAGCTCATCAGCGCCATCGCCGAGCCGAGCCGCTCGCGCGGCAGCATGTCGCGCATCAGGCCGATGCCGAGCGGTATCGCGCCCATCGCGAAGCCCTGGAGGGTGCGGCCGACGATCATCGGGAGCAGGGCCGCGGTGAATGCGCTGACCAGCGCGCCGGCCACCATCACGGCGAGGCTGGCGACCAGCATGCGGCGCTTGCCGTACAGGTCGCCGAGACGGCCCATGATCGGCGTGGCCACAGCGCCCGAGAGCAGGGTGGAGGTCAGCACCCAGGTGGCGTTGCCGGGGGTGGTGTCCAGGAGCCGCGGGAGGTCCTTGACGACCGGCACCAGCAGGGTCTGCATCACGGCGACGACGATGCCCGCGAAGGCGAGCACGGGGACGACGGCGGCGCTCGCTCCGCGGGTGGGACGGTCGGGCGTCGTGTGGGTCATGGGGCGGTGGTCTCCGGGGCCGGTGGTGGTGGGCGATCATGAGGCTTACGTGTGTAATGAACTCCGTCTGCCCGGGCAACTATTCCGATGTTTTGAGTCACTAACGAAATCTTGACCTTTCTTTGGTGGGCGGTGCGGCGAACCCTTGGTGGGCGGTGCGGCGAGGAGAGGGCGCGGAGCAGCGGAGCGAAGGTCGCCACACGCAGAGGCCGGGCGCCTGATGCGCCCGGCCGTCGGGTTTCTCGCGGAACGTCTTGACGTGTCACCGGCCTCCGCCCTGGCGGGCGGTCAGTCCTCGTCGGGCAGCTCGTCCTTCACCTGCTGAGCCTGCTCGGCCATGGCCTGGGTGATCGTCCCGCCGACGCCGGTGGCCAGGATGCCGTCCACAAGGCCGGCCATGTTCCGGGCGAGGCTGCCTCCGAACATCGAGCCGTCGCGCGCGATCTCGCCCATCGGTTCACTGTCGCTCAGGTGCGTCTCCTCCGGACCGTGCCACGCCGCGGTTCGGCGCGGCCGACACAACCGTCCTGGCCCGGCACGGTGCCGACACGCTGCCCGCATGCCCGAGCTCACCCGTTCGGCTATGACGCCGAGGGGAGAAACCGCTGCACACAGGGCTTCCGTGCTCGACTGTCGCGATCCAGTTCGAGATCACCGCTGTGGGGGTTCCGGGGAGGGCCGGGGCGGCGCGGGACGCGTGCGCGGTGCGGGCGGTGCGGGCGGATTGAGACCATGGTGTCCATGCTCGAAGCCTCGGACACCCCCGCCGCCGCCCGCATATCCCGGCGTGCCGCCCCTCCCACCTGGCTGATCGTGGCGCTCGCCTGTGCCGGTCAGTTCCTGGTCGTGCTCGACGTGTCCGTGGTGAACGTCGCCCTGCCGTCGATGCGGGCCGACCTCGGGCTGGACACGCACGGGCTGCAGTGGGCGGTGAACGCGTACGCCATCGCCTTCGCCGGCTTCATGCTGCTCGGCGGCCGGGCCGGGGACCTGTACGGACGCAAGCGGATGTTCCTGGTCGGGCTGGGGCTGTTCACGCTGGCCTCGCTGGCGGGAGGACTGGCCCAGCAGGGCTGGGAACTGCTGGTGGCGCGGGCGGTGCAGGGGCTCGGTGCGGCCGTGCTGGCGCCGTCGACGCTGACGATCCTGACCGCCGCGGTGCCCGAGGGCGCGGCGCGGGCACGGGCCATCGCGACCTGGACCGCCGTGGGGGCGGGCGGCGGCGCCGCCGGTGGCCTGGTGGGGGGCCTGCTCGTGGACGGGCTGTCCTGGCGCTGGGTGCTGCTGATCAACGTGCCGGTGGGGGTGGTGGTGCTGGCCGCGTCCGTGGTCTGGCTGGCGGAGAGCCGGGCCGGGGAGCGGCGGCGGCTCGATCTGCCCGGCGCGCTGCTGGTGACCGTCGGGCTGGCCGCGCTGGCCTACGGCATCTCGCAGACCGAGGCGCAGGGGTGGGCGGCGGCGGCCGCGGTGGTGCCGCTGGTGGGCGGGCTGGTGCTGCTCGCGCTGTTCCTCGCCGTGGAGGCGCGGACGGCGGCGCCGCTGATGCCGCTGCGGCTGTTGCGGTTGCGGTCGGTGTCGTCGGCGAACGTGGGGATGTTCGTGAGCGGGTCGGCGATGTTCTGCATGTGGTTCTTCATGACGCTGTACGCGCAGAACGTGCTGGGCTACTCGCCCCTGGAGGCCGGGCTGGCACTGGTGCCCAGCTCATTGGCGGTGGTACTGGGCTCCAAGCTGGCGCCGCGGCTGATGCGGGCGCTGGGGGAGCGGACCGTGGCGGTGCTGGGGACCGCGGTGGCGGCGGCCGGGTTCGGCTGGCAGTCGACGCTGAGCGTGGACGGGGCCTATGTGACCGCGATCATGATCCCGGGGATTCTGATGATGCTGGGCGCCGGGCTGGCGGCGACCCCGCTGGCGGCGCTGGCCACGTCGGGGGCGGCGCCGGAGGAGGCGGGGCTGGTGTCGGGGCTGGTCAACACCTCGCGGACGATGGGCGGGTCGCTGGGGCTGGCGGTGATGTCGACCATCGCGGCGGCGCGGTCGGGGGAGAACGCGTCGGCCGGGGCGCTGACGGACGGGTACGCGCTGGTGTTCCGGACGGCGGCCGTGGTGCTGGTGGCCGGGGCGGTGCTGATGCGGGTGTGGCTGCCGGCGGGGCGGCGGGGCGTCGCCGTGCAGGAGGGGTAGAGCAGGCGCTGGTGGCGAGCCCGGGTGGTGGACCCTGGTGCCGGGAGCCGTCGCCGACGGCGAGGGGCTGACGTAATGTCAGGTGTGCTCCCGTGCGAGCGGGGCCGGGCTGTACGGACGGCCGGACGCCGGACTGGCACGCGTTCCCGGACCGCGTGGCAGGAGGGCCCCAAGGGCGGCACCGGCGGCCGACGGCGCGGACGGCCGTGCCGGGGCTCCGGCTTCGCGACGTCGTGATCAGGAGACTCATGCCCATCGACCCGGCCGTGGCACTCGCCGCCGAACCGCGTTCCGCCGAGATCGCCTGGGCACCCAAGGACGTCCAGCTCTACCACCTCGGCATCGGCGCCGGAGTCCCCGCCACCGACCCACGCGAGCTGCGCTACACGCTGGAATCCCGGCTGCACGTCCTGCCGAGCTTCGCCACCGTCGCCGGCGCCGGCGCACCCGGGGTGATCGGCGGCCTGTCCATGCCCGGGGTCGACGTCGATCTGGCCCGTGTGCTGCACGGCGGGCAGCGTCTGCGGGTGCACCGGCCGGTCCCGGTCCGCGGCACCGCCACCGCCACCTCGCGCATCGTCGCCGTCCACGACAAGGCCGAGGCGGCCGTCCTCGTCCTGCGCACCGAGGTGGCCGACGGGGACGGGCCGCTGTGGACCGACGACGCCCAGATCTTCGTACGGGGAGAAGGCGGGTGGGGCGGTGAGCGCGGCCCGTCCGGGCGGTCCGAGGCGCCGGCCGGGGAGCCCGGGAAGGTCGTCGAGCGGCGGACCAGGGAGGACCAGGCGCTGCTCTACCGGCTGTCCGGCGACCTCAACCCGCTGCACGCCGACCCCGAGTTCGCCGCTCGGGCCGGTTTCGACCGGCCCGTCCTGCACGGGCTGTGCACCTACGGCATCACGCTCAAGGCCGTGGTCGACACGCTGCTCGACGGTGACGTGACCCGGGTACGCGACTACCGCACACGGTTCGCCGGAGTCGTCCACCCCGGGGAGACGCTACGGGTGCGCATGTGGCAGCAGGCCGGAGAAGGAGGGGACGGCGGAGAAGGAGGGGGCGGCGGGGACGGCGGGGGCGTCGTGCGGGTCACCGTGAGCGCCGTCGAACGGGGGGACGCCCCGGTCCTCGCCGGCACCGTGGTCCAGCACACCTGACGTACGCCACCTGCGTCGGCCTCCGCCGGGCATGGACCGCTGAACGCCGGTGGCCCCGCCCTTCGTGACGAAGGACGGGGCCACCGAGATGTGATGTGATGTGCCGTCAGGCCGCGGTCTCGGCCTCCTCGGACGGCTTGCGGTGGCGGCCCCGGGGGGCCGTCTCGGCGGCCTGCAAGGAGACCGGACCACGGTGCCGGCCGGAGCCGGCGCCGATCTCCTGAACGTCGGCACCGTCGCCCTGCATCGGCTGATTCGTGCTGGCGTCGCTCATCGGAAGGAATTCACCCCGTCAACATGATCTTTCCTATAGCCGGGCGAGTGTAACCGGCACACCGCGGACCGAATCCAGGCGGCCACGCCAACCGCCACTACTTCGTTACAAGCCGTGCCAGGGGCGCCTGTTGCAGCGGTACGGGGCGGGGCGCGGCGGCCGACGGGAGGCCCGGTTCCACGGGTCCGTCCGGCGTTGCCGTGGACGCCGTGGACGCCGTGGACGCCGTGGACGCCGCGGAGGCTGCGGACGGAGTGGAGCCGCCCCGGGCCGCCGGATCCGCCGGGGCCCCGGCCGCCGCGCCGCCGGTGCCCTCTGTGCCCTCCGCGCCCCCCGTACCGTCCCCGCCTCCTGTGCCCCCTGCGTCTCCCGAGCCGGTGTCGCCCGGGGCGGGGGCGGGCAGCCGGGCCAGGCCGCAGGGCAGCTCCGGCGTGGCGTACGGCAGGTGCAGCACACCGTCCGCCGTCCACGTCCCGCCGCCCGCCAGCCAGCCCTGCGGTGCCGGAAGGTGATGCACCTGCCGCTCCGCGGGCCGCCACACCCCGACCCAGCTGCCGAACGCCCCGTCCAGGCGCAGCGCCACCGCACAGCGCTCCGGCGTCAGCACCTGCCCCGGCTGGATCGCGAACGGCGTCACCGCGCAGTCCGGCAGCCGCAGGCACTCCGGGAAGCGCACCGGCAGCGTGCTGCCCAGCACCCCCCAGCCCAGCCGGGGCGCCTGCCCCGGCGCGGGGGCGTCCGAGCCGATCAGCAGCAGCCCGCTGTCCGGGTCGGCCAGCAGCACCCGGTCGTCGCTGTCGGCGGCGATCTGGAGCAGCGGCGACACCTCGCCGCCGCGCGCCAGGTCCACGATGACCGCCTTGGTGCGGCCCCCGGTCTCCCGGTCCAGCGCCAGCATCCGCGCCGTACGGTCCAGCCACACCCCGCCCGAGCAGCGGCCGGGCACCTCGGCGAGCCGCTCGGGCCCGAAGGCGCCCCCGGCCACCAGCCACACGACCGTCGAACGCCGCCCGACGGCGAGGGCGTACGCCCGCTCGCCGCCCGGTGCCGGCGGCAGCAGCCGCAGCCGGGTGGCGTCGTCCGGGCACTCCACCGCGCCCAGCGGCAGCTCGCCGGTGCCGGGCCCGGTCGGGTACAGCAGCGTGAAGACGTGCCGGCTGGCCGCCCGCCGGTGGATGAGCACCCGCCCGTCGCCCATCGGCTGCACCTCCGTGCCGGGCTCCTCCGGCTGGTTGCCGGGCAGCGGTACCGCGTACGGCTCGGGGCCGTCCAGTGTCCAGCGCTCCGGGTACCAGGAGTCGCCGCTGCGGGCCAGGCGGGCGGCGTAGGCGCCGTCGGCGGTGATGGCGCACTCCGCGCGCGGCACCCCGTCGTCCCCCGGGTCCGCCGAAGGTTCGATGGCACAGGCCGTCATCGTTCGGTCACCTCCAGCGACGAAGCTAGTTTTCGCACGCACGGGCGGGGCATCGGCGGCCGTCCGCTTCACACATATGGGTGGGAGAGGAACGATTCGGCTGAGGAAGCAGAGGGGTGTGTGCTGCGCGGGGCCGGGGCGGCGGCCGCACACCCCCTCCCCGGGGCACGCGAGAGGACGCCGGTTCAGGCGCGCACGCGGGCGCCGGTCCGGGTCCGAACGCGGCGCGGGTTCAGGCGGGAAGAAGGGGCCAGGTAGCCTTGCGTTCGTGCCCCGTCTGTCAGAAGTCATCGCCGCGCTGGAGAACCTGTGGCCCGCCGAGCGGGCCGAGTCCTGGGACGCGGTCGGCACCGTCGTGGGCGACCCCGACCAGCAGGTCGACCGGGTCCTGTTCGCCGTCGACCCCGTGCAGGAGATCGCCGACGAGGCGGTGAAGCTGGGCGCCGGCCTGCTCGTCACCCACCATCCGCTCTATCTGCGCGGTACGACCACGGTCGCGGCCTCCACCTTCAAGGGCCGCGTGGTGCACACGCTGATCAAGAACGACGTCGCGCTGCACGTCGCCCACACCAACGCCGACACCGCCGACCCGGGCGTCTCCGACGCGCTCGCCGGCGCCCTCGACCTGCGAGTCGTACGCCCTCTGGTGCCGGACCCGAGCGACCCCGACGGCCGCCGCGGTCTCGGCCGGATCTGCGCCCTGGACCACCCGCTGACCGTGCGTGAACTGGCCGCCCGCGCCGCCGAGCGGCTGCCCGCCACCGCACAGGGCATCCGCGTCGCCGGCGACCCGGAGGCGGTGGTCCGCACGATCGCCGTCAGCGGCGGCTCCGGCGACAGCCTCTTCGAGCAGGTCCGCGCGGCCGGCGTCGACGCCTTCCTCACCGCGGACCTGCGCCACCACCCGGTGTCGGAGGCCCGTGAGCACAGTCCTCTGGCGCTGCTCGACGCGGCGCACTGGGCCACCGAATGGCCCTGGTGCGAGCTGGCCGCGAGCCAGCTCGACGAGATCTCCGACCGGCACGGATGGGACCTGCGCGTCCACGTCTCGAAGACGGTCACCGACCCCTGGACCGCCCACGCGGCGTCCACCCCGACCCCTAGCGCAATGGGAGCCCCCAACTGAACGCCGAGCCCGCCGACCAGATCCGACTCCTCGACGTCCAGGCCCTCGACACGCGCCTGCAGCAGCTCGCGCACAAGCGGAAGTCCCTGCCCGAGCACGCCGAGCTGGAGTCGCTGACCAAGGACCACGTCCAGCTGCGCGACCTGCTCGTGGCCGCGCAGACCGAGGAGAGCGACTGCGCGCGCGAGCAGACCAAGGCCGAGCAGGACGTGGACCAGGTGCGCCAGCGCGCCGCCCGCGACCAGCAGCGCCTGGACTCCGGGGCCGTCACCTCCCCGAAGGACCTGGAGAACCTCCAGCGCGAGATCGCCTCCCTCGCCAAGCGGCAGGGCGACCTGGAGGACGTCGTCCTGGAGGTGATGGAGCGCCGCGAGTCCGCGCAGGAGCGGGTCGCCGAGCTGACCGACCGGGTCGCCTCCGTGCAGGCGAAGATCGACGACGCGACCGCTCGCCGGGACACCGCGTTCGAGGAGATCGACGGCGAGGCCGCGGCGGTCACCAAGGAGCGCGAGGTCGTCGCCGGCTCGGTCCCCGCCGACCTGCTGAAGCTCTACGACAAGCTGCGCGAGCAGCAGGGCGGCATCGGCGCGGCCAAGCTGTACCAGCGTTCCTGCCAGGGCTGCCGGCAGGAGCTGGCGATCACCGAGCTGAGCGAGATCCGTTCGGCGGCGCCCGACACGGTGGTGCGCTGCGAGAACTGCCGCCGCATCCTGGTGCGCACGGCCGACTCGGGCCTGTAGGAGGCCGGTTCGGTGAGCGAGGCGGCAGCGGAGTCCGGGCGCGAGTTCCTGGTCGAGGCCGACGGCGGGTCGCGGGGCAACCCGGGCCCGGCCGGGTACGGCGCGGTGGTGCGGGACGCGGCGACCGGACAGAGCCTCGTGGAGACCGCCGAGTACATCGGCGTCGCCACGAACAACGTCGCCGAGTACCGGGGCCTGCTGGCCGGCCTGCGCGCCGCGCACCAACTGGACCCGGCGGCGACGGTGCACGTCCGGATGGACTCCAAGCTCGTCGTCGAGCAGATGTCGGGCCGCTGGAAGATCAAGCACCCCGACCTCAAGCCGCTCGCGACCGAGGCGATGCGGGTCTTCCCGGTGGGCCGGGTGACGTACGAGTGGATCCCGCGCGAGAGCAACAAGCACGCCGACCGCCTGGCGAACGAGGCGATGGACGCGGGGGCGCGCGGCGAGGCGTGGTCCCCGTCGACGTCCACGGCAGAACTGGACGCCGGGGGACCCGTCCCGGCCGGTGAGCGCGCCTCTGCCGGGGAGTCCGCCTCTGCCGGGGAGTCCGCCTCTGCCGGGGGGCCCGGCGCCGCCGGGGAGTCCGCCTCTGCCGGGACGTCCGCCTCGGCCGGGGAGCGCGCCTCTGCCGGGGAGTCCGTCTCCGCCGGGGAGCCTGCCTCTGCCGGGGGACCCAGCTCCGTCGGGGGGCCCGTCTCCGCCGGGACGTCCGCCTCCGCCGGGGAGCCCCCCTCCGCCGGGGAGCCCCCCTCCCGCCGTCGCCGACCGGCGGATACGACGGGGACGGCAGCCGGTACCGACACCGGCCCACCCGCACCCGCGCCCACACCTGCACCCCCGCCCCCACCCGCGCTCGCGGCGCCGAGTGGTGACGACGTCGAGGCGGACGCCGGTGCCCGGACCGCCGAGGCCGAAGGCGCCGCACGGGCCGCCGATGCCGACGTGCGCGCCGCGAAGGCCGTGGCCTCCCCGGGCTGGGGGCCGCCGGACATGGGGGCGCCCGCCACGTTCGTCCTCCTCCGGCACGGCGAGACCCCGCTGACCCCGCAGAAGCGGTTCTCCGGCAGCGGCGGCAGCGACCCCTCGCTGTCCGCCGTAGGACGGGAGCAGGCCGCGCGGGTCGCCGCGGCGCTCGCCCGGCGCGGCACGATCCAGGCGATCGTGTCGTCACCCCTCGCCCGCACCCGCGAGACCGCCGCCATCGTCGCCGACCGCCTCGGCCTCGACGTGACCGTCGAGGAGGGCCTGCGGGAGACCGACTTCGGCGCCTGGGAGGGCCTCACCTTCGCCGAGGTCCGCGAGCGCCACCCGGACGACCTGAACGCCTGGCTGGCCTCACCGGACGTCGCGCCCACCGGCGGCGGCGAGAGCTTCGCGGCGACCGGCGCCCGCGTGGCCGCGGCCCGCGACAGGCTGGTGAGGGCCTACGCGGGCCGCACGGTGCTCCTCGTCTCCCACGTGACGCCGATCAAGACGTTCGTACGCCTCGCCCTGGGCGCCCCGCCCGAGGCGCTGTTCCGCATGGAGCTGTCGGCGGCCTCCCTCTCGGCGATCGCCTACTACGCCGACGGCAACGCCAGCGTCCGCCTCCTCAACGACACCTCGCACCTGCGCTAACGTTCCGTCCCGCCCACGCCGAGCCCCGCCGCCTCGCGGGCCAGCGCCTCGACGCGCGCCCAGTCCCGGGCGGCGACGGCCTCCTTCGGCAGCATCCAGCCGCCGCCCACGCAGCCGACGTTGGGCAGCGCCAGGTACGCCGGCGCGGTGGCCGGGCCGATGCCGCCGGTCGGGCAGAAGCGGGCCTGCGGCAGCGGACCGGCGAGCGACGCGAGATAGGCGGTGCCGCCCGCCGCCTCGGCCGGGAAGAACTTCATCTCCCGCACCCCGCGCTCCAGCAGCGCCACCACCTCGGAGGCGGTCGACACCCCCGGCAGGAACGGCACCCCGGACCTTCGCATGGCCTCCAGCAGGGACTCCGTCCACCCCGGGCCGACCAGGAACCGCGCCCCCGCGGTCACGGCCGCGGCGACCTGCCCCGGCGTGATGACGGTGCCGGCGCCGACCACCGCGTCCGGCACCTCGTCGGCGACGGTCCGGATCGCGTCGAGCGCGGCGGGCGTGCGCAGCGTCACCTCGATCGCGGACAGCCCCCCGGCGACCAGCGCCCGCGCCAGCGGTACGGCGTCGGCGGCGTCCTCGACGACCACGACGGGCAGCACGGACGCGAGATCCAGCACGGAGGCGGGCGGGGAGAAGGGCAGGGAGGGCGAGGAGAGGGGCGGGAAGGCGGGCCGCGGTGAGGTCATGGCCTCATCGTGCCCACGGCAAGCACCCTGCGCAAAGCTCATTGCGCAGGGTGCAACGGCTCGTAGAGCTGCTCACCGGAGCTGCTCACCGGAGCCGTTCAGCTGAGCTGCTCACCGGAGCCGCTCAGTGGATCTCCGCCACCAGCACATCCAGCGACCACGCCTTCCCCGCCTTCGCGGGCGCCTCCGCCTCCACCTCGTACCCGAGCTCCCGCAGCGCCTCCACCAGCTCGGCAGGGTCCTTCGGCGCGGAGCCGGACGTGAGGAGGCTCCGTACGATCCGCCCCTTCGTCGCCTTGTTGAAGTGGCTGACCACCTTGCGGGTCGGCGCGTGCAGCACCCGCACGGTCGCCGTCCGGGAGGCGACCTCGCCCTTCGGCTTCCAGGCGGCGGCGTACGCGGCGGACCGCAGGTCCAGCACCAGCCCGTCCCCCGCCACCTCGGGCAGCACCTCGGCCATGGGCGCACGCCAGTGCCCGGCCAGCGCGCCGAGGCCGGGCAGCTTCACGCCCATCGAGCAGCGGTAGGAGGGGATCCGGTCCGTCACCCGGACCGCGCCCCACAGCCCGGAGAAGACGAGCAGCGACCGGGCGGCCCGCCGCTTGCCGGCCGCGTCGAGGGAGGCCAGGTCCAGGGCGTCGTAGAGCACTCCCGTGTAGATCTCCCCGGCGGGCCGCGCACCGGCCGTCCGCAGCCCGGTGTTCTTGGCGACCTCGCCGCGCAGCCCCTCGCTCAGCCCGAGCACCTCGCGCGCCTTCTCCTCGTCGGCGGCGCACAGCTCCACCAGCTCGTCGAGGACGGCCTCACGGGCCGCGCCGAGCCCCGGCAGCGACAGCGACTCGGGCTTCAGCGGGGCGCCGCGGCCGGACGGCGCCTTCCCCTCGGACGGCGGCAACAGGACAAGCACACGTACTCCTTCGCTCTGAGGCCCCCCGACAGAGTACGGCCTGCCGCTCGGCGTCAAACGCCCCGGACCAGGGCGGACCGCGCCTCGGTGACCGCCCGTACGAGGCCGTCGGCGTCATCGGCGTGGCAGCGCACCACCCGGACCTCGCGCCGCCGCCCGAAGAAGGAGACGTGGGCGACGGGCCCGGTGAGTTCCAGGGTGAGCGAGGTCTGCGAGCCCACGTCCACGTTCAGCTCGCCGTCGGCCCGCTCATGGCTCATGCGCAGCTCACGGCGGACCGAGCCGATCCGCTCCAGCGGTATCCGTACGTCCATGTGGACCGCCCGGCGGACCCGGAGCACCCCGGCGTCCGCGTCCAGCACGTGCGGACGCACCACGCAGGCCGCGTGCAGGGCGACGACGAAGAGGATCGTGTACAGGTCGAGCACGAGCACCACGAGATGCACCGCCGGCCAGTCGCGCAGCAGCAGCGCCATCATCACCGTCTCGACGACGCACACGAACCCGAACCCGAACATCACCGCGCCCTGCCCGCGCGCATACCCGAACGCCCGCCCGCCGCCGCCCGTCCCGTGGGTCCGCCGCGCCGCCCACAGCGTGAGGCTCGCCAGCAGCCGCAGCTCGTGCCGCACGAGGACGTACCCGATCCGTACCGCCGCCCTCACGGCCGCCTCCCGCCGGAGGCGATCCGTATGGCCTGCCGGATCGCCTCCGCCTGGGCCGGCGGGAAGTCGGCGTAGAACGCCCGCAGGAAGCTGTGGCGGGAGTCGAGGACGACCTCGTCCTCGGGCAGCATCTCCGCCGGGATGCAGTCGGCGAGGGCCCGGGCCGCCTCCGCGACGCGCGGATCACCGGGGCCGGCGTCGACGAGGCCGTCGAGCAGGGCGTAGGCCCGGTTCGCGCGGGCCACCGCCTCCGGCGAGTCCAGCGCCCCGCGCACCACGCCGAGCAGCCGCTCCCGGTCCTCCGGGCCGGCCGTGCTCTCCAGCAGCGCCAGCATCTCGCGGTCCCGGGCGGCCATGGGGGAGTCGGAGGCGTGCGCCAGGTCCGCGAACAGCGCGGCCAGCTCCGCCGACACCGGCCCCTCGGCGGGCAGCTCCCCGGCGTCCAGCAAGGCCCGCAGCCGCACCCGGCGCTCCCGGATCGCGGCCTCCTGCCGCGCCAGGTCCGCGTCCAGCTCCTCCAGCACCTCGGCGAGGTCCTTCCCGGCCTCGTCCGCGAGCACGTCCCGCACCTCGGCGAGCCCGAGCCCCAGCTCGGTCAGCCGCCTGGTCCGGGCCAGCACGACGACGTGCCGCAGGGTGTACGTCCGGTACCCGTTCGCCAGCCGCTCCGGCTCGGGCAGCAGCCCGAGGTGGTGGTAGTGCCGCACGGTCCGCGTGGTGACGCCGACGGCGTCGGCGAGTTCTCCGATCCGCATGCCCCCAGTAGAGACGTTGACGTCGCGACAGGGTCAAGCGCCGACCGGACCGGCGACCGACGGTGGCCGTGATGCTGTGCCACGATCGAGGGAACGGTTTCCGATCTTTCGGACAGGTGATCAGCCGATGTCCCAGTCTGGCGAGCGACCGAAGGAGGGGCGTGACATGACTGCCATGGCCCACGAGTCGCGCACGCAGGAAGAGGTCCTGCTGGAGGGCTTCCTCGCCCTGGACACGCCGGAGGGTTTCCGGGCCGAGTTGATCGAGGGGGAGATCGTTGTGACACCGCCGCCGGACGGGGACCACGAGGACTGCATCGCGCTGATCGTGAACCAGGTGATCAGGCGCTCCCAAACCGACATGCAGTTCTCCGGGAACAAGGGGCTGAAGCTGCGGAGCGGGGGCGGCTGCCCGAAGGATCACGTGATCCCCGACGGCACATTCGCCCCCAGGGAACTCAGGCTCTACCGCGGCGCCGACCCCTGGATGCCCTGTGAGGGAGTCGCCATGGTCCTGGAGGTGACGTCCACCAAGCCCAGGGCCGACCGCGAGGCCAAGCGCCGCTGCTACGCCCGCGGCGGCGTCCCGCTCTACCTCCTCGTCGACCGCGAGGAGACATCGGTGACGCTGTTCAGGACTCCGGAGAAGGACGACTACCGGGAGCACTGCACACGCCCCTTCGGCAAGCCGCTGGCCCTGCCGGAGCCCTTCGGATTCGACCTGGACACCGCGGACTTCCTCTGATCCCCTGCCGGGAGGGGCAGGGACGTGGGAAGGGGGCGCGAGGGGTGGACACACGCGAACAGACCAGGTGGACCAGGGCCCAGCTGGGCCCCGGCGGCCCTCCCCTCGACCTCCTCACCGCTCACTTCGACCGCCATGTCTACGCCCCCCACGCGCACGACGAGTTCACCGTCGGCGTCACGGTCGGCGGCCTGGAGGTCATCGCCTACCGCGGCGGGCACATCCACTCCGGCCCCGGCTCGATCGTCGTACTCGAACCCGGCGAGGTGCACACCGGCGGCCCGGCGGCCCCCGAGGGCTACGCCTACCAAGCCCTGTACGCGGCTCCGCCCCTCCTCACCGACGGCACCCGCGGCGGCAGCCTCCCGCACTTCCGCGAACCGGTCCTCCAGGACCCGGAACTCGCCCGCGCCCTGCGCACCGCACACACCGACCTGGCCCGCCGCCCCGACCCCCTGGAAGCGGAGTGCCGCCTCCCCTGGCTGCTCACGGCACTGGCCCGCCGCCACTCCACGGCCCGCGCCTGCGACGACACGGTCCCCGGCGCCGACCGCACGGCGCGCGCCGTACGCGACCGCCTCGCCGACGAACTCCTCGCCCCGCCGTCCCTCGCCGCCCTCGCCGCCGACCTGGGCCTGTCCCGCTACCAGCTCCTGCGCGCCTTCCGTACGACGATGGGGCTCCCGCCGTACGCCTGGCTCGCCCAGTACCGCGTGACCCGCGCCCGCGCCCTCCTCGAAGCCGGGCTGCGCCCCGCCGAGGCGGCCGCGCTCGTGGGCTTCGCCGACCAGGCCCACCTGACCCGCTGGTTCCGCCGGGTGGTGGGCGTGACCCCGGCGGCGTACCGCAACAGCGTTCAAGACGGCAGGGGATGACGGGGCCCAGACTCCCGGCATGACTGCACGCGGCTGGTTCCTGTTCTCCCTGATGGGAGTGGTCTGGGGCATCCCCTATCTGATGATCAAGGTGGCGGTGGACGCGGTGTCCCCGTCCGTGGTGGTGTTCACGCGGTGCGCGCTGGGCGCCGCGCTGCTGCTGCCCTTCGCCCTCCGCCAAGGCGGCCTCGCCCGCACCGTCCGGGCGCACTGGAAGCCCATGCTGGCCTTCGCGATCATCGAGATCGTCGGCCCCTGGTGGACCCTCACCGACGCCGAACGCCACCTGTCCAGCTCCACGGCGGGCCTGCTCATCGCGGGCGTCCCCATCGTCGCCGTCCTGCTGGCCCGCTTCTTCGGCGCCGAGGAACGGATCGGCGCCCGCCGGGCGACCGGACTCGCCCTCGGCCTCGGGGGCGTCGCCGTCCTCACGGTGCCGCACCTCACCGGCGGCGACGCACGCTCGCTGGCCGAGGTGCTGGTGACGGTCGTCGGCTACGCCACCGCGCCGCTGATAGCCGCCCGCCACCTGAAGGACGTCCCGACCCTCCAGCTGATCACCCCCTGCCTCACCCTGGCCGCACTCGTCTACGCCCCCGCCGCCTTCCTGACCCGGCCCGCCGCCCTGCCCTCGGGCGAGGTGCTGGCCGCCCTCGCCGGCCTCGGCGTCGTCTGCACCGCGATCGCCTTCGTGGCCTTCCTGGAGCTGATCAAGGAGATCGGCCCGACCCGGGCCGGTGTCATCACCTACGTCAACCCGGCGGTCGCCGTCGCCGCGGGCGCCCTCTTCCTGGGCGAGGACCTGTCCCTCGGCATCGGCGTCGCCTTCACGCTGATCCTGGCCGGCTCGGTCCTGGCGACGGCTTCGGCGCCGAAGCCCGCGGCGCCGGAGCGGCCGGCCCGCCGGGTACCATGGTCCACACGGCAGACGAGCCGGGCGGACGGCCGCGTGGAGTCCCCTTAGCGGGGCTTCCCGAGGAACGTCCGGGCTCCACAGGGCAGGGTGGTGGCTAACGGCCACCCGGGGTGACCCGCGGGACAGTGCCACAGAAAGCAGACCGCCGGGGACCTCGGTCCTCGGTAAGGGTGAAACGGTGGTGTAAGAGACCACCAGTGCCCAGGGTGACCTGGGCAGCTAGGTAAACCCCACCCGGAGCAAGGTCAAGAAGGAAGCGCCCCGGCGCTTCTGCGCGGATGTTCGAGGGCGGCCCGCCCGAGTCCGCGGGTAGACCGCTGGAGGCCGGTGGCAACACCGGTCGTAGATGGATGGCCGTCGCCCCGGCTCCCGCGAGGGAACCGGGGAACAGAACCCGGCGTACAGCCCGACTCGTCTGTCGCCCCGCGGAAGTCCGCGCTCCGGGGTGTCGGTCATGGGGCGCCCCTGCCAGGCCGGTGGACGGCGCCTCGCGGCGCCCCCGCGGTGGAAAAGCAGGTGCAGGGGCGCGGAACGCCTCGTTATGGTCCCGGTGTTCGAAAGAGGGGGACGACGTGGCGAAACTCAATCAGATCATCGCCGTCGAGAAGGGCGTCGAGAGCAAGGCGCTCCAGGACGTGACCGCGGCTCACCACAAGGTGCAGAAGCCCGCGCTGCTCGCCGGGATCTCGCGGACCTACCAGCCCAAGGACGAGGAGGGCGAGCAGCTGCCGCCCGAGTCCACGCGGGTGCAGGTCATGGCGGAGGACGTGCTGCGCGAGATGTCCGCGTCGCTGACCCGGCTGTTCGACGTCACCGCCACCAAGGACTGGGCCAACTGCACCGCCCGGGCGGACGTCGTGGTCGACGGGCGCACGGTTCTCGCCGACGTGCCGGTCGGCTACCTGCTTTTCCTGGAGAAGCAGCTCACCGAGCTGCACGTCTTCGTCAAGAAGCTGCCCGTGCTCGACGCCGCCGAGTCCTGGTCCCTCGACCCGTCGACCGACTGGTGGAAGACCGACGCGGTGCGCACCATCCGTACGAAGAAGGTGCCGCGCAACCACGTCAAGGCCGAGGCGACCGACAAGCACCCCGCGCAGGTCGACGTGTACTACGAGGACATCGCCGTCGGATACTGGACGACGGTGAAGTTCTCCGGAGCGCTTCCGGCGCGGCGCGTGAACGAACTCCTGGAGCGGGTCGAGAAGCTCCAGCAGGCCGTGAAGTTCGCCCGCGAGGAGGCCAACGGAGCCGAGGTCACCGACCAGCGGGTCGGGGACGCGGTGTTCGGTTACCTGTTCGGCTGAGGGCGCGGCCACGGGTAGCATCCACGAACGCCCCCGCGTGCGAGCGCGGGGGTGCGCAACAGGCGCGGGCCGGAATGAGGACCGGTTCGCGTGATGAGCGCAAGCTGAAACTGAAGTTCAGCCTGAAGGGCGCGGGCACACCACCCGTGCCGTCAATCTCAGACTCTCGCTCCAGCTTCAGCATCGCCGCCGATCGCCGGTGCGACCGGGGACGGGCGAACACCGTCGGGTGCGAGTTCGAATTTCGTCTGCACCTCTTCCTGGTGCGGTAGTTCAATGGCAGAACACGACGGTCTGATGACTGATCCGTCCTCTTAAAGCCGCCGGCGTGCGCAATCGGGTGGCATCCCCAGGGGCCCGGGAGCTGGACATGACTCCCGGGCTCCGCCACGTCCGCCCGTCCGCCCGCCCTCTCCCACGTCCGCCCTCTCCCACGTCCGGCCTTTCCCACGCCGCCCCTCTGCGTCGCGCCCGCCTCTGCGCCGCGCGCCTACTGCACCGTTCAGCCGCCCAGCGACCGCGCCGTGACCCGGGCCAGGTGCCGGGCGAACACCTCGCGGGCGTCCGGCGTCAGCGTGCGCAGTGCGACCATCGACGTGATCACGACGTCGCACAGTTCCGACTGGACGTCGTCCCAGGTGTGGGTGACGCCCTTGCGCGGGTTCTGGCCCGTCGCGCCGATCACCGCCTGCGCGACCTCGCCGACCTCCTCCGAGAGCTTCAGGATGCGCAGCAGCAGGTCCTCCCGGCCGTCGGCGGGAGAGCGGGCCCCGCCCGCGCGGTCGCGCTCGGCGTCCAGCCACTTCCCCAGGTCGTCGATCGCGTCCCAGAGGTCGGCGCGGGCGCTGCCGTGGTCGTCGTCGCTCATGAGGGGCAGCTTGTCACGGGCGGCAGGGCGAGCGGTGCGTCAGTCGAAGAGGGGCTGCTGTTCGCCCTCCGCCGCCCTCCGCAGCCGCTTGTTCCGCGCTCCCAGGACCACCGTCGTCGCCGCCGCGACCGCCGCGAACGCCGCCGGGACCATCCAGCCCCGGTTGACGGCGTGGCCGAGGGCGTGGTCCAGGGAGAGGCGCCCGGGGCCGGTGACCGCGAGCCCGGCGGCCGTCAGCCCCAGGGACACCGCGTACTCGTAGCCGCCGGCCTGGGCGAAGAAGCCGTTGGGGGTGTGCACTGCCGCCGCGCCCGCCATCGCCCCGGCCGCCGCGGCACCGGCCGCCGGTGTGGCCAGGCCCAGCGCCAGCAGCGTTCCGCCGCCGGCCTCCGCCAGGCCCGCGGCCGTCGCGCTGGCCTTGCCCGGCGCGTAGCCGACCGACTCCATGAACTGGCCCGTCCCCTCGATCCCGCCGCCCCCGAACCAGCCGAGCAGCTTCTGCGCGCCGTGCGCGGCCAGCACACCGCCCGTCCCCAGACGGAGCAGCAGCAGGCCGAGATCACGTCGGTCGGAACAGGTCACGTCGACTCCCTCATGAGAACGTGCGAGCAGCGGGCCGCTGGGCAGGGAACGCGGGCGGGCCGGCCGAAGGACGCGGGCCCGCCGTCCGAGGAACAGCGGATCTTTCCCCACCGTCGCACCAAGGACCGCCCGACGGCCCGCCGCGGGCGCCGTTCGGGTGGCCGGCCCGAGTGCCTCGCCCGGGTGGCGGGGCTCCGGGACCGGTGTGACGCTGACCGGCATGACGATCCGGCACAACCGACTCAGCGACCCGGCCGTCCGCGCCTTCGTCGCCGCCGTCAACGCCCACGACCGTGCGGCGTTCCTGTCCGTGCTCGCCCCGGACGCCACCATGGCGGACGACGGCGCCGACCGTGACCTCGACCAGTGGATCGACGCGGAGATCTTCTCCGCCAACGGCCACCTGGAGGTCGACAAGGAGTCGAACGGCGGGCGGGCCCTCATCGCCCGCTACCGCAACGACACCTGGGGCGAGATGCGCACCCGATGGATGTTCGACGTGGACGAGGACGGCAGGATCTCGCGGTTCGAGACCGGCCAGGCCTGATCGGCCAGGCCTCACCGGCCGCAACGCCGGTCCGCGTTCCGCCTCGGCCCGCCATCCGCGCGGCAGCCGTTCCGCCCACCGGCGCGCACCCCGCGGCCCCGCGCGGGGCGCACCCCCGGCCGGTGTGTGGAACGGCTGCCGCCTGCCCCCCTCGGTATGGCCTGCGGAAGACAGCCGCTCACCGGTGCTCCATTTGTGAAGCTCTGGTGGAGGAAAGTTGAGCACAGGTCCCCCATCGGCCGCAATGGAGCGGTAGTTCACACTCCGATTGTGTGAACGCCGAAGCCCGCTCCTCAGCCGCGCCCCACGTACGGCATCGCCGTCGCCAGCACCGTCGCGAACTGCACGTTCGCCTCCAGCGGCAGTTCCGCCATGTGCCGCACCGTGCGCGCCACGTCGGCGACGTCCATCACCGGTTCCGGCGCCACCTCCCCGTTGGCCTGGAGCGCGCCGGCCTGCATGCGGGCCGTCATGTCGGTCGCCGCGTTGCCGATGTCGATCTGGCCGACCGCGATGTTGTGGGCCCGCCCGTCCAGCGACAGTGACTTGGTCAGCCCCGTCAGGGCGTGCTTGGTCGCGGTGTACGCCGCCGAGTGCGGGCGGGGCGTGTGGGCCGAGATCGAGCCGTTGTTGATGATCCGGCCGCCCTGCGGGTCCTGCTCCTTCATCTGCCGGTACGCCGCCTGCGCGCACAGGAACGCGCCGTTGAGGTTGGTGTCCACCACGTGCCGCCAGGCGTCGTAGGGGAGTTCCTCGAACGGCACGCCGCCCGGGCCGAACGTGCCCGCGTTGTTGAACAGCAGGTCCAGGCGGCCGAAACGCTCGCGTACGGCGGTGAACAGGGCGGCCACGTCCTCCGGGCTGGAGACGTCGGTGCGGACGGTGAGGGCGGTGCCGTCCGGCACGAGGGCCGCCGTCTCCTCCAGCGGCTCGGTGCGGCGGCCGGCCAGGGCCAGCGACCAGCCCGCGCGGAGCAGTTCCACGGCCACCGCGCGGCCGATGCCGGAGCCCGCCCCCGTGACCACGGCGATCCGCTCCGCCTTCTCCCTGCCGGCCATCGCAGCCGCCCCCTCGTCGGTGGTTCTCACGGTGTTCATGGCTCCGCAGCGTACGTGTGGGGCCACCGAACGGAACTCATCCGTCCGCAACGGACCGGTCATGTCCGTGCCAATCGGGGGTCGTCCCGGGCCATTCGAATGCTCCCTGCAGCCATCGCCAGGGGAGGAACGGATGACACCCGCGAACCACCAGCCCCCGCACACGCCCGAACTCCGGGCGGCCGCCCGGCACCTGGGCCGCCGACGCTTCCTGACGGTCACCGGCGCCGCCGCGGCGCTCGCCTTCTCCGTCAACCTGCCGGCCGCCGGTACCGCCGGCGCCGCCGAACTCGACGCCGCACAGCTCACCGACGACCCGTTCACGCTCGGTGTCGCCTCCGGCGATCCGCAGTCCGGCTCGGTCCTGCTGTGGACCCGCCTGGCGCCCGCCCCGTACCAGGCCGACAGCGGACTGCCCGCCAAACGCATCACCGTCACCTGGGAGCTGGCCCTCGACGAGCGGTTCCGGCGCGTCGTCAGACGAGGCCGGGCCACCGCCCACCCCGAGTTCCACCACACCGTGCACGTCGAGGTCGACCACCTCGCCCCCGGCCGCGTGTACTACTACCGCTTCCGCGCCGGCCGCTTCGTCAGCCCCGCCGGCCGCACCCGCACCGCGCCCCAGGAGCGCAGCCGGGCTTCCGCCCTCACCTTCGCCCTGGCCTCCTGCCAGCGTTACGACCAGGGCTACTACACCGCGTACCGGCACCTGGCCGAGGAGGACGTGGACGTCGTCTTCCACCTCGGCGACTACCTCTACGAGTACGCCGTCAACTCCTCCGCCGGCTCCCGCGCCTACCCGGCCGGCACCCTGCCCGACCTGTTCCGCCGCGAGACGGTGACCCTGGAGGACTACCGCCTGCGGTACGCCCTCTACAAGTCCGACCCCGACCTGCGCGCCGCGCACGCCGCGCACCCCTTCGTCGTCACCTGGGACGACCACGAGACCGAGAACAACTACGCCGACGAGACCCCCGAGAACGGCGTCCCGCCGGAGGAGTTCCTGCTCCGGCGCGCCGCCGCCTACCGGGCCTACTGGGAGAACATGCCGCTGCGCCGGCCGCAGCTCCCCGACGGCCCCGACCTCCGGCTGTACCGCCGTCTGCACTGGGGCCGGCTGGCCCAGTTCGACGTCCTCGACACCCGCCAGTACCGCTCCGACCAGGCCTACGGCGACGGCTGGCAGTACCCCGGCCCCGAGTCGGAGGACCCGGGCCGCACCCTCACCGGTGACGCCCAGGAGCGCTGGCTGATCGGCGGCTGGCACCGGTCGGACGCCGTGTGGAACGTGGTGCCGCAGCAGGTGACCTTCTCCCGGCGGCACAACTCCACCACCCTGCCGTCCAAGGTCTCCATGGATGCCTGGGACGGCTACCCGGCCTCCCGCGAACGGGTGCTGGCCGGTGCGCAGGCCGCCGGCATCCGGAACCTGATGGTCCTCACCGGCGACGTGCACGTCCACTACGGCTTCGACATCAAGCGCGACTTCGCGGACCCGGACTCCCGGACCATGGGCACCGAGATCGTCACCACGTCCATCACCAGCGGCGGCGACGGCGCCGCGAAGCCGTCCAACTGGGACACACTGACGGCCGCCAACCCGCACATGAAGTTCTACAACGGGCAGCGCGGCTACGCGACGGTGTCCCTCGGCCGGGAGCTGGCGCGGGTCGACTACAAGACCGTCTCCCACGTGACCACGCAGGGCGCACCGCTCACCACCGCCGCGTCCTTCGTCACCGAGGTCGGGGACCAGGGGCTCAAGCCGGCGTGACCACCGGCGCCACGGCCTCGGCCGGAGCGCTCTCGCCCGGGTAGCGGACGCCGACGCGGTCCCGGATCGCGTCGAGCGTCCGCATCACCGCCAGCGTGCCCTCCAGCGGGACCAGCGGGGACTCGGTCTCCCCGGCGCGCACGGCCCGCATCACCTCGCGGGCCTCGTGCTTGAGGCTGGCCCGCGGCCCGTCGGCCGGATCGGCCGCGAACTCCTCGGGGTCGCGGCCGTCCCGGTGCAGCACGAAGCGGTCGGGGTAGAAGAAGCCGTGCGGGACGTCGATGCGGCCCTTGGAGCCGGTCACGGACGCGGAGTTCGGCGTGCCGCCGACGATGGAGCAGTGCACCGAGGCCAGCGCACCGGTCTCCCAGGTGAGCAGCGCGCCCGTCTGGAGGTCGACGCCCTCCGCCGAGAGCGACGCCCGGGCCACCACGTCCGACGGCTCCCCGAGCAGCAGCTGCGCGAACGACACCGGGTACACGCCCAGGTCCAGCAGCGCGCCGCCGCCCTGCGCCGGGTCCCGCAGCCGGTGGGCGGGCGGGAAGGGACCGGCCAGCCCGAAATCGGCCTGCACGCTGCGCACTTCGCCGATCGCGCCGTCGTCGACCAGCGCCTTCAGGCGCCGCACCAGCGGGTTGCAGTACATCCACATCGCTTCCATCAGGAAGCTCCCGCGCTCCCGGGCGAGGGCGACCAGCTCCTCGGCCTCCCGCGCGTTCAGCGTGAACGGCTTCTCGCACAGCACGTTCCGCCCTGCCTCCAGGCACAGCCCGGCGGCCGCCCGGTGCGCCGCGTGCGGGGTGGCGACGTACACCACGTCGACGTCCTCGTCCCGCGCCAGCTCCGCCCAGTCGCCGTACGCCCGGGGGACGCCGAAGCGCTCCGCGAACGCCTTCGCCGAGGCCTCGCTCCGCGACGCCACCGCCACGACCTCCGCGTCCGGCAGGTCCACGAGATCCGCCGTGAACGTCGCCGCCATCCCGCCGGTCGCCAGAATTCCCCACCGCACCGTCTGCCCGGTCACCCTCGCCCCACCCTCGCTCGTCGCACAAGCGGTCCGCCGTACAAGAAGCACATCGCACAAGAAACACAACGCACAAGAAGCACGTCGTACAAGAAGCACATCGCACAAGCGGTTCCTATGAACTGAGAGCATAGGTGCCGGATCCGTCGAAGAGGGAGGGGCCGCATGCCCGAGCGCGGGGCAGCCGAACCGGACACCGCACAACCGGACACCGCACAACCGAACACCGCACAACCGCACACCGCCCGAGCGACGACGCCGCCCCGCACGCTGCGTGGCGCCCGCCGCACCGGTCTGCTCGTCACGCTGATCCTCGGCGGACTGACCGCCACGCCTCCGCTGGCGATGGACATGTACCTCCCGGCGCTCCCCGAGGTCACCCGCGCCCTGCACGCGCCCGCCGCGACCGTCCAGCTCACGCTCACCGCCTGCCTGGCCGGCATGGCCCTCGGCCAGCTCGTGGTCGGGCCGATGAGCGACCGGTGGGGACGCCGCCGCCCGCTGCTGAGCGGCCTCGCCGTCTACGTCGTCGCCACCGCCCTGTGCGCGTTCGCACCCACCATCGAACTCCTGGTCGCCTGCCGGCTGGCACAGGGGCTCGCCGGCGCCGCCGCGATCGTCATCGCCCGGGCCGTCGTCCGCGACCTGTACGACGGCGTGGCCATGGCCCGCTTCTTCTCCACCCTGATGCTGATCTCCGGTGTCGCCCCGATCGTCGCGCCGCTGATCGGCGGGCAGATCCTGCGGGTGACGGACTGGCGGGGCGTCTTCGTCGTCCTCACCGTGCTCGGCGTGCTGCTGGGCGGCATCGTGTGGGCGAAGCTGCCGGAGACGCTGCCCGCCGCCGAGCGGCACCGCGGCGGGGTGGGGGAGGCGCTGCGCTCGATGCGGGGACTGCTCGCCGACCGGGCCTTCTCCGGCTACTTGCTCGCGGGCGGCTTCGCCTTCGCCGCACTGTTCGCCTACATCTCGGCGTCCCCGTTCGTCATCCAGGAGATCCACGGCGCCTCCCCGCAGACGTTCAGCCTGCTGTTCGGCCTCAACTCCGTCGGCCTCGTCGTGGTCGGCCAGATCAACGGCAAGGTCCTGGTCGGCCGGGTCCGCCTCGACCGGGTGCTGGGCCTGGGCCTCGCGATCGTCGTCGCCGCCGCGACGGCGCTGCTGCTGATGTCCCTCGGTGTCTTCGGGGAGGTCGGGCTCGCACCCGTCGCCGCCGCGCTGTTCGTGCTGATGTCCGCGATGGGCATCACCCTGCCCAACACCCAGGCCCTCGCCCTGATGCGGGTCAAGTACGCCGCCGGCTCCGCCTCCGCGCTGCTCGGCACGTCCTCCTTCCTCATCGGCGCGATCGCCTCCCCGCTCGTCGGCATCGCCGGAGAGGACACCGCCCTGCCGATGGCCGTCGTCCAGCTGGGCGCAGCGCTGGTGGCCGCGGGCTGCTTCGTGGGACTGTGCCGTCCCGGGAACAACGGCGGCGCACGCGGGGACACGGAAGGAGCAGCGAGCTGAGCGCACCGAGACTGCGGAGCGGCACGGCGGAACGGGCCGGCCTGGATTCCGGGCAGCTCCGCCACCTCGTCCGGGAGGTCCACGCCCTCACCACCGGCGAGCACCCGTGGGCGCCGGGAGCCGTCGTGGCGGCCGGGCGCGGCCCGGTGCTCGCCGCCGAGGAGGCGGCCGGCTGGGCCGTGCGGTACGCGTCCTACGACGCCGGCCGCGAGGCGCCCGTGGAACTGCCGCCCCCGGACCGGGTGCCGGTGACCGTCGGCACGCCCTTCGACCTGGCCTCGCTCACCAAGCTGTTCACGTCCGTCGCCGCCGTGCAGCAGATCGAGCGCGGCACCCTCGGCATCGACGCCGAGGTCGGCGCGTACCTGCCCGACTTCCGCGCCGCCGCCCGGCACCGCGTCACCGTGCGGCAGCTGCTCACCCACACCTCCGGACTGCGGCCCGAACTCCCGCTGTACGACTGCGCCGACGACGCCGAGCGGCTGGACCGGCTGCGCGCCGAGCCGCCCGTGGGCGTGCCCGGCACCTACTGCTACTCCGACCTCAACATGCTGCTCCTCCAGCAGCTCCTGGAGCGCATCACCGGCCGGGGCCTGGACGTTCTGGTCCGCGACGGCATCACCCGCCCGCTGGGCATGACGGCCACCCGGTTCGGCCCCTGCCCCGAGGCGGCGGCGACCGAGGACCAGCGGCGGCCGTGGGCCAAGGCCGACCGGGGGATGCTGCGCGGCGTCGTGCACGACGAGAACGCCTGGGCGCTGGGCGGGGTGGCCGGTCACGCGGGGCTGTTCTCGACCGCCCGGGACCTGGCCGTGTTCTGCCGCGCGCTGCTCGCGGGCGGCGCGTACGGGCCGGCGCGCATTCTCGGCCCCGACTTCGCCGACCTGCTGCTGGCGCCGCCGGGCCTGGGCTTCGCCCTCGACCAGCCGTGGTTCATGGGGGAGCTGGCCGGGCGCGGGGCGGCCGGGCACACCGGCTTCACCGGCACGATGCTGGTCCTCGACCGGGCGACGGACACGTTCCTGGTGCTCCTGGCCAACGCGGTGCACCCGCGCCGCCCGCGGCGACCGGACAGCCGGCCCCGCGCGGCGGCGGCGACGCGTCTGGCCCGGGCTGTGCGTGGCGGGTGAGGTTGCTCGCGTCGCCTCTGGCGGCCGGACAGCCGGCCCCGCGCGGCGCCGGCGACGCGTCCGGCCTCTGGCGCACGCGGCAGGTGAGAGCGGGGTCGCGCACCGTGCGGACCGTTCGCCGGACTCCCGCGGTCCCGTGAGCGGACCCCGCGGCCGGCCCCGTGAGCGGACCCCGCGGCCCCCGTGAGCGGACCCCCCGGCCCCCGTGGGCGGGGCCCCTCACCCCCGTAGAATCGCCGGGTGAACGCCCCCACCGCCCCCGCCGACACCCTGCGGTCCGCCCTCGCCGGTCTGCTCGACGGGCTGCCGCCCCGGCAGGCCGCGCAGGCCGTGGAGCGGCTGATCGCCCACTACCGCGGGGCGACCCCGACCGACGCCCCGATCCTGCGGGACCGCGCCGACGTGGCCGCCTACGCCGCGTACCGGATGCCCGCGACCTTCGAGGCGGTGCGCTCGGCCCTGGCGGCGTTCGCCGCCGCCGTCCCCGGCTGGGCACCCGGCGACCACGTCGACGTCGGCGGCGGCACCGGCGCCGCCACCTGGGCGGTCGCCGACACCTGGGACGGCGCCCGGCCCGTGACCGTGCTCGACTGGGCCGAGCCCGCGCTCGCGCTCGGCCGGGAGATCGCCGCCGCCAACCCGGCCCTCGCGGACGCCCGCTGGCAGCGCGCCCGGATCGGGGCGGCGCTGCACCTCGGCAGCACCGACCTGGTCACGGTCTCCTACGTCCTGAACGAACTAACCCCCGCCGATCGCGCCGCCCTCGTCGACGCCGCCGCGTCCGCCGCCCGGGCCGTCGTGATCGTCGAGGCGGGCACCCCGGCCGGCTACGAGCGCGTCATCGAGGCCCGGGACCGTCTCGTCGCGGCCGGCTTCCGCGTCGCCGCGCCCTGCCCGCACAGCGCCGCCTGCCCCATCGCCCCCGGCACCGACTGGTGCCACTTCTCGGCGCGGGTCAGCCGTTCCTCGCTGCACCGGCAGGTCAAGGGTGGTTCTCTCGCCTACGAGGACGAGAAGTTCAGCTACGTCGCCGCCACCCGCCTCCCCGACGTGCCCGGCCTCACCGTCGCGCCGGCCGCCTCCCGGGTCGTCCGGCGACCGCAGATCCGCAAGGGGCAGGTCCTGCTCGACCTGTGCGAGACCGAGCCCGCCCTGCGCCGGACCACGGTCACCAAACGCCACGGCGACCTGTACCGGGCGGCCCGCGCCACCGACTGGGGCGACGCCTGGCCGCCGCCGGCCACCGGCTGACCGGCTAGTCGGCGGTGCTCTCCGGCTGTTCCCCTGCCGACCCCTCCTCCGCCTGTCGTTTCTGCTGCTTCTCCCGCATCCTGCGGGCCAGTTCCCGCTTCTGGTTCCGAGCGTCCGGGCCGCCGCCGAACCGGCCGTCGGCACCGGCGCCGCGCAGCGCCCCGCGGCCGAGGTTCCGGCGAGGGCCGCCGACGCCCAGCATGTTTCCTGCTCCGCCTCGGGGCACGGGGGTTCCTTCCGTCGCAGGCGGACAGCTTCGCCCGCCTATCGGTACGAGACGGTTCGTCTCGCAAAAGCGACTGTCCGCGAGACGGAGCGTCTTGTCAACTGATAAGTTCAGGCCATGTCCGATCAGAAGCCCGTTCAGAAGCGCCGTAGCGAGAGGTCCCGCCGGGCCATCTACGACGCCGCCCTCGCCCTCGTCGCCGAGGTCGGCTACCCGAGGACCACCATCGAGGGCATCGCCGCCCGCGCGGGCGTCGGCAAGCAGACCATCTACCGCTGGTGGCCCTCGAAGGCCGACGTCCTGCTGGAGGCCTTCCTCCACCTCGCCGAGCAGGCCGGGGAGGGGGCGGGGCAGGAGTCGTACGGCATTCCGGACACCGGTGACCTCGCCGCCGACCTGAAGCTCGTCCTGCGGGCCACCGTGGACGAACTGCGGGACCCGAGGTTCGAGGGCCCGTCCCGCGCCCTGGCCGCCGAGGGCGTGGTCGACGAGGAACTCGGCCGCGTGGTCGTCGCCAAGCTGCTGGAGCCCTCGCTCCAGCTCTACGTCGACCGGCTGCGCGCCGCCCAGGAGGCCGGGGACATCCGGCCGGACGTCGATCCGCGGATCGCGCTGGAGCTGTTCGTCTCCCCGCTCGCCCAGCGCTGGCTCCAGCGCACCGCCCCGTTCTCGTACGAATACACCGACACCCTCGTCGAGTACGCCCTGTACGGACTCGCTCCGCGCTGACCGGCTCCGCGCTGACCTGGGAAGTTTGTCCGTCCCCGACCCCGAAGCACGGATTGGTGCGACCATAGGGCATCCTGGAGCGCACGACGGCGAGGCGAGGGGATAGATGAGCGCGGAGTTCGGCGGCCGCACCGGCCGGCAGGGCAAAATCTCCCAGTGGCTGCGCGGACGCCGGCCGAAGGAGGCCGCCGGAGACGGTGGCCGGGAGGACCTGCTGCTCGCCGCCGCCGGGGCCGGACTGCCCCTCGCGCCCGCCGCGCACCCGGCCGGCTACCGGTGCTCCTGCGACCGGATCGGCTGTCCCACCCCGGCCCGGCACCCGGTCTCGTTCGCCTGGCAGACCCAGTCCACCACCGACCGCGCGCAGGTCGAGCGCTGGGCCCGGCACCAGCCGCAGGCCAACTTCATCACCGCGACCGGCATGGTGCACGACGTGCTCGACGTGCCCCTGGAGGCCGGCCGGGAGGCGCTGGGGCGGCTGCTGGACTCCGGGATCGAGGTCGGCCCCGTCACCGAGAGCGACGACGGCCGCATGCTGTTCTTCACCCTCACCCGGGGCACCCCCGAGGACGAGGACGAGTGGTGGCCGTGCGAGCTGGACTGCCACCCCGAGACGATGGACGAGCACCCGGGCCTGCGCTGGCACTGCCGTGGGTCCTACGTCCTCGTACCGCCCGCCCGGCTCCCCGGTGACCAGGCGGTGCGGTGGGTGCGCGGGCCGGAGCATGCGCTTCCGGACCCGCTCACGCTGCTGGAGGCGTTGACCGATGCGTGTGCGCGGTACGTGAGTGCCGAGGCCGATCACACGGGGGCATGGCCGTTGCGGCACTGAGCGCCGACTGCCGGGGCCTGAGCGGTTGTCGGGCGTCTGCGGGTTCGTCGTGGCCTGCCGCGCAGTTCCCCGCGCCCCTTGGGGCGTTGCCCGGCCGCCGATCGCGGAGCCCGTTGCGGCGGACCGCTCAGGCTCCCTGCGCCGAAGTGAGACCCTGGACCCGGCCCAGGATCTTCACCCCGTCCTCGGCGGAGCCCTTCGCCGGGTCCAGGGCGACCCCGTTGGAGACGAACTCCATCGTCAGCGACTGCTTGATCTCGCCCTCCGTCAGGGCCAGGACGTTCCGGTTCGGGGTGGGCACGGAGGCGCCCTGCGCGGCGGTCTGCTTCTCGTAGTGGCGCGTGGTGAAGAAGACCAGCGCCCCGCCGTCCTTCGTGCGCAGCGCCAGCGGCGCGTAGTCGCCGTTGGTCAGCGGTTCGTCGATGTACTGCCGGGCCAGGCCCGGCCTGCGCTCCTGCTTCTTGCGCAGCTCCCGCCAGCCGCTGGTGTGGGTGCCGTCCGCGAAGGCCGGCCCGCCCTCCTCCAGGTAGGCGGCGTACTCCTCGCCCAGTTCGCCCGGGGGGACGGCCAGCTCGGCGGAGTTCGCGGGGACGGCCTCCGCCCAGCCGTCCTTGTCCGTCGGGAACTCGGGTATGGAGCCCGGGGCGACCAGCGTCAGGTAGGCCACCTGCCAGGTCTCGTCCAGGCCGTGCCGGGTGAACACCAGCAGCCAGCGCGCGTCGCCGCCCTTGTTGCCGCGGGCGTCGGCGAGGAACCAGCGCGGCCAGCCCGCCTTCTTGGGGATGGTGTACTGCACGTCCGTCAACTTCAGCGGCGTGTGCTGCGGGTTGCCGTCCGGGTGGTTGGCCTGGCCGGCCTCCAGCCGCGCCGAGTCGATGTCGGCGAGCGCGCCGGTGGTGTACTCGGCGTCCAGGGCGGGGTCGTAGGCCTTGTCGGCCTTGTTGTACGCGGTCGTGAACTGCGCCAGCGCCTTCGCGGCCTCGGCCCGGGTGGCCGCGGGGAGCACCTCCCGTTCGCCGTGCACCACGACGCATCCGCTCGCCGTCACCGACAGAGCGGTCACCGACGCCGCCAGCAGCGCGCCCCGGGCCGGCCTGCGAAGCCTTCGAGTGCCGCGATCCCTGCTCATCAGGTTTCCTTCACCTTCCCCTTCCCGGAGGCGAACCCTACCGGGACCGGGTGACGCCCGGACGTCCGGACCGGGTTCAGCGGCCACACCGTGACCTCACGGCCGGGCGTCCGTGGACCCGCGCCCGGCATCACCCGGACGGCGCCCGTCGGATCGCTCCCAGGAAGCCGCCCCCCGAGGATGAAACCGCCCGAACCGACAGGAGGGACACTTCATGACCACCGCCGCCGACATCATGCACCCCGGGGCCCAGTGGATACCCGCCACCGAGACCCTGGACCGCGCCGCCCAGCTCATGCGGGAACTGAACGTGGGCGCCCTGCCCGTCAGCGACCCCACCGACTCCAACGAGCGCATGTGCGGCATCATCACCGACCGCGACATCGTGGTCCGTTGTGTCGCCGCCGGCCACGACCCCGCCCGCGTCACCGCCGGTGAGCTGTGCCAGGGCACCCCGCGCTGGATCAGCAGCGACGCCAGCGTGGAGGACGTGCTCCGCGAGATGGAGACCAACCAGATCCGCCGCCTGCCGGTCATCGACGGGGACAAGCGGCTGGTCGGCATGATCAGCGAGCACGACCTGGCGCGTCATCTGTCCGACGATCAGCTCGCGGAGTTCGTGGAGCGCGTCTACGCCTGACCGGCGCCGACCGCGCCGCGTTTGCTTCAATGCCCCCGTGACGGACTACGACGTACTGCGCGTCTTCTGTGCGCCGAACGGCGGCTACGGCAAGGAACTGGGGGTCGTCCGCGACGGTTCGGTGCTGCCCGGGCAGGCCGACCGGCAGGCGTTCGCCGCGAAACTCGGTTTCGACGAGACCGTGTTCGTGGACGACCCCGAGCGCGGCGTCGTCGACATCCGCACACCCACCCTGCGGCTGCCCTTCGCCGTCCGCCCCGGAGTCGGCACGGCCTGGCTGCTCGACGTGCCCGAACTCGTCACGCCGGCCGGGGTGGTGGGCGCCCGGCTGGACGGGGAGTTCAGCTGGATCGAGGCGCGGGCGGAGTGGGTCACGCCGTGGACCCTGCGCCGGTACGCCACCGTCGCCGAGGTGGACGACCTGGCCGTGCCGCCGCCGGGGGAGGGGCGGGTGTACGCCTGGGCGTGGCTGGACGAGGCGGCCGGACGGATCCGTGCCCGTGCCTTCCCCGGCCGTGTCGAGGAGGGCGGCGTCAGCCGCTCCGGCGGAGCCGGTGCCCGTACCGGGGCCGGGGAGGACGAGGCGACGGGCGCGGCGGCGCTGCTGCTCACCGACCGCCTGGGCCGGGCGCTCAACATCACCCAGGGCGCGGGTTCGCAGCTCCTGGCCGCGCCGCAGCCGGGCGGCTGGGTGGAGATCGGCGGCAGGGCGTTCCTCGAGGCTTAGGCGCTCAGCGGGAACTCCTCGCCCAGCGCCCGGAAGACGGCCGTGTTCAGCGCGAACGCCCGCTTGCACTCGGCCACCACCCGCTGCTTCTCCAGGTCGTCCGCATGGATGCCGTCCAGCAGCTCCCGGTACTCCCGCTTGAACGCCGCCGGGTTCGTGATCTGCTCGAAGACGTAGAAGCGGACGCCGTCGCCCTTCTTCTCGAAGCCCCAGGTGCGCTCCGCCTTGTCGCGGATGATCTGCCCGCCGGACAGGTCGCCGAGGTAGCGGGTGTAGTGGTGTGCGACGTACCCGCCGGGCCAGCGCTCGGCGCACTCCCGCACCCGGTCCGCGTAGGCCCGCGTGGCCGGCAGCGCGGACAGGGACGCCCGCCACCGGGGGCCGCGCAGATGCTCCAGGTCCCGCTCCAGCGCGGCCAGGCGCATCAGCTCCGGCCGGACGAAGGGACCGGCCACCGGGTCCGCCGCCAGCCGGCTGGCGCCGGCCTCCAGCGCCTCGTAGACGAACCACAGCTGCTCGGTGTACCGCGCGTACGCCTCGACGCCGAGCCGCCCGCCCAGCAGATCACTCATGAACGTCGAGGTCTCGGCCTCCGTGTGCTGCTCGTGGGAGGCGGTGCGGATGAGCGTCGAGAAGGAGTCCATGTGACCGATCTTCTAAGGTTAGGCTAACCTAAGTCAAGAGGTTTGCCGACGGCCTGTCGGTAAAAGGCTACCCAGGAACGCGCGAAAAGACCCGCCCTCCCGAGGAGAGCGGGTCGGGCGGGCGGAGGCTACGGCAGGGTCAGGATCTCCGCCCCGGTGTCCGTCACCACCAGCGTGTGCTCGAACTGCGCGGTCCGCTTGCGGTCCTTCGTCACGACCGTCCAGCCGTCGTCCCACATGTCGTACTCGTGCGTGCCGAGGGTCAGCATCGGCTCGATCGTGAAGGTCATCCCGGGCTGCATCACGGTCGTCGCATGCGGGCTGTCGTAGTGCGGGATGACCAGGCCGGAGTGGAAGGACGAGTTGATCCCGTGGCCGGTGAAGTCCCGGACCACCCCGTAGCCGAAGCGCTTGGCGTACGACTCGATGACCCGGCCGATGACGTTGACCTGCCGGCCCGGCCGGACCGCCTTGATGGCGCGGTTCAGGGACTCCCGGGTGCGCTCGACCAGCAGCCGGCTCTCCTCGTCCACCTCGCCGACCAGGTAGGTCGCGTTGTTGTCGCCGTGCACCCCGCCGATGTACGCCGTCACGTCCAGGTTGACGATGTCGCCGTCGCGCAGCACCGTCGAGTCCGGGATGCCGTGGCAGATCACCTCGTTGACCGAGGTGCACAGGGACTTGGGGAAGCCGCGGTAGCCCAGCGTGGAGGGGTAGGCGCCGTGGTCGCACATGTACTCGTGCGCCACCCGGTCCAGCTCGTCCGTCGTCACGCCCGGCGCGATCAGCTTGGCGGCCTCGGCCATCGCCCGCGCCGCGATCCGCCCGGCCACCCGCATCGCCTCCACGGTCTCGGGCGTCTGCACCTCCGGGCCGGTGTAGGGCGTGGGCGCGGGCTTGCCGACGTACTCGGGTCGGCGGATGTTTCCGGGTACGGAACGGGTGGGAGACAGCTCCCCTGGAACGAGCAGCGACTGGCCAGACATGCCAGCGAGTCTAACCAGCGGGCATACGAGACCATGTCCCCTGGCGAAAGGAGCCGGTCATGGCCCTGTTCAAGAAGCGCACGGTCGGAAAGCCGGGCGAGTGGTACTACTGCCTGGAACACCAGCAGGTCGAGGAGGGCCCGGACTGCCCGGGCAAGGACCGCTTCGGGCCCTACGCCTCCCGCACGGAGGCCGAGCGCGCGATGGAGACGGCCCGCGAGCGCAACCTCCAGTGGGAGAACGACCCCAACTGGCACGACGCGCCCGCGTCCCGCCCGGAGGACTGACACCGGAGGGGGGGCGGGGCTTCCGGCGGGGCTTCCGGCGGGGCGTGGCCGGCCGCGCCGTTCCCCGCGCCCCCGAGAGGCACGGCACAACCGCCCGGCGAAGGACCACCGAACCCGGCGGACCTTCACCACCGCTCCGGCGGCGGCGCCGTCAGGCAATCGGCCAGCCTCGACAGCCGGTCCCGAAGACGGCGCCGCCCCCGCGGCAGCGGCACCGCGTTCTCCCCGGCCGCCGCGCTCACCAGATGCTGCACGGTGTCCAGGTCCAGCTCCGCGCCGTCCGGCACGGCCAGCGCCTCGTGCGCCATGGAGGTCAGCTCCCGCTCGCCCGTGCCCAGCGTCAGCACCGTCGCCCCGGCCCGCCGGACGTCGTGGACCCGCTCCAGCAGTGCGGCGCCCGGATCGTCCGGCGCCACCACGAGCAGCGTCTCCCCGCGCCGGGCCGCCGCCAGCCGCCCCAGCCCCACCGCCAGATGCGCCGGGTCCGACGGCCGCGCGTCGTGCCGCACCAGCGTCGGGGCCAGCTCCGGCGTCCCCGACCAGGCCGCCTCGTCCACCAGGTGCGCCGCCAGGTGCCACGGCTCGTAGGCCGCCGTGCCCACCAGCAGCAGCCCGCCCCTGTGCGACACCACCGACCCGCGCAGCGCCCCCGCGAATCTCCGGGTGGCCCCCAGCCACTCGGTCCCGGCGAGCACTTCCCGCAGCAGCGCGACCCGTACGGCGTCCATGCGCCGCATGGTGTCGCAAACGCCCTGCCCGGACCCGGCGTTCACCGGGAAATCACCCGACCCGGGGACGCACGTAGAGTCGGGGCCATGACCTCTACCGACACTGCCGCACAGGGCGGTCAGAAAGCCCCCGCCAAGGACCCCTGGGACCTGCCCGACGTCTCCGGACTGGTCGTCGGCGTACTCGGCGGGACCGGCCCGCAGGGCAAGGGCCTCGCCTACCGCCTCGCCAAGGCCGGCCAGAAGGTGATCATCGGTTCCCGGGCCGCCGAGCGCGCGCAGGGCGCCGCCGAGGAGATCGGCCACGGCATCGAGGGCGCCGACAACGCCGAGACCGCCCGCCGCAGCGACGTCGTGATCGTCGCCGTGCCCTGGGAGGGGCACGGCAAGACCCTTCAGTCCCTGCGCGAGGAACTGGCCGGCAAGCTCGTCGTCGACTGCGTCAACCCCCTCGGCTTCGACAAGAAGGGCGCCTACGCCCTCAGGCCGGAGGAGGGCAGCGCCGCCGAGCAGGCCGCGGCCCTGCTGCCGGACAGCCGGGTCACCGCCGCCTTCCACCACCTGTCGGCGGTCCTGCTCCAGGACCCGGAGATCGACGAGATCGACACCGACGTGATGGTGCTCGGCGAGGCCCGCGCCGACGTCGAGATCGTCCAGGCGCTCGCCGGCCGCATCCCCGGGATGCGCGGCGTCTTCGCCGACCGGCTGCGCAACGCGCACCAGGTCGAGTCGCTGGTCGCCAACCTGATCTCCGTCAACCGCCGCTACAAGGCGCACGCGGGACTCCGCGTCACGGACGTATGAGGCGATGGGGGACACTGGGGCACAGCAGTGCCCGCACGTGTCCCCCGACAGGAGCCCGCCCCATGCCCGCCCAGGTCCCGTCCCGCCCGACCCGGCGACTCGCCCTCTACGCCCTGGTCGTCTGCGTCCTCGCCGCCACCGCGGCCGTCGTCTCCTTCGTGCAGGGCAGCGTGCTCATGGGCGTGGTGTGGGTGCTGATGGCGGGCGTGTCGTCCAACATGTGCTGGTACTACGTCAAGCGCGCCAAGGACGACGCCCGCCGCGCCTCCTCCGTCACGGGCTGACCGAGCAGAACTCGTCCGTCTGCCAGAAGCGGTACAGCTCGAAACCGCAGTACGTGTCGGACTCGCTGATCCCGAGGCTGCCCAGGACGGTGTCGACCACGTCGAAGAACACGCCGTTCAGCGCCGGGATCCACAGCATCGCGAACACGATCAGCAGCCCGAACGGCGCGATCGGCTCCACCTGCCGCCGCACGTTGTGCGACAGCCACGGCTCGATCACCCCGTAGCCGTCCAGCCCCGGCACCGGCAGGAAGTTCAGGATCGACGCCGTGACCTGGAGCAGCGCCAGGAAGGCCAGCGCGAGGCGGAAGTCGCGCGGCACGCCGTCCAGCGCGTCCAGCCAGAACGGGGCCGTGCACACCACCGCGAACAGCACGTTCGTCAGCGGGCCCGCCGCCGAGATCAGGCTGTGCTTCCAGCGGCCCCGGATGCGCCCGCGCTCGATGAAGACGGCACCGCCCGGCAGACCGATCCCGCCCATGATCACGAAGAGCACGGGGAGCACGATGCTCAGCAGGGCGTGCGTGTACTTCACCGGGTTCAGCGTGAGATAGCCCTTCGCGCCGACCGAGATGTCGCCGCTGTGCAGGGCGGTGCGCGCGTGCGCGTACTCGTGCAGGCACAGCGAGACGATCCAGGCGGCCGTCACGAACAGGAACACGGCCATGCCCGGCTGCTCGGCGAACCCGGTCCAGCTGGCCCACCCGGTGACCGCGGTGACGGCCAGGATCCCGACGAAGACGGGACTGATCCGCCGGTCACTGGGGCTGGCGGTGGCGGTGGTCATGGGACTCCTGACTGGTCGACGCACGGTGGGCCCCGGGGGGACTGCCCGACCGTACCCGGCGCGCCGGGAAAACGTCTCGCGGTCCGCCCCGGTTCCGGAGAGGGTGGGCCCGGGGCGATCCGCCCCGCCGGCCGGACCCCGTGACCGCCCCCGAGACCCCCAGGGACAATGGACCCGTGCGCTACCGCATCCTCGGCACCACCCAGGCGCTCCGCCCCGACGGCACCCTCGTCCCGGTCGGCGGAGCGCGGCTGCGTGCTCTGCTGACCGTGCTCGCCCTGCGGGCCGGCCGGACCGTGCCCGCCGGTCTGCTGGTGGAGGAGGTGTGGGCCGGTGACCCGCCCGCCGACGCGCCGGGGGCGCTGCAGGCGCTGGTCGGGCGGCTGCGGCGGACCCTCGGCGCGGAGGCCGTCGCCTCCGCCGACGGCGGCTACCGTCTCGCCGCCGCCCCCGACGACATCGACCTGCACCGCTTCGACCGGCTGGCCGGCGAGGGTGCCCGCGCCCTGGCCGACGGCGACCCGGACAAGGCCGCCGTCGTCCTCGACGACGCCCTCGCCCTGTGGCACGGCCCGGCCCTGGCCGACCTCCCCGACCGCAGCGCCGAGGCGGCCCGCTGGGAGACCCGGCGGCTGGACGCCCTGCGCGCCCGCCACGCCGCCGCCCTGGACCTCGGCCACGCCGACCGGTCGCTGCCCGAGCTGACCGCCCTGTGCGACGCCCACCCGCTGGACGAGCCCCTCCAGGCGCTGCGCCTGCGCGCGTTGCGCGACACCGGCCGCACCGCCGAGGCGCTCGCCGCCTACGAGGACGTACGGCGTCTGCTCGCGGACCGGCTCGGCTCCGACCCCGGGGCCGAACTGCGCTCCCTGCACGCCCGGCTGCTGCGGCCGGACCCGCTTCCCGTACCGGATCCGCTTCCCGTACCGGATCCGCCTGCCGTGACGGCCCCGCCTGCCGTGACGGCCCCGCCTGTCGCGACGGCCCCGCTTGCCGCGCCGGACCAGCAGCCCGGATCGCCCGGCCCGCCCTCCGCGCCCGGCCTGCCGGCCACGTCTGGCCCGCCCTCCGCGCCCGGCCTGCCGGCCACGTCTGGCCCGCCCTCCGCGCCCGGCGTGCCCGCCGCACCCGTCCGGCCCGCCACGCCGGCCCCCGGGCCCGCTGCCCGGCCGCAGCGCGGCAACCTCCGTGCCCGGCTCACCTCCTTCGTCGGCCGGGACGCCGACATCCAGGCCATCCGCGCGGACCTGACCACCGCCCGGCTCGTCACCCTGCTCGGGCCCGGCGGTGCCGGCAAGACCCGGCTGTCGCAGGAGGCCGCCGAGGCAGCCGGGGACCCGGCGAGGGACGGGGCGTGGCTGGCCGAACTCGCGCCGGTCGACGACCCCGGCGCCGTGGCCGAGGCCGTGCTGACCGCGGTGGGCGCCCGCGAGACCGTGCTGTACGGCGCCGGCGCCGAGGAGATGCGGGCGGTCGCGGCCGACCGGCAGGGCACCGCGACCGAACGCCTCGTCGAGCACTGCGGCCGGCGCCACATGCTGATCGTGCTCGACAACTGCGAGCACGTCGTCGAGGCCGCCGCCCGCCTCGCCGAGGAACTGCTCGCCCGCTGCCCCCACCTGACCGTCCTCGCCACCAGCCGTGAACCCCTCGGCGTCCCGGGGGAGTTGCTGCGGCCGGTGGAGCCGCTGCCCGAACCGGCCGCGCTGCGGCTGCTCGCCGACCGCGGCGCCGCCGCCCGCCCCGGCTTCTCCGTCGACGACGACCCCGAGGCGTGCGCCGAGATCTGCCGGCGGCTGGACGGCCTGCCGCTCGCCATCGAGCTGGCCGCCGCCCGGCTGCGGATGCTCACCCCCCGCCAGATCGCCGACCGCCTCGACGACCGCTTCCGGCTGCTCACCTCCGGCAGCCGCACCGTCCTGCCCCGCCAGCAGACGCTCCGCGCGGTCGTCGACTGGTCCTGGGAACTGCTGGACGACGACGAGCGCGACGTGCTGCGCCGCCTGTCGGTGTTCGCGGGCGGCTGCGACCTGGCCGCCGCCGAGGCCGTGTGCGGTCCGTCCGCGCTGGACGCGCTCGGCTCCCTCGTCGACAAGTCCCTGGTCGTCGCCGCGCCGTCGAACGACGGGGAGATGCGCTACCGGCTGCTGGAAACCGTCGCCGAGTACGCGCGCGAGCGGCTCGACGAGACCGGCGGGCGGCGGGCGGCGGAGCGGGCCCACCTGACGTACTACCGGGAGGTGGCCCGCACCAATGACCCGCTGCTGCGGGGCCCGGACCAACTCGCCGCCATCGAGCGGCTGGAGCGGGAGTACGAGAACCTCCGCACCGCCCTGCGCCACGCCGTCGCCGAGCGGGACGAGCAGGAGGCGCTCTGCCTGGTGCTGTCGCTGGTCTGGTACTGGCAGATGCGCGACCTGCGGATCGAGGCGCGCACCTGGTGCAGCGAGGTGATGGCGCTGGGCCCCGACCCGTTCGCCGGGCCGGTCCGGCCCGCCGAGCCGGTGTGGGAGCGGTGCACGGCCGCGCCGCCCCCGATGACCGGCGAGATCCTCGCCGAGGCCCGGCGCGGTGCGCACCTGGCCCACCTGGCCTGCATGGACACCGAGCTGGAGGCCTGGCAGACCCCGGCGGCACAGGCGAAGCTGCGGGCCGTCTCCGCCACCTACGAACCCGGCCTGCCGCAGACCTGCCGCAGCCCCGGCCTGCTCTGGTTCTACGCCGTGATGCTCACCGGCGACATGGAGCGGCTGCGCGAGATCCTGGACGCCACCGTGCGCACCTGCCGGGCGACCCCGGGGTACGAATGGGAGCTGGCCGGCAGCCTCCAGACACGGGCCAACTTCCTCGCCAACCGCAGCGACTGGGCGGGCGACGCGGCCCGCGACGCCGACGAGTCGCTGGAGATCTACCGGCGGCTCGGCGACGCCTGGGGCACCGCCGAGGCGCTGTCCGCGCGTGCCGAGGCCCTCGAACGCCGGGGCGACCACCTGCTCGCCGCCGCCGACTACGAGGCCGCGGCGGAGCACGCCGAGCGTCTGGGCGCCCGCGCCCACGTGGCCGTGCTCGGTGCCCGCCTCGGCAGCGCGCTGATCGACTCCGGTGACCCGGAACAGGCCGAACGCGGTGAGCGCGTCCTGCGCGAGGTGATCCGGGACCAGGCCGGTGCGGGGTACAACGGCGCGCTGCCCGCCGCCCGGCTCTTCCTCGCCGGGCGGCTCGCCATGACCGAGCGGTCGGCCGAAGCCCGTGAGCAGCTCCGGCTGCTGCGGGAGGAGTTCCCGATCGCCCACTTCGCCGTCTTCGACGCGTTCATCCTGGCCTCGGAGGCCTGGGTGGCCGCGCTGGAGGACCGTTACGAGGAGTCCCTGGCACTGGTCCGTCAGGCGCTGGAGCGGTCGAAGGACCCGCTGTCCACCGTCATCGCCCCGCAGATGCGGTCGGCCTGCCTCACCATCGCCGCGATGGCGCTGGCCGGCGTCGACGGCGGCCGGCGGGCCCGGGACGCCGCCCGGTGCCTGGGGGCCGCCGTCGCACTGCTGCCGCCCGGCCACTGCGCAATGGCCATGGAGCGGGACTGCCAAGCCCGGGCGGACGCACGGGTCCGGGAAGCACTCGGCACCGAGGCGTACGAGGCCGCCCGGGCCGAGGGCGGCGAACTCTCCGCCGAGGAGGCCACCGCCCTGGTCTGACCCGGGTCAGCTCTTGGTGCGGAACTTGTGGATCGCGATCGGCGCCATCACCGCCGTCAGCGCCACCGACCAGCCGAGCGTCATCCACAGGTCCTCCGCGATCGGACCGCCCGTCATCAGGCCGCGCGCCGCGTCGGCGAGGTTGGACAACGGGTTGTACCGGGTGAAGGCCTCCAGCCAGCCCGGCATGGACTGCGGCGGCGCGAAGATCGACGAGCCGAACTGGAGCGGCATCAGCACCAGGAAGCCCATCGCCTGCACCGACTGGGCGCTCTTCATCACCACGCCGAGGGTGAGGAAGATCCACATCAGCGCGGAGCCGAACAGCACCGACAGGCCCACGGAGGCCAGCAGCCCCGCCCAGTTGGTGATGTCGAAGCCCACCAGGACGCCGACGACCAGCAGCACCGCGGTGGCGAACAGCATCCGCAGCACCTCCACCGCGATCTTCGCGAACAGCACCGAGCCGCGGCCGATCGGCAGCGACCGGAAGCGGTCCATCACACCGGAGTTGAAGTCCTGGTTGAAGCCGGTGCCGACCCCCATGGCCATGTTCATGCCCATCATGGCCATCAGGCCGGGGACCACGTACTGCACGTACGCCTGCTGACCGCCGCCCAGCGACTGCCCGATGGAGCCGCCGAAGACGTACACGAACAGCAGGGTGAAGACGATCGGGAACAGCAGGGCGTCGAACATCGACTCCGGGTCCTGCCGGATCCACAGCAGATTCCGGCGGACCAGGGCGCTGGTGTGCCGGACGTGGGCACGCAGGGAGATCCGGGCGTCGGGGGCGACGGTGGTGGCGCTCATACGGCGACCTCCTCGCGTGCGTCGGCGGGCGCGGGGTCCTGCGGGGCACTGGCGCGGTGGCCGGTGAGGGACAGGAACACCTCGTCCAGGCTGGGCAGTTCGGTGGTGATGGAGGCGATCGTGATGCCGTGCCCGGTGACCGCGCCGACCACGGCGGTCAGCTGCTCGTCGCTGAGGATCGGCACCAGCACGGAGCCGCGCTCGGCGTCCACCGTGGAGGATGCCAGGCCGGTGATGCCCAGCGCGTCCAGGTGGGCGGCGAGCGGGCGCAGCCGCAGCGGGTCGGCCGGGCGGACGCGCAGGGTGCGGCCGCCGACCTTCGCCTTCAGTTCCTCGATGCCGCCGCCCGCGATGACCTTGCCCCGGTCCACGACGGTCAGCTCGGAGGCGAGCTGCTCGGCCTCCTCCATGTACTGGGTGGTCAGCAGCACGGTGACGCCGTCCCCGACCATCCGCTTGACCTCGTCCCACACCTCGTTGCGGGTGCGCGGGTCCAGACCGGTGGTGGGCTCGTCGAGGAAGAGGACGACCGGGCGGCCGATCATCGAGGCGGCCAGGTCCAGCCGGCGCCGCATGCCGCCGGAGTAGGTGGCCACCGGCCGCTTGGCGGCCTCGGTGAGCGAGAAGCGCTCCAGCATCGCGTCGGCACGCGCGCGTGCCTCCTTGCGGGACAGGTCGAGCAGCCGCCCGATCAGGTAGAGGTTCTCCCAGCCGGGGAGCTTCTCGTCCACCGAGGCGTACTGCCCGGTCAGCCCGATCACCCGGCGCAGCTGCCGCGGCTGCCGCACGACGTCGAGGCCGGCGACGGTCGCCCGCCCGGCGTCCGGGGCCAGCAGGGTGGAGAGGATGCGTACGAGGGTGGTCTTGCCGGCGCCGTTCGGGCCGAGCACACCCATCACGGTGCCCTCGCGCACGTCCAGGTCGACGCCGTCCAGCGCCTTGGTCTCGCCGTAGTGCTTGACCAGCCCCCGTACGGTGACCGCGCTGCTCGCGGCCCTGGGGTGGTTGTCGATTCGCGTCATGCCGACGACGGTGTCAGCCGCCGCCGACAATCCACCGACATCCTGCCGACAGCCGCCGACAGCCGCCGACCGCCGACATCCTGCCGACAGCCGCCGACGCCCCGCCGGCGCGGGCCGGACGGAGAAACCACCGGCCCCGCCGACGGGGGAGGATCGGCGGGGCCGGTGTCGTACCGAGATGGCTCAGTGGACGGAGTGCTGCTCCTGCGGGAACGTTCCGCCGACGACGTCCTCGGCGAACGCCTTCGCCGCGTCGCCCATGACCTGGCGCAGGTCGGCGTACTGCTTCACGAACTTCGGCATCCGGCCGCCGGTCAGCCCGAGCGCGTCGGTCCACACCAGCACCTGGGCGTCCGTCTCCGGGCCCGCACCGATACCGACCGTCGGGATGTGCAGCGTGCGGGTCACCTCGGCGGCCAGCTCGGCCGGCACCAGCTCCAGGACGACCGCGAAGGCGCCCGCGTCCTGCACGGCCTTGGCGTCGCGCAGCAGCTGCTGGGCGGCCTCCTCACCGCGGCCCTGTACGCGGTAGCCCATGGCGTTGACGGACTGCGGGGTCAGGCCGATGTGCGCCATCACCGGGATGCCGGACTCCACCAGCAGCTCGATCTGCCGGTGCGAGCGCTCGCCGCCCTCCAGCTTCACTGCTCCCACGCCCGCCTCCTTGACCAGCCGGGTCGCCGAGCGCAGCGCCTGCACCGGGCCCTCCTGGTACGAGCCGAAGGGCAGGTCGCCGACGATGAGGGCGCGGCTGGTGCCGCGGACCACCGCCGCCGACAGCACGGTCATCTCGTCGAGGGTGACGGGGACGGTGGTGTCGTACCCGAGGTGGCAGTTGCCGGCCGAGTCGCCGACCAGCATCACCGGGATGCCGGCCTCGTCGAACACGGAGGCGGTCATCGCGTCGTACGCGGTGAGCATGGGCCACTTCTCGCCGCGCTCCTTGGCCGCGGTGATGTCACGGACGGTGATGCGACGAGTGCTCTTGCCCCCGTACAGCGCCTTGCTGCCGTCGGAGGGTCCGCGCTGCGCGGCATGCGCGGTCTGGGCAGCCGAGAGCTGCGTCATAACAACGCTCCTTCATGTCATCTCGAGGCGCCCTGACGGCGTCCCCGGACTCCCCACCATGGTGGCACCTCGTGCCACCGAGGGCCAGAGCACCCCGGGCACGATCCGCCCCGCCGGAATGTGCGCGTTTGGTCACAGACCCCACGCGAGTCACCCGAGACCGGAACTCCCCACGGGTGCCTGCTCGTCCTCGTGCCCGTACGGCCGTCCTGGACGGCGGGAGAGGAACCGATCATCCCCTAGGGTTCTTCCGGGGCCGGGGGGCGACGGTGTGCACGGCAGGTAGTGAGGCGACGGTATGGCGCAGCAGGCGTACGTGACGGAGACGGACAACGGCGGCTCGGGGCGCGAGCGCCGGGGACCCCTCGTCCGCCGCCTTCTCGGCCGGTACGCCGCCGGCTGGCGCGGCGACCGGCGGATCTGGCGCCGGGGCCTGATCACGGCCGCGGTGGCCGTGCTGCTGTCCGGGGTGCTGGCGGCGCACGCGCACATCCCGAACGCCGTCGGCAACCTCGGCAGCCTCACCGAGACGTTCCTGCCGTGGCTGGGCGTGCTGATCCCGGTCCTGCTGGTCGTCGCGCTGGCCCGGAAGTCCGCGACCGCGCTGATCGCCGTCCTGCTGCCGGCGATCGTGTGGCTGAACCTCTTCGGCGGCCTGCTCACCGACAAGACCGCCACCGGCGGCGACCTGACGGTGGCCACGCACAACGTCAACGCCGACAACGCCGACCCGTCCGGCACCGCCCGCGCGGTGGCCGCCTCCGGCGCGGACGTGCTGGCCCTGGAGGAGCTGAAGGCGTCCGCGGTGCCGACGTACGAGAGGGCGCTCGCCGCGACGTACCCCCATCACGCGGTGGTCGGCACGGTGGGGCTGTGGAGCAAGTACCCGATGAGCGACGTGCGGTCCGTCGACATCCGGCTCGGCTGGAAGCGGGCGATGCGCGCCACGGTCGCCACCCCGGCCGGACCGGTCGCCGTGTACGTCGCCCACCTGCCCTCGGTGCGCGTGAAGCTGGAGGCCGGGTTCACCGCCCGGCAGCGCGACACGAGCGCCGACGCGCTGGGTGAGGCCGTCGCCGCCGAGCGGCTGGAGCGGGTGGTGCTGCTGGGCGACCTGAACGGCACCATGAACGACCGCGCGCTCAACGCCATCACCTCCCAGATGCGCTCCACGCAGGGCGCGGCGGGCGACGGCTTCGGGTTCAGCTGGCCGGCGTCGTTCCCGATGGCGCGGATCGACCAGATCCTGGTGAAGGGCGTCGAACCGGTGACCAGCTGGACCCTCCCGGAGACGGGCAGCGACCATCTGCCGCTGGCCGCACGTGTGAGGGTCGACACAACGGCGTCCTGAGATTTCGGGGCCACGGGCTCGCCCTGAGAGGCTTTGTTCCGTACTGGAACATACGAGGAGGGCCTCGGGGACCGGAAGTCCCGAAGCCTCGACGTCCCGAAAGGCGACCCTTCATGCCCCTGGCCCTGCTCGCCCTCGCCGTGGGCGCCTTCGGCATAGGCACGACCGAGTTCGTGATGATGGGCCTGCTGCCCGACGTCGCGGACGACCTGAACATCTCCATCCCCACCGCCGGCCACCTGGTCTCGGCGTACGCGCTGGGCGTGGTCGTCGGCGCCCCGCTGCTCGCGGCGGCGACCGCGCGGATGTCCCGCCGCACGGTGCTGATCGCCCTCATGCTCCTGTTCGTGGCCGGCAACGCCCTGTCGGCGCTGGCCCCCGACAACACCTGGCTGCTCGCCGCCCGGTTCCTCAGCGGCCTGCCGCACGGCGCCTTCTTCGGTGTCGGCGCGGTGGTCGCGACGAACATGGTGGCGCCGGAACGCAAGGCCCGTTCCGTATCCCTGATGTTCCTGGGCCTGACGGTCGCGAACATCGCGGGCGTGCCGGTGGCGACGCTCCTGGGGCAGCACCTGGGCTGGCGGGCGACGTTCCTCGGCGTCGCGGCGATCGGCGTGGCCGCGATCGCGGCCCTTGCCCTGCTCATCCCGCGCGAGAACGCCCCGGCGCCCGAGGCGGGACTGCGAGGCGAACTGGCCGCCCTGCGCTCCGTCCCCGTCTGGCTGGCCCTCGGCACGACGGTCGCCGGCTTCGGCGCGCTCTTCGCCGCCTACAGCTACATCACCCCGATGCTCACCGTCGCCGCCGGGTACGCCGACGCCAGCGTGACGCTGCTGCTGGCCCTGTTCGGCGTCGGCGCGACGGCGGGCAACCTGCTCGGCGGGCGGCTGGCCGACCACTGGCTGCGGGGCACCCTGTTCGGCGGCCTGGCGGCGCTGACGGTGGTCCTGGCCCTCTTCCCGCTGCTGATGCGCACGGAGGCGACGGCCGCGGTGGCGGTGACCCTGCTCGGCACGGCGGCCTTCATCACCGGCTCCCCGCTCCAGCTGATGGTGATGGAGAAGGCGTCGGCGGCCCCGTCCCTGGCCTCCTCCGCCAACCAGGCGGCCTTCAACCTCGCCAACGCCGGCGGCGCCTGGATCGGCGGCCTGGCCCTGGCGGCGGGCTTCGGGGTGACCTCCCCGGCGCTCGCGGGCTCGGCGCTGGCGGTGCTGGGGCTGGCGGTGGCGGGCACGGCCTGCGCCGTCGACCGCCGGGTCGCTCCGGGCGCCGTCCGGGACCGGGTGGTCGCGGGGCACCTGCCGGGGGCGCCGGAGACGGTGCGGCGCTGATCGCAGACGCGCGTACGAAAGAGCCGTGGCGTCGACGGTCGGCCACCGTCGACGCCACGGCCGCTGGACCGGTTGGCCGGCCCCAGATCCTGACCTGCGCTTACAGCACCGGCAGGTTCTTGCGCAGCTCGAAGGCGGTGACCTCGGAGCGGTACTCCTCCCACTCCTGGCGCTTGTTGCGGAGGAAGAAGTCGAAGACGTGTTCGCCGAGGGTCTCGGCGACCAGGTCGCTGCGGTCCATCAGGGTGAGGGCCTCGCCGAGGTTCTGCGGGAGGGGCTCGATGCCCATCGCGCGGCGTTCGGCGTCGGAGAGGGCCCAGACGTCGTCCTCGGCGCCCGGCGGGAGTTCGTAGCCCTCCTCGATGCCCTTCAGGCCGGCGGCGAGCAGGAGGGCGTAGGACAGGTAGGGGTTGGCGCCCGAGTCCAGGGAGCGGACCTCCACCCGCGCCGAGCCGGTCTTGCCCGGCTTGTACATGGGGACGCGGACCAGGGCCGAGCGGTTGTTGTGGCCCCAGCAGATGTAGGACGGGGCCTCGCCGCCCGCGCCGGCCGTGCGTTCCGAGCCGCCCCAGATGCGCTTGTAGGAGTTGACCCACTGGTTGGTGACCGCGGAGATCTCGGCGGCGTGCTTCAGCAGGCCCGCGATGAAGGAGCGGCCGACCTTGGAGAGCTGGTACTCGGCGCCGGACTCGTAGAAGGCGTTGCGGTCGCCCTCGAAGAGGGACAGGTGGGTGTGCATGCCGCTGCCGGGGTGCTCCGAGAACGGCTTCGGCATGAAGGTCGCCTGCACGCCCTGCTCCAGCGCCACCTGCTTCATCACCAGGCGGAACGTCATGATGTTGTCCGCCGTGGACAGCGCGTCGGCGTAGCGCAGGTCGATCTCCTGCTGGCCCGGCGCGCCCTCGTGGTGGGAGAACTCCACCGAGATGCCCATCGACTCCAGCATGGTGATCGCCTGGCGGCGGAAGTCCATGCCGATGTTCTGCGGGGTGTGGTCGAAGTAGCCCGAGTTGTCGGCCGGGGTGGGCACCGAGCCGTCGACCGGCTTGTCCTTCAGGAGGAAGAACTCGATCTCCGGGTGGGTGTAGAAGGTGAAGCCCGAGTCGGAGGCGCGGTTCAGGGCGCGCTTGAGGACGTAACGCGGGTCGGCGAAGGACGGGGAGCCGTCCGGCATCAGGATGTCGCAGAACATCCGGGCCGTGCCGGGGGCCTCCGCGCGCCAGGGGAGGATCTGGAACGTCGAGGGGTCCGGCTTGGCGATCATGTCGGACTCGTAGACCCGGGCGAAGCCCTCGATGGCGGAGCCGTCGAAGCCGATGCCCTCGTCGAAGGCCTGCTCCAGCTCGGCCGGGGCCACCGCAACGGACTTCAGAAAGCCCAGCACATCCGTGAACCACAGGCGTACGAAACGGATGTCGCGCTCCTCCAAGGTCCGGAGCACGAACTCCTGCTGCTTGTCCATCTTCCGCTTCCCCATCCTTGCTGGCCAGGTCGCTTGTCTCCGGTACCGCGGGAGGCGGTCGGGTACCCGAGCATGACACCACAGCGCCGTTTCGTGCGCGTTGCGGACCTCCGTCCCGTACCGCTTCCTCCGCAGCGTAGAGGCCATGTGTTCGATCGGGCCATTCGGTGCCTCCGGCTCGGGGAGGCGGACGTGCGGTGCGGTGCGGGTGCGGTGCGGGTGGGACCCGGGGTGGCCCCGGTGTTCCGCCTCACCCCATCGTGTCGGTGTGACGATTACACTGGCCGCGTGCCTCAACTACGACTCGCCCTGAACCAGATCGACGCCGCCGTCGGCGACCTGTCCGGCAACTCCGAGACCATCGTGCGCTGGACCCGGCACTCCGCCGAGCAGGGAGCGCACCTCGTGGCGTTCCCCGAGATGGCGCTGACCGGGTACCCCGTCGAGGACCTGGCCCTTCGCTCGTCCTTCGTGGAGGCTTCCCGCGCCGCGCTGCGCGCGCTCGCCGCGCGCCTCGCCGAGGAGGGGCTGGGGGAGCTGCCGGTGATCGTCGGCTACCTCGACCGCAGCGAGACCGCACAGCCGAAGTACGGCCAGCCCGCGGGGGCGCCGCAGAACGCGGCGGCGGTGCTGCACGGGGGCGAGGTGGTGCTCACCTTCGCCAAGCACCACCTGCCGAACTACGGCGTCTTCGACGAGTTCCGCTACTTCGTGCCGGGCGACACCATGCCGGTGGTGCGGGTGCGCGGGATCGATGTCGCGCTCGCGATCTGCGAGGACCTGTGGCAGGACGGCGGGCGGGTGCCGGCCGCGCGGTCCGCGCAGGCCGGGCTGCTGGTCTCCGTCAACGCCTCGCCGTACGAGCGGAACAAGGACGACACCCGGCTGGAGCTGGTGCGCAAGCGGGCGCAGGAGGCCGGCTGCACGACTGCGTACCTCGCGATGATCGGCGGGCAGGACGAGCTGGTCTTCGACGGCGACTCGATCGTGGTCGACGCGGACGGGGAGGTCGTGGCGCGGGCGCCGCAGTTCGCCGAGGGGTGCGTGGTGCTGGACCTCGACCTGCCGGCGGCGGCGCCGGACGCGCCGAGCGGGGTCGTGGACGACGGGCTGCGGATCGAGCGGGTGGTGCTGTCGGAGGAGCCGGTGGCGCCGTACGCGGCGGAGCTGAGCGGGGGGCACGCGCAGCGGCTGGAGGACGACGAGGAGGTCTACTCGGCGCTGGTCGTGGGGCTGCGGGCGTACGTCGCGAAGAACGGGTTCCGGTCCGTGCTGGTCGGGCTGTCCGGGGGGATCGACTCGGCGCTGGTCGCGGCGATCGCGTGCGACGCGGTGGGGGCGGAGAACGTGTACGGCGTGTCGATGCCGTCCAAGTACTCGTCCGAGCACTCGAAGGACGACGCGGCGGAGCTGGCGCGGCGTACGGGGCTGAACTACCGGACGGTTCCGATCGAGACCATGTTCGATGCGTATATGGGGGCGCTGGGGCTGACGGGGCTGGCGGAGGAGAACCTCCAGTCGCGGCTGCGCGGGACGCTGCTGATGGCGATCTCCAATCAGGAGGGGCACATCGTGCTGGCGCCCGGCAACAAGTCGGAGCTGGCGGTCGGGTACTCGACGCTGTACGGCGACTCGGTGGGCGCGTACGGGCCGATCAAGGACGTGTACAAGACGTCGGTGTTCCGCCTGGCGGAGTGGCGCAACCGGGCGGCGGCGGAGCGGGGGCAGACGCCGCCGATCCCGGAGAACTCGATCGTGAAGCCGCCGAGCGCGGAGCTGCGGCCGGGGCAGGTGGACACGGACTCGCTGCCGGACTATCCGGTGCTGGACGCGATTCTGGAGCTGTACGTCGACCGGGACCGGGGCGCCGACGAGATCGTCGCCGCCGGGTTCGACCGGGAGCTGGTGACGCGGACGCTGCGGATGGTCGACACGGCGGAGTACAAGCGGCGGCAGTACCCGCCGGGGACGAAGATCTCGGCGAAGGGCTTCGGCAAGGACCGGCGCCTGCCGATCACGAACCGCTGGCGGGAGACGGGCTGACCCGGGGCGCCGGCCGGGGGCATGTCGTCCGGTCCGCCTGCGGCGGTGGGGCCGGGCGGTTGTGGGTTGTCCGCGGCGCCGTGGGTGGATGCCTGCGGCGCCGCTGCGGGTGGTCGGGGGTGCGCGTAGCGCCTTGGGTTCGGTGGGTGGTTCGGGGCCGCGCCGGGGGGTGTCCGTCCTCGGAACGTCGCGGAATCGGTCTGTTGTAGAGGGTGCCCGTGTTGACGCGACAACCGCTGCGGGCGGACACCCCCCGACACGTCCCCTTCCCGCCGCGGGCGGCTGCGGGCAGCGCCCCGGCCGGTCGCCCCTTTCGCGCCGTGGGCGGCTGCGGGTGGCGCCCGGGTCAGGGGTCGCTTGCGCGCCGTGGGCGGCTGCGGGTGGCGCCCAGGCCGAGCGTCACTTCGCGCCGTGGGCGGCTGCGGGTGGCGCCCGGGTCAGGGGTCGCTTGCGCGCCGTGGGCGGCTGCGGGTGGCGCCCAGGCCGAGCGTCACTTCGCGCCGTGGGCGGCTGCGGGTGGCGCCCGGGTCAGGGGTCGCTTGCGCGCCGTGGGCGGCTGCGGGTGGCGCCCAGGCCGAGCGTCACTTCGCGCCGTGGGCGGCTGCGGGTGGCGCCCGGGTCAGGGGTCGCTTGCGCGCCGTGGGCGGCTGCGGGTGGCGCCCAGGCCGAGCGTCGCTTCCCGCCGTGGGCGGCTGCGGGTGGCGCCCGGGTCAGGGGTCGCTTGCGCGCCGTGGGCGGCTGCGGGTGGCGCCCAGGCCGAGCGTCGCTTCCCGCCGTGGGCGGCTGCGGGTGGCGCCCGGGTCAGGGGTCGCTTGCGCGCCGTGGGCGGCTGCGGGTGGCGCCCAGGCCGAGCGTCGCTTCCCGCCGTGGGCGGCTGCGGGTGGCGCCCGGGTCAGGGGTCGCTTGCGCGCCGTGGGCGGCTGCGGGTGGCCGGGTGGCTCAGTTCTGCTGGGACTTCAGCTGGGCCAGGAGCTGGTGCAGCGGCTCTGTTGCCCGCCGGCGGTACTCCTGGACCGACCAGCCGTTGCCGTCCGGGTCCGTGAAGTACATGAAGGTCGCGCCGTCGTCCGGCGCGTACTGGACCGGCTCGGAGATCTCCAGGCCGCGGGCGACCAGTTCGGCGCGGGCCGCCTTGATGTCGGCCACGCAGAGCTGCAGGCCCTGGTAGGAGCCGGGCGTCGGCTTCGTCTGGCCCTGGGTCATGTCCCAGATGGCGTCCCCCAGGGCGATCGAGCAGCCGGAGCCCGGTGGTGTCAGCTGGACGATGCGCAGGCCCGGCATGACCTCCTGGTCGATGTCCACGTGGAAGCCGACCTTGTCCCGGTAGAAGTCCCGGGACCGGTCGATGTCGGTCACGGGGAGCGGGATCACTTCGAGGGTCATGTCCATGGCTTCCTCCGTTGGTGTCGTCAGGTGAACCGCAACCGTGTCCGGCTGAACGGCTCTTCCTTACCGAAGCCGAAAACCGTGTGCGGCGCCACTGTGTAAACGACGGCGTGGCCGGGGCCGTGGTGGAAAGGCCGCCCAGGGAAGTTCCAGAAGCCGCCGTCGGGTGGGTGCCGGTCATCGGGTCGTCAACGGGGCGGATTCCCCACGCCCGGGGAACTCGTCGGCGCCTCGCGCGGCCCGGCCGGTTAGGCTCTGGCCCAGGACGACCTTGATCCGACGGGAGGCCGGGGATGACGGCGCCGGGGCGCAGGAGCAGTACCTTCACGCGACTGCTGCGGCACGGCTTCACCGACCCCGCGGCCGCCGAGCGGCTGCTGGACGGCGTGGAGCTGGCGGAGGTCCGCAACGACCCGGTGCTGCTGGAGGCGCTCGGCGCCACCGCCGACCCCGACCTCGCCCTGCGCGGGATCGTGCGGCTGCTGGAGGCGCAGCAGGGGCCCACGGACCGGCGTGAACTGCTCGACACGCTGATAGCGGCCAAGCCCCTGCGGGACCGTCTGCTGGGTGTGCTCGGCGCCTCCGAGGCGCTCGGTGACCACCTCGCCCGGCACGCGGGGGACTGGCGGGCCCTCGTCACCTACGAGCCGGAGGACCTGCACCGCGGGGTGGCGGAGTTCGAGCGCGGGCTCGCCGAGGCGGCCGACCCCGTCTCGCTGCGCGTCGCCTACCGGCGGTGTCTGCTGTCCATCGCCGCCCGCGACGTGTGCGGCACCATCGACGTCGTCGAGACCGCCGCCGAGCTGGCCGATCTGGCCACGGCGACGCTGCGGGCCGCTCTCGGGCTGGCCGAGCAGGCGGCACCGGAGGACGTTTCCGTCTGCCGGCTGGCCGTGATCGCCATGGGCAAGTGCGGTGGCAACGAGCTGAACTACGTCTCCGACGTGGACGTCATCTTCGTCGGGGAGGCCGTCGACGGGGCGGACGAGGCCAAGGCCCTGCGGGCCGCCACCCGGCTCGCCTCGCACATGATGCGGATCTGCTCCGAGACGACCGTCGAGGGGTCCATCTGGCCGGTCGACGCCAACCTGCGGCCCGAGGGACGCAACGGTCCGCTGGTGCGCACGCTCAGCAGCCACCTGGCGTACTACCAGCGCTGGGCGAAGACCTGGGAGTTCCAGGCGCTGCTCAAGGCGCGTCCGGTGGCCGGTGACGCCGGTCTCGGGGACGCCTATGCGGCGGCGCTCCAGCCCCTGGTGTGGCAGGCCGCCGAGCGGGAGAACTTCGTCGCCGACGTGCAGAAGATGCGCCGCAGGGTGGTGGAGACCATCCCCGCCGCCGAGGTCGACCGGCAGCTGAAGCTGGGGCCGGGCGGCCTGCGTGACGTCGAGTTCGCCGTGCAGCTGCTCCAGCTCGTGCACGGCCGGGCGGATGCCTCGCTGCGCAGCGGGACCACGCTGGACGCACTGAAGGCGCTGGCCGCGGGCGGGTACGTGGGGCGGGTGGACGCCGCCCAGCTCGACGAGGCCTACCGGTTCCTGCGGTCCATGGAGCACCGGATCCAGCTGCACCGGCTGCGGCGCACTCATCTGGTGCCCGAGGAGGACACCGACCTGCGGCGGCTCGGGCGGTCGCTGGGGCTGCGCACCGATCCGGCCGCCACGCTGCTGCGGGAGTGGCGGCGGCACGCCTCCGTGGTGCGCCGGCTGCACGAGAAGCTGTTCTACCGGCCGCTGCTCGACGCCGTCGCCCAGCTCGCCCCCGGTGAGGCCCGGCTGAGCGCCGAGGCCGCCCGGGAACGGCTGGTCGCGCTCGGGTACGCCGACCCGGCCGCCGCGCTGCGGCATCTGGAGGCGCTGGCCTCCGGGGTCAGCCGGAAGGCCGCGATCCAGCGGACGCTGCTGCCGGTGCTGCTGGGGTGGTTCGCGGACTCGGCCGACCCGGACGCCGGGCTGCTCAACTTCCGGAAGGTGTCGGACGCGCTGGGCACGACGCCCTGGTACCTGCGGCTGCTGCGGGACGAGGGCGCGGCGGCCGAGAACCTCGCCCGGGTGCTGTCCGCCGGCCGGCTCGCGCCGGATCTGCTGATGCGGGCGCCGGAGGCGGTGGCGCTGCTCGGCGACGGCGACGGCGGGGGACTTGCGCCGCGCGGACGGACCCAGCTGGAGCAGGAGATCCTCGCGGCGGTACGGCGCGCGGACGGGGCCGTGCAGGCGGTCACGGCCGCGCGCGGGGTGCGGCGGCGGGAACTGTTCCGTACCGCCGCCGCCGACATCGTCGGCTCCTACGGCACCGAGACCCAGCCCGCCGAGGCCGACCAGGGCGCACTGGTGGACCGGGTGGGCGGTGCCGTGTCGGACCTGACGGCGGCGACGCTCGCGGGGACGTTGCGGGCCGTGGTCCGGGAGGGCTGGGGGGACGTGCTGCCGACCCGGTTCGCCGTCATCGGCATGGGGCGCTTCGGCGGGCACGAGCTGGGCTACGGCTCGGACGCGGACGTGCTGTTCGTGCACGAGCCCAGGGACGGGGTCGACGAGCGGGAGGCCGGGGACGCCGCCAACAGGGTCGTCTCCGAGATGCGACGGCTGCTGCAACTGCCGAGCGCCGATCCGCCGCTGATCGTCGACGCCGATCTGCGCCCCGAGGGCAAGTCCGGGCCGCTGGTGCGGACCCTGAAGTCGTACGCGGCGTACTACCGGCGCTGGTCGCTGACGTGGGAGTCGCACGCGCTGCTGCGCGCCGAGTTCGTGGCCGGCGACGAGGATCTGGGCCGCCGGTTCATCGAGCTGGTCGATCCGCTGCGGTACCCGGCCGGCGGGCTCGCGGACGACGCGGTGCGGGAGATCCGGCGGCTGAAGGCCCGGATGGAGTCCGAGCGGATGCCGCGCGGCGCCGACCCCAAGCTGCACGCCAAGCTGGGGCCGGGCGGGCTGTCCGACGTCGAGTGGACGGTGCAGTTGCTGCAGCTGCGGCACGGGCGCGAAGTGGCGGGGCTGCGCACCACGCGCACGCGGGAGGCGCTGGCGGCGGCCCGTGAGGCCGGGTTGCTGACCGAGGAGCACGCCGGGATCCTGGACGAGGCCTGGGTGCTGGCGACACGGGTGCGCAACGCGGTGATGCTGGTGAGGGGCCGGGCCGGGGACACGTTCCCGTCCGAGAGCCGGGAGCTGGCGGCGGTCGGCAGGTACCTGGGGTACGGGCCCGGGCGGGCGGGCGACATGCTGGACGCCTACCGGCGTACGGCCCGGCGGGCCCGGGGCGTGGTGGAGGAGCTGTTCTACGACGGGTGACCGGCCCCGCGGGGCCGGCGGGACTTCGCGGACGGGCCCTGGGCCCGGGACGGCAGCAGTGGTCCGCTCCGGGCCGGGACCAGCCGCGGCAGCCGGTACGGCAGGGCGCCGTACCAGACCCGGGCCAGCGTGTAGCCGAAGGCCAGGCACAGCACGCCGCCGACCGCGTCCAGCCAGAAGTGGTTGGCCGTCGCGACGATCACCACCAGCGTGAGCGCCGGGTAGACCAGGCCCAGGACACGGACCCAGGGGACGGTGGCCAGGGCGAAGATCGTCAGCCCGCACCACACCGACCAGCCGATGTGCATGGACGGCATCGCCGCGTACTGGTTGGACATGTTCTTCAGGTCGCCGGACGCCATCGAGCCCCAGGTCTGGTGGACCATCACCGTGTCCACGAAGTGGCCGCCGTTCATCAGCCGGGGCGGGGCGAGCGGATACAGGTAGTAACCGACCAGGGCGATGCCGGTGGTGGAGAACAGCACCAGCCGGGTCGCCGCGTAGCGGCCGGGGTGGCTGCGGTACAGCCACACCAGAACACCCAGGGTGACGACGAAGTGCAGGGTCGCGTAGTAGTAGTTCATGCCGACGATGAGCCAAGTCACCGAGTTCACGGCGTGATTGATCGACTGCTCGACGGCGATGCCGAGCTGCTGCTCGGCCTTCCAGATCCAGTCGGCGTTGCGCAGCGCCTGCGTGCGCTGCTCGGGTACGGCGTTACGGATGAGCGAGTACGTCCAGTAACTCACCGCGATCAGCAGGATCTCGAACCACAGCCGGGGCCGGCGGGCGGTGCGCAGCCGGCGCAGCGGGTGCGGGGACTCCTGCTCCTGCTCCGTCCGGGCCGCGACGGAGTGTGGACCGGCCGCTTCCCGGCCTTCCGTCGTCGTCACGGTCGTGTCACCCATGGGCACAGAGTCTGCCAGAAAAGCTCTCCCCCACCGATCATCCCCCCGTCGGGTTCTGGACGCATGTTCTACACCGTCCGGAGGCCCGGGTCGTCCTACCGCCGCACGGCGATCCGTGCCGGCTCTCCGACTTGAGGACGATTCAGGGTGATTCAGGCGCGGCCGCGGTCACCCGGCGCCGACGCCGTCGAGCCGCGCACCACCAGCTCCGGCATGAACACGAACTCGCTGTGCGGGGCCGGGGTGCCGCCGATCTCCTCCAGCAGTGTGCGCACCGCCGCCTGCCCCATCGCCGGGACCGGCTTGCGGACGGTCGTCAGCGGCGGGTCGGTGAAGGCGATCAGCGGGGAGTCGTCGAAGCCGACCACCGAGATGTCCCGGGGCACCTCCAGGCCGTGCTGCCGCGCCGCCCTTATCGCGCCCAGCGCCATCATGTCGCTGGCGCACACCACCGCCGTGCAGTCCCGCTCGATGAGCGCGGTGGCCGCCGCCTGGCCGCCCTCCAGGGTGTACAGGGAGTGCTGCACCAGCTCGGACTCGACCGTCTGCGCGTTCAGGCCCAGCTGATCCTGCACGGTGCGCACGAAGCCCTCGATCTTGCGCTGCACCGGGACGAACCGCTTCGGGCCGAGGGCCAGCCCGATGCGGGTGTGGCCGAGGGAGACCAGGTGCGTGACCGCGAGGCTCATCGCGGCCCGGTCGTCGGGGGAGATGAACGGCGCCTGGACCTTCGGCGAGAACCCGTCCACCAGGACGAACGGCACGCCCTGCGCGCGCAGCCGCTCGTAGCGCTGCATGTCGGCGGTGGTGTCGGCGTGCAGCCCGGAGACGTAGATGATCCCGGCGACCCCGCGGTCCACCAGCATCTCGGTCAGCTCGTCCTCGGTGGAGCCGCCCGGCGTCTGGGTGGCCAGCACCGGGGTGTAGCCCTGCCGGGTCAGCGCCTGGCCGATGACCTGCGCCAGGGCCGGGAATATCGGGTTCTCCAGCTCCGGGGTGATCAGGCCCACCAGGCCCTCACTGCGCTGCCGCAGCCGCACCGGGCGCTCGTAGCCGAGCACGTCGAGTGCGGCCAGCACGGACTGGCGGGTGGTGGCGGCGACGCCCGGCTTCCCGTTGAGGACGCGGCTGACGGTCGCTTCGCTCACCCCCGCCTGGACGGCGATGTCGGCAAGCCGTGTGGTCACAGGGGTGGACTGTACCGGCCGCTTGACGCCTTGCACACCGACGGGACGCCGGGTGCGGGCCGTGGCACGGGCCGCTGCGGGCTGTTGCGTCATCGCGATCCCCTGTCGAAACGTTTGGCAAGTCCTTGCAGAGTCTTGCACAAGTGACCGAGTCCCTGCCGTACGGGCGGAAACACCGGCTCAATATCGATCTACGGCGGTCCCGTCACGAGAGGAAGTGGGTCACGGCGAGGTAACTGTCGGAAGTCCTTGCACAATTTTGCTGCAAGGTCTTTCGCCGGGCGGCCGAGCAGGGCTAATCTCACCGACGCCCGGCGGCCGCAACGGCGCAGTCGGCAAGACGGCGGGAGCGGACGGGACCCTTCCCGCACCACACGGGCTTTCACCCTCAAGGAGAACTCATGCGGCGTGGCATAGCGGCCACCGCGCTCGTTGCGTCCCTCGCCCTCGCGGCGACGGCGTGCGGCGGGGACGGCGGAAGCGACAGCGAGTCCGGCGGGCCGGTCACCATCACCTGGTGGGACACCTCCAACGCGACCAACGAGGCGCCGACCTACAAGGCGCTGGTCAAGGAGTTCGAGGCGGCCAACAAGGACATCAAGGTCAACTACGTCAACGTCCCCTTCGACCAGGCGCAGAACAAGTTCGACACCGCCGCCGGCTCCAAGGGTGCCCCCGACATCCTCCGCTCCGAGGTCGGCTGGACGCCCGCCTTCGCCAAGAAGGGCTTCTTCCTGCCGCTGGACGGCACCGAGGCCCTCGCCGACCAGGACGAGTTCGAGCCCAACCTGATCGAGCAGGCCGAGTACGAGGGCAAGACCTACGGTGTCCCCCTGGTCACCGACACCCTCGCCTTCGTCTACAACAAGGAACTGTTCCAGAAGGCCGGCGTCGAGGCCCCCAAGACCTGGGACGACCTGAAGAAGGCCGCCGCCACCATCAAGGACAAGACCGGCGTCGACGGCTACTGGGGCTCCACCGCCGGCTACTACGCGCAGCCGTTCCTCCACGGCGAGGGCACCGACACGGTCGACGTCGAGGCCAAGAAGATCACCGTCAACTCGCCGGCGGCCAAGAAGGCGTACGGCACCTGGCTGGGCCTCTTCGAGGGCAAGGGCCTGCACAAGGCCGACGTCACCGCCGACGCCTACGCCCACATCCAGGACGCCTTCGTCAACGGCAAGGTCGCCTCGATCATCCAGGGCCCGTGGGAGATCACGAACTTCTACAAGGGCTCGGCCTTCAAGGACAAGAACAACCTGGGCATCGCCACCGTCCCGGCCGGCTCCACCGGCAAGGCGGGCGCCCCGACCGGCGGCCACAACCTCTCGGTCTACGCCGGCTCGGACAAGGCGCACCAGGAGGCGTCGCTGAAGTTCGTGAAGTTCATGACCTCGGCGAAGTCCCAGGAGACCATCGCCCTGCAGAACTCCACCCTGCCGACCCGCGACGACGCCTACACCGCCGAGGTCAAGGCCGACCCGGGCATCGCCGGCTACCAGGGCGTCCTGTCCGCCGCCCAGCCGCGCCCGGCCCTGCCCGAGTACAGCTCCCTGTGGGTCCCGCTGGACGACCACCTGCCGCAGATCGCCAGTGGCAAGAAGTCCCTGGACAAGGGTCTGGGCGACATCGAGACCGCGATGGCCGAGCTGGTGCCGGACTTCAGCAAGTGAGCCGGTGTGGCCGCCGGGTCCCTCCGAACCGGGGAGGGGGCCCGGCGGCCACCGGCCTGCGCGCCGTTCCCTCTGATCTGCAGGCTCCCCGAGAAGGTTGTCGAACCATGACAGTCGCCATCGACCGCGCGACCGGCAGGCGCCGCGGTGACCAGACCCCGCGGCCCGGACTGGGCCGGCGCCTGAAGCACGGATACCAGCGCCACTGGTACGCCTACGCCATGATCGCGCCGGTGGCCGTCGTGCTCGGCGTCCTCGTGCTGTACCCGCTGGCGTACGGCTTCTACCTCACCCTCACCGATGCCGACAGCCTCAACAGCGCCCGCACCATCGGCGCCAACGAGATCGAGGCGACCTACAAGTTCATCGGCCTGGACAACTACGCCGGCATCCTGTGGGGCGAGACCGCCTACGAGCGCTTCTGGTCGCACTTCCTCTGGACGATCGTGTGGACGGCCGCCTGTGTGGCCCTGCACTACTCGATCGGCCTGGGCCTGGCCCTGCTGCTCAACCAGAAGCTGCGCGGCCGCACCTTCTACCGGCTGATCCTGATCCTGCCGTGGGCCGTGCCCACCTTCGTCACCGTCTTCGGCTGGCGTTTCATGCTCGCCGACTCCGGCATCATCAACTCGGCGCTGGAAACGCTGCACCTGCCGACGCCGCAGTGGCTGGAGGACACCTTCTGGCAGCGGTTCGCCGCGATCATGGTGAACACCTGGTGCGGTGTGCCGTTCATGATGGTCTCCCTCCTGGGCGGCCTGCAGTCCATCGACTCCTCGCTCTACGAGGCCGCCGAGATGGACGGCGCCAACGCCTGGCAGCGGTTCCGGTACGTCACCCTGCCCGGCCTGAGGTCCGTCAGCTCCACCGTCGTCCTGCTCGGCATCATCTGGACCTTCAACCAGTTCGCCATCATCTTCCTGCTGTTCGGCGACACCGCCCCGGACGCGCAGATCCTGGTCACCTGGGCCTACCAGCTCGGCTTCGGTCAGCAGCCGCGCGAGTTCGCGCAGTCCGCGGCCTACGGCATGCTGCTGCTGGCCATCCTGATCGTCTTCACCTCCTTCTACCGCCGCTGGCTGAACCGCAATGAGCAGCAGCTCGCGATCTGAGGCAGGAGCCCCCATGAGCACCCCCACCGTCACCAAGGCGTCCGTGCCGGCGGACCGGGGCCCCGCGCCCGCCACCGCGCCCGGCAAGGAACGCCGCCGCGGCCGGCCCAGCCCGGTCGCCACCCTCGCCTCGCACGGCGTCCTGGCGGGCGCGAGCCTGATCGCGCTCTTCCCCATCGCCTGGCTGGTCTACCTGTCCCTCGGCCCGGACAAGGACGACTACCTGCGCCCCGGAGGCATCTGGGGGAAAATGACGTTCGACAACTACGTCTTCGTCCTGGAGAACACCAACTTCTTCCACTGGCTGCAGAGTTCGCTGATCGTCTCGCTGGGCACCACGGTCATCGGCGTCATGGTGGCGGCCACCACCGGCTACGCCGTCTCCCGGATGCGCTTCCCCGGCTACAAGAAGCTGATGTGGGTCCTGCTGCTCACGCAGATGTTCCCCATCGCCGTGCTGATCGTGCCGATGTACCAGATCATGTCCCGGCTCCAGCTCATCGACAGCTACCTCGGGCTGGTCCTGGTCTACTGCTCGACCGCGGTGCCGTACTGCGCCTGGCTGCTCAAGGGCTACTTCGACACCATCCCGTTCGAGATCGACGAGGCCGGCCGGGTGGACGGTTTGACGCCGTTCGGCACCTTCTTCCGGCTGATCCTGCCGCTGGCCCGGCCGGGCCTGGCGGTGGCCGGCTTCTACAGCTTCATCACGGCCTTCGGCGAGGTCGCCTTCGCCTCCACCTTCATGCTGTCCGACACCAAGTACACCTTCGCCGTCGGTCTGCAGAGCTTCATCAGCGAGCACGACGCCCAGCGCCATCTGATGGCCGCCACCGCCGTGCTGATCGCGATACCCGTGTCCGCGTTCTTCTACCTTGTGCAGAAGAACCTGGTGACCGGCCTCACCGCGGGCGGCACGAAGGGCTGACGCCCGACCCGGGAAACGTCCGGCCGCGGCGCCCATCCGACCCCGCTGCGCCGCGGCTGGCCGCCTCACCCCCTCGCCACGCCCACGCCTCCCTGACCGATATCCGCCACGCATCAAGGACGACATGAGCCAGCAGCACTCCGCAGCCCCGGCCCCGACCCCGACCTCCCGGACCGCATCCGCCGTCGCGACCGTCGCCAGGCGCCGCGACTGGTGGCGCGACGCGGTGATCTACCAGGTCTACCCGCGCAGCTTCGCCGACGGCAACGGCGACGGCATGGGCGACCTGGACGGCGTCCGCACCCGCCTGCCCTACCTGCGCGACCTCGGCGTGGACGCCGTGTGGCTCAGCCCCTTCTACGCCTCCCCGCAGGCCGACGCCGGCTACGACGTCGCCGACTACCGGGCCGTCGACCCCATGTTCGGCACCCTGCTCGACGCCGACGCGCTGATCCGCGACGCCCACGAACTGGGCCTGCGCATCATCGTCGACCTGGTTCCCAACCACTCCTCCGACCAGCACGAGTGGTTCAAGCGGGCGCTCGCCGAGGGCCCCGGCTCGCCGCTGCGCGACCGCTACCACTTCCGCCCCGGCAAGGGGGAGAACGGCGAACTGCCGCCCAACGACTGGGAGTCCATCTTCGGCGGGCCGGCCTGGACCCGGGTCACCGAGCCGGACGGCACGCCGGGGGAGTGGTATCTGCACCTGTTCGCGCCCGAGCAGCCCGACTTCAACTGGGAGCACCCGGCCGTCGGCGACGAGTTCCGCTCGATCCTGCGCTTCTGGCTGGACATGGGCGTGGACGGCTTCCGCATCGACGTCGCCCACGGTCTGGTGAAGGCGGAGGGCCTGCCGGACCTCGGATCCCACGAGCAGCTCAAGTTGCTGGGCAACGATGTCATGCCGTTCTTCGACCAGGACGGTGTGCACGAGATCTACCGGCAGTGGCGCCGCATCCTGGACGAGTACTCGGGCGAGCGGATTTTCGTGGCGGAGGCCTGGACTCCGACCGTCGAGCGCACCGCCAACTACGTCCGCCCGGACGAGCTGCACCAGGCGTTCAACTTCCAGTACCTGAGCACGTACTGGGACGCCGAGGAGATGCGCGAGGTCATCGACCGCACCCTGGAGGCGATGCGCCCGGTCGGCGCCCCCGCCACCTGGGTGCTGTCCAACCACGACGTCACCCGGCACGCCACCCGCTTCGCCAACCCGCCCGGCCTCGGCACCCAGATCCGCCTGGCCGGCGACCGCGGACTGGGCCTGCGCCGGGCCCGTGCGGCCACCCTGCTCATGCTGGCGCTGCCCGGCTCCGCCTACATCTACCAGGGCGAGGAGCTGGGCCTGCCGGACGTCGTCGACCTGCCCGACGAGGTGCGCCAGGACCCGGCGTACTTCCGCGGCGCCGGCCAGGACGGCTTCCGCGACGGCTGCCGGGTGCCGATCCCGTGGACCCGCACGGGGACGTCGTACGGCTTCGGCGACGGCGGCAGCTGGCTGCCGCAGCCCACGGGCTGGGGCGAGCTGAGCGTCGAGGCGCAGACCGGCGCCCCCGGCTCCACGCTGGAGCTGTACCGCGCCGCGCTGGCCGCCCGCCGCACCCACCCCGACCTGGGCGCGGGCGACGCGGTGGAGTGGCTGCGCGCCCCCGAGGGCGTCCTCGCCTTCCGGCGCGGGGAGTTCGTGTGCGTCGCCAACACCACCGGCGAGTCGGTGGCGCTGCCCGCGTACGGGCGGCTGCTGCTGGCCAGCGGCGAGGTGACCGAGGCGGACGGCGAGGCGAAGGTGCCGGCCGACACGACGGTGTGGTGGACGACGGCGGCCGGCTGACCGCCGGCCACCGGGCCCGCCGCTCCTCCACCCGGAGGAGCGGCGGGCCCTTTCGCCCTGCCCGCCCGGACGGCTTGCAGCGAGGGCCCGTGGCCCGCGGCGGGCGCACGCAACTTCTCGCAGCAACTTCACACCGACCGCTGCCCTTTCGGTTGATGAGCCCTTAACATCTGCGTCACCGCAAGGTTTTCTAAAGCTTTCCGCAAGAGCATTCAGCGGGTTTCGGCGACCCTGCGGCTTCCCCACAGAGCCTTCGATGACGAAGGAAGCCCCACATGGCACGCAGATTCCTCTCCGGGGCCGCCGCCCTCGCCGCGGCCCTTGTCATGACCCCGACGTCCGCCCAGGCCTCCCCGCCCGGCGCCAAGGACGTCACCGCCGTCCTCTTCGAGTGGAACTACGCCTCGGTCGCCCGGGAGTGCGCGAACTCCCTCGGCCCGGCCGGGTACGGATACGTCCAGGTCTCCCCGCCCGCGGAGCACATACAGGGCGGGCAGTGGTGGACCTCGTACCAGCCGGTCAGCTACAAGATCGCCGGACGGCTGGGGGACCGGGCCGCCTTCAGGAACATGGTGGACACCTGCCACGGCGCCGGTGTGAAGGTCGTCGTCGACGCCGTGGTCAACCACATGTCGGCGGGCAACGGCACCGGCACCGGCGGATCGTCGTACACGAAGTACGACTACCCGGGCCTGTACTCGTCCCACGACTTCGACGACTGCCGCTCGGAGATCACCGACTACCGGGACCGCTACAACGTCCAGCACTGCGAACTGGTCGGCCTCGCCGACCTCGACACCGGCGAGGAGTACGTCCGCCGCACCGTCGCCGGGTACCTGAACGACCTGCTCTCCCTGGGCGTCGACGGCTTCCGCATCGACGCGGCCAAGCACATCCCGGCCGGGGACCTCGCGGACATCAAGTCGCGGCTGAGCGACCCGGGCGTCTACTGGAAGCAGGAGGTCATCTACGGCGCCGGCGAGGCCGTGCAGCCGGGCGAGTACACGGGCACCGGCGACGTCCAGGAGTTCCGCTACGCCTACGACCTCAAGCGGGTCTTCCGCAACGAGAACCTCGCCTACCTGAAGAACTACGGCGAGGGCTGGGGCTACCTGGGCAGCTCCTCCGCCGGGGTCTTCGTCGACAACCACGACACCGAGCGCAACGGCTCCACCCTCAGCTACAAGGACAACGCCACCTACACCCTGGCCAACGTCTTCATGCTGGCCTGGCCCTACGGCGCCCCCGACGTCAACTCCGGCTACGAGTGGTCGGACCACGACGCCGGTCCGCCGAACGGCGGGCAGGTGAACGCCTGCTGGCAGGACGGCTGGAAGTGCCAGCACGCCTGGCCGGAGATCAGGTCCATGGTCGCCTTCCGCAACACCACCCGCGGTGAGGCGGTCACCCACTGGTGGGACAACGGGGGCGACGCCATCGCCTTCGGGCGCGGCGCCAAGGGCTACGTGGCCATCAACCACGAGTCCGGCTCGCTGACCCGCACCTACCAGACCTCCCTGCCCGCCGGGACGTACTGCGACGTGCAGAGCAACAGGGCGGTGAGCGTGAACGGTTCGGGCCAGTTCACGGCGACCCTGGGCGCCCACACGGCGCTCGCCCTGCACGTGGGCAAGCGGAGCTGCTGATCCCCGGCTCCGGGCGAGAGGCGTGAAATTCCTTGCCGATGCTTTCACGCCTCTTGCCGCAAGTCTTGCGCCAACGCTACCGTCTCGCCGGGGTCGGACCCGAACGAGCCGCAATCGCAAGGAGTTCACACCGGTGATACCGAGATGGCCGGCGCCCGGGACGCGCCGAACCGCCGCCGCACCACGGGTCGCGGCCCTCACGGTCGCCGCGCTCGCGGCGACCCTCCTGCCACCCCTCGCGGCGCGGGCCGCCACCCCGCCGCCGCCTCCGTCCGACGCGCAGCTGGCGAAGGCCGCCGCGCGCCACGACCTCACCCGCGAGCAGTTCTACTTCGTCCTGCCGGACCGCTTCGCCAACGGCGACCGGCGCAACGACAAGGGCGGCCTCACCGGCTCCCGCCTCACCACCGGGTACGACCCCACCGACAAGGGCTTCTACCAGGGCGGCGACCTCAAGGGCCTGATCGACCGGCTGGACTACATCAAGGACATGGGCACCACCGCCATCTGGATGGCGCCCATCTTCAAGAACCAGCCGGTGCAGGGCACGGGCGAGAACGCCTCGGCCGGCTACCACGGCTACTGGATCACCGACTTCACCCAGGTCGACCCGCACTTCGGCACCAACGCGGACCTGGAGAAGCTCGTCGACAAGGCCCACGACAAGGGCATGAAGGTCTTCTTCGACGTCATCACCAACCACACCGCCGACGTCGTCGACTACGAGGAGAAGTCCTACGGCTACCTGTCCAAGGGCGCCTTCCCCTACCTGACGAAGGACGGCGAGCCCTTCGACGACGCCGACTACGCGGACGGCTCGCGCCGCTTCCCGCGCGTCGGCGCCGGCTCCTTCCCGCGCACCCCGGTCGTCCCCGCGGACAAGAAGGACCTCAAGGTGCCGAGGTGGCTCAACGACCCGGCGATGTACCACAACCGGGGCGACTCCACCTGGGCCGGTGAATCCACCACCTACGGCGACTTCTCCGGCCTGGACGACCTGTGGACCGAGCGGCCCGAGGTCGTGCGGGGAATGGAGCGCATCTACCAGCGCTGGGTGAAGGACTTCGACATCGACGGCTTCCGGATCGACACCGTGAAGCACGTCAACATGGAGTTCTGGACCCAGTGGGCCACCGCGCTGGACGCGTACGCCGCGCAGCGGGGCCGGGACGACTTCTTCATGTTCGGCGAGGTCTACTCCGCCGACACCTCCGTCACCTCGCCGTACGTCACCCAGGGCCGCCTGGACTCCACGCTGGACTTCCCCTTCCAGGACGCCGCGCGCGGCTACGCCTCCCAGGGCGGCAGCGCCAAGAAGCTGGCGGCGGTCTTCGGCGACGACTGGAAGTACACGACCGACCGGGCCAACGCCTATGAGCAGGTCACCTTCCTCGGCAACCACGACATGGGCCGCATCGGGCACTTCCTGCGGCAGGACGCCCCGGAGGCGAGTGACGCCGAGCTGCTGAAGAAGGCACGGCTCGCCAACGAGCTGATGTTCCTCAACCGGGGCAACCCCGTCGTCTACTACGGCGACGAGCAGGGCTTCACCGGCGCCGGCGGCGACAAGGACGCCCGCCAGCCGATGTTCGCCTCCCGTACTGCCGACTACCTGGACGACGACCAGCTCGGCACCGACCGCACCCACGCCGAGGACGCCTACGACAAGCGGGCCCCGATCTACCGGTCGATCGCCGCCCTGGCCAAGCTCCGCAAGGCCCACCCCGCCCTCGCCGACGGCGTGCAGACCGAGCGCTACGCGGCCGACGGCGCCGGCGTCTACGCCGTCACCCGCACCGGGACCGACGGCACCCAGTACGTCGTCGCCTTCAACAACGCCGGTGAGTCCAGGACGGCGACCTTCGCGACCGACGCCGCGCACATGACCTTCCGCGGCATCTACGGCACCGACGCCGGCGCGAGGACCGACGGCGACAAGAAGATCACCGTCACCGTCCCGGCCGGCTCGGCCATCGTGCTCAAGGCCACCGGCCGCCTCCCCGAGCCCGCCACCGAGCCGACGATCACCCTCGACGCCCCCGGACCCGGCGCCACCGGCACCGTCGAGCTGACCGCCGACGTCGACGGCGGACAGCTCAACCGGGTCGTCTTCGCCGCCCAGACCGGCACCGGCAAGTGGCGCACCCTCGGCTCCGCCGACCACGCCCCCTACAAGGTCACCCACACCATCGCCGAGGACACCCGGCCCGGCACCGCCCTGCGCTACAAGGCGGTCGTCGTCGACTCCGCCGGACGCACGGCGAGCGCGACGGCGGCGAGCAGCAGCGGAACCCCGCCCGCCGAACAGCCCCCCACCGCCTCCTCCCGCGACCACGCGATCGTCCACTACAAGCGCGCCGACGGGGACTACGACGACTGGGGCCTGTACGCCTGGGGCGACCTGGCCGACGGCGAGTCCACCACCTGGCCGGACAGCCACCCGTTCATCGGCCGGGACGCCTACGGCGCCTTCGCCCACGTCAAGCTCAAGCCCGGCGCCACCAGTGTCGGCTTCCTGGTGATCGACAAGGACGGCAACAAGGACGTCGCCGCCGACCGCACCATCGACGTGACGAAGACCGGGGAGGTGTGGGTCGAGCAGGGCAAGGAGGAACTGCTGACCGAACGGCCCGAGTACCCGGCGCAGGACACCAGCAAGGCCGTACTGCACTACCACCGCCCCGACGGGAACTACGACGGCTGGGGCCTGCACGTCTGGTCGGGCGCCGCGAATCCCACCGACTGGGCGAAGCCGCTGATGCCGGTGAAGACTGACTCCTATGGCGCGGTCTTCGAGGTTCCGCTCACCGAGGGTGCCACCAGCCTCGGCTACATCGTCCACAAGGGCGACGAGAAGGACCTGCCCACCGACCAGGCCCTGGACCTCAGGGCCGACGGGCACGAGGTGTGGCTGTTGAGCGGGCAGGAGAAGTACCTGCTGCCGCAGCCCGCCGGTTCGGCCGCCGCCCTGGACCTCACCACGTCCAAGGCGGTCTGGATCGACCGCGACACCGTCGCCTGGGACGGCGCCGACGACGCCGCCTCCACCCAGCTGGTCTACTCGCCCCGGGGCACCCTCGCGGTCGAGAACGGCACGCTGACCGGTACCGACGAGCACTGGCTGCGCCTGACGAGGACCACGCTCACCGACGCCCAGAAGAAGACGTTCCCGCATCTGAAGGACTACGCCGCCTGGTCCGTCGACCCGCGCGACCGCGACCGGGTGCCCGAGGCGCTGCGCGGCCAGGTCGTCGCCTCCCAGCGGGCCGCCAACGGCGCCGTCCTCGCGGCCACCGGTGTGCAGATCGCGGGCGCGCTCGACGACCTGTACGCCGCCGCCGGCGAGGCCGGCCTCGGCCCGACCTTCCGCCACGGCCGGCCGACCCTCGCCGTCTGGGCGCCGACCGCGCAGAGCGTCGCCCTGGAGATCGGCGACCGCACGGTCCGGATGAAGCGGAACGACACCACCGGCGTCTGGTCCGTCACCGGCCCGCGCTCCTGGAAGGGCAAGCCCTACCGGTACGCCGTGCGGGTCTGGGCGCCCGACGCCGGCGAGGTCGTCACCAACAGGGTCACCGACCCGTACTCCGTCGCCCTGACCACCGACTCCGAGCGCAGCCTCGTCGTCGACCTGGACGACTCCTCCCTCGCACCGCGCGGCTGGTCGACGTACGACAAGCCCGAGGCGGTGCCGCTCAGGGACGCCCAGATCCAGGAGCTGCACATCCGCGACTTCTCCGTCGCCGACCGGACGGCGGAGCACCGGGGCACGTACCTGGCCTTCACCGACAAGGACAGCGACGGCTCGAAGCACCTGCGGAAGCTGGCCCGGGCGGGCACCTCGCACGTCCACCTCCTGCCCGCCTTCGACATCGCCACCATCCCGGAGCGGAAGTCGGACCAGGCCACCGTCGACTGCGACCTCGCCGCGCTCCCCGCCGACTCCGACAAGCAGCAGGAGTGCGTCGGGAAGATCGCCGCGAAGGACGCCTACAACTGGGGCTACGACCCGTACCACTACACGGTCCCCGAGGGCTCCTACGCCACCGACCCGGACGGCACGGCCCGTACGGTGGAGTTCCGCAGGATGGTCAAGGCGCTCAACGAGGACGGCCTGCGGGTCGTCATGGACGTGGTCTACAACCACACGGCGGCCGGCGGCCAGGCGCGGACGAGCGTCCTGGACCGGATCGTGCCGGGCTACTACCAGCGGCTGCTGGCCGACGGCTCGGTGGCGAACAGCACCTGCTGCGCCAACACCGCCACCGAGAACCTCATGATGGGCAAGCTGGTCGTCGACTCGGTGGTCACCTGGGCCAAGCAGTACAAGGTCGACGGATTCCGCTTCGACCTCATGGGCCACCACCCCAAGGCCAACATGCTCGCCGTCCGCAAGGCCCTCGACGCGCTGACGGTGGAAAAGGACGGCGTCGACGGCAAGAAGATCATCCTGTACGGGGAGGGCTGGAACTTCGGCGAGGTCGCCGACGACGCCCGCTTCGAGCAGGCCACCCAGCGGAACATGGCCGGCACCGGCATCGCCACCTTCTCCGACCGCGCCCGCGACGCCGTGCGCGGCGGCGGCCCCTTCGACGCCGACCCGGGCGTGCAGGGCTTCGCCTCCGGCCTCTACACCGAGCCCAACTCCTCCGCGGCCAACGGCACCCCGGCCGAGCAGAAGGCCCGGCTGCTGCACTACCAGGACCTGATCAAGGTCGGGCTGTCCGGCAACCTCGCCGGCTACCGTTTCACCGACACCAGCGGCAAGGAGGTCAAGGGCTCCGAGGTCGACTACAACGGCTCGCCCGCCGGATACGCCGAGGCGCCCGGCGACGCCCTCGCCTACGCCGACGCGCACGACAACGAGACCCTGTTCGACGCGCTCGCCTTCAAGCTGCCGAAGGAGACGTCGGCGGACGACCGGGCGCGGATGCAGGTCCTGGCCATGGCGACGGCGGCCCTCTCGCAGGGCCCGGCGCTCTCCCAGGCGGGCACCGACCTGCTGCGCTCCAAGTCGCTGGACCGCAACTCCTACGACAGCGGCGACTGGTTCAACGCCATCCACTGGAGCTGCGCCGCCGGCAACGGCTTCGGCCGTGGCCTGCCGATGGCCGCCGACAACGAGGACAAGTGGCCGTACGCGAAACCCCTGCTGGGTGCGGTGCAGGTCGGCTGCCCGCAGATCGAGGGCGCCGCGGCGGCCTACCGGGACCTGCTGAGGATCCGTACGAGCGAGCAGGCGTTCTCCCTCGCCACGGCCGCGCAGGTGCAGTCCCGGCTCTCCTTCCCGCTGTCCGGGAAGGACGAGACGCCCGGCGTGATCACCATGCGCCTCGGTGACCTGGTCGTGGTCTTCAACGCCACGCCGGAACGCCGGGAACAGCGGGTCGAGGCACTGGCCGGGACGGCGTACGCGCTGCACCCGGTGCAGGCGGCGGGTGCGGACGAGGTGGTGAAGGAGTCCTCGTACGCGGCGAAGACCGGCACGTTCACCGTCCCGGCCCGGACGGTGGCCGTGTTCACGGCGGCCGGCTGACCGGCGGACCACTGCGGTTAGGGTGAGCCCTGCTGTTCACGAACAGTCACGAGCAGTCACGAACAGGAGGGCTCATGCCGCAGATCACCGTCGACTACTCCGCCGAGCTCGCGGACGACTTCGACCGGCCCGCGTTCGCCCGGGCCCTGCACACCGCCGTCGTCGACATCGCCGGCGCGAAGCCGCCGGCGTGCAAGACGCAGTTCCGCCGGGGCGAGGACACCACGGTCGGCCCGGACACCGAGGGGCACGCGGTCGTGCACGTCACCCTGGGGCTGCTCGCGGGCCGCACCGAGGAGACCAAGGCCCGCCTCACCGAGGCGGTCCTGGAACTGCTGCGACAGCACGTCAAGCCGGGTGGCCCCGGGCTGTCCCTGCACGCCTCCGCCGAGGTCCGGGACCTGGACCCGTCGTACCGGAAGTTCGAGAGCCGGTAACGCCGTCCCGGAGCCCGTGGGGCACCGGTCCCGGGCCGCGCTCACGGCAGGTCGTCGCGGCCCAGCCAAGCCGGCTTCACGGGCACCCCGTCCGGGTACCGCTCGACCGGCCGGTCCGCCGGCTCCCGCGGTGGTGCCCCCGGCCTCCTCGGCGGAGCGGCCGGCTCGGCCGGCGCCTCCGGCGCGGGCTCCGGGGCCGGGGGCGCGTCGGAGTCGTACAGCAGCTCCGCGACCGTGAACCGGGTGACGAACGACTGCCACGAGCCGTCCACGACCAACAGGAAGCCGTCGTCCGTCCGCAGCAGCCGACGGCGCCGGGGGCTCCAGGGGTGCTCGGGCGTGTAGTTCCGCGCCCGCTGCTCCAGTTCCGCGAGCGCGTCGGCACGGGACCCGGTGACGTGCGCCACCACGTGGGCCTCCTGGTGCTTGCGCTCCCGGGTGCCCACGGTCGTCTCGACGACCAGACCCCACGTCGTCATGACCTTCCGCCCTCCGTTCCCTCAGGCACGGCTAGGACGCCAGGGTGATGAGCCGGCCCACCAGGTCGGCGAACGGGCCGTCGGCCGGCTCTTCCGTCAGGATGCGGCGCAGCAGGGCGCCCATCTCCTCGTCGTAGGCGGCGCTGACGGCGAGGAGCGCGGCGAGGTCGTGCACCAGCTGGGCCTCCAGCTCGGCGCGCGGGATACGCCGGCCGTCCAGCCAGATCAGTGCCGTCGACTCGGCGAGCGAGATCCACGAGCGGATCACCAGCTCCAGGCGCGCGGGCGGCTCCGTCACGCCCAGGTGCGACAGGATCTGGTCGTACGCCGCCTGCCGTACGGAGTCGATGAGCGCGTTCGTCGTCGAGGACCCGACCGCCGGGCCGCCGCGCATCAGGGCCGCGAAGCCGGGGCCGTGCTCGTCCACGAAGTCGAAGAAGCGGCCCATCACCCGCAGCAGCCGCGCGGCCAGCGGCCCCTGCGGCGGTTCCACGAAGCGGGCCGCCAGATCGTCCGCGGCTCGCTTCAACGCCGCCTCGTAGAGGCTGAGTTTGCCGGGGAAGTAGTGGTAGACCAGCGGGCGCGAGATGCCCGCGGCCGAGGCTATCTCGTCGATGGAGACCTGGTCGGGCGAGCGGCGGCTGAACAGTTCGAGGGCGACGCCGATCAACTGCTGCCGCCGCTCCTCGACTCCCATTCTGCGGCGTACCCCGGTAGTCATGCGAACACCTTACCGATTGATTCCGGCCGCAGAACGGGCCGGACGCGGCTCGGTGTTCACAGGTCCAGCACGAGCCGCTCACCTCGCGACCGGGAGACGCAGATGAGCATCGAGTCACCGCGCTCCATGTCCGTCAGCAGCTCGTCCCGGTGGTCGATCTCGCCCTCCAGCACCCGCTGTTGGCAGGTTCCGCACCAGCCCTGTTCGCAGGAGTAGGGGGTGTTCGGCAGCTCGGCCCGGACGGCGGCCAGCACCGAGGAGTCGGGGCCCACGGTCAGTGTCCGTCCGCTGCGGCGCAGTTCGACCTCGAACGCGCGATCGCCGCCGGCGCTCGTCCGTGGCGCGAACCGTTCCAGGTGCAGCGGGGTCCCCTCCGGGAGCCGCTCCTCGACGGCCGCCATCAGCGGTTCCGGGCCGCAGCAGTAGACGGCCACGTCCTCGGGAAGACCGGTGAGGAACGCGTCGAGGTCGGGCAGCCCGGCCTCGTCCTCGGCGACGACCGTGACCCGGGTGCGCTCCGGGTCCAGCTTCTCGATCTCCTCCAGGAACGGCATCGACGCCCGGGTCCGCCCGCCGTAGAGCAGCCGCCAGTCGGCGCCCTCCGGCAGTGCGCGCAGCATCGGCAGGAGCGGGGTGATGCCGATGCCGCCGGCGACGAAGACGTAGGCGGGGGCGGCCAGCAGCGGGAAGCGGTTGCGCGGGCCGCGCACCTCGACCTCCATGCCCTCCTGGAGCTGTTCGTGCACCTCGCGCGAGCCGCCCCGGCCGTCCTCGACCAGCCGGGTGGCGACCGTGTACGACGAGGTGTCCTCCGGGTCCCCGCACAGCGAGTACTGGCGTACCAGCCCCGACGGCAGGACGAGGTCCAGGTGCGCCCCCGGCTCCCAGCGCGGCAGGTCGTGCCCCTCCAGACGCAGCCGGACCACCCCGTCCGCGATCCGCTCGTGCGCGGTGACCAGCAGCGTCAGCGCCCGGGAACGGGGCTGCCCGGATATCGGCGGCTCCAGCGCGGGCATCGGCCACAGCGGCGAGCCCTGGACACGGCGGCGCAGCGCCCGCCGGGCGAGCAGTGCGGCGCCCGCGACGACGACCAGGGTCCTCAGCTTCGGCATCACGCGGTTCCCTTCTCGGCGTGCTCGGCGTGCTCGGCGTGCTCGGTGCGCTCGGTGTGTTCGGTGTGCTTGACGTGCTCTGTTTGCTCGGCGGCCAGCGCGGCGGGGGAGGCGGCGAGATAGGCCACGGCCTGCTCGGTCGACCCCTCCTGCGACGGGTGGTAGGCGCGGCTCAGGTAGCGCGGGATGGAGTGGAACATGGCGCCCGTCGAGGGCAGCACACCGCGCCGCCCGCGCAGGTAGAAGTCACGGAAGCGGGCGCGGCCGTCGACGAGCGTCGGGTCGTGCGCCATGAAGAACCGCGCACCGCGCTGCCACAGGAACACCAGGGCCGTGAACGCGACCGCCCAGGTGCGCACCCGGCGCCGGTAGCCGCCGTCCAGGTGCAGGAACAGGTCGAAGGCGACCGACCGGTGCTCGACCTCCTCGGCGCCGTGCCAGCGCAGCAGGTCCAGCATGGTCGGATCGGCCCCGCGCCGGTCCAGTTCCTCGGCGTTGAGGACCCAGTCGCCGAGGAACGCCGTGTAGTGCTCGATGGCCGCGATCAGTGCCACCCGCTCCAGCAGCCACCACCGGCGCGGCCGGCCCGGCGGCAGGGTGCGGTCGCCGAGGAGCTTCTCGAAGAGCCAGTCGACCTGCGCGGTGTACGGCGTGGGATCGAGCCCCTGCTCCCGCAGGTGCGGCAGCACCTGGTCATGGGCCTGGGAGTGCATCGCCTCCTGCCCGATGAACCCGATGACGTCCTCGCGCAGCCGCTCGTCCCGGATGTACGGGAGCACCTGCTTGTAGACGTGCACGAACCACCGTTCGCCCGCGGGCAGCAGCAGGTGCAGCACGTTGATGGTGTGCGTCGTGAACGGGTCTCCCGGCACCCAGTGCAGCGGCGTGTCCGCCCAGGAGAACGACACCTTCCGTGCCTTGAGCGGTATGCGCTCGGACTCCACCGGCCGGGGCAGCCGGGCCTGCGTATTAGACATGGCGTCAATGTACTGATGGGTACGACCCGGGGGAACCCTTCCGGCGGGACTTGTTGACGCTGGTGTCAGTAGGCGGTGGAGGGGTGTGGCCCGGCTACCGGAGACCGGTGATCTCGCGTCCGCCGTCCAGGGTGCCCGTCAGCTCGGCCTGGGCTCCCTGCTCGGTGCGGACGGTCAGCAGGTTGCCGTCCGCGGAGGCGTCGATGCCGCCGGTCGCCGTCACCGACTCGGTGTCGCGGCTGCCCGCGGCCAGCAGATACCAGGCGCCCGCCGTCGACTTCCACAGCACGCCGGCCAGCACGTGCGGATCGCGCGCCCCGCACGCCGGCACGTTCTCCGCCTTGGCCGCCACCGCGCCGTACCGGCCGCCCGGCGTCCGGAACTGGGCCAGCACCCGGGCCCCGTCGCCCCGCCAGGTCTCCGCCCGCGTGCACACCCACGTGCCCTTCCCGCTCGCGTCGGGCAGCGGCTGCTCCGCGAACGCCCAGGCGTTCACCGACCGCACGCCCTGCCCGTGCACGGCACCCAGCGAGCAGGCGAACGGCGCCCAGGTGCGCAGCGCCTGCGCGCCGGTCGCCTCCCCGGCCGAGCCGGGGTGCCCGGTGGTGAGGCGGGCCGGGAGCAGTTCGCCGAGGTCGGTCAGCAGCCGCTTGCCGTCACCGTCGGTCAGCTCCAGCACGTTCCACGACGTGCACTCGCCGGACTGCTGGACCGGGCTGGCCAGCGGCGAGGTCACGCCGTCGGTCAGCGCCAGCTCCATCGCCCCGGCGCCCGGTTCGGTCAGGTCCCGCTCCGCCGCCCCGGTCACCCAGGGCGCCGTCAGATAGCGCACGTTGCCGTCGGCCCGGCCCAGCACCACCGCGTTCGCCTCGTCCCGCGTGGCCCCGTCGGCCCGGGCGAAGTCCAGCGCCGCCCCGGCCGTGCCGTCCTTCGGCTCGGCGTACCGGGCGATGCGCAGACCGTCGTGGAGGATGACGATGCGTGCGGCGTCGACGGTCCCCGCGTACAGCAGCTGCGGCGGTCCGGCCGGGCCGCCGGTGGCGGTGCCCGGCGTCGCCGAGACCCGCACCGTCTCCCCGGGGCGGGCCCACACGGCCAGCGCGCGGCGCAGCAGTTCCTTGTCGTCGGTGAGGTCGCCGCGCGCCGGCCACACCGAGAAGTCGGTGCGCGCCGACGTCTTCCAGGCGGCCGGGGCGGCCTTCGTCAGCCGGCCGGGGTCCAGGGCCGCCTCGGCCGCCGGATTACGCGCGTACGGCGGGGCGGCGGCGCCGTCCGGGCCCCAGCCGTCGCCGGGCAGGCCGAGCAGCGTCCCGCAGACCACCAGGGCCGCGCCGGCGACCAGCGCGGCCTTGGTGTGCTGCCGCCGGCGCATCAGGTCGGTCGGCCGGGCCTGGAGCGAGCAGGGGTCGAACTCGGGGGAGTCGAGCAGCGCGTACTGCCCGGGGACGGAGTCGGCCTCGCGCAGCGCGGCGTCCACATCGGCGACCTCCGCGGACCGCAGCAACTGGCGCACATCGCCGTCGGGGAGCTTCTCCAGGCCGCGCAGCGCGTAGGCGGCCCGGCCCGCGCCGGACAGGGCGGACAGCTTCTGGTCCAGGGCGAGTTCGTCGGCGCCGCCGGAGCGCGGAAACAGCTTGAGCCCCCAGACCTGGGGCAGGAGCGGCGGCAGCTGGGACCGCTTGGGCCAGGCCGGGCGCCGCAGCGGCCGCCCGGCCTCCAGCGCCGTCCGGACGACCCGGGCGCGGATCAGCGCGTAGCCGGGGTCGCCCTCGCGGCCGGTGGACTGGGCCGGGATGGCGGGCGGAGCCGTGCGGTTCCGGGGCAGTGCGCGCTGGGTCAGGGAGTGCGCGGTCAGCACCCGGCGGCTGCGGCCGAGGCCCGGCGGCAGCACCAGGTAGGCGAGCCGGACCAGGCGCGGATAGTGCTCGACGAGCGCGGCCTCGGCCTGTTCGACGTCGACGACCGGGTCGGTGGCGGACGGTGCGGGGCGCGGGGCGACATCCTGTGACTGCACGTTCAGCAGAACGAGCGAATCGACGGATGGTCACCGGACGGCGCAGGGTGACGCGCCGGTGCGCCGTCCGGCTCCGCGGTGGCCGAACGCCCCGGCGGCATTTGAGCAGCGCGCGCCGCGCAGCCGTATCGAAGACCACAGAGCCCCTCGCCGGGGCTCGGTGCGGCATGTCGCCGGAAGGGACCGGAGGAACAGATGAGGTTGACCCGACCGAGGCTCGCGCCGGCCGGTGCGGCGGCGCTCCTCGCGCTGACGGGCTGCGGAACCGACGGGGACGGCGCGAAGGCCGTACCGAAGACGGCCACGGGGAGCCTGGAGAGCCTGGCCGCCGAGGTGCGGTGCAAGCCGAACATGCAGACCGACGCCGACCAGATCCGCCAGGCCATCTGCGAGAAGGGCGACGAGAAGTACGTCCTCGCCACCTTCGCCACCGACCGCGGGCAACGGGAGTGGATCAACACCGCCAAGGACTACGGCGGCTACTACCTCGTCGGCCGCAAGTGGGTGGCCGTCGGCCACCAGCACGTCGTGGCGGAGCTGCGCGGGCGGCTAGGCGGGACGCTGGAGGAGGGCGTGCGGCACGGCGGTGGCGAGCACTCCTCCGGGCACGCGGGGCACGGCGGCTGACCGCCGCCCGGGCGCGGGCACGGAGGGGGCCGGTGGCGGAATCCGCCACCGGCCCCCTCCGCCGGGGATGTCCGGCGGGACTACTCACAGTCCTCACCGTTGTTGATGCACTCGACCACCTGGTCCATCAGGTCGTCGTCCATGACGTTGATGAAGTCGTTGTGATCGGTGATCGGCTTGTGCAGCTGCTCCGGGAAGCCGTCCACGGCGAACGGGTTCCGCACCTGGCCGTTCTCGATGACCGGGGCCGGCACGTCGTACACCAGGCGGACCTGGAGCTGCGGGATGGCCCGGAAGCCGTTCGGGCAGCTGCCGTCCTCCTGGACGAAGGCGACGTGGTCGCGGTGGTTGGCGCTGTCGATGTTCTGGCCGTCCCAGCAGCTCTGGAAGTTCGACGTGCGCACCACCTGGCTGCCCTCCGGGCACAGCGGGTACTTGTCCGTCAGCTGACGGTCCTCGAAGCCGGTGCAGCTCCAGGCGGTGTTGGCGTTCGCGGTGCCGTTGGTGAAGGCCTTCGCGTCACCGGTGATGATGCGCAGGAACTTCGGCATCGCGACGACGTCGCCCTGCCTGCTGCCGACGAACTTGATCTCGGCCTGGGCGGCCTTCAGGATCCGGCCGACGTTGCCCTCGGCACCACCGCCCAGCTCGTCGTTGTCGAACTCCTCGGTGCCGTCCTGGAGCCGTAGCACCGGCCAGTAGTAGGTGGACTTGTCGCCCTGGTTCCGGCACGAGGTCTCCGCGTTGGCGAGGTCCTCGTCGCTGGCGAAGGCGTCGTTGTCCTGGTTGCCGACGTAGTCGTGCGTGTGGTGCGCGCCGTTGTCGACACCCGGGGCCACGATCAGGTTGTCGCTGTTGAACAGGTTGTTCTCGTTGACGCCGCACTTGGTGGTGAAGGAGCCCGTGGAACCCCCGTCGCCGTCGGCGGCCAGTCCGTTCTCCAGGTTCCGGGAGTCGGGCTCGACCGTGGTGATGTCGACGAAGTCATCCGCGACCGGGCCGTTGCCGGCCTGACCGCCGTTGTCCTGCCGGCCGTCTCCGCCGCCCTGGTCCCCGCCGTTGCCGTTCTGGTCGTTGTCGTTGTCCTGGCCGTCTCCGTTCTGGTCGCCGTCGGGCTGCGGCTGCTCCGCGGGCCGCCCCTGGCAGCCGGCCAGCTGGTCCAGGTTCTCGTCGGCGTTGCCGCCGGACCGGTCGATCTCCAGCTGGATGCGGTCGATGATCGCCTTCCGCCGGTCCTTGAGCGGACCGAGGATGGTGTTCTGGACGAACCGCGGGTCCTCCGCCTGCGCCCGGCGCGTGGTGGCGAGGCGCGTGTAGGCATGGGTGATCTGCTGGTCGAGCGTGGCCAGTTCGCCGTCGACCTCACCACGGGCCCGGTACGGCACGTCGGAGAGCTGCTGGCTCACGTCGGGACAGTCGATCGTCGCGACCTGTGCCGCCGCGGACCTCGTCCGGCTGTGCCCCGAGTCCTCCTCGTGCGCCGAGGCGTTGAAGTTCGCCCAGAGCAGCCCGCCCCCACCGAGCGCTAGGGCCGCCGATGCGGCTATGGCCTTGGCGGCCAGCGGCGTACGGCGCTTTCTTGTGTTGCGTCCCATGGAACTCCTCTGACTTCCTTTTTCGGGGCATTGAGGGCGCCCGACAGGAGTGAAGCGGCTCCGATCCATACGGAGGGCGCCTCAGAGGTGTTCAGTCGTCACGGGAATCGGCGGAGTCCGCGGGGAAAATCCCCGTCACAACACCCCCTCGAACACCGGGAGTTGCCGACTCCTCACCGCGGGCCCGCCCCCGCCGGAAGCCGGTCGAAGCCGGTCGAAGCCGGTCAGAGCCGGCCGGGGCCCGTGGGGAGCCGGTCGGGGGCCCGTGGGGGGGGGTGGTGGACACGCGTAGGCGCCCGGTCAGGGGGTGGTGCCGGCCACACCCCCGCCCGCCGCGAGCACCTTCGCCTCCACCTCCGGGTCGAGTCCCTTGCTCGTCCGGTCCGGGCGCCGGGGCGCCGTGCCGCCGATGTCCCGCAGCCAGCGCCAGGTGTCGGCGGCCGTCTCCCGGACCGGGCGGCAGCGCAGGCCCGCGGCGACCGCGCGGGACACGTCCGCGGAGTGCAGCGCGTCGTGCAGGTCGCTGCCCGGCGGCACCCACACCGGCAGCTGCGTCCACGGCTCGATGCCCGCGTCGAGGACCACCTGCGGCTCGGTCCAGCGCAGCTCGGCCGTGGATCCGGTCACCTCCGCGCACGCCCGCAGCAGCTCGCCCATGGTGGTGTGGCCCTGCGGGGAGATCAGGTTGTACGGCCCGCTCAGCTCCCGCTCGGCCGCCCCGACAACCCACTCGGCGAGGTCGCGGACGTCGACGTACTGGAGTGGCAGGTCCTGCGGCCCCGGCGCCAGCACCGGGCCGCCGCGCGCCATGCGGGTCAGCCACCAGGGCAGCCGGCCCACGTTCTCGTACGGACCGAGGATCAGCCCGGCCCGCACCAGCACCGACCGGTCCGGGCCGAAGGAGTCCAGGACGGCGAGTTCCCCGCCCAGCTTGTCGCGCGCGTAGTCGGTCGCACCGGCGTCGGCGGAGGCGCCCTCCACGACGGGGGCCTCCTCGGTGTACCCGGCGGGCGGGGCCCACCGGTAGACCGAGCAGCTCGACACGTACACGTACCGTCCGGCCCGCTCCCGCAGCAGCCGCGCCGTGTCCCGCACCGCCCGGGGTTCCGCCGACCAGGTGTCCACGACCACGTCCCAGTCGCCGCCGTCCAGCGCCGCGAGCCCGTCGGGCGCGGTGCGGTCACCGTGCAGCGCTCGCACGCCGGGCGGCGGCGCGTGCCGTCCCCGGTGGAAGACGGTCACGTCCCAGCCCCGCCCGAGCGCCGCCTCCACGACGGCCCGTCCCACGAACTCCGTCCCGCCCAGCATCAGTAGCCTCATGGCGGCCACTGTGCCCGGTGCGGTGGCCCGGCGGAACGGGTCTCTGCCGACAGCAGAGGGGCGAGGCGGGCGCGCCGTCCCGACCGCGCCCGCACAGCGCACGCGAAAGGGCGCCCACCGTCGCGGTGGGCGCCCCTTGAGCAGGCGGTGGGCGGGATCAGACCTGGCCGGCCTTCTCCAGTGCCGTGCAGCACGTGTCGACGAGCAGGCGGGTCACCACGTACGGGTCGACGTTGGCGTTGGGGCGGCGGTCCTCGATGTAGCCCTTGCCGTCCTTCTCGACCTGCCACGGGATGCGGACCGAGGCGCCGCGGTCGGAGACGCCGTACGAGTACTTGTCCCACGGAGCGGTCTCGTGCAGGCCGGTCAGCCGGTCGTCGATGCCGGAGCCGTAGTTCTTGACGTGGTCCAGCGGCTTGGAGCCCTCGCCGAGCGACTCGCACGCGGTGATGATCGCGTCGTAGCCCTCGCGCATCGCCTTGGTGGAGAAGTTGGTGTGCGCGCCCGCGCCGTTCCAGTCGCCCTTGACCGGCTTCGGGTCGAGGGTGGCGGCGACGTCGAAGTCCTCGGCGGTGCGGTAGAGCAGCCAGCGGGCCACCCACAGCTGGTCGGCGACCTCCAGCGGCGACAGCGGGCCGACCTGGAACTCCCACTGGCCCGGCATGACCTCGGCGTTGATGCCGGAGATGCCCAGGCCCGCCTTGAGGCAGTTGTCCAGGTGCGCCTCGACGACGTCCCGGCCGAAGATCTCGTCGGAGCCGACACCGCAGTAGTAGCCGCCCTGCGGGGCCGGGAAGCCGCCCTTGGGGAAGCCGAGCGGGTGGCCGTCCTGGAAGAAGGTGTACTCCTGCTCGATGCCGAAGATCGGCTCCTGGGCCGCGAACTTCTCGGCGACCTCGGCCAGCGCGGCGCGGGTGTTGGAGGGGTGCGGGGTCAGGTCCGTGTCGAGCACCTCGCACAGCACCAGCACGTCGTCGCCGCCGCGGATCGGGTCGGGGCAGGTGAAGACCGGCTTGAGCACGCAGTCCGAGGAGCTGCCCTCTGCCTGGTTGGTCGAGGACCCGTCGAAGCCCCAGATCGGCAGGGCGTCCAGACCGGCGGGGGCACCCTCGATGATCTTCGTCTTGGAACGGAGCTTGGCCGTCGGCGAGGTGCCGTCGATCCAGATGTACTCAGCCTTGAAGGTCACGGGGCCACATCCTTCGGGGTGGGTCTGGGCGCACTTGCGGGTGCTGCGGCGCTGCGGCACTGGGGCGCCGCCTCTACTGACCGGGAGCTTGTCAACAGGCGATTTCCCGGCCATTGCCCGTGTGTGAACCCCGTGTTACCTGGTGCCGCCGTGACGCGCCTCACGGCCGCCGCCTCCCTTTACCCCGGCGGCCGCGGAGGAGGCGGCCCGGGCCGAGGCACTGCCGCGCCCGCGGGACCGGCCCGCCGCCTCAGGGTCTTCCCGGACCGGTGAGTCTCACCCCACCTTCTCGATCAGCGCCCGGCGGATCAGGAACTTGCCGGGCTCCCGGACCTGCTCGAACGCCGCGTCGTTGAGCAGCACGCAGCTGCCGGACACCGAGGTGACCTCCACCGTCGTGGACTTGTCGTTGTCCAGGTTGGTCACCTTCAGCCGGGTGCCCGCCGGGAACTGGTCGCTGGACGCGGCGGGCGCGCCGCCCTCGCCGGAGAGCGTGACCGTGGAGCCGTTGCACACCTGCTCGCCGGTTCCCGCCCGCCCGGCGTCACCGGCCTGCTCGCCGGCCTCCTGGGCGCCCTCCTGGGCCGCGCCGCCCTCCTGGCCGTTCTGCGGCGGCTGCGCGGCCTGGGAGTCCTGAGCCGACTCCCCGACCGTGCATCCGGACGCCTCCTGCTTGCGTTCGATCTCCTCGACGACCGCCTGGCGGTTGGCGATCCGGGCCTCGGACTGCGCGTCGGGATCGGCCCGCTGCCCCTCGATGAAACGCTGGTTGTTGCCGAGGGCGGTGGCGAGCCCCTGGCAGACCGAGGAGTCCTGGGCGGACTTCGTCCGGGCGGTGGTCTGCGAGGCGTTCGAGGTGCTCGCCATCACGAAGGCCCCGCCGCCCGCCACCGCCGCGGCGCTGACGAGCAGCGCGATCTTCTTCTTCGTGCCGAGAGTTCTCCTGCGCGACATGCGCGCCTCCTGAAGAGGTAGGGGAGCGTACGCCGCTGTGTACGAACTGCCGAACGAGGTCACTCACCGGTCACGGTCATTCGTCAAGTAACCTGCATCACAGGGGAGTTGGGGCGCGCTCGGCCACCGGGGCGGGCCGTCAGCGGGAGAGCGCGTCCCGGACCGCCTCCTCGGTGCGGGCGACGAGCGCCGTGCCGTCGTCGGCCGTGATGATCGGGCGCTGGATCAGCTTCGGGTGCTGGGCGAGCGCCGTGATCCAGCGGTCGCGTGCGGTGGCGTCACGGGGCCACTCCTTCAGGCCCAGTTCCCTGGCCACCGCCTCCTGGGTGCGGGTGATGTCCCAGGGTTCGAGTCCGAGCCGGTGGAGAACGGCGCGGATCTCGTCCTCGCTCGGTACGTCCTCCAGGTAGCGGCGGACGGTGTAGTCGGCGCCCTCGGCGTCGAGCAGGCTCACCGCGCTGCGGCACTTGGAACAGGCCGGGTTGATCCAGATCTCCATGCCGCAACGGTAGCCCGCAGGGCGCGAAAACTCGTTCTCCCCGTGTGTCGCAGTGCCCTCGAAAGCCCTGCTGGCCAGGGCCTTTTGTCAGTGGTGGGCAGTAAAATAGAAGCAGTGTTCGAGGGTGTCGCCGGGTGTTCCGGACGGCGCCCTGACCGCGACAGGAGGATGCCTGTGCCCGCTGCCGCAGTGAAGTCGAAGCCGAAGCCGGAGCCGAACCGCAAGCCGTTGCCCACCCAGTCGACCGCCAACCGGCCGGTCCTGCTCGATCTGCCGTACGCCCCCGTGGAGAAGCGCCCGCTGCCGGCCGGCCGCCCCCGCGAGTGGTACGTCACGCACAACCGCCGGCTCAAGGCGATGCGGCTCGCCATCGCCCTGCTGGACTCCGGCGTCCACCAGCCGAACCAGGCGCGCAACGAAACGATACGGAGCACCGCGCAGACGATCGGCGTCCACCCGCCGTCGGACACGACGTGCCGCATGGTGCGGGCGCTGATGCGGTACTCGCGTTGAGCATGGCGCCGGGTGACCCCGTTCGTCGCGGGGTGCCCGGCGTCGGCGTGACCGTCGCCGGGGGCCGCCGCCCGCAGACCCCCGCTTCGGCTTGAACGGCCTCGTCCTCACTCGCCGGACCGTCCGGCGACCGGCTGGGTCCGCCGGCCGGTGTCGGACGGGCCGGGCGCGCCCCGGCCCATGGCGAAGGGGCACCCTGCGTCGGTGACTCCCGCTCCAACGGCGCCCGGCCACCGGCCCGGGCCCACGACGGCCCCGGTCACGGCCCGGGCCCGACACGGCCCGGGCCGCCTCACAGCCCCGGCGCGCCCCACACCGGGAACCAGCGGCCCAGGTCCGGCTCGACGGGCAGGTCGTCGCCGAGCGCCGCGCGCACCCGCAGCTCCAGCGGGGTGTCGCGCCGCTCCGCCCGGCCGGGCAGCGGTGCGAACGGGTAGAAGGTGCCCCTCTTGTAGAGGTAGACCAGCGCCAGCCGCCGCCCGTCCTGGTGCCGGAATCCGGCCAGGGAGCACAGCAGCTGCGGGCCGAAGCCGCCCCCCTCCAGCGAGCTGTTCACCGCGTGCAGGTCGTTCACCAGGGCCGGCAGCTCCTCGGGGGAGCGGTGGGAGACCAGCCAGGAGTAGCCGTAGTCGTCCCGGCGCAGCTCCACGGGGGAGCCGTCGCGGCCGGTGTCCGCGTCCAGCAGTGCCCGCACCTCGCCGTGGGCCTGCTCGAACGCCGCGCCCTCGACGGTGGCGAAGCACACCGCCCCGTGCCCGGTCGGCGTGAAGCCCGTCCCGGCCTGGAGCGTCACCGCGGCCGACGGCAGCGCGAACAGCCGGTCGAGATCGGGCGCGACGGGCTTGGTCCGGCCGAGCAGGATGTCCAGCAGCCCCATGCTCACGCCCCTCCGGGTGCCGTCGCCTCACCCAGCTCGGTGGAGATCCGGCCCAGCTGGTCGAGCCGCTCCTCCAGGCTGGGATGGGTGGAGAACAGCCGGGCCAGTCCGGGACGGGAGCCGAGCGCGGGCGTGAAGTAGAAGGCGTTGAACGCCTGCGCCGTCCGCAGGTCCTTCGTCGGGATGCGGGCGATGTCGCCGGTCACCTTGGTGAGCGCTGCCGCCAGCGCCGAGGGACGGCCGGTGAGCAGGGCCGCCGCCCGGTCCGCCGCCAGCTCCCGGTACCGGGACAGCGCCCGGATCAGCAGGAAACTCAGTGCGTAGACGGCCGCGGAGACGCCCATCACGGCGGCGAGGACGACGACCGTGTTCTGGTCCCGCCGGCCGCCGAACAGCTGCGAGTAGAAGGCGAACCGCACGACCAGCCCGGCGATCACCCCGAGGAAGGAGGCGACGGTGATCACGGCGACGTCCTTGTGCGCCACGTGCGACATCTCGTGCGCGAGCACGCCCTCCAGCTCGGCGGGCTCCAGGCGGCGCAGCAGCCCGGTGGTCACGCAGACCACCGCGTGGTCCGGGTTCCGCCCGGTCGCGAACGCGTTGGGCATGTCCATGCTGGACACGGCGACCACCGGCTTGGGCATGTCCGCCATCGCACTGAGCCGGTCGACCACGCCGTGCAGCTCCGGGAACTCCTCCCGCTCCACCACCCGCCCGCGCATCGCGTACAGGGCGATCCGGTCGGAGAACCAGTACTGCGCCCCGAGCGCCGCCGCGGCGATCACCACGACCAGCACCCAGGACTTCAGCAGCACGATCAGGGCGGCGACGAAGCCCACGTACAGCAGTCCCAGCAGGAACAGCGTGATCCCCATCCGGGCGGTCAACCGCCGGTCGGTCCGGAAGCGGCTGTGCATGTGCATCACCCCGCAGTCAGGCACTCGTCCCGCTGTCCAGTGTGCACCCACCCCGCGGAAACCCCCGGGGCCGTAGGTCCCACCAGCCCCCCCCAGTCCGTGCAGTCCCCCCAGTCCGCCTAGTAGGGCGCCCGGAAGTTGATGTACCCGAGCAGCAGGATGACCGCGGCCACGCAGCCCAGCACCACGGCGGTGGATATCCACGACGACCGGCCGCCGGACCGCACCGGGCCGGGGTCCGCGCGGAAGGGGACCGGCCCGGGCGGGTTCTCCTTCCAGCGCGCGGCGAGCATCCGGGCCCGCGCCGACGGCTCCTTGTGCTCGGCGCCGTCCGCCCACTTCAGGTCGAACTCCCGCTCGTCGTCCCGCTCGGACATCCGGCCCTCTCCCCGTTCCTTCGTCCCGGCCTGGCGGTTCTCTCACTCGAACAGCCGTGTCACTATCCATGATTGCCGCACGCGCGGGCAGTGGGAAGCGTTTTCGGCCAGTCATACGACGGTGCCCCCGCCCCTGGACACAGGAGCGGGGGCACCGGACGGTCCGGGGCGTCGATCACACGTCGAAGTACAGCTCGAACTCGTGCGGGTGCGGACGCAGCTGCGGTTCATCCCGCCTAGGGCGTTGACCTGCGTGTTTGGCCGTTGGGACACGTTGGGAAACGCTAAGAATGTTGGAAAGTTCTGCGGACTGATTGCGGACCGCCAATGTCACTCACGGTCGCACCGCTACGAGGGCCCCCTCGCCTGACTCCACCAGGCGAGGGGGCCCTCTTTGCGTTCCGCCCAACTCCACTGGGCAGACCGCCCAGGTCAGTCGAGGTCGTACTCGGAGGACAGCTCGCGGCCGGCGCCGAGGTAGTCGACGGCGTACTCGGTCGGTTCGCCTTCCTGATCCCAGTAGTGATTGACCATGACCAAGGTGGGCGTGCCTGCCTCGGCCTCAAGCGGGCCGGCGACGTCCTCGGGCACCGGCCGGAGGGCTACCGTGTCGCGTCGCCGGGCGACCCGCCGACCGGTCCGTTCCTCGATGAGCCCGAACGTCATGTTCGGGAGCGGCTCGGCTGCGAGTAGCTCGGGTGCGGCCTCCCTCAGCGCCCCCGAGATCCAGGTAGCGGAGACAGTGACGACGCCCGTGCTGTCGACGTACCGACGACGTCGACGGATCACCTCGGCCCCCACGTCCAGGCCGAGGGCGTCGGCGACCTCCTGCGACGCTGACTCAAGGCCAGCGTCCAGGATCTCGACATGCTCGTTCTCGCCGATGCTCGCACTGCCGGCCCGCAGCTTGGCGAGGCGGTCGGCGCCTGCGGTGAGCTTCCTGGGCTTGCTGACGATCGTGCCTACGCCTGGCGTCGCCGTGGCGTAGCCCTCGGCGCGGAGAACACCAGGGACCCGCGCTGCGGTGGCCCGGCTGACACCCTCGGTCTCCATGATCTGACTGACCGAAGGGACGCGGTCGCCGGGCTGAAGTTCGCCGCTCTCGATGCGCTCGATGATCTGCGCCGCGATGCGTTGGTACGGCGGCAGTCCCGAGAGATCACGAACCATGAAAACTCCTAACTTCTAGAATGTTCTGCAATGCCTGTTGACTCTGACCGGTCTTCTAGAACATCCTAGGCGTGTACCCAATCGACGCGACAGACATCGATTGGGACAAGCCAGACATGCCAAAAGCCCTGACGGGGTGATCGCGGTGTTCCCGCACCGCGCCCGCCAGGGCTCCGCATCCAAGAGTCGAGGTCTCAGATGCACGCTGAGCGTATCTTGCCTGCCCAGACGCAGGCCACGGAGCGCAAGGAACCGCTGCGGGTCAAGGACATCGCCCGCGCTCTCCACGTCACCAACGCCACCGTTTACGCCGAGATCAAGGCGGGTCGGCTGGAGTCGTACCGGGTCGGTCAGGGACGCGGCACCATCCGCGTCAGCCGAGCCGCCTTCACGCAGTACCTCGCCGACCGTGGCATCCCCGCCGCAGAGCTGGCGGTGGCGCTGTGACGACGAACTCCATCAGCCAGCACGTCGCCGCTCTGTCCGGCGCCATCCCCCAGCAGCCGACGGCCGCGACCGTCCACCCGTTCCCCGCCGCGGCACCCGCCGCGCCGCGTCTGGTGCCGGCGTCGATCGGCCGCCCGGGCAACGTCCAGACGGTATGGCTCCAGTGCCCGACGTGGTGCCACGTCGACCACGCCGAGGTGCGGGAGGTCGCCGTCGAGGACGTCACGCACTACGGGCCGGGCGGGGGCCTGCAGGTCCCGGACATGAGCGACGACTCGACAGCCGTCCTTGAGTGGTACGTGAACATCACCTCGGACCCGGCGAGCAGCGACCCCCGGCTTCGGGCGGCGCACCTGGTCGTTGCCGACGGCGCGACCGCGAACGACGCGAACCTGACGGACGACCAGGCCGAGGAGTTGGCCGCGGAGTTGGAGCGCCTGGCCGCGGACATCCGCCACGCGCTGCGGGTCGTGCGGGCCTCGAACCGTGGGGAGACCGCCTGATGCCGCGCCGTAACGCGAACGTCGACCGCAGCCGCTACCAGGGCATCGACTCCGTTGACCTCTCGCGGATCGAGGAGACGCCGGCCCTTCCGCCGCTGCCCCGCAAGCAGGCGTCCCGCCGCCGCGCGATGCGCGTCCGCGGGTGGTGAGCGGCATGGGCGAAGACGTCCGCGATCTGCTCGCCGCCGTGCTGGAGGCCATCGACCTGCCGCACCCGGCGACGACCGGCGGTACCGAGGTGCATGACCGGCTGTTGGCGACCCGTGTCGTACACGCCCGGATCGCCCTGCGGAACCTGCTCGACGACGGGCCTGACCTGGGGCCCGGCTGGACCGCGAAGTACCTTCGCGAGCAGCTGGCCAAGCACCCGGTCGCCGGCTACGTGACCGTCGACCAGGCGCAGGCCGCGCTCGACGCCGGCAAGTCCTGGTCCGAGGCTGTCACCCTCCCCGCCGGGGAGGACCAGTGAGCGAGTCCCGCACGGTCGTCCTGGAGACGATCGACCACGGGCCTGTGGAGTTCACCTGCCCGTCGTGGTGCATCGGCCACGGCTGGCAGGTGGGCGCCGGGATCGGCCGCAACGACATCGTCCACAACTCGATCCGGGTGAAGGCGTCCTCGGACACCTACTCGCACGGCTACGCCACGGTCCTGCGCACGTGGATGACGTGGGCGCCGTTCGCGGAGCTGGTGCCGCGGGTGTCCGTCGAGGTCGACATGCAGGGCGACTACGAGGCCGAGGAGATCACCCACCTGGCGGGTGTGCTGCGCACCGCGGCCAACCGCATGGAGCAGGTCGCCGCTCAGGCGATTCAGCTGCGGGGTGAGATCGCGTGAGCCGGATCGTGTTCCTGGCCCTGTTCCTGCCCCTGCTGGCCGCCGAGTGCGTCGCGCAGTGGGTGCTGCACAGCCAGGCGTGGACCAACGCGTTCGGGCTGCTGGCCCTGGCCGTGATCGCCGTCCGTTGGTACCTCGGCCCGCAGACCGCCGACGAGGCGGAGGAGTGCCCGCCCGACTGCCCGAAGTGCGCCGAGTCGCTCTCTGGGGGCGACCGGTGACCGCGAAGTGGCCCGTTCGCCGGCCGACCGAGCATGCCGCCCTGCGTGCGGTGTGCCGGTCGGCCCGGCCGACCCCGTCTGTCCCTGCCCTGATGGCCGCGCTGCTCGACGCGAACGAGCGCCGCGACCGTGAGGGCGTCTGCCTGGCCGCACACCGCGTCGTGCGCGCTGCCGCCCCGGAGGTGGGCGAAGCATGATCCGAATTGTCCGCACCGAGACCCTCCGCGCCCTCCAGGCCAGCATCACAGAGGCCGAGGCCGCTACCGAGTCCGCACGAGCCGAGGCCGAGTATCGCGTCAAGGAAGCCCAGACGGCCACCGACTCCGCGATTCGCGCTGAGACCGCCCTCGAAGCCCTTCGCGCCGAGCATGCCCGCGCCGTCACCAACGCCGCCCGCAACGAGGGGGAGCTGGAGGCCCTGCGCGCCCAGGTGCTCCTCGATACCGAGGACAGGGCCGCCCTGCGGATGCTGCTCCGCACCGCACGCAAGACGGCCGCCGCACAACAGCACGTGTTCGTCCTGCTGAAGCGCGGCCAGTTCCACAGCGTCCACGCCACCAGGGAGGACGCCGAGAAGGCCGCCGAGCGCGAAGGCGCGCACCCCGACGGCTGGCTGACCCATGGTGCGTCCGGCACCGACGTGCCCGCCTCCGAGGTGCTGTGGCGCATCCAGCCGGCGCCGCTGGCAGGTGAGGCGCGATGAGCACCGCCGCAATCACCTGGGCCCACGCCCACCCCCTGCCCGCAGCCCTTTTGGCTGTCCTTGTTCTGGCCGCTGTTGTCGCGCTCGTCGTGGCCGGCCGTCGGGCTGCGCGCCGCACCCCGGCCGCCGTGGCCGTCGCCGCTATCGCCGCAGCCGCCTGCACCGCGTACAGCGCTGACACGTCGTGGCGGTTCGCCGAACACCAACTCGGCATGGTGTCGACTGCCGAACGCGCCGCGATGTTCGCTGCCGCCGAGCTGGCCCTGTTGGCAACCGCCCTGATGGCCCGGCAGAACCTGCGGACGCAGGGCGCCCCGGGTACACCCGGTGTACTCGTCTGGGTGATCACCGGAGTACAGGTGATTCCGGCGTACTCCGAGAGCGGGTTCGTTGGCGGCACCGTCCGTGCCGTGGTCGGCCCCGTACTCGCCGCCGTGCTCTGGCACCTGGCGATGGGGATCGAGCTGCGGCACGCCAAGCCGGACGCCGAGTCGGCGTCACTGCCCGCTGTACTCGCCCGTGAGGTACGCGAACGGCTGCTCTCCCGGCTCGGCCTCGCTGTGCGCGACCGATCCGCCGAGCAAATCTCCCGCGACCGCGCCACGGTCAAGGCGGTCGCCCTGGCCGCGAAGCTGTCCGAGATGAAGCCTGGCCAGCGTGGCCGTGCCCGGGTGGCCCGGCGCCTGTCGGTGGCCGTGGGCAAGGCGCAAGCCGGCGCATCCGAGGAGCAGCGCCAGAAGCTGCTCGACCTGCTGGCGGCCCGTCGTCACGCGTCCTCCCTGGCCACGATCGATCTCCCGTCGCCGTGGCAGGCCGAGCCCGAGCCGGTCGTCGAGTACGTCGAGCCCGTCGCGGTCGAGGCGTACCCGGAGCCGACGAACGCCGTACCCGAGGGCGCGCGGCTGCTGCCGATCGTGGCCCGGCCCGAGCCGAGGCAGTACGTGCTCGACTCGTTCCGCGAGCAGATGGTGCCCATCGAGTCCCCTGCCGTACTCGCCACCGAGGCGCCGCGTACCCGCGCCGAGGTACACGCCGAGTACGTACCCGAGGAGCCGGCCGAGCCCGTACCTGACGGACCGGAGGGCAACCCGGCGCAGGAAGACCCGCTCACGGAAATGGGTCTCGGCTGGGCTGCCGAGCAGTTCAAGGCCGAGCTGCTTGCGGGTGCTATGCCGTCTATCCGCGCCATCAAGGACCGTCTGCACGTCGGCCAGAACCGGGCCAAGGAGATCCAGGACGGCTTCAAGAAGGCTCAGGCCGCACGGGCGCTCGCCGGATCGGGGGCGACGTCGTGAGCGACCTGGAGAAGGCCGCCCGGGACGCCGTCGAGGCCGCCGACAACGCCGAGCTGACCCGGCAGATCGCCGCCATCTTGGCCGCACAGCAGCTGCTCAACCAGCAGCCCGCGCCGGCCGCCGCGCCCCGGCAGGAGTTCGACGCCCGCAAGTGGCTGGTGATCGGCGGGGTGGCCGTGTCGCTCGGCCTGGTAGGGGCCCTGTTCGCCGTCGCCATCGCCATCGGCGCCGTCTGCGCCACCGCCTGCCTGCTCGTTCTGCGCTCCATGTGGACCGACTACCAGAAGGGCCGCTGACCTGCCCTTCCGCCCCGCCGAATCTTGGATGTTATCCGGGTTTCGGCGGGTGCGGTGGGGCCGGACAGGCCGGCCCGCCCGAGAGGAGCACCCCATGTGGGGATCGAGTCACAGCTACATCGTCGTACCGGCCCGGGACGGCCGGAAGGTGCGCTACGAGTGCCGGTGCGGCGCCCGCGGCTGGGAGACCAGCAGCCGCCACCGCGCCGACGAGATGGGCCGCGAGCACGTCGCCCAGGCCAGCCGGAAAGGGAAGTGACCATGGCTGACGACATCACGTTCAGCGACTTCACCGCTGGTGAGAAGGCCCGCATCGCCGTCCTGCTTGCCCGCATGGGCACCCGCGGGCGGGCTGGCGAGAACGTCGACCTGAGCGACCTGCAGCGCCGCGTCGAGCGGATCGAGAACACCGCCCGCCGCCGCAAGCAGCAGGGCAAGTAGCCACGCCCCGGGGCGGCCGTCAGCTGCCAGGCGTAACCGGCCGCCCCGGGCCTCCTGTCCCTCACAGAGAGAAGGAAGCACCAGCATGACGGATACCGTCATCCCCGCCGCAACCGAGGCCCCGGGCTCTGTTCCGGAGCAGTCGGCCGCGGCCGTACCCGTCGACAACCCGAAGCTGCCCGCCCCGGGTGTGGCCGACGAGAAGCGAAAGCCGATCCTGCCTGCCTGGCTGTGCGACCGTACCGAGCTGGCGACGGCCGCTAAGCACACCGCGGGACGCCTGGGGTACGCCGCTGCCTACCACGGGTTGCGCGCCCCCTGGTACGCCGTGCAGTTGGCCGCCATGTCCCCGCGCGGCGCCTGCCGTTTCGTCCGCGACACGAGTCGGTGGGTGTGGGACCGCGAGGCCGCACCGCTGCGCGACGCTGCCGTGCGCACCGAGGACGTCGACGAGTACATGACCCTTGCGCGGCTCCGCGGCAACCGTGTCCGGCTGCGCGGCCTGGTGACGGTCGTGGCCTGCGTGTTCGGCCTCGGCTTCGCCCTGTGGCTGTACGTCATGGCGCCCGCTTTCCTGTGGGTGTTCGCGGCCGGCGGCGTGTTGACCCTCGGCTACTTCGGGCAGCAGCCCGACGCCCCGGTCATCGGCCCCGCGGTGATGCGCACTGAGCTGCAGAAGCTGACGGGCACGATCGTGCTGCGCGGCCTCGACTCCATCGGCAACCCGCGCATCTCGGCCGCCATCAAGAAGGGCGGCGACATGGACGGTATGCGCTTCACCAGCGAAATCGTCCGGGACGGGCCCGGCTACCGGGCCGACCTCGACCTGCCCTACGGTGTCACCCCCGACGACATCATGGAGAAGCGGGAACAGCTTGCGTCCGGCCTGCGCCGCAAGGTCGGTTGCGTGTGGCCGTCCGGCGACCCCGACGAGCACGAGGGCCGCCTGGTGCTGTGGGTCGGCGACAAGCCGATGAACGAGACCACCAAGCCGGCCTGGCCGCTGCTGAAGGACGGCCAGGTCGACCTCTTCAAGCCGATCGTGTTCGGCAACGACCAGCGGATGCGGTGGGTTGAGGTCACCCTCATGTTCGTCGCCATCGTCATCGGCTCAGTGCCCCGCATGGGCAAGACGTTCCTGCTCAGGCTGCTTCTGCTGATCGCAGCACTGGACCCGCGGGCCTGGCTGCTGGCGTTCGATCTGAAGGGCACCGGTGACCTCGGCGCACTGGAACCCGTCGCCCACCGGTACCGGGCCGGCGAGGAAGACGACGACATCGAGTACATCGTCCACGCGCTGCGGGAGGTCAAGGAGGAACTGCGGCGCCGGGCGAAGGTCATCAAGTCCCTGCCGCGTTCCCGCTGCCCGGAGTCGAAGGTGACGCCGGACCTGGCCAACGACAAGCGCCTCGGCCTGCACCCCATCGTCATCGGCATCGACGAGTGCCAGGTCGTCTTCGAGCACGAGAAGTACGGCGCCGAGATCGAGTCCATCTGCACGGACATCACCAAGCGCGGTCCGGCCCTCGGCATCATCGGGATCTTTGCCACCCAGCGGCCCGACGCGAAGTCCCTGCCCCCGGGCATCTCCGCGAACGCCATCCTGCGGTTCTGCCTGAAGGTGATGAACCACCAGGCCAACGACATGGTCCTCGGCACCGGCATGTACAAGTCGGGTATCCGCGCCACCATGTTCAGCCGCCGTGACCTCGGCATTTGCTGGATGTCCGGCGAGGGCGATGACCCGCGCATCGTCGCCTCGGCGTTCGTCGACGCACCGAAGGCAGAGTTGGTCGTGGCCCGCGCACGGAAGCTCCGCGAGGAGTACGGCAACATCACCGGCCACGCCATCGGCGAAGGCCCGGCCAAGACGGTCGGCATGGACGTCCTCGCCGACGTCCTCGCGGTCCTGGCCGCCGACGAGAAGGCCGTCTGGTGCGAGCGAATCGCCGACCGCCTCGCCGAACTCCGCCCCGACGCCTACGGCGAGTGGAAGGGCGAGAACGTCACCGCCGCGGTGAAGCCGTGGGGCATCAAGACCGGGCAGGTGTGGGGCACCACCGACGCCGGCGAAGGCGCCAACCGGCGCGGCATCAAGCGCGTCGACGTCGTCGCCGCCGTCACTCGCCGTGAGGCCGACAGGCTCGCCGCCTGACCCTCCAACCGCCGCTAGACCTAGCACCCCCAACCGCTAGGTCTAGCGGCCCCGCTAGCACCCAAATGGGCCCCCGAGCAGGCACCTAGCGCCTAGCAGGGGCGCCACCAGAACCCCAGGTAGTGCCTGAAATCGAGGGGGACAGACCTCATGTTGACCACTATGGCCCTGCTGCTGCTCTGGCTCATCGGATACGCAGCGTTGTGTTGGGTGAAGCCGTTCGCCCCCTGCCGCAAGTGCCGTGGCCTGGGGCAGATCGAGCGCTTCAAGAAGCCGCGGATGTGCCCACGCTGCCACGGCAAGCAGCTCCGGCTGCGCCTCGGCCGCCGCGCCCACAACGCATGGCGCCGCACCCACGAGGCCGGCACCCGCTCATGATGCGCGGCCTGGCCGACCGGGAGGCAGAAGTCCGAGTTCGCGCGCCCGGGCCGTCCACCGCTGAACGGTCCTCGGGGTCACACCCTCTTGCTTCGCCAAGTCGGTGGCCGGCCGCGGCGAGCTGGCCGCAACGCGCAGGTACCGCAGGGCGAGCCGGGCGTAGAAACGAGTGTCGTTCGGCCCATCAGGGTTGCCGAGCGGCCCCTCGTGAGCGTCCGGCCCCGCCATCACGGCGGCGCTGATCGTCGCCTTCGCGTGAGCCTTCCGAGAACGCACCGCCGCCTCGATGGCAGCGAGCGGGAAGTTCCGCAGCTCGCCGATCCCGACCGCGCCAGGCCCGGGGACGTAGACGCCGGTAATCACGACGCCGCTGTCGTCCAACCCCATCCGCAGCATGAGGCGCCGACCGGTCTCGGTGTTCTCGATCAGGTCCCATGACACCGGATCCTCGATGCCCGTCTGCAAGCCGGCCACGGCGTCCAGCTGCGTGGAGCTCTCCTGCTCGATGGGGGAGGCGACCACGCGCCACGGCTCCGGAAGGTCCTTGTCGGTAATCACGGGGCCGACGGTATGCCCGATCCCAACGCCAGTCAACGTGGCTGCACAAACACGATGACGCCCTTGCGCAAACATGACACAAGCCTGTACACCTGTGGTTGTCGTGATTGAACGAAAGCGACACGACACGTCTGGAGAGGCGTAGATGACGGAACGCACGACACTCCAAGAGCGCATCGACAAGTACATGACCACCGAAGAGGTAGCCCGGCGCTACCGCGTCGCAGCGGGCACCGTCCGCTACTGGCGGCACATCGGCTACCTGCCCGAAGGTGTCAAGCGCGGCCGACGCGTCCTGTACGACCCGGACGTCCTCGACCAGTGGGACGCAGACCAGGTCGGAGGCGCCGCAGCATGACCCGAAACAGCAGCGAACCCCGAGAGTCCCTAGCTCCCGGGGTTCGTGAAAGCAACGCGGCGGGCGAAGCTGAGCCCATCGTGGCACAGGTTCGGCGTCGACGCGACGCCGCCGGCCGGTGCGAACCGTTCGAGTGCGGCCATCGCGACCCGCTCGACTGCGATGCCGCAGGCTGCGGCGAGACACCCGAAGGCCAGGTGCCCGACCCGGAGCCCGCAGACGTCGACCCGGACGTGCTCACCGAACTGTGGGCGAACGCCAAGGCTGCCTGGTCGGCCCGGGACTTCCCCAAGTACGGCTCGCGGGAATGGATCGCCCTCGGCCCCGAAGACCCCCGGCGACTGGCCGGTGCCCTCGAAGCCGCCGAGTGCTGGCGCAAGTACGGCGACGAAGAAGAACTCTGCGACTGGCTCAAGCGGCTCTCCAGCAGCCCCGAAGCCGTCCTGCGGGCACGGGCCATCGCCGAACTCGACGCCCTCGCCAAGCCCAAGCCACCCCACCAGCTGCGAGCCACCCCCGGCTGGCCGCCCATCCGCGTACCAGGCCAGCCCGGCCGGTACCTCACGTACACCGAAGGGAGGGCAGCCGCGTGACCGAGCCCTACCTGCGTCCGGTCGTACCCCTGTCAGATCTGTCAGAAGCGTCAGAAAGTCAGGGGCCGGACCACGGTTCTGACACTTCTGACGCTTCTGACAGCAGTAGGGCAGAACTCGACGCGCAGCTGCTCGCCAGCCTGCGAAGTGGCGACTGGCTGCACGAGCAGCAGTTCCCGCCGCTGCGGTACGCGGTCGACGGTCTACTGCCCGAGGGGTTCTCGCTGCTGATCGGGCCGCCGAAGGCCGGTAAGAGCTGGCTCGTGCTCGATCTGCTACTAGCCATCTCCGGAGGCGGTACGGCGGTCGGCAAGATCCAAATGGGTCTGCCGCGACGCGTTCTGTACCTCGCCCTCGAAGACGGTGACCGACGCATGCAGGACCGGTGCCGGACACTCCTCGGTGACACCCCGATCCCCAGCCGCTTCCACTACCTGACGCAGGTCGAGCCGAACGCCGTCCTGGCGACCATCGGCGCCTTCCTGCGCAGGTTCCCAGACACGGCCCTGGTGGTCGTCGACACCCTCGGCAAGGTCATGCCCCCCTCGGCGCCGGGCGAGTCTGCCTATCAGCGGGACTACCGCGTAGCGGGTGCCCTAAAGCGAGCGGCAGACAAGCATGACGGCCTGGCCGTCACCGCGATCCACCACGACCGCAAAGCGGCCTCCGAGGACTTCATCGACTCGGTATCCGGCACTCACGGCCTGGCTGGCGCCGCTGACACGATCATCGTGCTCGCCCGTAAGCGCCAGTCACAGGAAGCCGTCCTGAAGGTCACCGGCCGCGACGTGCCCGAAGCCGAGTACGCGATGGTCATGCAAGAAGGCACCTGGGTTCTCGACGGGGCCAACCTCGCCGAAGCGGCAGAGAACGCTCGCAACCGCGAGGAGACATCGGCCCTCGGCGACACCAGCGTCAGCATCCTGCAGTTCGTGCGACAGCACCCGCAGGGCGTCCGAGCCGCTGACGTCCGCGAGAAGTTCGGCGACAACGCCGACCAGTACCTGAAGCGCCTCACCGAGGACGGTCGCATTGCCAAGCTACGGCGCGGCATCTACGCCCCTGCCCCGCAGTTGCCGCTATGCACCGGCTGCGGGTCGCCGTTCGAGCAACTCACCCCTGACCAGACCACGCACCCCGGATGTGAAGCTGCATGAGCACTCTCAACTTCGCCCGTGTCGTCCTGCAGTGTGACGGCTGCCAGAAGCGGCACGGCGAGCCGCACGGCCACAACTCCGCGCAGGAAGCCCGCATGGCGGCCTACATCGACGGCTGGCGCTTCCCGAACACGGTCAAGAGCGATGGGTCTGTCGGTACCGGCACAAGCGACGTGTGCAACGACTGCTTCCCCAACTGGAGGCCGCGCCACTGGCAGACCGGCCGCGGATCCGGCCGCCGACTCAGCGTGGGCCAAGCGCCCCGCCCGGAAGGAGGGCAGCCCGCATGAGTGACTCGCATGTTGAAAACGCCGTGGCCGCCCGCATAGCCGCGGCGAAGAACAAGCGGCAGCAGCAGAGGCAGCAGCGCGAGGAGATCGACGAGGCCCGCAACTACGGGCTCACCGCCCGGCACACCGCGAAGATGCGCCGCTGGCAGCGCGACGAGGACCCCAAGTGAAGGCCCGCGCGCGCTGCGCCGCCTGCGACCGGCCCCTCACGGGCAGGCGCGGCCGGCCGTGCGTGCGCGGCTGCGGCGCCCGCCTCTGTCGTGCCGTTCACCTCCCGCTGTGCACGGACGTCCACGGCGGCCAGTGCCCCAACCTCCAACCCCTCGATAGCTAGGAGACCCCCATGACCACGAACCCGCTCACCCAGGAAGACCCCACCGTCGCCGCCGAGTACTTCGAGGGCCGCTGGCACGCCAAGGGCCGCAACCTCACCACCCGAGACGTAGCAGCCGCCAACGCCGACCTCGCCCGCAAGGTCGAGCGCATCAACAACAACCGGGCCCTGTCCGCCGAGGCGAAGCGCATCGCCATCGCCCGCGAGTACCGGGCTGCCCGGGACCAGGTCGCCGCCGCCGGGCAGGCCGTCCTCGACCACGTCACCAGCGAGCGCGCCCGACTGTCCCGCAAGCTGTTCGGCCACGAGGGCGACGCCGACCCCAACACCGTCATCGTCCGGCGCGACGCAGCCGACCGCGCAGCCAAGCTCACCGACCCGCACGAAGCGCAGCGCGCCCTCGACCGCGCCCAGGTCAACGGCGACGTACACCTCGCCCAGGCCATCGCCGCCCAGGCGCAGGCCCACATGTGGACCGACGTCGTCAGCAGCTACCTCGCGGCGCGGCCCGAGGCAGGCGAGACGGCACAGCAGCTGGAGGCACTGCCCGACCCCAACGACGGCGTGTGGAGGATGCAGCACGCCATGACGTACAGCGTGGTCCAGCCCCAGGAGCTGGGCGGGATCCCGGACTACCAGGTCGACCGCCTCGCCGACACCGTCCTCGACGGCAGCGACGCAGCCTGACAAGCCCATGAACTTCGGCGTCAAAGGCATCGAGAACGCTTCATGCGGACGCTCTCGAACCCATGGTGCGGCAGTCCTTCGGAGGGCTACCTACTGGCCGCGCCAGCGCCGATGGCCCCGGACGGAAGCCCGTGCCGTCCGGGGCACCCAAGATCGCCTGGGGGGATACCCCCTCCCTGTGATCTTTCCGGATCGGGGCCGTATAGCACCCGACCTTATGCGTGCTCGCCGCGCTGTGTTTTTCCCTGATCTTGGAAGGGGGCCGGAATGGCTCTGATGGACCCGCCCGAGGGCCTCGGCCCGCAGGGCACGTGCCTGTGGGAGGAGATCTCAGGGGCGTTCGTGCTGCGCGTCGACGAACTGCGCATCCTCGGTGACGCGTGCCGGGAGGTCGACCTGATCGAGCGGCTGGAGGACGCCCTTCGGGATGCCCCGCTGGTCGTCACCGGGTCGCAGGGTCAGCCCGTGGCGAGCCCGCTCGTGCAGGAGCTGCGGCAGCATCGCTCCCTGGTGGCCCGCTTGTTGGCCGCGCTGAAGCTGCCCGACGAGGACGACCAGGAGCAGCACGACGCACGGGAGCGGTCGGCGAAGGCCCGGCATGCGTCCCTGGCCCGGTGGCGGGGGACGGCGTGAGCAGGCGCCGGCCCGCGGTCCGTGAGGACGGCATGCCCGACTGGCTCGCCGAGTACCGGCCGCAGCAGTGGGCGGACGACCTCGACGACCCGCTGGAGGTCTACTACTTCGGCCGGTGCCGGTGGACGGCCGCCCGCGAGGAGTGGCAGCAGGGCGGCGACCCGCAGCCCAAGATCCAATCCCCCAGACCCGTACACGGGGACAGCGGCAACACGAACCCGATCCGGGAGGAGACGGGGCGGGGTGTCTCCCCCCAGGTCAACCGGGCGAGCGTTCATCCGGTGGCCCGCCCGATAAGAACCCGCTGACAGCCAACCCCTAGGCCCGCGCCACGGACGCCGCAGGGGGTGAACCCAGCACACAGGAAGGCTCAGAGATGCCCACGAAGCTCGGACAGCAGATGAACACCCTGATCCGCGGCCAGCAGCCGCAGCCAACCACAGGACAGCAAAAGGCCGACCAGATACGCGCCCTGTACAAGCAGGGGCTGCAGCAGCTGCGCGGCCAGCGCAACATGCACCCGGAGGCCCGCCGCGTGGAGGTCGCCCGCCTGTACGCCACCACCCAGGCCGCCCTGCGCAAGGTGCAGCAGGAGCAGATGCAGGCCGACCGCGAGACGTTCGACAAGCTGGAACGCCAGCTGTGGGGCTACGACGACGTGCGCGCCTCCGCCATCGGCAGCGCCGACCGTGCGGCCGTCGACGGCACCGTGCGCGATGCACAGGACCGGGCTGGCCGACTCAAGAAGCCCGGCGACGCGGCCCGCGCCCTGGCCGAGGCCGAGCAGGCCGGCGACAAGGTCCTTGCTCGTGCCATCGCCAAGCGGGCGCACGACATGGACTGGGACGATGTCCTCGGCGCCTACCTCAGCACCAGGCCCACGACGGCTGAGCGGTACCAGCAGGCCGGCGAGATCTACGCCCGGCAGCACACGACGGGCGGCGCCCTGGCGCACGGCTTCCTCGGCAGCCTCGGCAAGCCCGAGGAGCTGCGCGGCATGAGCGGCAAGGACATCGAGGCCATGGCCGACCCGGGCGACACGGGACCGACGGCCGCATAGATCCGGCGTCAACGTCACCCGCTGCGGCCACGCGTTGTAGGCCGACCGCAGACGGGAGCGATGGGCGGCTAGCGAGTCCTCCTTTCCTCGCCGCGATCCGCCCAGCGCCGACCGGGACGGGCCAGGTCAAAACGGCTTGGCCCGCCCGGAGCCCACACAGACAGGAGCACACACCATGCCCAGCAGACCCAAGCCGCCGTGCAGCAGGCCAGGGTGCGAGCACAGCAAGCCCTGCCCCGTCCACGCCAAGCAAGCCGACCGGCAGCGAGGCAGCGCGGCACAGCGCGGTTACGGCCAGATGCACCGCGATCGGTTCCGACATGGCGTCCTCGACCGCGATCCCGTCTGCCGCGTGTGCTGGGCACAGCCGGCGACCGTCGCCGACCACTGGCCCAAGAGCCGTCGCCAGCTGGTCGCCGAAGGCCTCGACCCGAACAACCCGCAGCACGGACGCGGACTCTGCTCCAGCTGCCACAGCACGGAGACCGCGAAGAACCAGCCCGGCGGATGGAACGCCGAACGGTGACAGAAAGCGATCGAACGTCACTGAGGGTGTGGGGAGTGTCCCCTTGCCCGCGCGCACCCGGACCGAGGGTGAGCGCAATCCGTGGCGCCGCGGGTCGGAGCGTTTCCGCGGCCCGACGAAAGGACCAGGACATGGCGACATGCGCCAACTGCGGCGAGGAGTTCGAGCCGTCCGGCAAGGGCCGGCCGCCGCGGTTCTGCTCGGACGAGTGCCGCAAGGCCAAGCACCAGCGCAAGCGCACGCTGACCGCGCAGGTCAACCGCTACGAACGGCTCGCCGCCCAGCCCTACTGGGGCCGTGAGTGGTGGCTGAAGGCGGATGACGCGCGCACGGAGCTGGAGGCACTGGGGGATGACCCCCGCGCGGACGCGTAGGAGACCGCGAGGGGGGGCGCTCGCTGTCTGTACGGGTCTGGGAGATCCAGCCCGACGAAACGGCGGACGTTCTGAACCTGACAGACCTCCGCCAGACCCCCCTCGCGGTCTTCCAGGCCGTCGGATCGAGGGACACCCCCCACCCGGCCATGGCAGTCTGCTGCGGCACCTACTGAAGGAGAGGGCCCTGGAATGGCCAGCAAGAGCATCAAGAAGCGTCCGAACGGTAAGTGGCGAGCTCGGTACCGGGATCTGGCCGGCAAGGAGCACGCCCGGCACTTCGAGCGAAAGATCGACGGGGAGCGCTGGCTCGACGAGGTGACGGCCGCGCTGGTGACCGGCGCCTACGTCGACCCCAAGGACAAGAAGCTCACGGTCGACCAGTGGTGCGACCTGTGGATCGAGTCCTACGCCAAGCGCGAGACGACCGTCCGGCAGGCCAAAGTGCACCTGGCACAGATCCGCGCTGAGTTCGGCCCGCTGCCGCTGCTGGCCGTCGACGAGATGGCCGTGAAGCGATGGATGGCCCGCCTGCTGCGGGAGGGCGTCAGCCAGTCCTACCGGTTCGCCCTGCACAGCCGCCTGTCGCAGGTGATGCGGGCCGCGGTCCGCGCGAAGAAGCTCACGGTCAACCCGTGCTCGCGGGAGACGTCACCGGGCGGTGGCAAGCAGCGCCCCTACGTCTGCACGGACGCCCAGCTGTGGCAGCTGTACGAGGCCGCGGAGGAGAAGTACCGACCCGCAATCCTGCTCGGAGCGTTCGCCGGCCTGCGCACCGCGGAAGCCTGCGGGCTGCGCCTGGTCGACGTCGACCTTGACGCGCGCACGGTCACGCCCACCGTGCAGTACCCGGAGAAGCCGCTGAAGACCGCGGGCAGCGTGGCGGCCGTGCCCATCCCGGACGTGTTCGTGGGCGAACTCAAGCGGCTACTCGACGGCCGCGACGACGGATGGGTGCTGCTGGACGACGACGGTGTGCAGCTCGGGCCGTGGAAGGTCGAGCGGCACATGCGCCGCATCAGGAAGCAGGTCGCCGGCCTGTCCCCGGAGTTCCGGTTCCACGACCTTCGCCACTACTACGCGAGCATGCTCATTGCGAGCGGCGCGGACGTGAAGGTCGTGCAGCAGCGGCTGCGGCACTCGAAGGCGACGACGACGCTGAACACTTACGGTCACCTCTGGCCCGACTCGGACCAGTCGACCCGGGCCGCTGTCGAGCGGGCAATGGGGCCCTTGATCAATAACGCTGCGGACCCTCTGCGGACTGTAGAAGAGTCCGCAGAGGGTCCGTCCAGCTCAGAGCCTAGTTAGGCATCACACGTCGAAGTACAGCTCGAACTCGTGCGGGTGCGGACGCAGCTGCAGCGGCGCGATCTCGTTCGTGCGCTTGAAGTCGATCCACGTCTCGATCAGGTCGGGCGTGAAGACGTCGCCCTGGAGCAGGAACTCGTGGTCGGCCTCCAGGCGGTCCAGGACCGCGCCGAGGGAGGTCGGGACCTGGGCGACGTTCGCGTGCTCCTCCGGAGCCAGCTCGTAGAGGTCCTTGTCGATCGGCTCGGCCGGCTCGATCTTGTTCTTGATGCCGTCCAGGCCGGCCAGCAGCAGTGCCGAGAAGGCCAGGTACGGGTTGCCGGAGGCGTCGGGCGCGCGGAACTCGACGCGCTTGGCCTTCGGGTTCGACCCGGTGATCGGGATACGCATCGCGGCGGAGCGGTTGCGCTGCGAGTACACCAGGTTCACCGGCGCCTCGAAGCCCGGCACCAGGCGGTGGTAGGAGTTCACCGTCGGGTTGGTGAAGGCCAGCAGCGACGGGGCGTGCTTGAGGATGCCGCCGATGTAGTAGCGGGCGGTGTCGGACAGGCCGGCGTAGCCCTGCTCGTCGTAGAACAGCGGCTCGCCGTTGCTCCACAGCGACTGGTGGACGTGCATGCCCGAGCCGTTGTCACCGAAGATCGGCTTCGGCATGAAGGTCGCGGTCTTGCCGTTCTTCCAGGCCACGTTCTTCACGATGTACTTGAAGAGCTGGAGGTCGTCGGCGGCGGCGAGCAGCGTGTTGAACTTGTAGTTGATCTCGGCCTGGCCGGCGGTGCCCACCTCGTGGTGCTGGCGCTCGACCTTCAGGCCGGACCGCTCCAGCTCCAGGGAGATCTCGGCGCGCAGGTCGGCGAAGTGGTCGACCGGCGGGACCGGGAAGTAACCGCCCTTGTAGCGGACCTTGTACCCGCGGTTGTCCTCCAGGGCGCCGGTGTTCCAGGCGCCGGCCTCGGAGTCGATGTGGTAGAAGGACTCGTTCGCGCTGGTGGCGAAGCGGACGGAGTCGAAGACGTAGAACTCGGCCTCCGGGCCGAAGAACGCGGTGTCGGCGATCCCGGTGGAGGCCAGGTAGGCCTCGGCCTTCTTCGCCACGTTCCGCGGGTCGCGGGAGTACTGCTCGCCCGTGATCGGGTCGTGGATGAAGAAGTTGACGTTCAGCGTCTTGTCCCGGCGGAACGGGTCGACCCGGGCGGTCGACAGGTCCGCGCGCAGCGCCATGTCGGACTCGTGGATGGCCTGGAAGCCGCGGATCGACGAGCCGTCGAACGCGAGCTCCTCGGCCGGGTCGAACGCCTCGGCGGGCACCGTGAAGTGCTGCATGACGCCCGGCAGGTCGCAGAACCGGACGTCGATGAACTTGACGTCCTCGTCCGCGATGAACTTCTTGGCCTCGTCGGCGTTCTGGAACATCCAGCTCCTCCTACTCCCGACCGTCCCGCCGGGGTGGTAGATCGTTCGTGCGGCCAGTGCGGGTGGCACACGCTGTCCTCGACCCTAGGGACGGGTGATTTCTCTGGCGTGACCCATTTGTTTCGCAGAAGTTAACCGGCTCAGGTCCAGGCTAGCCCTGACACACCCCGGCGTCCTCCGGTCATATACGGGCGCAGTACCGTGTACGGGTGGACAAGAGGCAAGCAATCGGATCGTGGCTCTCCGGGCCCCGCGCGGCCATGGAGGACGCGGGTGCCGACTTCGGGTACCGCGGACGGGACCTCGGCCTGCCGGAGGAGGGGCCCGGATCGATCGCGCGTCCCGGCCGCCGGCTCGGCGCCCTGGCCGTCGACTGGGGGCTGTGCCTCCTGATCGCATACGGTCTGATCACCGACGGCTACGGCCAGGCGACGTCCAACTGGGCACTGCTCGTCTTCTTCGTGCTGAGCGTCCTGACCGTCGGCACGCTCGGCTTCACCCCGGGCAAGCGGATCTTCGGCCTGCGCGTGGTCGAGCTGGAGACCGGCCGCGTCCGCCCGCCGCGCGCGCTGCTGCGCTCCCTCCTGCTGTGCCTGGCGATCCCCGCGCTGATCTGGGACCGCGACGGCCGTGGGCTGCACGACCGGGTGGCGCGCACCGTGGAAGTGCGGATGTAGTTCGTACGGCGATCCGCGGTTCGCACGCCGGCCCGCGGTTCCCACGCCCGCCCCTGGCCGCACGCCGACCGTACGCCGGTCCCTGGTCATGCGCCGGTCCCTGGCGAAACGCCGAAGGGGGCGCCCGGAGAGATCCGGGCGCCCCCTTCGGCGTTTTCGCGGCGTCAGCGCGGGCGCGGGCCGTTGCCCCTCGGCATGCGCATGCCCTTGGGCATCGGACCCTTGGGCAGCGGCATGTTGCTCATCAGGTCGCCCAGGGCGCGCAGCCGGTCGTTGGTCGCGGTGACCTGCGGGCCGGTCAGCACGCGCGGCAGCTTCAGCATGGTCGTGCGCAGCTTCTTCAGCTCGACCTGGTCCTCGCCGGTGCCCACGATCAGGTCGTGCACCGGCACGTCGGCGACGATCCGGTTCATCTTCTTCTTCTCGGCGGCGAGCAGGGACTTCACCCGGTTCGGGTTGCCCTCGGCGATCAGCACGATGCCGGCCTTGCCGACCGCGCGGTGCACCACGTCCTGATTGCGGTTCATCGCCACCGCGGGGGTCGTCGTCCAGCCCCGGCCGATGTTGTCGAGCACGGCCGCGGCGGCGCCCGGCTGGCCCTCCATCTGCCCAAAGGCCGCCCGCTCGGCCCGGCGTCCGAAGACGATCGCCGTCGCGAGGAAGGCGAGCAGCACACCCAGGATGCCGAGATAGATGGGGTGACCGATCAGGAAACCGATCGCGAGGAAGACACCGAAGGTGACGATGCCGACAGCCGCGAGTACAAGACCGATCTTCTTGTCGGCCTTGCGGGTCATCTTGTAGGTCAGGGCGATCTGCTTCAGTCGCCCGGGGTTCGCAGTCTGCGCCGCGTTGTCCTTCCTCGCCATGCCCCGAAGTCTACGTGGCCGCGAGAGTGCCTTCGAAGGCAGTGCCGGGTCAGCCGCGGCCGGAGACGGTCTGGCCGAGGACGCGCTCGGCCTCGACCCGGTCCTTGGCACGGCGGCGGTCCTCCAGGACGGAGGTCCAGGCGTTGCGGCGGGCGGTGCGCTGGCCGCTGCTCAGGAGCAGCGCCTCGACGGCGCGCAGGGCGCCGGAGAACGACGGGATCGCGGTGGCGCGGACGGGCGCGGCCGGCATCGGCATCGTGGAGGTCCCCCCTCGGTACGGCGATGGGTAAGGGTGTACGTGGCGTGAGTCCAGGGTCACTGATTGGTGTTACCAGGGCGTGACCGACGGGTCAAACACCCATGAAGCGCTGGTGTGCGGGCCCCCAACGCCGACGCGGCCCCGACGGCGTCCTCATCTGCGAGGACGGTCGGGACCGCGGCATACCGGCCAGTACCGGCGAGTAGTGACTTGTGCGTGAATTCACACGCGCTGCTCAGACCGCCTGGCCCGCGACGGACGCGTCATCGCGCAGCGGAGCGGCCGCACGGCGCTGCTCCATGGCCATCCGGTAGAGCCGCCCGGCGCGGTACGAGGAACGCACCAGCGGGCCGGACATCACGCCGGAGAAGCCGATCTGCTCGGCCTCCTCCTGCAGCTCCACGAACTCGTGCGGCTTGACCCAGCGCTCCACCGGGTGGTGGCGCACTGAGGGGCGCAGGTACTGCGTGATGGTCACCAGCTCGCAGCCCGCGTCGTGCAGCTGCTTGAGCGCCTCGCTGACCTCCTCGCGGGTCTCGCCCATGCCGAGGATCAGGTTGGACTTGGTGACCAGACCGAAGTCGCGGGCCTCGGTGATGACCTTCAGGGAGCGCTCGTAGCGGAAGCCCGGGCGGATGCGCTTGAAGATCCGCGGCACCGTCTCGACGTTGTGCGCGAAGACCTCCGGGCGGGAGCCGAAGACCTCGGCGAGCTGCTCGGGGACCGCGTTGAAGTCGGGGGCCAGCAGCTCGACCTTGGTGTGCCCGCCCTCGCGGTCCGCCGTCTGCTGGTGGATCTGGCGCACGGTCTCCGCGTACAGCCAGGCGCCGCCGTCCTCCAGGTCGTCGCGGGCGACGCCGGTGATGGTGGCGTAGTTCAGGTCCATGGTGACCACGGACTCGCCCACCCGGCGCGGCTCGTCGCGGTCGAGCGCCTCGGGCTTGCCGGTGTCGATCTGGCAGAAGTCGCAGCGCCGGGTGCACTGGTCGCCGCCGATGAGGAAGGTCGCCTCGCGGTCCTCCCAGCACTCGTAGATGTTGGGGCAGCCGGCTTCCTGGCAGACCGTGTGCAGGCCCTCGCTCTTGACGAGGTTCTGCATCTTGGAGTACTCGGGGCCCATTTTCGCCCGGGTCTTGATCCACTCGGGCTTGCGCTCGATGGGGGTCTGGCTGTTACGGACCTCCAGGCGCAGCATCTTGCGTCCGTCGGGTGCGACTGCGGACACGTCGGCTCCCTAGCGTTGATTCTTCGGCGTTCCCCAGGGTACGCCCGTTGATTTGGTGGTCCGGCGCCGGTGCGGGCCTTGCCGGGGGCTGCCGCCCCCGGGCCCCGCTTCGGCCTGAACGGCCTCGCCCCCGATCGCCGGACGGGCCGGATTCCCGCCCTCCGTCGTCAAGTGCCCGGCGGGCGGATTCATGCCGGCGTCTTCTCGATCACCCGGGGCTTCAGCTCCGCGTTCTCCAGGACATCGCGCAGGTGGCGCTCCACCACCGGCAGGACTTCCTCGATGGTCACGTCGCGGCCCAGCTCGCCCGCCAGCGAGGCGACGCCCGCGTCCCGGATGCCGCACGGGATGATCCTGTCGAACCACTTGTTGTCCGGGTTCACGTTCAGCGCGAAGCCGTGCATCGTGACGCCCTTGGCCACCCGGATGCCGATCGCGGCGATCTTGCGGTCCTCGCGGCGCTGGCCCGCGTTGGACGGGGCGTACTCCGGGCCGTTGAGCCGCGGGTCGAACTCGTCGTCGTGCAGGCGCGGGTCGAAGTCCAGGGAGAGCCCGCCGAGCGCCGGGCGCCGGTCGACCGGGTCACCGAGGACCCAGACGCCGCTGCGGCCCTCGACCCGGGTGGTCTCCAGCCCGAACTCCGCGCAGGTGCGGATCAGCGCCTCCTCCAGCCGCCGCACGTGCGCGACGACGTCCACCGGGCGCGGGAGCTTCTGGATGGGGTAGCCCACCAACTGGCCCGGGCCGTGCCAGGTGATCTTGCCGCCGCGGTCGACGTCGACGACGGGCGTGCCGTCCAGGGGGCGCTCGTTGTCGGCCGTGCGCCGGCCGGCCGTGTAGACCGGCGGGTGCTCCAGGAGCAGTACGGTGTCGGGCACCTCGTCGGCGAACCGCGCCGCGTGCACCCGGCGCTGCTCGTCCCACGCCTCCTGGTACTCGACGGCCTCGGCACCGAACCCCATGCGGATGAACCGCAGCTCACTCACGGCAAGCGCCTCCCTAGAAGGTCGTAAGGCACGAAGCGTGCCTACGCCACTGTACGTCTGCCCTTCGCACGCCGGTCGGGGGCCGTTGTCGTCAGCCACGCAGGACAATCCTCACACGATCGGATGAATGCCAGCGGAAGTGTGCGATCGGGTGCTTACTCTCCGCTACATTCGCGCCGTCCACGAGGCCATAAGGGCTGCTCACAGGCAATCCGGGCACATCGAACGCCGGAAGGCAGGAGACCGCACCGCACCATGACGGAACGACCCGCGCAGCGCACTCCCAACCGCCAGCTCGCCGCGCTCATCGCAGAAGCGGGGTTCTCCAACGCAGGTCTCGCCCGTCGCGTCGACCAGCTCGGCCTCGAACACGGACTGGACCTCAGATACGACAAGACGTCCGTCACCCGGTGGCTGCGCGGTCAGCAGCCCCGCGGCACCACCCCCGCCCTGATCGCCGAGGTCTTCACCCGGCGCCTCGGCCGCCGCCTCACCGCCCAGGACCTCGGCCTGGACGCCTGTGCCCCCGTCTACGCCGGTCTGGAGTTCGCCGCCACCCCGGAGGAGGCGGTCGACATCGTCAGCGGGCTGTGGCGCAAGGACTCCGGCAGCCACGCCGAGCTGCGCAAGATCGCCTTCACCCCGGCCGGCCTCGTCGTGCCCAGCCGGGACTGGCTGATCGGCCGCGCCGACGAGCGGGTGGCCCGCGCCGACGTACCGGTCCGGGTCCCGGCGCAGGGCCGGCCGGCGCCCCCCAGAGGGACGGTTCCGCTCGACCCGGCGGCCCGGCGGCGGGCGGCGGCCGACCGCGGGCCCGGCCAGAAGGTCACCGCCGGGGACCTGGCCGCGCTGCGGTCGGTCGGCGAGCTGTTCCGCACCCTGGACGACCGCTACGGCGGCGGTCACGCCCGGCAGGCGCTGGTCCGCTACCTCGAGCACGAGCTGGAGCCGATGCTCCGCGGCACCTACGGCGAGCAGACCGGCCGCCGGCTGTTCGCCGCCGCCGCCGACCTGACCCGGCTCGCGGGCTGGACCTCGTACGACATCGCCGCGCACGGACTGGCCCAGCGCTACTTCGTGCAGGCCCTCCGGCTGGCGCAGGCGGCCGGCGACCGGGCGTACGGGTCCTATGTGCTGGTCACCATGAGCCGGCAGGCCGTCTATCTCGGCCACGGCCGCGAGGCGGTGCAGCTGGCCCGGGTCGCCCAGCAGGGGGTCGGCACCGGCGCCCCGCCCGTGGTGCAGGCGCTGCTGCACGCCGCGGAGGCACGCGCCCACGGGGTGCTCGGCGAGGTACGGGCCTGCACCTCGGCGCTGGCGCGCGCGGAGCGGGCCATGGAGGCCGCCCGCCCCGGCGACGAGGTCCCGCACTGGGCGCGCTTCTTCGACGAGGCGCAGCTCGCCGACGAGTTCGGGCACTGCCACCGGGACCTCCAGCAGTTCCGCGCCGCGGCCCAGCACGCGGAACGCTCGCTGCAACTGCGCGCCCCCGTCTACGCCCGCAGCCGGCTGTTCTGCCGGGTCGTCCTCGCCACCGCCCGTCTCGGCCTCGGGGAACTCGACCAGGCCTGCCAGCTGGGCGCCGAGGCGGCCGGACAGGCGGCGGAGATGCGGTCGGCGCGGGCGACGGAGTACGTCCGTGACTTCGAGCGCCGGCTCGAACCGTACCGGGACGCCGCTCCGGTGCGCGGCTACCGGGACAGGGTGGCCGCGCTCGGGTAGCGCGTCCATGCCCTACGGCGTCCGTGCCCTCCGGCGTCCGGGGCCGACTGCGCGTCCGCGTCCGGTTCCAAGGCTGCGCGTCCGGGTCCGTCTCCGGTCCCGGGCTCGGCTCGGCCGTGTCCGGGGCCCCGGGGGGGGCGTCACGGTGCGGTCGCAGACGGACGCCGTGGGCCGGCCGCCTGGTTCCGGGGCCCGCCCCGTGGTCGGCGACCTTGGCCGCGCGCCCTTGCCGTACCCGCCCGACCAAGCTCGGCCGGTCCGTCGCCCGCTGGTCGATCCGTGAACTCACCGCCTGCCTGCGCCGCGCGCACGGACGCGGCGCAGGCATCGGCCGGGAAGCCGCACGGCGCCTGCTCCGGCGCAGGGGCCTTCCAGCGCACCAAGACCGGGAAGGGATCCCTCACTCGGACCGCGAAAGCACCAGACGGCGCCACCGACCCGCCCGCCATCGCCATCAGCCGCGGCGTCCAGCTCCATCTCCTCGGTCTCCTCGGCCTGAAACCGGCGCTTCCTTCCCTGTCGGCGGCCTCAACGGACTACCGCGAGGTACGGAGCCAGCCGACCGAGGGTGTACCCGGGGGAACTTGATTAGCCATCGAAGCGCACCACGAACGTCATTACTGTCCGTCCGTGAAGTCAGTGGACTTACTCAGCTGCTCCCACTGCTCAAGCTCTCGCAACCGACTCTCCAACGAAGCCCGGATCAGTTGCACGGCGTCCGGCCCGAGCGCCAGGCGCAGCGGTGGGCGGGGCGACGCGACCGCTGCGAGGAGTGCCTCGGCCGCGCGCCGGGGATCGCCCGGCTGCTGCCCGGCGCTCGCGGCCCGCAACCTCCGGGCTTGCCCAGCAGTCGCGTCGTACCACGGCATCGGGGTACTGCGAGCCATGCTGCTCCCCGCGAAGTCGGTACGGAACCGGCCCGGTTCCACGATGGTCACGTGGATTCCGAGCGGTGCGACCTCCAGGGCCAGGGACTCGGAGACGCCCTCCAGACCCCACTTGGCGGCTTGGTACAGACCGAGGGCCGGTACTGCGGCCTGGCTGGCAGCGCTGCTGATCTGCACTATGTGCCCTTTCCGAGCCGCGCGCATGTGTGGCAGAACGGCTCGTACCAGGCGAACCGGGGCGAGCAGGTTCGTTGCGAGCTGCTCTTCGATCTGGGTGTCGGAGACCTCCTCGATCGCGCCTTCGAGGCCCAGGCCGGCGTTGTTCACGAGAACGTCGAGCGAGCAGAAGACGTCCAAGGTGTCCGCGACGGCGGCGGCGATCTCAGCGGGCACTGTGACGTCGAGGCGCACCGGCAGGCAGCGTCCAGGATGGGCGCGGACCAGGTCGTCCACCGTGCGTGGATCGCGTACGGCGGCGGCGACCCGGTGGCCGGCTTCGAGGGCCGATGCCGCCAGGGCCCGGCCGAGACCACGGGAGGCCCCGGTGATGAGCCACGTCAACCGATCCGAGGGCATGTCTGACAACGGAGTCTCCACGATAACGAGACATCAGGGCCGGTCGGGGGCGGTGAACACCATGACGCAGTTCTGGCCGCCGAAGCCGAAGGCGTTCGCCATCGTGGTACGGACGGGCAACCGCCGCGCGACATGGGGCACGTAGTCCAGGTCGCACTCCGGGTCAGGAGTGTCCAGGTTGATCGTGGGTGGGACGACGCCGTCGCGTATGGCCAGTGCGCACACCATCGCGCTCAGCGCGCCGGCGCCGGCAAGCAGATGCCCGGCGGTCGACTTCGGGCTGCTCACCACGATCCGGTCCGCCGCCGTGCCGAGCGCCCTGCGAAGTGCCTTGGTCTCGTTGGAGTCATTGGCCTTGGTGGAGGTGCCGTGTGCACACACGTAGTCGATGTCCCCCGGGGTGATGCCTGCACGCTGGACCGCGGTTCTGATCGCGGCTGCAGTGTGCTCACCGGTCGGGGACGGTGCGCTGACGTGGAAGGCGTCGCAGGTCAACGCGCCGCCACTGACTGCGGCATACGGGGTGGCGCCGCGTCGGCGGGCGTGCTCGGCCGACTCGAGGACCATGATCACCGATCCCTCACCGAGTACGAACCCGTCCCGGTCCTGGTCGAACGGGCGACTCGCCCCGGCCGGATCGTCATTGCGCTGGGAGAGCGCGCCCATGGACGCCAGACCGCTCATGAACACCGGCGCGATCGCCGAGTCCGTGCCGCCGCAGATCACCACATCCGCCTCGCCGCTGAGGATCAGGCGCCGCGCGTCCAGCAGCGCGTACAGGCCGCTTGCACAGGCCAGCGCGTTGGCATTGACGGGGCCGTGCACGCCGAGGTCGATGGCCACCTCGCAACTGGCCATGTTCGCCAGCGAGTAGGGCACGAAGTAGGAGCTCGGTTCGGTGTCGGCGACCACCCGCCGAGTGGCGGCCTCGATGGTGTCGAAGCCCGCGACCGCGGCGTTCACCACGACCCCGACCCGGTCATGATTGTCCTGGTCGATGCAGAGCTTCGCGTCGGTCACCGCCTCACGGGCGGCCACAACGGCAAATGCGGTGAACCGGGAGATGCGCCTGGAGCGCTTTGCGTCAAAGTGGTCCGACGGTTCAAAATCCTGGACCTCACCGGCGAATTGGGTGGCCATTCCGGTTGGGTCGAAAGAAGTGACGCGCGCGATGCCGGATCGCCCCGCCACCAGCGCTTCCCAACTGCTCTCCCGGCCGCTCCCGACCGGAGTTATGGCCCCTATGCCCGTAATCACAACGTCGTCACGCACCGCGCTGACGATACCGTGTCCAGTTGAGCCGGACAATATGCTCGGCCAGTTTTCTGTAATGCGGCTCCCAGGTCTGGACACGGTCGCAACCCGGTGCCAGGATGGGGAGGCGTGCAGGATGGTGAGGAAAAACGCGTCGCAATTGTCGGGATGAGTGTTCGGGGGCCCGGAGGGATAACGGACGTCGACGCCTACTGGGCGGCTGTCAGGAACGGCAGCGACCTCGTCACCGAATTGCCGGCGGAGCGCAGGGCCGTCTTCGGTGCCGAATGGGACGGCACGGTGACCCGCGGCGGGTACCTGTCCGGCGCGTTCGACTTCGACGCCAAGTTCTTCGGAGTCTCCCCACGTGAGGCGCGGGTCGTCGACCCCCAGCAGCGGCTGTTGCTGGAGGTCGTGTGGGAGGCGTTCGAGGATGCGGCGATCCCGCCGGCCGACGTCGCGCGGGGCACAGGGGTTTTTGTCGGTATCACCGGCCAAGATTATCGGCGCTGGTTCACCGGACAGCCGACCGCGCACTGGACGGCCGGTAACGGTCACAGTTTTGCAGCCGGCCGCATTTCCCACACGCTCGGCCTGGAGGGGCCGGCCTTCGCGATCGATACCGCGTGTTCGTCATCTCTGGTGGCTATTCACACAGCCTGCCGAGCGCTGGCCGCAGGGGACTGTGACATTGCCGTCGCAGCCGGTGTCAATCTTATTCTCGTCCCGTGGACGACGCTCGCCCTGGACAAAACCGGCGCACTGTCACCGGATGGGACCTCCCGCCCGTTCGACGCCAAGGCGAATGGCTTCGTCAGAGGCGAAGGCTGCGGCGCGCTCGTATTGAAGAGGCTGGCGAGTGCGATACGCGACGACGACCGTATCATCGCCGTCATCGACGGCAGCGCAATAAATCACGACGGGCACTCAAGTACATTCGCCGCCCCAAATCCTCGAGCACAGACCAGGCTGATCTCCTCCGTCCTCACCTCCCTCGGCCTGTCCGGCACCGACATCGGCTACCACGAAGCGCACGGCACCGGCACCCAGCTCGGGGACCGCATCGAGCTGGAGGCGATCAGGACCGCACTCGCGGGTGCTCGCCGACTGCACGTGGGGTCGGTCAAGGCATGCGTCGGACACACCGAGGCGGCCGCCGGGGTGCTCAGTGTGATCAAGGCCGCGCTGTGCCTGCGCCACCGTCGCATACCCCGGCAGCCGAACTTCGACGAGCTCAACCCGGGCGTCGACCTGGCCGGCACCGGCATCGCCATCGCCACGCGGGAGGAGCCATGGGCGTCGGAAACGGGTGATCGGGCGTCGGTCAGCTCGTACGGGATGAGCGGGACCAACGCCTACGTCGTGTTGTCCTCGTCCCCGGCGGCGGAGGCACGGCCGGCCCCCTCGGTGTCCGGCTTCGCCGTGTCCGCCAAGTCCCCCGTCGCGCTGCGCGAACTGGCTGGCCGCTACGCCGAGCACCTCACCGGGACCGACTCCATCGGCTACTCGGCCTTCGCCCGCACCGCGACCCATGGCCGAACCCGGCACGGGCACACCGCGTGGGTGAGCGCGGACCGAGCCGACACCGCGATCCCCGCCCTGCATGCACTGGCCGCCGGTGCCCGGCATCCGGCCGTGGCGCTGCTCGAACCGTCGCAGCCACTGCCTCCGGAGCCGGCCGCGGTGCGGCGCGAGGTCGCGACGCTGCCGACCTATCCCTGGCAGCACAACAGCTACGCCATCCGGCCGATCGGCGACACCGGCTGACCCATGGCGTCGGCCGACGCGGTCGCCCGCCGTGTCTTCCGGGTCGGCAGCGAGAAGTGAAGCGAAGCCATCGCGACCAGCCAGCCGCGGCTGTCGGTGACCCGGGCGTCGGCGACCGCGGTACGCATGCCGAGCTGCACGATGTCGACCGCGATCCGCAGCGGTCCCGGTTGGGCCGGCTCGAGGAAGCTGACACTGCTCTGCGCCAGGACCGCTGAGCGCATCAGACCGACGCAGGTGTTGACGGTCAGGAACGCAGCGTAGTCGATCAACTTGAAGATCGTCGGTCCGGACACCGCCCCCCCGAGCGCGTACTCCAGGCCGTTCGGACCGGCAGTGCACACCAAGTGGCCCGGCGGCTGCACTTCGGTGACCCGCAGCCCGTGGTCACCCGGGATCAGCTCGGCGAGCAGCGTGGCCGCCTGGTCCACCGTTGGTTCGGAATCCGCCACCTGATTACTCAACGGTAACCGCCAATTGAAAGAGGAAGAAGACGAACCGGTTTGGTATCGCGCCTCGTCGGGCCGAACCAGTCGGCACTACTTGTCGAACCCAAAGACCCAGGCTCGCCGGTTTATGCGCAGCGTAACCGCGCCGCTTGGCCAGTGTCCAGCATACGTTTCGGGAGACCGCTGTCCGGTATTCGGTAATCACTGTCCGTGGCGGTCAATAGAGCGTTGACGCCTCCAAATGGCTGAGATAGTGTCAGCGCCGCGCCGAGACCCACCTGTTGACGATCTGTCAGCTGAGCTAGGCATGCCTACTCGGGGGCTGGACTTACTCTGTTTTCGTATACGGGAGGGCAAGTATGGCAGTCACTGTCTTTGCTGATGAAGAAGTAGTGGTCCGCACTCCGGAAGAGTTCAAACGGATGCCGAAGGACTACCAGAAAATTCTCATCAGCCAGGTGATGATCAACACCGAAGGTGAGATCTCCGGCGGCGACGACTACGTCCAGATGTTCCTGCCGATGGCGCCGAACGCCGAGGAAATGCAGGTCTGCGCCGAGCGGGCGGCCGAGGAGTACGACCACTACAAGATCGGCAAGAAGGTGCTTGCCGACATCGGGATCGACACCTCCCACATGGAGTCCCAGACCCTCGCGGAGCGCCGGCTCTTCGCCGACGACCGGCTGCACACATGTACCACATGGGCCGAACGCGGAATCTTCTCCTATTTCGGCGAGGCAGCAGTGCTGCTGATGCTGCGGGAGTTCGCGGAAAGCAGCTACAAGCCGTGGGCCGATGCGGTCAGGACCATCATCCTCGACGAGAAGATTCATATCGCGCACGGTGCGCGGGTGTGCCGGAACCTGGTCGCGGAAGGCCGCACCGATGAGCTCCAAACGGCGCTCGACCGGCTTTGGCCGACGTTTGAGGGAGTCTTCGGCAATCCGAATTCGGAGCGCGCCAAGCTGGCCGTCCGATACCGGCTGCGGGCGACGACGAACGGTGAGGCGCTTGAGCAGTACCGCCAGGACATGGCCGAGCGAATCACGGCGCTCGGGCTGAACATGCCCTACGCCGGCTGACCCGGGAGAGGGTCGGTATGAAGACAGCGCTGAAACTGAATCCACCGCAACCCAGGCCCCCCAGTCGACGGGAAGCCAAGACCAGACTCCGCGAGCTGCTGGCCGAGCGTTCCGATCTGGCCGAGCGGCTTCAGGCTCTGCGCGAGATGGGACGGCGCGTTCGGGCCTGTGAGGTGCACCTCACCACCACGTGCAACATCCGCTGCAAGGGCTGCTGGTATTTCGAAGGCGGCTTCGACACCGCACTTCCGGAGACCAGTGATCTCGGAGTCATCAATGCGTTCGTCGACAAACTGGTCAGTGACGGAGTCACCCAGGCGACGCTGATCGGCGGCGAGCCGACTCTGGTGCAGAAGCGGATCGTGCCGTTCATCGAGAAGATCCCCTACATCACCATCTCCTCCAATGGGCTGCGCCCGCTGCCGATGGCGGGGTTCGAGAACGTAGGGGTGGCCGTCAGCTTGTTCGGGGGCGGGCCGCTGGACGACCAGTTGCGTGCCCACCGGCCGAACGGCTCCTCCTTCACTGGGCTGTTCGAGACCGCTCTCAAGCACTACCGGAACGATCCACGGGTGACGTTCGTCTTGGCACTCAACGAGGACGGGCTGGACCATGTCGAGCCGACGGTCCGCGCCATCACGGACAACGGAAATCAGGTGAGCTTCAACTTCTACAGTGCGCACGGCAGCGATCATCCGCTGCGCCTGGAGAACGAACGGCGCACGCTCGTGGAGGCGTTGCGGGTCAAGGATCTGTATCCGGACACCGTGGTCAGTCACCCCTACCTGATCGAGGCCCTGATCACCGGGCGCTCGCACTGGGGCGGCCACTTCGGATACGAGGTGTGCCCGAGTATCAGCGTCGATCTCCCCGAGCACGCCGAGCGGGTACACAACGGCAACCCCGTGCTGGACGGGTTCGCCGTGTACGGCGCCGACTTCAAGACCCTGCAGTTCTGCTGCACGTCCGGAAACTGCGGTGAGTGCCGGGACAGCCAGGGCGTCTACAGCTGGCTGCTGGTCAGCCTGAACTGGTTCCTCGACTCGGCGGAGCGGCTGGAGACCTGGCTGGAGGTCGCCGAGAGCTACTGGCGTCAGTGGTACTGGGCGCAGCGCCTCTCACCCGGCTTCGCTCGGAGCACGCGTTCCGCACAACCATAAGGAGAAACCCCATGTCCATGCCCACTGCGGTGACCGCGGAAGCCGTGCACGAGCTGATCCGTACCGAGCTCGTCGACCTCGGAATACCGGAGGAGATCATCTCCGCGGAGACGAAGTTCGACACGATGGAGATCGACTCGCTCGATGTTGCCGACCTGATGACCACGATCAAGCGGGAGTACGGAGTGGACATCCGGCGCGCAGAACTGGCCGGTGTCAGCATCGGCGAGTTGGTGGACCGCATCCTGGCCGGTCTCCCCAGCCGTTGATGCCGACCTTCGCCGACCGCAGGTACCTGATCACCGGCGTGCTCAACGACGAGTCCATCGCGTGGCACGTGGCCGCCGCGTTGCAGAAGGAAGACGCTCAGGTCGTCCTGACCTCGTTCGGCCGGGCGGCACGCATCACCCGCAAGGCCGCGGACCTGCTGCCCGTCCGGCCGGACGTACTGGAGCTGGACGTCACCGCGGACGAGGGCTTCGAGGTACTCGCCGGTGAGCTGGACCATCGGTGGGGCCGGCTGGACGGGGTGCTGCACAGTGTCGCCTATGCCCCACCGGACGCACTCGGCCGGGCGTTTCTGGCCACTGGGCCGGACAGCGCCCTGGCCGGGTTCCGCACATCGGCGTACTCGTTGCAGCAGCTGTCCGCCGCTCTCGCACCGCTGCTCGCCCGCTGCGAACACGGCGGTTCGGTCGTCGGCATGACGGTCGACTCGGCGCGGGCGCTGCCGGGCTACGACTGGATGGGCGTGTACAAGACGGCTCTAGAGGCCATCGCCCGCTACCTCGCCTGCTACCTCGGGCCATCCGCGACCCGGGTCAACCTGGTCGCGGCCGGTCCGGTCGAGTCGGTGTCCGGGCGCGGCGTGAGCACGTTCGGTGACATCGCCGACTACTACGAGCGGTGGGCACCGCTCGGCTGGGACCGCACCGACCCGAGCCGCATCGTCGGTGCGGTGCTGTTCTTGCTGTCCGACCTGGCCAGGTGGACCACCGGTCAGGTATTGCACGCCGACGGTGGCATGCACGCACTGGCCGGCGGCATCGGCTCACCACCGCCCGGCCCGGATCGACTCGAAGGTGGAATCTGAATGTCGAATGGAGATCACGTGGTGAGCCGCAGCGAGTTCGACGCGGAGTTCGCCGCATTCGTCAGCGGACTCGGCGACGGGCGGTCCATGTCCGGAGTCGGCGGTGACGAGAACCTCTTCGACGCCGGTGTGCTCGACTCGTTCTCGGTGATCAAGCTGATCGCGTTGATCGAGAACCTGGTCGGTCGGCCGATCGACTTGGAACAGGCGGCCATCGAGACCTTCGCCACCACCGACCTGATCTACGGCACCTTCGTCAGCTCCGGGTCGGCAAGCGGCGTCGGCCGGCGGAACTGACCGCACGATGAGGCACGTCGATTTTCTGTCCCCTGAGCTCGGCGACGAGCTGTGGCGGGTGTTCGCCCGATGCCGCCGGGAGCAGCCCGTGCTGTGGGTGCCGTCGGTGCGGATGTTCTGCGTGTTCCGCCACGCCGACATCAAGACCTGCCTGACGAGCCCGGACTTCGCCGTCGACTATCCGTTCCGGGTGTCACGACAGGTGTTCGGCCCGACGCTCCTCGATTTCGACGGGCCGCGCCACGCCAGGCTGCGCCGGAGGCTCGGCAGCTTGCTGGTGGGGCGGGAGGACAACGTACCGTTCGTCGGGCCGGTGGATCGATGCGTCGCCGATGTTCTGGACAAGCTGGCCGGCCTGGCCGAGTTCGACTTCGTGCCCACGGTGGCCCGGGTGCTCCCGGAATCCGTGACCGCGGCCTTCCTCGGTATTCCGCACGGGGAGCGGGACTGGGTGTTCAGCCACCTTCGCTACCTGCTCGAACACCTGGACGGCAGCAGCAAGGACTTCGCTGTCGCCGCCGAGCTACGCCACGAGGTGTGCGCCCTGGCCCGGCGCCTGCTGCGGGACCCGGACCAAGAAGATCAGACGGTGATCGGCCAGCTCGGCGCATTTGTACGGGCCGGTGAGCTGGATTTGGAGGACGCGGTCGGGATGGTGCTGCTCGTGCTCGCCGCGGGGGTGGAAACCTCGACCGGACTGATCGCCAACACCATGGTCGCGCTGTCCCGGTTCCCGCAGTGGTGCGCGAGGGGGCGCGCCGGCGACGCCGTACTCGGCCGTGTGGTGCGCGAGGTGATCCGCTGGCAGCCACCTCAGATGGACACCGTGCGCTTCGCCCGGACCGACACCCGGCTGGGGGGTGTGCCGGTGGCCGCGGGCCAGCCGCTGAAGCTACTGCTCGGCAGCGGCAACCGCGACGAGACCGTCTTCGCAGACCCGGAGAGCTTCCGGCCGGACCGGGAGGAACGGGCAAGCCTCAGCTTCGGTCATGGGCCGCACTCCTGTCTCGGCATGCACCTCGCGGTGGACGTGGCGACGCGGTTCTTCGCGGCGTTCCTGCGCCGGTTTCCCGACGCCGCGGTGGTCGGCCCGGTGCCTGATATCGGCGGATGGACCTTCCGGCAACCGGCCGCGCTGCCGATGACGCTCGGCGGACCGGCCCGGGTGGCCGTGGCCGCGAGGGAAGGTGGTCACCGATGAGCCGGGCGCCGGTGTCACGGCCCGAGAGCGTCAGGGAGCTGTTGCGCCCGCTGTGGCGTAGCGCGCTCGGCCTCGACGACAACTGGTCCGAGCAGGCCACGTTCGTCGAGCTGGGCGGGTACTCGCTGCTGGCCCTGTCGCTGGCTTCCCGGATCGGTGATGCGCTCGGGACTGAGGTGCCGCGCACGCTGATCCTGGAGCACCCGACCTTCGCCGCGGTGGTGGCCTGGCTGGAGGAGGCCGGGGACGCCGAACGCCACCCCGCGGCCGACCGGTCGGCCGACACTGCCGTGCCCGCAGCACGCCCGGGCGAGGCGTTCCCGATGTCCGCGCTGCAGCAGGCGTATCTGCTCGGCGAGACCGGTGGGTTCGACCTCACCCGGCCGGCGGTGTTCGTCGAGGACTACTGGGCCACCGAGTTCGGCCTTCCGCCGTTCACCGCGGCGATCCTCGCCCTGCTGCGCCGACACGAGATGCTGCGCACCGCGTTCTTCGCCGACGGCACCCAGCGGGTGCTGCCGCCACCGGAGCAGCCGCCCCTGGAGTACCGGGACCTGCGGGACATGGCCGACGACGAGGCCGAGGCGGCACTGCGCCAGAGCTACGCCGAAATGGCGGACCGAGTTCCGGCGGCCGGGTCCGGTACGGTGCTGTGGTTCCGGGTCTTTCGGCTGCCGGACGGCCACCGCATCCAGGCCGGCGGCCGGCTGCTGGCGTTCGATGGAGCGTCCGGCGACCTCTTCGCCGACGAACTCCGCACCTTGCTGGCCGGACAGCGGCTTCCGGAACTGCGCTACACCTACCGGGACTACCAGGTGGCGCTCGCCGGACGGCGGACCGCCCGCAGCGATACGGACAGCAGGGAGTACTGGCTTCGCCGGCTGTCCGAGCTGCCGCCGGCCCCGGAACTGCCCCGCGCGAAGGGCGAGCCGACGACGGTCGGCATGACCCGCCGCACCACGGTGCTCGAACCGCACCAGTGGCAGGCGTTCAAGGCCAGGGCCGCCGAGCACGGGATCACCGTGACGGTCGCGCTGTGCGCGGCGTTCTGCGAGATTCTGCGGCACTACAGCGCGTCACCGGACTTCACGCTCAATGTGATGTACGGGGAGCGGCAGCCGCTGCACCCGGATGTGCCGCGCGTCATCGGCAACTTCAGTGACACCCTGCTGCTGGAGTGCCGGGCCGGGCACGACACCTTCGCCGGCCGGGCCAAGTCGCTCGGCGCGCAGCTGGCCGCCGATCTGGCGCACGGGGCGTACAGCGGGGTGGACGGCATCCGGGAGCTGAACAGCCGGCGCGGCGCCAGCCGGTTCCCGGCCATGCCGGTGGTGTTCGCCAGTGTGATCGGCGGCGACAGCAAGGACGGCATCTTTCTGGAACGACTGGGCTGGCGGCGCGTCGGCGGCGCCGTCCACACCCCACAGGTCAGCTTCGACCACCAGGTCTTCGACAGCCACCATCGCCTGGTCGCCAACTGGGACACCGTCGACGAGGTGTACCCGCCCGGCCTGGTGGATGCGATGTTCACCGGCTACCGGGACCTGCTGCACGCACTGTGCACCGACCCCGACGCGTGGCAGCGCGCCTGTCTGGTCCGCGCCCCGGCCGCGCAGCTAGAGGTGCGGGCCAAGGTGAACGACACGGCCGTACCCATGGCGCCGACCACCCTGCACGAGCCGGTGTTCACCGTGGCCGAGAGCACTCCTGACGCGCCCGCGGTCCGCGCGCCCGACCGAACGGTCAGCTATGGGGAGCTGGCCGACGCGGCGTCGCGCGTGGCGCACGCGCTGCTCACAGCGGGCTGCGTGCCGGGTGACCTGGTTCTTGTGCGGGTGGGCCGGGGCTGGCGTCAGGTGGCCACGATGCTCGGTGTTCTGGCCGCCGGCGCGGCATACGTGCCGCTCGGCCCGGAGTGGCCGGACCACCGGATCCGCCAGGTGATCAACCGGGCCCGCCCCCGCTACCTGGTCACCGATGGCGCGGCTGGCCGCCCTGCAGCGGAAGACCTGCACCGTCTGGACGTCGACTCCGTGCTGGACGAACGCGCCGCTCCGGCAGGACCGGACGGGCAGGGCACACGGCTGCCCACGGTCGACCCAGAGTCGCTCGCCTACGTGATCTTCACCTCGGGTACCACCGGGGAGCCGAAGGGCGTGATGATCCGGCACCTGAGCGCCGCGAACACCATCGCCGACCTGTTGGGCCGGTTCGGCATCGGGCCGGACGACAGGGTGCTCGCGCTGTCCGAGGCCACCTTCGATCTGTCGGTGTTCGACGTCTTCGGCACGCTGGCCGCGGGTGGCACGGTGGTCGTGCCGGAGGGCACCGCGGCCCGTGACATCACCGCTCTGCACGAGCTGTGCGCCGCCGCGCAGGTCACCGTGTGGAACAGCGTTCCCGCCCACCTCAGCATGCTGCTGGACTACCGGGAGACGGCGGACCGCCGGGGCTTGCCGGGGATGCGGCTGGCCATGGTCAGCGGTGACTGGGTGCCGGTCAACCTCGGCGACCGGCTCGCCGCGAGCCTGCCCCAGGTCCGGCTGGTCGCCCTCGGCGGCGCGACCGAGGCGTCGATCTGGTCCAACTGGTATCCGGTGCCGAATCCGGTGCCGGCCGAGTGGACCAGCGTCCCTTACGGATATCCGCTGGCCAACCAGGGATTCAGGGTGCTGGACGAGTACCTGGCCGACCGTCCGGACTGGGTTCCCGGTGACCTCTGCATCACCGGCCGTGGCCTGGCCGACGGATACCTCAACGACACGGAACTGACCGAGGCGGCCTTCCTCACGCATCCGCAGGACGGCACCCGGCTCTACCGGACCGGCGACCGGGCCTGCTACTGGCCGGACGGCACGCTGCAGTTCCTGGGCCGGCGCGATGGTCAGGTGAAGGTGAACGGCATGCGGGTCGAGCTGAGCGAGGTGGACTCCGCGCTGCTCGACGAGCCCGGCGTGCGGGCCGCTGCCGCGGTCGTGCGCAGGGACGACCTCGGCAGCGGCCTCGTCGCACACGTGGTCCTCGACGAGCCCGGTGCCCGGCGTCCGCACGACCTTCTGGCCGCCCTGCGCACCCGGTTGCCCGACTACTTGGTGCCCGTCTCACTGGTGGTGCACGAGCGTCTGCCGCTGACCGCCAACGGAAAGGTGGACCGAGCGCGGCTGGCCGCACACCGGCCCGAGCCCGCAGCCGCCGCCGTGGCGCCCGCCGGCCTGGCCGAACAGACCCTGCTGGAGCTGTGGCGCGAGCTCGTCCCGGCGAGCGGGGTGACCGATGATTTCTTCGCCTGCGGAGGTCACTCGCTGTCCGCCGCCGTGCTGCTCAACAGGGTCGAGCGGAAATTCGGAGTCCGGCTGCCGCTGGTCACCCTCCACCGGCACCGCACCGTCCGGGAGCTGGCCGCGGTGCTCGGCCGACACACCGCGCCGACGGCGGTCTCGTACCTTGACGGCACCGGCGAGCCCCTGGTGCTGATCCACCCGGTCGGCGGTGACGTGCTGTGCTACCGGCCGCTCGTGCAGGAACTGGCCGCCGACCATGCGGTGTACGGGATCGCCGCCAGCATGGACGCCACCGGCGAGGACACCGTGCCGGACATGGCCAGGCGCTACCGCGCTCAGGTCAGCGCGGAGTTGCCCGGCGCACGGGTGCGGCTGGTCGGCTGGTCGTACGGCGCGGCGGTCGCCTACGAAATGGCCCGGCTCGCCGAGGGTGCCTGGCCCGTGGTGATGCTTGACCCATGGCTGCCTGGCCGGCCCGGCAGGCCCGTGGCGCAAGAGGAACTGCTGCGCGCCTTCGCCCGCGACCTGTCCGGCGGGCAGCGGGACGACCTCGACGGGATCGATCTCTCCGACAGTGCCATCGCCGGGCTGTTCGACCGGTACCGGATCAATGCCACCGCACTGTGCGGCTATCGGTTCGTCCCCGACGCGGAGCTGGCGGTCACCGTCGTCACGGCCGAGGACGGTTTCGGCGCCGGCCGGACGGACCACCTGGTGCCGCTCCGCTCCGCCGTGGACCCGGCCACGCTGCCCAGGGCACGGTGGCACACCCTCGCCGGTGACCATTTCAGCGTGGTCGAGCAGGCACGGGCGGCCGAGGTGGCCGAGCTGGTCCGCCGGGGGGTGCGACGATGATTCCCCTGGTGCAGGTGATCGGGTTCGGGCCGGCGACGCTCGGCCTGCCCTTGGCCGCCGACCGGATGGGCGGGTTGGGCCACATCGGCGCGCACGGCATGGCGTTCGTCGAGCGGGCCATCAGCCCTGCGGCCCTGCGCGCCCGCCGGTTCCCGTTTTTGATCGAGTCGAACTCGCCGGCGCGCGACTTCGTTGCCGGGGTCGACCCGGCGGGCCGTTTCGGCGCCGTGCTGGATCGCCCAGCCGGACGCAGACTGGCGGAGCAGGGCGAGCACCAGGTGCCGCTCCAGCATGTCGGGGAGTACTTGGCCGACCTGGCGGACGAGGTAACCGGCTGGCTCCGCGGCAGCGGGGGTGAGATCAGATACGGTCGTGAGGTCCGCCAGGTCCGGCGGAACGCCGACGGCACCTTCACCAGCCTGTGCACTGCGGGCCGACCGGTGCTGCGCAGCCGCACGGTCGTGCTGGCCACCGGTGCCACCGAGGACACCACGCGGCACGGGGTGACCGGCGACCGGCTGGTGGCGTCCGCACGCCTGTTGACGGGAGACCTCGACCAGGTCGAGCACGCGGTCCGGGCGGGCCGCCCGGTGGTCATCGTCGGCGGGTCGCACAGCGGGTTCGCCGCGGCCGACCTGGTGCTCACCAGATGCGGCGGCGCGGTGCGGCCGGGCCAGATCACGGTGGTGCACCGGGAGATCGCCCTGGGCTTCACCAGCGTCGCCGAACTCGCCGCTGCCGGGCCGCTCGCTCAGTCGGCACCGATGAAGCCACCCGTGGTCTGCCCGGAGACCGGTGTGGTCAACCGCTTCAACGGCCTGCGCGGTGCCGCTCGGCGGTTGTGCACAGCGGTCCTCGCCCACGCGGAGGACCGAGTCCGGCTGTGCCGGGCCGACACAGCCGCGGCACGGCAGGAGATCGCCGGGGCCGCGGTGGTGGTGCACGCCAGTGGCTACCGCGGTACCGCCCCCGAGATGGTCGAAAGCGACGGCACGCCCATTCCGCCGGCACGTGAGCACGGTCTCATCTCCGTGGACGAAGCGTGCCAGGTGCTCGGGCCGCACGGTCCGGTCGCGGGTGTGCACGGGCTGGGCATCGGTTTCGCTCGGCGCGACGAGAGCGGCGAGCGGCGCACCGGCATCAACGTGTTCCACGGCCAGGACGCCGCGGACATCGTCAGAAGCCTCCTGATACGGGCTTCGACCGTGCAACCGGCGACGACACCGCCGACGACGAGGAAGGGGCAGCAACATGGCCAAAGCCATAGGTGACACCGCGGGACCGGGGGAGGACCGGCCCTGGTCGAACAGCCTCGGGCGGGGCCGGGTGCCGGGGCCGCGGCTGCCCCAGCAGCGGGTGTTCGACGAGGTGGTGGGACCCAGCACCCAGAGCGTCCACAGCGGGACCTACATCGACCCGATGACCGGTGCGGTCGGCACGCCGATCTTCACCAGCAGCACCTTCGAGTTCAACGAGCACACCTACGGCGCGTTCGACCAGGGACACATCCGGGACGTGCCGATCTACGGCCGCTACGGTAGCCCCAACCAGTGGGTGGTGCAGGAGAAGGTCGCCGCACTCGAGAACGCGGAGAGCGGGGTGGTGTTCGCCTCCGGCATGGCAGCGATCACCACGGCGCTCCTCGCCCTGACCAACTGCGGCGGACACATCGTCACCTCCCGCGACGTCTACGGTGGCAGTTACAACCTGCTGCGCGAGGACATGTACCAGCTCGGCCGCGAGGTGACGTTCACCGACGCGACCAGCATGGACGCGATCGTCTCGGCCATCCGGCCGGAGACCCAGGTGCTGTTCTTCGAGACGCTGACCAACCCGCTGCTGAAAGCGGTACCGCTGGCCGAGCTGGGTGAGTACGCCGAGCGCAACCACCTGCTGCTGGTGGTGGACAACACCTTCCTCACCCCGTACTGCCTTCGCCCGCTCGAGCTGGGCGCGCATGTGGTGATCCACAGCGCGACCAAGTACCTGGGTGGCCACAGCGACGTTACCGCGGGCCTTGCGGTCGGCTCCCGGAAGTACATGGACCGGCTGTGGAAGCAGATGCTGAAGTTCGGCGGATCCATCGATGCCTTCCCCTGCTTCCTTCTCGAACGCGGCCTGAAGACGCTGGCGTTGCGGATGAAGGCGCACGTCGCGAACGCGGGCGCGCTGGCCGAGTTCCTCGCCGGGCACCCGAAGGTGCGTACGGTGCACCACCCGTCGCTGCCGGAGTACCCGTACCCGGCGATCCGGGAGATCTGCCGCAACGGATTCGGCGGCGTGGTCAGCTTCGAGGTCGTCGGCGGCAACGAGGCCGCCCTGAAGCTCCTCGAGCGGCTCACCATCCCCCAGGTGGCCACCAGCCTCGGCGGGGTGGAGTCGCTGGTCAGCCTGCCGTTCAACACCTCGCACAGCTTCCTCACCGAAGCACAGCGCCGCGACATCGGCATCGAACCGGGGCTGGTGCGCCTGTCGGTCGGTGTGGAGGACACCGCCGACCTGATTGCGGACATCGACCAGGCTCTCAACGGAATCTGAAGGCGGACCACCCATGCGTAACGGGCTTGACATCAGCGGCGCCTCCGAGTTGGTGCACGAGATCGGTGACAAGCCGATCGAGGCGGTGATCGACTTCAGCACCTCTGCCGTGCCGGGACTTTCCGGCGCGGAGGTGAACATCCGGACCGCCCACCACGGCACCCAGCGAATGGCCCGCTCCTTCCGGATTCCGTTCACCGAGGACAGCGCTCGGCTGCTCGGCGGCCTGTCCGCCCACGAGGCGGCGGTGGCCGCGCTCGGCGCCTGTGTACTGATCACCCACGTGCACGGCTACTCCGCCCGCGGAGTCACCATCACCTCGCTACGGGTGACGGTGACGGCCGCGGTGGAAGTGGACGCGCACGGCCGGTGGGTCGGCGGTGAGACCGCCCTGCACGACGTGCGCTACCTCATCGAGGCGGACTGCGACGGCTTGGCGGACAGCGTGAGTGAGGTCAGCCGGTTCGTCACCTGTTTCAGCCCCAACCACAGGGCGTTCCTGGATGAGGGAAGCTACCGGCTGGCCGCGGTGGCAGTCCGCCCTGACGGCACGCCGGACGCGGTCGAGCTCGATCAGGCCGCCCCCGCGCGGGCCGGCGCCGACGGCACCCGGCTGGATCTGACCGCCGAGCTGACCTGGGAGTACGGCGTCCAGGCCACCGCTACGACCACGTTTGCCCCGGGTGGGGAACTGCGCCGCGACCGACCGGCGCTGGTGGTGGACCAGTCCAAGCAGATGCTCGGCCTCGACCGTGGCCCCAACCCGCAGGAGCTGCTGCTTGCCGCGATCTCCGCTGATCTCACGCATCAGGTGCGCGCTTCGGCCGCCGAGCGCGGCATCGCCCTGGACGGGATCCAAGTCGAGTCGTCCGGGCGGCTGGACATCCGCGGCATGCTCAACGTGTCGCCCGACATCCCGGCCAGGTTCCACAACCTCCGGTTCCTGGTACGAGCCGACACCGAGGCGGCACCGGCCCAGCTGGCCGACCTGGTGCAGCAGGCAGCGGCCCGCAACCTCACGCTGGCCACGCTGCTGCGTGCCAACTCCGTGCAGGTGGAGCTGCGCTCGCCCGCGGGGCCGCCGACCCGCTTCACCAGCAACGCCGACCAGGTCGCCGACTTTCTCGCCGAACTGGCCCGGAAGCAGGCGGCGATGGCGGTCAACAACGCGCTGAGCGGTCGGCGTTGACCATGCCCCAGACCAGACGGCCGCGGCTGTTCCACACCTACCTGCTCGGCCGCGCCGCCGAGCGGGGGCAGGCGCCGGCGGTCGGGTCGGCCCGGCTCACGCTGAGCTACGCCGACTTGGCCGGGCTCACCGAGGAGTACGCCACCGCGCTGGACGAACACGGCCTCAGGGCCGGCGAGGTAGTGGTTCTGGAGCTGTCACCACGGCCGGAGGCCGTCGCGCTGATGACGGCCGCCGCCAGCCGTGCGGTGATCTTCGTGAACATGAGCCCCGAGCTGCCCGTGGCACGCAAGACACACCTGCTGCACCGGGTGAATGCCGCTGCCCACATCAGCGCGACCGGGCCGGAGGGCAGTCCCTGTGCGGTGACCGGCTCCATCGGTGAGGACAGCCGCCTGACGCTGACCGGCGCCATCCGCCCACGGACCGCGCCACGGCCACCGGCGGAAGACGACCTCGCGTACATCGTGTTCACCTCCGGCTCCACCGGGAGGCCGAAGGGCATCATGATGTCGCACCGGGCCGTGGTGTCGTTCTGGCTCGGGTTCTCCGGGTTCGGCGTCGCGCCGGGAGTCCGGCTGGGCAGCATGTCGCCGCTGCAGTTCGACTTCTCCCTTCTCGACCTCGGCATGGCGTTCGGCGCGGGCGGCACCCTGGTGCAGCTGTCCAGCCTGCTGGCCCAGCAGCCGGACGGCTTCGTCCGGGCCCTCCAACGCCACCAAGTGGCGCAGATGAACGGAGTCCCCGCCATCTGGCGTGCCGTGCTGGCCGATGAGCACCTGGCCGGGCTGGCCGACACTCCGCTGGACACCGTGCTGTACGCCGGCGAGGGTTTTCCGGTCGGTGAGCTGCGTGCACTGCGAGCGGCCAAGCCGGGACTGCGGCTCGTGAACGGATTCGGCCACTCCGAGTCGATCGCGTGCGCCTACAACGTGCTCGGTGACGTGCTCGCCGACCGGCACGGACGGGTTCCGTTCGGTGAGCGGGCCATCGACGGAATGCGCATGTACCTGGTGGACGAGGAGGGCCGGGTAATCAGCGAGCCCGGCCGGGTCGGCGAGATATATGTCGAGGGCGACGCGCTGTTCAGCGGCTACTGGCAGGACACGGTGGCCACCGCGGCAGCGCTGGTGCCCAGCCCGCTGTCCGGACCGGGCGTGCTCGCGTTCCGTTCCCGCGACCTCGGGTACACCGATGAGACCGGGCAGCACTACTTCCACTCCAGGATGGACACCCAGATCAAGCTGCTCGGCCACCGCATCGAGCTGGAGGAGATCGACCTGCACCTCCAGGCCCACCCCGCGGTGGCGGCCGCCGCCACCGTGCTCGATGCCTCCGGTGCGGAACCGCGGCTGGTCGCGTTCGTCCTTCCCGCACCCGGCCGGGAGGGGGACACCGACAGGCTGGAGCCCGAGCTGCGGCGGCACTGCGCGGGGACGCTTCCGAGGTACATGGTTCCCACGCGGTTCAAGCTCCTCGCGCACCTGCCGACCACAGTGAACGGCAAGATCGACCGTGCCGCGCTGCTGACCCGGGAGCGGGTCGGATGAGTGCGGCTCCGGTTGTGCTGAGCGGGGTGAGCTACCGGCACGGCCAGTGGCGGGACCTCGCCGGCCTGACGGAGCTGGGGCTTGCCACCCTGGCGGACCTCGCCACGCTGAGCCAGGGCGGACTGACCCGGTACTCGGTCCTGGACAGACCTGTGCGCGAGTACTTCGCCGCCTGCTCCTCCGACTCACTGCACACCGCCGGTGTCGAACCGTCCGCCGTGGATGCCGTGCTGTTCTTCTCCTCCACCTTCTCCAGCTACGAGGACCACGACGACCTGGTCGGTCTCTGCCGCGAGCTGGGCATGGGGAGGGCGCTGCCGGTGGGACTGTTCCAGGCCCAGTGCAGCAACTTCTCGTACGCCCTGATGATCGCCACCTCGCTGATCCGCTGTCAGGGCATGAGCACCGTACTCCTGCTCGGAGCGGACGCTCTGGACGAGCGTCGCGCCGGCCGGCTGCTGCCTGCCGCCGCGTCGGTGTTCAGCGACACCGTCCTGAGCTGCGTGGTCAGCACCCAGGCGGAGGGCGGATACACGGTCGACCACGTCGGTCACCTGGTCGAGCCGGAACTGTCCGCGCTCGATCCCATGAAGCACACGCTGCGGTTCATGGACCTGTTCGCGGCCCGGCTGGAGCGGCTGTGCACCGACACCTACGCGAGTACCGGGCTGCGGCCGGAGAGCTTCGGTCACTTGGTGCTGGCGAACCTGACCCTGCCTGTGCTGCGGAACTACGCGGCGGTCGCCGGTATCCCGTTCGCGCGGGTGCCCACGGACAACATCGCCCGCTTCGGGCACTGCTTCGCATACGACCAGCTGATCACGCTGGCGACGCTGGCCGAGAGCAAGGAGATCGCCCCGGGTGAACTGGCCCTCGTGCTCGGCATCGGTGCGAACCACCTGTTCAGCTCAACCGTCCTGCGCAAGCTGTGACGGGGATTGGAGAACGTGACGATGCCGTGGACCAACCAGGATGCGGTGACTTTCGCCGAACACCACATCGAGGTGTGGAACAAGCACGACCTGGAGGAGATCCTCCAGTTGTACACCGAGGACGTCGAGCTGGTGTCCCCGTTCGCCGGGCAGGTGGTCGGCGGCGACGTGGTGCGTGGCCGGGAGGGCCTGCGCGAGTACTTCGGCACCGCGCTGGCCAGGAACCCCGACCTTCGGTTTGAGATCGTCGATGTGCTGCGCTGCGTGGACAGCGTCACGATCTACATGCGCAGCGTCGGCGGCCGCATGGTGGCCGAGGTGCTGTTCGTCAACGACGAGGGACTGATCAGCAAGGTACTGGCGCACTACACCTGTTCTGCGCCGTGACCCCGGTCATGCTCTCCGAGCCCGCCTACGCGGTCGGTGAGCTGGTGCCTGTCCAGCAGGTGGCCGGCCGCGGCGCGCTGGCCGAGCGGTTGCGCGCGTACGGCTTCGGCACCTGCTCGGTCGCCGACCGGCCGCCGTCCGAACTGGCCGCGGACGCGGTGGCCGAGCTGCTGCTCCGCCGCGGCCTCACCGGCGGCGAGGTGGACGCGGTGGTGTACGGCACGTGCAGCCATCGCAGCGAACCGGCTGGTGGCACGGGCGTGCGGGGCATGCTGGACCGGCTCGGGCTGGCCGGTGCCCGGCTGTACGGAGTGTGGCTGGGGGAGTCGGGAAACCTGGCCGGTGCCTTCCGCCTGGCACGAGCGCTGCTGACGTCCACGGGTATGCGGACCGTGCTCGTGGTGGTGGCTGACGCGGTGCCGAAGCGGCCGGGGGAGTACCGGGCGATGCCGAACGCGGTCACCGTCAACGGCGACGGGGCGGCCGCGTGCCTGCTGTCCACGGTGCATCGCGGACCGTTCACGATGGAGGGCATCGGGCACTGCGCGGTCCCGGCGATGTCCGCCGCCGGACGCGGCTCGGGCCTGCGTGAGTACCTTGAATTCATGACCGGGGTGCGCAGCTCGCTCACCGCGCTCTACCGGACGTCCGGCACCGAGCCGAGTTCCTACCAGTGGCTGGTGGCCAACAACTACAGCACGTCGAACCTGGGCGACTTCGCCGACTTGGCAGGGATTCCGCACGACAGGATGTTCCGCGGCACGGCACCCCGGCACGGCCACGTGTTCACCGCGGACGGCCTGATCAATCTGGCCGCCCTCACCGATTCGGCAAGGGTCGTCGCCGGTGACCGGGTGCTGGTGCTGTCCACCGGCCCGTTCAGCTGGGGCGCCATCGGCCTGCAGCGAAGCGTGAACTGACGAAGGGCAAGAGGTATGCAGATCACCGAGGATTTCATGCGCGACCCGTACCCGGTCTACGCCGGTATGCGGACATCGGCGCCCATCCATTTCTCCGACGTGAACTCCGGGCGGACCTGGTTCATACCGCGCTACGACGACGTGATCAACGTGCTGCGTGACGACAGGTTCTCCGCGGCACTGAAGGCGCCTGGCTTCATCAACCAGTTCCCGCAGGAACACCGTGCCGAGTTCCAGCCCTTCAACCAGTCGGTCGCGGGCTGGGTGGTGCTTCAGGATCCGCCGGCACACCGGCAGTTGCGTCAGCTCATGAACAAGGGCTTCACCCGGCACCTGGTGGCCACACTGCGTCCGAGGGTTACCGAGATCGCCACCGGCCTGATCGACGAGATGGCCCAGCGGCGGTCGGGGGATTTCATGACCGACTTCGCTCAGCCGTTTCCGGCTGCGGTGATCGCCACGATGTTCGGCGTGCCGGCGACCGACCTGAGCGCATTCATCTCCTGGTCGGACGACATCGTGCTGTTCGCCGGCTCGTTGCGGCCGACACTGGAAGTGGCCAGGGCCGCCCAGCACGGACTGTTGTCGATGACCGAGTTCTTCCGCGAGCTGCTGCCGGAACGGCGGGCCGATCCCGGCGATGACGTGATCAGTCTGCTGGTCAGCGTCCGGGAGAACGGCGAGCAGCTGACGGACGAACAGGTACTGGCCAACTGCGCCCAACTGATCGTGGCCGGACACGAGACGACCAGGAACCTGGTGGCCAATGGGCTGTGGACACTGCTCAACCATCCGGACCAGTTGGAAAAGCTGAAGGCCGACCCGAGCCTCATGACCAGCGCCATCCGGGAGATGATGCGGTTCGAGAGCCCTTTGCAGTTCATCCGCAGGGTGGCCCGCGAGGACTTCGAATACCTGGGCGCGGAGATCAAGGCCCATGACGGCGTGGTGACGATCCTGGGCTCGGCCAATCGCGACCCCGAGGTCTTCGCCGACCCTGACCGGTTCGACATCACCCGCAATCCGATCGGCCATGTCGCGCTCGGTTACGGTCCCCATGTATGCCTTGGTGCGGCGCTGGCCGAGATGGAGACCGAGGTGGCGCTCAGCCTGCTTCTGAACCGGTTCCCCGCCCTCAGGGCGGCGGACGCCGAGCCGAAGCGGGTGATGAACCCGATGCTGCGCGGGTTCGCCGAGCTGCGCCTGGCCTGGTGACAGTCGTACGGACAGGCGCGACGGTCACGGTGACCGCTGCGCCGGACGCCGATCCGATCGCCCTGGCAGGCACGGCGGTGCGCAGGCTGCTCAGCACGGCGCCACTGGTTCCGGCCAGGGTTCCGCTGCTCGTGTTGGCCTGTGTTGACCCGGCCGACTGGCCGGGCTCCGCCGATTCCGCTCTGCTCGACGGCGAGTTCGCGGCCGACGTGGTGCGTAGGGTGCTCATGGCCAACGGCCTGGTCGCCGCGGTTCCGTTCGGAGTGTCGCTGGACCCCGATCGTGCCGAGCACCTGGCCGGTGAGTCCGCGGCCGCGATCATGGCGGCCGAGGACCTGGACTGCGCGGTGGCGGTGGCGACGTTCGTCCGCCACGGGAATTCGATCGCCACCGCCACCGCGCTGCACCCGGCTGCTCCCGACGAACTCGCCGACCGGGAAGAGGCGGGCAGCTGTCCTGACCGGCGATTGGGCAGCCCTGCGGTTGCCCGCAGAAGATGAGCGTTGGATGGGACGGGGAGCGATGTCTGACATGGTCGGCCCGTTGGCTGTGGTGGCAAGCACTGACGAGGTGCTGCGGCATCCGCGGGCGGGGCTGCACCTGCTGAACGAGGGCGAGCGGGTGCGGCTTGCGCGATTTCACCGGGAAGGAGCGCGTCGGGACTTCATCGCTGCGCACGTTCTGGTCCGGCTTTGCGCCGGGCGGTTGCTCGGCGTCGACCCGGCGGGGGTGGCCTTCGCTCAGCACTGCCCGGAGTGCAGCGAGAGCGACCATGGCCGGCCGCTGCTCACTGACCGGCCAGACGTGCACCTGAGCCTCTCGCACGCTGACGGCGTGGTGGCCGCTGCCGCTGGTTACGTCCCGGTGGGCATCGACGTGGAGCGCCGTGCGCAGCGCCGTGCGCAGGGCCGCCGCGCCAATGTCATGCGTCACGTGCTCACTGCTGCCGAGCTCGACCTGGTGGCTGCGCATTCGGACCCGGACTACGCCTTCCTCCGCCAGTGGGTCCGCAAGGAGGCATTGATCAAGCTAGGCCGGACGGCCATGGACTCACTCGGAGTACTCGACCTCTCGGCACTTCCGCTGGACGCGGACCGGACACCGCTGCGCTTCGAGAACCTCTTTGTCATGGACTTGATGGACTATCGCCGGGACGCCGTGGTCACCGCGGTGAGCGCCGAACCGGCTCGTCTGCGTATGTCAGCTTTCGCTTGATGGTCGGGGTCGGCCAGGGTGAACTGCCGCAGCGGGCCGAAGTGCGCCTCGATCGCGTCGGCCAGGGACACATACGTCGGGGTGAAGCACAGCCCGGCCCCGTGTTTCTTCGCCCCAGCGGCGGATGTCCGCGCCGGTGTGGGAGAAGAGGTCGTCCAGGACCCCGTAGACCGGGACGCCGTCGAACCGGGCGACGCGGACCGACTTCAGTGCGGCCAGGGTGTTGCCCGGAAGGCCCCTGCGCCGGGGCAGGCGCCGTGCGGCTTCCCGGCCGATGCGTGCGCCGCGTCCGTGCGCGCGGCGCAGGCAGGCGGTGAGTTCACGGATCGACCAGCGGGCGAAGGACCTGCCGAGCTGGGTCGGGCGGGTAGTGGCCGTCTGGACGGCGAAGTCCTCGTCGTCGGTGCTGAGCGGGCGGGAAGGCCTCCCGCCCATCGAGGGCCCAGGCAGGCCAGGCCGATCGCGTGGAACCGGTGGATCACCTCCGCACCGTGTCCTTGCCGACCCGGACCAGCTGGGCGATCACCGGGACCCGGTTGCCGCCGGCCGAAGCGAGCAGCATCACCGCCGACGGCAGCGTATCCAACCGCCCCGGCCGCCAACCCGGCCGACGATCCCGGTAATTACTAGGCCGCCCGGGCCGTCGGCAGGGGATCGGCCGTGTGCATCGGGCGGCCCGCGCCCAGGTCCGCCAGCACCGCCGCCGCCGCGCGGTGGCCCGAGTGCAGGGCGCCCTGGACGGTGCTGGTGTCGCGGTGGTCGCCGCACACGTACAGGCCCGCCAGCAGCCGCACCGGCCGGCGCAGGTCGTGCGGCGGGCGCATGACCGGTACCGCGGCGGCCGTGTGGTGCACCGTCAGGGTTTCCCAGCGGGTCGTCGAGACGCCGTACAGGCGCGACAGATGGCCGCGTACGGCGGTGTCGACGTCGGGCGGAGGAGGGCCGAGGACCGTCGAGGACACCAGCGCCCGGCCGGCCGGCGCGCGGGACGGGTCGACCTCGCTGACCACCGTCGTGTGGGCGACCGGGCCGCTGCGGTCGGCGTCGAGCAGCAGGGCCGTGCCGGTGGCCGGGGGGTCGTCCGTCGTGTGGTGGACCACGGTCACCGGGTGGAAGTCCGGCACCCGCAGGCCGGGCAGCAGTTCCCCGGCGGCCCGGGCGTCGGTGGCCAGCAGCACGGCGCGGCAGCTGAAGACGCCGTGCTCGGCCGTGGTCACCGCGTTGGTCGCCACCGAGGTGACCCGTACGCCGGTGTGCACGGTGCCCGGCGGCAGGGCGCCCGCCAGCAGCTCGGGAACGGTGTCGGCGCCGCCCTCCGGCAGGCACAGCCGCCCGCTCGCGTAGGCGTGCAGGGCGAGGTCGGCACACCGGCTGGAGGTGGTGAGGCCGGGGTCGCACAGCAGGGTCGCGAGCAGCGGACGCAGAAAGCCGTCGACGGTGCGGGCGGGCAGGCCGCGGGCCGCGAGGGCCTGGGCGGCGGGCAGCTCCGGGCGGGCCAGCAGCCGCTCGACCGGCGTTGCGGCGAGCCGGGCCAGGGCGGCGCCGAGACGGGCCTGGTCGACGGCCGTGCCGAGCGGGGCGCCCGTCCGGTTCCGGTGGACGGCCCCCGCACTCGCGGGCGCATCGGGCAGCGGCCCGCGCAGCCGGCGGGGGGCCGTCACGAGGCGCCCGGAGACCGGGCCGAGCCGCCCGGAGACGGAGGCCAGCCGCGCGGGGACCGTGCCGAGGCGGGCGGGGACCGAACCGAGCCGTCCCGGGACCGGCCCGGAATCCCCGGCAGCCGCTCCCGTCCGCCGGCCGGGTGCCGGTGCCCTTCGGCTCACCGGTGCCCCGGGACCGTCCGGCGCCGCCACCGGGGGCGCCGGGACCGAGCGGGGGGCGCTTGCCAGGGCGCGCACAGCGTCGAGTGCGCCCCTTGCGCCCCCGCCACCCGCCGGGGCGCCCGCGTGGTGATGGCGTCCGTCGCTGTACAGCAGCACCCCGGGCGCGAAGGGCCGCAGCACGAGGCCGGTCAGCCCTGGGGTGAGCCGCAGCTCGGGACATGCCGTGGACAGCAACTGCCCGACTCTGTCGAGCCGGAAGCCGTCGACCTTCTCCGTCGCCATGCGGCCGCCCACGCCGTGGGCGGCCTCCAGGACCACGGTCGACACTCCTGCGCTGATCAGCCGATGCGCCGCGGCGAGTCCGGCGATCCCGGCTCCCACGACGACGACGTCCGCCTGGTACGCGGGCTCAAGCACGTGCCCCTCCTCGAGGTTGCGCGGCCGCTGGAGACGTCATGCCCCCAACAGGCTCCCGGGATACCCGAGTTCGGCACGAGGTTAGGTGCGTCGGCGGTCAGGCGAAGTCGCGCACGGACAGGGCACGGTCGCACGGCGGTCGCATATGTCTCGACTCCGGCTCGATTCCGGCTGTTTCCAGCTCGAATTCGGACGGAGACCGATCACACTGTGTCCGTGCCCGCGGCACCCCGGGCGCCCGCACCGGTCACAGCGCCGCCCGGATCGCGTCGTCGATCTCCGGAAAGGCGAACCGGAACCCCGACTCCAGCAGCCGCGCCGGCCGCACCCGCGCGCTGCCCAGCACCTCCCCGGCCAACTCCCCGAGCACCGCCCGCAGCAGGGGCGCGGGCACCGGGAACGGCGTCGGACGGTGCAGGACGCGCCCCATCGCCGCGGTGATCTCACGGTTCGTCAGCGGCTGCGGGGCGGTCAGGTTGAACGGGCCGGACAGGTCCTCCCGGTCCAGGAGATGCCGGAGCGCGGCCACCACGTCGGGCAGCGCGACGAACGACCAGTACTGCCGTCCGTCGCCCAGCCGCCCGCCGAGCCCCGCCCGGAAGAGCGGGAACAGCCGCCCCCAGGCACCGCCCCGGCGGGCGACGACCAGTCCCGTCCGGGGGAACACCGTCCGGACGCCCGCCTCCCGGGCGGGCGCCGCCGCGGCCTCCCACTCCACGCACAGCGAGGGCAGGAAGCCCTGGCCCGCGGGCGCGCTCTCGTCGACGGACCGGGAGCCGGTCTCGCCGTAGTAACCGATCGCGCTGCCGTTCACGAAGACCCGCGGACGCCGGTCCAGCGCGGCGATCGCCCCGGCGAGCGCCGCCGTGCCGTGCACCCGGCTGCGGCGGAGCCGGGCCTTGTGCGCCGGGGTCCAGCGCCGGTCGCCGATCCCGGCCCCCGCCAGATTGACCACGGCGTCGCACCCGGCGAGCCCGGCCGGGTCCACCTGCCCGTGCTCGGGGTCCCACCGGACCTCACCCGGCGCCCGGGGCGCGCGGCGCACCAGCCGCACCACCTCCACCCCGTCGGCGGTCAGGGACCGCACCAGGGCGCTGCCGATCAGACCGGACGCGCCGGCCACCGCCACGCGGGAAGCTGCCATGCGGGAAGCTGCCATGCGCCCATACTGCCCCGTGCGGCCGGAAACCCGGGCCCGCCCCGCCCGGGCCCGCCCCGCCCGGGCCGTACAGTGATCGCCATGTCCGTTCCGCACATACGCCGGGCCAGGCCCGAGGACGAGGAACCGCTGCGCCAGCTGGACCGGGAGACCTGGTCGTACCTGCACGCGGTCACGCCCCGGCCGGGAGCGGACGAGCCCTTCTTCCGCGAGCGCTGCGGCCCCGGGGACCACCTGGTCGCCGAACTCGACGGCCATGCCGTCGGCTACGTCCGCCTCGGCTTCCCCACGGAACTGCCCGCCAACGCCCACGTCCGGCGGATCAACGGCCTGGCCGTCGCCGACGCGGCCCGCGGCCGGGGCGTCGGCCGGGCCCTGCTCCGGACCGCCGTCGAGGACGCGCGCCGGTCGGGCGCCCGCCGCATCACCCTGCGGGTGCTCGGCCACAACACCGCCGCCCGGCGGCTGTACGAGTCCGAGGGCTTCGTCGTGGAGGGCGTGCAGCCGGGGGAGTTCTGCCTCGACGGCACCTACGTCGACGACGTGCTCATGGGCCGGTCCCTGCGCTGACGCCGGGGGCCCGGGAGTCCGGCGACCGGCCCTAGGACGCCACCGGCGCGCCCGTGTCCACCGCCGCCGTCGCGTCCGCCGCGCGGCGCGCGTCGTCGGCGACCTCCGCGGCCGTCAGGGCGTACCCGGTGCCGGGGTCGGAGGTGGAGCGGGCGAAGACCACGCCGTACACCCGCCCGTCGGTGGTCAGCAGCGGACCGCCGGAGTTGCCCGGGCGGACCGTGGAGCGAATCGTGTAGATCTCCCGGGTGACCGTCTCGTCGCTGTAGATGTTCTGGCCCGTGGCGCGCAGCCGGCTCCCGACCGTGGCCGCCCGCAGATCCAGGTCGCCGTTGCGCGGATAGCCGGCGACCACCGCCGGGTCACCGCGCTCCGCGCCGTCGTCGAACCGCAGCACCGGCGCCCGCAGATCCGGCACGTACAGCACGGCCACGTCCTTGCCCGGGTCGAAGAGCACCACCCGCGCCTCGTACGCCGGACCGACACCGCCCACCCGCACGGTCGGATCGTCGATGCCGGCCACCACGTGCGCGTTGGTCATCACCCGCTCCCGCGCGTACACGAACCCGCTGCCCTCGCGGCCCTGGGCGCCCGCTGCGCCCTCGACCTTGACCGTGCTCAGCTTGGCGGCGTCGGTGGCCGCCGCCGTGACGTTGTCGCCGGACGGCTCCGGGACGCGGGCCGTCGACTCGCTCTCGAACGGGTTGAACACCTGCGGGAACCCTGCCTCGGTCAGCGCCGAGGTGGCCCGCGAGAACCACGCGGGCGTGGTGTCCGGCATCGTCCGCTGCACCGCGCCCAGCAGTGCCGATTCCCGGATCGCCGAGGTGAGCAGCGGGGACGAGGACGCCGCCAGGACGCTCGCCGCCACCCAGGCCACGATCACCACGGCCACGGAGTTGGCCGCCGCCCCGCCGGCCCCGTCGGCCACCCTGAGCGGCCCGCGGTCCAGCTCCCGGCGCAGCCGCAGCGCCGGCCGCCCCGCCAGCTCGTGGCCCACCGCCGCCGGTACGAGCACCGTCAGCACCGCGGTCACCGTCGCGGCCGTGCCTCTCGGCGCCACCGCGTCCATCACCCACGGCAGGATCCACACGCCGACGACCGCGCCGCCCACGAAACCGGCCAGCGAGACGCAGCCGGCCACCAGTCCGCGCCGGTAGCCGGACGCGGCGAACGCCACGATCACCAGCAACAGCAGGATGTCGAGCAAGCCCACGCGAGCCGCCTTTCTCTCGGACACCTCCGGACCGAACCCCGTAGCCGAATGCGCGCGGGACGGCTCCGGTGATCATCCCCGTGCGCACCGGCGGCCGGGGAGCCGGCCATGCGCGCCGGTAACGGGAAAACGCCGCGGACCGGGACGATGGTTCCACCGGGTGGCACAGCGCACATCGCGGGCGGCCCGTTTCCGGCGGACAGTGACTCCATGCGTGTTGTGCGAAGGCCGCCCGGTACACGCGGACGCCGTGCGGCGCGTGTACCGGGTCCGGCCCTGGTGCTGCTCGGCTGTCTGCCCGGCCTCGCCGCCGTGCTCGCCCTGGCGCTGTGCGCGAACGGGGTGGAACGGACCGTCGCGGCCCAGGCCCGGGCCGCGGCCCGCTCCGCCGCCGCGCACACCGCCCCCAGGCCGCCCATCGTGCCGAGGTCGGCCTGGCTGGGCGACGCCGCCCGCGATCAGCCGCCCCCGCGCTACGACGACACGGTGGTCGCCGTCTTCGTCCACCACACCGACACCCCCAACGGGTACGACTGCGCCGACGCGCCCCGCATCATCCGGGACCTGTACACCGGCCAGACCGGCGTCCGGGACTGGGACGACCTCGGCTACAACTTCGTCGTCGACCGCTGCGGCACCATCTACGAGGGCCGCGCCGGCGGCGTCGACCGCGCCGTGACCGGCGCCCACACCCAGGGCTTCAATCACCGCACCAGCGGCGTCGCCGCCCTGGGCACCTTCACCGCCGGCGTCCCCGTGCCACGGGCCCTGACCGACGCGATCGCCGCCCTGGCCGCCTGGAAGCTGGGCCCGGCCGGCACCGACCCGCGGGGGACCGTCCGCCTGGTCTCCAGCAACGGCCTGAGCCGGTACGCCGCCGGGGCCACCGCCACCCTCCCGGCCGTCGCCGGCCACGCGGACGGCTACCAGACCAGCTGCCCGGGCGCCGCCCTCAGCGCCCGGCTGCCGGAGATCCGTGAGCGAGCGGCCCTGCTCCAGAACCGCTCCCATCAGGCGGACACCACCTAGCTAGGGGGCCTGCCCGAGGGGCCTGTGCCAGGCCGGGGCCGATCCGTCGGGCGGGCGGTGGGGCCTCGCGGACACGGGGGCTACTCGGTGCCGAACCGCTCCCACAGCCGTGGGAACCGCTCGGCCAGCAGCCGGTCGTCCTCCAGATCGATCGGGGCGCCCAGCGGCTCCGCGGGGGCGGGGGCGATGCCCAGGTCCGGGGCCACCGTGCCGGTCAGCTGCTCGTAGGCCTCGTCGGCCGCGTAGCCCAGGTCCTCGCCGTCGCCGTCCAACTCCTCGTCGAACTCCTCCAGCAACTCGGCGAGCGCGTCCGGGTCGTGCACGGCACCCTCGTACACCTCGCGGCCCTGGCCGATCAGCCAGCACCGGAAGTAGTCGAACGCGTCGTCGCTCGCCCCGCCGAGCAGCACCCAGGCGGCGCCCCACAGGTCCCAGGTGAAGGCGCGGTTGTAGCGGGCCTCGAAGTGACGGGCGAAGTCCAGGACCAGGTCCGGGTCCAGCAGGAGGAGCCGGTCGACCAGCAGCTCGGCCTGCTCCTCGGGATCGCCCTCGGCGGCCTCGCGCGTGGCGTCGATCAGCTCCCAGAACTCCGTCTCGTCCATCACGGGTCCAGCATCGGCCCTGGGCGTGCGGGGCGCACGCGGAATACGCCGGTTCGTCCGGCCCCGGCGCGGCTCATCCGCCGTACAGGGCGGCGATCCGCCGCGCGTCCCGTGCGAACCGCTCCCGCAGCCCCTCGGGCGCCAGCACCTCCACCTCCGGTCCCAGACCGGTGAGCTGCGTGTGGGCGACCTCCTCCGACTCCACCGGCAGCGTCACCGTGACCCACCCCTCCGCGTCCGGCTCGCCCGCGTCCGCGAGCGCCTCCCCGGCGGACAGCGAACCGACGGCGTGCGGCAGCGCGCGCACGCCCTGCGCGGACAGCCGCACCACCACCTCGGCCCGCAGGATCGACCGCGCGAACTGCTCGGCCCGCTCCGCCCAGAACCCGGGCAGGTCGAACTCCTCGTCCCGCTCGAACCGCTCCCCGCCGGCCTCCACCGACGCGAACCGGTCGATCCGGTAGACCCGGAAGGCCCCGCCGCCGGCCCCCACGGCCCGCGCGCACAGGTACCAGGTCCCGGCCTTCAGCACGAGCCCGTACGGCTCCAGCTCCCGCCCGGCCTCGTCCGCACCGCGCCGGTAGCGCGCGGTGATCCTCCGGTCGTCCCACACCGCGTCCGCGACCACCGGCAGCAACTCGGGCGTCTCGGGCTCCCGGAACCAGTTCGGGGCGTCCAGGTGGAAGCGCTGCGCGGCCGTGCGGGAGGCGTCCCGGAGGGACGGCAGCAGGGCCGCGGAAACCTTCAGGCGGGCCGCCGAGGCCGCGTCCTCCAGCCCCATCTCACGCAGCGCCCCCGGCACCCCGGACAGGAACAGCGCCTCCGCCTCGCTGCGGTGCAGCCCCGTCAGCCGGGTCCGGTACCCGCCGATCAGCCGGTACCCGCCGGCCCGGCCCCGGTCCGCGTACACCGGCACGCCCGCCTCCGACAGCGCCTGCGCGTCCCGCGTGACGGTCCGCTCCGACACCTCCAGCTCCCGGGCCAGCTCGGCGGCGGTCATCAAGGGCCGGGACTGGAGCAGCAGCACCATCCTGATCAGCCGCGCGGCACGCATGAGGGCCCTTCTGCCGGGTGACTCACCTGCTTGGGCGTACAGACCCGGGTGGTCTCCCCGGAACCGCTGTTAACGTCGACTGAGTTCACGATCGTCACCGTACTCAGCAGTTCGGTTTGAGAGGTCAGCGGTTCACTGGAGAAGTCCCCTGGACGAGGACACGCATATGGCGAATCAGCCCCGCGAACAATGGGCCACCCGTACGGGATTCCTGCTGGCGGCGATCGGTTCCGCCATCGGTCTCGGCAACATCTGGCGCTTTCCGGCCGTCGCCTACGAGAACGGCGGCGGCGCCTTCCTCTTTCCCTATCTCATCGCCCTGCTCACCGCCGGTATCCCTCTGCTGATCATGGAGTACGCGATCGGGCGGAGATTCCGGACCTCGCCCCCCGCGGCGCTGCGGCAGATGGCCCGCCCGGCGGAAGTCATCGGCTGGTGGCAGGTGCTGATCGCGTTCGTGATCGCCACCTACTACGCGGTCATCATCGCCTGGGCGGTCCGCTACGTCGGCTTCTCCTTCGACCAGGCCTGGGGTGACGACCCGGAGGGCTTCCTCTTCGGCAGCTTCCTCAGGGCCTCCGAGGAGCCCGGCTTCGTCTCCGGCTACGTCTCCGGGGTGCTGTGGCCGCTCATCGCCGTCTGGGTCGTGGTGCTGGTCATCCTGGCGTTCGGCATCCGGCGCGGTATCGAGAAGGCCAACAAGGTCTTCATCCCGTTGCTGGTGATCTTCTTCGTCGCCCTGGTGATCCGGGCCCTCACCCTGGACGGCGCGGCACAGGGCCTGGACGCCTTCTTCCGGCCCGACTGGTCGGAGCTGACCAACGGCAGCGTCTGGGTGGCCGCCTACGGCCAGATCTTCTTCTCGCTGTCGATCGGCTTCGGCATCATGATCACCTACGCGTCCTACCTGCGGCGCCGCGCCGACCTCACCGGCTCGGCCCTGGTCGCGGGGTTCGCCAACAGCTCCTTCGAGATCCTCGCCGGCATCGGCGTGTTCGCCACCCTGGGCTTCATGGCCCAGGCCGCGGGCGTGCCGGTCGGCGAGGTGGCGACCGCGGGGCTCGGGCTGGCCTTCGTCGCCTTCCCGACGATCATCTCGGAGATGTGGCTGGGCGGCGTGTTCGGCGTGATCTTCTTCGTGTCGCTGGTGATCGCGGGACTGTCCTCGCTGATCTCCATCGTCCAGGTGGTGGTCTCCGCCGTGCAGGACCGCACCGGCATGCACCGCATCCCGGCCGTCTTCGGCGTCGGCGGCGCGGTGGCGGTGGCCTCGATCCTGCTGTTCCCCACCAACGAAGGCATCTACCTGCTCGACGCCTCCGACCACTTCATCAACCAGTACGGCATCGCCCTGGCCGCCCTGGTGGCGGTGATCGCGGTGGCCTGGTTCATGCGCAAGCTGCCCGAGCTGCAGCGCGACGCCGACGCCACCTCCGCCATGCGGCTCGGCCACTGGTGGCGGATCTGCCTCGGCATCATCACCCCGATCGTGCTGGGCTGGATGATGGTCGACAGCCTGCGCGCCGAGTTCGACGAGAACTACGAGGGCTACTCCACCGAGTTCCTGCTGGGCGCGGGCTGGAGCGTGGCGATCGCCGCGCTGGTGATCGGCATCCTGCTCTCGCTCATCCCGTGGAAGGCGGCCCAGGGCGGGCTGACTGACCTGGACATGGAGACCCCCGAGGAGTCCGAGCGGCACCGCGGGGGCAAACGGCACGGAAAGGAGGACCGCTGATGTCCGGTGGCGCCGTCATCATGATGATCATCGCGATTCTCATCGTCTGGGGCGGTCTGGTGGCGGCCATCATCCAGCTCCGCCGCCACCCCGACCCGGGACCGACCGCCGAGGAGTCGGCGATCCCACCCGCGGAGTAGCAGCACGCGAAAGCCGAGCAGCAGCACGCGGAACGAGCGGCCGCCGGCCCCGGTGAGGGAGCCGACGGCCGCTCGCTTCTTCCGCCCTGTACAGCCCTTACAGGCCGTAGCGCTCGCGCGCCTCCTTCACGGCCGTCGCCTTGACCTCGCCGCGCCTGGCCAGCTGGGCCAGCGCCGCGACGACGACGGACTCGGCGTCGACGCCGAAGTGCCGGCGGGCGCCCTCACGCGTGTCCGACAGACCGAAGCCGTCGGCGCCCAGCGAGGCCCAGTCCTGCTCGACCCACTGCGCGATCTGGTCCGGTACCTGGCGCATGTAGTCGGAGACCGCCAGCACCGGGCCCTCGGCGCCCTGGAGCGCCTGACGGACGTAGGGCACCCGCTCCTCGCCGCGCAGCAGCGCGTCGTCGGCCTCCATCGCGTCCCGGCGCAGCTCGGTCCAGGAGGTCGCGGACCACACGTCGGCGGCCACGCCCCACTCCTCGGCGAGCAGCCGCTGCGCCTTCAGCGCCCAGTGGATCGCCGTACCGGAGCCCATCAGCTGGATGCGCGGGGCGTTCGCGGCCGGGGTCAGCCCCGCCGACTCCGCCGTGTTGAAGCGGTACAGGCCCTTGACGATGCCCTCGTCGATGCCGAGGCCGGCCGGCTTGGCGGGCTGCGGCAGCGGCTCGTTGTAGACCGTCAGGTAGTAGAAGACGTCCTGGTCCTCGCCCGGCCCGGCCTCGCCGTACATCCGGCGCAGACCCTCCTTGACGATCACGGCGATCTCGTAGGCGAACGCCGGGTCGTACGTCAGCGCCGCCGGGTTGGTCGCGGCGATCACCGGGGTGTGGCCGTCGGCGTGCTGGAGGCCCTCGCCGGTCAGCGTGGTGCGGCCGGCCGTGGCGCCGATGAGGAAGCCGCGGCCGAGCTGGTCGCCGAGCTGCCACATCTGGTCGGCGGTGCGCTGCCAGCCGAACATCGAGTAGAAGATGTAGAACGGGATCATCGTCTCGCCGTGCGTCGCGTACGACGTCGAGGCGGCGATGAAGTCGGCCATGGACCCGGCCTCGGTGATCCCCTCGTTGAGGATCTGGCCGTTGGTGGCCTCCTTGTAGTACATCAGCTGGTCGCGGTCGACCGGCTCGTACGTCTGGCCCTTCGGCGAGTAGATGCCCAGGGACGGGAAGAGGCTCTCCATGCCGAAGGTGCGGGCCTCGTCGGGGACGATCGGCACCCAGCGCTTGCCGGTCTCCTTGTCCCGGACCAGGTCCTTGACCAGCCGCACGAATGCCATCGTCGTCGCCACGTTCTGCGAGCCGGAGCCCTTGTCGAACGCCGTGAACGGCTTCTCGGCGGGCGCGGGCAGCGGCGCGACCGGGTGCACCCGGCGGGCCGGGGCCGGACCGCCGAGGGCGGCGCGGCGCTCCTGGAGGTAGCGGACCTCGGGGGAGTCGGCGCCCGGGTGGCCGTAGGGGACCACGCCGTCGACGAAGTCGCTGTCCTTGATCGGCAGGCCGAGCAGGTCGCGCATGCCCTTGAACTCGTCCACCGTCAGCTTCTTCATCTGGTGGTTGGCGTTCTTGGACGCGAAGCCCTCGCCGAGGGTGTGGCCCTTGACCGTCTGGGCCAGGATCACGGTCGGCGCACCCTTGTGCGAGAGCGCGGCCCGGTAGGCGGCGTAGACCTTGCGGGCCTCGTGACCGCCGCGCGAGGTGTGGAAGCACTCGAGGATCTTGTCGTCGCTCAGCAGCTTCGCCATCTCGACGAGCGCCGGGTCCTTGCCGAAGAAGTCCTCGCGGATGTAGGCCGCGCTGCGGGTCTGGTACGTCTGGATCTGCGCGTCGGGTACCTCGCGCAGCCGGCGTACCAGCGCGCCGGTGGTGTCGAGCTGGAACAGCTCGTCCCAGGCGGTGCCCCACAGCGTCTTGACGACGTTCCAGCCGGCGCCGCGGAACTGCGCCTCCAGCTCCTGCACGATCTTGAAGTTGGCGCGGACCGGGCCGTCCAGGCGCTGGAGGTTGCAGTTGATGACGAAGGTGAGGTTGTCCAGCTCCTCGCGGGCGGCGAGCGCGAGGGCCGCCGTCGACTCGGGCTCGTCCATCTCCCCGTCGCCGAGGAACGCCCAGACGTGCGAGCCGGAGACGTCCTTGATGCCGCGGTGGGTCAGGTAGCGGTTGAACCGCGCCTGGTAGATCGCGGAGAGCGGGCCGAGACCCATGGAGACGGTGGGGAACTCCCACAGCCAGGGCAGCCGGCGCGGGTGCGGGTAGGACGGCAGGCCGTTGCCGCCGGACTCGCGGCGGAAGTTGTCGAGGTGGTCCTCGGTCAGCCGGCCGTCGAGGAAGGCGCGGGCGTAGATGCCGGGGGAGGCGTGGCCCTGGATGTAGAGCTGGTCGCCGGAACCGTCACCCTCCTTGCCCCGGAAGAAGTGGTTGAAGCCGGTTTCGTAGAGCCAGGCCGCGGAGGCGAAGGTGGCGATGTGGCCGCCGACGCCGTATTTGCTGCCGCGGGTCACCATGGCCGCCGCGTTCCAGCGGTTCCAGGCGGTGATCCGCTGCTCCATCTCCTCGTCGCCGTCCACGGCCGGCTCGGCGGAGGTGGGGATGGTGTTGACGTAGTCCGTCTCGAGGAGCTTCGGCAGGGCGACGCCGGCTCCCTCGGCACGCTCCAGCGTGCGGCGCATCAGATACGCGGCACGGTGCGGCCCGGCCGCCTTGGCAACGGCGTCCAGGGAGGCCTGCCATTCGGCGGTCTCCTCCGGGTCGCGGTCCGGGAGCTGGTCCAGCTCGCTCGGCTGGGTGGCGTTGGGGTCGGTCATGTCGCCGCCTTCCTCAGTCGAAGGGGGTTCCCTCATCGGTAAGGGTTCGGGGGTGCCCTTGGTCTTTGGCAGGACAGGGCTCAAGGGCTCTGGTGGGAGCCCGTCGGTGACTGTAACCCCCTGATCGATGATCGATCAAAGGGTTGAGGGGGAAAACCTCTCGATACCGAGAAAGTAGGCACGCGGTGCCTCCGGCGGTGGCACGCGGTGACGGTCCCGTCGGGGGTTTGCGCAGGTGAGCGCGGTACGGCTCGGGTGGTGCGGCGGTACTGCGGCTGCGGGTGCGAGGTGGCTGATCGCGCAGTTCCCCGCGCTCCTCAAGGGCGGCGGGGGCGGGAGTCCCTACGCGCGCGGGGCACAGCCCAGGACGTGGGCCTTGACCAGTTCGGCGATGCGCGGGTCCCGGCGCCGGAACGCCGCGACCAGCTCCTCGTGCTCCTCGGCGTACGACTGCTGCACCGTCCCCAGCCACCGGATCGACAGCGCCGTGAACACCTCGATGCCCAGCCCCTCCCAGGTGTGCAGCAGCACCGAGTTGCCGGCCGCCCGCACCAGCTCCCGGTGGAACGCCACCGTGTGCCGCACCTGGGCCGTCCCGTCCGCCTTGCGGTCCGCCTCGTACAGCGCGCTGACGTGCGGTTCGAGCGCCGAGCAGTCCAGCGCCAGCCGGTCCGCCGCCAGCTCCGCGGCGATGGCTTCCAGGCCCGCCCGGACCGGGTAGCTCTCCTCCAGGTCGGCGGCGGTCAGATTGCGCACCCGCACGCCCTTGTTCGGCGCCGACTCGATCAGCCGAAGCGACTCCAGCTCGCGCAGCGCCTCCCGCACCGGCGTCTGGCTGACCTCCAGCTCCGTGGCGATCCGCCGCTCCACGATCCGCTCGCCCGGCTGCCAGCGACCGCTGATGATCCCCTCCAGGATGTGCTCGCGGATCTGCTCGCGCAGCGAGTGGACGACGGGGGCGGTCATGAGAGCTCCTTCGCGGGGGGCCGCGGCAGGCCCCTGGGGGCGTTCGACGCTTAGACAATACGGCCGTGAGCCCTCGGCGGAAGGGCGCATACGGGGGCTTTCACGCAGGTGAGACGAGGCTTACACACCGTGGCCGGCCGAAAGACGGCGGCGCCCCCGCCCGGAAACACCGGACGGGGGCGCCGCAGGATCACGGGGATCAGAGGCCGAGCTCGACCTCGAACTCGCCCGCCTCCAGGATCGCCTTGACCGCGGTCAGGTAACGCGCGGCGTCGGCACCGTCCACCAGCCGGTGGTCGTAGGACAGGGTCAGGTACGTCATGTCGCGGACGCCGATGACCGTGCCCTCCTCCGTCTCGATGACGGCCGGACGCTTGACCGTGGCGCCGATGCCGAGGATCGCGACCTGGCCCGGCGGCACGATGATCGTGTCGAACAGCGCGCCGCGCGAGCCGGTGTTGGAGATGGTGAAGGTCGCGCCGGACAGCTCGTCCGGGGTGATCTTGTTGCTCCGGACCTTGCCCGCCAGCTCCGCCGTGGCCTTGGCGATACCGGCCAGGTTCAGGTCACCGGCGTTCTTGATGACCGGGGTCATCAGGCCCTTCTCGGAGTCCACCGCGATACCGATGTTCTCGGTGTCGAAGTAGGTGATGGTCCCCTCGGCCTCGTTGATCCTGGCGTTGATCGGCGCGTGCGCCTTCAGCGCCTGGGCCGCCGCCTTGACGAAGAACGGCATCGGGGAGAGCTTGACGCCCTCACGCGCCGCGAACGCGTCCTTGGCCCGGGCGCGCAGCTTCATCAGGCGGGTGACGTCGACCTCGACGACCGACGACAGCTGCGCCTGCTCGTGCAGCGCCTTGACCATGTTGTCGCCGATGACCTTGCGGATGCGGGGCATCTTGACGGTCTGGCCGCGCAGCGGGGAGGCCTCCAGGACGGGGGCCTTCTTCGGGGCAGTGCCCCCGGCGGTCGCGGCGGGGGCGGCAGCGGCCGGAGCCGGGGCGGCCTTCGCGGCCTCGGCGGCGGCGATCACGTCCTGCTTGCGGATGCGGCCGCCGACGCCGGTGCCCTTGACGCTGGACAGGTCGACGCCGTTCTCGGCGGCGAGCTTGCGCACCAGCGGGGTGACGTAGGCGCCCTCGTCGACCGGCTTGGCGGCGGCCGGGGTGGCCGGGGCCTGGGCCGGAGCCGGGGCGGGCGCCGGAGCGGCCGGGGCCGGCTCGGGGGCCGGGGTCTCCTGCTGCTGCGGGGCCGGGGCCGTCGGGGCCTGCGGAGCCGGGGCCTCCTGGGCGGGGGCGGGCTGCGCGGGCGCCGGGGCGGGCGCCTCCTGGGCCGGGGCGGGCTGCGCCGGGGCCTGCTGGGCGGGCGCGGCACCCGCCTCGCCGATGACGGCGAGCTTGGCGCCGACCTCGGCGGTCTCGTCCTCGCCGACCACGATCTCCAGCAGGGTGCCGGAGGCTGGCGCCGGGATCTCGGTGTCTACCTTGTCGGTGGAGACCTCGAGCAGCGGCTCGTCGGCCTCGACGGTGTCACCGACCGACTTCAGCCAGCGGGTGACGGTGCCCTCGGTGACGGACTCGCCGAGCGCGGGCAGGACCACGTCCGTGCCCTCGGCGGACCCACCGCCGGCGGACGCCTCGGGGGACGGCGCCGGGGCGGGGGCGGACTGCTCGGTGGACGGCGCGGCCGGGGCGGGCTCGGGGGCCGGCTCGGCGACCTGCTCGGCCTGCGGGGCCGGCTCGGCGGCCGGGGCCTCGGTGGCGGCCGGGGCGCCGGAGCCGTCGTCGATCAGCGCCAGTTCGGCACCGACCTCGACGGTCTCGTCCTCGGCGACCTTGATGGAGGACAGCACGCCGGAGGCAGGGGCCGGGATCTCGGTGTCGACCTTGTCGGTGGACACCTCGAGCAGCGGCTCGTCGGCTTCGACGCGCTCGCCCTCGGCCTTCAGCCAGCGGGTGACAGTGCCCTCGGTGACGCTCTCGCCGAGCGCCGGAAGGGTTACGGAAACCGCCATGGTTTCGGTTGCTCCTAACGAATTACGGAAGTCTGTGGTCGTCGCGCCCGATGACTGAAGGCGTCAGTCGTGGGAGTGCAGAGGCTTGCCCGCGAGCGCCAGGTGGGCCTCGCCGAGCGCCTCGTTCTGCGTCGGGTGGGCGTGGACGAGCTGGGCCACCTCGGCCGGCAGCGCCTCCCAGTTGTAGATCAGCTGGGCCTCGCCGACCTGCTCGCCCATGCGGTCGCCGACCATGTGGACGCCGACCACGGCACCGTCCTTGACCTGGACGAGCTTGATCTCGCCCGCGGTCTTCAGGATCTTGCTCTTGCCGTTGCCCGCCAGGTTGTACTTCAGAGCGACGACCTTGTCCGCACCGTAGATCTCCTTGGCCTTGGCCTCGGTGATGCCGACGGAGGCGACCTCCGGGTGGCAGTACGTCACCCGCGGCACGCCGTCGTAGTCGATCGGCACGGTCTTCAGACCGGCCAGACGCTCCGCCACCAGGATGCCCTCGGCGAAGCCGACGTGCGCGAGCTGGAGCGTGGGCACCAGGTCGCCGACCGCGGAGATGGTCGGGACGTTGGTGCGCATGTACTCGTCGACCAGGACGTAGCCGCGGTCCATGGCGACCCCGGCCTCCTCGTAGCCCAGGCCCTGGGAGACCGGCCCGCGGCCGACCGCCACGAGGAGGACCTCGGCCTCGAACTCCTTGCCGTCGGCGAGGGTGACCTTGACACCGTCCTGGGTGTACTCGGCCTTCTCGAAGAAGGTGCCCAGGTTGAACTTGATGCCGCGCTTGCGGAAGGCGCGCTCCAGCAGCTTGGAGCTGTTCTCGTCCTCCACCGGGACGAGGTGCTTCATGCCCTCGATGATCGTGACGTCGGCACCGAAGGACTTCCAGGCGGAGGCGAACTCGACGCCGATGACACCGCCGCCCAGGACGATCGCGGACTTCGGCACGCGGTCCAGGACCAGGGCGTGGTCGGAGGAGATGATGCGGTTGCCGTCGATCTCCAGGCCCGGCAGCGACTTCGGCACGGAACCGGTGGCCAGCAGGATGTGGCGGCCCTGGACGCGCTGCCCGTTCACGTCCACCGACGTCGGGGAGGACAGCCGACCCTCACCCTCGATGTAGGTCACCTTGCGGGAGGCGACCAGACCCTGCAGGCCCTTGTACAGGCCGGAGATCACGTCGTCCTTGTACTTGTGGACGGCGGCCACGTCGATGCCCTCGAAGGTGGCCTTCACGCCGAACTGCTCGCTCTCGCGGGCCTGGTCCGCGATCTCACCCGCGTGGAGCAGGGCCTTCGTGGGGATGCATCCTCGGTGCAGGCAGGTGCCGCCGACCTTGTCCTTCTCGACCAGGGCGACGTCCAGGCCCAGCTGCGCCCCGCGCAGGGCCGCGGCGTAACCACCGCTGCCACCGCCGAGGATCACTAGGTCGAAAACGGTGCTGGCGTCGTTCGCCACGTCACGTCCTCCATGCATGTGCGCCGTGCGCCGGTCGTCGGTGACCGGCAGGCGGCTGGTGTCCGGCCGCTCGTTCTTCGGCCCTTAGGTGGGGCCCTGTCCTGCCGGGCTCCATCTTTGCACTTGTCCGCTCCGTACGAGACGCCGGGCCGGTGTGTGAGACACCCCACGTCCCCTTGAGAGGAACGGCCGAGCCGCCCCGGCCAGGGGCGCGGGGCCGCGTCTGATCTGCGGCTCCGCCGGGCGAGCGCGACCGGCCACACACTGCTCGCAGTCGCCCGCGCTCCGTCAGCCCCGCGCCCCTTCAGCCCCGCGCTCCGTCGGCCGGGCTTCTAGGCGGACCTCACCCGAGGTCCCCCGCGGCCGTCAGCTCGGCCAGCCGGACCAGCGTCCGCACCGCCGTGCCCGTCCCGCCCTTCGGCGTGTACCCGAACGGCCCGCCCTCATTGAAGGCCGGCCCCGCGATGTCCAGGTGCGCCCAGGTGATCCCCTCGCCCACGAACTCCCGCAGGAAGAGACCGGCGACCAGCCCGCCGCCCATGCGCTCGCCCATGTTCGCGATGTCGGCGGTGGCCGAATCCATCCCCTTGCGCAGGTGCTCCGGCAGCGGCATCGGCCAGGCCGGCTCGCCGACCTCCTCCGCCGCCTCGTACACCGCGGAGCGGAACGCGTCGTCGTTGGCCATGATCCCGAACGTCCGGTTGCCCAGCGCCAGCATCATCGCGCCGGTCAGGGTCGCCACGTCCACGATCGCGTCCGGCTTCTCCTGCGAGGCCGCCCACAGCGCGTCGGCCAGCACCAGCCGGCCCTCGGCGTCGGTGTTGAGCACCTCCACCGTCTTGCCGCTGTACATGCGCAGCACGTCACCGGGACGGGTCGCGGAGCCGGACGGCATGTTCTCGGCCAGCGCCAGCCAGCCGGTGACGTTCACCTCCAGGCCCAGCCGCGCGGCGGCGACCACCGCGGCGAAGACCGCCGCCGCGCCGCTCATGTCGCACTTCATCGTCTCGTTGTGACCGGCCGGCTTCAGCGAGATGCCGCCCGAGTCGTAGGTGATGCCCTTGCCGACGAAGGCGAGGTGCTTCTTCGCCTTCGACGAGGTGTACGACAGCTTCACCAGCCGCGGCGCCGACGCCGAGCCGGCGCCGACGCCGAGGATGCCGCCGTAGCCGCCCTTGGTGAGGGCCTTCTCGTCGAGCACCTGCACCTTGATGCCGTGCTCCTTGGCCGCGGCCTGGGCGACGGCGGCGAACGCCTCGGGGTCGAGGTCGTTCGGCGGGGTGTTGATCAGGTCCCGGGCGCGGTTCAGCTCCTCGGCGACCGCGGCGGCCCGCTCGATCGCCGCCTTGTAGGCCTTGTCGCGGGGCTTGCCGCCCAGCAGCGCGGCCTCGGCCAGCGGGCCCTTCGCGTTGCCCTTGCGCTTGGCGTCGCCGTTCGCGGCCGCGCCATCCTTGTAGGCGTCGAAGGAGTACGCGCCGAGCAGCACGCCCTCGCCCACGGCGCCGGCGTCGGCGGCGTCGGCCAGCGGCAGGGCGAAGGCGGCCTTCTTGCAGCCGGTCAGCGCACGCGCGGCGACACCGGCGGCCCTGCGCAGCGCCTCGGCGTCGTACCCGGCGTCCTTCTCGGGCGCGGCACCCAGGCCCACCGCCACCACGAGCGGCGTCTTGAAGCCGCCCGGCGCGGGCAGCTTCGTCACCTCGCCCTCGCCGCCGGTGGCGCCGAGGGTCTCCAGCACGCCGGCGAGCTTGCCGTCGTACGCCTTGTCCACGGCCTCGGCGCCGGGGGCGACGAGCGGCCCCTTGTCGCCCTTGGCGACACCGATCACGATCGCGTCGGCCCGGAGGCCGGCCGCCGCGGCGGCGGAGAGAGTGAGAGCAGTCACGGTGGTGAATTCTCGCTTCCGTATGAAGTCTGTGTTGGCCGAATGCGGGTGGGTCGACCGGGCCCGACGACCGACCCTAGATCCCTCCGGTGGTGCGGTCCTTGCCTGGGCAGGTAAACACCCGCCACGAGCCTACGCTCGCCCCCGCGTTCGCTCATTCCTCCGAGCGTTCACCTCTGGGGGGCGTCGTGGCCGTTTCCCGATCCTCGCACCCGGTGAGCTGAGTCACACTCATCGGGTTCCGGTGAGCCTACTGCTCACCGCTTTGCATGATTTCCACGAATCCTCCCCGGATCGTCCCGGGCCGGATTCGCCGGGGGGAGGGAACCGCCATGGCGCAGCAGTGCGCACACCGCCTGAGAGAGTCCGCAGCCGTCCTGACCGCGGCCGGACTGATGGTCCTGGGACTGGGGGCGCCCGGGGCGTCGGCCGCCGAGGCACCACGCATCGACCTGGAAGTCCTGGTCGTGGACGACGGCGGCAGCCCGGTGCGGGCCATCGCCGACCGGCTGGAGAGCACCGGCGTCCCCTACACCACCGTGGACCTGGCCGACCCGGACCGCCCGAGGATCACCGAGACCTTCCTGAGCGACACCGTCTCCGGCCGGCCCCGGGCCAAGTACCAGGGCGTCGTCCTGCCCAACGAGGCCCCGTTCGGCGCGGGCTCCGCCGAGCAGACCGCCCTGGAGGCGTACGAGCGGACCTACGGCATCCCGCAGGTCGACGCCTACACCTGGGCCCACCCGGGCGTCGGCCTCCGGTACACCAGCGAGGGCGGCTGGGCCGGCACCCTCGACGGCCGCGAGGCCTCCGTCACGGACGCCGGGAAGGCCGGGCCGTTCGGCTACCTCGACGGCGCCTTCTCCTTCGAGGACAACTCGCCCGCGGTGCAGGAGAGCTACGGCTACGTGGCCCGGCCCCGCGAGGGCTTCACCAGTTACGTCGACATCCCCGTGCCCGGCGGCTCCGGGCGCGGCAGCCTGATCGGCGAGTACGCCCACGACGGCCGCCGCGAACTGGTGGTGACGTTCGCCTACAACCACCACCAGCGCCAGTTCCAGGTGCTGGCCCGCGGCATCGTCGAGTGGCTGACCGAGGGCGTGCACCTCGGCCGGGACCGCAACTACTTCGCCGTGCACGTCGACGACGTCTTCGCCCCCGACAGCCGCTGGGACACCGAACGCAACTGCACGCCCGGCGACTTCGACTGCGCGGGCGGCGACGGCGAGGGCACCGCACCGATCCGGATGACCGCGGCCGACGCGGCCCGCACCGCCCAGTGGCAGCGCGAGCGCGGCTTCACGCTCGACATGGTCTACAACGCCGGTTCGGGCGAGGAGTGGAAGGCCGAGCACGGCGGCACGGACGCGCTGACCGACCGGCTGCTCGCCGACAGGAACGAGTACCGCTGGATCAACCACACCTACACGCACCCCTACCTGGGCTGCGTGCAGGACACCTCCACCGTGCCCTGGACATGTGCGAAGAACGCCGACGGCAGCACCAAGTGGATGAGCCGCGCCGAGATCTCCGCGCAGATCCGCGACAACCACGCCTGGGCCGTCGTCAAGGGCCTCCCGGTGGACCGCACCGAACTGGTCACCGGCGAGCACTCCGGGCTGAGGACGCTGCCCCAGCAGCCCCAGGACAACCCCAACCTGGCCGGCGCCCTCGCCGACAACGGCGTGAGGTGGATCGCCTCGGACAACTCCCGGGAGCCCGAGCAGCGCGCGGCGGGCACGGCCCGCACCGTCCCGCGGCACCCGATGAACGTGTACTACAACGTCGGCACCGCCGAGGAGATGACCGACGAGTACAACTGGATCCACACCTCCCGCGCCGACGGCGGCAGCGGGATCTGCGAGAGCGACCCGACCTCCACCTGCCTCGACGACCCGCTCGACCCGGCCACCGGCTACGCCGCGTACATCGTCCCGCAGGAGGCCCGCATCGCGCTGGGCCACGTCGTCTCCAACGACCCCCGCCCGCACTACGTCCACCAGTCCAACCTCGCCGAGGACCGGCTGCTCTACCCGGTCCTGGACCGCGTACTCGGCGACTACGCGGCCCTGTTCGCCGACGACACCCCGCTGGAGAACCTCGCCCAGAGCGACATCGGCACCGAGTTCCGGCGCCGCGCGGCCTGGCGGACGGCCGTCGAGGCGGGCCGGGTCACCGCGTACCGGATCGGCGGCACGGTCACCGTCACCGCGCCCTCGGGGACGCACATCCCGGTGACCGCTCCCGAGGGCACCCGCAAACAGCACCTGCTCGGCGCCACCGCGTTCGGCACACCGTACGCGGGGCAGCGCTCGGCCTGGACCACACCGGAACTGCTGCAGAGGTCGGTGACTCTGAAGCTGCCGTAAGTGGAACGCGCCCCGAAGGGGCGCGGAGCTGTATCGATGTGCGGCTCCGCCGCGTGGGCGCGACCAGCCACGACGGCCCCGCAGCCGGGGCACGGGGCCGCAGTTCGCCGCACATCATCCGCATACCAGGGGGGAGCCGCGCAGCGCATGCGTACCGGCCGACACGTCACCATGCTCACCGAAGGCACCTATCCGCACGTCCACGGCGGGGTCAGCACCTGGTGCGACCAGCTCGTCAGGGGCATGCCGGAGGTGGACTTCCACATCGTCTCGCTCACCGGCAGCGGCCGCGAACCCGTCACCTGGGAGCTGCCGCCCAACGCCTACCGGCACACGTCCGTCCCGACCTGGGGCCCGCGCCCCGGCCGCGCCCGGCCCCCGTACGGCAGGGCCCGGCGCCGCTTCACCGACACCTACGAGCGGTTCCTGCTGTCCTTCCTCGACCCCGGATCCGGCTGCGACTTCGGCGACGCCCTCTACGAGCTGGCCGAACTGGCCCGCGACGGACGGCTCACGGCGGCGATGCGCACCGAGTCGGCGCTGCGCTCGCTGATGTGGACATGGACGATGCCGCACCTGCCGACGGCCGCCGCCCGCCCCACCGTGCACGACGCGCTCACCGCGACCGACCTGCTGGAACACGCCCTGCGCCCGCTCGGCGTCCGCATCCCGGAGGACTCCGTCGCACACGCCGTCAGCAGCGGCCTGGCCACCCTCCCCGCGCTCGCCGCCCGGCGGCTGGACGGCGTACCGTTCCTGCTCACCGAGCACGGCATCTACCTGCGCGAGCGCTACCTCGGGTACCGGAGCGGCGCGCAGCGCTGGCCGGTGAAGGCGTGCCTGCTCGGCTTCTACCGCGAACTGAACTCCCTGGGCTACCGCGCCGCCGACCTGATCACCCCGTGCAACCAGTACAACCGCCGCTGGGAGGAGCGCGGCGGTGCCGACGCCGGCAAGATCCGCACCGTCTACAACGGCGTCGACCCGGCCGCCTTCCCGCACGCCGGCCCAGAGCCCGAGGTGCCCACCCTGAGCTGGTGCGGCCGGATCGACCCGATCAAGGACCTGGAGACGCTGATCCGCGCCTACGCCGAGGTCCGGGCAGAGATACCCGAGACCCGGCTCAGGCTGTTCGGCCCGGTCCCGCCCGGCGGCGAGGCCTACCGCACCCGGCTGGAGAAGCTCGCCGCCGAACTCGGCGTCACCGACGGCCTCACCTTCGAGGGCCGCATCACCGAGGTGTGGCGGGCGTACGCCGCCGGGCACGTCGTCATGCTGTCGTCGATCTCCGAGGGATTCCCGTTCTCCCTCATCGAGGCCATGTCCTGCGGCCGTACGACGGTCTCGACGGACGTCGGCGGCGTGCGCGAGGCCGTCGGCGACACCGGTCTCGTCGTCCCGCCGCGCGAGCCGGAGAAGATGGCCGCCGCCGCGCTCACCCTGCTCCGCGACGGCGAACGCCGCCGCAGGCTGGGCGAGCTGTCCCGGCAGCGGGTCATCGACCGCTTCACCCTGCGCCGCTCGGTCGACGCCTTCCGCACCATCTACCAGGAGCTGGCCGGCCTGCCCGAGGTGTACGAACCCACCCTGGAGACGGTCGCCGACTGGACCCTGGAACTGCGCGACCCCTGGTACGCGGCCGTCGCGACGTGGGGGTCGTCCGCCCGGACGGGGCCCGGGGAAGGGGCCGGCTGGTGAGCGGCAACGTGTGGCTGCCGCCGGGCGCCCGCCCCCACACCCTGCCCGCCATCCCCCGGCAGCGCACCCCCGGCTGGGCCCAGCCCGACCCCGTCGACGAACTCGCCGACCGCCTCGGCGACTTCGTCGCCGCCGCCGTCCACCCCGACGAGATAGCCGCGCTGCTGGAGTCAGACGGACTGTCGGACGACCAGATTCGCGAGCGCTACGGCGTGAAGGACTCCTTCGCGCTCGCCGAGACGCTCTACGAACGCGTCGAACGCCGCTACCCCGAACCGGCCGGCCCCCTCCACGACCCCTGGCAGACCGGCCTCCTCGGCTGTCTGCTGCGCGGCGTCGTCTTCGCCCTCCCCGGCCTCGCCTACGTCCTCGGAGCACCCCTGCTCGGCACCGGCTCCCGGGACTTCGGCCTTCCGGCGGGCACCGTGCCGCTGCTGGCCGGCGCCCTGTGCGGCTGGACCTGGAACCAGGGCCTGGCCCACCGGGCGTACTCCTGGCTCGGTCTCGGCGACCGCTGCGCCGCCCGCCGCGCGCTGCTGCTGGGCGCCCCGGCCGGCGCGCTGCTCGGCTCCCTGGTCGCCCTGGCGTTCGCGGGCCCGGCCGGCACCGGCGCCGCCGCCTTCGCCGCCGGGCAGTCCTGCTACCTGGGCGCGGCGACCGTCCTGCTGGTCATGGGCCGGGAACGGGCCCTGCTCGCCGCGCTGCTGCCGGTGGCCGCCGGTGCCGCCGCGCTGCCGGTGACCCCGGTACCGGAGACGGGGCGGCTGCTCCTGCTGCTCGGGTCGCTCACCGTGGTGGCCGCCCTCGCGCTCAGGGAGGTGGCCCCCGCCGTCACGGGCTTCGGCAACGGCTCGTGGACCGCCGGGCTCACCGCCCTGCTGCCCTTCGGCGCCCTCGGGGCCCCGCCCCGGGAGCGGCGCAGCAGCCCGCCCTGGCTCACCGGCTCCCTGCCGTACGCCCTGTTCGGCCTCGGCACCGGCGTCCTCGTGCTGTACGCGGCGCTCGGCGACGTCCTCACGGGCCGGGAGCACGGTGCCGTCGCCGCACCGGCGGCCGTGGCACTCACGCTGAGCATGGGCCCGGCCGAGTGGCTGCTGTACCGCTTCCGCAGCGGCAGCCTCGCCGGACTGCGCTCCACCAGCACCCTGCGCGCCTTCCGCCGGGCCACGGCACGCACGGGCCTCACCTGCCTGTCCGCCTATCTCGCCGCCCTGCTCGCCCTCGCCCTGGCCGTCTCGGCCCTGTGGCCGCACGCCCCCGGCCTCGGCGGTGTGCGCCTGGCCGGGCTGCTCCTGCTGGGCGTGGTGCTGTGGACCGGCCTGCTGCTGCAGTCCTTCGGCGCGGTGCTGGGCGCGGCGGCGGTCTGCTGCGCGGCGGCGCTCGCCCAGACACTGGCACTGCTCGCCGGGGCGGGCGGCCCGCACGGCACCGCCCTGGCGGTGTACGGCACGGCGGCCGCCGTCCAGGCCGGCCTGGTCTGCGTCCTGCTGGGGAGGGCGACCGCCCACCGATGAACGCCCCGGATTCCCGCAGCCTGCTGGTGCCGTACTACGAGCACCCGTCCGTCCGCCCCGCCGAATGGGACGCCGTCGTCGCCGCGGCGCTCCGCCTGTACGGCGTCGTCCTCAACCCGGCCAGCGGCCCCGGCGACCGGCCCGACGCGGCCTTCGCCGAGACCGCGGCCCGGCTGCGGGACGCCGGCGTGCCGGTCCTCGGCTACGCCGACACCGGCTACGGCCGCCGCCCGCACAGCGAGGTCGTCCGCGATCTCGCCCGGCACCGCGACTGGTACGGCGCCGACGGGATCTTCCTCGACCAGGTGGCCGCCGCCCCTGCCGAGTTCGCCCACTACCAGCGGCTCGCGGTCGCGGCCTGGGGGCTCGGCTGCGGCACGCTCGTGCTGAACCACGGCACCCCGCCGCATCCGTCGTACGCCCGGATCGCCGACGTCCTCGTCACCTTCGAGGGGACCTGGGCGTCGTACCGCGAGCTGCCCGCCGAGCCCTGGCCGGGCGGAGCCGGGGTGCGGCTGTGCCATCTGGTGTACGGGGTGCCGGCTGGCGTGGACCCGGAGGGCCTGGCCCGCGCCCGGGGCGCCTCGGTGCACTGCGCGGTGCCGGGGACGGGAGATCATCCCTGGGGTACGTTGCCGCACACCCTGGAGCCCGTCCCGTGAAACGCCCGGCGCTGCTCGTCGCCCTCCTGCTGCTGGCCCTGGCCGGCTGCACGTCGTCCCCGCAGGCCCCGAAGCCACCGGACGCACCGGACGGGAGAGCGCGCGAGGACGGCGAACGCTGGCGGCCGCGTCCCGGCACCGCCTGGCAGTGGCAGCTCAGCGGGCGGCTCGACACCTCCGTGGACGTGCCCGTCTACGACATCGACGGCTTCGACCACTCCGCCGACACGGTCGCCGCCCTGCACGCCGACGGCCGCAAGGTCATCTGCTACCTGTCCACCGGCGCCTGGGAGGAGTTCCGCCCGGACGCCGACGAGTTCCCCGAGTCCGTGCTGGGCCGCGGCAACGGCTGGGAGGGCGAGCGCTGGCTGGACATCCGCCGCACCGACGTCCTGGAGCCGCTGATGGCCGAGCGCATCGACATGTGCCGCGAGAAGGGCTTCGACGCGGTGGAGCCGGACAACATGGACGGCTACCGGAACGACACCGGCTTCCCGCTGACCGCCGCCGACCAGCTCCGCTACAACCGGCTGATCGCGAAGCTGGCCCACGACCGGGGCCTGGCCGTGGGCCTGAAGAACGACCTGGACCAGATTCCGCAGCTGGTGGACGACTTCGACTTCGCGGTCAACGAGCAGTGCGCCCAGTACGGCGAGTGCGCGGCCCTGAAGCCGTTCGTCGACGCGGGCAAGGCCGTCTTCCACGTCGAGTACGAGCTGCCGGCCGACCGCTTCTGCGACCGGTCCCGGGAACTCGGGCTGAGTTCGCTGCAGAAGAAGTACGAACTGGGGGTGTGGCGCCGGGCCTGCTGAGTGCGGCGGGGGCGCTCAGCCCAGCACCAGCACGACGAGTGCGGTCGTGGCCGCCGTCTCCGCCAGGCCGCCGAAGACGTCACCGGTGACCCCGCCGAAGCGGCGGACGCAGTGCCGCAGCAGGAGTTCGGCGGCGGCGACGGCGACGACCACCGCGAGCGCCGCCCGTGCCGCGGCGTACGGCCCGAAGGCCCCGCCCACAGCGGCGGTGCCCAGCACCACGGCCGCGGCCACCCCCAGCGCCCCGCCCACCGGGACCACCCCGGCGACCGCCGCGCCGAGCCCCTCCGGACGCGCCGCCGGGACCCCGGCACGGGCCGCCAGGGTCAGCGCCAGCCGGGCGGCGGCCGCCGAGACGACGGCCGCGAAGGCCCCCCGCGCCCAGGAGGCCTCGTAGGCCTGGGCGAGCGCGGCGACCTGGCCCAGCAGCACCAGGACGAGGGCGAGCACGCCGAACGGGCCGATGTCCGACCGCTTCATGATCCGCAGTGCGTCCTCGGCGGGCTTTCCGCTGCCGAGCCCGTCCGCGGTGTCGGCCAGCCCGTCCAGGTGCAGACCCCGGGTCAGCACCGCCGGCACGGCGGCCGTGCCGACGGCGGCGAGCAGCGGGCCCGCGCCGAGGAGCAGCAGCGGGAGCCCGACGGCGGCGGCAGCGGCGCCCACCACCAGGCCCGCCAGCGGGGCACACAGCATGCCGCCGCGCGCGGCCGGGCGGTCCCAGCGGGTCACCCGGACCGGGAGCACGGTGAGCGTGCCGAAGGCGAACCGGAGGCCGTCGGAGGAGGGGTTCCTGAGCACCGGCGCAGCCTACCCGCCGGTCACCGGGGCGCCGCCGGGCATATGACCTTAATGTTCCGACATGGGAGATTGGTGGCATCGCAACCTCGTCGAACCCGGCAAGCTGCCGCTGGTCCTCGCCCTCACCGCCTTCGTCCTGACCTTCGTCGTCACCCGCGTCATCACGCGCCTCATCCGGGCCGGCAAGGGCCCCTTCGGCAATGTGCGGGCCGGCGGGCTGCACATCCACCACGTGGTGCCCGGCATCGTCCTCACCGTCATCGGCGGCTTCGGCGCGGTCGCCGTCGGCCGGCACGGCTTCGGCCCCGCCGCCGCCGCGGTGGTCTTCGGTGTCGGCGCGGGTCTGCTCCTGGACGAGTTCGCGCTGATCCTGCACCTGAACGACGTGTACCGAGTTCCTCTTCGCGCTGATCGCCCTGAGCAAGGGCAAGGTGCGGCTGGCCGTCTTCGGAGCGGTGATCCCGCTGGTCGCCCTGGTCGGGGCGGTCCGCCTGGCCCGCCCCGGCTCACCGTGGGCGCGCCGCCTCCACGGCCGTCGCCCGCGCGCCCGCGCGAAGGCCGCCCTGCGCGCGGGCCGCCACGACCGCCGCTGGGCCGGGCCCAGCCGTACGGTTCAGGACTGGATCGGCGGCCGTCCGGACCCCGCGCCGGCCCGCCCCCCGGACCGCCGCCGACGCAGCTCCGACGCCCCGCACAGCACCAGGACGGCGGCGATCGCGGCGAGGTGCTCCTTTCCGGCCAGGTTCGGCTCCACCAGCACCTCGGCCACCATGGCCAGTACGACCGCCGCGGCCGTGACGTACGCCCGGTGGCGCCACCCCGGATACACCGCGAGGCCCACCACCGCCGCCGACGGGCCGGTGTCCACCACCCGCGCGTCCGAGGCCGGCAGGCCCAGCAGCGGGACGTCCGGGCCCAGCCGGACGCCCACCCGGGCGTAGAGCGTGCCGGCGAGGGTGGCCAGGCAGGCGACGGCGAGGGCGTGACGCCGGCCCAGACAGAGTTCGGCGAGCCCGAACACGAGCAGGCTGCGCGAGCGCGCCCCACGCCGGCAGGTCCAGCGCCGGCACGAACACCGACAGCGGGGTGCGCAGCAGGGCGAGCCACAGAGGGTCGGCGGCACGCACGGCCCCGGCGCCCTGCACGAAGCCGTAGCCCCACGGCTGCTGGTGCACGAGGTGCAGTACGGCCGTCAGCCCGACCGCCCCGAGCGTCATCGGGAGGGCCCACCGGCGCCGCCGGACCGACGTGGCGCGCACCGCCGCGCACAGCGGCCCCCATTCGGCGCGGGCCCAGCGGGCGAGTGCGGACATCGGGCGGTTCTCGTCCGTGCGACGGCGGCGGCTACGCCGACTGCGCGTTCTCCGGCCGCTCGGCGTCGGCGGCCGGCTCGGCGGCGGGCTCGGGCTCCTCCGGCCGTTCCGTGAGTTCAGGGAGTTCCGCCGCGAGTGCCGCCGCGGCCTGGACCAGGGGCAGCGCCAGCAGGCCCCCCGCGCCCTCCCCGACGGTCACACCGTGGGACAGCAGGGGTTCCATGGCCATCCGGTCCAGCGCCTTGGCCTGACCGGGCTCCCCGCTGTCGTGCGCGGCCAGCCACCAGTCCGGCGCCCGGAACGCGATCCGCTGCCCGACCAGCGCGCACGCGGCGGTCACCACCCCGTCCAGGATCACCGGCATCTTGCGCACCGCGGCCTGGAGCAGGAAGCCCGTCATCGCGGTCAGGTCGGCACCGCCCACCGTGGCCAGCAGGTGGAGCTGGTCGCCGAGCACGGGCCGGGCCCGGCGCAGCGCGTCCCGGATCGCCGCGCACTTGCGCATCCAGGCCAGGTCGTCGACGGCCAGCCCGCCCCGCCCGGTGACGACGGAGGCGTCGGTCCCGCACAGCGCCGCCACCAGGACGCCCGCCGCCGTCGTGCCGCCCACGCTCACATCGCCGAGCACCACCAGATCCGTACCCGAGTCGGCCTCCTCGTCGGCCACCGCGACCCCGGCCCGGAACGCGGCCTCCGCCTCCTCGAGGGTCAGCGCGTCCTCGACGTCGATCCGCCCGCCGCCGCGCCGCACCCGGTGCCGGACGACCTCGGCAGGCAGCGACTCCGGGTCGCAGTCCAGGGCCATGTCCACCACGCGCACCGGCACGCCCAGGCGCCGCGCGAGCACGGACACCGGCCGGCCGCCCTCCAGCACCTCGCGCACCAGTTCGTCGGCACCGCCCGCGGGCCGCGCCGACACACCCAGCTCGGCGACCTTGTGGTCGCCGGCGAAGAGCACCACCCGGGGCCGTTCCACCGGCCGCACCGGTACGGCCGACTGCGCCGCCGCCAGCCACTCACCCAGGTCGTCCAGCCGGCCCAGCGATCCGGGCGGCACGACCTGACGCTCCCGGCGCGCCTCCGCGTCGCGGCGCACCCCGCCGTCCGGGCGCTCGATCAGATCGGTGAAGTCGTCGAGATTCAGCGAGCTCATTCGCCGAACAGTACCGGCCCCGGTCGAACACCACGGCGCCACACCGCAACCTCGCTGGGGCGGCCTCGTTGCACCCAAGATCGGTATCCCATACGTTCCGTTTTGCAGCGGAATGTCGGCGAAACGCGGAGCGCCGTACGTCGCCGTACGTCCCTCTGTGTCCCCGCCCGCCTCGCCCGGGAGCCACCGCATGGCCGCACCGTCCCCGCCGTCCGCACGCCCCGTACCCCCCGTGCCCCTCCACGAGCCGCGCCGCGAGGACTGCCCCTGGTGCGGATCCCGGCGGCTGCTCACCCGCCGGCGCGGCGGCGACCCGCGCCGGCCCGTGCCGGGCGGCCGCTCCGCCCTGGAGCAGTGCCGGGACTGCCGCCACACCTTCCACAACCCCCCGGTCACCCCGGGACGGGAACGCCCGGACGGCCCGGTGGTCCGGGCCGGCGTCCGCCTCCGGCACCTGCTCGCCGCCCGCGCGCTGCTGCGCCGCAGCCCCGAGCCGGAGAGCTGGCTGGACGTGGGCACCGGCGACGCCGACTTCCCGCTGACGGCCCGCCGCCTCTTCCCCTACACGTCCTTCGACGGCCTGGACCCCACCCACCGCGTCCTGCGGGCCCGCGCCGCCGAGCGCGTCGAGGAGGCGTACGTCGGGCGGCTGACGGACCCGCACATCGCGGCCCGGCTGCGCGCCCGCTACGACGTCGTCAGCCTCTTCCACCACCTGGAGAGCACCCCGGATCCCCGCGCCGCGCTGCGCGCCGCCCTGCACGTGCTCCGCCCCGGCGGCCATCTGCTCGTCGACGTCACCGACCCGCGCGGGCTGTCCCCGCACCCGCTCGCCACCCGGCCGTCGGCCCACCTGCGCGCCGACCTGCGCGCCCTTGGCTGCACGGTGCTCACCCCCGCCCGCTCGCCCCGCGTCATCGCCCGCAAGGAGCCGGCACCCCCTGCGCTCCCCGCACCTCCGGTCGCCCCCGCACCACCAGTACGGCCTGTCCTGCCAGTACCGCCTGTACCGCCTGTACCGCCAGCATCCCCCGGAGCCCCCACACCCCCGGCACACCAGGCACCCCCGCCGATGCCGCCCGCCCCGCCCGTACCGCCGATGCCGCCCGGGCCGCCCGGGCCGCGGGAGCCCTCGGCCACGGAGCACGAGGGACCGTCAGCCCCGTAGCACGAGGCCCGTCAGCCCCGGAGCACCAGCGCCTGTCCCGCCACCACGAGCAGCACCTGCTCGCACTCCGCGGCGAACGCCGCGTTGAGCCGCCCCAGTTCGTCCCGGTACCGGCGGCCCGACGCGGTGGCCGGCACGATCCCCGAGCCCACCTCGTTCGACACGGCGACCACGGTCCGCCGGGTGGCGCGCACCGCGTCCGTCAGCTCCCGCACCCGGCCGCGCAGCGCCCGCTCCCCACCGTCCGCCCACTCCGCGTCGTCCCACGCCCCGACGGCGTCCATCGCGTCCGTCAGCCACAGCGACAGGCAGTCGACGAGCAGCGGCGGCCCGTCGTCCTTCAGCAGCGGCACCAGGTCGCACGTCTCCACCGTCCGCCACGACCCCGGCCGCCGCTCCCGGTGGGCGGACACCCGCGCCGCCCACTCACCGTCCCCGCCGCGCGTGCCGCCCGTCGCCACGTACAGCACCCCGGGGAAGGCCTCCAGCCGCCGCTCCGCCTCCACCGACTTGCCCGACCGCGCCCCGCCCAGCACCAGCGTCCGGCGCGGCACGTCCGGGACGAACTCGTACACGCCCACCGTCAGCGTCGACCCGTCCGGCACCGCCCGCGCCCCCGCCGCCGCGAGCCGCCGGCGCAGCTCCGGGCCCGGCGGCACCTCGTGCCCCAGGTGGACGGCGACCACGTCCGTGGTCGGCCCCACCGCGCCCACCGCCCGCAGCTTCACCAGCGCGTCCGGCCGGCCCACCACGTCCGCGAGGACCATGTCGTAGGGCTCGGCGGGCTCCTCCAGCCCGGCCGGCGCGCCGCCCGGCGGCAGATACAGCAGCCGCTGCCCGTCGGGGCCGGTCACCGCGTAGCCCGTGCCGGGCGCGTCCAGAGCCACCGCCCGCACCCGGTGCCCCGTCAGCAGCGCCAGCTCCCGGCCGTCCGGCACCCGCCCCGGCTGCGGCAGCCCGGCCGGCACCTCCACCGGCGGACCGTCGTGCGGATGGGACAACAGCACCTGCGCCACACCGCCGAGCGAATGACCGGCCCGCGCCGCGGCGAACGCCGCACCCGGCGTCAGATCGAGCAGCAGCGCCCCGTCCACGAGGAGCGCCGTCGCCGCGCGCGCGTCCTCGCCGAGCGCGACGGCGCAGGCCGCGCAGGGACAGTCGGGGCGGGGGAGTCCCGCGGGGGCACCGGTGCCGAGCAGAGTCACGTCCACGCCCCGATTTTCCCCGGTCGCCGAGCGACCTGCGCGCTCGACGCCCCCCTCGGGCCCCGTCGTCGTCAGACGGCCCGGTACGGGGTACGTGGCTGAGCACATAAGCTGCGGGCGGGAACCGGACCAAGATCCCGGTCCCGCTCTGCATGTGCTCACACCTGGGAGGCGTACATGGCGGCATGGACGTGGCGGTTCGAGACGGCCGACGGGACGGAGGTCCGGCCCGCGGTGCAGCCGGAGGAGTTCACCACGCAGGGAGATGCCGAGTCCTGGATCGGGGAGCACTGGAAGGCCCTCCAGGAGGGCGGCGCCGACCAGGTGCGGCTGTTCGAGGACGCCACGGAGATCTACGGGCCGATGAGCCTGCACGCCGAGCAGGCCTAGCCGTCCGGCCGATCGGCCTTCGGCCGGTCCGGGCGGGGGCGGTCCACCACGCGGGCCGCCCCCGCCCCTCTCTCCTCCCCCCTCCCTCGCATCCCTCGCACGCCGTCCGGCTCAGTGCTCGCCCAGCCTCACGTCGACCGTCCGCCGGTCGCCGTCGCGCGTGAACGTCACCGTCGTCCGGTCGCCCGGCCGCATCGACGCCAGCGCCTCGGCGAGCGAGGTGATGGTGGTGATGTCCGTGCCGCCCAGCCCGGTGATGACGTCCCCGGCCCGGATGCCCGCGTCGTCGGCGGCCCCGCCGTCCTCCACCTCGACGACGGCCACGCCGCTGGCCCGGTAGCCGGCGTCGATGACGGTGCGGCCGACGATGCCGAGGGCGGCCCGGCCGGAGTCGGTGACCCGGCCGTGCTCGATGATCTGGTCGGCGACCGTACGCACCATCGAGGCCGGGATGGCGAACCCGATGCCGGGCGCCTGGCTGTCGCCGAGGCCGGGGTCGATCGCGGCGAGCGTCGGGATACCGATGACCTGTCCGTCCAGGTTCACCAGGGCGCCGCCGCTGTTGCCGGGGTTGATGGCGGCCGACGTCTGCACCATGTTGGGGATGGTCGCGCCGGTGCCCCCGCCGCCGCCCCTCTCGGTGACGGTCCGGCCGGTCGCCGAGACGATGCCCTGCGTCACGCTCGACGACAGCCCGAGCGGCGAGCCCATCGCCAGCACGATCTGCCCGACCTCGACCCTCGCGGAGTCCCCGAAGCGGGCCGCCTTCACCCCGTCGGGCAACCGGTCCAGCTTGATCACGGCGAGGTCCTGCTCGGGGTACGAGGAGACCAGCGTGGCTGCGAGCGGCTCCTCGCTGTTGGCCGTGGTGACCCGGAAGGACCTCGCGTCCCCGACGACGTGCGCGTTGGTGACGACGTGGCCCTGGTCGTCGTACACGACGCCGGAGCCCAGGTCGTCGCGGGCCTGGATCTGCACCACCGACGGCAGCACGTCGTCGATCACCCGCTGGTAGTCGTCCTGGAGATCGTTGGCCGCCGTCGGCGGGGCGGCCCGGGCGGTCGCCGCCCCGTCGCCCTCCCGTCCCGGTCCCGCACCCGGCGAGTCCGGCCCCGTGCACCCGGCGAGCAGCAGCAGGCAGCACACGAGAGCGGCGACGGGGGCGGTGAGCCGTACGGCGCGGCAGGGCGGGGCGTCCATGCCCGCAGTCTCACCGCAGCACGCTCACCGGGCCCCCGGTGATCCCCCGAACGGGCGCGGCCGCGAAAGCCGTGCACCGGGCTCGGCCACCAGAGCCGTGCACCGGGCTCGGCCGCGCACTCCGCACGGCACCTGTCCTGGCCGTGCCGGCCACCGGTCCAAGCCGCGCGCTCTGCACCGGGCCGGCCGCGAAAGCCGGGCGCGTACCGGTCAGCCGCGCACTCCGCACAGATGCAGCAGCGCCGCCACTCCCCGGTAGGGGTCGGTCCGCCCGGCCCGTTCCTCGACCGCCAGCAGGGTCTCCAGGTCGTCCGGGGCCGGGGCGTCGTCGCCGGCGGTGTCCGTGAAGACGCGGACGCCGTACCAGCTGTGCAGCGGGGCGCCGATGCCCGCGAGGGTCGCGGTCAGGGCCCCCCGCCGGTCCGCCCGCACGCCCGGCCCCGGCCGGACCGGAGCACCTCGCTCCGCGTCAGCGGCGACCCGTGGGTGGGGAAGGGCCGCGGCGGTGTCCAGAGCGGTCAGCGCGCCCGTCCAGTCGCCGTGCAGGCCCGGCCGCATCGCCAGGGCGTCGCCGTTGCGCACCAGCAGTGACAGCAGACCGCCCGGCGCGAGCATCCGCGCCAGCCCGGCCAGCAGGGGGTCGGGCTCCTCGACGTACATCAGCACCCCGTGGCACAGCACCACGTCGAAGCTGCCCGGCAGGAAGTGCACGCCGGTGTCCCGGCCGTCGCCCTCGATGATCCGCATCCGCTCCCGGATGCCCGCGGGCTGCCCGGCCAGCGCGTCGCGCGCCGCGGCGATCAGCACCGGGTCCTGCTCCAGGCCGGTCACCTGATGCCCGATCCGGGCCAGCCGCAACGCCTGCGCGCCACGCCCCATGCCCACATCGAGCACCCGCAGCCGCTTCCCCACCGGGAACCGCCCGGCCAGCTGCTCGTCGAGCTGCCGGGCCACCAGCTCCTGGCGGACGACGTCACGCAGCCCGCTCGGCCCGGCCGGCGCCGCGCCCGCCGGGAACGGCGTCGTGGTCAGGGCCGCTCTCCGCGCTTGACCTGCGGCTTCGGCAGCCTCAGCCGACGCATCTGGAGGGAACGCATGATCGCGTAGGCGACCGCACCGCGCTTGTTGTCGTCGGGGAAGCGCTCGCGCAGCGCCTTCTTCAGCCGGAAGCCGCTGACGAACGAGTCGAGCACGATCATCACGATCACGACCAGCCACAGCAGCAGCGCGATGTTCTGCAACGACGCCACCCGGATCATGCTCAGCACCAGGATGAGCACGGCCATCGGCAGGAAGTACTCCGCGATGTTGAACCGCGAGTCGATGAAGTCACGGGCGAAGCGGCGGACCGGGCCCTTGTCACGAGCCGGCAGGTACCGCTCGTCGCCGCTGGCCAGCGCCTGGCGCTGGCGCTCCAGCGCGGTGCGGCGCTCCTCGCGGGACCGCTTGGCGGCCTCCTTGCGCGTCATCGGCGTGTTGGCGACGCTGCGGCGCTGGGTACGCGCCTCACTGCGCTTGGGCGTCGGGCGGCCCTTGGGGGCCTGCGGGTCGCGGATCTGCTTGGAGTCGGTCACCGGCGCCTTGTCGGCGGGGGCCTTCTCTTCCTTGGCACGGCTACGGAACACAAAACCCAAGGGTACGGGGTCGGAGGCTTAGGCCCCAGCCCCGCGGGGAACGATCCGGCAACGCCAGTCGTCTGTAAGGGGACAGAGGGGACATCGAGAAGCCGGCGGGAAGTCGGCGAAAAGTCGGCGAAAAGTCGAGGAGACATCGTGGAGGCACTGCGTGCACCCCGACCGTCACCTACTCCTCACGCCGGATCAGGAGCGTACGCAGTCGTCCTTGGGGATGAGCGCATCCGTCCCCGAACAGTGCGGTAATGGATGCAGGGCCCGTACTGTGGGTTCTGTTGCAGTCGCTGGAGCTGGAGTCGGTCAGAAGGGGGCGCGCGAAGCCCATGAGCGGTGTCATGAAGCGTATGGGGATGCTCTTCCGCGCGAAGGCGAACAAGGCCCTTGACCGGGCCGAGGATCCGCGCGAGACCCTCGATTACTCGTACCAGAAGCAGCTGGAGCTGCTGCAGAAGGTGCGCCGTGGTGTCGCCGACGTGGCGACCAGCCGCAAGCGTCTGGAGCTGCAGCTCAATCAGCTCCAGTCGCAGTCCGGCAAGCTGGAGGACCAGGGCCGCAAGGCGCTCGCGCTGGGCCGCGAGGACCTGGCCCGCGAGGCGCTCTCCCGCCGCGCCGCCCTCCAGCAGCAGGTGACCGACCTGGAGACGCAGCACGCCACGCTCCAGGGTGAGGAGGAGAAACTCACCCTTGCGGCCCAGCGGCTCCAGGCCAAGGTCGACGCCTTCCGTACGAAGAAGGAGACGATCAAGGCCACGTACACCGCGGCCCAGGCCCAGACCCGGATCGGCGAGGCGTTCTCGGGCATCTCCGAGGAGATGGGCGACGTCGGCCTGGCCATCCAGCGGGCCGAGGACAAGACCGCCCAGCTCCAGGCGCGGGCCGGTGCGATCGACGAACTGCTCGCCTCCGGCGCCCTGGACGACCCCTCGGGCATGCACAAGGACGACATCCAGGCCGAGCTGGACCGCCTCTCCGGTGGTACGGATGTAGAGCTGGAGCTGCAGCGCATGAAGGCGGAGCTGGCCGGAGGCTCGACCGGTGGGCAGCAGCAGGCCATCGAGGGCGGCAGCCAGTCGCAGCAGCCCCAGCAGCAGCCGCAGGACACCCCGCGCTTCGACAAGCAGTAGCCCACGCCTAGGAGGGCGACATGATCGTACGGATCATGGGGGAGGGGCAGGTGAGGCTGGCCGACAGCCACCTCGCCGAGCTGAACAAACTGGACGACGAGCTCCAGGCCGAGATGGAGAACGGCGACGGACCGGGCTTCCGCCGCACCCTCCAGGCGCTGCTGGACAAGGTCCGGGAGCTGGGCGAGCCACTCCCGGACGACTTCCTGGAGCCGTCGGACCTGATCCTCCCGGCTCCGGACGCCACCTTGCAGGACGTACAGGAACTTCTGAGCGAAGACGGCCTCATCCCCGGCGCCTGACCGGCCACCGTCCCCGAGCACCACACGGACCGGCGTCCGGGGCCGGCGATTCGATTCCGGGTGTGCGGGCAGTGCCGCCGGCTTCTGCGCGTCCGGTGCTCGGGGCGGGCGGCGACTCGATCCCGGGTGCCCGGGGAGCGCCGGTGACTGTCAGCCCGTCCGGCGTCTGAGGACGAGGCCGTCCAGGCCGAAGCGGGGGTCTGGGGGCGGCAGCCCCCGGCGGGGCCCACACCCACGCCGGGTGCCGTATCCGCCGACGCCCACCCCCGCTACCGTGAACCCGCGTGAGCACCATCGCGCGCGCCCGCTGCCGGCTCGGCGCGCATCCCCTCGCCCTGGACGCCGCCCTCGCCGCCGCCGTACTGGCCTGCATGGTGGCCGGCTCCTTCGCGGACCCGCACGGCCCGGACGGCGTCACCTGGGGCGTACGCACCCCGGACCCGTTCAGCCTGGTCCTGATGACGCTCGGCGCGGCGGCGCTCGTCTTCCGCCGCCGCGCCCCGAAGCCGGTCCTCGCCCTGACCGGCGTGGTCTCCCTCGTCGAGAGCGTCACCGGCGACCCGCGCGCACCCGTCGTGATGGCGGCCGTCGTCGCCCTCTACACCGTCGCCGCCACCACCGACCGCCCCACCACGTGGCGGATCGGCCTGCTCACCATGACCGTGCTGACCGGCGCGGCCATGATCGCCGGGCCGCTGCCCTGGTACGCCCAGGAGAACCTGGCGGTCTTCGCCTGGACCGGCATCGGCGCCACCGCCGGGGACGCGGTGCGCAGCCGCCGGGCCGTCGTGCAGGCCATCCGGGAGCGGGCGGAGAAGGCCGAGCGCACCCGCGAGGAGGAGGCCCGCCGCCGGGTCGCCGAGGAACGCCTGCGCATCGCCCGCGACCTGCACGACGTCGTCGCCCACCACATCGCGCTGGTCAACGTGCAGGCCGGGGTCGCCGCCCACGTCATGGACAAGCGGCCCGACCAGGCCAAGGAGGCCCTCGCCCACGTACGCCAGGCCAGCCGCTCCGCACTGGAGGAACTGCGCGCCACCGTCGGCCTGCTCCGCCAGTCCGACGACCCGAAGGCCCCGACCGAACCGGCTCCCGGCATGGACCGCCTCGACGAACTCGCCGGCACCTTCCGCAGCGCCGGTCTGCACGTCGAGGTCGCCCGCGCCGACCAGGGCACCACCCTGCCCACCGCGGTGGACGTGGCCGCCTACCGCGTCATCCAGGAGGCCCTCACCAACGTCCAGAAGCACGCCGGACCGCGGGCCAGGGCCGAGGTCAGCGTCGTCCGGGTGGGGCAGCACATCGAGATCACCGTCCTGGACGACGGCAGCGGCGCCGGCACCGGCGGTACGAGTGCCGGCACCGCCCCGGCGGCCGGCGGCGGCCACGGCCTGCTCGGCATGCGCGAGCGCGTCTCCGCGGTGCGCGGCACCCTCACCACCGGTCCCCGCTACGGAGGCGGCTTCCGGGTCCATGCGATTCTGCCGTTCGAGAACGTGCCGGTGGACAATCCGCCGCCCGGCGCCCCGCCGGCCGGCAACCGCACAGACGCCGCGGAGGACCCCGTATGACGATCCGTGTCCTGCTCGCCGACGACCAGGCGCTGCTGCGCAGTGCCTTCCGGGTGCTGGTCGACTCCGAGCCCGACATGGAGGTGGTCGGCGAGGCGTCCGACGGCGCGGAGGCGGTGCGGCTGGCCCGCGAGGAGCGGGCGGACGTGGTCCTGATGGACATCCGCATGCCCGGCACGGACGGCCTCGCCGCCACCCGGATGATCAGCGCCGATCCTGACCTGGCCGGGGTCCGGGTGGTCATCCTGACCACCTTCGAGGTCGACGACTACGTCGTGCAGTCGCTGCGCGCCGGGGCCTCCGGCTTCCTCGGCAAGGGCTCCGAGCCCGACGAACTGCTCAGCGCCATCCGGGTCGCGGCCGGCGGCGACGCCCTGCTGTCGCCGGCCGCCACCAAGGGCCTGATCGCCCGATTCCTCGCCCAGGAGAACACCGCCGGCGACGACCGCGACCCCGCCCGCTCCGAACGCCTGGCCTCCCTGACCGGGCGGGAGCGCGAGGTGCTGGTGCAGGTGGCCGGCGGGCACTCCAACGACGAGATCGCCGAGCGGCTGGAAGTCAGCCCGCTCACCGTGAAGACCCACGTGAACCGGGCCATGGCCAAGCTGGGAGCCCGCGACCGGGCCCAACTGGTGGTCATCGCCTACGAGTCCGGCCTGGTACGCCCAAGGGCGGAGTGACCCTCGTGCGGGTGTCCCTGCCTTCCGGTGCAGCACGCACCCCGCCGGTGTCGGCCCGCTCCGGAGCAGCCAGAAAGGATCGCAGGCCAGAAAGGACCACAAGCTCATGTACACCACCCCGGCCCCCGAGGTGGACATCACCGAGATCATCCCTGAGCTTTCCGAATGGCGTCGGACCACGGTGCGTCTGCACCCCCGGCCAGGGGACCCGCGGGAGACCGACAGTCATGTCGGCGGTCCCATGCTCGGTGTCGAGGGCGTTTCGCGTCCCGTGTGCGAGGAGCATCCGACAGACGACTTCGGCCGGCGTGCGGCGCGCCCCATGGAATCCGTGGCCCAGTTTTTCCGCCGCGATGTCCCGGCGGTTCCCTATCCGGCCGGCTGTGATCTCCTTCAGGTCTACTGGTGCCCGAACGATCACTATGTGGAATACGCCGGCTCGGAGTACGCAGGGCCCGCGGTCTCACTTGTGTGGCTGGATTCCGCCCAGAGCAAGGGGAGCCTCGACGACTCCCCCCATGACCCGGCCTTCTCTCGGGCCGAGCCCTTCAACGATGCCTACGAGCTGCGTCCGTGTCGGATCTCTCCCGAGCGGGTCATCGAGTTTCCCTGGACGGAAGAACTTCCCGACGACACCGTGAGGCGTCTGGTCACGGTGGACCGGGACCAGGGGCTGCGCTATCAGTACGCCCTCTCCGTCGCGCGCGGCTGGAAGGTCGGAGGGTGGCCGAGCTGGCACTCGACGGGCAGCAGAGACCTCTCCTGCCCCGACTGCGAGGGAAGCGTCGAGCTGCTCCTCAAGGCGGACAGCAGTGAGTGGGACGGCGCGAGCGACCGGTGGTGGCCGCTGGAGGACCGGGAACTGGACCAGCAGGCCCGCAAGGCCGCCCACGAACCGACCGGCGTCGACGTCGGCCCGTTCGGCGAACTGCGTGTCTTCGTCTGCCGGGACGACGTCCGGCACCGTCCCGTGCTGGACATCCAGTGACCGGCTGGAGGCCCCGTCCGGCACCGAAGGTGGCAGGGCGGGGCCTCCAGCCGTGCAACGCGCCGCGCGGGCGAGTGGGCGGGGAGCGAAACGGCTACGGCAGCGCCAGCATCCGCTCCAGTGCCAGCTTCGCGAACGCCTCCGTCTCCTTGTCGACCTCGATCCGGTTGACCAGGTTGCCCTCGGCCAGCGACTCCAGGGCCCAGACCAGGTGCGGCAGGTCGATGCGGTTCATCGTCGAGCAGAAGCAGACCGTCTTGTCGAGGAAGACGATCTCCTTGCCCTCGGGCGCGAAACGGTTCGCCAGCCGGCGGACCAGGTTCAGCTCGGTCCCGATCGCCCACTTCGAGCCGGCCGGGGCCGCCTCCAGGGTCTTGATGATGTACTCGGTGGAGCCGACGTAGTCCGCCGCGGCCACCACCTCGTGCTTGCACTCCGGGTGGACCAGGACGTTCACGCCGGGGATGCGCTCGCGCACGTCGTCGACCGAGTCGAGGCTGAAGCGGCCGTGCACCGAGCAGTGGCCGCGCCACAGGATCATCTTCGCCGCACGCAGCTCCTCGGCGGTCAGGCCGCCGTTCGGCCGGTGCGGGTTGTAGACGACGCAGTCCTCCAGGGACATGCCCATGTCGCGGACGGCGGTGTTGCGGCCCAGGTGCTGGTCGGGCAGGAACAGCACCTTCTCGCCCTGCTCGAAAGCCCAGTCCAAGGCCCGCTTGGCGTTGGACGACGTACAGATCGTGCCGCCGTGCTTGCCCGTGAACGCCTTGATGTCGGCCGAGGAGTTCATGTACGACACCGGCACGACCTGCTCGGCTATGCCGGCCTCGGTCAGCACGTCCCAGCACTCGGCGACCTGCTCGGCCGTCGCCATGTCCGCCATGGAGCAGCCGGCGGCCAGGTCGGGCAGGACGACCTTCTGGTCGTCGGAGGTCAGGATGTCGGCGGACTCGGCCATGAAGTGCACGCCGCAGAAGACGATGTACTCCGCCTCGGGGCGCGCCGCCGCCTCCCGGGCCAGCTTGAAGGAGTCACCCGTGACGTCGGCGAACTGGATCACCTCGTCGCGCTGGTAGTGGTGGCCCAGCACGAAGACCTTGTTCCCGAGCTTCTCCTTTGCCGCGCGGGCGCGCTCGACCAGATCCGGGTCGGAGGGCGAGGGCAGGTCGCCGGGGCAGTCCACACCCCGCTCGCTCTTCGGGTCGGCCTCGCGGCCGAGCAGCAGCAGGGCGAGGGGCGTCGGCTGTACGTCGAGCTCCTGGGCTTGGGCGGTGGTCACGACACGCACCCTTTCTACTTTTCGTCGAACTGACGCTATATATCATAACCGCTTCACGTCAGTTTGACGATGGCCATATTGTCGATGTGACATGAATCCCGGTCCCCGGCGGGCCGAGCGGATGCCGTCTCCGGCGCTGTCCGCGCCCCCGGCGCGTGTGCGAGCATGAAGGGAAGCCGAGGAGAAAGTCGGGCTCGCCCGGAATGAATCCGCGGCCCCGCCGGTTGCAATCGTCGGCAAGCAGTCTCCGTACAACCCGGGAGAGATGTAGATGTCCGTATCGGACGAGACCAGCACCGTCACCGACGGCATCATCCTGACCGACGCCGCCGCGGCCAAGGTCAAGGCGCTGCTCGACCAGGAAGGCCGTGAAGACCTGGCGCTGCGTGTCGCCGTCCAGCCCGGCGGCTGCTCCGGCCTGCGCTACCAGCTCTTCTTCGACGAGCGCTCCCTCGACGGCGACGTGGTGAAGGACTTCGACGGAGTCAAGGTCGTCACCGACCGCATGAGCGCCCCGTACCTGGGCGGCGCGACCATCGACTTCGTGGACACGATCGAGAAGCAGGGCTTCACGATCGACAATCCGAACGCGACCGGCTCCTGCGCCTGCGGCGACTCCTTCAGCTGAGTCCGGCGCAGCCGCGGCCGGAGCGCGCGGACCGACGGAGGCGGGGTCCCGGGATCTTCCCGGGGCCCCGCCTCCGTGTCGTCCGCGTCGTCGAGCAGCGCGCCTGCTCCAGCGGTTGCCTCCCAGCGGTTGCCTCCCAGCGGCTGCCGGCCGGCTGGTTCAGCGGGTGCCGGCCGGCTGGTTCAGCGGGTGCCGGCCGGCTGGTTCAGCGGGTGCCGGCCGGCTGGTTCAGCGGGTGCCGGACGGCGCCGGCAGCCGTGCGCCCGGCTTGGCGAGCGGGATCTTCTCGCCGTCCGACCCCACCACCGTCCGGTCGCCGAGCGGCTCGTCCAGCGGCACGGTCAGCTCGTACTCCTTGGCGATCAGGATGCAGACCTTGCCCGGCTGCGAGGTCTCGGTCACCGTGACCCGCACCTCGTCCCCGGTCCCGGTCGCCTTCGCCTCGTAGGAGGCGCACACGCCACCGGTGAAGTGCACGGTCAGCTCCGTGCCCGCGGTGGTGTAGCCGGTGACGTCCACGTCCCGGGTCGCGGGCGCCGAGGCCGGTTCGTCGGACGGCGCGGCCGAGGGCGCCGTGGACACCAGGTACTCCGGGTCGACCGCCGGATACGTCACCGTCAGCGTCTCCTGCGCGCCCGGCGACCGCACCTCGAAGAGCCACGACGGCACGAGCGTCTGCCGCCCCTGCACCGGGTGCGCGGCCAGCCCGAACACCGCGCGCTCGACCGTGAGCGTCTCCTTCTCCGGCTTCCCCGGCGCGCACAGCTCCGCCGGACCTTCGTCGTCCAGCGGTACGGGACTGGCGCAGCCGCCGACGCCGGCCCGCGAGCCCGCCCCCGGCGCCGCGTTCATCAGGGCGAGCGTCCGCTCCGCGTCCAGGACCGGATACGTGTCGCCCTTCGACGGCACCTTCAGCTGACCGCTGCCGCCCGCCACCTCGCCCCGTGCGCCGACCGTCACCCCGGTCGTCCACCCCTGCGTGGGCAGGCCTCCGACCACCGGCTGGGCGTTCACGACCCGCTGGGCGCCCATGACCTGGGTGGCGTCCAGCTTGGCGGTGTCCTGACCCACCGCCTTCAGCACCGGCGCCGCCGCCTTCTTCGCCGCCGCCTCGCTCACCGGCTCGGCGTTCGCGGGGGGCACCGCGCAGGACGGGCCCTTCTTGCAGTCGTCGGTGCCCGGCACGGCCCGGTGGAACGTCCAGGTCCCCGGCGCCTGCACGTTCACCCGCAGCACCGGCCCCGAGCCGTCCTTGACCGCCCCGACGGTCCAGGTCCGCCCCCGCTCCACCGGTGCGCCCTCGACGCCCAGCGCCTTGGCCAGACGGGCCACCTCCTCCTTGGTGACCTCGCCCTTCGTGCGGTACACGGCCGCCTCGCCGGGGCCGTCCGGGAGCGGGCCGTCGGCCTTGTAGACGACGCCGTAGGGGTTGGGCTCGCCGGGAGCGACGCCGGCCCCGTCGGGCCCGGCGGGGGCCGCGTAACCGTCCAGGGCGAGCGGCGGGGGAGTGTCGTCGCCCGACGCCCCGGACGACGTACCACCGCCGGAGCCGCCGGTGCCGCCGGACGCGGTCGTGGCGAGATACGCTCCGCCGCCCCCGGCGAGCAGCACGGCGGCTGCCACCGAAGCGGCGGCCAGCGCCGGGCGCCGGCGGCCCGAGCGCCCGTCGCCGGTCTCCGCCCCGGCCCTCTCCCCGGCCTCCTCGGTGGCCTGTGCATCAGCGTGCTCGGGCGGGTCCGCCGCGGCGCCGGTGGTCTCCTCGGCGCCCCGCGCGGTGCCGGCGGGCTCGGCGGCACCGGCACCGGCCTCGGCGTCGTCGTTGTCGGGTCGCTCGCTGTTCACCGCATCGCTCCTTCGGCTGTTACGGGGGGACAGCGATGGGACGCGGCGGGGGAACAACCGGTTCCCGAACGAGCGGGCGGGCCGCCCGAACGGCCTCCGTCTCGGCACCCGAACGGCCTCGGCCTCCGTGCCCGAACCGCCTCAACCTCCGGAACCGGACCGCCTCAGTCCCCGTAGTCGGACATCGCGTCCAGCAGCCGCGCCGACGCCGGCGGCACGGACACGCCGTGGATGAGCGAGGGGGAGACATGGAGCGGCAGCGCCCGTTCCATGGCCGGCCAGTGCGGCACCATCCGTGCGCAGTCGCCCCGCAGCGACGCCAGATCCCCGTCCTGGTCGGCCGGGGCGGGGGAGTGGAACTCGAGGTTCGTCATGACGGAACCGTAGGCACGCCCCGGCCCGCGAAGAAAGATCTACTATCGGGTAGTTTTCCCGCTTCGCAGCTCTTCGGAGCAGTTCAGGCCCTCTTCTGAGGCACCCGCGGACCCGGTAGCGTGAACTGTCAACCCACCTCCCCTGGAGAGAGTCCACGTCGTGCGCATCGCAGTCACCGGCTCCATCGCCACCGACCACCTCATGACCTTCCCCGGCCGCTTCGCCGACCAGCTCGTCGCGGACCAGCTGCACACGGTCTCGCTCTCCTTCCTGGTCGACAAGCTCGACGTGCGCCGCGGCGGCGTCGCGGCGAACATCGCCTTCGGCATGGGCCAGCTCGGCACCCGCCCGGTGCTGGTCGGTGCCGCGGGCTCGGACTTCGACGAGTACCGGGCCTGGCTGGACCGGCACGGCGTCGACACCGGCTCCGTCCGCATCTCCGAGACGCTGCACACCGCCCGCTTCGTGTGCACCACCGACGCCGACCACAACCAGATCGGCTCCTTCTACACGGGCGCCATGAGCGAGGCCCGCCTGATCGAGCTGAAGACCGTCGCCGACCGGGTCGGCGGCCTCGACCTGGTCACCATCGGCGCCGACGATCCGGAGGCGATGCTCCGCCACACCGAGGAGTGCCGCTCGCGGTCCATCCCGTTCGCCGCCGACTTCTCCCAGCAGATCGCCCGCATGGACGGCGACGAGATCCGGATACTGCTGGACGGGGCCACGTACCTGTTCTCCAACGAGTACGAGAAGGGCCTCATCGAGTCCAAGACCGGCTGGACGGACCAGGAGATCCTCGGCCGCGTCGGCCACCGCGTCACCACCCTCGGCGCGCAGGGCGTGCGCATCGAGCGGGCCGGCGAGGCCCCGATCGAGGTCGGCACGCCCGAGGAGGAGCGCAAGGCCGACCCCACCGGTGTCGGCGACGCCTTCCGTGCCGGCTTCCTCTCCGGTCTGGCCTGGGGCGTCTCGCTGGAGCGGGCCGCCCAGGTCGGCTGCATGCTGGCGACGCTCGTCATCGAGACGGTGGGGACGCAGGAGTACCAGCTGCGCCGGGCGCACTTCATGGACCGCTTCACCAAGGCGTACGGGCACGATGCCGCGGCCGAGGTCCAGGCGCACCTGACCTGATCCTCGCGTTCACGGCCACGCGACCGCCTCGGCCGGTCCGCCGCCGTCCGTCGCCGTCCGCGGGTGTGCGGGGCTGTCCGCCCACGCGGCGGAGCCGCACACGGACACAGCCCCGCACCCCGTGAGGTCCCTCAGCTCGCCCGGCGGACCAGGTAAGCCGTTCCGCCGTCCGCCGGCTCCTCCCCCACGTACTCCTGGCCGCGCATCGCGCACCACGCCGGGATGTCCAGGCGGGCGGCCTCGTCGTCCGCCAGGACGCGGACCAGGCCGCCCACCGGCACGTCCCCGATCACCTTGGCCAGCTCGATCACCGGGATCGGGCACAGCTTGCCGAGCGCGTCCACGACCAGGGCGTCCCCCTCGCCGACGGTCGCCGGCGCCGGCGACCCCAGCTTCTCCCGCACCCCCGCCACCGCGCCCGGCAGCACCTCCAGGAACCGGTCGACATCCTCCGCCGGTGTCCCGGGCGGCAGGGAGACACGCACGTTCCCCTCGGTCAGCACCCCCATCGCGCGCAGCACGTGGCTCGGTGTCAGCGTGCTGCTCGTGCACGACGATCCGGATGAGACGGAGAAGCCCTCCCGGTCCAGCTCGTGCAGCAGGGCCTCGCCGTCGACGTAGAGACAGGAGAAGGTGACGATCCCCGGCAGCCGCCGTTCCGGCGCGCCCACCACCTCCACGTCCGGCACCAGTTCCGGCACCCGTGCCCGCACCCGCTCGGTCAGCTCCCGCAGCCGCGCCGCCTCCCGGTCCGCCTCGGCGCGCACGGCCCGCAGTGACGCCGCCGCGGCCACGATCGCCGGCAGGTTCTCGAAACCGGCCGACCGGCCCGACTCCCGCTCGTCCACCGGGCCTTGCGGCGCGAACCGCACCCCCTTGCGCACGGCGAGCAGTCCGACCCCGGGCGGCCCGCCCCACTTGTGCGCGCTCGCCGTGAGCAGCGACCAGTCGCCCGGCACCGGCCCCCAGCCCAGCGACTGGGCCGCGTCCACCAGCAGTGGCACCCCGGCCGCCCGGCAGGCCTCGGCCACCGCCGCCACCGGCTGCTCGGTGCCCACCTCGTGGTTGGCCGACTGCAGACAGGCCAGCGCCGTGTCCGCGCGGAGCGCCGCCGCGTACGCCGCCGGGTCCACCGCCCCCGTCCGGTCCACGGCCACCTGGGTCACGGTGCCGCCGCCGGCCTCGTGCACCTCCGCCGCATGGAGCACCGAGGAGTGTTCGACGGCTGACACGATCAGGTGACGCCCGACCCGCGCCCGCCCGGCCAGCGCCCCCGCGATGCCCGTGTGCACGGCGCGCGTCCCGGACGAGGTGAACACCAGCTCGTCCGGCCGGCACCCCACCGTCTCGGCGGCGGCCTCGCGTGCCGCGTCCAGCAGCATCCGCGCCCGCCGCCCCTCCCGGTACAGCCGCGCGGGATCGGCCCATCCCTCGTCGAGCGAGGCCACCAGGGCCTGCCGGGCGACGGGGTGCAGGGGAGCGGCGGAAGCGGCGTCGAAGTAGCCCATACGGCAACGCTAGACGCCCGGTCACCCGGACGCCGCCGAGGGGCGCGCGCGACTGCGCGACCAGCCGCGGACAACCCGCACCCGCCAAACCAGCGAACACCCCGGGCTACTAGGCCCCCCTCCTCGCGAACCCTCGGAGAGCGTCGGCTAGGGTTTGGTCCGCATAAACATCCAAACCCCTGCCCGACGCAGGGCGGCGACCGACCAGCGAGAAGGCCGCAGCCGATACGCGCGGGCGAGACTCTCGGGAAGGCGCTACGTGAGTCCCAACGGCTCCGACCGCTCGCCGCGGCGCCCGATGCGGCGGAAGCTGCTGCAGGCACTGACCGCGGGCCTGGTCCTGGCGACCGCCACCGGTTGCACATACGAGGACTTCCCCCGCCTCGGCATGCCCACCCCGACCACGGAAGAGGCTCCGCGGATCCTCTCCCTGTGGCAGGGCTCCTGGGCCGCCGCGCTCGCCGTCGGCGTGCTGGTGTGGGGCCTGATCCTGTGGAGTGCTTTCTTCCACCGGCGCAGCCGCACCAAGGTCGAGATCCCTCCGCAGACCCGGTACAACATGCCCATCGAGGCCTTGTACACGGTGGTTCCGCTCGTCATCGTCTCGGTGCTGTTCTACTTCACCGCCCGCGACGAGTCCGAGCTGCTCAAGCTCAAGGACAAGCCCGACGTCACGGTCAACGTGGTGGGCTTCCAGTGGAGCTGGTGCTTCAACTACGTCGAAAGCGTCCAGGGATCCTCCGGTGACGCGACGAAGTCCAAGGAACTGGCCGCGATCCCGGACCGGTTCAAGGAGGACTTCCCGGCGAACGCCGGCGGCGTCTACGACTGCGGCATCCCCGGCACCCGGAACCCGCAGACCAACAACCCGGGCCCGACCCTCTGGCTCCCCAAGGGCAAGAAGGTCCGTTTCGTCCTGACCTCCCGGGACGTCATCCACTCCTTCTGGGTGGTGCCGTTCCTGATGAAGCAGGACGTCATCCCGGGCCACACCAACGCCTTCGAAGTGACCCCCAACAAGGAGGGCACGTTCCTGGGCAAGTGCGCCGAGCTGTGCGGCGTGGACCACTCCCGGATGCTGTTCAACGTGAAGGTCGTCTCCCCTGAGCGCTACGAGCAGCACCTCCAGGACCTCGTGAAGAAGGGGCAGACCGGTTACGTTCCCGCCGGCATCGCGCAGACGAGCCACGAGAAGAACCGGGAGACGAACCAACTGTGAGCATCCTCAACGATCCCCAGGGTGCCGCGGCAGCAGGGTCCCACTATGAGGACGAGCTGCCGGTCCGGCGCCAGAGGCGCGGCGAGATCGTCGTCAAGTGGCTGACCACCACCGACCACAAGACGATCGGCACGCTGTACCTGGTCACGTCGTTCGCGTTCTTCTGCATCGGCGGCGTCATGGCGCTCTTCATGCGCGCCGAGCTCGCCCGGCCGGGTCTGCAGATCATGTCGAACGAGCAGTTCAACCAGGCGTTCACGATGCACGGCACGATCATGCTGCTGATGTTCGCGACGCCGCTGTTCGCCGGCTTCGCGAACTGGATCATGCCGTTGCAGATCGGTGCGCCGGACGTGGCGTTCCCGCGGCTGAACATGTTCGCCTACTGGCTCTACCTGTTCGGCTCGCTGATCGCGGTGGGCGGCTTCCTCACCCCGCAGGGTGCGGCCGACTTCGGCTGGTTCGCCTACTCGCCGCTGTCCGACGCGGTGCACTCGCCGGGCATCGGCGGTGACCTGTGGATCATGGGCCTGGCCTTCTCCGGCTTCGGCACCATCCTCGGCTCGGTCAACTTCATCACCACGATCATCTGCATGCGCGCCCCGGGCATGACGATGTTCCGCATGCCGATCTTCACCTGGAACGTGCTGCTGACCGGTGTGCTGGTCCTGCTGGCCTTCCCGGTCCTGGCGGCCGCGCTGTTCGCCCTGGAGGCGGACCGCAAGTTCGGTGCGCACATCTTCGACTCGGCCAACGGCGGTGCCCTGCTCTGGCAGCACCTGTTCTGGTTCTTCGGCCACCCAGAGGTGTACATCATCGCGCTGCCGTTCTTCGGCATCGTCAGTGAGATCATCCCGGTCTTCTCCCGCAAGCCGATGTTCGGCTACACGGGTCTGATCGCGGCGACCATCGCCATCGCGGGTCTGTCGGTGACGGTGTGGGCGCACCACATGTACGTCACGGGCGGTGTACTGCTGCCGTTCTTCTCCTTCATGACGTTCCTGATCGCCGTCCCGACCGGTGTGAAGTTCTTCAACTGGATCGGCACCATGTGGAAGGGCTCGCTGTCCTTCGAGACGCCGATGCTGTGGTCGCTGGGCTTCCTGATCACCTTCGTCTTCGGCGGTCTGACCGGCGTGATCCTGGCCTCGCCGCCGATGGACTTCCACGTCTCGGACTCGTACTTCGTGGTGGCCCACTTCCACTACGTGGTGTTCGGCACGGTCGTCTTCGCGATGTTCGCGGGCTTCCACTTCTGGTGGCCCAAGTGGACCGGCAAGCTCCTCGACGAGCGCCTGGGCAAGATCACCTTCTGGACGCTGTTCATCGGCTTCCACGGCACCTTCCTGGTCCAGCACTGGCTGGGTGCCGAGGGCATGCCGCGCCGGTACGCGGACTACCTCGCGGCCGACGGCTTCACCGCCCTGAACACGATCTCGACGATCGCCTCGTTCCTGCTCGGCATGTCCCTGCTGCCGTTCTTCTACAACGTCTGGAAGACCGCCAAGTACGGCAAGCCGGTCGGCGTCGACGACCCGTGGGGCTACGGCCGCTCCCTGGAGTGGGCGACCTCCTGCCCGCCGCCGCGCCACAACTTCCTCACCCTGCCGCGGATCCGCAGCGAATCCCCGGCGTTCGACCTGCACCACCCCGAGATCTCCGCGCTCGACCAGCTCGAGAACGTCCCTCAGGGTGAGAAGGCCCTCGCTGGCGGCAAGGAGGCCGGCAAGTGAAGATCCAGGGCAAGATGTTCATGTGGCTGAGCGTCTTCATCCTCGTCATGGCGATCGTCTATGGCGTGTGGTCGAAGGAGCCGGCCGGTACCACCGCTCTCTTCCTGGCCTTCGGCCTGGCGATCATGATCGGCTTCTACCTCGGCTTCACGGCCAAGCGGGTCGACGTGGGCGCGCAGGACAACAAGGAGGCGGATGTCGCGGACGACGCCGGCGAGGTCGGGTTCTTCAGCCCGCACAGCTGGCAGCCGCTGTCCCTGGCCATCGGTGGCGCGTTCGCCTTCCTGAGCGTCGCCATCGGCTGGTGGCTGATGTACTTCTCGGCTCCGCTGGTCCTCATCGGCATCTGGGGCTGGGTCTTCGAGTACTACCGCGGTGAGAACCGCACCCAGTAGCACAGGGCGCACGCCCGAGGGGCCCGGACACTCCGTATGGAGCGTCCGGGCCCCTCTTTTGCCCTCGTTCGCCGGACAGGAAGTCCCCCGTCCGGACGACTCGCCGTGCCGCGGTTGACGGAAGTTCCTAGCGTGAGGTCATGAGCCACAACGTTCACTTCCAGGCGCGGGGGCGCACCGTCGTCGGCTGCACGCTGCTGGTCGTCGCCCTCGGCGTGGGCGCGACCGGTTGCAGCGACGACGGCAACCCGCTGGCGGCGGCGCCGTACGACGCGGCCGACCAGGTCACCTTCAGCGGTCCCACCGGCGGGGGCGGGAAAGCCGACCCGGACAAGCCGCTGGAGGTCGTCGCCGAGGACTCGGACGGGCGGATCACGGACGTCACGGCCGTGGACGCCGCAGGACGCCATGTGGCGGGCGAACTCTCCGCCGACGGCTCCCGGTGGCACAGCACCTCACCGCTGGCCGCAGGCGCCCAGTACACGGTCCGCGTGAGCACCGAGAACGGCGAGGGGGCGCCCGGCCGGAAGGTCCTCACCTTCGAGACGGGCACACCCAGCACCAAGAAGCGGCTGAACGTCACCTTCGGGCCCGAGGCGGGCACCTACGGCGTCGGCCAGCCCGTCACCGCGGAACTGAGCGAGCCCATCCGGGAACCCGCCCAGCGCAAGGTCGTCGAGCGCGCCCTCAAGGTAGAGTCCACGCCCGCCGTGGAGGGTGCCTGGCACTGGGTGGACGACAAGAAGCTGCACTACCGCCCCAAGGACTACTGGCCCGCGCACGCCACCGTGCTGGCCCGCAGCACGCTCGACGGCATCAAGGTCGGCGACCGGCTCTGGGGCGCCCCGGCCAAGCCCCTGGAGATCAGCACCGGGGACCGGGTCATCGCCGTCACGGACGCCTCCGCGCACACGATGACGGTCTACCGCAACGACGAGGAGATCAAGCGGATCCCCGTCACCACGGGCAAGCCCGGCTTCGAGACCCGCAACGGCGTCAAGGTCGTGCTCGGCAAGGAACGCTTCGTACGCATGCGCAGCAGCACCGTCGGCATCGCCGAGGGCTCCTCGGAGTCGTACGACCTCCCGGTCCACTTCGCCACGCGGGTCACCTGGAGCGGCGAGTACGTGCACGCCGCCCCCTGGTCGGTGGGCTCCCAGGGCTCCGCCAACGTCAGCCACGGCTGCGTCGGGATGAGCACCGCCAACGCCGAGTGGTTCTTCGACACGGTCCGCGAGGGCGACCTGGTCCAGGTCATCAACTCCGACGGCAACCTCATGGAACCGTTCGGCAACGGCTTCGGCGACTGGAACATGGACTGGAAGAAGTGGCGCACGGGCAGCGCCCTGACCGGCACCCACCCGAACGCCCCCACGCCGGAGGACGCGGCACGACTGCGCCCCACGGCGGTGTAGCGGCGGATCGAGCCCCTAGGCGCTCTGCAACCGCTGCTGCCGCAACAGCGAGGCCAGCGCCGAGGCGAACTCCACCGGTTCCACCGGCAGGGGCACCGCGGCCTCCGCCCGGCTCCACGTCGCCAGCCACGCGTCCTGCGGACGCCCGATGAGCAGCAGCACCGGCGGGCACCGGAACACCTCGTCCTTGATCTGCCGGCACATGCCCATGCCGCCCATCGGCACGGCCTCGCCGTCCAGCACACAGACGTCGATGCCGCCCTTGTCCAGCTCCCGCAGCACCGCGGCCGGGGTCGCGCATTCCACGAACTCGACCACGGGCGCGTCCGGAGCCGGCCGCCGGACCGTCGCGAGCCGCACCTGTTCGCGGGTGTTGGAGTCGTCGCTGTAGACCAGCACCGTGGCGGTCGGCTGCATGCTTCCTCCGTGACGTCAGCGTCGTAAGGACGGGCCGTTGGGCGGGATGCTACTCCCTTGAACACCACGTCAACACCGCCCCGGAACAGGGAGACACTCCGAACGGCACCCCCCGGAGTGAGGGCGGGATAAGCGACCGACATAATGTCGGTCGTGGCGACAGCAACGACAGTAGAAACCGGGCACGCGCACCCGTCGGTCAATCGGCCGAACCTCACCAGCGTCGGGACCATCATCTGGTTGAGTTCCGAGCTGATGTTCTTCGCGGCCCTCTTCGCGATGTACTTCACCCTGCGATCGGTGACCGGCCCGGACTTCTGGTCCGAGAAGGCCGACGCGTTGAACTTCCCGTTCTCCGCGACGAACACCACGATCCTGGTGCTCTCCTCCCTCACCTGTCAGCTCGGCGTGTTCGCCGCCGAGCGCGGTGACGTGAAGAAGCTCCGGATGTGGTTCATCGTCACCTTCATCATGGGTGCGATCTTCATCGGCGGTCAGGTGTTCGAGTACACCGAGCTGGTCAAGCACGAGGGCCTGTCGCTCTCGTCGGACCCCTACGGCTCGGTCTTCTACCTGACCACCGGCTTCCACGGCCTGCACGTGACGGGCGGACTCATCGCCTTCCTGCTGGTCCTCGGTCGCACCTACGCGGCCCGGAGGTTCACCCACGAGCAGGCGACCGCCGCCATCGTCGTGTCCTACTACTGGCACTTCGTCGATGTCGTCTGGATCGGCCTCTTCGCCACGATCTACATGATCAAGTAACCGCGGTCCGCTCCCGCGCACATCCCAGAAGCATCGACGCAGAAGATCCTGACACCGGGGTAATCCGTGAAAAAGCTCTCCGCACGACGACGCCATCCGCTGGCGGCACTCGTCGTCCTACTCCTCGCGCTGGCATGCACCGGGGGGCTCTACGCCGTGTTCGCGCCCGCGGACAAGGCGCAGGCCGACGAAACGGCCCAGTCCCTCGCCATCGACGAGGGCAAGAAGCTCTACGCCGTCGGCTGCGCCAGCTGTCACGGCACCGATGGTCAGGGCACCACCGACGGTCCCAGCCTGGTGGGCGTGGGTGCCGCGGCCGTCGACTTCCAGGTGGGTACCGGCCGTATGCCGGCCCAGCAGCCGGGCGCGCAGGTCCCCCGCAAGAAGAACATCTACTCCCAGGCCGAGATCGACCAGCTCGCCGCGTACGTCGCCTCCCTGGGCGCCGGTCCGGCGATCCCGACCGAGGCGGAGTACGGCCCCGAGGGCGCGGACATCGCCAAGGGCGGTGAGCTGTTCCGCACCAACTGCGCGCAGTGCCACAACTTCACCGGCCAGGGCGGCGCCCTCACGCACGGCAAGTACGCACCGGACCTCTCGGGGGTCTCCGCGAAGCACATCTACGAGGCCATGCAGACCGGCCCGCAGAACATGCCTTCGTTCCCCGACACCGCGCTGACGGAGCAGAACAAGAAGGACATCATCGCGTACCTGAACGCGGTCAACGGAGAAGAGACCGTGGACCCGGGTGGTCTCTCCCTGGGCGGCCTCGGGCCGGTCAGCGAGGGCCTCTTCGGCTGGATCTTCGGCCTCGGCACCTGCATCGCCGTCGCCGTGTGGGTCGCCGCTCGGACCGCAAAGGCCAAGAAGTCATGAGTAGCCAAGACATTCCCGAAGAGAACCTGCCGGCGAAGCAGTCCGCAGGGCACGACGAGCACGCGCACGACGCGGTGAAGCGAGCGGACGACGAGAACCCGTTCGCCGACCCGGGCCTGCCGCCCCACGAGCACCGGATCCAGGACATCGACGAGCGGGCCGCCAAGCGGTCCGAGCGCACGGTCGCCCTGCTGTTCACGGTGTCCATGCTGGCCACCATCGGCTTCATCGCCGCGTTCGTGGCGATCCCGCACGACAAGTCGGTCTACGTCTTCCCGATCGGGCACCTCAACGCGCTGAACTTCGCGCTGGGGCTGACCCTGGGCGCGGCCCTGTTCTGCATCGGCGCCGGCGCCGTGCACTGGGCGCGCACGCTGATGTCCGACGTGGAGATCGCCGACGAGCGTCACCCGATCGAGGCCTCTCCCGAGGTCCGCGCCCAGGTCCACGCCGACTTCAAGCAGGGCGCCAAGGAGTCCGTGATCGGCCGGCGCAAGCTGATCCGGAACACCATGTTCGGCGCCCTCACCCTGGTGCCGCTCTCCGGTGTCGTGCTGCTGCGCGACCTCGGCCCGCTGCCCGAGGACAAGCTGCGCCACACCCTGTGGTCCAGGGGCAAGCTGCTCATCAACCAGAACACGCACGAGCCGCTGCGTCCCTCCGACATCACGGTCGGTTCGCTGACCTTCGCCATGCCCGAGGGCCTGGACGAGCACGACCACGGCTTCCAGAACGAGATCGCCAAGGCCGCCCTGATGATCGTCCGGCTCGAGCCGGAGGACATCAAGGACAAGCGCGAGCTCGAGTGGTCGCACGAGGGCATCGTCGCCTACTCGAAGATCTGCACCCACGTCGGTTGCCCGATCTCCCTGTACGAGCAGCAGACGCACCACGTGCTGTGTCCCTGCCACCAGTCCACCTTCGACCTGTCCGACGGCGCCCGGGTCATCTTCGGTCCCGCCGGTCACGCCCTGCCGCAGCTGCGCATCGGTGTGAACGACGAGGGTTACCTCGAAGCGCTCGGCGACTTCGAAGAGCCCGTCGGTCCTGCCTTCTGGGAGCGCGGATGAGCACTACACCGAACGAACCGAGTACGTCTGCCGCCGGTGCGGCGGGCCGCTCGCGCGGGAAGGCACCGGCCGGCGAACGTGTCGCCGACTGGGCCGACGGCCGGCTCGGGATCTACTCCCTGGCCAAGGCCAACATGCGCAAGATCTTCCCGGACCACTGGTCCTTCATGCTGGGCGAGATCTGCCTCTACAGCTTCATCATCATCATCCTCACGGGTGTGTACCTGACGCTGTTCTTCCACCCGTCGATGAACGAGGTGGAGTACCACGGCAGCTACATCCCGATGCAGGGCCAGCTGATGAGCGAGGCCTACAAGTCGACGCTCGACATCAGCTTCGACGTGCGCGGCGGTCTGCTGATCCGGCAGATCCACCACTGGGCGGCGATCATCTTCCTCGCCGGCATGTTCGTGCACATGATGCGCGTCTTCTTCACCGGCGCGTTCCGCAAGCCGCGCGAGATCAACTGGCTGTTCGGCTTCCTGCTGTTCGTCCTCGGCATGTTCACCGGTTTCACCGGCTACTCGCTCCCGGACGACCTGCTCTCCGGCACCGGTGTCCGCTTCACGCAGGGCGCGATCCTGTCCGTGCCGATCGTCGGCACGTACATCTCGATGTTCCTGTTCGGCGGGGAGTTCCCCGGTGACGACTTCGTCGCCCGGTTCTACTCGATCCACATCCTGCTGCTGCCGGGCATCATGCTCGGCCTCGTGGTGGGCCACCTGATCCTGGTCTTCTACCACAAGCACACGCAGTTCGCGGGTCCCGGCAAGAACAACAAGAACGTCGTCGGCATGCCGCTGCTGCCGGTGTACATGGCCAAGGCCGGTGGCTTCTTCTTCCTGGTCTTCGGTGTCATCGCCGCCCTCGCCGGCATCGCGACGGTCAACCCGATCTGGAACCTGGGCCCCTACCGGGCCGACCTGGTCTCGACCGGCGCCCAGCCGGACTGGTACATGGGCTTCGCCGAGGGCCTGGTCCGCGCCATGCCGGGCTGGGAGATCAACTTCTGGGGTCACACACTCGTCCTGGGCGTGTTCATCCCGCTGGTGATCTTCGGTCTCTTCCTCGGCGTGATCGCTCTGTACCCGTTCATCGAGTCCTGGATCACCGGGGACAAGCGCGAGCACCACATCCTGGACCGGCCGCGCAACGCCCCGACCCGCACGGGCTTCGGTGTCGCCTGGATCACCGCCTACATGATCATGCTGATCGGCGGCGGCAACGACATCGTGGCCACGCACTTCCACCTGTCGATCAACGCGGTCACCTGGTTCGTCCGCATCGGCTTCTTCGCCGGTCCGGTCATCGCCTTCGTGATCACCAAGCGGATCTGCCTCGGCCTGCAGCGCCGGGACAAGGAGAAGGTGCTGCACGGCCGCGAGTCGGGCATCATCAAGCGCCTGCCGCACGGTGAGTTCATCGAGGTGCACGAGCCGCTCAGCCAGGAGCAGCTGCACAACCTCACGGCGCACGAGCAGTACCGGCCTGCCGAGATCGGCCCGACGGTCGACGAGAACGGTGTCGAGCGCAAGGTGAAGGGCTCCGAGAAGCTCCGCGCCAAGCTCAGCCACGCGTACTACGGCGAGGGGAACCAGATCCCGAAGCCGACTGTCGAGGAGTACAAGGAGATCACGAGCGGCCACGGCCACCACTGATCCTCCGCGTCGCCACACCCTGCCAGGGGCCCCGTCCGGTGTTCGGACGGGGCCCTTCGGTCTGCCTCCGGGTCGATAGGGTGGGCTCAGGTCCCTTTCCACTGGTTTTCCACTGCATTCAGGAGCGGCTGATGAGCGCTGTGACCCCCGCTGGAGGCGACACCACGGCGGACCGCTCCTGGCCCGCCCTGCTGAACGGGCTGCTGGACGGCCGGGACCTGTCCGCGGACGACACCGCCTGGGCGATGGACGTGATCATGCGCGGTGAGGCGACCGACGCCCAGATCGCCGGGTTCGCGGTGGCGCTGCGGTCCAAGGGCGAGACGGTCGAGGAGATCAGCGGCCTCGTCCGCACCATGTACGAGCACGCCAATGTGATCGAGGTGCCGGGGGACACGGTCGACATCGTCGGCACCGGCGGTGACGGCGCCAAGACGGTCAACATCTCGACCATGTCCGCGATCGTCGTGGCCGGCACCGGCGCCAAGGTCGTCAAGCACGGCAACCGGGCCGCCTCCTCGGCCTCCGGCGCCTCCGACGTCCTGGAGAAGCTGGGCGTCAACCTGGAGCTGACCCCGCGGCGGGTCGCGCAGGTCGCCGAGGAGGCCGGGATCACCTTCTGCTTCGCCGTGAAGTTCCACCCGGCGCTGCGCCATGCCGCGGCGGCCCGCGGCCAGCTGGGCATCCGGACCGTGTTCAACTTCCTCGGCCCGCTGACCAACCCGGCCAAGGTGCGCGCCCAGGCCATCGGCGTCGCCGACCCCCGGATGGCGCCGATCATCGCCGGCGTCTTCGCCGACCGCGGCAACTCCTCCCTGGTCTTCCGCGGCGACGACGGACTCGACGAGCTGACCACGACGGCCACGTCGAAGGTGTGGGTCGTGCGGGACGGCAAAGTGACCGAGGAGACCTTCGACCCGCGCGACGTCGGCCTCGAACTCGTCCCGGTCGAGGCGCTGCGCGGCGCCGACGCCTCCTACAACGCGGACGTGGCCCGGCGGCTGCTGAACGGCGAGGCGGGCCCGGTGCGGGACGCGGTGCTGCTGAATTCGGCGGCGGCCCTGGTGGCACTGGAGCCGGGCGAGGGTCCGCTGACGGACCGGCTGCGGGCCGGTATGGCGAAGGCCGCCGAGTCGATCGACTCGGGGGCGGCCGGGCGGGTCCTGGAGCGCTGGGTGGCCGCCAGCCACGCCTGACCACCCGATGCGTCGTACGTCCCGCGATCCGGACCCGGGTTGCGGGACGTCGATCTCTTCGCGTACTTTCCTGTCCAGGTCATGAGCGACAGCCACAAGGCCCCGGCCGGCTGTCCGGCAACCCTCCGTCCGTGGCGGGGTGCCCCGGGTGAAGACCGGGTCGTGAGCAGCAAGGCTCACGTCAAGCGCGGACCCCTCGCACGCTTGGCAAAGCGTGGGGCCAGGGGTCCTGGTCGTTCGAGGGAGCCTTCCGTGAATCAGCGAATGCGCTAGGGCCGCAGAGCCCCGCCTCCGCATCCCCTTTCCCGATGTGCCGCGCTTGAGCGTCTGCCGCTCGCGCGGCGCTCTCCGCACGCCTTTACGGGAGTTCCGCCATGTCTGTCACCACCGCTGCCGCCGACCAGTCGCTTTGCTGTGAAATTTCCGGACCGCTGCCCGTTCTGGGGCAGGACGTCACCGTCCCGCTCGTCACCGGTGGCGAGGTCACCTACGCCGCGCTCGACTACGCGGCCAGCGCGCCGGCGCTCCAGCGGGTCTGGGACGACGTCGCCGCGTACGCGCCCTACTACGGCAGCGTGCACCGCGGCGCCGGGTACCTGTCGCAGCTGTCGACCGACCTGTTCGAGAGCGCCCGCCGGACCGTCGCCGAGTTCCTCGGCTGCCGGGACGGGGACCAGGTCGTCTTCACCCGGTCCACCACCGACTCCCTCAACCTGCTCGCCGCCGCGCTGCCGGCCGGCTGCCGGGTCTTCGTCTTCGAGACCGAGCACCACGCCTCGCTGCTGCCCTGGCGGAACGCCGACGTCACCTACCTCGACGCCCCCCGCACCCCGGGCCAGGCCGTGCGGGCCCTGGAGCGCGCCCTCGCCGACCGCGAGCCGCACGGTCCCGCCCTGGTCTGCGTCACCGGAGCCTCCAACGTCACCGGCGAGCTGTGGCCGGTGCGCGAACTGGCCGCCGCCGCGCACGCGCACGGCGCCCGGATCGTGCTCGACGCCGCCCAGCTCGCCCCGCACCACCCCGTCTCGGTGGCCGACCTGGACGTGGACTGGGTCGCCTTCTCCGGGCACAAGCTGTACGCCCCCTTCGGCTCCGGCGTGCTGGCCGGCCGCGCCGACTGGCTGCGCGAGGCCGAGCCGTACCTCGCGGGCGGCGGCGCCAGCCGCAGGGTCGGCCGGCGCGCCGACGGGGGAGTGGACGTCGAGTGGCACGACAGCGCCGCCCGGCACGAGGCCGGTTCGCCCAACGTCATCGGCGCCTACGCCATCGCCTCGGCCTGCAAGGCGCTGACCGAGGCCGGGTTCGACACGCTCGTCGCCCGTGAGCGGCAGCTGATCGCCAAGGTCCGGGCGGGGCTCGCCGACGTCCCCGAGGTGCGGTTCCTCTCCCTGTTCGGCGACGACGCCCCCCGCGTCGGCGTGCTGTCCTTCGTCGTCGACGGCTGGAACAGCTCCCACTTCGCCGCCGCGCTCTCCGCCGAGTACGGCATCGGCGTCCGGGACGGGCTGTTCTGCGCCCACCCGCTGCTGCGCACCCTGCTCGGCAGCGACCCGCAGACACAGGGCGAGTGCGGGGCGCCGGAGGCCGCGCCCGGCGAGAAGTCGCTCAACGCCATCCGGGTCAGCTTCGGCGCGGGCACCCCGGACGAGCACGTGGAGCGGTTCGTGACCGCCGTCCGCGAGCTGGTGCGGGAGGGCGCCAAGTGGAACTACCGCACCGAGGACGGCCGTTGCGTGCCCGACACCTCCACCGCGGCGGCGTGAGCCGGTAGCCGGGCGCCCAGCAGGATCATCCGCAGCGCCCGCTCCGTGGCGTCCGTCAGCAGCTCGGCGCCCCGCACCAGCGCCTCCGCCAGGGCCATCGGCGCGGGCAGGATGCCGTGGCACGCGTCCACGCCGGGCACCTCGTGCGCGCCCTCGCCGAGGGTGCCCGCGAGGGCCAGCACCGGACGCCCGTAGAGCTTGGCGCGCCGGGCGACCTCGGCCGGCACCTTGCCGCGCGGCGTCTGGTGGTCCAGGGCGCCCTCGGCGGTGAGGACCAGGTCGGCGCGGGCCAGACGGGCGTCCAGGTCGAGCTGGTCCAGCAGCACCTCGAAGCGGGGCAGCAGCTGCCCGCCCAGGGCGGCCAGGCCCGCGCCGAGGCCGCCCGAGGCGCCGGTACCGGGGCCGCCGCGCAGGTCGGTGCCGGCCGGGGCGAGGTCGCGGGTGAGGACGTACGCCCAGTTCTCCAGGCCCGCCGAGAGCTGCTCGACCTGTGCCGGGGTCGCGCCCTTCTGCGGGCCGAACACCCGGGCCACGCCGCGCTCGCCGCACAGCACGTTGAACGGGTTGCAGGCGGCGACCAGTTCGACGTCACGCAGGCGGGGGTCGAGGCCGGACGGGTCGATGCGGGCCAGCCGGGTCAGCTCCCGGCCGCCGGGCGGCAGTTCGAAGCCGTCCGCGTCCAGCAGCCGGGCGCCGAGGGCCTGGAGCGCGCCCGCACCCCCGTCGGACGTGCCCGAGTCGCCGCAGCCGACCAGGACGCGCCGCACGCCGGTGTCGAGCGCGGCCCGGATCAGCTCGCCGACGCCGTAGGTGGTGGTGGCGCCGGGGTCGCGCAGGGCGCGCGGCACCAGGGTGAGGCCCGCGACCGCCGCCATCTCCACCACCGCCGTGTCCCGGGAGCCGAGCAGCGCGAAGTGGGTGCCGACGGTGTCGCCGACCGGGCCGGTGGCGGGCAGCGCCACCAGCCGGCCGCCGGTCGCGGCGGCCAGGGCCACGGCGGTGCCCTCGCCGCCGTCCACCAGCGGGACGCGGTCGATCTCGGCGTCCGGCAGGACGCGGCGCACACCGGCGGCGATGGCGTCGGCGGCGGCCTGGGCGGACAGGGACTCCTTGAAGCCACTGGGGGCGACGACGACACGGTTGAGCACGACGGGACTCCTTCAGCGGGTCACGGGAACGCCGAGCAGCGGCCAGACGGCGGCGGCGAAGAGCAGGACGAGCCCGGCCGTCAGCGGGGCGAGGACCGCCGACAGGCGCAGCAGGTCGCGCGGGGTGTAGGTGGGGGTGCCGGGGATGTCCGAGAAGAGGGTGACCGGCTTGGCGGAGGCCGGCAGGGTGTGGCAGAAGCCGGCGGCGGCGGTGGAGGCCAGCGCGGCGGCGACCGGGTTGACGCCCGCGCCGACGGCCGCGGCGATCACCAGCGGCACCAGCACCGAGGAGCGGGCGGAGCGGGACTGCAGGACGAGGTGGGCCGCGGTGCTGACCGCGACCACGACGGTGAGGAAGACGGCCGGTCCGATGTCCGAGGGCAGCCCGGACACCAGCCATTCGGCCGCGCCCGAGTCGGAGAGCGCGACGCCCATCGCCATCGTCGCGGCCATGAACAGCAGCAGCGACCAGGGCACCGTCTTCAGCGCGTCCTTCAGCCGTACGGTGCCCAGCGCGGGGGAGGAGGCGACGACCGCGCCGATCAGGGCGACGACCGCGGGCGGCACATGGTGCAGCGGCTCGCTGCACCACAGGACCACCACGGTGGCCAGCAGCAGCGCGCAGAGCTTCTCGGGCTGGGTCCAGGGGCCGGTGACCGGGCTGTCGCTGTGCCGCTGTATCTCCTCCGGCGTGATGCGCACCGGGCCCTCGCGGTCCGCCCGCCGGGTCGTCGTCCACAGCACCGCCTCGGCGGCCAGGTGGGAGGAGGCCACGGCCAGCGGCAGGCCCAGCAGCAGCCATTCGGTGAAGCCGATCCGGTCGCCGGTCGTCTCCCACAGCACCGAGACCGTGATCAGGTGCGCGCCCGCGCCGATCAGCGTCGCCACCGCCGACAGCAGGATCACGGTCGGGAACAGCAGCGCCAGCATCACCACCAGCCGTCTGCGGCCGGCGAGGGCCTTGGCCAGCGCCAGGAACACCGGCAGCGCGAGCGCCGCCCGGCCCGAGGTCGCCGGCACCGCGAACGCCGTGACGACCAGCGCGGCGGTGGTCAGGTGCACCAACTGCCGTACCGTGCGCGCCCCGGTGACCAGGAACGCCGCCGCCCGCCCCGCGAGGCCGGTCCGGGTCACCGCGGCGGCCAGCACGAAGGCGCAGATCAGCAGCCACACGGTGGAGTCGCCCAGGGTGCCGAACAGGGTGTCGCTGCTGATCACGCCGGTGGTGGTCAGCGCGAGCCCGGAGCCGAGCGCGATGTAGGTGTCGTCGATCGGCGTACCGATCCAGGCGCAGGTCGCCAGCGCGAACACGGCGAGGGTCAGGCGCGCGTCACCGCTCAGGCCCGGGAAGTTGGCCGGAACCACCAGCAGCGCGCACAGCGACAGCGACACGCACAGGGCCACGGTCAGACGGAGGTTCAGCGTCACGCCATCGAGGCTTCACGCGGGCGGTGAGCCGTCGATGAGCCGAGGATGAAGAAAACCTCACCAGGCCGGCAGCCGGTACCCCATGCCGCGCACCGTCTGAAGCGCCTGCGCCCCGAGTTTCTTGCGCAGCGCCCGCACATACACGTCCACGATGTTGGACCCGGGGTCGAAGTCGTAGCCCCACACGTGCGACAGGATCTGCTCGCGGGAGAGCACCTGCCCCGGGTGGCGCAAGAACAGCTCCAGCAGCACGAACTCACGTGCCGTCAGATCGACGGTGCGCTCCCCGGACCGGGCCCGGCGGGTGCGCAGGTCCAGGCTGAGCGCCCCCGACTTCAGCACCGTCACCTCCGGCGCCCGCGCCGCCGTACGCAGCCGGAGCCGCACCCGGGCGAGCAGTTCCTCGAAGCGGAACGGCTTGGTCATCCAGTCGTCGGCGCCGCCCTCCAGGCCGGCCACCGTGTCCCGTACGGAGTCCCGGGCGGTCAGCACGATCACCGGGGTCGTCACCCGGGCCTCGCGCAGCTCGCGCAGGACCGTGAAGCCGTCCCGGCCGGGCAGCCCGATGTCCAGGACGACCAGGTCGAAGCCGCCGGTCAGGGCGTACTCGTAGCCCGCCTCGCCGTCGGCGACGGCGGTGGTGGTGAAGCCGTTGGCGCGCAGTCCCTTCTCCACGAAGGCGGCGATGCGTTCCTCGTCCTCGACGATGAGGATGCGGTTCATGGGCGTGTCTCTTCCAGGGTGAGTACGAAGGTGGCGCCGCCGCCTTCGGTGTCGTGCAGCCGGACCCGTCCGCCGTGGCCCTCGGCGATCGCTTTGACGATGGACAGCCCGAGCCCGGCGCCCGAGCCGCGCGCCCCGCGCCGGGCCGTGCCGCGCCGGAACCGCTCGAAGATCACCTCGGCGTCCGAGGACTGCACCCCGGGGCCTGAGTCGGCGACGTACAGGGCGATCGCTCCGCCCTCGGCGCGGGAGCCGATGCGGATGGTCTGGCCGGTGGTGGTGTGCTGCACGGCGTTCTGCGCGAGCTGCACCATGGCCTGGGTGATGCGCTGCGGGTCCAGGCGGACCTCGCGGTCGGCGACCTCGGCCAGCACCCAGTCGCGCTCGCCGAGGGTGCGGGCCTTGACGTAGACGTCGGCGGTGAGTTCGGCGAGCTGCACCGGTTCGGGGGTGACGAAATCGGGGCGTTCGGCCTTGGCGAGCAGCAGCAGGTCCTCGACGATCCGGCTCATCCGGTCCAGTTCGTCGGTGACCAGCCGGACGGTCTCCTCGCGTTCGGCGGGGTCGTCGCCCATCAGCTCCAGGTGGCCGCGCACGATGGTGATCGGGGTGCGCAGTTCGTGCCCGGCGTCGTCGACGAACTGCCGCTGGGTGCCGAAGGCGCGCTCCAGGCGGTCCAGCATCGCGTTGAACGTCTCGGCGAGGGCGGCCACGTCGTCGTGGCCGTGCACCGGGATGCGCCGGGTGAGGTCCTGCTCGGTGAGCTGCGCGGCGGTGGTGCGCACCAGCCGCACGGGCTTGAGGATCCGGCCGGCGACCACCCAGGCGATGCCGATCGTCATCAGCAGGGCGACGCCGGAGATGGCGAGCAGGACCCGGAACACCTCGTCCGCGCGCGCCTGCTCGCGCCCGGGGTGGAAGGCGACCACGAAGGCCGCCGCCGGTTCGCCGCCGTACCGGGCCACGGTGACCTTGGCCCAGCGGATGTCGCCCTCCGGCCGGTGCAGGGTGCCGGTGGAGTCGGGCGAGGCGTAGATGCGGCGCTCGGCGTCGGAGTCCTTGTGCAGGGGCAGGGCCACCGGGATCTCGCGCTGCTGGATGATGTGCGCCGGGTCGCCGCCCGGCTTGCCCACCAGGCCGATCAGCTCCTCGTCCAGGTCGGCGTACTGCCGTTGCAGGAAGACCTCCAGCAGCCGTTCCGGCTCGGTGAACGGGCGGCCGGTCTCCGGGTCGAAGCCCTGCTCCTCGAAGTTGGCGAACTCGGCCGCCTCCTGGGCCAGCAGGCCGTTGATCCGCTGGTCGGTGTCGCGCAGCAGGATCGAACGGGTGGTCGCGGCCACCGAGGCGAGCGCGACGGCCATCACGAGCAGCAGCCAGAGCAGGATGCGGACCCGGGCGGAGATCCGCCGCCTCTCGCGCGTCCCGCCGCGGTCAGCCGTCGTCGCCCGGCCCGTCGTCGTCGCCTCCGTCGAAGGCTCCGTCGTCCCCGGTGTTCCGGCCGCGGTCGTCGTCATCGTCCTCATCCGGGGGGCTGTCGGTCACCGGCGGCCGGGACACCACCTGGTCGCTGGGCGTCGGCTCGGGCCGGGCGGGTGCGGGCGTCGGGGAGCCGCTCTCCAGCTCCACCTTGGCCGGGACCTTCGGTTCGGGGGGAGAGTCGGTGAGCGCGAAGCTGGTCGCGGCGATGCCGAGGGGGATCAGGACGACGGCGCCCAGCGCCGCCATCCGCCGTGAGAAGACCATGCCTGTCATGCTGCGCCGGGCAGCGTGCCCTGCGGATGAGTCCCGGATGAAGAACTCTTCATCCGGCCCTGGGGGAAGCGCCCCGGGGGGCGCCCCGGGGGAGCGCCCCGGAGTGGCGGCGCCTAGTTGTCCAGGCCGATCGAGAACGCGGCCTCCAGGTCGTGCTGCGAGTACGTGCGGAACGCCACGTGCGTGTCCGTGCCCTCCACGCCCGGGATCTTGCTGATGCGGCCGGGGATGACCTCCGCCAGCTCCTCGTGCTCCGTCACCCGCACCATGGCGATCAGGTCGTAGGTGCCGGTGACGGAGAAGACCTCGCTGACGTTCTCCAGCGCGGCGATCCGCTCCGCGATCTCGGGGATCCGGTCCACGCTGGTCTTGATGAGGACGATCGCGGTGATCACGGCTGGTTCTCTCCCTCGGGGCCGGTCGCTGGGGCGCTCCTCACTCTAGTCGTACGCCCGCGGCCCGGGCCGCGGGCCCGAACCGCGTCCAGGCGTAGCAGAAGCCCAGACCGAAGCCCACCAGGTGGGCCAGGTAGGCCACCCCGGGGCCGTCGCCGGCCCGGCCCGCCGCCAGCCACTGCAGGGCCGCCCAGAACGGCAGCACCACCCAGGCCGGGAACCGCAGCGGCAGGAAGAAGAGGAACGGCAGGAGACTGGTCACCCGGGCGCGCGGGAACAGGTACAGGAACGCGCCGAGGATCGCCGAGATCGCCCCGGAGGCGCCCACCAGGGACTGCTGCGAGTGGGCGTTGGCCACCGCGTAGCCGAGCAGCGCCAGGTAGCCGCAGCCGAGGTAGAACAGGAGGAACTGGAGCCGGCCCATCCGTTCCTCGGTCATCGCCCCGAAGACATAGAGGAACAGCATGTTGCCGAGCAGGTGCACCCAGCTGCCGTGGACGAACAGCGCCGTGGCCGGGGTCAGGGCGGCACGGGGGGAATCCTCGAACAGTTCTGCGGGGATCACGCCCCAGTGGCGGAACCAGGCGCGCTGCGCGGCGAGCAGGTCGTCGCCCGTGCCGTACGCCGGGTTGACGCCCGCCGCGGGCCCGACCAGGAAGATCAGGCAGCACACGGCGATCAGCCCGTACGTCACCGGCGCCGCAGAGCCCCTGCTCGTGCGGCCCGAGCCGACCGTCCGGACCCTCCGGACCGCCCTGCCGACGGCCCCGCTCCACTTGCGGATCATGAGTACAGAGCATGACGTAACCGGACGCAACCGGCCGGACCGCCTCGCCGCCGTGGACGGACGGGCGCCCGGGAGCCGCCAGGCCGTAGGGTTACGAGCCACACGCCCCGGGGAGTCCGTGGCGTCGCGGACACTGGAAGAAAGCGAACACAGTCACGATGACGGTTCCCCTGCCGACCGCCACCACGCGGTGGCGCTGCACCCTCTGTGGCAACCTCACCCGGTTCGACGTGACCCGCTCGTCGAAGGTCGTCGAGTACGTTCACCTCGACCTGGCCGGTGAGCCGAAGGTCGAGGAGCGCGAGGTGGTCAGTGAGACCATCGAGTCGGTGCGGTGCCGCTGGTGCAATGCCGTGGACCAGGTGGAGCTGGTGGACAGGCCGGGCGCCGGCTCCTGACGCCGGGGGCGCCCCGCTCGAGGGACGTCGAGAGCGGGAGAGGACCCGGCGCGGGCGACCGGCGTACGGTACCGGGATCGCGGCACGACGGTAATCGGCAATCGAGGTGACGGATGGTGGAGACACACGGCGGGGGGCCGGGCGACGGCGCCGCTGAGGTGCTCGACCGTCCACTGCCCGACGGCGTGCGCCGCCGGGTCGTGCAGATCGTGTCCGACGGCTTCGGCGGACTGACCTCGGCCGAACTGCCCACCCAGCTGCGGCAGTACGCCCGTTTCGCCCCGAACCGCCGGGCCAAGTTCGCGGGCAACGCCATGGCCGCCGCCCTGGAGACCGACCCGCTGTTCCGGCAGCGCATCGGCGACCGGCTCAGAGAAGCCCAGCCGGAACTCTCCGGGGCCCTCGACTCCGGCTCCCCGCCCCCGGCCGCGGACCCGCTCGACGTGGCGGCCGCGGCCTACGTACTGCGTCCGGCCGGCTGGGTGAAGCTGGTGGCCGCCGCCGGTGAGGAGGCGCAGCGGGCGGACGCCGAGCGCGCCGACGAGGAGAGCCGGGCGGAGCTGGAGCGGCTGCGCGCGGAGCTGGCCCGGGCCCGGGAGCACACCAAGGCCGAGACCGAGCGGCTGCGCGGTGAACTGGACGCCGCGAAGAAGGAGACGGAGTCGCTGCACCGCAAGCTGCGCTCCGCGCTGAGCGACGTCAAGCGCGGCGAGGCGGCCCTGCGCAAGGCGCACGCCGAGATGGATGCCGTACGCACCGAGGGACAGGCCCAGGTGTCCGCCGCCGAGAGCGAGACCCGGCGGCTCAAGGCGCGGCTCGGGGAGGCGGAGGCGGCCCTGGAGGCGGCGCGCCGGGCCGCCCGCGAGGGGCGCAGCGTCGAGGACATGCGGGTCCGGCTGCTGCTCGACACCCTGCTGGACGCGACCCAGGGGCTGCGCCGGGAGCTGGCCCTGCCGCCGGTCTCCGTGCGGCCCGCCGAGACCGTGGACGCCGTCGAGCCCGGCCGGATGACGCCGAAGGACATCGCCGCCCGCGCCCTGTCCGAGAACGACCCCGCCATCCTCGACCAGCTCCTGGCGCTGCCGCAGGCCCATCTGGTCGTCGACGGCTACAACGTCACCAAGACCGGCTATCCCCAGATGCCGCTGGAGAAGCAGCGCCTGCGGCTGCTCGGCCAGCTCTCGCAGCTCGCCGCGCAGACCGGCGCCGAGGTGACGTGCGTCTTCGACGGGGCGGAGCTGGCCGCGCCGGTGCTGCTCGCGCCGCCGCGCGGGGTGCGGGTGCTGTTCTCCAAGCCGGGCGTCACCGCCGACGAGCTGATCCGCCAGCTGGTCCGGGCCGAGCCGCCCGGCCGGCCCGTCATCGTCGCCTCCACCGACCGCGAGGTGGCCGACGGGGTGGCGCGTGCGGGGGCGCGGCCGGTGGCGTCGGCGGTGCTGCTGAAGAGGCTTACCTGACCCCTCCGTCGCATCCGCCCCAACGGCAACGTACAGGGCCTATGCCCGAATTGACGGAGTCGTCACGCAACGTAGCGTCAATCAAGTGTCACCCCTGGTGAGTTGAGGCAAAGAATGCGGTGCGTGACGGTGATTTTTCCGCGGAGGATTTGAACTGATCACGAGTGGGTCACTAGGGTCTGGCCTCGAACCCGCGATCGGGTGATCACTCACACGAAGGAGTTCGCCTCCCGTGGCGTCCCACCGTCGACCCAAGCAGCCCAGCCGCGCGCGCGTCACCGTGCTGACGACCGCCGCGGCCGCCGCTGTCGCCCTCAGCTCGCAGGCCGCCAACGCCGCGCCCAGCGAGAAGCCCAGCAAGGATGAGGTCAAGGCCAAGGTCGACAAGCTCTACCAGCAGGCGGAGCAGGCCACCGAGAAGTACAACGGGGCCAAGGAGAAGCAGGAGAAGCTCCAGAAGGAGATCTCCACCATCCAGGACAACGTCGCCCGCGGCCAGGCGGAGCTCAACGAGCTGCGCGACGGCCTCGGTTCGATGGCGAGTGCCCAGTACCGCTCCGGTGGCATCGACCCCTCGGTGCAGCTGTTCCTCTCCGCGGACCCGGACGACTACCTCGACAAGGCCTCCACGCTCGACCAGTTGAGCGGCCAGCAGGTCGAGGCGCTGAAGAAGATCCAGGAGAAGCAGCGCGACCTGGCCCAGCAGCGTGCCGAGGCCTCCGAGAAGCTCAAGGACCTCTCCTCCACCCGCACCGAACTGGGCAAGAAGAAGAAGGAGGTCCAGGGCAAGCTCGCCGCCGCGCAGAAGCTGCTGAACAGCCTCACCGCCGCGGAGAAGGCCGCGCTGGCCGCCGAGGAGCAGCGCGCCACCCGCACCAGCGAGCGCACGGCCCTGTCCGACGCCCCGGTGTCCGCCTCCGGCCGGGCCGGCGCGGCCTTCTCCGCCGCGCAGAGCAAGCTCGGCACGCCCTACGTCTACGGCGCCACCGGCCCGTCCTCCTTCGACTGCTCGGGCCTGACCTCCTGGGCCTACGCCCAGGCCGGCGTCTCCATACCCCGCACCTCCGAGGCCCAGTCCGGCATCGGCACGCGCATCACCTCCGTCAACGACCTCCAGGTCGGCGACCTGGTCTTCTTCTTCAACGACCTGCACCACGTCGGCCTCTACGCCGGCAACGGCCAGGTCATCCACGCCCCGCGCACCGGCACGGTCGTCCGGTACGAGTCGATGAACACCATCGGCGGCCCGTTCATGTGGGGCGTCCGCGTCTGACCCCGCGCGGGCCCCGCCCGACCGTCTCCGCGATCAACCCGACATGCCGCCCGAACGGGCGAATCCCCGGGCCGTGCGCTGACCCCGCGCCCCGCCGCTGACCTGCGTCGGCGGCGGGGCGCCGGGGCACGTGCCCACTTCAGGTCGTTGGAGGGCGCCCCGCAGCGGGGCTACTGTCTGCCGCGTTTCCCTGTCCGCCAGCGGAAGGAGCGCGGCTTCCCGTGGGGTCCCATCGCCGCCTTGCACCGACCGGGTCCGACCGGCGTGCCCGTCTCACCATCGGGCTGCTCACGGCCGCCGCGGCGGCCCTGGGCGCCGTACCGGCCGCCGTGGCCGCGCCGCACGACGACACCCGTGCCGAGGTGGACCGCCTCCACCAGGAGGCGGAGAAGGCGACCGAGGCCTACAACAAGGCCGACGAGCGCACCGACGCCCTGCGCAAGGAGGTCGACACCGCCCAGGACAACATCGCCCGGCAGCTGAAGCGCATCAACTCCATGCGGGGTGCTCTCGGTTCGCTGGCCGGAGCCCAGTACCGCTCCGGCGGCCTCGACCCCTCCCTCGCGCTGCTGTTCTCCGAGGACCCGGACGACTACCTCGACAAGGCGTCCGCCCTCGACCGGATCAGCGCCCACCACGCCGGTGCGCTCGAGGAGCTCCAGGAGGCCATGCGCGGACTCGCCCAGGACCGCGCGGAGGCCACCCGGAAGCTCGCCGAGCTGAGCAAGAGCCGCAAGGCGGTGGCCGCCCACAAGAAGACGGTGGAGCGCAAGCTCGCCGAGGCCCGCCGGCTGCTCAACTCCCTGCCCGACGAGGAGCGCGACGCCTACGGCCGCGCCTCCCGCTCCGGCCGCACCGACCTGCCCGACCTCACCGGCGCGGCCCCCGCCTCGGGCCGGGCGGGGGCCGCCGTCGCCGCCGCGCAGTCCGCCGTCGGCAAGCCCTACGTCTGGGGCGCCAACGGGCCCGCCGGCTTCGACTGCTCGGGCCTGACCCAGTGGTCGTACGCCCAGGCCGGGATCGCCCTGCCACGCACCTCCCAGGCCCAGGCCGGGGCGGGCCGGCGGATCCCCCTCTCCCAGGCACGGCCGGGCGACCTGGTCACCTACCGGGACGACGCCAGCCACGTCGGCATGTACGTGGGCAACGGCCAGGTCATCCACGCGCCCTACCCCGGCGCCCCGGTGCGCTACGACCCGGTCGGCATGATGCCGATCTCCTCGGTCACCCGCGTCTGACCTCCCGGCGGGAGACCTTCGGCGGGCCGGGTTCCCCGCCCGCCGGGAACCCGACCGCCGACGCCCTCTCACCTGTGCGGCCCGGCGCCCGTACGATCGGAGGGGTGGCTGGTCGAAGGCGGGTGTCGGGGTCCTCGGTGGTCGTCCTGTGCCTGCTGCTCGTCTCACTGGTCGCCTGTGGTGGCCGGCCCGCGGCCGACGCCGTCACGGTCGAGGTGCAGCGGCTGCTCGACCGGCGGGCCGCCGCCGTGCTGGACCACGACCCGAGCGCCTACGCCGCCACCGGCACCCGCTTCGGCCTCGCCCGCCTGCGGTCCGTGCCGCTGGCCGACTGGTCCTACGAGGTGCGGGACGTGGACCGCAGCGGGAACACCGCCACCGCCGACGTCGCGCTGCGCTACCGCCTCACCGACTACGACCCGGGTCCGGTCACCGTGGCCCGCACCGTGCGGCTGAGCCGGACCGGGGACGGGCGCTGGCGCGTCGACTCCGACCGTCCCGCCCGCGAGTCCGGCCAGCAGCCCTGGGACCAGGGCCCGGTCCGCGTCGTCCACGGCGCCCACAGCCTCGTCCTCGGCGTCGGCCAGTCCGACGGCACCCTGCGCCGGTTCGCCGAGCTGGCCGACCGCGCGGTGCCGGCCGTGTCGGACGCCTGGGACAGCGGCTGGTCCCGGCGGGTCGTCCTGCTGGTGCCCGAGTCGCTGGAGGGGATGGCCGGCCTGCTCGGCTCGCCCGCCTCCTCCTACCGCGGGATCGCGGCCGTCACCACGGGCGAGACGGGCGGCGCGGCCGACGCGCCCGCGGACCGCGTCATCGTCAACCCCGACGCCTACAGCCTGCTCGGAACCCTCGGCAAGCAGGTCGTGCTGACCCACGAGACCACCCACGTCGCCACCCGCGCCCACACCACCCCCGCCACGCCGCTGTGGCTGTCCGAGGGATACGCCGACTGGGTCGGCTACCGCGGCAGCGGCCGCGCCCCGCGGCAGGCGGCCCCGGAGCTGTCCCGGGCGGTGGCCGAGGGGCGGGTGCCCGACGGACTCCCCTCGGACGACGAGTTCGGCTTCGCCGGCGACGCGGCGGAGCTGGCGCGTGCGTACGAGGGCGGCTGGATGGCCTGCCGGATGATCGCCGACCGCTGGGGCGAGGACACCCTGGCCGAGTTCTACCGCGCGGTGGGCGCACACGACCAGCGGGCGGGGGCGGTCGAGGACGCGATGGAGAGCGTCCTCGGGACGACTCCGGAGACGTTCACCGCCGAGTGGCGGGACCGCCTGCGGGCGGAATTCGGCTGAGCCGCCCCTCCGGCCGGGCAGCGCGACGGCGCCGCGCGGCCACGCCCGTACGTCACCACCGCGGCCTTCCACGCCGCGCGGCGGGCGATCCGGCGGGAGGCCGTCCTCGTCCGCGGAGGGACCGGGAGGGTCAGGAGGAGACCGGCGTCCCGCCGGTCCGGGCGGGGTGGGCGGGCAGCGGGGCCGGGGCCGCCCGGCCGGGGACGGTCGCCCGCCACAGGACGCGGGAGGCGGTCACCGTCGCGGCGACCAGCAGGCCGTTGCGCACGAACATCAGGGTGACGCCGAGCGCGTCGCTGGCGACGACGTGGCCGAACCAGACCGGGAACTCCAGCACCGTCACCAGGCTCGCCGCCAGCACCAGGGCGACGGGCACCAGCATCCGGCTCGCCCGGAAGCACAGGCAGACCGCGGCCAGCCCGATCAGCCAGACCATGTACTGAGGGCTGATCACCCGGCTGGTGGTCGTGAACATCAGCACCGCCACGAACGCCGCGTCGGCGGCCGTGTGCGCCTCGAACCGGGTGGCCCTCAGCCGCCACAGCAGCAGCCCGCCGAACGCCATGCCGGTGAGCGTGAGGGCGGCGGTGCTCACCACGTCCACGTACGGGCCGAGGAACTCGACCGAGCCGTAGTTGAGGAGCACCTGCCCCTCCCAGCCGAACTGCCGGGCGACGTGGAAGACCAGCGCGCCCAGCGACTCCACCTCGGTGCCCCGGTCGCGCTGGAACGTCAGGAAGGCGAACGCCCCCGGCATGGCCACGGCGAGGGCCGCGGCCACCACCACCCCGGTGACCGCCGCGGCGGCCCAGGAGACGCGGCTGCGGATGCCGAGCAGCACCAGCGCCGGCCACACCTTCAGCAGCGCGCCGAAGGCCGCCAGCGCCCCGGCCAGCCGGGGGTGCCGGGCGGCGGCGAGCAGCGCGGCCACCGCGACGGCGGTGACCATCACGTCGTAGCGGGCGTACACCGTGGGGCCGAGCAGCGGGACGCCCACCACCCATGCCCAGGCGCCGCGCAGGCTCCCGCCGCCCCGCCGGCCGCCGCGCAGCAGCAGGGCGAGCACCGCCAGGTCGGCGGCGCAGGCCAGGACGTAGAACGCCGTCGGGTAGTCCAGGAACGGCAGCATCCCGGGGGAGAGGATCGCCAGGGCGGCGGCGGGCGGGTACTGCCAGGTGACGTCGTCCAGAGGGAACGTTCCTGTGCGCAGGATCTCGTACCAGCCCTGGTAGATCACGGACACGTCACTGGTGACGTCCGGGCCCGGGAAGACGTACACCTTGAGCACGAACAGCAACAGCATCAGCCTCGTCGCGCCCCATGCCACCGACAGCCATGCCAGGGACCGCCCCGCGCCCGTCGTCTCCACGTGTCCCCTGCCCGTTCGCCTGCCGTTCGATGGATCCATGATGTCCCGAACAGCTGTGTGCGTGCCACACGCATGGGCGGGAACCGTGGTGAACGGGGGCTTCGGTAGGGTCGGCGGCGATGCACAAGACCTTGATCGTGACGAACGACTTCCCGCCCCGGCCGGGCGGCATCCAGGCCTTCCTGCACAACATGGCGCTGCGCCTGGACCCGGACCGGCTGGTCGTCTACGCCTCCACCTGGAAGCGGAGCCGGGAGGGCGTCGAGGCCACCGCCGCCTTCGACGCCGAGCAGCCCTTCACCGTCGTACGGGACCGCACGACGATGCTGCTGCCGACGCCGGGGGCGACCCGGCGGGCGGCCGGGCTGCTGCGCGAGCACGGGTGCACGTCGGTGTGGTTCGGGGCGGCGGCGCCGCTCGGGCTGATGGCACCGGCGCTGCGGAGGGCCGGCGCCCAGCGGCTCGTGGCCACCACCCACGGCCACGAGGCCGGCTGGGCCCAGCTGCCCGCCGCGCGGCAACTGCTGCGCCGGATCGGTGAGTCCACGGACACGATCACCTACCTCGGGGAGTACACGCGGTCCCGGATCGCGGGCGCGCTCACCGACGGGGCCGCCGCGCGGATGGTGCAGCTGCCGCCCGGCGTCGACGAGAAGACCTTCCACCCCGGCAGCGGTGGCGACGAGGTGCGGGCCCGGCTCGGGCTGACCGAGCGGCCGGTGGTCGTGTGCGTCTCCCGGCTGGTGCCGCGCAAGGGGCAGGACACGCTGATCCGGGCCATGCCGCGCATCCTGGCCGCCGAGCCCGACGCCGTGCTGCTGATCGTCGGCGGCGGCCCGTACGAGAAGGACCTGCGCCGCCTCGCCCGCGAGACCGGCGTCGCCGCCTCGGTCCGCTTCACCGGCTCCGTGCCCTGGTCCGAGCTGCCCGCCCACTACGGCGCCGGCGACGTGTTCGCGATGCCGTGCCGGACCCGCCGGGGCGGCCTGGACGTCGAGGGCCTCGGCATCGTCTACCTGGAGGCGTCCGCGACCGGCCTGCCCGTCGTCGCCGGTGACTCGGGCGGGGCGCCCGACGCCGTGCTCGACGGCGAGACCGGCTGGGTGGTGCGGGGCGGCTGCGCCGAGGAGTCCGCCGAGCGGATCGTCACCCTCCTCGGGGACGCCGGACTGCGCCGCCGGATGGGGGAGCGGGGCCGCGCCTGGGTCGAGGAGAAGTGGCGCTGGGACCTGCTCGCGGAGCATCTGAAAACGCTGCTGTAGAGCAGCGCCGCCAAGGGCGGGGAACCGCGCGACCGGCCACCGGCGACCGAAGGCCGCCGGCCCACCGCACCCACCACCCCGGAAGGCACGTGCCCCGCTTCGTTCTACTTCGCGTAGATCGCCTCGATCTCGTCGGCGTAGTCCTTGGCCACCACGTTCCGCTTCAGCTTCAGCGACGGCGTCAGATGCCCCGACTCCTCGCTGAACTGGGCGGACAGAATACGGAACTTGCGCACCGACTCCGCCTTGGACACCGCCGAGTTGCCGTCGTCGATCGCCGACTGGATCGCGGCGAGCAGGTCGGGGTCGTCCCGCAGCGCCGCCGCCGTGGAGCCGGCCGGCTTGCCGTTCTCGGCGCACCAGCGGCCGAGGAACTCCTCGTCGATCGTGACCAGCGCGCCCACGAACGGACGCCCGTCGCCGACCACCATGCACTCGGCCACCAGCGCGTGCGCCCGGATGCGGTCCTCGATCACGGCCGGGGCGACGTTCTTGCCGCCCGCGGTGACCAGGATCTCCTTCTTGCGGCCGGTGATCCGCAGATAGCCGTCCTCGTCCAGGGTGCCGATGTCACCGGTGTGGAACCAGCCGTCGGCCAGCGCCTCCGCGGTCGCGGCCGGGTTGTTCCAGTACTCCTTGAACAGGTGCTCGCCGTGCAGCAGCACCTCGCCGTCGTCGGCGATGCGCACCACCGAGCCCGGCAGCGGCTGACCGACCGTGCCGATCTTCTGCCGGTCCCACGGGTTGAAGGCGGTCGCGGCGCAGGACTCGGTCAGGCCGTAGCCCTCCAGCACCGTGAAGCCGATGCCGCGGAAGAAGTGGCCCAGCCGCTCGCCCAGCGGGGCGCCGCCGGAGATGGCGTACTCGCCCCGGCCGCCGAGCACCGCGCGGAGCTTGCCGTAGACCAGCTTGTCGAAGACCTTGTGCTTGATCTTCAGGCCGACGGACGGGCCGGACGGGGAGTCCAGGGCCTTGCTGTAGGCGATCGCCGTGTCCGCCGCCTTGTCGAAGATCTTGCCCTTGCCGTCCGCCTGCGCCTTCGCGCGCGCCGAGTTGTAGACCTTCTCGAAGACCCGCGGGACGCCCAGGATCAGCGTCGGCCGGAAGGACGCCAGTTCGTCCGTGAGGTTCTTGATGTCCGGGACCGTGCCCAGCTTGATCGGCGCCACCATCGGCGCGATCTGCACCATGCGCCCGAAGACGTGCGCCAGCGGCAGGAAGAGCAGCACACTGCACTCACCGGTGCGGAAGAGGGGCCGCAGCCGCTCCACCACGTTGCCGCACTCCGCGAAGAAGCTGCGGTGGGTGAGCACGCAGCCCTTGGGGCGGCCGGTGGTGCCCGAGGTGTAGACGATGGTCGCCGGGTCGTCGGCCTTGGCGATCGAGCCGCGCTCCTCCACCGCCGCGTCCGTGACGTCCGCGCCGAGCCGCCCCAGCTCCGCCACGGCCCCGGCGTCGATCTGCCAGACGTGCTTGAGCGCGGGCAGCTGCTCGCGCACCGACTCGACGGCGGCGGCGTGCCCGGCCGACTCCACGACGCACGCCGTGGCGCCCGAGTCGCTGAGGATCCACTGCACCTGCTCCGCCGAGCTGGTCTCGTACACCGGCACGGTGACCGCGCCCGCGCACCAGATCGCGAAGTCCAGCAGCGTCCACTCGTAGCGGGTCCGCGACATCAGGCCCACCCGGTCGCCCGGCTGCACCCCGGAGGCGATCAGGCCCTTGGCGGCGGCGTGCACCTCCGCGAGGAACTCCCGGGCGGTCACGTCCTGCCAGGCGCCGCCGGCCTTGCGGGCGATCACGGCGACGTCCGGATGCTGCGCGGCGTTTCTGCGGACGATGTCGGTCAGGTTCCCGTCCGCAGGGACCTCGTACAGGGCCGGAAGGCTGAACTCGCGCAAGACTGCTGCTCCTCATAGGGCGCCGGCGCCACGACGTTGTGTGATGCGACGGTGCGGTCCAAGGCTCGGGCAAGTGCTCGGGGCTTCGCTGTTGAAAACCTGAGCACGTCTGGACTGCCCGGACGTTACCCGCCGGTATGGCTTCTCCGACAGGGGGGCCCGGCGAGATGTTCGCTGCGTCACACGCTGGTGTTTCCTTCGCGCACAGTAGTCGACTCCTCAACCGGCCAGCCAGTAACCGCAGGTCGGACCGCCACTGTTCACAACAGGCGTCCTCTTTCTACGCTTGATCGCCATGACACCCGTACCGGCCGGAAGCCCGACGACACGCATCCACGTGGTCAGCGACGTGCACGGCAACGCCCGCGACCTGGCCCGCGCCGGCGAGGGCGCCGACGCCCTGGTCTGCCTGGGAGACCTGGTCCTCTTCCTCGACTACGCCGACCACTCCCGCGGCATCTTCCCCGACCTGTTCGGCACCGAGAACGCCCGCCGCATCGTCGAGCTGCGCACCGCGCGGCGCTTCGCGGAGGCGCGGGAGTTCGGCGCCCGGCTGTGGGGCGGCATCGAAGGGGACCGGCACGCGGTGATCGAGAAGGCGGTGCGCAAGCAGTACGCCGAGCTGTTCGCCGCGTTCCCCACACCGACGTACGCCACCTACGGCAATGTCGACATGCCGCTCCTCTGGCGGGACTACGCCGGTCCCGGCACGACCGTGCTCGACGGTGAGCGGGTGGAGATCGGCGGCCGGGTGTTCGGCTTCGTCGGCGGCGGGCTGCGCACCCCGATGCGCACCCCCTACGAGATCGGCGACGAGGAGTACGCCGCGAAGATCGAGGCCGTCGGCGAGGTGGACGTGCTGTGCACGCACATCCCGCCGGAGGTGCCGGAACTCGTCTACGACACGGTGGCACGGCGCTTCGAGCGGGGCAGCCGGGCGCTGCTGGAGGCCATCCGCCGCACCCGCCCCCGGTACGCGCTCTTCGGCCACGTTCACCAGCCGCTGGTACGGCGGATGCGGATCGGGGCGACCGAGTGCGTGAACGTCGGGCACTTCGCGTCCACCGGGCGCCCGTGGGTCATGGAGTGGTGAACGGTGAGCCCCGGTGGGCCCCGGGGCGCGAGCCGCGGTGAGCCCCGTGGGCCGTCGCCGTGCGCCGTGGCCGAAGCCGCGCAGGTGGGGGTGACGGCACCCCCGTCCGTGCGCGGTAGCCTTCACGCTGCACCCACGTGCGTACGCAACCTCATTACCGGCCCGCATCTGGAGGAGCCACGGCGATGGCGGAACACACCAGCTCGAGCATCACGATCGAGGCGCCACCGGCCGACGTCATGGGGGTGATCTCCGACTTCGCCCGCTATCCGGACTGGACCGGCGAGGTGAAGGAGGCCGAGGTGCTCGCCACCGACGCCCAGGGCCGCGCCGAGCAGGTCCGGCTGGTCATGGACGCCGGGGCGATCAAGGACGACCAGACGCTGGCCTACACCTGGAACGGCGAGCACGAGGTGTCCTGGACGCTGGTGAAGTCCCAGATGCTGCGCGCCCTCGACGGCACGTACCTCCTCGAGCCCGCGGGCACCGGCACCGAGGTCACCTACCGGCTCACCGTCGACGTCAAGATCCCGATGCTCGGCATGATCAAGCGCAAGGCCGAGAAGGTCATCATCGACCGGGCCCTGGCGGGGCTGAAGAAGCGGGTGGAGTCGGGTGCGCAGTAGCCCACCGGAGAGACCGGTGCCGTGACCGCGGGCAGTCGTGCCCGCCCCCGCGTGCCCGAGCGGCCCGGCAGGTTCCCCGGGGCGGCACCGACGGGTGCCGGGGGCGCCCCCTGCGGGGGAGGCACATCGCCGACGGCGCGGGTCCGGCGTGTCTCGGCCCGTCGGCCCGGGGCGGTACGCGGCCCGCGTGCGCTGCCCCGATGCACCCCACGTTTGACCGCCGCGCGCAAAGGTACCGTTCAGCCTCATGCGCACCCTCCTGATCACGGGCCCCGGCGGCAGCGGTCGCTCCACCGTCGCCGCCGCCACCGCGCTCGCCGCCGCCCGTGCGGGCACCCGCACCCTGCTCCTCGGCGCCGACCGCGACGACACCCTCGGCGCCGCCCTCGGCACGCGCACCGGCCCCGACCCGGCCCGGGTCGAGGACGGCCTCACCGTCCGGCGCCCCGACCCGGCCCGGGGCTTCCGCGACGACCTCGCCGCCCTCCAGGACCGCGCCTCCACCGCCCTCGACCTGCTCGGCGCCACCCGCCTCGACCCCGAGGAGCTGACCCCGCTGCCCGGCGCCGAGGAACTCGCCCTGCTGCGCGCCCTGCGCGACGCCGCCCTCGCCGAGGCGCACGACCTCCTCGTCGTCGACCTCCCGGCCGCCCCGCGCGCCCTCGCCCTGCTCGCCCTGCCCGAGGAACTCCGCCGCTACCTGCGCCGCCTGCTGCCGCCGGAACGGCAGGCCGCCCGCGCCCTGCGCCCCGTCCTGGGCCGGCTCGCCGGGGTCCCGATGCCCGCCGAGTCGCTGTACGAGGCCGCCGCCCGCTGGGACCTGGAACTCGCCGCCGCCGAGGCCGTCGTCGCCGACCGGAACACCGTGGTCCGGCTGGTCGCCGAGCCCGGCCCGGCCGGTGCCGACGCCGTCCGCACCGCCGTCCTCGGCCTCGCCCTGCGCGGCCTGCGGCCGGACCTGCTGGTCGCCAACCGGGTGCTGCCCGAGGACGCCCCCGCCGACAGCTGGCTGGCCGGCCCCGTCGTCCAGCAGCGCAAGATCATGGAGGAGTGGCGGGAGTCGTACGACGTCCGTCCCGTCGCGCACCTCGGGCGGGACCCGCGCGGCACGGACGACCTCGCCGCCCTCGCCGCCCCCGGCGTCAACCCGGGGGCGCCCCCGGTCGAGTGGCCCGTCACCGACCGGATCGCCGACGACGGGGTCCTGGTCTGGCACATCCCGCTGCCCGGCGCCATACGGGACGAGCTGGACCTCGTCCGGCGCGGCGACGAACTGGTGGTCACCGCCGGACCGTTCCGCCGAATCGTGCCGCTGCCGTCCGCGCTGCGCCGCTGCACCGTCGACGGGGCCGCCCTGCGCGAGGGTGAGCTGCGCGTACGATTCGCGCCCGACCCGCGGCTGTGGCCCCGGAGCCGGTGAACCGGTGCGCCCCCGGAGCCGGTGAATCCGGTACGGCCGTTCGGGTAACGTCGTAGGGACGAACCGTAGTCAGGAGTCCGTCATGAGCGAAGAGCTCCCCCCGTCCGACGCCGCCCGCGACGACGCCGCGGACCGGGCCGACGCGACAGACACGACAGACGCAGCCGAGGAGGTGCGGGCGACCGACGCCGACGCGTGGGCGACCGCGTGCGCCGAGGACCTGGAGGCGGAGAAGGCCCGCCGCCGTGCCGAGCACGGTCCGCCCCCCGGCTCGGCCGCCGAGGAACTGCGCCGGCTCGTCGACACCGTCGCCGAGAAGCTCTCCGGTCTCCAGTCCCCGCTGTTCGGGGCGGTCGCCGGGCCCGCCGCCCAGCAGGTGGTCCGGCAGGTCGTCGAGCAGGCCAGGGCCGCGGTCGAGCCGGTCATCGAACGCAACCCCGACGTCTTCGACCACCTCGCGGCGGCCGGGAACGAACTGCTCGCCGCCTACCGCTCCGCGGTCCAGAACCAGGAGCGCCGCTGGACCGCGGGAGCCGCCGGGGACCAGCACGTCGGCGACCCCCGGGACCCGCGTGACCTGGATGAACGTCCTGACGAGGGCGACGAGGGCACCGGCCCCGGACAGCGCATCGACTTGGACTGACGGTCCCGTGCGGCAGGGCCTCGGGTACGGTTGGCCGTAGCGGGGCTCGACCGAAACTGAGGGATTCATGGGACTCACCATCGGCGTCGACATCGGCGGCACGAAGATCGCGGCCGGCGTGGTCGACGAGGAAGGCAACATCCTCTCGACCCACAAGGTGCCGACCCCGGGCACGCCCGAGGGCATCGTGGACGCCATCGCCTCCGCGGTGGAGGGCGCACGCGTGGGGCACGACATCGTCGGCGTGGGCATCGGCGCCGCCGGATACGTCAACCGCCAGCGCTCCACGGTCTACTTCGCGCCCAACATCGACTGGCGCCAGGAGCCGCTGAAGGAGAAGGTCGAAGCCCGCGTCGGCCTTCCGGTCGTCGTGGAGAACGACGCCAACGCCGCGGCCTGGGGCGAGTACAAGTTCGGCGGCGGCAAGAGCCACCGCAACGTCATCTGCATCACCCTCGGCACCGGCCTCGGCGGCGGCATCATCATCGGCAACAAGCTGCGCCGCGGCCACTTCGGCGTGGCCGCCGAGTTCGGCCACATCCGGATGGTGCCGGACGGCCTGCTGTGCGGCTGCGGCTCGCAGGGCTGCTGGGAGCAGTACGCCTCCGGCCGCGCCCTCGTCCGGTACGCCAAGCAGCGTGCCAACGCCACCCCGGAGCAGGCCGAGATCCTCCTCGGTCTCGGGGACGGCACCCCCGACGGCATCGAGGGCAAGCACATCTCCATGGCCGCCCGGCAGGGCTGCCCGGTCGCCGTCGACTCCTACCGCGAGCTGGCCCGCTGGGTCGGCGCGGGCCTGGCCGACCTGGCCTCCCTCTTCGACCCGTCCGCCTTCATCGTCGGCGGCGGCCTGTCCGACGAGGGCGAACTGGTCCTGGGCCCGATCCGCAAGTCCTACAAGCGCTGGCTGGTCGGCGGCAACTGGCGCCCGGTCGCCGAGGTTCGCGCCGCCGAGCTGGGCAACAAGGCGGGCCTGGTGGGCGCGGCCGACCTGGCGAGGGAACCCGACCCGATCATGTAGCGCTCACGTTCCGAGAAACGGCGCCCGCACGCCGGCCAGGGGCGCGGGGAACTGCGCGACCAACCCCACAACCGGAAGTCGCACACTCACCTCGCGCCCCGAGCTATGGGGCGCCAACAACGCCGGGCCCCCGTACATTGACCCGCATGGCAACGTCCCCTCCGGCGCTTCCCATCTCTCGTACCGAACCCGACGGTTCCGCGGTCATCCGCGTCCTGAGCTACAACATCCGCTCGATGCGCGACGACACCGCCGCCCTCGCCCGGGTGATCAGGGCCTGCGCCCCCGACCTGGTCCTGATCCAGGAAGCCCCTCGCTTCTTCCGCTGGCGCAAGAAACTGGCCCGGCTGGCCCGCGCCGCCGACCTGGTGGTCCTCTCCGGCGGCGCCACCGCCGCCGGCCCCGCGTTGCTCTCCTCGCTGCGTGCCACCGTGGAGCGCACGGAGGACGTGCTGCTCCCGCTCACCCCCGGACTGCACCGCCGTGGCTTCGCCACCGCCGTCGTCCGCTTCGGCGGGGTCCGGCTCGGTGTCCTGTCCTGCCATCTGTCACTGCAGAAGGACGAGCGGTACGAGCAGGGCGGCATGCTGCTGGACCGGCTCGCCGGCCTGGGCGTGCCCCACGCGGTCGCGGGCGGCGACCTCAACGAACGCCCCGACGGGCCGACCTTCCGGCGGCTCGCCGCGCAGCTCCAGGACTGCCGGGCCACCGCGCCCTGGGGCGGCGACCCCACCTCCACCCCGGCCGACCCGCACCAGCGCATCGACGCGGTCTTCGCGACCAAGGGCATCGAGGTGCTGGGCTGTGGGGTGCCGCACGGACTGCCGGGCGTGACCGAGGACGACCTGAGGGCGGCCACGGACCACCTTCCGGTCCTGGCCGCGCTCAAGGTGCCGGCCACCCCGGGCAGCCACCTGCCGGCCGCCTAGATGGTTGATTCCAAGGAATAGCTGCGCAGACGGAGCGAGGGTGCCCACTCTCAGTGTGTGACGACCGAGATAGACACCCTCGCAACTGCACTGTACGTGCGGGTCGATGACCTGTTGAAGACTTCGCCGGATCTGGCGCCGTGGCGACCTCGGGTGGGCCTGGAACCGAAGCTGAGCGATGCGGAGCTGGTCACCCTGGCGGTGATGCAGGCCCTGCTGGGCTTTGTCTCCGAGGCCCGGTGGCTGCGCTATGCCCACGCCCACCTGCGCGGCCTGTTTCCGTATCTGCCGCAGCAAAGCGGCTGGAACAAGCGGCTGCGCCGGGCGGCCGGACTGATCCGCCATGTCATGCGGGCAGTGGCCCGCGACACCGCGTTCTGGCACGACGACGTGTGGATCGTCGACTCCACCCCCGTGGAGTGCGGCCGCTCGAAGGAGACCGCGAAACGCTCCGACCTGGCCGGATGGGCCGAGTACGGCTACTGCGCCAGCCACTCCCGCTTCTTCTGGGGCCTGCGGCTGCATGTGGTGTGCACCCTGCACGGCCTGCCCGTCGCCTTCGCGCTTGCCGGTGCCAAGGCCGTCGAGCGCGAGGTGCTGCTGGACATCCTCACCATTGAACCGGCGCTGCTTGCCGGCCGACCGCCCCCGACCCTCCTGGCCGACCGCAACTACTACGGCCGCGACTTCGAGCGGCAGCTCACCGACCTCGGTGTCCGGCTGCTGCGGCCGGCCCGCAAGGGCGAACCCCAACGGGCCGGAGCCGAGCTCTTCAAGCCGCTGCGGCAGCTGATCGAGTCGGTCAACCAGACCCTCAAGAGCCAGCTCGACCTCGAACGGCATGGCGGCCGTACCCCCGGCGGAGTAGCCGTCCGCGTCCTGCAACGACTCCTCGCCCTCACCACGGCGATCTGGCACAACCACCACACCGGCGGCCCGGTCATCCGCTCACTGACCGCCTACGACCACTGACCTTGGAATCAATCATCTAGGGCAGGGCCCGGATCAGACGACGGCCCCCCGGCCCGGATCGTCCTCGTCCTCGTCGTCTTCCCGCATCCGCATCACCAGCGTGGCGAAGCCGCCGAGGAAGCCGCCGATGCTCAGGGTCGTCAGCCACCAGGTCATGTGCCAGCCGAGCAGCACCGCCAGCAGCAGCAGAACCGGACCGCCGAGCACGCCCAGCCAGGCGAACTTGGCGGTCACGTCCGCCTCCGGCAGCGGGGGCGGCTCCGGCGGCACGAAGTGGCCCTCGTCGCCCTCGTCGAAGTCGTCGTCGGAGGGCTCGGCCGGACTGTGGTCGCGCGGGCCGGTGCCGACGCCGGGCGCGAAGGCGACGGAGCCGCCCAGCGGCCGGACCGGCGCGGCGGGCAGCTCCTCCTCGGGCCGCTCCTCCGCGGGCCGCTCGTCGTTGGTCCCGGCCTCCAGACGGGCCAGGTCCTCGACCGACTTGAACGGCTTGGCGCCCGGCGGGTCCGGCGGCTCGTCCCCGTACCCGGCGACGATCGCCGCCCAGGCCGCGTCCTCGTCGATGGGCACGGCCTGTTCCTCCGGCACACCCCGATCCCGGTCCGCGCGCTCGTCCCGCTCGTCCCGCTCCTCGCGGTCCTCACGGTCCTCGCGGTCGGCGTCGTGCTCAGCCACCTGCGGTCGTCCCTTCCTTGCCGAGGCCGGGCTCCGGCTCCTTGACGGAACCGGGCGCGAGCCGGGCGACGAACGCCGCGCTCTCCGCGAAGATCCGGTCCGCGTCGTAGTCCAACGTCGCCACGTGGTAGCTCTGTTCCAGCAGGATCTCCGTCACGTCCGTCGACGACACCCGGCTGAGGATGCGGGCCGCGTCGGCGGGCGGCACCACATGGTCCTGCGGGCTGCGCAGCAGCAGCAGCGGCTGCGTGACCTGCGGCAGCTCGCCGTCGACCAGCCGGAAGAAGGACCGCAGCGAGTGCGCCGCGTGCAGCGGGACCTTGTCGTACCCCAGCTCCGTCGTCGACGGCTTGGCGATGTCGCTGGCGATGCCCCGCGTCGCGGGCACCAGGTGACGGATCACCGGCAGGGCGTGCTGGGCGACGCCGTGCATCCGGTTCGCCGGGTTGACGACCATCACCCCGCTGACCGCGTCCCCGTGCCGGGCCGCCAGCCGCAGGGCCAGGGCGCCGCCCATGGAGAGCCCGGCCACGAACACGCGCGCGCAGCGTTCGCGCAGCAGGCGCAGCTCGCGGTCCACCTCCGCGTACCAGTCCGGCCAGCCGGTGAGCTGCATGTCCTCCCAGCGTGTGCCGTGGCCGGGCAGCAGCGGCAGGGCGACGGTCAGACCACGCCCGGCGAGGTACTCCGCCCAGGGGCGCAGCGACTGGGGGGAACCGGTGAAGCCGTGGCAGAGGAGGACGCCGACTTCCCCGCCCTCGTGGCGGAACGGCTCGGCTCCGGGGAGGACCGGCACGTTTCGGTCTCCTGTTCGTGAAGGGGCTGGCACGTCGGGACTTGCAGGTACTTCACCGTACGCGACCGCACTGACACCGACCAGGGCCGCAGCCGCCCCGGCCGATGCTCCGGGATAAGGTCTCCTCGACACACACAGGAGGCACTCGGTTGTTGTACGGCGCGATGAAGGTCACCGTCGGGGGCTCGTTGAAGCTTGCCTTCCGGCCCTGGGTGGAGGGCCTGGAGAACGTCCCCGCCGAGGGCCCGGCGATCCTGGCCAGCAACCACCTGTCGTTCTCCGACTCGTTCTTCCTGCCGGCGGTCCTCGACCGCAAGGTGACCTTCATCGCCAAGGCGGAGTACTTCAACACACCCGGCGTGAAGGGCCGGCTGACCGCCGCGTTCTTCAAGGGGGTCGGACAGCTCCCGGTGGACCGCTCCGGCGCGCGCGGCGCGGGGGAGGCCGCCATCAAGAGCGGCATAGAGGTCCTGGAGCGCGGCGAGCTGTTCGGCATCTACCCCGAGGGGACCCGCTCGCCCGACGGGCGGCTGTACCGGGGCAAGCCGGGCGGCCTCGCGCGCGTGGCGCTCGCCACGGGAGCGCCGGTCGTCCCGGTCGCCATGATCGACACCGAGAAGATCCAGCCGCCCGGCAAGGTCGTGCCGAAGCTGATGCGGCCGGGCATCCGGATCGGCAGGCCGCTGGACTTCAGCCGCTACCAGGGCATGGAGCACGACCGCTTCGTGCTCCGCGCGGTGACCGACGAGGTCATGTACGAAATCATGAAGCTCTCCGGCCAGGAGTACGTCGACATGTACGCGACCGCCATGAAGCGGCAGCTCGCGGAGGCGGCGAAGGCCGAGAAGGAGGCGGGCAAGGCGGCGAAGGCCGCGCTCGCCCGCGCGGAGAAGGAACAGGCCGAGAAGGAACAGGCCGAGAAGGAACAGTCCCAGCGGGAGCGGGACGAGAAGGGACGGGCCCAGCAGGCCGACAAGGAGCGGGACGAGAAGTAGCCGCAGCGGGCCGGGCCGGACGGGGTGGGGGAGATGGCCAAGCGCGAGCGTGTCATGAGGATGTCCGTCGAGCAGCCGCTGTGGCGCGCGCTCACGGCGTACCGCGTGCTCACCATGCTGTACGCGATCGGCCTGTTCGGCACCGCCCACGACCGGTTCGTCCGCCCCTGGCTGGCCGTCGCCTACTTCGCCGTCCTGGCCGTCTGGACCCTGGCCACCCTCCACAAGGTCGCGAACGCCGCCGCGTGCACCAAGCGCTTCCTCACCGCCGACCTGACCATCGCGCTCACCGGCATTCTGCTCACCCCCCTCGCCGACGCGCCGGAGCGGATCGCGGACGGCGGCCCCACCATGCCGTCCATATGGACCGCCGGCTCGGTGCTGGCCTTCGCGATCAAGGGCGGCTGGCGCTGGGCGGCGCTCGCCTCCACACTCGTCGCCGTCGCCAATCTCATCGAACGCGGCGGCCCCGCCCGCGACACCGTGCACAACGTGATCCTGGTCTGGGTCGCCTCCATCGCCATCGGCTACGTCGTCGAGGTCGCCCGCGCCTCCGAGCGCACCCTCGCCCGCGCCCTGGAGATCGAGGCGGCGACCCGGGAGCGGGAGCGGCTGGCACGGGACATCCACGACAGCGTGCTCCAGGTCCTGGCGATGGTGCAGCGTCGCGGCGCCGTCCTCGGTGGCGAGGCGGCGGAGCTGGGCCGCCTCGCGGGCGAGCAGGAGGTGGCCCTGCGCACCCTGGTCTCCGGCGGCATGGTGCCCGTCTCCCGGGTGTCGGAGGACGCCGCCGAGGGCGCCGTCGTACGGGCGGTGGAGGAACCGGAGACGGACGAACCGGCCGGTCCCGTCGACCTGCGCACGCTGCTCGCCCCCTGTGCCGGCGCCCGCGTCAACCTCGCCGAGCCCGGAGCGCCGGTACTGCTGGCCCCCGACACCGCACGGGAGATGACCGCCGCCGTCGGCGCCGCCCTGGACAACGTCCGCAAGCACGCCGGTGAGCACGCGCGCGCGTGGATCCTGATCGAGGACGAGCCGGACGAGGTGATCGTCACCGTCCGCGACGACGGCCCCGGCATCCCCGAGGGCCGGCTCGACGAGGCCGAGGGCGAGGGCCGGCTCGGCGTCGCCCTGTCGATCCGGGGGCGGCTGCGCGACCTCGGCGGCACGGCGGACCTGGTCTCGGTGCCGGGACAGGGCACCGAGGTCGAGCTGAGAGCACCGAAGAACAGCAGTACGGCACGGGGGAAGGCGACGGCCGATGAGTGAACGACAGGACCCGATCAAGGTCATGGTGGTCGACGACCACCCCATGTGGCGCGACGCCGTCGCCCGGGATCTGGCCGAGTCCGGCTTCGACGTGGTCGCCACCGCCGGCGACGGCGACCAGGCCGTGCGCCGGGCCCGGGCCGCCGCACCCGACGTCCTCGTGCTCGACCTCAACCTGCCCGGCAAGCCGGGCGTACAGGTCTGCAAGGAGGTCGTCGGCGCCGCCCCGACGGTGCGCGTCCTGGTGCTGTCGGCCAGCGGTGAGCACGCCGACGTCCTGGAGGCGGTGAAGTCCGGGGCCACCGGTTACCTCCTGAAGTCGGCGTCCACGGAGGAACTGCAGGACGCGGTACGCCGTACGGCCGCCGGCGATCCGGTCTTCACACCCGGCCTGGCCGGCCTGGTCCTCGGCGAGTACCGCCGTCTCGCCTCCGAACCGGCCCCGGCGCAGGACACCGGCAAGCCGGACACCCCGCGCCTGACCGACCGGGAGACCGAGGTGCTGCGGCTGGTCGCCAAGGGCCTGAGCTACAAGCAGATCGCCGAACGCCTGGTCATCTCCCACCGCACCGTGCAGAACCACGTCCAGAACACCCTGGGCAAGCTCCAGTTGCACAACCGCGTGGAGCTGGTGCGGTACGCGATAGAGCGCGGCCTGGACGACGCGTAGCCACGCGGAGCCGGGGTGTTCCCCGGCCGATCGCCGTATATTCGCGGGGAGCAGGACAGGTGCGGACGAAACCGGTGAACCGGTGCAACCCCCCCGGAGGGCCCCTTGGAGATCCTGGCGTTCGGTGTGCAGGCCGACGAGAAGCCCCTGATCGAACAGGCCTTCCGGGACCGGGAGCCGGTCCGCTGCCTGGACGTCTTCCTCACCGAGGACACCGCGCCCATCGCCGCGGGCCACGAGACCGTCTCCACGTCCGTCAACTGCGACCTCGGCGCGGGCGTCCTGGAGATCCTCGCCGCCGGCGGCACCCGGATGGTCGCCCAGCGCTCCACCGGCTTCAACAACACCGACCTGGCCACGGCCGAGCGGCTCGGCATGACCATCGCGCGCGTGTCGTACTACTCGCCCTACTCCGTCGCCGAGTTCGCGTGGGCCCTCGCCATGGCCGTCAACCGCCGTATCGTGCGCGCCTCCACGCGCACCCGCGACTTCGACTTCCGGCTGCACGGCCTGATGGGCCGCGACATGCACGGCCGCACCGCCGGCGTCCTCGGCACCGGCAAGATCGGTGAGGCCTTCGCCCGGATCGCCCACGGCTTCGGCATGCGGCTGCTCGGCTGGGACATCGCCGAGAACCCGGCCTGCCTGGAGCTGGGCATGACCTACGTACCCAAGGAGCGGCTCCTCGCCGAGTCCGACCTGGTCTCCCTGCACGTCCCGCTGATGCCCCGGACCCGGCACCTCGTCGACGCGGACGCCCTGAAGGCGATGAAGGACGACGCCGTCCTGATCAACTCCAGCCGCGGCGGTCTGATCGACTCCGCGGCCCTGGTCAGGGAGCTGCGCGCGGGCCGCTTCACCGGCGTGGGCCTGGACGTGTACGAGGCGGAGGCGGGCCTGTTCTTCCTCGACAAGTCCCTGGAGCCCATCGCGGACGACATCCTGGCCCGCCTCGTCACCTTCCCGAACGTCCTGGTCACCTCGCACCAGGCCTACTACACCGAGGACGCCGTCCGGCAGATCGTCGACACCACGGCGCGGAACGTCGCCGACTACCGGGCCGGGCGCCGCTCGGAGAACGTGCTGGTGCCGCGCAGCTGACCGACCAGCTCCCGCACCACGGCGGCGCCGTTCAGCGTCAGCACCGACTCCGGGTGGAACTGCACGCCGGCGAACGCGTTTCCCGGCGCGGCCGGGGCACGACCGGGCCCGCGCAGCGCGTGCACCTCGCCGTTGACGGCCCGGCTCACCTCGATGCCGTGCGTGGCCAGCTCCTCGGCGGTGGCGTCGTCGCAGCGCGCGGCGAAGCTGTTGTAGAAGCCGACGGTCTCCCGCCGCCCGAACAGGTCGATCTCCATCTGCGCCCCCTGGTACGGCACCTCCTTGCGGACGATGTCCAGTCCCAGCTCCGCCGCGATCAGCTCGTGCCCGAGGCACACGCCGAGGACGCCGTGCCGGTGTTCCCGGAGCACCTCGGCGGCCAGGGCGCGCAGGAACCGCATCTTCGGATCGGCCGCGTCCGCCGGGTCGCCGGGGCCCGGCCCCAGTACCACCGGACCGGCGTGCCCGAGCACCGCCTCCCGCAGCCCCGGCTCGTCGTACCGCCGGACGGTGACGTCCAGCCCGCCGGCCCGCAGCACGTGCGCGAGCATCGCCGTGAAGGTGTCCTCCCCGTCGACGACCAGGGCGTGCCCGTCGAGCGCGTCCGTCCGTTCCTGCATGCGCAGCCAGAACGGGGCCAGCGAGGCCCGGCGCCCGTCCAGCGCGGCCCGCACCCGCGGGTCGTCGGCGAGCCGGGGACGGGCCGCCTCCTCGCGCGGCCGGGCGGCGCGGACGCCCAGCGCGGCCAGCACCCCGGCCGCCTTGGCGTGGGTCTCGGCGACCTCGCCGGCCGGGTCCGAGCCGCGCACCAGCGTCGCGCCGACCGGCACCCGCAGCCGCCCGTGCGCGTCGATGTCGGCGGTGCGGATCAGGATGGGGGAGTCGAGGGTCTGCGCGCCACCGGTGTCCCGGCCGATCAGCGCCAGCGCGCCCGCGTAGTAGCCGCGCCCGGTGCCGTCCGGCCCGAGGGGTTCGTACCGCTTGATGACCCGGCAGGCGTTCTGCACCGGCGAGCCGGTCACGGTCGCCGCGAACATCGTCTCCTTCAGCACCTCGCGCACGTCCAGGGAGGACCTGCCGCGCAGCTCGTACTCGGTGTGGGCGAGGTGGGCCATCTCCTTCAGCCGGGGGCCGACGACCACGCCGCCCATGTCGCCGACGGTGCACATCATCTTGAGTTCCTCGTCGACGACCATCGACAGCTCCTCGGTCTCCTTGCCGTCGGCGAGGAAGCCGAGCAGGTGCTCGGGGGCCGGGCCGTCGGCGGGGTAGCGGTAGGTCCCGCTGATCGGGTTCATCACCACCGTCCCGCCGGACATCCGCACGTGCACCTCCGGGCTCGCACCGACCAGCGTGCGCCCGCCCGTCGCCCGCCCCCGCCCTTCCGGGCAGGGCCCTTCGGGCCCCTCCCCGTTTCCGGTGTGCACCACGAACGTCCAGTAGGCGCCCCGTTCGCCCTCCAGCAGCCGCCGGAACAGGGCCAGCGCGTCGGCCCGGCCGAACCCCGGGATCTGCCCCTCGTACGTCCGCCGGATCACGAAGTTGGCGCCCTCGCCCCGTCCGATCTCCTCGCGCAGCACCCGCCCGACGATTCCGGCGTACTCCGCGTCACCGACGTCGAATCCGCCGCCCTCGACCCGGACGTCGTGCGCGGGGAGCTGTTCCAGGGCCTCGGCGAGCGGGAGGTCGTAGCGCTCCTGCGGGGTCAGCACCAGCAGCGGGGTGCCGTCGTCGCGGACGTCGAAGCCGCGTTCGCGGATCTGGCGGAACGGGAGCAGCGCCAGACAGTCCTCGGGCAGGTCGGCGAGGTGCTCCCGGGTGCCGGCCGTGCCGATCAGCACCTCGACGCGGTCGTGGTCGAGGCCGGGGGTGCGGCGGCGCAGCAGGGCGAACGGGCGGTCGTCGCTCAGCAGATCGAGCAGGTTCATGGGGTCCGTACTCCTTTTCGGCGGACATCCCGGTGGATGTCCCGGTGGGTGAGGAGCGGACCGCCGGAAACGCCGAAGGCCGCCCCTGGGGCGGCCTTCGCGAGGTGTGGGTACGCGCAGTCAGTGGGCCGCCGGAGAAGCGGTCCACCACCAGTTCTGGATGTGAGCCGAGCGCGTGAACATGCCCCGACCCTAGCGCACCAGCAGCAGCGCGAGGGTGCGTTCGAGATGACGCGTCAGCTCGTCGCCCTCCGGAAGCGTGGCCGGGACGGCGTGGCCGAGCTGGACGTGGCCCAGGTAGACGCTGTAGGCGAGCAGCGCGCGGCGGTGTGCCTCCGGCTCCGGGAAGCCCGCCTCGGCGAACAGCCCGGCCAGGTAGCCGACCCGGCGTTCGGTGACCCGTTCGAGGGCCGCGGCGACCCGGGGGTCGTCGGCGGTGGCCAGCAGCGTGACCTCCAGCGGGTCGTCGGCCGCCGAGCGCACCGCCTCGGTGAACAGCCACCGCAGCCGCTGCTCGGGATCGGGGCCCACTTCCGCCTCGAGCGTGGTGATGGGCGCCTCGGTGTCGGTCTCCGCCCAGCGGACCAGGGCGGCCTCGATCAGCGCGTCACGGCCCGCGAAGTGCCAGTAGAAGCTGCCCTTGGTGGTGCCCAGCCGGGTGGCCAGCGGCTCCACGGCGACGGCGGCGAGTCCGCCCTCGCGCATCGCCGCGAGCGCGGCGTCGGCCCAGTCCCGGGCGGTCAGCCTGGGCCTGCGGTTCCGTTCGTCGTTCCTCGGCCGTTGCACCATGTCCATACGGTACCGTACGGTTGACCATACGCTACCGTACGGAGGTGCTCTGATGAGTACGGTACGCAAGGTGCACGCCCGCACGATCGCCGCCCCCGCCCGGCGGGTCGGAGCGCTGCTCGACCGGCTCGCCGCCGACGACGACCCGCTCTTCCCGTCCCCCGCCTGGGCCCCGATCCGCTTCGACCGCCCGCTCGGCGTCGGCGCCGCCGGCGGCCACGGACCGGTCCGCTACTCGGTCGAGGCCCACGAGCCCGGCCGCCGCGTCCGCTTCGCCCTCGGCCCGCCCGGCGGCCCGGGCTTCCACGAACTGGCCGTCGCGCCCCTCGGCCCCGGCCGCTGCGAGCTGCGGCACGTCCTGGAGCAGGACCTGCGCGGCACCGACTACCCGGGCTGGCTGCTCGCCGTCCGCGCCGTGCACGGCACGGTGATCGAGGAGATGTTCGACAGCGCCGAGCTGGCCGCCACCGGGGCGCTGCCCCGTCCCGTGCGCCGCGGCCGGTACGTCCGGCTGCTCCAGCGGCTCGGCTGGGACCGCCCGTCCGCCGTCGACGTCCCCGAGGGCGCCGCCCTGCTGCGGGCCGCCCTCCCCGTCGTCGACCACGCCGACGCCTTCGCCATGGAGCTGCGCCCCGGCATGCCGGCCGACCCGGCGGCCTGGGAGCGGGTGCTCGGCGAGGTCCCCGTCCACGGCCGCACCGACACCGAGGTGCTGCTCGGCGAGGACGGCAGGCACCTCGACTTCCGGGTCTCGGTCCTGGTGGACGCGCCGGCCCGGCGGGTGACCCTGGGTACGGTGGTCCGGCTCCACGACCGCGCCGGGCGCCGGTACTGGTCGGTGGTGCGCCATGCGCATCCCGTGGCGGCCCGGCTGCTGCTGCGCCGCACGCACCGGCGGCTGGCCCTGGCGGCACCCCGCGCGGCGGAGCGGGAGCGGCGGAGCGGGGTTCGTCTCACTTCGTGAGCGGCGGGATGGACGGTGGATCCGACCCCGTAATGTTGAGGGCGTGACCGTGAACGCTAAGACCAGCGCGAGCGCTGGCAACACCTGGCGAGACCTGCCCGCGGCGCAGCAGCCCGAGTACCCCGACACCGAGGCTCTGCGCGCAGTGATCGCGGACCTCGAGTCGTATCCGCCGCTCGTCTTCGCGGGCGAGTGCGACCAGCTGCGCGCCCGGATGGCGGCCGTCGCCAAGGGAGAGGCGTTCCTCCTCCAGGGCGGCGACTGCGCCGAGGCCTTCGACGCGGTGTCCGCCGACCACATCCGCAACAAGCTCAAGACGCTGCTCCAGATGGGCGCGGTGCTGACGTACGCGGCCTCGGTGCCCGTGGTCAAGGTCGGCCGGATCGCCGGCCAGTACTCCAAGCCGCGCTCCAAGCCGACCGAGACCCGCGACGGCGTGACCCTGCCGACCTACCGCGGCGACTCCGTCAACGGCTTCGACTTCACCGAAGAGGCCCGCGTCCCGGACCCCGAGCGGCTCAAGCGCATGTACCACGCCTCGGCCTCGACGCTGAACCTGGTGCGCGCCTTCACCACCGGCGGCTATGCCGACCTGCGCCAGGTGCACGCCTGGAACCAGGACTTCGTGAAGTCGTCCCCGTCCGGTCAGCGCTACGAGCAGCTCGCCCGGGAGATCGACAACGCGCTGAACTTCATGCGCGCGTGCGGCACGGACCCGGAGGAGTTCAAGACCGTCGAGTTCTTCTCCTCGCACGAGGCGCTGCTGCTCGACTACGAGTCGGCGCTCACCCGCGTCGACTCGCGCACCGGGCAGCTGTACGACGTCTCCGCGCACATGGTGTGGATCGGTGAGCGCACCCGGCAGCTGGACCACGCGCACATCGAGTTCGCCTCGCGGATCCGCAACCCGATCGGCATCAAGCTCGGCCCGACGACGACGGCCGAGGAGGCGCTGCAGTACATCGAGCGTCTCGACCCCGAGCGGGAGCCGGGCCGGCTGACGTTCATCGTCCGGATGGGCGCGGACAAGATCCGCGACCGGCTGCCGGAGCTGGTGGAGAAGGTGACGGCCTCGGGCGCGACGGTGGCCTGGGTGACCGACCCGATGCACGGCAACACCTTCGAGGCGGCCTCCGGCCACAAGACCCGTCGCTTCGACGACGTGCTGGACGAGGTCAAGGGCTTCTTCGAGGTCCACAAGGGGCTCGGCACCCACCCGGGCGGCATCCACGTGGAGCTGACCGGCGACGACGTCACCGAGTGCGTCGGCGGCGGCGACGAGATCTTCGTCGACGACCTGCACCAGCGCTACGAGACGGCCTGCGACCCGCGGCTGAACCGCAGCCAGTCGCTCGACCTGGCGTTCCTGGTGGCGGAGATGTACCGGGACCAGTGACGGTACGCCCGTTCGCGGGCGGGAAATGGGGCGCGGGTCACATACGATCCGCGCCCCCTCCACTTTTGCGGCCCCGGCCCGATGGGTAAGGTTAGGTTTGCCTCACCGATCAGTCGGGCCTCCGGTCATCGGTACGGCACGACCTTGTACCCCGTCCGGGAGGTGAACCGCGTGTTCGTCTGCAGCTGCTTCGGTGTCACCGAGGAACAGGTGAAGAGCCACGCGGCGGCCGGCGCGTGCACGCCCCGGCAGATCGCCTCCGCCTGCAAGGCCGGCACCGACTGCGGCGGCTGCGTACGGCGTATCCAGGCGCTGCTCGGCCGTGGGGCCTGCCCCCGCCGGCAGCTGGTCGACCAGGGGGAGCCCGCGCTCGTGGCGGAGCTGCCCGAGGCGGCCTAGGGGGTCCGGGACGCCGAGGACGGCCCCGGAGCGAGCTTCGTCAGGAGGCGTCCGGCTGGGACTGCTCGATGACCGTCGACAGGTACAGCGACTCGCCCAGCTTCTCGATCAGGTCCAGCTGGGTTTCCAGGTAGTCGATGTGGTGCTCCTCGTCGGCGAGGATCGCCTCGAAGATGTTGGCCGACGTGATGTCGTTCTTGCCCCGCATCACCGCGATGCCCCGGCGCAGCCGGTCGATCGCCTCGACCTCGATCTCCCGGTCGGCCTGGAACATCTCGGTGACCGTCTGCCCGACCCGGACGTGGAACAGCCGCTGGTAGTTCGGCAGGCCGTCCAGCATCAGGATGCGGTCGGTGAGCACCTCGGCGTGCCGCATCTCGTCGAAGGACTCGGCGCGCGTGTACTTGGCGAGCTTGGTCCAGCCCTTGTGGTCCTGCAGCTTTGAGTGCAGGAAGTACTGGTTGATCGCGGTCAGCTCGGCGGTCAGCTGCTCGTTGAGGAATTCGAGGACCTCGGGATCGCCCTGCATCGCATGGGCTCCTTCCGCACGGGGAACTGGCAGGTTGCGCCGCATGATTGCACCGGCGGCGAAGATCGTCCAGTAAGTCTTGACTTAGTAAGTAAGTACAGGCTTAGTTGCAATTGCCGGGGTTGGGGTTGATTGCCAGATATTGCGCTTGCCCGTTCGGGAGCATCACCACCGGTCTGTCAGGATGGAGGCATGGGTCAGCCGGTGGGACGCGAACAGGGAGAAGGCGGTACAGGAGGAGCGGTACAGCCCGAGCTCCCGCCGGGGCAGCGGCTGCAGCGCGGCTGGCCCGTCACGCATTACGGGCCGGTCCCCAAGTTCCGCCCGGAGCGCTGGGAGTTCCGGGTCTTCGGCGCCACCGCCGACGGCGAGAAGCACAGCTGGGACCACGAGGAGTTCACGGCCCTGCCGTACACCACCGTCGTGGCCGACCTGCACTGCGTCACGAAGTTCAGCATGCTCGGTTCCGAGTGGGGCGGCATCCCGGCCACCACGATCCTCGACCTCGCCCCGCCCGCGCCCGCCGTCACCCATGTGATGGTGTGGGCGGAGTACGGATTCAGCTCCAACCTCCGGCTGTCCGACTTCGCCGCCGAGCGCACCCTGTTCGCCACCCACAAGGACGGCGAGCTGCTCACCGCCGAGCACGGCTTTCCGCTCCGGCTGATCGTCCCCCACCTGTACGCCTGGAAGGGCCCGAAGTGGGTCCGCGGCGTCGAGTACATGACCGCCGACCGCCGCGGCTTCTGGGAGGAGCGCGGCTACCACAACATCGGCGATCCATGGCGGGAGCAGCGCTACTCCTACCAGGAGGAGCCCGGGGACGGCCCCGAACTCTGAGCGGGCTCTCCCTCGGGGGAGCCGGTCAGCCGTCGCGCAGCTTCTTCAGCCGCTCCACGTCCCCCGCGTGCCCCTCCTTGCCGCCCGGCGTCTCGATGACCAGCGGTACGCCCGCGGTCGCCGGGTGCGTCATCAGCTCCCGGAACGGGTCCTCGCCGATGTGTCCGGCGCCGATGTTCGCGTGCCGGTCCTTGTGCGCTCCGGCGACGTCCTTGGAGTCGTTGGCGTGGATCAGCTTCAGCCGGCCCTCACCGACCGTGTCCACGAGCAGGTCCAGCGTCCGGTGCATGCCGTCCGGCCCGGCCAGGTCGTGCCCGGCCGCGAAGACGTGGCAGGTGTCCAGGCACACGCCCAGTTTCGGATGGGCGTCCAGCGCCTCGAAGTACGGCCCGAAGTCCCAGGTGCGGGAGCAGAGGGAAGCGCCCTGCCCGGCGGTCGACTCCAGCAGCACGTACGGGTCGTCGTCACGGGTCAGCTCGTCCAGCAGCGGCAGCATGTGCTCGCGCACCTGCTGCAGCGCCACCTCCCGCGCCCGGCCGCCGGTCGCGCTGCCCGTGTGCACCACGACACCGAGCGCGCCGATCGCACGGCCGCGCCGCAGCGAGTGCCGCAGCGACTCCACCGACCGCTCCACGGTCGCCTCCGTGTGCGAGCCGAAGTTGATCAGGTACGGCGCGTGCACGTACGCGGGGATCGACTCCTCCGCGCAGGCCGCGCGGAACGCCTCGTCCTGTCGCGGGTTGCCCACCGGGGTGGCCCAGCCGCGCGGGTTGGCGACGAAGACCTGGACCGCCTCCGCCTTCAGGTCACGGGCGTAGGGCAGCCCCACGGAGTGCAGCCCGCCGGCCACGGGCACATGGGCGCCGACCGGGTTGCGGGAGGGGCCGGAATGTTGCGTGTTCACCCGTCCAGGGTGTCATGCGGACGGCGCTGCTCCGTCAACGGATGGCCCGGCTCCGTCAGCGGCCGGGCGCCACTCCACCGGCGCCCTGGCCCGACTGCGTCGGCGGCCGCGGCCCGCTCCGCCGGCATCCCGGGCCGGCTCCGTCATCGGGCGGGTCCGGCTCCGTCCGCGGCCGGGCCCGGCTCCCTCACCGGATGGTGATGGTGATCGTCGAGCCCTTCGGGGCCGTGTCCCCGCCCGCCACGGACTGCTTCTTGACCGTGTCGCCGAACAGCCCGAGCAGCCCCCGGTCCTCCTTGACCCGGAACCCGGCCTCCTCCAGCTCCTGCCGGGCGTCGTCGACGCTGTCACCGACCACGTCCGGGACCTCGATCATCTCCGGGCCCTTGGACAGCGTCAGCGTCACCGTGTCGCCCTCGGCGGCCCGGCTGCCGCTGTCCGGCGTCTGCCGGGCGACCTGCCCCGCGTCGTGCTCGGAGTTGATCCGCTCGGCCGCGGTCTTCACCTTCAGACCGGCGTCCGCCAGCTCGGCCCTGGCGTCGTCGAGGTCGTCCCCGGTGACGTCCGGCACGTCGATCGGCCGGCCCTTGCTGACGGTGAGCGCGACCGCCGACCCCGCGCGCACCTCGGTGCCCTGCTTCGGGTCCGTGGAGATCACGAACCCCTGGGGGACGTCCTCGCTGAACGCGCGGTTGATCATGCCCGGCTCCAGTCCGTCCTGCTTGAGCAGGGACCGGGCCCGGTCCAGCTTGTAGCCCGCCAGATCGGGCAGCTTCACCGTCTCCGGGCCGTCGGAGATGGTGAGCGACACGGAGTCGTTGCTGCGGATGCGGGAGCCCGCCTCCGGGTCGGTGCGCATCACGGAGCCGCGCCGCACCGTGTCGCTGTAGGCGTGCTCGACCTTGCCCACGTCCAGCCCGGCCTCCGCCAGCCGGTCCCGGGCCTGCGCCTCGGTCTTCTCCAGCAGCGGCGGGACCTTGGTGAACTGCCCGGAGTTGATGTACCAGACGCCGGCGCCCACGCCCAGCACCAGCAGCACGGCCACGACGATCGCCATGGGACCGCGCGGTACGGCCGAGCGGCGGCGGGGCGGAGGCGGCGGCGGGGTCCGGAACCGGCTGGTGCGGTCGAGACCGTCGCCCTCCGCCCCGTCCTCCTCCCGGACGGGCAGCGGCCGGGGCACGGTCAGCGCGCGCGGGATCACGCTGGTGCGGTCCTCGGCGTTGTCGTGCTCCGCGGTCAGTGCCTGCGGCGGCACCGCGTCGAGCTGGTCGTCGCCGAGCCGTGCGCGGGCGTCGCGGGCCTGCGCGAGCAGCGCCACCGCGTCGTGCGGGCGGATCTCCGGATTGCGCGCGGTCGCCGAGGCGACCAGCTCGTCCAGTTCGTACGCCGTCCCCGGCACGGCGGCCGAGGGCGGCGGCACATCCTCATGGAGGTGCTGGTAGAGCACCTGGGCGGGGGAGTCCCCGCCGTGCGGCCTGCCGCCGGTCAGCATCTCGTACAGCACCACGCCGCACGCGTACACGTCGACCCGGGGATCGGCGGTGCCGTGCTCGATCTGCTCGGGCGCGAGGTAGGAGACGGTGCCGAGGACGGAGCCGGTCGTGTTGGTGACGGTGTCCACGGCCCGGACGAGACCGAAGTCGGCGACCTTGACCCGGCCGTCGTCCCCGATCAGCACGTTCTCCGGCTTCATGTCCCGGTGCACGAATCCGGCGCGGTGGGCGGCGCCGAGCGCGGCCAGCACCGGCTCCAGGATGTCCAGCGCGGCCCGCGGCTGCAGCGCCCCGCGCTCGCGCAGCACGTCACGCAGGGTGCAGCCGGAGACGTACTCCATGGCCAGGTAGACGTACGCCCCGTCGGTCCCCTGGTCGAAGACCTGCACGACATTGGGGTGGGCGAGCCGGGCCACCGACTTGGCCTCGCGGATGAACCGCTCGACGAAGGAGGCGTCGGCCGCGAGCGTCGGGTGCATCACCTTCAGCGCGAGCACGCGGTCCAGGCGGGTGTCCACGGCCCGGTAGACCGTGGCCATCCCGCCGACCGCGATCCGCGCGTCGACGCGGTACCGCCCGTCGAGCACCTGCCCGACCAGAGGGTCCTGAAGGGTCGTGTCCACGCAGGTGAGTGTACGAGCCGCCAAGGACACCCCGCCGCCCCGAAGCCGATCACCCCCACGACTGCAGCGCACCTGTGACGCACCCCACGCAGACGGGCCACGCACGGAGATGGGCCCCGCAGGGAACGCGCCCCGCAGGGAACGCGTCCGCACACGGAGCCGCCCCACTCACGGAAACGGGCCCATGCACGGAAACGGGCCCCCGCAGGGAACGCGTCCGCGCACGGAGCCGCACCCACCCACGGAAAGCCGCCGACGGTGCTCGGCCCCCACGGGCGAGGCCCACCTCCTGCCCGACTGGAAACGGGTGGTGCGTGGGCGGGCGGACCAAACGGAAGAACCGCGCCGCTCAGAACGCGGGCCGCTCAGGATCCAACCGGGCCAGCCCCTCCCCGGGAGAGGACGCCGCCGCAAAGTGCCGCCGCGGAATCCGCCCGGCCAGCCGGGCCAGCCGCCCCGCCTCCACGGCACTCCGCATGGCGGCGGCCATGAGCACCGGCTCCTGAGCACGGGTGACCGCCGAGGCCAGCATCACCCCCGCGCACCCCAGCTCCATCGCCAACGCCGCGTCCGACGCCGTACCGGCCCCCGCGTCCAGAATCACCGGCACGCGCGCGTGCTCGACGATCAGCTGGAAGTTGTGCGGGTTCCGGATCCCGAGCCCGGACCCGATCGGCGACCCCAACGGCATGACCGCGGCGCACCCCACGTCCTCCAGCTTCCGCGCCAGCACCGGATCGTCGTTCGTGTACGGCAGCACCGTGAACCCGTCGTCGACCAGCGTCTCCGCCGCCTCCAGCAGCTCGATCGGGTCCGGCAGCAGGGTCCGCTCGTCGGCGATGACCTCCAGCTTGATCAGGTCGGTGCCCAGGGCCTCGCGCGCGAGGCGGGCGGTGAGCACCGCCTCCCCGGCGGTGTAGCACCCCGCCGTGTTCGGCAGCACCCGGATGCCGAGCTTCTCCAGCACCGACAGCACCGACCCGTGCACGGTCGGGTTCACCCGCCGCATGGCGACCGTGGTCAGCTCCGTCCCGGAGGCCACCAGCGACCGCTCCAGCACGTCGAGGCTGGGCGCCCCGCCCGTGCCCATGATCAGTCGGGACGTGAACGACGTACCTCCGAGGACGAAAGGATCGTCGGCCATGGGTCAGCCTCCCTGGACGGCGGTGAGGACTTCGACGCGGTCGCCCTCGGCCAGCGTGGTGGACGCCCATCGCGCGCGCGGGACGACGGTTTCGTTGAGTGCGGCCGCCACGCCGGACGGCGCCTCGGTGAGGGTCCTCACCAGGGCGTCGAGTGCGGTGCCGGGAGCCACCTGACGCGGCTCCCCGTTGACCGAGACGGTGACCGGGGTCTTCGTGACCGGGGTGTTCATGCCGACTGCTCCGTGAGTGCGGGGGCGGCGTCGAAGCGCCGCGGGGTGAAGGGGCGGGCCTCTTCGGGAAGCTCGCCCGTGGCCAGGACGTGCGCCATGGCGTCACCGGTGACCGGCGTGAGCAGCACGCCGTTGCGGTAGTGGCCGGTGGCCAGCAGCAGGCCGTCCAGCGCGGTCGGGCCGAGCATCGGCGCGTTGTCCGGGGAGCCGGGGCGCAGCCCCGCCCGGACCTCCGTGAAGGGCAGCTCGGTGAGGCCCGGGACCAGCTCGTGGGCGTCCCGCAGCAGCTCGTACACGCCCCCAGCGGTGACCGTGGTGTCCCAGCCCATCTCCTCGCTGGTCGCGCCGATGACCAGTTCGCCGTCCTCCCGGGGCACCAGATAGACGTGGTTGCCGCGGACCACGGCGCGCACGGTCCGGTTCAGCAGCGGCGCCGGGTGACGCGGCATCGTCAGCCGCACCACCTGCCCCTTCACGGGCCGCACCGGCGGCAGGACGTCCTCCGGGACGCCCGCCAGCCGCCCGCTGAGGCTGCCCGCGGCCAGCACCGTCCGCCCGGCCGCCAGCTCGGTGCCGTCGGCCGTGACGACCCCGGTGGCCCGGTCCCCGGTGACCGTGAGCCGCTCGGCCCGCACCCGGTGGAAGACCACACCCGCCCGCTCACAGGCGGTCACCAGCGCGCGGGCGAGGCGCCGCGGGTCGATCTGGTGGTCGCCGTCCACCCGCAGCCCCCCGCGCACGCCCGGCGCGAGCATCGGCTCCAGGCGTCGGCAGTCGCGCCCCGACAGCCACTCGGAGCCCAGGCCGGACTGCATCTGGAAGGCATGCAGTTCCCGCAGGTGGGCTCGGTCGTCGGCGTCGAGCGCGACGGCCAGCGTGCCGCACGCCCGGTAGCCGAGGTCCTGGCCGGTGGCGTCGCTCAGCTCGGCCGCGAACTGCGGATAGCGACGGGCCGAGGCGAGGTTCAGGGCGAGCAGGGTCTGCTCGCCGTAGTGCAGTTCCGTGACGGCGGCCAGCATCCCGGCCGCCACCTGGGCGGCCCCGCCGCCCGGCTCGGGATCCACCACGGCGGTGCCGAGCCCGCGCTGCGCGGACCGCCAAGCCGTGACCAGACCGATGATCCCGCCCCCGATGACGAGGACGTCCGACGTGCCCGCGCTACCGGTGGTACCCGTGGGCGGCGTGCCTGTGGGCGACATGGGTGTCCAGCCCCTCCCTTCGCCGGCATGACCCGGATCAGGTTCGTACGGTCGGAGGCCGCCAGCCTCCCTCTCAGCCCGGTGCGTCCGGGCTCCCGCGAGTGCCTTACGTTGGCCACCCTAACTGTCGTCATCCGCGTCTGTAAGGGAGCATCCGCCGGTGGCACGTTCGCTCGACGGTCTCGTCCTCACCCCGGTCGCCGACCAGGCGCCCGGTCAGGTGGGCACGCACACCCGGTTCACCTACCACGAGAAGGACGGCGAGATCTGGGCCGAGTACGCCGGCGGCGACGTCGTGCGCGGTCATCTGGTGGGCACGCGCGAGGGCGACCGGCTCGACTTCCGGTACGTGCAGCTCAGGACCGACGGCACCACGGCGTCCGGGCACTGCGTGTCGACGGTCGTCGAGCTGCCGGACGGGCGCGTGCGGCTGGAGGAGAGCTGGGAGTGGGAGTCGCGGCCGGGGCGCGGCACCAGCGTTGTGGAGCAGGTCACGGCGCACGACCACTGACTGACAACTCGTCAGGTGTCTATGGTGATCAGGTGAGCGAGCAGACGCAGGAACGGGCGCGGGAACGCGGCGCGCCGCCGGGGCACGTGGTCGTGGTCGGCGCAGGGATGGCCGGTGTGCAGACGGCGGTCGCCCTGCGCGAACAGGGGTTCGCCGGCACGGTGACGCTGATCGGCGCCGAACCCCACCAGCCGTACGACCGGCCGCCGCTGTCCAAGGCGGTGCTGCTGGGCACGGCCGAGGGCTCCGCCTTCGACGTGGACTTCGAGGCGCTCGGCATCCAGGTGCGCCTCGGCTGCGAGGCGCTCGGCCTGCGCCCCGACGCGCACGTCCTCGACACCTCCGCGGGACCCGTCCCGTACGACGTCCTCGTCCTGGCGACCGGCGCCGAACCGATTCGGCTGCCCGGCACCGAGGGCGTGCCCGGCGTCCATCTGCTGCGCACCCTGGACGACGCCGAGCGGCTGCGCCCGGTGCTGGTCCGGCAGCACGACATCGTGGTCGTCGGCGCCGGCTGGATCGGCGCGGAGTTCGCCACCGCGGCGCGCGAGGCGGGCTGTGCGGTGACCGTCGTGGAGGCCGCCGACCGGCCGCTCGCAGGGGCGCTGCCCGCCGAGGTGGCCGCCCCGATGACCGCCTGGTACGCCGACGCCGGCGCCGATCTGCGCACCCGCGCGCGCGTGGAGCGCGTCGAGCCCGGCGCGGTCGTCCTCGACGACGGCACGCGCGTGGCGGCCGGCGCGGTCGTCGTCGGCATCGGCGCCCGGCCCGCCACGGCCTGGCTGGCCGGCACCGGCATCGAGCTGGGCACGCACGGCGAGGTCGTGGCCGACGACCGGCTGCGCACCTGCCTGCCCGACGTGTACGCGGTCGGCGACTGCGCCTCCTTCCCCTCCGGCCGCTACGGCGAGCGGCTGCTGGTGCACCACTGGGACAACGCCCTCCAGGGACCGCGCACGGTGGCCGCCAACATCCTGGGCGCGGCCACCGGTGAGACACCGGCGGTCTACGACCCGGTGCCGTACTTCTGGTCGGAGCAGTTCGGGCGCTTCGTCCAGTACGCCGGTCACCACACGTCGGCCGACGCCACGCTGTGGCGCGGCGATCCGTCGGGGCCCGCCTGGACCGTCTGCTGGCTGCGCGAGGGCCGCCTGATCGCCCTGCTGGCCGTGGGCCGTCCCCGGGACCTGGCCCAGGGCAGGCGGCTGATCGAGTCCGGTGCGCGGATGGACCCGCGGCTGCTCGCCGACCCGGCCAGGCCGCTGAAGGCGGCGACGGCGTAGCGCGTGCCCCGCCGGGTGGTCCGCCGGGCGGCCCGCCAGGTGAACCACCGGACGATCCACCGGCTGATCCACCGGACGATCCACCGGCTGATCCACCGGGTGCCGGGGACGCCGGGGACTCACCCGTCCGCCCATGTCGGACGGGTCCGGCTTCCGACTGTCAGTGCCAGATGGCAGGCTGGAGGCGTGACCGAGATTGACGCAAAGATCGATGCTCTCGTGCCTGCCTGGCTCACCCTCCCCGACATCGCCGAGATGCTCGGCGTCGAGGTGACCCGCGTGCGGCAGCTGGTCAAGGAGGGCCAGCTCATCGCCGTACGCCGGGGGGAGAACAGGGCGCTGCACGTCCCCGCCGCCTTCATCGACGGGGACAAGGTGGTCAAGGGCCTGTCCGGGACCCTGACGCTGCTGCGGGACGACGGCTTCACGGACGAAGAGATGCTGGAGTGGCTCTTCACCCCCGACCCCTCCCTGCCCGGCACCCCCGCGCAGGCGCTGAGCGAGAATCGCGGCACGGAGGTGAAGCGCCGGGCCCAGGCGCTCGCCGTCTGACCCGGCATACCGACCGGCGTACGGGCCGCGGCCGGCCGGGGCCGCGGCCGCGGTGAACCGCGGCCCGTACGCCGCCGACAGCGGGCACGCCCGCATGTCACCGACAACGGCCCGGAGCCTCCGGTCCGGCATGGAAAGCGGCCGGAGCATCCGGTCCTCACCGACAACGGCCCGGAGCTTCCGGTCCGCCACCGGCACCGACCGGCTCGTCCGGTCCGCCACGACAACGGGGGACACCCACGCATGGCCGACACCGCAGTCACCGCCCGCGCCCGGCTCGCCGACGCCCGGCTCTACCTGTGCACGGACGCCCGCAGGCGCCAGGGCGACCTGCCCGAGTTCCTGGACGCGGTGCTGGCCGGCGGCGTGGACATCGTGCAGCTGCGCGACAAGGGCATGGAGGCGGCCGAGGAACTGGCGCACCTGGAGGTCTTCGCCGAGGCCTGCGCCCGGCACGGCAAGCTCCTCGCCGTCAACGACCGGGCGGACGTCGCCCACGCCGCCCGCGCCGACGTGCTGCACCTGGGCCAGGGCGACCTGCCCGTACCCGCCGCGCGCGCGATCCTCGGCGACGACGTCCTGATCGGCCGCTCCACGCACGCCGACTCCGAGGCCGCCGCGGCCGCCGCCCAGGAGGGCGTGGACTACTTCTGCACGGGCCCCTGCTGGCCGACCCCCACCAAGCCCGGCCGCCACGCACCCGGCCTGGACCTGGTGCGCCACACGGCCGCGCTGGGCACGGACCGGCCCTGGTTCGCCATCGGCGGCATCGACCTCGGCAACCTCGACCAGGTCCTCGACGCCGGTGCCCGACGCGCGGTCGTGGTCCGGGCGATCACCGAGGCCGACGACCCCGGTGCGGCGGCGGCGGAGTTCGCCAAGCGGCTGCGCCAGGCCTAGGCCGCTCTCCGCGTCCGCAGAGTCCCGCGACTGTCCAAGGGATGGACGGAAAATCGACAATACGGACAAAATGCCTGCGTCTGGTTGGGGGACCGACAAGCCCTGGCTAACCTGCCCGTATGGCCCTCGGAACCGCATCCACCAGGACTGATCGCGCACGCACCGTCCGCGACATGCTCGCGACCGGCAAGACGACGTACTCGTTCGAGTTCTGGGCGCCCAAGACGGAGAAGGGCGAGCGGAACCTGTGGAACGCGCTCCGCAGGGTCGAGGCGGTGGCTCCCAGTTTCGTCTCCGTGACGTACGGCGCGGGCGGCTCGACACGCGCGGGCACGGTGCGGGCGACCGAGCAGATCGCCGCCGACACCACGCTCACGCCGGTCGCCCACCTCACCGCCGTGAACCACTCCGTCGCCGAGCTGCGCAACATCATCGGCCAGTACGCCGACGCGGGCATCCGCAACATGCTCGCCGTGCGCGGCGACCCGCCCGGCGACCCCATGGGCGACTGGGTCCCGCACCCGCAGGGCCTGACCTACGCCGCGGACCTGGTCCGTCTCATCAAGGAGTCGGGCGACTTCTGCGTGGGCGTGGCGGCCTTCCCGGAGATGCACCCGCGCTCCAGCGACTGGGACACGGACGTGGCGCACTTCGTCGACAAGTGCCGGGCCGGCGCCGACTACGCGATCACGCAGATGTTCTTCCACCCCGAGCCGTACCTGCGCCTGCGCGACAAGGTCGCCGCGGCCTGCTGCGAGACCCCGGTGATCCCGGAGGTCATGCCGGTGACCAGCGTGAAAATGCTGGAACGGTTGCCAAAGCTCAGTAACGCTTCGTTCCCGCCCGAGCTGAAAGAGCGGATCCTCGCAGCGAAGGACGATCCGGCGGCGGTACGCTCCCTTGGGATCGAGTTCGCCACGGAGTTCTGCGCGAGACTGCTGGCCGAGGGTGTCCCCGGACTGCACTTCATCACGCTGAACAACTCCACGGCGACGCTGGAAATCTACGAGAACCTGGGCCTGCACCACCCGCCGCAGGCCTAGACCTGCCGCACGCACGTACGACACACTGCGTTGCGGTCACTGGGAGAGGGGCGTACATGGGCTGGACGGTCCTCTACATCGCGTTCGGCATCGTCGCGTTGTGGCTGCTCGGCGAGGTGCTGCTGCAGTACAAGGCGCGCCTGCGCTGGCGGCTGCTGGCGTTCGTCGGTTTCCTCGGCGTGGTGGTCGGCGTGCTGATCCCTTCCGTCGTCGTCATCGCACTGGGCGCTGCGGCCTTCGCGGTCGGCCAGACCTACGTGACGCTCTCGTTCCGCCGCGGCTTCGCCGCGGGCTGGGCGGTCAACGCCCCGGCGAGCCTCGTCGGAAGCCGGCGCGCCCGGCCGGAGCGGGGCCGCCAGGAGCCGACGCTGGAGGTCTCCGGCCTGGAAGCGGCCGAGGCCGAGTACGGCGACGACGACCGCGCCCGTGACCGCGACCGCGTCGCCTACGGTTACGACGACCACGACCGTGACGACGTCTTCACGCCCGCGCGTCCCGCCGGGCCCACGGAGGCGGAGACCACGGCGGTGTACGAGCCGCAGCCCATGCCGGACGACACCGGCTCCTACGGCGTCTACCGCGACTCCGGTTACGGCCAGGAGCAGCACGCCCCGGCCGCCGCCGCCCACACCGCCGACGCGTCCTACGCCTACGACTACTCCGGCTACGGCCAGCAGGGTTACTACGACCCCTCGGGCGAGCAGCAGTACGCCGCGTACTCCGACCCGTACATCGGCACCCACACCTACGGCGGGGCCGGGTACGACACCGGCTACACCACCGGCCGGCAGACCTACGACCAGCAGGGCTACGGCCAGGACCAGTACGCCACCGGCGGCTACGGAGAGACGCCCCCCGGCGGGGTGTGGGTCCCGCAGCAGCGCAGCACCGACGACCCGTACGGCGGCGAACTCCCGCCGGAGCAGCCCTACCCCCACCCGGGCGACGGGCAGGCTCAGGGCCAGGGCTTCGACGAGCAGTACCGTTTCTGAGACCGGGCGCCGAGGGGCGCGCCGGCAAGCTCACTGAGAGCCGCGGAACTCCGGCCCCTCCACGATCAGCCCGGCGACCAGCGCCCCCGACATGCCCGCGTGCGGCAGCCCGCCGCCGGGGTGCGACCAGCCGCCGACGGTGAACAGACCGTCGGTGCGCGTGCCGTTCGACGGGTGCAGCAGCCGGCCGCCGGCCGCGGCCAGCGCCGGTGCCGGCACGGCCCCGCCCTCCGCGCCGGTCGCCCCGGCGATGTCGGCCGGGGTGCGCGCCTCGTGCCAGAGCAGACGGTCGCGCAGGCCGGGTACGGCCCGTTCGGCGACGCCGATCACCTGCTGGGCGTGCACGTCGAACACGTCTGCTGCCGCCCGGCTCCACTCGGGCCGCGCGGGCACCACCGCCGTCAGCGTCACCGCCTCGTGCCCGGCGTCCGGCACCAGCTCCGGACCGTCCGGCCGCAGCACCGTCACCGTCGGGCGCGCGGCCATGCCCGGCGCCGCGCCGAACAGGGCGTTCAGCTCCGCGTCCCGGTCCTCGGTGTGAACCACCGTGCGATGCGCGGTGCCCTCGGGACGGCCGCCGCGCAGCGCCAGCAGCACCGTGAGCCTGCTCGCCGCCGCCCGCTGCGGCGGCACCTCGCCCGCCCCGCGCACCGCCGTGCCGCCGGCGATCCGGTCCAGCACGCCGGGCGCGACGCCGGCGACCACGAACTCGGCCTCCGCCACACCGCCGTCGGCCAGCTCCACTCCCGCCACCCGGCCGTCCTTCTCCACGATCCCGGTGACCTCGCTGCCGAAGTGGAACGCGACCCCGCGGGCCAGGCAGCGCTCGTACACCGCGCGGACCAGTTCGCGCAGCCCACCGCGCACGTACCAGGTGCCGAAGGCGTGCTCCATGTACGGCAGCACGGCGGCGCTCGCGGGAGTGGTGCGCGGGTCCAGGCCCCAGGCGAGGGCATGGCTCTCCAGCAGGGCGGTGAGCCGGGCGTCGCGCAGCTCCCAGGCGCCGATCTCGCCGAGCGTGCCGGCCCGGCGGGTGCGCAGCAGCCGCTTGTGGGGGACGGCCGGGTAGGGCTCACGCTCACCGAGCACCTGCCAGTCGGGCCACAGCGGCTCCTCCAGCAGCGGCCGGCGCGTCCGGTCCCAGGCCTCGCGGGCCCGCACCAGGAAGTCGCCCCAGCGCCGCCCGGCCGCGGCCCCCAGCGCCTCGGCCAGCGCCGCGACGACACCCGCGCGCGAGGCGTTCGGCAGCGCCACCTCGGTGCCGTCCGCGAAGACATGCCGTGACGACGGATCGACCTGGACCAGGTCGACGCAGTGCTCCAGCGGCTCCTTGCCCGTCTTGACGAACAGATCGCGCCAGACCGCGGGCAGCGGCAGCAGGCCGGGGCCGGTGTCGAAGCGGAAGCCGTCCCGCTCGAAGCGGCGCACCGCCCCGCCGTACGTCTCCGTGCGCTCGTACACCGCCACCCGGTGGCCCGCGACGGCCAGCCGGGCAGCCGCCGCCATCGCGCCCGCACCGGCGCCGATCACCGCAATCCGTGCCATGCGAGGGACTTTATCGACCGCCACCGACAATCCGGCCCGCGGGTGCGGTGACCTGCGGTGTTCCTGCTCGCTGGGCACGGGTGCGCAGGTCTGAGTATCCGTACCTAGCCGACGAGATGAGTACCCACACGGATGGGTCGCGGCCCGCGCGAACGAGAGAGTGGGGGCACGGAGAGGGGCACGGCTCCGGTACCGGCGACACGGGGCGCCGGAACGGGCCGGCCCACGATCCGCTCCTTCCGCCGGCCGCGGTCGGCGGGAGCGAGACACGGGGGGACCCGGGGGACGACCGAGAACGGGGGTTCTACGGGGGAACGTACGGGGGAGTACAAGGGAGCGCCGGTCCGGCGGCGGCCCGCGGGGGACGCGGCCACCACGGACCGGCGCTTCTTGTCTTCCGGTCGTCCGGCGGGTGGCTCAGGGGCGGCCGGCCACCCGCCCCTGGAGGAGGCGCGACAGGGCCGCGTGCACGTCGTCGAGGGAGCGCTCCGGCTGGAAGGACTTCCAGTCCAGGGCGGCCACCAGCACCATCCCGACCAGCGCGGCGGCGGTCAGCTGGACGTCGATCTCCTCGCTGAACTCGCCGGCCGCCACACCCTCGCGCAGGACCCCCTCGACGACCGCGACGGCCTCCTGCCGGACCACCAGCAGCGTGGACTGCCAGGCCCGGTTGGTGCGCCACAGCTCGGCCACGTACAGCTGGGTGAAGGCCGGATAGCGGTCGATGAAGACCAGGCCCGCGCGGACCATCGCGTCCAGGGCGTCGACCTTGCTGCCGCCCGCGCGCGCGGTGCCCTCGGCCGCCTCCTTCAGGGATGCGGTCAGGAGCCCCACGCCGTGCCGCAGCAGCTCCTCGAAGAGCACGGACTTGCTGGCGAAGTTGTAGTACACCGTGCCCTTGGCGACCCCGGCGCGTTCGGCGATCTCGTCCACCGTGGTGGCGGAGAAGCCCTGCTCGGCGATGAGGGTGACGGCGGCCTCGTAGAGCTTCTGCCGGGTGGCCTCGCGACGGCCGCGGCCGCCGTGCGGCGCGGTGCTGCTGCTTTCCATGGCCCTGATTGTCACAGGAACCGGCGCCGAAGATCGCACGGACCGGCTCACAGGGTCAGCTCCGGGTGCAGCCGGTCGAGCGTCCACACCTGCCGGCGGCGGGCCGACAGCGCGGTCAGCGCGAGGGCGCCCAGCGTGAACGCGGCGAGCACCACGCACGCGTGCCACACCGGTTCGAGGCCGCCGCCCGTGATGAGCCTTCTGAGGGCCTCGACGACGTAGCTCATCGGCAGGAACGGGTGGAGCGCGTTGAAGAAGCCCGGGCTGGTCTGCACGGGATAGGTGCCGCCCGCCGAGGTCAGCTGGAGCATCAGCAGGGCGAGGACCAGGATCCGGCCGGCCGCCCCGAAGCGGGCGTTCAGCCACTGCACGAGGGCGGTGAAGCAGGCCGTGACCAGGAACAGGAAGCCCACCGTGCCGGCCGCCCGGGCCATCTGCAGGCCGACCGCCCAGTGCAGCACCGACATCAGCGCCACCGTCTGCAGCACCCCGATCGCCACCACCGGCAGCCAGCCGGCCAGCGCGATCCGCCAGGCCGAGGCCCCCGCGGCGAGCGCCCGGCGGTTCAGCGGCGCGATCACCATGTACGCGACCATGGCACCCACCCACAGGGACAGCGGGATGAAGTAGGGGGCGAATCCGGTGCCGTAGTTGGGCGCGCGGTGCAGGTTGTCGGAGACCAGCCGGACGGGGTCGGCCATCACGCCGGTGCGCCGGTCGCGGTCCCGCTCGTCGTAGTCGGGGATCTGCTCCGCGCCGTCGTGCAGGCCGCCGGCCAGCTTCGTGGAGCCGTCCACCAGCTTGAACATGCCGCCGTTCAGGTCGTCCGCGCCCGTCTTGAGCCTGCCGACGCCCTCGTCCAGGTCCACGGCACCGGTCTTCGCCGTGCCCAGCCCCTTGCGCAGCTTCTCGGCGCCGGCGGCGACCTTTCCGGCGCCCTCGTTCAGCTTGTTGATCTTCTTGACGGCGTCGTCCAGGTCCTCGGAGAGGTTCGGCGCGCGCTTCGCGAGGGCCTCGGCCTGCTCCTCGAGCGTGGCGAGGTTCTCGTCGAGCTTCTTCAGGTCGCCGTCGTGGTCCGCGACGATCGTGTTGAGGTCGTCGGCGATGACCGCGACGTCGGCCGCCGCGTCCCGGGCCTCCTTCAGGTCGGAGCAGGCGGCGTCGGGCAGCACCGGCTCCTCGCAGCGCCTCTTGTGGATGCCGGTCAGGGTTTCGGTGGCCGTGTGGGCGCGCTCGGCGGCGCCCGGTGCCCGCTCCACCAGGGTGTCGAGGTGGTCGCGGATGAACCCGGAGGAGTCCGCGACGAGCTGTGCGGTGTCCCCGATGGTCTTGTCGTTCCCCTTCAGGAAGGGGCCCACCTTCCCGTCGACCCCGTTGACCTTGTCGGCGAGTTGCTGTGTGCCCTCGGCGACCTGCTGGGCGCCGTCGTCCAGGTCGCCCGCGCCCTTGTGCAGCTTCTTCAGGCCCTTGGCCAGATCGCCGCTGCCGTCCTGGGCGTCCTTCAGACCGTCGGCCAGGTCCTTGGAGCCCTTCTTGGCCTTGCCGATGCCGCCCTTCAGCTTGTCGGCCCCCTCGGCCGCCTTCACCGTCTCGCCGTGGATGTCGGAGAACGAGATGAAGATGCGGTCCAGGAACGACCGCGACGCCTTGGTGGACGCCGCCTGACGCACCTCCGCGAACACCGTCCGGGAGATCTGCCCGACGATGTAGTTGTTCGCGTCGTTCGTGCGCACCTGGAGCGCGCCGGTCTCCGGGGCCTCGCCCGAGCTGGAGGCGATGCGCCGGCTGAAGTCGGCGGGCATGGTCAGCGACAGGTAGTAGGTGCCGTCCTCGACACCCCGGCGGGCCTCGGTGGCGCTCACCTCCCGCCAGTCGAAGACCTCGCTCTCGCGCAGCCGCTCGGTGAGGTCGTCGCCCGCGGTCAGCTTCTTGCCGTCGGCGGTGGCCCCCTTGTCCTCGTTGACCAGTGCCACGGGGATGCGGTCCAGGCGGCCGTACGGGTCCCAGAAGGACCACAGGTACAGGGCGCCGTAGAGCAGGGGCAGCACCAGGAGCGCCACCAGGGCGGCACGCGGCAGGCGCCCCCGCCCGAAACGCCTGAGCTCAAGCGCGGCCAGCCTCGGCGAACGCATCGCCGGCCTCCTTAGGGTTGTCGCGGGTGTCGCGGGTGTCGCGGGTGTCGCGGGTGTCGCCGCTGTCGCGGGTGTCGCGGGTGTCGCCGGTGTCGCGGGTGTAGCCGGTGTGGCCGGTGTGGCGGTTGTCGTGGGACCCGTCCCGTGCGGGGGCCCGGTCGGCCTCCGGGACTCGCTCGGCTTCCGGCGCGCCATCGGGTTCGAAGCCCTCGCCGGCCTCCGGACCTTCGTCGGCCAGCGGACCCTCGTCGGCCTCCGGCCCTTCGTCGGGCTCGGGGCCCGCGCCCCGGGCGGACACCCGCACCGCCTGCTCCGGCGCCTCGGCGCACACCGCCACCACCGTCGTGCCGGACTCGGCGATCGACGCCAGCAGGGACCAGACCTCGGTCCGCTCGGCGTCGGACAGCTTCAGGTCGGCGTCGTCGACACCGAGCAGCCGCGGGCGGCCGAGCAGCGCCAGTGCGACGGAAAGCCGCAGCGCCTCCAGCCGCTCCAGATCGCGTACGGCCGTACGGGTGCCCTTGGGCAGGGCCGCGCGGTCCAGCCCCGCGGCCCCGAGGGCGCGGTCGATACGCAGCTCCGCCTCCGCCGCCCGCTGTGCCCGGGGCCGCAGCAGGCCGCGCAGCGAGTCGCCGAAGCGGCGTTGCAGCAGCGCCCGCTCGCGCAGGTGCTCGCCGACGGTCAGCGCCGGGTCGAGGTCGGTCACCCCCGGCACATGGGCGAGCGCGCTGATCCGGCGCAGGGCGGCCATCTGCCGGGGCAGCCGCAGACCGCCCACGGCGGCCGTGCCCTCCGTGGGCTTCATCCGCCCGGTGAGCGCCAGCAGCAGGCAGGTGCGGCCCGAGCCGGAGGGCCCCTCCACCGCGATCAGCGAACCCGGCCCGGCGTCCACATCCACCCCGCGGAACGCCCAGCCGCGGGGCCCGCGGAGCCCGAAGCCGCGGGCCGTGACGTCCAGCCCGTGCGGACCGTCCACAGCTCTCCACCCCCTGAGAGAGACACCGGCGGAGCCGCCGGTGCGCAATTTGAACTGACTGGTCAGTGCAAAAGCTACCCCGAACGGTCGAGCGAGGCAAAACCCCAGCTCAGAAGGGATTGTCAGTGCCATACCTCACGATGGGCACATACGCGGCACCCCGTGTGAGGGCGTGCCGTCACGCTGACGACAGGAGGATCGTCATGGCCAACTCGTCTGCAGCCGCCGCCCGTCGGCGCCGCGCCGCCGGCCCTGCCCCCTCACTGACCGGCCCGGCGAGCGACGTGCACCCCGTGCTCCGCCGGGCCACGGCCCCGCCCGCCGCCCTCGACCTGCTGGCTCAGGCCCGCGCCGGACTGGACGAGGCGACCGTCCTGGAAACGCCGAACGAGCGGTATGCGCGCGCCCACCTCGCCGCCCTGCGCACCGCCGCCGCGGTGCTCGCCGCCCGGGGCCGCCCGGAGGCCACACCCCGGGCCCGGGCCCGCATCCGGAGTGCCTGGGAAGTGCTCCCCGAGATCGCCCCCGAGCTGACCGAGTGGAGTGCCCTGTTCGCCTCGGGCGCCCGGCGCCGCGCCCGGGCCGAGGCGGGTATCCGGGGCGCGGCCAGTAACCGGGACGCCGACGACCTCATACGGGACGCGGCGGTGTTCCTGCGCCTGGTGGAGCGGATGCTGGTCCTTCAGCCGGTCCTGCCCCAGCCGCGCCCGGACGCCGACCGCCTGGAGGGCGACGGCGGCGACCACGGGGGGCGGGACATGCCGGACGCGGGGTGATGCCGCGGCACGACAGCGCCCTTCCGGCCGCCCGGCCCCCGCCTCGTCCGGTGTCGGTACCGGCATGACCGTGCCGGGGACGGGAGGCAATAGGGTGGGGGGCGCCTGAAGCCCGCCCTTCCCGGACCCGTGCCGGGGGAGGCGCCCCGTTCGCTCCGCCGTGCCAGAGGCGGTGCCGCGCCGAGGAGTCACTGCCGTGTCGGACCCCATGCGCCCCCGCGCTGCCCTTCGTACCGCCGTGGTCTGGGAGGTCCTCCAGGACGCCCTCGACCGCAGGGTCAAGGCCACGGGCCGACAGGCGCTGGACGTTCTCGACGCCGGAGGCGGCAGCGGCAAGTTCGCGGTGCCCCTGGCCCGCCTCGGTCACCGGGTCACCGTCGTCGACCCGAGCCCCAACGCGCTCTTCGCCCTGGAGCGCCGGGCCGCGGAGGCCGGTGTCGACGACCGCGTGCAGGGCCTCCAGGGCGACGCCCACGGCCTCTTCGACGTGGCCGAGCGCGGCGGGTACGACGCGGTGCTGTGCCACGGCGTACTGGAGTACGTGGACGACCCGGCCGAGGGCGTCCGCAACGCGGTGGCCGCCCTGCGCGACGAGGGCGTGCTCAGCCTGCTCGCCGCCGGCCTGGGCGGCGCCGTGCTCGCCCGCGCCCTCGCCGGCCACTTCTCGGAGGCCAGGCAGGCCCTGGGTGACCCGGACGGGCGCTGGGGCACGGGTGATCCCATGCCGCGCCGGTTCACCGTCGAGCAGCTCACCGGTCTGGTCGAGAGCGCGGGGCTGCGCATCGGTGCCGTGCACGGGGTGCGGGTCTTCGCCGACCTCGTCCCCGGCGTGCTGGTGGACACGGAGCCCGGGGCGCTGGACGCGCTGCTGAAGCTGGAGGCCGCGGCGGCCGAGCTGCCGGCCTTCCACTCCGTGGCCACGCAGCTCCATGTGCTCGGTGAGGCGCCGGGGACGCAAGAGGCATAGGAGTTCGAAGTTGCCTCGGATGCTGCTGGTGGCGCACCGCTGATCAGCGCCTCGGCCGCACATGGAGTACGCCACAGGCCCCCCGAACGGGGGCTTGTCGCCGTATGATCGAGGGAGACCGCCCGGCATGACGGGTCGGCCGCCGGGGAATGGGAATCTCAGCGGGCCGGGACGTCCATGGCGGAGACCGGTTGGCCAATTGGCGCAGAGGGGCGGGTTTCACGGGGGCGATTCCCTGCCTATCCTGAAGAGACCCCCCGGGTCGCCCCGGCGACTGCACGATGAGGAGGACTCCGTGCCGCTCTCGGAGCACGAGCAGCGCATGCTCGAGCAGATGGAGCGAGCGCTGTACGCCGAAGATCCCAAGTTCGCGACAGCGCTTGAGGGAAGCGGGCTGCGTACGTACACCCGGCGACGGGTCTACCAGGCGGTCGCGGGCTTCCTCGTAGGTATTGCGCTCCTCATGGCCGGTATGGTCGCCCAGCAGGTCTGGCTCAGCGTCGTGGGATTCCTCGTGATGCTGGGCTGTGCGGTTCTCGCCGTGACCGGCTGGCGCAAGGCCCCCAAGCCGGGCGAACAGCCCGCCGCCGGGGCAGCACCCCACTCGGGCCGTCAGCCACGGCAGAAACGCTCCGTGATGGAGCGGATCGAAGAGCGCTGGCAGCGGCGGCGCGACGAGCAGCAGGGCGGTCATTAGCCCGTCCGCGCCCGCTCCAGCACCACACATGTGAAGACATGCACGAAGGGGTGACCACCCTGCCGGTGGTCACCCCCTGACGCATGCCCGCAACCGGCTGCCGACCGGCTGCGCCTGATCGACGGCCGCCCAGGAGCCGGGCACAGGACGCACGGCGGCACCCGGTCTCCAGGCCGCCTGGGACCGACGGCACCCCGCTGTGCCGCGGGACGGCCACGGGCCAGGGCACTGGCCACGGGCAGCCTGGCGTGGCGCCGGGCCCGCTCGTCCCCACTGGTCCGCACCCGTGCCCGCCCCAGCCCTCGCCAGCCGCCGCCGGTCTTCGCCCGTCCCTGCCCGTCCCCGTCGTCGGTCTCGGGCTGCCGTCAGCCCCGCTGCCCCGACGGCCTGCGCCAGGTCGAGCGGGCCGCCAGGACGCGGCCGCGCACACTGGTCCACCAGTCCGACGCGGCCCAGACCACCCGCACGGTCGAGCGGGGGAGGAAGAGGGCGCGCAGCCGCGTGCCGCGCCCCACCGCGGCCCGCAGACCTGCGGTCACCCGGTGGACGTCGAGCGTGAGGCCCGCCGCCGTCTGCGGCCGGGGCGCGTAGAGGACCTGCTCCACGGCGTCCGCGACCCGGTGCACCGATGCCGCCGCCGCCGGATCGAGCCGGCCCAGCCGGGCGATCCGGGCCGCCGCTCTGCGCGGGGTCAGCGACTCGTCCGGCACGATTCCGAAGTCCCACGCGGTGTCCGTCAGCTCCTGCCAGACCGCCAGGGTGTGCGGCGCCACGTCCGCCACGCCCCTGCCGTGCGGTCCGAGCCGGATCGCCCGACTGCGCATCCGCCACAGCATCGGGGCCAGCGGGACCGCGAGTGCCGCCAGTCCGCCGAGCACCCATGCCAGCACCACGTACCACTTCGGCCCGTCGTCGTCCCCGGCGAGGACGGCCTGCGGGGACTCGCTCTCGCACGCCCCGAGCTGCCTGCGCTCACCCGAGCAGCTCTCGCTCGCCGAGGGCGCCGCCGAGGGGGCCGTCGACGACTCCTGCGTCGGCCGGGCCACGTCCGGGGTGGTGCTGCCGGGCGCGTCCGGCACGGTGTAGGGCGGGATCGATCCACGGGTCGGGGTCGGCTCGAAGCGGGTCCAGCCCACCCCCTCGAAGTACAGCTCGGGCCACGCGTGCGCGTCCCGCAGCCCCACCGACACCGTGCCGTTCGCCTGCGGGGAACCCGGTGCGAAGCCGACGGCGACCCGGGCCGGTATGTCCAGCGACCGGGCCATCGCGGCCATGGCGAAGGAGAAGTGGATGCAAAAGCCCTGCTTGTCCCGCAGGAACCGGGCGATCGCCTGCGAGCCGCTGCCCACCTCGACCCGGGTGTCGTACTCGAACCCGCCGTTGATCGCGAAGTACTCCTGGAGCAGGACCGCCTGGTCATAGGCGTTCGCCGCGCCCGCGGTGACGTCGCGGGCGGTGCGGGAGACCACCGCCGGCAGCGAGTCGGGCAGCTCCGTGAACTCCTGCCGCAGGCCGGCGGGCGGCTGGGGCGCGGACGCGAGCTGCTCCGCCGTCGGCTGCACCTCCAGGCTCCGCACCTGGTACGTCAGACCCCGGGTGTTCTGGCCGTGGTCGCCGACGAGTGTCATGCCGACCGGCTCGTACCGCCAGTTGCCCGTGACCCGCACTCCGCTCGGCGGATACGGCATCGGCAGCCAGTCCTGCGCGTACCAGTCCGCGGCCGTGATCGTCGTCGCGACCTCCTCCCGCCGGATGTCGGGGCCGAGGCCCGGCGGGGCCGGGAACCTGCCGTCCGGCACGGCGGTGATCTGCCGCTTGGACGGCTTCCAGGTGGTGCCGTCGAACTCGTCCAGGGACACGATCCGCAAATACTGGTTCGCGTAGTCGTCGGTCTCGGTGCGGACCGTGAGCACCTGGCGGTCGTCGTCCACGTTGAGACTGTCGCGCAGGGAGACCAGCGGGTTCACCGCCGAGATCGTGCCCCCGCCGCCGCTGCCGGAGCCCACGCCCGTGCCCGCGCCGTCGAGCAGGCCGCCGTCCATCGCCGGCAGGGCGAGCGGCACCACCAGGGCGGCCCCCAGCGCCACCGCGCCGATGCGCCGACCGGTGCGCACGGGGGCCGCCGCGCCGCCGGTCTCACCGCCCTGCGTGCGGGGAGCGCCGCCGAAGACGCGGCCCCACTGCGAGAGCCGGTCCCGCCCCTCGGTCAGCAGGAGCATCAGATAGCCGGCCGCCGCCACCAGGAACCACAGCCAGTCGGCGGCACCGTCGGACAGCCCCGCGGCCACCGAGTACAGGGCCAGCAGCGGCAGCCCGGCCGGGGCCGCACTGCGGAAGGTCACCGCGAGCGCGTCCACCAGCAGCCCTATCATCAGGACCCCGCCGATGAGCATCAGCCGGATGCCGTCGGACTCCAGCGGCGCCGGGATCGCGTACCGCGCGATGTCGTCACCGCCCTGGCGGAGCAGCTCGGCGAACCGGGCGAACGCCTCCGGGCCCGGTACCAGCCCGGCCAGGGCCTGCTCGCGGGCGAAGACCACGGTCAGCAGCACCAGCGCGACCAGGGCCTGGGCCGCCACGGTCAGCGGCCGGGCCAGCGGCACCCGACGGGTCGCCGCGCCCACCGCGGACAGGACGCCCAGCAGGAACGCGGCCTGGAAGATCCATGTGGCCGGCTCGACCAGCGGCAGCAGCGCGCACGCCGCCATCAACGTGGCCGCCCACGCGCACAGCGTCATGCGTGCCCGCCCGCTCATCACGCGCCCTCCCCACCGCTCGCCGCCGCGAGGCCCGAGCGCTCCCGGCCCGCCTGGCGCCACACCTCCTCCATGGAGGCGCTCCGTGGCACGCTCACGGCCGTCCAGCCGGCTTCGCGCAGCATCCGCAGCCGCCCTTCCCTCCCGTCCGACGGGCCGGGCACGTCGGCCGGTTCCCGCAGCCATCCGTCGCTGTCGAGCACGAAGGCGAGCGCGCCGGCGCTGCGCTGCCGCATCCTTGCGGCCACCGCCGCCTGCTCCTCGTCTAGGTCGCCGAAGAACGCCACCAGCAGCCCCTCACCGCCGCCGCGGAGCACGTCGTACGCCCGGGACAGTCCGAGGGCGTCGGAGTGGTCGATCACCGCGAGGGTGTCCATCATCAGCCCGGCCGCGTCCGCCGTCTGCTGGCCGGCGCCCGCGAAGCCGTCGGCGCCCTCGCCGGGCACCACGCTGCCGGTGTCCGTGAGCAGCCGCACCGAGAACCCCCGCTCCAGCATGTGCACCAGCACGGAGGCGGCGCCCGACACCGCCCACTCGAAGGCCGAGTCGGGGCCCGCGCCCGCGAAGGCGACGCCCCGGGTGTCCAGCAGCACCGTGCAGCGGGCGCGCTGCGGCTGCTCCTCGCGGCGCACCATCAGCTCGCCGTGGCGCGCGGTGGAGCGCCAGTGCACTCGGCGCAGGTCGTCGCCGTAGCGGTACCCGCGCGGGATCACGTCGTCCTCGCCCGCCAGGGCCGGCGAGCGCTGCCGCCCGTCGCCGTACCCCTTGGCCTCGCCGCCGAGGCGCACCGGCGGCAGCGGGTCGACGCGCGGGATCACGGTCAGCGTGTCGTAGGTCGAGAAGGACCGGGTCAGCTCGCACATGCCGAACGGGTCGGTCAGGCGCAGCTGCAACGGCCCCAGCGGGTAGCGGCCCCGCAGGTCGGAGCGGACCCGGTAGGACACCTCGCGCCGGCCGCCCGCCTCGACGCGGTCGAGCACGAAGCGGGGGCGCGGGCCGAGCACGTAGGGCACCCGGTCCTGGAGCATGAGCAGGCCGGTGGGCAGCCGCGAGACGTTCTCGATGCGCAGGTGCACCCGGGCCTCGCTGCCCGCGGGCACCCGCCCGGGGGAGAGCCGGCGGCTGCCCGCGACGCGGTGGCGCGTGCGGTGCAGGACGAGGACGCACACCAGCGGCAGCACCGCCAGCAGCAGTCCGACCCGGAGCAGATCGCTCTGCCCGAGCACATAGGCGCAGACCCCGGCGGCGATACCGGCGGCGAGGAAGGACCGCCCGCGGGTGGTCAGGCCGGCCAGGGCGGTGCGGACGCCGCTCTTGTCGCCCCGGTCGCCCTCCGCCTGCCCCGTCCCCCCGCCGGACATCACAGCCTCCGCGGTGGCTGCTGGCCGTACGCCGGGCCACCGCGGCCCAGCCCGATGGCACCGGCCTGCTGCGGGGCGGCGGGCACCGGGGTGCGCTGCAGGATGTCCTGGACGACCTGTTCGGCGGTGCGGCGGTTGAGCTGGGCCTGGGCCGTGGGCAGCAGGCGGTGGGCCAGGACGGCGACGGCGAGGGCCTGTACGTCGTCGGGCAGCACGTACTCCCGGCCGTTCAGGGCCGCGGACGCCTTCGCCGCGCGCAGCAGGTGCAGGGTGGCTCGCGGCGAGGCGCCGAGTCTGAGATCCGGGTGGCTGCGGGTGGCGGCGACCAGGTCCACCGCGTACCGCCGGACCGGCTCGGCGACGTGGACGCCCCGCACCGCCTCGATCAGCTTCAGGATCTCGTGCGCGTGGGCCACCGGCTGGAGGTCGTCCAGCGGGTTCACCCCGCCGTGCACGTCGAGCATTTGCAACTCGGCGTCCGGCGTGGGGTAGCCGATGGAGACGCGGGCCATGAAGCGGTCGCGCTGGGCCTCCGGGAGCGGGTAGGTGCCCTCCATCTCGACCGGGTTCTGCGTCGCCACCACCATGAACGGGCTGGGCAGTTCGTAGGTCTTGCCGTCGATGGTGACCTGGCGCTCCTCCATCGACTCCAGCAGCGCGGACTGCGTCTTCGGCGAGGCGCGGTTGATCTCGTCGCCGATCACCACCTGGGCGAAGATCGCGCCCGGCTTGAACTCGAAGTCCCGGCGCTGCTGGTCCCAGATGGACACGCCGGTGATGTCCGACGGCAGCAGGTCGGGCGTGAACTGGATGCGCCGCACGGAACAGTCGATGGACCGCGCCAGCGCCTTGGCCAGCATGGTCTTGCCGACCCCGGGGACGTCCTCGATCAGCAGGTGCCCCTCGGCGAGCAGCACGGTCAGCGAGAGCCGTACGACCTCGGGCTTGCCCTCGATCACGCCTTCCACCGAAGCGCGTACGCGCTCGACCACCGCGGTCAGGTCTTCCCCCACCCCCGAATACTCCCGGGTGGGGGAACCCCCGTGGTTGGCTCGATCGTCATAGGTCGTCACCCGGCCCTCCTCGGCCCTTCCCCATGCTTGCTGAGAAGCAAGGGGTTACCCCAACTTTCCGGACCGATGCCCCTGCGCTGCGGACCGGCCCACCCCGAAACACGGACACCACACGGGAAAAGTTCCGCGTGACGCCCCTCCCGCATTCTTGCCGCCGTTACCGATTCGTGTCACTCGCCTGTGGACAACTGGCCGCGTTTTGTCGGGTCTTACGACCTTTGCGGTGCTTGCCCGGAGGCGGGATCAGGCGGTGGCGGGATCGATCTCCCGCAGCAGACCCGTCTTCACGTCGTAGACGAAACCCCGCACGTCGTCGGTGTGCGGCAGGAAGGGCGAGGTCCGCACCCGCCGCATCGACTGCCGTACGTCCTGGTCCACGTCCCGGAACGACTCCACCGCCCAGGAGGGCCGCTGGCCGACCTCCGTCTCCAGCTCGCCGCGGAAGTCCTCGGTGAGGGTCTCCATCCCGCAGCCCGTGTGATGGACGAGGACCACGCTGCGGGTGCCCAGCTTCCGCTGGCTGATGGTCAGGGACCGGAGCACGTCGTCGGTGACCACGCCGCCCGCGTTGCGGATGACGTGCGCGTCGCCGTTGCGCAGGCCGAGCGCGGCGGTCACGTCGAGCCGGGCGTCCATGCAGGCCACGACGGCGACGTGGAGAGCGGGGCGCGCCTCCAGGTCCGCGTCGGCGAACTCGGCGGCGTACCGCGCGTTCGCCTCGACGAAGCGGTCGGTGACGGAGCCGGCGCCGGCTATGGCGGACTTGGGGCCTGCGGGAACCGATGCAGAAGTCGTCATACCCATGACGTTACTGGTCACCGGTGGCCGGGGCCCGCCGTGGGCGGGCCGGGGCCGGAGCGGGAGGGGCACAAAGAAGGGGACAAAGAAGGGGACAAGGGGCAACAGGGCGCGTCAGCGTGCGCCGGTGTGAGGTAACCCACGGGGGTGATACGCCTCCCCCCGTCCGAGTGAATCCCGTGCCCGGCCGCTTCGCGCCCGGGCCGGCCCGCGACGCGCAGGCCGGTTGATTGACCGGGAGACAGGGTGGACTAAAGTGGCGCGAAGCGGGAGGCGAGGCTCTCCCTGCTGGACTGAAACACCCGGAGACCTGGGCGACGTACCCCGGATCTCCCCACGTGCGCGGCGCGTACGTACGGCTCGGCCTCCTCCCGCTCACGGTCGGCTGACGCTTCCGGCGCCGGCAGGCCTCCCCTTCTCCGGGGACCCCCCGGCCTGCCGGGGGGAGGGCGGGGGCCCGGCGGTGCGTACCACCGCGCCGGACCTGAGAGGCCGTCCCCGTTGAGCCAGAGTCGACACGTCCCGGTGATGCTCCAGCGGTGCCTGGACCTGCTGGCGCCCGCCCTGGAGGAGCCGGGGGCCGTGGTCGTCGACTGCACGCTCGGTCTCGGCGGCCACAGCGAGGCGCTGCTGGAGCGGTTCCCCGAGGCCCGGCTGGTCGCCCTCGACCGCGACAAGGAGGCGCTGCGCCTGTCCGGCGAGCGGCTCGCGCGGTTCGGCGAGCGCGCCACCCTGGTGCACGCCGTGTACGACGAGCTGCCCGGCGTACTCGACCGGCTCGGCCTCCCGCGCGTCCAGGGCGTCCTGTTCGACCTCGGCGTCTCCTCCATGCAGCTCGACGAGGCCGGCCGCGGCTTCGCCTACGCCCACGACGCCCCGCTCGACATGCGCATGGACCAGACGACCGGCATCAGCGCCGCCGAGGTCCTCAACACCTACCCGCCGGGCGAACTCGTCCGCATCCTGCGCGCGTACGGCGAGGAGAAGCAGGCCAAGCGCATCGTGTCCGCCATCGTGCGCGAGCGCGAGAAGGAGCCGTTCACCACCAGCGCCCGGCTGGTGGAGCTGATCCGCGCCGCGCTGCCGCAGGCCGCCAAGCGCACCGGCGGCAACCCGGCCAAGCGCACCTTCCAGGCGCTGCGCATCGAGGTCAACGGCGAGCTGTCCGTGCTGGAGCGCGCGATCCCGGCCGCCGTCCGGACGCTCGCCGTGGGCGGGCGGATCGCCGTGCTCTCCTACCACTCGCTGGAGGACCGGTTGGTCAAACAGGTGTTCGCGGCGGGTGCCGCCAACACCGCGCCGCCCGGCCTCCCGGTGGTCCCCGAGCGCTACGCCCCCCGGCTCAAGCTGCTCACGCGCGGTGCCGAACTTCCCACCGAGGAAGAGATCGCCGAGAACCGGCGCGCGGCGCCGGCCCGGCTGCGCGGAGCCCAGCGCATCAGGGAGGACGTCGAGTGAGGCAGCCGAGCCGGGGACGGGTGCGGGAGGCGGCCCCCGGGCCCGTCGCGCAGGGCGCGCGTGCCGCGCGACGCCCGGCATGCTCCCCCGCAGGGGACACCCCGCCCGCCGCACCGAGCGGGAGCCGGGTGAGCCCGGTACGAGCCCTCGGCACGTCCGGTACGAGTGCTTCCGGGCGGCACACCGAGAGCACGCACCGGACGTCGCGCGGCCGCTCTCCGGGCGCCGCTTTCGTCACCGGCTCCGGCCGCGAGGAGGGCGAGTGAGCAGGAAACCCGAACTGAAGGGCAGGGCCGCGCGGCTCGCCCGGCTGCTCCCGGCGGGCCGGGCGCGGGCCGCCCGGACGCCCTTCGTGCTCCTCGTCGTCCTCCTGCTGGGCGGCGGCCTCATCGTGCTGCTGGTGCTCAACTCCGCGCTGAGCGAAGGCTCGTTCCAGCTCGGCGACCTGAAGGAGGAGACCAAGAGCCTCACCGACCAGGAGCAGGCCCTCCAGCGCGACGTCGACGCCTACTCCGCCCCGCAGGCCCTCCAGCGCCGGGCCCGCGAACTGGGCATGGTGCCCGGCGGCGACCCCGCCTTCCTCACCCCCGACGGCACCGTCAAGGGCTCCCCGGGCCCCGCCTCCGGCCCGGTCACCCCCCTCGTCATCGCCCCGGAGGCGCTCATCGAGCCGCCCGTCACCACGACACCGGGCACCGCCCCGACGCCGAGCACCGCCCCGACGCAGCCGCCGGCCACGACGCCCACCCCGACCCCGACCCCGACCTCCGGCAGGTGACCGAAGTGGATGGCGATTTCGGCAGGCAGAAGCGCGGCCGCCGGGTGCCCGGACCCGCCCGGCCCGCCCGCCCCGGCAACCAGCGGCGGCCCCGCCCCGGCGCCCGCCCGGCCCGCCGCTCCGGCCCGCCCCGGCCGCCCGCGCCGCGGACCATCCGGCTCGGCAGCCCGCGGCCCCGGCTGCGCCTGATCGGCCTGGCCCTGACCCTGGTGCTCATCGCCTTCACCGTACGGCTGCTCCAGGTGCAGGCCGTCGACGCGAGCACCTACGCCTCCCGGGCCGAGCAGAACCGCTACGTCGTGCACACCCTCCCCGCCGAGCGCGGCGGCATCACCGACCGCAACGGCGTGGCCCTCGCGACCACCGTGGACGCCTACGACATCACCGCCGACCCCACGATGTTCACCCGCGAGCAGCTGAAGGTCGGCGACGGCCCCGAGCAGGCCGCGGCGCTCCTCGCCCCCATCCTCGGCGCGGACCAGGAGGACCTGGCCGCCAAGCTCCGCCCGGAGAACAAGGAACTGCGCTACGTCCGCCTCGCCCGCAGCCGCACCCCGCAGGTCTGGAACCAGATCAAGGACCTGAAGACCGCCCTCGCCACGAAGTCGAAGACGGACAGGTCCACCGTCAACGTCCTGGCGGGCGTCTTCGCCGACCCCAGCAGCAAGCGCCTCTACCCCAACGGCACCCTCGCCGCCGGGGTCCTGGGCTGGGTCAACTCCGAGGGCAAGGGAAGCGGCGGCCTGGAGCGGAAGCTGGACAAGACGCTGGCCGGTGAGGACGGCAAGATCCGCTACGCCCAGTCCGGCGGCCTGCGGGTGCCCACCGTCGGCTCCACCGAGACCCCGGCCGTGCCCGGCAGCGACGTCGAGCTGACCATCGACCGGGACATCCAGTGGGCCGCCCAGCACGCGATCAGCGAGCAGGTGAAGAAGTCCGCGGCGGACGGCGGCTACGTCATCGTCCAGGACACCCGGACCGGCGAGATCCTCGCCATGGCCAACTCGCCCGGCTTCGACCCCGGCGACCTCGCCCACGCCGACCCCGAGGCCCTCGGCAACCCCGCCCTGCAGGACGCCTTCGAGCCCGGCTCCACCGCCAAGGTGATGTCGATGGCCGCCGTGCTGGAGGAGAACGTCGCCACACCCATGACCCACGTCACCGTGCCCAACCGGCTGCACCGCGGCGACCGGCTGTTCAAGGACGACGTCGACCACCCCACCTGGTACCTGACGCTCAACGGCGTACTCGCCAAGTCCAGCAACATCGGCACCATCCTGGCCACCGGCCAGCTGGGCGAGAACCAGGCGGAGTCCAACCGGGTGCTCCACTCCTACCTGCGCAAGTTCGGCCTCGGCGCGTACAGCGGGCTCGGCTTCCCCGGCGAGACCAAGGGCATCCTCGCGCCGCCCGACCAGTGGTCGACCTCGCAGCAGTACACGATTCCTTTCGGCCAGGGCGTGTCCGTCAACGCCCTCCAGGCGGCGTCCGTCTACTCGACGATCGCCAACGGCGGCGTCCGGATCGAACCCACGCTCGTACGCGGCACCAAGGGCCCGGACGGACGCTTCGCCGCCGCCCCGGAGCCCAAGAAGACCCGAGTGATCAGCGAGAAGACCGCGAAGACGCTCGCCCGCATGCTGGAGTCCGTCGTCGACGACGAGGAGGGCACCGGCACCAAGGCCCGCATCCCCGGCTACCGGGTCGCGGGCAAGACGGGCACCGCCAACCGAGTGGATCCGGCCACCGGCAAGTACAAGGGCTACACCTCGTCGTTCGCCGGGTTCGCGCCCGCCGACCAGCCCCGCGTCACCGTCTACTGCGCCATCCAGAACGCCACCAAGGGGAGCTACTTCGGCGGCCAGATCTGCGGACCCATCTACAAGCAGGTGATGGAGTTCGCCCTGAAGACCCTCCAGGTCCCGCCGACCGGGGCCGGCCCCGCCGCCATCCCGGTCACCTTCAAGCCCTGATCAGCACCGTGCAGTACCGAGCCACCCAGGAACCACCCGTGACGACGATCACCCCCGACCCCGGGAACCACAGCCGCCCCGGCACCGACCACGCTGCGCGTGGGCCCCTTTTTAGCCCGCAGGCGGGTGCGCCCGGTACGCTCACCGCCGTGCCACAGCCTGATCAGTCCCAAACCACCCAGAAGGGCCAACCCGTGACATACCCGGGACCGCCCCGGCCGACGCAGGTCTCCGCCACACCCCTCGCGGACCTTGCCGACCAGCTGGGTGTCACCGCCCCCGAGGGCACCGCCGAGGTCACGGGCATCACCCACGACTCGCGCGCCGTCCGCCCCGGCGACCTGTACGCCGCCCTGCCCGGCGCCCGCGCCCACGGCGCCGACTTCGTCACCCAGGCCGCCGGCCTCGGCGCCGCCGCCGTGCTGACCGACCCGTCCGGCGCCGAGCGCGTCGCCGAGACCGGTCTGCCGGCGCTCGTGGTCGACAACCCGCGCGCGCGGATGGGCGAACTGGCGACCACGATCTACGGCCACCCCGGCCGCGATCTGCTCCAGATCGGCATCACCGGCACCTCCGGCAAGACCACCACCGCCTACCTCATCGAGGGCGGCCTGCGGACGGCGAAGTCCACCGGCCTGATCGGCACGGTGGAGATGCGCATCGGCGACGAGCGCATCAAGTCCGAGCGCACCACGCCCGAGGCCACCGACCTCCAGGCCCTCTTCGCGGTCATGCGCGAACGCGGCACCGAGGCGGTCGCCATGGAGGTCTCCAGCCACGCCCTCGTGCTCGGCCGGGTCGACGGCTGCGTCTTCGACGTCGCGGTCTTCACCAACCTCAGCCCGGAGCACATGGACTTCCACTCCGGCATGGAGGACTACTTCCAGGCCAAGGCGCAGCTGTTCACACCGCTGCGCAGCAGGCTGGGCGTGGTCAACGTCGACGACGAGTACGGCCGCCGGCTCGCCAAGGAGGCCACCGTCCCGGTGATCACCTACTCCGCCGAGGGCCACCCCGACGCGGACTGGCGTGCCGAGGACGTCGAGGTCGGACCGCTGGACTCGACGTTCGTCGCCATCGGCCCCAAGGGCGAGCGGATCAACGCCAAGTCGCCGCTGGCCGGGCCCTTCAACGTGGCCAACACCCTCGCCGCCGTGGTCGCCCTGGCCGCCGCCGGCCTCGATGTGCAGTCCGCCGCCGACGGCGTCGCCGCGCTGCCGGGCGTGCCGGGCCGCCTGGAGCGGGTGGACGCCGGCCAGCCGTACCTCGCGGTGGTCGACTACGCCCACAAGACCGACGCGGTCGAGTCCGTCCTCAAGGCGCTGCGCAAGGTCACCGAGGGCAAGCTGCACGTCGTGCTGGGCTGCGGCGGCGACCGGGACACGACCAAGCGCGAGCCGATGGGCGCCGCCGCGGCCCGGCACGCCGACACCGCCGTGCTGACCTCCGACAACCCCCGCTCCGAGGATCCGCTCGCGATCCTCGCCACCATGCTCCAGGGCGCGGCGTCCGTGCCCACGTACGAGCGCGGCGAGGTGCAGGTCTTCGAGGACCGGGCCGCCGCCATCGCCGCCGCGGTCGCCCGCGCCGAACCCGGCGACACCGTGCTGGTCGCGGGCAAGGGCCACGAGCAGGGACAGAACATCGCCGGGGTGATCCGGCCCTTCGACGACCGCCAGGTGCTTCGCGAAGCCATCCAGAAGTCCCGGGGATGAGAACCCTCAACGACCCAGGGATGAAATTCCAGAAGATCCAGGGGATGAACTTGTGATCGCCCTCTCCCTCGCCGAGATCGCAGAAGTCGTCGGCGGGCAGATGCACGACATACCGGATCCGTCCGTCGAGGTCACCGGGCCGGTCGTCCGGGACTCCCGCGAGGCGGGGCCCGGCAGCCTCTTCGTCGCCTTCGTCGGCGAGCGCGTGGACGGCCACGACTTCGCCCCGGCGGTCGTCGAGGCCGGTGCGGTCGCCGTGCTCGGCTGCCGCCCGGTCGGCGTGCCCGCGATCGTGGTGGACGACGTGCAGTCCGCCCTCGGCGCCCTCGCCCGTCATGTCGTACGGCGCCTGGGGGCCACCCTCGTGGCCCTCACCGGCTCCGCCGGCAAGACCAGCACCAAGGACCTCATCGCACAGGTGCTGAGCCGCAAGGCGCCCACGGTGTTCACGCCGGGCTCGCTCAACAACGAGATCGGGCTGCCGCTCACCGCCCTCAGCGCCACCGGGGAGACCCGGTTCCTGGTGCTGGAGATGGGCGCCCGCGGCATCGGCCACATCCGGTACCTCACCGAACTGACCCCGCCGCGCGTCGGTCTGGTCCTCAACGTCGGCTCCGCGCACATCGGCGAGTTCGGCGGCCGGGAGCAGATCGCGCAGGCCAAGGGGGAGCTGGTGGAGGCCCTGCCGGAGGACGGGGCCGCGATCCTCAACGCGGACGACCCCTACGTACGGGCCATGGCCTCCCGGACGAGGGCGAAGGTGATCCTGTTCGGAGAGTCCGGCGAAGCGGACGTTCGCGCCGAGAACGTGCGACTCACGGACACCGGACAGCCGGCCTTCAGGCTTCACACACCCTCCGGTGCAAGTGATGTGACCATGCGCCTGTACGGTGAGCACCACGTGTCGAACGCGCTCGCCGCGGCCGCCGTCGCCCACGAGTTGGGCATGTCCGCAGACGAGATCGCCCACGCGCTCTCCGAGGCGGGCTCCCTCTCCCGCTGGCGGATGGAGGTCACCGAGCGCCCGGACGGCGTGACGGTCGTCAACGACGCCTACAACGCGAACCCCGAGTCCATGAAGGCCGCCCTGCGCGCGCTGGCGGCCATCGGCAAGGGGCGCCGGACGTGGGCGGTGCTCGGCAAGATGGCCGAGCTCGGGGACGAGGCGCTCGCCGAGCACGACGCGGTCGGACGGCTCGCCGTCCGGCTCAACGTCAGCAAGCTCGTCGCAGTGGGGGGCCAGGAGGCCGCCTGGCTGCAACTGGGCGCATATAACGAGGGTTCGTGGGGTGAGGAGTCGGTGCACGTGTCCGACGCACAGGCGGCGGTCGACCTGCTGCGCAGCGAGTTGCGCCCGGGGGACGTCGTACTCGTGAAGGCGTCCCGTTCGGTGGGGCTGGAGAGCGTCGCGACGGCGCTGCTCGAGCCCGGCGCCGAGGGTGAGGTCGCCGCCCGATGATGAAGCAGATCCTGTTCGCAGGAGTCATTGGCCTCTTCCTCACCCTGATCAGCACCCCGCTGCTGATCAAGCTCCTGGCCCGCAAGGGCTACGGCCAGTACATCCGCGACGACGGACCGCGCGAGCACGCCAGCAAGCGCGGTACGCCGACGATGGGCGGCATCGCCTTCATCCTGGCGACGGTCGCCGCCTACTTCCTGGCCAAGGTGATCACCAGCTCGCTCGACCCCGAGGCGGACGCGGCGCCGACCTTCTCGGGTCTGCTGGTGCTCGGGCTGATGGTCGGCATGGGTCTGGTCGGCTTCCTCGACGACTACATCAAGATCGTCAAACGGCGTTCGCTGGGCCTGCGGGCCAAGGCCAAGATGGCCGGCCAGCTGATCGTCGGCATCGCCTTCGCCGTGCTCTCACTGCAGTTCGCGGACAACCGCGGCAACACCCCGGCCTCCACCAAGCTGTCGTTCATCACCGACTTCGGCTGGTCGATCGGGCCGGTGCTGTTCGTGGTCTGGGCGCTGTTCATGATCCTCGCGATGTCGAACGGCGTGAACCTCACCGACGGCCTCGACGGTCTGGCCACCGGCGCCTCCGTCCTGGTCTTCGGCGCCTACACCTTCATCGGCGTCTGGCAGTTCCAGGAGTCGTGCGCCAACGCGCAGACCCTGCCCAACCCCAACGCCTGCTACGAGGTGAGGGACCCCCTCGACCTGGCGGTGGTCGCCTCCGCGCTCATGGGCGCCTGCCTCGGCTTCCTGTGGTGGAACACCTCACCGGCCAAGATCTTCATGGGCGACACCGGTTCGCTCGCGCTCGGCGGTGTGCTCGCGGGTCTGGCGATCTGCTCCCGCACCGAGCTGCTGCTCGCCATCCTCGGCGGTCTGTTCGTCCTGATCACCATGTCCGTGGTGATCCAGGTCGGCTCCTTCCGCCTCACCGGAAAGCGGGTCTTCCGGATGGCGCCACTCCAGCACCACTTCGAACTCAAAGGCTGGTCCGAAGTCCTTGTCGTGGTCCGGTTCTGGATCATCCAGGGCATCTGTGTGATTGTCGGACTGGGTCTCTTCTACGCGGGATGGGCAGCGCACAAGTGACCAACTGGCAGGGAAAGCACGTCACCGTCGCCGGGCTCGGCGTCTCCGGCGTCCCGGCGGCCAAGGTGCTGCACGGGCTCGGCGCGATCGTCACGGTCGTCAACGACGGCGACGACGAGCGCGCCCGGGCCCAGGCGGACGAACTGGAGACCCTCGGCGTCACCGTGCGCCTGGGCGACGGCGACACCCTGCCCGACGGCACCGAGCTGATCGTCACCGCACCCGGCTGGAAGCCGGACAAGCCGCTGTTCGCGGCGGCCGAGGCGGCCGGCGTCCCGGTCTGGGGCGATGTCGAGCTGGCCTGGCGCCTGCGCGGCCGAGACGGCAGGAAGGCCGCCCCCTGGCTCGCGGTCACCGGCACCAACGGCAAGACCACCACCGTCCAGATGTTGGCGTCGATCCTGAAGGCGGCCGGCCTGCGCACGGCCGCCGTCGGCAACATCGGCGTCTCGCTGCTGGACGCGGTCACCGGCGACGAGGAGTACGACGTCCTCGCGGTGGAGCTGTCCAGCTACCAGCTCCACTGGGCGCCCTCCCTGCGCGCCGACTCCGCGGCGGTGCTCAACCTCGCCCCCGACCACCTCGACTGGCACGGCTCCATGGAGGCGTACGCCCGCGACAAGGGCCGTGTCTACGAGGGCAATCGCGTCGCCTGTGTCTACAACGTGGCCGACAAGGCCACCGAGGACCTGGTCCGCGAGGCCGACGTCGAGGAGGGCTGCCGGGCCGTCGGCTTCACCCTCGGCACCCCGGCGCCCTCCCAACTCGGCGTCGTGGAGGGCATCCTGGTCGACCGCGCCTTCGTCGCGGACCGGCACAAGAACGCCCAGGAGCTGGCCGAGGTGTCCGACGTCCGCCCGCCCGCCCCGCACAACATCGCCAACGCCCTCGCCGCCGCCGCCCTCGCCCGCGCCTTCGGCGTGCCGGCCGCGGCCGTACGGGACGGGCTGCGGGCCTTCACCCCCGACGCCCACCGCATCGCGCACGTCGCGGACGTGGACGGGGTGGCGTACGTCGACGACTCCAAGGCCACCAACACTCACGCGGCCGAGGCGTCCTTGGCGGCGTACGACTCGATCGTCTGGATCGCCGGCGGACTCGCCAAGGGCGCGACCTTCGACGAGCTGGTCGCGGGCGCCGCGAAGCGGCTGCGTGGCGCCGTGCTCATCGGCGCCGACCGCGCGCTGATCCGCGAAGCCCTGGCGCGACACGCCCCCGAGGTACCCGTCGTCGACCTCGAGCGGACCGACACTGGGGCGATGCTCCAGGCCGTCCAGGAGGCGCGGCGGCTCGCGAAGCCCGGCGACACGGTGCTGCTCGCCCCGGCCTGTGCCTCCATGGACATGTTCACCAACTACAACACGCGCGGCGACGCGTTCGCCCGGGCCGTTCGCGAACTCGGCGCGCGGTAGACCCGGCCGCCTGCGCCGGGCGACCTCGGGAGGGACGCGTGGGACGCGCGAGTGACAGCGGAGGCGCCGATGCCCGTTAGCCGCACCGGTCGGCCGCCCGTGCAGCGGGCACCCCGCCGCCCCGCCGCCCCGCCGCCCCCGGGCGAGAACCCCGTCGTACGCCTGCACACGCGCGTGCGCCGCGCCTGGGACCGGCCGCTCACCGCGTACTACGTGATCCTCGGCGGCAGCTCGCTGATCACCGTGCTGGGCCTGGTGATGGTCTACTCGGCCTCCCAGATCACCGCGCTCCAGCTGTCGCTGCCGGGCTCGTACTTCTTCCGCAAGCAGTTCCTGGCCGCCCTGATCGGCGCCGGGCTGCTGCTGCTCGCCATGCGGATGCCGGTGAAGCTGCACCGGGCGCTGGCCTATCCGATCCTGGCCGGTGCCGTGTTCCTGATGGCCCTGGTGCAGGTGCCGGGGATAGGGATGGCGGTCAACGGCAACCAGAACTGGATCTCGATCGGAGGACCCTTCCAGCTCCAGCCCAGCGAGTTCGGCAAGCTCGCCCTGGTGCTGTGGGGCGCCGACCTGCTCGCCCGCAAGCAGGACAAGCGGCTGCTGACGCAGTGGAAGCACATGCTGGTGCCGCTGGTGCCGGTCGCCTTCCTGCTGCTCGGGCTGATCATGCTCGGCGGCGACATGGGTACGGCGATCATCCTGACGGCGATCCTGTTCGGCCTGCTGTGGCTGGCCGGCGCCCCGACCCGGCTGTTCGCCGGGGTGCTGGCCGTCGCGGCGCTGCTCGGTGCGATCCTGATCAAGACCAGCCCCAACCGTATGGCCCGGCTCGCCTGCATCGGCGCCACCGACCCCGGACCCGACGACTCCTGCTGGCAGGCCGTGCACGGCATCTACGCCCTGGCCTCCGGCGGACTGTTCGGTTCCGGGCTCGGCGCCAGTGTGGAAAAATGGGGCCAACTCCCCGAAGCACACACCGACTTCATCTTCGCCGTCACCGGTGAGGAACTGGGCCTGGCGGGGACGCTGTCGGTGCTCGCCCTGTTCGCGGCTCTAGGCTATGCGGGTATCCGCGTGGCCGGACGCACGGAGGACCCCTTCGTGAGGTATGCCGCGGGAGGCGTGACCACCTGGATCACGGCCCAGGCCGTGATCAACATGGGTGCGGTGCTCGGTCTGCTGCCGATCGCCGGCGTCCCGCTCCCGCTGTTCTCCTACGGAGGATCCGCCCTGCTGCCGACCATGTTCGCCATCGGGCTGCTGATCGCCTTCGCGCGCGACGAGCCTGCTGCGCGGGCGGCGCTCGCGGTGCGGCAACCTCGCGTTGGTAGAAAGCGGGGGACCGGGGGCACCGGGTCCAAGCGGAACCCCCGGAGTTGGAACACGATGCGACGGCGTGCCTCGGCGGCGCGCTCGTCCGGAGAGCGGTGAATTTCGGTGCATGTCGTACTCGCCGGCGGAGGAACCGCGGGCCACATCGAGCCCGCGCTCGCCCTCGCGGACGCCCTGCGCAGGCAGGATCCGACCGTGGGCATCACGGCCCTGGGCACGGAGCGCGGCCTGGAGACCCGCCTGGTGCCCGAACGCGGCTACGAACTGGCGTTGATCCCGGCCGTGCCGCTGCCGCGCAAGCCCACCCCCGAGCTGATCACCGTCCCGGGCCGGCTGCGCGGCACGATCAAGGCCGCCGAGCAGATCCTGGAGCGCACCAAGGCCGACGCCGTGGTCGGCTTCGGCGGCTATGTGGCGCTGCCCGGCTACCTCGCCGCCAAGCGGCTCGGTGTGCCGATCATCATCCATGAGGCCAACGCCCGCCCGGGCCTGGCCAACAAGATCGGCTCGCGCTACGCCTCGCAGGTCGCCGTCGCCACCCCGGACAGCAAGCTGCGGAACGCGCGCTACATCGGCATTCCGCTGCGCCACTCCATCGCCACCCTCGACCGGGCCGCCGCCCGCCCCGAGGCCCGCGCGATGTTCGGGCTCGACCCCAACCTGCCGACGCTGCTGGTCTCCGGCGGCTCGCAGGGCGCCCGCCGCCTCAACGAGGTCGTCCAGCAGGTCGCGCCCTGGCTGCAGCAGGCCGGTATCCAGATCCTGCACGCGGTCGGCCCGAAGAACGAACTGCCGCAGGTGCAGCAGATGCCGGGAATGCCCCCGTACATCCCGGTAAGTTACCTGGACCGGATGGACCTCGCGTACGCCGCGGCCGACATGATGCTCTGCCGCGCGGGCGCGATGACCGTCGCCGAACTCTCCGCCGTCGGCCTCCCGGCCGCCTACGTCCCGCTGCCCATCGGCAACGGCGAACAGCGGCTGAACGCCCAGCCGGTGGTCAAGGCCGGCGGCGGACTGCTGGTCGACGACGCGGAACTGACGCCCGAGTGGGTGCAGCAGAACGTCCTGCCCGTGCTCGCCGATCCGCACCGGCTGTACGAGATGTCCCGCGCCGCCGCCGAGTTCGGCCGCCGGGACGCCGACGACCTGCTCGTCGGCATGGTGTACGAGGCGATCAACGCCCACCGTGCACACCGCTAGGGCCCTGTGACGGAAGGCAGGAATGTGGCCGGACCGACGACCGCGGAGCGCGGTGAACGCCAGCAGGACTCGTCGTCCGGCCCGCCTCCCGCGCGCCGCTTCCGGCTCCCCCGTCTTCGTACGATCGTCGTCCTGGCTCTCGCCGTGGTGCTCCTCGCCTCCGGGTCGATCTGGGTGCTCTACGGCTCGAACTGGCTGCGCGTGGAACGTGTCTCGGTCTCGGGTACCCGCGTCCTGACGCCCGCACAGGTGCGCGAGGCCGCCGACGTCCCGGTCGGGGAGCCGCTGATTTCCGTCGACACCGAGGCGATCGCGGCCCGACTGTCCCGGAAATTGCCCCGAATTGACGCCGTTGACGTCGTCCGCTCCTGGCCCCACGGAATCGACCTGAAAGTGACCGAGCGCACTCCGGTCCTCATTGTGCAAAAGGGCGAAAAGTACGTCGAAGTGGACGATGAGGGTGTCCGATATGCCACGGTTTCCCGCGCCCCCAAAGGCGTCCCCGCGCTGAAATTGACGCTGTCCCGCAAGGGTTCCGCCGCCGCGAGCCTGCGTCGCTTCGGCGAGGACCGCCTGGTCCGCGAGGCGGTACGGGTCGCCGCCCGGATTCCGGCCGCGGTCGCGCGCGAGACACGGACCGTCAAGGTCCGTTCGTACGACGACGTCACGCTGGAGCTGAGCGGGGGCCGCACCGTGGCCTGGGGCAGTAGCGAGAAGGGCCGCGACAAGGCCCGCGCGCTCACCGCGCTGAGGAAAGCCGCGCCCGATGCGCGGCACTTCGACGTAAGTGTCCCCAGCGCGCCCGCGTCATCGGGGAGTTGACGCACATCCGCGCAGGCCAGCACCCTGGTTGGGCAGCGCTACGGCTGATCACATAGGGTGAAAAGAAAAACGGGAGGTTCGGCGTGTTCGTTGAACGCGCGCCACGTGTCGACTTAGTGTCCTGTTCAGAAGACTTCAGGGAACAGACACACTGGTAACCCTAAACTTCAGCGTTAGGGTTCGGGTCGGCGCTACGGACCGTCCCATTCGGCATCAGTCGTCGGTCGCGGGGCACCAGTGCCTCGATGAATCGACGACACGTAACTCGAGGCGAGAGGCCTTCGACGTGGCAGCACCGCAGAACTACCTCGCAGTCATCAAAGTCATCGGTGTCGGCGGCGGTGGTGTCAATGCCATCAACCGGATGATCGAGGTCGGTCTCAAGGGTGTCGAGTTCATCGCCATCAACACGGACGCACAGGCGCTGTTGATGAGCGACGCCGACGTCAAGCTGGACGTCGGCCGCGAACTCACCCGCGGACTCGGCGCCGGAGCCAACCCGGCCGTCGGCCGCAAGGCCGCCGAGGACCACCGCGAGGAGATCGAGGAGGTCCTCAAGGGGGCCGACATGGTCTTCGTGACAGCCGGTGAAGGCGGCGGCACCGGCACCGGCGGCGCGCCCGTCGTGGCCAACATCGCACGCTCGCTCGGTGCCCTCACCATCGGCGTGGTCACGCGCCCGTTCACCTTCGAGGGACGGCGCCGCGCCAACCAGGCCGAGGACGGCATCGCCGAGCTGCGCGAAGAGGTCGACACCCTCATCGTCATCCCCAACGACCGGCTCCTGTCCATCTCGGACCGCCAGGTCAGCGTGCTCGACGCGTTCAAGTCCGCCGACCAGGTCCTGCTGTCCGGTGTGCAGGGCATCACCGACCTCATCACCACGCCGGGCCTGATCAACCTGGACTTCGCCGACGTCAAGTCGGTCATGTCCGAGGCCGGTTCGGCCCTCATGGGCATCGGCTCCGCCCGCGGCGACGACCGCGCGGTCGCCGCGGCCGAGATGGCGATCTCCTCGCCGCTGCTGGAGGCGTCCATCGACGGCGCCCGGGGCGTGCTGCTCTCCATCTCCGGCGGCTCCGACCTCGGTCTGTTCGAGATCAACGAGGCCGCCCAGCTGGTCAGCGAGGCCGCCCACCCCGAAGCCAACATCATCTTCGGCGCGGTCATCGACGACGCCCTCGGCGACGAGGTCCGGGTCACCGTGATCGCGGCCGGCTTCGACGGGGGCCAGCCGCCCGCCAAGCGGGACAACGTCCTCGGCTCCTCCTCGGCCAAGCGCGAGGAGCCCGCCCCGGCACGGCAGACCGAGAGCCGCCCCTCCTTCGGCTCGCTCGGCAGCGTCAAGCCGAAGGAGGAGCCCGAGCCGGCCGCGCCGGAGCCGGCCGCCGACCTGCCGCCGGTCGCCCCGCCGCCCCCGGTCCCGCCGTCGCGGAGCTACTCGGACAGTGCGGCCGAGGAACTGGATGTGCCGGACTTCCTGAAGTGATAGGACAGCGCGACACCGTGGACGGCGCGCACTTCGCCTTCACCGACAGGTGGGGCGGGGTGAGCGCCGTTCCGTACGAAGAGCTCAATCTCGGCGGCGCGGTCGGCGACGACCCCGCCGCCGTCACGTCCAACCGCGAACTGGCCGCGAAGTCGCTCGGCATCGACCCGGCCCGCGTGGTCTGGATGAACCAGGTGCACGGAGCGGACGTCGCCGTGGTCGACGGTCCCTGGGGCGAGAGCCCGGTACCGCAGGTCGACGCGGTCGTCACCGCCCGGCGCGGTCTGGCCCTCGCCGTCCTCACCGCCGACTGCGTGCCCGTCCTGCTCGCCGACCCCGTCGCCGGCATCGCCGCCGCGGCCCACGCGGGCCGGCCCGGCATGGTCACCGGCGTGGTCCCCGCCGCCGTACGCGCCATGACGGAACTCGGCGCCGAGCCCGGCCGGATCGTCGCCCGCACCGGACCCGCCGTGTGCGGCCGGTGCTACGAGGTGCCCGAGCGGATGCGCGCCGAGGTGGCCGCCGTCGAGCCGGCGGCGCACACCGAAACGAGCTGGGGCACTCCGGCGGTCGATGTGACCGCCGGAGTGCACGCTCAACTGGTGCGCCTCGGGGTGCGCGACCGGGCGCAGTCGCCGGTGTGCACCCGGGAGTCGCAGGACCACTTCTCGTACCGTCGCGACCGCACCACCGGGCGGCTCGCGGGCTATGTCTGGCTGGACTGATGAGGCATGACGGACCGTAAGGACGAACTCGCCGGAAACCTGGCGAAGGTGGAGGAGCGCATCGCCGCCGCGTGTACGGCGGCCGGGCGCCCCCGCGAGGACGTGACCCTGATCGTGGTCACCAAGACCTACCCGGCGAGCGATGTGCGGGTCCTCGCCGAACTCGGTGTGCGGCACGTCGCCGAGAACCGGGACCAGGACGCGGCGCCCAAGGCCGCCGACTGTGCGGATCTGCCGCTCAGCTGGCACTTCGTCGGTCAGTTGCAGACCAACAAGGTGCGCAGTGTGGTCGGCTATGCCGATTTCGTGCAGTCCGTGGATCGTCCCAAGCTCGTCACGGCTCTGTCGAAGGAGGCCGTGCGGGCCGGCCGCGAGGTCGGGTGCCTGATCCAGGTCGCCCTCGACGCGGGGGAGAGCGGGCGCGGGGAGCGGGGCGGCGTCGCGCCCCGGGGAATCGAAGAGTTGGCCGATCTCGTCGCCGGTTCGCCGGGGCTCCGGCTGGGCGGGCTGATGACCGTCGCCCCGCTGACCGGGGAGTACGCCGGGCGCCAACGTGCGGCGTTCGAGCGCCTCATGGATTTGTCGACTGACCTGCGCCGCGCTCATCCGGCTGCGAACATGGTCTCCGCAGGGATGAGTGCGGATCTCGAAGAGGCCGTTGCCGCCGGAGCGACACATGTGCGCGTCGGCACTGCGGTACTCGGAGTCCGCCCCAGGCTCGGGTAACGTCGCCAAGAAGTCGGACCACAGCAGAAAATATGGTCATTACCGTCGAAAGGCGGACGAACGACCTCGTGGATCGCAGGCACTTGGCAGTCGTCAGCCGATCCACCACAGAGCGGAGGACTCAGAGCATGGCCGGCGCGATGCGCAAGATGGCGGTCTACCTCGGCCTCGTGGAGGACGATGGGTACGACGGCCGGGGGTTCGACCCCGACGACGACTTCGAACCGGAACTGGACCCGGAGCCCGAGCGGGACCACCGGAGGCACGAGCCGTCGCACCAGTCCCATGGTTCGCACGGTTCACACCAGTCCCAAAGGGACGAAGAGGTACGAGTCGTACAGCCGCCCGCGCCGCGCGAGCCGGTCTCCCGTTCCGCTTCGCTGGCCGCGGAATCCGGGCGTCCGGCGCGCATCGCGCCCGTGGCATCCATCACACAAGAACGCGCAAGCCTGGAAAAGAGCGCACCGGTCATCATGCCCAAGGTCGTGTCCGAACGAGAGCCCTACCGGATCACCACGCTTCACCCCCGGACCTACAACGAGGCCCGTACCATCGGGGAACACTTCCGTGAGGGCACACCTGTGATCATGAATCTCACTGAGATGGATGACACAGATGCGAAGCGACTTGTCGACTTTGCGGCCGGTTTGGTGTTTGGTCTTCACGGCAGTATCGAGCGGGTGACGCAGAAGGTGTTCCTGTTGTCGCCTGCTAACGTCGATGTCACGGCGGAGGACAAGGCCCGCATCGCAGAGGGCGGGTTCTTCAACCAGAGCTGAGACGCACCACCGGTGAGAGCACGGATCGGGGAACGGATCCAAGCGATGAAAGCGATGGATCAGGGGAGAGGGAAGCACAGGTCATGAGCGTGTTTCTGGATGTCGTGTACATCGCGCTGATGTGCTTCCTCATCGTGCTCATCTTCCGGTTGGTCATGGACTACGTCTTCCAGTTCGCCCGCTCGTGGCAACCCGGCAAGGCGATGGTGGTCGTTCTGGAGGCCACCTACACTGTCACCGATCCACCGCTGAAGCTTCTGCGGCGGTTCATTCCGCCGCTGCGTCTCGGGGGCGTGGCGCTCGACCTGTCCTTCTTCGTACTACTGATCATCGTCTACATCCTGATCTCGATCGTGAGCCGGCTGTGAGCGATGAGAGAACTACGGGCTTGCCGAATGCCGACGACAACGTTGAGGTGAAGAGATGCCGTTGACCCCCGAGGACGTGCGGAACAAGCAGTTCACGACCGTCCGCCTCCGAGAAGGCTATGACGAGGACGAGGTCGATGCCTTCCTCGACGAGGTCGAAGCCGAACTGACCCGCCTGCTCCGTGAGAACGAGGACCTGCGTGCCAAGCTGGCCGCGGCCACGCGTGCGGCCGCGCAGAACCAGCAGAACATGCGCAAGGGCCCCCCGGAGCAGCAGCAGGACGGTCAGCAGGGCGGCATGCCTCAGCAGGGCATGCGAGGTCCCGGCGCTCCGGTGCCCGCCGGCATATCGGGCCCGCCGCAGCAGCAGCAGATGGGCGGCCCCATGGGCGGCCCGCCCCAGCTGCCGAGCGGTGCCCCGCAGCTGCCCGCCGGTCCCGGCGGTCAGGGTGGCCCCCAGGGTCCCGGCCCGATGGGTCAGGGTCCGGGGCCGATGGGCCAGGGCCCGGGTCCGATGCAGGGCCAGATGGGCCACGGTCCGATGGGCGGCCCCATGGGCGGCCCGCAGGGTCACGGTGGCCCGGGCGGCCCCGGCCTGCCCGGCCAGGGCGGTCCCGGTGGCGACAGCGCCGCGCGCGTTCTGTCGCTGGCCCAGCAGACCGCCGACCAGGCGATCGCCGAGGCCCGGTCCGAGGCCAACAAGATCGTCGGTGAGGCGCGTTCGCGTGCCGAGGGTCTCGAGCGCGACGCCCGTGCCAAGGCCGACGCCCTGGAGCGGGACGCGCAGGAGAAGCACCGCGTCGCGATGGGCTCCCTGGAGTCCGCCCGCGCCACGCTGGAGCGCAAGGTCGAGGACCTGCGCGGCTTCGAGCGCGAGTACCGTACGCGGCTGAAGTCGTACCTGGAGTCGCAGCTGCGTCAGCTGGAGACCCAGGCCGACGACTCGCTGGCCCCGCCGCGCACGCCCGCGACGGCGTCCCTCCCGCCGTCCCCGGCGCCCTCGATGGCTCCGGCCGGCGCGAGCTCCCCGTCGTACGGCGGCAACCAGTCGATGGGCAGCGGGCCGAACCAGTCGTCGTCCGGGCCGTCCTACGGCGGTCAGCAGCAGATGTCGCCGGCGATGACCCAGCCGATGGCGCCGGTGCGCCCGCAGGGGCCGTCGCCGATGGGACAGGCGCCTTCGCCGATGCGCGGGTTCCTGATCGACGAGGACGACAACTGACGGCGGGTGCCGGTCTGTGACGACCGGTAGTACGGCGCTGTAGTCGGCAGCGTTCAGGGCGGGCCCCGGGTTTCTGACCCGGGGCCCGCCCTTTTGCTGTGCGGGTCGGGGGAGGGGATGCTCCCCCCAGAAGGTGTGGGCTCGGTGGGCCGTACGTACGCCAGGGCCCGGCTTCCCATGCGGAAGCCGGGCCCTGGTGGGTCGGGTTACGCCTTGCGCAGGCGGAACGTCAGGGTCAGGGGCTCGTCCGTGAACGGGGCCCCGTACGTGTCGTCCGCCTCGCCCCGGGCGAAGTCCGTGGCGAGGACCTCGTCGGCGATCAGCGCCGAGTGGTCGGTCAGGGCGGCGATCACCGCTGGGTCCGTCGCCGTCCAGCGCAGGGCGATGCGGTCGGCGACGTCGAGGCCGCTGTTCTTGCGGGCCTCCTGGATCAGGCGGATCGCGTCACGGGCGAGGCCCGCGCGGCGCAGCTCCTCCGTGATCTCCAGGTCCAGGGCGACCGTGGCGCCCGAGTCGGAGGCGACCGACCAGCCCTCGCGCGGGGTCTCCGTGATGATGACCTCGTCCGGTGCCAGGGTGATCGTCTCGCCGTCGACCTCCACCGATGCCGTGCCTTCGCGCAGGGCGAGGGAGAGGGCGGCGGCGTCCGCGTTCGCGATGGCCTTGGCCACGTCCTGGACGCGCTTGCCGAACCGCTTGCCGAGCGCGCGGAAGTTGGCCTTGGCCGTGGTGTCGACCAGGCTGCCGCCGACCTCGCTCAGCGACGCGAGCGACTCGACGTTCAGCTCGTCCGTGATCTGCGTGTGCAGCTCGGGGGAGAGGGCGGCGAAGCCCGTCGCCGCGATGAGCGCGCGCTTCAGCGGCTGGCGGGTCTTGACGCCCGACTCCGCGCGCGTGGCACGGCCCAGCTCCACGAGCCGGCGGACCAGGACCATCTGCTGCGACAGCTCCGGGTCGATGGCGGACAGGTCCGCCTCCGGCCACGAGGACAGGTGGACCGACTCCGGCGCGCCGGGGGTGACCGGCACGACCAGGTCCTGCCAGACCCGCTCGGTGATGAACGGGGTCAGCGGGGCCATCAGCCTGGTGACCGTCTCGACGACCTCGTGCAGCGTGCGCAGCGCCGCCTTGTCGCCCTGCCAGAAGCGGCGGCGGGAGCGGCGGACGTACCAGTTCGACAGGTCGTCGACGAACACGGACAGCAGCTTGCCGGCGCGCTGGGTGTCGTAGCCGTCCAGGGCCTGGGTGACCTGGTCGGTCAGCGCGTGCAGCTCGGACAGCAGCCAGCGGTCCAGCACGGGGCGGTCGGCCGGGCCCGGGTCGGCCTCGCTCGGGGCCCAGCCCGCGGTGCGGGCGTACAGGGCCTGGAAGGCGACGGTGTTCCAGTACGTCAGGAGCGTCTTGCGGACGACCTCCTGGATGGTGCCGTGGCCGACGCGGCGGGCCGCCCAGGGGGAGCCGCCGGCCGCCATGAACCAGCGGACCGCGTCGGCGCCGTGCTGGTCCATGAGCGGGATCGGCTGGAGGATGTTGCCCAGGTGCTTGGACATCTTGCGGCCGTCCTCGGCGAGGATGTGGCCCAGGCAGACCACGTTCTCGTAGGACGACTTGCCGAAGACCAGCGTGCCGACCGCCATCAGCGTGTAGAACCAGCCGCGGGTCTGGTCGATGGCCTCGCTGATGAACTGCGCCGGGTAGCGGGACTCGAACAGTTCCTTGTTCTTGTACGGGTAGCCCCACTGCGCGAACGGCATGGAGCCCGAGTCGTACCAGGCGTCGATGACCTCCGGCACGCGTGTGGCCGTGTTCGCGCACTCGGGGCACGCGAAGGTCACGTCGTCGATGTACGGGCGGTGCGGGTCCAGGCCGGACTGGTCGGTGCCGGTCAGCCCGGTCAGCTCGGCGCGCGAGCCGACGCAGGTGAGGTGGCCCTCCTCGCAGCGCCAGATGGGCAGCGGGGTGCCCCAGTAGCGGTTGCGGGACAGCGCCCAGTCGATGTTGTTGTTCAGCCAGTCGCCGTACCGGCCGTGCTTGACGGTGTCGGGGAACCAGTTGGTCCGCTCGTTCTCCGCGAGCAGCTCGTCCTTGATCGCTGTGGTGCGGATGTACCAGGACGGCTGTGCGTAGTAGAGCAGCGCGGTGTGGCAGCGCCAGCAGTGCGGGTAGCTGTGCTCGTACGCGATGTGCCGGAAGAGCAGCCCGCGCTCGTCGAGGTCGGCCGTGAGCTTCTCGTCGGCCTTCTTGAAGAAGATGCCGCCGACCAGCGGGACGTCCTCCTCGAAGGTGCCGTCCGGGCGGACCGGGTTGACGACCGGCAGGCCGTAGGAGCGGCAGACCTTGAGGTCGTCCTCACCGAAGGCGGGGGACTGGTGGACCAGACCCGTGCCGTCCTCGGTGGTGACGTACTCGGCGTTCACCACGAAGTGCGCCGGCTCCGGGAACTCGATCAGCTCGAAGGGGCGCCGGTAGGTCCAGCGCTCCATCTCCGCGCCGGTGAAGGTCTGGCCGGTGGCCTCCCAGCCCTCGCCCAGGGCCTTGGCGAGCAGCGGCTCGGCGACGACGAGCTTCTCCGCGCCGTCGGTGGCGACGACGTAGGTGACCTCGGGGTGGGCCGCGACGGCGGTGTTCGACACCAGCGTCCAGGGCGTGGTCGTCCACACCAGGAGCGCGGCCTCACCGGCCAGCGGGCCGGAGGTCAGCGGGAAGCGGACGTAGACGGAGGGGTCGACGACCGTCTCGTAGCCCTGGGCCAGCTCGTGGTCGGACAGGCCGGTGCCGCAGCGGGGGCACCACGGGGCGACGCGGTGGTCCTGGACCAGCAGGCCCTTGTTGAAGATCTCCTTCAGTGACCACCAGACCGACTCGATGTACTCGGGCTCCATGGTCACGTACGCCTCGTCGAGGTCGACCCAGTAGCCCATGCGGGTGGTCAGCTCGGCGAAGGCGTCGGTGTGGCGGAGCACGGACTCGCGGCACTTGGCGTTGAACTCGGCGATGCCGTACGCCTCGATGTCCTTCTTGCCGGAGAAGCCCAGCTCCTTCTCCACCGCCAGCTCCACGGGCAGGCCGTGGCAGTCCCAGCCGGCCTTGCGGGCCACGTGGTAGCCGCGCATGGTGCGGAAGCGGGGGAAGACGTCCTTGAAGACCCGGGCCTCGATGTGGTGGGCACCGGGCATGCCGTTGGCCGTGGGCGGACCCTCGTAGAACACCCATTCGGGGCGGCCTGCGGACTGCTCCAGGCTCTTGGCGAAGATCTTCTGCTCGCGCCAGAAGTCGAGCACGGCGTGCTCGAGCGCGGGCAGGTCGACCTGGGCGGGTACCTGGCGGTACTGCGGCGGGGTATTCAACGGGCTTCCTCCGGCGGACGTGCTGCCTTCCGTCGGAGGGACGAGAGCAACGTGCTCCCGCGGTACCACCCTCCTTGGCTCCCGGTGCCTGGGGTGCGCCGGTGAGCCCCCTCATTGGGCTCGCGATGCCGGTTCTACTCGACGCGGAATCCGCTCCGCGGCTTTCTTCCGGCGGCTCCGGGGTGATCTTCACGTCGCGCTCGCCCCCGGGCTCCCACCGTCCCCGGGTCGCTCTGGGCTGCGTACGCCGCTACTCGTCCCCATCCACGCTTTTCGCTCCGCCCAGTGTACGGCGCCGGACGGACAGTGGCCGACCGGTTTTCCCTCCCGGCGGGGCCGGAGTGCCGTACGGCATGGCGTGCCCCGAATGGCGCGGTACGCAGAGGCGGAGTCCGGGCGGGGCGGTTGGGCGGAATACCCGGCGGGGAGCTGGGCACAACGGATGCAGGTTCGCCGAGCGGCATCCGCGAGGCGGGCGAATCGGGCGGTGTGCCCCGTTGCCGCGGGACTCGAGTCGATTTATCGTCCCAGCACGATTCGCGAGCAAGATCACAATATGTGAAGGGGCCGCGGCATGGTGGCGAAGAAGACGGCCGTACAGCAGTCGGCGTCCGGCGGGGCCACAGGTGCCAGTGCCTCCGGCGGTGCGGCCCATGGGTCCGGCGGAGGGAAGGGGGCGGGCGGGTCGAAGGCGACGGAGTCCTCGGCGGCGCCCGCCGAGGAGCCGACGGTCCGGAAGGCATCGGCGAAGGAGGCGTCGGCGAAGAGGACGACAGCGAGGAAGGCGACAGCCAGGAAGGCGACGGCGAAGAAGACGGCGGGCGGGACGGTGGCGGGGGACAAGGCCCCTGCCGGGAAGCCCCCGGCCGAGAAGCCCCCCGCCGAGAAGGCCCCCGCCAAGAGGGCGGCCGCCAAGAAGACGGCGGCGAAGAAGACGGCGGCGAAGAAGACGGCAGCCGAGAAGGCCGCCGCCGGGAAGACCGTCGCCAAGAAGGCGACGGCCCGCAAGAGCACGGCCAAGAAGGTGGGCGCGGCGCAGGCCGCGGAGCAGACGGGAGCCACGACGGTGGTTGCGAAGAAGACTCCTGGCACGGCCACGGCGGCCAAGACCGCCGTACCCAAGGCGCGAGGCGCGGCGGAGCCCGGCGACCTGGCGGTGCGCCCCGGTGAGGATCCCTGGACGCCGGAAGAGGTCGACGAGGCGCGCGGTGAGCTGCAGTCCGAGGAGGCCCGGCTGCGCGCCGAGATCGACTCCTCCGAGCGCTCCCTCGCCGGCCTGATGCGCGACTCCGGGGACGGCGCGGGCCACGACGAGGCGGACACCGGCAGCAAGAACATCACGCGCGAGCACGAACTGGCGCTCGCCGCCAACGCACGCGAGATGCTCACTCAGACCGAGCGCGCCCTGGAACGACTGGACGCGGGCACGTACGGACTGTGCGAGAACTGCGGCAACCCCATCGGCAAGGCCCGCATGCAGGCCTTCCCCCGGGCCACCCTGTGCGTGGAGTGCAAGCAGAAGCAGGAGCGCCGGTACTGACCGTCCCCGTCCCCGTATGCCTCCTGAGCGCGTGCGGGGCGCAGGGTGTGCCGTACCCTCGTCCTCAGTCAGGTACCTAGGTCGAGGGACTCACGTGGCAGAGGCGGAGCGCATCATCGGTACGCCGGACACCCCGGACGCGGCGGGGGACGGGCAGCAGCGGCCCGACGCCGAGCAGGCACGGCCCCCGGCCGCCGGTGACGGCACCCCCGCGACCGCCGGTGACGGCACCCCCGCGGCCGCCGGTGACGGCGTTCCCGCGGCGGGCGAGGGCGCGGCCGCCGGTGGCGCGGCCGGGCGGCCCCGCGGCAAGCGGCGGATCGCCGTGCTGTTCGCGGTGGCCGGTTTCGCGTACGCCCTGGACCTGATCAGCAAGATGATCGTGGTGGCCAAGCTGGAGCACCACGAGCCCATCGAGGTCATCGGGGACTGGCTGAGATTCGAGGCCATCCGCAACGCGGGCGCGGCCTTCGGCTTCGGCGAGGCGTTCACCGTGATCTTCACGGCGATCGCGGCCGTGGTGATCGTCGTGATCGCCCGGCTCGCCCGCAAGCTCTACAGCCTGCCCTGGGCGATCGCGCTGGGTCTGCTGCTCGGCGGCGCGCTCGGCAACCTCACCGACCGGATCTTCCGCTCGCCGGGCGTCTTCCAGGGCGCGGTCGTCGACTTCATCGCGCCCAAGCACTTCGCCGTCTTCAACCTGGCCGACTCGGCGATCGTCTGCGGCGGCATCCTGATCGTGCTGCTGTCCTTCAGGGGCCTCGACCCGGACGGCACCGTCCACAAGGACTGAGCCACCGCAGGTGAGGTGCTGTCGGACCCGTCCGGCATACTCGACGGGGTGAGCACCCTTCCCGAGATCCGTACCCTGCCCGTGCCCGACGGCCTGGAGGGCGAGCGCGTCGACGCCGCCATCTCCCGCATGTTCGGCTTCTCCCGTACCAAGGCCGCGGAGCTTGCCGCGGCGGGCAAGGTGCAGGTCGACGGCGCCGTGGTCGGCAAGTCCGAGCGGGTGAGCGGCGGCGCCTGGCTCGAGGTCGAGATGCCGCAGGCGCCCGCGCCGGTGCAGGTCGTCGCCGAGCCCGTCGAGGGCATGGAGATCGTGCACGACGACGAGGACGTGGTCGTGATCGACAAGCCGGTCGGCGTCGCCGCCCACCCGTCGCCGGGCTGGACCGGCCCGACCGTCATCGGCGGACTGGCCGCCGCCGGGTACCGGATCTCGACGTCCGGTGCCGCCGAGCGGCAGGGCATCGTGCACCGGCTGGACGTGGGCACGTCCGGTCTGATGGCGGTCGCCAAGTCGGAGCGGGCGTACACCTCGCTCAAGCGCCAGTTCAAGGAGCGCACGGTCGACAAGCGCTACCACACGCTGGTGCAGGGACACCCCGACCCGACCAGCGGCACCATCGACGCGCCCATCGGCCGGCATCCCACCCACGACTACAAGTGGGCGGTCACCGCCGACGGCAAGCCCTCCGTCACGCACTACGACCTGATCGAGGCCTTCCGCGCCGCCTCCCTGCTGGACGTGAAGCTGGAGACCGGCCGCACCCACCAGATCCGGGTCCACATGGCCGCCCACCGCCACCCCTGCGTCGGCGACCTGACCTACGGCGCCGACCCGACGCTCGCCAGGCGGCTGGGCATCACCCGCCAGTGGCTGCACGCCGTCCGGCTCGGCTTCGAGCACCCCGGCACCGGCGAGTGGGTGGAGTACGCCAGCCACTACCCCGAGGACCTCCAGCGGGCCCTGGACCAGGTCCGCGAGGAAACCTACGGATGAGCACCCCGGCCTACGACGTGCGCGTCGCCGAGGACCCCGCCGACCGCGAGGCGTGCTTCGCCGTCCGCAAGGACGTCTTCGTCGCCGAGCAGGGCGTCCCCGAGGACATCGAGTACGACGCACACGATGCCGACGCCGTGCACGTCCTGGCGGTCCGGGCGGACGGCGTGCCGCTCGGCACCGGGCGGCTGCTGCACGGCGCCGCCGCCGCGGCCAGGACCGGCGGCGGCCCGGCCGTCGGCTCCCTCGGGCGGCTCGCGGTGACCGCCGCCGCCCGCGGTCTCGGCATCGGCGCCGCGCTGGTGCGGGCGATCGAGGACGCGGCACGCGCGCGCGGGCTCACCGCGGTCGACCTGCACGCGCAGACCCACGCGCTCGGCTTCTACGAGCGGCTGGGCTACGAGGCGTACGGGCCGGAGTTCCCCGACGCGGGTATGCCGCACCGGGCGATGCGGCGCGCGCTGTGACTCCGAGGTGCCGAAGAGGCCGGCGGGGCGGGTGACGTGGCAGGCTTGACGCCTGGCCGCGTGCACGCCGAGACCCCACCGGAGCACTGACCGTGGATCAGTTGGCCCTGCTCTTCCTGCTGTTGCTCGGGGCCGTGATCAGCGTTCCGGTCGGCGACCGGCTCGGGCTGCCGGCGCCGGTGCTGATGACGGTCCTCGGCATCGTCCTGGCGCTGCTGGAGTTCGTGCCGAACGTCGACATCCCGCCGGACCTCATCCTCCCGCTGCTCCTGCCGCCGCTGCTGTACGCGGCGGTGCGGCGGACCTCCTGGCGGCAGTTCGCGGCCAATGTGCGGCCGATCCTGCTGCTGGCCGTGGCGCTGGTGTTCGTCACCATGCTCTGTGTCGCCGCCGTGGCGCACACCGTGGTGCCCGGCCTGCCGCTCGCCGCCGCCTTCGCCCTGGGGGCGCTGATCGCGCCGCCCGACCCGGTCGCGGCGACCGCCGTCGCGGGACAGCTGGGGCTGCCGCGCCGCCTGGTGTCCATCCTGGAGGGCGAGGGCCTGTTCAACGACGTGACGGCCATCGTGCTCTACCACGTCGCCATCGCCGCCGCGGTCAGCGGCACCTTCTCGCCCTGGCGGGCCGGGCTCGACCTGGTGCTGTCCGCCGTCGTCGCGCTCGCGGTGGGACTGGCGCTGGGCTGGGGCACCAACAAGCTGCTCGGCCTGCTGGGCGACGCCACGCTCCAGATCGGGCTGACGCTGCTGGTGCCGTACGCCGCCTACGTGCTCGCCGAGGAACTGCAGGGCTCCGGGGTGCTCGCCGTGCTGGTCACCGCGATGTTCCTGGCCGAGTACGCCACCGACGCCGACGACGTCATGACCCGGCTGGCCGGGCACACCGTGTGGGACGTCGTCGACACGCTCGTCACCGGCGTCGCGTTCGGGCTGATCGGGCTCGAACTGCACAACGCCGTCCGCACCGCCTCCGGACGCTGGGCCGAGCTGCTCGGCTGGTCGGCGGCGGTCGTCGGGGTGGTCGTCCTGGTCCGGCTGCTGTGGCTGCTCCCGGCGACCTGGCTGACCAAGCGGCTGCACGCCCGGCGCGACCAGGACGAGGACATCCCGACGAGCTGGCGGGAGACCGTCATCATGTGGTGGTCGGGGATGCGGGGCGTCGCCTCGGTCGCGCTGGCGCTCGCCATCCCGCTGGAGACGGACGCCGGGGCTCCGTTCCCGCACCGGGACGAGATCATCTTCATCGCGTTCGGCGTGATCCTGGCCACCCTGCTGGTGCAGGGGACGACCCTGCCGTGGCTGGTCAACCGGCTCGGGGTGCGGGCCGACACCGAGCGGGAGAAGAAGTACGAGAAGGAGCTGGCCCTGCGCGCGGCGAAGGCGGCCAAGCGGCGGCTGCGGGAGATCGAGGCGGTCGAGGAGCTGCCGGAGGAGGTGTCCGAGCAGATGCTGCGCCGGGCCTTCGACATCGGCGTGCGGATCAGCCCGGACATGGCTGACGAGGAGCGGCGGGAGGCCTACGAGCAGCGGGCCCGGCGGGCCGGGCGCATCCGGCGCATTCAGCAGGACATGCTGAGCGCCGCCCGGCACGAGGTGCTGGCGGCGCGCAGCGAGCCCGGCGCCGACCCGGAGATCGTGGACCGGGTCCTGCGGCATCTGGACGTACGCAGCCTGCGCTGAGCCAGGCGCCCCCGGCGGACCCGGCACCCCCGGCGGACCCGGCGCCCCTGGCGGGCGCGGGGACGTGGCGGAGCCCCTCGGCGGACCCGGCGGAGGCGGCCGACCCGACCGACGTGGGTCGTGGCCGGCCGCCCGGCGGCGGCCCGAGCGGGTCGCCGCCCTCCCGGGGCCTCGCGGGGAAGGCGCCCGGGGCCCGGCCGCCGCCGCTCCGGTGACCGCCGCCGCGTGCTGCCCCGGCCCACCGCGGGGCCCGGCCGCCCCGGCCGGTCACAGACCCTTGGCCGGATGCGGCGGGATGCGGCGCGCCGCACCGTCGCGCGAGTGCTGCCGGGGGAAGCCGTCGCGGCTCGGCGGCAGGGCCGCGTCCGCCGTGTTGACCCGCGGGAGGGCGTAGGGGTGCTCGGCCGTCAGCCAGCGCAGCATCTGCTCGCGCACCGTGACCCGGACCGTCCAGATGTCGTCCGCGTCCTTCGCCGTCACCAGGGCACGCACCTGCATGGTGGTCGGCGTGGTGTCGGTGACCGAGATGTTGTAGTCGCGGCCGTCCCAGGCGGGGCACTCGCGCAGGATGTCGCGGAGCCGCTCGCGCATCGCGTCCAGCGGCGCCGAGTGGTCGAGGTGCCAGAAGACGGTGCCGGTCATCTGCGGGCCGCCGCGCGACCAGTTCTCGAACGGCTGCGACGTGAAGTACGACACCGGCATGGTGATCCGGCGCTCGTCCCAGGTGCGTACGGTCAGGAACGTCAGCGTGATCTCCTCGACCGTGCCCCACTCGCCGTCCACCACCACGGTGTCGCCCATGCGCACCATGTCGCCGAACGCGATCTGGAACCCGGCGAACATGTTGCCGAGGGCCGACTGCGCGGCGATGCCGGCCACGATGCCGAGGACACCGGCCGAGGCCAGCAGCGAGGCACCCGCCGCCCGCATCTCCGGGAACGTCAGCAGCCCCGACGCCACGGCCACCACGCCGACCACCGCGGAGACCGCGCGCATGATCAGCGTCACCTGGGTGCGCACCCGCCGCACCCGGGCCGGGTCGCGCTGGGCGTGCGCCTGGGCGTAACGGGAGTACGACGCCTCGACGACCGCCGAGGCGATCCGGATGACCAGCCAGGCCGCCGAGGCGATCAGCACCAGGGTCAGGCTGTGGCCGATGCCGACCCGGTGGGACGGGAACAGCCGGGCCTCGACGTACGTCCCTCTCAGCAGTGCGGCGAAGAGGACGACCTGGTACGGGACGCGGGCCCGCCGCAGCAGCCCCCACAGGGGCGTCTCCGGGTGCCGGGCGTCGGCCTTGCGCAGCAGCAGGTCGGTGGCCCAGCCGATGAGCAGTGGCAGGACGACCGAGCCGCCGACCACGATCGACGGGCGGAGTATGTTCTCCATCCCTCGAACGTAACCGCCGCCGGGCGGAACTGAACATGTGACATTGAGGACATAGCGGGTTGAACGCGGGATCGTGTTGTCGTACCCGGCTGGCACCATGGCCTCATGAACATCCTGCTCTTTCACTCGACCTTCGGTCTGCGCCCCGCGGTGCGGCAGGCGGCGGACCGGCTGCGTGACGCCGGTCACCAGGTGTGGACGCCCGACCTCTTCGAGGGCCGGACGTTCGACACGGTGGAGGAGGGCATGGCACACCAGGAGGAGATCGGCCGGGAGGAGCTGCTGAAGCGGGCCGTGCTCGCCGCCGCCCCCTACTCGGAGCGCGGGCTGGTGTACGCCGGATTCTCGCTCGGCGCCTCGATCGCCCAGACCCTCGCCCTCGGCGACCACCGGGCGCGCGGCCTGCTGCTCCTGCACGGCACTTCGGACATCGCGCACAACGCCTCGGCGGACGATCTGCCGGTCCAGCTGCACGTGGCCGAGCCGGACCCGTTCGAGACCGACGACTGGCTCAGCGCCTGGTACCTCCAGATGGGCCGGGCCGGTGCCGACGTCGAGGTGCACAGATACGCCGGGGCCGGTCATCTGTACACCGACCCCGGCCTGCCGGACTACGACGCGGAGGCTGCCGAGGCCACCTGGCGGGTGGCGCTCGGCTTCCTCGACTCCCTGGACGAGTCCTGAGGGCTCCCCGGATCAGACCGGGTCGTAGGTGCGCTCGACCTTCTGCGTGCCGCTACGGGTGCGGTAGGAGCGGGCCCAGGACGCGGAGCTGTCCGGGTCCGTCTTGTCGGCCAGCACGTAGTAGTCCATCTGCGCGCGCTCGGCGGTGATGTCCAGCACGCCGTAGCCGTGGCGGTCGGTGTCGACCCAGTGGACGTGCCGGTTGGCGGCGCGGATGGCCGGCGAGGCGATCGCGGAGACGGTGCCCTCGGGGACCTTCACGAGGTCGTCGAGGTTGTCGGAGGTCACCGAGGTGACCACGAACTCCGTGGCGGCCGAGCGGGACAGCGGATAGGTGGCGGCCTTGTACGGCACGTCGTTGGCCCACGCCATGTGGATGTCGCCGGTCAGGAACACCGTGTTGCGGACGGAGTGCGCCCGCAGGTGGTCCAGCAGCTCACGTCGGTCGTCGGTGTAGCCGTCCCACTGGTCGGTGTTGAGGGCCAGGCCCCCCTTGGGCAGCCCCAGCAGCTCGGTCAGCGGCCCGAGCAGCTCGGCGGGGAGCGAGCCGACGGCGAACGGCGAGATCATCACCGAGTTGCCGACCAGCCGCCAGGTGGTGTCGGACGCCGCGAGACCGGCCTTGAGCCAGTCGAGCTGGGCCCGGCCGGTGAGCGTGCGGTCCGGGTCGTCGACGCCGCCGTTGCCGAGGGCGACCTGCTGGGAGCGGTAGGAGCGCAGGTCGAGCAGCGACAGGTCGGCGAGCCTGCCGAACCGCAGCCGGCGGTAGGTGGTGCCGGCGATGGCGGGCCGGACCGGCATCCACTCGAAGTACGCCTGCTTGGCGGCGGCCCGTCGGGCCGACCAGGTGCCCTCGGCGCCCTCGGTGTGGTTCTCGGCGCCGCCCGACCAGGCGTCGTTGGCTATCTCGTGGTCGTCCCAGATGGCGACGACGGGCGCCGCCGCGTGCAGCGCCTGGAGGTCCGGGTCGGTCTTGTAGTGGGCGTGCCGGACGCGGTAGTCGGCGAGGGTGAGGATCTCGTGGGCGGGCGTGGTCGGGCGGACGACCTTGCCGCGGGTGCCGTACCTGCCGTTGCCGTATTCGTAGATGTAGTCGCCCAGGTGCAGCCAGGCGTCCAGGTCGCCGCGGGCCGCGAGATGGCGGTACGCCGAGAAGTGCCCGGCCTCCCAGTTGGAGCAGGAGACCACGCCGAGGCGCAGGCCGGTGACGTTCGCGTCGGCGGCGGGCGCGGTACGGGCGCGGCCGGCGGGGGAGTCGGTGCCGCCGGCGGAGAAGCGGAACCAGTAGTCGGTGGCGGGGGCGAGGCCCCGGACGTCCGCCTTGACGGTGTGGTCCGCGGCGGCGGTCGCGGTGGTGGAGCCCTCGGCGACGACCTGGGTGAACTCCCGGTCGGTGGCGACGGTCCAGCTCACCGCGGTGTCCGGGCCGACGCCGGAGCCGGGTATCGCCTCGGGTGTCGGCGTCACCCGGGTCCACAGCAGGATGCCGTCGGGCAGCGGATCGCCGGAGGCGACGCCGTGCAGGAAGGCCGGGGCGGCGGTGGCGGCACCGGCGGGCAGCGCACCGGCGAGCGGCGCGGCCAGCACAGCGGTGGCCGCCGCGGCCTTGACGACCGTACGGCGGCTGGGGGCAAGGGAGTTGGCCGGGTGGGCGCTCTCGGATGATCTGTGTCGACTGGTCACGAGCGATCAGATTACTGATCGGTATGACCGGAGAGCGGGCGAACTCCCAAAAGTTCGCCCGCTCTTGTGCACGGCTTTCCTACGGCCTCATCCGCCTACGAGGGTCAGGATCCGCGTACGGGGCCGGGCCGACGGGGTCACTTGGTGACGCCCGCCTCCTTGAGCGCCTTCTCCCAGTCGGCGACGCTGCTCGGGTTGGGGACCACCTTGCCGTTGATCTTGATGGTCGGGGTCGAGGTGACGTCCTCGGCCTTCTGGAACGAATCGCCCATCTTCACCGCCCAGGCGTCGTAGGTGCCGTTCTTCACCGCGTCCTGGAACTTCTTGTTGTCTTTCAAGGCGTCCACCGTGTTCGCCACCTTGATCAGGTAGTCGTCCTTGGCGAACTCGTCGGCCGACTCCGACGGGTGGTACTCCGAGGAGTAGAGCGCCGTCTTGTAGTCGATGAACGCCTCGGGGCTGACGTCGAGCGCCGCGCCGAGCGCGCTGAGCGCGTTCTTCGAGCCCTCGCCCCCGGCGTTGTTGTCGATGAAGGTGCCGATCGTGAAGGAGAGCTTGTACTCGCCGTCCTCCATGCCCTTGTTGACGGCCTCGCCGACGGTCTGCTCGAAGGAGGCGCAGGCCGGGCAGCGCAGGTCCTCGTACAGGTGGACGACGTTGTCGGACTTGGAGTCCCCGATGGTGACCGTGGTGCCGTCCTTGCCGGAGGCGTTGGCCGGGGCCACCACCTTGGCCTCGGCGGCCTTCTCCCAGCCCGAGGGCTTGTTGGCCTGGACGACGGCGTAGCCGATGCCGCCGGCTATCGCCAGCACACCGACGATGGAGCCGGCGACGATGACCTGCCGCCTGACCTTGTCGCGCTTGGCCTGGCGCTCGCGCTCCTGGCGCAGCCGCTCACGGGCCGCCGTCTTCGCCGCCTGGCTGTTCCGCTTGCTCATGGTGAGGGATCTCCGTGGGGACGCGCACACGTGTGTGTGCGGGGATGGGTTTCGAGGGACTGCCGATGTCCGGCCGGGTCGCGTGGATCACGCGAGAGCGGCCGAGCACGGCGGTCCCCGCCGTCCCAGGGAGTGCGTGAGGATCCGGTCGCGGGCGGTGACACCGGCCCGGACCGGGGCGCCGGACGGCGCACCGCCGGGGCCGGGCCCACGGTGACCGCCGCCACGGCCAGCAGCAGCGGCCGGAACGTGGTCGCGGCGACCGCCCGCAGCAGCTGGGCCAGGGCCCGCTCGCCCCGGCGCAGCCAGGCCGCCGCGGCGAGGCCGACGCCGATGTGGGCGCCGAGCAGCAGCCAGGCGGTGGCGGGGTCGGACTGGGCGAGCAGCACGGCGAGCCGGTCGGTCTCGGCGCCGGTCATCCGGGCCAGCGGGGTGGTGACGCCCGCGTGGACGCCCGTGCCGTCGCCGCACAGCACGTCGAGGCCGACGGAGCGCAACGGGCCCGTGACCGGGCCGCCGGCCCGGCCGTAGCAGACGTGCTGGCCGGTGGTGAAGACCGTGTCGGCGGCCAGCTCCAGCGGGATCAGCAGGGCGGCGATCCGCCCGAAGGAGCGCTCCCGGCCCGCCAGGGCGTACGCCAGGACGAACACGGCGGCGCCGACCACGGCCACCGTGGCCAGCGGCAGCGGGACCCCGGACAGCAGCACGTGCGACGCGGTGCTGAGCGTCACGACCAGTGCCGTGAACAGCGCCGCGCGTACGGCTCTGAGTGGGGTCCGGGATATGTCCATACCGATAGGAGAGTGTGTCACGCGGGCCGGTAAAGGGCCCCTAAAGCGTTGCTGTGCGTGGTCGACGTTACAGACCCGGAATCCGTCCGTTGCGGAACAGGTCCACGAAGATCTGGTGGTCGGCACGCGCGCGTGCGCCGTAGCGGTGCGCGAAATCGACCAGAAGCGGGGCGAAGCCCTCCTCGTCGGCCGCGATCGCCGCGTCGATGGCCCGCTCGGTGGAGAACGGCACCAGGGACTCGCCGGAGGTGTCGTCGGCCGCCGCGTGCATCGCGGCCGTGGCCCGGCCCAGGTCGGCGACGACCTCGGCGATCTCCTCCGGGTCGTCGATGTCGCCCCAGTCCAGGTCGACCGCGTACGGCGACACCTCGGCGACCAGCTGGCCCGCGCCGTCCAGCTCGGTCCAGCCCAGCCACGGGTCGGCGTGCGCCTGGAGGGCGCGCTGGGAGATCACCGTGCGGTGCCCCTCGTGCTGGAAGTAGTCCCGGATCGCCGGGTCCGTGACGTGCCGGGAGACCGCCGGGGTCTGGGCCTGCTTGATGTAGATCACGACGTCGTTCTCCAGCGCGTCGCTGTTGCCCTCCAGCAGGATGTTGTACGACGGCAGCCCGGCCGAGCCGATGCCGATGCCCCGGCGCCCGACGACGTCCTTCACGCGGTAGGAGTCCGGGCGGGCCAGGGACGACTCCGGGAGCGTCTCCAGATAGCCGTCGAAGGCCGCGAGCACCTTGTAGCGGGTGGCCGCGTCCAGCTCGACGGAGCCGCCGCCGGGTGCGAAGCGGCGCTCGAAGTCACGGATCTCCGTCATCGACTCCAGCAGCCCGAACCGGGTCAGCGAACGGGCCATGCGCAGCGCGCCCAGCAGCGCGCCCTGGGCGGTGTCCAGGGTGAACGGCGGCACCTCGTCGCTCTTGGCGCCGGTGGCCAGGGCGTGGATGCGCTCGCGGTAGGCGCCGGCGTAGACGCTCACCAGCTCGGTGATCTGCTCGTCGCTGAGCGCCTTCCCGTACCCGATCAGGGCGACGGACGCGGCGAAGCGCTTCAGGTCCCAGGTGAAGGGGCCGACGTACGCCTCGTCGAAGTCGTTGACGTTGAAGATCAGGCGGCCGGTGGAGTCCATGTACGTGCCGAAGTTCTCGGCGTGCAGATCGCCGTGGACCCACACGCGCGAGGTGCGTTCGTCCAGATACGGTCCGTCGCGCCGTTCGGCCGCCAGGTCGTGGTAGAACAGGCAGGCCGTGCCCCGGTAGAAGGCGAAGGCCGAGGCCGCCATCTTCCGGAACTTCACGCGGAACGCGGCCGGGTCGGCGGCCAGGAGCTCGCCGAAGGCGGTGTCGAAGACGGCGAGGATCTCCTCGCCGCGGTGCTCGTCGCTGAGCTGCGGGACCGACATCGCTGGGTGCCTCCTGGTGCGGGTGGTACGTGACGGGTGGGCATGGCCTCCACCCGGATCAACGTTCGACGGGCCGCGGAAAGTGCCCGCGACCCTCTCAGGAAGGTACGCGGGGAAGTCCTCGGAGTGTCAGTGCCGAGGCATAGACTTCGGGGCTGTCCCCCCGGACTGACCGCCATCCGTCGCCAGCCCTTCCCAGGAGGCCGAACGTGTCGAAACCGCCGTTCACGCACCTGCACGTCCACACCCAGTACTCGCTGCTGGACGGTGCCGCGCGGCTGAAGGACATGTTCAACGCGTGCAACGAGATGGGCATGACACACATCGCCATGTCCGACCACGGCAACCTGCACGGGGCGTACGACTTCTTCCACTCCGCGCAGAAGGCCGGCGTCACCCCGATCATCGGGATCGAGGCCTACGTCGCCCCCGAGTCGCGGCGCAACAAGCGCAAGATCCAGTGGGGCCAGCCGCACCAGAAGCGGGACGACGTCTCCGGTTCGGGCGGTTACACCCACAAGACGATGTGGGCGGTGAACAGGACCGGGCTGCACAACCTCTTCCGGCTCTCCTCCGACGCGTACGCCGAGGGCTGGCTGCAGAAGTGGCCCCGGATGGACAAGGAGACCATCGCCCAGTGGTCCGAGGGCATCGTCGCCTCCACCGGCTGCCCCTCCGGCGAGGTGCAGACCCGGCTGCGGCTCGGGCACTTCGACGAGGCCCTCAAGGCCGCCGCCGACTACCAGGACATCTTCGGCAAGGACCGCTACTTCCTGGAGCTGATGGACCACGGCATCGAGATCGAGCGCCGGGTCCGCGACGGCCTGCTGGAGATCGGCCGGAAGCTCGGCATCCCGCCGCTGGTGACGAACGACTCGCACTACACGTACGCGCACGAGGCGCAGGCGCACGACGCCCTGCTGTGCATCCAGACCGGCAAGAACCTCTCCGACCCGGACCGCTTCAAATTCGACGGCACCGGCTACTACCTGAAGTCCACGGACGAGATGTACGCCATCGACTCCTCCGACGCCTGGCAGGAGGGCTGTGCCAACACCCGCCTGATCGCGGAGATGGTCGACACCACCGGCATGTTCGAAAAGCGCGACCTCATGCCGAAGTTCGACATCCCCGAGGGCTACACCGAGGTCACCTGGTTCCAGGAGGAGGTCCGCCGCGGCATGGAGCGCCGCTTCCCCGGCGGCGTCCCGGAGGACCGCCAGAAGCAGGCCGAGTACGAGATGGACGTCATCATCTCGATGGGCTTCCCGGGCTACTTCCTCGTGGTCGCCGACTTCATCATGTGGGCCAAGAAGCAGGGCATCGCCGTGGGTCCCGGCCGGGGCTCCGCGGCCGGCTCGATCGTCGCCTACGCCATGGGCATCACCGACCTCGACCCGATCCCGCACGGACTGATCTTCGAGCGGTTCCTCAACCCCGAGCGCGTCTCCATGCCCGATGTCGACATCGACTTCGACGAGCGCAGGCGCGTCGAGGTGATCCGGTACGTGACGGAGAAGTACGGCGCCGACAAGGTCGCCATGATCGGCACGTACGGCACCATCAAGGCCAAGAACGCGATCAAGGACTCCGCGCGCGTGCTGGGCTACCCGTACGCGATGGGCGACCGCATCACCAAGGCCATGCCCGCCGACGTCCTCGGCAAGGGCATCCCGCTGTCCGGCATCACCGACCCCGAGCACCCCCGCTACTCGGAGGCGGGCGAGGTCCGGTCGATGTACGAGAACGAGCCGGACGTGAAGAAGGTCATCGACACCGCCCGCGGTGTGGAGGGCCTGGTCCGGCAGATGGGCGTGCACGCGGCCGGCGTGATCATGTCCAGCGAGACCATCACCGAGCACGTCCCGGTCTGGGTCAGGCACACCGACGGCGTGACCATCACGCAGTGGGACTATCCGAGCTGCGAGTCGCTCGGCCTGCTGAAGATGGACTTCCTGGGCCTGCGCAACCTCACGATCATGGACGACGCCGTCAAGATGGTGAAGGCGAACAAGGGGATCGACATCGATCTCCTCAGCCTCCCGCTCGACGACCCCCAGACCTTCGAGCTGCTCCAGCGCGGCGACACCCTCGGCGTCTTCCAGTTCGACGGCGGCCCCATGCGCTCCCTGCTGCGCATGATGAAGCCCGACAACTTCGAGGACATCTCCGCCGTATCGGCCCTGTACCGGCCGGGCCCGATGGGCATGAACTCGCACATCAACTACGCCCTGCGCAAGAACGGCCAGCAGGAGATCACGCCGATCCACAAGGACCTGGAGGAACCCCTCAGGGAGGTCCTGGACGTCACCTACGGCCTGATCGTCTACCAGGAGCAGGTGCAGAAGGCCGCCCAGATCATCGCCGGGTACTCGCTCGGCGAGGCCGACATCCTGCGCCGGGTGATGGGCAAGAAGAAGCCCGAGGAGCTGGAGAAGAACTTCGTCATCTTCCAGGAGGGCGCCCGGAAGAACGGCTACAGCGACGAGGCGATCCAGGCGCTGTGGGACGTGCTGGTCCCGTTCGCCGGCTACGCGTTCAACAAGGCGCACTCGGCCGCGTACGGACTGGTCTCCTACTGGACGGCCTACCTCAAGGCCAACCACCCCGCCGAGTACATGGCCGCGCTGCTCACCTCGGTCAAGGACGACAAGGACAAGTCGGCGGTCTACCTCAACGAGTGCCGCCGCATGGGCATCCGCGTGCTCCCGCCCAACGTCAACGAGTCCGAGGCCAACTTCGCCGCCCAGGGCGACGACGTGATCCTCTTCGGCCTGTCCGCCGTGCGCAACGTCGGCACCAACGTCGTCGAGGCGATCATCCGGGGCCGCAAGACCAAGGGGAAGTACGCCTCGTTCCCCGACTACCTGGACAAGGTCGAGGCGGTCGCCTGCAACAAGCGGACGACGGAGTCGCTGATCAAGGCGGGCGCCTTCGACGAGATGGGCCACACCCGCAAGGGCCTCACCGCGCAGTACGAACCGATGATCGACAACGTGGTCGCGGTCAAGCGCAAGGAGGCCGAGGGGCAGTTCGACCTCTTCGGCGGGATGGGCGACGACAGCGGCGGCGAGCCGGGCTTCGGGATGGACGTGCAGTTCTCCGACGAGGAGTGGGACAAGACCTACCTCCTCGCCCAGGAGCGGGAGATGCTCGGTCTCTACGTCTCCGACCACCCGCTGTTCGGCCTGGAGCACGTCCTGGCCGACAAGGCCGACGCCGGCATCTCCCAGCTCACCGGCGGCGACTTCGGCGACGGCGCGGTCGTCACCATCGGCGGCATCATCTCCGGCCTGCAGCGGAAGATGACCAAGCAGGGCAACGCCTGGGCGATCGCCACCGTCGAGGACCTGGCCGGCTCCATCGAGTGCATGTTCTTCCCGGCGACGTACCAGCTGGTCTCCACCCAACTCGTCGAGGACGCCGTGGTGTTCGTCAAGGGCCGGCTCGACAAGCGCGAGGACGTGCCGCGACTGGTCGCGATGGAGCTGATGGTCCCCGACCTGTCGAACGCCGGCACCAACGCGCCCGTGGTCCTCACCATCCCGGCGACCAGGGTCACCCCGCCCATGGTCAGCCGCCTCGGCGAGATCCTCACCCACCACAAGGGCGACAGCGAGGTGCGGATCAAGCTCCAGGGCCCGACCAAGACGACGGTGCTGCGCCTGGACCGGCACCGGGTGAAGCCCGACCCGGCGCTGTTCGGCGACCTGAAGGTGCTGCTCGGCCCGTCCTGCCTGGCCGGCTGAGCGGCGGGAGGACGCGTCAGGGGCGCGCCCGGCTTCGGGCGCGCCCCTCGCATGTGCCCGGGCCCAACGGCCCTCCGGGCGGGTGTCAGTTGTGGCCGAAGCGCTTCTGGCGCTTGCGCGTGGCGACGTCGCCGGGCATCACCTGCGGGGCCTGCGGCTCGTCCTGCTCCATCGCGGACGGGCGGGCCGCCTGCGAGGCCCGCTCGGCCTGCGGCTGCTTACGGTCACGGTTCTTGTTCTTGGCCATGGTGATCTGCCTCCTGTGGGGGATCTAGGGGCCAGGGCCGGGATCAGATTCACACAGGCCGATAAAGAACGCATGTTGGACAATTACCGTCTGTGACAGGGTTCGTCGGGCCGTGCGGCCGGCAAACGCCACGCCGAAGATCGAGTTCCGACCGTTAACCCCCGCGCGGTCGGGCAGACTCGAAGGAAGCCCGAAGCAAACCTCCCGGAAAGAGGGTGGATCGCGTGGACCGCTGCATCGTCCTGGTGGACGCCGGGTATCTGCTGGGGGCCGCCGCCAGCCTCCTCGCCGGTGAGCCCTCGCGGTCCCGCATCCACGTCGACCACGCCGCCCTCATCCAGGGACTGCGCGAACGCGCCGAGGCCGACACGCAGCAGCCCCTGCTGCGCATCTACTGGTTCGACGGTGCCCCCGACCGCGTCCCGCAGCCCGAGCACCGCCGGCTGCGCGTCATGCCCCGGGTCACCGTCCGGCTCGGCGCGCTCACCCGCAGCGACGGCCGCTGGGCGCAGAAGGGCGTGGACGCGGCCATGCACGCGGAGCTGACCGAGCTGGCCCGCAACCGCGCCTGCTCCGACATCGTCCTGGTCACCGGTGACGGCGATCTGCTGCCCGGCATGATGGCCGCCAAGGAGCACGGCGTCGCGGTCCACCTGTGGGCCGTGCAGGCCGCCGACGGTGACTACAACCAGTCCGAGGACCTGGTCGCCGAGGCCGACGAACGACGCGTCCTGGACCGTACGTGGATCACCAAGGCCGTCCGCGCCAAGGAGCTGACCGGCGTGTGCGCACCGCCGCCCGTGCCCCGGCCCGAGATCGCCGCGATCCTGTCCGCGCCGCTGCCCGAGTCGGCGCTCTCCGCGGCGGCAGAACGGGCGGCCGAGGAGCAGCCGCACCCGCCCCCGGCCGCCACCGCCCGCAACGGCACCGAGGAACGCGGCACCACCGCCCGGGGCGTCCCCACCCCCAAGGACCTCGCCGCCCTGCGCGCCCAGGGCGCCCAGCCGGCGCAGCACCCCACGACCGCCACCCTGCGCTGGTCCTCCGACAAGGGGTGGGTCGACCGGCCCGTCGCCGAGTCCCCCGAGGCCGCCTCCCTGCCGACGCTCGCCCAGCTCACCACGGCCGAGCAGCGGTGGGCCGACCGGGAGGAGGACATCACCACCGTCGGCGGCGACCCCTACGAGGTGGGGCAGGTCTTCGCCCGCCGCTGGGTGGAACGTCTCGGCGACCAGAGCCACCTGCCCAGGCTGTCGGCCATGTACCCGCGCGTCCCGCACCGCATCGACGGCGAACTGCTGCGCTACGCCGCCCGCTTCGGCCTGCTGGCCCACAAGGACGACCAGATCGACGAGCACGACCGGTACGCGATCCGGGCCGGGTTCTGGCGGGAGATCGGCGTCACGACCACCACCGAACACACGTCCGCCGGAGAGTGAGGCTCCCCGCCGAATCGACGCATATGGGCCGACCCGAGGGCAGCGCCACGGGGCGGACCCCGTAGTCTCGTCCCTTGTGAGTAAGCGCGCGGCACAGACGTTTCGACACGGTGACGAGGTCGTGTGCGTCGTGCGCGGGCTGACCAAGACCTACCCGGCGGTGCGCGGCCGGCGCGGCACGCCGGGAACGCCCGAGGTCCGGGCCACCGACGAGGTGACGCTGACCGTCCGGCGCGGCGAGATCTTCGGGCTGCTCGGGCCCAACGGCGCCGGCAAGTCCACCCTCGTACGCCAGCTGACCGGGCTGATGCGGCCCGACGCCGGCAGTGTCGAGATCCTCGGCCACGACATCGTGCGCCACCCCGAGCGGGCCTCCCGCATCCTCGCCTACCTCGGGCAGGAGTCCACCGCGCTGGACGAGCTGACCGTGTCGCTCGCCGCCGAGACCACCGGACGGCTGCGCGGCCTGGACGCCCGCGTGGCTCGCGCCGAGCGGGACGCCGTCCTCGACGAACTCGGCCTCACACCGATCGCGGGACGCCCGCTGAAGAAGCTCTCCGGCGGGCAGCGGCGGCTCGCCTGCTTCGCCGCCGCGCTGGTGGGGGAGCGCCCGCTGCTGGTCCTCGACGAGCCGACCACCGGTATGGACCCCGTCGCCCGGCGGGCGGTGTGGGCGGCCGTCGACCGGCGCCGCGCCGAGCACGGCACCACCGTCCTGCTGGTCACCCACAACGTCATCGAGGCCGAGACCGTCCTCGACCGGGTCGCCGTCCTGGACCGCGGGCGGGTGATCGCCTGCGACACGCCTGCCGGGCTCAAGGAGCAGGTCGCCGGCGAGGTCCGCGTCGACCTGGTGTGGCGTGAGACGGCCCCGCTGCACGTTCCCGAGGTCGCCGCGCTGCGCGACCGCACCGTCGAGTCGGGCCGCCGCTGGACACTGCGGCTCGCCCCCGAGGAGGCCCGCGCGGTGGTCGCCACCGTCACCGGCGGTGCCGCCTTCGCCGCCCTGGACGACTTCACGCTGGCCACGCCCAGCCTGGAGGACGTGTACCTGGCCCTGGGCGGCGCCGCGCGCCAGGGGCTGGTGAGAACGTGAACCCGCCGGCCGTGAACACCCCTGGCCCGGCCGCCTCCGCCGCGAACGCCCCCGCCGTGAGCATGCCGGCCCCCGCATCCGTACCGAACAGCGCGACCGTCTCCGAGGATCCGAACGAAGGGGAGCAGCGCGACGTGAGTGTCGTACCCGCCGATGTCCTGCCGGGCGGTGCCCTGGCCGCCGAGGAGCGCACCGCCGGCGCCGCCGAGCTGGGGCCGCGGGCTCGGCTGTGGCCGTCGCTGGTGGCCGTCTACCGGGCGCAGCTGTCCCGGGCGCGGGTCGCGCGGATTCCGCTGCTGTTCGTGGCGACCTTCCAGTCCATCGGCATCATGATCCTGATGCGCGGGGTCGTGGACGGCGGCGGCGAGGCGCAGGCCGTGGTCGCCGGGTCCTCGGTGCTCGTCGTGGCGTTCGTCGCGCTGAACCTGCTCGCCCAGTACTTCGGCCAGCTGCGGGCCAGCGGCGGCCTCGACCACTACGCCACCCTGCCGGTGCCGCCGGCCGCGGTGGTGCTGGGCGCGGCGGGCGCCTACGCCTCCTTCACCGTGCCGGGCACGGTGGTGACGGCGGTGTTCGGCTGTGTGCTGTTCGGGCTGCCGCTCGCCCACCTGTGGGTGCTCATCGCGGTGATCCCGCTGGCCGGCGCCGCGCTCGCCGGGCTGGGCGCGGCCCTGGGCCTGCTCGCGCCCCGGCCCGAGCTGGCCACGCTGCTCGGGCAGCTGGGCATGTCGGCGGCGCTGCTGCTCGGGGTGCTGCCGGCCGACCGGATGCCGGAGGCGGTGCGGTTCACCCGCGATCTGCTGCCGTCGACGTACGGCGTGGAGGCCTTCGCGCGGACCTTCGGGGAGCGGCCCGACTGGGCCTTCGTCCTCGGCGACCTCGCGGTGTGCGGCGCGGTCGGCATGGTGTCGCTGGCCGTGGCCACCTGGGCGTACCGCCGGGCCGCCGTCCGGTGACGCGCCGTACGGGCGGGCCTGGCACGATGGCAGGGTGACCGCACCGCTGACTCCACCACCGCCACCGCACGAACACTCCTCGGCGCACGCGTCGCACGGAGCGGGGCCGGTGCCGCCGCCGGTCGGCGCCCATGCGGTGGGCACCGCGTACGACCGGCACGGCGAACAGGAGGGCCCCGCGTTGAGGACGGAACTGCGCGAGGCCGCCGTGACCGTGGTGGCGGTGGCGCTCTGCGGAGTACTGCTCGGGGGGCTGTGGTGGTGGCTGGCGCCACGGGTGCCGCTGGTCGGTGACGTGGTGGACGACAGCTGGGTGGTCTACCTCAAGGAGTCCGAGGGCGAGCACTCCGTCGGCGTCGACGGAACGTTTACGCTGCTCGCCCTGGCCTTCGGGGCGCTCACCGCACTGATCGTCTTCCTGCTGCGGCGGCGCGGGGGCGTGCCGCTGGTGGTCGCGCTGTGCGTCGGCGGACTGCTCGGGTCACTGCTGGCCTGGCGGTTCGGGGTGTGGCTCGGTCCCGCGCAGGACGTGATCGCCCACGCGCGGGAGGTGGGCAAGGGCGTGACCTTCGAGGCACCGCTCAAGCTCGGCGCCAAGGGCGCGCTGCTGGCGTGGTCGGTGACGGCACTCGTCGTCCACCTGGGCCTGACGGCGCTGTTCGGGCCACGGGACCCGGAACCGCAGTACCAGCAGTACCCCCAGCACCAGCCCGGGCCGTACGGGGGGAAGTCCGCCTAGCAGGGCTCCCCGGACGGCACACCTGGGCCGGCCGCGGGTTCACGCCCGCCCGATCGGGGCGAGCACCGCGTCCGTCAGCATGGCCAGGTCCTCCGGCGCCAGTTCCACCTCCAGGCCCCGCCGCCCGGCCGAGACGCAGATCGTGGCGTGCGCCGACGCCGAGGCGTCCAGCACCGTCGGGAGCCGCTTGCGCTGGCCGAGCGGGGAGATGCCGCCCCGGACGTAGCCCGTGGTGCGCTCGGCGAGCGCCGGGTCGGCCATCGTGGCACGCTTGCCGCCGGCCGCGGCCGCCAGCGCCTTCAGGTCCAGCTGGCCCGCGACCGGCACCACCGCGACGGTCAGCGTGCCGTCGACGTCCGCGACCAGCGTCTTGAACACCCGCTCCGGTGAGACCCCCATCGCCTCGGCCGCCTCCTCGCCGTACGAGGGGTGGGCGGGGTCGTGGTCGTAGGAGTGGACGGTGTACGTCACCCCGGCCGCCGTCAGCGCCACCGTCGCGGGCGTTCCGCCCGGCTGCTGCTTCTTCGCCTTCTTCGCCATCGAGCGCCGTTCTCCAGGTCGTACGTCGGCCGGGGCCGTCGGGCCGTCGGCCGTACGTCAGTTCAGACTCGTCGGGCCGTGCGTCAGGTCGGACGCCGGCAACGACGGCAGCGTACGGATGACGGCCGTCTCGGTGCGAAGGAGTTTCAGCTCGTCGCGCAGGCGCGAGGCGGTGTCCGGGGCCTGGAGCAGGCGCTGCTTGGCCGGCGTGTCCAGCATCATCGCGGCGGCGACCAGGTAGGAGACGACGCCCGGCTCGTCGGGCAGGTCGGTGCCGGTCGCCAGCGACCGCTCCCGCGCCCCCGCCAGCCGCTTCTGGTACTGCCTGAAGGCCCGCAGCACGCCCTCGGCCAGCGCCCCCGCCTCGTCGCCGGGCTCCTCGGGGAGCGGCTCCAGCTCGGCGGTGAGGAACGGGCCCGAGGCGTCCACCGACAGCAGCCGCATCCGGGTCGTGCCGGTCGCCAGCACCTCGAAGGTGCCGTCGGCCCGCTCCCGGACCGTGGCCGCGTCCGCCACGCAGCCCACCTTGTGGAACGCCTTGGCGGGGTCGGGGCCGAACCCGGCGGCGGGCCCGCGCTCGGGCACGGCGGTCGGGTCGGGCAGGCCGGGAGAGCTGGGCGCCACCTCGTGGCCGTCGCGGATCGCCACGACGGCGAACCGGCGCGGTTCGTCCTCGGGCGTTTTCAGCAACTCGCGCATCATGGCGCGATAGCGCTCCTCGAAGACATTGAGCGGGAGCACCAGCCCCGGGAACAGCACCGAGTTCAGGGGGAAGAGCGGGAGCCGGACGGTGGTCACGACGCAGAAGCCTAATGGTCGCCGGGGGTGGCGCGACCACCCTGCCCACGTGGTGGATGGCCGGAGCCCGTCCCCGGCACCCCGGCGGCCACCGTCGCCCGCACTCCCGCACGCACCCGGAGGAACCGGCCGAGCGGGTCCTCCGCGTCCCGGCCCCAGGGGAAGGACGTGACGTACGGGCCGGTCAGCCGCAGCTGCTCCAGGGCGTCCGGCCAGCGCTCCAGGCGCACGAGGACGTAGGCCAGCAGGTTGCGCAGCTCCGCCGGCCACGGGTCGGCCGCCGGCTGCGCGGCCGACAGCGCGACCGCCAGGTCGGCCGCCGCGTCCAGCCGTGCCCGCGGGACCGCCGCCGCGCCGTCGTCCCGCAGGCACGCGAACGCCGCCAGCAGGGGCAGCGCCCGGACCTCGGCACCCTCGGGGGCGTCCTGCGCGGCCGTCTCGGCGAAGTCCAGACACGCCGGGTGGGCGGCGGGCGAGGCGTCGGCCAGGTACTCCAGGGCGGCGACATGGCAGCCGTAGTGGTGCGGGGCGCGGCGCACCGCCTCGGCCCACAGCCGCTCGAAGTCGGTGTGCCCGGCCCGGGTGCCCCGCGCCGCGTCCAGCGCGATCCGCCAGGGCACCGGGTCCCGCCCGGCCTCCTCGGCCACCGCCAGGACCGGCGGGACCGCCGGGCGCAGCAGCTCGGCGCGGGCCGGCGAGTCCCAGTGGCGGTCCACGGCCAGCCGGGCGGCCACCAGCAGGGCGTCCGGGTCGGCGGGGGCGGCGGCCCGCCACCGCGTCAGCCACTCGGCGCGCGAGCGCGCGAAGGCCGCCAGCCGGGTCGCGTACCGGTCGCGGTGCTCCCACTCGGCGTTCTCCCGGGTGCCGGCCAGCAGTCCGGCCGCCGGTTCGTAGGCGCCGTGCGCCGCCGCGACCAGCGCGGGACCGAGGCGCTCGTCGGGTGCGTCGAGCAGCACCTCGTCACCGGGGCAGGGGGCGGCGGCCGGGCGCGGCGACGTCCCGCGCACCCGGGCCGTACGGAGGAGCACGCGGAGCCGAGCCATGGTGCCGACCATTGAAAGACCGCAGGTCGAGGGCGCGCCAGGGCGTACACAGAACCTCTGGAAAGTTGTACCCGGATCGGCAAAGCCGCGGTAAAACGTGAAGGAATTTCTCCTTCCGCGGCACGCCGGGCGGCCTCGGGCGCGGTCGGGCAGCGCCCGAGGGGCGTGGGGCCGCGGCGAGCCACGGCCCGGCCGCGGGAGCGACCGGCCGCGCCGCGCCCGCGGGCGGGCGAAGGCCGCGCCCGGCGCCACCCCGGCCCCTCAGCCGCGCCGCAGAATCCGCGTCGCCCCCGCCGCCACCGTCGTGGCCAGGACCCACCCCAGCAGAATCAGCGCCACCGCCAGCCACTGCCAGCCACCCCGCAACTGCCAGTGCCCGACCTGCCCCAGCTCGACCACCGGCAGCAGCAGGTCCAGGGCGAACAGCGCGGGGCTCCAGCCCGGATGCTCGCCGCGCTTCAGCGGCTCCAGCTCGGCCTGCGCGAAGACGAGCGATCCCGCCGCCCACAGCACCGCCATCCACACCGCGGCCCGCCCCGGCCGGTAGCCGTAGGCGACCGTCCAGTCCTGGGCGTACCCCCACAGCTTGGCGGCGATCGGCAGGCTCTCCCGGCGCCGGCGCTGCTTGGCGAGCAGCACCTCACGGGCGTCCTCGTCCTCGCCGCCGGACCGCAGCACGGTGGCGAGCAGTTCGTACGGCTCCGGGTTGTACTCGGCGGTCGCGGCGGCCACCCAGGCCAGCCGCTCGGTCAGCGGGAACGGCCCCCGGGGTACGAGGTTCTCGTAGGTGAAGCCGCCCATGTGCAGCCGGCCCGCCCCCGGCCAGCTGTCCGCCCGGTCCATCAGGTTGACCACCCGCGCCCCCGACAGCACCACCCGGCCCCGCTCCGGCCGCTCCCCGAGGAAGCGCAGCTCGGGCGTCTGCACCCGGCGCAGCGACAGCTCCTGCTCCTCGGTCATGGCGAACCGGGCCCGCTCGAAGTCGACCGCGTCGCCGAACCGCCCGTCGTCCAGCCGCATCCCGCCCCGGCACTCGAACCGCTGGATGCGCGTCCCCGCCGCCGGGGTCGTGCCCCGCAGCAACTGGCTGCCGACGCCCGCCGGGGTCAGGTACAGGGTGCGCTCGACGGTGAGCTGCGGGGCGTTCAGCGCCAGCCGGGCGTACGGATTGTGCAGCCGGGCCCCGCGCAGGCTCAGCGAGACGCCGACCGTGGCGCTGCGCAGGCTCAGCTCACCGTGCGTCTCCAGCATCTCCGCCTGTAAGTCCTGCCCGACCGTCAGCCCGTCCGCCGTGATGGCCCGCCCGCTGCGGTCCCGGTGCGCGACCGCCTGGTTGAGCAGCAGGTCGGTGCCGATCTGGGCGTCGGTCAGGCGCACGCCCCGGTGGAACCTGCAGCGCGGCAGATGCAGATCACCCTCGGTGTGCAGCCGGGCCGCCTCCAGGCGCGGCACCGAGCAGTTCACCAGCCGTGCGGTCGTGAAACGCGTCTCGGGCAGCAGGACCTCGTGTTCGAAACGGCAGCCGCGCAGCTCGACGTACGGCACCACCGTGCCGCCCGCGAGGTCCATCGTGCCGCTGACCTGCACTCCGACCAGCTTCAGCGACGAGACCCGCCCGGCGAGCGCGGGCGGCCCGTCGAGCAGCAGCCAGCACACGACGCGGGCCCGCACGGTCCGCTCCGGGCCCCACGGATGGCCGCCGTGCGGATCGTCGACGACGGTGTCCCCGCTGCTCAGGTCGTACACGGTGCCGTTGCGGAAGGCCTGCCACATGCCGGCCTCGGTCGCGGTCAGGTCCTCGGGCGGCTCCCCGGCCCGGCGGCCGGCCCCCTCGGTCACGGTTCTTCACTTCCTCCCCCGCTACTCGCCGGTCAGTACCTTCGTACACCTGTTCATGCCCGGTGGGTGACCAGCTGAACACTCAAGGTGACGGGGATCTTCCGCCGGGTCCGGCCGGCCTGTATCAGCCATTGATACGCGCGGACGATCCGCGACGCGGGTCTGAGAGAATTGGTTCCGTGATCTCCCGAATCGATCTGCGCGGCGACGCCCTTCCCGAGGGCCCCGCCCTGCGCGACCTGCTGCCCCGAGCCGACTTCGACGTTGCGGCCGCCCTGGAGAAGGTGCGTCCGATCTGCGAGGCCGTGCATCATCGGGGCGACGCGGCGCTGATCGACTTCGCCGAGCAGTTCGACGGCGTCAGGCTCGACCAGGTGCGGGTGCCGGCCGCGGCGCTCACCCGTGCCCTGGACGAGCTGGACCCGGCCGTCCGCGCGGCCCTGGAGGAGTCCGTCCGCCGCGCCCGCCTCGTCCACCGCGAGCAGCGCCGCACCACGCACACCACGCAGGTGGTACCCGGCGGCACGGTCACCGAGAAGTGGGTGCCGGTGGAGCGCGTCGGCCTCTACGCGCCCGGCGGCCGGTCGGTCTACCCGTCCTCCGTGGTCATGAACGTCGTGCCCGCCCAGGAGGCCGGCGTCGGCTCCATCGCGCTCGCCTCGCCCGCCCAGGCCGGGTTCGGCGGGCTCCCGCACCCGACGATCCTCGCCGCCTGCGCCCTGCTCGGCGTCGACGAGGTCTACGCGGCCGGCGGCGCCACCGCCGTCGCGATGTTCGCGTACGGCACCGAGTCCTGCCCGCCCGCCAACATGGTCACCGGCCCCGGCAACATCTGGGTCGCCGCGGCCAAGCGCTACTTCACCGGAAAGATCGGCATCGACGCCGAGGCCGGCCCGACCGAGATCGCCGTCCTCGCCGACGGCACCGCCGACCCGGTGCACGTCGCCTCCGACCTGATCAGCCAGGCCGAGCACGACCCGCTGGCGGCGGCCGTCCTGGTCACCGACTCCCCGGCACTCGCGGACGCGGTCGAGCGGGAGCTGGAGCCCCAGGTCGCGGCCACCAGGCACATCGACGACCGGATCGTCCCCGCCCTCAAGGGCCGCCAGTCCGCGATCGTGCTGGTCGACGGCATCGAGGAGGGCCTCCGCGTGGTCGACGCCTACGGCGCCGAGCACCTGGAGATCCAGACCGCCGACGCCGCCGCGGTCGCCGACCGCGTGCGGAACGCCGGCGCGATCTTCGTCGGCCCCTGGGCGCCGGTCTCCCTCGGCGACTACGCGGCCGGGTCCAACCACGTCCTGCCCACCGGCGGCTGCGCCTGCCACTCCTCGGGCCTGTCCGTCCAGTCCTTCCTGCGCGGCATCCACATCGTCGACTACACGCGCGACGCCCTCGCCGAGGTCGCGCACCACGTGGTGACGCTGGCGGAGGCGGAGGACCTGCCCGCGCACGGCGCGGCGATCAAGGCGAGGTTCGACTGGAAGGTGCCGGAGAGCAAGTGAACGTCCGGATCGACGATCTCCCCGTACGGGACGAGCTGCGCGGCAAGTCCCCCTACGGCGCGCCCCAGCTGGACGTGCCCGTACGGCTGAACACCAACGAGAACCCCTACCCGCTGCCCGAGCCGCTGGTCGAGCGGATCGCCGAGCGGGTCCGCGAGGCGGCCCGGAGCCTGAACCGCTACCCGGACCGCGACGCGGTCGAGCTGCGCACCAAGCTCGCCGAGTACCTGACGCAGACCTCCGGGTCCGCCGTCGACGTGCGCAACGTCTGGGCCGCCAACGGCTCCAACGAGGTCATCCAGCAGCTGCTGCAGACCTTCGGCGGCCCCGGCCGCACGGCGATCGGCTTCGAGCCGTCGTACTCGATGCACGGCCTGATCGCCCGCGGCACCGGCACCGGCTGGATCTCCGGCCCGCGCCACGAGGACTTCACCATCGACGTCCCCGCCGCCGAGCAGGCGATCGCCGAGCACCGCCCGGACGTCGTCTTCATCACCACCCCCAACAACCCCACGGGCAACGCGGTCCCGCCCGAGACGGTCCTCGCGCTCTACGAGGCCGCGCAGGTGGCGAAGCCGTCCATGGTGGTGGTGGACGAGGCCTACATCGAGTTCAGCCACGGCGACTCGCTGCTGCCGCTGCTCCAGGGACGCCCCCACCTGGTCGTCTCCCGCACGATGTCCAAGGCGTTCGGCGCGGCGGGCCTGCGCCTCGGTTACCTCGCCGCGCACCCGGCGGTCGTCGACGCCGTCCAGCTGGTACGGCTGCCGTACCACCTGTCGGCCGTCACCCAGGCGACCGCCCTGGCCGCCCTGGAGCACACCGGCACGCTGCTGAAGTACGTCGAGCAGCTCAAGGCCGAACGGGACCGGCTGGTCGCCGAGCTGCGCGCGATCGGCTACCGGGTGACCGAGTCCGACGCCAACTTCGTGCAGTTCGGGCACTTCCCCGACGCCCACGAGGCCTGGCGGAAGATCCTCGACCGGGGCGTCCTGGTCCGGGACAACGGCGTACCGGGATGGCTGCGGGTCACCGCGGGAACCCCGGCCGAGAACGACGCGTTCCTCGATGCGGTACGCGACTTGAAGAAGGAACAGGAGCAGAGCGGATGAGCCGCGTCGGGCGCGTGGAGCGCACCACCAAGGAGACCTCGGTCCTCGTCGAGATCGACCTCGACGGCACCGGCAAGACCGACATCGCCACCGGCGTCGGCTTCTACGACCACATGCTCGACCAGCTCGGCCGGCACGGTCTGTTCGACCTGACCGTGAAGACCGACGGCGACCTGCACATCGACTCCCACCACACCATCGAGGACACCGCCCTCGCGCTGGGCGCCGCCTTCAAGCAGGCCCTCGGCGACAAGGTGGGCATCTACCGCTTCGGCAACTGCACGGTCCCGCTGGACGAGTCCCTCGCCCAGGTCACCGTCGACCTCTCCGGCCGCCCCTACCTCGTGCACACCGAGCCCGAGAAGATGGCGCCGATGATCGGCGAGTACGACACCACGATGACCCGGCACATCCTGGAGTCCTTCGTCGCCCAGGCGCAGATCGCCCTGCACGTGCACGTGCCGTACGGGCGCAACGCGCACCACATCGTGGAGTGCCAGTTCAAGGCGCTGGCCCGGGCGCTGCGGTACGCATCCGAGCGGGACCCCCGCGCGGCGGGCATCCTGCCGTCCACGAAGGGCGCCCTGTAGAGCCATGACCGGCCTGTCTACTCTTCTGATCGTCGTCGGTCTCTTCCTGGTCGGCGGGATCATCTCCTTCGTCAAGCAGCAGATGCCCAAGGGGCTGATCGTGCTGCTCTCCATCGGCGCCGCGATGTGTCTCGTCGCGGGCGTCATGCGGCTGGAGGTGTGGAATTGAGCACCAAGAGCGTCGTCGTCTTCGACTACGGCTTCGGCAACGTCCGCTCCGCCGAGCGCGCCCTCGCCCGCGCGGGCGCCGACGTCGAGATCACACGTGACTTCGACAAGGCGATGAACGCCGACGGGCTGCTGGTGCCCGGCGTCGGCGCCTTCGCCGCCTGTATGAAGGGCCTGCGCGAGGCCCGCGGCGACTGGGTCGTCGACCGGCGGCTGTCCGGCGGACGCCCGGTGATGGGCATCTGCGTCGGCATGCAGATCCTGTTCGCGCGCGGCATCGAGCACGGCGTGGAGAGCGAGGGCCTCGACGAGTGGCCCGGCACGGTCGGCCCGCTCGAGGCCGACGTCGTGCCCCACATGGGCTGGAACACCGTCGAGGCACCGGACGGCTCACAGCTCTTCGCCGGCCTGGACGCGGACGCGCGGTTCTACTTCGTGCACTCCTACGCCGTCCACGACTGGAACCTGGAGACCCACAACCCGGCCTTCGCCGCCCCGAAGGTCACCTGGTCCACGCACGGCAAGCCCTTCGTGGCCGCCGTCGAGAACGGCGCCCTGTGGGCCACGCAGTTCCACCCCGAGAAGTCCGGCGACGCCGGAGCCCAGCTCCTCACCAACTGGATCGAGACCCTGTAGAGATGAGCAAGCTCGAACTCCTCCCCGCCGTCGACGTCCGCGACGGCCAGGCCGTCCGCCTGGTGCACGGCGAGTCCGGCACCGAGACCTCCTACGGCTCCCCGCTCGAGGCCGCCCTCGCCTGGCAGCGGTCCGGCGCCGAGTGGCTGCACCTGGTCGACCTCGACGCCGCCTTCGGCACCGGGAACAACCGCGAGCTGATCGCCGAGGTCGCGAAGGCCATGGACATCAAGGTGGAGCTGTCCGGCGGCATCCGCGACGACGACACCCTCGCCGCCGCGCTCGCCACCGGCTGCACCCGCGTCAACCTCGGCACGGCCGCGCTGGAGACCCCCGACTGGGTCGCCAAGGTCATCGCCGAGCACGGCGACAAGATCGCGGTCGGCCTGGACGTACGGGGCACGACCCTGCGCGGCCGGGGCTGGACCCGCGACGGCGGCGACCTCTACGAGACGCTGGAGCGCCTCAACCAGGAGGGCTGCGCCCGCTACGTCGTCACCGACATCGCCAAGGACGGAACCCTCCAGGGCCCCAACCTGGAGCTGCTGAAGAACGTCTGCGCGGCCACCGACCGCCCGGTGGTGGCCTCCGGTGGCGTGTCGTCCCTGGACGACCTGCGCGCCATCGCCGGACTGGTGCCGGCCGGTGTCGAGGGCGCCATCGTCGGGAAGGCCCTGTACGCGAAGGCGTTCACCCTGGAAGAGGCCTTGGAGGCTGTGTCGTCATGAGCGAAGCCGTGCGGCGTGTGCAGAGCGGAAGTCCCTGGGAAGACACCCTCGGTTGTGCACGCGCCGTCGCGGCGGGCGACCGCGTGCTGGTGGCGGGCACGACCTCCTTCAAGGGCGACGTCCTGTACGGCGAGGGCGACCCGTACGAGCAGGCCAGGACGGCCTTCGCCGGCGCGCTGGAGGCGATCGCGGAGTTCGGCCTCGGCGTGGAGTCGGTGATCCGCACCCGCGTCCACCTCGCCCACGCACGGGACGTCGACGCGGCGGGCCGGGCCCACAAGGAGCTGTTCGACTCGGTGCGCCCGGTGACCACGTTCCTGGTCGTCGACGGCTTCGTCGACTCACGCGTACTGGTCTCCGTGGAACTCGAAGCATTCAGAGGAATTACGAAGGAGCCGTGACTTCATGACCCTGGCGGTCCGAGTCATCCCCTGCCTGGACGTGGACAACGGCCGGGTCGTCAAGGGCGTCAACTTCCAGAACCTGCGCGACGCGGGTGACCCCGTCGAGATGGCCAAGGTGTACGACGCCGAGGGCGCCGACGAGCTGACCTTCCTGGACATCACCGCCTCGTCCGGCAACCGCGAGACCACCTACGACGTGGTGCGCCGCACCGCCGAGCAGGTGTTCATCCCGCTGACCGTCGGCGGCGGCGTGCGCAGCCCCGAGGACGTCGACCGGCTGCTGCGGGCGGGCGCGGACAAGGTCGGCGTCAACACGGCGGCGATCGCCCGTCCCGACCTGATCCGCGAGATCGCCGAGCGCTTCGGCCGCCAGGTGCTGGTCCTGTCGGTCGACGCCCGGCGCACCGACTCCGGTTCCTTCGAGGTGACCACCCACGGCGGCCGGCGCGGCACCGGCATCGACGCCGTCGAGTGGGCGCACCGGGCCGCGGAGCTGGGCGCCGGCGAGATCCTGCTGAACTCGATGGACGCGGACGGCACCAAGGACGGCTACGACCTGGAGATGATCGCGGCGGTCCGCAAGCACGTCACGGTCCCGGTCATCGCCTCCGGCGGCGCCGGCAAGCTCGCCGACTTCCCGCCGGCCGTCGACTCCGGCGCGGACGCCGTGCTGGCAGCCTCCGTCTTCCACTTCGGCGACCTGCGCATCGGGCAGGTGAAGGACACGCTGCGGGAGGCGGGGCACCCCGTCCGCTGAGGCCCGGTTGCGAAAGTGGCGCCGTCGCCCGGAGGGCGGCCGCGTGCCGGGCGTCGCGCGGCACGCGCCGACTTTCGCAACCGGCCCCGGCTCCGACCGTCCCACCGATCAGTGAGCGAGGCCGAACGGCTCGCGGATGTCCGCGGCGACCGGCCGGCCTCGCCGAGACCGCCCGTGCCCCCGCGCGACCGGGCCCGGTGACCCGATGACCGACACCTCCGGCACAGCCCCGGCGCCGCCGCGCCCCACCGCCGAGCGCCCGGCGCACCGCGACGGCAACGTCCTGCGCTGGGTGGCCGCGTACACCTTCTCGATGCTCGGCGACACGGTGTTCTTCCTCGCCCTGTCCTGGGCCGCCGTACAGGCCGGCAGCCCCGCGCAGGCCGGGCTCGTCACCGCCGTCAGCGCCGTGCCGCGCGCCCTGCTGATGCTCGGCGGGGGAGTGGTCGCCGACCGGCTCGGGCCGCGCCGGGTGGTCATCGGCAGCGACGCCGTGCGCTGCGCCGCCGTCCTGGCCGCCGCCGCGCTGCTGTTCGCCACCAGCCCCGGCCTGTGGCCGCTGGTGCTGCTCGCCCTGGTCTTCGGCGCCGTCGACGCCGTCTTCCTGCCCGCCGTGGGAGCCCTGCCGCCCCGGCTCACCGGCAAGGCCCAGCTCGCCCGCGTCCAGGGCATGCGGGGCCTGGCCATCCGCTTCGCGAGTGTGGTCGGGGCCCCGCTCGGGGGCCTCGGTGTCGCCGTCGGCGGACCGGCCGCCGCCTTCGCGCTCGCCGGCCTGCTGATCGCGGCCTCCGTGCCGCTGCTGGTGTCCGTACGGATGCGGGAGCTGCCCCCGGACGACGAGCACCCCCCGGCCGCCGGCACCACCACCGCCTGGCGGGACCTCGTCGACGGCCTCGGCCACATCCGCCGGCACCCTGTCCTGGCCCCGCTGCTGGTCGTCATCGCCCTCGGCGACCTCGGCTTCGTCGGCCCCCTGAACATCGGCCTGACCCTGCTCGCCGACCAGCGCGGCTGGGGAGCCTCCGGCGTGGGCTGGGTGCTGGGCGGGTTCGGCGCCGGCGCGGGCGTGGCGGCGCTGCTGCTGACGGTGCGCGGCCGGGTGCCGCACGCCGGGTACGCCGTCGGCGGCGCGATCATCCCCGGCGCCGCCGCGATCGGCGCGCTCGCCCACGTACCCGGCCTTGCCGCGGCGGTCGGCACGGCGGTGCTCGTCGGGCTGCTGACCGGGCTCAGCGGCGCGCTGTGCGGGGCACTGCTCCAGACCCAGGCGGCCCCCGCCTACCTGGGCCGGGTCAGCGCCGTCGCCGGCATCGTCAGCCTCGGCGTCACCCCGCTCAGCATGCCGCTGTCCGCCGCCGCCATCGGCGTCTGGGGCACGGGCCCCGTCTTCGCCGTCAGCGCCGTGGTCTGCGGACTCGGCGGCGCGGTCGCGCTGTGCGCACCGGCCCTGCGCAACGCCGAGCTGCCGAAGTAGCGCCCGGCCGCCCGAAGCCGTCAGATGCCGAGCTGCTTCGTCTCCCGCACCTTCGCGATCGCGTCCGCGTCGCCCTCCAGCTCCACCCCGGCCGCGCTCTGCCGGCCGTAGGCGAACAGCAGCAGCTCCGACGGCTCACCCGTCGCCGTGACCACCGGGGTGCCGCGGTGGGCGACCGCCGTCTGGCCGTTCGGACGGCGCAGCACCAGCCCGGTCGGGACACCGCGGCCCATCAGGCGGGCGGCGCGCTCCAGCCGGGACCACAGGGCGTCCTGGAAGACCGGGTCCAGCTCCCGCGGCGTCCACTCCGGCTGCGCACGGCGGACGTCCTCGGTGTGGACGTAGTACTCGACCGTGTTCGCCGCCTCGTCGACCTGCTTGAGCTGGAACGGTGAGAACCGCGGCGGGCCGGTGCGGATCAGCCGGATCAGCTCCTCGTACGGCTTCGCGGTGTACTCCTCCATCACCCGATCCAGCCGCGGTGCCAGCTGTTTGATCAGGGTCCCTCCGGCGGCGTCGGGCCGGCGCTCGCGGACCACCACGTGCGCGGCCAGGTCCCGGGTGCGCCAGCCCTCGCACAGAGTGGGGGCCTCCGGGCCCGCCGTCTCCAACAGGTCGGCGAGCAGAAGTCGTTCACGCTTGGCGAATGTCGACATGCAGTCAGCCTACGACCGCCGCCGCCGTCCGCACAGTGAACGCGGCCGGGCCACGCCGCCCGCGCGCGGCACAATGGTCGGCATGACCAGCACCTCCTCCCGGCCCAGCCGGCTCGACCCGGAGATCGCCGCCCGCCTCAGGCGCAGCCCCGACGGTCTCCTGCCCGCCATCGCCCAGCAGTACGACACCGGTGAGGTGCTGATGCTCGGCTGGATGGACGACGAGGCGCTGCACCGCACGCTGACCACCGGCCGCTGCACGTACTGGTCGCGCAGCCGCCGGGAGTACTGGGTCAAGGGCGACACCTCCGGCCACGTCCAGTGGGTGAAGTCCGTCGCCCTGGACTGCGACGCCGACACCGTCCTCGTCAAGGTCGACCAGGTCGGCGCCGCCTGCCACACCGGCGCCCGCACCTGCTTCGACGCCGACGTGCTGCTCAAGGACGGCGAGGGCGGCGGCGAGTCCGGCGCGCCCGCCGCGGATCAGTAAGGTCTGCCGCCATGGACCTCGAGACGTTCCGCAAGCTGGCCACCGACCGCCGGGTCATCCCGGTCACCCGCAAGCTGCTCGCCGACGGCGACACCCCGGTCGCGCTCTACCGCAAGCTCGCCGCCGAGCGACCGGGCACCTTCCTGCTGGAGTCCGCGGAGAACGGACGCTCCTGGTCCCGGTACTCCTTCGTCGGCGTCCGCTCCGCCGCCACCCTCACCGAGCAGGGCGGCCAGGCCCACTGGCTCGGGACCCCGCCCGTCGGCGTGCCCGCCGAGGGCGACCCGCTGACCGCCCTCCGCGCCACGGTCGAGGCCCTGCACACCCCGCGCGACCTCGCCCACGACCTGGGCCTGCCGCCCTTCACCGGCGGGATGGTCGGCTACCTCGGCTACGACATCGTGCGCCGCCTGGAGAAGATCGGCCCCGGGGAGCGCGACGACCTCCGGCTCCCCGAGCTGACCATGCTGCTCACCAGCGACCTCGCCGTCATGGACCACTGGGAGGGCGCGGTCTGGCTGATCGCCAACGCCATCAACCACAACGACCTCGCCACGGGCGTCGACGAGGCGTACGCCGACGCCGTCGCCCGCCTGGACGCCATGGAGGCGGACCTGACGCGCGCGGTCGCCCAGCCGCCGGCCGCGCTCCCGCCCTCGGAGCTGCCCGAGTACACCGCGCGGTGGGGCGGCACCGACTTCCAGGAGGCCGTGGAGGACATCAAGGAGCGCATCCGCGCGGGCGAGGCCTTCCAGGTCGTCCCCTCGCAGCGGTTCGAGACGCCGTGCACGGCGACCGCCCTCGACGTCTACCGGGTGCTGCGGGCCACGAACCCGTCCCCGTACATGTACCTGTTCCGCTTCGAGGGTTTCGACGTCGTCGGATCGTCCCCCGAGGCCCTGGTCAAGGTCGAGGACGGGCGGGCCATGCTGCACCCCATCGCCGGCACCCGGCACCGCGGCGCCACCCCGCAGGAGGACCAGGCCCTCGCCGACGCACTGCTCGCCGATCCCAAGGAGCGCGCCGAGCACCTGATGCTCGTCGACCTCGGCCGCAACGACCTCGGGCGGGTCTGCGAGCCCGGCTCGGTGGAGGTCGTCGACTTCATGTCCATCGAGCGGTACTCGCACGTCATGCACATCGTCTCCACGGTCACCGGACGGGTGGCGGCCGACCGCACCGCCTTCGACGTGCTCACCGCCTGCTTCCCGGCCGGCACCCTCTCCGGCGCCCCCAAGCCGCGGGCCATGCAGATCATCGACGAACTCGAACCGTCCCGCCGGGGCGTGTACGGCGGCTGCGTCGGCTACCTCGACTTCGCGGGCGACTCCGACACCGCCATCGCCATCCGCACGGCGCTGCTGCGCGACGGCACCGCCTACGTCCAGGCGGGCGCCGGCGTCGTCGCCGACTCCGACCCGGTCGCCGAGGACACCGAGTGCCGCAACAAGGCGGCGGCGGTCCTGCGGGCGGTGCACACCGCCAACCGGCTCGGAAAGTAGGGCGCTTCTCACGTCCCGCGGACGGCCCCCGGGTGACGCGTCACCCGGGGTTCGGGCGATAGTGGAGTACGTGACTGCTGTACCTCACCCCCGTTCCGAAGCCCCCCGCCCCGCGCGGGCCGGCCGCCGGAGTCTCGCCCTCGCACTGCTGTCCGGTGCGCTGGGCGCGGCCGTCGCCCTGCTGGCCACCCGCCGGCAGTGGGCGCAGGGCACCGCGACGGTGGCCGGCGGCGACTTCCCCCTGACCGCCAGAGGCAGCGACGTCACGGGCGTCCCCGCGGCGCTCGCCATAGTGGGCCTCGCCGCGCTCGTCGCCGTCTTCGCCGTCCGCCGCGCCGGGCGGCTCGCCGTCGCCGGACTGCTCGCGCTGTGCGGTGCCGGCACGGTCGTCGCGGCCCTGCGCGGCGCGTCCGACGGCTCCGCGCTCGACGAGCAGGCGGCACGCGCCGCCGGTGACACCTCGGCCACCGTCGACGTTCTCAGCCACACCGCGTGGCCGTACGTCGCGGCCGTGGGGGGCGCCCTGATCCTGCTGGCCGGACTGCTCGCCCTGCGCTACGGCCGGCTCTGGCCCGCGATGTCCGGCCGCTACGAGCGCGGTGGCGCGGCCCGCCCGCGCCGCGCCGCCCCGGCCGTCGACCCCGACCGCCCCGAGGACATCTGGAAGGCACTGGACCGCGGGGAGGACCCGACCGGCGCCTGACCGCCCGGCGCCGCCGGCGGCGCCGGGTTCGTCCAGATCGCGGTGGGCACCCGGTACCCCCGCTCACACCGCACGCGCGCGTGCGGGACAATGACCCCGAGCGTCCTGCTCACACAGGCACACAGCAACGAGGAGCAAGCAATGGCGGGCAGCAGCCACGGTCACACCCCGGCCGCCTGGACCGGTGTCATCATCGCCTTCATCGGTTTCTGCGTCTCGGGCGCGTTCATGGTGATGGCCCAGCCGCTCGGCTTCTGGGCCGGCCTGGTGGTCGTCCTCCTCGGCGGTGTCGTCGGCGGCATCATGCGCATGATGGGCCTGGGCCAGCCGAAGGACACCCACCCGGTGCACCGGACGGCGGACGAGCGCCGGACGGCGGGCGTCGAGGGCTGAACCCCGCGCACGGCCTCGGCGAGGGGCGGTCGGCACACCGGTGCGGACCGCCCCTCGCGCGTGTGCGGCCCGCGAGGGGCACAATGCAGGCGTGGACGCCGATCTTCGGAACATCGCACGAACCGCCGTGCCGGCACCGCGGGGCGGCCGGACGGCCCTGTCCCGGCTGGCCGCCCCGGCCGGGGTGCTGGCCGCCGTGGCCGGGGCCTTCGCGTACGTCGGGACGGTGGATCCCAACGAACCGGGCCACTACCCCGCCTGCCCCCTGCTCCAGTACACCGGCATCTACTGCCCCGGCTGCGGCGGACTGCGCAGCGCCCACGCCGTCGTGCACGGTGACCTGGCCGCGGCGCTCCAGGCCAACGCCCCGGCCGTGTTCGGCTATCTGGCCTTCACCGTGCTGTGGACCGTCTGGGTGGTCCGCGCGGCACGCGGCCGGCCGTCGGCCCTCGCGCCGCCCCCGGCGCTCCTGTGGACCCTGGGGGCGTTGCTGCTGGTCTTCACGGTTGTCCGGAACCTGCCGTTCGGCGGCTGGCTCCACCCTTGATCATCTGCCGAATGTCCAGGTAGTGGGACCGGCGTCAACCGGATGCGGGGCCTTCGCCCTGCTGCGGATACCATCGCAGTGACCACCGGTTTCACCGTCAGGAAGGGGGCCGCTCGCGTGAGTGTGCTCGACGAGATCATCGACGGAGTCCGTGCCGACCTCGCGGAGCGGCAGGCGCGCGTCAGCCTCGACGAGCTCAAGGAGCGCGCGGCCAAGGCACCCGCCGCCAAGGACGGAGTGGCCGCACTGCGCGGTGACGGAGTCAAGGTCATCTGCGAGGTGAAGCGCTCCAGCCCGTCCAAGGGCGCGCTGGCCGCCATCGCCGACCCGGCCGGGCTCGCCGCGGACTACGAGGCGGGCGGCGCGGCCGTCATCTCCGTCCTCACCGAGCAGCGCCGCTTCGGCGGCTCGCTGGCCGACCTGGAGGCGGTGCGCGCCCGGGTGGACATCCCGGTGCTGCGCAAGGACTTCATCGTCACCTCGTACCAGCTGTGGGAGGCCCGGGCCTACGGCGCCGACCTCGCGCTGCTGATCGTCGCCGCCCTGGAGCAGTCGGCCCTGGAGTCGCTGATCGAGCGCGCCGAGTCCATCGGCCTGACCCCGCTGGTCGAGGTGCACGACGAGGACGAGGTCGACCGCGCGGTGGACGCCGGCGCCAAGGTCATCGGCGTCAACGCCCGCAACCTGAAGACCCTGGAGGTCGACCGCGGCACCTTCGAGCGGGTCGCCCCGGAGATCCCCGACACCATCGTCAAGATCGCCGAGTCCGGCGTCCGCGGCCCGCACGACCTCATCGCCTACGCCAACGAGGGCGCCGACGCCGTCCTGGTCGGCGAGTCCCTGGTCACCGGCCGCGACCCGAAGGCGGCGGTGGCCGACCTGGTCGCCGCGGGCACCCACCCCGCCCTCCGCCACGGCAGAGGCTGACAGCCCTGACACCCGGTTAAGCTTGCCCCGATGACCCTTCCGATCACCCTGACGGCCCGGGACCCGTACGCCCGCCTCGCGCGCGGCTGCCGGCCCCGGGGCTGCCGCGCGCCCGCGCGCAGGGTGCACGGCCGGCGAGTGCGGTACGTGATCGGTGACGAGCCGGGACAGGTGAACGGCCGTCGATGGCAGCGCGCCCTTTAGGGGCGCGGGGAACAGCGCGACAAGCCACGGACGGCCGTCGGCCGCCGAACGAAGCCCCGCCCCCACGGCGAATCGTGTCCGAAGAACACTCACCGTGAGGTTTCCGCATGCCCAGCGACTACTTCATCCCCGACCCGGAGGGTCGGACCCCCAGCGCCGAAGGCTACTTCGGCGTGTTCGGCGGCAAGTTCATCCCGGAGGCCCTCGTCGCCGCCGTGGACCAGGTCGCCGTCGAGTACGACAAGGCCAAGCACGACCCCGAGTTCGCCCGGGAGCTCGACGACCTGCTCGTCAACTACACGGGCCGCCCTTCGGCCCTCACCGAGGTCTCTCGTTTCGCCGCGGAAGCGGGCGGCGCCCGGATCTTCCTCAAGCGCGAGGACCTCAACCACACCGGCTCACACAAGATCAACAACGTGCTCGGCCAGGCCCTGCTGACCAAGCGCATGGGCAAGACCCGTGTCATCGCCGAGACCGGCGCCGGCCAGCACGGCGTCGCCACGGCCACCGCCTGCGCGCTCTTCGGCCTGGACTGCACCATCTACATGGGCGAGATCGACACCAAGCGCCAGGCCCTCAACGTGGCCCGCATGCGCATGCTCGGCGCCGAGGTCATCGCCGTGAAGTCCGGCAGCCGCACCCTGAAGGACGCCATCAACGAGGCGTTCCGCGACTGGGTCGCCAACGTCGACCGCACCCACTACCTCTTCGGCACCGTCGCCGGCCCGCACCCCTTCCCGGCCATGGTGCGCGACTTCCACCGCGTCATCGGCGTCGAGACCCGCCGCCAGCTCCTGGAGCGCGCCGGACGCCTGCCCGACGCCGCGATCGCCTGCGTCGGCGGCGGCTCCAACGCCATCGGCCTCTTCCACGCCTTCATCCCGGACGAGGGCGTCCGCCTCATCGGCTGCGAGCCCGCGGGGCACGGCATCGAGACCGGCGAGCACGCGGCCACGCTGACCGCCGGCGAGCCCGGCATCCTGCACGGCTCCCGGTCCTACGTCCTCCAGGACGACGAGGGCCAGATCACCGAGCCGTACTCGATCTCGGCCGGCCTGGACTACCCGGGCATCGGCCCGGAGCACTCCTACCTCAAGGACTCCGGCCGGGGCGAGTACCGCGCCGTCACCGACGACGCCGCCATGCAGGCCCTGCGCCTGCTGTCGCGCACAGAGGGCATCATCCCGGCCATCGAGAGCGCCCACGCCCTGGCCGGAGCCCTGGAGGTCGGCAAGGAGCTGGGCAAGGACGGCCTGATCGTCGTCAACCTCTCCGGCCGCGGCGACAAGGACATGGACACCGCCGCCCGGTACTTCGGGCTGTACGACACCGACGCCCAGGTGGCCGAGGACGCCGCCGGCACCGCCGAGATCGAGGGAGACGCCAAGTGAGCGGGAACGCGCGGCTGCTGAGCGACACCCTCGCCGCGGCCAAGGCCGAGGGCCGCTCCGCCCTCATCGCCTACCTCCCGGCCGGGTTCCCGACCGTGGACGGCGGCATCGAGGCGGTCAAGGCGGTGCTGGAGAGCGGTGCCGACGTCGTCGAGGTCGGGCTTCCGCACAGCGACCCCGTCCTCGACGGCCCGGTCATCCAGACCGCCGACGACATCGCCCTGCGCGGTGGCGTGCGGATCGCGGACGTGATGCGCACGGTCCGCGAGGGGCACGCGGCCACCGGCAAGCCGATCCTCGTCATGACGTACTGGAACCCCATCGACCGCTACGGCGTCGAGCGCTTCACCGCCGAGCTGGCCGAGGCGGGCGGCGCCGGCTGCATCCTGCCCGACCTGCCGGTCCAGGAGTCGGCACTCTGGAAGGAGCACGCCGACAAGCACGGGCTCGCCACGGTCTTCGTGGTCGCGCCCAGCAGCAAGGACGAGCGGCTCGCCGAGATCACCGCGGCGGGCAGCGGCTTCGTCTACGCCGCCTCCCTGATGGGCGTCACCGGCACCCGGGAGACGGTCAGCTCGCAGGCCGAGGACCTGGTGCGGCGCACCCGCGCCACCACCGACCTGCCGGTCTGCGTCGGGCTCGGCGTCTCCAACGCCTCCCAGGCCGCCGAGGTCGCCGGCTTCGCCGACGGCGTGATCGTCGGCTCGGCCTTCGTCAAGCGGATGCTGGACGCGCCCGATGACGCGGCCGGTCTGGACGGCGTCCGCGCGCTCGCCGCCGATCTGGCGAAGGGCGTGCGCGGACAGGCGTAGGCACGGGCGAGTCGTCCGGGGTCCCTCGAACGGGTGGACCTGGGGCCGGGGAGGCGCTCCGCGCCTCCCCGGTTCGTTCTGCGGGGTGTGAGCGAGAAGAATCGTGAGGGAAAGCGCACCGCCCGGGAGCGGCTGGCGGTCGAGCGTGAGAAGCACAAGCGCGCGGAGAGGCGACGGCGCGGGCTGATCGTGGGCGCCACCGTGGTCGGTGTCCTGGGGCTCGCGGCGGTCATCGGCGTGATCGCCGCCAACGCCGGCAAGGACGACAGCGAGGCGTCCGGCCCGGTCGTCGCGCCCTCAGGAGCACAGGGCGAGGACAGTCTCGCGATCCCGGTCGGCAAGGAGAGCGCCAAGTCGACGCTCACCATCTGGGAGGACTTCCGCTGCCCGGCCTGCGCGGCCTTCGAGCAGGCGTACCGCCCGGTGATCCACGAACTGACCGACGCCGGACAGCTCAAGGTCGAGTACCACCTGGCCACGATCATCGACGGCAACATGGGCGGCACCGGTTCGGCCAACGCGGCCAACGCCGCTGCCTGCGCCCAGGACGCCGGCAAGTTCGTGCCGTACCACGACGTGCTCTTCGCCAACCAGCCGCCGGAGCCCGACGACGCCTTCGCCCAGGACGCCAAGCTGCTCGAGCTGGCGAACAAGGTCGACGGCCTCGACACGCAGGCGTTCCGCGAGTGCGTGGAGGAGGGCACCCACGACGCCTGGGTCGAGAAGTCCAACGCAGCCTTCCGCAACGGCGGCTTCAGCGGCACCCCGACGGTCCTGCTCGACGGCAAGAACCTCTACGAGGACCGCACCATGACCCCCGCCAAGTTCAAGCAACTGGTGCAGGAGGCCAACACATAGGACGCCCGGCGGCGGGCAGCGCCGCCCGCCCGTTATGGACCCGTAGCCGGGCTGCCCGACGCGGGTCCGGTCCGGCACGGTAGCGTCGACCCTGCCATGGAACTTGCCTACATTCCCAGCCCGTCGCGCGGGGTGCTGTATCTCGGCCCCGTTCCGCTGCGCGGCTACGCGTTCTGCATCATCATCGGCGTCTTCGTTGCCGTCTGGCTCGGCAACAAGCGCTGGATCGCCCGCGGCGGGCGGGCCGGCACGGTGGCCGACATCGCGGTCTGGGCCGTTCCGTTCGGCCTGGTCGGCGGCCGGCTCTACCACGTGATCACGGACTACCAGCTGTACTTCAGCGAGGGCCGTGACTGGGTCGACGCCTTCAAGATCTGGGAGGGCGGACTCGGCATCTGGGGCGCGATCGCCTTCGGCGCGCTCGGCGCCTGGATCGGCTGCCGCCGCCGCGGCATCCCGATGCCCGCGTACGCCGACGCGGTCGCCCCCGGCATCGCGATCGCCCAGGCCATCGGCCGCTGGGGCAACTGGTTCAACCAGGAGCTGTACGGGCGGCCCACCGACCTGCCCTGGGCGGTGGAGATCACCTCGTCGGCGGACGGCAGGATTCCGGGAACGTACCACCCGACGTTCCTCTACGAGTCCCTGTGGTGCATCGGTGTCGCGCTGCTCGTCGTCTGGGCCGACCGGCGTTTCAAACTCGGCCACGGCCGGGCGTTCGCCCTGTACGTGGCGGCGTACTGCGCGGGCCGCTTCTGGATCGAGTACCTGCGTGTCGACGACGCCCACCACATCCTCGGCCTCCGCCTGAACAACTGGACCGCGCTGCTGGTCTTCCTGCTGGCGGTGACCTACATCGTCGTGTCGGCGAAGAAGCGGCCGGGCCGGGAGGCCGCGGTCGAGCCGGCGGCGGCCTCCGGCGACGGCACCGAAGCGGACGCCGATCCGGCGGCCGGGGGCCCGACCGCCACCGGGAAGGACGGCGGCACCTCCTCCGACGACGCGGACGGCGAGCAGCCGGCCAAGGACGCGGCGAAGTCCGGCGAGGACACCGAGAAGTCCGACGGGGACGACGCCGCCTCCGGCGAGGACGTGAAGGACGGCGCCGACCCGGCCAAGAAGGGCTGAACGCCGGGCGGGGCCGCGCAGCCGCGTGCGGACTGGCGCGGGTCAGGCCCGGCGTGCCGCCAGGGACAGCGTGCGCTGGGCCGTCGCCACCACCGCCGCGTCGATGAAGCGCCCGTCCGGCAGCGCCTGGGCACCCGGCTGGACGGTGGCCGCCTTGATGACCGTCTCCGCTTCCTCCAGCTCCCGTTCGGTCGGCAGATAGGCCCGCTCGATGATCGGCAGCTGGCGCGGATGGATCGCGGCCCGGCCGAGGAAGCCCAGGGCGCGCCCGTGGGCGCAGGAGGCCGCCAGGCCCTCCAGGTCCCGGGTGTCCGCGTGCACGGACTGCGCGGGCGGGGCCAGGCCCGCCGCCCGCGCCGCCACCACCACGCGCGAGCGGCACCAGTCGAGCCCGCTGTCGTCCCGCACCCCCAGGTCGGCCCGGAGGTCCGCCTCGCCCAGCGCGATCCCGCGCAGGCACGGGTGCGCGGCGGCGACCGGATGGGCCCGCTCGATGCCCAGCGCCGATTCCAGCAGCGCGTACAACGGCGGGCCACCGGTGGTCTCGGCGACGTGGACGATCTGCTCGGGGGAGGTCACCTTGGGCAGCCGCAGCCCGTGGAGGCCGGGCAGCCGGGCCAGCGCCGCCAGGTCCGCCGCCGCGAGCGGTGTGTCCGGGGCGTTCACCCGGACGTGCACCGGCACCGGCTGCGGCTCGCCGAGCAGCTCGGCGGTGGCGGCGCGAGCGTACTTCTTGCGGTCCGGGGCGACCGCGTCCTCCAGGTCGATCACGACCACGTCGGCGCCCGCGGCCAGCGCCTTGGCGACCACGTGCGGACGGTCTCCGGGCGCGTACAGCCAGGTCAGCACGGGCGCGGTCATGCGGCGCCCGCCTCGCGCAGCGGCGTCGGGCCGCCCGGGGGCAGACCCGGCCCGGTGAGGACCTCCTCGGTGTCCGCGCCGTGCGGGCGCCCCGTCCGGCGGATCGCGCCGGGTGCGGCGGACAGCCGGAAGAGCACGTGCTGCATCCGCAGCGGCCCCGGCTCGGGGTCGTCGACGGTGGTGACGGCGTCCAGGGCCCGGTACCGGGGGCCGGTCATCACGTCCCGCACGTCCTGCACCGGGGCCACCGCCGCCTCGGCCTCCTCGAACGCGGCCGGCACCTCGGCGCGGCCGTGCCGGGCGGTCCGGCCGCCGACCGCGTCGTCGAGGACGTCGGCGGCCAGCCGCCGCAGCGTGTCCCGGCCGCCGGGCGTGGACAGGTTCGGGGTGATGGTGCGTTCGCTGCGGCCGAGCAGTTTCCAGCACTGGCCGACGCCGTCCTTCGACGGGCCGTGGCCCCGGGACGGGGCGGGGCGGTCGGGGTGCTCGGCCTTGACGGCCTCGGCGCCGAAGTCGCCGAGCACGGTGGCGGCGAACGGGCCGGCGAAGAGGGTCGCGAGGTCCAGGACGCGCAGTCCGGTCAGCGGCGCGGTGGGCGCTGCGGGGGCGGGTGTGCTCATGAGGCGTACCGCTCCTCGATCTCCGTCCGGTACGGCATCGACGCCGACGCCAGGGCGTCCCCGACGGCCGGGCCGAGCAGCGCGCCGCGTGCCCGGTGGCGGAGCTGCGCGGCGCCCCCGGACTCGGGGAGCGAGGGACTGCGGGCGGTCGATGCCATGCGGCTGCTCCTCTCCCTTTGCGGAACTGTCCCCGGTGCGGAGCGCACCGCAGCCTCACTGCCGCCGGCGTCACCCGGTCGGCACCGCGCGAGCGCCGTCACGGATGCGCGTCGACCGGTAAAAGCGCAGGTAAGCGCAGCCTTTCCTTGCTGGCGGGGCAGGCGGGAGCGGCGTACATTTGTTGGCGTCAAAAGTTGGACTACGTCCAAAGAGGCGGATTTCCAGGGGGAACCGTGGCCATCATCGAGACCGAAGCGGCACTGCACGAGGCGCACCGCGACAACCACACGCACCGCGACGTGAACGGCGGCTGGCTGCGCCCCGCCGTCTTCGGCGCGATGGACGGCCTGGTCTCCAACCTCGCCCTGATGACCGGTGTCGCGGGCGGTGCCGTCAGTCAGCAGACCGTCGTGCTCAGCGGCCTCGCGGGCCTGGCCGCCGGCGCCTTCTCCATGGCCGCAGGCGAGTACACCTCGGTCGCCTCGCAGCGGGAGCTGGTCGAGGCGGAGCTGGACGTGGAGCGCCGCGAGCTGAAGAAGCACCCCGCGGACGAGGAGGCCGAGCTGGCCGCCCTCTACCAGGCGCGCGGCGTCGAGCCCGGCCTCGCCCGCGAGGTCGCCCGGCAGCTCTCCCGCGACCCCGAGCAGGCGCTGGAGATACACGCCCGCGAGGAACTCGGCATCGACCCCGGAGACCTGCCCTCGCCGCTGGTCGCGGCCGTGTCGTCGTTCGGCTCGTTCGCGCTGGGCGCCCTGCTCCCCGTACTGCCGTATCTGCTCGGCGCGACCGCGCTGTGGCCGGCGGTGCTGCTGGCGCTCGCCGGGCTCTTCCTGTGCGGTGCCGTGGTGGCCAGGGTGACGGCGCGGAGCTGGTGGTACAGCGGGCTGCGGCAGCTCGCCCTCGGCGGCGCGGCGGCGGGTGTGACGTACGCCCTGGGCAGCCTGTTCGGTGCGGCCCTAGGATAGCCCGGCCCCGGTCTTATGCGTCGGGCCGCATAAGTTTGCCGTTACTCGCTGGTTTCGAGTGCGTGACCACCGGGCATGAGCCGTAAGCGCTGTGGGCAATGAGGCCCGCCCGCGCATCCGTGGGGCGAGCGACGAAGCCCGCCCCACGCCCCCGGGCCGACCGGACACCGACCTGTCCGTCCCGGCCCTCACAGCTTCCGCCGCCGGGCGCGGCACCCCGCCCGATCCCCGTGCGGTGTCCGCATGTTGGAACGGAGTATCCGGTTCCCGAGAACCGCTCCATCATGTAGCCTGCACGAAATTTTGCTGAAACGCAGAGGGCCAACGTCGTCCCTCGGCACCTTGCACATGCCACCTGACGACGACGGGAGAGCCGATGCGTACGCCGCGCCAGCCGTCCCAGCATTCCGCGAACGGCCGGGCCGCCAACTGGCTGCCGTTCATGGATGCTCGCCCTGCTGCGCAGGGTATGTACGACCCCCGCAACGAGCACGACGCCTGCGGCGTCGGCTTCGTCGCCACTCTCACCGGCGAGGCGTCCCACACCCTGGTGGACCAGGCCCTGACCGTCCTGCGCAACCTGGAGCACCGCGGCGCCACCGGCTCCGAGCCCGACTCGGGCGACGGCGCCGGCATCCTCTCCCAGGTTCCCGACGCGTTCTTCCGCGAGGTGGCCGGATTCGAGCTGCCCGAGGCGGGCGCGTACGCCGTCGGCATCGCCTTCCTGCCGGAGGACGGCGCCGCGGAAGCCGTCGCCGCCATCGACGCCATCGCCGCCGAGGAGGGGCTGACCGTCCTCGGCTGGCGCGAGGTGCCCGTCGCCCCCGAGCTGCTCGGCGCCACCGCCCGCTCGACCATGCCGGTCTTCCGCCAGATCTTCGTCACCGACGGGGCCTCCGAGGGCATCGCCCTGGACCGCAAGGCGTTCGCGCTGCGCAAGCGCGCCGAGCGCGAGGCGGGCGTCTACTTCCCGTCGCTGTCCGCGCGGACCATCGTCTACAAGGGCATGCTCACCACCGGCCAGCTGGAGCCGTTCTTCCCGGACCTGTCCGACCGCCGCTTCGCCTCCGCGATCGCGCTCGTGCACTCCCGGTTCTCCACCAACACCTTCCCGAGCTGGCCGCTGGCCCACCCGTACCGCTTCGTCGCGCACAACGGCGAGATCAACACGGTCAAGGGCAACCGCAACTGGATGGTCGCCCGCGAGTCCCAGCTCGTCTCCGACGTCTTCGGCTCGTCCTCGGACCTGGAGCGGCTCTTCCCGATCTGCACGCCCGACGCCTCGGACTCCGCCTCGTTCGACGAGGTCCTGGAACTGCTCCACCTGGGCGGGCGTTCGCTGCCGCACTCCGTGCTGATGATGATCCCCGAGGCGTGGGAGAACCACGACTCCATGGACCCGGCCCGGCGTGCCTTCTACCAGTACCACTCCACGATGATGGAGCCCTGGGACGGCCCGGCCTGCGTCACCTTCACCGACGGCACCCAGGTCGGCGCGGTCCTCGACCGCAACGGCCTGCGCCCCGGCCGCTACTGGGTCACCGACGACGGCCTCGTCGTCCTCGGCTCCGAGGTCGGCGTCCTGGACATCGACCCGGCCAAGGTCGTCCGCAAGGGCCGCCTCCAGCCCGGCCGCATGTTCCTCGTGGACACCGCCGAGCACCGCATCATCGAGGACGACGAGATCAAGGCGCAGCTCGCCGCCGAGCACCCCTACGCCGAGTGGGTCGAGGCCGGCGAGATCGAGCTGTCCGACCTGCCCGAGCGCGAGCACATCGTGCACACCCACGCCTCGGTCACCCGCCGCCAGCAGACCTTCGGCTACACCGAGGAGGAGCTGCGCGTCATCCTCGCGCCGATGGCCAAGTCCGGCGCCGAGCCGATCGGCTCCATGGGCACCGACTCGCCCATCGCCGCGCTCTCCGACCGCCCGCGGCTGCTCTTCGACTACTTCACCCAGCTGTTCGCGCAGGTCACCAACCCGCCGCTGGACGCCATCCGCGAGGAGCTCGTCACCTCCCTGCGCTCCTCGCTCGGCCCGCAGGGCAACCTGCTGGAGCCGTCGGCCGCGTCCTGCCGCAGCGTCCTGCTGCCCTTCCCGGTCATCGACAACGACGAGCTGGCCAAGCTCATCCACATCAACGCCGACGGCGACATGCCCGGCTTCAAGGCCGCGACCCTGTCCGGCCTGTACCGGGTGCACGGCGGCGGCGACGCGCTGGCCGCCCGGATCGAGGAGATCTGCGCCGAGGCCGACGCCGCCATCGAGAACGGCGCCCGCCTCATCGTCCTGTCGGACCGCCACTCCGACGCCGAGCACGCGCCGATCCCGTCGCTGCTGCTCACCGCGGCCGTCCACCACCACCTCATCCGCACCAAGCAGCGCACCCAGGTGGGCCTGCTGGTCGAGGCCGGCGACGTCCGCGAGGTCCACCACGTCGCCCTGCTCATCGGCTACGGCGCCGCCGCCGTCAACCCGTACCTGGCCATGGAGACCGTCGAGGACCTGGTCCGCGCCGGCACCTTCCTGCCCGGCATCGAACCCGAGCAGGCCATCCGCAACCTGATCTACGCCCTCGGCAAGGGCGTGCTGAAGGTCATGTCCAAGATGGGCATCTCCACCGTCGCCTCCTACCGCGGCGCCCAGGTCTTCGAGGCCGTCGGCCTGGACGAGGGCTTCGTCGAGAAGTACTTCAACGGCACCACCACCAAGATCGGCGGCGTCGGCATCGACGTCGTCGCCAAGGAGGTCGCCGCCCGGCACGCCAAGGCCTACCCGGCCTCCGGCATCGCCCCGGCGCACCGCGCCCTGGACATCGGCGGCGAGTACCAGTGGCGCCGCGAGGGCGAGCCGCACCTGTTCGACCCGGAGACGGTCTTCCGCCTCCAGCACTCCACCCGCGCCGGCAAGTACGACATCTTCAAGCAGTACACCGAGCGCGTGAACGAGCAGTCCGAGCGGCTGATGACGCTGCGCGGCCTGTTCGGCTTCAAGTCCGGCCGGGGCCCGATCCCGATCGACGACGTCGAGCCGGTCAGCGAGATCGTCAAGCGGTTCTCCACCGGCGCCATGTCGTACGGCTCCATCTCCCAGGAGGCGCACGAGACCCTCGCCATCGCCATGAACCAGCTGGGCGGCAAGTCCAACACCGGCGAGGGCGGCGAGGACCCGGAGCGCCTGTACGACCCGGCCCGCCGGTCGTCGATCAAGCAGGTCGCCTCCGGCCGCTTCGGCGTGACCAGCGAGTACCTGGTCAACTCCGACGACATCCAGATCAAGATGGCCCAGGGCGCCAAGCCCGGCGAGGGCGGCCAGCTGCCCGGCCACAAGGTGTACCCGTGGGTGGCCAAGACCCGGCACTCCACCCCGGGCGTCGGCCTGATCTCCCCGCCGCCGCACCACGACATCTACTCCATCGAGGACCTCGCCCAGCTGATCCACGACCTGAAGAACGCGAACCCGCAGGCGCGGATCCACGTCAAGCTGGTCTCCGAGGTCGGCGTCGGCACGGTCGCGGCGGGTGTGTCCAAGGCGCACGCGGACGTGGTGCTGATCTCCGGCCACGACGGCGGCACCGGCGCCTCCCCGCTGACGTCGCTCAAGCACGCCGGCGGCCCCTGGGAGCTGGGCCTGGCCGAGACCCAGCAGACGCTGCTGCTCAACGGCCTGCGCGACCGGATCGTCGTGCAGACCGACGGCCAGCTCAAGACCGGCCGCGACGTCGTCATCGCCGCGCTGCTCGGCGCCGAGGAGTTCGGTTTCGCGACCGCGCCGCTCGTCGTGTCCGGCTGCGTCATGATGCGCGTCTGCCACCTGGACACCTGCCCGGTCGGCATCGCCACCCAGAACCCGACCCTCCGGGACCGGTACTCCGGCAAGGCCGAGTACGTCGTGAACTTCTTCCGGTTCATCGCCCAGGAAGTCCGCGAACTCCTCGCCGAGCTGGGCTTCCGCTCCATCGACGAGGCCGTCGGCCACGCCGAGGTCCTCGACGTCACCCGCGCCGTCGACCACTGGAAGGCACAGGGCCTGGACCTGGAGCCGCTCCTGCACGTGCCCGAGCTGCCCGAGGGCGCGGTCCGCCACCGGCTGATCGAGCAGGACCACGGCCTGGAGAAGGCACTCGACAACGAGCTGATCAAGCTCGCCGCCGACGCGCTCTCCGCCTCCAGCGCCACCGACGCGGCGCCGGTGCGCGCCCAGGTCGCCATCCGCAACATCAACCGCACGGTCGGCACCATGCTCGGCCACGAGGTGACCAAGAAGTTCGGCGGCGCGGGCCTGCCCGACGACACCATCGACATCACCTTCACCGGCTCCGCCGGCCAGTCCTTCGGCGCCTTCGTCCCGCGCGGCATCACGCTGCGCCTGGAGGGCGACGCCAACGACTACGTCGGCAAGGGCCTGTCCGGCGGCCGGATCGTCGTCCGGCCCGACCGGGGCGCCGACCACCTCGCCGAGTACAGCGTCATCGCGGGCAACACCCTCGCCTACGGCGCCACCGGCGGCGAGATGTTCCTGCGCGGCAAGGTCGGCGAGCGGTTCTGCGTCCGCAACTCCGGCGCGCTGGTCGTCTCCGAGGGCGTGGGCGACCACGGCTGCGAGTACATGACCGGTGGTCACGCCGTCGTCCTCGGCGAGACCGGGCGCAACTTCGCGGCCGGCATGTCCGGCGGCGTCGCCTACGTCATCGACCTCGACCGGGACAACGTCAACGTCGGAAACCTGGACGCCGTCGAGGCCCTGGACGACACCGACCGGCAGTGGCTGCAGGACGTCGTGCGCCGGCACCACGAGGAGACGGGCTCCACCGTCGCCGAGAAGCTGCTCGCCGAGTGGGACACGGCCGTACAGCGCTTCAGCAAGATCATCCCCAGCACGTACAAGGCAGTGCTCGCCGCCAAGGACGCCGCCGAGCGAGCCGGTCTCTCCGAGTCCGAGACCCACGAGAAGATGATGGAGGCGGCGATCAATGGCTGACCCGAAGGGCTTTCTGAACCACGGCCGCGAGGTCGCCAAGTCCCGTCCGGTCGAGGAGCGCCTCAAGGACTGGAACGAGGTCTACGTCCCCGGCTCCCTGCTGCCGATCATCAGCAAGCAGGCCAGCCGGTGCATGGACTGCGGCATCCCGTTCTGCCACAACGGCTGCCCGCTCGGGAACCTGATCCCCGAGTGGAACGACTACGCCTACCGCGAGGACTGGGGCGCCGCCTCCGAGCGCCTGCACGCCACCAACAACTTCCCGGAGTTCACCGGCCGCCTGTGCCCGGCTCCGTGCGAGTCGGCGTGCGTGCTCGGCATCAACCAGCCGCCGGTCACCATCAAGAACGTCGAGGTCTCCATCATCGACAAGGCGTGGGAGACCGGGGACGTCGCCCCGCAGATCCCCGAGCGCCTGTCCGGCAAGACCGTCGCCGTCATCGGCTCCGGCCCGGCCGGCCTGGCCGCCGCCCAGCAGCTCACCCGGGCCGGCCACACGGTCGCCGTCTACGAGCGCGCGGACCGCGTCGGAGGCCTCCTCCGCTACGGCATCCCCGAGTTCAAGATGGAGAAGCGGCACATCAACCGCCGTATCGAGCAGATGCGCGCGGAGGGCACCCGCTTCCGCACCGGCATCGAGATCGGCCGCGACCTGAAGGCGACGGACCTGAAGAAGCGGTACGACGCCGTGGTCCTGGCCGTCGGCGCCACCACCGCCCGCGACCTGCCGGTCCCCGGCCGCGAGTTGAACGGCATCCACCAGGCGATGGAGTACCTGCCGCTGGCCAACAAGGTCCAGGAGGGCGACTACGTCGCCCCGCCCATCACGGCCGAGGGCAAGCACGTCGTCGTCATCGGCGGCGGCGACACCGGCGCCGACTGCGTGGGCACCGCCCACCGCCAGGGCGCGGCCTCCGTCACCCAGCTGGAGATCATGCCGCGGCCGGGCGACGAGCGGGACCCGCTGCGCCAGCCGTGGCCCACCTTCCCGATGCTCTACAAGGTCACCTCCGCGCACGAGGAGGGCGGCGAGCGGGTCTACTCCGTCTCGACCACCCACTTCGAGGGCGACGAGGACGGCAACGTGCAGTGGCTGCACCTGACCGAGGTCGAGTTCATCGACGGCAGGCTCACCCCGAAGCCGGGCACCGAGCGGAAGATCCCGGCCCAGCTGGTCACCCTCGCCATGGGCTTCACCGGCACCGACCGGGACAACGGCCTGGTGGACCAGTTCGGCCTGGAGCTGGACGAGCGCGGTAACATCGCCCGCGACGCCGACTTCCAGACCAACGTCCCGGGTGTCTTCGTCGCCGGTGACGCCGGCCGCGGCCAGTCGCTCATCGTGTGGGCGATCGCGGAGGGCCGCTCGGCCGCCCGCGGCGTCGACCGGTTCCTCACCGGCGCCAGCGACCTGCCGGCCCCGATCCGCCCGACCGACCGGGCACTGGCGGTCTGACCGCCGCGAGAGACGTCCCGTACAACGGCGTACGGAACACAGACGGCGCCTGCCCCGTCCCCGACCGGACACAGGGCAGGCGCCGTCGCTTTGCGCGGAAAGCCGCGAACGGCCGCCGTAGGCTGCGGCGCCTACGGCACCCGGAACGTCTCCCCGTACATCTGCCACACCAGCGGCGTGCTGAGCTTCAGGTTCCCCTCCCGCAGGAACCGCCGCTGCGCGGTGTCGACGCGGGAGGTGTCGGCACCCGGCCTGCGCTCCAGCATCGCCTCGCGGCGCACGTCCAGGAAGGCGTCCAGGTACGCCCGCTCGGAGCCGCCCGCGGCCGGGGTCTTGGCCTTCCTCATCGCCCGCTCGCGCAGCCCGTAGAAGCCGTCCGCGTCCGTGTCCGGCCCGTGGAAGACCATCGCGTCGTAGTACACGAACTGGCCCAGCGTGTTCAGGCCGTCGAGCTTGGCCAGCCGCACGGACGGCTCGAAGTAGACACGGTCACGCTCCCGCTCCTGCGCCCTGCGGAACTCCGGCAGCTTCGCCTCGGCCTGCCAGGCCGCCGTGAAGCCGGGGTCCAGCCCCTCGTGCGAGTCCGTGCCGTCCACCTTGCGCAAGGCGGGCAGATAGCGCTCCAGGCCGTTGCCGGGGTGCGCCTCGCTGTAGCGCTCCACCAGCATGAGGAGATCGTGGGTGCCGGTGCAGAAGCCGATGATGCCGGCGGTGTAGCCGTCGCCGTGCCCGAGATCCTCGATACTGCCGTAGAGGCTGCGCCAGTCCAGGGTGGAGTTCTCGGCGCTCGCCACCAGCCGCTGCGCCAGCTCCTTCTGCTCCGGCGCGGCCAGCCCCGGCGGCAGAGCGGCGATCAACGCGTCGTCCTCCGCCCGCTCCTGCTCGGCCCGGCTCTTCGCCTCCTCGCGGGAGCCGTCGGCCGAGGCGATGGGCGGCGCCGCCGGCGGGTCGTCGGAGCCCAGCGGCGCCACGAAGTACACCGCCGCCGTCGCGACCACCGGTACGGCGGCGAAGAACAGCACACCTTTGCGTTTCACAGGGCGACCCCTCCACCCGACAGCTCCGACACCTTGACCACCGCGGCGACCGCCAGCAGCACCAGCAGCGCACCGCAGGCCCCCGCCTGCACCCGCACCCGCCGCCGGTCCCGGGGAGCGTACGCGAACGCCAGCGCCACCGCGCCGCCCGCCAGCAGTCCGCCGACGTGGGCCTGCCAGGAGGTCAGCCCCGCGGAGAGCACCAGCCACACCAGGAGCAGCGCCATGAAACGGTTGACGGGACCCATGCGGGCGCCCACGCGGCGGGCCAGCACGTAGTACGCGGCACCCAGCCCGAAGATCCCGCCCGAGGCGCCGACCGTGGCGTCCCCCGGGCCGGCCAGCAGCAGCACCAGCACCGAGCCGCCGAGCACGGCCAGCAGGTACAGGGCGAGATACCGGACGCGGCCGAGCATCGGCTCCACCGTCCGGCCCAGCTGCCACAGCGCCACCATGTTCATCACCAGATGCGGCAGCCCGAACGTGCCCACGGCCGGCGGCATGTGCAGGAACGCGCCGGTCAGCAGCCGCTCCCACTCCCCGGCGACCAGGCCCTCGGCGTGGAATCCCGCCGGGACGTCGGCCTCGTGGACGTAGCGCAGGCCCTCGGGGCCCACCATCGCCGCGGCGAGCATCGCGAACCGGTCCACGATCTGCGGACGCGCCACCTCGGCCACGTAGACGAGGACGTTCAGCGCGATCAGCGCGTACGTCACCACCGGCGTCGCCGAGACCCGGCCGCCGACGATCGTCCGGGCCCGCCGGACGGACCTCGCCCCCTCCCTCGCACACTCCGGGCACTGGTGGCCCACGGCCGCCTCACACATGCAGTCGGGGCAGATGTACCGCTCGCAGCGGGTGCAGCGGACGCAGCACTCGACCTCGGGATGGCGACAGCAGGTCGTGAGAGTGGATTCGGAATCCACGGCCGGCTCCTCGGGTGACGGGACGGACGGTGAGCGAGCCGGTGGGGGGCGGCGACGAACAAAAATAGCGAACAGCTGTGCACAGGCGGCAAGGCGGGGTCCCGCCGTGCCGTACGCTCGGCACCGGCTCAGCCGTACGACGGGGGAAGCGACGGGGGGAAGTCCGCATGGCCGCGATCAGTCTCGAGAAGGTGCGGGAGACCGCGCCCGCGCTGGTCGACCTCTACAAGACCGCCGGGGTGTCGCTCACGAAGCACGGGCTGGACGGGCTGCGGGCCGCCGTCTACCTGGTGATCGACTACTCCGGTTCCATGCGGCCGTACTACAAGGACGGCAGCGTGCAGGCGCTCGCCGACCGCGTGCTGGGGCTGTCCGCCCACCTCGACGACGACGGGAGCGTGCCGGTCGTCTTCTTCTCCACCGAGGTCGACGCCGTCACCGACATCGCGCTCAGCGGCTACCAGGGCCGGATCGAACGGATCGTGGCCGGCCTCGGCCACATGGGCAGGACCGGCTACCACCTGGCCATGGACGCCGTCATCGACCACCACCTCGACAGCGGCTCCACCGACCCCGCGCTGGTCGTCTTCCAGACCGACGGCGGCCCGAGCGACAGGGGCGCCGCCGAGAAGTACCTGTGCAAGGCCGCCCGGCTCCCGCTGTTCTGGCAGTTCGTCGGCTTCGGCGACCCGCACAGCAAGCAGTTCGACTTCCTGCGCAGGCTGGACGAGCTGCCGGTGCCGGCGAAGCGGGTGGTCGACAACGCCGGGTTCTTCCACGCGGGGAAGGACCCGCGGAGGGTTTCCGACGCGGACCTGTACGACCGGTTGGTGGGCGAGTTCCCGAAGTGGCTGACCGAGGCACGGGCACAAGGAATCGTGGGGTAGGCGACCAGCCGCGACGAACCCGCGCCCGCCGCACCGCCGGAGAACCCCCTACGTGTCGCACTCCAGCACCGTCCGGCACAGCCCGCACCGCGCCCGCACCCGCCCCCGCACCGGCACCCGGATCCGCTGGTGACAGGTCGGGCAGGGAAACGCCACCCGCAGCGGCCCGTGCCCGTCCGGCGTGAAGGAGTACGGCACCCCCTCCCCGGCACCACCGGCGTGCCGGTCCTGCGCGTGACGCCGGTCCCGGGCGTACCGGCGTCGCCCCGCCCAGCCGGCCGCGGTGAGCGGCGGCTGCTGCCCGTCCCGGCGGGCCCGGGCCATGCCCTTGGTGTACGCCGTGTACGCCTGCGCGCTGGTGAACCACACCGACGGATCCTCGCCGAACACCAGCGCCCGCTTGGCCAGGACGTACCCGAACTCCTCCGGCGTCAGATACCCCAGCTTCTGCGACGACGCCGCGTCCTCCCGGTAGGCGTCCAGCAGCAGCCACCCCGCGCCCAGATACGTCGCCGCCGTGTCCGTGAGGATCTCGTTGTCGCGGGTGCCCGGGAACGACAGCCCCAGGCGGTGCAGGTACACGTGCATCACCTCGTGCGCGAGGGCCGCCCCGATGTCCCGGCGATGCCCGCGGAAGCGGTCGTTCAACTCGACGAAGTACTCCGGACCGGCGGCCAGTTCGACGTTCGCCGCGTGCGTCATCTCCCGGAAGGAGACGATCAGCCGGGCGTCGGGCAGCCGGTAGTGCCGCACCAGCTCGCGCGCCACCCGCTGCGCCCCCAGATACAGGTCGTCGGTGTCGCAGAACGCCACGTCGGCCGGGGCCACGCTGGCCGAGAACGTCTGGATGGTGTCGCAGGACAACCGTCTGTACAGCGCGGTGATGGCCTCCCGCACCGTCTCCAGGTGTGGATAGCCGTGCTCGACCGGCCCGCCGTTCGCCACGCCCGAACCCCCAAGACGCCCTGAACCCGACTCCCACTGTACGGCGAGCGCCGCGCCCCGGCCGGAAAAATCACGGGGCGCCCTGCCCCGCCCCCTGGCAGAATCCGGGCCGTGACCAGCGAACAGCACTCCGTCGCCACCGCCGCGCTGCGTGTGGGCGGCCAGGACGACGACCTGGAACAGCGCCTCGACGACGCACTCACCGCCTTCAACACCGCCGCCGCCGACGGCGCCCGCACCGAGGCCCTCACCGTCCGTGTCACCGACGAGGACGGCGACCTGGTCGGCGGGCTCACCGCCTGGACCTGGGGCACCCTGGCCTCCGTGGACATGCTGTGGGTCCGCGAGGACCAGCGGCACGCCGGCTGGGGGAGCCGGCTGATGCGGGCCGCGGAGGAGGAGGCCGCCCGGCGCGGCTGCACCGACATGATCGTCTCCACGTACAGCTTCCAGGCACCCGGCTTCTACCCGCGGCTCGGCTTCCGGGAGCGCGGCCGCATCGAGGGCGTGCCCGGGGGCCACGAGGACGTGTACTTCCACAAGCGCATCGGAGCCGCCGCCGAGGGGTGAGCCGTCACCCGTCGCCCGAGCCGTCGCCTGTCGCCGCAGCCGTCGCCGGAGCCGTCGCCTGTCGCCGCAGCCGTCGCCGGAGCCGTCGCCTGTCGCCGGAGCCGTCGCCTGTCGCCGCAGCCGTCGCCGGAGCCGTCGCCTGTCGCCGGAGCCGTCGCCTGTCGCCGGAGCCGTCGCCTGTCGCCGGAGCCGTCGCCTGTCGCCGGAGCCGTCGCCCGAGCCGTCGCCTGTCGCCCGAGCGTCGCCCGTCGGCCGAGCCCCGGGCGGCCGCTGGGCCGGGAGGCGTCCGACGCGTAGTGAGACGGCGTGCGGTCACCGGCCGCCCTGCCCATAGGGTGAGCCCCCATGACCACCAGCAACACCGGCACCGGAGCCGATGCCGTCGAGCCCGCCGTCCGCGAGGAGCTCGCCCGGCTGCGCGAGAGCATCGACAACATCGACGCGGCCGTCGTCCACATGCTCGCCGAGCGCTTCAAATGCACCCAGCAGGTCGGCCACCTCAAGGCCCGGCACCAGCTGCCCCCCGCCGACCCGGCCCGCGAGGCGTGCCAGATCGCCCGGCTCCGCGCGCTCGCCGAGAGCGCCAAGCTGGACCCGGCGTTCGCCGAGAAGTTCCTCACCTTCATCATCGGCGAGGTGATCCGCCACCATGAGCGGATCGCCGACGACAGCGGGAACGGCGCCCCGCCCGTCCCCGACTGACTTCACCACCGGGACGAGCCCCTCCCGCCACGGGCGTGCACGGCGCACGGCGCGCCGCGCACGCCCGCGCCGGGGCGCGCGAGCCCCTCCCGGCCGGGCCGGACATCGAGCGCGTACCGGACCGCCTCTGTGCCGTACCCACACCATCAGGCAGCATGGCGTTCATGTCCGTACTGACGCGCGACGAAGCGCAGACCCGTGCCCAGCTCCTCGACGTCCACCACTACACGATCGCCCTGGACCTGACCGGTGGGGACGAGACCTTCGACTCCCGGACCACCGTCCGGTTCACCGTCCGCGGCGACCAGAACGCCACGGACACCTTCGTCGAGGTCAAGCCCGCCGAGCTGCGCGCCGTCACCCTCGACGGACACCCCCTCGACCCGGTGACCCTGGACGGCAACCGGCTGCCGCTGAAGAACCTCACCCCCGGCGAGCACGAACTCCACGTCCACGCCGCCATGCGCTACTCCCGCACCGGCGAGGGCATGCACCGCTTCACCGACCCCAGCGACGGCGAGACCTACGTCTACACCCAGCTGTTCCTCGACGACGTCCAGCGCGTCTTCGCCGCCTTCGACCAGCCCGACCTCAAGGCCGTCTTCGACCTCACCGTCCGCGCCCCCGAGGGCTGGACCGTCCTCGCCAACGGCGTCACCGAGCACACCGGCGACGGCCTCTGGACGGCCGCCACCACCCCGCTGATCTCCACCTACCTCGTCGCCGTCGCCGCCGGCCCCTGGCACTCGGTGCGCACCGAGCACCGCGGCCTGCCCTTCGGCATCCACTGCCGCCGCTCCCTGGCCCCACACCTGGACGCCGACGCCGACGAGATCCTCGACGTCACCCGGTCCCTCTTCGACCGCTACCACGAGAAGTTCGCCGAGCCCTACCCCTTCGACTCCTACGACCAGGCCTTCGTGCCCGAGTTCAACGCCGGCGCCATGGAGAACCCGGGCCTGGTCACCTTCCGCGACGAGTTCGTCTTCCGCTCCGCGGTCACCGACACCGAGCGGCAGACGCGGGCCATGGTCATCGCCCACGAGATGGCCCACATGTGGTTCGGCGACCTCGTCACCCTCAAGTGGTGGGACGACATCTGGCTGAACGAGTCCTTCGCCGAGTACATGGGCTACCAGACCTGCGCCGAGGCCACCCGCTTCACCGACACCTGGACCGACTTCGGCGTCGCCCGCAAGGCCTGGGGCTACGACGCCGACCAGCGGCCCTCCACCCACCCCGTCGCCCCCGAGAACGTCCAGGACACCGCCTCCGCGCTGCTCAACTTCGACGGCATCTCCTACGCCAAGGGCGCCTCCGCGCTGCGGCAACTGGTCACCTGGCTCGGCGAGAAGGACTTCCTGGCCGGTATCAACACCCACTTCCAACGGCACAAGTTCGCCAACGCCGGCCTCGCCGACTTCATCGACTCCCTCGCCGCCGCCACCGACCGCGACGTCCACGCCTGGGCCGACGCATGGCTGCGCACGACGGGAGTCGACACCCTCACCCCCCGCGTCACCCCGGGGGAGAACGGCACCCGCGCCCTCACCGTCGAGCACACCGGCAGCCGGCCGCACCGCATCGCCGTCGGCCTCTACGACCACGACCTCACCGACGAGGGCCGCCTCACCCTGCGCGACCGCATCGACCTCGACGTCCCGCAGACCGAACCCCGGGCCATCGGCAAGCCCCCCGCCCTGCTCATCCCCAACGACGCCGACCTGACCTACGCCAAGGTCCGCTTCGACCCCGAGTCGTTCCAGGCCGTGCTCGCCCACCTCTCCGGGCTGCCCGACCCCCTGACCCGCGCCGTCGTCTGGAACGCCCTGCGCGACGCCGTCCGCGACGGCGAACTCGCCCCCACCGTCTACCTGGAGGCCGCCCGCACCCACCTCCCGCGCGAGACCGACCTCGCCGTCGTCCAGGGCGTCCTCGCCTTCGCCCACTCCCAGATCGCCGACCGCCACCTCACCCCCGAGCAGCGGCCAGCCGCCCTCGCCACCCTCACCGCCGTGTGCCGCGACCTCATCCGCCGCACCGAGGACGGCGACCACCCCGGGCTGCGCCTGATCGCGGTACGGCACCGCATCGACACCGCCGCCCAGCCCGACACCATCGCCGCCTGGCTCGCCGACGGCATCGTGCCCGGCGGCCCCGAACTCGACCCCGAGCTGCGCTGGCGCGTCCTCACCCGGCTCGCCGTCCTCGGCGCCACCGACGAGACCGCCATCGCCGCAGAACTCGACCGCGACCCCAGCGCCGCCGGCCAGGAGGGCGCCGCCCGCTGCCGCGCCGCACTGCCCGACCCCGCGGCCAAGGCCCGCGCCTGGGACGCCATGTTCGCCGCCGACGACCGTGCCGACCTGTCCAACTACCTGTTCACCGCCACCGCACAGGGCTTCTGGCAGCCCGAACAGGCCGACCTCGTACGGGACTACGTGCCCCGCTACTTCGCCGACGCGGTCGCCGTCGCCGCCCGCCGCGGCCCCGCCATCGCCGACGCCGCCGGGCGCTGGGCCTTCCCCGCCCACGCCGTCGACGCCGAGACCCTGCGCCTCGGCGAGGAGTGCCTCGCCGACGCCGACCCGATCCCCGCCCTGCGCCGCAAACTCGCCGACCAGCTCGACGACCTGGCCCGCGCGCTGCGGGTCCGCGAGGCCGGCGGCAACTGACGCGGACGCGCGGCCGGCCCCCGGCCCGCCCGAGCACCGGCCGCGCGCACCCGCTCCAACCTGCCGTCCCCGTACGGCAGTACACCCTTTCGGGTTCCGATCGACGGGCTTTCCGGCGCGAGCGGCCAACCGCGTGGAAGCTGGAGCGGCGACCACCTCCCCGCGCCCCGGAGCACGCCCATGAGCACGCCGCCGCCCCTCGCCTCGGGCCCCCCAGGCCCTGAAGGCCCTGGCTGCAAAGACTGTGAAGGCCTCGCAGGCCTCGCAGGCCTCGCAGGCCTCGCAGGCCTCGCAGGCCTCTCAGGCCTCGCAGGCCTCGCGGGCCCCGCAGGTCCGGAACGCCCCGACGGCCCCGAAGCCCCCGACGGCCCCGAAGCCCTCCGGCCGCTGCTCGACACCGTCCTCGACGCCCTGCGCACCGGAACACGAGCCCGCCGAGGCCCCTTCCCCACGGGCGGCCCCGACGCCGTCGCCACCCGGCTGCGCACCGCCGTCGGCGACGTCCTGCCCGACCACGGCGACCCCGACGCCCTGCGCACCCTCGTCACCGCCCTCGCCGCGGGCGCCGCCGACCCCGCCCACCCCCTGTGCGCCGCCCACCTGCACGGACCACCCCTCGCCGTCGCCACCGCCGCCGACCTCGCCGCCTCCGCCCTCAACCCCTCCCTCGACTCCTGGGACCAAGCCCCGGCCGCCGCCGAGCTGGAAGCCCTGGTCACCCACGCCCTCGCCCGCGCGGCCGGCGCCGCCGACGCCCTCGTCACCACCGGCGCCACCGAGTCCAACCAACTCGCCTTGCTGCTCGCCCGCGAGATCCACGGCCCCGACGTCCGCCTCGTCCACGGCACCAACGCCCACCACTCCCTGCCCCGCGCCGCCTGGCTCCTCGGCCTGCCCCGACCCGTCACCGTGCCCACCCCCACCGGCACCCTCGACCCCGCCGCCCTCGACACCGCCCTCACCGGCCTGCCCGGCCCCGTCGTCGTCGCCGCCACCGCCGGCACCACCGACGCCGGACTCATCGACCCGCTGCCCGAGATCGCCGACCGCTGCGCCGCGCACGGCGCCCGCCTCCACATCGACGCCGCCTACGGCGGCGGCCTGCTCTTCAGCGACCGGCACCGCACCAAGGTCACCGGCCTCGACCGCGCCCACACCATCGCCCTCGACCTGCACAAACTCGGCTGGCAACCGCTCCCCGCCGGCCTGTTCGCCGTCCGCGACCCGGCCGACCTCACCCCCCTGAACCAGCGCGCCGACTACCTCAACGCCGACGACGACACCGACGCCGGCCTGCCCGACCTGCTCGGCCGGTCACTGCGCACCAGCCGCCGCCCCGACGTCCTCAAGATCGCCGTCACCCTCAAGACCCTGGGCCGCCACGGGCTCGGCGCCCTCGTCGACCAGGTCTGCGCCCACGCCCGGCACCTGGCCGCCCTCGTCCAGGACCATCCGGGTCTCGAACTGCACGCCCCGCCCACCATCAGCACCGTCCTCTTCCGGCCCGCCGGCGCCACCGACGACACCGTCGCCGCCCTGCGCCGCACCCTCCTCACCGAAGGCCGGGCCGTCCTCGGCCGCGCCCGCCTCGACGGCCGCCTCTGGCTCAAGGCCACCCTCCTCAACCCGCGCACCCGCCCCGACGACCTGGCCGCCCTCCTCACCCACGTGGAAGGACACACCCACCGATGACCAGCGCACCCGAACCCGACGCCCCCCGCGACCTCGTCGGCATCGGCATCGGCCCCTTCAACCTCTCCCTCGCCGCCCTCGCCCACCCCCTCACCCACCTCGACACCGTCTTCTACGACCAGCGCCCCGACTTCCACTGGCACCCCGGCCTGCTCGTCGACGGCGCCCGCATCCAGGTCCCCTTCCTCGCCGACCTGGTCACCCTCGCCGACCCCGCCAGCCCCTGGAGCTTCCTCAACTACCTCAAGACCCGCGAACGGCTCTTCCCCTTCTACTTCGCCGAGCGCTTCCACATCCAGCGCGCCGAGTACGACGCCTACTGCCGCTGGGTCGCCGAGAGCCTCCCCGCGCTCCGCTTCGGCCACCAGGTCGACGCCGTCCGCTTCAACCCCGAACGCGACGTCTTCGAGGTCGACTACACCCAGCTCGACGCCGACGGAGAGGCCGAAGCCCTCGGCCGCACCCACACCCGCACCATCGTCCTCGGCATCGGCACCGAGCCCTACGTCCCCGAACCCCTGCGCCCCCTGACCGACACCCCCGGCGTCCCCGTCCTGCACGCCGCCGACTACCTCGACCACCGCGACGCGCTCCTCGCCGCCGAACACGTCACCGTCGTCGGCACCGGCCAGTCCGGCGCCGAGATCTTCCTCGACCTGCTGCGCAACCGGCCCACCGGACACGAACGACTCCACTGGCTCGGCCGCAGCGGGGCCTTCGCCCCCATGGAGTACTCCAAGCTCGGCCTGGAGCACTTCACCCCCGACTACACCCGTTACTTCCACGCCCTCGCCGAACCCGTCCGCGACCGCCTCGTCACCTCACAGTGGCAGCTCCACAAGGGCATCGACGCCGACACCCTCACCGCCATCCACGACGAGCTCTACCGCCGCACCCTGCACGGCGGCTGGCCCGACACCGTCCTCACCCCCGGCGTCCGCGTCCGCACCGCCGGCCGCATCGCCACCACCAAGATCGAACTCCACCTCGAACACACCGAGCAGAACACCCGCTCCCGCCTCACCACCGACGCCGTCGTCCTCGCCACCGGCTACCGCGAACGCCCCCTCGACCGCATCCTCGCCGGCCTCGACCCCTACCTCCGCCGCGACAGCCGCGAACGCCCCCGCATCGACGCCCACCACCGCCTCGTCCTCGACCCCTCCGTCACCGGCTCCGGCTGCCGCGTCTACGTCCAGAACGCCGAAACCCACACCCACGGCGTCGGCACCCCCGACCTCGGCCTCGCCGCCTGGCGCAGCGCCACCATCCTCAACGACCTGACCGGGAGCGAGCCCTACCCGCTGCCCCGGCGCACGGCGTTCACCACCTTCGGCCTGGAACAGCAGCGACCCCAGGTCCCGGCCGCACGCGAGGCGAGAGTGCTCACCCCGCTGGCGGACGGAATCTGAGGCCACACCACCACGGCACCGAACGACGGCACCGAACGACGGCACCGAACCGCAGTGCCGAACCGCGGCACCGACTAGAACACCGGCACACCGTCCCGCGTCAGCCGCCAGTCCACCGACGCGAAGTCCCTCGGGTCCAGCACGCCCTTGGCGGTCACCCACTCCGCGATCCGCGTCCGGATCTCCGTCGACTCCGACCACAGCTCCCTGGCCGACGCCACATGCGGGAACGCGCCACCGCCGTTCGCCCGATAGTTGTTCACCGCCAGCACGAACCGCTGCCCGTCGTCCAGCGGAGCACCGCCGTAGGACAGGTTCCTGATCCGCGAACCGGCCGGCCGCGCGATGTCGACGTCGTACGTCAGACCCGAGACGTAGTCGTAGTTGTAGTCGGGCCGCCCGTTCGCGTTCGTCAGCCTCGCCACATCGACCGGCGCACCGGCCGGCGTCTGCACGTAGTACTCCGCCGAGAACTCCAGGTACGCCCTCACCTGCGCACCCGTCAGCAACTTCGCCACCAGCGTGTTGTCGTACACGTACAGACTCGACAGATCCCGGATCGTCACCTCCCCGGCCGGGATCTCCGACGTCCGCGAGAACGGCGACGCCTGCGCCAGCACCGGCAGCGAAGCGAACTCCGTGCCCGCCAACGCCTCCTTGACCACGTCCTCCTGCACCTTCGTGATCAGATCGATGATCGGCGCGTCCTTGTACCGGGCCTCCACCGTCGTCAGCGTCTCGGTCGCCGTGCCCACGACCTGGTTGACGTACGCCACCACCTTCGCGTGCTCGTCCGTCAGCAGCTCACTGATCCGCAGATCGTCCGCCACGGTGTTCGCATTCCGCAGCGAGGCCCGCACCGACTCCACCTGCCACCGGCCCCGCTCGAAGACCAGCTCGAAGTCGAACAGCGTCAGCCGCTCGGCATAGCACAACGGCTCCGACAGCACGACCGTCCTGCCGGTCTCCTCGTTGACGACCTTCAGCTCGGGGATCTCCACGTGCGCATGACCGACCAGAATCGCATCGATCCCGGGCACCTGACGCGCCACGTTCGCGGCGGCGTTCTCCACATACGGCAACTGGTCACCGTACGACGACGTACCCGAGGAACCGGAATGCGCCGACACCACCACCACGTCCGCACCCATCGACCGCAGCCTCGGCACCCACTTCGCCGCCTGCTCCTCAAGACCCGGGAACGCCAGCTTCCCCTGCACATACGCCTTGTCCCAGATCGCGATCCCCGGGTTCGTCAGCCCCAGCACCGCCACCTTCACCGGCGGCGCGCCCTTCACCCGGAACGTCTTCATGAAGTACGGCGGAAAGGCCGGCTTCAGCGTCTTCGCGTCCACCGCGTTCGCACCGAGCAGCGGGAAATCACACTGCTCCTCGAACTTCCGCAGCGTCTCGATGCCGTAGTTGAACTCGTGGTTGCCGAGCGCCACCGCGTCGTACCCGATCGCGTTCATCGCCTGCGCCATCGGATGCACCGGGCCGCCCTCGGCGGTGATCGGGTCCACCTTCGCGTAGTAGTACGTCAGCGGCGTGCCCTGGATCGTGTCACCCGCGTCCAGCAGCAGCGTGTTCCCCCGGCCCTTCTCCTCCCGGACCTGGTTCACCAGCGTCGAGATCCGCGCCAGACCCTGGGCGTTGCCCTTGGCATCGCTGTACTCGGCGTCCTTGAAATAGTCCCAGTTGAAGACGTGCCCGTGCAGATCGGTCGTCCCCATCACCGTCAGCGCAAACCGCTTCCGGCCGTGCCGCCCACCGCCCGCGGGGGAGACCTCGGCCGCCGTCGCCGTCGCCGTCGCCGAGCCGGTCAGGGCCACCCCGCCCCCGTCACAGCGGACCTCTGCAGAAACTTCCGGCGGTTCAGCGGCATGGCGGCTCTCCTGACGTACGGAACGGCAACAACGCGCGTAGATAACGCGCGTAGATTCTGACCGCTCAACGGCGCCCGCAACAGACCCGAGGAGTTGCGATCTGATGACTCGCAGGTTCCGGGACCGGCCAGAAGTGACACAGTGGGGCGTATGACCACGCCGCCCCCACCAGCCGAACCGGTGCCCCACGGCACACCCGACGCCCCCCGCATCACCGTCCGCGGCGAGGCCCGCCTGGAGGTCGACCCCGAGATCGCCCGCATCGGCATCACGGTGGGCGCCCGCGGCCGCGACCGCCGCACCGCCCTGGACGACCTCACCCGCCGCAACACCACCGCCCTCGACCTGCTCAGGTCCTACGGCGACGCGGTGGAACACGTGGAGACCGGCACCTTCTCCCTCACCCCCGAACTCACCAGACACGGCCGCGGCGAACGCGTCCGCACCTACCACGGCAGCGTCCACATCACCGCCGAACTCACCGACTTCACCACCCTCGGCGAACTCACCACCCGACTCGCCGACCTCGACCTCACCCGCGTCGACGGCCCCTGGTGGAGCCTGCGCCCCGACTCGCCCGCCCACCGGCGCGCCCGGCAGCAGGCGGTCCGGGAAGCCGTGCAGCGGGCCGGGGAATACGCGGAAGCGCTGGGCACCACCCTGGCGGCCCTCGTGGAACTGGCCGACCTCGGCACGGAGAACGCCGCCGCCCACCCGCCGCCGCCCGGCCGCATGCGCCGCGTCTCCTTCGCCGGTGAGCCGGCCGAGGAGACGGCCGCCGCCCCGCTCGACCTCGAACCCCAGCGCCAGCACGTGTACGCCGCGGTCACCGCACGCTTCACGATGGCGCCGCCGGCGCTGTAGGACCGGTAGCCGGGAAAGGGTGACCGGATATCGAAAATCGAAAACACTGCCGAGAACGCCCGTGGAGCGAGTGCGGAACGGACACGGTAAGGGGTGTGGAATGGGCGGGGGGAATGCTCATCAGAGCGCCCGGCCGCACAATTCAACACTTGTCAATAACCCTTCACTCAACGGTCGTTGAGTAGTCATGCGTGGCCAATTCCTTACCGGTCGGTAACTCATAGGCTCGACTCATGCGCCGAGCAAAGATCGTCTGCACTCTTGGACCCGCCACCGATTCGTACGACCAGATCAAGGCACTGGTCGACGCCGGAATGGACGTCGCCCGCTTCAACCTCAGCCACGGCACCCACGCCGAGCACGAGGAGCGCTACCAGCGCGTCCGCAAGGCCTCCGACGAGACCGGCCGCAGCGTCGGCATCCTCGCCGACCTTCAGGGCCCGAAGATCAGGCTCGGCCGCTTCACCGAAGGCCCCGTACTCCTTGAACGCGGCGACAGCTTCACCATCACCGTGGAAGAAGGCGTCGAGGGCGACCGCGACCAGTGCGGCACCACCTACGCCGGCCTCGCCGCCGACGTCACCGCCGGCGAGCGCATCCTCGTGGACGACGGCAAGGTCTGCCTGGAGGTCACCGAGGTCGACGGCCCCCGAGTCCGCACCCGCGTCGTCGAGGGCGGCATGGTCTCCGACCACAAGGGCCTCAACCTCCCCGGCGTCGCCGTCTCCGTCCCCGCGCTCTCCAAGAAGGACCAGGACGACCTGCGCTGGGCCCTGCGCACCGGCTTTGACGTCATCGCCCTCTCCTTCGTCCGCACCGGCCGCGACATCGAGGACGTCCACCGCATCATGGACGAGGAGGGCCGCCGCCTCCCCGTCATCGCCAAGGTCGAAAAACCCCAGGCGGTACAGAACATCGACGACATCGTCGCCGCCTTCGACGGCATCATGGTCGCGCGAGGAGACCTCGGCGTCGAAATGCCCCTCGAACAGGTGCCCATCGTCCAGAAGCGGGCGATCAAGCTCGCCAAACGGAACGCCAAGCCGGTCATCGTCGCCACCCAGATGCTCGACTCCATGATCGACAACTCCCGCCCCACGCGCGCCGAGGTCTCCGACGTCGCCAACGCGGTGCTCGACGGCACCGACGCGGTGATGCTCTCCGGCGAGACGAGCGTGGGCAAACACGCCGTCGGCACCGTGCGCACGATGGCCCGCATCGTGGCCGCGGCGGAGAAGGACCTGCTCGCCGCGGGCCTGCCCCCGCTCACCGAACGCAACAAGCCCCGCACCCAGGGCGGCGCCGTCGCCCGCGCGGCGGCGGAGATCGGCGACTTCCTCGGCGCGCGGTTCCTGGTCGCCTTCACCCAGTCCGGCGACACAGCCCGCCGCCTGTCCCGCTACCGCTCACCCATCCCGCTCCTCGCCTTCACCCCGGAGCCAGCGACCCGCTCCCAGCTCAACCTGACCTGGGGCGTGGAGACCTTCCTGGGCCCGCACGTCGACTCGACCGACGCCATGGTCCGCCAGGTCGACGAACTGCTGACGCGCTACGGCCGCTGCGAGAAGGGCGACGTAGTGATCATCACGGCCGGCTCACCGCCCGGCGTGTCGGGCACGACCAACCTCGTCCACGTCCACCACATCGGCGAGGGCTGAGGGGAGGAGCCTCGGGCCCCCGGATCAGTACTTGGGGCCCACATGGGCGTCCATGAGAGCGACGGAAGCCCTGCGGGCGACGGAGATGTTGTACGGGTCGCCGTTCCGGGTGCACTCCGTCCACTCGACGCCGAGCCGGTCGAGAGTGCCGGTGAACAGGCGCCGGATGTCCGCCGACACGTTGGTGAAGAAGTACCGGGGGTATTCGTAGCGCTTGCGCTCACCGCCTACGAGCCGCGTCGTCCAGTTGGTGATGCGGCAGCCGTCGGAGTGGATGAGCCCGCGCACGAACTCCCAGGGGTGGGCGTCGGTGATCGTCTGCTGCCAGGGGGCGAGAGCGATGGTCCGCTCGTGCTTCTTGCCGGGGCCGTGCTGGGGGAACATGCACACCCAGTGCTTGGTGTACGACTTCACCTCGACGCAGCCCGGCTTGTCCCGTCGGCTGGTTTTTGGCATGGGCATCACCTTGCGCATGGCCTCTTCGGCTGCCGTGATCAACCCGATCTGGGTGGCGTTGCAGAAGGTGGACAAGTGGTGCTGCTTGTGCTTCGAGATGATGTGGCCATCGCCTAAGTAGAGCCCGAGCAGGTAGCCGTACGCGGCTGCGTCAAATGTGCGGCCGGTACATCTGGGGCAGTCTGTCGGCTGCTGGTACGCCTCGCCGCGTGCTTTGCGGTCCTCGCTGAGCCACCACCCGATGGTGCCCCGAGGCACGCTGAACTCCTCAGCGACGACGCGATTGGGTACCCCTTGGCGCATCAGCGCGATAGCGCGTGCGCGAATCGAAGGGCTGTGCTGGTCCATGTGCACACTCTGCGTCACCGATGGTGGTCCGGTGCAGCAAAAAGCGGAGGAACCACGCGAACGTGATCCTCCGCTTGGGGTGCCGGGTGCGGGATTCGAACCCGCACGCCCTTTCAGGCAATCGCTTTTGAGGCGATCATGTCTTCCCTTCCATCAACCCGGCATCAGCGCTGCTCGGAGTGTACCGGTTCCTTGCGCCGAGCCGCAGCTAGGTACCCTGCTGGAAGCAGTGCCGCCTGCCCCGGAACAAGGAGCGCCACGTGACCGCCCCCGAGTCGCCCCAGCCCGTAGACGTGCCCGATGACGACCAGTCGCACGTGCCTCCGCTGACGACCCGTGTCGTCATCGCCGAGGACGAGGCGCTCATCCGGCTCGACCTGAAGGAGATGCTGGAGGAGGAGGGGTACACCGTCGTCGGTGAGGCCGGGGACGGTGAGCGGGCCGTGGAGCTGGCCCGGGAGCACAACCCCGACCTGGTCATCCTGGATGTGAAGATGCCCAAGCTCGACGGCATCTCCGCGGCGGAGAAGATCGCCGAGGAGCGTATCGCCCCGGTGCTGATGCTGACGGCGTTCTCGCAGCGGGACCTGGTGGAGCGGGCCCGGGACGCGGGTGCCATGGCGTACCTGGTGAAGCCGTTCAGCAAGAGTGACGTCGTTCCGGCGATCGAGATGGCCGTCTCGCGGTTCACGGAGCTGAAGGAGCTGGAGAAGGAGGTCGCGGACCTCTCCCAGCGGCTGGAGACGCGCAAGCTCGTGGATCGTGCCAAGTCGATCCTGCAGACCGAGTACGGACTGACCGAGCCGGCCGCGTTCCGGTGGATCCAGAAGACGTCGATGGACCGCCGGATGTCGATGCAGCAGGTGGCGCAGGCGGTCATCGACGACGCCGAGGAGAAGAAGGCGTCCAAGGACTGATACCTCGGTCTCGCGTCCGGTGGCTCCGGTCACCGGGCGTGGTTTTTTGTATCCGCTTCCTCGCCACTCCCGCACGAGAACCGGCTGCTCCGCGGTGTGCGTCCTGTCCCAGGGTGTGTCGGCGGAGACGCTGCGGACCGTGGTGGGTGGCCAGCCGCCCAGGTGATTCACGGGTGCCGATGCCTGCGAGGAGGCGGCTGCCGCTCTGGAGGCCTCCGCGGGGACGGTCGAGTGGGCGCAGGGGCAGGCCCAGGCGTAAGGGCGAGGGCCAGGATCTCAAGCGGTCGGCCCTGGTGGGCGAGGACCAGTGGCATTTCAACATGGGCCACGGCTACGACCGCGCCCACACCGGCCCGGTTGGTGTGCAGAACGATCTCCGGACGACCGATCTCCATCCCGACCGGATCGAGCAGGCGATCGTCTCGGATGTGTACCGGTAGATGGACAACGGCGGGACCGTGTCCACTCCGGGGCCGGGGTTCACCGGGCCGCTGGAGCGGTCGGTGCGGATCGACGGGCGCGATGTGGGGTATCGCGTCATCCAGCGGCCGGACGGGGCCTGTCAGCTGTCCACCTACTGGCTGAACCGAGAACGGAACCGAGAACCGAACCGAGAACCGAACCGAGAAGGAAGCAATGTCCGATGTGGCGTCCGCGGCCAGGGGCCTGGGCCAGGCGATCGATGAGGCCGGTGCCGAGAGCCGGCGGGTGCGGGATGCCGTGCGGGACTTCGTGGAGAAGGTCACCTTCGCGTCCGCCGACGAGATCCGCGGGATGCTGCGGGAGGTCCTGGCCGAGGACTGGATGGCGCTGCCTCCGTGGGCCCGTAACCTGGCCTACCGGCTGGCCTGCCTCCGGCGTCCGGACGATCCCGGGTTGTTGCGCGAGGCGGCTGCGGATCTGCTGTGCTTCGGCCCCGACTGGGACGAGCAGGCCGAGGAGCTGAAGCGGCGCGCCGCGGAGCTGGAGTAGCCGCGCACGGGACGACCGCCACCCCCCGGCGGGAGGTGGCGGTCGGGTGCCGGGCCGGGTCCGCGAGGGTGTCAGTCCTCGCCGAGGTAGGCCTTGCGGACCGATTCGTCGTGCAGCAGGTTCTGGCCGGTGCCGGACAGGACGATGTTGCCGACCTCCATGACGTGTCCGTGGTCGGCGAGCGAGAGGGCCGCCTGGGCGTTCTGCTCGACGAGCAGGATGGTGGTGCCTTGGGACTTCAGCTCGGCGATGGTCGCCATGATCTTCTGCATCATGATCGGTGACAGGCCCATGGAGGGTTCGTCGAGCATGAGCAGTTTGGGCTGGGACATCAGGGCGCGGCCCATGGCGAGCATCTGCTGTTCGCCGCCGGACAGGGTGCCCGCGGCCTGCTTGCGCCGCTCGCCCAGGATGGGGAAGAGGTCGTAGGCGCGCTTGATGTCCTTGTCGATGCCGGGCTTGTCGTTGCGCAGGAACGCTCCGAGGCGGAGGTTGTCCTCGATGGTCATGCGCGGGAAGATGTGCCGCCCTTCGGGGGAGTGGGCGAGGCCCAGCGACACGATCTGGTGGGCGGGGATCTTCTTCAGGGACTTGCCGTTGAACCTGATCTGGCCGCCGACCGGCTTCAGCAGGCCGGAGAGGGTGCGCAGGGTCGTGGTCTTGCCGGCGCCGTTGGTGCCGATGAGGGTGACGACCTCGCCGGCGTCGACGGTGAAGGAGATGCCCTTGACGGCTTCGATCTTGCCGTAGGCGACGCGGAGGTCCTCGACCTCGAGCAGGGCGGTCATCGGTCGGCCTCCTTGCCGGGCGTGGCGTCCGAGGTGGTCTCGGCCGCGGTTTCGGCGGCTTCGACCTCGGCTGCTTCCTCGGTACCGGGGTCGTCGGCGAGGGGTTCGCCGAGGTAGGCGGCGACGACGCGTTCGTCGCCCTGGACGGTGGCGGCGTCGCCTTCGACGAGTTTCTCGCCCTGGACGAGGACGGCGACGCGGTCGCAGAGGTTGAAGATGAACCGCATGTCGTGCTCGATGACGAGGATGGCGATGCCCTTGTCGCGGATGGCGAAGACGAGTTCTTCGGTGGCGCGGGTTTCCTGCGGGTTCATGCCGGCGGTCGGCTCGTCGAGGAGCAGCAGGCCGGGTTCGCTGGCCAGGGCGCGGGCGATCTCGAGCTTGCGCTGTTCGCCGTAGGGGAGGTTGCGGGCGAGGTGTTCGGCCTTGCCGGCGAGTCCGACGAACTCGAGGAGTTCCATGGCGCGTTCGCGGGAGGCGGCTTCGGCTCTGTGGAAGCCGGGGCCGCGGAGCAGTGCCGACCAGAGGCCCTCCTTGGTCCGGGTGTGCCGGCCGACGAGGACGTTTTCCAGGACGGTCATGTTGGCGAAGAGTCGGATGTTCTGGAAGGTGCGGGCGATGCCGGCCGCGGTGACCTTGAAGGAGGTGGATGGCAGGAGGCGGCCTTTGTAGCGGACTTCGCCTTCGGTGGGGGTGTAGAGGCCGGTGAGGCAGTTGAAGAAGGTGGTCTTGCCGGCGCCGTTGGGGCCGATGAGGCCGACGATCTCACCGCTGTTGACGGTGAGGTCGACGCCGCTGACGGCGGTGAGGCCGCCGAAGCGCATGGTCACGCCGCGGGCGTCGAGGACGGGCTCGCCGGGGGTGGCGCCGGTGGGGGCGCTCTTGGTGGTGGTGTCGGTAGTCATCGTGGTCAGGCCCCTGCCTTGCTGAGGACTGTGGGCGCTTCGGCCTCTTCGTGGAATTCGAGCCGGCGGCGCCGGTTGGGGATGAGGCCTTCCGGACGGAAGCGCATCAGGAGGACGAGCGCGAGGCCGAAGGCGAAGAGCTGGTAGTCGCCGAGGAACTGGAGCTTGGCGGGGATGAGGTAGAGCAGGGCGGCGCCGACGAGGGGTCCGCTGATGGTGCCCATGCCGCCGAGGACGACCGCGGCGAGCAGGAAGGCGCTGTTGGGCGGGACGACGTGGGCGAACTGGTACTGCTCGGGGGTGACGGTGTAGGTGACGTGGGCCTGGACGGTGCCGGCGAGCCCGGCGAGGGTGGCGCCGAGGGCGAAGGCGATGAGTTTGACGCGGAAGCCGTTGATGCCCATCGCTCGGGCGGCCGTCTCGTCCTCGCGGATGGCGACCCAGGCGCGGCCGATGCGGGAGTCGCTGCTGCGCCGGAAGACGATCACGACGACGAGGGTGATGAGGAGCATCAGCAGGAAGTAGTTGGCGAAGCGGCCGATGGTGAACCCGGCGATGGTGTGTTCCTGGCCGAAGTCGAATCCGAGGATGCTGAGGTTGGGGACCGAGGAGATGCCGTTGGAGCCGTTGGTGATGTCGGGTCCGGAGGTTCCGTCCATGTTCAGCACGGCGATGCGGAAGATCTCTCCGAAGCCGAGGGTGACGATGGCGAGGTAGTCGCCGCGCAGTCGCAGGGTGGGGGCGCCGATGAGGACGCCGAAGACCATGGCGACGGCTGCGCCGAGGAGGGCGGAGGCCCAGAAGGGCAGCTGGATGTCGAAGGGGCTGGAGGGGGAGCCGGAGACCATGGCGGCGGTGTAGGCGCCGACGCCGAGGAAGGCGACGTATCCCAGGTCGAGGAGTCCGGCGAGGCCGACGACGACGTTCAGTCCGAGGGCGACGGTGGCGAAGATGAGGATGTAGACGCCGATGGTGGCGTACTGGTCGTCGGACTGGGTGAAGGGGAAGGCGGCGGCTGCGACGAACGCGCCGATCATGGTGATGTTGCGGTGTCTGGCGGTGATGGCGGAGACGCGGCCGACGAGTCCTGCCTTGGCGACGGCGGCGAAGCCGAAGCCGGCGGTGATGAGGAAGCCGATGAACAGTTCGTCGTACTCGGTGCCGATGCCGTAGGTGAAGACGGTGAGGCCGACGGCGAGGGCGGCGACGACGATGAGGATCTCGACGTAGGAGGGGAGGCTGGGGGCGGGGGCCGGGGTGCGGGTGGCCAGGGCGGACTTCATGAGTGCGCCCGTGTGGCGGCCGATGCGGCGCAGTCGCTCCTGGGTGGTTTCGTCGGGGTCGACGGGTTCGGCGTCCGGCCGTTCGACCGGCAGGGAGAGCGCGCCGAGGACGGCGGTGAGGGTGGCGATGCCTGCGATCCAGCCACCGGGTTCGAGGTTGACGACTCCGCCGAGCTTGGCGCTGATGGCGATGATCGTGTACCAGGTGGTGGCGAAGGTGCCGAGTGCGGCGAGGATGAGGGCGGCGTCGGTGCCTGCGGGGGTGAGGGCGCGCAGGCCCTTGACGCCGTAGGAGGCGAGGCCGAAGAGGGTGGTGAGGGCGCCGCCGATGAGGACGAGGACCTGGAGGCCGCCGGGGTAGGCGTAGACGGTGAGGTCACCGGGGAACCGGGAGGTCCAGGTCCAGGCGAGGAAGGTGGAGACGACGGCGAGGGCGCCGCCGCCGGTGGCGAGGGCGCGGCCGATGTTCTCCGGGATGCCGGTGAGGCCCTTGGGGGCGTCGGCGGCGGGGGTGCCGGGGGTCTGTGCTGTGGTGGTCTGTGTGGTCATCGGTGTCACGCCCTGTCCGCGACGCGCTCGCCGAGCAGGCCCTGCGGCCTGAAGAGGAGCACGAGGATGAGGAGTACGAACGCCCAGACGTCGGCCCAGGACTGGCTGCCGAACTGGTCCATGCCGGGGATGTCGGAGATGTAGGCGGTGGACAGGGCTTCGGCCACGCCGAGGACGATGCCGCCGAGCATGGCGCCGTAGATGTTGCCGATACCGCCGAGGACGGCCGCGGTGAACGCCTTGAGCCCGAGGATGAAGCCCATGCGGAAGTCGATCTGGCCGTATTTGAGGCCGTAGGCGACGCCGCCGACCGCGGCGAAGACGGCGCCGAGGGCGAAGGCGACCACGATGATGCGGTCGGTGTTGACGCCCATGAGCTTGGCGGTGTCGGGGTCCTGGGCGGTGGCCTGCATGCCGCGTCCGGTGCGGGTGCGCATCACGAAGTAGGCGAGGATCGCCATGCTGATGGGGGCGGCGCAGAAGAGGAAGACGTCGCCGGTCTGGATGGTGACCGAGCCGATCTCGAAGGGGCCGCCGGGGATGCCGGGGAAGGTGCGGGCCGATTTGGCCTCGGGGTACCAGGCCCATACCGCCTGCTGGAGGGCGAGGGAGAGGCCGATGGCGGTGATCAGGGGGGCGAGGCGGGGTGCGCCGCGCAGCGGCCGGTAGGCGAATCGTTCCGCTCCGACGGCCACGGTGGTGGCGACGAGCATGGCCCCGATGAGCATCAGGGGCAGGGCGATCAGCATGGAGGTGCCGTCGGGCAGGATGTACACGTAGACCGTGAGCGCGCCGAAGGCGCCGGTCATGAAGATCTCGCCGTGGGCGAAGTTGATGAGCTGGACGATGCCATAGACCATCGTGTAGCCGATGGCGACCAGCCCGTACATGGATCCCAGTAGCAGGCCGTTGACCAGCTGCTGCGGCAGTTCGTTCACCGCATGTCCTCCGAGACGTCCGGAAATGTTCGACGGATGGGGCCGGATGCGAGTCCGCGCGGGGCGCCTGTGGTGCAGCGCCCCGCGCGGCTCGTGGTGGTGCGGGTGGGGGTCAGCCGGTGTAGGTGCCGGACTTCACGTCCTTCCAGGCACCGTTCTCGACGGCGTAGACGGTGAGCTGCTTGTTGGTGGCGTCACCGAACTCGTCGAAGGAGACCTTGCCGGTGACTCCGTCGAAGGAGACGTTCTGCATGGCCGCGGTGACCTTCTCGCGGGCGTCGTCGGGGAGCTTGCCGTCGTTGTCCTCGACGACCTTCTTCACCGCTTCGATGATCGCCCAGGCCGAGTCGTAGGAGTAACCGCCGTAGGCCTCGTAGTCCTCCTTGTAGCCCTCGGCCTTGTAGTTGGCGACGAACTCCTTGGCGGAGGGCAGTTCCTCGACCGGGGCACCGACGGAGGTGGCGAGGTCGCCGGTGCCGCTGGGGCCGGCGAGCTTGATGAAGTCGGCGCTGTAGATGCCGTCACCGCCGACGAGCGGGACCTTGGCGCCGGCCGCCTTGATCTGCTTGCTGAGCGGGCCGGCCTGCGGGTACTCGCCGCCGTAGTAGACGACGTCGGCGCCGGAGTTCTTGACCTTGGTGGCGACCGCGGAGAAGTCCTTGGTGTCCGGGTTGATGTGTTCCGTGCCGACGACCTTGCCGCCGAGCTTCTTGAACTCGTCGGTGAAGGTGGCGGCGAGGCCGGCGCCGTAGGTCTTCTTGTCGTCGATGACGAAGACCTTGCGCTTCTTGGAGTCGTTGTAGAGGTACTGGGCGGCGAACGGGCCCTGGACGGCGTCCGTGGTGGCGGTGCGGAAGTAGGACTTGTACGGGCGGACCTTGTTCTTCCGCCAGTCCGTGCCCTGGGTGAGGGCCGGGTTGGTGTTGGCGGGCGAGACCTGGACGAGCTTGGCGTCGTCGAAGACCTTCTGCATGGACTCGGCGACGGAGGAGTTGAGCGGGCCGACGACGCCGAGGACGTCGTCGTTGGCGACCAGCTTGGTGGCGTTCTGCTGGCCGGAGGAGGGCTGTGCCTGGTCGTCGAGGGCTTCGATCTTGAAGGTGACGCCGTCGACGTACTTCTCCTTGTTGGCGACCTTGGCCGCGAGGTCGACGGAGTTCTTGATCCCGAGGCCGAGCGCGGACAGGTCGCCGGTCAGCGGGGCGTCGACGCCGATGACCACGGTGGTGCCGCCGCCGTTCCCGGGGTCGGAGCCGCCGCCGCCGTTGTCGTCGCGCGAGCCGCAGGCGGTGAGGGTGAGCGCTCCGGCCGCCAGAGCGGCGGTGATGGCGATGAGCGAACGTTGACGCACGATCAGTCCTTTCCCTGGCACAGCCGTTTCCCCGTGGAGACGGCCGAGTCGAGCGCTGGGCGGGTATGACAATCCGACGGGCGCGGTGACTGGCCGTGACTCTAAGCGTGTGTGGGGAACGTGGAGGAGAGTCTGACCGAGGCTGTGACGCTCTTGTTATGACACGGGGTAATGCAGAGCGGTACTCCGTGGGAAGAAGGGCGGAATTCCGGCCGATTCGCCCGGTCCACATGCTGAGAACCCGCAGGACGTCCGAGGCGCGTTCAGGCGTCTCAAGCGTTTTGGTGATTACTTGGAATCGTTGCCGCAAGCGACGCTCAGAGCCCTGGACAGGTGTTGCGCATAGCGGCGTCCGAGGATGAAAATGTGAACTTCCATTGCGCGCGTATTACGCAGAGTTACGTCCAGGAAAGGGAGCCCGACGTTCCGCGGCACTTTTCCGCATTCCGTCACGCGCATGGTGATCGTGACCTCGCGGGGTGAATCTCGTTTCGTCCGGAATGGCGCGGCTGGCGCCGAGGTCACCGAAAGACCGGGATACGGCTGGGCGAAACGGGTCACGGTGACGGGCGGACCGGCCCGGACCTCCAGCCGCAGCGTGAAGGCGAAGGTGCGGGGCGGCGCCCCGGGAGGTACGGGCGCCGCCCTCAGGTAGGCGATGCCGACGGCCTGGGACGGGTGCGGGGGGTACGGGGGGCGGGGAGGCGGCGTCGGCTGCGGCCGGGTCGCGTGCAGGTAGCCGCTGCCCGCCAGGAGGGCGGCGGTCGCCGTGGTCGCGAGGACGGCCCGGCGGTGCCGGTGGAAGTGGCGCGCGAGGCGTCCGCGGGGCGGAGCGGGGGGCGGGGAGCCCTCTGTGTCCGGGGTGTCCCACGCGTGCGTGCCCTCGCCCGGTTCGACGGGACCGGTGCCGCTCACCGCCACGGGCCGCCGGTGCTCGGGCCGCCGTCGCGGTGGGCGCGGGCGCACTCCTCGCGCGTTCTGCGGTCGATCAACTCCTCGGCCGCCCCGACTCCCTGACGTCCTTTCACGGGCCGGGCGGCGTCGAGGACCTCGCGCAGGATGTCGTACTGACGGTTGGACAGCCCCATGGACTGGTAGTCGCCGTAGGAGTCGCCGTCGAGCAGCTCACGCGACCAGTGGCCGACGATCGTCACGCACAGGCCGACGGGGGGTGTGGGCGGCGGGGTGGTGCCGGCGGGTGCGGAACCGGGGGCGCCGCTTCCGGAGTTGCCGCAGCCGGTCGCCGACACCCCGGTCAGCAGGGCCAGTCCGGCCCGAGCGTGGTCACCCCCGGCCAGGGGGCCCTGAGCCGTCCCATGCCCCGACGCTAAGACGCCGGGGGCCGGGGGGCAATGGCCGCGTCGCGGGCTGCTGCCGGTGCCGGCTCAGCCCGCGGCGCCGGCCTGGGCGGCGTCACCGGGGTCCACGTCCCGCAGCAGACAGGTCAGCCGGGCGCTGCACACCCGCCGGTCCTGCTCGTCGCTGATCACGATCTCGTACGTCGCCGTCGACCGGCCCCGGTGCACCGGCGTGGCCACGCCGGTCACCAGGCCGGAGCGGACCCCGCGGTGATGGGTGCAGTTCAGGTCGACACCGACGGCGATCTTGGAGCTGCCGCCGTGCAGCATCGAGCCCACCGAGCCGAGCGTCTCGGCCAGCACCGCGGAGGCGCCGCCGTGCAGCAGCCCGTACGGCTGGGTGTTCCCTTCCACCGGCATGGTGCCGACGACGCGCTCGGCCGACGCCTCCAGGATCTGCACGCCCATGCGCGTGCCGAGGTGGCCGGCGGAGAACAGGGCGGGCAGGTCCACGCCGAGCGCCGCGTACTCGTCGATGACCTCCTGCGGGAACTTCACGCTCTGCTGCTCGCCCATGGGCTCCGGCTCCGTTCGTCGATCGTGGTGCGTCGTGCGGGTGGGCCGATGTCGTCTCGACCTCCTCTGAGCGAACGCTCAGTCGGTCGCCGATTGTTCCAGACGCACGACGACGGACTTGCTGGCCGGGGTGTTGCTGGTGTCCGCGGTGGCGTCCAGCGGCACGAGCACGTTGGTCTCCGGGTAGTACGCGGCGGCACAGCCCCGGGCCGTCGGATAGGCGACGACCCGGAAGCCGGGGGCCCGCCGCTCCACGCCGTCCCGCCACTCGCCGACCAGGTCGACGTAGGAGCCGTCCCGGACACCGAGCCTGCGGGCGTCCTCCGGGTTCACCAGGACCACCCGGCGGCCGTTCGTGATGCCGCGGTAGCGGTCGTCCAGGCCGTAGATCGTGGTGTTGTACTGATCGTGCGAGCGCAGCGTCTGCAGCAGCAGCCGGCCCTCGGGCAGCTTCGGGTACTCCACCGGGGCGGCGGTGAAATGGGCCTTGCCGGTGGCGGTCGGGAAACGGCGCTCGTCGCGCGGGGCGTGCGGGAGGGCGAAGCCGCCGGGGCGGCCGGCGGAACCGGTCACACGGGCGTTGAAGTCCTCGAAACCCGGGACCACGCGCGCGATGCGGTCGCGGATCGCCGCGTAGTCCCGCTCGAACTCCTCCCAGGGCGTGGAACTGCTCTCGCCCAGCACCCGGCGGGCCAGGCGGCACACGATGGCCGGCTCGGACAGCAGGTGCGGGCTCGCCGGCTCCAGGCGCCCGCGGGAGGCGTGCACCATGCCCATGGAGTCCTCGACGGTGACGAACTGCTCGCCGCTCGCCTGGAGGTCGCGTTCGGTGCGGCCGAGGGTCGGCAGGATCAGCGCACGCGCGCCCGTGACGGCGTGCGAGCGGTTCAGCTTCGTCGACACGTGCACCGTCAGTCGGGCGCGGCGCATCGCCGCCTCGGTGACCTCCGTGTCGGGGGAGGCGGAGACGAAGTTGCCGCCCATGGCGAAGAAGACCTTCGCCGCGCCGTCGCGCAGCGCCCGGATGGCCCGCACGACGTCGTAGCCGTGCTCGCGCGGAGGCGTGAAGCCGAACTCCTTCTCCAGGGCGTCCAGGAAGGCGGCCGCGGGCCGTTCGACGATGCCCATCGTGCGGTCGCCCTGCACGTTGGAGTGGCCGCGCACCGGGCACACGCCCGCGCCCGGGCGGCCGATGCTGCCCCGCAGCAGGAGGAAGTTGACCACCTCGCGGATGGTGGGCACCGAGTGCTTGTGCTGGGTGAGGCCCATCGCCCAGCACACGATGGTGCGCCGGGAGGCGAGGACCATGCGCAGCGCCTCGTCGATCTCCGCGCGCGTGAGGCCGGTCGCCGTGAGGGTCTCGTCCCAGTCGGCGGCCCGGGCGGCCTGCGCGAACTCCTCGAAGCCGTGCGTGTGCTCGCGGACGAACGCCTCGTCCACGGCGCCTTCGGTCTCCAGGATCAGCTTGTTGAGGAGCCGGAACAGGGCCTGGTCGCCGCCGATGCGGATCTGCAGGAACAGGTCGGTGAGCGCGGCACCGGCGGTGAGGCCCCTGGCGGTCTGCGGGTTCTTGAAGCGCTCCAGACCGGCCTCGGGCAGCGGGTTCACGCTGATGATCCTCGCGCCGTTCGCCTTGGCCTTCTCCAGCGCGGAGAGCATGCGCGGGTGGTTCGTGCCGGGGTTCTGCCCGGCGACGACGATCAGGTCCGCCTGGTACAGGTCCTCCAGCAGGACGCTGCCCTTGCCGACGCCGATCGTTTCGGAGAGCGCCGAGCCGGACGACTCGTGGCACATGTTGGAGCAGTCCGGCAGGTTGTTGGTGCCCAGCTCACGCGCGAACAGCTGGTAGAGGAAGGCGGCCTCGTTGCTGGTGCGCCCCGAGGTGTAGAAGACGGCCTCGTCGGGGGAGGAGAGGGCCGCGATCTCCTCGGCGACGATGCCGAAGGCGCGCTCCCAGGTGACCGGCTCGTAGTGCGTACCGCCCTCCGGCAGGTACACGGGGTGGGTGAGCCGGCCCTGCTGGCCCAGCCAGTAACCGCTGCGGGTGGCGAGGTCGGCGACGGAGTGCGCCGCGAAGAACTCCGGCGTGACCCGGCGCAGCGTGGCCTCCTCGGCGACCGCCTTCGCGCCGTTCTCGCAGAACTCCGCCGCGTGCCGGTGGTCCGGCTCCGGCCAGGCGCAGCCGGGGCAGTCGAAGCCGTCCTTCTGGTTGACGTTCAGCAGGGTCAGCGCGGTGCGCTTCACGCCCATCTGCCGCTGGGCGATGCGCAGCGTGTGGCCGATGGCCGGCAGGCCCGCCGCCGCGTGCTTCGGCTCGGCGACCCGGGGCGCGTCCTGGACCGGGTCACTCTTGGGCGGCTTGGCGGCCATCGCGCACTCCTCTTCGCGTACACGTGTGAGGTACGTCTCCGATCCTCGCACGCGCCGCCGGCATCGAGACCGGCCGGGCCCGGCGGCGCTAACCGTGCCCTCGGCATCGAGACCGGCCGGACCCGCCGGCCGGTGCGGACCCGCCCCGCGCCGGGCGACTCCCGGGTGCGTGACGGTGCGTGAGCGGTCCGGCACCAGGGGTCCGGTCCCGGCCCGTACCGGCGTGGGAGTGCGGGGGCGGCGTGGGCGCGGGGCCGGCCGAACACGAGCGCGGGGCCCGCCGAGCGTCGGCGCGGGGCCGGCTGTCAGTGGCTCGTGGCAGGATCGGGGGCGTGGCAGAGACAGCATCGAAGAAGACCGACACCCCCTCCGGCGGCAGCCGTCCGCGCCTGATGCTCATGGACGGGCACTCGCTGGCCTATCGCGCGTTCTTCGCGCTGCCCGCGGAGAATTTCACGACCGCGACCGGCCAGCCGACCAACGCCATCTACGGCTTCGCCTCGATGCTGGCCAATACTTTGCGTGACGAGGCGCCCACACACTTCGCGGTGGCGTTCGACGTCTCCCGCAAGACCTGGCGGTCCGAGCGGTTCACGGAGTACAAGGCGAACCGCTCCAAGACCCCGGACGAGTTCAAGGGCCAGGTCGAGCTGATCTGCGAGCTGCTCGACGCGATGCACGTCTCCCGCTTCGCCGTGGAGGGGTACGAGGCTGACGACGTCATCGCCACCCTCGCCACCCAGGCCGAGGCCGAGGGCTTCGAGGTGCTGATCGTCACCGGCGACCGGGACTCCTTCCAGCTGGTCAGCGAGCACACCACGGTGCTGTATCCGACGAAGGGCGTCTCGGAGCTGACCCGGTTCACCCCGGAGAAGGTCCTCGAGAAGTACGGGCTGACCCCCGCCCAGTACCCCGACTTCGCGGCGCTGCGCGGCGACCCGTCCGACAACCTGCCGGGCATCCCCGGCGTCGGCGAGAAGACCGCCGCGAAGTGGATCAACCAGTTCGGGTCCTTCGCCCAGCTGGTCGAGCGCGCCGACGAGGTCAAGGGCAAGGCGGGGCAGAACCTCCGTGACCACCTGGAGTCCGTCAAGCTCAACCGCCTGCTGACCGAGCTGGAGCGGCGGGTCGAGCTGCCGAGGACGGTCACCGACCTGGAGCGGACGGCGTACGACCGCAAGGGCGTCGCGATGGTCCTCGACACCCTGGAGATCCGCAACCCCTCGCTGCGCGAGCGGCTGTTCGCCGTCGACCCCGGCGCGGAGGAGGCCGAGGCGACACCGGTCGTCACGGCCGGCGTGGAGCTGGACGGCTCGGTGCTCGGCACCGGCGAGCTGGCGGGCTGGCTCGCCGAGCACGGCACGCAGGTCCTCGGCGTCGCCACCGTCGGCGCCTGGGCGCTGGGCGCGGGCTCGGTCGCCGAGGTCGCGCTCGCCGCGCCCGACGGCAGGGCCGCCTGGTTCGACCCGTCCCAGCTGGACGAGGCCGACGAGTCGGCGTGGACGTCCTGGCTGGCCGACGCGGACCGGCCGAAGATCTTCCACAACGCCAAGGGCGCGATGCGCGTCTTCGCCGAGCACGGCTGGAGCATCGACGGCGTCACCATGGACACGGCCCTCGCCGCCTACCTGGTCAAGCCGGGCCGCCGCTCCTTCGACCTGGACGCACTGTCCCTGGAGTACCTGCACCGCGAGCTGGGCCCGGCCGCCGCGGCCGACGGTCAGCTCGCCCTGGGCGCGGACGACGGTGCCGAGGCGGAGGCGCTGATGATGCAGGCCCGCGCGGTCCTCGATCTGGGCGAGGCCTTCGAGGGCCGGCTCCAGGAGGTCGGCGCCGCGGACCTGCTGCGGGACATGGAGCTGCCGACGTCGGCGCTGCTGGCCCGCATGGAGCGGCACGGCATCGCGGCCGACCGGGAACACCTCCAGGCCATGGAGCAGATGTTCGCCGGCGCCGTGCAGCAGGCGATGAAGGAGGCGCACGCGGCGGCCGGCCGGGAGTTCAACCTGGGCTCGCCCAAGCAGCTCCAGGAGGTCCTCTTCGGCGAGCTGAACCTGCCCAAGACGAAGAAGACGAAGACCGGCTACACCACGGACGCCGACGCCCTGGCGTGGCTGGCGACCCAGACGGACAACGAGCTGCCGGTGATCATGCTCCGGCACCGTGAGCAGGCCAAGCTCCGTGTCACCGTCGAGGGCCTGATCAAGACGATCGCCGCGGACGGCCGCATCCACACCACGTTCAACCAGACGGTCGCCGCGACGGGCCGCCTGTCCTCCACCGATCCCAACCTGCAGAACATCCCGGTCCGTACCGACGAGGGCCGGGCGATCCGCCGCGGATTCGTGGTCGGCGAGGGCTTCGAGTCCCTGATGACGGCGGACTACAGCCAGATCGAGCTGCGTGTGATGGCCCACCTGTCCGAGGACGAGGGCCTGATCGAGGCGTTCACCTCCGGCGAGGACCTGCACACCACCGCCGCCGCGCAGGTGTTCTCCGTCGAGCCCGGCCAGGTCGACGCGGAGATGCGCCGCAAGATCAAGGCCATGTCCTACGGCCTGGCGTACGGCCTGTCGGCCTTCGGCCTCTCCCAGCAGCTGAACATCGAGGCGGCCGAGGCCCGCGCCCTGATGGACGCCTACTTCGAGCGGTTCGGCGGCGTCCGGGACTATCTGCGCCGGGTGGTGGACGAGGCGCGGGCGACGGGGTACACGGCGACGCTCTTCGGGCGCCGTCGCTACCTCCCCGACCTCAACAGCGACAACCGGCAGCGCCGCGAGGCGGCGGAGCGGATGGCCCTGAACGCGCCCATCCAGGGCACCGCCGCGGACATCGTGAAGATCGCGATGCTCAACGTGGACAAGGCGCTCCGCGAAAGCGGTCTCACCTCCCGCATGCTCCTGCAGGTCCACGACGAAATCGTCCTGGAGATCGCCCCCGGCGAGCGGGCGGCGGCCGAGGAACTGGTCCGCCGCGAGATGGCGTCCGCGGTGGAACTCAGGGTCCCCCTGGGCGTGTCGGTGGGATCGGGCCCGGACTGGGAGTCGGCGGCACACTAGCCTCCGGCGGTCGCAGAGCGCGGGGCGGGCGGTGGACGAGGCCCACCGCCCGCCTTCGGCACGGCTCGGGCGCTGAGCAACCACGACGGCGTGCAACCGCGACGGCGTGCAACCGCGACGGCGTGCAACCGCGACGGCGTGCAACCGCGACGGCGTGCAACCGCGACGGCGTGCAACCGCGACGGCGTGCAACCGCGTCGGTGTACCCGGCGCCGGCGCCCCGGCGCACCCGACGGCGCCGATCCCCCCGCACCCCGGAGGCCGGCCCACCACTCCAAGCCGCCCGACTCACCCGGCCCCACCCGATCCACCCGTCCCGGAAAACGCGCCCCGCCCGGGCCCAACCCCCCGGAGGGACCCGTCACCCGCGTGGCCCCCGCCCAAAAGCCCCCGCCGCCGTCTGCCGTGAGGATGCGGGCATGGGTATACGCATGCTCCACCACCGGACGGCACCGCCGCGGGCCGGCGGAGACGGACCCGCCTGCGTGCCACTTCCGCCCGTCCCGGCCTTCGCGCTGGGCGCAAGTACCGCCCGCATCCCCGCCACCCTGGCGACGGCCGTGCGCCAGGTGACGGCCGACCTCCGCCGCAGACTCGCCCGCCGGGACGGGGCCGCCGCCGCATCGGGCAGCGGCGGGGCACCCGTCTGGCGGCTCTGGGCCGACCTGGCCCGCAGCTACCTGGCGCTCGCCCTCACACTGCTGCCACAGCCACGCCCGGCGCGCACGTTCACCGTGTTCGTCGCCGCCGCCGACACCGTCAGCGCGCGACCCGCCGGCCCGGCTCCGCACCGACGCCGTCGGCGCCGCCCGGCAGCCGGACCGGACGCCACACCCTGACCCCGACGGCGTACAGCAGCAGCCCGGGGACGAGTCCCGCGCCCGCCCCGAAGCACACGGTCGGGATCAGCTCCCACGGCTTCGCGACCGGCCCCCAGTAGTCCCACCAGCGCGTCGCCCGGTGCACCGCTCCCGCCGCCGCGCAACCGCCGAGCACCGCACCGGCCCACCACCGGTCCCGTGCTGACAGCGCCGGGATCCCCACCGGGTGGGCCTCGCGGGGCATCCGCCGCAGCGCCCGTACCACGAACACGGCGATCACGACCGCGGCCACCGCCGAACCGCCGTACTGGAGGTACCAGTAGAGCGGCGAGCCGGCGATCTCCCGGCCCAGCGCGGGAAACATCCGCGTCCCCCACCGGTCGAGGTGTGTGAACGCGTCCCACACGACGTGCGTCAGCGCGCCCAGCGCCGCCGACACGTACCACCAGCCCGCCATGGAGGGCCGCACGCGCGCGCGGGGCACACCGCACCGCAGCAGCGCCGCCGTCCGCCCCTGCCGCCCCCGCGGCAGCAGCGCCACCAGCGGCTCGCGCACCAGCAGCCACAACCCCACCAGCGCCCAGGCCACCAGCACGTCGACGGTGAACACGCCCGGGAAGGAGTGCGTGACGTCCCCGAACTCCATCGCCCCGGACACCGCGCTCGCCGCGTAATAGGTCATGTCGGGCGCGAAGGAGCCCGCCACGAGCGCGGCCGGCACCAGGCGCCCGCGGCCGGTGCCGTCCGCGCGGACGGCGGGGAGCACGGCAGCCGCATGGCAGAAAGTGAAGGGCATGAGGGGTTCCTCCTGGCGTGCGCCGACCGGTCCGGCGACTCAACGTGGCCAATCGGTGAAAATCGGGCAGGAACGTCTGCCGGTGCAAAGGAAGTTGTCGTAGGGTCGCCTGCGGCACCGTATCGGGCCGGTCGTCACACCTCGGCGAGCACGGCCCGGTGAGCACGGCACGACGAGCACGACACGGTGAGCGCGGCACGACGGGCACGACGGGCACGACGGGCACGAGCACGACGTGACGGGCACGAGGGACAGAGACGGACGCGTGGCGTCCACGGGAGGGGTTCGGTCTATGGCGGCGCAATTCGGCAGGAGACTGCGCAAGGGCGCGGTTACCACCACCGTGGCGGCGGTCGCGGTCGCGGCCCTGTCCGCGTCCCAGGCTCCCGACGTGACGGCCGACACCAACGGCAGACGGACCACCGCCGACGCGGTGCCCTCGCCCGACACCGACCCCGAGGCCAGCGCCACCGGCAACTCGCCCTACTACACGGACCTGCCGCCGCTCGACAGCCCGAAGCCCTCGCCGACCATCGGCACCCCGGTCTCCAAGGGCCCCGCCGAGGCGGGCATCCCGGCGACCGTCCTCGACGCCTACAAGAAGGCCGAGGCCGCGCTGCGCTCGGCCAAGCCGAGCTGCAACCTGCCCTGGCAACTGCTCGCCGCCATCGGCAAGGTGGAGTCCGGGCACGCCCGCGGCGGCCGGGTGGACGCCGACGGCACCACCCCCAGCCCCATCATCGGCCCCCAGCTCGACGGCAACGGCTTCGCCCTCATCAAGGACACCGACGACGGTGTGTACGACGGCAACAGCAGCTACGACAACGCCGTCGGCCCCATGCAGTTCATCCCGTCCACCTGGGCGTGGTCCGCCCGCGACGGCAACGGTGACGGCAAGGAGGACCCCAACAACGTCTACGACGCCGCGCTCGCCGCCGGCCACTACCTGTGCCGCAACGGCTGGGACCTGTCCGTCCAGGCCGACCTCAAGCGCGCGATCCTCAGCTACAACAACTCCCAGGACTATCTGCACACGGTCCTGTCCTGGCTCGACTACTACCGCAGGGGCAGCCACGAGATCCCCGACGGCACCGGTTCGCTGCCCGTGGGCCGCAGCGACACCGGCAGTGGCAGTGGCAGTGGCACCGGTACCGGTACCGGCGTCGACCGGACCGAGCCGTCCCCCAAGCCGTCGCCCGACCGGTCGAAGCCCACGCCGCCGAAGGGGACCACCTCGCCGGGCACCGGCGGGGGCGACGGCGGCGGAAGCGGCACCGGTTCGCCGAGCCCCAAGCCGCCCACCACGCCCACGCCCACACCTCCCCAAACGACCCCGCCGCCCACCGGGACGCCCACCCCCACCGACACGGTGGACCACCTGGAGAACGCCGGCACCGGCAAGCTCACCGCCATGGCGGGCGACGCGTTCGCCGAGCGGATCAGCGCCCGCGCCGAGACGAAGGCCGGCAAGGGCGTCGGCAAGGTGCGCGTCCGCTTCACCGTCGTCGGCGACACGGACACCACGTTCGCCGGCGGCGAGAGTGTCGCCACGGTCGTCACCAACAGCTCCGGCGTGGCCCTCGCACCCGCGCTGCGGGCCGGCGAGAAGACCGGCGGCTTCACCGTCCGCGCCACCGTCGTCGGCCGCGCGACCGTCCCCGCCCTCGTCTACCGGGGCACCGTCACCGAGCGCGTCGCCGACGCCGTCACCCGTACCGGCGACACCCCGCTCGTCTGCGCCCCGGGCGGCGAGTTCACCGAGCAGGTCCGGCTGAAGGCCACGTACCGGGGCGCCGTCGCCGACCGCGTCGCGGTCACCGCCACGCTCGTCAAGTCGGTGCTCGACCCGACGGTGAACGACAAGGGCCCCTACTTCAAGGACGCCGACGGCAGGCCCGTGCGCACCCTCACGGGCCTGCGGACCGACGCCGAGGGCCGGCTGACGCTGCCCAAGCTGTACGCGGACGGCACCAGCGGCGCGTTCACGCTCCGCGTCACCACCGCGGGCGGCGCGACGCTCAACGTCCCGCTGACCGTGGAGGCGCAGGAGCCGGAGTCGGCCTCGCCCGGCCCGTCGACGTCCCCCGCCCCCTCCACGTCGCCGAGCGGGTCGCCCTCCGGTGAGGCGACGGCCGATTCCTCGCCCAGCGCCTCGACCGGCTCCGGCGCGTAGATCCGGGCACCGTCCCGCGGACGACGACGGCGGCGCTCCTCCACCGGGAGGGGCGCCGCCGTCTCGTACGTGACCTGCTCACCTCCCGGCCTCCCGTTACCGGCGTGCCCGGACCTGGTGACCCGTCACCTCAGCGCACGTCAGTTCTGCCGGATGCCGTCCGCCGGGGGCCCGCATGCGTGCGCGTCCGGTCGAGGTCCCGGCACCACCGGCACCCGCCCACGACACCGACGACGCGCCGGTCACCGCCCGAGCCGGGCGTTGGTGTGCCGCGTCGGCTCGGCGGCCGCCGGATCCTCGGGCCACGGATGTTTCGGATAGCGGCCGCGCAGTTCCGCCCGCACGCCCCGGTAGCCCTCCCGCCAGAAGGAGGCCAGATCCGCGGTGACGGCGGCCGGGCGTCCGGCGGGGGAGAGGAGATGGACGAGCAGCGGCACCCCGGCGATCTCCGGCGACCGCTGCAGCCCGAACATCTCCTGCAGTTTCACCGCGAGAACCGGCTGCTCCGGGTCGGTGTAGTCGATCCGGATCCTGGACCCGCTGGGCACGGTGATCCGCTCGGGGGCGAGTTCGTCGAGCCGTGCCGCGTCCCCGGTGGACCAGGGCAGCAGCCGTGCCAGCGCCTGACCGGCGTCGATCCGCGCCAGGTCGGCGCGCCGCCGCGCCCGCCCCAGCTCGGGCTCCAGCCACTCGTCCACGCGCGCGTGGAGCGCGTCCTCGGACACGTCCGGCCAGGGGTCGCCGAGGTGCAGCCGCAGGAAGGCGAGCCGCTGCCGCAGTACGGCCGCCTCGGCCGACCAGCGCAGCAGCCCGAACCCCTCCCGGCGCAGCCCCTCCAGCAGCGCGTCCCGTACGAGGCCGGGATCGGCGTCGGCCAGGGGCCGCGCCGCCAGCTCCACGGCCCCCAGCCGCTCCACCCGCCGGGCCACCACGTCACCGTCGGCCCAGCGGACTTCCGCCGCCTCCGCCAGCAGGGTCCCCGCCGCGAGCCGCGCGACCTCCTCGTCGACGACCGCCCCGAGCCGTACGCGCGCGTTCCCCTTGCCGATCGGCCGGTCCGCCACGGCCACGGCGATCCACGGCGCCCCGCGCAGCGCCGACCCGTCCGGCAGCTCCGCGCGCGTGCCGGACACCATGAGGTACGAGCCGCCATCGACCCGCGCGAGCCGCTCGGGAAAGGCGAGGGCGGCCACGAGCCCGGCCACCCGGTCCTCGGCCCCGCCGCCCTCCCCGCCGCCGAGACCCCGGCCGTTCCCACGGCCACCCGTCCCCGCGCCGCGCGCAGACCGCTCCGTCCCTTCCCTGCCCGCACGGCCACCTGCCACCGGCCCCCGCACCGGCCGGTCCCCGGGCCCGCCACCCGCACGGCCGCCGTTTCCGGGCTCCTGCGTGCGCGGCTCCGTCTGCGTGTCGTCCCGTGTGTCGCCCGCACCACCGTCCGCGGGCCCGCCCTCCGGGCGCTCGCGAGGGTCCGGTGCGCCCTTCGGGCGCTCGCCCGGGGCAGGGGCTGCCTCCGCGCGGGCGGGCGGGGCCGTGCGCTCGCCGGTCGCGGACCGGAGCCTGCGCACTTCGGCCCGCCACCGGCCCGCGTAGGCGTCACCCCCGCGCCGGGCGGCGCGCAGCGCGCCGGCGAGATCGTCCCCGTACTCGCGCGGTGGCTCCTCGCTGAGCAGCGCGACCACCTCGGCACCGCCGCCGGAGGCGCCCGCGTCCAGCAGTGCCCGCCCCAGCCGCGGGTGGACCCCGAGCCGCGCCAGCCGTGCCCCGCGCTCCGTGGCCCGCCCGGCGGCGTCCACCGCGCCGATCGCGGACAGCACCTCGCGCGCCGCCGCCATCGCCCCGCCCGGCGGCGGGTCCAGCAACGCCAGCCCGGAGGCGTCCGGATCGCCCCAGCAGGCCGCCTGGAGCGCGAACGCCGTCAGGTCGGCCACCTTGATCTCCGGCGCCGGGAAACGCGGCAGACGGACGTCCTCGGCCTCCGTCCAGCAGCGGTAGACCGTGCCCGGCGCCTCCCGCCCGGCCCGCCCCGCCCGCTGCCGCGCCGCCGCCTGCGAGGCCCGCACCGTCGCCAGCGCACTCAGCCCGCGCGCGTGATCCACCCGCGGCTCCCGCGCCAGCCCCGAGTCCACGACCACCCGCACGCCGGGAACCGTCAGCGACGACTCCGCCACCGACGTCGCCAGCACCACCCGGCGCCGCGCCCCGGGCGCCAGTACCGCGTCCTGCACCGCCGCCGGCGCCCGCCCGTGCACCTGGAGCACGTCCACCCCGTCCAGTCCGCCGAGCTGCCCGGCGACCCGGGCGATCTCGCCCACCCCGGGCAGGAAGCACAGCACGTCCCCCGACCGCTCGGCCAGCGCCCGCCGCAGCACCGACGCCACGTGCGTCAGCAGCGCCGGGTCCACCCGCATCCCGTGCGGCGGCCGCACCGGACGCGCCGGCGGCGCCCACACCACCTCCACCGGATGCGACGCCCCGCGCGCCTCGACCACCGGCGCCCCGCCCAGCAGCCGCGCCCAGCCCTCCGCGTCCGTGGTCGCCGACGCGGCCACCAGCCGCAGTTCCGGCCGCAGGGTCTGGCGCACGTCCCAGAGGAACGCCGCCGCCGTGTCCGCGTCCAGATGCCGCTCGTGGCACTCGTCGAGCACCACCGCGTCGACGCCGGCCAGTTCCTGGTCGCGCTGGAGCCGCTGCAACAGCACACCGGTGGTCACGACCTCCACGCGCGTGTGCCGCCCCACGACCCGTTCCCCGCGGACCGTGTGGCCGACGCTCCCGCCGGGCCGCTCACCCAGCAGCCACGCCATCCGCCGGGCCGCCGCCCGCGCGGCGATCCGCCGCGGCTCGGCCACGACCACACGCCGCGCGGGGCGCCCGCGCCGACCAGCCCGGCCAGCTCCAGCGGCACCAGCGTCGTCTTGCCGGTGCCGGGCGGGGCGACCAGCACCGCGGTGCCGTGTCCCTCCAGGGCGTCGTGCAGGGCGGGCAGGGCACCGCGTACGGGCAGGGCGTCCAGGGCGTCGTAACGGATCACGCACTCAGTCTCGTACGCACACGAAGATCGCCGTCCCCGGGATCAGGTTCCCGCGCAGCGGCGACCAGCCGCCCCACTCGGAGGTGTTCCAGGCCGGCCACTCCGGCTCCACCAGGTCCACCAGCCGGAAGCCCGACGCGACGACGTCCCGGACCCGGTCCCCGAGGGTGCGGTGGTGCTCGACGTACACCGCGCGGCCCTCGTCGTCCTGCTCGACGTACGGGGTGGCGGGCAGGGCACCGCGTACGGGCAGGGCGTCCAGGGCGTCGTAACGGATCACGCACTCAGTCTCGTACGCACACGAAGATCGCCGTCCCCGGGATCAGGTTCCCGCGCAGCGGCGACCAGCCGCCCCACTCGGAGGTGTTCCAGGCCGGCCACTCCGGCTCCACCAGGTCCACCAGCCGGAAGCCCGACGCGACGACGTCCCGGACCCGGTCCCCGAGGGTGCGGTGGTGCTCGACGTACACCGCGCGGCCCTCGTCGTCCTGCTCGACGTACGGGGTGCGGTCGAAGTACGACCCGGACACGCTCAGCCCCTCGGGCCCCGGCTCGTCCGGGAACGCCCAGCGGATCGGGTGCGACACCGAGAACACGAACCGCCCGCCCGGGCGCAGCACCCGGCGCACCTCCCGCAGCACCAGCCGCGGGTCGGCGACGAACGGCAGCGCCCCGTACGCCGAGCAGGCCAGGTCGAAGGAGCCGTCCGCGAAGGGCAGCGCCCCGGCGTCCGCGCAGACCAGGGGGAACGCCCCGCCGATCCGCAGCGCGTGCTGGAGCTGCCGGTGGGAGAGGTCCAGGGCGACCGGACGGGCCCCCTGGGCGGCCAGCCAGCGCGCGCACTGGGCCGCGCCGGCACCGATCTCCAGGACGTCCCGGCCCTTCAGCTCCTCCGGCGGGCCGAGCAGCTCGGCCTCCACCTCGTCGAGCCCCTCGGGTCCCCACACGAAGCGGTCGTCCCCGAGGAAGGTGCCGTGCTCGACCTGGTACTCGTCCGCGTTGCGGTCCCACCAGCCCCGGTTGGCGCGGGAACTCTCCGCGACCCCGGCGTCACGGCGGGTGGCCTCCGGTTCGGGCGCTTCGGACTCTTGGATGATCGGCTCCTTCGTCGTACTCTGCCGTCCGGCTCGGCCGGCCCCGGCCCACCCGGCTCGTCATCGGTGTCACGCCCGGTGCCGGCAAGACGGCGACACGGGCGCCCCGAAGCCGATACGGGGGCGACACGGGCCCGTGTGGCCTCGACGGACGCTTCTTGTGCCGGGTATGCGGCGATCCGTCCCGGGTGGGCGGCTTCGCGCATTGACCCTGCCCCGCTGCCCCCGTATGCTACAAGTTGCGCTGCGGGCCTGCGCACCTCAGACGTAGCAGGCTGCGCTCGCATCTGTTGTATGTCCCCTCGGTTGTCGAGGCGCCACCGGGCACCCGGTGTCTGGATTGGCGCTTCCTTGGCTGTCCGGCTTCTGCAGAGCGAAACGGGCTCCGGCGTAAGCAGTACCTACGACTTCAATGTCCGTACCGGAGCCCTTTCCCACATGACGAGCAGCACCGAGACCACCGCCACCACCCCGCAGGTAGCGGTCAACGACATCGGTAACGAGGAAGCTTTCCTCGCCGCGATCGACGAGACGATCAAGTACTTCAACGACGGCGACATCGTCGACGGCGTCATCGTGAAGGTCGACCGGGACGAGGTCCTGCTCGACATCGGTTACAAGACCGAAGGCGTTATCCCGAGCCGCGAGCTCTCGATCAAGCACGACGTCGACCCGAACGAGGTCGTCGCCGTGGGCGACGAGATCGAGGCCCTGGTCCTCCAGAAGGAGGACAAGGAAGGCCGCCTGATCCTCTCGAAGAAGCGCGCCCAGTACGAGCGTGCCTGGGGCACCATCGAGAAGATCAAGGAAGAGGACGGGATCGTCACCGGTACCGTCATCGAGGTCGTCAAGGGTGGTCTCATCCTCGACATCGGCCTCCGTGGCTTCCTCCCGGCCTCCCTGGTGGAGATGCGCCGCGTTCGCGACCTCCAGCCCTACGTGGGCAAGGAGCTCGAGGCCAAGATCATCGAGCTGGACAAGAACCGCAACAACGTGGTCCTGTCCCGCCGTGCCTGGCTGGAGCAGACCCAGTCCGAGGTCCGCCAGACCTTCCTCACCACCCTCCAGAAGGGTCAGGTGCGGTCCGGCGTCGTCTCCTCGATCGTCAACTTCGGTGCCTTCGTGGACCTGGGTGGCGTCGACGGCCTGGTCCACGTGTCCGAGCTGTCCTGGAAGCACATCGACCACCCGTCCGAGGTCGTCGAGGTGGGCCAGGAGGTCACCGTCGAGGTCCTCGACGTCGACATGGACCGCGAGCGTGTCTCCCTGTCGCTGAAGGCGACCCAGGAAGACCCGTGGCAGCAGTTCGCCCGCACCCACCAGATCGGCCAGGTCGTGCCCGGCAAGGTCACGAAGCTGGTTCCGTTCGGTGCGTTCGTCCGCGTGGACGAGGGCATCGAGGGTCTGGTCCACATCTCCGAGCTGGCCGAGCGCCACGTGGAGATCCCGGAGCAGGTCGTCCAGGTCAACGACGAGATCTTCGTCAAGGTCATCGACATCGACCTCGAGCGCCGTCGCATCAGCCTCTCGCTGAAGCAGGCCAACGAGGCGTTCGGCGCCGACCCGTCGGTCGTCGAGTTCGACCCGACCCTGTACGGCATGGCCGCGTCGTACGACGACCAGGGCAACTACATCTACCCGGAGGGCTTCGACCCGGAGACCAACGACTGGCTGCCGGGCTACGAGAAGCAGCGCGAGGAGTGGGAGCGCCAGTACGCCGAGGCGCAGTCCCGCTTCGAGCAGCACCAGCAGCAGGTCATCAAGTCCCGCGAGGCGGACGCCCAGGCCGCTGCCGAGGGTGGCGAGGCCGCCGCTCCGGCCGCGACCGGTGGTGGCTCGTACTCCTCCGAGGGCGGCGACAACTCCGGCGCCCTGGCGTCGGACGAGGCGCTGGCCGCACTGCGCGAGAAGCTGGCCGGCGGCCAGAGCTGAGCGCAGTCTGCCGAGTCTGCTGAGCAGGAGCTGCTGAGCAGGAGCTCTTGAGCGAGCGACAGCTCGCCGGACCGAGGGCCCGCACCCGTGAAGGGTGCGGGCCCTCGGCGTGTCCGCACGCACGGTGCCCGCACGCACGGTGTGCGTGGCCCGCAACTCCCGGTGAGGAGAGCCTGATCAGGAGCGTGTGACGGGGAATGCCCACGGCCCGGCGCGCGTTGTGCAGTACGAACACGAGGAGGAGCGGTCACTGTGCTTGATCCGCAGGGTTTGTACGCATGGGAGCCGAAGGGCCTGGCCGTGGTCGACATGGCGCTCGCCCAGGAGTCGGCCGGTCTTGTCATGCTCTACCACTTCGACGGATACATCGACGCCGGCGAGACCGGCGACCAGATCGTCGACCAGGTGCTGGGCTCGCTGCCGCATCAGGTCGTCGCGCGCTTCGACCACGACCGGCTCGTGGACTACCGCGCCCGCCGCCCGCTGCTGACCTTCAAGCGCGACCGCTGGACCTCCTACGAGGAGCCCGCCATAGAGGTGCGGATCGTCCAGGACGCCACCGGAGCGCCCTTCCTGCTGCTGTCCGGTCCCGAGCCGGACGTCGAGTGGGAGCGCTTCGCCGCCGCCGTCAAGGAGGTCGTCGAGCGGCTCGGCGTCCGCCTCTCGGTGAACTTCCACGGCATCCCCATGGGCGTCCCGCACACCCGCCCGGTCGGCATCACCCCGCACGGCAACCGCACCGACCTCGTCCCCGGCCACCGCAGTCCCTTCGAGGAGGCGCAGGTGCCCGGCAGCGCCGAGGCACTCGTCGAGTACCGGCTCCTGGAGGCCGGCCACGACGTCCTGGGCGTCGCCGCGCACGTGCCGCACTACATCGCCCGCTCCCCGTACCCGGACGCGGCGCTGACCGTCCTGGAGTCGATCACGGCGGCGACGGGGCTGGTCCTGCCCGGCATCGCCCACTCCCTGCGCACGGACGCGCACCGCACGCAGACGGAGATCGACCGGCAGATCCAGGAGGGCGACGAGGAACTCACCGCGCTCGTCCGGGGCCTGGAGCACCAGTACGACGCCGCCGCGGGCGCCGAGACCCGGGGCAACATGCTCGCCGAGCCGGTGGAGATCCCGTCGGCGGACGAGATCGGGCGGGAGTTCGAGAGGTTCCTGGCGGAGCGCGAGGGCGACAACTAGGATGGGCCCGGTGCTTCCGCGGTCGGCGGGTTTCCCGGGTTGCCGGGGCCGTCCGCCGCCGGGCCGGCATCAGGCCCTAAGCTTCCGCTCATGCTGAAGGTGGGCCTGACCGGCGGAATCGGCGCCGGCAAGAGCGAGGTGTCGCGGCTGCTCGTCGAGTGCGGGGCGGTACTGATCGACGCGGACCGGATCGCCCGCGAGGTGGTCGCGCCGGGGACGCCGGGGCTGGCCGCCGTCGTGGAGGCCTTCGGTGAGGAGGTGCTCGCCGAGGACGGCAGCCTGGACCGGCCGAAACTGGGCTCGATCGTGTTCGCCGACCCGGAGCGGCTGCGAGTGCTGAACTCCATCGTCCACCCCCTCGTCGGCGCCCGCTCCCGCGAGCTGGAGGAGGGCGCCGCCGAGGACGCCGTCGTCGTGCACGACGTCCCGCTCCTCACCGAGAACGGCCTGGCACCGCTGTACGACGTCGTGGTCGTCGTCGACGCCGACCCGGCCACCCAGCTCGACCGGCTGGTACGGCTCCGGGGCATGACGGAGGAGGACGCACGCGCGCGCATGGCCGCCCAGGCGACCCCCGAGCAGCGGCGGGAGATCGCGGACATCGTCATCGACAACGACGTACCGCTGGAGGACCTCCGGCGCCGGGTGAAGGACGTGTGGGCCGAACTCGCCCGCAGGGCGCACGCGCCCCGCTGAGCACCTCGGCCGCCTCGAACGCCCCAGGAATAGCGCCCCTTGCGCGGGCGTTGAACCCTCCCAGTGAGGGAAGGACTCAGCCGTGCCCGAAGCCAGCGGATCGAACGGACGTACGCCGGAGACGGACGTCATCGACTTCCGTGCCGCCGAGCAGTTGCTCGCGGCGCGAGACCCGCGGGGCGCCGTGAAACTGCTCGACAGCGTCATCGCCGCGCACCCCGAGAACACCGCCGCGCGGTTGCTGCGCGCGCGTGCGTTCTTTGCGGCGGCGCAACTGCGACCGGCCGAGCTGGAGTTCACCGTCGTCCTGGAGCGCGAACCGGACAACGCGTTCGCGCACTTCGCCCTTGCCCGCACCTATGAGCGCCAGGGCCGTGCCGACCAGGCCAGGCGCCACTTCCGCCTGGCCGCCGCCCTCGATCCCAACCCCCAGTACCTGCGCCGGGCCGACTTCGACGGCTGACGGCCCGGGGCCGGATCCCGCCGGGGCCCTACGGTGAGTTCTGCGGGCCGGGGTCCTGGCCGCCCGGCGGAGGGCGGTCCGGGGAGTCCGGCCCGGCGGGGTCCGGGGAGTCCGGCGGGGAACGGTGAGGGCCGTCCTGGACCGGACGGTACGGCGGGATGTCACGGCCCGGCTGGTAGTGCGGGCCTTGTCGGAGGTGCCGGAGGACCACGGCCAGGTCGATCGTCACGATCAGCCACAGCACCCCGCAGGCGAGGGCCCAGCCGGGCCGTCCGGCGATGGCGAACGCGGCCGTCCCGAAGACCGTCCAGACCAGCCCCCACACGCTCAGCCAGAATCGCGCTCGCAGCGCACTGCGCGCGGTCGCCGGTTCACTGCCCGTACGCATCGCGATCACCCGCTCCCTCAGGGAAACGTACCTCTTTGCCGCGATCGGCGCGTGTTCACTCGGACGGGTGAACGAGGCTGTGGTGGGAACGGGCGTGCGGACGCGGTCCGTTGGACGGGCATGGAGCTGAAAATGCGAGAGGGACACCAGGGGACGGGGCCCGGGGCGGTGACCCCGGACGGCTGCGCGGTGGAGCTCTACTCGCGGCTGCCCGTCGGCCCGGAGCCGGACATCATCGCCGCCGCCGTGCCCGCGGGCGCCCACATCCTGGAGCTGGGCAGCGGCGTGGGGCGGATGACGCACCCGCTGCTGGAGCGCGGGTTCACGGTCACGGCGGTGGACGAGTCCGCGGAGATGCTGGAGCGCGTCCAAGGGGCCCGGACGATATGCGGTCCGATCGAGCGCCTCGACCTCGGCGAGACGTTCGACGTGGTGATGCTGGCGTCGTTCCTCGTCCACACCGGGGACACCGAGGTGCGCCGAGGACTGCTGCGCACCTGCGCACGGCACGTCGCGAAGGACGGCTGTGTGCTGATCCAACGGGAGGGCGAGGACTACCACACGAACGTGCCGAGGGAGCGGACCGACCCCAGCGGCTTCACCGTGCGCATCGTGTCGTCGGAACCGGTCGGCGACGGAGTCAACTCCGTACACGCGGAGTACGTGTTCCCGGACGCCGTCTGGACCCAGACATTCCGGGCCAGGCCGCTGACCCGGGAGCGGTTCGAGGAGGCGCTCGACGAGGCGGGCCTGAGGGCGGACCGGTATCTGACCGAGGACCGGATGTGGGTGCGGGCGGTGCCTGTGGCGTAGCGGTGCCCGTGACCCGACGGTGCCCGTGACGGACCGGGCGCTCGGGCGTGCGGAGGGGATGCCGGCGCCCCGGCGACGGGTTCGTTCCGGTTTCCGGGGGACAGCAACTGCCCCGGGCCCGTCAGCGGTCTCGGGCCGGGGTCGGTCAGCGGTCTCGGTCCCGGGTGGGTCAGCGTCCTTGGTCCCGGGGCGGTCAGCGTCTTCCGTCTCGGGCCGGTCAGCGGCCTCGGGGCCGGCCTCCGGGTCCGCTGCCCGGACTGCCCGGACCGCCCAAGCCGCCCAGTCCACGCAGGCGCTCCAGCTCCCGGCGGTCGCGCTTGGTGGGCCGGCCGGCGCCGCGGTCGCGGATGCCGGCGGGCGCGACGGCCTCCCGGGGCGGGGGCGGAGGAGAGTTGTCGATGTAGCACTGGGCGGCCACCGGGGCGCCGACCCGCTTGCGGATCAGCCGCTTCACGACGACGACCCGTTCGCGGCCCTCGTGCCGGAGCCGGACCTCGTCTCCGACGCGCAGGGCGTGCGCGGGCTTCACACGCTCGCCGTTGACCCGGACATGACCGCCCCGGCAGGCGGTCGCGCCGATGGACCGGGTCTTGACCAGCCGGACGGCCCAGACCCAGCTGTCGACGCGGACGGTCTCGCCGTTCTTCGGTCCGGCTGCCTCGGCGGCGGCGATCGCGGCGGCGACCTTCGGGTCGACGGCTTCGACGACTTCGACGGCTTCGACGGCCCCGACCGGCTCGTCGGCCTGCCCTGCGGCCCGTTCAGCGGCCCGCTCGGAGGCCGCCCCGCCCTCGGACCGGACACGGGCCCCATCCTCGGACCGGCCCCCGGCCCCGCCCCCGGACTGTGTCCCGGCCCCACCCTCGGACCGCGGCGCGGCGGAGTTCCGTGCGTCGGCCGCTCCGCGGTACCAGTCCTCGTCACGCTCGGAAACCATGTCCCCGACCTTAGCCTCCCGGCCGTACCCGGCGGGGCCCGGAGCGTCGGCTCCCCTCGCCGGGCCGGGACACTCGTGGCCGGACCGGCGGCCCTACGGTGGAGGCATGCACACCAGTGGCCTCGACGAACTCGACCGGCGGATCGCGGGCTGCCGGGCCTGTCCGCGGCTGGTCGACTGGCGGGAGGAGGTGGCCCGTACCAAGAGGGCGGCGTTCGCCGACTGGACGTACTGGGGCCGGCCGGTGCCGGGCTTCGGTCCGCCGGACGCCCGGCTGCTGATCGTCGGTCTGGCCCCGGCGGCGCACGGCGGGAACCGCACGGGCCGGATGTTCACCGGGGACCGTTCCGGAGACGTCCTGTACCAGGCGCTGTATGACGTGGGCCTCGCCTCGCAGCCCACCGCGGTGTCCGCCGACGACGGCCTGGAACTCTACGGCGTGCGCGTCACGTCACCGGTGCACTGCGCTCCGCCCGCCAACAAACCCACGCCGGGCGAGCGGGACACCTGCCGGCCCTGGCTCGTGCAGGAACTGCGGCTGCTGCGGCCGACGCTGCGGGCCGTGGTCGTGCTCGGTGCCTTCGGCTGGCAGGCGGCGCTGCCCGCGTTCGCCGAGGCGGGGTGGCCGGTGCCCAGGCCACGGCCCGCCTTCGCGCACGGCACCCGGGTCGCGCTGGAGGGGCTCGACCTCTTCGGCTGCTTCCACGTCAGCCAGCGCAACACGTTCACCGGTCGGCTCACCCCCGAGATGCTCCGCGACGTGCTGCGCACGGCGGCGCGGACCGCGGGCCTGCCGGTCGCCCCCGCGGAAGACGAGACGAGCGGGCCACGGCACGGGCGTTAGGGCGCGCCGATGACCCTCTGTCCGGAGATCGAACCCCACGGCCACGGCATGGCGGACCCTGGTGGCGACCGGTGCTCTCACGGGCGCCACGCGTACCGCACGTCCGGTTCCCGTTCCTCGTTGCGGGCGCCGTCCGTGAACTCGGCGGCGACGAAGCCGTGGCGCTCGTAGAAGCGCCGGGCGGGGCCGTTGACCTGGAAGGTCCACAGGCTCAGCCCATGAGGCCGGCGCTCCTTGGCCAGTGCGACGAACCGGTCGCCGATGCCGCGCCCGCGCCGCGCGGGATCGAGGTACAGCTGGGCCAGCCACTCTCCGTCGAGCACCATCACGCCGACAATCCCGTCCGGGCCCGCATCCGGTGACTCCGCGACCCATGTCTCCAGCGAGGGCACCACGAAGTCGCGGAAGTAGCCGCGCACCTCGTCGTCGGAGCGGGGTCTGACGACGGTGGGCAGCGAGGCGGCGAAGGAACGCAGCCACACCTCGGCCGCGGCGGCGGCATCCGGGACGGCGGCCCGCCGCAGGAAGACCGGCTTCTCACCGCTCACGGGGCATCTCCTTCATCGTCATCGCGAACCACCGTCCCCCAGGGGGCGCTGCGGGGCGGCGAGCGGTGCACGCCCCGCCCGGCGCCTTGATCGTCCGTACCCGGGCCCACATCCGCATCCGAATTTCGCCCCGCCCCTCCATGCCCCGGCACCTGACCGCACTCCGGCCGCCGAAAGGCGGGTGCGCCTCGGCTCCCGCCCTGCCATCATTCCGGCGTCGTCACAGTGAGTGACGACTCCATTGATACCGCGCACCACTGACAATCGCCCCTGACCGGCAGGAGCCCACCTCCCGTGCACTCCCTCACCGATCACGCCTTCCTCGACGCCACCGCCGCCCGTCTCGCCGCTCTGCCCGCCGTCCGCGCGGTCGCCCTCGGCGGCTCCCGCGCGCAGGGCACCCACGGCCCCGGCAGTGACTGGGACCTGGCGATCTATTACCGAGGCCCCTTCGCCCCGGCCGACCTGCGCGCCGTCGGCTGGGAGGGCGAGGTCTGCGAACTCGGCGCCTGGGGCGGCGGCGTCTTCAACGGGGGCGCCTGGCTGACCGTCGACGGACGGCGGGTCGACGTGCACTACCGCGACCTGGACGTCGTCGAGCACGAGGTGACGGAGGCGGAGGCGGGCCGCTTCCGTGTCGAGCCGCTGATGTTCCACCTCGCGGGCATCCCGACGTACCTGGTCGTCGCCGAACTGGCGGTCAACGAGGTGCTGCGCGGCGAACTGCCCCGCCCCGCCTACCCGCAGGCGCTGCGCCGCACCGCCCCCGAGCACTGGCACGGCATGGCCACGGCCACCCTCGCCTACGCCAAGGCCGGCCACGCCCCCAAGGGCGCCGTCACTCAGGTCGCGGGCGCGATCGCCCTCGCCGCGACCCAGACGGCGCACGCGGTACTGGCGGCGCGCGGGGAGTGGGTCACCAACGAGAAGGGACTCGTCGAAAGGGCGGGGCTGCGCGACGCCGACTCGCTCCTGGCCGGGCTGTCACCGGACCCCGAGGCGCTGGTCCGGGCGGTCCAGGAGGCCGAGACGCTGTTCGGCCGGGCAGTGGAGTCGGCCCGTGCGAGGTAGTCGGATCGTGTGAGGTGATCGGATCGTGTGAGGCAGCCGGACCGTGTGGGGGTGGGCGGGTACCCTGCCCGGGCACGGTCCCGCTCGCGGCAACAGGTACGGGGGCGCGTCGGCCGTCACAGGCCCGCAATGCGTCCGTTCCCTCCGCGCCGAGAACACCCCCTACCCTGGACAGCACACCCCGGCCCGGCCACCGTCGTCCGCAGGCTCACCGCGCCCCGCCGTGACGACAGGAGCCCCGCCACCCGTGCCCCGCCCCGCACACCCCGGCCGCCGAGCAGACACCGCACGCCCCGACACCGCACAACTCGCTCGCCGAGCAGACGTCGCACACCCCGGTCGCCGTGCCGCCCGCGCGCTTCCGCCCTGGCTCGCCCACGCCTTCCGGACCCAGCGCGGGCCCGTGCCCTGGAGTGCGGTCGTCAGGGGGGCGCTGGCCGGCGGGCCGCTGCTGTTCGTCGCCGTACTCGCCGGCCACGCCTCCGTCGGTGTGGTCGCCGCCATCGCCGCGATGCTGGCCGGGATCAACGACCGGCCGGGCAGTCGGCGGGCCTCCGTCCGGCGGATCGGGTTGCCCGCGCTCGCGGGCGCCACCGGGCTGTTCGTCGGCACCTACGCCGGTGAGCACCTCGGGGCCGTCGCGCTGACCCTCGTACTGACCCTGCTCGGGCTCGTCGCCGGAGGCATCAGCGCCGTCGGGCCCGTGGCGTCCGGCGCCGGTACTCAGCTGCTGGTCGCCGGCGCCGTCGGGGCCGGGATGCCGCTGCCCGAGACCGGGTGGCAGCGGGTGCTCGCCTTTCTCGCCGGGGCCGGGTGGCTGCTGGTGCTGCGGCTGGCCCTGCCCACGCCCGGTTCGCTGAACGGCGGCTTCCGCTTCGACGGGGAGCGGGCGGCCGTCGCCGGTGTCTACGACGCCGTCGCCGCGCTCCTCGACGCCGCCGGCACGGAACACGCCCTCGCCCGCCGCGCCGCGCTCACCGCCGCCCTGGACCAGGCGCAGGACGCGCTCGCCGGGCCGCGACTGCGCCGGCACGCCTCGTCCGCGGCCGAGCGGCGGCTGCACGCGCAGTACGCCGCCGCCCTGCCCCTCGCCGAGGCCGCGACCGCGCTCGCCTGGGCGGGGGAGGCGGTCCCGGCACGGGCCGGTGCGGGTCCCCGGCGGCTGGCCGCGGCCGTGCGCGGCGGCACGCACACCGGGCCGCTGCCCGCCCCCTCCCGGTCGGTGCCCGCCCTCCGTGCCCTCGACGACGCCCTGCTGCACGCCGCCGAGGTGTTCGACGCGGGTGGCCCCGGCGGCGACCTGCACACCCGCCGACGGTCGCCAGCCGCCCTGGCGCGCACGGTCCTCGGTGCCGGCGGACGCGAGTACGGACTGCGGGTCGCCCTCTGCTTCGGGGCCGGCGCCGCCGTCGCCCAGGCTCTGCACCACGCCCACTGGTACGGACAGCACCAGCACTGGTACTGGCTGCCCGCCACCGCCGTCTTCCTGGTCAAGCCCGACCTCGGGCCGCTGGTGTCCCGGGTGCTGTGCCGCGCCGCCGGAACCGTGCTCGGGGCGCTGCTGTTCGCCGCCTGCGCCGCCGTGCTGCCCCACCCGGGGGGCCTCGTCGCGCTCGTCGCGGTCTGCGGTGCCCTCATCCCCGTCGCCGCCCGGCACTTCGCCGCCCAGACCGCCGTCGTCACCGTCCTCGTCCTGGCCCTGGTGATGGTCGGCGGGGAACCGCAGGCCTCGGCCGGTCGCATCGGCGAGACCCTGCTGGCCTGCGCGATCGTGCTGATCGCCGGCCATCTGCCGATGCCGGGACAGCGCGGCGGCGGCGTCCGGGCCCGGCTCACGGCGGCGGGCGCCGCCGCCCACGCCTACCTCGCCCATGTGCTCAGCGAGTCCGACGACCGTGCCACGCGCTGGACGCTGCGCCGGGAGGCCTACCGAACGCTGGCCGAGGCCCGTACCGCGATCGCCCTCGCCGCCGCCGAACTGCCCGCCCTCGCCCGGCACTCCGAGGGCGCCGACGACCTCGCCGCCACCCTCGAACTCCTCGTCGACACCACCACCGCCTGCGCCGTGCACCTCGACGACACCGGTCGCCTCACACCCCGCCACGTCCGGCGGCTCGCCGAGCTGCGCGACGAACTCGCCCGGCGACGGGAGCGGGTGGCGCTGCGGCTCCCCGGCCTGCCGTTGGCCGGGTAGCGGCCCCGGCCCGCCCTCCGCGCCGTACGTTGTCCCCATGACGCACCCCGCGGACCTCGTCATCACCGGCTGTACCGTCCTCGTCCACGACGCACAGGAGCGGATCGGCTTCCAGGGGGAGGCGGGCATCGTCGTCCGGGACGGTGCCGTCGAGTCCGTGACGACCGCCGGAGCCGTCCGCGACGTCCCCGCCGCCGAACGCATCGACGCCCGCGGCCAGGTCGCCCTGCCCGGACTGATCAACTCCCACACGCACGCGCCGATGGTCGCCCTGCGCGGCCTCGCCGAGGACCTGCCCACTGAGGAGTGGTTCCACGAGGTCGTATGGCCCGTCGAGGCCAACCTGACCACCAGGGACGTCGAGCTGGGCGCGCGGCTCGCCTGCGCCGAGATGATCCGGGCCGGCGTGACCTGCTTCGCGGACCACTACTTCGCCATGGACGCCGTCGCCGGCGTCGTCGCCGAGTGCGGGATGCGGGCGGTCCTCGGGGAGGCGTACTTCTCCTCCCAGGGCCCGGAAGGGCGCGCGAGGTCCCTGGAGTTCGCATTGCACCACCGGGGCGCCGCCGGCGGCCGGATCACCACCGCCCTCGCCCCGCACGCCCCCTACACCGTGACCGAGGCCGACCTCGCCGCCACCGCCGACCTCGCCCACGAGCACGGCCTGCCCGTGCATCTGCACGCCGCCGAGAACCGCGACCAGACCGCCGCCGGCCTCGCCCGGCACGGCCGCACCCCGATCGAGGTCCTGGAACGGACCGGAATCCTCGGTACCGACGTGCTCATCGCGCACGGCACCGGCATCGTCGAGCGCGATCTGCCCGTTCTCGCGCGCGCGGGAGGACGTACGGCCGTGGCGAGCGCGCCGCGCGGATACCTGAAGTTCGCCTGGCCCACCACCACGCCCGTACGTGCCCTGCGCGAGATCGGCGTCCCCGTCGGGCTCGCCACGGACGGCGCCGCCTCCAACAACTCCCTGGACGTGTGGGAGTCGATGGCGCTCACCGCCCTGATCCAGAAGTCGACCGAGCGCGACCCCAGATGGCTGACCTCACGTCAGGCCCTGCACCACGCCACGCTGCAGAGCGCCCGCGCGGTCGGCCTGGGCGAGAGCGTCGGCAGCATCGCGCCGGGGCGGCGGGCCGACCTCGTCCTCGTGGACCTCACCGGACCGCACACCCAGCCGGTCCACGACCTCGCCGCCACCCTCGTGCACAGCGCCCGGTCCTCCGACGTCCGGACCACGATCGTCGACGGGCGGGTGCTCATGCGGGACCGGCGACTGCTCACACTCGACGTCCCCGCGGTGGTCCGTGAGCTGGGGGAGCGGCTGCCCGCCCTCACCGACCGCGGCCACGGCCGGCGCATCCAGGAGTACGACACCTGAGAAAGAGCGGGTGAGCGGTCGGCGAGTCCCGCTGGGCAAGCCCTGCTGGACCCGGGAGCCCTGGTGGGCGGGGCCCGCAAAAAAATTCTTGCCGCATCGCGATGAGTTCGGCTCCTCCCGCCGGTCACCACCCCCGGACGGACCGTTGCACAGGAGGAGCCCCATGTCGCTTCCCGAGATCGTTTCGCGCGATGCCTGGCGCGCGGCGCGCGAGGCCTTACTGGCCAAGGAGAAGGCGGCCACGCGCGCGCGTGACGCGCTCAACGCCGAGCGGCGCGGACTGCCCATGGTGGAGATCGACAAGGAGTACGTCTTCGAGGGCGGCGACGGGAAGGCAGCCCTGCTCGACCTCTTCGAGGGGCGGCGGCAGCTCGTCGTCCACCACTTCATGTTCGCCCCCGAGTGGGACGCCGGCTGCCGCAGTTGCTCGGCGTTCCTGGACCAGATCGGACATCTGGCGCATCTGCGGGCGCGCGACACGTCGTTCGCCGTCGTGTCCCGGGCGCCGTACACCAGGATCCTGCCGTTCAAGGCGCGGATGGGCTGGACGCTGCCCTGGTACTCGTCGTACGTCAGCGACTTCAACACGGACTTCGAGGTGACCCTCGAACGCGCGGGCGAGTCGGTGGAGCGGCCGGGCCTGAGCTGCTTCCTGCGCGACGGCGACCGGGTCTTCCACACGTACTCGACCTACGAACGCGGCCTGGACGGCCTGGGCTCGACCACCAGCCTCCTCGACCTGACCGCGCTCGGCCGGCAGGAGGCGTGGGAGGAACCGGAGGGGCGCGCGTCCGCTCTCGGGGCGCCTGCGGGAAGTGACCGCATCCGATACCACGACGAGTACGAGGACTGATACGCAGCGTCACGAAAACGGCCGAACAGCTGAGATGTTCATCACTCTTTGCGGTGAACGAATGTCAACTTCGTCTCAGTACCATCACTTCGCGAGGCGTTCACCTCATGGTTGGCGTTTAACTCTACGAGTACAGCGCTACATGGAGGTGCAGGGTGAACGGGCGAACGGTGCTCGAACGCTTTCCCGCCGGCGGGCCTCGTGGCTCCTGGCCCGCGGAGGAGTTCGCTCATGCGCGGCGCGCCGAGGGCCTGCCCGCCGAGGTCGTGATGGATCTCTCGACGGACATGTTCCTGGTGATCGTCCGGGCCGGCGACGCGGCCGGTGACGCCGCGGCCTGAGCTCCCCGTGCCCGCCCGCCAGGCCCACTCGCGCCCGCTGCCAGGCTTGCCCCGTGCCCGCTGCCGGCCCGGCCCGCCTCAGCCCGCCTTGGGAGCGGGCACCGGCGCCTTCGCGAACTGGTCCGCCTGGAGGGAGTACAGCTCCGCGTAGACGCCGCCGGAGGCGAGCAGCTCGTCGGGCGTCCCGGACTCCACCAGCCGGCCCTGGTCCAGGACGTGCACCAGGTCCGCGTGGCGCACCGACGCCAGCCGGTGGGTGATCAGGACGACCGTCTGGCCACTGCCGGCCAGGGCGCGGATCTTCTCGAAGATCTCCAGCTCCGCCCGCGCGTCCAGCGCCGCCGTCGGCTCGTCCACGACGAGGATCCGTCCCCGCCGGTAGGCGGCGCGGGCGATCCCGAGCCGCTGCCACTGCCCGCCGGACAGCTGGTGGCCGCCGCTGAAGTTGCGCGCCAGCAGGGTGTCCAGCCCGCGGGGCAGATCCGCGACCACGTCCTCGGCCCCGGCCTCGGTGACCGCGTCGGCCACGTGCGCGTCGTTCAGGGGGACCGAGGCGCGGCCCACGGCGACGTTCACCCGCGCGGTGAACGGCCACCGCTTGAAGTCCTGCGCCACCATCGCGACCCGCTCGGCGAGCGCCTGCCGGTCCGCCGTCGCGGCGTCCACGCCGTCCCACACGATCCGGCCGCGGTCCGGGGTGTAGAGGCCGGCGAGCAGCTTGACCAGGGTGGTCTTGCCGGAGCCGTTCTCCCCGACCAGCGCCACGATCCGGCCCGTCGGGAGGACGAGCGAGACGTCGTCGAGCGCCGGCCGGGCGGCGTCCCCCGGATAGCGGAACGTGACGTTCTCGAATCGGATCTCGCGCGGTTCCTCGGGCAGCGCAGCGCCGCCGACCGGGATCGCCCGCTTGGCCGCCTCCACGTACAGCCGTTCCAGGTCGCCGACGAACAGCGCCTCCTCGTGCAGCGCGTTCACCTCCACGACCAGGGTCTCCAGACTCTGCGAGCCGGTGCGGATCGCGATCACGGCCGTGCCCGCCACGGACAGCGCCATCGCGCCGCCGAGCAGCAGCCCGCCCAGCGTCGCGTACGTCGCCGCCGTCGCCAGCCCCGTCCAGGCCGCCGCGATCAGACCGGTACGGGCCGCAAGTCCGGCCAGCCGGGCCTGTTCCGCCTCCGCGGTCTCCGACATCGCACGGAAGTGCCCCAGCAGGAAGGCGCCCACGCCGTGCACCCGGATCTCCGGGGCGGCCTCGGGCTCGATCAGCAGGTTGCCGAGCAGCCGCCCCGCGCGCGCGTGCTGCACCCAGGCGTGGAAGGACTCGTACCGGCGGCGGGCCATCGTCAGCGCGCTCCAGGCGCTCGGCAGGGTCATCGTCACCAGCAGCGGCAGCAGCACCGGGTGCAGCACGGTCAGTACACCGGCCGCCGCGATCAGCGAGATCACCGCGTTCACCACGCGCGTGCCGTACATGATCATCCGACGGGCCGAGGAGGCGCCGTACTGGGCGGTGTCCAGCAGCTTGTGGAAGGCGTGGTCCTCGATCGCGCTCAGCTCCACCGCCGCCGCGCGCTCCAGATAGCGTTCCGTCGCCACCCGCTCCACCTTGGGCTCCAGTCGCCCGGTGGCGTACGTCGAGGTCGCCCGCAGCAGGGCCGCGAGCAGCATCATGGCGGCCACTGTGACCAGTGCGGGCAGGGCGCCGCGCAGCCGCTCCTCGATCGGGCCGCCGGCCAGCAGCCGGCCCAGCACGCTGTTGACCGCGAGCAGGCTCACCGCCTGCGCCAGGCCCCGGCCCACCTCCGTCGCCATCACCGTCCGGGCCGCCCGCGGGTCGGCCTGCCGGGCGAGCCGGAGGCTGGCCGCCAGCAGGGACGGCAGCCGGCGCAGCATCGCCCGGAAATCCAGCTCCAGGAAGGCGTCGGCGTGCTGGTTCCAGCCCATGTCGTACCGCAGCGGTCCGCCGAACAGCAGCCGCTCCGACTCCGACACCCCGGCCGGCTCCGCGCCGCGCTTCTTTCGCACCCTCGGCCTCCCCGATCCCGATCGTGGACGAACGGCCACTATGGCGGGGGTGGCGGAGGCGGGGCAGGGCGTGCACGGGGGAGGCGGAAGCGCGCGGGCGCACACCCGGCCGGGCAGTGGCGGACGGGGTGTGCGCGGGGTGAAGGGCGTGCGTGCCGGACGTCTCCGTGCCCACCCGGGCGGCTCCGTGCCCACCCGGACGTCTCCGTGCCCACCCGGACGTCTCCGTGCCCACCCGGGCGGCCTCCGTGCCCACCCGGGCGGCTTGCGCGCTCGCCCGGAGGGCTTACGCCCTCGCCCGGACGCTCACGCATTCGTCCAGACAGTCACGCGCTCAGCGGCCGCGACCAGCTCGGCGTCGTGCCCGTCACGCGGCACAGCGCCAGATAGAGCGGAATCGGCGGGGTGTACGGAACCGTTCCGTCCGGGCGGTGGATGAGGCCCGGGACGCCGGGTGCGCCGGAGGGGCCGGGGACGACCGCCCCGGTGGCGTACTGCGCGGGCGCGGGCCACTCCATGGCGTAGTCGGAGTCGGACGGGACGATCCACCACCACTGTGCGTCGTCGGCGTAGACGCAGCCGACGCGCGGCAGCCGGGGCATCACCAGCGGGCCGAGGTGGGCGGGCACCGCCACCGCGTCGCAGCCCAGCGGGGCGGTCATGCCCTCCGGCACGGGAAGCCGTCGGGGAGTGGCCGGCGTGTGCAGGCCGCGCTCGAGGCGGACCAGCGTGTCCAGGCCGAGCACGCGGGCACCGGCCGAGGCCCTGGCAGACCTCACAGCCATACGCCCCCCGCCCTGCGGTGCGTCCGGGTCGGTGCCTCCGCGGGGGCGGGGGGCTGCGGTGCATGTCCGCGGGACGCGGGTGCCTGCGGGGCCCGTGCCTGGGCCGCGGGTGCCTGCGCGCGTGCCTGCGGTGGGTGCCCCTGCGCGGCCCGCGTCTGAGGCGGGTGTCCCTGCGGGGCCCGTGCCTGGTGCGGGTGTCCCCGGGGCGTCTGGGCCCGTGCCTGCGACTCGTCCTCGTTGTCCGAGCCGTCGCCGGCCGGGCCCGGCTTGGGGCGGGCGCCCCAGCCCAGGTCGTTGCGGGGTTCGCGGGGGTCGCGCGGCGCGTCCGCCTTGCGGGGCAGTTCGGCCCAGACCAGCAGTCCGGGGCCGTGCTCGTGGGCGCCCCACGCGTGGCACATGGCGTCGACGAGGAGCAGCCCTCGGCCGTGTTCCTCCTCGGGACGGCTGCGGGCCGAGGCCCGGGGCTGACCCGGCGCGTGTCCCTCGTCGCGGACGGCTATGCGCACCAGGTCGGCACCGTCGTGCAGCTCGCACACTATGTGCCGGCTCGCGGTGTGGACGATCGCGTTGGTGACCAGCTCGGAGACCACCAGGGCAGCGGTGTCGCAGGTGTCCTCGCACACGGACCAGCCGCTCAGCCGGGCACGCGTCAGGCGTCTTGCCTGTGCGGGGGAACCCGGGTGCGCGGCCAGCTCGAAGCGGAACCGGCGCTCGGCAGCCGTCCCGGAGGGACCGGCTCCCGTGGCGACGCCGAGGCCGTGGGGGCCCGCGGTGGCGTCTGTTCCTAAGGGCGCGGACGGAATCACGCTTGCCACTATCTCCTCGCCGTGAACACTTGGCAAGTGTCACTCTGAAAATTGCAGAGTGCAGTGTGACGGCGCGAGCGGTCATGGCACACTGCTCGCACCAGCACGTCGAGCGGCGCCAGTTCGGATCGCCGGAGGTCTGCCCAGGCCTTCGAATAGGTCTTCGAATGGCGCCGCCGGGCTGTCCGCACGTTGTCGCGGCGACCCGTACGGTGCGGACGTCGGGACCACGGCGTCCGGAGCGGGCGTCCAGGGTGGGGTGCCCGGAACGGGCGCCCGGAGCGGGGCGTCCGGCATGTGGCGCCGAGCCGCGGCGGGCGGTACGCCTGACCGTGCCGTACGGGCGTGCCGTCCGGGTGTGCCGTATGGGCGTGCCGTCCGGGAACCAGGACTCTTCATGGAGGTGGAGCGGTGAGCGAACCGCGGTCTGCGCCGACGGTCGGCCAGGTCGTCCTCGGCCGACGCCTGCTGGACCTGCGGGAGCGCGCCGGGCTGAAGCGCGAGGAGGCCGCGCGCGTCCTGCGTGTCGCCCCGGCCACGATCCGTCGTATGGAGACGGCCGAGGTCTCCCTCAAGATCCCGTACCTCCAGCTGCTGCTGAAGGCGTACGGCGTCTCCGACGAGGAGGCCGACGCCTTCGTCCGGCTGGCCGAGGAGGCCAACAGGCCGGGTTGGTGGCAGCGGTTCCACGACATCCTCCCGGGCTGGTTCTCCATGTACGTCAGCCTGGAGGGCGCGGCCAGTCTCATCCGCTCGTACGAACCCCACTTCGTCCCCGGCCTGTTGCAGACCGAGGACTACGCGCGCGGGGTGCTGAAGTCGGGCGCCATCGGCCAGACCAGGCCCGACGACATCGAGCGCCATGTCGCCCTGCGCATGCAACGGCAGGAACTGCTCACCCGCGAGGACGCGCCCCGGCTGTGGGTGGTCATGGACGAGACCGTGCTGCGTCGCCCGGTCGGCGGCCCGGAGGTGATGCGTGCCCAGATCGGCCGACTGCTCGACGCCGCGAAGCTGCCCCACGTGACCCTGCAGATCGTCCCGTTCGCCAACGGGCCGCACCCCGGCACGTACGGGCCCTTCGTGCTGTTCCGATTCGCCATGCCGGAACTGCCGGACATGGTCTACAGCGAGTACCTGACCGGCGCCGTCTACCTGGACGCGCGCGCCGAGGTGGCCACCCACCTCGAGGTCATGGACCGCATGGCGGCACAGGCCGCTACGGCACATCGCACGAAGGAGATCCTCCGGGATCTCCGCAAGGAGCTGTGAATGGATCGCATCACGTCCCAGCCCACGCCGCTGTCCCGCGGCGAGCGGATCTACAACGGCATGCCCGCGCGGGAGCTGGGCACCGAGGGCTGGCACAAGCCGTGGAGCGGCGGCAACGGGGGCAACTGCCTGGAGGCCATGAAGCTCGCCGACGGACGGATCGCCGTCCGGCAGTCCACCGATCCGGACGGGCCCGCGCTGATCTACACCTCGGACGAGATGACGGCCTTCATCGAGGGGGCGAAGGCCGGAGAGGCGGACTTCCTGGTGTCCTGAACCTCGCGAAGGTGTGTTGCCAAGTCCTTGTGTTGCCGCACTCAGCCTGACCTGACACCGGGTTGACCACCGCCTCCCGGCGGGAGTCGCGGCCGGTGGGAGTCACGGCCGGCGGGTGCCGAGTCCGAGGGGCGGAGCCCGGGGCGCCGAGTCCGGGAGAGGCCGGGTCCGGGAGAGGCCGGGTGCGGAAAAAAAGGGGAGGGCCCGGGAGAGGGAGGGCGGCCGGTGATCAGGCCGTCATCGGCCGGTCGTAGGGCCCGATCGGCGCCGGCAGGCGCGTCGTGCCGCCGGTCAGGTGGCGGTCGACGGCCGCGGCCACCGCCCGCCCCTCCGCGATCGCCCAGACGATCAGCGACTGCCCGCGCGCGGCGTCGCCGGCGGCGAACACGCCGGGGACGTTGGTCGCGAACCGCCCGTCCCGCGCGATCGTCCCGCGGGGCTCCAGCTCCAGCCCCAGCTGGTCGACGAGCCCGTCCCCGCGGTCGGGCCCGGAGAAGCCCAGGGCGAGCAGCACCAGGTCGGCGGGGACGGCCCGCTCGCTGCCCGGCAACGGGCGGCGCGCCGCGTCCACGCCGACCAAATGCAGCCACCGCACATGCCCGTCCGTGTCGCCGGTGAGGCGCAGCGTGGACGCGGCGAACAGGCGTGCGTCCGCGTCGGCCGCCGGCGCCGACCGCAGCTCACACGCCTCCTCGTGCGCCGCCGACAGCCGGTACAGCCTCGGGTACGTCGGCCAGGGCTCCGCCTCCTCGTCGCGGGCCGTGCCGGGCCGCGCGTAGATGTCCAGCTGGGTCACGGACGCGGCGGCCTCGCGCACCGCCGTGCCCAGGCAGTCCGCTCCCGTGTCACCGCCGCCGACGATGACGACGTGCTTGCCGGCGGCCGACAGCGGGGAGGCCTCCAGATCACCCGCGCACACCCGGTTGGCCAGTGGCAGGTACTCCATCGCCTGGTGAACGCCCGTCAGCTCCCGGCCCGGTACGGGAAGTTCCCGCCACGCCGTCGCACCCGTGGCGATCACGACCGCGTCGTAGCGGCTGCGCAGCCCGGCGGCGTCGACGTCCCGGCCGACCGCCGTCGACGTGCGGAACCTCGTCCCCTCGGCCCGCATCTGCTCGATGCGCCGCTCCAGATGCCGCTTCTCCATCTTGAACTCCGGGATGCCGTACCGCATCAGCCCACCGATGCGGTCGTCCCGCTCGTACACGGCCACGGTGTGTCCCGCCCGGGTCAGCTGCTGCGCCGCGGCGAGCCCGGTGGGGCCCGACCCGATCACGGCCACCGTCCTTCCCGACAGCCGGTCCGGTGGCCGGGGCGGGATGAAGCCCTCCTCCCATGCCCGGTCGGCGATGGCGCACTCGACGTTCTTGATGGTCACGGCCGGCTGGTTGATCGCCAGCACGCAGCCCGCCTCACACGGGGCCGGGCACAACCGGCCCGTGAACTCGGGGAAGTTGTTCGTGGCGTGCAGCCGGTCGCTCGCCGCCCGCCAGTCCTCCCGGGAGACCAGGTCGTTCCACTCGGGGATCAGGTTGCCGAGCGGGCAGGCCTGGTGACAGAAGGGGATGCCGCAGTCCATGCAGCGGCCTGCCTGCCTGCTGACGATCGGCAGCAGCGCTCCCGGGGCGTACACCTCGTTCCAGTCCCGCACCCGTTCCCCGACCGGCCTGCGCGGCCAGTCCTCGCGGGGCGTCGTCAGGAAACCCTTGGGATCGGCCATGGCCGTCTTCCTTGTGTGCGCGGGTGGCGGGCCGTGCGTCGTTAGGCGGCACTCTCCCGGCCACGATACGTCCGCCCGGCCACGCGCGCAGTGCGGCCGGCAGCGCCTTCTCGCAGGCCGGACGGTATGCGCGGACAGGGGCGGGCGTGGCTGGGACACCTAGGTGAGGGCGAGCACGTAGGCGACCGCCGCCGCGGCCGAGGCGACCGTACGCACGTGGTTCCACGTCGTCCACTCGCGTATGTACGTCGGCCAGTACGCCGCCGCCTCCGCGCCGCCCGGCTCCAGCCGCTGAAGCGCCTCGTTGCGGGGCACGTTGGCGGCGACGGTGATGCCGAACGACCCGAACAGGTACAGCGCGCTGCCCAGCAGCAGTTCCACCGTCCCCCGCTCCGGCCACACCACGAACGTCGTCACCGCGATCACCGCGCACAGCACCGCCGAGCCGAGGAACAGCGCCATGAAGGGCGGCGTCACGGCGGCCCTGCTGACCGCCTGCATCGCGGCGACGCCCTGCGCCGGGGGCAGGGCGCCGAGGCCGCGCATGACGAAGGCCGAGAAGCCGGTGAAGACACCGGCCACCAGCCCCGTCCCGAGCGCAGCCAGCAAGGTCAGCACGAAGTACGGTCCGTCGATCATGGCGTGTCAGCTCCCCCTTCGGGCCCGGGCGACGCCCGGAACCTCCGTCTTCCCACTACTGTCAGTCGAGCGCGGCAGCCGACCCCGCGCCATGGCCGAGCGGCGCCGGCGTATACCCGGGCGTCCAGGCGGGCTACGGCCCGGTTCCCTCTTCGCTCTCTCGCCGCCAGCCCCGCAAGACCGCCTGTACCTCCGCCGCGATCCGTCGTCGAGCCTCGTGCCGGGGCACCCCGCTCATCAGCAGCCGGTCGTACGGCGTGTCCAGGTGCCGCACGGACGCTGCGACCGCCGAGGTCACCGCGCCCTCGGCCAGGGCGCGCCCCGCCGCGCTCCGGCCCACCCGCCCGCTGCCCCGCACCGACGCGTGCGCGGCGACGGCCCGCGCCCGCTCGTCAGGGCACCTGGGGAACAGCCGCCGGATCTCCGCCGCGAACGCCTCCGTGAAGCGGAGGTCCTGCGCCGCCCGCCGCGCCGCGTCCCGCATCCGGCGCCGCCGACGCGCCTCCGCATCCGCCAGGCAGCGCTGCTCGGCGCGGGCGAGCGCCTCCTCTTCCACCAGGACGCCCTGCCGCTCGTACCGGCCCCGGCGCCGGTTGAACCGCACCACCACCGCCGACAGCGTGCTCTCCTCCCGCGACCTGCGGGTCAGGGCGGTGTCGCCGCGCGGCAGGTACACCAGGTGCCCCAGGTCCGCGCAGTCCAGGCACCGGGGGGTGCCCTCCTCCAGGACCAGCAGTGGCAGCGGACCGCGTTGGCACGCCGCGCAGTGCCGCCGTCTGACGGGCCGGTATACGACAAGTCCGGGACGGAGGAGGGGAGTCGGTCCGGGCGGCCGAGCCGGGGCACGCGGCGGAGGCGCCGCGGGCGGCGGAACGGGGGGCGGCGGAACCGGAGGCGTCGGGACGGTCGCGCGAGAGGTCATGCCCTGGTCATTCCCCGTGCCGCTGCGGCGGCCCGCCCCTGCGTTCCACCCGGCGGCTGACGCATCATGGGCCGTGTGCGACTCGAAGCGATCACGTGGGACCGGCTCGGCGACCTGCTCGCGGAGCGCCTCCTCGACCTGGAGCCGGCCGACGGCAGCCCCTGGCCGCGCATCGCCTTCGACGGCGCCCCGGCCGCCCGCCCCGGCGACCTCGCAAGCCGCGTCCATGAGGCGCTGCGCGTCCGCGGCCGGCCCGCCCTGGTCGTCGGCACGGCCGGCTTCCTGCGTCCCGCCTCGGTCCGCCTGGAGTACGGACACCGGGACGTCGACTCCTATTACGACGGCTGGTACGACACCGGCGCCCTGTGGCGCGAGGTCTTCGGCCCGCTCGAACCCGGCGGCGACGGACGCGTCCTGCCCGACCTCTGGGACCCGGTCACCGACCGCGCCACCCGCAGTCCCCGTGTCCCCCTCCCGCTCGGCGGCTTCCTGCTGCTGCACGGTCCCTTCCTCCTGCGGCACTGGTTCCCCTTCGACCTGAGCGTCCATCTCTCCCTCGGCCCCGGTGCCCTGCGCCGCCGCACCCCGGAGGACGAGCACTGGACCCTGCCCGCCTTCGAGCGCTACGCGCACGAGACCGGCCCCGCCGACGCCGCGGATGTCCTGGTGCGCGCCGACGATCCACGGCATCCCGCCTGGAGCGGCTGACCGGACTGCGGCCCGTGTCCTGCCCGGGTGCCGTCTCAGAGCCAGCCGTTGCGGCGAAAGCCCCGGTACAGCGCCAGGCAGGCGACGGTTATGACGCCGATGACCAGTCCGTAGCCGTATCGCCAGCCAAGCTCCGGCATGTGGTCGAAGTTCATGCCGTACACCCCGCACACCATGGTCGGTACGGCGACGATCGCGGCCCACGCCGTGATCTTCCGCATGTCCGAGTTCTGCGCGACGGTGACCTGGGCGAGGTGCGCCTGAAGGATCGAGTTGAGCAGTTCGTCGAAGGCGGCGATCTGCTCCGTGGCGCGCAGCAGGTGGTCGGAGACGTCCCGGAAGTAGGCCCGTGTCTCGGGTGCGACCACCCGGATCGGCCGGGTGGCGAGTTCCTCCAGCGGCCGGCCGAGTGGCACCACGGCCCGCTTCAGCTCCAGGAGTTCACGCTTGAGCTGGTAGATCCGCCCCGGGTCCACCCGGGCGCCGTTCTCCGCGAACACCTCCGACTCCACCAGGTCGACGTCCGTCTGCACCGCGTCGATGGTGGTCAGGAAGTCGTCCACGACATGGTCCGCGATGGCGTGCAGCACCGCCGACGGCCCCTTGGCGAGCTGTGCCGGATCGGACTCCAGCTCCTCGCGGACCGGGCCCAGCGAGCCGTGCCGTCCGTGCTGCACGGTGACCACGAAGTCCTGGCCGACGAACACCATGATGTCGCCGGTGCTCACCACCTCGCTGGTGGCGGTCCCCTCCTCGTGCTCGACGTGGCCGACCGTCTTGAACACGGCGAAGAGCGTCTCGTCGTACCGCTCCAGCTTCGGGCGCTGATGTGCTTCGACGGCGTCCTCGACCGCCAGGGGGTGCAGGTGGAAGAGGTCCGCGAGGCCGGTGAACTCCTCGTCCGTCGGCTCGTGCAGACCGAGCCAGACGAAGCCCGCGCCGAGCCTTCGCACCTGCTCCACGGCGTCGACCGGGTCGCCGCTCGCCGGGGTCCGGACACCGTCCCGGTAGGTCACGCAGTTCACCACCGAGGAACCCAGCGGGGAACGGGCGGGGTGACTCAGATCGACGCGTGGCCGCCGCCGGGCCAGCCGCGTCACCCGGCGCAGGCCGCCGACGCTGCGGAGACCGGTGACCCTCCGCAGATTCCCGCCCATGGACATCCGGACCTCCTCGCGTGCGTTCCGTCGCACCGCGCTTTCCGCGCTGTGGCGCGCCAGTCTGCCAGTCGGGCCGGAACGGCGCGGGGGCCTGTGGAAACGCCGCATTCCGCTTGGTTCCCGGCTGTGGACGGATCGGCTCCCGGTTGTGGACGGGACCGGCTCCCGGGTCGTGGAGGGGCCGCACCTGCCCCGGTGCGAAGGCGGCCGGTTCCCGGCCGGGCGTTTGCCCCGCCCGGGTCGCCCCGGAGCGTCGTCCCCTTCCGACAAGCCGGGCAACTGGGATGATCGTCGCATGACGCGAACCGACGGACACCTCCTCGACAACCGACAGACCGAGGCGGCGGAACGCTTCGACGCCTTCGCCGCCCTCTTCGACCCCACGACGTTCCGGCACCTCGCAGCGCTCGGTGTCGGGCCCGGCTGGCGCTGCTGGGAGGTCGGTGCCGGAGGCACCTCCGTGGTGTCGTGGCTGGCCAAGAAGGTGGGCCCGACCGGCAGGGTCGTCGCCACGGACATCGACACCTCGCGCCTCGCCCCGGCCGCCCGCCCACCGGTCGAGGTCCGGGTGCACGACGTGGGGGCGCAGGAACCGCCGGGGGAAGGGTTCGACCTGGTCCACGCCCGGCTCGTCCTCGTCCATGTGCCGGAGCGGGAGCGGGCGTTGCGCTCGATGGTCAAGGCGTTGCGCCCCGGCGGACGTCTGCTGGTCGAGGACGCCGACCCCGCGCTGCAGCCCCTGCTCTGCCCCGACGAGCACGGCCCCGAGCAGCAGCTGGCCAACCGGCTGCGGCACGGCTTCCGCCAACTGCTCGCCCGCCGGGGCACCGACCTCTCCTACGGGCGTCAGCTCCCGCGGCTGCTCCGCGAGGCGGGGCTGCGCCGGGTGGAGGCCGACGCCCACTTCCCGGTGACCTCGGCCGCCTGCGCCACCCTCGAGTCCGCCACCATCCGGCAGGTCCGCGACCAGCTCGTCACCGCGGGGCTCGCCACGGACGAGGACATCGACCGCCACCTGGCGAACGTCGCCTCGGGCGCCATGGACCTGGCGACGGCGCCGATGATCTCGGCCTGGGGGCGCAAGGGATAGGACGGCCCCGCCGGAAGCCCGCATCGCGGCCCGCTTCCGGACTCCCTTTCGCCGCTGTTGACTCCCCTTCGCAACTGTTTCGGGCTCTGCTCCGGAGCCTTCCGGCTCCCTCCCGAGCCGCTTCCGGGCGCTCCTGCGAAGCCGCCCGACCCAGCGGCCGCCTACGGCCCGGGCGGCCTCCCTCCGATCCGGGCGACCGCCACGGCACCCGCCCGGCACCCCTCCTCCGCGGCTTCCTCCGGTCCGGCCCCGGCGAGCAGGGCGGCGAGGAACCCGCCCGTGAAGGCGTCACCGGCCCCTGTGGTGTCCCGGGGCCGTGCCGGTACGGCGGGGACGCGGGCGGTCACGGCGCCCGAGGACGCCACCAGCGCTCCGCCGGGGCCCAGCTTGACGACCACCAGCGGTACCCGGCGGCTCAGCTCGGCCGCCGCGGCCGCCGCGTCGGGCAGCCCGGTGAGCAGGCACGCCTCGTCGCGGCTCGGCAGCAGGACGTCCACCCCGCCGGTCAGGCCCAGGAAACGGCCGGCGCCCAGTTCCCTGAGGAATCCCGCCGAGGCCGGGTCCAGGCTCACCGGTACGCCACGCGCGCGTGCCGCCGTGAGGGCGGCCTCCACCAGCGCGCGGCTCGGCCCGGAGAACAGCAGGTAGCCCGACAGATGCAGGCGCGCGACACCGTCGAGCAACGCGTCCGACCAGTCGTCCGGAGCGAGCCGCAGCGATGCCCCACTGTCCGTGAGGAACGTCCGCTCGGCCGCGGCGCCCCCGTCGACCAGGCAGATCACCGTCCCGGTCGGCGCCTGCTCGTCCACGACCAGAAGCGGGCGAACGCCGCAGGCCGCCAGTGCCCGCTCGTGCCAGTCCGCCGCGTCCGTGCCGACCCGTCCCAGCAGCCGCACCTCCCTGCACCCCCGATGGGCCGCCCAGCAGGCCACGTTGGCGCCCGCCCCGCCGGGCAGCCGCCGGATCGAGGCCGCCGTGTCCGTACCGGCGGCCAGCGGGCCCCGGTGCCGGGCGACGACGTCCGTGACGACATCCCCGACGACCAGCAGCGCGCCCCCCGGCGGCGCGGTCACACCGCGGTCCAGGACGCCGCGATGCGCGCCGCGAGCCGTACGTTGCCGCGCACCGCCGCCAGGTTGGCCTCCAGCGAGGCCCCGTCGGTGTGCCGCACCAGGTGGTCGAGCAGGAACGGCGTGACCGCCTGGCCGGTGATCCCCTCCTCCTCGCACGCGCGCAGCGCGTCGGCGAGCACGCGGGCGTGCACCTCGGGATCGAGCTGCTCCTCCTCGGGCACCGGATTGGCGACGACCAGGGCCGACTCCGGCGCCCCGAGCGCGTCCTGCGCCCGCATGACCTGCGCGACCTGCTCCGGGGTCCGCAGCGTCCAGTCCACCGGATGCCCGGAGTCGGACAGGTAGAAGCCGGGGAAGCGGTCCGTGCCGTACCCGGCCACCGCGACGCCCAGCGTCTCCAGCCGCTGCAACGTCGCCGGCACGTCCAGGATGGACTTCACGCCCGCGCACACCACCGTGATCCGGGTACGCGCCAGCAGCCCCAGGTCGGCCGACTCGTCCTGGGTCACCGTCCACTCCCGGTGCACCCCGCCGAGGCCCCCGGTGGCGAACACCCGCACGCCCGCCAGGGACGCCAGCAGAGCGGTCGCCGAGACGGTGGTCGCGCCGCTCGCACCCGAGGCCACGGCGAGCGGCAGGTCACGATGGCCGAGCTTGCGGATGCCGTCCTCGTCGGCGACCCGTTCCAGCTGCTCCTTGGCCAGACCGACGTGCGGCCGCCCGTCCAGCACGGCGATGGTCGCCGGTACCGCACCCTCCTGCCGCACCAGCCGCTCCAGCTCCCCGGCCACCTGCAGATTGCGCGGACGGGGCAGCCCGTGCGCGATGATCGTGGACTCCAGGGCCACCACCGGGCGACGCGCGTCGATCGCCTCCCGCACCTCTTCCGACACCACCAGCACCACGGGTATGCCTCCTGTCCGCCGGGTCCTCCCTCATCCCTGGCGGGGGCCGTACCGGATCAAACCCTTGCGGGCGGCCGGGGAGGCCAGGAACCTGGGACCATGACCGACAACACGACGCGACTCGACCACGTGGTCCTCTGGGTGCGCGACCCCGTCGCCGCGGCGGCCTTCTACGAGAAGGCCCTGGGGATGCAGCCCCTGAGGGTCGCCGAGTTCGCCGCGGGAACGGTGGCGTTCCCCTCGGTGCGCCTCAACGACGAGACCATCTTCGACCTCGCACCGCTCACCATGGCGGAGCGCATGGGCATGCTGCCCGGCGCCGCCGCGAGCGCCGGCCACGCCGTCAACCACGTCTGCCTGGCCCTGCCGGAGCAGGACTTCGACGCGCTGCGCAGCCGACTGGAGGAACAGGGCGTTCCGGTCTCCGGCTTCTCGTACGACGCCTACGGTGCCCGCGGCCCGGCCCGGCGCAGCTTCTACTTCCGCGACCCCGACGGCAACATCTTCGAGGCACGGCACTACGCCTAGCCGGCCGGCGGCAGGGCGCCGGAACCCCGCGGCGGCACCTCAGAACAGCGGCTCGGGCAGCACGCCCTCCAGCGCGAGCAGCTGCCGCTTGGTGTCCAGACCGCCCCCGAACCCCCCGATGCCGCCGTCGCTCTCCACGACCCGGTGGCAGGGCACGACGACCGGCAGCGGATTCGCCCCCATGGCCATGCCCACCGCCTGGGCGGCGCCCGGCTGGCCCAGGCGGTGGGCGAGATCGCCGTAGGCGACCACCGAGCCGTAGGGAACGCCGGACGCCAGCGCGCGCAGCACCTCCCGGTTGAAGCCCGAGATCAGCGACCAGTCCAGCGGCAGGTCGAAGGCGACCCGGTCGCCCGCGAGGTACGCCTCGACCTGACGTATCGCCTCCGCCAGCAGCGGAGAGCCGGACTCCTCGACGGGCTCGGCGCCCAGCCGGGAGGCGAGCCGCTCCAGCGCCCGGTCGCGCACCGGGCCCTTGGCGTGGAACACGACGTTGACCAGGCCCTCGCGGGTGGCGGCCAGCAGCAGCGGACCGATCCGGGTGTCGGTGAGCGCCCACACGACCCGCTGCTCGTACTGCCCATGGCTGTCCATGCGCCCACCGTACGACGGGCCACTGACAACGCCGGGGCCACGGGCCGTCGTCCGCCGCCGGCGACGGTCCGCGGCCCCCTCGACGCGGTGCGGATCAGACGTCGTCCGAGTCGGCCCACCCGCGCACGGCGTCCTTCCCGCGCACGGCGTCCCGGACCACGTCGGGCTTGTTCGTGATGATGCCGTCGACTCCGTACCGGGCGACCCGCCGGGCCGTGTCCGCGTCGTCCACGGTCCAGGTCAGCACCTCCATCGGCCTGCCGTGCGGACCCGTGAACGCGTGCACGGCGGACACGTAGCTCATCGAGAGGCTGCCGTGCGAGGGGTTGATCTGGTCGGCGAACTCGGAGTACTCGGGCAGCTCGTTCACCGACGGCGTGCCGAGGAAGCCGGTCTTGACGGCCGGCTTCAGCTCGTGGACGGTCCGGATGCTGTCCGCGCTGAAGCTCTGCACGATCAGCCGGCCGTTGACGTGCCGCCGGTCGAGCCAGCCCTCGTTGGCGAGGACCTTCAGGGTGTCCCGTTCGATGCCCGGGTACAGCTGGGGATGCTTGAGCTCCAGCAGCAGCTTCTGGCGGTGCCGCTCGACGCGCTCGACGTACTGCTTCAGCGTCGGCACGCGCGCGCCCGCGTAGTCGTCGTCGAACCAGCTGCCGGCGTCCAGCCGCGCGATCTCGGCGGCGGTGAAGTCCTTCACCTTCCACGGTGCCCGGTCGGGGAAGACCTGTTCGACGTTGGTCGTACGCTTCAGGTTGTCGTCGTGGAGGACGACCAGCTCGCCGTCCTTGGTGCGCTGGACGTCGTTCTCCACCCAGCGGATGCCCAGCTCGGCCGCCTTGTCGACGGCGGCCAGAGTGTTCTCCGGGGCGTACGCGGAGGCGCCCCGGTGGGCGACCACCGTCGGCCCGGAGCCGGTGTGGGTGGCCTGGGCCGGGGAGGCCGGGGCCATCGCGGTGGCCCCGAGGAGCGCGGTGGTCGTGACGGCAACTGCACGCGCGTGCATGCGTACTCCTCGCGTCGATCGATCACGGACAGCTTCACTGTGACAGCAGAGGGTCAACAGCAGAGGGGTACGGGATGGCCATTGACTGAATGGAGATGCTCAACTCCGCTCACCGGGGCGGCACAACTGGGGCAGAGCCGTGATTCTTTGCCGCAGAATCGTTCGGCCATTCCGGTGGGAGTCATACTCTCTGCCTCAACCCTGACCGTTCGTGCGGTCCTGGGAGGGGGCGCACAACGGGGAAATCCGGGACGGAAGAGGGCGGAGGGACAGCCGCGCATGCACGGCACGGTCGACGGATTCAATTACGGGATCGTCACACCGCTGGTGGCCTATCTCATGGCCTGCCTCGGCGGCGCGCTCGGTCTGCGCTGCACCGCCAGGTCCCTGCGGGTCGCCCAGTCCTGGAGGCCCGGATGGCTCGCCCTCGGCGCGGCGGCGATCGGCTCCGGCATATGGACCATGCACTTCATCGCGATGATGGGCTTCGCGATCGAGGGCACACCGATCCGCTACGACACGGCGATCACGTTCGCGAGCCTGGCCGTCGCCATCGTCATGGTGGGTATCGGGATCTTCATCGTCGGCTACCGCGGCGCCCAGGGCGCGGCCCTGTTCACCGGCGGCACCATCACCGGGCTGGGGATCGCCTCGATGCACTACCTGGGCATGGCGAGCATGCGCTTCGACGGCGAGCTGAGGTACAACACCTTCACCGTGGCCGTGTCCGTGGTGATCGCCATGGTCGCCGCCACCGCCGCCCTGTGGTCGGCCGGGCAGGTCCGGGGGCTGCGGTGGAGCCTGGGGGCGAGCCTGGTGATGGGCCTCGCCGTGAGCGGCATGCACTACATGGGCATGGCCGCGCTCGAGGTCCACGTCCACGGCACGGCCGAGCCCAGCTCCGGCGAGTCGCCCGCAGCCCTGCTGGCACCCATGCTGATCGGCCCGCTCGCCTTCCTCCTCCTGGCAGGGGCCGTGGTGCTGTTCGACCCGCTGATGCTGGGCGGACAGCCCGCCTGGGTACCGGCCGAGCGGAAACCGGGCGTCCCCGCCCGCACGGCCGTCCGCCACGTGCCCCACCACCCGGCGCACCACCCCCCGCTGCGGACCCGCCGTACCGTCGTCCACCGCCGCTCCCGCACCCCGCAGAGCCGCTGACCCCGGCCCGTTGTCAGTGCGGAGTCGTACGGTGGATCCCATGCGGCCCGTTTCCCAGATCGAACGCACGGTGGCGCCCTTCGAGGTCGTCAGCCCCTACCAGCCCAGCGGCGACCAGCCGGCGGCCATCGCCGACCTCGCCCGGCGCATCGAAGCAGGTGAGAAGGACGTCGTCCTGCTCGGCGCCACCGGCACCGGCAAGTCCGCCACCACGGCGTGGATGATCGAGAAGCTCCAGCGCCCCACCCTGGTGATGGCCCCCAACAAGACGCTGGCCGCCCAGCTGGCGAACGAGTTCCGCGAGCTGCTGCCGAACAACGCGGTCGAGTACTTCGTCTCGTACTACGACTACTACCAGCCCGAGGCCTACGTCCCGCAGTCGGACACCTACATCGAGAAGGACTCCTCGATCAACGAGGAGGTCGAGCGCCTGCGCCACTCCGCGACCAACTCGCTGCTCACCCGCCGTGACGTCGTCGTGGTCGCCTCGGTCTCCTGCATCTACGGCCTGGGCACGCCGCAGGAGTACGTGGACCGCATGGTCCCTCTGCGGGTCGGCGACGAGATCGACCGGGACCAGCTGCTGCGCCGCTTCGTGGACATCCAGTACACGCGCAACGACATGGCCTTCACCCGCGGCACCTTCCGGGTGCGCGGCGACACCATCGAGATCTTCCCGGTCTACGAGGAGCTCGCCGTCCGCATCGAGATGTTCGGCGACGAGATCGAGGCCCTGTCCACGCTGCACCCGCTCACCGGCGAGATCATCAGCGACGACCAGCAGCTCTACGTCTTCCCGGCGTCCCACTACGTGGCGGGTCCCGAGCGTCTGGAGCGGGCCGTCAACGACATCGAGAAGGAGCTGGCCGAGCGCCTGGCCGAGCTGGAGAAGCAGGGCAAGCTCCTGGAGGCCCAGCGCCTGCGGATGCGCACCACGTACGACATCGAGATGCTCCGCCAGATCGGTTCCTGCTCCGGCGTCGAGAACTACTCGATGCACTTTGACGGCCGCTCACCCGGCTCCCCGCCCAACACCCTGCTGGACTACTTCCCGGACGACTTCCTCCTCGTCATCGACGAGTCGCACGTCACCGTGCCGCAGATCGGCGCCATGTACGAGGGCGACGCCTCCCGCAAGCGCACCCTCGTCGACCACGGCTTCCGGCTGCCCTCCGCCCTGGACAACCGCCCTCTGAAGTGGGAGGAGTTCCAGGAGCGCATCGGCCAGACCGTCTACCTGTCGGCCACCCCCGGGCAGTACGAGCTGTCCCGCTCGGACGGCGTCGTCGAGCAGATCATCCGCCCCACCGGCCTCGTCGACCCGGAGGTCGTCGTCAAGCCCACCGAGGGCCAGATCGACGACCTGGTGCACGAGATCCGCAAGCGCACCGAGAAGGACGAGCGCGTCCTCGTCACCACGCTCACCAAGAAGATGGCCGAGGACCTCACCGACTACTTCCTGGAACTGGGCATCCAGGTCCGCTACCTGCACAGCGACGTCGACACCCTGCGCCGCGTCGAACTCCTCCGCGAACTGCGCGCCGGCGAGTACGACGTCCTGGTCGGCATCAACCTCCTCCGGGAGGGCCTCGACCTGCCCGAGGTGTCCCTGGTGGCGATCCTCGACGCCGACAAGGAGGGCTTCCTGCGCTCCGGCACCTCCCTGATCCAGACCATCGGCCGTGCGGCGCGCAATGTCTCCGGCCAGGTCCACATGTACGCCGACAAGATCACTCCGGCGATGGAGAAGGCGATCGAGGAGACCAACCGCCGCCGGGAGAAGCAGGTCGCCTTCAACAAGGCGAACGGCATCGACCCCCAGCCGCTGCGCAAGAAGATCAACGACATCGTCGCGCAGATCGCCCGCGAGGACGTGGACACCGAGCAGCTGCTCGGCTCGGGATACCGCGGCCAGGCCAAGGACGGAAAGGGCGCCAAGGCCCCGGTGCCCGCCCTCGGCGGCAAGGGGGCGAACGGCGCCAAGACGGCCAAGGGCAAGGGCAGGGCGGCCAAGGAGACGGTGCCCACCGACCGCCCCGCGGCCGAACTCGCCGAGCAGATCGAGGAGATGACCTCGCGCATGCGGGCGGCCGCCGCGGACCTCCAGTTCGAGATCGCGGCCAGGCTGCGCGACGAGGTGTCCGAGATGAAGAAGGAGCTGCGCCAGATGAGGGAGGCCGGACTGGCCTGACGCCGCGCCCGGGCACGCGCTGTGTTGCAAGACCGACACAAAGCGCGGGCCTGGGTACGGCACTGTCAGTGCCCCTGCGTAGGGTTCTGGTCAACCGCGGGCGCCGCGGCAACAGGGGACAGTTCGAGAGGGGATCAGCCCGTGACCGTCAACATGACCAAGGGTCAGGCAATCAGTCTGCAGAAGGACGACGGCGGCAGCCTGACGTCGGTGCGCATGGGTCTCGGCTGGCAGGCGGCTCCCCGGCGCGGCCTGTTCGGGTCGCGTACGCGGGAGATCGACCTGGACGCCTCCGCCGTCCTGTTCGCGGACAAGCAGCCGGTCGACGTGGTCTTCTTCCGCCACCTGGTGAGCGACGACGGCTCGGTGCGCCACACCGGCGACAACCTCGTCGGCGGTGTCGGCCAGGGCGGCGACGACGAGGCGATCCTCGTCGACCTGCAGCGCGTCCCGGTCCACATCGACCAGATCGTCTTCACCGTGAACTCCTTCACCGGCCAGACCTTCCAGGAGGTGCAGAACGCCTTCTGCCGCCTGGTCGACGAGGCCAACGGCCAGGAGCTCGCCCGCTACACGCTGGCCGGCGGCGGCGCCTACACGGCCCAGATCATGGCGAAGGTGCACCGCGCGGGCCAGGGCTGGTCCATGACGGCCCTCGGCGCCCCGGCCAACGGCCGCACCTTCCAGGACCTGATGCCGGCGATCCTGCCCGCCCTCTGAGACGACCGGACGACACTGCCGGACGGGGGGCAGCCGGACGGCACGGCCGGACTGGACAGCGGACTGGACGGCCGGACGAGACGGACGCCGGCCGGCCCTGTCCGGCGACCGGTCGGCCAGCCGCACGACAGAGCACGAGTGACACGCGAGTGACGCAGGGGGGAAGGCGATGACGGCCGAGCTGGTGCGAGGGCAGAACCACCCGCTCTCCCGGACCCGCCTGGAGATCCGGGTCTCGGCCGGCACACCGGTCGTTGCCGCGGCCACGTCAGCCGACGAGAACGGCAAGGTCCACGGGGCCGAGTCGGTCGCCCACCCCGGTACGCCCACGCGGCCCGGCCTGGAGGTCTCCCGCCAGGCCGCCGCCGACCACCGCCTCGCGGTGGACCTGGACGCCGTGCCGGACGCCGTGCACCGCGTCACCGTGCTGCTCGCGCTGCCCACCGCCGGTACGGCGGCCCAGGCCCCGGCCCGCTTCGGCGCCGTGGCCGCCCCCTTCGTCGCCGTCACCGGTCTCGACGGCGCGGAGATCGCCAGCTACACCATCACCGGCCTCGACGCCGAGTCGGCCGTCGTCGCCCTGGAGATCTATCGCAGGCAGGGCGCGTGGAAGGTCCGCGCGGTCGGCCAGGGCTATGCGGGCGGCCTCGCCGAGCTGCTCACCGATCAGGGCCTGCCCGAGGCCCACTCGCTCGCCGCGGGCATCCACGAGGCGGTGGCCCGCGGACTGGCCCGCTCGGTGCCGGCCCCTCCGCCACGCACCGCGGACGGCGACCGCTCCTGGCAGGCCGCCGCCCCGGCCCTCGGCCCGGACCACGGCGGCACGGCACCGCAGGCCGCCCCGGGGCCCGTGCCGCCGACAGGCCCGTACGACGCTCAGGGCACGCCCGGCGCGCCGGGACGGCCCGGCCCGCAGCAGCAGCCGTACGCCGGTGGCGCGGGGGACACCCCCGCCACCGAGCCGTCGGCGCCGACCGCCGGGGCGCCCATCGACTACAGCCACCCACGCCGCCGGAACGCCGCCCCGCCCCCGCCCCCGCCGACCGCACCCCCGGCCGCTCCCGGACAGCCCGCGCAGCCCGTGGCCGGCGACGCGACCGGCTGGTCCATGGACGAGCGGCTCTACAACCAGGTGTGGGGCATGTTCGAGGACCTGGCCCGCACCACGGCCGCCTACCGCAGCGCCGTCGACTTCGCCGACTCCCGCATGGAGAAGGAGCTCGACCAGGTCCTGTCCGACCCGCGCAGCCGCACCGGCGGACAGGGCGACGCCGCACGCGAGGCGGCCCGTGCCCGGCACGGCGCGCTGGTCGCCCAGGCCGCGGAGGCCCTCGACCGCGACCTCGCCCAGCTCGCCGCCGAGGCGGAGGTGGTCGAGCCCGCCCTGCCGCCCGCCTACGCCCGCTGGGACAACCCCGTCTGGCACGGCTACCGCGTGCCGATGGAGATCCCCATGGCCCTGCGCCTGGGCGACCTGCATCTGCCCGAGGCCGACCGGATACGCATTCCGCTGCTGGTCCGGCTGCCGCTGGAGCGCGGACTGTGGATCGACAGCGGACGGGCCGGCTCGCCCGACGGGACCTTCGCCGACTCCCATGAACTGCGGCGCCTCGCCCTGGAGGCGGCCGTGGCGCACGCAGCCCGGCTGCTCGCGGTCCACCCGGCCGGCGAGTTCACCGTGCACGTGGCCGACCCGGCCGGATCGGGCGCTCAGGCACTGACTCCGCTGGTGCGGGCCGGCGTGCTCGCCGGCCCGCCCGCGCTCGGCGCCGCGGGCGTCGCGGACGTCCTCGCCCGGCTCACCCAGCGCGTCGACCTGGTGCAGATGGCGGTGCGCGGCGGCGCCGCCGACTCGCTCCCGCCCGGCTTCGACACCTCCCAGCAACTGCTGATCGTCAACGACTTCCCGCACGGCTTCGACGACCGGGCGGTCAACCAGCTCCGCTACCTCGCGGACGAGGGCCCGTCCGTCGGTGTCCATCTGATGATGGTCGCCGACCGCGAGGAGTCCACCGGCTACGGCCCGCTGCTCGACCCGCTGTGGCGGGCGCTGCTGCGTCTGACCCCGGTGGCCGACGACCACCTCGCCGACCCGTGGGTCGGGCACGCCTGGACGTATGAGCCCTCGCTCGTGCCGCCCGGCAGCCAGGTGCTCCAGCAGGTGCTCACCCAGGTCGCCGCGGCCCGGCGCGCGTGGAACCGGTAGGTCCATGAGCAGGTAAAGGGCTCCCACCAGCCCCTTTGAGCTTTATTTGCAAATCTCTTTACCTTCCCTTGGGGAATCAAGTAGTGTCCTCCGTACGGAGGGGAGTACTCCCTGTCTGCTGCGGCGTACCCGTCAATACGGATCAGGCCAGATCCCGGGGCGTCGGCCCGCGGGCTTCCATGCGCGTCACACGCGCCGGACGCCCGGGGTGGAAGAGACCTCCGGCAGCGACGACGCTGACATCTGCCGTGTGACGTACTGCCGGAGGCGTAGTGGAAGTTTCGACGACCCTGTGGGTCCTGACCGTCCTGGGCCTTGCCGCCCTCATTGCCGTCGATTTCTTCATCGGCCGCAAACCGCACGATGTATCGATCAAGGAAGCCGGAATCTGGACGGTCGTCTGGATCGTCCTGGCCGGTCTCTTCGGTATCGGCCTGTTCGTCTTCGGCGGCGGCCAGCCCGCCGGTGAGTTCTTCGCCGGCTTCATCACCGAGAAGTCGCTGAGCGTCGACAACCTCTTCGTCTTCGTCCTGATCATGGCGAAGTTCGCGGTGCCGTCGCAGTACCAGCAGCGTGTGCTGCTCATCGGCGTGCTCATAGCCCTGGTGCTCAGGGCCGTGTTCATCGCCGCGGGCGCCGCGATCATCGCCAACTTCTCGTGGGTCTTCTACCTCTTCGGCGCCTTCCTGATCTGGACCGCCTGGAAGCTCATCCAGGAGGCCCGGGCCGAGGAGCAGGACGAGGAGTACGAGGAGAACAAGCTCCTCAAGGCCGCGGAGCGCCGCTTCGGTGTCGCCGACCGGTACCACGGCACCAAGCTGTGGATCCAGGAGAACGGCAAGCGGGTCATGACCCCGATGCTGGTGGTGATGCTCGCGATCGGCACCACGGACGTGCTCTTCGCGCTCGACTCGATCCCCGCGATCTTCGGTCTGACCCAGGACCCGTACATCGTCTTCACGGCCAACGCCTTCGCCCTGATGGGGCTGCGGCAGCTGTACTTCCTCATCGGCGGCCTGCTGAAGAAGCTGATCCACCTCTCGTACGGTCTGTCGGTCATCCTGGCCTTCATCGGCGTCAAGCTGGTGCTGCACGCGCTCCACGAGTCCGGCGTCCATGTCCCGGAGATCAGCATCCCGGTCTCGCTGGGGGTCATCTGCTCGGTCCTGATCATCACCACGATCACCAGCCTGCGCGCCTCCAAGAAGCAGGCGGCGGCCGAGGCGGAGGGCTCCCAGGGCGGTGGCGTCACCAAGGACAGCGTCGACGTCTGACGCCCTCCGGACACCGGGGCCCCGGGCGGAAAACCTTGAGCGCCGGGAGCGGTGCGCGGCGAGAGCCGGCCGCCGCTCCCGGCGCTCCCGCCGTGGCACGACCGGCGTGCGGGGCCCGTGCCCCTCTGCGACGATCACTGCATGATCACTCGGTCCAGGGCGCTCATGACGCAGTGGACGACCGTCGTGCCCGTGGTCGCGGTCGTGCTGCGTGTTCACCTGGGGACGCGATCTGCCCGGTGTGGTCGTCGCCCTGGCGACGCTCGTCCTCGCCGGGTCCGTCCTGGCCGCCGTCCATCATGCCGAGGTCGTCGCGCACCGGGTCGGCGAGCCCTTCGGCTCCCTGGTCCTCGCCGTCGCCGTCACGGTCATCGAGGTCGCCCTCATCGTGACCCTCATGGCGGACGGCGGCGACAAGGGCTCGGCCCTGGCCCGGGACACCGTCTTCGCCGCCGTCATGATCACCTGCAACGGCGCCGGGCCGCTCGTCCTCGGCCTCGGCTCCACCCACATGGTGCTGCTCGCCCTGACCGTGGTGGTCGGCTCGCTGACCGTCGTACCGGGCCGCGCCACGCCGCTGCAGGGTGGCGTCCACCCGGTGCTGTTCGCGGCCTATCTGGAGCTGGCCGTCAACCCGTAGACCGGCGCTGAGCCCATGGACCCGCGCTCAGCCGGTGGAGACGGGCTTCACCGCGACGGCGGGCTCCGGGACCGGGCGCGTCTCCGGCAGCAGCGCGAAACAGCCCAGGCTGAGCAGCGCGACGCCGGTCAGGTAGGCGCCCACACCCCAGGGCACCCGACCGCCCTGCTCGGCCAGCGCCGTCGCCACGATCGGGGTGAGTGCGCCCCCGAGGACCCCGCCGAGGTTGTAGCCCACGGCGGCGCCGGTGCACCGCACCCGGGGCTCGTACAGCTCCGGCAGATAGGCGGCGATCACCGCGAACATCGTGATGAAGGCGAGCATCGCTCCCAGGAAGCCGAGGAACATCGGCAACGGCTCGCCGGTGGCCAGCAGCGCCACCATGGGGAACATCCACAGGGCGGCGGCCGTGCACCCGGCCAGGCACAGCGGCCGGCGCCCGTGGCGGTCGCCGAGCAGCGCCGCCACCGGGGTGAGCGCGCCCTTTACCAGCACCGCGGCCATGATGCAGGCGAGGACCACGCCACGGTCCACGCCGAGCCGCTCCGTGGCGTACGCCAGGGACCAGGTGGACACGGCGTAGAAGATCGCGTATCCGACCGCGAGCGCCCCGGCGGTGAGCAGGACGAGCCGCCAGTGGTGCCGCACCACCTCGGCGAGCGGCACGCGCGCGTGGTCGTCGATGGCCAGGAAGCCCGGGCTCTCGGCGAGCGACGACCGCAGCCACAGCCCCACCAGCGCCAGCACCCCCGCCACCCAGAACGGCACCCGCCACCCCCATGCGGCGAACTGCGCGTCGGTCAGTACCTGCGACAGCGCCAGCACCACGCCGTTGGCGAGCAGGAAGCCGAGCGCCGGCCCGATCTGCGGGAAGCTCGACCACAGCCCGCGCCGGCCGGCGGGCGCGTGCTCCACGGTGAGCAGTACGGCACCGCCCCATTCCCCGCCCAGCCCCAGTCCCTGAAGGAAGCGCAGGGTGACCAGCAGCAGGGGAGCGGTCAGGCCGATCGTGTCGTACGTCGGCACGCAGCCGACCGCGACCGTCGAGGCACCGGTCAGCAGCAGTGAGGCGACGAGGACCGGACGCCTGCCGTGCCGGTCCCCGATGTGCCCGAACAGCACCGAGCCCAGCGGCCGGGCCAGGAACCCGACCCCGAACGTCGCGAACGCGGCCAGCGTCCCCGCCAGCGGCGAGAACGTCGGGAAGAACAGCGGCCCCAGCACCAGCGCCGCCGCGGTCCCGTAGACGAAGAAGTCGTAGAACTCGATCGCCGTCCCGGCGAGCGACGCGGTGGCGAGCCGCAGCATGGAGGGAGCGGCCTGGGCTTTGCTGACGGGGGATACATCGTTCACGCCGCGTCAACCACCCGCGGCGATCACCGGTTACGGGGCGCGCGGGGAGTACCGGGGTCAGTAGGTGACGGTGATGCGCCGCACGGGACCGTCGACGCGGACCACACCCCCGTAAGGGACGAACCGCCTCGCGCTGTTCCTTCGCGTACTGTGCGCGCTCCTCCGGGCTGTGGGAGGCCGGTCGCCGTGGCCGTGCACCGTGATAAACCGGGTGTCGGCAGCGGTCCGGCCGGACCGCCCATCGCGAACCGGACCGGAGGAACCCCACCGTGCCCCGCACCCTGGCCAACGCCCCGATCATGATCCTCAACGGCCCCAACCTGAACCTCCTCGGCCGACGGCAGCCGGAGATCTACGGCTCCGACACCCTCGCCGACATCGAGGCGATGTGTGCGGAGGCGGCGGCGGCGCACGCCGGCACGGTGGACTTCCGGCAGTCCAACCACGAGGGGGAGCTGGTGGAGTGGATCCACGAGGCGCGGCTGCATCACTGCGGGATCGTGATCAACCCGGCCGCCTACTCCCACACGTCCGTCGCGATCCTGGATGCGCTCAACACCTGTGACGGCCTTCCGGTGGTGGAGGTCCACATCTCCAACATCCACAAGCGTGAGGAGTTCCGGCACCACTCCTACGTGTCGCTGCGTGCCGACGGCGTCATCGCGGGGTGCGGGGCCCAGGGGTACGTGTTCGGCGTCGAGCGGGTCGCGGCCCTCGCGGGGGCGGCACACGCCGCCACCTGAGCCCGGGCCCCCGGGCCCCGGAGGGGCACGCCTCACCCGCGCGGCGCCCGGCTCACCACCCGCGCGCGTGCCACTCCGGCAGTTGCGGGCGCTCCGCGCCCAGCGACGTGTCGTTGCCGTGCCCGGGGTAGACCCACGTCTCGTCCGGGAGCGCGTCGAAGAGCTTGGTCTCGACGTCGTGGATCAGGCTCGCGAACGCCTTCGGGTCCCGGTGGGTGTTGCCGACCCCGCCGGGGAAGAGGCAGTCGCCGGTGAAGACGTGCGGGTGCCCGTGCGGGTCGTCGTAGATCAGGACGATGGACCCCGGCGTGTGGCCCACCAGGTGGCGCGCGGTCAGCTCCACGCGCCCCACCCGGATCGTGTCACCGTCGTCGACCAGGACGTCGGTCGGCACCGGGATGCCCTCGGCGTCGTACCGGCCCGCGTAGGTGCGGGCGCCGGTGGCGGCGACGACCTCGCCGAGTGCCTGCCAGTGGTCGCCGTGCCGGTGGGTGGTGACGACGGACGCGATGCCGTCGCCACCGATCGTCCCCAGCAGCGTCTCCGCGTCGTTGGCGGCGTCGATGAGCAACTGCTCGTCGGTGGCCCGGCAGCGCAGCAGATAGGCGTTGTTGTCCATCGGACCGACCGCGATCTTGGTGATCATCAGGTCCTTGAGCTCGTGCACGTCGGCGGGCCCGCCGACCTGCACCTCTCCGCTGTACGTCATGTCCGCCAGCCTAGCGCCGGAGAGCGGTCCGCAGACGGCTGACCACCGGCTGTGGCGGCTACAGCGGCGGCAGCTTCGGCAGTGCCCCGCCCGTCACGGTCAGTCCCGAGCCGTCGCGCCGCCCGGCGAGCCAGCCGAGCAGGTCGGCGGCCGTGCCCTCGACGGTGACCGGGCCGCCCTCGGCGCCGCCGCCCGTGCTCCACGCGCGCGTGCCGTCCGTGAGCCGGGTGGCCGGGACGTCCTTGTGGCCGGCGAACCGCTCCGCGAGGAACTCGATCTCCCGCTCCGTGAACTCCGCCGGGAGGTCCTCCAGCTCGTACCCGATGCCGAGGTCCACGTGGTGCAGCTCGACCTCGACCCACCGGCGGAACGGCACCCGGGACGCCGAGTCGGTGACCCCGTTGCGCAGTTCCACCGTGCGCGACCAGTCGGCCGGCGCGGCCCCGGTCTCCTGGAAGCGGGCCCCGCTGTCGCGCACGTCGGCGAGCTGGGCGTCCAGCGGGCGCGGGGCGTCCCGCTCGATGTCGGCGTCCCGGGCCTCGGCGGAGGCGTACATGGGGCGGCCCTCGAGGACGTTCACGAGCGCGTCCGCATTGCGGGCGATGTGGGCGAGGACATGGCCGCGGGTCCAGCCCGGCAGCCGTGACGGCTCGGTCACGTGCGCGTTGCCCAGTTTGCCGACCGCGGTGAGCAGCCGGTCGGTCGCGTCACGTACAGACGCCAGGTCATGAGCGTGATCAATCATGGTGCTGACCCTAGCCCCGGCCACACCTTCGGGTGAAGGTTCCGGACCGCGCCCGCAAATCGAATGCGCGTGCTATATGGTCGAGTGCGGCGTCGGGCATGCTGGAGAGCCGGGGTTTGTTGTCAACCCGTGAATCCGACCGGCGTTGTCAGTGGCTCCCCCTAGTCTGAGAAGGACGGGGGCCCCGCCCCTGTCGCTTCTCTCAAGAAAGGTGCGGACCGGCGTGGCCGACCGTCTCATCGTCCGTGGCGCGCGCGAGCACAATCTGAAGAATGTGTCGCTCGACCTGCCCCGGGACTCGCTCATCGTCTTCACGGGCCTGTCCGGCTCGGGCAAGTCCTCCCTGGCCTTCGACACGATCTTCGCCGAGGGCCAGCGCCGCTACGTGGAGTCGCTCTCCTCGTACGCCCGGCAGTTCCTCGGCCAGATGGACAAGCCGGACGTCGACTTCATCGAGGGTCTGTCCCCGGCGGTCTCCATCGACCAGAAGTCGACCTCGCGCAACCCGCGCTCCACGGTCGGCACGATCACCGAGGTCTACGACTACCTGCGCCTGCTCTTCGCCCGCATCGGCAAGCCGCACTGCCCCGAGTGCGGCCGCCCGATCTCGCGCCAGTCGCCGCAGGCGATCGTCGACAGGGTTCTGGAGCTGCCCGAGGGCAGCCGCTTCCAGGTGCTCTCCCCGCTGGTGCGCGAGCGCAAGGGGGAGTTCGTCGACCTCTTCGCCGACCTGCAGACCAAGGGCTACTCCCGCGCGCGCGTGGACGGCGAGACTGTCCAGCTCTCCCACCCGCCCACGCTGAAGAAGCAGGAGAAGCACACCATCGAGGTGGTCGTCGACCGCCTCACGGTCAAGGACTCCGCCAAGCGCCGGCTCACCGACTCCGTCGAGACCGCGCTCGGCCTGTCCGGCGGCATGGTCGTGCTCGACTTCGTCGACCTCCCCGAGGACGACCCGGAGCGCGAGCGCATGTACTCGGAGCACCTGTACTGCCCGTACGACGACCTGTCCTTCGAGGAGCTGGAGCCCCGCTCCTTCTCCTTCAACTCGCCCTTCGGCGCCTGCCCCGACTGCACCGGTATCGGTACGCGCATGGAGGTCGACCCCGAGCTGATCGTCCCGGACCCGGACAAGTCCCTGGACGAGGGCGCCATCCACCCCTGGTCGCACGGTCACACCAAGGACTACTTCGGCCGCCTGATCGGCGCCCTCGCCGACGCGCTCGGCTTCCGCACCGACATCCCCTTCGCCGGGCTGCCGCAGCGTGCCAAGAAGGCCCTGCTGCACGGCCACAAGACCCAGGTCGAGGTCCGCTACCGCAACCGGTACGGCCGCGAGCGCCGCTACACCACGGCCTTCGAGGGGGCCGTCCCGTTCGTCAAGCGCCGGCACAGCGAGGCCGAGAGCGACGCCAGCCGGGAGCGGTTCGAGGGCTACATGCGCGAGGTGCCCTGCCCCAGCTGTGCGGGGTCACGCCTCAAGCCCGTCGTCCTGGCGGTGACGATCATGGGGAAGTCGATCGCCGAGGTCTCCGCGATGTCCATCAGCGACTGCGCGGACTTCCTGGGCGAGCTGAAGCTCACCGCCCGCGACAAGAAGATCGCCGAGCGGGTGCTGAAGGAGGTCAACGAGCGGCTGCGCTTCCTGGTCGACGTCGGTCTGGACTACCTCTCGCTGAACCGCGCGGCCGGCACACTCTCCGGCGGCGAGGCCCAGCGCATCCGCCTGGCGACCCAGATCGGCTCCGGTCTCGTCGGCGTCCTGTACGTCCTCGACGAGCCGTCCATCGGCCTGCACCAGCGCGACAACCACCGGCTGATCGAGACCCTCGTCCGGCTCCGCGACATGGGCAACACGCTCATCGTCGTCGAGCACGACGAGGACACCATCAAGACCGCCGACTGGATCGTCGACATCGGCCCCGGCGCCGGCGAGCACGGCGGCAAGGTGGTGCACAGCGGCTCGCTGAAGGAGCTGCTCGACAACGCCGATTCGCAGACCGGCCTGTACCTGGCCGGCAAGAAGGCCATCCCGCTGCCCGACATGCGGCGCCCGCGCGACCCGTCCCGGCAGCTGACGGTGCACGGTGCCCGGGAGAACAACCTCCAGGACATCGACGTCTCCTTCCCGCTGGGCGTGTTCACGGCCGTCACCGGCGTGTCCGGCTCCGGAAAGTCGACGCTGGTCAACGACATCCTGTACACCCACCTGGCCCGTGAGCTGAACGGCGCCCGCAGCGTGCCGGGGCGGCACACGCGCGTGGACGGCGACGACCAGGTCGACAAGGTGGTCCACGTCGACCAGTCGCCCATCGGCCGCACCCCGCGGTCGAACCCGGCGACGTACACCGGCGTCTTCGACCACATCCGCAAGCTGTTCGCCGAGACGACCGAGGCGAAGGTCCGCGGCTACATGCCCGGACGCTTCTCCTTCAACGTCAAGGGCGGCCGCTGCGAGAACTGCGCGGGCGACGGCACCATCAAGATCGAGATGAACTTCCTCCCGGACGTCTACGTCCCGTGCGAGGTCTGCCACGGTGCCCGGTACAACCGGGAGACCCTGGAGGTCCACTACAAGGGCAAGTCCATCGCCGACGTCCTGGACATGCCGATCGAGGAGGCCACGGAGTTCTTCGAGGCCGTCCCGGCGATCGCCCGCCACCTGAAGACGCTGAAGGACGTCGGCCTCGGCTACGTCCGGCTCGGCCAGTCCGCGACCACCCTGTCCGGCGGTGAGGCACAGCGCGTGAAGCTCGCCAGCGAGCTGCAGCGCCGCTCCACCGGGCGCACGGTCTACGTCCTGGACGAGCCGACCACCGGCCTGCACTTCGAGGACATCAACAAGCTGCTCAGGGTTCTGTCCGGCCTGGTCGACAAGGGCAACACGGTCATCGTCATCGAGCACAACCTCGACGTGATCAAGACCGCCGACTGGATCGTCGACATGGGTCCCGAGGGCGGCGCCGGCGGTGGCCTGGTCGTCGCCGAGGGCACGCCCGAGCAGGTCGCCGCGGTCCCGGCCAGCCACACCGGCAAGTTCCTGCGGGACATCCTGGGCGCCGACCGGATCAGCGACGCGGCACCCGTGAAGGCCCCGCGCAAGGCGGCGGCGAAGACCGCGGCCGCCACGACGGCCACGAAGAAGACGGCCACCAGGAAGGTCGACGGCACGGCCGCCAGGACGGCCAAGACCACCAAGTCCGCCGCGAAGAAGACCACGCGGGCCCGCAAGGCCTGACGTCCGGCGGCAGCGCGACGCGCCGCGCCTCCCGGCAAGCACCGGGGGCACGGCGCGTTCGTACGCGCACAGCGGGTCCGTACGCGCACAGCGGGTCCGTACGCGCACAGCGGGTCCGTACGCGTACCGCCCGGCTCGGATCCCGGCTCGACCGGTCCCCGAAGAGCGGCTCCGCCTCCCTGGCGCCCCGCCGGCCACATCGCCACATCGCCCCATCGCCCCGGCGCCCTGCGCGCCGTACGTCCGGCCGGCCGGGTGACGGGGCCCGACCGACCGGCCGGGCCCCGTCAGCCGGCCACCTCGTGCGCGTACGGCGGCTGCGCCCCGGCGCGCGAGCAGGTGACCGCCGCGGCCCGGGCGGCGAAGCGCAGCAGGTCCGCCCAGCCGTCCGGGCCCAGCGCGGCCGACGCCCGCTCGTCGAGCGCGTCCCGCACCGCGAGCCCGTGCAGCAGCGCCGCGTTCACCGTGTCGCCCGCGCCGATCGTGTCGACCACGTCGACCCGCTCGCCCGGCACCGCGTACTCGCCGCCGTCGCGGGTGAAGACGGTGAGCCCGTCGCCGCCCCGGGTGATCACGACCGCGGCCGGTCCGGCCGCCAGCCACTCGCGCGGGCCGCCGCCGAGCCACTCGGCGTCCTCCGCGGACAGCTTCAGCAGCGACACCGACGGCAGCCAGCTCTTGAAGCGGGCCCGGTAGGCGTCCGGGTCCGCGATCAGCCCGGCCCGGATGTTCGGGTCCAGCGCCGTGAACAGCCCCCGCGCCGCCGCGTCCCGCATCAGCTCCTCGTACGCGCTCGCCCCGGGCTCCAGCACCAGGGAACAGGTGCCGAAGGCCAGGGCCCGGGTGCCGGGCGGCAGCGCGGCGGGGGCGGTGAACAGCCGGTCCGCGGTCCCCTCCACGTAGAAGGAGTACGCGGCCGAGCCGTCCGCGCCGACCGAGGCCACCGCGAGCGTCGTCGGCTCGGCGCCGCGCTGGACGGGGGACACGTCCACGCCGGACTCGCGCAGCCGCTCCAGCAGCGCCTCGCCGAAGGCGTCGTACGACACCCGGGAGCAGAAGGCGACGGGGGAGCCGAGCCGGCCCAGCGCCACGGCCGTGTTGTACGGACCGCCGCCGAGCGCCGGAGTCAGCGCGGCCAGGGCGCCCGTGCCCTGCGGTACCAGGTCGATCAGTGCCTCACCGGCGACGACGATCATGCGGGGGTTCCTTTCTCGGCCGGCTGTTCGGGGCAGCCGCACGAGGTGCGGTGGACGAAGGAGCAGGGCAGCCGCACGGTCCGGACGGGCCGGTCCGGATCGGCGAGGCGTTCCAGGAGCACCCGGACGGCCTGGGCGCCGATGTCCCTGCCGGGCTGGGCGATCGCCGTGAGCCGGGGTTCGAACAGGTCCGCCCAGGCGAAGTCGTCGAAGCAGCACAGGGCGATGTCACCGGGCACGGACAGGCGCCGGTCGCGCAGGGCCCGCAGCGCGCCGATGGTCATCGCGTTGTTGGCGGTGACGAGCGCCGTGGGCGGTACCGCCAGGGACAGCAGGGCCTCCGTCGCGCGGCTGCCGCCGGCCGCCTCGGAGTCGCCGTGCACCAGCAGCCGTTCGTCGTACGGCAGCCCGGCCGCCGCCAGCCCGTGCCGGTACCCGGTGATCCGCTCCCGCGTGGTGCTGAGGCCGGGCCGGCCGGCGACCAGGGCGATCCGCCGGTGGCCGAGCCCGGAGAGATGGGTGACCAGCCGGGTCGTCGGCTCGGCGCTGTCGGCGCACACCTGGTCGAAACGCGGGCCGCCACTGTCCTCGGGGAGGTCGACGACCCGGTCCAGGAACACCGCGGGCACGCGGTGCCTGCCGAGGTAGGCGACGAGATCCCGCGGGTCCGCGGAGGGCGCGACGATCAGGCCGTCCACCCGCCGCTCGTGGAGCAGTTGGACGACCGTGCGCTCATGGCCGGGATCGTCGTGCGGGTCGGCGATGAGCAGGCCGTACCCCTGCTGGAGGGTGGCCGCCTCGACCCCCTGGAGGATCTCCGTGAAGTACGGGTTGCTGATCGCCGAGACGGCGAGCCCGATGGAGCGGGTGCGGGCGGTCACCAGGGACCGGGCGAGGGTGTTGGGGGTGTAGCCGAGCTTCTCGACGGCGTCCAGGACGGCCTGGCGGGTGTGGGGGAGCACCGGCCGGGTGCCGTTCAGGACGTGAGAGACGGTCGCCACGGAGACGCCGGCGCTCCGCGCCACGTCGGCCATGGTGGCCATCGGCGTGCTCCTCTCCTGCGGTGTGTCGCCGGGACCGTATCCCATTCGGAGACGGCCGTAAACGCTTGCGCAAGCGCTTACGGCCGTCTCCACGCCAGGGCCGACCCGGTCCCGCCGGGCGCGGTACCCCTCGCTATCGTCGATGGGCAGGCCCGGATCGGACCTGCCCAAGCCCCTGACCAGTGGAGAGTCCCCATGCCCGGCCGCCCCGCCCCGAGCCGTCGTACCGTCCTGCGGGGAGCCGCCGTCGCACCGGTCGCCGGTCTCGGCGCCGCCGCCTGCTCGCCGGGTGACGGAGTCGAGGGGCCCGGCAGGCCGGCCGAGCCCGTGGAGCTGGGCGGCGAGAAGGAGATCGCCGAGGGCGGCGCGAAGCTGTACCGGGACCAGAAGGTGGTGGTCAGCCGGGCCGCGGACGGCTCTCTCAAGGCGTACAGCTCGGTGTGCACCCACGCGGGGTGCCCGATGACCAAGCTGGAAGGGACGACGCTGACCTGCTTCTGCCACGGCAGCGAGTTCGACGCCCGGACCGGCGAGGTACTGCGCGCCCCCGCCACGGTGCCGCTGAAGGAACTGCCGGTCCAGGTGGAGGACGGCAGGATCGTCGCGGGCCCGGAGGCCTGACCCGCGCCGCCGCGTCAGCCCGTCCCGGTGACTCCCGGTCCCAGCCGGTGCCGGTCACTCCAGGCCCCCCGCCGGTGCCGGGGCCACTCCAGGGCCCCCGCCGGTGCCAGGTCACTTCAGGTCCCAGCCGGTGCTGGACCGGTCCCGGCCGCCTGCCGGTGCCGCCGGGCCACCCCCGGTGCCCCGCTCGTGCCGCCGGGCCACCCCCGGTGCCCCGCTCGTGCCGCCGGGCCACCCCCGGTGCCCCGCCGGTGCCGGGTCAGTCCCAGTCCCAGCCGATCCCGACGATCCCCGAGCGGACCCGCGGTTCCACCAGGTGCACCGAGTGGTGCCGTCCGCTGAGCGCCAGCTCCCGGCGGCCGCCGCGCGGTGCCGCCGCCGAGCTCTGGGTGAACCGGTGGCACCGCACCGGCAGGGCCGCCGCGTCGAACCGCACCTGGAGCGCGTACTGCCCGCCCGACGTGTCGAACCCCTGCACGCACTCGCGCGACACGCCCGCCGTGCCGTCCTCGACGCCGTAGCCGAACAGGTGCGTGTCCCCGGCCCGCAGCCGTGTGTCGAGGAGCAGCTCGACGACCAGCAGCCCGGCCTCGTGGTGGCGGCGGACGCGGCCGGTACGGCAGTTCTCCAGCGCGTGGACGGCCATCCGGCCGGGCGCGCACCCGGGGTCGCCGTGGTGGACGGCGAGGAAGCGGTCGACGCCGTCCCGGTGGGCGCGGACGATGAGGCGCGATTCGCGGGCCGCCAGTTCCCGGTGCGGGCCGATCCGGACCCGCTCGTGGTGCGCGACGGCGTGCAGCCCCCCGTCCGGCGGGTGGTCCAGGTCGGCCAGCAGCCGGTCCAGGATGCCGGAGGCCGCCACCCGCGCGCGGTAGGCATGAGGGGCGGGGCCCTGCTCCACCGTGGGGGATCCGGTCTCGGCGAGCAGCCGGATCAGCGACTCCTCGGGCAGTTCGAGGATCTCCTCCAGCGCTCGCACGGCCCGCAGCGACTCCGGGCGCTGCGGACGCCGGGCGCCCTGCTGCCAGTAACTGAGGCTCGTGACGCCCACCCTCACCCCGTGCCGGGACAGGTGGTGCTGCACGCGCTGCAACGGCAGTCCGCGTGCGGCTATCGCGGCCCGCAGGGCGATGTGGAAGGGGCCACCTCGCAGAGCGGAGTCGAGCTCCGCGGTGGCGACGTCCGCGTGCTGTGTGGCGTGCGGCATGCAGGGGCCTTTCTGTGAATGTTCACCACGGCTGGTCAGACCGTTCGACGCGGAAACCCGGGGCCGCCCCCGACACGGCGCAGAGGAGTCTGCACATCCGTACGCCGCCGTTCAGGACCCCGAGTTCCCCCGCATTGAAGCGTGTTGACCAAGTCCCGACAACACCCTCGTCGCGACGTCGACGGTCTCCTGGCCGAGATCGCACGGGCCGCCCGCCGGGCGGGCGCGGACGTGATCCACAGGCCCCGCGGGGCGTCGTCCACAGGCCCGCCGGAGTGTCGGTCCGCGCCAGTAGGGTGTGAGTCATGGCCGACCCCTCCAGCTACCGCCCCAGTCCGGGACAGATCCCGGACTCGCCCGGGGTGTACAGGTTCCGCGACGAGCACCGCCGGGTGATCTACGTCGGAAAGGCGAAGAGCCTGCGCCAGCGCCTGGCGAACTACTTCCAGGACGTGGCGAACCTGCACCCGCGCACGCGCACCATGGTGACCACGGCCGCGTCCGTGGAGTGGACGGTGGTGTCCACGGAGGTCGAGGCCCTGCAGCTGGAGTACTCCTGGATCAAGGAGTACGACCCCCGGTTCAACGTCAAGTACCGCGACGACAAGAGCTATCCGTACCTCGCGGTGACGATGCACGAGGAGTTCCCCCGCGTCCAGGTGATGCGCGGCCACAAGAAGAAGGGCGTGCGCTATTTCGGGCCGTACGCGCACGCGTGGGCGATCCGCGACACGGTCGACCTGCTGCTGCGCGTCTTCCCGGTCCGCACCTGCTCGGCCGGCGTCTTCAAGAACGCCGCCCGTACCGGCCGCCCCTGCCTCCTCGGCTACATCGGCAAGTGCTCGGCGCCCTGTGTCGAGCGCGTCTCGGCCGGGGAGCACCGGGAGCTGGCAGAGGAGTTCTGCGACTTCATGGCCGGTCGCACGGGCACCTATCTGCGCCGCCTGGAGAAGCAGATGGCCGAGGCGGCCGAGGAGATGGAGTACGAGCGGGCGGCCCGGCTGCGCGACGACATCGGCGCCCTGAAGAAGGCCATGGAGAAGAACGCGGTCGTGCTCGCCGACGCGACCGACGCCGACCTGATCGCCGTCGCCGAGGACGAGCTGGAGGCGGCCGTCCAGATCTTCCACGTGCGCGGCGGACGGGTGCGCGGCCAGCGCGGCTGGGTCACCGACAAGGTGGAGGAGATCACCACCGCCGCCCTCGTCGAGCACGCCCTCCAGCAGCTGTACGGCGAGGAGAGCGGAGACGCCGTCCCCAAGGAGGTCCTGGTCCCGGCGCTGCCCGACCCGGTGGAGCCGGTGCAGGAGTGGCTGGCCGGCCGGCGCGGCTCCGGCGTGTCCCTGCGCATCCCGCAGCGCGGTGACAAGAAGGCCCTGATGGAGACCGTGCAGCGCAACGCCCAGCAGGCGCTCGCCCTGCACAAGACCAAGCGCGCCTCCGACCTGACCACCCGCTCGCGCGCCCTGGAGGAGATCGCCGACGCCCTCGGCCTGGACAGCGCGCCGCTCCGCGTGGAGTGCTACGACATCTCGCATCTCCAGGGCGACGACGTGGTGGCCTCCATGGTCGTCTTCGAGGACGGGCTGGCCCGCAAGAGCGAGTACCGGCGGTTCCAGATCAAGGGATTCGCCGGCCAGGACGACGTCCGCTCCATGCACGAGGTGATCACCCGGCGCTTCAAGCGCTACCTCGCCGAGAAGGAGAGGACCGGCGAGTGGGCCGAGGAGTCCGGCGGCGGCGAGCGGCCGGTGAACGGCGAGGTCCCGCCGGGCGGTGAGGTCCCGGCCGCCGGGCAGGGGCTGACGGACGACGACGGGCGGCCCAAGCGTTTCGCCTACCCGCCGCAGCTCGTCGTCGTCGACGGCGGGCAGCCGCAGGTGGCCGCCGCGCAGCGGGCGCTGGACGAGCTGGGCATCGACGACATCGCCGTGTGCGGCCTGGCCAAGCGGCTGGAGGAGGTCTGGCTGCCCGGCGAGGACGACCCGGTGATCCTGCCCCGCACCAGCGAGGGCCTGTACCTGCTGCAGCGCGTCCGCGACGAGGCCCACCGGTTCGCGATCACCTACCAGCGCACCAAGCGCGCCAAGCGCTTCCGGTCGAGCCCCCTGGACGACGTTCCGGGCCTCGGCGAGACCCGCAAGCAGGCGCTGATCAAGCACTTCGGTTCGGTGAAGAAGCTGCGGTCGGCGACCCTGGACCAGATCTGCGAGGTGCCCGGCATAGGCCGCAAGACGGCCGAGACCGTCCTCGCGGCCTTCGCCCGCGCGGCCCCGGCCGCACCCGCCGTGAACACGGCGACCGGAGAGATCATGGAAGACGAGGACGGGGTGCCCGAGACGACGGCGGACGCCCCGGGGGAGCCCGTGACCGCGGGCTCCTCGGACGAACGACGGGGGCAGGAGAGATGACCGAGTACGAGACACACCCCACAGCGGACCCGGCCCGAGCCGACAGCCCGGCCGGCAACACGGCGGGACCGGGCCCGGCCCCGGGACCGGCCGGCGGTACGGCGGGGCCGGACCGGGCCCAGGGGGCGACCGGCGGCGCGGCCGGGACGGGCCCGGACCAAGGCACGACCGGCGGTACGGACCGCACCCCGGCCGGGGACGCGCCGCCGGGCGAGGAGGGCCCCGGACGGAGCCACGACGACGGAGCGCAAGTGAGTACGGGCAAGGACAACAACGGCGCCGCCGACGCGGCCATCCCCGAGCTGGTGATCATCTCCGGCATGTCCGGGGCCGGCCGCTCGACGGCCGCGAAGTGCCTGGAGGACCTCGGCTGGTTCGTCGTGGACAACCTGCCGCCCGCGCTGATCCCCACCATGGTGGAGCTTGGCGCCCGCTCCCAGGGCAACGTGGCCCGGATCGCGGTCGTCGTCGACGTCCGCGGCCGGCGCTTCTTCGACGCCCTGCGCGAGTCCCTCGCGGATCTCGACGCCCGTGGCGTCACCCGGCGGATCGTCTTCCTGGAGTCCTCCGACGACGCCCTGGTCCGCCGCTTCGAGTCGGTGCGCCGCCCGCACCCCCTCCAGGGCGACGGCCGCATCGTCGACGGCATCGCCGCCGAGCGCGAGCTGCTGCGCGAGCTGCGCGGCGACGCCGACCTGGTGATCGACACCTCCAGCCTCAACGTCCACGAGCTGCGCGCCAAGATGGACGCCCAGTTCGCCGGCGAGGAGGAGCCCGAGCTGCGGGCCACGGTGATGTCCTTCGGCTTCAAGTACGGCCTCCCGGTCGACGCCGACCTGGTCGTGGACATGCGGTTCCTGCCCAACCCGCACTGGGTCCCGGAGCTGCGCCCCTTCACCGGCCTGAACGAGGAGGTGTCGGCGTACGTCCTGAACCAGCCCGGCGCCAAGGAGTTCCTCGACCGCTACGCCGAACTGCTCCAGCTCGTCGCCGCGGGCTACCGTCGGGAGGGCAAGCGCTACGTGACCATCGCCGTGGGCTGCACGGGCGGCAAGCACCGCTCCGTGGCCATGTCGGAGAAGCTCGCCGCCCGGCTCGCCGCCGAGGGCGTGGAGACGGTGGTCGTCCACCGGGACATGGGACGGGAATGACCGAACGTACTCCGCGGCTGAGCAGGCTGCGCCGGGTGATGCCCGAAGGGCGCGGCGGCCGTGGCGGCGGCGCCCGCACCGGCCGGCCCGCCGAGGCGCGCGGCGGCCGGCCGCGCCGCCGGGGCACCCAGCCCAAGGTCGTCGCCCTGGGCGGCGGCATGGGCCTGTCCGCCTCGCTCGCCGCGCTGCGCCGGATCACCGGCGACCTGACCGCCGTCGTCACCGTGGCCGACGACGGCGGCTCCAGCGGCCGCCTGCGCGACGAGCTGGGCGTGCTGCCGCCCGGCGACCTGCGCAAGGCGCTGGCCGCGCTGTGCGGCGACGACGACTGGGGCCAGACCTGGGCCCGCGTCATCCAGCACCGCTTCCAGTCCAGGGGCGAGATGCACGGCCACGCGGTCGGCAACCTGCTGATCGTCGCCCTGTGGGAGCAGCTCGGCGACCACGTCCAGGCCCTGGACCTGGTCGGCAAGCTGCTCGGCGCGCACGGCCGCGTGCTGCCCATGTCCGCCGTGCCGCTGGAGCTCCAGGCCCTGGTCAAGGGCCACGACCCGGAGCGGCCCGAGGAGGTCGACACCGTCCGGGGCCAGGCGACCGTCGCCCTGACCCCGGGCGAGGTGCAGACCGTCCACCTCGTGCCTGCCGACCCGCCCGCGGTCCCCGAGGCGGTCGAAGCCGTCCTCGACGCCGACTGGGTGGTGCTGGGCCCCGGCTCCTGGTTCTCCTCGGTCATCCCCCACCTGCTGGTGCCCGACCTGCTGGACGCGCTCAGCGAGACCAAGGCGCGCCGGGTACTCTCGCTGAACCTCGCCCCGCAGCCCGGAGAAACCGAGGGCTTCTCCCCGCAGCGTCATTTGGAGGTTTTGGGACGACACGCCCCTAAACTCGCCCTGGACGTGGTGCTGGCCGACGAGGCCGCCGTGCCCGACCGGGACTCGCTGACCGACGCCGCAAAGCGGTTCGGCGCCGCGGTCGAGCTGGCTCCGGTGGCCCGGACCGACGGGACCCCGAGGCACGACCCGGAGCTGCTGGCCGCCGCGTACGACCGTATTTTTCGGATGCATGGAAGGATCGGCCCATGGCGATGACGGCAGCGGTGAAGGATGAGATCTCCCGGCTTCCCGTCACCCGTACCTGCTGCAGAAAGGCGGAGGTCTCCGCCACGCTGCGGTTCGCCGGCGGCCTCCACCTGGTCAGCGGGCGCATCGTGATCGAGGCGGAGCTGGACACCGCGATGGCGGCCCGCCGGCTCAAGCGGGACATCCTGGAGATTTTCGGCCACGGCTCCGAGCTGATCGTGATGGCGCCCGGCGGACTGCGCCGCGGCTCGCGCTACGTCGTCCGGGTGGTCGCCGGCGGTGACCAGCTGGCCCGCCAGACCGGCCTGGTCGACGGCCGGGGCCGCCCGATCCGCGGGCTGCCCCCGCAGGTGGTCTCGGGAGCCACCTGCGACGCCGAGGCCGCCTGGCGCGGTGCCTTCCTCGCGCACGGCTCGCTCACCGAGCCCGGCCGCTCCTCCTCCCTGGAGGTGACCTGCCCGGGCCCCGAGGCCGCGCTCGCCCTGGTCGGCGCCGCCCGCCGGCTGTCGATCGCCGCCAAGGCCCGCGAGGTGCGCGGTGTGGACCGGGTCGTCGTCCGCGACGGCGACGCCATCGGCGCCCTGCTCACCCGGCTCGGTGCGCACGAATCGGTGCTGGCCTGGGAGGAGCGGCGGATGCGCCGCGAGGTCCGGGCCACCGCCAACCGCCTCGCCAACTTCGACGACGCCAACCTGCGCCGCTCCGCCCGTGCCGCCGTCGCCGCGGGCGCCCGGGTGCAGCGCGCGCTGGAGATCCTCGGCGAGGACGTCCCCGAGCACCTCGCCGCCGCGGGCCGGCTGCGGATGGAGCACAAGCAGGCCTCCCTGGAGGAGCTGGGCGCGCTCGCCGACCCGCCGCTGACCAAGGACGCCGTCGCCGGCCGCATCCGCCGGCTGCTGGCCATGGCCGACAAGCGCGCCGCCGACCTCGGCGTTCCGGGCACGGAGGCCAACCTCTCCGAGGAACTGGCCGACAACCTCGCGGGCTGACCCGCCGGGCAGCCGAGCCGAACGGCCCGCCCCCCCGTCAAGACGCCGGTGCCGGGACCCACTTGGGTGACCGGCACCGGCGCTGTGCGTGTCGCTGACGCACCCTTGACTCGATCATGGACTGTCATGAGCCTGGCAACGTTCGCTGCTGTGGCGGACCCACCCCAGGGGGGTTCATGAGACACAAAGCGAGATCGATCCTCGCTGTCGGCGCGCTCCTGCTCGGCGGAGCGGGCGTCGCACCCATCGCACAGGCGCAACCCGGCGCCCAGGCACGGCCCGGCAACCCCGCGAGCACGGATGCGGACGAAGTGAAGGTCTTCCGCGCCGACGTCACCCAGCAGCAGGTACCGCTGCTGCTGGCCGCCGGCCAGGACGGCCACGAACTCGGCGAGCAGGTGCCCGAGAAGGGCACGGCCACCGTCGAGGTCTACCTCACCGACCAGCAGGCCGAGAAGCTGGAGGAACAGGGCGTCGAGCTCACCGAGCACACCCTGTCCACCAAAGCCGAGAAGCGCGTCGAGAACGCCGCCGAGGGCGTCTTCCGGCCCTACGGCGGGCGCGGCGGCCTGAAGGAGGAGATCCTCCGCACGGCCCAGGAGCACCCCCGTCTCACCAAGGTCGTCTCCATCGGCAAGACGATCAAGGGCCAGGACATCCTGGCCCTGAAGCTCACCAAGCACGCCGACCGGACCCGGGACGGTGCCAAGCCCGCCGTCCTGTACCTGTCCAACCAGCACGCGCGCGAGTGGATCACCCCGGAGATGACCCGGCGGCTGATGCACCACTACCTGGACAACTACCAGAAGGACCGGCGGATCAAGAAGATCGTCGACTCCACCGAGCTGTGGTTCGTGCTGTCGGCCAACCCCGACGGCTACGATCACACCTTCGCGAGCGACGACAACCGCCTGTGGCGCAAGAACCTGCGCGACGTCAACGGCGACGGCGCCATCACCACCGGCGACGGCGTCGACCTCAACCGCAACTTCGCCTACAAGTGGGGCTACGACGACGAGGGTTCGTCCCCCAGCCCCACCAGCCAGACCTACCGCGGCGCGGGCCCGAACTCCGAGCCCGAGACCAAGGCCCTCGACGCCTTCCAGAAGCGCATCGGCTTCACGTACGGCATCAACTACCACTCCGCCGCCGAGCTGATCCTCTACGGCGTCGGCTGGCAGGTGGCCACCCGCACCCCCGACGACGTGCTCTACGAGGCGCTCGCCGGAACGCCGGAGAACCCGGCGATCCCCGGCTACCGCCCGCAGGTCTCCTCGGAGCTGTACACCACCAACGGCGAGGCGGACGGCCACGCCGCGAACGTCAACGGCCTGGCGATGTTCACCCCCGAGATGTCGACCTGCCAGACCGTCTCCAACGCGCACCCGGACGACGAGTGGGAGGCGCGCGACTGCCGGTCGATCTTCACCTTCCCGGACGACGAGAAGCTGATCCAGGAGGAGTTCGCCAAGAACGTCCCGTTCGCGCTCTCGGTCGCCGAGTCCGCCGCCCACCCCGACCGGCCGGACTCCGCGGTCGGCCTGGAGGCCGCCGACTTCACGCCGGCCGAGTTCACCACGTCGTACGGGCGCGGCGCCGACCAGGAGGTCTCCGTCGTCGTACGGAAGTCGCTGCGTGACAAGGAGCTGAAGTACCGCGTCAACGGCGGCCGGGTGCACGACATGCGCCTCCGGCCCTGGAAGGGCGGCGAGACCTACGGCGGCGAGGACAACATCCACTTCGACGAGTACCGCGCCGAGGTGAAGCACGGCGAGCCGGGCGACAAGGTCGAGGTGTGGTTCACCGGCCGGACGGGCCACGGCAAGCACGGCAAGCACGGCAAGCACGGGAAACCGGTCTCCAGCGAGCCCTTCACGTACACGGTCGCCGAACGGCCGCGCGCCGACGTCCTCGTCGTCGCGGAGGAGGGCGCGAAGGCCACGCAGGCCGAGGCCTATGTCGACGCGCTCAGGGCCAACGGCCGCCGGGCCGTGGTGTGGGACGTCGCCGAACGGGGCGCGCCGGACGCACTCGGCGTGCTGTCCCACTTCGGCACCGTCGTCCACTACACCGGCGCGGCCGGCCCGGGCAACGCCACCCAGCTCCAGCTGCGCGCGTACCTCAACGAGGGCGGCAAGCTGATCGAGGCCGGCGAGCAGGCCGGCGGTAGCGTCGACCTCGGCGGCGGCACCCTGTCGAACGACTTCAGCCAGTACTACCTGGGCGCCTACACCCGCACCTCCACCCCCGGCGCCACCGGCTTCACCGGCTCCGGCCGCCTCGGCGGCGCCGGCGGTCCGCTGGGCGACGCCCCGGGCAACCCGCTGGACAAGGCCGGAACGTACAGCGTGACCTCGGACGAGCTGCCTGTCGGCAGCCACCCGCAGTTCGCGAGCGAGGGCGCGGGACAGTTCGCCGGGACCGCCAACCCGTACGGGCCCTACGCGGGCGACTTCATGGCCGCCGCCGTGCACACCGACGACGCCTACAAGCGCCTCACCCGCACCGTCGACCTCGGCGGGGTGAGCGCGGCGCAGCGGCCCACCCTGCGCACCCAGCTGCTGTGGGACACCGAGAAGGGCTACGACCACGTGCTGGTCGAGGCCCGCACCGCCGGGTCCGACGACTGGACGACGCTCCCGGAGGCGGGCGGCGCCACCAGCGGCACCGTACCGACGGAGTGCCCGGCCGGGTTCTTCGTGGGCGGGCACCCGTGGCTGGAGCGGTACCTGACCGTCTCCTCCGACGGCTGCGCCGCGACCGGCACCAGCGGGGCGTGGCACAGCCTCACCGGGTCCTCCGGCGGCTGGCGGCAGGTCGAGTTCGACCTCGGCGCGTACGCCGGGAAGACCGCCGAGATCTCGATCAGCTACGTCACCGACCCGAGCACCGGCGGACGCGGCGTGCTGGCCGACCAGGCCGCGCTCGTCGTCGGCGGCACGGTGACCGGCACCGAGGGCTTCGAGGCCTCGCTGGGCGCCTGGCAGGTCGCGGGGCCGCCCCCGGGCAGCCCGGCCCTCCGCAAGGACTGGGCCCGCACCGGCACCCTGTTCCGCACCTACGGAGCCGTCACCACGGCCGACACCGTCCTGCTCGGCTTCGGCCTGGAACACCTCACCTCGGCGGCCGACCGGGCGGCTCTGGTGAGGAAGGCGCTGCGTGCCCTGGACGAGTGACCCGGCGGGTCGGCAGCGGCTGATGTCCTGTAGCGAAATCGGGTGATCCATCCCGTCGTCGCCGGGCGGTCCGTACCCCTACTGACGGGTACGGACCGCCATGCCGTGTATGGGCCGTCTCGATGTCACCCACGAGGCGTCGGAGAGGTAGGGTCGTAGGCGGTCGGGGACATCCCAAACACAGCTCGCCGGCACATCGGGCCGGCGTACCAACGAGGAGATCGGTTCGTGACGATCCGCGTAGGCATCAACGGCTTCGGCCGCATCGGTCGTAACTACTTCCGCGCGCTGCTGGAGCAGGGTGCAGACATCGAGATCGTGGCTGTCAACGACCTGGGTGACACCGCGACCACCGCTCACCTGCTGAAGTACGACACCATCCTCGGCCGCCTCAAGCAGGAGGTTACGCACACCGAGGACACCATCACCGTCGGCGACAAGACCGTCAAGGTCCTCTCCGAGCGCAACCCGGCCGAGATCCCCTGGGGCGAGCTGGGCGTCGACATCGTCATCGAGTCGACCGGCATCTTCACCAAGAAGGAAGACGCCGAGAAGCACATCACCGGCGGCGCCAAGAAGGTCATCATCTCCGCCCCGGCGAAGAACGAAGACGTCACCATCGTGATGGGCGTCAACCACGACACGTACGACCCGGCGAACCACCACGTCATCTCCAACGCCTCCTGCACCACCAACTGCGTGGCGCCGATGGCGAAGGTGCTCGACGAGAACTTCGGCATCGTCAAGGGCCTGATGACGACGGTGCACGCGTACACGAACGACCAGCGCATCCTGGACTTCCCGCACAAGGACCTGCGCCGCGCCCGTGCCGCCGCCGAGAACATCATCCCGACCACCACCGGCGCCGCCAAGGCCACCGCCCTGGTCCTGCCGCAGCTCAAGGGCAAGCTGGACGGCATGGCCATGCGCGTCCCGGTCCCCACCGGCTCCGTCACCGACCTGGTGGTCGAGCTCTCCCGCGAGGTCACCAAGGAAGAGGTCAACGCCGCCTTCCAGAAGGCCGCCGAGGGCGAGCTGAAGGGCTACCTCGAGTACACGGAGGACGCGATCGTCTCCTCCGACATCGTCAACGCCCCGGCGTCCTGCACCTTCGACTCCTCCCTGACCATGGTCCAGGAGGGCAAGAACGTGAAGGTCATCGGCTGGTACGACAACGAGTGGGGCTACTCCAACCGCCTCGTCGACCTGACGGTCTTCGTCGGCAACCAGCTCTGATCGCCTGACAGCAGGCATCTCGATGCGGTAGCAGGGCTCGGGCAGCGCAGGGTCGCGCTGTCCGGGCCCTGCCTCGCGTCCAGCACCACCAGCCCTCGTAGGATCACGAGCGATCAAGAGCCCCGGGAGCCTCTGCATGAAGACGATCGACGAACTCCTCTCCGACGGCGTGACGGGCAAGCGTGTCTTCGTCCGCGCCGATCTCAACGTGCCGCTGGACGGCACCACCATCACCGACGACGGCCGCATCCGCGCCGTGCTGCCCACCGTCAAGGCCCTCGCCGACGCGGGCGCGCGCGTGATCGTCGCCTCCCACCTGGGCCGCCCCAAGGGCGCCCCGGACCCGGCGTTCTCCCTGGCCCCGGCCGCCCAGCGCCTCGGTGAGCTGCTCGGCGCCGACGTCGCCTTCGCCGAGGACACGGTCGGCAGCTCCGCCGAGGCCGTCGTCTCCGGCCTCGCCGACGGCCGGGTCGCGGTCATCGAGAACCTGCGCTTCAACGCCGGTGAGACGTCCAAGGACGACGCCGAGCGCGCCGCCTTCGCCGACCGGCTGGCCGGCCTCGCCGACGTGTACGTGGGCGACGGCTTCGGCGCGGTGCACCGCAAGCACGCCTCGGTCTTCGACCTGCCCAAGCGACTGCCGCACTACGCCGGGTACCTCATCGCCACCGAGGTCGGTGTCCTGAAGAAGCTCACCGAGGACGTCAAGCGGCCCTACGTGGTCGCCCTCGGCGGCGCCAAGGTCTCCGACAAGCTCGCCGTCATCGACCAGCTGCTCGGCAAGGCCGACCGGCTGCTCATCGGCGGCGGCATGGCGTACACCTTCCTCAAGGCCAAGGGCTACGAGGTCGGCATCTCCCTCCTGCAGGAGGACCAGATCCCGGTCGTCACCGAGTACATCGAGCGCGCGGAGAAGAGCGGCGTCGAGCTGGTCCTCCCCGTCGACGTCCTGGTGTCGACCGAGTTCCCGGACCTGAAGACCAAGGCTCCGGCCAACCCCACCACCGTCGCCGCGGACGCCATCCCGGCCGACCAGGAGGGTCTCGACATCGGTCCCGAGACCCGCAAGCTGTACGCCTCGAAGCTCGCCGACGCGGCCACCGTGTTCTGGAACGGCCCCATGGGCGTCTTCGAGCACCCCGACTACGCCGAGGGCACCAAGGCGGTCGCCCAGGCCCTCGTCGGCGCCGACGGCTTCACCGTGGTCGGCGGCGGCGACTCCGCCGCGGCCGTCCGTACCCTCGGCTTCGACGAAAACGCATTCGGCCACATCTCGACCGGTGGCGGCGCCTCCCTCGAATACCTCGAGGGCAAGACGCTCCCCGGCCTCGCCGCACTGGAGGACTGACCCTCAATGAGTACCCGCACGCCGCTGATGGCGGGCAACTGGAAGATGAACCTCAACCACCTGGAGGCCATCGCCCACGTCCAGAAGCTCGCCTTCGCCCTGGCCGACAAGGACTACGAGGCCGTCGAGGTCGCCGTCCTGCCGCCGTTCACCGACCTGCGCTCCGTGCAGACCCTCGTCGACGGGGACAAGCTGCGGATCAAGTACGGCGCCCAGGACATCTCCGCCCACGACGGCGGCGCCTACACCGGCGAGATCTCCGGCCCGATGCTGGCCAAGCTGAAGTGCACCTATGTGGCGATCGGCCACTCCGAGCGGCGCCAGTACCACGCGGAGACCGACGAGCTGGTGAACGCCAAGGTCAAGGCGGCCTACAAGCACGGCCTGACCCCGATCCTGTGCGTCGGTGAGGAGCTGGAGGTCCGCGAGGCCGGCAACCACGTCCCGCACACCCTCGCCCAGGTCGAGGGCGGCCTGAAGGACCTCCCGGCCGAGCAGGCCGAGACCGTCGTGATCGCCTACGAGCCGGTGTGGGCCATCGGCACCGGCAAGGTCTGCGGCGCCGAGGACGCCCAGGAGGTCTGCGCGGCCATCCGCGGCAAGATCGCCGAGCTGTACTCGCAGGAGGTCGCCGACAAGGTCCGCATCCAGTACGGCGGCTCGGTCAAGTCCGGCAACGTCGCCGAGATCATGGCGCAGGCCGACATCGACGGCGCCCTGGTCGGCGGCGCCTCGCTGGACGCCGACGAGTTCGTCAAGATCGTCCGCTTCCGCGACCAGTGAGTATGCGCTAGCGGCGATACGTCGTACCCTTGCGGGGGCATGGTGGCCCACTCCACCGTGCCCCCGTCGTCCATCCGCATCCGAGGAAGTTGGTCCAGCCGTGGTTCTGGGGTTCTCCATCACCCTGCTCGTCTTCAGCCTGCTGCTGATGCTGCTGGTGCTGATGCACAAGGGGAAGGGCGGCGGCCTCTCCGACATGTTCGGTGGCGGCATGCAGTCCTCCGTCGGTGGCTCCTCGGTCGCCGAGCGCAACCTCGACCGGATCACCGTGGTGGTCGGTCTGCTCTGGGTCGCGTGCATCGTCGTGCTCGGGCTGCTGATGAAGGCCAACAACTGAAACGGTGACGCGCACGCGGCACGCACTTCTTCCCGTAAGGCCCCATGTTCGGGTCCGCGCTCCACGGCGCGGCCTATCATGGGGCCTGCGCCGTCGCAGCGGGCTCCGTGTAACTCCGCTCACTGGACGCGCGTTGGGCCTTACGTAGACTGAGGCGCTCGCAGCGAAGCGGAACGCCGACTCGCTTCGCGGCACCATCACGCAGGGAGTAACGACCGTGGCAAGTGGCAACGCGATCCGAGGAAGCCGGGTCGGGGCGGGGCCGATGGGCGAGGCCGAGCGCGGCGAGTCCGCGCCCCGTCTGCGCGTCTCCTTCTGGTGCTCCAACGGACACGAAACCCAGCCGAGTTTCGCCAGCGATGCGCAGGTGCCCGAGACCTGGGACTGCCCGCGCTGCGGCTTCCCGGCCGGGCAGGACCGGGACAACCCGCCGGACCCTCCGCGCATCGAGCCGTACAAGACGCACCTGGCGTACGTGCGCGAGCGGCGCAGCGACGCGGACGGCGAGGCGATCCTCGCCGAGGCGCTCGCCAAACTGCGGGGCGAGATCTAGGAATTGGACACCGGCCGGGCACCATGTGGGCGCCTGGCCGGACACGGTCCGGCCACCTCTGGCCACCTCCGGCCGGCGCCGAGCGCCGCCGTCCTCCTCGTCCGGTCGCCGCCGTCCTGATCAATTAGGTTGGGACCGGCAGCAGGGACAGGCACGAGAGAAGGCTGAAGCCCACATGAACGCAGACGGCCGTACCAGGCTCAACCAGACGCCCGAGTGGACCGCGCTGGCCAAGCACCGCGAGGAACTCGGCGAGACGCACCTGCGCGAGCTGTTCGCCGCCGAACCGGGCCGCGGTACCGGCTACACCCTCCGGGTCGGCGACCTGTATGTCGACTACTCCAAGCACCTCGTCACCGACGAGACGCTGCGGCTGCTGCGCGAGCTGGCCGCCGCCACCGACGTCTTCGGCCTGCGCGACGCCATGTTCCGCGGCGAGAAGATCAACGTCACCGAGAACCGGGCCGTCCTGCACACCGCGCTGCGCGCCCCGCGGGACGCGGTGATCGAGGTCGACGGCGAGAACGTGGTGCCGAAGGTGCACGCCGTCCTCGACAAGATGGCCGACTTCGCCGAGCGGGTCCGCTCCGGCGCGTGGACCGGCCACACCGGCAAGCGCATCAGGAACGTCGTCAACGTCGGCATCGGCGGCTCCGACCTCGGCCCGGCCATGGCGTACGAGGTCCTGCGCGCCTTCACCGACCGCGACCTGACCGTCCGCTTCGTCTCCAACGTCGACGGCGCCGACCTGCACGAGGCCACCCGCGACCTGGACCCGGCCGAGACGCTGTTCATCATCGCCTCCAAGACCTTCACCACGATCGAGACGGTCACCAACGCCACCTCCGCGCGCAGCTGGCTGCTGAGCGCCCTCGGTGACCGGGCCGCCGTCGCCAGGCACTTCGTGGCCCTGTCCACGAACGCCGAGAAGGTCGCCGAGTTCGGCATCGACCCGGCCAACATGTTCGAGTTCTGGGACTGGGTCGGCGGCCGCTACTCCTACGACTCGGCGATCGGCCTGTCGTTGATGATCGCCATCGGCCCGGCCCGCTTCCGGGAGATGCTCGACGGCTTCCGCCTCGTCGACGAGCACTTCCGCACCGCGCCCGCCGAGTCCAACGTGCCGCTGCTGCTGGGCCTGCTGGGCGTCTGGTACGGCAACTTCCTGGGCGCCCAGTCGCACGCGGTGCTGCCGTACTCGCACTACCTGTCGAAGTTCACCGCCTACCTCCAGCAGCTCGACATGGAGTCCAACGGCAAGTACGTCGGCCGGGACGGGCGCGAGGTCGACTGGCAGACCGGACCGGTCGTGTGGGGCACGCCCGGCACCAACGGGCAGCACGCCTACTACCAGCTCATCCACCAGGGCACCAAGCTGATCCCGGCCGACTTCATCGGGTTCGCCGAGCCGGTGGCCGAGCTGAGCGACGAGCTGAAGGCGCAGCACGACCTGCTGATGGCCAACTTCTTCGCCCAGACCCAGGCACTGGCCTTCGGCAAGACGCCGGACGAGGTGCGGGCGGAAGGGGTGCCCGAGGAACTGGTCCCCCACAAGACTTTCAAGGGCAACCACCCGACGACCACCGTCCTCGCGCGCGAGCTGACGCCGTCGGTCCTCGGCCAGCTCGTCGCCCTGTACGAGCACAAGGTGTTCGTGCAGGGCGCGGTGTGGAACATCGACTCCTTCGACCAGTGGGGCGTCGAGCTGGGCAAGGTGCTGGCCAAGCGGGTCGAGCCGGCGCTGACCGAGGGCGCCGGCGTGCCCGGCCTGGACGCCTCCACCCGGGCCCTGGTCGCCGCCTACCGGGAGTTGCGCGGCCGCGCGTGATGGGAGAGGGCCTCCCTGTGTAGACTCCCCGCGATCATGTCGCCATGACTCGGGGGAGGGCAACGTGGCTCGTTCGCCAGGGAGTTGGACGGGTGGAGACCTGACGGCGCGGGATCTGCTGCGCCCCGGGCGCGCGGCCCGCGCCGTGTTCCATCCGGTGTGGATCCCGGATGCGCTCGACCCGTCGATCGAGCGCCTCAAGCGGGTGCGGCTGATCGCCGGGACGATCGCGGCCGTCGGCGTCTACACCTACGTCGAGGGCGGCTTCGCCTTCGAGGAGATGCTGGAGAACATGCTGACGGCCTCCGCCGTCCTGCTGTTCATCACGCCGCTCACGGTCGGCGTGATGCTGTGGGTGTGGCGGCGCGGCGGCACGGTGCGGGCGCTGCGGACGCCGCTGCTCAACTCGCTGAAGCTGCTGCTGCTCTTCGTGGGCACCATCGTGCTCACGGTGTACCTGCTCCGCTCGGCGTCCCGCGCCGGCATGTTCGTGCTGGTGCTCGCGCCCCTGGCGTTCTGGCTGCTCGCCTTCGTGGCCCGCGGTGCCGTGTGCGTGTCCGGGAACTTCTTCGGCACCGCCGGTGTCCACCGCTGTCTGCCGCCGCTGCTCGCGACGGTGACGACCTGGCTGATGGCGCTCCCCGACCTGCTCACCGGCGATCTGCACGGCCTCGGTCTGACCTTGGGCATCGTCTTCATCCTGGGCGCGCCGGTCACGGTCACCGGCATCGCGCTGCTGGAGACCGGGCGGCTCAGGCGCCGGTACGGCATCCTGCTGGCGGCCCATCCGGCGATCCAGCCGCCGCTGCCGGGCCCGCCCCCGCCGATGCCGCCGACGGCACCGCCGTACCTGCCGCCGCAGGGGAACCCGTACGGCCACCCGTACGCGCCTCCGCGAAACGCCTACGGCCGGAATCCGTACGACCCGAGCCCGTACAGCCAGAATCCGTACAACCAGAGCCCGTACAACCAGAGCCCGTACAGCCAGAACCCCTACGACCCGGACTGCCGCTGACCGTCCGGCACGGTCACGCCACCGCGCTCAGCGTGTCCGCCGGCTGGCGCCGGGCCGCGCGGGACGCCGGCAGGGCGGACAGCGCCACCGCGCCGAGCACCGCGCCCGCGCCGAGGGCGAGCAGCAGCGCGGGGGAGGGGCTCCGGGCGATCCCGGCGCCGATGCCGCCGGAGGCGCCCTGCGCGTCGATCAGCCAGTGCGCGAGCGGAAACTTCGTGGCCGGCGTCGCCAAGGACCAGTTCGGCAAGTCGATCGGCGAGGACGCGGACTTCTTCCCCTTCCCGGCCGTCGAGGGCGGCGAGGCGCCCGTGGTCAGCGGCGGCGACGCGCCCGTCGTGCTGAAGGACGGCAGGCCTTCTGGAACACCGTGCTGATCTCGGTGCCGACCACGGTGCTGGTCGTGGTCGTCGCGGCGCTCGCCGGGTACGCCTTCGCCTGGCTGGACTTCCCCGGCCGCGACGCGGTCTTCCTGGTCGTGGTGGCGCTGCTGGTGGTGCCCGTGCAGATCGGCCTGCTGCCGGTGGCCGAACTCTTCGGCCGGCTGGGCCTGTTCGGCACGATCCCGGGGGTGGTGCTCTTCCACGTCGCCTGCGGGCTGCCGTTCGCCGTGTTCCTGCTGCGGAACTACTTCTCCGAGATGCCGAAGGAGATGCTGGAGGCCGCGCGGACGGACGGCGGCAGCGAGTGGGGATCTTCACCCGGCTCGTGCTCCCGGTGGGCCGGCCGGCCATCGCCAGCCTCGCCATCTCCCAGTTCCTGTGGGTGTGGAACGACATGCTGGTCGCCCTGCTGTTCGCGGACAGCTCCGCGCAGCCGCTGCCCGTGGAACTCCAGTCGCAGATCCGCCGGTTCGGCAGCGACATCGACGTCCTGGCACCGGGGGCGTTCCTGTCGCTGATCGTCCCGGTGGCCGTGTTCTTCGCGTTCCAGCGGCACTTCGGGCAGGGGGTGATGGCGGGGTCGGTGAAGTAGGGGGCTCCGGGAGTCTCTCGCCCCCGCCGCCCCTGCCCGTCCCGTCCCCTGGGGGCGGCGCCCCCAGACCCCCGCTTCGGCCTGGACGGCCTCGTCCTCAAACCCCCCAGAGGGGGTGCCCCCAGACGGGCTGGTATGCCGGCCCCTCCGGGGCTTGAGGAGCCGGGGGCGGGGGTGGAACACCTCTATGCGGACGCCGGTGGGTACAGGTCCCGTGGCAGCTGCGACGCCGCCGCCGCGTCCAGGAGCCACAGGGTGCGGGACCGCCCCCGCGCCCCCGCCGCCGGGGCCTGGATCTCGCCCGCCCCGGACAGGGCGATCGCCGCCGCCCGGGCCTTGTCCTCGCCGGCCGCCAGGAGCCATACCTCCCGGGCGGCGCGGATGGCCGGGAGGGTGAGCGTCACCCGGGTCGGCGGCGGCTTGGGGGAGCCGTGGACGCCGACCACCGCGCGCTCGGTCTCGCGGACCGCCGGCAGTTCCGGGAAGAGAGAGGCGACGTGCGTGTCCGGGCCCACACCGAGCAGCAGGACGTCGAAGGACGGCACCGGCGCGTGGTTCTCGGGCGCCGAGGCCCGGGCCAGCTCCTCGGCGTACGCCGCCGCCGCGGCGTCCACGTCGTCGCCGTGCGGCCCGTCCGACGCCGGCATCGCATGCACCCGCTCCGGGTCCAGCGGCACCGAGTCGAGCAGCGCCTCGCGGGCCTGCGTGACATTGCGCTCCGGATCGCCCTCCGGCAGGAACCGCTCGTCGCCCCACCACAGGTCCAGCCGGCTCCAGTCGACGGCGTCCCGGGCCGGCGAGGCCGCGAGCGCCGCCAGCAGGCCGTTGCCGTTGCGGCCGCCCGTCAGCACCACGGACGCCGAACCCCGGGAGGCCTGCGCGTCCACGATCTTGGTGAGCAGGCGGGCCGCGGCGGCCTGCGCCATCAGGTCCTTGTCGCGGTGCACGACCAGCTGGGGGGTGTGCGTGCTCACTTCGCCGCCGCCTTCCTCACCGGTGCCTCCTCCTGCGCCGCGTCCTTCGCGGGAGCTTTCGCAGCCGTCTCGACGGGAGCGGGGACCGCGACGGGTTCGCCCCCCGGGCCCCCGGGCCCTCCGGGTTCTCCTTTGGCGCTCGCGTCACCCGAACCCGCGTTCAACCGGTCCACGCCGTACCGCAGCGCCGACGCATAGGTGTCGTCCGGGTCGAGGCGCCGCAGCTCCTCCGCGATCAGCTCCGCGGTGTCCCGGCGCTTGAGCGCCACCGCGCGGTTCGGCTGGCCCTGGATGGAGAGATTGGCGAGGGTGCCGTCCCCCCGGTCCAGGACGATCGGGCCGCAGTCCGTGTCCAGGCGGACCGCCGTCAGGCCGGGCCCGGCGGACACCGACCGCCGCACGGGCACGTCCAGCCGGTCCGCGAGCCACATCGCCAGCAGCTCGCAGCTCGGGTTGAACTCCTCGCCCTCCACCTCGACGCCCTGCACCTCGCAGGCCACCTGGTCCAGGGCCGCCGCCAGCATCGAGCGCCACGGCGTGATCCGGGTCCAGGACAGGTCGGTGTCGCCGGGCGTGTAGGTGCCGGCGCGGGCGATCAGTTCCTCCACCGGCTGCTCGCAGGCGTAGGTGTCGGTGACCCTGCGCTGCGCCAGCGAGCCCAGCGGGTCGCTGGCCGGGTCCAGCGGCGCGTTCACCGGCCACCACACCACCACCGGCGCGTCCGGCAGGAGGAGGGGCAGGACCACCGACTGGGCGTGGTCGACCACCTCGCCGTGCAGCCGCAGCACCACCGTCTCGCCGGTACTGGCGTCCGCGCCGAGGCGCACCTCGGCGTCCAGCCGCGACTGCGTACGGTCCCGGGGCGAGCGGGAGACCCGCTTGATGACGACGAGCGTGCGCGAGGGATGCTCGTGCGAGGCGTCGCTCGCCGCCTTCAGCGCGTCGTAGGCGTTCTCCTCGTCCGTGACGACGACCAGGGTGAGCACCATGCCGATGGCCGGCGTGCCGATGGCCCGCCGCCCCTGCACCAGCGCTTTGTTGATCTTGCTGGCCGTGGTGTCCGTGAGGTCGATCTTCATGGCCGGCGCCAGCTCCGTCCGTCTCGCTCGAGCATGTCGTCCGCCTCGACGGGTCCCCACGTCCCGGCCGGATACCGGGCCGGCGTGCCGTGCCGGTCCCAGTACTCCTCGATCGGGTCGAGGATCTTCCAGGACAGCTCGACCTCCTCGGTGCGCGGGAAGAGGTTCGCGTCGCCGAGCAGCACGTCGAGGATGAGGCGCTCGTACGCCTCCGGGCTGGACTCGGTGAACGACTCGCCGTAGGCGAAGTCCATCGACACGTCCCGGATCTCCATCGAGGTGCCCGGCACCTTGGAGCCGAAGCGGACGGTGACGCCCTCGTCCGGCTGGACCCGGATGACGATCGCGTTCTGGCCCAGCTCCTCCGTCGCCGTGGTGTCGAAGGGGGAGTGCGGAGCGCGCTGGAGGACGACCGCGATCTCCGTCACCCGGCGGCCCAGCCGCTTGCCGGTGCGCAGGTAGAAGGGGACGCCCGCCCAGCGGCGGTTGTCGATCGCCAGCTTGATCGCCGCGTAGGTGTCGGTCTTCGACCTCGGGTCGATGCCCTCCTCGTCGAGGTAGCCGATGACCTTCGCTCCGCCCTGCCAGCCGGCCGCGTACTGGGCGCGTACGGTGTCCCGGCCCAGGTCCTTCGGCAGCCGGACCGCGCCGAGCACCTTGGTCTTCTCCGCGGCCAGCGCGTCCGCGTCGAAGGAGGACGGCTCCTCCATGGCGGTCAGCGCCAGGAGCTGGAGCAGGTGGTTCTGGATGACGTCCCGGGCGGCGCCGATGCCGTCGTAGTAGCCGGCCCGGCCGCCGATGCCGATGTCCTCGGCCATGGTGATCTGCACGTGGTCGACGTACGAGCGGTTCCAGATCGGCTCGAACATCGTGTTGGCGAAGCGCAGCGCCAGGATGTTCTGGACGGTCTCCTTGCCCAGGTAGTGGTCGATACGGAAGACCTGGTCCGGGGCGAAGACCTCGTGGACGATGGAGTTCAGCTCCTCGGCCGACCTCAGGTCGTGGCCGAACGGCTTCTCGATCACCGCGCGCCGCCAGGAACCGCCCGACTGGTCGGCCAGCCCGTGCTTCTTCAGCTGCTGGATCACCACGGGGAAGGACTTCGGCGGCACGGACAGGTAGAAGGCGAAGTTGCCGCCCGTGCCCTGCGCCTTGTCCAACTCCTCGATGGTGCCGCGCAGCCGCCGGAACGCCTCGTCGTCGTCGAAGGTGCCCTGGACGAAGCGCATCCCCTGGATGAGCTGCTGCCAGACCTCCTCGCGGAACGGGGTGCGGGAGTGCTCCTTGACGGCGTCGTGCACGACCTGGGCGAAGTCCTCGTGCTCCCAGTCGCGGCGGGCGAAGCCGACGAGTGAGAAGCCCGGCGGCAGCAGACCCCGGTTGGCGAGGTCGTACACGGCGGGCATGAGCTTCTTGCGAGACAGATCGCCCGTGACGCCGAAGATGACCAGACCCGACGGCCCCGCGATACGCGGGAGCCGTCGGTCTGCGGGGTCACGCAGCGGGTTGCTGCTTGACAAATTGTCAGCCCTCCGAGGGAGCGAGGCGCTTCAGCTCCGCCTCGGTCGACTTCAGCAGGTCGTTCCAGGACGCCTCGAACTTCTCGACGCCCTCTTCCTCCAGGAGCCGGACCACCTCGTCGTAGGCGATCCCGAGCTTCTCGACCGCGTCGAGGTCGGCGCGGGCCTGCTCGTAGGTCCCGGCGACGGTGTCGCCGGTGATCTCGCCGTGGTCCTCGGTGGCCAGCAGGGTGGCCTCCGGCATGGTGTTCACCGTGTTCGGCGCCACCAGGTCGGTGACGTACATGGTGTCGCTGTACGCCTTGTCCTTCACGCCGGTCGACGCCCACAGCGGGCGCTGCCTGTTGGCGCCCGCCTTCTCCAGCTCGGCCCAGCGGTCGGAGGCGAAGACCTCCTCGTAGGCCTGGTAGGCCAGGCGCGCGTTGGCGACGGCGGCCTTGCCGCGCAGAGCCTTGGCCTCGTCGGTGCCGAGCGCGTCGATCCGCTTGTCGATCTCGGTGTCCACGCGGGACACGAAGAAGGACGCCACGGAGTGGATCTGCGACAGGTCCAGCCCGCGCTCCTTGGCCTTCTCCAGACCGGTCATGAACGCGTCCATGACCTTGCGGTAGCGCTCCAGCGAGAAGATCAGCGTGACGTTGACGCTGATGCCGTTGCCGATCGTCTCGGCGATCGCGGGCAGGCCCGCCTCGGTGGCCGGGATCTTGATGAAGGTGTTGGGCCGGTCCACCAGCCAGGCCAGCTGCCGGGCCTCGGCGACGGTCGCCTTGGTGTTGTGCGCCAGGCGCGGGTCGACCTCGATGGAGACCCGGCCGTCCTTGCCCCCGGTGGCGTCGTACACCGGGCGCAGGATGTCGGCGGCGTCCCGGACGTCCGCCGTGGTGATCATGCGGATGGCCTCCTCGACGGTCACCTTGCGGGCCGCGAGGTCGGACAGCTGCTGGTCGTAGCCGTCGCCCTGGGAGATCGCCTTCTGGAAGATCGTCGGGTTGGTGGTGACGCCCACGACGTGCTGCTGGTCGATCAGCTCGGCGAGGTTGCCGGACGTGATCCGCTTGCGGGACAGGTCGTCCAGCCAGATCGCGACGCCTTCATCGGAGAGGCGCTTGAGTGCGTCTGTCATGGAATATGCATCTCCTACGTGTCGTATACGAGCGTCAGCGCTGGGCCGCGGCGATCGATTCCTTCGCCTTCTCGGCGACGTTCTCGGCGGTGAAGCCGAACTTCTCGAAGAGCACCTTGCCGTCGGCGGAGGCACCGAAGTGCTCCAGCGAAACGATGCGGCCGGCGTCCCCCACGTACTTGTGCCAGGTCAGACCCACGCCTGCCTCGACCGCGACACGAGCCCTCACGGACGGCGGCAGAACGCTGTCCCGGTACCCCTGGTCCTGCTCCTCGAACCACTCCACGCACGGCATCGACACCACGCGGGTGGGCACACCGTCGGCCTGGAGCCGCTCGCGCGCCTCGACGGCGACGTGCACCTCGGAGCCGGTGGCGATGAGGATCGCCTGCGGCGCGGCGTTCTGCCCGGAGGGCCCTTCGGCCTCGAACAGTACGTAGCCGCCCTTGGCCGCGTCGTCGTTCGGCTCGTACGTCGGCACGCCCTGCCGGGTGAGCGCCAGACCGTGCGGGGTGCCCTTGCCGAACTCCTTGGTCCAGCGCTGGAGGATCTCGCGCCAGGCGATCGCGGTCTCGTTGGCGTCGGCCGGGCGGACGACGTTCAGGCCCGGGATGGCGCGCAGCGAGGCCAGGTGCTCCACCGGCTGGTGGGTCGGGCCGTCCTCGCCCAGGCCGATGGAGTCGTGCGTCCACACGTACGTCACCGGCAGGTGCATCAGCGCCGACAGCCGCACCGCGTTGCGCATGTAGTCGGAGAACACCAGGAAGGTGCCGCCGTAGACGCGGGTGTTGCCGTGCAGCGCGATGCCGTTCATCTCCGCGGCCATCGCGTGCTCGCGGATGCCGAAGTGGATGGTGCGGCCGTACGGGTCCGCCTCCGGCAGCGGGTTGTCCGCCGGGAGGAAGGAGCTGGTCTTGTCGATCGTGGTGTTGTTCGAGCCGGCCAGGTCGGCGGAGCCGCCCCACAGCTCGGGGATCACCGCGCCGAGCGCCTGGAGCACCTTGCCGGACGCGGCGCGCGTGGCGACGCCCTTGCCCGTCTCGAAGACCGGGATCTTCTCCGCCCAGCCGGTGGGCAGCCCGCCCTTGGCGACCCGGTCGTACTCGGCGGCGCGCTCGGGGTTGTTGTCCCGCCACTGCTGGAAGGACTTCTCCCACACGGCGCGCGCGGCCCGGCCCCGGTCCAGCGCCTGCCGGGTGTGGGCGAGGACGTCGTCGGCCACCTCGAAGGACTTGGCCGGGTCGAAGCCGAGGACGCGCTTGGTGGCCGCGACCTCGTCCTCGCCGAGGGCCGAGCCGTGAGCGGCCTCGGTGTTCTGCGCGTTCGGGGCCGGCCAGGCGATGATCGAGCGCATGGCGATGAAGGACGGCCTGTCCGTGACCTTCTTCGCCTCCTGGATCGCGTCGTAGATCGCGTTCGGGTCCAGGTCGCCGTCCGGCTTCGGGGCGACGCGCTGCACGTGCCAGCCGTAGGCCTCGTACCGCTTGACCGTGTCCTCGGACACAGCGGTCTCGGTGTCGCCCTCGATCGAGATGTGGTTGTCGTCCCACAGCAGGACCAGGTTGCCGAGCTTCTGGTGGCCGGCCATCGAGGACGCCTCGGCGGAGATGCCCTCCTGGAGGCAGCCGTCACCGGCGATGCAGTAGATGAAGTGGTCGAACGGGGACTCGCCGACCGGCGCCTCCGGGTCGAACAGGCCGCGCTCGTAGCGGGCGGCCATCGCCATGCCGACGGCGTTGGCGACACCCTGGCCCAGCGGGCCGGTGGTGGTCTCCACGCCGGTGGTGTGGCCGTACTCGGGGTGGCCCGGGGTCTTCGAGCCCCAGGTCCGGAAGGACTTCAGGTCGTCCAGCTCCAGGCCGAAGCCGGCCAGGTACAGCTGGGTGTAGAGGGTCAGGGACGAGTGGCCGGCGGACAGCACGAAGCGGTCGCGCCCGACCCAGTCCGCGTCGGCGGGGTCGTGCCGCATCACCTTCTGGAAGAGGGTGTAGGCGGCTGGCGCCAGGCTCATCGCCGTACCCGGATGGCCGTTGCCGACCTTCTGTACGGCGTCGGCGGCCAGGACGCGGGCGGTGTCGACGGCCCGGCGGTCCAGTTCGGTCCACTCGAGGTCTGTGGTGGTCGGCTTGGTGCTCACCCTGAGTCAGGGCTCCTCTCCACATGTCGGATGCCGGTGCGTGTGGGCACCCACCGGCTGCCGGCGTTTGCGCATCGGCCGGCCGCTGCTGAGCCTACCCCCGTAAGTACGTGCGTTTTTCCCCCGGAATCCAGACTGCCGGGAGTCTTCGGAGTCCGCCTCCCGACTGGGCGAAACGGCATTCGGCAAGTGAATACGCAGGCGCTCATCTGACCGCTCATTCGACTCCCTGTACGCACGTCGGAGCACGCCCGCCAACACGACCCCACCCCCGCGAAGGGCGGGGTATGGGCAACGTCTAAAGTGGCGTGGTACGCGCGAGCCCCATTACCGCCGCTTCACACGGGGGGCTTGCTGGGATGTCTCTGTCAGGGGTGTGCGTGACGGCCGTTGAATCCCGTCCTGCGGGGGTTATCGGGACGAGCCAGAGCCCGAGTCACCGGCCGTTCGGGGCCCGTGTCAAGGCGTTCGTGGCGCTGACCAAGCCGCGGATCATCGAGCTTCTGCTGATCACCACCGTTCCGGTGATGTTCCTCGCCGAACAGGGCGTGCCGGACATGAAGCTGGTGCTGCTGACCTGTATCGGCGGCTACCTCTCCGCGGGCGGCGCCAACGCGCTCAACATGTACATCGACCGTGACATCGACGCCCTGATGGAGCGCACCTCGCAGCGCCCCCTGGTCACCGGGATGGTCAGCCCCCGCGAGTGCCTGGTCTTCGGCATCGCCCTCGCGGTGGTCTCGACGCTCCTGTTCGGCCTGACCGTCAACTGGCTGTCGGCCTGGCTGTCCCTCGGCGCCCTCCTCTTCTACGTCGTCGTCTACACGATGATCCTCAAGCGCCGCACCTCGCAGAACATCGTCTGGGGCGGCATCGCCGGCTGTCTGCCGGTCCTCATCGGCTGGTCGGCGGTGACCAACTCGATGTCCTGGGCGCCGGTCGTGCTGTTCCTGGTGATGTTCTTCTGGACGCCGCCGCACTACTGGCCGCTGTCCATGAAGGTGAAGGACGACTACGCGCGCGTGGGCGTGCCGATGCTCCCGGTGATCGCCTCCAACAAGGTCGTCGCCAAGCAGATCGTGATCTACAGCTGGGTGATGGTCGCGGTGTCCCTGCTGCTCACCCCGCTCGGCTACACCGGCTGGTTCTACACGGCGGTCGCCCTGCTGGCCGGCGGCATGTGGCTGTGGGAGGCGCACGGGCTGCAGAACCGCGCCAAGGCCGAGGTGACGGGCGCCAAGCTCAAGGAGATGCGGCTGTTCCACTGGTCGATCACCTACGTGTCGGTCCTGTTCCTGGCGGTCGCGGTGGACCCGTTCCTGCGCTGAGACACCCCTTCCCCGGCGGGCGGGGTGCGTGGCCAAGGCCACGCACCCCGCCCGTCGCCGTTTGATCTACCCGTCGGTAGCATCCTGACCATGGCAGACACGCAGCAGGTTGACGCGAAGGCCGAGCGCGAGGTGGCCCGACTGGCCCGGCGGATCGGCTCCTTCTCCAAGGCCCACGGCGGCGCCGAGGGCCAGGTGTCCTACCTCGGCCAGCGCGGCGCCCGGATCGTGCTCGTCGGCGAGGACGGCGGCTGGGGAGACGTGGTCGCGTCCTCGTACGCGATCGCCGAGAAGGCGGTGGAGAAGTCCGGGATCACCGTCCACGAGGCGTTCGACGGCGACTTCGCGGCGAAGGTGCGCACCGGGCCGTACGAGTGGTCGCGCATGGCGGGCATCCAGGTCGGCGGCCCGAGCAACACCTGACACCCGGTTCACCCGTTAGGACCGTAGGGGGCCGTGGCGGCACGGCCCGAGGAGACGGTCCAGTCACGGGGAGCCCGGATGATCGAAACGCCGTCCCTGGTGGACCAGTACTGCCACGGCGTACTGAGAACGGAGCTGGGCCTCGGCACCTTCGAGGCCCAGCTGGCCCGCACCGAGGGCCCGCCCGCGCCGGGCACCACCCTGTTCGACACCCAGACCGGGTTCGCGGTGCGCCGCTGGTGCCCGCCGCTGCTCGGCCTGGAGCCGCACTGCCCGCCCGCCCGCTATCTCGCCCGGCGCCGTGAACTGGGCGTCATGGAGGCCGACCGCAGGCTGCTGCGCGGCAGCGGCATCACCACCTACCTGGTCGACACGGGCCTGTCCGGGGACCTGACCGGGCCCGCCGAGCTGGCCGCGGCCGCGGCCGCCGACGCCCACGAGATCGTGCGCCTGGAACTGCTCGCCGAGCAGGTCGCCGACACCTCCGGCACCGTGGAGTCCTTCCTCGCCAACCTCGCCGAGGCGGTGCACGCGGCCGCGGCGCACGCCGTCGCCTTCACCTCCGTCGCCGGTGCCCGGCACGGCCTCGCCCTCGCCCCCGAGCCGCCGGGCGCCGGTGAGGTGCGGGGCGCCGCCGGGCGCTGGCTGGCCGGGCGCGAGGTCGGCGGGGAGCTGAGCGACCCGGTGCTGCTGCGCCACCTGCTGTGGATCGCCGTCGCCTCCAACCTCCCGCTCCAGCTGCACGCCGGGCTCGGCGAGCCGGGTCTGCGCATCGACCGCACCGACCCCGTCCTGCTCACCGACTTCGTCCGGGCCACCGCCGGACTCGGCACCGACCTGGTCCTGCTGCACGGCTACCCGTACCACCGGCACGCGGCCCACCTCGCCGGCGTCTTCTCGCACGTCTACGCCGACTCGGGCGCCGCCCTGGTGCGCACCGGCGCCCGTGCGGCGACCGTCCTCGCGGAGATCCTGGAGCTGGCCCCGTTCGGCAAGATCCTGTTCTCCAGCGGCGCCCAGGGCCTGCCCGAGCTGCACGTGGTGGGGGCCCGCCTGTTCCGCGAGGCCCTCGGCCGGGTGCTCGGCACCTGGGTGGCCGAGGGGGCGTGGTCCCTGGGCGACGCGCAACGGGTGGCCGGGATGATCGCGTCGGGGAACGCGGGCAGGGTGTACGGCCTTCACTGAGCTGCGGAGCGGGCGCACGGCCGGCCTGTGCGGCGGGTGTACGGGCGGGGCCGGGGTGCGGAGACTGGGCGGATGACGCCGACCGATGCCTTGCTCGACCGCTTCCTCACGGGCCTCGCACCGCTCGCCCCCGTCGCCGTCTGGGCGCACGGTTCGCTGGCGGGCGGCGACTATCAGGAGGGCCGCAGCGACCTCGACCTGATCGCCGTCCTGAAGCGTCCGGTGACGGCGCGCACCGCGTGGCGGGTGGGCGTGCTGCACGCGGGCCTGCGCGGAGCACCGCGGGCGGACCGGCTGCACTGCACGTATCTGACCCCGGCCACCGCGGCCGGCGCCGCGCGGCGGCATCTCACCTGGGCGCACGGGCGGCTCCTCAGGCGGCCGGTCACCCCCGTGGCCCGCCGTGAACTGCACGGATTCGGGCGTGTCCTGCACGGGGCGCGGCCCGCGGGGCTGCTGCCGCCGGTGCCGGACGAGGAGCTGGCCGGCTTCGTCGTCCGCGACCAGCGCGACTTCTGGCGGCCGGCCGTGCGCCGCCCGCACCTGTGGCGGCAGGAGGTCTGGGTCGACATGGGCCTGCTGACGTTCGCCCGCGCCACCGTCACCGTGCGCGAGAACCGGCTCGTCTCCAAGCGGGAGGCGCTGGCGGAACTGCCCGGACTGGGGGCGCCCGGCGCCGTCGTCGAGGACATCCGGCGGCGCCGCTACGGCGACCCCGCCCCGCCCACCGGGGAGTGGACCGCGCGCCGGGCCGAGCTGACCAGGGCCTACCTGGGACCGGCCATCGACGCGCTGGTGGCCTCGTACGACGGCTGAGCAGCCGCCCCCGGGAGCGGCGCCCCGGACGCGACCGGCGCCTCGGGGCGCTCGCGCAGCGACAGGACCACCAGCAGCACCGCGACCCAGGTCACGGCGGAGCCGAACATGTGCAGGCCGACCAGGACCTCCGGCAGGTCCGTGAAGTACTGCACGTATCCGATGACGCCCTGCGCGAGCAGGACCAGGAACAGGTCACGGGTGCGGGCCAGCGGCCCCTTGGGCGCGTCGACGGCCTTGAGCACGAACCACAGGGCGAACGTCAGCGTCACCACGACCCACGCCAGCACGGCGTGCACCTTGCTGACCGTCTCCCAGTCCACCGGCATCCGCGGGACCTCGCTGGAGTCGCCCGCGTGCGGACCGGCGCCGGTGACCACCGTGCCGACCAGGATCAGCAGCACCGAGGCGGCGACCAGAACCCACACCAGCTGCTGCACGGACCGGCCCACCAGCGGGCGCGGTGCCGCGTCGCCCTCCCGGGCGCGCTGCCACATCACCGTGGCGACGGCGATGAGCGCCGAGGTCGCCACGAAGTGGGCCGCGACCGTGTACGGGTTGAGTCCGACGAGCACCACGATGCCGCCGAGGACGGCGTTGCTCATCACGATCCAGAACTGCGCCCAGCCCAGCCGGGTCAGCCCGCGCCGGTACGGCTTGGTCGAGCGGGCGGCGATGATCGCCCAGCCGACCGCGGCGCACAGCACGTACGTCAGCAGGCGGTTGCCGAACTCGATGGCGCCGTGCAGGCCCATCTCGCGGGTGGCGGTGAGCGAGTCGTCGGTGCACTTGGGCCACGTCGGGCAGCCCAGGCCCGAGCCGGTCAGCCGGACGGCGCCGCCGGTGACGACGATGACCACCGCCATGACGAGCGCGGTGAGGGCCGCCCGCCGGACCGTCCGGGGGTCCGGCGTCCAGCGGGCGGCGATGAAGGCTAGGGGGTTGCGCACGGCGGCTGCGGCTCCGGCGCGGGTCTGGTTCGGCACGCGCTCCATGGTAGGCGGGGGCTTGTGCACGCTTTCACGAGGGTCGTCCATCGCGGGCTCTCCCGGTTCCCACGGCTCCTACAGCTCCCACGGCTCCCAGAGCTCCCGCTACTCCCAGCGGAAGAACTTCCCGGCCGCCGCCAGTCCGGCGACCGCCCACACGGCGAGGATCCCGAGGTCGCCCCAGGGCATCCCGGCGCCGTGCTGGAGCACGTCCCGCAGCCCGTCCGACAGGGCGGAGATGGGCAGCAGGCCCAGCACCGACTGCGCCGCGTCCGGGAACTTCGCCAGCGGGACGATGACGCCGCCGCCCACGAGCAGCAGCAGGAAGACCAGGTTGGCGGCGGCCAGCGTGGCCTCAGCCCTGAGCGTGCCCGCCATCAGCAGGCCGAGGCCGGAGAAGGCCGCCGTGCCGAGGACCAGCAGGAGCAGGACGGTGAACGGGTCGCCCTGCGGGGACCAGCCCAGCGCGAAGGCGATCACCGTCAGCAGCAGGACCTGGAGCACCTCGGTGACCAGGACGGACAGCGTCTTGGCGGTCATCAGGCCCCAGCGGGGCAGCGGCGAGGAGGCCAGCCGCTTCAGCACCCCGTACCGGCGCTCGAAGCCGGTCGCGATGGCCTGCCCGGTGAACGCCGTCGACATCACGGCGAGCGCCAGGACGCCCGGGGTGAGGAAGTCCACGGCCTCGCCGGCGCCGGTGTCGACGATGTCCACCGAGCTGAAGAGGACCAGCAGCAGCGTCGGAATGATCACCGTCAGCAGCAGCTGCTCGCCGTTGCGCAGCAGCATCCGCGTCTCCAGGGCGGCCTGGGCGGCGATCATGCGGGGGAAGGGCGCGGCGCCGGGCCTCGGCGCGTGGGTCCCCGTACCGGTGGTGGTCACGAGCGCAGCTCCTTGCCGGTCAGCTCCAGGAAGACGTCTTCCAGGGTGTGCCGCTCCACCGAGATCCGGTCCGGCATCACCCCGTGCTGGGCGCACCACGACGTCACCGTCGCGAGCAGTTGCGGGTCGACCTTGCCGGCGACCCGGTAGGACCCCGGCGTCAGCTCGGCGGCCGAGCAGTCGGCGGGCAGCGCCTTGAGCAGCGAGCCGATCTCCAGCCCGGGCCGGCCGGAGAACCGCAGGGTGTTCTCCGCGCCGCCGCGGCATAGCTCCTCCGGGGAGCCCTGGGCGACCACCCGGCCCGCGTCGATGATGGCGACGTCGTCGGCGAGCTGCTCGGCCTCGTCCATGTAGTGGGTGGTGAGGATCACCGAGACCCCGTCGGTGCGCAGGTCCCGGACCAGGTCCCAGGTGGCGCGGCGGGCCTGCGGGTCGAGACCCGCGGTCGGCTCGTCCAGGAAGACCAGCTCCGGGCGGCCGACCACGGCCATGGCGAGCGCGAGCCGCTGCTGCTGGCCGCCGGAGAGCCGGCGGTACGCGGTCCGGCCGCAGGAGCCGAGCCCGAGCCGCTCGATCAGGGCGTCCACGTCCAGCGGGTGCGCGTGCAGCTTCGCCATGTGCCGGAGCATCTCGTCGGCCCGCGCGCCGGAGTACACACCGCCGGACTGGAGCATCACGCCGATCCGGGGCCGCAGCCGGTCCGGCTCGCGTACCGGGTCCAGGCCCAGGACGCGCACCGTGCCGGAGTCCGGCCGCCGGTACCCCTCGCAGGTCTCGACCGTGGTCGTCTTGCCCGCCCCGTTGGGGCCGAGGACGGCGGTGACTCCCGCCCGGGCCACCAGGTCGAGGCCGTCCACCGCGGTCTTCGTGCCGTACCGCTTCACCAGGGCCTGGACCTGGACCACGGGCTCGCTTCGCATGGGTCACGAGTCTAGGGAGGGACGCGGCCCCTCAGGCGTGGGGGTGCGCGACGCCCTCCCCGCGGGGGCGGTGCAGCGGCAGCCACCGCTCGGCGTAGGCCACCGCGTCCGCCACCGGGAACAGCCGGGCGACGGCCGCGCCGACCGTGCCGCGGACGACGGGCCGGTCCCGTTCGAAGTCGTGGCCCAGCTCGTCGAAGCGCTCGGAGCTGATCGACACCTCGGTCACCCGCTCCCAGCCGTACGGCCCGGGCCGGACCACTTCGACCAGGGGGGAGCCGATCCGGTACTCGGCCAGGTGGAAGCTCGTGCAGCTGCCGTAGCCGACGCCCAGCAGCAGCACCCGGGCGCCCAGCCGCTCCAGCCGGGCCAGCGGGCTGCGCTCCCCGAGCCGGCAGTCGGTGGCGTGACCCTCGACGATCTCCGCCGCGCCCGGGCCGACCGCCGCGAAGGAGGTCTGCGGATGTGCGCTGCGCAGCGCGCCCGGCCAGGTGCGCACGGTCTCCGGTACGACGCCGACCCCGCGGGTGGGGGTGGTCCGGGGGTCGTACGGGGGCATCGCGGTCCGGATCGTGTCCCACCACTCCTCGGGCACCGGCGGCTGCCGCCACAGCGCCGGGTCGGAGAGGTCGCCGGTCTGGGTGGGGACGACCAGGGTGCCGTCCGGGCCGAGGGCGTCCAGCAGGCCCCGGACCACCGCGACGGGCCCGCCGCACACCCAGCCGAGGGAGCGGAGGGAGGAGTGGACCAGGAGGATCTCACCCGATCGGACGCCCAGCGCGCGCAGCTCGGCGGCGAGGGTGCCGCGGGTCACAAGAGGGCCGGTCGGAGGGGGTGCGGACATGGTCAGGGAGTCTTCCGGAGCGCGTCGCGACGCGCCACCTGTTTGATCGATCAGTGATCGTTTCCCCAGGTCAGATTAGGTTTACCTAAGTGATGCACGGCACCATCGGGCCGTTCGGGCGCCGCTTGCCCGGGTCCGATGAATTACGCAACAATGGCGTTGTGAAAAACGTCGGCGAGGCACCCCACGAGGAGCTCGCGACCGGTGAGCGGTCCACCCGCAACCGCGTCGCGCGATCCATCCTGGACCACGGGCCGTCGACCGTCGCCGAACTCGCCGGGCGCCTCGGCCTCACCCAGGCCGCCGTCCGCCGGCACCTCGACGCGCTGGTCACCGACGGCGTCGTGGAGGCCCGCGACCGCCGGGTCTACGGCACGCGCACGCGCGGGCGGCCCGCGAAGGTGTTCGCGCTGACCGACTGCGGACGGGACGCCTTCGACCAGTCCTACGACAAGCTCGCCGTGGACGCCCTGCGCTGGATCGCCGAGCAGGAGGGCGGGGAGCAGGCGGTCGCCGCCTTCGCCCGGGCCCGGATCTCCGCCCAGGCGGGCGCCTACCGCAGGGCCGTCGAGGCCGCCGCCCCGGGGCAGCGGACGGAAGCGCTGGCCAAGGCCCTGAGCGCGGACGGGTACGCTGCCACTGCGCGCAGCGCGCCCCGGCCCCAGCAGGGCGAACAGCTCTGCCAGCACCACTGCCCGGTCGCCCACGTCGCCGAACAGTTCCCGCAGCTGTGCGAGGCCGAGACGGAATTTTTCGCCGAGCTGCTCGGTACGCATGTGCAGCGGCTGGCGACCATCGCCCACGGCGACGGCGTCTGCACGACGTTTATCCCGAAGACTTCCAAGACACCCACGAAGACCCACACCGCTTCTGCAAGCACGGCCGGGAGGAACCCCGCATGACTCTCCCCACGGAGACTGCCCACCCTGAGCTCGAGGGCCTGGGCAAGTACGAATACGGCTGGGCCGACTCCGACGAGGCCGGTGCGTCGGCGCGTCGCGGTCTGAACCAGGACGTCGTCCGGGACATCTCCGCGAAGAAGAGCGAGCCGGAGTGGATGACCAAGCTCCGGCTCAAGGGCCTGCGGCTCTTCGAGAAGAAGCCCATGCCGAACTGGGGCTCGGACCTGTCGGGCATCGACTTCGACAACATCAAGTACTTCGTGCGCTCCACGGAGAAGCAGGCGGAGTCCTGGGAGGACCTGCCCGAGGACATCAAGAACACCTACGACAAGCTGGGCATCCCCGAGGCCGAGAAGCAGCGCCTCGTCGCCGGTGTCGCCGCCCAGTACGAGTCGGAGGTCGTCTACCACCAGATCCGCGAGGACCTGGAGGAGCAGGGCGTCATCTTCCTGGACACCGACACCGCGCTGAAGGAGCACCCGGAGCTCTTCAAGGAGTACTTCGGCACGGTCATCCCGGCCGGTGACAACAAGTTCGCCGCGCTGAACACCGCGGTGTGGTCCGGCGGCTCCTTCATCTACGTCCCGCCGGGCGTCCACGTGGAGATCCCGCTCCAGGCCTACTTCCGGATCAACACCGAGAACATGGGCCAGTTCGAGCGGACCCTGATCATCGTCGACGAGGGCGCCTACGTGCACTACGTCGAGGGCTGCACGGCGCCGATCTACAAGTCGGACTCGCTGCACTCCGCGGTCGTCGAGATCATCGTCAAGAAGAACGCCCGCTGCCGTTACACGACCATCCAGAACTGGTCGAACAACGTCTACAACCTGGTCACCAAGCGCGCCGTGGCCTACGAGGGCGCGACCATGGAGTGGGTCGACGGCAACATCGGCTCCAAGGTGACGATGAAGTACCCGGCCGTCTACCTGATGGGCGAGCACGCCAAGGGCGAGACCCTGTCCATCGCCTTCGCCGGCGAGGGCCAGCACCAGGACGCGGGCGCCAAGATGGTCCACATGGCCCCGAACACCTCGTCCAACATCGTCTCCAAGTCGGTGGCCCGCGGCGGCGGCCGTACGTCGTACCGCGGCCTGATCGAGATCGGCGAGGGCGCCCCGGGCGCCAAGTCCAACGTGCTCTGCGACGCGCTGCTGGTCGACACGATCTCCCGCTCCGACACCTACCCCTACGTGGACGTCCGCGAGGACGACGTGTCCATGGGCCACGAGGCGACCGTCTCCAAGGTCTCCGAGGACCAGCTCTTCTACCTGATGAGCCGCGGCCTGAGCGAGGACGAGGCGATGGCGATGATCGTGCGCGGCTTCGTCGAGCCGATCGCCAAGGAACTGCCGATGGAGTACGCGCTCGAACTCAACCGGCTGATCGAGCTGCAGATGGAGGGCGCGGTCGGCTGACCGCCCGCCGTCCCTCCCATCAAGCCCCTTACGTAACGGAAAGTGAGCACTACGACAGCCATGGCTGAGGCTCAGAACTCCCCCACTTCCGGCTCCGCTCCGGCGGGGGGAACCCCGCCGGTGGGCTCCACCACCGCCGGTGCGATCGCGGTGGCCGCCGAGGCGGAGTCGACCGTAGCGACGCGCATGAGCGCGCCCCCGTCCTTCGACGTGGCCGACTTCCCGGTCCCGCACGGCCGCGAGGAGGAATGGCGGTTCACGCCGCTGGAGCGGCTGCGCGGCCTGCACGACGGCACCGCCACCGCCACCGGCGAGGGCGTCAAGGTCGCCGTCGAGGCTCCCGAGGGCGTCACGGTCGAGACCGTCGGCCGCGACGACGCCCGGGTCGGCAAGGCCGGCACCCCGGTGGACCGCGTCGCCGCCCAGGCGTACTCGGCCTTCGCGCAGGCTTCGGTCGTGACCGTCCCCAAGGAGACCGTCCTCACCGAGCCCATCCGCGTCGCGGTGCACGGCGAGGGCGGCACCGCCTACGGCCACCAGGTCATCGAGCTGGGCGCCTTCGCCGAGGCCGTCGTGGTCATCGACCACACCGGTGACGCGGTGCTCGCCGCCAACGTCGACTACGTCCTCGGCGACGGCGCCAAGCTCACCGTCGTCTCCGTCCAGGACTGGGACGACAAGGCCGTGCACGTGGGGCAGCACAACGCGCTGATCGGCCGCGACGCCTCCTTCAAGTCGGTCGTCGTCACCTTCGGCGGCGATCTGGTCCGGCTGCACCCGCGCGTGCAGTACGCCGGTCCCGGTGGCGAGGCCGAGCTGTTCGGCCTGTACTTCACCGACGCCGGCCAGCACCAGGAGCACCGCCTCCTGGTCGACCACAACGTCCCGCACTGCAAGTCGAACGTCGTCTACAAGGGCGCGCTCCAGGGCGACGACGCGCACGCGGTGTGGATCGGCGACGTGCTCATCGAGGCCAAGGCCGAGGGCACCGACACGTACGAGATGAACCGCAACCTCGTGCTGACCGACGGCGCCCGCGTCGACTCGGTCCCCAACCTGGAGATCGAGACCGGCGAAATCGTCGGCGCCGGCCACGCCAGCGCCACCGGCCGTTTCGACGACGAGCAGCTCTTCTACCTGATGGCCCGCGGCATCCCGGAGCTGGAGGCCCGCCGGCTGGTGGTCCGCGGCTTCTTCGCCGAACTGGTCCAGCAGATCGGTGTCCCGGACATCGAGGAGCGCCTGATCGCCAAGATCGAGCAGGAGCTGGAGGCGTCGGTCGCATGACCTTCGTACGTGTCTGCGGAGCGGGCGAGCTGGAGGAGGACACCCCGAAGCGGGTGGAACTCGACGGCACGCCGATCTCCGTCGTGCGGACCGAGGGCGAGATCTTCGCGATCCACGACATCTGCTCGCACGCGAACGTCTCGCTCGCCGAGGGCGAGGTCGACGACTGCCACATCGAGTGCTGGCTGCACGGCTCGCGCTTCGACCTCCGGTCCGGCAAGCCCGACGCCCTCCCGGCGACGCGCCCCGTCCCCGTATACCCCGTAAAGATCGAAGGGGACGACGTGCTCGTCTCCCTCACCCAGGAGTCCTGAGGCACCCATGGCAACGCTTGAAATCCGAGACCTGCACGTCACCGTCGAGGCCGACAACGCCACGAAGGAAATCCTCAAGGGCGTCGACCTCACCGTGAAGCAGGGCGAGACGCACGCCATCATGGGCCCCAACGGCTCGGGCAAGTCGACCCTCGCCTACTCGCTCGCGGGTCACCCCAAGTACACGATCACCAGCGGCACCGTCACCCTCGACGGCGAGGACGTCCTGGAGATGTCCGTCGACGAGCGCGCCCGCGCCGGCCTGTTCCTCGCCATGCAGTACCCGGTCGAGGTCCCCGGCGTCTCGGTCTCCAACTTCCTGCGCACCTCCGCCACCGCCATCCGCGGTGAGGCCCCCAAGCTGCGTACCTGGGTGAAGGAGGTCAAGGAGGCCATGGAGCGCCTCAACATGGACCCCGCCTTCGCCGAGCGCAACGTCAACGAGGGCTTCTCCGGCGGTGAGAAGAAGCGCCACGAGATCCTCCAGCTGGAGCTGCTCAAGCCGAAGATCGCGGTCCTCGACGAGACCGACTCCGGTCTGGACGTCGACGCCCTGCGCGTGGTGTCGGAGGGCGTCAACCGCGTCCGCGAGACCGGCGAGGTCGGCACCCTGCTGATCACGCACTACACGCGCATCCTGCGCTACATCAAGCCGGACCACGTCCACGTCTTCGCCGCGGGCCGCATCGCCGAGTCCGGCGGTCCCGAGCTGGCCGACAAGCTGGAGGCCGAGGGCTACGAGGCATACACGAAGGGCGGCCCCGTGAGCGGAGCGAACTCAGGGGAGGATGTCGCGTGACACAGCTGCCGGGCCTCCTCGACACCGAGGCGATCCGCAAGGACTTCCCGATCCTGGACCGCGAGGTCCACGACGGGCGGAAGCTCGTGTATCTGGACAACGCGGCGACCAGTCAGAAGCCGCGCCAGGTGCTGGACGCACTCAGTGAGTACTACGAGCAGCACAACGCCAACGTCCACCGTGGCGTGCACGTCCTCGCCGAGGAGGCCACGGCGCTGTACGAGGGCGCGCGCGACAAGGTCGCGGAGTTCATCAACGCGCCCTCGCGCGACGAGGTGATCTTCACCAAGAACGCCTCGGAGTCGCTCAACCTCGTGGCGAACATGCTCGGCTGGGCCGACGAGCCCTACCGGGTGGACTCCGACACCGAGATCGTCATCACGGAGATGGAGCACCACTCCAACATCGTGCCGTGGCAGCTGCTCGCGCAGCGCACCGGCGCGAAGCTCCGCTGGTTCGGTCTGACGGACGACGGCCGACTGGACCTGTCGAACATCGACGAGGTCATCACGGAGAAGACCAAGATCGTCTCCTTCGTGCTGGTCTCCAACATCCTGGGCACCCAGAACCCGGTCGAGGCGATCGTGCGCCGCGCCCAGGAGGTCGGCGCGCTGCTCTGCGTCGACGCCTCCCAGGCCGCGCCGCACATGCCGGTGGACGTGCAGGCCCTCCAGGCCGACTTCGTGGCCTTCACCGGCCACAAGATGTGCGGTCCGACCGGTATCGGCGTCCTGTGGGGCCGCCAGGAGCTGCTGGAGGACCTGCCGCCCTTCCTCGGCGGCGGCGAGATGATCGAGACCGTCTCGATGCACTCCTCGACCTACGCCCCGGCACCCCACAAGTTCGAGGCGGGCACGCCCCCGGTCGCGCAGGCGGTCGGCCTGGGTGCGGCGATCGACTACCTCCAGTCGATCGGCATGGACAAGATCCTCGCCCATGAGCACGCGCTCACCGAGTACGCGGTGAAGCGGCTGCTGGAGGTCCCGGACCTGCGCATCATCGGCCCCGCGACGGCCGAGGAGCGCGGCGCGGCGATCTCCTTCGCCCTCGGCGACATCCACCCGCACGACGTGGGCCAGGTCCTCGACGAGCTGGGCATCGCGGTCCGGGTGGGCCACCACTGCGCCCGCCCCGTCTGCCTGCGGTACGGAATTCCTGCGACCACGCGAGCGTCGTTCTATCTGTACTCCACGCCGGCGGAGATCGACGCGCTCGTCGACGGCCTGGAGCACGTACGGAACTTCTTCGGCTGAGGGGCGTGCTGAACGGTGAAACTGGATTCCATGTACCAGGAAGTCATCCTGGACCACTACAAGAACCCGCACGGGCGGGGCTTGCGGGATGGCGACGCCGAGGTGCACCACGTGAACCCGACGTGCGGCGACGAGATCACCCTTCGCGTGAAGTACGACGGCACCACGATCAGTGACGTGTCGTACGAGGGCCAGGGCTGCTCGATCAGCCAGGCCAGCGCCTCCGTGCTGAACGAGCTCCTGGTCGGCAAGGAAGTGACCGAGGCGCGGAAGATCCAGGAGACCTTCCTGGAGCTGATGCAGTCCAAGGGCAAGATCGAGCCCGACGACGCGATGGAGGACATCCTGGAGGACGCGGTCGCGTTCGCCGGGGTGTCCAAGTACCCGGCCCGGGTCAAGTGCGCCCTGCTGAGCTGGATGGCCTGGAAGGACGCGACGTCCCAGGCGCTGGACGGCGCCGACGCCGAGAAGGAGACGGCATGAGCGAGACCGTGGAGATGAAGCCGGCCTCGGAGGAGGAGCTCCGCGAGGCCCTGATGGACGTCGTCGACCCCGAGCTGGGCATCGACGTCGTCAACCTGGGCCTGATCTACGGCATCCACGTCGACGACGCGAACATCGCGACCGTCGACATGACCCTGACCTCGGCGGCCTGTCCGCTGACCGACGTCATCGAGGACCAGGCCAAGTCCGCCACGGACGGCCTGGTCAGCGAGTTGCGCATCAACTGGGTCTGGATGCCGCCGTGGGGTCCGGACAAGATCACGGACGACGGGCGCGAGCAGCTGCGGGCGCTCGGGTTCAACGTCTGAGACGACGGTTCACGGGAACGGCGGCACCGGTGGGTGCCGCCGTTCCGCTGTGTCGGGCCGCCGCTTTATGTACGCTCGTACACATGGGATACCTGCTCCTGGCCGGAGCCATCGCCGCAGAGGTCGCCGCGACCACCGCCATGAAGTACAGCCACGGCTTCAGCAGACTGATCCCGTCCCTGCTGACGGCGCTGGGCTACATCGTCTCCTTCGCGCTGCTCGCCCAGACCCTGAAGACCGTCGCGGTGGGCACGGCGTACGCCATCTGGGCCGGCGTCGGCACCGCCGCGATCGCGACCATCGGCGTGGTCTTCCTGGGAGAGGGCATGACGGCGGTGAAGGCCACGGGGATCGCCCTGATCATCATCGGCGTCGTGGTCCTCAATCTGGGCGGGGGCCACTGATGTCGCCCCGCCGCTACGACCCGGAGCGCCGCCGGCGCATCATCGACGCGGCGATCCGGGTGGTGGGCGCCAAGGGCATCGCCGGCCTCAGCCACCGCACGGTGGCCGCGGAGGCCGACGTGCCGCTGGGCTCCACGACGTACCACTTCGCGACCCTCGACGACCTGCTGGTGGCCGCGCTGCGGCAGGCGAACGAGGGCTTCGCGAAGATCGTCGCACAGCACCCGGCCCTGGCGGACCCGGAGGCCGACCTCGCCGGTGAACTCGCCCGCGTCCTGGGCGAGTGGCTGGCCGGCGACCGCGAGGGCGTGGAGCTGGAGTACGAGCTGTACCTGGCCGCCCTGCGCCGCCCCGCCCTGCGCCCCGTGGCCGCCGAGTGGTGCGAGGGCGTCACCGACCTGCTCGCCCGGCGCACGGGCCCGGTGACGGCGCGGGCGCTGGTGGCCCTGATGGACGGGATCTGCTTGCAGGTGCTGCTGACGGACAGCCCGTACGACGAGGGGTACGCGCGCGAGATGCTGGCGCGGGTGATGGGCGGCGCGCGCCCGTCGGCCGGAGCACCGGCCGACTGATCATCGAACGCCCCGGCGCGGCGCACTCGCCGGCGCGACCGGCGCCCCGCATCCGACGGCCGCGGGTGTCGCCGTCCGCCCGGGGCAGCTGCGGGCGCCGTCCGTGCGGGATGGTCGTGGGCGCTGTCCGCATGGGGCGGTCGTGGGTGCCGTCCGCATGGGGCGGTAGCGGGCGTCGTTCCCTCCGGGTGGCTGCGAGGGCCGTCCGTGCGGGATGGTCGTGGGAGCCGTCCGCATGGGGTGGTCGTGGGTGCTGTCCGCATGGGGCGGTCGTGGGTGCCGTCCGCATGGGGCGGTAGCGGGCGTCGTTCCCTCCGGGTGGCTGCGAGGGCCGTCCGTGCGGGATGGTCGTGGGCGCTGTCCGCATGGGGCGGTCGTGGGAGCCGTCCGCATGGGGCGGTCGTGGGTGCTGTCCGCATGGGGTGGTCGTGGGTGCTGTCCGCATGGGGCGGTAGCGGGCGCCGTTCCCGCCAGGCTGTCGCGGGCGCCGTCTCCGCCGGGCTGTCGCGGGCGCCGTCCCGGGAACCGCCCCCCGGGGCTGCTCCCTTCGGACCCGCCCGGCACGTGAGACGCCCCGTGGCCCGGTTCGCCCAGGACGCCTCCCGCCGGTTAGGTTGCCCTCATGACCGACACGACTGCTTCCCGCACCACCGGTGCCGTGGCCGCCGGCCTCGCCACGATCGCCGCCGACGGCACCGTCCTGGACACCTGGTTCCCCGCCCCCGAGCTCGTCGCCGAGCCCGGCCCGTCCGGCACGGAACGGCTCTCCGCCGAGCAGGCCGCGGAGCTGATCGGCGGCGGCGCGACCGCGGCGATCGGCCCGGACGCCCGCCGGGGCGTCGAGGTGGTCGCGGTCCGCACGGTCATCGCCTCCCTGGCTGAGAAGCCGATCGACGCGCACGACGTCTACCTGCGCCTGCACCTGCTCTCGCACCGCCTGGTCAAGCCGCACGGCCAGAGCCTGGACGGCATCTTCGCCCACCTCGCCAACGTCGCCTGGACCTCTCTCGGCCCGGTCGCCGTCGACGACATCGAGAAGGTCCGCCTCAACGCGCGTGCCGAGGGCCTGCACCTCCAGGTCACCTCGATCGACAAGTTCCCGCGCATGACCGACTACGTGCTGCCCAAGGGCGTCCGCATCGCCGACGCCGACCGGGTCCGCCTCGGGGCGCACCTCGGCGAGGGCACCACCGTGATGCACGAGGGCTTCGTCAACTTCAACGCCGGCACGCTGGGCACGTCGATGGTCGAGGGCCGCATCTCCGCGGGCGTCGTGGTCGGCGACGGCTCGGACATCGGCGGCGGTGCCTCGACCATGGGCACCCTGTCCGGCGGCGGCAACGTGATCATCTCCATCGGTGAGCGCTGCCTGGTCGGCGCCGAGGCGGGCGTCGGCATCGCGCTCGGCGACGAGTGCGTGGTCGAGGCCGGCCTGTACGTCACCGCCGGCACCCGCGTCACGATGCCCGACGGCCAGATCGTCAAGGCCCGCGAGCTGTCCGGCGCCTCCAACATCCTGTACCGCCGCAACTCGGTCACGGGCACGGTGGAGGCCCGCCCGAACAACGCGGTGTGGGGCGGGCTGAACGAGATCCTGCACAGCCACAACTGATCACCGGCGGCCGGGTGCGCCGGCCGCCCCGTCGATCAGCGGTTCCGGCACGGTCCGGACGCGAGCGGCCCCGTCGGCGGCGGGGCCGCTTTCGCCTTTTCGGCCGTGACCGACGGCCGGCGGGCAGATTCCCGAGGCGGACCGTGACCTCGCGGTGGTTTTGACAGATGAACAGGTGGACGCAGGGTCCGATCAGACGCCGAACCGATGAGACGAGGGCCGGGTATGGCTGGGACGACGAACGAGCGGGCGCGGGCCGTGGCGCGGTGGCTGACCGGGGCGGGGGCGGCGGCTCTCGTGTGCTGGCTCCCGGTGGGGGCCGCGCACGCCGACGAGACGAACACCGCCTCGCACAACGGGCCCCGGGTCGGCCTGGTCAACGTCAACATCGGGCAGATCGACGACCCGGCGGAGGACGTGCTGGAGCACGCGCTGCTGCTGGGTGGCAGCCACAGCTGGCAGTAGCGTCCCCCGGATCTGGCGCCCACTGATCTGGCGCCCACCCGAAGGGGCCCACCCGGATCGGGCGTCCTCCTCCCCGATCAGGCGGCCACCAGCCGCTCGTACGCCGCCCGGAGACCGGCCGTGGTCTCCGGGCCGGCCGGTCGCAGCGGGGCGCGGACCGGTCCCGCGGGCAGGCCCAGGTCGTTGAGGAGGGCCTTGGCCGTGACCGTTCCCGGCAGGCCCGACGCCATCATCGCCTCGATCAGTTCGGACGCCCGCAACTGGAGCCGGGCCGCCTCCGCGGTGCGGCCCGCCGCGAAGGCGCCCAGGATGGCGTGGACGCGGTCCGGTACGACGTTCGCCACCGTGCTCACCCAGCCCGTGCCGCCCGTCGCGTACAGCCCGAGCGCGTGTTCGTCGCAGCCCGCGTAGTACGCCAGCTCCGTGCGGGCCAGCACCCGCTGGGCGCCCAGGACGTCGTACGAGCAGTCCTTCACCGCCACGACCCTCGGGTGCTCGGCGAGCCGGACCATCGTGTCCGGCTCGATGCGGGTGCCGGTGCGGCCCGGGATGTCGTACAGCATGACCGGCAGGCCGGACGCCTCCGCGACGTCCAGGAAGTGCGCCTCCAGCGCGTCCTGCGGGGGCTTGCTGTAGTACGGCGCCACCACCAGCAGGCCGTCGGCGCCGGACTTCTCCGCCGCCAGGGCCAGTTCCACGGTGTGCCGGGTGTCGGCCGTGCCCACCCCGGCCACCAGCGACACCTTGTCGCCGACCGCTTCCCGCACCGCCGTGATCAGTGCCGCCTTCTCGGCGTCCGTCGTCGTCGGCGACTCGCCCGTCGTGCCCGAGAGGACCAGCCCGTCGCAGCCGCGCTCCACCAGACCGGCGGCCAGCCGCTGGGCGCCGTCGAGGTCCAGGGCGCCCTCCTCGGTGAACGGCGTGATCATGGCGCAGAGGGAGCGGCCGAAGGGGGCGGCGCCGGGGCGGTGGTGCGTCGTCATGGACGTAGTGTCGGCAGAGCCATCGGTGAACTTAATTCTGCTACGAGCTGTTGTTAAGCGATGCTGAGCGGTGGGTGGGCGGGGTAGCGCCGGCCGACCGGGGTACCCGGGCGTTCCGAACCCGAGAGGAGGCGGAACACCGTGACCGGGACCATGGACACCAGGCCACCCGTGCACGACGAACACCACTCCGTGGGCGAACTCGTCGGGCAGGCCACCGAACAGCTCTCGCGGCTCGTGCGTCAGGAAGTGGCCCTCGCGAAGGCGGAACTGACCGCGAAGGGGCGGCGCGCCGGGCGTGGCGGCGGGCTGCTGGGCGCAGCGGGCGCCATCGCGTACGTCGGTCTGATCGCCCTGGCCGGCACGGCCACCGCCGCACTCTCGCTGGCGCTGCCCGTCTGGGCCGCGGCACTCATCGTGACGGCGGTGCTCTTCCTGGTCGCGGGCGTGCTGGCGATGGCCGGCCGTGCGCAGTTGCGCCGTGCCGCGCCCCCCACGCCCGAGGAGACCCTCGGCAGCGTCAGGGCCGATGTGGAGGAGATCAAGGAAAGGGCGTACCGATGACGGACGCGACGAGTGGGGACAGCACGCGGTCCGGCTCCTCTGCGGAGCCGGCGGCCGCGGGCGGGGCCAAGGGCCCCGACGAGCTGCGGCGGCAGATCGAGCAGACCCGCAGCCAGCTCGGCGACACGGTCGAGGAACTGGCCGGCATGGCGGACGTCAAGGGCCGCGCCAAGGCCCGTGCCGCCGACCTCAAGGACAAGGCCGGCGCGCTGACCGTGCAGCTGAAGAGTTCCGCCGCGCACGCCGGGCACACCGTGCAGGAGCGGGCGGGCCGGGCCGGTCACGCCGTGCAGCACCGGGCCGGGCGCGCGGGACACGGCGGCCGGCACAAGGCGGGCCGGGCCGGGCACGGCACCGTCCAGCACGACGCGCCGGGACCCGTGCACAGTGCCGTCCGGGCGGGGCGCGGCAGCCCTCGGACCCTGCTCGTCGCCGGGGCGGCCGCCGGCGCCGTCGTCGCCGCCGGTGTGCTGTGGCGGCGGCGCCACGGCCACCACTGAGCCGATCCCGCCCGCGCAAGGGGCCCCGGAACGCCGGGGCCCTTCGCGGTGCCCGGGAACCGGCCGCCGGAACACGGCGCCGGAAAGGCTTTGACCGGGCTTGACCTCAACCAAAGTCGAGGTCGGAGAGTGGTGCGCGCACACGACGATCACCGACCCGTGGAGGCCGGCATGACCCGCCGTACCGACGCACACCCCGACCTCGTCCGCCCGGACGTCGAGGCGCCCTTCTTCAGCACCTGGAACGTGGGCACCCCCGAACGCCGGCGCCGGGCCGTCGAGGCGATCGCCCGCACCTGGGAGAACCGCCCGTGGCCGACAGCCGGCCTGAAGAGCTACCACGTCTACGCCGGGCACGACGGCCGGACGCTCCTGCACCACTCCCAGTGGGAGACCGAGCAGGTCTACGAGGCCTTCTTCAAGACCCACCGGCAGGAGCGCAACGACGAGATCGACACGGCCGTGCCGGACATCGAGCGGCTGTGGCTCGGCCGGTACCGGCACCACCGCAGCCACCAGCGCGCGGCCGGGGACGACCGGACCGCGGGCGTGGTCGTCACCGTGCGGATCGACTTCGCACCGGAGGCGGCCGGGCGGCGCTCCGACTGGATCGACGCCGTCCTCAAGGCACTCGCCGACGACCGGGAGAACCACTCCGGCCTGATCGCCGCCCACTTCCACCTGAGCACCGACGGCAGCCACGTCCTCAACTACGCGGAGTGGGTGGACGCCGACGCCCACGAGCGGTCGCTGGCCGCGCCGTCGACCGCATCGTGGGAGCGGGTCCGGACGTTCCCGGGCCTGACGGGCAGCACCGTCGGCCGGTACGACCACGCCCTCGGCCTGGTGCCCGACTGAACCCGCTGCTCACGGGACGCACCCGCCCCCACGGAGGCGACCGCTACGGACGGAACCGCAGCACCTGCGGGTCGTGGTCGCTGATCTGGTCGTGGAACTCCGCGTTGACGTGCACGCTGTCGTAGGAGAAGTTCCCGCCGCGGCGGATCGACGGGCTGATCAGGATCTGGTCGAGAACCTGGCTGTTGCCCTGGTAGACGTACGAATAACGTTCGCTCGGCGGCAGGGACTTGACGGCCGACCACAGCGCGCCGCCGTCCTCCAGCAGGCGGGTCGTCCCGGAGAACTCGAAGTCGTTGATGTCGCCGAGGGCGATGACGTCCGCGTTCTTCTGAACGCCGAGTATCTCCTTGACGAAGGCGTTCACGGACTTCGCCTGGAGGTGGCGCTGCGTCTCCGAACCGCGCGTCGGCGGCTGGTACTGGGAGGTCAGGGACTGGTCGCCGCCCTTGGAGGCGAAGTGGTTGGCGATCAGGAAGACCGTCCGGCCCCGGAAGACGAACTCGCCGGCCAGCGGCTTGCGGCTGTTCTCCCAGGCAGGGTCGGCGGGGTCGACACGGCCCGGAGAGGCCGTCAGCGCCGCCTTGCCGCGCACCTCCGTCACCCCGGTGGCCGTCGTCGCGTCGCCGCCCGGGCGGTCGGTGAAGGAGACCCGGTCCGGATTGAACAGGAACACCTGGCGGATGTTGCCGCCGGGCTGGCCGCCGTCGGCCTTGTCCACCGGGTCGACGCCGCGCCACTCGTAGCGCGGGCCGCCGGCCGCCACGATCGCGTCGATCAGCTCGGCCATCGTCCGGTCCGCGGCCACCGTGCCGTCGTCCTTCGCGCCGCTGTTGTCCTGGATCTCCTCCAGCGACACGATGTCGGGCGAGGCGAGGTTGTGCACGATCGCGGCGGCGTGCGCGGCGAAGGTCCCGTCGGACGGGTCGAGGTTCTCGACGTTGTACGTCGCCACCGCCAGCTCGCCGTGCCGCTGCTCGCGCGTCGTCTCCCGCTCCAGGCCGCCCTCGCGCAGGGTGCCGAGCTCGTTCGCGACCAGTGTGTAGCCGCCGTACTGGCTGAAGTCCAGCGGGCCGGCGGTGGTCCCGGCGAGGGTGTCGCCCACGTGCGCGTCGGGGAAGTCGGCCGCCCTGCCCAGCGTCTGGATCTGGATCCGGCCGGTGTTCTGGGAGTCGTAGGAGCCGTAGACGGTGCCGCCGCGGCGGTTGCGGTGCTCCCACGGCTTCACCGTCACCCACAGCTCGGTGTACGGGTCGGTGGCGCCGACCACGCGGGCGTCGGCGACCTCGACGTTCATGCCCTCCAGCGACTCGTAGTAGTCCAGGGCGTACGTGCGCGGGCGCAACGGCAGGTGGTTGACGGAGCCGTTCGCGGACTCGTCCCCGGCGGGGGCGTAGGCGCGCGGCACCGACCGGGCGCGGATCGCCGTGGCCGCCGGGACCGGGTTGCCGCTGGAGACGACCGTCGCCGTCGGGCGGGTGATCTCGGTCAGCGACTGGTTCCCGGACGAGGTGCCGCCGGGGACGTACTCCGTCACCGTGCCGGAGACGGTGACCGCGTCGCCGGTGGCGACCTTCGGCGTGGAGCCGGTGTAGACGAAGACGCCCTCGCTGGTCGCCGGGTCGGCGTCCGGGGCCGGGTCCTGGATCCAGAAGCCCCTGGAGGAGCCGTAGGTGCGCACGCCGGTGACGATTCCGGCCACGTCCGTGACCTGCTTCCCGGCGTACGGGGAGATCCGGGTGGTGCCCTGGATGTCATGGATGCGCACGGCGTCGGCGGCGTGCGCGGGGGAGGTGACGGCGATCGTGGACGCGGAACAGACGGCGGCGACGGTGAGCGCGGCGAGGCGCGCGGACGGCTTGGTCGGCAAGGGGATCCCTCCGGGGACGTGACGGAGCGCCGGGACGAGGGCGGGACGCGGATGAGACGTCCTGGTGCGTGGGGCGCGAGGGGCGGTCGTGCCGTCGGGAACCTGAGTGAACACTTGTCCCCCCGCTTTCTACGCGCGTCAATCTCCTGTGTGGCCACGCCTGTTGTCAAGGTTTCGGCCATGTACGACGGCTGACGGGGAGATGAACCGGGCGGCATGGGTGGAAACCCGTCTAGGCTGAGCGGCTGAAGCCGTACGGCGTCCGGATGGCCGTACGGCGGTCAAGGCGTGCGCGAGGAGAAACAGCCGATGTCAGACAGCTCCACCCTGCCGCCGGTGCGGCTGCACCCCGAAGCGGAGCTGGCCCGGGACGCCCTGTCCACCCCGCTGCTGTCCCGCGCCGCCCGGCTCGCCCGCTGGGCCGGGCCGGACACCCGCGTCGACGCCGGGGGCGGGCTCGTGGAGGAGCAGCTTCCCGCGGCGGCCGAGGTGCTCGGACTCACCGGCGAGGACGCCGCGGCGTACGCGAGCGAGGCCTGGCGGGTCGCGGTGGACACCGGGCTCGTCGAGATCGTGGACGAGGAGGAGGGGACCGTCACGGCCGGCGAGGACCTCGCCCTGCTCACCGGCGGCTCCCCGCAGGAGGTGCTGGGCGTGTGGCTCGCCGCCCTGGACACGGTGGTCTCCGACGCGAGCGTGCCCGACCTCGGCGGCCTGGTCGACGCGATCGCCGAGGGCGACGGCGAGCTGGACCTGTCCTCCCTCGACTGGGACCCGGAGGCCGAGGCGGAGTTCCTCGACGGAGTGCTCGGCAACCTGTACCTGCTCACCGTCGGCGAGGACGGCCCCGAGGACACCGCGGTGCCGCTGCCGGCGCTGGCCGCCTCCGTGCTCGTGCCCAGCGACATGGGCGAGCCCACCAACGACGTGCTGGAGCAGGTGTCCGACGCGATGATGCGGCTGGACGACCAGTTCCGGCTGCTGGAGCCGATCGGCCTCGTCGCCTACCAGCCGGTCGACGAGGCCCTGATGGCCGACGCCGACGAGGAGCCCGCGGCGCCCGTCGACGACACCGACGTCTCCCGCTACGGCATGGTGCGGCTGACCCCGCTCGGCCTGTACGGGCTGCGGGCCCGCCTCCAGGAGGCCGGGTTCACGGCACCCGCGGTCGGCGACCTCGTCGACAAGGACGCCGACGCGCTGCTCGACGGCACGGCCGCCTACCCGTCGGCGGCGGCCCACGCCGAGACCGAGCAGTGGCTGGCCGGCCGCGAGCCCCTCGCCGCCGCCCGGGACCTGCTGGCGGCGGCGCGCGGCTCGGACGCCGGGGCGCCGCTGCGCCGGCTGCGCTGCCAGCAGGCGCTCTCCCTGGTCGGTGCCGACGCCGAGCCCGCGCTGCGCGAAGTCCTCGACGACTCCGAACTGGGCGGGCTGGCCCGGGTCTGGCTCACCGAGCACGGCGCCCGGGACGTGCCCGCCCCGCCGGAGGCCATGATCTTCTGGCTGACCATCGACACGGTGGCCGCGCAGCTCGCCGCCGAGGGCAACTCCGAGGAACTGCGCGCCCTGGTCGAGGGCCTCGCCCGGCAGCACAGCGGCTTCTTCGACACCGCGTGGCGCGTCGACCACCCGGCCACCGCGGACGTCCTGGAGGCGATGGGCCGGCTGCACCCGGACAAGAAGATCGCCAAGGAGGCCCGCAAGGCGGCCTTCAAGGCCCGGTCCCAGCAGGGGGGTTGAGCGACCAGGGCCGCGGGCGCCGGCACGCGGCGGTTCCGTAGGCGCCGGCGCCTGGTCGGCTACGGGTGTGCGTCGGCGGGCCGCGGGCGGTATGCGTCCGCACGCGGCCCGGATCGTACGCGTGGGTGGGCGGGCGCGTGGGCGGGTGCTCGGCGAGCCGATCCGCTCGGCGAGCCGGCCCGCGGGGCGGACGGCTCAGCGGGCTCGTGGCGTGGGCGGCCGGGTGTGTCCGGGGGGCGGGCCGGATTCACGGAAGCGGGCCCGGGGGCGTCGACCGGCGTTCAACCGGTGTTCAGCGCGGGGCGGGACGGTGTCGCCGACCGAGGTCCGCCACCCTCCACGGCCCGCCCACCGTCACAGGAGAAACCATGTCGCTCACCCGCAGGGACTTCGCCGGACGAACCGCGCTCTCCGGCGCCGGTGTCGCACTGGCGGGCAGCGTCGGCGCCCTCGCCTCCGCTCCCCAGGCGCTGGCCTCCACGGACACCGAGAGCGTGGGGGAGGACCACGGGCACGGCCGCGGGCACGGCCATGATCACGGGGTCGGCTACGGGCCGCTGCTGCCCGACCCGGACGGCATCCTCGCCCTGCCCGCCGGGTTCTCGTACCGCATCCTCACCCACTGCGGCAGGACCAGGCTGGAGTCCGGCGAGTTCACCCCCGCGGAGCACGACGGCACCGCCGCCTTCGACGGTCCGCGCGGCACCACCCTCCTGGTCAACAACCACGAGATGGACGGCCCCCGCTCCGGCCACGAGCACCCCGTCCCGCTCGCCGAGGGCCTCGTCTACGACCCCGCCGCCCCCGGCGGCTGCACCGTCGTCGAGGTGCGCCCCGACGGCCACGTCGCCGAATGGGTCGGCATCGCCGGCACCGCCAACAACTGCGCGGGCGGCTCCACCCCGTGGGGCACCTGGCTGACCTGCGAGGAGAACGCCGACCGGGCCGGCGAGAACGGCATGACCAAGGACCACGGCTACGTCTTCGAGGTCGACCCCGCCGACCGCCGCGCCAACCGCGACCCGAAGCCGCTGAAGTTCTTCGGCCGCTTCGAGCACGAGGCCGTCGTCATCGACCCCGGGCGCGGCCACGCCTACCTCACCGAGGACGCCGACGAGCCCAACGGCCTGTTCTACCGCTGGACCCCGCCGCGGGGCTTCGCCTACGGCCACCGCAGGCTGCGCGCCCTCGCCGACGACGCCGGCGTCCTCCAGGCACCCCGGTGCTTCGACTCCGGCGGCCGGTACGTCGACGACCTCTCCCGGGCCACGAGGACCGGCACCGTGTACGGCGTCGACTGGATCGACGTGCCCGACCGGGACGCCCGCACGGTCGCGGTCCGCGAGCAGTTCGGCCCTGGCGAGGTCACCCGGGCCCGCAAGCTGGAGGGCATGTGGTGGGGCGACGGCGGCGCCTACATCGTCTCCTCCTACGCCCGCGAGGAGGACAGCCCCGGCCGGCCGCAGGACGGCCAGGTCTGGTTCTACGACCCCAGGCGCCGCACCCTCACCCTGAAGGTCCTCCTCGGCGCCAACCCAGACCCGGCCGAGGACGGGCACTTCGACGGCCCGGACAACATCACCGTCTCTCCGTACGGCGGCCTGGTCGTCGCCGAGGACGGGGACGGCGTCCAGCACCTGTTCGGCGCCACCGACAGCGGCCGCACCTACCCCATCGCCCGCAACGAGCTGAACATCGGCACCGAGGAGGAGCCGGAGTACAGCGAGTTCACCGGCGTCACCTTCTCGCCCGACGGCCGCACCCTGTACGCCAACATCCAGGAACCGGGCATCATGCTCGCCATCACCGGGCCGTGGAAGCGGCAGAAGCGCCGGTAGCCGCGCAGAAGCTGACGGCGAATTAATTCGCTCGCCCGTCCCGGGGCCGCCCTTTTAGAGTGATGCACGTCCAGGTGCGAAGGCAGGACCTACTTCCACTGATAATGGGGCGGTCGCGGGTTCGAGTCCCGCCACCGGCACGACGCGCCGGTGTAGCTCAGGGGTCAGAGCACCACGTCGGTTCCGCCGGCCTCGATCTCTGGACACCACAATTCCATGCACCTCCCGGTGCGCAGGCTGCGGCTCCTTCTCTGCCAAAGAATCCAGGCCGCCGCCGACTTGATCTCGGGAGGCGCAGCATTTGGTGGGTGCCCGGTGCGCAGGCAGCGGATACTTCAGGACCGGATCCTTCACAGGGGTGCGGGTTCGAATCCCGTCACCGGCCCCGGGGCCGGTGTGGCGGAAGCGGAAGACGCGTCCGGCTTTTCTCCGCCGCCGACTCCGTCCTCGGGCACCTTCCTTCTGCTGTGCCTCCCTCCGAAAGGAATTCGGGGGAATTCACCATGGCGCGTTTCAACACCAAGGCCGCGAAGGCGCAGCCCGCTTCCCGCGTGACATCGACGGGGCGGATGCTGCGCACCTACGAGGGAGGCCGGGGCCGTGAGCGGGACGAGCGCTCCGAGCTGTTCCTGCTCGCCGTCGGGAACTTCGTGACGCAGGAGACCTTCTACGAGACCGGCGCCCACCGCGACGACCGCTTCGCGCGGCTGGTGCGCGAGCTGGCGGTCGCCGACCCGTCCTGGACGGCCGGTCTGCTGGGCTGGCTGCGCGGCGAGGGCAATCTGCGCACCGCCTCGATCGTGGGCGCCGCCGAGTACGTCAAGGCCCGCCTGGACGCCGGCGCCACCGACGGTCCCGCCAACCGGCAGGTCGTCGCCTCCGTCCTGCAGCGGCCCGACGAGCCCGGCGAACTGCTGGCCCACTGGACCGCGACGTACGGACGCGCCGTGCCCAAGCCGGTCAAGCGGGGCGTCGCCGACGCCGTACGGCGGCTCTACCACGCCAAGTCGCTGCTGAAGTACGACACCGCGTCCAAGGGCTACCGCTTCGGTGACATCCTCAACCTGGTGCACGCGTCGCCGGACCCGGACAAGCCGTGGCAGGGCGAGCTGTTCCAGTACGCCCTCGACCGCCGGCACCACCCGGACACGGCGGTGCCGCCCGCGTCGAACCGCGTCCTGACCGCGCACCGCGAGCTGATGGCGCTGCCCGTCGGGGAGCGCCGGGCGGTCGTCACGGCACCCGACGGCGCCGAGCGGCTCGCGGCGGCCGGGATCACCTGGGAGATGCTGGCGGGCTGGCTCCAGGGTCCGATGGACCGGGCGGCCTGGGAGGCGGTGATCCCGTCCATGGGGACGATGGCGCTGGTGCGCAACCTGAGGAACTTCGACGAGGCCGGGGTCCGCGACGAGGTCGCGGCGCAGGTGGCGGCGAGGATCAGCGACCCGGCGCAGGTGGCGCGCTCGCGGCAGTTCCCGTTCCGGTACCTGGCCGCGTACCGGCACGCGCCGTCGCTGCGCTGGTCGTACCCGCTGGAGCAGGCGCTCGGCCACTCGCTGGCCAACGTGCCCGCGCTGCCCGGCCGGACGCTGGTCCTGGTGGACCGCTCGGGCTCGATGTTCTACTCGCGCCTGTCGGACCGCTCGGAGCTGAACCGGGCCGACGCGGCGGCGGTCTTCGGCACGGCGCTGGCGCTGCGGGCGGCGAAGGCGGACCTCGTGGAGTTCGGGACGTCGAGCAACCGGGTGCCGTTCCGCCGGGGCGAGTCGGTGCTGAGGGTCCTGGAGCGCTTCGGCGACCTGGGCGGCACCGACACCACCGAGGCGGTGCGGCGCCACTACCGGAAGCACGACCGGGTGCTGATCGTCACCGACGAGCAGTACGCGTACAGCCGCCACGGCGACCCGACCGAGCAGGTACCGGCCGACGTGCCGGTCTACACCTGGAACCTGGCCGGGTACCGAGCGGGCCACGGTCCGTCGGGTACGGCGAACCGGCACACCTTCGGCGGCCTGTCGGACGCGGCCTTCCGCATGGTTCCGCTGCTGGAGTCGGCCCGGGACGCGGACTGGCCCTGGGCGGTCTGAACGCGGCGGCCCGCATCCCCGAGGGGTGCGGGTCCGCCGCGCTTGCGGCTACAGGGCCTGGGCGGCCGGCTTCACCATGCCGCGGACGGTGCGGGACTTCACGAAGTCGCCCATCGCGGTCATCTCCCACTCGCCGGAGAACTGACGGATCAGCTTCGCCATCATCACGCCCGTCTGCGGTTCGGCGCTGGTGAGGTCGAAGCGGACCAGTTCCTCGCCGGTGGCTCCGTCCAGGAGACGGCAGTAGGCCTTGGCGACCTCGGTGAACTTCTGGCCCGAGAAGGAGTTGACCGTGAAGACCAGGCCGGTGACCTCCTGCGGGAGCCGGCCGAGGTCGACGGTGATCACCTCGTCGTCGCCGCCGCCCTCGCCGGTGAGATTGTCGCCGGAGTGGCGGATGGCGCCGCCCACGATCTGGAGCTTGCCGAAGTAGCAGCTGTCGATGTGGTTGCGCTGCGGGCCGTAGGCGATGACCGAGGCGTCCAGGTCGATGTCCTTGCCGCGGTAGGCCGGCTCCCAGCCGAGGCCCATCTGGACCGAGGACAGGACCGGGCGGCCGCCCTTGACGAGGGAGACGGTCTGGTTCTTCTGGAGGCTGACCCGGCCCTTGTCCAGGTTGATCTTTCCGGCGCCCGGGGCGGGGGCGACCGGAGGGGCGGCGGGCGGCGCCGCGGTGACGGGCGGGGCCGGCGACGGGGCGGTGGCCGGCTGCGGCGGGGCCGCCTGCTGGGCCGGGGCGGCGGGCTGGGCCGGGGTGGCTGGCTCCTCCTCCACCGAGACGCCGAAGTCGGTGGCGATGCCGGCCAGGCCGTTGGCGTAGCCCTGGCCCACCGCCCGGGCCTTCCAGGCGCCGTTGCGGAGGTAGATCTCCACGATCACCAGGGCCGTCTCGGTGCCGAGCTGCGGGGGCGTGAAGGCGGCCAGCACGCTGTTGTCGTCGGCGTTGCGGATGGTGGCGGTGGGTTCGATGCCCTGGAAGGTCTGGCCGGCGGCGTCCGGGCTGGCGGTGACGACGATCTTCTCGATGCCCGGGGGGACGGCGGCGGTGTCGACCGTGATCGCGTCCGGGGCCGTGCCGCCGCCGGAGCGGTGGGTCACGCCCGGGCCGGCGGGCTGGTTGTAGAAGATGAAGTCGTCGTCGGAGCGCACCTTGCCGTCGGCGGTGAGCAGCAGGCCCGATACGTCTAGCCGCACAGGGGCGGTGACGTCCACCGTCACGCGGGCGGCGGAGAGAGGGATGTTCGAGCCGGGGGTCATAGCTGTCATGCCCCGTGAACGAGCGAGGGCGTTTTACCGTTCCCTTACCCGGCGGCCATTCGGGTTTCCGTGCGGGTGGGGGCGGTGCGGGTGGTGCGGGTCAGGGGGGATTCCGCCCCCGCCGCCCCTGCCCGTCCCCGGGGCTCCGCCCCGGACCCCGTTGTCGGCCTGGACGGCCTCGTCCTCGAACGCCGGACGGGCCGAGGGCCCGTGCCGTGGCTACTCCGGGACCACCACGATCTTGCGGCCCACCCCTGCCGCGAACTGTTCCGGGGCCTGCGGGTAGCGGTCCAGGGGGATGCGGTCGCTGATGAAGACGTCGGGGTTCAGGACGCCGTTCGCGAAGAGTTCCGCCGCGCGCTCGTAGCTGTGCAGGACCGCCATCGAACCCGTGATCGTGATCTCCTGGTTGTAGATGCGGTAGGGATCGATGGTCACGCGGTCGCGTAGTCGGCCACCCCGAACTGGAGGAAGGTGCCGGCCCGGGCGACCTGGTCCGGACCGTCCTGGATCGCCGCCGCGTTGCCCGTCGCGTCGATCACCACGTCCCAGCCCTGGGGGCGGTCCAGCTCGTCGGCGTTCGCCGCCGCCGACGAGACCCCGAGCGCGCGTGCCGTCTCCAGGCGGGCCGGGTTGATGTCGACCACGTCCACGCTCGCCGCGCCCGTGCGCTTGGCCAGTTCCAGCATCATCAGGCCCATCGTCCCCGAGCCGTAGATCAGGACGTGGGCGCCGAGACGGGACTGCAGGACGTCGTACCCCCGGACCGCGCAGGACAGGGGCTCGATCAGGGCCGCGTCCTGGGTGCGGACGTGCTCGCCTGGGTCTTGACCTCGCCGACCGCCGGGTCGGGCGTGGTCAGGCCGTGCTCGCGGGAGATGCCGTTGGCGCCGATGTACGCCAGGTCGACGACGAAGCCGGCCAGCATCTTCGTCGTCCAGTGGTCGACGGTGGCGAGCGTGCCCGAACGGACCGTCCGCCGAGCAGGAGCACGGAGGCGTCACCGGACTCGGCGAGCGCGCCCGCGACCGGCAGGGACGCGGTGACCACGGTCAGCTGCCGGTCCCGGGGGAGTGCCTCGGCGATGAGCTGGGGGGTGAAGCCCTCGTCGACGAAGACCGTCTCGGCGTCGCCGAGCAGGTCGGCCGCCGCGGCGGCGATCCGGCGCTTGTCGGGCACATGGCTGGTGGCGCGGAAGGCGAGGGTCGTCTCGAACCCGGCGCTCTCCACGGGATAGGCGCCGCCGTGGGTGCGGCGGACCAGGCCGTGGTCCTCCAGGGCGCGCAGATCGCGTCGTACGGTTTCCTTGGCCACACCCAGTTCGGCCGCGAGCGCGGTGACGTCGACCGAGCCGGTGGCGCGGGCGAGCCGCACGATCTCCCGCCGACGGTCCTCCGCCGTCCTCGGTCCCATCGCCTGCACCCGCCTTTCCGCCTGCGTGCCCGTTCGGGCCCGGTGTGGCCCATGGGGGAGGTTCTACAGCGGCGGTGCGGCTCTGACCAGGTCTGTTGCGGGGTCGATGCTGCCCGTTCGGGCCCGTTCCGGTCGGCGGGTGACCGGCGCGGACCTGGGGCGCGGCGGTGCGGGGCGTGGGTCCGGGCGCCGGCGGTGCCCGAACGGGGTGGCGGACGGGCCTGTTCGCTGCCCGTCCGCCTCTTCGCGTGGACGACTTTCGGTCAGTACGGCCAGATCGGCGGGTCGGTCACGAAGTGCCCGCCGAGGCAGGCGTGCGCCGGGTCGTCCGGGTCCAGCTCGCCCTGTTCGGCGATGAGCTTCTCGGCGTACGGCTCGGAGTCGTCCTGCGGCTCGTAGCCGAGCGCCCGCGCGGAGCCGAGGTCCCACCACAGGCGGGTGTTGGCGGAGGAGCCGTAGACGACGGTGTGTCCGACGTTCTCGGCGGTCAGGGCGGCGTGGAGGAGCCGGGCGCCGTCGGCCGGGCTCATCCACACCGAGAGCATGCGCACGCTGGTCGGCTCGGGGAAGCAGGAGCCGATGCGGACGGAGACGGTCTCCACCTGGTGCTTGTCCCAGTAGAACTGGGCGAGGTCCTCGCCGAAGGACTTGGACAGGCCGTAGAAGGTGTCGGGGCGGCGCGGGGTGTCCACCGGGATGAGCGGGTCGTCCCCCTGGGGCCGGGGGGTGTAACCGACGGCGTGGTTGGAGGAGGCGAAGACGATGCGGCGCACGCCTTCCTCGCGGGCCGCCTCGTAGAGGTGGTAGGTGCCCTCGATGTTCGCCTTGAGGATCTTCTCGAAGGGGGCTTCCAGGGAGATGCCCGCGAGGTGGATGATCGCGTCGACACCCCGGACCGCCTCGCGCACGGCGGCCCGGTCGGCGAGGTCCGCGGTGATCGCGTCCGGTTCGCCCTCGATCGGGCGCAGGTCGAGCAGGCGCAGGTGGTAGCCGAAGGCGGGAAGCAGGTTCCGCATCAGGCTGCCGAGGCCGCCGGCGGCGCCGGTGAGCAGAACGGTGCGGGGTGCGGGCATCCTCGGGTCTCCTTGACTCGCCGGCCGTACGTCCGGGTGGCGCGTGCGCCCAGGCGTACGTCCGAGTGCGCGTACGTCCATGTGCACATACGCCATTCATATGCGTGGACACGCTAAGAGGGGCGGGGTGACCCGTCAAGTGTCCCGCGGAAGCGGTCGATCCGCACGTGTGGCGCGCGCGGGTGCGCTTGACCGGCCGCGGCGGGGCGGCTTAGCGTGAGGCTGTTCAGAAATGTGGACGCAGGTCATGAATATGGAAATGGGAGAGTCCGTGACGTCAGCCCCGCCAGCCCCGCTCGCCGCCCGGCTCACCGTCCCCAGCGGGCCGCTCTTCTTCCCCGTCACGGCCTACGGCCCCGGCGGCGGGGTCGACCTCGACGTCTACCGCGCCCATGTGCGCCAGGGGGTGGACGCGGGAGCCGCCGCCGTGTTCGCCTGCTGCGGCACCGGGGAGTTCCACGCGCTCACGCCCGAGGAGTTCCAGGACTGCGTGCGCGCGGCCGTCGCGGAGACGGCCGGCCGGGTGCCCGTGGTCGCGGGCACCGGCTACGGCACCGCGCTCGCCGTCCGCTACGCCCGCCTCGCCGCCGAGGCCGGGGCGGACGGGCTGCTCGCCATGCCGCCGTACCTGGTCGCCGCGGGCCAGCAGGGGCTGCTGCGGCACTACCGCGAGGTGGCCGCGGCCACGCCCCTGCCGGTGATCGTCTACCAGCGCGACAACGCCGTGTTCACCCCCGCCACCGTCGTCGAACTGGCCCGCACGGACGGGATCGCCGGCCTGAAGGACGGGCTCGGCGACCTCGGCCTCATGCAGCGGATCGTCAGCGCGGTGCGCACCGAGGCCCCCGGTGACTTCCTGTACTTCAACGGGCTGCCGACCGCCGAGCAGACGCAGCCCGCCTACCGCGCCCTCGGCGTCCCGCTCTACTCGTCCGCGGTGTTCTGCTTCGCCCCCGGCATCGCCCTCGCCTTCCACCGGGCGCTGCGCGACGGCGACGAGGCCACCGTCCAGCGGCTGCTGGACGGCTTCTTCCGGCCGCTGGCCGAACTGCGCGCCCGGGGCCGCGGCTACGCCGTCTCCCTGGTCAAGGCCGGGGTGCGGCTGCGCGGTCTCGACGTGGGAGAGGTGCGTCCCCCGCTGCACGAGCCCGCCGAGGAGCACGTCAAGCAGCTCGCGCAGATCATCGAGCGCGGCCACGCGCTGACCGGGGAGGGCGCGTGAAGGCCTCGGCGTTCGTCTACCCCTGGGACGTCAACGGGGACCCGGAGGCGGCGCAGTCCATCGCCGCGACCGGCGTCCGGCAGGCGACACTCGCCGCCGCCTACCACTCCACCCGCGCGCTCACCCCCCGCCACCCGCGCCACCGCGTCGTCACCGCCGAGTACGCGGCCGTCCTCTACCCGCCCGGCCCCCGCTGGGCGGAACGGGAGCTGCGCCCGTACCCGGCAGGCGACTGGGCGCCCGGCGACGCCTACGCGCAGGCCGCCGCCGCGCTCGCGGACGCCGGCCTCGAGGTGCACACCTGGGTGGTGCTCGCGCACAACTCCCGCCTGGGCGCCGACCACCCGCACACCTCGGTCGTCAACGCCTACGGCGACCGCTACCCCTGGGCGCCCTGCATCGCGCAGCCCGCCACGCGCGCGTACCTGGTGGACCTGGCCGCCGAGGCGGCGGTGCGGCCCGGGGCGCGCGGCACCGAACTGGAGTCCCTCGGCTGGTACGGGCTCGCCCACCTGCACGCCCATGACAAGACCGGCGGCGTCGGACTCGGCGACGCCGGGCAGTACCTGATGTCGCTGTGCTTCTGCCCGGACTGCCGCGCGGGGTACGGCGAGCGGGGCCTGGACCCCGGCGAACTGGCCGCCGCCGTACGGGAGGCACTGGAGCCGGTGTGGCGCGGGGCGCCGTCCGACGGGGGCTGGGCCGGGGTGGAGAAGCTCCTCGGCCGGACGCGGGCGGGCGCCACGCGCGCGTGGCGGGACGACACCGCCCGCACGCTCCAGGAGGCGGCCGTCGCCGCGGTCCGCGCCGCCGCGCCCGACGGTTTCCAGGTGCTGCTGCACGCCGACCCGGTGTCGTACCACTGCGGCGCCAACGCCGGTGTCGACCCGGCGCACATCCTGTCCGTCGCGGACGGGGTCGTCGTGCCCTGCACCGGTGGCGCGGGCCTGCTGGCACCGTTCGCCGAGCAGGGCCGCGAGGGGGCCGTGCTCGCCGCCAACCTCACCATCGTCTCCGGGATGGGCGGCAGCCCCGGCACCCTCGCCGCCGACGCGGCACACGCGCGTGCGCTCGGGGCGACCGAACTGCGGCTGTATCACGCCGGGCTGGCGTCGGACGGCGACCTGGCGGCGGTGCGGTCGGCGCTGGCCGGGGGCTGAGCCGACGACCCCGCCGCCGTCACCGCGGCCGTCACCAGCAGGGCCAGGCCGGTGGCGGGCAGCAGCAGCGGCAGGGCGACCGTCTCCACCAGCGCCGCACCGGCGGCCAGGCCGAGCACGTTCGGCGCGAACACCAGCGTGTTGGCGGTGGCCGTGACCCGGCCCAGCAGCGGCTCCGGCGTGTGGTGCTGCACGGCGGTCGGCGTGGCGATCAACACCGCGGGCAGCCCCGCGCCGATCGCCGCGCCGGCCGCCAGCGCCACCGCCTCCGACGGCACCGCCCGCACCGCCACCGCCACGGACAGCAGCGCGATCCCGCACGCCGCGAACCGCCGCCCGCCCAGCCGCCGCAGTCCCGGCCCGGCCAGCAGGCCGGCCGCCACCGACCCGGCGCCCTGGACGGCGTACAGCACACCGGCGTAGGCGGGGGAGCGGCCGAGGGCGTCGACGACGGCGTAGGCGGTGGCGCCGTGGACGCCCGCGCAGAGCATCGTGGCGCCGCCCGCGAGGACCAGCGGGCGCAGCCGGGGGTGGCCCCACAGGTACCGGGCGCCCTCGGCCGTCCGCGTCCGCCAGTGCGCCGCGGGCCGCTGCGGCCGGGCCTCGCGGACCCGTAGCGCCGCGTACACGCCCGTGGCCAGCACGAACGTGGCCGCGTCGAGCAATGCCACACCCGCGCCGCCGTACGCCGCGTACACGCCCGCTCCGGCGAGCGGCGCCAGCAGCTTCATGCCCTCGTTGGCGGTCGTGCGCAGCCCGTTGAAGTCACCGAGCCGCCGCTTGTCGACGGCCGTGGCGACGAGCGCCGACTCGGCCGCGTCGTGGACGACGCCCGCGGCGCCGTACCCGAACAGCACCGCGAACAGCAGCCAGAGGCGGCCCGCCGAGTCGACGGCGAGGAGGGCGAGCACGAGGCCGGCCGGCAGCAGGTTCAGGCCGATCAGCAGAGGCTTGCGGCGGACCCGGTCGGCGAGCGTGCCCAGCGCCGGTCCGGCCAGGGCCGGCGCCCACAGGGCGAGCGTGCACAGCGCGGCCAGTCCGTCCGAGCCGGTGAGATCCTTCGCCCGCATGCCGGACGCCAGCCACAGCGCCGACGTGCCGAAACCGGAGACCAGCACCCCGGTGAGACACAGGCCCGCGGTGCGGTCGCGCAGCACACGGGCCACCGTCCAGGTCGTCGTTCGTGTCGTCGTCATACCTGGTCAGCGTTGCCCTGAGGAGGGTGCCCCGGGATCGGGCAGGTGCCCGAGAAACCCGCCGCGCGACCGATGACTTCTCCGGGCGCGGTCGGTCTACCTCCCAGGAGAGCACCCCAGGAGACCACCCGAGAGTCCCAGGAGAGCCCCAGAAGCGCGTCCCGCGAGAGCGCCTCAGGAGAGCACCTGAGGCCCCTGGGAGCATCCCGGCAGACCGACCCGCCCGGCGAGGAGCAGCAATGACGACCGACCAGCCCTTCGACACCCTCGACCTCGGCCCGCAGGCGCGTGCCGTCGCCCGCCTCGCGGACGGCGTCCCCGACGCCCGGCTCACCGACCCCACGCCCTGCCCCGGGATGACGGTGCGCAACCTGCTCGGTCACCTGGTCCACCTGGCCGCCGCCTTCCGCGACGCCGGACGCAAGGACCTGGGCGTCACCACCGACACCAGCCCCGAGGCGGCCGTGCCCGACATCGGGCCCGGCTGGCGCGAAGAGCTGCCGAAGGTGCTCGACGAGCTGGCCGAGGCATGGCGGGACCCGGCCGCCTGGACCGGCATGACCCGGGCCGGCGGCGTGGACCTGCCCGGCGAGGTCGCCGGTGCCGTCGCGGCCGACGAACTGGTGATCCACGGCTGGGACCTGGCCCGCGCGACCGGCCAGGACCACACCCCGGACCCGGCCGCACTCCAGGCCGCGTACGGACTCCTCCTCGCGTCGGCCGCGGAACCGGAGCGGGACGGCGGCATGTTCGGGCCCGTCGTCCCCGTCCCCGACGACGCGCCCCTGCTGGACCGCGCGGTGGGGCTGAGCGGACGGGACCCCCGCTGGACCCGGTGACACGGGGCCGCCGGGAGCCCCGCGGGAGAAAGCCCTTTCAACTTCCTTTGCCAGAACCATTGACGAACCGTCGCGCCGCTCCTACGTTCATCGCGTCGTACTCCGTACGTCATATATGAGACGCGATACGCGATATCCGAGAGGCGCGCATGACCTCTGTGCCCACGCCGATCCCCTCCCGCACGCAGTACGTGCTGGAGGAGATCAAACGCCGCATCCTCACCGGGCAGTTGACGCCGGGACAGGCCCTGGTCGAGACCGAGCTGGCCGCACGGTTCGGGGTGTCCAAGACCCCGGTGCGCGAGGCGCTCAAGACCCTGGCCGGCACCGGGCTGGTCGTGATGAGCCAGTACAAGGGCGCCACGGTGCGCATGGTGGACGCGGACATGGCGCGCGAGGTCTACGACGTGCGGCTGCTCCTGGAGCCGGAGGCGCTGCGGCGCGCGGTCCGGCGCGGCGCCGCCCTGGACGCCGCCCGTGACGCGCTGACCCGGGCCGACCGGGCCACCGACACCGCGGAACGCTCCCTCGCCAACCGCGAGTTCCACCGCGCCCTGTACGTGCCCTGCGGCAACCCGCTGCTCGGCCGGATGCTCGACGAGGTCCGCGACCAGGCGGCCCTGGTCTCCGCCGTCGCCTGGGCCGCCGACCCCTCCTGGGAGCGGGAGGCGCGCGAGCACCAGGAGATCCTGCGGCTGGCCCTCGCCGGCGACGCGGACGGCGCCGCGCGCGCCCTCTACGCGCACATCGCGTCGTTCGTCGAACGGGCCTTCCCCGAAGCGGACACCGTGGTCGGGGAAGCCCAGGAAGAGGACGGTCCGGCATGACAACGACGTTCGAGTCCCAGCGGGCGGCCCTGGCCGACGTGGTGGCGATCCCGGTGACCCCGTTCGCCGAGGACGGCTCCGTCGACCCCGGCACCTACCGGGCCCTGCTGCGCCGCCTGCTCGACGGGGGCATCACCACCCTCACCCCGAACGGCAACACCGGCGAGTTCTACGCCCTCACCCCGGCCGAGCGCCGCCTCGTCACCGAGCTGACGGCCGAGGAGGCCGGCGACCGGGCGGCCGTCCTGGTCGGCGTCGGCCACGACGTGCCGACGGCCGTCGCCTCCGCGCGGCACGCCCGCGAGCAGGGCGCCCAGATGGTGATGGTCCACCAGCCCGTCCACCCGTACGTCTCCCAGGGCGGCTGGGTCGACTACCACCGCGCAATCGCCGAGGCCGTCCCCGGGCTGGGCGTGGTCCCCTACGTCCGCAACCCCCGGCTCACCGGCGCCCGCCTCGCCGAACTCGCCGACGCCTGCCCCAACGTCATCGGTGTGAAGTACGCCGTCCCGGACGCCGCGCGGTTCGCCGCCTTCGCCCGCGACGCCGGACTGGACCGCTTCGTCTGGGTCGCCGGACTCGCCGAGCCGTACGCCCCCTCGTACTTCTCCGCCGGCGCCACCGGCTTCACCTCCGGGCTGGTGAACGTCGCCCCGGCCGTCTCGCGGAACATGATCGAGGCCCTCCGGGCCGGCGACTACCCGGCCGCCATGAAGGTCTGGGAGCAGATCCGCCGCTTCGAGGAACTGCGCGCCGAGGACGGCTCCGCGAACAACGTCACCGTCGTCAAGGAGGCGCTGGCCGCGCTCGGCCTGTGCCGCCGGGACGTGCGCCCGCCGAGCAAGCCGCTGCCCGAGGACGCGCGGACCGAGGTCGCCGCCATCGCCGCCGGGTGGTCGATATGAAGTCACCCGAGCAGCTGCGCAGCCACCAGTGGTACGGCACGGACGGACTGCGCTCCTTCAGCCACCGCGCCCGCACCCGCCAGCTCGGCTACCTGCCCGAGGAGCACCTCGGCAAGCCGGTCGTCGCGATCCTCAACACCTGGTCCGACATCAACCCCTGCCACGTCCACCTCCGCGACCGCGCCCAGGCCGTCAAGCGGGGCGTGTGGCAGGCGGGCGGCTTCCCGCTGGAGTTCCCGGTCTCCACGCTCAGCGAGACCTTCCAGAAGCCGACCCCCATGCTCTACCGCAACATGCTGGCCATGGAGACCGAGGAGCTGCTGCGCTCCTACCCGGTCGACGGCGCCGTCCTGCTGGGCGGCTGCGACAAGTCCACGCCCGCCCTGCTGATGGGCGCCGCCTCCGCCGACCTGCCCACCGTCTTCGTGCCCGCCGGCCCCATGCTCCCCGGCCACTGGCGCGGCGAGACCCTCGGCTCCGGCACCGACATGTGGAAGTACTGGGACGACAAACGGGCCGGCCTCATCGGCGACTGCGAGATGCAGGAGCTGGAGAGCGGCCTGGCCCGCTCGCCCGGCCACTGCATGACGATGGGCACCGCCTCCACCCTGACCGCCGCCGCCGAGGCCCTCGGCGTCACGGTGCCGGGCGCCTCCAGCATCCCGGCGGTCGACTCCGGGCACGACCGGATGGCCGCGAAGGCGGGCCTGACGATCGTCGACCTGATCCGCAAGGACCGCAGGCTCGGCCACATCCTCACCGCCGAGGCCTTCGAGGACGCGGTCACCACGGTCCTGGGCCTGGGCGGCTCCACCAACGCGGTCATCCACCTGATCGCCATGGCGGGCCGCGCGGGCGTGACCCTCACCCTCGACGACTTCGACCGCATCGCCCGCACGGTGCCGGTGCTGGCCAACGTGCGGCCCGGCGGACAGACGTACCTGATGGAGGACTTCCACTTCGCCGGCGGGCTGCCCGGCTTCCTCTCCCGCATCCCCGACCTGCTCCACCTGGACCGGCCCACCGTCTGCCACGACACCCTGCGCGAGCAGATCGCCGGCGCCCGGGTCCACGACGACGACGTCATCCGGCCCCGCGACAACCCGGTCGCCGCCGAGGGAGGGCTCGCCGTCCTGCGCGGCAACCTGTGCCCGGACGGCGCGGTCATCAAGCACATCGCCGCCGAACCGCACCTGCTCAAGCACACCGGCCCCGCGGTCGTCTTCGACGACTACCGGACGATGCAGCGGACCATCAACGACCCGTCGCTGGGCATCACCGCCGACAGCGTGCTGGTCCTGCGGAACGCCGGCCCCAAGGGCGGCCCGGGCATGCCCGAGTACGGCATGCTGCCCCTCCCCGACCACCTGCTCAAGCAGGGCGTGCGGGACATGGTGCGGATCTCCGACGCCCGCATGAGCGGCACCAGTTACGGCACCTGCGTGCTGCACGTGGCACCCGAGGCGTACGTCGGCGGACCGCTGGCACTGGTCCGCACCGGAGACCTCATCACCCTGGACGTCGCCGCGCGCACCCTCCACCTGCACGTGGACGACGCCGAGCTGGAGCGCCGCCGCGCCGACTGGGCGCCGCCGCCCGTGCCGTACGAACGCGGCTACGGAGCGCTCTACTTCGACCAGATCACCCAGGCCGACACCGGCTGCGACTTCGAGTTCCTCGCCCGCCCGGGCACGGTGCCGGACCCCTACGCGGGCTGACCCGCCCCCGGCCCCTGCGCCGGAGTCCCGCCACGCATACGTAGAAAGCGCTTCACCCCGTACGAGCCGCACCGAGAACGCACGACGTACGAGACACGACGTACGAGAACGGAGAACAGTCATGGCCCCAGCCGCAGCCGTGGCGAAGCCGCCCCCGCCACCCCGGCCGCGCCGTGCCTCCGCCACCCCGCGCAGGCTCCCGTACCTGCTCATCGCCCCGGCGGGCCTGCTGATGCTGGGCTTCATCGCCTACCCGGTCATCAGCGTCTTCTACTACAGCCTGCAGAACTACAACCCCACCAAGCCCTGGCGGAACGGGTTCGCCGGCTTCGACAACTTCACCCGCATCTTCACCGACGACCCGCTGTTCTGGGACACGCTGGTCTTCAGCGCCAAGTGGGTCTTCGTCGAGGTCGGACTGCAACTGCTGTTCGGGCTCGCCCTGGCCCTGATCGTCAACCAGACCTTCGTCGGCCGCGGGCTGGGCCGGGCCCTGGTCTTCTCCCCGTGGGCCGTCTCCGGCGTGCTGACCTCCGCGATCTGGGTGCTGCTCTACAACTCCCAGACCGGCATCACCCGCTACCTCGCCGACCTGGGCATCGGCTCCTACGGGACCAGCCTGCTCTCCGACACCTCCACCGTGTTCTCGGCGGCGGTCATCGCCGACCTGTGGCGCGGCGTGCCGTTCTTCGCGATCCTCATCCTCGCCGACCTCCAGTCCGTGTCGAAGGACCTGTACGAGGCCGCCGAGGTCGACGGGGCCAGCCGGTTCAAGCAGTTCTGGCACATCACCCTGCCCCATCTGAAGGACGCCATCATCCTGTCCACGCTGCTGCGCGCGGTGTGGGAGTTCAACAACGTCGACCTGCTCTACACCCTGACCGGCGGCGGGCCCGCGGGCGAGACCACGACCCTGCCGCTGTACGTCGCCCACACCAGCGTCGACGCCCACGACTTCGGCTACGCGTCGGCCCTGACCACGGTCGCGTTCGTGATCCTGCTCTTCTGCTCGATCGTCTATCTGCGGCTGAGCAAGTTCGGAGGCGAGACCAAGTGATCACCAAGGAGGCCACCAAGGCCGCCCCCGCCCTCGCCCCCGTGCCCGCCACCCCCGGCCCGCCGCGGTCGGCGAAGAAGCGCCCCGCCTGGGACGAGGTGCCCCGCTGGCAGATCTACCTGCCGCTCGGCGTCTACCTGGTCTTCACCCTGATCCCGTTCTACTGGATCCTGCTCTTCTCCCTGCGCCCCTCCGGCTCCACCTCGCTGGTGCCGTGGCCGATGACCTTCGACCACTTCGAGAAGGTCTGGACGGAACGGAGCTTCGGCACCTACTTCGAGAACAGCGTGCTCGTCGGTGTCGCCACCCTGGTGATGACCACGGTCGTCGCGCTGGCCGGCGGCTACGCCCTGGCCCGGTTCGACTTCAGGATCAAGCGGGCGTTCATGCTGGGGCTGCTGTGCTCCCAGTTCGTGCCGGGCGCGCTGCTGCTGGTCCCGCTGTTCGAGATCTTCGCCGAGCTCCAGCTGATCAACTCGCTGGGCAGCGTCATCGTCGCGGAGACGGTCTTCCAGCTGCCCCTGTCGATGATCCTGATCAGCAACTTCATCAAGAACGTGCCGTACTCCCTGGAAGAGGCCGCGTGGGTCGACGGCTGCGGCCGGTTCCGCGCCTTCCGCATCGTCGTGCTGCCGCTGCTGCGGCCCGGCCTGATCGCCGTCGGCTCCTTCGCCTTCGTGCACTCCTGGAACCACTTCCTGTTCGCCCTGATGTTCCTCAACAACCAGGACAAGCAGACCATCCCGGTCGGTCTGAACAGCCTGATGAGCGCGGACAGCGTCGACCTCGGCGCGCTGGCCGCCGGCGGCATCATCGCGGCCGTGCCCGTGGTGATCGTGTTCGCCTTCATCCAGAAGTGGCTGATCACGGGCTTCAGCGCGGGGGCGGTGAAGGGATGACGGGCGCGGGAAGCGAGCGGAAGGAGACACGGATGCGCAGGACACGCAGAACACGCGGAGTCCTCCAGATCACCGCCGTCGCCGTGCTGCTGGGCGCGCTCGGCACCCCGGCCGGGGCCGACTCCCGCGACCTCGGCACCCCGGCCGGGGCCGATTCCCGCGACCTCGGCACCCCGGCCGGGGGCGACTCCCGCGACCCCGGCCGCGACACCCTCGCACCGGACGACGGCTGGGCGGCGGCCGAGGGCGGCACCACCGGCGGTTCCGCCGCCGACGACGCCCATGTCTTCACGGTCACCGACCGGGCCGGGCTGGTGCGCGCCCTGGACGGCGGCAGCGACACCCCGAAGATCATCCGGATCGCCGGGACGATCGACGCCAACACCGATGACACCGGCCGCCGCCTGGACTGCGCCGACTACGCCACCGACGGCTACTCCCTGAAGAAGTACCTGGCCGCCTACGACCCCCGCACCTGGGGCTCCGCCAGGCCCAGCGGTCCCCAGGAGGACGCCCGCCGGGCCTCCGCCGCCCGGCAGGCCGAACGGATCGTGCTGCCCGTCGGTTCCAACACCACCCTGGTCGGCCTGGGCGACGACGCCGTCCTGAAGGGCGCGAGCCTGAAGGTCGAGAACGCGGACAACGTCATCGTCCGCAACCTCGAACTCCGCGACGCCTACGACTGCTTCCCCGCCTGGCAGCCCAACAGCGGCGGCCTCGGCGACTGGAAGGCGGCGTACGACAACCTGTGGCTCAAGGGCGCCACCCACGTCTGGGTCGACCACGTGACCGCGAGCGACAAGGGCCACCCGGACCAGAAGGAGCCGGTCCACTTCGCCCGCAACCTCCTGCGCCACGACGGCCTGCTGGACATCACCAACGGCTCCGACCTGGTCACCGTCTCCTGGAGCCGGTTCTCCGGCCACGACAAGGCGATGCTCATCGGCAACGGCGACTCGGCCACCGGCGACCGCGGAAAGCTCCGGGTCACCCTGCACCACAACGAGTTCGACTCCCTCGTCCAGCGCGCGCCCCGGGTCCGCTTCGGGCAGGTGCACCTCTACAACAACCGGTACGTGGTCCGCGACGGCACCGCCTACCGCTACTCCCTCGGCATCGGCACCGAGTCCGCGGTGTACGCCGAGAACAACGCCTTCACCACGCCCGCCCACGTGGAGGTCGCCGACCTGGTCAAGAGCTGGAACGGCAGCGCCCTGCACCAGAGCGGCACCCTCTTCAACGGCTATCCGGTGGACCTGCTCGCCATCCACAACGCCTACAACTCGGGCAGCGAGCGCGACCTGAGCGCCGACGTCGGCTGGACGCCCGTCCTGCACGGGAAGGTCGACAGCGCCGCCGCGGCCGACCGGGCGGTGGCCCGCGGCGCCGGTGCGGGGAGGCTGCCATGAGCGCACCGCTGCCCGTCGTCCTCGCCGGCGCCCGCGGCCACGGCCGCTGGCACGTCGCCAACCTCCGCAGGCTCCAGGACGCGGGCCTGGTCCGGCTGACCGGCATCTGCGAACTCACGCCGCTGACCGAGGAGGAGTACGGCGGCCCCCTCCCCGAGCAGTCCGCCGACTTCGGCGCCCTGCTGGACGCCACCGGCGCCCGGATCGCCGTGGTCTGCACGCCGATCCCGACCCACACCGATCTGGCGCTCACCGCCGCCCGCCGGGGTGTGCACCTGCTGCTGGAGAAGCCCCCGGCGCCGTCGTACGCCGAGTTCCGGCGGATGGCCGACGGGGTCGCCGAGGCCGGTGTCGCCTGCCAGATCGGCTTCCAGTCGCTGGGCTCGCACGCCGTGCCCGCGATCCGCGAACTGGTCGCGGAGGGCGCGATCGGCGAGGTCGTCGGGATCGGCGGGGCAGGCGCCTGGGTGCGCGACGAGGCCTACTTCCGGCGGGCGCCCTGGGCGGGCCGGCGGCGGCTGGACGGCGCCGACGTGGTCGACGGGGCGCTGACCAACCCCCTCGCCCACGCCGTCGCCACCGCCCTCGCCCTGGGCGGCTGCACCCGCGCCGAGGACGTCACCGGCATCGAGACCGAGCTGAGCCACGCCAACGACATCGAGGCCGACGACACCTCCTGCGTCCGGATCGGCACCACGCGGGGGCACCGGGTCACCGTCGCCGCGACCCTGTGCGCCGAGCGGCCCGCCGAACCATATGTCCTGGTGCACGGCACCAGCGGCCGGATCACCTTCTGGTACAAGCAGGACCGCGTCCTGCTCCAGCGCGCCGGCCACGGCCCCGAGGAGTACGACCACGGCCGCACCGACCTGCTGGAGAACCTGGTCGCCCACCTCACCGCCGGCGAGGCGCTGCTGGTCCCGCCGGAGGAGACCGGCGCCTTCATGACCGTCGTGGAGGCGATCCGGCGGGCCCCCGACCCCGAGCCGCTGCCGGCCGCGGCCTGGCGCCGGATCGACGCCGAGAACCGCCGGGTGGTGCCCGGCGTCGACGGCCTCGTCGCGGCCGCCGCCGACACCCTGTCCCTCTACTCCGAGCTGGGCGCCCCCTGGGCCCCGGCGCCCGCCGCCCGGCGGGAGGTGAGCACCCGATGACCACCACCGGCTCCCCGGTGCTGCGCGTGGCGGGCCGCCCCGTCGCCCGCTACGTCACCCGTCCGGAACTGCCCGCCCGGCTCTCCCCGCGCCCCTATCTGCACCCCGTCACCACCCTGGCCGGCACGGCGGTCACCGAGCTGAGCCCGGCCGACCACGCACACCACCTCGGCGTCGGTGTCGCCGTTCCCGACGTCGAGGGGCACAACTTCTGGGGCGGTCGCACCTTCGTCCGCGACCAGGGGCCGACCGAGCTGGACAACCACGGCGCCCAGCGGCACACCACGTTCGCGCTGCGCGACCCCGACGGCTTCGTCGAGGAACTGCGCTGGGTCGGCGCCGGCACCGAGCTGCTGCGCGAGCGCCGCACGGTCGCGGCCACCGGGCTCACCGACCGGGCCTGGGCCCTGGACCTCACCTTCTCCCTCACCAACATCACCGCCGGTCCGCTCAGCATCGGCAGCCCCGCCACCAACGGGCGGCCCGGCGCGGCCTACGGCGGCTTCTTCTGGCGGGCCCGCAAGGAGGACGCGGCCCCGGACGTCTTCACCGCCGACGCAGCCGGCGAGGCGGAGGTCCACGGGCGGGGCGCCGACTGGCTGGCGCTGGTGGGCTCCACCTGGTCGCTGGTGTTCGCCGGGGCGACCGACCGGACCCGGCGGGACCCGTGGTTCGTCCGCACCGAGGAGTACCCGGGCGTCGGTTCCTCCCTCGCCCACGACACGCGGCTGACGGTCGCGCCCGGCGACACCCTCGTCCGCCGGATCGTCACGGTCGTCGCCGACGGCCGGCTGGAGAGGGACGGCGCCGCCGCCCTCGTGCGGAAGGCGGTGAGCCCGTGAGCACGGAGACGGAAGGCGCTGCGGCCGTGCGCGCCGAGACGGAAGGCGGTGAGCCCGTGAGCACGGAGACGGAAGGCGCTGCGGCCGTGCGCGCCGAGACGGAAGGCGGTGAGCCCGTGAGCGCCGAGACGTACCGCAACCCCGTCCTCGACGCCGACTGGTCCGACCCGGACGTCGTCCGCGTCGGCGACGACTTCTACCTGACCGCCTCCAGTTTCGGCCGCGTCCCGGGCCTGCCCCTGCTGCACTCCCGCGACCTGGTCAACTGGACCCTGGTCGGGCACGCCCTGGAGCGCCTGGAACCGGCCGAGGCCTTCGCCGTGCCCCGGCACGACTGCGGGGTGTGGGCGCCGTCCCTGCGCCATCACGACGGCCGCTTCTGGATCTTCTGGGGCGATCCCGACCACGGCATCTACCAGGTCAACGCCCCTGACGTGCGGGGCCCGTGGACCGACCCGCACCTCCTCAAGGCAGGCAAGGGCCTGATCGACCCCTGCCCCCTGTGGGACGAGGAGACCGGCGAGGCCTACCTGGTGCACGCCTGGGCCAGGTCCCGCTCCGGCGTCAAGAACCGCCTCACCGGTCACCGCATGCACCCGGACGGCACCGCACTCCTCGACGAGGGCACGGTGATCGTCGACGCCGACCGCATCCCCGGCTGGTTCACCCTGGAGGGCCCCAAGCTCTACCGGCACGACGGCTGGTTCTGGATCCTCGCCCCCGCCGGGGGAGTGGAGACCGGCTGGCAGGGCGCCCTCCGGGCCCGCGACTTCTTCGGGCCGTACCAGGAGAGGGTCGTCCTGGAGCAGAAGGACACCGACGTCAACGGGCCGCACCAGGGCGGCTGGGTGCGCACGGCGTCCGGCGAGGACTGGTTCCTGCACTTCCAGCAGCGCGGCGCCTACGGCAGGGTGGTCCACCTCCAGCCGATGCGCTGGGGTCCGGACGGCTGGCCGGTGCTCGGCACCGACGGCGCGCCCGTGGCCGAGCACCGCCGCCCCGCCCTGCCGCCGCAGCCGCCGGCCGCGCCCGCCACCGACGACGACTTCCCCGGCGGACGGTTCGGCCGCCAGTGGCAGTGGACGGCCAACCCCGGCGACGGCTGGGCCGTCCGGCACTCCGGCGACGGGCTGCGCCTGGCCTGTGTCCGCTCCGCCGACACCCACGACCTGCGCCGGGTGCCGAACGTCCTCACCCAGCGGCTGCCCGGCGCGCCGTCGGCCGTCGAGGTGGAACTGCGCCTGGACAGCGAGGAGCCGGGCGCGCGGGCCGGACTGGTCGTGCTCGGGGACGCCTACCGCTGGATCGGGCTCCAGCGGGGCGCGGACGGGGCGGTGCACCTGGTGCACCGGTTCGTGGAGCAGGTGGCGGAGGCCGAACGGGACGCCGACCATCCGCTGCCCGTACCCGGGGCACGGGTCCGGCTGCGGATCGAGCTGGGCGCCGGGGCCCGCTGCCGTTTCGCCTACGACCTCGGTGACGGCCCGCGTCCGACCGGGCAGGTCTTCGCCGCCACCCCCTGGCGCTGGGTGGGGGCCCTGCTCGGCCTGTTCGCGCTCGCCCCGGCCGGCCGGGGGCCCGCCGGAGCGGCCACCTTCACCCGGTTCCGGATCACCACCGACTGAACACAGCCCACCCGTACGCCTGTTGGGAGCCGCAATGACGCACCTCCGTAGCAAGCGCTTGCCGGGAACCGGCAGAACCCTGGCCGCCGTCCTCGGCCTGGTCGCCGCCCTGGCCCTCGGGGCGGCCGGGGAGGTGCGGGCCGCCGCCCCGGCCGCCGAGCCGGCGGCGGCGCCCCCGCACCGCCTCACCGACCGGCCGCACGGTTTCGCCTCGCTGGCCGGCGGCACCACCGGCGGCGCCGGCGGCCGGGTCGTCACCGTCACCGGCCAGGCCGCGCTGGCGAAGTACGCGGCGGCCGAGGAGCCGTACGTCATCCGGGTGGCGGGCTCGATCGCCGTACAGCCCTTCGGCTCCGAGATCGTGGTCGCCTCCGACAAGACGATCATCGGCGTGGGGGACACCGGCGAGATCGTCCACGGCGAGCTGCACCTGAAGCCCGGCACGCACAACGTGATCATCCGCAATCTGACGATCCGCGACAGCCATGTCGAGGGCGACTGGGACGGCAAGACCAACGACTTCGACGCCATCCAGATGGACTCCGTCCACCACGTCTGGATCGACCACAACCACTTCACGCACATGGGCGACGGGCTGCTCGACATCCGCAAGAACAGCCGCTACCTCACCGTCTCCTACAATCGGTTCACCCACCACAACAAGGCGCTGGGCATCGGCTGGACGGACGACGTCGAGACCGAGATCACCATCGACCACAACTGGTTCGCCGGCACCAAGCAGCGCAACCCGTCCGCCGACAACTGCGCCTACGCCCACCTGTACAACAACTACCTCTCGGCGCAGCCGGCCGACGGCGACCCCGTGTGGACGTACGGGAACTGGGCGCGCGGCGAGACCGAGATGGTCATCGAGAACAGCTACTACGACGGTGTCCAGCACCCCTACCAGGCGGACGCCACCGCCGAACTGGTGCAGCGGGGCTCGGTCCTGAAGGACACGACCGGCCGTCACGACAGCTGGGGCACCGCCTTCGACCCGCGGGACTTCTACGACTACCGGCTCGACCCGGCGGCAGCCGTACCGGCGCTGGTCAAGCGTTTCTCCGGGCCGCAGAAGCAACTCGGCACCCACTGACCCCCACGCGAGCAGTACCTCACCCCTTCCGTTGGATCCAGAAGAAGAGAGCCGACCAATGAAGATCAGCATGCGTACCAGCAGAACAGGCAGGCGCCGGACACCTGCCGTCGTCGCCCTGGGGGCCGTGCTCGCACTGACCGCCACCGCCTGCGGTGACGACGGCAGCGGGGCGGGCGGCGCGGGCGCCGAGGGCAGCGGCACCGGCAAGATCGTCTTCTGGGACAACAACGGCGGTGTCCGCACCGACATCTGGAAGGAGATCATCGCCGACTTCGAGAAGGCCAACCCGGACATCGACGTCGAGTACGTCGGGATCGCCGCCACCGAGTACCAGTCCAAGGTCGACACCGCCATCCAGGCCGGCGGACTCCCCGACGTCGGCGGTGTCGGTGCCGCCATGCTGGCCGGCTTCTCCGCGCAGGGCGCGCTGGAGCCGCTGGACGACCGGCTCGCCGGGTCCGCCCTGGACGGCAAGCTCAACAAGGACATGATCGAGTCCATGAAGGCGGCCGGCGGCGGCGACGGCACCCTGTACTCGGTGCCGACCTCCGCCAACAACGGCGTCCTGTACTACCGCACGGACCTGTTCCGGAAGGCCGGTCTGGAGGCGCCGACGACCTGGGACAAGTTCTACAAGGCCGCCGAGAAGCTCACCGACGTCTCGGACAACGAGTTCGGCTACACCATCCGCGGCGGCTCGGGCTCCGTCGCCCAGGCGCTCGACGCGATGTACGGGCAGTCGGGCATCACCTCGTTCTGGGACGCCGACGGCAAGAAGACCACCGTCAACGACCCGAAGAACGTCGAGGCGCTGGAGAAGTACGCCGGTCTCTACAAGGACGTCACGCCGGCGGCGGACGTGAACAACGACTTCACCAAGATGGTCGCGCAGTGGGACACCGGCACCATCGGCATGCTCAACCACAACCTGGGCTCCTACCAGGACCACGTCAAGGCGCTCGGCACGGAGAAGTTCCGCGGCATTCCGCAGCCCGTGGGGCCCGGCGGCAAGCGGGTGCAGGTGTCCAACCCGGTGGACGGGCTGGGCATGTTCAAGAGCTCCAAGAACAAGGAGGCGGCCTGGAAGTTCATCGAGTTCGCCGCCTCGCACGAGTCGAACTCGAAGTTCAACAAGTCGGCGGGGCAGGTGCCGTCGAACGTGGAGGCCGCGAAGGACGCCTGGATCGCCGAGGCGGAGCCGACGAAGCTGGCCGCCCAGGCGCTGAGCGACGGGTCGACCACGATCGTGCAGCTGCCGTACTACCTGCCGGACTGGAACACGCTGTCCAAGTCGGAGAGCGAGTCGGCGTTCCAGAAGGTGCTGCTGGGGGACATGACCGCGAAGGCGTTCCTCGACGGGCTGGCCGAGAAGCTGAATGAGGCGCAGGCGGAGTGGACGGAGCAGATGGGTTAGTTCGTCGCGGTTCACCGTGGGGCGGTCCGTGGTCCGCGGGCTGCGGGCCGTCCCGGGCTGGGCGCGCGGTCCCTTCCTCGCGCCCCTGGAGAGTCGTCCCACAACCTCGACGGAAAGGCACAGGTGTGTCGCTCACCCGAAGGCAGGTCGCCGCTGCGGCCGTTGCCGCTCTCCCTCTCGGCGGTGCCGTGACCGGCACCGCCCGGGCCGCCGGCTGGCGCCCCCGCACCCTCCACATCGCCGGTGATTCCACCGCCGCGCAGAAGTACGCCGACGCCGCTCCCGAGACCGGGTGGGGCATGGCGCTGCCGTTCTTCCTGCACCGGGACCTTCCGGTCGCCAACCACGCCGTGAACGGGCGGAGTTCCAAGAGCTTCGTCGACGAGGGGCGGCTCGACGTGATCCTCCGGGAGATCCGGGCCGGCGACTTCCTGGTCATCCAGTTCGCGCACAACGACCAGAAGAAGGAAGACCCCAGCCGCTACACCGAGCCCTGGACCACGTACCAGGAGCACCTGCGGCTGTACGTCGACGGCGCCCGGGCCCGTGGTGTGCGGCCGGTGCTCGTCACCCCCGTGGAGCGGCGGCGGTTCGACGCCGCCGGTCACGCCGTGTCGAGTCACGGCGAGTACCCGGCGGCGATGCGGGCGCTCGCCGCCGAGGAGGGCGTGGCGCTGCTCGACGTCCAGGCGCTGTCGCTCGCGCTGTGGCAGCGGCTCGGTGTGGAGGGCACGAAGACGCACTTCAACTGGACCGAGACCGAGCAGGACAACACGCACTTCAATCCGCCGGGTGCGATCGAGGTGGCCCGGCTCGTCGCCCGTGAGCTGCTGCGCACCCGGGTGCTGGCGCACCGGGACGTGCGCCGGCTGGACGAGCGGATTCCCGAGTCCTGGATCAGCTGGCCCGCACAGGGCATCGCGTAACACCCCAGACCCGTAGAAGGAGAGCCGCACCATGAACAGATCGATATGGCATGGGCATGCCATGAAGAGAGCCGCCGTGCTGGCCGGCTGCACCGCCCTCGTGCTGTCCCTCACCGGGACCACCGCCCAGGCCCGCGACCGGCACGGGGACCCCGCCCGGCAGACCCTGCCGGCCGGTGACGGCTGGGCCTCGTACGGCTCCGGCACCACCGGCGGGGCCGCGGCCGACCCGGAGCACGTGTACACCGTCCGCACCTGGCCCGAGTTCAAGGCCGCTCTCGCCGCCGGGGGCGGCGTGCCCAGGATCATCAAGGTCAAGGGCATGATCGACGCCGTCGCCGACGGCTGCGACGCCTTCGCCGCGCCCGGCTACGACTTCGACGCCTACCTGGAGAAGTACTCCCCGGAGAACTGGGGCAGGGACACCGACCTGGAGGCCGAGCCCGACGACAGCCCCGAAGGGCTGCGCCGCGCCTCCGCCGCGCGGCAGGACGCGGCCATCAAGGTGAACGTGCCCTCCGACACCACCATCATCGGCGTCGGCCGGGGCGCCGGGTTCAAGGGCGCCAGCCTCCAGATCAAGGGCGTGGACAACGTCATCGTCCGCAACCTGACCCTCGAGAGCCCCGTCGACTGCTTCCCGCAGTGGGACCCCACGGACGGCAGCAAGGGCAACTGGAACTCCGAGTACGACAGCGCCGTGGTGTACGGCTCCACGCACGTCTGGCTGGACCACAACACCTTCACCGACGGCGACCACCCGGACAGCGCGGCGCCCACCTACTTCGGCATGCTGTACCAGCAGCACGACGGGCAGCTGGACATCGTCCGCGGCGCCGACCACGTCACCGCGTCCTGGAACGTCTTCACCGAGCACGACAAGACGATCCTGATCGGCAACAGCGACAGCGAGTCCGCCGCCGCCACCGACCGCGGGCGGCTGAAGGTGACCTTCCACCACAACCTGTTCAAGGACCTCGTCGAGCGCGCCCCGCGGGTCCGCTTCGGCCAGGTCGACGTCTACAACAACCACTTCGTGGCCGACGAGAAGTACTCCTACAGCTTCGGCATCGGCAAGGAGTCCCAGCTCGTCGCCGAGCACAACGCCTTCACGCTGCCGGAGGGCACCAGCCCCGCCAAGGTCCTCAAGCGGTGGAACGACTCGCCGCTCACCGCCGCCCACAACCGGGTCAACGGCCGGAGCGTCGACCTGATCGCCGCGCACAACGCGCAGAACCCGGGCACGCCCCTCAGGTCCGGCGCGGGCTGGACCCCCACCCTGCGGACCGCGGTCCACCCGGCCTGGGCCGTCCCGCTGATCGTCGGCCACGGCGCGGGCGCCGGACGGCTGCGCTGACGCCCCCCGAACCGGGCCGGGGCGCCCGCACCGCCCCGGCCCACCCGGCACGCACTCCGAAGGAGCACCCGCATGCACCGACCCGACCTCACCCGCCGGGGTTTCCTCCTGGCGACCGCCGGCACGGGCGCCGCCCTGGCCCTCACCGCCGGCCCCGCCTCGGCCGGGACCGGCCCGCGCCCGTTCGGCCGCCACGGCTCACCGGCCGCCCGCCGCACCCCGAGGACCCTGTACGTCGACCCGCACGGCCGCGGCGACTTCACCTCCGTCCAGGCCGCCGTCACCGCCGCCGGCAGCGGCTGGACGCTGGTGATCGCACCGGGCACCTACCGGGAGACGGTCGCCGTCGGCACCGACCGCACCGACATGACCTGGATCGGCGCGGGAGAAGACCCGCGCGACGTCGTCGTCGTGTACGACAACGCGGCCGGCACCCCGAAACCGGGCGGCGGCACCTACGGCACCAGCGGCTCGGCCACCACCACGGTGCGCGCCGACGGCTTCACCGCCCACCGGATCACCTTCGCCAACGACTGGCTGCGCGCCGACCACCCCGGTTTCAGCGGCACCCAGGCCGTCGCGATCAAGGTGATGGGCGACCGCTCCGCCTTCCACCACTGCCGCTTCCTCGGCCACCAGGACACCCTGTACGCCGACAGCCGCGACCGGACCCTGTTCGCCCGCCAGTACTACGCCCACTGCCACATCGAGGGCGACGTCGACTTCGTCTTCGGCCGGGCCACGGCGGTCTACGAGCACTGCCACTTCCGCACCCTGACCCGCACCGACCTCTCCGGCGCCCCGTACGGCTTCGTGTTCGCGCCGTCCACCGTGGGCGACAACCCGCGCGGCTACCTCGTCACACGAAGCCGCGTCACCAGCGAGGCCCCCGACGGCTACTACAAGCTGGCCCGCCCCTGGGTGCCCAGCTCCGACACCACCGCCCGCCCCATGCTCACCGTGCGCGAGACCCACCTGGGGCGGGGCATCGACGCGGTCGCCCCGTACGCGAGCATGCGCGACGCACACCCGTGGCAGGAGCAGCGCTTCCGGGAGTACCGCAACACCGGACCCGGTGCCGTCGTCACCGTCCCCGGCAACCGCCCCCAGCTGACCCGTGCCGAGGCCGCCGCGCACACCAGGGAGGCGTACCTCGGCGACTGGCGGCCGTATGACCGCCGGTGAGCTGCCCGGGTTCCACGAGGCGCTCAAGGACGAGCTGACCTTTCCGCTCGCCTGGGGCACCGCCCCGATCCGGGACTTCGCCACCTGGCGGCGTGCCGCCCGCGCCAAGGTCGAGGAACTGCTGCTGGTCGGCCGGCAGGAGGCCACGCCGTACGCGCCCGAGTTCGGCGCCCGCGAGGAGGGGGACGGCTGCACCCGGGAGCTGGTGACCGTCTCCCTCACCCGGTACGCGCGGGTCCCCGGCGCCCTGCTCACCCCGCACGGCACCGGGCCCTTCCCCGCGGTGCTGCTCCTGCACGACCACGGCTCCCGGTTCGACATCGGCAAGGAGAAACTGGTCCGCCCCTGGTACGACCGCGCCCGGCTCGCCGCCGCCGAGGAGTGGGCGGAGCGCAACTACGGCGGGCGCTTCCTCGGCGACGAACTCGCCCGGCGCGGCCATGTCGTGCTCTGCTTCGACGCTCTCGGCTGGGGCGACCGGGGACCGCTCGCCTACGAGGGCCAGCAGGCCCTGGCGAGCACCCTCTTCCACCTCGGCGTCTCCCTGGCCGGGCTGCTGGCCCGGGAGGACGAACGGGCCGCCGGCTTCCTCGCCGGCCTGGACCGGGTGGACGCCCGGCGGGTCACCGCCCTCGGGTTCTCCCTGGGCGGCTACCGGGCCTGGCAGACCGCCGCGCTCAGCGACCACATCGCCGCCGCGGCGAGCGTGTGCTGGATGACCGGCCTGAAGGAGATGCTGGTGCCCGGCAACAACGTGCTGCGCGGGCAGTCGGCGTTCCACATGCTGCATCCCGGGCTCGCCCGCCACCTCGACCTGCCGGACGTGGCGAGCATCGCCGCGCCCCGGCCGATGCTGTTCCTCGGCGGCGCCCGGGACCCGCTGTTCACCACCGAGGGCGTGGCCGCCGCCTACGCGAAGCTGCGCGCCGTCTGGCGCTCCCGCGGCGCCGGCGCCCGGCTGCGCACTCAGCTGTGGCCGGACGCCGGGCACGCCTTCACGGTGCGGATGCAGGACGCGGTCTTCGGGTGGCTGGACTCGGTCAGCGGCCGTACGCGGCCAGCAGCCGGCCGTACTCCTCCCCGGTGACCGGGACGACCGTGCCGTGGCGGGGGCTGGCCGGCAGTTCGAAGCCGGCCGACGGGGTCCACCGGCCCGAGGCGAGGTCGGTGGTCTCGAAGGGGACGTAGCCGCGGCCGCCGTACTCGTCGACGAACAGGTACCACTTCTCCTCGGTGTTGGACCTGAACACCGTCGGCCCCTCGCCGCGCTCCATCGCCCCCCGGCCGATGCAGTCGGCGACGAAGTCGTACGAGGTGTCGGTCAGGGACGCCGACCTCTCCGCGGTGATGAACTTCGAGCAGGGCGAGCCGGACGAGGGGTCGCGCTCGTCCTTGGTGTACCGGTAGTAGGTGCCCCGGTGCTCGGCCACCGTGGAGTCGATGACCGAGTAGCCCGGGTCGTTCCAGACCCTGGCCTCGCTGAAGGTGCGGAAGTCCTTCGTCGTGGCGTACAGCATCTTGTTGTACGTCGATCCGGTGTGGCCGGGGTCGTCCTCGGCGTAGAGCTTCGAGGCCCAGAAGACGACGTAGGCGCCCAGCGAGTCGTCCCAGTAGGCCTCCGGTGCCCAGGCGTTGCCCGCGTTGTCCGGGGCGACCCGGACCAGCCGCTGGTCGGTCCAGTTCACCAGGTCCGTGGATTCCCAGACCATGACCGACCTGCTGCCGTGCCGCTGCACCTCGTCCCAGCTGCCGCTGCTGCCCCGGTACATCCGCAGGTCGGTGGCGATGAGGTAGAACCGGTCGCCGTCGGGGGAGCGGATCACGAACGGGTCGCGCAGGCCCTTCTCGCCGATCGTGGAGGTCAGCACCGGCTCGCCCGCGTTCAGCTCGCGCCAGTGCAGGGCGTCGTTGCCGCGGCTGAGGGCGTAGCGGATCTGTTCGCCGTCGGCGGTGCCCTCGCCGGTGAAGTAGGCGAAGAGGTAACCGGCGTACGTCGGGGATCCGGGCGGCTTCCGAGCCTGTGCCTGGGCGGCCGGCGGGGTCGCGAGCAGAGCGAGGAGCAGGGCGAGGAACGGTGCCAGGAGCGTGCGGGACGAGCGTCGACGCATGAGGGTTCCTGTGGGTGCCTGGGGGATTCTGTTGGATGGCGCGCCCTCAGAGTGTCACCACCGGGGAGCGAGGCGTCAACGGGACGGCGGCATCCGGAAGTTTCGGGGGCGGACAGGAGAACGCCCCCGCCGGTCGTCACCGGCGGGGGCGTTCGGCGGGCCGGCCGAGTGGGGGCTCGGACGGCACCGACCGGCCCGGGGGGCGGGCCGGTGGATCAGGTGGCTCGGACGGTCACTCGTAGCTGATGTCCGAAGCGGTGAAGTTGCACGTCTTGCCGGACGGACCGGCCGGGGAGAGCTTCTTGGGCTCCTTGCCGGTGTTGTTGCCCTCGAAGCGGACGCACGTCTCGGTCTTCTTCTTGCCGTCGCCGTGGATGCGGACGTTGCGCAGGGCCGCCGTGTCGCCGTAGTTCTGGTTGACGCCGACGATCGACTTGCCGGGCGCGGTGATGTCCACGTCGTTGATGATGATCGTGCGCGGGTACTGCTTCTTGCAGTTGCCGCAGGAGCGCACCAGCTTGCCGAAGTTCTCGGCCCGGAACTTCGAGACGACGAGCTTGCCCGCGCCGTTGAACTGGAGCACCTTGTCGTCGGCGTTCTTCGCGCCGCCGCCGTACACCTTGTACACGGACGAGGGCGAGGTGCCCTTGAAGCTGGCGGCGTCCTCGCCGACGTCCAGCCACCACACGTTCTGCAGGGTGCAGGACCCCTTGCAGTGGACGCCGTCGGCGGCGGGGGTGCCGATGATGACGTTCTTCAGCGTGGCGCCGTCCGCCAGTTCGAAGACCGGGTCCTGGCCCTCGTCCTGGCTGCCGCCGCCCAGGGCGCCGGTGCCGTAGAACTTCTTCATCCCGCCGTCGTACGTTCCCTTGACCGGGATCGTCGACGAGACGGGCTTGCTGCCGGTGTCCGCGGGCCAGGACGACGCGGCACCCGCGGTGGACAGCATCGTCGTGGTGACGATGGCCGCACCGGTGAGGCCGAAGGCAGCGGTTCCGGCGATCACAGCCCGCCGCCCGGTGACCCGGCGGCGGTGTCGGACGCGCTGTTCAGCTCGTGCAGTCATGCCCAATTCCTTGCGTGGGGAGAGGATCTTCGCGCTTCCTGGTCGCCACCGGCGCGGAATGGGTTGCCGTGTTCTCAGAAGTTCTTCACGAGCCGCCGTCGCGGGGCGCGAAGCCGCCCTCCACCGACAGCCGTCCGGACCCGGCGGCGGCCGTCGCGCTGTAGCGGTCGCCCTGCGCGTCCCGGTCGCCGCGCGCGTGGTTGTACTGGCCCGCGAACATCCACTCGCCCGGCGGGACGGTACGGCCCGGCTTGAGCGTCCACCGGTGGACGAGGAAACCGTCCCGCTCGTCGACCGTGAAGGTGAAGTCCTCCTCCGGCAGCGCCCGCCAGGCGCCGGTCGAGGCGACCCCGCCGGTCTGCGCCACCCTCAGTTCGACGGTGAGCGCGGTCAGGGGCTCATCGGTCCTGAGCGTGACGTTGCTCTGCGCCCAGAACTCGTTGCTGTGCGGGTCCACCGAGCCGTCCGACCACAACGGGCCGTCCTCGACGGCGGAGGCGGGCGGCCGGGCGGTCCCGGTCCCGGTCCCGCTCCCGGGGCCGGTCCCCGACGAGGCAGGGGGCCGGGAGGAGGCGGGGGCGTCCGGGGCCTTCGTCGCGGGCGCGGTGCTTTCAGGCGGGCCGGCCGGCGGTACGGGCGCCCGGCCGGTGGCGCCCTCAGGTGACGGCGCTGGGGTCGGCGAGGCGGCGACCGAGCGCTGTGGGGGAGCGTCGTCCTTCACCGCGGACGCGACCGCGTAGCCGCCGACCACGAGGACCCCGGCCACCGCGGCCGTCGCCCCGGCCACCCGCGCCCAGCCCAGCAGCGGCGGACGCGTCGCCCGGTGATGCCCGGAGTGGTCCTGGCCCGCCATGCCGCGTTCCACCCGGGCCAGGATGCGCGCCCGGTCGGGCTGGTGGGCCCCGGCCGCCTCGTGCAGCCGGGCGCGCAGGTCCTCGTCCACGTCCCGCTGCCCGGTCATCCGTTCCTTCCCGCGGCCCCACCGCTGCGCGCGATCACCGCGTGCACCCGCTTCGGAGCCGCCTGCGGGCCGAGCAACCGCTGCAACTCGGCCATTCCCTTCGACGTCTGGCTCTTCACCGTACCCACCGAGACGCCCAGGGCGAGCGCCGTGTCCTTCTCGGAGAGGTCGAACGCGTGCCGCAGTACCACGCACGCCCGCTTGCGGAACGGCAGCCGGCGCAGCGCCTCCTGCACGTCCACCACCCCCGCGACGTCCGGGTTCTCCGTCCTCTCCTCGCGCTGGGACCAGAACAGGGCGATCCGTCTGCGCTCGCGCACGGCGGTGCGGATGCGGGTACGGGCGAGATTGGCGACGACCCCCCGGGCGTACGCCGCCGGGTGGTCGGCCGCGCGGACCCGGTCCCAGCGGTGCCACACGGCCAGCAGGGCGTCCGCCGCCAGGTCGTCGGCGGCGTCCGGCTCGCCCGTCAGCAGATGGGCGAGCCGGGAGAGTTCGGCGTGGTGGCGCTCGAAGAAGGCGTGGAACTCCACGGAGGCGGCGTCGTCGACGACTGTGCCCACGGGCGGATTCTCCTCGCAGCGGCTTCCCCGGCGTCGAACAGCCGTGCGCCGGGCCGGAATCCGGAACTGTAGCAGCGTCGGACGTACCGACCGTACGGTGTGTCGAACGCCGTATGACGGACCGAACCCGCCGGGGAGCGCTAGCGCGTGAGCGCCGCCTTCATCATCGCCTTGGCCACCGGGGCCGCCAGGCCGTTGCCGCTCACCTCCGAGCGGGCCGCGTCGGACTGCTCGACCATGACCGCCACGGCCACCTCCTCGCCCGTGGAGTCGGACTTGGCGTACGAGGTGAACCACGCGTACGGGGTCTTGCTGTTGTTCTCGCCGTGCTGGGCCGTGCCCGTCTTGCCGCCCACCGTCGCGCCCGGCATCCGGGCGTTGGAGCCGGTGCCCTCCTCGACCACGGTCTGCATGGCCGACCGGAGCTGCTCGGCGGTGGAGGAGCTGACGACCTTCTTGGTGTCGGCGTCGCCGTAGTCCCGCAGGACGTCGCCGCCGCTGTCGGTGATCTGCGACACCATGTGCGGTGAGACCAGCTTGCCGCCGTTGGCTATGGCCGCCGACACCATGGCCATCTGGAGCGGCGTCGCCGTCACGTCGAACTGGCCGATGCCGGTCAGGGCGGTCTCCGGGCGGTTCATGTCCTGCGGGTACACGCTGGTGTAGGCCCGCACCGGCACGTCCTGCGACTCGTCGTTGAAGCCGAACCGCTCGGCCGTCTCGCGCAGCTCGTCCTGGCCCAGGTCGACCGCCATCTTCGCGAAGACGTTGTTGCAGGAGTACCGCAGCGCGGTGCGGATCGTGGCGTTCTCGCAGGGGGCGCCGGGGTTCTCGTTGGGCAGCACGCGGGAGGTGTCCGGCAGCGTGTACGGGGCCGGGCTGTCGGTCCGCTCGTCCACCGAGCCGTACAGGCCGTTCTCCAGCGCGGCCGCCGCCACGACCAGCTTGAACGTCGAGCCCGGCGGCAGCGGCTGCCGCAGCGCCCGGTTGGTCAGCGGCTTGTCCTCGTCCCCGGTGAGCCGCTCCCACGCCTTCCCGGCGGTGCTGGCGTCGGTCAGCGACGACGGGTCGTACGACGGGGTCGACACCACCGCGAGGATCCGGCCGGTCTTCGGGTCGATGGCGACGGCCGCGCCCTTCTTGCCGCCGAGCGCCTCGAACCCGGCCTTCTGCACCGCCGGGTCGATCGTCGTGACCACGTTGCCCGGCTCGGCCCGCCGGTTGGTGACCGTGTCCAGCACGGTCTTCAGCCGCGGATCGGTGCCGTTGAGCACGTACTGGTAGATGCCCTCCAGCTGGGTCGGCGCGTAGGCCTGCGAGGCGTAGCCCGTCACGGCCGCGTACAGCCTGCCGTTCTCGTACGTCCGCTTGTAGGCGAGGTCGCCTCCCTCCGTGCGCGCCGAGCCGGTGATCGACTCCCCGGCCACGATGATGTCGCCCAGCGGCTCCGCGTACGTCTCGATCGCGTTGCGCCGGTTGTCCTTGTCGTCCGCCAGAGCATCGCCCTTGTAGAACTGCACCCAGGTCGCCCTGACCAGCAGAGCGAACACCAGGAACAGCGTGAAGACCGCTGCTCGCCTGATTGTCTTGTTCATCCCGCTGACAAGACGAGCGGGCGGAGGCGAATCGTTCCCTTCCATCCGTGTCCGGCCGGTTTTCTCATGCCCCGTTCATGAACCCGGCCTCGTAGGCGCGGATCACCGCCTGGGTGCGGTCCCGGCTGCCGGTCTTCGCCAGCACGGCCGCCACGTGCGACTTCACGGTGGCCGCGCCGACCCCCATCCGGCCGGCGATCTCCGCGTTGGTCAGGCCCGTCGCCATCAGCCGCAGCACCTCGCCCTCGCGCCCGGTGAGCCGCGCCGCCCACTGCGGCGGCGCCGGGTACGCGCGTGCGTGCTCGGCGGCCAGGGTCCGTACGGCCGACGGGAACAGCAGCGTGTCGGTGCGCGCCACCAGCCGCACGGCCTGTACGAGGGTGTCGGCGTCGGCGCGCTTGAGCAGGAACCCGGCGGCGCCGGCGCGCAGCGCGTCGTACACGTAGGAGTCGTTCTCGAAGGTGGTCACGACGACGATCCGGGGCGGCTCGGCGAGCGTGGCGAGGATCTGCTCGGTGGCGCGGATGCCGTCGGTCTCCGGCATGCGGACGTCCATCAGGACGACGTCGGGCCGCGTCTCGCGCACCACGGACACCGCTTCGGCGCCGGTGGCCGCCTCCCCGGCGATCTCCACGTCGGACTCGGCGGAGAGGATGGCGCGCAGGGCGCTGCGGACCATGCGCTCGTCGTCGGCGAGGACGACCCTGATCGGCGTGCGGGTCATGCGGGTCCCTTCGTGCTGGGCTCTGCTGCGGCCCCGTGGGCCGCCGGGCGGGCGGGCCCCGTCAACGGCAGTCGTACGCGCAGCCGCCACGTCCCGGCCTCGGCACCCGCCCGCGCCGCGCCGCCCAGCAGCCGGGCCCGGTCCGCGATGCCGCGCAGACCGTGGCCGCCGCCGGGCCGGGAGACGGGGGCGCCGCTGAGCGGATTCTCCACGGTGATCTCCAGCCGGGTGTCCGTGGCCGAGATCCGCAGGGCGACGGCGACCCGGTCGCCGCCGTGTCTGAGGGCGTTGCTCAGCCCCTCCTGCACGATGCGGTACGCCTCCCGGGAGATCAGCGGCGGGAGCGCCGCGGGATCGGCCGAGACCGTCGCCGTCACCCGCGGGCCGGCCGCGCGGGTGCGGCGCAGCAGCCCGTCGAGGTCGGCGGCGAGGGTGGGCGCCGGGGCGGTCCCCGGTGCGTCGCCGTCCCGGAGCAGGCCCAGCACGGCGTCCAGTTCACCGACCGTGCGCCGGGTGGTGTCCTCGATCGCGGAAAGCGCCTCGCGGACGAACTCCGGGTCGGTGTCGAGCAGCCGCCGCGCCGCGCTCGCCTGGAGCGTGACCGCGCTCAGCGCGTGCCCGACGGAGTCGTGCAGTTCGCGCGCGAGCCGGTTGCGCACGGCCAGGTCGGCGGCGCGCGCCTCGGCCGCCGCGAGCCGGTCCTCGGGGGAGGGGCCGAGCAGCACGGGCGCCCAGCGGGCCAGCAGCGCCCCGCAGCCGGCGGCGCATCCGGCGAGCGCGAGCAGCGTCGCGGCGCCCGCGACCGGCGCCAGCGCCAGTGCCCAGGCCTGGTCGAAGACCTCCGGCAGGCCGAGCCGGCTGCCGCGCAGGCCCGCGAGGACGGGCAGCACGATCAGCACGACGGCGAACGGCGGTACGGCCAGGGACATTCCGGCGACGATGCCGCCGACGCCCAGGTGCAGCGTGTACCAGGCAGCCGTCCGCGCCCGCTCGCCCCGGGTCCGGGCGGGCCCGTAGGCGAGCCGGTCCGCGTCGACGCCGCACAGCCACCGCACGGCCGCCGCCTCCAGCGGCCGGGTCAGGGGGAACAGCGAGGTGAGGGCCGCCAGCGGCAACCCGGCCGCGAAGGCGGCCAGTTGCAGCGGGAACGAACCGAAGACGACCCGCTCCCCGGCCAGCGGCCCGATGACGACCTCGCCGACGAGGACGTACGGCATGGCGAGCGCGCCGCCCAGGATCAGATGGACCCAGCGCAGCCGCGCCCGCCGGCCGAACAGCAGGCGGGCGAACGCCGTCACGGCCGCCTCGGAGCGGTGGCCCCGGCCGACCGCTCCGCCAGCCAGTGCGCGCAGACGGCGGCGATCAGGAAGCCGACGATCATCTGGCCAGCGTAGGCGAGGTTCATCAGCTGTGTCGGCCGGTCGGCCGGGTCGTCCACGCCGGGGACGGAGGCGAGCATCATCCAGCCGCCCCAGCAGGCGACGGCGCCGGATCCCACCCACATCAGGGCGAGCGGCACGGCCACGGGCAGCACCCGGCCGCGGCGGAAGGCGAGCAGGACGGCCCCGGCGGCGGCCATGGCGAGGAAGCCGACGTACATGGCCTCCAGGACGTGGAAGTCGCTGGTCCGGTTCGCTGCCGTGCCCTCGGCCAGCCCCGCGGTCCCACCGCAGGCCCAGATCAGGCGGAGGGTGAGGGGGAACAGAGCGAGGAGCGCCGCCGCCGAGGCGATCGCCCGCTGGGCCCCGCCCGTCACGCCGGACGGCAGCTCCCACACCCGGCCCCGCCACAGGTGCCCCCAGCGGTCACGGGCGTACAGCACGAACAGCGTGCCGAGTGCCAGCCCCTGCGCGATGAACCCGCCGTACACGACCCCGAACACCCAGTCCTCCAGGAACGGCTCCCGCCTCGGGTCGGACGCCGTGGCGACGTCACCGGTGAACAGCCGCGCGAGGAGCTGGAGCGGGAACCCGGCCATGATCGGGGCCAGCAGCCCGGTGGCGGCCCACACCGGGAACGCCAGCAGCCAGGCCGGCACCCTCAGCCCCCAGGGCCGGGTCAGCACCAGCGCCAGCACGATGACGCACCCGTCCATCAGCACGGTCAGGCCGTTGGCCACGGCCAGCTCCACCCGGTGGTCCAGCAGCGCACTGCCCTCGGGAATCCCGATCCGGCTCCCGGCGATCCAGGCGGCCTTGAGTCCGAGGTACGGCAGGCTGGCGACGACGGCGACCGCCCGCAGCACCCGGCGGGCACGGGAGAGGCCGGCCGGGGACGGGTGCGGAGAGGACGGGCGGGACGGGGGAGCGGCGGGCACGGGGGAGGCGAGTGGCTGCGTCATGCCCTCCACGCTCCCGTGCCCGGGCGCCCGGCACCTCCTGCGCCGCGACGATCCTCCTCCGCCGCGCGGGGGAGGGGCGCCTCGGCACGGGGGAGGGCACCCGGCGAGGACGGGCGGTGGTTCAGCCCGGCAGCACCAGCACGAACTCGTCGATCTCCCGGCCCCGGGCCTGCGCGTAACCGCCGGCCCGCGCGGTGATCCGGAAGCCGCACTTCTCCAGCACCCGCAGCGACCCCGCGTTGTCCGCCGCCGCGCGCGCGTACAGCGGGCGCTCCGGCACCTCGGCGAGCAGCGCCCGCAGCGCGGCCGTCGCCACACCACGCCCCCAGTACGCGCGGTCCACCCAGTAGGTGACCTCGCGCTCGCCCGGCTCCCCGTACACCGCCGCGCTGCCGACCACGTCGCCGTCGGCGAGGATCGCCCGCACCACGTCGTCCGACGCCCTCGTCCGCTTCCAGTGGGCGTCGAAGGCGTCCCGGTCCGCCGGGTCCTTCGGGGTGAAGGCCGCCATGTGCAGCGCTTCCGGGTCGTTCATCTGCCGGTAGAAGACCGGCAGATCGCTGTCGTGGACCGCGCGCAGTGCGATGTGCATGCCGCGGAGCCTATTTTCAGAGCCTGCGGGTGGCCAGCGTCAGCCGGTCGCGCGCGTCGAACAGGGCGTCCTTCACCATCTGTTCGTGCGCCGGCGTCAGCCGCGCCACCGGCACCGAGCAGCTGATCGCGTCCCGCGCGGGGGTGCGGTAGGGAATCGCCACGCCGAAGCAGCGCAGCCCCAGCGTGTTCTCCTCGCGGTCCACGGCGAAGCCCTGCTCCCGCACCTGGCGCAGCTCCTCGATGAGCTTCTCCCGGTCGGTGACGGTGTTCTCGGTGAGCGCCGGGAGGGTCTCCGGCAGCAGCTTGCGGACCTGCTCGTCGGAGTACGTGCTCAGCAGCGCCTTGCCGAGCGACGTCGAGTGGGCGGGCAGGCGACGGCCGACCCGGGTGAACGGCCGCAGGTAGTGCTGGGACTGCCGGGTGGCCAGGTAGACGACGTTGGTGCCGTCCAGCCGGGCGAGGTGGATGGTCTCGGTGGTGTCGTCCGAGAGCCGGTCCAGCGTCGGCCGGGCCGCGGCGACCACCTCGTCGCCGTCGATGTACGAGGTGCCGACCAGCAGCGCCCGTACGCCGATGCCGTACCGGGTGCCGGTCGCGTCCGTCTCCACCCAACCCAGCTCGACCAGGGTGCGCAGCAGCATGTACAGGCTGGACTTGGGGTAGCCGACCGCCTCCTGGACGGACGCGAGGGAGTGCATCCCGGGACTGCCGGCGAAGTACTCGAGCAGTTCCACGGTCCGCACCGCGGACTTGACCTGCGCCCCGCCGCCTGCCTCGCCTGCCGACATCGCCCTCGACCCCTTCGTTCGACGGGTAGCTGGAGTTATAGTCTCCACGTTCATCATCAGAGACAGCGTTCAGTATATCGAACGTCCCTAGAAGTGCCCCAGATGTGGAGGGACTCGCGGTGGCAGCAGCACCAGTCTGGAGTGTCGACCCCCGTACCGGGAAGCAGCGGGAACAGGTTGCGGTGGAGGCCACAGCCCAGGAGGTGGATCTCGCCGTCGGGGCCGCGCACGCGGCGCGCGACGCCCTGGCCGACCGCACGGTCCGCGCCGCCTTCCTGCGCACCGCCGCCGACGAGCTGGAGGCGGCGAAGGACGGCCTGGTCGAGACCGCCGACGCGGAGACCGCGCTCGGCCCGGTCCGGCTCACCGGCGAACTCGCCCGCACGTGTTACCAGCTCAGGGCCTTCGCCGGCATAGTCGACGAGGGCGCCTTCCTCGACGTCGTCATCGACCACCCCGACGACACGGCGACCCCGCCCGTCCCGGACCTGCGCCGCTACAAGGTGCCCCTCGGGGTCGTCGCCGTCTACTCGGCGTCCAACTTCCCCTTCGCCTTCTCCGTGCCCGGCGGCGACACCGCCAGCGCGCTCGCGGCCGGCTGCCCGGTCGTGGTCAAGGCCCACCCCGACCATCCGGCGCTGTCCGAGCTGGTCGCGGCGGTACTGCGGCGGGCCGCGGCCCGGCACGGCATTCCGGAGGGTGTCGTCGGGCTGGTCCACGGCTTCGAGGCGGGCATCGAGCTGATCAAGCACCCGCTGGTCGCCGCGGCCGGCTTCACCGGGTCCGTCCGGGGCGGCCGGGCGCTGTTCGACGCGGCGGCGGCCCGTCCGGTCCCGATCCCCTTCCACGGCGAACTGGGCTCCCTGAACCCGGTCGTGGTCACCGAGGCGGCGGCGGCCGAGCGGGCGGAGGCCATCGGCGCCGGGCTGGCCGGCTCCATGACGCTGGGCGTCGGGCAGTTCTGCGTCAAGCCGGGCCTGGTCCTGGTGCCGTCCGGTGCGGCGGGCGACGGCCTGGTCAAGTCGCTCACGGAGGCGGTCAGCGACAGCGAGGCCGGTGTCCTGCTGGACCACCGCATGCGGGACAACTTCGTCGCCGGGGTGGCCGAGCGGGCGGCGCTGCCCGACGTGGACTCCCCGGTCACGCCGGGTGCGGGCGGTGAGCACACCGTCAGCGCCGGGTTCCTGACCGTGCCGGCGGCGCGGCTGGCCGCCGGGGGCGAGCACGAGCTGCTGCTGGAGGAGTGCTTCGGGCCGGTCACCGTGGTGGCCCGGTACGAGGACGAGGCGGAGGTCCGGTGGGTGCTGACGCGACTGCCGGGCAACCTGACGGCGACCGTGCACCTCTCCGCCGAGGAGGCCGCGGGGGAGGGGCGCGGCGCCGAGCTTCTCGCCGAGCTGACGCCTCTCGCCGGGCGCGTGCTGGTGAACGGCTGGCCGACCGGGGTGGCCGTGGCGCCGTCCCAGCACCACGGCGGGCCGTACCCGGCGACGACGTCGACGTCCACGTCGGTGGGCGGGACGGCGATCGAGCGCTGGCTGCGGCCGGTGGTGTACCAGGGGGCGCCGGAGGCACTTCTTCCCGAAGAACTGCGGGACGACAATCCGCTGGGGCTGCCTCGCAGGTTCAACGGTCGCCTGGAGCGGTAGCGCCGCGCCCCCGAAGGGGCGTTCTCATAAGCGTTCCTTGGGCGGAGCACGCGGAAATCCGCAATGGACGGGGAGGTCTCGGGGCCTCAGAGTGGTGTCATGGAGACCTTCGAGAGCCTCGTCCGCGCCGAGTTCGACCCGAAGAACACCTATCTGAACACCGCCGGCACCGGGCTGCTGCCCGCCCGTACGGTCGTCGCGGTGCGGGACGCCGTGGCGTCCTCGGCGACCGGCCAGCCGTTCGACATGTTCGCCGACGTGGAGGCGGGCCGGGCGGCGTTCGCCCGGATCGCCGGGGTTCCGGTCTCCCGGGTCGCCGCCGGGGCGTCGGTCGCCACCTACAGCGGGCTCGTCGCGGCGTCGCTGCGCCCGGGGGCCGAAGTCCTCACCGCCGAGGGGGACTTCAGCTCCCTGGTGAACCCCTTCCACGTCCGCGGCGACCTGAAGGTGCGCATCGTGCCGCTGGAGCGGCTGGCCGAGTCGGTCGGCCCGGACACGGCGCTCGTCGCCGTCAGTTCGGTGCAGTCCGCCGACGGCCGGATCGCCGACCTGGCGGCGCTGCGCGACGCGGCCCGGGCGCACGGCGCGCGGACCCTGATCGACGTCTCGCAGTCCGCGGGATGGCTGCCGGTGCCCGCCGACGACGTGGACTACGTGGCGGCCGTCGCCTACAAGTGGATGCTCTGTCCGCGCGGCGTCGCCTTCCTCGTCGTCCCCGAGGACCTCGGCGGGCTGACCCCGCTGTTCGCCGGCTGGGCGGCGGGGGAGCGCCCCTGGGACAGCACCTACGGCCCGGTCGAGGAACTCGCCCACTCCGCGCGCCGGTTCGACGAGAGCCCCGCGCTGCTGGCGTACACCGGGGCCCGGCACTCGCTGGCGCTGATCGAGGAACTGGGCGTGGACGCCGTGCGCGCCCACGACCTCGCCCTCGCCGACCGGTTCCGGGCGGGACTCGGCTCGCTGGGCCACGAGCCGGTGCCCGCGCCGGGGTCCGCGATCGTCTCGGTGCCGGGACTCGGCCACCGGCAGGGCGAGGTGAGCCGCGCGGGCGTGGAGGTCTCCGACCGCGCGGGCAACCTGCGGGCCGCGTTCCACGTGTACAACACCGCGGCGGACGTGGACCGGCTGCTGGACGTGCTGGCCGGCTGACGGGCCGACGGCCCGGACACGAGCAACCGGGCCGGTGCCTCTCGTCCCACACGAAGAGGCACCGGCCCGGTGGTCAGACCGCGGTCACTTCACCGGAGTGAAGTCCCGCGCGCCGATGAACTCCGGACGCCGGATCGGCGCCGCGAACGGCTCCACCGCCGTGTTCTCCACGCTGTTGAACACGATGAAGACGTTGCTGCGCGGGAAGGGCGTGATGTTGTCGCCCGAACCGTGCATGCAGTTGCAGTCGAACCAGGTCGCCGAACCGGCCTTGCCCGTGAAGAGCTTGATGCCGTGCTCGGAGGCCATCTTGGTCAGCGCCTCGTCGGAGGGCGTGCCCGCGTCCTGCATCTGCAGCGACTTCTTGTAGTTGTCCTTGGGCGTGGCCCCCGCGCAGCCGAGGAACGTCTTGTGCGACCCCGGCATGATCATGAGCCCGCCGTTGGTGTCGTAGTTCTCGGTCAGCGCGATCGAGACGGACACCGTGCGCATCCGGGGCAGACCGTCCTCGGCGTGCCAGGTCTCGAAGTCCGAGTGCCAGTAGAAGCCACTGGCGCCGAACCCCGGCTTGACGTTGATCCGCGACTGGTGGACGTAGACGTCCGAGCCGAGGATCTGCCGGGCCCGGCCGAGGACCCGCTCGTCGCGCACCAGATTCGCGAAGACCTCGCTGATCTTGTGCACCTCGAAGACGGACCGGATCTCCTTCGACTTCGGCTCGACGATCGAGCGCTCGTCGGCACGGATCTCCGGGTCGGTCACGAGCCGGTTCAGCTCGGCGCGGTAGACGTCGACCTCGTCATCGGTGATCAGCTGATCGATGGCGAGGAAGCCATCCCGCTCGTAGGACTGGAGGTCGCCGGGCGCGATCGGCCCGGGCGCGTCGGGCGCGCCCCAGACGACCGGGTCCTGCCGGGGAACGGACACCTCGGTGGTGCCGCGGCTGGGATAGAGATCGGTGACGGTCGTCGCGGTCACAGTGACTCACACCTCCTCGGTGAGCAGCGGGTAAACGCCGTTCTCGTCGTGGTCCTCCCGTCCGGTCACGGGCGGATTGAAGACACAGATGCAGCGGAAGTCCTCCTTCACGCGCAGCGTGTGCCTCTCGTGCCCGTCCAGGAGGTACATGGTGCCGGGCGTGATGGTGTACGTCTGCCCGGTCTCGCGGTCGGTCAGCTCGGCCTCGCCCTCCACACAGACGACGGCCTCGATGTGGTTGGCGTACCACATCGACGTCTCCGTACCCGCGTACAGGATCGTCTCGTGCAGGGAGAAGCCGACCTTCTCCTTGGCGAGCACGATCCGCTTGCTCTCCCACGTGCCGGACGCGGATTTCACGTGCCGGTCGGTGCCTTCGATGTCCTTGAACGAACGGACGATCACGGTGTTGCGATGCCTCCTAGGTGGGTGTTGCGTGAGTCCGGCGGACGGGACGCCCGCCGGACGGGTCAGGCGGTCTCGCGTACGGCGCGGGCGAGGGTCTTCAGGCCCTCGTCCAGCTCGTCGGGGGTGACGGTGAGGGCCGGGAGCAGTTTCACGACCTCGCTCTCCGGGCCGGACGTCTCGATCAGCAGACCGAGCTCGAAGGCGCGCTTGGCGACCTTGCCGGCCCGCTCCTTGTCGTGGAACTCCATGCCCCAGACCAGGCCTCGGCCGCGGTACTCCTTGACGTCGGCGAGGTTCTCCTCGGTGATGGAGATCAGGTGCTGCTCGACCTGCTCGCCGCGGGTGCGGGTCTGCTTCTCCATCGCCGACCCGTCGGCCCAGTAGGCCTCCAGGGCGGCGGTCGCCGTGACGAACGCCGGGTTGTTGCCGCGGAAGGTGCCGTTGTGCTCACCCGGCTCCCAGATGTCCAGCTCGGGCTTGAACAGGGTCAGCGCCATGGGCAGGCCGTAGCCGCTGATCGACTTGGAGACGGTGACGATGTCCGGCGTGATGCCCGCCTCCTCGAAGGAGAAGAACGCGCCGGTACGGCCGCAGCCCATCTGGATGTCGTCCACGATCAGCAGCATGTCCTGCCGCTCGCACAGGTCGGCCAGGGCGCGCAGCCACTCGGCGCGGGCCACGTTGATGCCGCCCTCGCCCTGCACCGTCTCGACGATCACGGCGGCCGGCTTGTTCAGGCCGGAGCCCTGGTCCTCCAGCAGCCGCTCGAACCAGAGGAAGTCCTCGACCGTGCCGTCGAAGTAGTTGTCGAACGGCATCGGCGTGCCGTGCACCAGCGGAATGCCGGCGCCGGCCCGCTTGAAGGCGTTGCCGGTGACGGCGAGCGAGCCCAGCGACATGCCGTGGAAGGCGTTGGTGAAGGACACGACCGACTCGCGGCCCTTGACCTTCCGGGCCAGCTTCAGCGCCGACTCCACGGCGTTGGTGCCCGTCGGGCCCGGGAACATGACCTTGTACGGCAGGTCGCGCGGGCGCAGGATCAGGTTCTGGAAGGTCTCCAGGAAGCGGCGCTTGGCGGTGGTCGACATGTCGAGCCCGTGCGTGACGCCGTCCCGTTCCAGGTAGTCGATCAGCGCCCGTTTCAGCACGGGGTTGTTGTGCCCGTAGTTGAGGGAGCCCGCTCCGGCGAAGAAGTCGAGGTACTCGTGGCCGTCCTCGTCGTACATGCGGCTGCCGTGCGCACGGTCGAAGACTGTGGGCCAGCCGCGGCAGTAGCTGCGTACCTCGGACTCCAGGGTCTCGAATACGCTCAGGTCGGGCTGGGTGATGGTCACGACGAATCGCTCCTCGTTGCGTGAGGTCTGTGGCAGGGGAGGTCGAACAGAAGTCGGTGGGGCGGCGCGGCGCCGGCTCAGGCCGGCTGCAGCGGGCCGATGCGGTACAGCACCTCGGGGTCGTGCGGACCGTCCGGGAACACGTCGGTGTCGAACAGCACCTCGCGCTCCAGCCGGGCGCCGTGGCGCTCGGCGAACGCGGTGAACAGCCGCTCGGACGCGGTGTTGCCCGGGCTGATGGTGGTCTCGACGGTGGTCAGCCCGCGGTCCGCCAGGGTCCGCGCGACCAGCCCGTCGAGCAGCGAGGCGGCGAGCCCGCGCCCGCGGTACGCCTCGTCGACCGCCACCTGCCACACGAGCAGGGTGTCCGGCCGGTCCGGCCGTACGTAGCCGGTGATGAAGCCGACCGGCTCCCCGCGCTCGTCGCGGACGACGGCCGAGGTGGCGGCGAAGTCGCGGCACCACAGCAGATAGCTGTAGGACGAGTTCAGGTCGAGGACCTTGGAATCCCTGGCTATCCGCCACAGAGCGGCGCCGTCCGCCACTCTCGGGCGATCGATTTGCAGGTCTGCTTGTGCGGCAGTCATGCAAATTGAATTTACCGAGAGAAATTCAAAATTGCATCGCCGAAGGGGGTTACGGATGGGCGGCTCATGTGTTATCACGCGGGCGCGTAGGTCCGCGCGAGAGCTCAGGGATTTGGGCGATTTGCCCCGGAAATATGGGGCGAACCGGACGCCATGTGGAACGGGTCACAATCATGTAACCCGTGTGAAGCCCGTCCGAAATGCCGACCTTGGGTCTGCCGAATCTTTGTGTTTAGCTTCCCGAAAAGCGGGCATAAGAACTACGGGAAGCTACCCCGGAGGAATTCCATAAATCTGCTTGTCGGAGGTTGGGGAATTACTTCGAATTCAGCCAGGCGTTCTCGACGGCCACACGGGCGGCTTCCGCATCGGCCGGCAGGCCCTTCTCCGTCAGGGCGGCACCGAGCGCCGCCAGGCACCCGTGCACGGTCCCGAGGGCCGCGTCCGGCCCGTAGTGGTTGACCCGGATCATCTCCTTGGCCAGCGCGCCCCCGCCCGCGGCCAGCGGCAGCGCCGGGTCGGACGCCAGCGCACGCGCCACCAGCTCCGAGGCGTCGATCCCCGCCGGCGCCCGCAGCGTGGTCGCGACCGGCGCCGCCTCGCGGGCGTCGTGCACGTACGGCTCCAGCCCCCCGCCCAGCGCGAGCGCCCCGGCCCGGGTGGCCGCCGCGGCCGCCGCGTGCCGCGCCATCACCGCGTCCGGCCCCGCCGCCTCGATCCGCTCGACGCACGCCTCCAGGGCCAGCATCTCCAGCTGCGCCGGAGCGTGCAGCAGCGCCGTGCGCCCGCCGTCGATCCAGCGCTCCTTCCAGTCCAGCAGCGACAGGTACGACCGGCGCGGTGCCCCGGGGTTCGCGGCCATCCGCGCCCACGCCCGCTCGCTCACCGACACCGCCGACACGCCTGCCGGGCCGCCCATCGCCTTCTGGGCCCCGATCACGCACAGGTCCACGCCCCACGCGTCCGGCAGCAGCGGCTCGGCGCCCACGGAGGCGACGGCGTCCAGATAGAACAGCGCGCCGTGCTCCTTGACCACCTCGCCGATCTCCGCCACCGGGTTGGTGTTGCCGGTCGCCGCCTCCGCGTGCACCAGCGACACGAAGTCGATCTCCGGGTGCTCGTCGAGGGCCGCACGGACCCGCTCCGCCGTCACGGCCGTGTGGAACGGCACGGACAGGTCGTGCACCGTCGCGCCGCAGTCCCGCAGCCAGTTCCCGAACGTCTGGCCGTACGGCCCGGTGATCACGTTCAGCGCCACGGTGTCCGGCCCGGCCGTCCCGCGGATCGCGCCCTCCAGCGGCAGCAGCGCCTCGCCCTGCATGATCACGACGTCCTGGGTGGTGCCGAGCAGCCGCGCCACCCGGTCCTCGATCGAGGCGAAGCGGCCGGCGCTCAGCGGTGCGAGGTCCAGGAGGGGGTGGGTCACGGCGCTGCTCTTTTCCATCACGGACGGGGTGTACGGAGTTCGATCACGGACAGGATGTACGGAGCGTATGCAGTCGAGAGTAACCGCGGCCCCTCGGCCCACTCGCGCCGGAGGGCATCCGTTGCGACACCCCCACGGCCGGAATCGTGGCTTCCGCCCTGGCGGCGGTGATCGACGGGCTGGTGGGCCGGGCCCGTGTCCGCCCTCCTGCTGCTCGCACTGGTCGCCGTGGTGTCGGCCGTCGTCCTCACCCGCCGCGGCGACCGGACGCCCGTGCACCGCACGCCCGTGCGCGCCGGACCGGCGCCCTTCGGCTCCGGGAGCCCCGCCCGGCGCCCGGCTTTGCGTCCTCGCCGCGGCCGCCGCGGCGCCGCGCCGGCGGCCCTCGTGCTGTACGCGTGGGGCGCGCCGTGCCTGGCGTTCGCCGCGATGCGGGCGGAGGGCGGTGCGGCACGGGCTCCGCTCCGCTCCCGCCCTGCCGGACCACCGGGCATCCGGGCCTCTCCGGGCACGTCGTGGGCGCCGTCGACCGTTCGATCTCCCCTCTGCCGCTCCGGTTCCGCCGCGAGACCGCCGACGGCGACGGCTGCGCCTCGGACGAGGCCCCCGGCTACACGTCGACCCCGGCGTCGCCGTCCTGGCCCCCACCGCCGCCGCGAGCGCCGTGGCGGCCGGACACGCCACGGAACTGCGCGCCCGGGCCGCGGCCCGATCCGGCGACGGGCCGGGCCGGACGGCCTCCCGAGCCACCGTCTAAGGTGCGGAACATGAGCGATCGCGCGGTGCTGCACGTGAAGGGTCGGGTGCTCGTCGGGCCGGAGGAGATCCGCGACGAATTGTGGGTCGTCGACGGCCGGATCTCCTACGACCGCCCCACCGGAGCCGGTGACATACGCACGGTGGAGGGCTGGGCGCTGCCCGGTCTGGTCGACGCGCACTGCCACGTGGGCCTCGACCGGCACGGCGCGGTCCCCGAGGACGTCGCCGAGAAGCAGGCGCTGACCGACCGGGACGCCGGCACGCTGCTGATCCGCGACGCGGGCTCGCCCTCCGACACCCGGTGGATCGACGACCGCGAGGACCTGCCGAAGATCATCCGGGCCGGCCGGCACATCGCCCGCACCCGCCGCTACATCCGCAACTACGCCTGGGAGGTCGAGCCCGAAGACCTCGTCGCCCATGTCGCCCAGGAGGCCCGCCGGGGCGACGGCTGGGTCAAGCTGGTCGGCGACTGGATCGACCGCGACCTCGGCGACCTGTCGGCCTGCTGGCCGCGCGGCGCGGTGGAGGCGGCCATCGCCGAGGCCCACCGCCTGGGCGCCCGCGTCACCGCGCACTGCTTCGCCGAGGACTCCCTGCGCGATCTGGTCGAGGCCGGCATCGACTGCGTCGAGCACGCCACCGGCCTGACCGACGACACGATCCCGCTGTTCGCCGAGCGCGGCGTCGCCATCGTCCCCACCCTGGTCAACATCGCGACGTTCCCCAGGCTCGCCGACGGCGGCGAGGCCAAGTTCCCGCGCTGGTCGGAGCACATGCGCCGGCTGCACGCCCGCCGCTACGACACCGTCCGCAACGCCTACGACGCCGGCATCCCGGTCTACGTCGGCACCGACGCGGGCGGCTCCCTCCCGCACGGCCTGGCGGCGGCGGAGGTCGCCGAGCTGGTCACCGCGGGCATCCCGCCCGTCCGGGCGCTGGCCGCCACGACCTGGGCCGCCCGGGAGTGGCTGGGCCGGCCCGGCCTGACCGAGGGGGCACCGGCGGACCTGGTGGTCTACGAGGCGGACCCGCGCGCCGACGTGCGCGTGCTCGGCGCTCCGCGCCGGGTGGTGCTGCGCGGGCGGGTCGTCGGATAGCCGACGCGAGTGACGTGGGGGAACACCCGTGCCGGGTGATTCGAAAGATCTGTCGAAGTATCCACGATGGGGTGAAGTGCCCTCGGATCGCTGACGGTCCGCGGCGGGCGGGGACATCCTTTCCGGGTCCCGAGCACATCGCTCATGCGTGCCCCGCACGCATGTCTCCCTGGGGGGTCCCACCACGTGAACCGCAACACCTTCCGCATGCCCGCACGCCGCCTGGTCACCGCCGCGGCGGCCACGGCCCTGGCCGCCGGTCCCGCGGCCCTGGCCGGCGCGGGCACCGCGCACGCCACCGACGAGCAGGGCCGCGCGGGCGCCGTCGTGCTGCGCGCCGGGCTGGACGTCGGCCTGCTCAACAAGACCGTGCAGGTCCCGCTCGCGGTCTCGCTCAACGAGGTGCAGGCGCCTGGCAGCGCGCGCAGGACCGCGCTGACCGCCACGCTCGACGGCGTCGACGGCGGCAGGCCCTTCAGCGTGCTCCGCGCGGACGTCGCGGACGCGAAGGCGACGGTGACCGGCACCAAGGCCGAGGGCAGCACCGAGCTGGCCCGCGCCAGGGTCCACCTGCCCGGCCTGCCGCTGCTGTCCCTCATCGAGGTCGAGAAGGTCACGTCCCGTGCCACCTGCGAGGCCGGCCGGCAGCCGGTCGCGGACGCGAACCTGCTCGGGTCGGTCACGGTCCTCGGCAAGAAGGTCACGCTGACCACCGGCGGCCCGACCGACGTCAAGGTGCCGGGCGTGGGCGAGGTGCGGCTCGACCTGTCGAGGACGGAGACCACCTCCCGCACGGCCGCCGCCACCGCGCTCGAACTGAAGGTGTCCGTCGACCCGCTGGACCTGAACGTGGCCGAGGTCGACGGCACGGTCACCCTGGCGAAGGCGACCTGCGAGGCGCCGGCCGCCGAGGACGCGCCCGAGCCGCCGCCCGCGGAAGCCGGGGGGCCCGGGGAGCCGGTGGCCGACGTCAAGCCCCAGGGCGCGCCCGCCCGGGCCGGCCTGGCCGAGACCGGCGGCAGCTCGGCGACGCCGTACGTGGCCGCCGGCGCCCTCGCCCTGGTGGTGGCGGGCGGCGGCACTCTGGTCCTGGCCAGGCGCAGGAGGAGTTGACCACCCGCAGCGCGGCCCGGAGGGCGGCGGCCCGACGGCCGGCCATGCATCCCGGGAACCGGTGGCCCGGCGGGGCGCGGGGACCGGCCGGGGCACAGCCGTCCGGCCCCGCTTCCCCCTCCGGCCGAGCGGAAGGCGCAGTGGGGACCGCCGCACCCTGAAGAAGGCGTTTGGCGGGTCGCGTCCGAGACTGCCCAGGAAGACCAGGTCAGCACGTCGGAACACGGAGGAGGTGTCCGCCCGGCTCGCCTCCGCCAACGTGAAACCGCACGTCAGAGAGCTGGTGTGACCGGTTCCCGGGGTACGCACGCTGGTCGTGGGCGGCAGTTCGCCAAAACGTCCGCGGAGCGGGAGACCCAGGCAAGATCGTCCTCACTGGTACTTCCTGTACCTCACCTACTCACTGGTTTTTCGACGGCAGGAGGCTGGTCTACGCTTCCGCAGGCGCCGACCATCCGGGCCGGCGGGCTGGGAGAGGTAGACATGCCGCAAGCGGGACACGCCGTGCCCTCGGCCGGGGGGCCGGTGCGGAGGGCGCTCAGCGCGGTGGAGGAAACGGCCCGCATGGAGGCGGTGCGCCGCTACGACATCCTCGACACCCCGCCGGACGGCGCGTTCGACCGTGTCGCGGCGATGGCCGCCCGGCTGTTCGACGTGCCGGTGGCGAGCGTGACGATCGTGGACGAGGACCGGATCTGGTTCAAGGCCGCCCACGGGGTGGAGGGCGTGAGCGAGATCAACCGGGAGCCGGGCCTGTGTGGCTCGGCGATCCTCTCCGACGAGGCCATGGTGATCCCCGACACTCTCGCCGACCCCGTCGCCTGCAACAACGGCCTGGTCACCGGTCCGATGGCGGTCCGTTTCTACGCCGCCGCCCCGATCATCACGCATGACGGGCACCGGCTGGGCACGGTCAACATCCTCGACACCCGGCCGCGCTCGGTCACCGAGGACGACACCGCCACCCTCGCGGACCTGGCCGCGATCGTGCTGGACGAGATGGAGATGCGCCTGTCGGCTCTGAACGCCCTGCGCCTGGAGCAGGAGCGGCGCCGGGTGCAGGAGGAGGCCCGGCAGCGCGCGGAGCAGGACAAGAGCGTCATCCAGACGTTCGCCTCCACCCTCCAGCGCACCCTGCTGCCGCCGACGCTTCCGGTGGTGGCCGGGCTGGAGCTGGCCTGCCACTACATCACCGCATCCCCGCAGGACGTGGGCGGTGACTTCTACGACGTCTTTCCCCTGGGCGGGAAGAAGTGGGCGTTCTTCCTCGGGGACGTGTGCGGCAAGGGGCCCGAAGCCGCCGCCGTAACGTCCCTGACCCGCTACACCCTGCGCGCCGCCGCATTGATCGACCCGGACCCCGACGTGGTCCTCACTTCGCTGAACACGGCGCTGCTGCTCGACCCGGCTATCGGCAGCCGGTTCTGCACGGCCGTCTTCGGCGTCCTCGAGCCGCACGAGCAGGAGGGCTTCACCGTCACGGTGTCCACCGGCGGCCACCCCCCGGCCTACCACCTGCGCGGCCGGGGGACGGTGGAAGGGGTGCGCCCCCAGGGCGGCATGCTCATCGGCGCCTTCGCCGAGGCGCGCTTCGCCTCTCGCACCTTCCACCTCGCCCCTGGCGAAGGGCTGCTGCTGTACACCGACGGGCTGACCGAGGCCCGCGCCGCCGGCGGCGAAATGCTCGGCGAAGCGGGCCTGACCGGCTTCCTCACCGCCCGCACCGCACCCAACAGCGCCACGGCAGTCATCGAAGACACGGTCGCCCTCATCGAGTCCCTGCCCGAGAGCGCCGGTGACGACATCGCCCTGCTGGCCCTGTCCGTGCCCCCCACCGACGCCGTGGCCGACGGCGTCACCGCCGCCGCCCACACCATCGCCCCCGCCGACGAGAAGCCGGAGAGCCGAACGTGACCGACTTCCGCCTCACCCCGCAGCACACCGACGACGGCCTGGCCCTCGCCGGCATCGCAGGGGAACTCGACTTCTCCACCGCCCCGGACCTGCGCACCCAGGCACTGGCCCTGATCGAGCAAGGTCACCGCCACCTGATCCTGGACCTTGAGGCCGTCACCTTCTGCGACTCCTCCGGCTTCAGCGCCCTGGTCGGAATCTGGCGCTGCGCCACGGCAGCCGACGGAACCCTGGTCCTTTCCGCCGTCCCCGACCGGCTTCAGCGGATGCTGGACCTCACCGGCCTGAGCACCCTGCTGCCCGTCTACCCCACCGCCGCCGACGCCCTCACCGCGCGCACCCGCAGCCAGGACACGGCCACCGCGTGACCCCGCCCTGCGGCGGCAGACGGCCAGCGCAGCCACAAGGGACGGCACCATCGCCACGCGGACAGCCGCACCAGCGCCCCCGTGGAACGCGCTGATCAGGCGAACCGCCTACATGCGTCCGAGAGGGGGTGGCGCTGAGGTGGGAGGCTCCTTCGCACCGCATCCGCCCCGTCGGCGACGACGGTCGAGCCACCCCACCAAGCGTGCGGCCCTCATCGGCGAGGGCGACGTGATCGGCCAGGCCGTCATGTGCGAGGCGGAGGTGTCAGCGCCCGTTCCAGCGCCCGCAGGAAGCCGTCCGTCGTGTCCCGGTCCCGCACCGCCAGCCGCAGCCAGTCCTCGCCGAGCCCCGGGAACGTGTCCCCGCGCCGGACCGCGTAGCCGAGGCCGCGCAGCCGGTGGCGTACGGCCGCGGCGTCCGGCAGCCGGACCAGGACGAAGGGGCCCTCCGCGGGTTCCGCGACCCGCAGTCCCGCCGGGGCGAGCCCGCGCAGTCCGGCGACGAGATGGGCGCGGTCGGCGGCGACGCGGTGGGCTGCGTGCCCGGCCTCCGCGAGCGCCCGCGGGGTCACGCACGCCTCGGCCGCCGCGAGCGCGGGCGTGGACACCGGCCACAGCGGCTGGGCCCGCTGGAGTTCCGCGACGGTCTCCGGCGCCGCCAGCACGTAGCCGATGCGCAGCCCGGCCAGTCCCCAGGTCTTGGTCAGGCTGCGCAGCACGACGAGGCCAGGCACGTCCGTGTGCCCGGCCAGCGCCTCCCGCTCGCCCGGCACGGCGTCCATGAACGCCTCGTCCACGACCAGCGTCCGCCCGGGACGGGCCAGTCGGCGGAGCGTGGCCGCCGGGTGCAGCACCGACGTCGGGTTGGTCGGATTGCCGACCACCACCAGGTCGGCGCCTTCGGGCACCGCCGCCGGGTCGAGCCGGAAGCCGTCCCCGGCCCGCAGCAGCACCCGGTCCACGCTGTAGCCCGCGTCCCGCAGCGCCGCCTCCGGCTCGGTGAACTGGGGGTGGACGACGACCGGCCGGCGCACCTTCAGCGCCCGCGCCAGCAGCACGAACGCCTCCGCCGCGCCCGCCGTCAGCAGCACCCGCTCCGCCGGCAGCCCGTGCCGCGCCGCCACCGCCGCCCGCGCGGCCCGGCCGTCCGGGTAGGCCGCCAGCGAGCTGAGCGAGGCGGCGATGTGCTCGCGCAGCCACGGCGGCGGGGTGTCCGCGCGGACGTTCACCGCGAGGTCCACCAGCGCCGCGCCGTCGTCGCGGACCTCGGCGTCCCCGTGGTGCCGCAGGTCGGGCCCGGCCGCCCCGGGCTCAGTGGGCGTGGGAGTGGACATGACCGTGTCCGTGATGGTGGTGGCCGTCGTCGTCGGGGTGGAAGTGCGGCTGCTGCGGCAGCCCCACCTTGTCCTCGAAGCCCGGCAGCGCGACCCGGTACACGCAGGAATCGCAGTTCATCCGCAGATCGCCCCCGACGGCCTCCTCGTACCGCTCCCACACCAGGTCCAGCAGCTCCTGCTCGGGCCCGATGACGTCCGCCGAGCGCACCTCCGCCTCCGGGTGCGCGGCGGCCCACTCCCCGGTCTGCTTCCGCACCCGGTCCGGCAGGATGCCGGTGAACAGGAAGTACGGCAGGACCACGATCCGCCGTGCCCCCAGCTTCAGGCACCTCTCCAGGCCGCCCGGCACGTCCGGCTTCGCCAGCGACACGAACGCCGTCTCCACACCGGCGTACCCGCGCCCCTCCCACAGCAGCCGCGCCGCCTTGAACACCTCCGCGTTGGCGTCCGGGTCCGTCGAGCCGCGCCCGACCAGCAGCACGGTCACCTCGGAGCGGTCCCAGGAGGGGTCGGCCGCCTCGTCCAGCCGCCGCTCCAGCACGCTCAGCAGCGCCGGGTGCGGGCCCAGCGGACGGCCGTAGGCGTACGAGATCCCGGGGTGGCGCTCCTTCTCGCGGGCCAGCGCGGCCGGGATGTCGCCCTTGGCGTGCCCGGCGGACACCAGCATCAGCGGCACCGCGGCGAACCGGCGTACGCCCCGCTCCACCAGCTCGGTGACCGCCTCGCCCAGCGGCGGCGGGGACAGCTCGATGAAGCCGCCGGCGACGGGCAGTTCGGGGTGGCGGCGGCCCAGTTCCCGTACGAAGTCGCGGAACGCCTCGGCTCCGGCCTCGTCCCGGGTGCCGTGGCCGGCGATGAGCAGGGCGGGCGGCGTGGTCACAGTTTCTCCTCGGCAGAAGCGGTGTGGTACAGCAGGGCGTTGAGCGCGGCGGCGGCGACCGCCGACCCGCCCTTCTCGGACACGTTGCTCACGGCGGGCAGCCCGCTCTCGCGCAACGCGGCCTTGGACTCGGCGGCGCCGACGAAACCGACGGGCAGCCCGATGACGAGCGCCGGATCGGCGCCCAGGGTCAGCAGCTCCTCCAGCGCGGTGGGCGCACAGCCGATCACCCACAGCGCCCCGGGGCCGACCTGTTCGTACGCCAGCCGCATCGCGTGCGCCGAACGTGTCAGGCCGGGACCGGACTCGGCGTCCTTCAGCCGGCAGACGGTCTCCCGCCGGGTGATCCCGGCCGCGACCATCTCCACGTCGGCCACGACGGGCGCCCCGGCGTGTAGCGCGGCATGCGCCCGCACCAGCTCGGCCTCGTCCATCACCAGGTCGGTGGCGTACTCCAGGTCGGCGGCGGAGTGGATGACGCGCTCCACCACCGCCCGGGTCAGCGGCGGGAAGTGCGAGGTGTCCAGGCGGGCGCGCAGCCGCCGGAAGGACTCCTGCTCGATGGGGTGGACGACGCGGTTCACTTCGGCTCCTCCGGTCCCGCGGCGGAGCCGCTCGTCGATGCGGCCTGCCAGCGGTAGCCGCGCGGGGTCACCATCCGCCCCGCGATCTCACGGGTGGCGGTGTTGCCCACCGTCACCACGGTCATCATGTCGACCGTGGCCGGGTCGAGTTCCGCCAGCGTGGTCAGCCGGCTGGACTCGTCGGCGCGGGAGGCGTTGCGCACGATCCCGACCGGCGTGGCCGGCTCCCGGTGCCCGGCCAGGACGGCCAGGGCCTTGGGCAGCTGCCAGTCGCGGCCCCGGCTGCGCGGGTTGTAGAACGTCACCACGAGGTCGGCCTCGGCCGACGCCCGCACCCGCCGCTCGATGACCTCCCACGGCGTGTGCAGGTCGGACAGGCTGATGGAGACGTGGTCGTGGCCGAGCGGCGCCCCCAGGATCGCCCCGGCCGCCAGCGCCGCCGTCACGCCCGGCACCCCGACCACGTCGATGTCGTCGGAGGCCTCGGCGAGCGCGGGAGACGCCATGGCGTACACGCCCGCGTCCCCGCTGCCGATCAGCGCGACGGCCTGCCCGCGCCGGGCCTCCTCGACGGCCGTCCGGGCCCGCTCCTCCTCGGCGCCGAGCCCCGACTGGAGGACCCGGGTGCCGGGCCGCAGCAGGTCGCGGATCTGGTCGACGTACTGGTCGAGCCCGACCAGCACGGACGCCCGCCGCAGCTCCGCCGTCGCGCGCGGCGTGAGCAGGTCCCGGGCGCCCGGCCCGAGCCCGACCACCGCGAGCCGGCCACGCCCCGGCCGCCGTACGACGGCGCAGGTCGCCATGGCGGGCCGGCCGTCCGGGCGCCGCGACTTGCGCTTGGGCACCAGCAGTTCGCCCCCGCCGGCCAGCGCCGCGGCCTCGGCGACGGACGGCGTGCCGACGGCGGCCAGCGGCGCGTCGGACGGGTTGGGCACGGCGACCCCCGCCAGCCGTTCGGCGGAGTACGTCACCACGGGCACGCCGAGCCGCTCGGCCGCCGCGAGAACGCCCGGCTCCTCCGCCTTGGCGTCCACCGTGGCCAGTTCGGCGACGGACGCGGCGGCCAGGCCGGCGTCCCGCAGGGCGGCCTCGACCAGAGCGAGCACCTCGTCGGCCGGGACACCCCGGGAGGCGCCGACGCCCACCACGAGCGACGGCGGGCGCAGCACGACCTCCCGCTCGGCGCACTCGGTCAGACGGTCCGTCAGACGGATCGTGTACCGGCCCTCGGCGGCCAGTGGCAGCGGCGGCAGCGGCCAGGGCACCTCGGCCGCGAGCGCCACCGGCTCCCCGTCCAGCAGCGCCCGCGACACCCCGGCGACATCGCCCTCGACGGGCAGTCCGAGGGTGTCCAGGCCGGGCAGGCCGGCCGCATCGGTCGCGGTGGTGACCACCGGCTCGGCGCCCAGCACCTCGCCCACCTCGCGGGCCAGCTCATTGGCCCCGCCGCCGTGCCCGCCGAGCAGCGACACGGCGAACCGCCCGCCCTCGTCGACGCACACCACACCGGGGTCGGTCCGCTTGTCCGCCAGCAGCGGGGCCACCAGCCGGACCACGGCTCCCGTGGCCAGGAAGCACACGAGCCGGTCGCACTCGGCGAAGGCGGTCCGCACGGCGTCCGCCACGGGGCCGTCGTACACGCGCGTCCGGTCCGGCCACGCCGCGGCCAGCCGGTCCCGCGCCACCGCTCCCGCCGCGGTGGCGGAAATGAGGCCGATCACTGGGCTACTCCTTCGGTACGGGCGTGAGGTCTGACGCCCCACAGCAGGAAGACGGGATTGGTCGCCGCGAGCCGGGTCACGTCCCCGGGCAGCGGCGCGAGCCGGGAGGATTGGAGCAGCACGCCGTCGCACTCCAGCCCGGCGTCCAGCAGCGCCCGGCGGGCGGCCGGCACCCGGTCGAGGGCGGCCAGCGCCACGACCACGGCCCGCCGCGCGCGCCGCGCGCACGCCGCGACCACGGCGGGCAGCTCGCGCCCACCGCCGCCGACGAACACGGCGTCGGGGTCGTCGAGGCCGGACAGCGCCGAGGGCGCCGTCCCGTGCACCACCCGCAGGTCGACGCCGTGCGCGGCGGCGTTGGCGCGGATCCGCCGCACGCCGTCGAGCGTCTTCTCGACCGCGGTGACGGCGGCGCCCAGCCGCGCGCACTCCACGGCCACCGACCCCGAGCCCGCGCCGACGTCCCACACCAGGTCGCCCGGCCGGGGCCCGAGCCGGGCCAGTGCCAGCGCCCGCACCTCGAATTTGGTGATCATCGAGTCGCGGTGGGCGAACGCGGCCTCGTCCAGCGCCCACCGGCCGGGCCCGGCCGGCGTCCCCGCGACCGTGCGCACCGGGCCCAGCGCCCGCGCCTCGTCCAGGCACAGCACCACGCTCACCGCCGGTCCCCAGTCCCGGGCGGCGGCCTCGGCGGGCGTCACCCGCTCCACCCGCTCGTCCGCGGAACCCAGCGCGGAGGCCACGACGAGCACCCGGGCGTCCGCCCCGAGCGCGGCCCCCAGCTCCGCCGGCCCCGCGCCCGGCCCGGTCAGCACGGCGACCTTGGGGTGGGACCGGCACAGGTTCACCGCCGTGCGCAGGTCCCGCCCGTGCGCGCTGGCGACCACGGCGTCGTCCCAGGGCAGCCCGGCCCGCGCGAACGCGGCGGCGACGGAGGACACGCCCGGCCGGACGTCCAGCCGCTCCGGTCCGAACCGCTCGGCCAGCACCCGCACGATCCCGAAGAACCCCGGGTCGCCGGAGGCCAGCACGACCACCGGCCGCCCCTCGGCCGCATAGCCCTCGATGGTGTCGAGCGCGGGCGCGAGCGGCCCCAGCACGACCCGCTCGGCCCCGTCCGGCAGCCGCACGGCGTCCAGGTGCCGCCGGCCGCCCACCACCAGTTCGGCACCGGCGAGGACGTCGTCGGCGGGCGCCGCCCCCGTCCCCGTACCGACCACGGTGATCACGTGTTCGCACCCCGTTCACGCAGCGCCCGGCGGGCCTGCGGGTCGGCCCTGCGGTAGCCGTGGAAGTGGCCCGGGTGGTACAGGTGCGAGCGGGTGCCGTGCGCGTCCAGGGCCGGCCCGACCAGGAACAGCGTGTGCTTCCACAGCTTGTGCTCCTTGACCGTCTCCTCCAGCGTGCCGATCGTGCACTTCACGACCAGTTCCTCCGGCCAGGTCGCCTGGTACGCGACGACGACCGGGGTGGTGGTGGGGTAGCCGCCCTCCAGCAGCTCGCGCACCAGCTGGCCGCTGCGGGCGGCCGACAGGAAGACCGCCATGGTCGTCCCGTGCTTCGCGAACTCCCGGACCTCCTCGCCGGGAGGCATCGGCGTCTTGCCGCCGCCCAGCCGGGTCAGCACGACGGACTGCGCGACCTCCGGGACGGTCAGCTCCCGCTGCGCCAGCGCCGCGACCGCCGAGAAGGCGGACACGCCGGGCACCACCTCGGTGGCGATACCGATCTCCGCGCACCGGTCGAGCTGCTCCTGCGTCCCGCCCCACAGCGCCGGGTCGCCGGAGTGGATGCGCGCGACCTTCAGCCCGCTCTCCCGGGCGCGGCGGTAGACGGCCACCACGTCCTCCAGCGACATGGTCGCCGAGTCCAGCACCTCCGCGTCCTCACGCGCGTGCTGGAGGACCTCCGCCTGGACCAGGCTGGCCGCCCAGATCACGACGTCGGCCTCGGCGATGGCGCGCGCGGCACGGAACGTCAGCAGATCGGCGGCGCCGGGGCCGGCACCGACGAAGGTCACCTTGCCGGCGGGGGCGTCGGCCATGGGAATCGGTCCTTTCTCGCAGGGGCGGTCCCTGCGGGGCGGTCGGGGTGGGTCGGGTCGGTCAGCGGCTGTCACGCGTGCGCGGGCCGGTGCGGATCGGATACGAAGGGCACATGGCGGTCTTCGTCGCGCTCGGCGCGTTCCTGATGACGCTGGCCGGCGGCTGGACGGCACACCGCGTGACCGACCGCCGCCATCTGGTGCTGGGCCTGGCCGGCGGGCTGATGCTCGGGGTCGTGGGCCTGGAGCTGCTGCCGGAGTCCCTGGAGGCGGCCGGCACCGAGGTGCACGGCGTACCGGCGGCCCTGCTGCTCTTCGTCGGCGGCTTCCTGCTCGCTCATCTGGTGGAACGTCTGCTCGCCCACCGGCAGGCCGCGCACGGCGCGGCGGAGAGCGGTCCGACGGCTCTGCCGTCGGACCGCACCCCGAGGTCGGCCTCACCGCCGCCGCCGCGATGGTCGGGCACAGCGCGATGGACGGCGTGGCCATCGGGGCGGCCTTCCAGGTGGGCGGCGGCATGGGCGCCGCCGTCGCGGTCGCCGTGATCGCGCACGACTTCGCGGACGGCTTCAACACGTACACGCTGACGAGGGTGTACGGAAACGCCCGACGCCGCGCGCTCACGATGCTGTTCGCGGACGCGGTGGCGCCGGTGGCGGGCGCGGCCTCCACCCTCCTGGTGACGATTCCGGAGCCCCTGCTCGGCGGCTATCTCGGACTGTTCGGCGGAGCGCTGCTCTACCTCGCGGCGGCCGAGATCCTGCCCGAGGCCCACCACGCGCACCCGGCCCGTTCGACGCTGCTGTGCACGATCGGGGGAGTGCTGTTCATCTGGCTCGTGGTGGGCGCCGCGCACTGACCGCGGCTCCCGCACCGACCGCGGCTCCCGCACCGGCCACGGTCCGGTACGGCTCACAGCTTGCCGCCCCGGCCGCCGTCGCGCCGGGCGGGCGCGATCAGCGTCGACAGGTACGGCAGCGGGCCCCCGGCCAGCTCGGCGGCCGGCCGGACCGACTCCTCCGGCAGCCCGAGCGCCGACCCCCACACCGCGCCGTCCAGCCGCCCGGACTCCCGCAGCGCCTCGGCGACCTCGGCGGCCTGCCGGCCGAACTTGTAGGCGACGACCGTGCCCGGCCCGTGCAGCGCGTCCTTGAGCGCGGCGGCCCCGGCGGTGACCGGCACCAGCGTCAGCGGCTCCGTACCCTCGGTCAGCACGGCCCCGGAGCGCGCCGCGAGGTCCTGCATGGCGGTGATGCCCGGCACGGTCTCCACGGCGGTCCCCGGCACCAGCGCGGCGACGGTCTGCGCCAGGTAGGTGAACGTCGAGTACACGTTGGGATCACCGATGGTGGCGAAGGCGACGTACCCGTGGGCCCGCAGCAGCCCGGCCACCCGCTCGCCGGCCGCGTCCCAGGCGGCCTCGCGCCGCGCCCGGTCGGTGCGCTCGTTGAGGGCGAACACCACCCGCACGACCTTCTCCTCGGGCACGTAGTGCAGCACGGTCGCCTCGGCCCGCCCGCGCTCGCCGCTGTCCATGACGGGCACCACGACGACGTCGGCGGCCCGCAGCGCGTTGACCCCCTTGACGGTGACCAGCTCGGGGTCCCCCGGCCCGACCCCCACTCCGACCAGCCTGCTGCTCATGACGTCCGGCACCTCTCCACGAACCGACGGGCGACACCGGGCTCGGCCGCCCAGTGCGTGTGCAGATAGCTCGCGTGCACACCGCGCTGTACAAAACCTTCGACGCGCCGCTCGGGCGCCCGCACACCCCACGCGGGCGCGGCCCCGGCCCCCGGCTCCACCACGGTCCGGTGGAACTCGTGCCCCCGCAGCCGCGTCCCGGCGACGGCCAGCGCGCTGTCGGTCACGGCCACGGCGTCCCGGTACCCGAGCGTGAGCCGCTCCGACATCCGCGCGGAGGCGTCCAGCACCCCGCACATCGGCAGCCCGTCCAGCTCCCGGCACAGGTACAGCAGCCCGGCGCACTCGGCGGCGACCGGAGCGCCGGACTCGGCGAGTTCGCGGACGGCCCTGCGCAGCGGTTCGTTGGCGGACAGCTCACCGGCGTAGACCTCGGGGAAGCCCCCGCCGATCACCAGTCCGCCCGTCCCCTCGGGCAGCCCCTCGTCCCGCAGCGGATCCACGACGACCACCTCGGCCCCGGCGGCGGCGAGCAACTCGGCGTGCTCGGCATAGGAGAACGTGAACGCGGCCCCACCGGCGACGGCGACCCGCTTCAGCCCGTCCGGCCCTTGAGGACAAGGCCGCTCAGGCTGAACCGAGGGCCTGGGGGCCGAGCCCCCGGGGCCGGGAGCGGGAAGGGGCGGCGGGGGCGAGCAAACCGGGGAGAGCGAAACCGGGGAGACAGGGGAGACCGGGGAAATTGGGGAGACCGGGGAGACGGGGGAATCCAGTGCCGCACCGGCGTCCCAGGCCGCGCAGTCCAGCCCCCCGGCGCTCCGCGCCAGCCCCACCAGCGCCTCCACGTCACACCCGGCGGCGACCTGCGCGGCCATCGCCGCGACGGCCTCGACCGCCTGCGCCCGCCGCTCGGCGACCGGCACCAGCCCCAGATGCCGCGACGGCGTGTCCACCTGCGGCACCCGCCGCAGCACCCCCAGCACCGGCACCCCGGCGGAGTCCAGCGCCTCCCGCAGCAGCGCCTCGTGCCGATCGGAGGCGACCTTGTTGAGGACCACGCCCCCGACCCGCACCTCCGGGTCCCAGGACGCGAACCCGTGCACCAGCGCCGCCACCGACCGCGACTGCGACGACGCGTCGACGACCAGCACCACCGGCGCCCGCAGCAGCTTGGCGACATGAGCGGTGGACGCCAGTTCCCCTTCCCCCGCGGCCCCGTCGTACAGCCCCATCACACCCTCGACGACGGCGATGTCACAGCCGCGCGCCCCGTGCAGGAACAGCGGAGCCACCAGCTCCGGCCCGCACAGGTACGCGTCGAGGTTCCGCCCCACGCGCCCGGTGGCGAGCGCGTGGTACCCGGGGTCGATGTAGTCCGGCCCGACCTTGTGCGGGGACACGGCCAGCCCGCGCCCCGCCAGGGCGGCCATCAGCCCCGTGGCGACGGTGGTCTTGCCGCTGCCCGAGGAGGGCGCGGCGATCACCAGCCGGGGGACGGACGAGGACATCACCACTCGATGCCCCTCTGCCCCTTCTGCCCGGCGTCCATGGGGTGCTTCACCTTGGACATGTCGGTCACCAGGTCGGCGAAGCCGACCAGCTTCTCGGGCGCGTTCCGCCCCGTGATCACGACATGCTGGGTCCCCGGCCGGTCCCGCAGCACGGAGACGACCTCGTCCGTGTCCACCCACCCCCAGTGCATCGGGTAGGCGAACTCGTCCAGCACGTACAGCCGGTACGTCTCGCTCGCCAGGTCACGCTTGACCTGCTCCCAGCCCTCCCGGGCCTTCTCCTCGTTGCTGACGTTGTCCCCCTGGAGGTCGCGCTGCACCCAGGACCAGCCCTCGCCCATCTTGTGCCAGTCGACGGTGCCGCCCTCGCCGGAGGCGCCGAGCACGCGCAGCGCGTTCTCCTCGCCGACCTTCCACTTCGCCGACTTGACGAACTGGAACACCCCGATCGGCCACCCCTGGTTCCAGGCGCGCAGCGCCAGCCCGAACGCGGCGGTCGACTTGCCCTTGCCGATGCCGGTGTGCACGACGACCAGCGGCCGGTTGCGCCGCTGCCGTGTCGTCAGACCGTCGTCGGGTACGACCGTCGGCTTCCCCTGCGGCATTACGCGGCCCTCCTGTTGCCCTGAACGTCCTTCACCAGACCGGCGATCGAGTCCGCCCGCAGCTCGTCGAGCGTCACCGCCGTACCGCCCAGCCCGGCCGCGAGCTTCCCCGCGAGCCCCAGCCGCACCGGTCCCGCCTCGCAGTCCACGACCACCGACGCGACCCCCTCGGCCGCGAACAGTCCCGCCGCCCGCGCGGCCAGCCTCACCGGCTCCGGGCCGCCGGTCGCCCGCCCGTCCGTCACCACCACGACCAGCGGCCGGCGCGCCGGGTCCCGCAGCCGTTCCACGCGCAGCACCTCGTGCGCCCTCAGCAGCCCGGCCGCCAGCGGCGTCCGCCCGCCCGTCGGCAGCGACTCCAGCCGCGCGGCGGCGGCGTCGACGGACGACGTCGGCGGCAGCGCCACGTCGGCCGCCGACCCGCGGAAGGTCACCAGCCCGACCTTGTCCCGCCGCTGGTAGGCGTCGAGCAGCAGCGACAGCACGGCACCCTTCACGGCACTCATCCGCTGCCGCGCGGCCATCGAGCCGGAGGCGTCCACGACGAACAGCACGAGGTTGCCCTCGCGGCCCTCCCGCGTCGCCTGCCGCAGATCGTCCCGGCGCACCACCAGCCCCGGCCCGCTGCGCCCGCGCGAGCGCTGGTGCGGGGCCGCCGCCTGCACGGTCGCCGCCAGGTGCAGCCTGGTCAGCGCACCCCGCGGCCGCCGGGCCCCGGTCGTCCGCCCGTGCTCGGTCCGCGCCCGCGACCGCCGCCCGGCCGTGCCCTCCCCGATGCCGGGCACGCTCAGCACCTTGGCGCGGAACGGCTCCGCGGCCCGTGCGGCGGACTGCTCGCCCGCGCCGGAAGCCCGCGGCTCACCGCCCTCACCGGCCTCGGGCCGCGCGGCGGTGTCACCGTCCTGCGGGCCGGCGTCGGGGGACGGCTGCCCACCGCCCCCACCGCCGCCGCCGGGACCGTCCGGGCCCGGGTCGGGATCGTCGTCCCCGGAGGTCTCCTGTTGGCCGGCGAGGGTCTCGTCGAGCTTGTCCTCGTCCAGCCCCGGCGCGTCGAACGGATTGCGCCGCCGCCGGTGGGGGAGTGCCAGCAGCGCCGCCTGGCGCACGTCCTCGGCGAGCACGTCGGTCCGTCCCGCCCAGGCCGCCAGCGCGGTCGCCGTGCGCGCCATCACGATGTCGGCCCGCATCCCGTCCACCTCGAAGGCGGCACAGGTCGCCGCGATCTGCCGCAGCGCCCCGTCGCCGAGGCGCACCGACGGCAGCAGCTCCCGCGCCGCCACGATCCGCGCCCGCACGGCGGCCTCCTCCTCGGCCCAGCGCGCCGCGAAACCGGCCGGATCGTCGTCGTACGCAAGCCGTCGCCGCACCACCTCCACGCGCTGATCGGGCTCCCGGGAGGCCGCGACCTCCACCGTCAGCCCGAACCGGTCCAGCAGCTGCGGCCGCAGCTCGCCCTCCTCGGGGTTCATGGTGCCGACCAGCAGGAACCGGGCGGCGTGGCGTACGGAGACGCCCTCCCGCTCCACGTACGAGGCGCCCATCGCCGCGGCGTCCAGCAGCAGGTCGACCAGGTGGTCGTGGAGGAGGTTGACCTCGTCCACGTAGAGGATCCCGCGGTGCGCGTCGGCGAGCAGGCCCGGCTCGAAGGCCTTCACGCCCTCCGCGAGCGCCCGCTCGATGTCCAGGGCGCCGACCAGCCGGTCCTCGGAGGCGCCGACGGGCAGCTCGACCATCCGCGCCGGGCGTTCGACTCCCGCGCCCGGCTCGTGCGGTCCGTCCGGGCACCCCGGATCGGGTGCCTGCGGGTCACAGGAGAAACGGCAGCCGGGGACCACGGCGACCTCGGGCAGCAGCGCCGACAGCGCCCGCACCGCCGTGGACTTCGCGGTGCCCTTCTCGCCGCGCACCAGCACACCGCCGACCGCCGGGGACACGGCGTTCAGCAGCAGCGCCAGGCGCAGGTCGTCCTGGCCGACGACGGCCGTGAACGGAAACGGGGTGGTCACTGGTCGTCACCCTCCAAGTCGCCCTCCAGCTCCAGGTAGGTGGCGCGCAGCCGCTCCAGCGTCTCGGCGTCCGGTTCGGCCCACAGGCCGCGGTCGGCGGCCTCCAGCAGCCGTTCGGTGATGCCGCGCAGCGCCCACGGGTTGGACTTCTTCATGAAGTCCCGGTTCTCCGGGGCGAAGACGTACTCCGCGCTGAGTTTCTCGTACATCCAGTCGTCGACGACCCCCGCGGTGGCGTCGTACCCGAACAGGTAGTCCACCGTCGCCGCCATCTCGAAGGCGCCCTTGTAACCGTGCCGCCGCATCGCCGCCATCCAGCGCGGGTTGACCACCCGGGCGCGGAAGACGCGGTGCGTCTCCTCGCCCAGCGTGCGGGTCTTGACCTGGTCGGGAGTGGCCGAGTCACCCACGTACGCCTCGGGGCTCTCACCCGTCAGGTGCCGCACCATCGCCACCATGCCGCCGTGGTACTGGAAGTAGTCGTCGGCGTCCACGAGGTCGTGCTCGCGGGTGTCGACGTTCTTCGCGGCGACGGCGATCCGCTTGAACGCCGTCTCCATGTCGCCGCGCGCCGCCCGCCCGTCCAGCCCGCGCCCGTAGGCGTAGCCGCCCCAGACGGCGTAGACCTCGGCCAGGTCCGCGTCCGACCGCCAGTTCCGGGCGTCGATCAGCGGCAGCAGGCCGGCCCCGTACGCCCCCGGCTTGGAGCCGAAGATCCGGGCCGTGGCCCGGCGCCGGTCGCCGTGCTCGGCGGTGTCCGCGTCGGCGTGCGCCCGTACGTGGTTGGACTCGGCGGGCTCGTCCAGCTCGGCCACCGTCCGCACCGCGTCGTCGATCAGCGCGACGACGTGCGGGAACGCGTCCCGGAAGAAGCCGGAGATGCGCACGGTCACGTCGATGCGCGGCCGGCCCAGCTCCTCGAGGGGCACCACCTCGAAGCCCGTCACCCGGCGCGAGGCGTCGTCCCACACCGGACGGCAGCCCAGCAGCGCCAGGATCTCGGCGATGTCGTCGCCCTGGGTGCGCATGGCGGACGTGCCCCACACCGTCAGGCCGACGGACTCCGGATACTCGCCGGTGTCGTTCAGGTACCGCTGCACCAGGGAGTCCGCCAGCGACTGGCCGACCTCCCAGCTCAGCCGGGACGGGATCGCCTTGGGGTCGACGGAGTAGAAGTTCCGGCCGGTCGGCAGCACGTTCACCAGGCCGCGCGTCGGCGAACCCGACGGCCCGGCCGGGACGTAACCGCCGTCCAGCGCCCGCAGGATGTGCCCGATCTCGTCCGTGGTCCGGGCCAGCCGCGGCACGACCTCGGTGCACGCGAACTCCAGCACCGCGACGGCCTCCGGAAGTTCGGTGCCGAGCACCTCCCGGACCAGCGGGCGGCTCTCCGCGACCGCCCAGTCACGCTCCTCCATGCCCTCCGCGATCCGCCGGCACAGCTGCTCCAGCAGGTCGATCGCGTCGGCGCCGGTCCGGGACGGCCCCGCCACCAGGTCGGTCAGCTCGACCGGCACCTTCACCGGTGCGCCCGGCTCGGCCAGCAACTCCTTCTCCACCAGGCCGAAGTGCCCCGCCAGCGACGCCCTGAGGCCCGGCAGCGCGTTCGCCTGCCCGCCCCACACCTGAGAGGCGCGCAGCACGGCCAGCACCAGGTTGACGCGCGGCTCACCGACCGGGCCGCCGCCCAGGACATGCAGGCCGTCGCGGATCTGCACGTCCTTGATCTCGCACAGGTAGCCGTCGATGTGCATGACGAACTCGTCGAACTCGTCGTCGTCCGGCTGCTCGTCGACGTGCAGGTCGTGGTGCAGCTCGGCCGCCTTGACCAGCGTCCAGATCTGCGCGCGCACGGCCGGCGCCTTGGCCGGGTCCAGGTCGGAGACGAGCGCGTACTCGTCGAGCAGCTGCTCCAGCTTGGCCAGGTCGCCGTAGGTGTCGGCCCGCGCCATCGGCGGTACGAGGTGATCGACCACGGTCGCGTGCCCGCGCCGCTTGGCCTGGGTGCCCTCGCCGGGGTCGTTGACGATGAACGGGTAGATCAGCGGCAGCTCGCCGAGCACGGCGTCCGGCGCGCACCCGGCGCTCAGCCCCAGCCCCTTGCCCGGCAGCCACTCCATCGTGCCGTGCTTGCCCATGTGCACGACGGCGTCGGCGCCGAAGCTGTTCTCCAGCCAGCGGTAGGCCGCCAGGTAGTGGTGGGACGGCGGCATGTCGGGGTCGTGGTAGATCGCGATCGGGTTCTCCCCGAAGCCGCGCGGCGGCTGGATCATCACGACGACGTTCCCGAACCGCAGCGAGGCGAGCACGATGTCGTCCCCGTCGACGTACAGCGAGCCCGGCGGCTCGCCCCACGCCTCCAGCATGGCTTCCCTGAGTTCCGGATCGAGCCCGTCGAACCACTCCCGGTAGTCGGCCAGCGGCACCCGCGCGGGCGCCGCCGCCAACTGGTCCTCCGTCAGCCACTCCACGTCGTGGCCGCCGGCCTCGATGAGCCGGTGGATCAGCTCGTCGCCGCCGGAGGGGTACTCGGTGAGGGAGTACCCGGCGTCCCGCAGCGCGTCCAGGACCCGGACGGCCGACGCCGGGGTGTCCAGGCCGACCGCGTTGCCGACGCGGGAGTGCTTGGTCGGGTACGCCGTGAAGACCAGCGCCAGCTTCTTGTCCGCGTTCGGCTTGTGCCTGAGCGCCGCGTGCCGCACGGCGATCCCGGCGACGCGCGCGGCCCGCTCGGGGTCGGCGACGTAGACCGGGACGTCGGCGCCGCCCTCGCCGGCCTGCTCCTTGAAGGAGAACGGCACCGTGATCAACCGGCCGTCGAACTCCGGGATCGCCACCTGCATCGCCGCGTCCATGGGGGAGAGGGCGGCGTCCGACTCCTCCCAGGCCGCCCGCGAGGAGGTCAGGCAGAGCCCCTGCAGCACCGGGACGTCCAGGTCCGCAAGCGCCCCGATGTCCCAGGCCTCCTCGTCACCGCCCGCCGACGCCTGCGAGGCGTGCGTGCCGCCGGCCGCCAGAACGGTGGCGACCAGGGCGTCGGCCCGGCCCAGGATCTCGTACAGCTCCGGGTCGGCGCCGCGCAGCGAACCGCAGTACACCGGCAGCGCGTTGGCGCCGCGCGCCTCGATCGCGTCGCACAGCGTGTCGACGAAGGCGGTGTTGCCGCTCAGCTCGTGCGCACGGTAGAAGAGCACGCCCACGGTCGGGCGGCCCGCCACCCGGGCGCGCTCCCCGCGTACGCCGTACTCGGGCATCTTGCGGGGCTCGTCGAAGCCCTCGCCGGTCAGCAGCACGGTGTCGGACAGGAACCGGGCCAGCTGCGTGAGGTTGGCGGGCCCGCCCTCGACCAGGTAGCGCAGCGCCTCCGCCACCACACCGGCCGGCACCGACGACTCGGCCATCAGCTCCGCGTCCGGCACGGCCTCGCCGCCCAGCAGCACGGTCGGGATGCCGGACGCCTTCAGCGCGGCGAGCCCGTCCTCCCAGGCCCGCTTGCCGCCCAGCAGCCGTACGACGGCGATGTCGGCGCCCTGGACCAGGCCCGGCAGCTCCTCCCGGACGTCCACCCGGGTCGGGTTGCCGATCCGGTACGCGGCCTCGGAGGCTCGTGCCGCCAGCAGATCCGTGTCGGCGGTCGACAACAACAACACTGTGCTCATGCGGGCGCTCCCGGTGGAATGAAGGGCAGTCCTTGTGGCGCGCCGGACTCGATGAGCCGCCACAGCGCGTCCGTGTCCGCGTGCTGTTCGATCAGGTCGCCGAGCCGGTCGAGCTGCTGCTCGCGCAGCGCGGCGAAGCAGGTGTCGGGGGCCGGCACGAAGCGGCGGCCCGCGGCGGCGGCCACCTCGCGCAGGAACGCCCGCCGGAATCCGTCCGACTCCAGCGAGCCGTGCCAGTGCGTGCCCCAGGTCTGGCCGACCCGGCAGCCGTCCAGGCTGCGTCCACCGCCATCGGAGATGAACGCTTCGCCACCGAGGACCTCGGCGACCCCGTGGTGGATCTCGTAGCCCTCGACCTGCTCGCCGAGGGCCTCGCCCGCGGGCCGGGTGAGGGTCTTCTCGCGGGCGAACCGCACCCGCACGGGCAGGACGCCGAGCCCGTCGACGTGGCCCCGGCGGCTCTCGACGTCGTCCTCGATGTGCTCGCCGAGGAGCTGGAAGCCGCCGCAGACGCCGAGCAGGGGCCGCTGCTCGGCGGCCCTGCGGACGAGGGCGTCCGCCAGGCCCCGCTCCCGCAGCCACTCCAGCGCCCGGACCGTCCCGCGTGTCCCCGGCACGACCACCAGATCGGCGTCGGCCAGCTCCTCCGGCCGGTCCACGAACCGCACCACGACGCCCGGCTCGGCGGCCAGCGCGTCCACGTCCGTGAAGTTGGACATCAGCGGGACCGCGCAGACGGCGACCCGCAGCACGTCCTCGCCGAGCGGCGGCGCGACGACCGACTCCCGCACCGTCCCCCGCAGGGAGATCCGCAGCCCGTCCTCCTCGTCGATGCCGAGCCCGTGCCGGAAGGGCAGGACGCCGTACGTCCGCCGCCCGGTGAGGTTCCGGAGCATGTCGAGGCCCGGCTCCAGCAGCGACACGTCGCCCCGGAACTTGTTGACGAGGAACCCGGCGACCAGGGCCTGGTCCTCGGGCGCCAGCAGTGCCACCGTGCCGAAGAAGGACGCGAACACACCCCCGCGGTCGATGTCGCCGACGACGAGGACGGGGAGCCCGGCCCCCCGGGCGATCCCCATGTTCACGATGTCGGTCCGGCGCAGGTTGATCTCCGCCGGACTGCCCGCCCCCTCACAGATCACCGCGTCATACGTGCCCCGCAGCTCGGCGAGGCAGTCCAGCACGGTGCCGAGCAGCTTCTGCTGCCGCCCGCCGTGGTAGCCGCGCGCGCTCAGCTCCCCGACCGGCTTGCCGAGCAGCACCACCTGGCTGCTCCGCTCGCCGCCCGGCTTGAGCAGCACCGGGTTCATCAGCGCGGTCGGCTCCACGCGGCAGGCCTGGGCCTGCATGGCCTGCGCCCGGCCGATCTCCGCGCCCTCGCGGGTGACGAAGGAGTTGAGCGACATGTTCTGCGCCTTGAAGGGCGCCACCTTCACGCCCTGCCGCACCAGCCAGCGGCAGATACCGGCCGTGACGACGCTCTTGCCGGCGTCGGAGGTGGTGCCGGCGACCAGGAGCCCACCGTTCATGACGTCCGTCCTTTCGTGACCACCCGGCGTGCCAGCAGCCGCGCGCCGGCGCACACGCCGAGCGCCAGCCAGCCCACGCGCCGGGAGAGCCGTACGGCCCGGTCGATGTCGTCGGCCCGGACGGCGCGTCCCGCCGCCCCGTTGAGCACGGGCCGGTGCTCCACCCGGCCGCCGTAGGAGAGCGTCCCGCCCAGCCGCACGCCCAGGGCACCCGCGAACGCGGCCTCCACGGGACCGGCGTTGGGGCTCGGATGCCCGTCCGCGTCGGCGCGCCAGGCCCGGACGGCGCCGCGCGGATCGCCGCCGGCCACGGTGGCCAGGGCGGCGGTGAGCCGGGCGCCCGGCCAGCCGGCCAGGTCGTCGAGGCGGGCGGAGGCCCAGCCGTAGCGGCGGTACCGGGAGGACTTGTGGCCGACCATGGCGTCGAGGGTGTTCACGGCCCGGAAGCCCAGCAGGCCCGGCACGCCGCCGACGGCGCCCCACACCAGCGCGCCGACCACCGCGTCGGAGGTGTTCTCGGCGACGGACTCGACGACGGCCCGGGCGATCCCGTCGGCGTCCAGCGCCTGTGGATCCCGGCCGCACAGGTGCGGCAGCCGCGCCCGGGCGGCCTCGACGTCCCCGGACCGCAGCGCGCGCCCGATCGCACCGGCCTCGCGGGCGAGCGAGGTCCCACCGACGACGGCCCAGGTGGCGGCGCCGGTCAGCGCGACGGAGGCGGCGGGGGAGGTGCGGACGGCCCGTGCGGCGGCGGCCCCGAGGGCGACGGCGCCACCGGCGCACACGGCCGTGTGCAGCGCGCCCCAGCCGCGGTGGTCGCGCCACAGCACCCGTTCCACGGCACCGGCGGCCCGCCCGAACGCGGCGACCGGGTGCCCGCGGCGCGGATCGCCGAGGACCAGGTCGCCGAGCAGGCCGGCGGCGGCGCCGTACGCGAAGACGCGTTCGGCCCGCATCGGTTCAGCCGAGCGTGCGGAAGGGCGAAGTGTCGCGGGTGTTCCTCGGTCGGCAGCAGCCGTGCATGGCGATTGTCCTCACTCAGGGTGTCCGCGCCCTGGTTCGACGAAATCGGCGGTGAGAGTTCCTGGCTCCCGGGGGACGAGCCCCCGGTGACAGTGGCGGGACCGCGCCGGATTCGCACCGGCTTCCTCTCCTGCCGCCGTATTGGCTCGGGAAGTCCACCACGGCCCGCGAACACCCGTCAACTTGCCGTTGACCTGCGAGGGGGGAGTGTGCGGAGCCCCACACCCGGGAGGTGTGCGCGGGCACGCGAAAGGGGTGCGGGACGGTGCTGTCCGTCCCGCACCCCTCCCGGTGCCCTGGGTCAGGCGACGATCAGATAGATGCCGTACGCCACCGCCGCCGCGCACGCCGCGAAGCAGGCGTAGGCGCCGGTGACGGCGAGGGCCGCGCCGCCGCCCTGCTCCGCGGCCCGCTCCTTGCGGGCGAGGCCGGCGATGCCGAGGACGAACAGGCCCACCAGGGCCACGGTGGTCACGAGACTGACCCCGAAGACGGAGCCGAGGGCTGCCCAGTCGATCTTCATGGTGCTTACTCCTGCGGGCTCAGACGGTGGTGGTCGACGGGGTCTTGGCGTCGCGGACGTCGCCCTGGGCCGGGACGGTGGCCACCAGCTCCTCGGCGGCGGACGTGGGCGGCGGGGTCACGGCGGCCACGGCCTGGGTCACCACACCGGTCTGCGCGGGCTCGTGGTCGTTGACGTTGGTGTGGTCGACCACCTCGCGCCGGGAGATCTTCCAGATCGCGGCGCTGGAGACGACGAGGAAGACCGCGACGGCCGCCGTGCCCCAGTCGCCGAAGCCGGTGACCCACTCCGCGACGGCGGCGACCAGGGCCGCGGCCGGCAGCGTCAGGCCCCAGGCGACGAACATCCGGGTGGCCGTGGACCAGCGGACCACACCGCCCTTGCGGCCGAGACCCGAGCCCATCACCGCGCCGGAGACGGAGTGCGTGGTGGAGAGGGAGAAGCCGAGGTGGGAGGAGGCCAGGATGACCGTGGCCGCGCTGGTCTGGGCGGCGAAGCCCTGCTGCGGCTGGAGGTCGGTCAGGCCCTTGCCCATGGTGCGGATGATCCGCCAGCCGCCGAGGTAGGTGCCGAGCGCGATGGCGATGCCCGCGGAGAGGATGACCCACATGGGCGGGTCCGAGTCGGGGGCGAGGGCGCCACCGGTGACCAGGGCCAGGGTGATGACACCCATCGTCTTCTGGGCGTCGTTGGTGCCGTGGGCCAGCGAGACCAGGCCCGCGGAGGCGATCTGCCCGGCGCGGTAGCCCTTCTGGGCCGCCTGCGTGCCGTCGGACTTCTTGCCCAGCTTGTACGTCAGCCGGGCGCCGAGCATCGCCGCGAGGCCCGCGACCAGCGGGGCGGCGATCGCCGGGATCAGGACCTTGGTGACGAGCACGTCGCCGTTGACCGCGCCGATGCCGGCCGAGGCGACGGCGGCACCGATGAGACCGCCCATGAGGGCGTGCGAGGAGCTGGACGGGAGCCCGACCAGCCAGGTCAGCAGATTCCAGAGGATCGCGCCGACCAGTGCGGCGAAGATGACCTCGGGACGGATGCCGGTCTCGTCGACGAGACCCTTGGAGATGGTGTTGGCGACCTCCACCGAGAGGAAGGCGCCCACCAGGTTGAGGACGGCGGACATGGCCACCGCGACCTTGGGCCTCATGGCGCCCGTGGAAATGGTCGTGGCCATCGCGTTCGCGGTGTCGTGGAAACCGTTCGTGAAATCGAACGCGAGTGCGGTTACCACCACAATCGCGAGGATCAGCGAGAAGCTTTCCATTTACCCAGGCAATCGTTCGAGGTCGTTGGCGCGTCGAACGTAGGTAACGTGGGTGAACGGAAGATGAACTGGGCGGGGCTTCACGGTGTCCGGAAGCGGGGTCGCCGCTACCGCGCGGCCCGCCCCCGGCCCGTAGGGCCGCCCGCGTCCGCCTGATTCCGGCCGTTACCGGGGGTCAGCCGCCCGGGCGGACGCTTTCAGCCGAACCGGGGACCCGTCGAGGAGACGTTGGTCACCCGGCAGGGTGCAGCCGTCGGGACACGTCGCCCGTCGGGGGGACTCGTCGCCGGCCTGAGAGCCGACGGAGTGCCAGGTCACGCCCCTTTCCGGCGGCCGGCTCCGGCCTCCGGCAGCCCGCCCGGCGGCGCTCCGGCGGGCGCGCCTGGCAGGATCGCCGCGAGGCCGGTCGACGGCGGGGCGACGGGGGCGCGCGAGCGCCCTGGAGGAGGTGCCGGTGGTGACGGAGGCACGCGGCGGGCGGGCGGGCGAGAACGCGCGGGAAGACGCTCGCGAGAACGCGCGGGAGGGCGTCTGCGAGGAGGAGGCGCAGGCCTGGGAGGCGCTGGTGGCGACGGCCCGGCGCACGGTGGCCGACGGTCTGGTGGTCGGCACGTCCGGCAACGTCTCGGTGCGGGTCGGGGACACCGTCCTGGTCACGCCCTCGGGTGTGCCCTACGACCGGCTGACGCCGGACGACGTGACCGGCGTCGGCCTCGACGGGCGGCAGGTGCGCGGGACGCTGGTGCCCACCAGCGAACTGCCCATGCACCTCGCCGTGTACCGCAGCACCGGGGCCCGCGCGGTCGTCCACACCCACGCGGTGCACGCGACCGCCGTCTCGACCCTCGTCCGGGAGCTGCCGCTCGTCCACTACATGGCCGCCGCGCTCGGCGGACCCGTCCGCGTCGCCCCGTACGCGACGTACGGCACCGGTGAACTGGCCGAGCACATGCTCCGAGCCCTCGCCGACCGCTCCGGCTGCCTCCTTCGGAACCACGGCACCATCACCTACGGCGCCACCCTCGACCAGGCCTACGACCGCACCGCCCAACTCGAGTGGATGTGCCGCCTGTGGCTGACCGCCTCCTCGGTCCCGGGCCTGACACCGTCCCTGCTGACCGAGTCCCAGCTGGCGGAGGTGAGCGAACGCCTGCGGGGGTACGGGCAGCCGGGCTGAGCGGGCCGCCCCCGCGCCGTGCTTCCGCGCCGCGCCCCTGCGCCGGCCCCCTCCATCGCCCCGTACCGCTGCCCTGTCCCGCGCCGTGCCCCCTCCGTGCCCCCGTCCCCGTCACTCCGCCCCCGCCCCCCACTGGCCGGAGGCGGGGTCCACCTGGACACTGGAGGGCGTGCGCACTGTCACCGCGACGGCCGCCGCCGTCACCGCAGCCCTGGCAGCCGGCGCAGCGAGCGTCGCCGCCGGCCGTCTCGCCGGCGACGCCGCGCTCAAGGCGCCGCCCGGCCGGCCCCTGCCCACCGAACCCCGGCTCACCGTGCACGGCACCGCGGCCGGGCAGATCACGCTCACCCGGGACCTGGCCGCACTGCGGCCCGGCCGGTACGGCCTCGCCGCCGACGGCACCCACGCGGTCGTCGGCCCGGTCCTGCCCACCGCGTCGCACCCCGCCGACACCGTCGTACGCCGCCTCGAAGCCGTCACCCACGGCACCCTGCGGGCCGGCGACAAGGCGTGGCTCACCCCGAACCTGTACGTCGGCGACCCCGGTACGGCCCTCGGTCTGGACCACACCGACGTCGAGGTCCCCGGCGAACTCGGCGCCCTCCCGGCCTGGTTCCTGCCCGGAGCCCGCGGCACCTGGGTGATCGCCGTGCACGGCCTGGGCGGCACCCGCGAACACGCCATGAACCTCATGGCCCTGCTGAGCCGCATGCACTTCCCGGTTCTCGCCCTCGCCTACCGAGGCGACGTCGGCGCACCCCGGTCGCCCGACCGGCTCCACCACTTCGGCGAGACCGAGTGGCGGGACCTGGACGCGGCCATCCGCTACGCCCTCGGCCACGGAGCCCGCCGGGTCGTCCTGCTCGGCTGGTCCACCGGCGCCACCATGGCGCTGCGCGCCGCCACCCGCTCCGGCGTGCGCGACAGCATCTCCGGACTCGTCCTGGACTCCCCGGTGCTCAACTGGGAGGCGACCCTGCGCGCCCTGGCCGCGGCCCGCCGCACCCCCGGCGCGCTGATGCCGCTGGCCGTCCGCGCCGCCCAGGGCCGCACGGGCCTGGCCGCCGACCGCGCCGGCACCGCCGCCGAGCACGACAGCCTCGGCGTCCCGGCCCTGCTCTTCCACGGACCGGGCGACACGGTGGCGCCCTGGCTGTACTCCCGCCGGTTCGCCGACGCCCACCCCCGGCTGGTCGCGCTCCACACCGTGGAGCACGCCCCGCACGCGGCCATGTGGAACGCCGGTCCGGACACCTACGAGGAGTCGCTGCGCCGCTTCCTCACCCCGCTGATGTAGTCCGGTGCGGACCGGCGCCGGACCGGCCGTGGGGCAGGGCCCTCCGGCCGGGACCGGGGCTTCCGGCGGTTCCGGACGCTCGGACAGACCCGCACGGGGCAGCGCGCGGGTCTCTCCAGCTGCCGACACCGCCGTTCCGTTTATCGCCGTACCACTGGCCTGTTCGCGCCCCCCGCCGCTCTCCGGGCCCCTGCGTCGGCCATCCCCGTCGCCCCTCGTGACATTCCGTTTGGGTTTTCGGACCGTCAACCGGAAGACTGCCCCCGTGACGTCCCGTATCCCGCGCGACTCCAGGCTCCGACTCGTCCGCCCGCGACCCCTGGCCGCCGCCCCCAGAGCGATCGACCAGCGGCGCCCACGCCGCCATGCACCGCGCCCCCCGGAGGGCACACCGGCACGGTCGGAGCTGGCCAGAATGGCGCGCTCCGGCCTGGCCGGTGCCGTCCGCGTCGCCCGCTGGGCGGACGCCGTCCTCGGCCCCGGCAGCGAGGCCGGGACCTGTGACGGCAAGGCCACCCTGTCCGACGAAACGGCCGAACGGGCCGGGCGGGAGCTGGGACTGACCGCCGCTCAGGTGCGCGCCGACTGGGACACCGCGCGGCTCGCCGGACTGGTCGAGGTGCACGGCGACAGCGCCCGCCCCGGCTGGCGGCTGCGCGCCTGGGACCGCGACGACAGCGCCGTGCTGCGCGGCTGGGTCGCCCTCTTCGACGCCTGGTCGCTCGCCCACCCCGAGCCCGACGGCCACGAGCCCGCGGCCGTCGCCGAGGTCGTCTCGGCCATGCCCCAGGTGCTCTCCTTCCTCCAGCTCTCCGCCGGACCCGTCCCCGTGGCCCAGCTGCTCGACCTGCTCCAGCAGCGGGTCACCGAACTGCGCACCGAGCGCTGCGAGGTCCCCTACGGCGCCGGCGTCGATCCCCTCCCGGAGGCGCCCCGCGACGACGCGGCCCTCGCCCCGCTGCTCGACTGGGCGCTGCACGCCCTGGCCGCCGTCGGCGCCCTGACCTGCGGCGAGGGCCAGGCCACGCTCACCCCGCTGGGCAGCTGGGCGGTCTGGGTCAAACTGGAGCAGATCTGCGTCGCCGCGCAGAGCCCCGCCGGGAACATCGAGCGGTCGGCCGAGGACATGCTCCGCGGCTGCGCCCAGCTCCGCCCGAACGCGGCCCGCGCCGAATACCGCGCCTGGCTCGCCGCCCGCCCCGTCGGCAGCGCCGTCACCGAACTCCTCGCCGCCGCACGCGGCGAGGACGCCCTGCTGCGCGGCCTGGCCTTCGAGGCGCTGCGCGTCGTCGGCGCCCCCGCCGAGCCCGAGGTCCGGGCCGTGCTCGACGAACCGACGCTCAGGCCGTACGCGCTGCTGTGGCTGGCCGAGCACGACGGGGCCGACCCGGAGGACGCCCACGAGGCCCTCACCCGCCGGGAGGCCACCTGGCTGTGGGTCGACACCGCGGCCGCGGTCGCCGACCACGGTGAGGCCCCCATGCTCGTACGCCATCTGGAGTCCGCCGTGCAGCCGACCGTCCCGGCGCTGCTCGACGAGGTGCGCGCCGTCGGGCACCCGCGCACCGTGCAGGTCCTGGTGGCGCTCGCCGCCGCGCACCCGGACCCGGCCCTGGCCAAGGCCGTGCGCCGGGCCGCCTTCCAGGTGCACACCGGCGGCAGCTGAGCCGCCCGGCCCGGCACACGGGCCGATTCTGTGAACCGCCGGTCCGGCGCCGGACCGCCGGTCCGGCGCCGGACCCGGGCGGGATCGGCTCAGGCGCGGATCCGGCGCGGATCAGGCGCGGATCTCGGGGGCGTAGGTCCCGAAGCTCCAGATGTTCCCCTCCAGGTCCCGGGCCATGTAGTCCCGCGAGCCGTAGTCCTGGTCCGTCGGAGGCATCAGGATCTCCGCGCCGTGCTCCGCGGCCCGCCGGTGATGCGCGTCGACGTCGTCCACCACGACGTACGTCCCCGCCGGACCCGCGCCCTTCATCAGTTCGTCGAAGCGGCTGCCGGTGCCCTTCGAGCCGAGCATCACCGCGCCGTTGCCCAGCGACAGCTCCGCGTGGGCCACCTTGCCGTCCTCCCCCTCGTAGACGGCCAGCTCCGTGAAGCCGAAGGCCTCCGTGAGCTGCCGGATCGCCGCCTTCGCGTCCGTGTACAGCAGTGTCGGGTACATGCTCGGGCGGGTGCCGTCCGTGCCTGCCATGCCGATCACTCCCTCGTGAGTCGGTCCCGGAAAGTCTGGTATCCAGCGTCTCGCCAGTCTTGCACCCGCCACTGACAACGGCCCGCGAGGACGGAACCCGGAAAAAGCGCTTGCACGCCCCCGTTAGACTGGCTCCATGGCCATTCTCCTCGCGCATTAGACGGCGGGTACGCCCGCCCGTCGCCCGCCGCCACCCTTGCGACGGCGCGCTTCGCGCGGCATCTCTCTGACCGCCCATCCCGCCACCCACCCGCCCTGGAGTCTGTCCGTGATCTCCGCCTCCGGCATCGAGCTGCGCGCCGGTGCCCGCGTTCTCATCGAAAGCGCCACCTTCCGCGTCACCAAGGGTGACCGCATCGGCCTGGTCGGCCGCAACGGCGCCGGCAAGACCACCCTCACCAAGTGCCTCGCCGGTGAGGGCATCCCCGCCGCCGGCACCATCACCCGCTCCGGCGAGGTCGGCTACCTCCCGCAGGACCCCCGCACCGGCGACCTGGACATGCTCGCCCGCGACCGCATCCTCTCCGCGCGCGGCCTCGACGTCCTGATCCGCAAGATGCGCGACAACGAACAGCGCATCGCCAACGGCAAGGGCGGCACCCGCGAGAAGGCGCTCAAGCAGTACGAGCGCCAGGAGACGGAGTTCCTCACCAAGGGCGGGTACGCGGCCGAGGCCGAGGCCGCCACGATCGCCGCCGCGCTGAACCTGCCCGACCGGGTGCTCGGCCAGCCCCTGCACACCCTCTCCGGCGGTCAGCGCCGCCGTATCGAACTGGCCCGGATCCTGTTCTCCGACGCCGACACGCTGCTGCTCGACGAGCCGACCAACCACCTCGACGCCGACTCGATCATCTGGCTGCGCGACTACCTCAAGACCTACCGCGGCGGCTTCATCGTGATCTCCCACGACGTCGACCTGGTCGAGACGGTCGTCAACAAGGTGTTCTACCTGGACGCCAACCGCGCCCAGATCGACATCTACAACATGGGCTGGAAGCTCTACCAGCAGCAGCGCGAGGCCGACGAGAAGCGCCGCAAGCGGGAGCGCGCCAACGCCGAGAAGAAGGCCGCCGCGCTCCATTCGCAGGCCGACAAGATGCGTGCCAAGGCCACCAAGACGGTCGCCGCGCAGAACATGGCCCGGCGCGCGGACAAGCTGCTGTCCGGCCTGGAGGCGGTACGCCAGTCCGACAAGGTCGCCAAGCTGCGCTTCCCGGAGCCCGCGCCCTGCGGCAAGACCCCGCTGATGGCCGAGGGCCTGTCGAAGTCGTACGGCTCGCTGGAGATCTTCACCGACGTCGACCTGGCCATCGACAAGGGCTCCCGGGTCGTCATCCTCGGCCTCAACGGCGCGGGCAAGACCACCCTGCTGCGGCTCCTCGCGGGTGTCGAGCAGCCCGACACCGGCGCCGTGGTCCCCGGTCACGGCCTCAAGCTCGGCTACTACGCCCAGGAGCACGAGACCCTCGACCCCGACCGCACGGTGCTGGAGAACATGCGCTCCGCCGCGCCCGACATGGACCTGGTCGAGGTCCGCAAGGTGCTCGGCTCGTTCCTGTTCTCCGGTGACGACGTCGACAAGCCGGCCGGCGTGCTCTCCGGCGGCGAGAAGACCCGTCTGGCGCTGGCCACCCTGGTGGTGTCCGCGGCGAACGTGCTGCTGCTCGACGAGCCCACCAACAACCTCGACCCGGCCAGCCGCGAGGAGATCCTCGGCGCCCTGCGCACCTACAAGGGCGCGGTCGTCCTGGTCACCCACGACGAGGGCGCCGTGGACGCGCTCCAGCCGGAGCGGATCATCCTGCTTCCGGACGGGATCGAGGACCTGTGGGGCTCCGACTACGCGGATCTCGTCGCCCTGGCTTGATCGAATGGATGATCCACTGAGTATGGATCATTCGGCCGAGCCGTGATCCACCATCTGTGTGAGATCTCCTCGTACCGAGGTGTGTCCTACATCCATTTTCGCGGCCGAGCCCTCCCCGCCGGAGGCTCGGCCGCTCCGCCTTTCTGACCTGGAACTTCACGAAAGAACCCGTTCGGCGGTACGCACCCGATCCATCGGAATTCTGGCTTCCGCATGTGGGGACTCGCTCCTGTCGTCACATCCCTGTCTCATCGACCTTGCCGAATGGGTGGCCATGACGGCCCGGAGGGGTGATCATGAGGAGACCAGAGCGCACTTCCCATGAGGAGGCACGGGTGGCCGAGACTCTGAAGAAGGGCAGCCGGGTGACCGGCCCCGCGCGCGAAAAGCTCGCGGAAGACCTGAAGAAGAAGTACGACGCCGGTGCGAGCATCCGGGCGTTGGCCGAGGAGACCGGCCGCTCGTATGGCTTCGTGCACCGCATGCTCACCGAGTCGGGCGTCAATCTCCGCGGACGTGGCGGGGCGACCCGGGGCAAGAAGGCTCCAACGGCCTGATCCCCGGGTGGCCCCTCGGCTCCGATGGGTGGCCACCCGGTCGGCCGACCGGTCGGCCGGGTGGTTACTGTGCAGTCACTTAGGGATGCCGTACGGACGCCCGTACGGCACAGAGGACTGCCGCACCCCATCGGAGGCGCCCCATGGTTACGCCCGCCCAGGACCACGGTCTGGAAGGACCCGAAGGCTCCGTACTCGACAAGGACGGCGTGCGGCTCACCGTCGACGACGCGATCGCCACGGTGACGCTGACCAACCCGGCCAAGCGCAACGCGCAGAGCCCCGCCCTGTGGCGGGCGCTCACCGAGGCCGGGCGGCTGCTGCCGGGCTCCGTCCGGGTCGTCGTGCTGCGGGCCGAGGGGAGGTCCTTCTCGGCCGGGCTCGACCGGCAGGCGTTCACGCCCGAGGGCTTCGACGGCGAGCCGTCGTTCATCGACCTCGCGCGTGGCGGGGACGCCGAGCTGGACGCGACCATCGCCGAATACCAGGAGGCGTTCACCTGGTGGCGGCGCAGCGACATCCTGTCCATCGCCGCCGTGCAGGGGCACGCCATCGGGGCGGGCTTCCAGCTCGCTCTCGCCTGCGACCTGCGTGTCGTCGCCGACGACGCGCAGTTCGCCATGCGCGAGACCGGCCTCGGCCTCGTCCCGGACCTGACGGGCACCCATCCGCTCGTCGGCCTGGTCGGGTACGCCCGCGCGCTGGAGATCTGCGTGACCGGGCGGTTCGTCCAGGCCCAGGAGGCCGTCAGCACGGGCCTGGCCAACCTCGCCGTGTCCGCCGACCAGCTCGACGGCGCGGTACGCGACCTGGCCTCGGCGATCCTGGCGGCGCCGCGCGACGCCGTGATCGAGACCAAGGCACTGCTCCAGGGCGCGCGCGACAGGGACTACGAGTCCCAGCGCACCGCGGAACGCGCCGCCCAGGCCCGCCGCCTGCGCGACCTGGCCGGACTCGGCGAGTAGCACCCGCCCCGAAAGCCGGAGACCCGCCGCCGGCCCCTCCCGCGTCGAGGGAGCCGGCCGCGGGCGCCGCCGTCGTGCGCGGGGCCGCCTTCGCCCCGGTGACGGTGCAGGCGATGGGCCGGCGGGTGGGCGGGCCGCCGGGGCCTGCCGCACCGCCGGCGGGCCGTCCGGCCGGGTCAGTCGACGGCCGTCACCAGCACCGCCACCGACGGGTGGTCCGGAAGGGCGTCCCGCACCGCGGTACGGACCCGGCGGGCCACCTCCACGGCCCGGTGATCCCTGCCCACCGCGCACTCCAGCCGGACGTGCCGGTGCGGCAGGGCCGTGCCGTCGGACCGTTCCTCGATGGTGACCGCGCGGCCCAGCGCGCCCGTCAGCCGGGTCACGCCCGGTACCGCCAGCGCGGCGCCGGCCGCCCGGCCCGCGTCGCCCTCACCGTCGTGCCCCATGTCGTCGTGCCCCGTGTCGCCGTCGTGCCCCGTGCCGCGGTCGCCGCGTTCCGGCGCGTGCCCCGGCTCCGGGCGCCCGGCCGGCGTCGGCTCGGAGTCCAGCAGCGTCGTCACCCGCAGGTCCACGTCCGTGACCGTCAGCCCGAGCCGCGCCGACGCCGCGCCCGCCAGGGCGATGCGCAGGCGAGCGGTCGTGCTCGGCAGTGGCTCGGACATGGTCGCCGCGACCTCGGCCGTCATCCGCAGCGACCCGGGCGCCAGGGCGCTCGGAGGCGGCGGTACGACCGGGTCGTGCGCCTCCCGCGGGTCCGCGAGGGCGATGCGCAGCCCGTCCACCCGTACGCCCGCCACGTCGCGCACCGCGCCGAGCAGCACCTCCCGCGCCGCCCGCTCGGCGATCCACGCTCCGTCCCGCGGGCCGCCCAGCGGCAGGAATCGCCCGAGCCCCAACTGTTCCCGCACCGCTTGTGTCCACCGGTCAGCCGTCGTCATTCCTCCAGCCTGCCGCATCCCCGGCGCGCAACCGCGCAACCGCACTTACCGTGGTCGCAGGACGACGACCGAAAGGGACGTACGGCGATGAGTGAGACAACTGAGCGGGGCCGGTCCGGGCAGGACATGTCGGAGGGCTCGAGCCCTGGCAAGGGGCAGTCCGCCAGGCGCGGGGGAGGCGACCCCGGGACCCGGGGACGGACCACCATCGCGGACGGGGTGGTGGAGAAGATCACCGGAATGGCGGCACGCGATGTCGTCGGTGTGCACGCCATGGGCAGCGGGCTGTCCCGCACCTTCGGCGCGGTGCGCGACCGCGTCCCCGGCGGCACCAAGTCGGTGTCGCGCGGTGTGAAGGCCGAGGTCGGCGAGAAGCAGACCGCCCTCGACCTGGAGATCGTCGTCGAGTACGGCGTGTCGATCTCCGACGTCGCCCGGAACGTGCGGGAGAACGTGATCGCCGCGGTCGAGCGGATGACCGGGCTGGAAGTCGTCGAGGTCAACATCGCGGTGAGCGATGTGAAGCTGCCCGACGAAGAGGACGAGGAGGAACAGGAACCGCGGATCAAATGACCCGACGTAAGGAGAGCCCATCATGAACAAGGCCGTGGTCGGCTTGATCGCCGGAATGGCCCTGGGTTTCGCCGGGTACTTCGGCGGATTCGGCGCCTTCCTGCTGGTGGCGGCGCTGGGCGCCGTCGGTTTCGTCGTCGGCCGGTTCCTCGAGGGGGACCTGGAACTCGGCGACTTCTTCCGTAGTCGCGACAGCCGGCGGTGACCGGGGTGAGCAGCGCGGCCGGTGACCTCCACGCGCCGGCGGGAGTCGTGCCGCCGGGCGAGCGCGGAGCGACACGGATCGCCGACCGGGTCGTCGCGAAGGTGGCGGCCCAGGCGGCGCGCGAGGCGGTGGGCCGGCTCCCGCCGGACGCCGCACGCCCTCACGCGACCGTGGCCGTGCACCACGACACGGCCCGCGTCCATGTCCACCTCGACCTCGACTATCCCTGCGACATCGGCGCCCGCTGCGGCCAGGTGCGTCGCCAAGTCGTCCAGCGGGTACGCGCGTTGGTGGGCATGGCGGTGCCGGAGGTCGCCGTCCAGGTGGAGCGCCTGCACCTGGCGCCGGGGCACGGCGCCGGACAGGGGAGGACCGAATGAGCGAACCCCACGAGGACACCGGCAGCACGCGACGGCTGCCGGTGCTGGAGAAGGAGTCCGGAGCGCAGCCGCCGCCCCCGCCCCTGCTGGAGGGAGACGGCGACCGCGGCGGTGACGGCGGTGGCCACGGCAGCGGTGGCCGCGCCGGTCGCTTCTGGTCGGCCCGCCGGGTCCCCGCCGGCCTGGTCGCACTGCTGCTCCTGGCCGTCACCGGCGTCTTCCTCTACGACGTCGTCGCCGTGCGCGCCGGCCGGAGCGCCTTCGCCTGGCGCAAGGAACTGGCCCGGCAGCTGGCCGAGCGCCCGCTCGACGACACCTGGGTGCTGGTCGGCGCGGGCGTCGCCGCCGCCCTCGGCCTGTGGCTGCTCCTGCTGGCCGTCACACCCGGCCTGCGGGACCTGCTGCCGATGCGGCGCACCCATACGGACGTACGGGCCGGGCTGCACCGCGACGCCGCCGCCATCGTGCTGCGCGACCGGGCGATGGAGGTCGCCGGGGTGCAGTCGGCGCGGGTCCGGGTGCGCCGCAGGAAGGCCCGGGTCCGCGCGGTGTCGCACTTCCGGGAACTGGACGACGTACGCACCGAGCTGGACACCACCCTGGCCGACGCGGTGACGGGGCTGGGCCTGGCCCGGCCGCCCGCTCTGTCGGTACGGGTGACCCGGCCCGGACGGAAGGGATGAGGGCCGTGCTCGGAACCGTCAATCGTGTGCTGCTCGGGCTCGTGGGCCTGGTCCTGCTGGTCCTCGGCGGCTCCGTGCTCGCCGTCGGGCTGGGCGCCCCCGCGCCCTCCTGGTGGATCCACCAGGGACGCGACGACGTGCTGCTCAGCGACGCCGAGCGGACTCGGTGGCGGGACGCCGGCTGGTGGTGGCCGGTGGTGATCGCCGCGCTCGCCGTCCTGCTGCTGCTCGCCCTGTGGTGGCTGGCCGCGGTGCTGCGTCGCCGCCGGCTCGCCGAGGTGCTGGTCGACACCGGCGACGGCGAGAGCGCAGCGCTGCGCGGACGGGCGCTGGAGAGCGCGCTCGCCGAGGAGGCGGGCCGGCTCGACGGCGTCGATCGGGCCCGCGTCCGGCTGACCGGGCGGCGCCTGGCCCCGGAGAGCCGCGTGTGGCTCCGCCTCGAACCGCACGTCGACCCCGGCACCGCCCTGGACGGCCTCGCCACGCACGCCCTCGCCCACGCCCGCGGCGCCACCGGCCTCGCCGCCCTGCCGGCGGAGGTCCGGCTCAGCGGCGTCAGGCATCGGGCGGAGCGGGTCAGCTGAGGGTCCCCGGCCGCCGGGCCGGAAACGGAGCCGATCCCCTGTCCGGGGCCCGGCGCCCGGGGGCCCGGCCCGGTGGGCCTCGGACTCCGGTGACTCCGGGCGGGCCGTGTCCCCGGCCCGGCTCCGTGTCCCCGGCCCGGCTCCGTGTCCCCGGCCCGTGAGACCCATGGCGGGCCCCGGGGATCGAGCGGTCCCCGTACCCGGCCCGGTCTAGAACCCGTGCCGTACGCCGCCGTCCACCGGCAGCATGATGCCCGTCAGGTACGACGCCGCCGGGGACAGCAGGAACGCCGCCGCGCGGCCGAATTCGTCGGGCATCCCGTACCGGCGCAGCGGAATGCGCGACTCGGCCTCCGCCCGGGTCGCCTCCGGATCGGCCGACAGACCGTCCAGCTCCCGCACGCGGTCCGTGTCGATGCGGCCCGGCAGCAGGCCGACGACGCGGACGCCGCGCGGGCCCAGTTCGTCCGCGAGGGACTTGGCGAAGCCGGCCAGCCCGGGCCGCAGCCCGTTGGAGATGGTCAGCCCCGGAATCGGCTCGTACACCGAGCCCGACAGCACGAAACCGATGACGCCTCCCGCGTCCAGTTCGGCCGCCGCCGCCCGGGCGAGCCGCACCGCACCGAGGAAGACCGACTCGAACGCGGCCTGCCACTGCTCGTCGGTGTTGTCGGCGACGAACCCCGGCGGTGGCCCGCCGACGCTGACCAGGACGCCGTCGAAGCGGCCGAACCGCTCCCGCGCGGTGGCGATCAGCCGGTCGGCGGCCCGCGGGTCGGCGTTGTCGGCGGCCACGCCGACCGCGTCCGGGCCCAGCGCGGCGGCCGCGTCGGCGGCGCCCTTCTCGTCCCGGCCGGTCACGACCACCTTCGCGCCGTCGGCGACCAGCTCGCGCGCGGCGGCGTTGCCCAGCCCGCGGGTGGCCCCCGTGACGACGTACACCCGGTCCTTCAGTCCAAGATCCATGGCCCCTATCCTGCCCCCTCGTCCCCGTACAGGGCGAGGGCGGTGTGCACCAGGCCGATGTGGCTGAAGGCCTGCGGGAAGTTGCCCAACTGGCGGCTGGCCACCGGGTCGTACTCCTCGGACAGCAGCCCCACGTCGTTGGCGAGCCCCACCAGCCGCTCGAACAGCTCCCGGGCCTCCTTGGTCCGGCCCGCCATGTGCAGGGCGTCCGCGAGCCAGAAGGAGCACACCAGGAAGGTGCCCTCGTGGCCCGGCAGCCCGTCGACGCCGTCCAGGGTGCTGTAGCGGTGCACCAGGCCCCCGCTGGTCAGTTCCTGGGCGATCGCGTCGATGGTGCCGACCACCCGCGGGTCGTCCGGCGGCAGGAAGCCGACCCGGGGGATGAACAGCAGCGCGGCGTCCAGCTCCCGGGAGCCGTAGTACTGGGTGAAGGTGTTGCGCTCCGGGTCGTAGCCGTTCTCGCACACGTCGCGGTGGATCTCGTCGCGCAGGGCCCGCCAGCCCTCCAGGTCGCCGCCCAGCTCCGGGTGGTCCTCCAGGGTGCGCACGGCCCGGTCGGCGGCCACCCAGCACATCACCTTGGAGTGCACGAACTGGCGCCGCCCGCCGCGCACCTCCCACAGCCCCTCGTCCGGCTCCCGCCACGCGGTGCGCAGGAAGCCCATCAGGGCGCGCTGCAGCTCCCACATCTGCGGCTTGGGCGGCATGCCCGCCCTCCGGGCCAGCGAGACGGTGTCCATCACCTCGCCGTACACGTCCAGCTGGACCTGGTTGACGGCGTCGTTGCCGATCCGTACGGGGCGCGAGCCGGCGAACCCGGCCAGCCACGGCAGCTCGTACTCGGGCAGCCGGCGCTCGCCCGCCACGCCGTACATGATCTGCAGGTCCGCCGGGCTGCCCGCGACCGCGCGCAGCAGCCAGTCGCGCCAGGCCTCCGCCTCCTCCAGGTAGCCGGCCGCCAGCAGAGCGCTCAGGGTGAGCGTGGAGTCGCGCAGCCAGCAGTAGCGGTAGTCCCAGTTGCGCACGCCCCCCAGTTCCTCGGGAAGCGAGGTGGTGGCGGCGGCCACGATGCCGCCGGTCGGCTTGTAGGTGAGCGCCTTCAGGGTGATCAGGGAGCGGACGACGGCGTCCCGGTACGGGCCGTCGTAGCGGCAGTGCGCGGCCCAGGCCCGCCAGTCGGTGACGCTGTGGTCCAGGGCCTCGTACGGGTCGATCGGCGGGGGAGGCGGTTCGTGCGAGGGGTGCCAGGTCAGCACGAACGCGACCTTCTCGCCCGCGGCCACGGTGAACTCCGCGTGCGTTCCGAAGTCCTCGCCCCAGGTGCGTACCTCCGGCGTGCTGTACAGCCACGCCGAGTCCGGTCCGGCGACCGCCACCCGCATGCCGTCGGTCCGGCGCACCCAGGGCACGATCGAGCCGTAGTCGAAGCGCAGCCTGAGCACGCTGTGCACGGTCACCTCACCGCGCAGGCCCTCCACGACGCGGACGACGTCCGGGGCGCGGTCGCGCTGCGGCATGAAGTCGGTGACCCGGACCGCGCCGCCGTCGGTCTCCCACTCGGTGTCCAGGACGAGAGTGTCGCGGCGGTAGGCGCGGCGGGTACAGCGCTCGGCGCCCTTGGGGGCGATGCGCCAGTGGCCGTTGTCCGCGTCGCCCAGCAGCCTGGCGAAGCAGGCGGCGGAGTCGAAACGGGGCAGGCACAGCCAGTCCACGGAGCCGTCCGTGCCGACCAGGGCCGCGGTCTGCTCGTCGCCGATGATTGCGTAGTCCTCGATACGGGGATGCACGGGTTTCCGTCTTCCCGACCAGTGACGGCGCAATCTCCGCGGGGGGCGGTCACCCCGTCTGCTGCCCCGTCCGCACCGTCGTCGCCGTCTCCGCGGCCGAAGCCGGCGCCGCCCGGCTCTCGGTCTCCGTGGCCTCGGTCTCCCCGGCCTCGGTCTCCGTGCCCACGGTTTCCGTGCCCTCGGCCTCCTCCTGGGCCTTCTCCGCCCGCTCCCGGGCCTCGCGGCGGGCCAGGAAGAACCAGCCGACGGGGACGGCCGCCGCGAACAGCCACCACTGGACCGCGTACGCGTAGTTCAGCGCGGCGTCCTCGTCGCCGGGCCTGCCGATCGGCTCGGGGAGGGCGCCCTTCGGCTCGGGCGCCGTCAGCACGATGTAACCGCCGAGCACCTCGGCGTCCAGCCGCGCCGCCTCCTGCTCGCTGTTGATCAGCATGATCTGCCGCTCCGGCAGGCCCTCGAGGTCCTTGATACCGCTCGCGGCGGTCGTCTCGTCGGGCATCAGCCGCCCGGTGACGGTCAGCTCGCCGCCGGGCGGCGCGGGGATCTCGGGGAACGCGGTCTGGCCGGCGTCGCTCGCGGGAACCCAGCCCCGGTTGACCAGCAGGACCCTGCCGTCGTCGAGGACGAACGGGGTCAGGACGTGGTAGCCGACCTTGTCGTCGCCGTTGGTGCGGCGGCGGACGACGACCTCGTCGTCGGTGTCGAAGCGGCCCGTCGCGGTCACGCTGCGGTACCGCTCGTCACTGGTGACGGTGTGGCCGGGCGAGGTCAGCCGCTCCACGGGTACCGCCCGGGCGTCCAGCGCCTCGGCGACCAGCTCGTTCCGGGCGGTCCGCTGCTCGTAGCGGTCCATCTGCCAGAAGCCCAGCCTGATCATCGTGGGGATGAGGAGCAGGGCGACCAGTGTGAGGATCACCCACTGCCGGGACAACAGGAAGCGGTACACCCCACGACGGTACAACTCGGTCGCGGGGTGCTCGCACGGGGGTGCGGTCAGACGCGGTCGACGATTCCCGCCTTTCCCTCGGAGCGGGCGCAGTGGGCGCCGCAGTACCAGTGGCCCTCGACCTCGACGCCCTGCCCGATGATCTGCACCCGGCAGTGCTCGCAGATGGGGGCCATGCGGTGGATCGCGCAGGAGAAGCAGTCGAAGACGTGCACCGCGCCCTGCGCGTGCACCTCGAAGGTCATGCCGTAGCTGTTGCCGCAGACTTCACATGTCGCCATGCGCCACAGGGTGAGCCGTCGCCGCGGCGCGGGCGAGCGGGCGTCGGGCGAGTCGCCCGGTAATCACCCGTCCGTACGGGTTTCACCCCGTTCGGCCTCCCGGCTCACCCGTCCGCCGGCTCGACGTCTCCCAGCAGCTGCCCGAACGCCGCCTCGTCCACCACCGGCGTCCCGTACTGCCGTGCCTTGACCACCTTCGAGGTGCCCGAGTCCGGATCGTTGGTGACCAGCAGGCTGGTCAGCCGGGACAGGCTGGTCGCCACGTGCAGCCCGGCCTCCGTCGCGCGGTCCTCCAGCAGCTCCCGCTCGACCGACGTGTCACCCGAGAAGGCGACCCGCATGCCCTGCTTGAGGCGTTTGCCCTCTTCGTACCGGCCCGGGTTGGGATAGGGGCATGCGGGCCTCTTGCGGGAGGGGCGCCAACCGCCGGGCCGATAGCCGCCGTAGCCCGCCTGCCGGCCGATGAGCGGTGCGGGGCGGTCCGACCACTCGGTCAGCGGACGGCACTCGTGCAGCGGCAGTCTGAGCCCGCCCGCCGCCGCCGCGCGCAGACTCGGCCGGAACGCCTCGGCCAGCACGCGCGCGTCGTCCAGCGCGTGGTGCGCCCGCCGCTGGACGACGCCGAAGTGCGCGGCGAGCGACTCCAGCTTGTGGTTGGGCAGCGGCAGGGCCAGCTCCTTGGCGAGCGCGATGGTGCACAGCCGCTGGCGCACGGGAGCCTCGCGCTCCGCGCGTGCGTACTCGCGGGCGATCATCTGCCAGTCGAAGACGGCGTTGTGCGCGACCAGCACCCGCCCGTCGAGCCGGCCCGCGAACTCCTCGGCGACGTCCCGGAAGAGCGGCGCCCCTTCGAGCACGTCGCTCGTCAGACCGTGTATCCACACCGGGCCCGGGTCCCGCTCCGGATTGACCAGCGTGTACCAGTGGTCCTCGACCTCGCCGCGCGCGTCCAGCCGGTAGACGGCCGCCGAGATGATGCGGTCGTCGCGGGCCAGGCCGGTGGTCTCCACGTCAACGACCGCGTATCCCTGCGGATACGCGGCCGGCCACGCTGTGGGGGAGGACGCTGCGGTCGTCTGGTCTTCGAGCATGGTCACTGAGGATACGGGCCGCGACTGACAACCCCGTTCCGCAGGGGCCACGCCCGCATCGGTTCCGTCGGTCCTTCCGTCAAGTCCGGCCCGGCGCGCGGTCCTTGCCGCGGGCGCTCACGCCGTCACCAGCGGATCGGCAGCGGAAGGGCCGTCAGCAGGCCCGACACGGCGACCACCGCGCCCAGCACGGCCACCTCCGCGCGGGCGGGGGAGCAGGCGGCCAGCGGGTCCGCCCCGCGGCTCAGCCGGAGCCGCGCGCACAGGGCGAGGGCGGCGACGGCCGCCACGAGGAGCACCTTGGCGAGCAGTACGCGGCCGTAGGCGGTGGCCGTCAGCTGGTCCACGATGGTGCCGGGCGGCATCCGGCGCAGCGAACTGCACACGCCCGTCGCGGTGATGGCGGCGAGCAGCACGGCCGCCACGCGCGCGTAGAGCCCCAGCAGGGCCGGTCCCGCCTCGGCGCCGTGCCAGTGCCGCAGCGTCCGCAGTGCGTGGAGCAGACCGCCCACCCACAGCGAGGCACAGGTCAGATGGATGAGCGTCAGCCCGGAGCCGATCAGCGGGCTGTACCCCGTCGGCGGGTGGGCGCGCAGGGCCTCGGCGGCCACGACGGCGGCCAGCGGCCAGACTTGGGTGCCGGGCCGGCGGGAGACCGCGCACAGGCCGGCCACGAGGAACGCGTTGACCTCCAGCAGCGCGAGCTTGCCGTCGCGGGACGCGTACAGGCCACCCGCGTCGATCTCGGCGAGGCTGCCCGGCACCAGGTTGCCCGTCGCCACCACCGAGGCGAGGGCCAGCGCGGCGACGAATCCGGCGACCGCCGCATGCGGGGACCAGCTGCGGGGCCGGTTCCGGGGAGCTCCGGGCAGGGACCGGGCGAGCCGGTCGACGAACAGCTCGCCGGCCGGGACGGCCAGCGCCGCGAACAGCACCGTGCGCAGCAGGGCTATGCCACCGGTGCCGGGAGCGGCGGCCTCCCCGGTGCCGTGCAGCGCGGGGGACGGGCCGAACAGGGGTATGAGCGCCCCCAGTGCCACCAGCACCAGCACGGCCGCGGCCCGGCCGATGCCCGTACCGGAACGCGGCCGCGCGTGCCGGCCGGTGTCGGGCACCCGGGACGTGGGTCTTATCAAGGTCACCTCAAGATCTTCACCAGCTCCACCAGAACGGGGCAAGTTCAGGAAAACAACTGGCGGTACGGCATTCCGCCCATGGGTACGCCTTCGGCCGCCCCGGACCGCGGTACGGCCCTCACAGCCACCGCGCGGCGTCCGACCCCCAGACCCCCGGCGGCCGGGCCCAGTCGGCCGGACCGCCGGTGAAGGACACCGGCGGCAGGGCGTACCGCAACCGTCCGATGCCGGAGTCCCGCTCGGCGAGCCACTCCCCAGGTCCCGGGCGGTCCGTGCCGCCGGCGTCGTCCGGCCGGACCTCACCGGCCGGCCGCGGCGCCGCCAGCCACGCCGCCGTACGGGCCAGCGCCACCCCGACGTACCGGCTGCCGCCCTCGGCCGTCTGGTCGGTCAGCGCCCGCAGTACGCCCGCGGCCAGCAGATAGCCGCTGCCGTGGTCGAGGGCCTGTGCGGGCAGCGCCCCCGGCCGCTGCGGCGTCCCCTCGGCGACGGCGATCCCGGTGGCCGTCTGCACCAGGCTGTCGAACCCGCGCCGGCCCGCCCACGGCCCGGACGTCCCCCACGCCGACAGCTGCGCCACGACCAGGCCGGGCCGCCGCTCGGCCAGCGCCTCGGGAGACAGGCCGAACCGGTCGAGCGCGCCCGGCCGGTATCCGGTGACGACGACGTCCGCCGCCCCGAGCAGCTCCTCGAACACGGCCCGGTCGGCGGCGAGGTCCAGCCGTGCCGACCGCTTCCCGAAGCCGGTGTCGGCGTGCTGGCCGGGCAGTTCCGGCGACTGCGGGGCGTCGATGCGCAGGACGTCCGCGCCTTGCAGGGCGAGGGTTCGGGTGGCGACCGGGCCCGCGATGACCCGGGTCAGGTCCAGGACGCGTACGCCGGCGGCGGGCAGCAGGGGAGCGGTGGGGACCGGCGGGAAGGCACGCGCGCGTGCCGGGCCGAGCCGGCCGCGTTCCACCAGTGGCCGGGCCGCCACCGCCGCACCCTGCTCGTGGGCGGCCCACTCCTCGGGCGTGCGCAGCGCGACGGCCAGGCCCCCGGCCGCGTACACGGCCTCCTCGGTCCGCGTGGCGGACCGTTCGGCGAGGGCCGACTCCACCGCGCAGACGTCCCCTGGCACCCCCAGTGCGGCGAGCAGCCGCTCCCGGTGGTGCGGATAGTTCGCGTGCGTCCGCACCCACCCGTCCGCCGTCCGCCAGAACCGCGACAACGGCGCGAACGTCTCCGCCGCCTGCCCGTCCACCAGCAGATGCCGCTCACTGGTGAACGCCGTCGCGACGGCGGCGTCGTCCACCTGTACGGCGGGTGTGTCCCCGTCCCCGGACCGTCGTGCCGCCAGCTCGGCGCCCGCCAGCGCGCAGGCACCCACCGAGGCCCGCGCCGCCTCGCGCACCGGAAGGCGTGCCGAAAGCGCGTTCTCCCGGGCCACCGTGGTGACCCGGGAGAGCAGGGCGGGGTCGCCGCCCAGAGCGGACCAAGCGGACTCGATGCCAGTCATGACTGCACTATGCAGTATTGACCGAGTCAATGTCCGAGGTGTCCGACCTCAATAGGCGGTGTCCGGCCTCAACAGGCGGTGCCCCGCCTGGTGTCCTGTCTCAACAGGGCAGGACGGACGGTCGGTGCTTATCGCGTGACGGCGTCCAGCGCGTCCGCCATGCCCCAGCCGTAGAAACCGTTGCGGTTCTTCGGGCCCTCGCACACCGCGTCCACCTTGCCGTCGCCGTCGATGTCGTACGGGTCGGTGCACGCCGTGGCGTCGGCCTCGGCGTACAGCAGTGCCTTCACCATGGCCGGCGGAGCGTACGGATGCGTCGACTTGATGAGCGCGGCGACGCCCGCGACATGCGGCGACGCCATCGACGTACCGGCCATGTAGCCCCACCTGCCGCCGGGCAGCGTGCCCAGGATCAGCCCGCTGGTCGCGGGCGGCTCCGGCCTCTGGTACGCCGTCGAGTCGCCGCCGGGGGCCGCGATGTCGACGACGCCCCGGCCGTAGTTGGAGAACGACGACTTCAGGCCCTTGGCGCCGGTCGCCGCGACCGTGACGACACCCGGCAGCTGGGTCGGGATGTCCAGGCACTCGGAGGGGTCGATCACCCGGTCCGAGGGCGTGGAGTCGTTCGGGGAGACCGGGTCGGTGATCTCGTCGGCCGCGAGGTCGTAGTTCTCGTTGCCGGCCGCCGCGACGTTGACCGCGCCCTTCTTCTCCGCGTACCGCGAAGCCCGCGTGACCGCCTCGACCAGGGCCTTCTGGTCGGGGTCGTTCTTGCAGTTGAAGTACCACGGGTCGGTGTAATAGCTGTTGTTGGTCACGTCGACGCCGTGCTCGGCCGCCCACATGAACCCGCACACCACGGCCTCGGTGTAGAAGTAGCCGTCCGGGTTGGACACCTTGATGCCGGAGACCTTCACACCGGGCGCGACACCCGTCATGCCGATGCCGTTCTTCGCGGCGGCGATCTCACCGGCCACGTGCGTGCCGTGCGGGCTCTCCCCGGCCCCGGGCCGCCAGGCGCCGTCGCTGGTGTCCGGCTTGCCCGAGACGCAGTTGACGGAGGCCTCGCGGTCGAAGTTCGGCGCGATGTCCGGGTGGGTGTCGTCGACGCCGGTGTCGATGACCGCGACGGTCACCTCGCTGCTGCCGAGCGACTTCTCGTGAGCCCGGTCCGCCTTGATGGCGGGCAGGCCCCACTGGAGGGGCTGCAGCGGGTCCTGGCCCTCCACGGCCTCGGCGGCGGCGATCTCCTCCGCGCCGAGCACCTTCGGCGTGCCCATGTCCGTCGTGGCGGCCGACGGCAGCGGTGCCGTGCGGGTGGCGCCGGCCGATGCCACGCCCGGCACCTTGCGGACCGTCTTGGCGAAGTCCGGGTTCGGCGAGTGGACGACCACCACGCCGATCCGGTCGTACGACGTCACGATCGTGCCGCCGGCCTCGGCGATCGCCCGCTTCACGCGGTCCGAGGGGCCGTGCCCGGCGCGGACGTTGACGACATGGCTGAACGAGGTGTCCGCCGCCGTGCCGGACGGGGCCGGTGCGGCGGCGGCCGGGGTGCCCGGCAGGAGCGCGAAGGCCGTCACCGCGGCCAGTCCGGCCGGAAGCACCAGGGCGCGGCGGTGCCGCGGGCGGAACGCTGTCACGTGCGAGGTCTCCCGTTCGTCCGAGGTGCGGGGATTGCGGGCCATGGCGGTCACTTCACCGCCTTGAGGGCGTTGACGATGCCGGCGCCGTAGAAGCCGTTGCGGTACTTGCCGCCCTCGCACACCGCGTCCTGGGTGCCGTCGCCGTCCTGGTCGTAGGAGGCCGGGCAGGCCTGCTCGTCCGCCTGCACCTTCAGCAGCGCCTGCAGTGCGGCCGGGCGCAGCCACGGGTACCGGGACTTCAGCAGCGCGGCGACGCCGGCGGCGTGCGGCGAGGCCATCGAGGTGCCCTGGAGGAAGGCGTACTCGTTGTTGGGCATGGTGGACAGGATCCGGCCGTTCTTCGACGGCGTGTCCGGGATCTGGTACTTGCGGTCGCCGCCCGGCGCCGCCACGTCGACGACGCCCCTGCCGTACGTGGAGTAGTACGACTTGATGTTCTGCACGCCGGTCGCGCTGACCGTCACGACGCCGGGCAGCTGGGTCGGCAGGTCGAGGCACTCGCTCGGGTCGATGGTCCGCGTCACCGGCGTGGAGTCGTCCGGGCTGGAGTCGTCGACGATCGCGTCGGAGGCCAGGTCGTGGTTGGAGTTGCCCGCCGAGGCCAGGTGGAGGGTGCCCTTGCGCTGGGCGTACAGCTGGGCACGGTTGACGGCGTCGACGATCGCCCGCTGGTCGGGGTCGTCCATGCAGTTGTACAGCCACGGATCAATGTAGTAGCTGTTGTTCGTGATCTCGACGCCGTGGTCGGCGGCGAACACGAACGCGCAGACGACGTTCTCCGGGTAGAAGAGCCCGTTGTGCGGGTCGCTCACCTTGATGCTGGACACCTTCACGCCCGGCGCGACACCGGCCACGCCGACGCCGTTGCGGGCGGCGGCTATCTCGCCGGCCACATGGGTGCCGTGGTAGTCGTCGTCGGTGTACGGCCGCCAGGCGCCCTCGCTGGTGTCCGCCTTGCCGCCGACGCAGTTCGCCGACTGGGCGGCGGAGAAGTTCGGGGCGAGGTCCGGGTGGGTGTCGTCGACGCCGGTGTCGATCACGGCGACCGTGACCTTGTCGCTGCCGGGGTTGATCTTCGCGGCCTTGTCGGCGCCTATCGCGCGCAGGTCCCACTGGTCCGCCTCGAGCGGCTCCATGTCCGGCGCGGACGCCTCGGCGGCCCGCGCGGCCTGCTCGTCGGTCAGGAACTCCGCCGCGCCCGCGTCCGTCGTCCCGGCGGCGACCAGCGGCGCGGTGCGCGTCGCACCCGCCGACTGCACCCCGCGGACCGCGCGTATCTCCTTGCCGAAGTCCGGGTTGGACGAGTGGACGACGATCACGCCGATCCGGTCGTACGTGATCACGACACTGCCGCCGGCCGCGGCTATCGCCTTCTTCACCGACGCGAGTGTGCGGCGGTCCGTCTTGGTGTTGACGACGTACGCCAGCTCCGGCGCGTCGGAGGCCTCGGCCACCGGCTGGGTGCGCGGCACGGCCGACGCGGACGCCGGCAGGGAGCCGAGTGCGCCGAGCGACACGGTCAGCGACAGCGCGAGCGGCACCGTGAGGGCGAGCCGGCGTCTGGAAGGCAGATGAGCCATGGGGTCTCCACATCATCCGGAAAACGGGACCGGCCCGAGACACAGGTGGTGCTCGGGCAGGTACATGACGGGTGGTGCAGGGTGAAGCTATCCCCCGCGGTCCCTGGCCAGCAATGACTTCCCGAAGGTGACTTGGGAAAGTGGGCCGGATGTTGAACCGGTGCCCGCGGACCGCCGTGTCGTTGGGCAGGGAGCCCGAGCACGACCGGCCCCCTGCGAGAAAGACCGAGGTAACCGCCGTCATGTCCGTCGTACGAGGAGACTCCGTGGCCGCCGACGCACCGCCCCCCTCGAAAGAGCAACACCGGCTCCCCTCCACCGAGGAGTTCACCGAGGTGCAGCAGAGCGCTGAGTTCGGTGAACTGCGCCGCTCCTTCCGCTCCTTCGCCTTCCCCCTGACGATCGCCTTCGTCGCCTGGTACCTGCTCTACGTCCTGCTGTCCAACTACGCGGGCGGCTTCATGGGCACGAAGCTGTTCGGCAACATCAACGTCGCCTTCGTCTTCGGCATCGCCCAGTTCGTCACCACGTTCCTCATCGCCTGGTGGTACTCGCGGCACGCCGCCGCGAAGCTCGACCCCAAGGCCGAGGCCATCAAGTCCCGGATGGAGGGCGGCGCATGAGCCCCGCACAGCACACCGTTCTCGCCGTCGACCTCGCCGCCAACGAGGCCAGCGAGCACCGGCCGCTCATCATCACCCTGTTCGCGCTGTTCGTCGTCGCGACCCTCTTCATCACCGTCTGGGCCGGCCGCCAGACCAAGGACGCCGCCGACTTCTACGCGGGCGGCCGGCAGTTCAGCGCGTTCCAGAACGGGCTCGCGGTCTCCGGCGACTACATGTCGGCGGCGTCCTTCCTGGGCATCGCCGGCGCCATCGCCCTCTTCGGCTACGACGGCTTCCTCTACTCCATCGGCTTCCTGGTCGCCTGGCTGGTCGCGCTGCTCCTGGTCGCCGAGCCGCTGCGCAACTCCGGCCGCTACACCATGGGCGACGTCCTCGCCTACCGGATGCGCCAGCGCCCGGTCCGCACCGCCGCCGGCACCTCCACGATCGTCGTCTCGATCTTCTACCTGCTGGCCCAGATGGCGGGCGCCGGTGTCCTGGTCTCGCTGCTGCTCGGCATCACCTCGGACGCCGGCAAGATCCTCATCGTCGCCCTGGTCGGCCTCCTGATGGTCGTCTACGTCTCCATCGGCGGCATGAAGGGCACCACCTGGGTGCAGATGGTCAAGGCCGTACTGCTCATCGGCGGCACCATCCTGATCACCTTCCTGGTGCTGCTGAAGTTCAACTTCAACATCTCCGACCTGCTGGGCACCGCCGCCGAGAACAGCGGCAAGGGCGCCGCCTTCCTGGAACCCGGCCTCCAGTACGGCGGCAGCGGCACCTCCAAGCTGGACTTCATCTCCCTCGGCATCGCCCTGGTGCTCGGCACCGCGGGCCTGCCGCACATCCTGATCCGCTTCTACACCGTGCCCAACGCCAAGGCCGCCCGTAAGTCCGTGAACTGGGCGATCGGCATCATCGGCGCCTTCTACCTGATGACCATCGCGCTCGGCTTCGGCGCCGCGGCGCTCATCTCGCAGGACGAGATCATCGCGTCCAACCCGTCCGGCAACACGGCCGCGCCGCTGCTCGCCCTGCATCTGGGCGGTGTCGACTCGGCCTGGGGCGCGATCCTGCTCGCCACGATCTCGGCGGTGGCCTTCGCGACCATCCTCGCCGTGGTCGCCGGCCTCACCCTGGCCTCGTCGTCCTCCTTCGCGCACGACATCTACGCCAACGTCATCCGCAAGGGCAAGGCCACCGGCGCCGAGGAGGTCCGCGCCGCACGCTGGGCGACCGTCTTCATCGGCGTCGTCTCCATCGCCCTGGGCGCCCTCGCCCGCGACCTCAACGTGGCCGGCCTGGTCGCCCTGGCCTTCGCGGTCGCCGCCTCGGCCAACCTGCCGACCATCCTCTACAGCCTGTTCTGGAAGCGGTTCACCACCCAGGGCGCGCTGTGGTCGATCTACGGCGGCCTGATCGTGGCGGTCGGCCTGGTGCTGTTCTCGCCCGTGGTCTCCGGCGACCCGAAGGCGATGTTCCCCGACGTCGACTTCGCCTGGTTCCCGCTGAAGAACCCCGGCATCATCTCCATCCCGTTCGGCTTCCTCATGGGCTGGCTCGGCACGGTCCTGTCCAAGGAGAAGCCCGACACCGGCAAGTACGCCGAGCTGGAGGTCCGCTCCCTGACCGGCACCGGCGCGCACTGAGCCGTCCGGAAAAGCGGCCTCGTCGTAGCTCCCCGGCGTAGCTCGGTGTAGTGGTTCCGTGTCGTAGTTCCCTACGAAGCGGCCCCGTCGTAGGTCCCTACGACCGGGCCGCTTCGTACGTCGTGGGATCGGGCCGCTGTCGATGTCGGTGGGGTCGCGTAGGCTCGCAGGTGTCGGGGGACAGAAACGCTCCGCCGATCCGCGTCGAGGGAGGGGGCCCAGTGCTCATCGACACCTACGGCCGCGTGGCGACCGACCTGAGGGTCTCGCTGACCGACCGCTGCAATCTGCGCTGCACCTACTGCATGCCCGAGGAAGGCCTGCAGTGGCTGGCCAAGCCTGATCTCCTGACCGACGACGAGATCGTCCGCCTCATCGACATCGCGGTCACCTCGCTCGGTATCGAGGAGGTCCGCTTCACCGGCGGTGAGCCCCTGCTGCGGCCCGGCCTGGTCGGCATCGTCGAGCGTGTCGCCGCCCTGGAGCCGCGTCCCCAGATGTCCCTCACCACCAACGGCATCGGCCTGAAGCGCACGGCGACCGCCCTGAAGCAGGCCGGTCTGGACCGGGTCAACGTCTCGCTGGACACGCTCCGCCCGGACGTCTTCAAGACCCTCACCCGCCGTGACCGCCACAAGGACGTCCTGGAGGGCCTGCACGCCGCCCGGGAGGCCGGACTGACCCCGGTCAAGGTCAACTCCGTCCTGATGCCGGGGCTCAACGACGACGAGGCCCCCGACCTGCTGGCCTGGGCGGTCGAGCACGACTACGAGCTGCGCTTCATCGAGCAGATGCCCCTGGACGCCCAGCATGGCTGGAAGCGCGAGGGCATGATCACCGCCGGTGACATCCTGACCTCGCTGCGCACCCGCTTCGACCTGACCGCCGAAGGCTCGGAAAAGCGCGGCTCCGCCCCGGCGGAGCGCTGGCTGGTCGACGGCGGCCCGCACGTGGTCGGCGTCATCGCCTCCGTCACCCGCCCCTTCTGCTCGGCCTGCGACCGCACCCGTCTGACGGCCGACGGCCAGGTACGCACCTGCCTGTTCGCCACCGAGGAGACCGACCTGCGCGCCGCCCTGCGCTCCGGCGCCCCGGACGAGGAGGTCGCCCGCATCTGGAAGCTGGCCATGTGGGGCAAGAAGGCGGGCGCGGGCCTCGACGACCCGGCGTTCGTGCAGCCGGACCGGCCGATGTCCGCCATCGGGGGCTGACGACGACGGTCAGGGGTGCGAGACCGCACGGACGCGGCCCTCAGCCCTGCCGCTCCGGCCAGTCCTCGAACTTCACGACGTCCTTCAAGAACCCCCGCACCCCCAGGAACTGCGACAGGTGCTCCCGATGCTCCTCGCAGGCGAGCCACGTCTTGCGCCGCTCGGGAGTGTGCAGCTTCGGGTTGTTCCACGCCAGCACCCACACGGCGGCCTCACGGCAGCCCTTGGCGGAACAGATCGGCGTATCGGGATCAGGGACCATCACAGGGCGACCCTAACCCGTTCGGCCCACCAAAAGGGCGACGCCGAGCAGCCACGGGGGGAGCTGCCCGGCGTCGGTCCGTCGCTCCGACGGGGGATGCGGAGCGCGTACGAAGTATGTCACGGGTAACCGCTCGCCCGGCACCGGAACTACATGATTGATCTGAGCTTTTCCTGAGCTTGGCGCGTACGTGACCTTCGTCCGGCCAGTGCCGCCCCGCTCAGGGCCCCTCGCGCGGCTCGCCGCCCGTAGCCGCGCCTGGCCGGGACGCGGCGTCCTCCGGCGCGGGGTCCGTGAAGCCGTCCCGCGGCTGCGACGCCCCCAGCATCGGAGGGGGCGGCGCGGTCACGAACGTGTTCGGCAGCGACGGCGCGTTCTCCCGCCCGGCGTTGGCGATCACCACCGCGATGTAGGGGAGTACCGCGCCGAGCACCAGTGCCACGATCGCGACGTGCCGTTCCACGTTCCACAGCGAGGCCGCGAGGATCACCGACACCGTACGGACCGACATCGAGATCACATAGCGGCGCTGCCGTCCGCGCACGTCCTCCTGGAGGCCCGCCCGGGCTCCGGTGATCCGGAACACCTGGGCGTTGCCGCCGCCGCTCTGCTTCCGCATCACATCTCACCATCCGCCCGCATCGGACCTTCCCCGCCCCGTCCTTCGTCCGCGGCCGCTCGGGGACGGCGGTCCGGGACCCCTCCCACGTTACGCCGCGTCCGCGCCCGCCACGAGACCGGGTCGGGCCCCGCCCGCACGGGTCCCGTGCGCCGGACCGAGCGGCGCGGTCCCCCGGCCGGGCGTACCCGGCATGCGCCATTCGCGGTACGGCCCGAGACTGGCGGAAATGCTCACGTAGACCCGTACGAGGAGGCAGCCATGGGCTGGTTGTGGGCGATCATCGTCGGATTCGTACTCGGTCTGATCGCCAAGGCGATCATTCCGGGAAAGCAGCACAGTCCGCTGTGGCTGACCACCATCTTCGGCATGCTCGGAGCGATCGCGGGCAACGCGATCGCCCGTGCGGCCGGCGTCGGGGCGACCTCCGGCATCGACTGGTGGCGCCACATCTTCCAGCTCGCCGCCGCGATCGTCATCGTCGCCATCGGTGACGTGCTCTACATGAAGGTTCGCGGCGACAGGCGCAGAGCCTGATCCCGGCCTGGACGGCCGGACCGGCGCACGAGCCGGGGGCGGTCCCGTGACCGGGTACCGCCCCCTGGCGCGTCCGCTCAGCCGGTGACCTCGACCGCGGCCAGGTTCTTCTTGCCCCGGCGCAGCACCAGCCAGCGCCCGTGCAGCAGGTCCTCCTTGGCGGGGACCGCGTCCTCGCCGGCGACCTTGACGTTGTTCACGTAGGCGCCGCCCTCCTTCACCGTGCGGCGGGCGGCCGACTTGCTGGCGACCAGACCGACCTCGGCGAACAAGTCCACGACCGGTCCCGGCTCGGCGACCCGGATGTGCGGCACCTCGGAGAGCGCCGCGGCGAGCGTCCGCTCGTCCAGCTCCGCCAGGTCGCCCTGGCCGAACAGGGCCCTGGACGCGGCCATCACGGCGGCCGTCTGGTCGGCGCCGTGCACCAGCGTCGTCAGCTCCTCGGCCAGCGCCCGCTGCGCGGCCCGGGCCTGCGGGCGCTCCTCGGTCTGCTTCTCCAGCTCCTCCAGCTCCTCGCGGGACCTGAAGGACAGGATGCGCAGGTACGTCGAGATGTCCCGGTCGTCCACGTTCAGCCAGAACTGGTAGAACGCGTACGGCGTGGTCATCTCCGGGTCGAGCCAGACGGCGCCGCCCTCGGTCTTGCCGAACTTGGTGCCGTCCGCCTTGGTCATCAGCGGCGTCGCGAAGGCGTGGACGGCGGCCTCCGGCTCCAGCCGGTGGATCAGGTCCAGTCCGGCCGTGAGGTTGCCCCACTGGTCGCTGCCGCCCTGCTGCAGCACGCAGCCGTAGCGGCGGTAGAGCTGGAGGAAGTCCATGGCCTGCAGCAGCTGGTAGCTGAACTCCGTGTAACTGATGCCCTCGGAGGACTCCAGGCGCCGGGCGACGGAGTCCTTGGTCAGCATCTTGTTGACGCGGAAGTGCTTGCCGATGTCCCGCAGGAACTCGATCGCCGACAGGCCCTGCGTCCAGTCGAGGTTGTTGACCATCAAGGCCGCGTTCTCGCCCTCGAAGGACAGGAAGGGCTCGATCTGGCCGCGCAGCTTATCGACCCAGCCCGCGACGGTCTCCGGCGAGTTCAGCGTGCGCTCCGCGGTCGGGCGCGGGTCGCCGATCAGGCCCGTGGCCCCGCCGACCAGCGCCAGCGGCCGGTGGCCGGCCTGCTGGAGCCGGCGCACGGTGAGCACCTGCACCAGGTGCCCCACGTGCAACGACGGGGCGGTCGGGTCGAAGCCGCAATAGAACGTGACGGGACCGTCCGCGAGCGCCTTGCGCAAAGCGTCCTCGTCAGTGGACTGGGCGAACAGCCCACGCCACTTCAGCTCGTCGACGATGTCCGTCACGGTTCTCGTGTCTCCTAGATGAGCTACAGCGGAAGATGTTCGATGGACTCGAAACGATCTTCGGGCAGTCGGGTGACAGCCGACTACGAGGTTATACGCCCCGGCTGACAGAGCTCATGTGGAAATCCGGGATGCGCAGCGCCGGCATCGCGGCCCTGGTGAACCAGTCGCTCCACTCCCGGGGCAGCGTCCGCTCCGTCCGGCCCGCCTCGGCCGCCCGGCCCAGCAGGGACACCGGCGACTCGTTGAACCGGAAGTTGTTCACCTCACCCGTCACCTCGCCGTTCTCCACGAGGTACACGCCGTCCCGGGTCAGGCCGGTGAGCAGCAGCGTCGCCGGGTCGACCTCGCGGATGTACCACAGGCAGGTCAGCAGCAGCCCGCGCTCGGTGGCGGCGACCATCTCCTCCAGGGAACGGCCGTCGCCGCCGTCCAGGATCAGGTTGCCGATCGCCGGGGCCACCGGCAGCCCGGTCAGCGCCGCGCTGTGCCGGGTGGTGGTCAGGTGCGCCAGCTCGCCCGACCGGATCCAGTCGGTGGCCCGCACCGGCAGCCCGTTGTCGAAGACCGACTCGTCGTCCCCCGACGAGTGCGCCACCACGAAGGGCGCCGTCTCCAGGCCCGGCTCGTCCGGGTCGCTGCGCAGGCTCAGCGGCAGCTCGCTCAGCCGCTCGCCCACGCGGGTGCCGCCGCCCGGCCTGGAGAACACCGTCCGCCCCTCGGCGGCGTCCCGGCCCGAGGACGACCACAGCTGGTAGATCAGCAGGTCCGCGACCGCGGTCGGCGGCAGCAGCGTCTCGTACCGGCCGGCGGGCAGCTCCACCCGCCGCTCGGCCCAGCCCAGGCGTACGGCCAGCTCCGCGTCGAGCGCCGCCGGGTCGACGTCCTCGAAGTCCCGTGTGGAGCGTCCGGCCCAGGCCGACCGGGTGCGGTCCGGTGACTTGGCGTTCAGCTCCAGCGTCCCGGTGGGCAGGTCGCAGCGCAGCCGCAGCCCCGCCGACGTGCCCAGGTAGGTCGACACCATCTCGTGGTTGGCGAAGCCGTACAGCTCACGGCCGCCCGCACGCGCGCGTGCGAAGGCCTCGCCGAGCGCCGGCGCGAAGTCGGCGAACACGGCGGACGACGTCTCGGCCGGCGCGTCGGTGAAGTCGGGGGACTCGGGCACCCCCGTGACCAGCGGCTGGGCGTCCTCGGCGGGCCCGGAGCCGTGTGCCGCGGCCTCGGCGGCCCGCACCAGCGGCTCCAGCTCGTCCACGGTCACGGCGGACCGCGACACCACCCCCGAGGCCGTGCCCTCCTTGCCGTCCACGGTGGCGACGACGGTGAGCGTGCGCCCGCGCGTGACGCCGTTGGTGGTCAGCGCGTTGCCCGCCCAGCGCAGGTTGGCGGTGGAGTGCTCGTCGGCGATCACGACGCAGCCGTCCGCCCGGGACAGCTCCAGCGCCCGCTCGACGATCTCGTGCGGCTTGTGCGCCTTGTGTGCCTTGTCGGGGTGGGCGCTCATCGACCGGCCTCCTGGGTGGTGTTGAGGATGTTGACTCCCTTGAACAGGGCGGACGGGCAGCCGTGCGAGACGGCCGCGACCTGGCCGGGCTGGGCCTTGCCGCAGTTGAAGGCACCGCCCAGGACATACGTCTGCGGGCCGCCGACGGCCGCCATGGACCCCCAGAAGTCGGTGGTCGTCGCCTGGTAGGCGACGTCGCGCAGCTGGCCGGCGAGCCGTCCGTTCTCGATCCGGAAGAACCGCTGCCCGGTGAACTGGAAGTTGTACCGCTGCATGTCGATCGACCAGGACCGGTCGCCGACGACGTAGATCCCGCGGTCCACGCCCCCGATCAGGTCCTCGGTCGACAACCCGCCCGGGTCGGGCCGCAGCGACACGTTGGCCATGCGCTGCACCGGTACGTGGGCGGGGGAGTCGGCGTACGCGCACCCGTTGGACCGCTCGAAGCCGGTCAGCCGGGCGATGCGCCGGTCGAGCTGGTAGCCGACCAGCGTGCCGTCCTTCACCAGGTCCCAGGACTGCCCCGCGACGCCCTCGTCGTCGTACCCGATGGTGGCCAGCCCGTGCTCGGCGGTGCGGTCGCCGGTGACGTTCATCAGCTCCGAGCCGTAACGCAGCTTGCCGAGCTGGTCGAAGGTGGCGAAGGAGGTGCCGGCGTAGGCGGCCTCGTAGCCGAGTGCCCGGTCCAGCTCGGTGGCGTGCCCGATGGACTCGTGGATGGTCAGCCACAGGTTGGACGGGTCGACGACCAGGTCGTACAGCCCCGGCTCGACGCTCGGCGCCCGCATCTTCTCGGCGAGCAGCCCGGGGAGCTCGGCCAGCTCGCGGTCCCAGTCCCAGCCGGTGCCGGTCAGGTACTCCCAGCCGCGGCCGACGGGCGGCGCCAGCGTCCGCATGGAGTCGAACTCGCCGCTGGAGTCGTCCACCGAGACGGCGGTCAGCACCGGATGCAGCCGCACCCGCTGCTGCGTGGTCACGGTCCCGGCGGTGTCCGCGTAGAACTTGTTCTCGTGCACGGTGAGCAGCGACGCGTCGACGTGGTCGACCCCATCGGCCGCGAGCAGCCGCGCGCTCCACTCGGCCAGCAGCGCCGACTTCTCCTCGTCGGGCACCGTGAACGGATCGGTCTCGTACGACGAGATCCACGTCCTGTCGGCGTGCACGGGCTCGTCGGCGAGTTCGACACGCTCCTTCGATCCGGCCGCCCTGATCACCTGCGCGGACAGCTTCGCCATCGCCACCGCCTGCCCGGCGACCCTGGCGGCGGCGTCCAGGGTGAGGTCCACGCCGGAGGCGAAGCCCCACGTACCGCCGTGCACGACGCGCACCGCGTACCCGAGGTCGGTGGTGTCGGAGGACCCGGCGGGCCTGGCGTCCCGCAGCCGCCAGGAGGCGTTGCGCACCCGCTCCAGCCGGAAGTCCGCATGCTCGGCCCCGAGCGCACGCGCGCGTGCGAGGGCGGCGTCGGCGAGGGCGCGTAGAGGCAGGGCGGTGAAGGTTTCGTCGATGCTATGAGACACCGGCATCTCTTTCTGTCGACGGGGACGGGGTGTGGCCCGTGGTCGCTCCGATCATGGCGCCCATCCCGCTCGCGGACCACAGGTTTCCGTCCGGGGGCGCGCTTCCTTCTGTAGGGACCCGACAGTCAGCCCCGTAAGCCACTGTGGGTGCCCGAATGTCCCCGGCCGGTCCGCGACCGATAGGTTTTCGGGGAAGCCGCCTGCTCTCCACGGGTCCGGGCGGGTGTGTCAGACCCCTATCGAAAGGGTGATCCGTTGAGCCGCTCGGTTCTCGTCACCGGAGGCAACCGGGGCATCGGCCTCGCCGTCGCCCGCGCCTTCGCCGACGCCGGCGACAAGGTTGCGATCACGTACCGCTCGGGTGAGCCGCCGGCTGGCTTCCTCGCCGTCAAGTGCGACATCACCGACGCCGAGCAGGTGGAGCAGGCCTACAAGGAGATCGAGGAGGCGCACGGTCCCGTCGAGGTCCTCGTCGCCAACGCCGGCGTGACCAAGGACCAGCTCCTGATGCGGATGTCCGAGGAGGACTTCACCTCCGTCGTCGACACCAACCTCACCGGCACCTTCCGGGTCGTCAAGCGCGCCAACCGGGGCATGCTGCGGGCCAAGAAGGGCCGCGTCGTGCTCATCTCGTCCGTCGTGGGACTGCTCGGCAGCGCGGGGCAGGCGAACTACGCCGCCTCCAAGGCCGGCCTGGTCGGCTTCGCGCGCTCCCTCGCCCGTGAGCTGGGCTCGCGCAACATCACCTTCAACGTCGTCGCGCCCGGCTTCGTCGACACCGACATGACCAAGGCGCTCACCGACGAGCAGCGGTCGAACATCGTGTCGCAGGTGCCGCTGGGCCGGTACGCGCAGCCGGAGGAGATCGCCGCGACGGTGCGGTTCCTCGCCTCGGACGACGCCTCGTACATCACTGGAGCCGTCATCCCCGTTGACGGCGGACTGGGAATGGGTCACTGATCACCATGAGCGGAATTCTCGAGGGCAAGCGCGTCCTGATCACGGGCGTGCTGACGGAGGCCTCCATCGCCTTCCACGCCGCCAAGCTGGCCCAGGAGCAGGGCGCCGAGGTCATCCTCACCGCGTTCCCGCGGCCCACGCTGACCGAGCGCATCGCCAAGAAGCTGCCCAAGCCCACCAAGGTCATCGAGCTGGACGTCACCAACGACGAGCACCTCGGGCGGCTGGCCGACGTCGTCGGCGAGGAGCTGGGCGGCCTCGACGGTGTCGTGCACTCCATCGGCTTCGCCCCGCAGGACGCGCTCGGCGGCAACTTCCTGAACACGCCGTTCGAGTCCGTCGCCACGGCCATGCACGTCTCGGCGTTCTCCCTGAAGTCGCTCACCATGGCCTGCCTGCCGCTGATGCAGAACGGCGGCTCGGTCGTCGGCCTCACCTTCGACGCCCAGTTCGCCTGGCCGCAGTACGACTGGATGGGCCCCGCCAAGGCCGCCCTGGAGGCCACCAACCGGTACATGGCCCGCGACCTGGGCAAGCAGAACATCCGCTGCAACCTGATCTCGGCGGGCCCGCTCGGTTCCATGGCCGCCAAGTCCATCCCGGGCTTCGGCGAGCTGGCCTCCGTGTGGGACACCCGCTCCCCGCTGGAGTGGGACCTGAAGGACCCGGAGCCGGCCGGTCGCGGCATCGTCGCCCTGCTGAGCGACTGGTTCCCGAAGACCACGGGCGAGATCGTCCACGTCGACGGCGGGCTGCACGCCATCGGCGCCTGACCCGGACCTCCCAGGGGCCCGCGTCCTCCTGGGCGCGGGCCCGCTCCATGTCACCCGTTCGGCGCAACCGGCCGGGCGGGCGGGGCGCCAACGCCGCACTGTGGAGTACGGGTTCCCCACGCGCTTCCCTCCCCAGCCGGCCGAGGAGGTCCCCTTGTGCGCTCCCACCGCCGCCTGGCCTCCGCGACCGTCGCCGTCGTCTGCGTGCTCGCCCTGCCCTACCAGGCGATGTCCCAGGCGCGCGTGCCTGCCGAGGGTCCCGCGCGCGTGCCTGCCGGGGAACCCTCGCCCACGCCGTCGTACGTGGCCGAATGCCGCGTTCGCGTCGAGGGCTCGCGCGTGACCGCGTACTGCCACAACCCCTATCCCGCGACCGACCGCGTGAGCCTGCACGTCGAGTGCGCCCGATGGTGGGACGTGGACAGCGACAGCGCCCCGGTGGCGGCGGCCCCCGCGCTCACGGTGCGGCTGGACGGACGCTGCTGGAAAGAGGTGGACCGGGCGTGGGTCAGCCACCGGCCGGAGAGCTGAACCGCCCCGGCCGGCACAGGAAGGGGTAGCTCGCCGCCTCCGTCTGCGCCGTCGCGGCGTCGCCCGCGCGGATCGCGTCGACCAGCCGGGTGTGGTCCATGCGCGTCTCCGGCTTCAGCTCCTCGCCGACGTCCTCGCGCAGCCAGTCCCGCATCACCTCGCCCAGGTCCGCGTAGAGCGCGGTCAGCACGTCGTTGTGGGAGGCGGCCACCACCGCCAGGTGGAAGGTCGCGTCCGCCGCCACGAACGCCTCCGCGTCACCGGACTCCCAGGCCTCCTCGCGGCGCACCAGCAGCGCGTCGAGCTGCTTGAGGTCCTTCTCGGTGCGCCGCTCCGCCGCCAGCCGGGCGGCGGCCGACTCCAGCGTGGAGCGCAGCTCGGCGATGTGCCGGGGGTCGGCGTCGGCGAAACGGCGGTGCATCACGCCGGCCAGTTCACTGGTCGCCACGACGTAGGTGCCGGAGCCCTGGCGGATGTCCAGCAGGCCGTTGTGGGCCAGGGCGCGGACCGCCTCGCGGACCGTGTTGCGGGCGACGCCGAGCTGCTCGACCAGTTCCGGCTCGGTCGGGATCCGGGAGCCGACCGGCCACTCGCCCGAGGCGATCTGCTGGCGCAGGGCGGCGATGACCTGCTCGGACAGTGCCGAGCGGCGGGGATGGCTCAGGGGCATGGCTCACCTTCGACCAACTGGACCAACTGGACAACCAATCATCCCATGATTCTATGATGGTTCCCATGGCTAGTGACGAGACCCGGACGGAGAAGCCCACGACCGTCAGCGGTTCGGCCGCGCCCGAGGCCCGGGAAGGGGCGGGCGCGGAGGGCTCCGCGGTGTCCGGCGCGTCCGGCACACCGGGGCTGCCCGGCACGCGCGCATGGCCGACGTGGCGGGTGCGGATGCTCGTCCTCGGCATCGTCCTGGCCGCCCTGAACCTCCGCCCCGCCATCACCAGCCTCGGCGCGCTCCTCGAAGAGGTCCGCGACGGGCTCGGTATGAGCGGCAGCGTGGCCGGACTGCTCACCTCGGTGCCCCCGCTCTGCTTCGCCGTCTTCGGTGTCACCGCCCCCAGGCTCGCCCGGCGCTTCGGGCTCGGCGCGGTGGTGTGCGCGGGCATGGCCGCCATCACGGCCGGCCTGCTGATACGCCCGTACGCCGGGAACACGCCGGTCTTCCTGGCCGCCAGCGCCCTCGCCCTCATGGGCATCGCCGTCAGCAACGTCCTGATGCCGGTCATCGTCAAGCGCTGGTTCCCCGACCGGGTCGGGTCCATGACCGGCCTGTACTCGATGGCCCTCGCCTTCGGCACCTCGACCGCCGCAGCGGCGACCGTGCCCGTGACCAACGCGCTGGGCGGCGACTGGCAGCCCGGCCTCGCCGTGTGGGCCGCGCTGGCGGCGGCGGCCGTCCTGCCGTGGCTGCCCTTCGTACGGGAACGGAGGCCGGCTTCGGCCCGGGAGGAGGACCCGGCGTCCACGCGGGACGGCCGGGGTGCGGCGTCCGGCGGCGGCGACCGGGGCACCGCGGCCGACGGTCCGGACGCGGCGGCCGACGGGGACGACCGGGGCGCGGTGTCCGAGCGGGACGCTGCCGCGCCCGACGCCGGGCCGGGGGAGGGGCCGTCCACGGAGCAGCCCGTGCTGCGGATCACCCGCAGCCCCATCGCCTGGGCGCTCGCCGTCTTCTTCGGTCTCCAGGCCACCGCGGCCTACATCACGATGGGCTGGATGGCGCAGATCTTCCGTGACGCGGGCGTGCCCGCCGGCACCGCCGGACTGCTGCTGGCCGTCACCATGGTGATGGGCGTGCCGCTGGCTTTCGTCATCCCGCGCGTGGCCACGCGGCTGCCCCACCAGGGCCCCATCGTCCTCGTCCTCGGCGCCTGCGGCCTCGCCGGGTACGCCGGCCTGTACTTCGCGCCGGCTGGCGGCGCCTGGGCCTGGGCCCTGCTGCTGGGCGTCTCCAACTGCGCCTTCCCGCTCGCGCTCACCATGGTCGGGATGCGGGCCCGGACCGGCGCCGGCGTCGCACAGCTGTCCGCCTTCGCACAGAGTACCGGCTACCTGATCTCCATCCCCGGCCCGCTCCTGGTGGGCGTGCTCTATGAGCACAGTGGCGGCTGGGGCCTGCCGATCGCCCTGATGAGCGCCCTGATGGTGCCGCAGATGCTCGTCGGTCTCCTCGCCGGACGCGACCGCACGGTGGAGGACGAGGCGGTCCGCTGAGCCGCGGGCGGGCACCCTGCTCCCCGCCGCCCCGGCGCGGGGTGCGAGACTTGCGGTATGCCAGTTCTCGACCCGAACCCTCAGCACGGCCAGAAGAAGATGCTGCTCGTCTTCGGCTCCTTCCTGGCGATCTTCGTGATCATCGGCATCGTCGCCACCCTCGTCTCGCCCTGACCACGCGTCTCCCGCGGCGCCCCGAGCGACGGGGGAGGGTGGGGCTGTCCCCCCGTCCCCTAGGGGGTGAGGGTCAGGGTGGAGTGGGTGGATCTCCGGATGGGCTGGCGCCCCAAGATTCCGTAGCTTCGAGATGTGGCCGCCGACGGCGGCCACGGACGCGGATCACGCACCAGGGACGCCCGAAGACCAGCGGAGGCACTCATGTCGGCCCCTACGCACACCCGGCCCCGCCCGGCTGCCCGTGGCGGCGCCGGCACCCGGCTCCCCTGGTGGGCCCTCGCGCTGCCGGCACTCGCCTTCGCCGCGCTGCTGGTCCTGATACTGAACCCGTCGGAGGCTCACGCGGCCGGCGACGACCCGGCGGTCGCCCAGCTCCTGGAGCGGCTGTGGCAGCTGATCACCCGCTGATCCACTCGCTCGGTGACCCGCTGAAGCGCGCGTCCGTGCCGGCTGGCGCCTCCCCGCCTCCCCGGGGCGCACGGCCGCGACGGACGCCCCGGCCGTGCCTCACGGCGGAGAATCCGCATGTCAACTCCCTGCGCCCCGTGGCCTGTTTCATGCGAAGCTGGAGTGCATGAGCGTCGCAGAACCCCGCAGGATTGTCCTCTTCCGGCATGCGAAAGCCGACTGGCCACAGGTGACCGATCACGAGCGCCCGCTCGCTGAGCGGGGCCGCAAGGACGCCGCAGAGGCCGGACGCCGGCTGGCCGACACCGGCATCCCCTTCGATCAGGCCCTGTGCTCCACCGCGACCCGGACCCGGGAGACCTGGAAGCTCGCCGTCCATGAGTTCCCGGAGCGGCCGAAAACGGTCTACGAGGAGCGGATCTACGAGGCATCGCCCGGCGAGCTGATCGCCCTGCTCAACGAAGTCCCCGACGACCTGCACAACGTTCTGCTGATCGGCCACAACCCCGGAGTGCACGGACTCGCCGAGATCCTGTCCGGCTCGGCCGAGGGCGACGCGCGCGAACGGATGGAGCGCCGTGGCTTCCCGGCCGCCGCCTTCGCCGTCCTGTCCTTCACCGGCTCCTGGAAGACCGTGGAGCCGGGTGTCGCCACCCTGTCCGACTACTGGGCGCCGACCGACTGAGCGCGACCGACTAGCGCGACTGGTTGAGCACGCCCGGGCGGGCCCCGCCCGGCCCCGCCCCGGCGGGCGCCGGGCGGGGCCAGGCCGGGGGCGGACCGCTCAGACGCCTTCGGCGAGCTGATGGTCGAGCGTGTCCGCCGCCTCGACCTCTTCGCGGGTGACGCCCAGCAGATACAGCACCGTGTCCAGGAACGGTACGTTCACCGCGGTGTGCGCCGCCTGGCGGACCACCGGCTTGGCGTTGAAGGCGACCCCGAGGCCGGCCGAGTTGAGCATGTCCAGATCGTTCGCGCCGTCCCCGATCGCCACGGTCTGCGACAGCGGCACGCCCGCCTCGGCGGCGAACCGGCGCAGCAGCCGCGCCTTGCCCGCCCGGTCCACGATCTCGCCGGTGACCCGGCCGGTCAGCCTCCCGTCGATGATCTCCAACGTGTTGGCCTGGGCGAAGTCCAGCCCCAGCCGCTCCTTCAGATCGTCGGTGACCTGTGTGAATCCGCCGGAGACGACGCCCACCTGGTAGCCGAGCCGCTTCAGCGTACGGATCAGGGTGCGCGCGCCCGGTGTCAGCCGCACCTCGCTGCGCACCTTGTCCACCACGGAGACGTCCAGCCCCTTGAGCAGCGCGACGCGCGCGTGCAGCGACTGCTCGAAGTCCAGTTCCCCGCGCATCGCCGCCGCCGTCACCTCGGCGACCTTGTCCTCGCAGCCCGCGTGCGCGGCGAAGAGCTCGATCACCTCGTCCTGGATGAGCGTGGAGTCCACGTCCATGACGACCAGGCGCTGAGCCCTGCGGTGCAGTCCGGCGGCCACGACGGCGATGTCGACGCCGAGCGCCGCCGCGTCCGTCACCAGCGCGGTGCGCAGGGGCTCGGTCTCCACGCCGGACACCGCGAACTCGACGGCCGTCACCGGATACTTGGCCAGCCGGAAGATCCGGTCGATGTTGCCGCCGGCCTTGGTGATCCGGGCGGCGATGGCGGCCGTCGCCTCCGAGGTGAGCGGGTGGCCGAGCACGGTGACCAGGGACCGGCCGAGGCCGCGCGGCCGGTTGTCGCCGATGCCGGAGATGATCTCGGCCTGGAGCTTCATCGACTCGGCCCAGCTGTGGACGGTGGAACGCAGAGCGCCCTCCAGTCCCCGGGGCGGCTCGGTCACGAGCGCGCACAGCACGATCCGGCCACGGGTGACGACCTGCTCGATGTCGACCACGTCGACGGAGTAGGCGGCGAGGGTGTCGAAAAGCCCCGCCGTGATACCCGGCCGGTCCTTGCCGAAGATCTTGACGAGCAGGGTGGGGACATCGGTGGGGACGTCAGGGGTCTGCGAAGCGCTCATGGTGTCTCTTACGGTATCCGGCACCCGGTGCCTCGCGCCCCCGAGGTCCGCCTGCCGGACACGGACACACGGCGTCGTGACGCTCGGTGTCGCCCCGGTGGCGCGGGACGTACGCGCCCTTGGCCGCGGCCTGTTGCGTCGCGGAGGCCGCACGGCCCGGGGCGGATACAGGGTGCGGATCAGTGCCCGCCCAGCAGCCTCGCCCGTCAGCCCGCCGCCCGTCAGTGCCCGCCCCGGGCCCGCCTCGCGGGCGCGGATCACCGCCCGCCCTTCGGCCGCCGCGGCGGCACCGGGGGCGGTGGCGGAGGAGGCGGTGGTCCCTCGCCCCACCGGACCGGCCCCCGCCTCCCGGAATCGGTGCCGGGACCGTCGCCGGAGCCGGGAGGCCGGGGCCCGCGCGGCGGCGCTCCGCCGGAACCGGAAGGCCACCCGGGCCCGCGGGGCGGCACCAGCGGCCCGGCGACCGTGGGGGCGCCGTACACGTCACCGCCGGGCGGGCCCTGCGGCCCCCGCACCTCCTCCGGCACCCGCAGGTAGGGATTGGTGCCGGGGTTGGGCGGCCGGTACGGCGTGCCCGGCGTGTACGGGCCTGAGGAACCGGCGTACGACATGCCTCCCGCGCCCGCGTCCCCGGCGGGCGTCCCCGACGCCCCGGCACCCCGTGCCAGCGGCGCCGCCCACCGTCCCGCAGCCCCGGCCGCCCGGGCGAACAGCGCACCGGCGGCACCCGCCCCGGCCCCCCATGCGGCGCCCAGCACCAGCGCCGTGCCGAGATCCCCGTGCAGGTCGATCCCGGCCCCGAACGCGTCGAACCCGAGAACGGACAGCGAGGCGCCCACGGACACCTGCGTCAGCCAGGCCAACAGGGGCAGGGCCAGCGCGGTCACGACTCCGAGCCGCACGGCACAGCGCCCCGCGAAGCCGAGAAGACCCACCTCGACGGCCGGCCCCACAGAACCGGCCGCCCCGGTCGTCCCGCCGCCGACTGCCCCGCCCGGCCCGGCCGCCCCGTCACCGGCCGCTCCGACCACTCCGCCGCCGGCCGTCCCGCCGGCCGTCCCGCCCGCCCCGCCACCGACCGTCCCGACCACTCCGCCGCCGGCCGCCCCGTGCGCGCCGTCCCGGATCGCAGCCGTTCCCGCCTCCCACCCCTGCCCACCGGGCGCCCCCGACACCGGCCGCCGGGAAACCCGTACACCGGGCGCCCCGGGCACTTGCTCCCCACCCGGCGGACCGGGCGTTCCGCTCCCACTGCGCGCCCCAGGCCCGCCAGCGTCTGAGTCGTATGCCCCAGACACCCCAGAAACCTCAGACATCCCAGAACCCTCAAGTACCCCGGACACCTCAGGCGTCCCAGGCACTCCGGTCGCCCCCGGCATGCCGAAGCCGCCACCCGACCGACGCGCCCCCGGCGTCCGTACCGCCGTCAGAACGCCGGCCAGCAGCATCGTCAGTGCCGCCGCCGCGCCGAGCAGCCACAGCCGGCCGTCCAGCTCCGCCAGTCGCGCCAGCGTGACCGGTTCGTCCGGCCGCACGCTCAGCAGCTCGTCCAGCGGATCGGGCAGGAGCCTGGCCGGCTCGCCGGTCGCCCGTCCCTCCCACGGCACGGACAGACCGACCGGTACGCCGAGCCACACCCCGTTCGGCGCACCCAGCAGTGCCGCGCCCGCGATACGGCGGGGACGGTCGTCGCCGATCGCCGCGCAGGCAGCCGCCGCGAGCCCGGCCGCCACCGCCACCATCAGCACCGTCACCACGGCGGACACGGCCGGCCGCACCACCCGGTGCACCGCGTCCCAGCCGCGCGGCAGGGGAGTGCGGCGCGAGGCCAGCAGGGCGATCAGCAGCACGCCCGCCGACCAGCCGAGCCCGCCGAGCAGCGTCGGACCGGTGTCCACCGTGAAACCCACCGCCGCCTCGGCCTCGACGAGGTCACCGAGCCGGTCGGGCAGCAGCCCGCCGATGTCCCCGACGTCCCCGAGCCCCGGAATCTCGACGCCGCCGCCCCCGCCCGGCAGCTCCTCCAGCCCCAGCGAGCCGCCGTCGATCGCGATGACGTCGTGACCCACCCGGGCCAGCCCGCCCAGCATCGCCACGAACAGCGCGACCACCGCACCCGCGCGCGCGAGGAGTTCGGCGAGGGAGACCACGACTCCCGCCGCGCGCAACGACCGCAGGAAGAAGAAGGACAGCAGCAGCGCCCCGGCCAGGCTGACGCCCAGTGGCGTGATCTCGATGGCGGTGTGCGCCTCCGCACCGTCGAACCCGAGCGCGGACACATCGCCGGACGGCGTGACCGAACCACCCGCCCCGAGCGCCACCACCGCCGCGGTCATCGGCCCCAACGAGCCCGCCACGTCCGCCCGGAGCAGATGCAGACCGAGCGCCGCCGTCCCCGCCATCCCGATCAACGCCCAGCTCACGGCGGCCACCGCGGACAGCAGCACGTCCGCCCACGGCACCTTCCCGCCGTACCGCGCGGTCTCGACGCTCCTGGACGCGTTCCCGGGCACGCTCATGGCAGACCCCCCGATCCGCTGTGCGGCGGGACCGCCGCACTTGTCCCCCTCGCGTGGAATACCACTCTCCGGCCAGGTTTCAACCCCGTCAACGGAAGCCGGCGAGGAGCCCGTTGCAGTCTTCACAAGGCCCGACTTTCGGTCAGGGGGCCGAGCCTGAAATAGTTCCCCCCGATGTTCGACATCCCTAGACTCCCCGCGACGGGGGTAATTCGGGGGACAACTCAGTGGGGCATGGAGTGCCGGAACTCGTACTGGAATCGAATGGGCGGACCTGGACGCTGGATCCGTCCAGGTCTTACACCCTTGGACGCGATCCGCAGGGGGACATCGTGTTCGACGACGCCAGGGTTTCCTGGCGTCACGCCACGGTCAGTCACAACGGCCGCAGTTGGGTCATCGAGGACCACGGCAGCACCAACGGCACGTTCGTGCAGGGCCAGCGGATTCATCAGGTGGAACTCGGTGCCGGCTCGGCCGTGCACCTGGGCAACGCGACCGACGGGCCGCGCCTGAACCTGTCCGGCGCCGCGGCCGCCGTCGGCACGCCGCAGGCACAGCCCCAGCAGCAGCCGTACGCAGGGCAGAACGCGAGCGCGGGCTGGGCTCAGCAGGCCCCGCACCAGCAGGCCCCGCAGGCCGGCTGGCAGCAGCCGCAGCAGGGCATGCCGCAGCAGGGGGTGCCGCAGCAGGGGATGCCGCAGCAGGGCGCCCCGCACATCCCGCACCAGCAGGGCCCCGGTGGCGCGGCGGGGGCGCCGCCGGTGTACGGCGACCGCAGCCCGACCACGTTCCACCAGTTCTCGCTGGGCCGCGTGATGCGCATCGGTCGTGCCCTGGAGAACGACCTGGTCGTCTCCGATCTCCAGGTCTCCCGCAACCACGCGGAATTCCACGCGACGCCCGACGGCCGCATGGAGATCCGCGACCTCGGCTCGCACAACGGCACTTACGTCAACGGCCAGCCGATCCCCAAGGGCGGCGCGCAACTGCTCGGCCCGACCGACATCGTCGGCGTCGGCCACTCGACGTTCCGGATCGTCGGCGACCGGCTGGAGGAGTTCGTCGACACCGGTGAGGTGTCCTTCTCCGCCCGCCACCTCACCGTCACGGTCGACGGCGGCAAGCAGATCCTCAAGGACGTCTCCTTCGGCGTCCCGGAGAAGTCGCTGATCGCGGTCATCGGTCCGTCCGGTTCCGGCAAGTCGACCCTCCTGAAGGCGCTGACCGGCTACCGGCCCGCCAACCAGGGCGAGGTCCTGTACGACAACCGCGACCTGTACAAGCAGTTCGCCGAGCTGCGCCAGCGCATCGGTCTGGTCCCGCAGGACGACATCCTGCACAAGGAGCTGACCGTCAAGAAGGCCCTCACGTACGCGGCCAAGCTGCGCTTCCCCGCCGACACCACGGCCGCAGAGCGCGAGTCCCGCATCGACGAGGTGCTGCGCGAGCTGAAGCTCGACATCCACAAGGACAAGAAGGTCACCTCCCTGTCCGGCGGCCAGCGCAAGCGCGTGTCCGTCGCCCTGGAGCTGCTGACCAAGCCGTCGCTGATCTTCCTGGACGAGCCGACCTCCGGTCTCGACCCGGGCATGGACCGCGACGTCATGCAGCTGCTGCGCGGCCTGGCCGACGACGGCCGCACGGTCCTCGTCGTCACCCACTCGGTGGCCGAGCTGGCCCTGTGCGACAAGCTCCTGGTGATGGCGCCGGGCGGTTCGGTCGCCTACTTCGGCCCGCCCGAGGAGGCGCTGAACTTCTTCGGCTACGACACCTGGGCCGATGTCTTCTCCGCCTTCGAGAACTACCGCGACTACGACTGGGCGGGCCGCTGGAAGGGCTCGCAGCACTACCAGATGTACGCCGCGGACATCGACGCCGTGGCCCCCCAGGCCGTACAGACGCCGATGCAGGCGATGCGGCCGCCGAAGCCCCAGGGCTGGATGTCGCAGTGGGTCACCCTGGTGCGCCGCTACATCTCCGTGATCGCCTCGGACAAGGGCTTCCTCGCCCTGATGGTGATCCTGCCGGCCGTTCTCGGCGCGGTGAGCCTGCTCATCGACCCGGACCGGGGCCTGCTGCCGAACCAGGCCCACCCGCAGACCGGCCGGATCATCCCGAACGGCACGGCCACCACGGTCCTGCTGATCCTCGCGGTGGGTGCCTGCTTCGCCGGCGCCGCCAACTCCGTCCGCGAGCTGATCAAGGAACGGGTGATCTACGAGCGGGAGCGCGCGACCGGCCTGTCGCGCTCGGCGTACCTGATGTCCAAGGTGTTCGTGCTCGGCATGATCACCGTGCTGCAGGGCCTGCTGGTCGGCGTCATCGGTTTCTCCAGCCGGGAGCTCCCCGAGGAGGGCCTGATCCTCGGCGGCATGACGCTCCTGGAGCTGTCGTTGCCGATCATGGCGCTGGGCTTCACCTCGATGATGTTCGGCCTGATCATCTCGTCGCTGGTGAAGACCGCCGAGAAGACCATGCCGCTGCTGGTGATGTTCGCGATCATCCAGGTCGTCTTCACCGGCTGCCTCTTCGCCCTGAACGGCACGGTCGGCGTCAACCAGTTCTCGTACCTGATGCCGTCCCGCTGGGCGGTCGCCGCGGCCGGCGCCACGCTGGACTTCAACAGGATCAGCCCGCCGGAGGAGGGCGCCGAGGCCGACCCGCTGTGGGAGCACACGGTCGGCGCCTGGGGCATGGACATGGCCGCCCTGATCGCGCTCGGCGTGGTCTGCGGCTTCTTCGTGGCCCGCTTCCTGCGCCGCCACGAGCCCGAGGTCATGCGCAAGTGATCGCGGGCCCGCGATCGCGGACCCGTGAACGCCCCGAAGGGCGGCACCCCGTCAGGAGGGTGCCGCCCTTCGGCGTCCGTGCGGCTTCGCGTCGCGCGAGAAGAGGTCCGCGCCGACCTCAGTACGCGCTGTCGACGTTGTCCATCGAGCCGTAGCGGTCCGCCGCGTAGTTGCAGGCGGCGGTGATGTTGGCGACCGGGTCCCAGATGTTCTTCGGGGTGCCCGGGACGTGGTAGGCCTCGAACGTCGGCGGGATCACCTGCAGCAGGCCCTTGGACGGGATGCCGTTCCGGGCGTTGATGTCCCACAGGTTGATGGCCTTCGGGTTGCCCGAGGACTCACGCATGATGTTGCGGTGGATGCCCTCGTAGGAGCCCGGGATGCCGTGCTTCTTCATGATGGCGAGGGACTCGCGGATCCAGCCGTCGAGGTTGTCGGGGTAGGTCTTGGCGGCGGCCTTCTTCACCGAGGTGCGGTCGGCGGCGCGGCTCGCGCTCTCCTTGGCCGCCCGCTCCTGCGCGGCCTTCTTGGCGGCGGCCTTCTTCGCGGCGGCCTTCTTGGCCGCGGCCTGCTTCTTGGCCTCGGCGGCGGCCTTCGCCTCCGCGGCGGCCTGCTTCTTCGCCTCGATGGCCTTGACCTTCTCGCTGGCACCGGCGAGCTGGTCGGTGACGCTGGCGTGCACGTCCTTGATCTGCTTCTCGCTGTACGCCACCTTCGCCGCGGGAGCCGCCTCGGCCGTCGTGGTCGTCTGGGCACCGGCGGGGATCGCGGAGAGCGCGACGGCGGCCGCACCGAGCGTGCCGACACCGGCGATGGCCATCTTGTGGGTGCGGTTCAGGGGGCGACTATGGCGACGGGTGAAGATGTTCTTGGGCATGCGAAAGGGACCTCTTCGAATAGCGCGGAGGTCGCTCACGTCCGGTGGGGGACAGGGATGCTTCCGGCAAAACGCCGCGGGGGGAAACCCGCGGCGCCGAGCGACGAGAGCAATTCTTAGCGGCCGCAAAATCGCGTGGCAAAGGTGTGACGTACGATCCCGGGTAGTGGATCAGGAACTGACAAAACGGGGCAGACAGGACTGTATGCCCCGCTCAAAAGGGGCGAGTCGTTCTCCTACTCCCCTTCGTACGTGATCTGTGCCCTATGCGCGGGCTCACACGGCCCGCCGGTCGGTCTCACCCGCAGTTGCCGGAGCAATGCGTGCGGTGAGGGGTCTCCGCCGGGAGGATGAGGTGCACGTCCCCGAACTCGTGCCACAGGTAGGAACCGCGCAGCGCCGCCTCGTACCCCCGGTCGACCGCCGCGCGCCCCGCGACGGCCTCCAGCATCAGCAGATGCGAGGCCTCCGGCTCGTGCAGCCCCGTGAGCAGCCCGTCCACCACGCGCACCCCGAACTCCGGGGTGACCACCAGATCCGTCCAGCCCTCCCGGGCCCGTACGACACCGTCGGCGCCGGCCGCCGACTCCACCGCCCGCACGGACGTCGTCCCCACGGCGATCACCCGCCCGTCGCCCGCTCCGACCGCGTTGATCAGCCGAGCCGACATCTCCGGCACGCGGAACCGCTCCGGGTACGGCGGCTCGTGCGCCTCCGCCGACGCCACCCCGGTGTGCAGCGCGACCGGCGCGAACTGCACCCCCCGGCTCACCAGCTCCGCCACCGTCCGCGCCGTGAAGGGCCGCGCCGCACTCGGCATCTCCGCGCTGCCGGACCCGTCGGCGCGGGGCAGCGCGAACACCGTCTGGTAGGCGGACAGCGGCTGGTCCCGCTCCGTGTACGCGTACCGGATCGGCCGCCCGTGCGCCCGCAGCAGCCCGGGCACGTCCGCCCCCGCCACCCGTGCCCACCACAACCGCTCACCCCGCGCGCTCAGCGGCTCCTGAAGCACCAGCCGCCCGCCCCCGGGCAGCCGCACCTCTGTGTCCGCGCGCCCCGCACGCGCGCGCGTAGTGCCCCGCCCGTCCGGGTCCCTCAACTCCACCGCCCACCGCCCGTCGTCCCCGCGCGTGGAGAAGTGCACCACCACGCGCGCGTGCCCGATCCGTCCGTCGACGGCGGCGGCCAGCGTCGGCGAGGTGTTGACCACGAGCAGGTCCCCGGCCCGCAGCAGCCGCGGCAGCTCCGCGAACGTGTGATGGGCCACCTCCTCGCCACGCGACACCAGCAGCCGTACGGCGTCCCGGTCCAGCCCGGGCGCCCGCTGCTCGACCGGCACCCGCGCCGACAGCTCCTCCGGTACCGCACCCCACGCCCGGACGGGCTCGCGCGGCGGAACCCCCGTCGTGACCGTCATCGCCGCCCCTCCAGCAGGGCCGGAGCCCCGTAGCGCCCGCTGGCCGGCCGCTCGTCCAGCAGCCGCAGGAACGCCGGGACGACGCCGTCCGGGTCCGGCCGGGGATCGTCGTCGTCCGGCACGGCCGCCGCGTACAGGTCCGTGGCCATGTCCCCGGGGTCGACCGCCCAGACCCGCAGCCCCGGCTCCTCCACCGCCAGCACCGCCGCCAGACGGCCCAGGGCCGCCTTCGAGGCTCCGTAACCGCCCCACGTCTCGTACGCCTCGGCCGCCGCGTCCGAACTCACCACGACCACCGCCCCGGACCCGGCCTGGCGCAGCAGCGGCAGCGCCTCCTGCACCAGGCCCAGCGCCGCCACCGTGTTCACCTCCAGCGCTCGCCGCAGCCCGTCCAGGGACAGCTCCTCCAGCCGCACCAGCGGCTCGGCGCCGAGCGCGCTCGCATTGCTCACCAGCAGATCGACGCCGCCCAGCCGCCACGCCGCCGCCACCAGCTCCGACCGGTGCCGGGCGTCCGTGACGTCCCCCGGCAGCGCCGTCACGCGCGTGCCGTGGGCCTCCAGCGCCGCGGCCGTCTCCTTCAGCACCTCCGGCGTCCTGGCGTCGAGCACCAGGTCCCAGCCGCGTCCGGCCAGTGCCTCGGCCAGCGCCCGGCCCAGCCCCTTCGAAGCCCCCGTGATGATCGCTACCGGCATGGCCATCTCCTCGTCGTGAGCGCCGCGTGATCGGCGTGTCCTCACCGTAGGAACGGGGCCTTCCCGGCAGCCTCGGGCACGGGCAGCAATCCGGCGGGCCCTTCGGCCTAGGCCCAGCGGCCCAGGCGACGGCCGCCACCGGGCCGATCCGCGCTGTCACACCCCGCCGGTACCGTGAGGACATGAGTCACGGCCCCCGGTCCGGCATCGCAGCGGTGAGTTCCGCGCTGCTGGCCATGAGCAGGCATCTGGAGGTGCGCGACGTCCTCAAGACGATCGTCGCCTCCGCCCGCGAGCTGCTCGACGCGCAGTACGCCGCGCTCGGCGTCCCCGACGACCACGGCGGCTTCGCCCAGTTCGTCGTCGACGGCGTCAGCGAGGAGCAGTGGAAGGCCATCGGCCCGCTGCCGCGCCAGCACGGCATCCTCGCCTCGATGCTGCACGAGGCCAAGGCGGAGCGGCTGGCCGACGTCCGCATGGACCCCCGGTTCGGGGGCTGGCCGTCCGCCCACCCGGACCTCGCCGATTTCCTGGGCCTGCCCATCCGGGACGGCGACGAGGTCATCGGCGCCCTCTTCCTGGCGAACAAGCTGCGCCCTGCGGGGGAACAAGCGTGTCCGGAGCCCGAGGGCGGTTGCGGCTTCACCGAGGACGACGAGGAGCTGCTCGGCATCCTCGCCCAGCACGCCGCGATCGCCCTGACCAACGCCCGCCTGTACGAGCGCAGCCGCGAACTGACCATCGCCGAGGAGCGCTCCCGTCTCGCCCACGAGCTGCACGACGCGGTCAGCCAGAAGCTCTTCTCCCTCCGCCTCACCGCCCAGGCCGCCGCCCGTCTCGTCGACCGCGACCCCTCCCGCGCCAAGGGCGAACTCCAGCAGGTGGCCGCCCTCGCCGCCGAGGCCGCCGACGAACTGCGCGCCGCCGTGGTGGAGCTGCGCCCCGCCGCACTCGACGAGGACGGCCTCGTCGCCACCCTCCGTACCCAGATACAGGTCCTCGACCGCGCCCACTCCGCGCGCGTGACCTTCACCGGCCACGGCGTGCGGGCCCTGCCCGCCGCCCAGGAGGAGGCCGTGCTGCGCGTCGCCCAGGAGGCCCTGCACAACGCGCTGCGCCACTCCGCGGCCGAGCACGTCGAGGTGACCCTGGACCGGCGCGGCTCCGGAGCGGTCCTGCGGGTCACCGACGACGGCAGTGGCTTCGACCCGCGTGCGATCCGGCGGGCCGGACGCCACCTCGGGCTGGTCTCGATGCGGGACCGGGCGAGCGGGGTCGGCGGCAGGCTGACCGTGGAGTCGGCGCCCGGCAAGGGCACCACGATCGAGATGGAGGTCCCCGGTGGGTGACGTAATCAAGGTCCTGCTCGTCGACGACCACCAGGTGGTCCGCCGGGGGCTGCGCACCTTCCTGGAGGTGCAGGACGACATCGAGGTCGTGGGCGAGGCCTCCGACGGCGCCGAGGGAGTGGCCCGCGCGGAGGAGCTGCGGCCCGACGTGATCCTGATGGACGTCAAGATGCCGGGCATGGACGGCGTCGACGCCCTGCGCCGGCTCCGCGAGCTGGACAACCCCGCGCGGGTCCTGGTCGTCACCAGCTTCACCGAACAGCGCACGGTGGTCCCGGCCCTGCGCGCGGGCGCCGCCGGGTACGTGTACAAGGACGTCGACCCCGACGCGCTGGCCGGCGCCATCCGCTCGGTGCACGCCGGGCACATCCTCCTCCAGCCCGAGGTCGCGGGCGCCCTGCTCGCCGAGGAGCAGGGAAACCCCGGCCCCGGCAGAGCCGGTTCGCTCACGGAACGGGAGCGCGAGGTGCTGGGCCTGATCGCGGACGGCCGCTCCAACCGGGAGATCGCCCGTGCCCTGGTGCTGTCCGAGAAGACGGTGAAGACCCACGTCTCCAACATCCTCATGAAGCTCGACCTCGCGGACCGCACCCAGGCCGCCCTGTGGGCCGTACGCCACGGGGTGACCGGCTGACCCCGCCCGGGAGCTAAGCGGAGGCGGCAATTCGGAAGGTTCCCTTCCGGGCTGAGATTCATACCGTCGTGGGAATGTCCCTCACATGGCGTATCCATCCCGGGGCCCGGCCGTTCTCCAGTGCGTGCTGCGGCGACTGCCGCGGCAATCGCAAGGAGGGCTTGTAAGTGAAGAACCTGAAGAAGGCAGCGGCCGTGACGATGATGGCCGGCGGCCTGATCGCCGCCGGTGCCGGGATGGCCTCCGCCACCGACGGCTCCGCCGCGCACGGCGAGGCCGTGGGCTCCCCGGGCGTCGGCTCCGGCAACGTCGTCCAGGCGCCGGTGCACATCCCGGTCAACGCCGTGGGCAACAGCGTGAACGTCATCGGCGTCCTGAACCCGGCCTTCGGCAACCTCGGCCTCAACCGCTGACGCCAGTCCCCGTGCGCATCCCGACGCCGGTCGGTGTCCTCAGCCCGGCCGGCGCCTGAGGACCAGGCCGGTCAGGCCGGTGGGGTCCGGGGCAGAGCCCCCGGACCCCGCGTCGGCGCCGGCCGGCACAGCACGTCACCTCACCGCCGCTCCCGCTCCTCCACAACGGAGTTGTACGCCGCCACCTGCGCCCGCCGGGCCGTCCGCTCCACCGGCCGCAGGGCATGAGAGCGCGCGGCCATCTCGGAGGCGCTCACCGCGCCCCCGTGCCCGTTCTCGTACGCCAGCGAGATCAGCGCACCCACCCGCTGCGCCAGCTCCAGCACCCGTACCGCCCGCGGCGGATACCCCGGGGCCAGCACCTCGCGCCCCGCCTCCGCCCGCGCCCGGTAGGCGTCGATCGCCGCCTGCGCCACTGGTCCCGACGCGGCCACGTCCAGCCGGGTCAGCACCTCCGTGGCCTCCCTCAGCGCCTCCGCCAGCTCCCGCTCGGCCTCACCGAGCGACGGCACGTCCGCGGGCGGCGCCTCCCGCACCGGCAGGCAGTGCCAGACCACCTCGACATGCACATCGCCCTCGGGCCCTGCCTCGTGGACCTCCGGCACCAGCCCGAGCGCAGCGCCGTGACAGACCACAGCCTCCTCGGCCTCCAGCGCACGCTTGTTGAACTCCGGCGGTCCGCTCAGCCCCAGCGGGTGCCCCGGCGCGGGCAGGGCCACCCGCAGCCCGGTCGCCCCGAGCGTCCGCAGCCGCCCCAGCGCCAGCGTGAGACCGACCGGCGACGGCTCGCCCGGCAGCCCCTCCACCCGGTGCACAGCGTCCTCGTCGACGATCGCGAGCGCGGCGTCATCCGGAGCGACAAGTCCGGCAAGAAGGGCATTTCCCCAGGCGGCCATGCGCCCTGCACGTGGTTCCGAGAGCATGCCCCCACCCTAAGGACCGGACCGAGGGAATGGATGAGCCGACCGGTGGCGTAGATTTCTAGAGGGCTGCGCCCACCGGCGCGGCGACCCGAGCCCACAGGCGTACGCGACAGCCGGAACCGGCCACACTGCAAGGGGAGACAACGCGCTCATGAGCGATGTTCTGGAGCTTCAGGACGTATCCGTGGTCCGGGAGGGCCGGGCTCTGGTGGACCAGGTCTCCTGGTCGGTCAAGGAGGGCGAGCGCTGGGTCATCCTCGGCCCCAACGGAGCCGGCAAGACCACCCTCCTCAACATCGCGTCCAGCTACCTCTACCCCACCAAGGGCACCGCCACCATCCTCGGCGAGACCCTCGGCAGGCCCGGCACCGACGTCTTCGAGCTGCGCCCGCGCATCGGCATGGCCGGCATCGCCATGGCCGACAAGCTCCCCAAGCGCCAGACCGTCCTGCAGACCGTGCTCACCGCCGCGTACGGTATGACGGCCGGCTGGCAGGAGGAGTACGAGGACATCGACGAGCAGCGCGCCCGGGCTTTCCTCGACCGCCTCGGCATGTCCGAGTTCCTCGACCGCAGGTTCGGCACCCTCTCCGAGGGCGAGCGCAAGCGCACCCTCATCGCCCGCGCCCTGATGAGCGACCCCGAGCTGCTGCTGCTGGACGAGCCCGCAGCCGGCCTCGACCTCGGCGGCCGTGAGGACCTGGTCCGCCGCCTCGGCCGGCTCGCCCGCGACCCCATCGCCCCCTCCATGATCACGGTCACCCACCATGTCGAGGAGATCGCCCCGGGCTTCACCCACGTCCTGATGATCCGCCAGGGCAAGGTGCTCGCCGCCGGACCGCTGGAGCTCGAACTCACCTCCCGCAACCTCTCCCTCTGCTTCGGCCTCCCGCTCGTCGTCGAGCAGATCGGCGACCGCTGGACCGCCCAGGGACTCCCGCTCTCCTGACCCGCCCCCTTCGCGCCCTGTCCCCGCGACGGCCCGCGGACCTACCATGACCATGTGAACGACATCGACGCATGGGTGTGGTGGCTCGTCGCCGCGGCGGCACTCGGAATCCCGCTCGTCATGACCGCGATGCCGGAGTTCGGCATGTTCGCCGTGGGGGCCGTGGCCGCCGCGGTCGCCTCCGGACTGGGCGCCGGCCTCGTCGTCCAGGTCCTCGTCTTCGTCGTCGTCTCGGTCGCCCTCATCGCCGTCGTACGGCCCATCGCCGCCCGACATCGCAACCAACGGCCCCAACACGCCTCCGGTGTGGACGCGCTGAAGGGCAAACAGGCCGTCGTGCTGGAACGCGTCGACGGCTCCGGCGGCCGGATCAAGCTCGCCGGTGAGATCTGGTCGGCACGCGCCCTCGACGCCGGCCGCGCCTACGACCCGGGTGCGGAGGTCGACGTGGTCGACATCGAGGGAGCCACCGCGATCGTCATGTGACGGCACCTCAACAACCGTAGGATCTCTAGCCATTAGGATCTGCCGAGAGCGCCGACGGCGGAGCAGCGGGAGAAGGGGTACGGGGAAGCGACGATGCAACCTGTCATCATCGTCTTGATCATCCTGGTGGTGTTGGTCTTCATCGCCCTGATCAAGACCATCCAGGTCATCCCGCAGGCCAGCGCCGCCATCGTCGAGCGCTTCGGCCGCTACACGCGGACACTCAACGCGGGCCTGAACATCGTCGTCCCGTTCATCGACACCATCCGCAACCGCATCGACCTGCGCGAACAGGTCGTCCCGTTCCCGCCGCAGCCGGTCATCACCCAGGACAACCTGGTCGTCAACATCGACACCGTCATCTACTACCAGGTGACCGACGCACGGGCCGCGACGTACGAGGTGGCCAGCTACATCCAGGCCATCGAGCAGCTCACCGTCACCACCCTCCGCAACATCATCGGCGGCATGGACCTGGAGCGCACCCTGACCTCCCGCGAGGAGATCAACGCGGCCCTGCGCGGCGTCCTCGACGAGGCCACCGGCAAGTGGGGCATCCGCGTCAACCGCGTCGAGCTGAAGGCCATCGAACCGCCCACCTCCATCCAGGACTCGATGGAGAAGCAGATGCGCGCCGACCGCGACAAGCGCGCCGCCATCCTCCAGGCCGAAGGCGTCCGGCAGTCCGAGATCCTGCGCGCCGAGGGCGAGAAGCAGTCCCAGATCCTGCGCGCCGAGGGTGAGGCCAAGGCCGCGGCCCTGCGCGCCGAGGGCGAGGCCCAGGCCATCCGTACGGTCTTCGAGTCCATCCACGCCGGCGACCCCGACCAGAAGCTGCTCTCCTACCAGTACCTCCAGATGCTCCCGAAGATCGCCGAGGGCGACGCCAACAAGCTCTGGATCGTCCCCAGCGAAATCGGCGACGCCCTCAAGGGCCTCTCCGGAGCCATCGGCAACTTCGGCCCGATGGGCGGCGGTTCGGGCAACGGCGGAGCGACGACGGGCGGCACGGTCCCGGCCCAGGAGCGCCGGGAGAAGCCGTCCATCGACTAGGACGACCCCGGCAGCGGCTCTTCAGAACGCCGGGCGGCCCCACGCCCCAAGGGGCGTGGGGCCGCATCATGTGCGGCTCCGCCGCGCGGTGCGACCAGCCACGACGAAACCGGACCCGGCGATGCACATCAAGCATCAAGCTCTTACCGGGAAACTTTCACGCCGCGTCCAGGGACACCCACTCCGGCAGCGCGGCAAAGTCCTCCCGGCCCAGCGCCAGCAACATCGCGTCGGCCGGCGTGGGCTCGAACGGCTCGCGCAGCAACGGCATCCCCGCCTGCTCCGGCGTCCGATTCGCCTTGCGGTGATTGTCCTCCGCGCACGAGGCCACCGTGTTCAGCCAGCTGTCCTGCCCGCCCTGCGACCGCGGCACCACATGGTCCACGGTCGTCGCCCGCCTGCCGCAGTACGCGCACCGGTGCCGGTCCCGGACCAGCACACCCCGCCGCGACCACGGCGCTTGTCTTCGGAACGGCACCCTTACGTACCTGCACAGCCTGATCACCCGCGGCGCGGGTATGTCCACCTCGGCTCCGCGCATGCGCAGTTCGGGGTGGGCCTGCTCGACGACGGCCTTGTCCTGCAGCACCAGAACGACGGCCCGATTCAGCGTCACCGTCGACAGCGGCTCGAAGCTCGCGTTCAGTACCAGCGTGTCCCGCATCCAGCCCACCTCCCATGCGCACCGGCCCGCCCCCTGGCGGGCTTGGATCAACTCTGGCCGGGCACGCCGGGATGGACAACGCAATAAAAATGCCCGCCCCTGATCACTTCCAAGACCAGGAGCGGGCAAACGTTCCATGAACGCTCGGAGCTACTCCGCATTACTCCGAACTGCGCGGAAGTACTCTCGAACTGCTCGGAACTACTCGAACCACTGGGAACTACTCGGAATCGGCAGGCACCTCGTACTCGCCGATCAGCTGGGCCCGCGCGATGGTGTGGAACCGCAGATTGAAGCCGACGAACGCCGGAGTCGCCTCGGCGTCCGGCCCCAGCTTCTCCTGGTCCACGGCGTACACCGTGAACACGTACCGGTGCGGCCCGTCCCCGGCGGGGGGAGCGGCACCGCCGAAGTCCTTCGAGCCGAAGTCGTTGCGCACCTGGACGGCACCCTCCGGAAGCCCCTCGAACTTGCCGCTGCCCGCACCCGCCGGCAGCTCGGTCACCGAGGCCGGGATGTCGAACACCACCCAGTGCCAGAACCCGCTGCCCGTCGGGGCGTCCGGGTCGAAACAGGTCACGGCGAAGCTCTTGGTCTCGGACGGGAAGCTCTCCCACCGCAGGTGCGGCGAAGTGTTGCCGGCCGCGTAGACCTGAGCGTCCTTGAGCGTCGCCCCCTCCTGGACGTCCTCGCTCGTCACCGTGAACGACGGCACGGGCGGATGGAAGTCGTGGGGGAGCGGCCGCCGCTTGAGCTCGGTCACCTCGGTACCTCCTGATCGGGTTCGTTCAGTCGATCCCGAGCCTAGAGCCCTCAGAACCAGTTGCGCTTGCTGCCGACCTCGGACAGCCACTGGTTGAGGTACGCGGCCCAGTCGGTGCCCTGGTAGTCGTTCAGCCCGATCTTGAAGGAGCGGAAGGTGTCGCTGCCCTCGCTGAACAGGCCCGGCCTCTTGTCCATCTCCAGGACGACGTCCATCTCCCGCTCGTCGGCCACGAAGCTCAGTTCGACCTGGTTCAGCCCGCGGTACTGCTGCGGCGGGAAGAACTCGATCTCCTGGTAGAAGGGCAGCTTCTGCCGCGTACCCCGGATGTGGCCGCGCTCCATGTCCGCGTTCTTGAAGCGGAAGCCGAGCTGGATGAACGCGTCGAGGATCGCCTTCTGAGCCGGCAGCGGGTGCACATTGATCGGGTCCAGGTCACCGGAGTCCACGGCCCGCGCGATCTCCAGCTCCGTGGTGACCCCGATGTGCATCGCGCGCAGCGCCTGCCCGTCGATCATCGTGATCGGCGTCTCCCACGGGATCTCCAGCCCGAACGGCACCGCGTGCACGGCGTTCGCCTTCAGCTCGAAGGCACCGCCCAACCGCGACTTGGTGAACTCGATGTCCTGCTTGTACTCCTGGTCGCCGCTCTCCACCTCGACCTTGGCCTGCAGCCCGACCGACAGCGCCTCGATCTGCTGGTCGACGGACCCGCCCTGGATCCGCACCTCACCCTGGACGACGCCGCCCGGAACGACGTTGACCTCGTTCAGCACCGTGTCGACCGAAGCCCCGCCGGCCCCCAGGCTCGCGAGCAGCTTCTTGAACGCCATGTCTTTTCCTCTCCAGGCTTACGTCTGGTCCCTTGATCCCTACAAACGCATTCCGACCGTGACCGGTTCCGCGTTACGCTCGGACGGCATGATCGCGACTGCCGACCGTACGCCCCTGCCCAGGAAGTTCTTCGACCGGCCCATCCTCGAGGTGGCGCCCGACCTCCTGGGCCGCATCCTCGTCCGCAGCACACCGGACGGTCCGATCGCCCTCCGCCTGACCGAGGTGGAGGCGTACGACGGCCAGAACGACCCGGGCTCCCACGCCTACCGCGGGCGCACGCCCCGCAACGACGTGATGTTCGGTCCTCCCGGACACGTGTACGTCTACTTCACCTACGGCATGTGGTTCTGCATGAACCTGGTGTGCGGTCCCGAGGGCAGGGCGAGCGCCGTACTGCTGCGCGCCGGGGAGATCGTCGAGGGCGCCGAACTGGCCCGCAGCCGTCGACTCTCGGCCCGGAACGACAAGGAACTGGCCAAAGGTCCGGCCCGCCTGGCCACCGCCCTCGGCGTGGACCGGACACTCAACGGCACGGACGCATGCGCCTCCGAGGACACCCCTCTGCGCGTCCTGACGGGCACGGCCGTCCCCCGTGACCAGGTACGCAACGGTCCGCGCACCGGTGTGGCCGGCGAAGGGGGCGTTCACCCCTGGCGGTTCTGGGTCGCCGACGACCCGACCGTGAGCCCGTACCGGGCCCATGTCCCCAGGCGCCGCCAAAGTTGACGCGGCCTTGCGAGGCGCGTAACGTAGCCCGAGCCGCTGAACCGGGTACGGCGATCGCCTGCAGCCGGAGCGGCCAACCCACTACCTACGGTTTCCCCTCAGCGGGGGCGGATTCGGTATGCCTGCATGCCTGAATTCGAGTCCGTGGAGTTCGATTATGAGTCTCCGGGGGGAATCGGCTAACGTAGTGAATGCCGAAAGGCCGCCGGGCGGAAGTCCGAGGCCCAAGGCAATCCCCCCGACTGGGAATCGGATCGGAAAAGGATCTGATAGAGTCGGAAACACCGAAGGGAAGCGCCCGGAGGAAAGCCGCGAGAGAGTCTCTCGGGTGAGTACAAAGGAAGCGTCCGTTTCTTGAGAACTCAACAGCGTGCCAAAAGTCAACGCCAGATATGTTGATACCCCGTCTACCGGACCATTTTGGTCTGGTGGCGAGGTTCCTTTGAAAAAATACAGCGAGGACGCTGTGAACGGCCGGGGATATTCCTCCTGGCTGTTCCGCTCCCGTGAAAAGCATTCACGGAGAGTTTGATCCTGGCTCAGGACGAACGCTGGCGGCGTGCTTAACACATGCAAGTCGAACGATGAACCTCCTTCGGGAGGGGATTAGTGGCGAACGGGTGAGTAACACGTGGGCAATCTGCCCTGCACTCTGGGACAAGCCCTGGAAACGGGGTCTAATACCGGATACAACCACTGGGGGCATCCTCTGGTGGTGGAAAGCTCCGGCGGTGCAGGATGAGCCCGCGGCCTATCAGCTAGTTGGTGAGGTAATGGCTCACCAAGGCGACGACGGGTAGCCGGCCTGAGAGGGCGACCGGCCACACTGGGACTGAGACACGGCCCAGACTCCTACGGGAGGCAGCAGTGGGGAATATTGCACAATGGGCGAAAGCCTGATGCAGCGACGCCGCGTGAGGGATGACGGCCTTCGGGTTGTAAACCTCTTTCAGCAGGGAAGAAGCGAAAGTGACGGTACCTGCAGAAGAAGCGCCGCTAACTACGTGCCAGCAGCCGCGGTAATACGTAGGGCGCAAGCGTTGTCCGGAATTATTGGGCGTAAAGAGCTCGTAGGCGGCTTGTCACGTCGGTTGTGAAAGCCCGGGGCTTAACCCCGGGTCTGCAGTCGATACGGGCAGGCTAGAGTTCGGTAGGGGAGATCGGAATTCCTGGTGTAGCGGTGAAATGCGCAGATATCAGGAGGAACACCGGTGGCGAAGGCGGATCTCTGGGCCGATACTGACGCTGAGGAGCGAAAGCGTGGGGAGCGAACAGGATTAGATACCCTGGTAGTCCACGCCGTAAACGGTGGGCACTAGGTGTGGGCAACATTCCACGTTGTCCGTGCCGCAGCTAACGCATTAAGTGCCCCGCCTGGGGAGTACGGCCGCAAGGCTAAAACTCAAAGGAATTGACGGGGGCCCGCACAAGCGGCGGAGCATGTGGCTTAATTCGACGCAACGCGAAGAACCTTACCAAGGCTTGACATACACCGGAAACATCCAGAGATGGGTGCCCCCTTGTGGTCGGTGTACAGGTGGTGCATGGCTGTCGTCAGCTCGTGTCGTGAGATGTTGGGTTAAGTCCCGCAACGAGCGCAACCCTTGTCCCGTGTTGCCAGCAGGCCCTTGTGGTGCTGGGGACTCACGGGAGACCGCCGGGGTCAACTCGGAGGAAGGTGGGGACGACGTCAAGTCATCATGCCCCTTATGTCTTGGGCTGCACACGTGCTACAATGGCCGGTACAATGAGCTGCGATACCGCGAGGTGGAGCGAATCTCAAAAAGCCGGTCTCAGTTCGGATTGGGGTCTGCAACTCGACCCCATGAAGTCGGAGTCGCTAGTAATCGCAGATCAGCATTGCTGCGGTGAATACGTTCCCGGGCCTTGTACACACCGCCCGTCACGTCACGAAAGTCGGTAACACCCGAAGCCGGTGGCCCAACCCCCTTGTGGGGAGGGAGCTGTCGAAGGTGGGACTGGCGATTGGGACGAAGTCGTAACAAGGTAGCCGTACCGGAAGGTGCGGCTGGATCACCTCCTTTCTAAGGAGCACTTCTAGGCTGCCTCGGCAGTCCAGAGGCCAGTACATCAGCGAGTGTCTGATGCTGGTTGCTCATGGGTGGAACGTTGACTACTCGGCACACTTGACCGGCTCTTTTTCCTAGTACTGCTTCGGCGTGGAACGGAACGGAGAGTGGTGAGGGTGTCGGGCACGCTGTTGGGTATCTGAGGGTACGGCCGTGTGGCTGCCTTCAGTTGCCGGCCCCAGTGCACTCGGGAGTTTTTTCCGGGGTGATGGGTGGTTGGTCGTTGTTTGAGAACTGCACAGTGGACGCGAGCATCTGTGGCCAAGTTTTTAAGGGCGCACGGTGGATGCCTTGGCACCAGGAACCGATGAAGGACGTGGGAGGCCACGATAGGCCCCGGGGAGTCGTCAACCAGGCTTTGATCCGGGGGTGTCCGAATGGGGAAACCCGGCAGTCGTCATGGGCTGTCACCCGCTGCTGAACACATAGGCAGTGTGGAGGGAACGCGGGGAAGTGAAACATCTCAGTACCCGCAGGAAGAGAAAACAACCGTGATTCCGGGAGTAGTGGCGAGCGAAACTGGATGAGGCTAAACCGTATACGTGTGAGACCCGGCAGGGGTTGCGTGTACGGGGTTGTGGGATCTCTCTTCCACGGTCTGCTTACCGTGGGACGAGTCAGAAACCGTTGATGTAGGCGAAGGACATGCGAAAGGTCCGGCGTAGAGGGTAAGACCCCCGTAGTCGAAACGTCAGCGGCTCGTTTGAGAGACACCCAAGTAGCACGGGGCCCGAGAAATCCCGTGTGAATCTGGCGGGACCACCCGCTAAGCCTAAATATTCCCTGGTGACCGATAGCGGATAGTACCGTGAGGGAATGGTGAAAAGTACCCCGGGAGGAGTGAAATAGTACCTGAAACCGTGTGCCTACAAGCCGTGGGAGCGTCGCTGATGGGCTTGCTCATCAGTCGTGACTGCGTGCCTTTTGAAGAATGAGCCTGCGAGTTTGCGGTGTGTTGCGAGGTTAACCCGGGTGGGGTAGCCGTAGCGAAAGCGAGTCCGAATAGGGCGTTTTTAGTAGCACGCTCAAGACCCGAAGCGGAGTGATCTAGCCATGGGCAGGTTGAAGCGGAGGTAAGACTTCGTGGAGGACCGAACCCACCAGGGTTGAAAACCTGGGGGATGACCTGTGGTTAGGGGTGAAAGGCCAATCAAACTCCGTGATAGCTGGTTCTCCCCGAAATGCATTTAGGTGCAGCGTCGTGTGTTTCTTGCCGGAGGTAGAGCACTGGATAGGCGATGGGCCCTACCGGGTTACTGACCTTAGCCAAACTCCGAATGCCGGTAAGTGAGAGCGCGGCAGTGAGACTGTGGGGGATAAGCTCCATGGTCGAGAGGGAAACAGCCCAGAGCATCGACTAAGGCCCCTAAGCGTACGCTAAGTGGGAAAGGATGTGGAGTCGCAGAGACAACCAGGAGGTTGGCTTAGAAGCAGCCACCCTTGAAAGAGTGCGTAATAGCTCACTGGTCAAGTGATTCCGCGCCGACAATGTAGCGGGGCTCAAGCGTACCGCCGAAGTCGTGTCATTCACATATTAGCCCCAACGGGTGTGTGGATGGGTAGGGGAGCGTCGTCTGCCGGGTGAAGCAGCCGCGTAAGCGAGTTGTGGACGGTTGACGAGTGAGAATGCAGGCATGAGTAGCGATACAAACGTGGGAAACGTTTGCGCCGATTGACTAAGGGTTCCTGGGTCAAGCTGATCTGCCCAGGGTAAGTCGGGACCTAAGGCGAGGCCGACAGGCGTAGTCGATGGATAACCGGTTGATATTCCGGTACCCGCTGTGAAGCGTCAAACATCGAATCCAGTGATGCTAAGCCCGTGAAGCCGTCGGCTGAGTCTTCGGACGAGGTCGGAGTGGTGGAGCCGGTGACCCGAGCTGGTAGTAGGTGAGTGATGGGGTGACGCAGGAAGGTAGTCCATCCCGGGCGGTGGTTGTCCCGGGGTAAGGGTGTAGGACGTCAGGTAGGTAAATCCGCCTGGCAATAGTCTGAGACCTGATGCCGAGCCGATTGTGGTGAAGTGGATGATCCTATGCTGTCGAGAAAAGCCTCTAGCGAGTTTCATGGCGGCCCGTACCCTAAACCGACTCAGGTGGTCAGGTAGAGAATACCGAGGCGTTCGGGTGAACTATGGTTAAGGAACTCGGCAAAATGCCCCCGTAACTTCGGGAGAAGGGGGCCATTTCTGGTGATGAGTCTTGCACTCTGAGCTGGGGGTGGCCGCAGAGACCAGCGAGAAGCGACTGTTTACTAAAAACACAGGTCCGTGCGAAGCCGTAAGGCGATGTATACGGACTGACGCCTGCCCGGTGCTGGAACGTTAAGGGGACCGGTTAGTCACTCTTCGGGGTGGCGAAGCTGAGAACTTAAGCGCCAGTAAACGGCGGTGGTAACTATAACCATCCTAAGGTAGCGAAATTCCTTGTCGGGTAAGTTCCGACCTGCACGAATGGCGTAACGACTTCTCGACTGTCTCAACCATAGGCCCGGTGAAATTGCACTACGAGTAAAGATGCTCGTTTCGCGCAGCAGGACGGAAAGACCCCGGGACCTTTACTACAGTTTGATATTGGTGTTCGGTTCGGCTTGTGTAGGATAGCTGGGAGACTGTGAAGCTCGCACGCCAGTGTGGGTGGAGTCGTCGTTGAAATACCAGTCTGGTCGTGCTGGATGTCTAACCTGGGTCCGTGATCCGGATCAGGGACAGTGTCTGATGGGTAGTTTAACTGGGGCGGTTGCCTCCTAAAGGGTAACGGAGGCGCCCAAAGGTTCCCTCAGCCTGGTTGGTAATCAGGTGTTGAGTGTAAGTGCACAAGGGAGCTTGACTGTGAGACCGACGGGTCGAGCAGGGACGAAAGTCGGGACTAGTGATCCGGCGGTGGCTTGTGGAAGCGCCGTCGCTCAACGGATAAAAGGTACCCCGGGGATAACAGGCTGATCTTCCCCAAGAGTCCATATCGACGGGATGGTTTGGCACCTCGATGTCGGCTCGTCGCATCCTGGGGCTGGAGTCGGTCCCAAGGGTTGGGCTGTTCGCCCATTAAAGCGGTACGCGAGCTGGGTTTAGAACGTCGTGAGACAGTTCGGTCCCTATCCGCTGTGCGCGTAGGAGTCTTGAGAAGGGCTGTCCCTAGTACGAGAGGACCGGGACGGACGAACCTCTGGTGTGCCAGTTGTCCTGCCAAGGGCATGGCTGGTTGGCTACGTTCGGGAGGGATAACCGCTGAAAGCATCTAAGCGGGAAGCCTGCTTCGAGATGAGGACTCCCACCCACTTGATGGGGTAAGGCTCCCAGTAGACGACTGGGTTGATAGGCCAGATATGGAAGCCGGGTAACCGGTGGAGTTGACTGGTACTAATAGGCCGAGGGCTTGTCCTCAGTTGCTCGCGTCCACTGTGTTAGTTCTGAGACAACGACCGTTGTCGGCTTTGAGCAGAACGTACAAATGAAGAGTGTGCTTGTTCGCTCGAAACCATTAGGGTTTCGGTGGTCATAGCGTAGGGGAAACGCCCGGTTACATTCCGAACCCGGAAGCTAAGCCTTACAGCGCCGATGGTACTGCAGGGGGGACCCTGTGGGAGAGTAGGACGCCGCCGAACAATCTTTGGAAGGACCCCTGGTCACCAGCGTTCAGCTGGGACCAGGGGTCCTTTTCTATATGCTTGCAGTACCGAAGACAGGAGTCACCGATGTCCACCAACTCTCCCGACGACCGACCGGAGCGCGACCAGCGGCGACGGGACAGTGGTGCTCGCGGTGACCGTAGCGACCGCGGTGACCGTGGCGGTCAGGGCGGAGCCCGGGGTGGTTTCCGCCGTGACGACAACCGCGGCGGCGGCTACGGCCGGCGCGACGACCGTGGAAGCCGGCCTCCCTTCCGCCGTGACGACCGCGACGACCGCGGGGATCGCGGTGAGCGTGGGGGGTTCCGTCGGGATGACAGCCGCAGCGGCGGTTACGCGGGTCGGCGTGACGACCGCCGGGGGGACGACCGCGGGCAGCGCGGCGGCTTCCGGCGTGACGACCGCCGGGACGACCGCGACCGCCGGGACGATCGCCGGGACGACCGGCGCGATGACCGCGACCGTGGCTTCCGGCGTGACGAGCGCCGCGACGACCGGGGTAGCTTCCGGCGTGACGAGCGGGACCGGCGTGATGACCGCGGAGGTTTCCGCCGGGATGACCGTCGGGACGATCGGCGTGATGATCGCGGCGGCTTCCGCCGGGACGACCGGCGTGACGAGCGTCGGGACGATCGCGACCGTGGCTTCCGGCGTGACGACCGCCGGGACGACCGCGACCGCCGGGACGATCGCCGGGACGACCGGCGCGATGACCGCGACCGTGGCTTCCGGCGTGACGAGCGGCGCGACGACCGGGGCGGCTTCCGCCGGGACGAGCGGCGGGACGACCGCGACCGCCGGGATGATCGCCGGGACGACCGCCGGGGTGACGACCGCGGTGGACGCGGTGGCTTCCGGCGTGACGACAACCGGGGCGGGGGCGAGCGCGGCGGCTTCCGCGGCCGGGACGACCGTGGCGACCGTGGACCCCGGCGGGACGACCGTGGTGGGCGTCCCGGTGGCTTCCGCGGGCGTGACGACCGGCGTGACGATCGGCGCGGTGGAGGCCGGTTCCGTGAGGACCGGGAGCGGGACCGGAACCGCGAGCCGATCAAGCGGCTGCCGATCCCGGAGGATGTCACCGGCGACGAGATCGACAAGGACGTACGCCAGGAACTGCAGAGTCTGCCGAAGACGCTCGCGGAGGACGTCGCCAAGAACCTCGTGATGGTCGCCCGGCTCATCGACGAGGACCCCGAGGGCGCCTACGCCTACTCCAGGGTGGCACTGCGGCTGGCGTCCCGTGTCGCCGCCGTACGCGAGGCGGCCGGGTTCGCCGCGTACGCGAGCCAGAAGTACGCCGAGGCCCTGGCCGAGTTCCGGGCCGCGCGGCGGATGACGGGCACCGTCGACCTGTGGCCGGTGATGGCCGACTGCGAGCGCGGGCTCGGCCGGCCGGAGAAGGCGCTGGACATGGCCGGCGCTCCGGAGGTGCAGAAGCTCGACAAGGCCGGGCAGGTCGAGATGCGGCTCGTGGCGGCCGGCGCCCGGCGGGACATGGACCAGTTGGACGCGGCCATCGTGACGTTGCAGAGCCCGGAGCTGGCGTCCAACGCCGTACAGCCGTGGACGGCGAGGCTGCGGTACGCGTACGCCGACGCGCTGCTGGCCGCCGGCCGGGACCGTGAGGCGCGGGAGTGGTTCGCGAAGGCCGTGGAGTCCGACCGGGACGGCAGCACGGACGCCTCCGACCGGCTTGCCGAGCTGGACGGTGTGGAGTTCGTGGACGCCCTGGAGGAGAACGAGGGCGAAGGCGAGGGCGAGTCGGCGGCGGAGCCGGAGAAGGACTGACGTCTGGCGTGTGACGTGTGACCTGTGACGGCGAAGGGGCGGAACCATGCGGTTCCGCCCCTTCGTGCGTCTGGGTCCCGAGCCCTTGGCGGGTCAGAGGTCCAGCGCGCGCAGCACCAGTCCGGACGCCGGCTTCGGGCCGAACGACGTGGACTTCCGGGGCATCGTGACGCCCTGCCGGGCCAGGTCGCGGACGACCTCCTCGCGGACCGGGTGCATCAGGACCGCCGTACCGCCGTCGCGTTCGGCCTTCTCGACCGTGGCCGCCGTGTCGTGGATGTAGGAGACGTGGGCAGCGGAGTCCTCGGGGATCCGCCAGACCTCGGCGAGGAGCGTGGCGTGCAGGACGGTCGCGTCCAGGGTGCGCCAGGCCTCGGGGCGGCCGGCGGGCACCGTGCGGGCCAGCAGCCCGGGGTCGGGCCGGTCGGCGAGGTGGAACGCGCCGTCGCCGGCGAGCAGGAAGGCGTTGCCCTCGTCGGCCGCCTCCGCCAGCGCCTCCAGGGCCTTGGGCAGCGGTGTGTCGAGGCGGCGGACTCGGAAGCGGCCCTCCAGGGCGGCGACGGCGTCGGCCACCGGCAGGCCGTGCAGCAGGCGGTGGATGGCGCGGACCCGGAGGGGGTAGCGCGCCGTGTCGACCAGGAGGACGAGGCCGTAGTCCCAAGGGCTGGGGGAGGGGTGTTCCGCGCGCAGCGTGCGGTAGGTCGCCCAGCGGTGGTGGCCGTCGGCGATGAGGGCCTGGTGCAGGGCCAGCTCCGACTGGACGCGGGCCACGTCGGCGGGGTCGGTGACGGACCACAGACGGTGGCTGATGCCGTCCTCCGTGGTCGTCGCGAGCAGCGGCGGCCGTCCGGCGGCACCTTCCACGACGGTCGTGGTGGCGGCCGTCGCGCCGTTGCCGCGGTAGGTCAGCAGGAGGGGTTCCAGGTTCGCCGAGGTGGCGCGCATCAGGGCCGCGCGGTCGGCGACCACGTGGGGCATGACGTCCTCGTGGGGCAGGACGACCTGCTCCGCGGGATCCGAGACGCGCAGGGCGCCGATGAGGCCGCGTTGCAGCATGCCCGCGTCGTCGCGCTGTTCGTAGACGTACAGCCCCGGTCGGGGGTCGGCGGTCAGGACGCCCTCGGAGAGCCAGCTGCGCAGGGTGCGGGCGGCCTGTTCGTTGCGGGCGTCGGGCGTGGTGGCCTGCGGCAGGATCAGCCGGACGATGTTGTACGGGTCGTTCGACTGGAGTTGGTGCAGGCCGTCGGGGCGGACCACGACGTCGTACGGCGGTGATGTCACGGCCGCCAGGCTGCCGACCCGGTCGGGGTCGTAGCGAAGGCCTCGGAACGGAGTGAGTTCCAGGCCCCGGCGCGCCGTTGCTTCCGAGTGACCCGCTGCGTTCATCCCGGCATCGTACGTGTGTCAGTGGCATGGGGGATGATCGGGGGAAAGGCGCCGCAACAGGGGCGACGAGCGACGACGAGGAGCGTGTGCGATGAGCCGGAGCGCCAGGACGAGGCCCGGGGCCAGTGGGCAGGCCCTGAGCGAGGCGTATGACACCGCGCTGCTCGACCTGGACGGTGTGGTGTACGCCGGGGGGCACGCGATCGCGCACGCCGTGGAGTCGCTGGGGACGGCCCGCGCGGGCGGCATGCAACTGGCGTACGTCACGAACAACGCGCTGCGGACACCGGACGTGGTCGCCGCCCATCTGACCGAGTTGGGAATACCGGCCGACGCGGGTGACGTCATCACGTCGGCGCAGGCCGTGGCCCGGCTGATCGCCGAGCAGGTGCCGGCGGGAGCGCGGGTGCTGGTGATCGGTGGCGAGGGCCTGCGGGCGGCCCTGCGCGAGCACGGGCTCGTACCCGTCGAGTCGGCCGACGACGACCCGGCGGCGGTCGTCCAGGGGTACGGCGGCCCGGAGCTGCCCTGGGGGCGGTTCGCCGAGGCCTGCTACGCGATCGCGCGCGGCGTGCCGTGGTTCGCGTCCAACACCGATCTGACGATTCCCGGTGCGCGGGGCATCGCGCCGGGCAACGGCGCGGCGGTGGAGGTGGTGCGGATCGCGACCGGAGCCGAGCCACGGGTCGCGGGCAAGCCGCTGCCGCCGATGCACCGGGAGACCATCCTGCGCACCGGCGCCCGGCGGCCCCTGGTGGTGGGGGACCGGCTGGACACGGACATCGAGGGCGCGTTCAACGGCGAGGTCGACTCGCTGCTCGTACTGACCGGTGTGACCGACCCAGCGCAGCTGCTGGCCGCGCCGCCGCAGCACCGGCCGACGTACGTCGACGCCGATCTGCGAGGCCTGCTCACCGGGCAGCCGGAGGTGATCGGAGCGGACGGAGGCTTCCGGTGCGGCGGCTGGACGGCGGCGGCCGACGGGGAGCGACTGGAGCTGGCGGGCGACGGCGCGCGGCTGGACGGCCTGCGGGCGCTGTGCGCGGCTGCCTGGACGGCGGCCGGGGAAGGGGTGTGCACACTCGATCCCGGCAAGGCGCTTGCCCGGCTGGGGTGATGGCCGGTCCGGCCGCCGCGGTGGCCGTGCCCGTGCCTGTCCGGGGATCGAGATTGAATGGGAGGGTAGGCTAACCTAACTGCGTGTTGGTCGACAGTCCCCCCGAAGCGCGCGTGGAGACCGCTCCCGCGCCCCCCAAGCGCCATGCGATACGCGCCATTGGGTTGCTCGTCTCCGTCGCGATCCTGGCCGCCATCGTGTTCGCGAGCCTCGCCATCGGTGCCAAGGACCTGACCCTGCAACAGGTCTGGCACGGCCTGTTCGACGACTCGGGGACGTTCGGCGACGTCGTGGTGGGCGAGCGGCTGTCCAGGACCGTCATCGGTCTGCTCGCCGGTGCCGCGCTCGGCCTGGCCGGTGCCGTGCTGCAGGCGCTCACCCGGAACCCGCTGGCGGACCCCGGGCTGCTCGGCATCAACGCCGGCGCGTCCGCCGCCGTCGTCACCGCGATCACCTTCTTCGGCGTCACGTCGCTGAGCGGCTACGTGTGGTTCGCCTTCCTGGGCGCGGCCGCGGTCGGCGCCCTGGTGTGGTTCCTGGGCGGCGGCCGGGGCGCCACGCCGGTGCGGCTGGCACTGGCCGGTACGGCGATCACCGCCGCCCTCTACGGCTATCTCCAGGCCCTGATGATCATGGATGACGCGGCGCTCGGCCGGATGCGCTTCTGGACGGTCGGCTCGCTGTCCTCGGCGACCAACGACATGATCATGCAGGTGCTGCCCTTCTTCGTGGGCGGCACGATCGTCGCCCTCGCGCTCGCCCGGCCGCTCAACGCCATGGAGATGGGCGACGACACCGCCAGGGCCCTCGGCGCCAACCTGAACCGCACCCGGGCGCTGTCCATGCTCGCCGCGGTCATGCTGTGCGGGGCCGCGACTGCTGCCTGCGGGCCCATCCTGTTCGTCGGGCTGATGATCCCGCACGTCGTCCGCTCCTTCAACGGCCCCGACCTGCGCTGGATCCTGCCGTACGCGACGATCCTGTCGCCCGTGCTGCTGCTCGGCGCCGACGTCCTCGGACGGATCGTCGCCCGGCCCGCGGAGCTCCAGGTGGGCATCGTGACGGCGGTCGTCGGCGGCCCGGTCTTCATCTATCTCGTACGACGGCGGAGGACGGCCCAGCTGTGAAGACCACCCCTGCTGCGCAGCCGGACCGGGCTGCGAAGACGAAGCGTGCCGCGAAGACCGGCCGCGCCGTGCGGACCCCGGGCGGCATATCGGTCCGCCTCGACGTCCGGGCCCTCGTGGTGGTCGCCCTGCTGGTGGTCGCCGCCTGCGCCGCGAGCGTCCTGCTGATCGGCACCGGCGACTTCCCGATCGCGGTCGGTGACGTGCTCAAGACGCTGGCCGGCGAGGGCAACGCGGGCCAGGAGTTCATCGTCCAGGAGCTGCGCCTGCCGCGGGTGCTGGTCGGTCTGCTGGTCGGCGCCTCGCTCGGGCTGGGGGGTGCGCTGTTCCAGACCATCTCCCGCAACCCGCTGGGCAGTCCCGACGTCCTCGGTCTCGGCCAGGGCGCGACGGCCGGCGCGCTGGTGATGATCGTCCTGTTCTCCGGCACCACGACCCAGGTCACCGTCGGCGCGCTCGTCGGCGGCCTGGCGACCGGCCTGGCCATCTATGTGCTCGCCTGGAAGCGCGGCGTGCACGGCTACCGGCTGGTCCTGGTCGGTATCGGCATGTCCGCGATCGTCACGGCGGTCAACGGCTATCTGCTGACCAAGTCCGACATCGTCGACGCAGCCCGCGCGGTGGTGTGGATGACCGGCTCCCTCAACGGCCGGGACTGGGACCAGGTGTGGCCGCTGCTCGCGCTGTGCGTGGTCCTCCTTCCGGTCGTCCTCGGCAACGCGCGCGGGCTGCGGATGCTGGAGATGGGCGACGACGTCTCGTACGCCCTGGGCGTCCGGGTCGAGCGGGTGCGGATGCTGCTGCTGGTGGCCGCCGTGCTGCTCACCGCCGCCGCCACCGCCGCCGCCGGACCGGTCAGCTTCGTCGCGCTCACCGCCCCGCAGCTCGCCCGGCGCCTGACCCGCTCGCCCGGCCCCAACCTGCTGCCCGCCCTGTGCATGGGCGCCGCCCTGCTGGTCACCGCCGACTGGATCTCGCAGCGGGCCTTCGGCGCCGACCAGCTCCCCGTCGGCGTGGTCACCGGCGTCCTCGGCGGTGTCTACCTGCTGTGGCTGCTGGTCTCCGAGCGCAAGGCCGGCCGGATATGAGCGCCGGCATCCGTCCCGGCAGCGCGCTGAACAACCGAAGGAGCACTGTGAACCGCCTCTCCGCCGAGAACGTCACCCTCGCCTACGACCAGCGCGTCATCGCCGAACAGCTGTCGGTGGAGATACCCGACAACTCCTTCACGGTGATCGTCGGCCCGAACGCGTGCGGCAAGTCGACCCTGCTGCGGGCCCTGTCCCGGATGCTCAAGCCCAGCCAGGGCCGGGTGCTCCTCGACGGGCAGGCCATCCAGTCGGTGCCCGCCAAGCAGGTCGCGCGCACCCTCGGCCTGCTCCCGCAGTCGTCGATCGCGCCCGACGGGATCACCGTCGCCGACCTCGTCGGCCGGGGCCGCTACCCGCACCAGGGCCTGCTGCGCCAGTGGTCGACCGAGGACGAGCGCGTGGTCCAGGAGTCCATGGCGCAGACCGGCGTCGCCGAACTGGCCGACCGCTACGTGGACGAACTGTCCGGCGGCCAGCGGCAGCGTGTGTGGATCGCCATGGCGCTCGCCCAGCAGACCCCGCTGCTGCTCCTCGACGAGCCGACCACCTATCTGGACATCCAGCACCAGATCGACGTGCTCGACCTGTGCGCCGAGCTGCACGAGGAGCAGGGCCGCACGCTCGTCGCCGTGCTGCACGACCTCAACCACGCCGCCCGGTACGCCACCCACCTCATCGCGCTGCGCGGCGGCCGGGTCATCGCCGAGGGCGCGCCGAACGACATCGTCGACGCCGAGCTGGTCGAGGACGTGTTCGGGCTGCGCTGCCAGGTCATCGACGACCCGGAGACGGGCACGCCGCTCATCGTGCCCGCCGCGCGCAAGGCGCGGGAGCGGATGATGGTCAAGGGGGCCTAGAGCAGCTTCCTGAGACGGAACAGGTCGCGCAGGCCGGCCTCCAGCTTCACCCGGCCCGAGCCCCAGGCCCTGGCGAAGTTCAGCTCGCCGTCGACCAGGGCCACCAGGTCGTCACCGGCCAGCGCCAGCCGGATCTGCGCCTTCTCGCGCGGCGGACCGGTCAGGGTGTCGTCGACGACGATGCGGCCGTCCGCCATGCGCCCCGCGAAGGTGACGTCGAGGTCCGTGATGTGGCAGCTCACCGAGCGGTCCAGGGCCGCGGCCTCGCGCACGTCCCCTTCGGCGTCGCGCATGTTGTCCGAAAGCTTGTCGAGTGCGGCGCGGCACTCCTCGATCGTGGCCATCGCGACCGACGGTACCGCAGCGGTTCGAGGTAGCGTCGGGGCATGAACGACACGGTCCCGGAGAACGAGGCGCCGGTGGAGTCGGTGGAGACGGTGGAGACGGTGGAGACGGTGGAGTCGGAGTACGGCCCCGCCGCCCCCGCCCCGCTGGGGGTGCCCCGGACGCCCACGGGCAACGCCGAGGTGGACCGGCAGCTGGAGCGGCTGGCCGACGCCGACCACCTCGCCACGGACGGACACGTGGAGGTGTACGAGGATGTACACCGGGGGCTGCGCGACGCGCTCACCGCGCTCGACGCCCGCCCGGGACCTCCGGCGCCCCCGGCCTCGTACGCACAAGGGAGCTGAACCGAACGTGGCAGGAGTCGCACGCCGCCGTCTCGACGCGGAGCTGGTCCGCCGGAAGCTCGCGCGCTCGCGTGAGCACGCCGGCCAGCTGATCGCCGCCGGCCGGGTGACCGTCGGCAAGACCGTCGCGACCAAGCCCGCCACACAGGTGGAGACCGCGGCGGCCATCGTGGTCACGGCCGACGACAGCGACCCCGACTACGTCTCCCGGGGCGGCCACAAGCTGGCGGGCGCCCTGTCGGCGTTCGTGCCGCAGGGCCTGGCGGTCGAGGGACGGCGGGCGCTCGACGCGGGCGCCTCCACCGGCGGCTTCACCGACGTCCTGCTGCGCGCGGGGGCCGCCCACGTCGTCGCCGTCGACGTCGGATACGGACAACTCGCCTGGTCGCTCCGGCAGGATGAACGCGTCACCGTCAAGGACCGTACGAACGTACGCGAGTTGACGCTCGAGGCGATCGATGGGGAGCCGGTGGACCTTGTCGTCGGGGATCTGTCCTTCATCCCGCTCGGACTGGTGCTGCCCGCCCTGGTGCGGTGCACGAAGCCGGACGCCGATCTGGTGATGATGGTCAAGCCGCAGTTCGAGGTGGGCAAGGACCGCCTCGGCAGCGGGGGAGTGGTGCGCAGCGCCGAACTGCGCGCCGAGGCGGTGCGGGGCGTGGCCGCCAAGGCCTGGGAGCTGGGACTGGGCGTGCGGGGCGTCACGGCCAGTCCGCTGCCCGGACCGTCCGGGAATGTCGAGTACTTTCTGTGGCTGCGGGCCGGGGCGGCTGAGCTGGACCCGGCCGACGTAGACCGTGCAGTGGCGGAGGGGCCGCGTTGACACAGAACCGAGCTCGTACTGTTTTCCTGCTGGCCCACACCGGCCGCCCGGCCGCCGTGCGCAGCGCCGAGCTGGTGGTCAAGGGACTGCTGCGCTCCGGGCTCGGGGTGCGGGTGCTGGAGGCGGAGGCGGCCGACCTGCCGCTTCCGGGCGAGGTGGAGCTGGTCAGGGAGGCCACTCCGCAGTGCCTCGACGGGTGCGAGCTGCTCATCGTGCTGGGCGGGGACGGGACGCTGCTGCGCGGCGCCGAGTTCGCCCGCGCTTCCGGGGTGCCGATGCTCGGCGTCAACCTCGGCCGGGTCGGCTTCCTCGCGGAGGCTGAGCGGGACGACCTCGACAAGGTCGTCGACCGGGTGGTGAGCCGGGCCTACGAGGTCGAGGAACGGATGACCATCGACGTCGTCGTGCACCGCAACGGCGACGTCGTGCACGCCGACTGGGCGCTGAACGAGGCGGCCGTGCAGAAGGTGTCCGCCGAGCGGATGCTGGAGGTCGTGCTGGCGATCGACGGGCGGCCGGTGACGGGGTTCGGCTGCGACGGGATCGTGCTGTCGACGCCGACCGGGTCGACGGCGTACGCCTTCTCGGCGGGCGGGCCGGTGGTGTGGCCGGAGGTCGAGGCGCTGCTGATGGTGCCGATCAGCGCGCATGCGCTGTTCGCGAAGCCGTTGGTGACCTCGCCGGATTCCGTGCTGGCCGTGGAGGTGCTGCCGCACGTTCCGCCGGGGGTGCTGTGGTGCGACGGGCGGCGGACGGTCGAGCTGCCGCCGGGGGCGCGGGTCGAGGTGCGGAGGGGGGCCGTGCCGGTGCGGCTGGCCCGGTTGCACCATGCGTCGTTCACCGACCGGCTGGTGGCGAAGTTCGCGTTGCCCGTGTCGGGGTGGCGCGGGGCGCCTCATTGACGCGGGATCGCCGCAGGGGCGCGGATGCGCGGCCGGGGTGCGGGCCGTACGTGGTTGGCCGCGCGGTTCCCCGCGCACCTGACCGGCATGCACTCCTGTGGGTGACATACGTGGGCCGGTCGCACTCCCCGGCCCGGACCTCGTATGGTCGTGTGCGTGCTTGAGGAGATGCGGATACGGTCGCTCGGTGTGATCGACGACGCCGTGGTCGAGCTGTCGCCCGGGTTCACCGCCGTCACCGGTGAGACGGGCGCGGGCAAGACCATGGTGGTCACCAGCCTGGGGTTGCTGCTGGGCGGGCGCGCGGACCCGGCGCTGGTGCGGATCGGGGCCAAGAACGCGGTCGTCGAGGGGCGGATCGCCGTGCCCCGGGACGCCTCGGCCGTCGTCCGGGCCGAGGAGGCCGGGGCCGAGCTGGACGACGGGGCGCTGCTGATCAGCCGTACCGTGTCCGCCGAGGGGCGGTCGCGGGCGCATCTGGGCGGGCGGTCGGTGCCCGTGGGGATGCTCGCGGAGCTCGCCGACGAACTGGTGGCGGTGCACGGGCAGACCGACCAGCAGGGGCTGCTGAAGCAGGCCCGTCAGCGGCAGGCGCTCGACCGGTACGCCGGGGACGCGGTCGCCGTGCCGCTCGCGAAGTACACCGAGGCCTACCGGCGGCTGCGGGCGGTCTCCGCCGAGCTGGAGGAGATCACCACGCGCGCGCGTGAGCGGGCTCAGGAAGCCGACATGCTGCGCTACGGGCTGGAGGAGATCGCGGCCGTCGAGCCGCGGGCCGGTGAGGACGTGGAGCTGGCGGAGGAGGCCGAGCGGCTCGGTCACGCCGAGGCGCTGGCGTCCGCCGCGACGGCCGCGCACGGCGCGCTCGCCGGTGATCCGGAGGACCCGGAGAGCATCGACGCGTCGACCCTGGTCGCCGGCGCCCAGCGGGCCCTGGACGCCGTGCGGTCGCACGATCCGGCGCTGGCGTCGCTGGCCGACCGGATCAGCGAGGTCGGCATCCTGCTGCGCGACGTGGCGGGCGAGCTGGCCGGGTACGCCGACGACCTCGACGCCGACCCGCTGCGGCTGGCGGCCGTGGAGGAGCGGCGGGCGGCGATCAACGGGCTGACGCGGAAGTACGGCGAGGACGTCGCCGCCGTGCTGGCCTGGGCGGAGCGGAGCGCGGCCCGGCTGACCGAGCTGGACGGCGACGACGAGCGGCTCGGGGAGCTGACCGCCGAGCGGGACGCGCTGCGGGCGGAACTGGGCGGGCTGGCGCAGGCCCTGACGGACGCGCGGACGGAGGCCGCCGAGCGGTTCGCCGCCGCCGTCACCGCCGAGCTTGCCTCGCTGGCGATGCCCCACGCGCGCGTGTCGTTCTCCATCCGGCAGACCGAGGACCCCGAGGGCGTGGAGGTCGGTGGGCGTCCGGTCGCTTACGGGCCGTCCGGTGCGGACGAGGTCGAGCTGCTGCTCGCGCCGCACCCGGGGGCGCCGCCGCGGCCGATCGCCAAGGGAGCCTCCGGTGGTGAGCTGTCGCGCGTGATGCTGGCCGTCGAGGTGGTGTTCGCGGGCACGGATCCGGTGCCGACGTACCTGTTCGACGAGGTCGACGCCGGTGTCGGTGGCAAGGCGGCGGTCGAGATCGGGCGGCGGCTGGCGCGGCTGGCGAAGACCGCGCAGGTCGTCGTCGTCACGCACCTGCCGCAGGTGGCGGCGTTCGCCGACCGGCAGCTGCTGGTCGAGAAGACGAATGACGGCTCGGTGACGCGGTCCGGTGTGAAGGCGCTCGAGGGCGAGGAACGCGTACGGGAGCTGTCCCGGATGCTCGCCGGGCAGGAGGACTCGGAGACGGCCCGGGCGCATGCGGAGGAACTGCTGGCTACGGCTCGGGCGGACGGGTAGCGGGCCGCGTCGGTGTGACCGCCGGGGGGTTCGCCCACCCGCGCACCGCCCGTTTGCTGTCCGTTGGAAGGTGGGCGTCGCCGGTGGGGGCGGGGCGTCGTTGGCGGGTGCGGTTCCGTGCTGGCTGGAGGGGGTTTTCCCGCTCGCGCACCGGCTGTTTGCTGTTCGTCGGGTGGTGGGCGTCGCCGGTGGGGATCGGCGTCGTTGGCGGGTACGGGGTCGGGGAGCGGCGAGCGGGTAGGTGGGCTCACTCGTGCGGGTGAATGCGGGTGGGGTGTTGCCGCGGGGACCGGCCGGCGCGGTGGCCGCCGTGCCGGAACACCCGTGCGTCCTGGCATCCTTGGCGGAGTACGCGCCGGAAACCGCTCGGCGCCTCCCCACCGCTCCATCCTTCTGTACTTTCTTCGTGTCCCGCCCGACGCCGAACCAGGAGCCCCGGCCACGTGACCCCCGTGAGCAGCCCCTCACCGCACGGCCAGTCGCCGCTGCGCACCGTGCAGGTGCTGGGCGGAGGCAACGCCGGCAGCAGCGTGCACGTGCGCTCTCTGGCCGCGGGGCTCGTCGCACGGGGCGTGAAGGTCACGGTGTGCGCCCCCGCCGAGGCGGAACGCACCTACGACTTCTCCGGGACCGGCGCCCACCACGTGCACGTGCCGCGTAGCAGCGACCCGGTCACCGTGGCCGCGCTGCGGGCGCTGTGCGCCGACGCCGACCTGGTGCACGCGCACGGGCTGCACGCCTCCTTCCGTACCGTCCTGGCCCTCGGCGGCCGGCGCGTCCGTACCCCGCTCGTGGTCACCTGGCACGACCGTGCCCATGCCGAAGGCGCCCGCGTCCATCTGCTGCGGGTGCTGGAGCGGCGGGTGATGAAGGCCGCCACGGTGGTGCTCGGCACCACGTCGGAACTGGTCGACCGGGCGCGCGCGGCCGGTGCGCGCGACGCCCGGCTCGCCGCCGTCGCGCTGCCCGGCCGGTCCCGCTCGCCCCTCGACGCCGAGGAGGCCGAGCGGCTGCGCCCCAAGGTCCGCGCCGATCTGGGCGCCACCGGACGCCCGTTGCTGATCGCCGTCGGCTCGCTGGAGCGGCACCGGGGCTACGACGTCCTGCTCGACGCCACGCGCGCGTGGCGCCGCCTCGACCCCGTGCCGCTGGTCGTGATCGCCGGTGAGGGGCCGCTGCGCGCCGAGTTGCAGCGGCGGATCGACGAGGAGGCGCTGCCGGTGGCGCTCATCGGCCGCCGCGACGACGTCTCCGACCTGCTCGCGGCGGCCGACCTCGCGCTGCTGCCGAGCCGCCGGGAGGCCCGCTCGGTCCTCGCCCAGGAGGCCCTCCACGCGCGCGTGCCGCTCGTCGCCACCGACGCCGGCGGCATCCCCGAACTCGTCGGCGACGCCGCCGAACTCGTGCCCCGTACGGACGCCGAGGCGTTCGCCGACGCCGTCGTCCGGCTGCTCGGTGACCCCGGGCGGCAGGAGCTGCTGCGGGAGCGGGGCACCCGGCAGGCCGCCACCTGGCCGACCGAGGACGCCACCGTCGCCCAGGTGCTCAGCGTCTACGACGAGCTGACGCAGCACCGGCCGCTGCTCTGAACGCCGCCCGGGCGCCGCCGCGACCGGCCTGCCCGGTCAGCCCACGTGCCGGCGCGCCCGCAGCGCCAGGCTCAACGCCAGCACGGTCTGCGGGTCGTCGAGGTCCGTGCCGAGCAACTCGCCGATCCGTGCCAGCCGGTTGTACAGCGTCTGCCGGTTCAGATGCAGTTCGCGTGCCGTCTCCGCCTTGCGGCCCGCGTGCGCCAGATACGTCTCCAGGGTCGGCAGCAGCGGGGGCCTGGAGCGGTTGTCGTGGTCCCGCAGGGGGCCGATCGCCCGGTCCACGAACGCCGCCAGGTCCGGATGGTCCCGCAGCCGCCACAGCAGCAGGTCGATGTCGAGGCGGCGGGCGTCGTACCAGGGCCGGTCCGTGAGCCCCTGCGCCGCGGTCGCCGTCTCCGCCGCGTGCCGCAGCCCCGAGGCCGCCGCGGCCCAGCCGCCGGCCACCCCGGCCACCACGACCGGCGGCTGCGCCCCGGGCCGCTGCATCCCGGCCCGCTCCGCACCCGCCCGCAGTGCCGCCGCGACCCGGTCCGCCACCGCCGACCGCTCCGACTCCGAGCGCAGGCCCAGCAGCAGCGGGACCCGGCCCTCCACCGGCCGTACGCCCAGCAGGACCGGAACGCCGACCGACGCCAGCTCCTCGGCGACCGCGCGGGCCAGCACCGCCCAGCCGCCGCCCGCCGGGGACAGCGAGTCGCCGAGCCGCATCACCACCGGCAGCAGCGGGCCGCCGCCCGGCTTGAAGCCGAGCACGCGGGCCTGCGCCGGGGCGTCCTCCGGAGCGATCCGGCCCTCGGCGAGGTCGGTGAGGAAGTCGCCCCGCCCGCGCGCCGCCAGCTCCTCCTCCTGCCGCGCCTGCATCAGCACCACGGCGAGGATGTCCGCCGCCCGCTCCGCCGCCATCCGGTGCACCGGGGCCAGGGGGGAGCGCACGGGCAGCAGCGCCAGCCGGGCGCGCACCGACCCGGCACCGGGACCGCCGCCGGGCACGTCCACCAGCACCGAGCCCGCCGGGGGCGGGGCGTCCTTCTGCGGGCCGCGCAGCCCCTCCCACACCTGGAGCGGATCGGCGCCCTCGGGGCCGGACCCGGCGGCGTACAGCAGCCGGCCGTCCGGGGTCTCCAGGAAGACCGGGTTGCCGGCGAAGTCCGCGAGGATGCCGAGCACCTGCGGCACCCCGCCGCCGCCCAGCAGCGCCTCCGTGCAGCGGCGGTGCACCTCTTCGGCGCGCTGGAGCAGCGCGTAGTGGCCGTTGACGATCTCTGTGTGGATCTCCTCGGTGACCGTCACGAACGGCACCTCGCGGTGCAGCTGGACCAACGGCAGCCCGGCCGCGCGGGCGGTGTCGACCAGGGCGGCGGGCAGCCGGGCGAAGCGCGGGCCCAGCTCCACCACGAGGGCCGCGATGCCGCGCTCGGCCAGGGTGCGCACGAAGGCCCGCTGGTCGGCGGGGCGGGCGCCGAGCCCGACACCGGTGGTCAGCAGCAGCTCACCGCCCTTGAGCAGCGACGCGATGTTGGGCACCTCGCCCGCGTGCACCCAGCGCACGGTGCGCCGCAGCCGGTCGGCGCCCGCGACGACCTCGGGGAGCCCGCCGCGCAGCCCGGGCAGCTCCAGCGCCCGCTGCACGGTGATCCCTGCGCCCTGAGTGTCGAACCTGCTGTCCCTGCCGCTGTCCATGACCGGACGCTACCTGCGCGGACGGGCCGGGTACAGCTGCGGGGTGGGCACGCCCGGGGGCGACTCCCGGTTCGCCCGGTGCCGGTCGGGTAGGTGCGCGGTCATGGATATCAGCGTGGTCGCCGCGGCGCGGGAGGACGACAGGTCGGTCGACGAGCCGTTGCAGGTGGCAGCGGTCGCCGACCGGCTCGGATACGGCGAGGTGTGGGTCGGGGAGGGGCCGACGTGGGACGCGTTCGTACTGGCCACGGCCATCGGGCGGGCCACCGAGCGGGTCGCCCTGACCGCGGGGCCGGTGGGTGTGTCCGTGCGGGACGCGTACTCCCTCGCCCGGGGCGCCGCTTCCACGGCCGCCGTCACCGGACGACCGGCCGGGGTGGCACTGGGCACGTCCAGCAAGCGGGTGATCGAGGGGGTGCACGGCCGGCCCCGGGTGCGGCCCGCGGCCGTCCTGGAGGAGACGGCGGCCACCCTGCGGGAGCTGATGCACGGGGCTCCCGGCGAGCCGGTCGTGCCCGGCAGCGGTTTCCGGCGCCGGCACCGGCCGCCCGGCGGTCCGCTCACGGTGGCGGCGTTCGGCGACAAGGCGATCGCAACGGCCGCCGCGTACGCCGACCGGATGCTCCTGGACGTCGTCTCGCCGGAACAGGTCGCCACCCTGCGCGCGAAACTACTGGCGGCGGCCGAGAAGGCGGGCCGCACGCCGCCGAGGCTGGCCGCCTGGGTGCCGGCCGCCATCGACCCCGACCCGGCCTCGCTCACCCAGGTGCTGCGCAGCGTCGTCGGCTACCTCGCCGTGCCCGGCTACCGCGAGATGTTCGCGGCGGCGGGCTTCGCCGAGGCCGTCGAGCTGGCCCGCACCGGCGCCGACCCCGACACCCTGCTGCGGGCCCTGCCGACCGAGGCCGCCGCCACGGTCGGCCTGATCGGCGACGCCGACGCCGCCCGTGCCCGGATGGACGCCTACGCGGCGGCCGGGCTCGATGAGATCGCCCTGGTCCCGGCGACGGCGGGCGACCCGGGCGGGGAACGCACGCTGACGGCCCTCGCGCCACGGGAGTAGCGGGCCCGGGGTGCCCGCGGGAGCCGATTACGGCAACGGCCCGGGGTCTGCCGCCGGTGCGGCGGCAGACCCCGGTGCCAGTGCCGGTGCCAGTGCCGGTGCCAGTGCCGGTGTCGGCATCGGGGCGCGGTCCCGCCCTCCCCGGACGAGGGCGTCCCCCGGCGGGCACCGGACAGCCGCCGGCCGCCCCGGACGAGGGCGCTCCCGGCCGCACCCGCCGAACGCCGGCCACCCCGCCCCCCGGGGAGAGGGCGCCCCCGGCCGCCCGCAGCCCGCCGCCGACGAGCCGCTTAACCCCCGTACGCGCCCGAAGCCGTCAGCCGCAGTGCCGTGTCGATCAGCGGCACGTGGCTGAAGGCCTGCGGGAAGTTGCCGACCTGGCGCTTCAGGCGCGGGTCCCACTCCTCGGCCAGCAGGCCCAGGTCGTTGCGGAGCGAGAGCAGCTTCTCGAACAGCTTCCGGGCCTCGTCGACCCGGCCGATCATCGCCAGGTCGTCGGCCATCCAGAACGAGCAGGCCAGGAAGGCGCCCTCGTCGCCGGGGAGGCCGTCGACGCCCTCGTCCTCGCCCTCCGTCGGGTAGCGCAGGATGAACCCGTCGGTGGTGGACAGCTCCCGCTGGATCGCCTCGATGGTGCCGATGACCCGCTTGTCGTCCGGCGGCAGGAAGCCCATCTGCGGGATCAGCAGCAGGGAGGCGTCCAGCTCCTGCGAGCCGTACGACTGGGTGAAGGTGTTGCGCTCCTTGTCGTAGCCCTTCTCGCACACGTCCCGGTGGATGTCGTCGCGCAGCTGCTTCCACCGCTCCAGCGGACCGTCGGCGTCGCCGGACTCGATCAGCTTGATGGTGCGGTCGACCGCGACCCAGGCCATGACCTTGGAGTGCACGAAGTGGCGGCGCGGACCGCGCACCTCCCAGATCCCCTCGTCCGGCTCCTGCCAGTGGTCCTCCAGGTAGCGGATCAGCTTCAGCTGGAGCAGCGAGGCGTAGTCGTTGCGGGCCAGGCCGGTCATGTGGGCCAGGTGCAGTGCCTCGGTGACCTCGCCGTACACGTCCAGCTGGAGCTGGTGCGCGGCGCCGTTGCCGACCCGGACCGGCGCGGAGTTCTCGTAGCCGGGCAGCCAGTCCAGCTCCGCCTCGCCCAGCTCGCGCTCGCCGGCGATGCCGTACATGATCTGCAGGTTCTCCGGGTCGCCGGCGACCGCGCGCAGCAGCCACTCGCGCCAGGCACGGGCCTCCTCGCGGTAGCCGGTGCGCAGCAGCGAGGACAGGGTGATCGCCGCGTCGCGCAGCCAGGTGTACCGGTAGTCCCAGTTGCGGACGCCGCCGATCTCCTCCGGCAGGGAGGTGGTGGGCGCGGCGACGATGCCGCCGGTCGGGGCGTACGTCAGGGCCTTCAGGGTGATCAGCGAGCGGATCACGGCCTCGCGGTAGGGGCCGTGGTACGTGCAGTGCTCCACCCACTCGCGCCAGAAGTCCTCGGTCGCCGAGAGCGACTGCTCCGGCTCCGGAAGCGGCGGCGGCTCCTTGTGCGAGGGCTGCCAGGAGATGGTGAACGCGATCCGGTCACCGGGGGCGACGGTGAAGTCCGCGTACGTGGTCAGGTCCTTGCCGTAGGTCTCGGCGGGTGTGTCGAACCACACGGAGTCGGGGCCCGCGACCGCCACCGTGCGCCCCTCGTGCTTGTGCACCCACGGCACCACCCGGCCGTAGCTGAACCGCATCCGCAGCTCCGAGCGCATCGGCACCCGGCCGGAGACGCCCTCGACGATCCGGATCAGCTGCGGGGCGCCGTCACGCGGGGGCATGAAATCCGTCACGCGGACGGTGCCGCGCGGGGTGTCCCACTCGGATTCCAGCACCAGCGAGTCGCCGCGGTAGCTGCGCCGTGCCGCCGCCGGGGGCTCGTTCTCCGCGGCGTAGGCGGGTCCCAGCCGCCAGAAGCCGTGTTCCCCGGTGCCCAGCAGACCGGCGAAGATGGCATGCGAGTCGAAGCGGGGCAGGCACAGCCAGTCGACTGTCCCGTCCCGGCAGACCAGTGCGGCGGTCTGCATGTCTCCGATGAGTGCGTAGTCTTCGATGCGCCCGGCCACGTGCAACTCCAGTCGAACGGCCACGTCACCCCGCAGGGGGGCGGTCGCTAGTGCGGTCAAGGGGGGTTCAGGGGGTGTCAAGGGATGTCAAGGATGGATGCAGTCATGCGTCGTTGAGCGATGAAGCAAAGCAGTCGCCCGGCCCTGAGGCCAATCCTGGTGACGCCAAACGACAATTGTTGCTCAACGAACTGACGAGCTCTCGTTGTTCCGGTGCTTACGGGCGAGGGGTGGTGCCGTGTCGCCGGCGGGCTCGGCAGCGAATGTCCGAGCAGGATACGACGCACGTAGATGATCTGTGTGCCGCTCCGGGCAACGCGATGGGGCCGAACGAGTGAGCGCCGGGTGAGAGAGTGGTGACGCAGGCGCGTGCGTGTCGGCGCATGCGCGGAGCGTGGCGCCGGCGGGCGCCCGGTGCGTGGCCGGAAGCCATCCTCCCGAGGCGCTGATACGCTGGTAGCCCGTGGACCGGTGGGCAAGCAAACCCCCGAACCGCAGCGACGGCACCCCCGGAAATCTCCGGCAGGCAGCCGCACCGCACCCCGATACCGAGACCACGGGAGCCCCCTCTTGGCCATGCCGCCCGCTGCTTTTCGAAACAGCACAGCCTCGACGACCAAGCACATCTTCGTCACCGGGGGTGTCGCCTCCTCTCTCGGCAAGGGGCTGACCGCCTCCAGCCTCGGCATGCTGCTCAAGGCGCGGGGCCTGCGCGTCGTGATGCAGAAGCTCGACCCGTACCTCAATGTCGACCCTGGCACGATGAACCCCTTCCAGCACGGTGAGGTGTTCGTCACCAACGACGGCGCCGAAACCGACCTGGACATCGGACACTACGAGCGCTTCCTCGACCGAGACTTGGACGGCTCGGCCAACGTCACCACCGGCCAGGTCTACTCGACGGTGATCGCCAAGGAGCGGCGCGGCGAGTACCTCGGCGACACCGTGCAGGTCATCCCGCACATCACCAACGAGATCAAGCACCGCATCCGCCGCATGGCGACGGACGAGGTGGACGTCGTGATCACCGAGGTCGGCGGCACGGTCGGCGACATCGAGTCGCTGCCGTTCCTGGAGACCGTCCGCCAGGTGCGGCACGAGGTCGGCCGGGACAACGTGTTCGTGGTGCACATCTCGCTCCTGCCGTACATCGGCCCCTCGGGTGAGCTGAAGACGAAGCCGACCCAGCACTCGGTCGCGGCCCTGCGCAACATCGGTATCCAGCCGGACGCGATCGTGCTGCGCTGCGACCGCGAGGTGCCCACCGCGATCAAGCGGAAGATCTCGCTGATGTGCGACGTCGACGAGGCCGCCGTGGTGGCCTGCCCCGACGCCCGCTCGATCTACGACATCCCGAAGACCGTGCACGGCGAGGGCCTGGACGCCTACGTCGTCCGCAAGCTGGACCTGCCCTTCCGCGACGTGGACTGGACGACCTGGGACGACCTGCTCGACCGCGTCCACAAGCCCGAGCACGAGATCACGATGGCGCTGGTCGGCAAGTACATCGACCTGCCCGACGCCTATCTGTCGGTCACCGAGGCGCTGCGCGCGGGAGGCTTCGCCAACCGGGCCCGCGTCAAGATCAAGTGGGTCACCTCGGACGACTGCAAGACCCCGGCCGGCGCCAAGGCGCAGCTCGGCGACGTCGACGCCATCTGCATCCCGGGCGGCTTCGGCGACCGCGGCGTGCTCGGCAAGGTCGGCGCGATCAAGTACGCCCGCGAGAACAAGATCCCGCTGCTCGGCCTCTGCCTGGGCCTGCAGTGCATCGTGATCGAGGCCGCGCGCAACCTGGCGGGCATCTCGGACGCCAACTCCACCGAGTTCGACCCGGCCACCGCCCACCCGGTCATCTCCACCATGGCCGAGCAGCTCGACATCGTCGCCGGCGAGGGCGACATGGGCGGCACCATGCGCCTGGGCATGTACCCGGCGAAGCTGGCCGAGGGCTCGATCGTGCGCGAGGTGTACGACGGCAAGGAGTACGTCGAGGAGCGCCACCGCCACCGCTACGAGGTGAACAACGCCTACCGCGCGGAGCTGGAGAAGCAGGCGGGCATCGTCTTCTCGGGCACCTCCCCGGACGGCAAGCTCGTGGAGTACGTGGAGTACCCGCGCGAGGTCCACCCGTACCTGGTCGCCACGCAGGCGCACCCCGAGCTGCGCTCGCGTCCGACGCGTCCGCACCCGCTGTTCGCGGGCCTGGTGAAGGCCGCGGTCGAGCGGAAGAGTTCCAAGTAGCACAACAGTTGTACGGTGGCCGGGGCGCGCGCATTCAAACGGCGCGGGCCCCGGCTTCTTTGTGCACGTCTGTAGGTCGGAAGGGCGAAGAGCAGCGTATGACGATCAAGGACATCCCGGAGGAGTGGGAGATCCGGGCGACGGACACCCCCTTCGTGGGCAACAAGACCTCGGTCCGCACGGACGACGTGGTCATGCCCGGCGGCAGCGTCGTCACCCGCGACTACCAGGTCCACCCCGGCTCCGTGGCCGTCCTGGCCCTCGACGAGGCCGGCCGCGTCCTGGTCATCCGGCAGTACCGCCACCCCGTGCGCCAGAAGCTGTGGGAGATCCCGGCCGGTCTGCTCGACGTCCCCGGGGAGAACCCGTTGCACGCCGCGCAGCGTGAGCTGTACGAGGAGGCGCACGTCAAGGCCGAGGACTGGCGGGTGCTGACCGACGTCTACACCACCCCCGGCGGCTGCGACGAGGCGGTACGGATCTTTCTCGCCCGCGAGCTGTCCGAGGCCGAGGGCGAGCGCTTCGAGGTCGAGCACGAAGAGGCCGACATGGAGCTGGAGCGGGTGCCGGTGGAGGACCTGGTCCGGGGTGTGCTCGCCGGGGAGCTGCACAACAACTGCCTCGTCGTCGGCGTGCTCTCGCTGGTCGCCGCGCAGAACGGCGACGGCCTCGACGCCCTGCGGCCGGCCGAGGCGCCCTGGCCGGCGCGTCCGTTCGCGCTCTGACCGGCGGCTCCTCCCTTCCGCTCCCGGTGTGACGATCGGCTGATCCGATCGGGCGACCTGCCCGCCGCGCTCCCCCCGGAACGCACCCGCGCTTGAACTAGGCTCGGGAAACGCCCGAACCGGGGTTCCGGCGGGCGCCGGTGCGCGGTGGGATCGGGAGAGGCCCGTGACGGATCAGGCGGTGGACACGGACGGCGTGCGGTTGTCGGACGAGGCTGCTGAGGAGAGTCGGTTCCTGGGCCGCAGCCGGGAACTGAAGGAGTTGCGCGCCGACATCGAACGTGCCGGCCTCGACACCCTCTCCGGCCGCAAGGCCCCCCGCGCGCGGGTGCTGCTCATCGCGGGCCGGCCCGGCTCGGGCCGCACCGCACTCGCCGAGGAACTCGTCGCCCAGGTCGCGGACGGCTACCCCGACGGCGTGCTGCGGGTCCGGCTGAGCGAACCGGACGGCACACGCGTGCCCGTCGGGAACCTCGCCCGGGAGCTGCTCACCGCGCTGGAGCAGCCCACCCCGCCCGGCGCCGCCGAGGACGACCTGACCGAGGCGCTGCGCTCGGCGCTGGCCGAGCGCCGCGCCCTGCTCCTGCTGGACGACGCCGCCGGCTCCGACCAGGTCGACGCCCTGCTCCCGGACGCCCCGGACTGCCTGGTCGTCGCCGTCGCCGAGGGCCCGCTGACCGGTATCGCCGACGTCCGCCCGTGTACGCTCGGCGGCCTCGACACCAAGTCCGCCGTGGAGCTGCTGTCCCGGCGCATCGGCTCGGTCCGGATCACCGTCGACCCGCGCGCCGCCGAGTCCCTCGTCGAGGAGTGCCAGGCGCAGCCCGCCGCGCTGGCCCTGGCGGGCGGCTGGCTCGCCGCCCGGCCCAAGGCGGCCGTCGCCGACCTCGCCAAACACCTGCGGACCGAGGGCAGCGACGAGGGCAGCCCGGTCGGCCGCGTCTTCCGGCTCGCCTACAAGTCCCTGCCGAGCGCCGCCGCCCGGATGCTGCGGCTGCTCTCCCTCGCCCCGGCCGGCCTGGTCGACCCGCACACCGCCGCCGCGCTCGCCGGCTGCTCGGTGAACAGCGCCCGCACCGTGCTGGACGATTTCGTCGCCCTCGGGCTGCTGCGCCCCGTGGACTCCCCGCTGCCGCAGTACGAGGTCCCCGGCTGCCTGCATCCCCGGATCAGGGCCCTCGCCGAGACCCACGACCGGCCCGCCGAGCTGCAGCTCGCCCGGGCCCGCATGCTGGAGCGCTACGTCCGGCTGCTCCAGTCCTGCCGGGCGATCACCGAGACCGACAGCCCCCGGGCCCGCGAGAAGCTCCTCGCCATGCCGCGCGCCCTGCGTTTCCCCACCCCCCGGGCCGCCGCCGAGTGGCTGCGGCTGCGCCGGCCCGCCCTGCTGGCCGCAGCCCGCCTCGCGGTCGCCGACGGGGAGCTGGACACCCTCGCCCGACGGCTGATGTCCCAGCTGGTGCGGGCCATGGTCGCCCACTTCGGCACCCACGCCGCGGCGCCCGACCTGTACGGCATCCACCGGCTCGTCCTCGACGTGGCCGAACGCCGCGACCTGCCCCGCGAGCAGGCGGCGGCCCTGCTGAACCTGGCCGACCTGGACGCCCGGACCGGCCGCACCACCGAGGCGCTGGCACGCTACCGGGCCGCGCTGGACGCCGGACGGCGCGCAAACGACCCGTACGCGACCGGCCGCGCGATGGAATCCGTAGGCGGCGCCCACCTGGAGCTGGGCGACTACGACCGGGCCGCCGACTGGTTCGGCCGGGCTCTCGCCCAGCGGCTGGCCCGGGACGAGCGTACGGACGCCGCCCGGCTGTACGGCCGGATCGCCGCCGCCCACACCTACGCGGGCCGCTACGGCGAGGCGCTGCGGGGCTGGCGGGCGGCCGTCGCCGGGTACCGCAAGGCCGGTGATGTGGCCGCCCATGCGCGGGCGTTGAGCGAACTGGCCCGGGTCCAGGAGTACGCCGGGCGACCCGAGGAGTCGCTGCGCACCTGTCTGGAGGCCGTCGACTGGGCGCGCGCGGCCGAGGACGTCCGGCTCCAGGCGGCGCTGCATCTGAGGCTGGCCGACACTCTGGACCACCTCGGGGACCCCACGGCAGCCGGTCTGCACCGCGGCGCGGCCGAGCGAATGCTGAAGGAAGATCGGCGTGATGCCTGCGAAATCCGCAGTGCATCTCTCCAAGATTAATGCTTTGAAAGGCTAGACAGCGGGAACGCCTTCATTAGACTGGGTTCGCCGCACGTTCTCCTGCGGTCTCTCCCGGTGTGCCCGCATCTGAGTGGGTATGCCTTGTAATAGCCCCATCGTCTGAGTCAAGGACCGTGATCGACGTGAAGGTCGGCATTCCCCGCGAGGTCAAGAACAACGAGTTCCGGGTGGCCATCACCCCGGCCGGCGTGCACGAGCTGGTGCGCCACGGTCACCAGGTCGTCATCGAGCGCGGCGCCGGCGTCGGCTCCTCGATCACGGACGCCGAGTACGTCGCCGCGGGCGCGCGGATACTCGACACCGCCGACGAGGTCTGGGCCGCCGCGGACCTGCTGCTGAAGGTCAAGGAGCCGATCGCGGAGGAGTACCACCGCCTCCGCAAGGACCAGACCCTCTTCACCTACCTGCACCTGGCCGCCTCCAAGGAGTGCACGGACGCGCTGATCGAGTCCGGCACCACCGCCATCGCCTACGAGACGGTCGAGCTGCCGAGCCGCGCCCTGCCGCTGCTCGCCCCGATGTCCGAGGTCGCGGGCCGGCTGGCCCCGCAGGTCGGCGCCTACCACCTGATGCGCGCGGCCGGCGGCCGCGGTGTGCTGCCGGGCGGCGTCCCGGGTGTGACCCCGGCCAAGGCCGTCGTCATCGGCGGCGGTGTCTCCGGCTGGAACGCCACCCAGATCGCCGTCGGCATGGGCTTCGACGTGACCCTGCTGGACCGCGACATCAACAAGCTGCGCGAGGCCGACAAGATCTTCGGCACCAAGGTCAAGGCCGTCATGTCCAACTCCTTCGAGCTGGAGAAGGCCGTCCTCGACGCCGACCTGGTCATCGGCGCGGTGCTCATCCCCGGTGCCAAGGCGCCGAAGCTGGTCACCAACGAGCTGGTCTCCCGGATGAAGCCGGGAAGTGTCCTTGTCGACATCGCGATCGACCAGGGCGGCTGCTTCGAGGACTCCCGCCCCACCACCCACGCCGAGCCGACCTTCAAGGTCCACGAGTCGGTCTTCTACTGCGTCGCCAACATGCCGGGCGCGGTGCCGAACACCTCCACCAACGCCCTCACCAACGCCACGCTGCCGTACATCGTGGAACTGGCCAACCGCGGCTGGGTCGAGGCGCTGCGCCGTGACCCGGCGCTGGCCAAGGGTCTCAACACCCATGACGGCAAGGTCGTTTACAAGGAGGTCGCCGAGGCGCACGGCCTGGAGTACGTGGACCCGGCCACCCTGCTCGGCTGACCCGCGCACCCGGCCCTCGGCCGTTAAATCGGCTAAGTCGTCTTCCGGTAAAGGCGATACGTCAACACGCATCGTCAACCCCGCACGCCCGGCCGGACCTTGCCAGACAAGGTCCGGCCGGATGTGTGTATGGTCACTTTGCGATTCTCGGCCAACTCGCCTCGAACGTAACGCTTCAACCGATTCGCGCACCGGTGAAACCTGCTGTGCGACGGCCGTACGCCCTTGACAGGCGGGTGTTTCATTACCGACACATCGGGCCGGGTCCGGCGGATTGTGTTGCTGCGGACCGCCGACACGCCATAGAGTCGCCAACCGTCGGCATGGTGCCACGCTGACCTGTCTAGAAGTTTCCTGGTCACCAAGGAGGTAAGACGACTTGTGAATGAGTCGACATTTACTCCCGGGGGTGGTCAACCAGGAACGCCGACCGGGGTCCAGGGTCCCGGGCGGTACGAGGCTGTCGGCTCCGTCGCGGTACGCACCTTCGCAGCCCACCAGAGTCCGCAGGCAACTCAGACAGCACACCAGAGCATGGATGGCCAACACGTGAACGCCATGGCCGGCGACGGAAGTGGCGCGCCCCGCAACCACTTCGCCGACTACGAAGAACTGCCCGAGGGGCACTTCTACGACCCCGACGCGGAGTACGAGCCCGATCCCGAGTACGCGGCCACGCTGGCGCCCGACGCGGCCCGCCAGCGGCGTGAGCGCATCGGCCCGACCGGACGCCCGCTGCCGTACTTCCCGATCCCGGGCCCGCTGACCGACCACGGTCCCGCCAAGATCATCGCGATGTGCAACCAGAAGGGCGGCGTCGGCAAGACGACGTCGGCCATCAACCTGGGCGCCGCGCTCGCGGAGTACGGGCGCCGGGTGCTGCTCGTCGACTTCGACCCGCAGGGCGCGCTGTCGGTCGGCCTCGGCGTCAACCCGATGGAGCTCGACCTCACCGTCTACAACCTGCTCATGGAGCGGGGCATGGCGGCCGACGAGGTGCTGCTGAAGACCGCGGTCCCCAACATGGACCTGCTGCCCAGCAACATCGACCTGTCCGCCGCCGAGGTGCAGCTGGTCTCCGAGGTGGCCCGCGAGTCCTCGCTGCAGCGCGCGCTCAAGCCGCTGCTGCCGGACTACGACTACATCGTGATCGACTGCCAGCCCTCGCTCGGCCTGCTCACGGTCAACGCGCTGACGGCCGCGCACAAGGTGATCGTCCCGCTGGAGTGCGAGTTCTTCGCGCTGCGGGGTGTGGCGCTGCTGACCGAGACCATCGAGAAGGTCCAGGAGCGGCTCAACCCGGAGCTGGAGCTCGACGGGATCCTCGCCACGATGTACGACTCGCGCACGGTGCACAGCCGTGAGGTGCTCGCGCGTGTCGTCGAGGCGTTCGACGACCACGTGTACCACACGGTCATCGGGCGCACGGTCCGCTTCCCGGAGACCACGGTCGCCGGTGAGCCGATCACCACGTACGCCTCCAACTCCGTCGGTGCCGCCGCCTACCGCCAGCTCGCCAGGGAGGTGCTCGCCCGGTGTCACGCCGAGTGAGTCTGCCGGGGGCCGACGAACTCTTCCGTACGACAGGGGGAATGGCACTGCAGTCGTCCACCCCGCGCCGCCAGGCCAACGGCGAGGCCCGGGTGCCCGCGCCGGCCGGGGAGAGCGACCAGGCGGCCGCCGCGGAGGACGCACCGCAGTCGGTGCCCGCGCAGGGGGGCGACGGCGAGGGCGCCGAGCACGCCGCCGCGGCGGACGCGGAACCCGCGACGACCGGTGAGTCGCGCAGCCGGGGCGCGGAGCGCTCGGCGCAGCGTGCGGCTGCCCGGGCGGGCGCACAGGAGGGTTCTGCCGCGGGCGCCGCCGCCGGCCAGCCCCGCAAGCGCGGCCGGGCCGCCACGCGCCGCCCCAGCGGCCGGGAACGGCACGACGAGAAGATCACGGTCTATGTCTCCGCGGAGGAGCTGATGGACCTGGAGCACGCCCGTCTGGTGCTCCGCGGCGAGCACGGACTGGCCGTCGACCGCGGCCGGATCGTCCGCGAGGCGGTCGCCGTGGTCCTCGCCGACCTGGAGACCCGCGGGGACGCCAGCATCCTCGTACGACGGCTGCGCGGGCGGTAGCGGTAGCCTGCGGGGGCCATGACCTCGCACGACACCCCCCGCCCCCGCCCCTCGGCCGGCGCCCCCGCCGGCCGTCGGCGCGCGCTGGGGAGGGGACCGGGAACCGCCCCGCGGGTGGCTCCGCCGGCCGACCCAATGCCGCCGGTGGGCGACCCGCCTGCCGCGGCGGCACCGGGAGCGGAGCCAGGGGGCACCGGCCCGGCGCCGGAACCGGTGCCGGAACCCGCACCGGAGCCGACGGCCGGGAGCGCGCCGCGGTCAGAGCGCGAACCCGGGCGGGAGCGCGAGCGGGAGCACGCCCGCGGCGGTCACGAGGGTGAGCCACAGGCACAGTCCGAGCCGGGGCCGCACGAGCCCCGGTCGCCCTCCGCGGCGCGGGCGGGGGTGGGGACGGAGACCGGGACGGGCGCCGGCCCGAGCGCCGAGCCCGCCCCGCAGACGGTTCCGTGGTCGCGGCCGGAGCCGCAGCCGGCTACGGAGCCGCACTCCCAACGGCAGCGTCAGGCGGAGCGGCAGCCGGAGGGGCAGTGGCAGCCGGAGCCGGAGCCGGAGCCTCAGGCCGGGCCCGCGCCCGCGCCCGCGCCTGAGGCAGAGTCCGCGCCGCTGGTGCAGGCCGAGTCCGCCCCGGTGCCCCAAGCCCGGCCCGCGCCGCCGGCCCAGACCGATTCCGTCCCGCCGGCCCAGGCCGAGTCCGCGCCGGGCGGCGCCCCCGCAGCCGAGCCCGGCACCGGGGCGGCGGCCGGGGGCAGGAATGAGCCGGTGGCTGGACCGGACGCCGGATCCGCGCTCGGCACTGGTCCCGGGCGTCGGGGCGAGTCGCAGGCCGGTCCGGGCGCTGGGCATGGGCTCGGCACGGGTGCGGGGCGTCGGGGCGAGTCGGTCGGTCCGGGCGCCGGATCCGGGCTCGGCTCCGGCGCGGGGCAGCTCGGCGAGTCGGCCGCCGTACCGGTGGCCGGGGCGGGAGCCGGGGGCGCGGACGAGCAGCCCGATGGCGGGGACGGCGGCTTCAAGGTGCGGCTCGACAACTTCGAGGGCCCCTTCGACCTGCTGCTCCAGCTGATCTCCAAGCACAAGCTGGACGTCACCGAGGTCGCCCTGTCCAAGGTGACCGACGAGTTCATGGCGTACATCCGGGCACTGGGCCCGGACTGGGACCTCGACGAGACGACCGAGTTCCTCGTCGTCGCCGCGACGCTGCTCGACCTGAAGGCGGCCCGGCTGCTGCCCGCGGCCGAGGTGGAGGACGAGGCCGACCTGGCGCTGCTGGAGGCCCGTGACCTGCTGTTCGCGCGCCTGCTCCAGTACCGCGCGTACAAGCGGATCGCGGAGATCTTCAGCGAACGCCTCGACGCCGAGGCCCGCCGCCACCCCCGTACCGTCGGACTCGAACCGCACCACGCGGCGCTGCTGCCCGAGGTGGTCATCAGCATCGGACCCGAGGGCTTCGCCAAGCTGGCCGTGAAGGCGATGCAGCCCAAACCCAGGCCGCAGGTGTACGTCGAGCACATCCACGCCCCCCTGGTCAGCGTGCAGGAACAGGCCGGGATCGTGGTCGCGCGGCTCAAGGAGCTGGGCGAGGCCAGCTTCCGGGCCCTCGTCGCGGACACCGACGACACGCTGACCGTCGTGGCCCGCTTCCTCGCCCTGCTGGAGCTGTACCGGGAGAAGGCCGTGACCCTGGACCAGGAGACCGCCCTCGGCGAGCTGCTGGTGCGCTGGACCGGCGGGGACGCCGACGCCGCCCCGATGGTGACCGACGAGTTCGACCGGCCGCCCGAGCAGCCGAAGGAGGAGGAGAGGAAGCCGTGAGCGAGGAAGCCACCGAGGCACCGGCCGGCGGCCGTCCCGCCGTCGCCGGCCTCGACCTCAAGCCCGCCCTGGAGGCGGTCCTGATGGTCGTGGACGAGCCCGCGACCGAGGAACTGCTCGCGAAGATACTCCAGCGCCCCCGGCGCCAGGTCGCGGACGCCCTGCGCGAGCTGGCCGACGAGTACACCGTCCAGGGCCGCGGCTTCGAGCTGCGGCTGGTCGCGGGCGGCTGGCGCTTCTACACCCGGCCCGAGTACGCCGCCGCGGTCGAGGGCTTCGTCCTGGACGGCCAGCAGGCCCGGCTCACCCAGGCCGCGCTGGAGACCCTGGCCGTGGTCGCCTACCGCCAGCCGGTCAGCCGCAGCCGTGTCTCCGCGGTGCGCGGTGTCAACTGCGACGGCGTGATGCGCACCCTCCTCCAGCGGGGTCTGATCGAGGAGGCGGGCACGGAACCCGAAACAGGTGCGATCCTGTACGTGACGACGAACCACTTCCTGGAGCGGATGGGCCTGCGCGGTCTGGACGAGCTCCCTCAGCTCGCGCCCTTCCTCCCGGAGGCGGAGGCGATCGAGGCCGAGACCCAGGAAGGCGTGCCGTCGTTCGATCCGGACGCCCCGGACCCGGACGACGGTCCCACGATCAACTCGACGACGACGGAATTTTGATGCGAAGCAGCGGCAGGAACGGCGGACACGGCGGGCGCGGCAACCACCGCGGTGCCGGCAACGACAGGGACCAGAAGCAGGGCGGCCAGGGCCGTCCCCGCAAGCCCCGCCCCGAGGAGCGCCGCTACGACGTGGGCCCCGGGGCGACGAAGGACGGCCCCAAGTCCGGGCGCGGCGGCACGGCCCGCGGCGGCACCAAGGGCGGACCGAAGAAGCCCCAGCAGCGGGGGCGTACGGCCCCGGCCCGGTCCCGCGAGTACGAGACACGCGTGGAGGAGCGCAACCGGGAGCGGTACGCGGGCAAGAAGGACGTCAAGCTGCCCAAGACCTTCCCGGGCGCCGAGCAGGAGGGCGAGCGGCTGCAGAAGGTGCTCGCGCGCGCGGGCTACGGTTCCCGGCGTGCCTGCGAGGAGCTGATCGACCAGGCGCGCGTCGAGGTCAACGGCGAGATCGTCACCGAGCAGGGCAAGCGGGTCGATCCGGAGAAGGACGAGGTCAAGGTCGACGGGCTGACCGTGGCCACGCAGTCGTACCAGTTCTTCGCCCTCAACAAGCCGGCCGGGGTCGTGTCGACCATGGAGGACCCGGAGGGCCGGCAGTGCCTCGGTGACTACGTCACCAACCGGGAGACCCGGCTCTTCCACGTCGGCCGGCTGGACACCGAGACCGAGGGCGTCATCCTGCTCACCAACCACGGCGAGCTGGCCCACCGGCTGACGCACCCGAAGTACGGGGTGAAGAAGACCTATCTCGCGCACATCGTGGGCCCGATCCCGCGCGACCTCGGCAAGCGCCTGAAGGACGGCATCCAGCTGGAGGACGGCTACGCGCGCGCGGACCACTTCCGGGTCGTGGAGCAGACCGGCAAGAACTACCTGGTCGAGGTCACCCTGCACGAGGGCCGCAAGCACATCGTGCGGCGCATGCTCGCGGAGGCCGGTTTCCCGGTCGACAAGCTGGTGCGCACCGCCTTCGGCCCGATCACGCTGGGCGACCAGAAGTCGGGCTGGCTGCGCCGGCTGTCGAACACCGAGGTCGGAATGCTGATGCAGGAGGTCGACCTCTAGGACCTCCGGGGCCTCCGGGAGGCCTCGGGGACCTCCAGGACCTCCGGGTCCTGTCCGGCAGGACACGGCCCCCGTCGGCTGTGCGGCGCGGTGGCCTTGTGCCACGTGTGTCACCGTCCGGTAACTGGTGCCCCACGGACCGTAGTTGACCGGTATTCTTATCGTCATGGGTGATGGACCGTCATGCGTCGGTCCACCGACACCTTGACTCCAGGGCACGGTTACTTCGAGGACTGGGGGAGTCCTATGTCGCAGTTGCTGGCCGCCGCGGAAACCATCGCGCCCGTCATCACCGCCGTCGCCGGCGGGGTCACCGGAGCCGTAGCCCAGTCGGCGCAGAACCAGATGGCGGACGGCGTGGTGCAACGGGGGCGGGAGATCGTCGAGAATTTCCTGGCTCGCAGGTCCGGCGACCCGGAGGGGAACGCGGAGACCGTCGCCGCGGTGGAGGAGATCGAGCGGCTGACGGAGCGGGACCGCCTGGCGCTGGACACCGCGGTCGGGAAGTGGCTGGACGCGCGGTTCGGCGATCAGCCGGCGGATCTGCTCACGCTGATCAAGCAGGAGGCCGAAGCGGCCGAGCCCGCCGTTCCCCGGTCCGTCACCGTCAACGCCTCGGGCGAGGGCGCCGTCGGCATCGGAGTCGTGCACCACCTCGGCGGTCTGCACATGGGCGGCCGTCCCCGAGGCGAGTCGAGAGGGGAGCCCGGGGAGAGCGGTCGGTGAGCCCGCAGGACGTCACGGTCAACGCCTCGGGCGACGGCTCGGTCGGCATCGGGCATGTGGGCCGGCTGACCGCGAGCCTCCTGGGCGGGGACTGGCGGGAGGTCGCCCAGAGCGTCCGGCGCTGGAGCGGCTGGAACTGGCCGCAGTTCTTCCTGGTGCTGCTGCTGGACATCGTGGCGTTCTCCATGGCCCCCGAGGGCCCGGCCCGTCAGCTCGGCTGGGTGTACGCCTCGATGGCGACGGCGCTCGTCCTGTCCTTCTGCCGGGTGGCGGGGGTGGTCGGAGCCCTGGCCCGCAAAGGCGGGCGCCGGACGTTCCTGCCGCCGCTCGTCTCGCTCGGGTGCGTGGTGCTCGCCTCCCTCAGCATCGTCGGCATGGACCACTACGCCGATCACGGCGAGGCGGACGTGACCGGCCGGGCCCGGATCGTGGCCGAGGCGCCCCTGGTCGACGGCGAGCGGCTGGTCGTGACCGTGCCGAACGAACCGCACCGGGATCATCTGCGGCTCGGCCTGGTGGTCTCCGACGCCGCCCCGGGGGCGCAGTCCTGCGTCCCGGGCACCACCTACGAGGCGAAGCTCAAGGGCAGCAGTGCGCGCACGGTCGAGGGCGTGCGCAGCGGGGAGACGTTCTCCCTCCCGCTGGGCGGCATCCGGGGGAACATCGAGGTGGAGGCCGTCCTCCGCTCCGACCAGGGGTGCCGCATGGCGGCCTCGGTGGCCGAGGCCGTCCTCCACGACTGAGCCGGAACGGCACCGGCGACTGAGCCGGAACGGCACCGGGCGGCGGAGTCCCGACGGTGCTCCGCCGCCGAGCCGGAACAGCACTCCACGACTGAGGGGACGTGAGTGACGTGAGGCAACATCCAGGCGGACACGGTGCGGGGCCGGCCCGCGCCGGACGCCGGGCGCGGCGCTGGGCGACGGCGGTGGCGCTCGCCGTGCTCGTCGCCACCGGGTGCTCGTCGGGGCAGGCCGACGGGCGGTTCCTCGGGGCCCAGGAGATCGACGTGGCCACGCACAAGGACCTGCCCGGCATGTCGCTCTTCGAGAACTACACCTACTCCGGCTTCGACAACTCGCTCTTCCTGGACATCGAGAAGTGGCTGGAGGCCGAGGAGGGCGTCCAGGTCACCCGCAGTGCGGACGTGTCCTCCGCCGCCCGCATCGCGAGGATCCAGTCGGGCGACGCGGACCTGGTCATCGCCTCGTTCTCCATCACCCCGGAGCGGATGAAGGAGATCGACTTCGTCGGCCCGTACCTCACCACCGTCCAGGGATTCCTGGTCCACGCCGACTCCGACATCCGCACCCATGCCGACCTGGCCGGCCAGCGGGTCTGCACCTGGGACGGCACCACGTCCAGGACGGTGCTGGGGGAGCTGAAGGGCACGGTCCCGGTGGACGGCACGGACGCGGACCAGTGCCTGCAGAAGCTGCGTGGCGGCCAGGCGGACGCCGTCTCCACGGACCAGGTGCTGCTCTACGGTTTCGCCCAGCACGAGAACGAGCACGACCTGCGAGTCGTGCCCGACCTGACCGTCGGCGCGCCGCAGCACTACGGCATCGGACTCGCCAAGGGGAACCGGGAGGACTGCCTGCGGCTGGCCGAGTGGCTGAAGGGCTATGTCGGCGGCCGCGAGTGGCAGGGCAACTTCCGGGAGGCGCTGCACCTGCTGGTGCGGGAGCAGCCGGACTGGATCAGCAGGCACAAGCCCGAGGACGACCTCGTCGACGCCCACTCCTGCGTGGACCGGCCCAAGACCTGAACGGGCACCGGCCGCCCGGACCTGAGCGCGCGCCGGCCGGTTGCGCCGACCCGCTCCCCCTTTTATAGTCGTTTCGACTATTAAGGGGGTGGCCGGTCGTGCACGGCTACGACAAGCACGCCTACGAACCGTTCGCCGTCACCGTCGACCTCGCCGTGTTCACGCTCCGCGCGGGCGCCCTGCACGTGCTGCTCGTCGAACGCGGGCAGGAGCCGTACGCCGGCCGCTGGGCGCTGCCCGGCGGCTTCCTGCTGCCGGACGAGTCGGCGGAGACGGCGGCCCGGCGCGAGCTGGCCGAGGAGACGGGCCTCGCGGAGCTGACCGGGCTGCACCTGGAGCAGCTGCGGACCTACAGCGAGCCGGACCGCGACCCCCGGATGCGCGTCGTGTCGGTGGCCTTCACCGCGCTGCTGCCGGACCCTCCCGAGCCGCGCGCGGGCACCGACGCCGCCGAGGCGCGCTGGCTGCCGTACGACTCCGCCGCCGGCCTCGCCTTCGACCACGACCGGATCCTGGCGGACGCGCGCGAGCGGGTCGGCGCCAAGCTGGAGTACACCTGCCTGGCCACCGCCTTCTGCCCGGCCGAATTCACTCTGGGGGAGCTCCAGCAGGTCTACGAGACCGTATGGGGCACGACCCTGGACCGGCCCAACTTCCGGCGCAAGGTCCTCGCCACACCCGGCTTCGTCGAACCGGTCCCGGGCGCCGCGCGCCTGACCGGCGGCCGGGGCAAACCGGCCGCCCTCTACCGCGCCGGGGCCGCCACCGCCCTGCACCCGCCCCTGCTCCGACCGTCCCCGGAAGGACGCCCCGCATGACCACGACCACCGCCACCAAACGCGCCGCCACCGGGGCGCTCACCGGCCTCGCCCTCGGTGACGCCCTCGGCTTCCCGACCGAGTTCGACGACGTCCCGTCCATCCTCGCCAAGTGCGGCCCCTGGCGGGAGATGGAGCTGCCCCGGCCCGCGATCGTCACCGACGACACGCAGATGACGCTGGCGCTGGGGAAGGGCCTCCGGACGGCCATGCACCGGGCGCCGCTCACGCCCGAGGGGATGGCGGCGGCCGTACGGCGGGAGTTCATCGCCTGGAACCGCTCGCCGGAGAACGACCGGGCGCCGGGCAACACCTGTCTGCGCGCCTGTGACCTGCTGGAGCGGACCGACCGCCCCTGGCAGGACGCCAGCCAGGTCGGCTCCAAGGGCTGCGGCGCCAACATGCGGGTCGCCCCGATCGGCCTCGTCCCCGGCCTGAGCGACGAACAGCGCGCGGGCGCCGCACAGTTGCAGTCCGCGCTCACCCACGGGCACCCGACGGCCCTCGCCGCCTCCGACCTCACCGCCCACGCCGTACGGCTGCTCGCCGAGGGGGCCGACCCGACCGGGCTGGTCGGCCGCCTGCGCTCGTACGCGTACGACAACCGCACCCGCTACCACGAGCACTGGCTCGGCGACCTGTGGACCCGCGCCCAGGACCCCACCCCCGAGCACTTCATGGCCCGCGGCTGGGACGAGTGCCTGGCGACGCTCGACCGGCTGCAGCACGCCGTGCGCACGGTCTCGCCCGAGACCGACCCCTGCCTGGCCACCGGCGAGGGCTGGATCGCCGAGGAGGCCCTGGCGGCCGGGCTGCTCTGCTTCCTGCTCTTCGTCGACGAACCGCTCACGGCGCTGCGCCGGGCCGCCTGCACCTCCGGCGACTCCGACTCGATCGCCTGCCTGGCGGGCGCCTTCGCCGGCGCCCACCTGGGCGCCGACGCGTGGCCGGCCGACTGGACCGGCCGCATCGAGTACCGGGCCGATCTGCTGGCCCTCGGGGCGCTCTGGGACGCTCGGCCCTGACCGGCGGCCCGGGTGCCCGCGCCTCAGGGACCCGGCCGGAGGGCCGAGGCGCGGCGGACGCGCATCAGGAAGTCCTCCACGCGGCGCCGGTCCGGCTCCTTCGGCAGGGGGCTGCGGTGGGCGGCGTCCTCGCACTCGGCCACCAGGCGCGTCATCCGTGACTCGACCTCGGGCCAGGGGACCTCGCCGCGCCTGACGGCGAGCAGCGGCTCCCGCCGGTCGCCGACGTCCACGGTGAGCGTGCCCGTGCGCAGCAGGTCGCGGGCGCTCGTCAGCAGCCGCAGCAGGTGCATCGCGTGCTTCCAGCGCGGGGCGCCGTGCGCGCGGAGGTCGGCGTCCAGTTTGCGGCGCTGGCCGTGGGCGTACCGGGTGAAGGTCTCGTGGACCCGGCGGGACAGGAACGCCCCGCGCAGGGCGAGCAGCTCGCGGCCGGTGTCGTCGGCGTACTCCACCAGCGGCGAGTGCAGGCACTCCAGGATGTTCGGGTTCGCGCGCAGGGCCAGCTCGCAGAAGCGCTCCAGCTCCCAGCTGAACTGCTCCTCGGCCGGTCCCTCGACGTGCGTCGGCGGCTTCTCGAACCGCCAGTACAGCGGCGTGGGCGCGAGGAACACGCCCCGGCGGTCGGTGTCGCTGCCCTCCGTCGCCAGACCGAAGGCGCGCGAACCCGTCACGCAGGCGTAGACCGTGTGGTCGCGTACGAGTGTCTCCGGCTGCATGACCGGGAGCGTACGCGCGTCCTCACGTCAGACGGACCGAATTTCCCTCCACCTTGATCTGCTCCTCGGGCAGCGGCCGGGTGGCGGGGCCCTGCTCCACCGCGCCGTCGGTGATGCTGAACTTGCTGCCGTGGCAGGTGCAGTTGATGGTGCCGCCCGAGACGTCCGCCACGATGCAGCCCTGATGGGTGCAGACCGCCGAGAAGGCCTTGAGGCCGCCCTGCTCCGGCTGGGTCACCACGACCTTCTCGTCCTTGAAGACCGTGCCGCCGCCGACCGGGATGTCGTCGGTCTTCGCCAGTTCCTCGGCGGCGGTCTCCTGCGGGGCGGTCGGGCTCGCGGTCGAGGTGCCGCCACCGTCGCCACCGTCGCCGCAGCTGGCGGCGAGCGCCGCCGTGCCCGTCGCGAGGAGAACCGTCCGGCGCGTCGCGCTGTGGGTCATGTCGTCACTCCGTGGGGAGAGGGGATGCCGACCGGGTGTGCATCTTGGCATCGAAGCCCGCGCAGAGGAAGCAACCCGGAGAACGGGACAAAACGCGCCCCGGGCGCGAGGTCCGCCGGCCGTCTCAGGGAGCGGGCGGCGCGCACCGGACCGGCGCGGGCTGACTACGCTGGACGCACCAACAGCTACGCACGTCAGCAAGGAGCAACGCCGTGGCGGTACGAGCGGTGCGCGGCGCCGTCCAGCTCGAACGGGACGACGCCGGCCACATGGACGAGCAGGTCGCGGCCCTGCTCACCGCCGTCCTGGAGCGCAACGGCCTCACCGCCGACGACCTGATCAGCGTCTGGTTCACGGCCACGCCCGACCTGCGCAGCGACTTCCCGGCCGCCGCGGCCCGCAAGCTCGGGATCACCGACGTCCCGCTGATATGCGCCCAGGAACTGGACATCGAGGGCGCCATGCCGCGCGTCGTCCGGGTGCTCGCCCACATCGAGTCCGACAAGCCCCGCTCCGACATCGCCCACGTCTACCTCGGCGCCGCCGCGGCCCTGCGCAAGGACATCGCCCAGTGAGAACCGCACTCGTCATCGGCACCGGCCTGATCGGCACCTCCGCCGCCCTGGCCCTGACCCGGCGGGGCGTCACCGTCCACCTCGCCGACCACGACCCCGAGCAGGCCCGCACCGCCGCCGCGCTCGGCGCCGGCACCGACGAGGCGGCGGACGGTCCGGTCGACCTGGCGATCGTCGCCGCCCCGCCCGCGCACGTCGCCGACGTGCTCGCCGACGCCCTGCGGCGCGGCCTGGCCCGCGGCTACGTCGACGTGGCCAGCGTCAAGGGCGGTCCGCGCCGCGAGCTGGAGGCGCGCGGGCTCGACCTCTCCGCGTACATCGGCACCCACCCGATGTCCGGCCGGGAGAAGTCCGGCCCGCTGGCCGCCACCGGCGACCTCTTCGAGGGCCGCCCATGGGTGCTGACCCCGACCCGGGACACCGACACCGAGGTGCTGAACCTCGCCCTGGAGCTGGTCTCGCACTGCCGCGCGGTGCCGGTCGTCATGGACGCCGACGCCCACGACCGGGCCGTCGCCCTCGTCTCCCACATGCCCCACCTGGTCTCCAGCATGGTCGCCGCCCGCCTGGAGCACGCCGAGGAGGCCGCCGTACGGCTGTGCGGGCAGGGCATCCGCGACGTGACCCGGATCGCCGCCTCCGACCCCCGGATGTGGATCGACATCCTCTCCGCCAACCCCGGCCCGGTCGCCGACCTGCTCACCGACGTCGCCGCCGACCTGGAGGAGACGGTGCGCGCCCTGCGCTCCCTGGAGTCCGCCGACGGGGACAAGCGCCGTGCGGGCACCGCCGGCATCGAGGACGTGCTGCGCCGCGGCAACGCCGGGCAGGTCCGGGTCCCCGGCAAGCACGGCAGCGCCCCGCGGGCCTACGAGACGGTGGCCGTCCTCATCGACGACCAGCCCGGACAGCTGGCCCGCATCTTCGCGGACGCCGGCCGGGCCGGCGTCAACATCGAGGACGTGCGGATCGAGCACGCGACCGGGCAGCAGGCCGGTCTGGTGCAGCTGATGGTCGAGCCGAAGGCCGCCCCCGTGCTCACGGCCGCGCTCCGGGAACGGGGCTGGTCGATCCGCCAGTGATCCCCGGACTCGTCCGGCTGTCCGAGGGCCTGCTGGGAGCCAGTAACCTGGTGCGGGGCGCGTTCGTGTCCCGCACACCACTCACCACACCGCACCAGGAAGGTGTCCCCCCGTGGAAAACGGCGCCGCCCGGACCGCCCCGGCAGTGATTGTCGCCATCGACGGCCCCTCCGGCACGGGCAAGTCGAGCACCTCGAAGGCCGTGGCCGCCCAGCTCGGCCTGAGCTACCTGGACACCGGCGCCCAGTACCGGGCGATCACGTGGTGGATGGTCACCAACGGCATCGACACCGACGACCCCCGGGCCATCGCCGCCGCGGCCGACAAGCCCGAGATCCTCTCCGGCACCGACCCGGCGAGCCCCACCATCACCGTCGACGGCGTCGACGTCTCCGGCCCGATCCGCACCCAGGAGGTCACCTCCAAGGTCAGCGCGGTCAGCGCGGTGCCGGAGATCCGGACTCGGATCACGGAGCTGCAGCGGGCGATCGCCGCCTCCGCGGTGACCGGCATCGTCGTCGAGGGCCGCGACATCGGCACCACGGTGCTGCCCGACGCCGACCTCAAGATCTTCCTCACGGCCTCCCCGGAGGCCCGCGCCGCCCGCCGCAGCGGCGAGCTGAAGGGTGCCGACGTCAACGCCACCCGCGAGGCCCTGATCAAGCGGGACGCGGCCGACTCCACCCGCAAGACCTCCCCGCTGGCCAAGGCCGGCGACGCGGTCGAGGTGGACACCACCGACCTCACGCTGCAGCAGGTCATCGAGTGCGTGGTCACCCTCGTCGAGGAGAAGCGGGCCGGGAAGTGAGCCGTCCGTCGCAGCCGCCCTCCGAGAGGGGCGCCGAGGTCGGGCGGCGCATCGGCGTCGGCCTGATGTACGGGCTGTGGCGGCCGCGCGTGCTCGGCGCCTGGAAGGTGCCGGCGAGCGGCCCGGTGATCTTCGCCGTGAACCACTCCCACAACGTCGACGGCCCGATGGTCATGGGCGTGGCACCCCGGCCGACGCACTTCCTGATCAAGAAGGAGGCGTTCATCGGCCCGCTGGACCCGTTCCTCACCGGGATCGGCCAGCTGAAGGTCGACCGGAGCACCGCCGACCGCGGCGCGATCACGCAGGCGCTCGACGTACTGTCGGCCGGTGGGGTCCTCGGCATCTTCCCGGAGGGCACCCGCGGCGAGGGCGACTTCGCCGCGCTGCGCGCCGGGCTGGCGTACTTCGCCGTGCGCAGCGGCGCCCCGATCGTCCCGGTCGCCGTCCTGGGAAGTTCCGGGCGGCCCGGACGGTTGATAAAGGCGCTGCCCCCGCTGCGCTCGCGCATCGACGTCGTCTTCGGCGACCCCTTCGAAGCCGGCGATGGCACCGGGCGGCGCACCCGCAAGGCCCTGGACGAGGCCACCGAACGCATCCAGAAGCAGCTCACCGCGCACCTGGAAAACGCCAGGCGCCTCACCGGGCGCTAGTGTCGGCCTCGGGTTCTCCCGCGGCAGACCCTGCGACACTTGAGTAGTGGATCACCCGTGTACAGGGGTTTCCACCGATCACCACGATGAACGAGGTACGGACTTCATGAACGACGACATCCACTCCGAGGGCTCGGGCGAGGAGCACGACCACGGGGCGCTCGGTGACGCCGAGTACGCGCAGTTCATGGAGCTCGCCGCGGAAGAGGGCTTCGACCTGGAGGAGGTCGAGGGCGCCATCGAGGCGGCCGGGCACGGCCCGCTGCCGGTCCTCGCCGTCGTCGGCCGCCCCAATGTCGGCAAGTCGACCTTGGTCAACCGGATCATCGGCCGCCGCGAAGCGGTCGTCGAGGACAAGCCGGGCGTCACCCGCGACCGGGTCACCTACGAGGCCGAGTGGGCCGGGCGCCGCTTCAAGGTCGTCGACACCGGCGGCTGGGAGCAGGACGTCCTCGGCATCGACGCCTCCGTGGCCGCCCAGGCCGAGTACGCGATCGAGGCGGCCGACGCGGTCGTCTTCGTCGTGGACGCCAAGGTCGGCGCGACCGACACCGACGAGGCGGTCGTCCGGCTGCTGCGCAAGGCCGGCAAGCCGGTCGTGCTGTGCGCCAACAAGGTCGACGGCCAGAGCGGCGAGGCCGACGCTGCGTACCTGTGGTCGCTGGGCCTCGGCGAGCCGTACCCGGTCTCCGCGCTGCACGGCCGGGGCACCGGCGACATGCTCGACCAGGTCCTCGCCGTCCTGCCCGAGGCGCCGCGCGAGACCTTCGGCGGGCGTGGCATCGGCGGCCCGCGCCGCATCGCCCTGATCGGCCGCCCGAACGTCGGCAAGTCCTCGCTGCTGAACAAGGTGGCGGGCGAGGAGCGCGTCGTCGTCGACGAACTCGCCGGCACCACCCGCGACCCGGTCGACGAGCTGATCGAACTGGGCGGCACGACCTGGAAGTTCGTCGACACGGCCGGCATCCGCAAGCGCGTCCACCTCCAGCAGGGCGCCGACTACTACGCCTCGCTGCGCACCGCCGCCGCGGTGGAGAAGGCGGAGGTCGCCGTCGTCCTCATCGACGCCTCCGAGTCCATCTCGGTGCAGGACCAGCGCATCATCACCATGGCCGTCGAGGCGGGCCGCGCGCTCGTGATCGCGTACAACAAGTGGGACACCCTCGACGAGGAGCGCCGCTACTACCTGGAGCGGGAGATCGAGACCGAGCTCGGCCAGGTGACCTGGGCGCCGCGGGTCAACGTCTCCGCGCGCACCGGGCGGCACATGGAGAAGCTGGTCCCGGCGATCGAGACGGCCCTGGCGGGCTGGGAGACCCGGGTGCCGACCGGCCGGCTCAACGCCTTCCTCGGCGAACTGGTCGCCGCCCACCCGCACCCCGTGCGGGGCGGCAAGCAGCCGCGCATCCTGTTCGGCACCCAGGCCGGTACCAAGCCCCCGCGGTTCGTGCTGTTCGCCTCCGGTTTCATCGAGGCCGGCTACCGCCGCTTCATCGAGCGCCGGCTGCGCGAGGAGTTCGGCTTCGAGGGGACGCCGATCCACATCTCGGTGCGGGTGCGCGAGAAGCGCGGCGCGAAGAAGAAGTAGCGGCGACGGCGGTACAGCAGCGACGACAGCGAAAAGGGCGGTCCCGACCGGGACCGCCCTTTTCGTTCCTGGCGTCAGAAGCCTCTGCGCGGTGCCGGTGGCAGCGCGGCCGGGACGTGATGCATACCGAGCCGGGCGCTGTGGGCGCCCGCGCTGTAGGAGCTGTACGAGCCCCTGCTGCGCGGGATGCTCCGGAATGCGATGAATCCCAGCTGCTCCTCGCCGCTGCGGTCGCCCGGCAGCGAACGGAAGGACTTGACGTACTCGGCGTAGAGCGCGTCGTAGATCGGCGTGGCCGATGGGCCGCCCTGGCGGTGGAAGGCGTCGTATGCGTGCACATCTGTGCAAACGACCCGAAGGCCGAAGAGATGCGGCTGGACATCGTCCCTGACCGGGTGCGGGGCCGTGACCCGGCGCGGCTCCGCCGCGTGGGCGCGGGCGAGCACCGGTCAGCCGCTCCCGCCGAACTGCCGCCGCCGTCCCGGGCGGGCGGCGCTCAGGTCCCCGCCAACGGCAGCGCCGCCGCGACCAGCCGCCCGTTCGCCGCCGCCTTGTCCAGCGCCTCCCGGAGCAGGTCCTCCCGCGGCTGCCGGCCGATCGAGCCGGCCGGCGCCGCGAACATCAGCACCTGCTGGTGCTTGTTGGCCGCCGTGCGCCACCCGTCGGTGACCTGGAGCGGCTGGTGGGCCTGCCACCAGGCCACCGGCCGGCCGCCGTCCGGGCTGGGCTGGAGCACCGCGTGCAGCTGTCCCATGGCGAGCAGCACCGACCAGCCGTGCAGCACGGGCGGTACCGTCGACAGGTCCGTGACCGGCGTGAAGCCCTGCTCGATGAGCAGCGGCAGGAAGTCGTCGCCGTTGCCGCCGGTCGCGCCGGGGCGCGCGATGGGCGAGGTCGGCTCCACGACCAGCGCGGGGTGCAACTCCCCGGAGATCAGGACCAGTCCGCTGGTCACGCCGAGCACGGCCTGCTCGGGCACGACCTTGTCGGGCTCCAGGTCGACCGTGTCGCCGCTGATGGACCTCACGGCTCCCTGGAGCTGCTCCTCGGTGACCTTGACGACCTGCGAGGGCAGGCAGCCGGCGTGGGCGAAGGCGAGGACGGCGGTTTCGTCCCCGATGAACAGGACGGTGCTGGTGCGCTCCTGCTCGGAGTCGCCCGGGGTGCGACAGGACGTGCAGTCGTAACTGCCCGGGGCGGTCTCTCCGGCGAGCAGCCGGTCGGCTTCTTCGTCGCCGATCTCGGCGCGTACCTCGTCGCTGACGTCGAGCATGCGCGGCACGGGTGGCTCCCTCGGGATGCGGTGCGTGGCGGGGCCGGGTGGCTCTCGGCCCGTGGTCCGGGTGGGTCCCCGGCTCATGAAGACACAACGGCCGATCTGTGGCGGGAGTCACGCTCCACGGCGAACGGAATCGCACCATCCGACGCGCACGGTCACCTGCCGGGCGGAAACGCGTACTCACCGTCAAGTACGCCCGCGTGTGCGGGCGTTGATCCAGTGAGGTGGGTCACAGGGGGCCGGTGCCGCTGGTCGACAAATCGGGAAATCCACGAATGAATTGGGTGACCGAAAATCGCCGATACCCGGGGTAACGGCGAACTGGCCTGCGGTGTCGAGGAGTTGGTTGATCCCCGCGAGCCGTGCTCCCTACATTCCTCCGCCGAGTGCAACGAGCACCGCTCGGGCACGTCCGCCGACCGCACCACACCGGCCCGCACCACGGCCGTCCTCCGGCGGACGGGGCGGAGCGCGGCGAACCGCGTCGGGTGCGCGGGGAGCGCGTCCCGCCCGGGGGAGCCCGGGTGCGTCGAAGGGATTTCCATGTCCGAGTGTGCCGATACCACGCCCACCACGCCCACCACGCCCGCCACGCGGTCCGCCGGCTCCACCGTCGGAGCCACCCCGCGCGGCAGCGCTCGCAGAACCCGCACGACGGCCGTCCTGGCCGGCGCGGCCCTGCTCGCGCCCCTGGGACTGCTGGCCGCGACCGGGGACGCCGCGGCGGCCGACGGCGGCGTGTGGGACCGCATCGCCCAGTGCGAGAGCGGCGGCAACTGGCACATCAACACCGGCAACGGATACTACGGCGGGCTCCAGTTCGCCGCCTCGACCTGGCGCGCCTACGGGGGCACCGCCTACGCGCCGACCGCCGACCGGGCGACCAGGGACCAGCAGATCGCCGTGGCGACCAAGGTGCAGCGGGCGCAGGGCTGGGGCGCGTGGCCGACCTGCGCGGAGCGGGCCGGCGCGTACGGCGACGCACCGTCCACCGGCGCCGGCCAGGCGCCGTCCACACGGCCGGCCGAGTCGCAGCCGTCGGGGACGTCCGCACGGTCGCAGGCCCCGGCCACGGCACCTGCCCCGGCCCGGCGGACCGGGCACACCGACCGCGGCTCCACCCGCGGCGACCACATCGTCCGCCAGGGCGACACGCTGAGCGGCATCGCCGCCCGGTACGGCACCACCTGGCAGCGCCTCCACGCCGTCAACCGGGCCGTCATCGGCGGCGACCCCGATGTGATCGTGCCGGGGCAGCGCCTCGAACTCTGAGCCGTCCCCGTCGGCCCGGAGCACGGGCCCCGTCCGGTCCCCACCGGCCGGGCGGGGCCCGCGGCGCCTCACCGCCGCCGCAGTTCGGCCGCCTCGCCGCTGAACACCACCGTGCCGCGGCGCAGTTCGTGGACCAGGACGGTCCGGCGGTGCAGGCCGGGCGGCAGCCGCTGCTCGGCGACCACCACGCACGCGTCCAGGGAGCCCAGCAGCTCGTAGGTGCGGGCCGCGACCGCGGGCGACAGGCCCTGCGCGGGCTCGTCGACGAGCACCACGCGCGCGCGTGCCAGCAGTGCCCTCGACAGCGCCAGCATTCGCTGTTCGCCGCCGGAGAGGGTGCCGGCCCGGCGCGCGAGCAGGGCCGCGAGCTGCGGATAGGCGTCGAGCGCGGGGCCGGGGTCGGCCGCGGTGAGTTCGAGGTTCTCCCGCACGGTGAGGGAGGCGAACACCGCCCGCCGCTCCGGCACCAGGCACAGTCCCCGCCGGGCCCGCTCGTACGCCGGTACGCGCGTGACGTCGGCGCCGTCCCACTCCACCGCCCCGCCGGACAGCGGAACGATGCCGGCCAGGGCGCGCAGGGCGGTCGTCCGTCCCGAGCCGTTGCGGCCGAGCAGGACGGTGAGACCCGGGCCGGGCGCGGTGAAGCTGACGCCGTGCAGGGCCTCCACCGGGCCGTAGCGCACGCGCGCGTGACGCAGGGCGAGGGCGGTCACGGGCCTGCCCCTTGGGACATCGCGTCGAGAACGTCCTCGGGCGGGCCGGAGGCGGTGATGCGGCCGGCCGTCATCACGTGCACCACGTCGGCGAGGTCGGCGACCAGGTCGAGGTCGTGCTCGACGACCAGTAGGGCGGTGCCGTCGGCGGCCAGCGCCCGCAGCACCCGGGCCAGCGCGGCCACCTCGGCGCTGTCGAGCCCGGCGGCCGGCTCGTCGAGCAGCAAGGCGCGCGGGCCGCCCGCGAGGGCGCGGGCCAGCTCCACACGGCGCAGCGTCCCGGTGGGCAGCCCGGCGGCGGGCAGTGCCCGGGCCGGCCCGTCCAGGCCGAGCAGCCGGAGCGTGCGCTCCACGGCGTCCGGGTCGGTGGCACGCCCCTGCTCGGCGCCGACGCGGACGTTGTCGGCCACGGTGAGCGTCGGGAAGACGGCCGGCTGCTGGAACGTCCGGCCGATGCCGAGCCGGGTGCGGGCGTGGGCGGGCAGCCGCGTGACGTCCCGCCCGCCGAGCCGGACCTCCCCGCGCGCGGGCCGCAGCGTGCCCGCCAGGCAGTGGAACAGCGTGCTCTTCCCGGCCCCGTTGGGCCCGACCACCGCGGTGATCCGTCCCCGCGGGACGTCCAGACCGACGCCGTCGAGCGCGGTGAAGCGGCCGTAGCGGACGTGGAGGCCCCGGGCCGTGAGCAGCGCGGGGCCGGGGCGGCGGGCCGGGCGCGCGCCGCCGCGCGGCCCCCCGCCATGGCCGTCGTCCCGGCCGGCCGGGGCTTCGGCGTCCCCGGCGGTCCGGGGCGCGGCGGTGGCCGGCGCGTCCGGGACGGTACGGGCCCCGGTGCGTCGGGCGGTCGGGGGCTTCGCGTCCGCCGCCGTGTCCCTGTCGGCTCCCGGCTCCGTGCCGGTTCCTGTGCCGGCCCCTGTCCCTGTGCCGGTCCCTGTTCCTGTGCCGGTCCCTGTTCCTGTGCCGGTCCCTGTCCCTGTGCTGGTCCCTGTCCCTGTGCTGGTCCCTGTCCCTGTGCTGGTCCCTGTCCCTGTGCTGGTCCCCACTCCCGTGCCGGCCCCGTCGGCACCACGCGAGGGCCGAGCCCCCACGTCCCTCGGCCCGCCAACCCGCCGCCGGGGCCGGTCGCCCGCGGATCCTCCTCCTGCGGCCGTCAGGCCCGCCGGAACAGGCCGGCCCGCGCGGTGGTTCCGCTCCGGACGGATCCGCCCGCGCACCCGCGCCCCCAGCGGCGTCAGAGCCGCCCGGCGTCGTGGCCGCAGGCGTTCCGCCGCCGTGCGCAGGGCCTCGTACGGGCCGCCCGGGAACCGGCCGAGCGACACGGCCAGGACACCGATCAGGGCCGCCGCCACCCCGCCCCGCGCCCCCGCGTCGAGGCCGACCAGCAGGGCCGCGGCGAGCAGGGCGCCCAGGGTGCTGTCGGCGCCGAGGACCACGACCGCGGCGAACCAGAGCAGACCGCGGACGGGGTCGTACGCCGCCGGGTCGAAGGCGCGCAGCCCCATGCCGAGCATGGCGCCGCCGAGCCCGGCCAGCGCGGCGCCCGCGACGAACGCCAGGAGCTTCAGCGCGGGCACCGGGACGCCCGCCGCCGAGGCACCCGACTCGTGGTCCCGCATGGCCGCCAGGGCGCGGCCGGTGCGGCCCCGGCGCAGTGCCGCCGTCACCAGCAGGGCGAGCGCGAGGAGGGCCAGTTCGAGGACGTAGTAGGCGCGGTCGCCGGCGAAGCCGGCCGGGCGGCCGAGGGACAGGCCCGCGGTGGCGTACGGCTGGGCGAAGACGAACCGGCTCACCCCGACGCCGACCGCGAACGTCGCGAGCGCCAGCGCCAGTCCCCGGCGGCCGATCGCGGGCCAGCCGGTGAGCAGGCCGAGCGGAGCCACCAGGGCGACCGCCACCGCGAGCGCCGCCAGCTCCGGGAGCCGCGGCAGGCCCGGGAAGCGGCCCGCCGCCAGCAGAGCCGTGAAGAGGGCGCCGAGGCCCGCGTACGCCGCCTGGCCCAGCGAGATCTGGCCGCCCCGGCCGGTGACCACCACCAGCGACAGCAGCACCACGGCCAGCGCCGGCACCTGCACCGCCGTGTGCAGATCCCGGCCCGCGAAGCCGAGCGGCAGCAGGAACAGCACGACGGCGACCAGCCACGCGCCCGGCGGGGTCGGCACACGCGCGGTGGCCGGGCGCGGCAGCGCGTCGCGCGTGCCGACGCCGGGCAGCACCAGTGCCGCGACCAGCAGCGCCACCACGAACAGGTTCGCCCCCAGCGCCTGCACCAGCGGCTCGCCCCAGCCGGCCGGGTGCAGCCGCGTCAGCTGGCTCTGCGCCACCCCGATGCCGAGCGCCACCAGCACCGCCACCGGCAGACTGCGCATCCGCGCGGCCACCGCGACCGCCACCACCTCCGTCACCAGCAGCGGCAGCCCGTACGGGTCCAGTCGCACGTACGGCGCCAGCAGCACGCCCGTCAGACCCGCCGTGAACGAGCCGAACGCCCAGCCCGCCGCGGCGACCCGGTCCGCGTCGATGCCGCCGAGCACGGCGAGCCGCCGGTCGTCGACCACCGCCCGCAACTCCTGCCCGAACCTGCCGAAGCGGCTCACCGCCCCGACCGCGGCGGCCAGCACCAGCACCACCGCGAGCTGGGCCCACGGCTCGCGCGCGAGCAGCTCCGGCGCGTCGGCCCGGGCGCCCTGTCCCCACAGCAGCGCCGCCCCGCCCACCAGCAGCACGAACACCCCGAGGGAGGCCACCAGCGTCTGCGCCGGGTCACCGCCGAGCACCGCCAGCGGCCGGAAGACGAACCGCTCCAGGACCAGGCCGATGCCCGGCGCCAGCACCAGCAGCGTCAGCGCGGCGGCCGGCCACAGCGGCCAGCCCCACTCGACCACGCACTGGCGCAGTGCGTAGGCGCACACCATGGCGATCGCGCCGTGCGCGAAGTTGAGCACACCCGTGGCCCGGTAGGTCACGATCAGGCCGATCCCGGTGAGCGCGGCGGCGCTGCCGACCGACAACCCGGCCAGGGTGAGGTCGTACGTCAGCGACGCCATCAGCCGGGGTCGCCGCCGGGCTCGCAGATCGGGCAGGGGTCCAGCTCGCCGCTCGCCGAACGCTCCGCGTCCACCGGCACAGCTTCCGGCTTCCCGGCGACCAGCGGGCAGTCCGCGCGATGGAACAGCGTGCCGCCCGGCACCGTGCGCAGCTCCCCGCTGACCGCGACCGGCGCGCCCGGCGCCCGGCCCGAGGCGTCGGCGCCGGCGGGCTCGGTCTCCACCAGCAGGCCGTACAGCTCCTCCACGCGCGCGGCGGCGATCGTGGTGCGGCCGTGGGCCAGCAGCACCGCCCCGGCGACGATCAGCGCGGCGCCGGGCACGGTGCAGGAGGCGAGGTAGGGCAGCTGCCGCTCGGCGAACCGCTCGCCGGAGACGCCGTACCAGCCCAGGACGCACAGCACGGCGCCCGCCGCGAGCGCGGCCCAGCCGGCCCACAGGACGGGATGCGCGGTCCGCAGGACGGGACGCGCCAACCGCCGCCGGGCTGTCCGCATCGCTGGCTCCCTCCGGCCGCCCGAGGCTGCCGCCGGCTCCCGGTGACTGCCTCTGTCCCACTCTGTCCAAGCTCGCCGATGGCTTGCACTATGCCTTCTGGAAGCCGACCCTGAAAGCACCGGGCGCTCATGGCCCGGACCGACATCCGGTGGTGAGCCACATGGTTCTCGGCAACTTCCCCGGGCGGGGCAGCGCGGGGCGGGGTACGGCGCTGGCCGCGGCCCTGGCTCTGTTCCTCGCCCCGGCCCTCGCGGCGTGCGGCGACGACGACGGCGGCGGAGGCGGCAGCCCGCCCCCGACCCCGCCCGGCGAGCGGACCACGACCAGCGCACCGGCCAGCGCGCCCGCGGACCGGGCCGCGGCGGAGCGCGAGATCGAGGAGAACTGGGAGAAGTTCTTCGACCCGGACACCCCGGTGGAGGACAAGCAGGCCGTGCTGGAGAACGGCGACCGGATGGCACCCGTGCTCCAGGCCTTCGGCGGCGACGAACGCGCCGGGCAGGTCGAGGCCGAGGTGTCCCGGGTCGAGTTCACCTCGCCGACCGAGGCGAAGGTGACGTACTCCCTGGCCCTCCAGGGCTCCACCGCCCTGCCCGACGCCTCCGGCACCGCCGTCGAACAGGACGGCACCTGGAAGGTGTCCGCAAAGACGCTGTGTGCGCTGGTGCAGATGAGCGGCAATGGGTCGGCGTCGCCGATCCCGGGTTGCTGAGGCCGCTGCCGCGGTGCTGCTGCTCGCCCTGAGCGCGGCCTGCGGCAGTCGTCTGCCCGAGAGCGCCTTCGAGCGCGACGACCGCTCGCCCGCGCCCGCCCGCACCGGCGCCGGGCCGATCCACGTCGGCGTCATCACCAGCGCCACCAGCCCGGTGGGCGGCGATGCCTTCACGGGCCCCCGCGACGGCGCGCGGGCCTGGTTCGACCGGCTCAACGCGCGCGGGGGCGTCGACGGCCGCCGCGTCGAGGTGCACCTGTGCGACGACGGGGGCAGCGGCATCGGCAACCAGGAGTGCGTGCACGAACTGATCGACGAACGGAAGGTGGTCGCCCTGGTCGCCACCACCGCCCTCGACTACGCGGGTGCCTCCCGCGTCTCCCGCGCGCGCGTGCCGGACATCGGCGGCCAGCCCATCGGGCCCGCCTACGACACCTGGCCGCACCTGTACGGCATCTACGGCAGTCTGGCGCCGCGCCGGGGCACGCCCGGCTGGGACGGGAAGCTGTACGGCGGCACCGAGGTCTACCGCTACTTCAAGCGCGAGCACGGTGCCCGCACCGCCGCCGTCGTCTCCTACAACCAGTCCGCGTCCGCGGCCTACGCCCGGCTCGTCGAGCGGGGCCTGAAGGCCGAGGGCTACGAGGTGGTGACCGAGCAGGTCGACTTCGCGCTGCCGAACTTCCGGGCCGTCGCCGCCGATCTGAAGGAACAGGGCGTCGACCTGGTGTTCGACGCCATCGACCGGCACGGCAACGCCCGGCTGTGCGCGGCCATGGACCAGGTCGGTGCGGACGTCCTCGCCAAGGTCACCAACGTGCAGAACTGGACCTCCGCGGTCGCCGAGGACCACCGGGACGCCCCGCGCTGCCGCAACGCCCTGTGGGCCACCGGAGCGAGCCGCAACTTCGACGACACCGGACATCCGGCCGTACGGGAGTTCCGGGAGGCCACCGAGGACCTGGAGACCCACTCCCAGTGGCAGCTGGAGGGCTGGGCCGCCGCCCGCTGGTTCACGGACGCGGCCCGCTCCTGCGCGAAGACGGGCGTCACGCGCGCGTGCGTCGACGCCTACATGAACCGCAGCGACGGCTACACCGCCGGCGGCCTGCTGCTCCCGGTGGACTTCGCGCGCCTGCCCGAGCCGCCGGAGCACCGCAGGACCTGTCTGTCGGTGGCCCGGTGGAAGGACGGGCGCGGCTGGATCAGCCAGGGCGACATGGACCGCACCTGCTTCGACGTCCCCCTGCTGGCCTATGCGCCATGACCGCCGGCCGACGCCGCCGTGCCCCCGTCGGGTACAGCGTGATCCCCGTCCTATGCACCGTGACCGCTTCGCAACCAGCATGAAGGCAACCAGAAGACCGCGTTCCCGGTCTCATCGGACGACGAAACAGCCCAGGGAGGAACAGCACCGCATGACGTCGCCGGCCCGGCAGGCCGCACCGCTGCGCGCCGACTGCATCGCCGACTCCGCGGGCGGGCTGACCTTCGACGTCGCCGCCCCCGGAGAGGGCGGCGTGGCGCATCTGCTGCTGCGCCGCCGCGACGGCGACGACGAGGTCAGTCTGCCGCTGGCCCCCGCCGCCGAGGGCCGGCTGCGCGCCGCGCTGCCCAGCACCGTCGCCCTGCCCGAGGGCCGCTGGGACGCCTACGCGAGCGTGGCCGACGACGAGCCGCGCCGCCTGGTGCCCGGCGTCACCGACCTGCGCTCCCTCGCGGCCCGTACCCCCAGCGGCTTCCTCGGCCATGTCGCCGTCCGCATCCCCTACGCCACCCGGCAGGGCAACCTCACCGTCCGCAGCTGGCTGCGCGCCCCGCACGCCGAGGCCGTCGAACTGCGGGCGGGCGACACCGGGCTGACCGTACGGGGCCGGGTGTACGGCACCCAGCTCGTCCCCGGCGCCCACGCCGAGCTGCACGGCCGGCCCGGCGCGGGCGCGGGCGGCGTACGCCGGGTCGCCGTGGCCGGGGAGCGGGCGGAGTTCCGCCTCACCGTGCCCTACGGCGAGCTGGCGCCGGGCGTCTGGGAACTGTGGCTCAGGCCGGCCGGGGCGGGCGGGCCGCGGGTCCGGGTCGCGCGGCTGCTGGACGACGTCGCCGACAAGCAGCCGGTGTTCACCTTTCCCTCCGCGCGCGTGGAGACGCCCGCCGGCCCCGTGGAGGCCGGGCCGTACTACACGCGGGACAACGACCTCTCCGTGTCGGTCACCGCGCCGGGCTCCTGAGGAGCCCTGGGAGCCCACTGAGCCGCCAGAGGAGCAGGAGGAGCAGGAGAACTGTCGGACGGTCACCGTCCTGCGCGCGCCGGGCCGCTGGCACGCGCGGGACCGTGACCGGCGCGGGGAGACCGGGGAGCCGTTGCCGTGCTTCCAGGGCGGGCGCCCGACTTGCGGACAGTGGCTGTCCGCGACCGCTGGCAGACTCGGCCCATGCTCGAGACCTCGGCACGACTCCTGCGCCTGCTCTCCCTCCTCCAGGCCCACCGCGAGTGGTCCGGCAACGATCTGGCCGACCGCCTGGGCGTCTCCCCGCGCACCGTCCGCCGGGACGTGGACCGGCTGCGCGAGCTGGGCTACCCGGTCAACGCCAGCCCCGGCACCGGCGGCGGCTACCAGCTGGGCGTCGGCGCCGAGCTGCCGCCGCTGCTGCTCGACGACGACGAGGCCGTCGCCGTGGCGGTCGGGCTGCGCACGGCCGCCGGGCAGGGCATCGAAGGCATCGGGGAGACCTCCGTCCGGGCCCTGGCCAAGCTGGAGCAGGTGCTTCCGCACCGGCTGCGTCGCCGGGTCGGCGCGCTCAACGCCTTCACGGTGCCGATGCTGCGCGGGGTGCAGTCCTCCGCCGTCGACCCGGCCGTCCTCACCGAACTGGCCCATCTGTGCCGGGACGCCGAACGGCTGCGTTTCACGTACCGCGGGCACGGCGGAACGGATTCCCGGCGCACGGTCGAGCCGTACCGCCTGGTGTGCACCGAACGGCGCTGGTACCTCGTCGCCTTCGACCTCGACCGCGCGGACTGGCGCACGTTCCGGGTGGACCGCGTCACGCCCATGCCACCGCACGGCCCGCGGTTCACCCCGCGCGAACCGCCCGCCGAGGACCTGGCCGCCTACGTCTCCCGGGGCGTCTCCACGCGGGTGTACGCCGAGCACGCCGTCGTCCGGCTGCTGGTGCCCCTGGAGGAGGCCGCGGAACGGGTCTCGCCCTCCTCGGGAGTGCTGGAGGCCGAGGGCCCGGACAGCTGCCTGCTGCGCACCGGCGCCGCGAGCCTGGACCTCATGGTCCTGCACGTGATGATGCTGGGCCTCGAGTTCGAGGTGGTGGAGCCGGCCGAGCTGACCGGGGCGATCAGGACGGCGCGTGACCGGCTGGCCCGCGCGCTGGCCCGGGCCGAGCCGCCGGCGCCGTGACGGGGCATGGAGACGGTGTGGTCCAAGTGTGTTTTTCCTGTGAACCCACCAGTATCCGGAACTTTCGCCCGGGCCGGGTCGGTAATGCCGTCCTCGGCGTTTTGCGCGGCCCTTTCGCCCGGCCATTCGAAAGGCCGTCACGCCGCTGGGGAATTTCCCTCCGACGCCCGGGGAACGGCCGGGGAAGGCGCGCGGAACCGCCCGTCCGTGTGACGGAGTCCCAGCAAAACGCCTGTCGCGCGTCTGTGACAGAAGTGTGACGAGAGGGATGTCCGCGCCCTGCCGTTACCCCTGGGCTTCCCCGGCCGCGGAGCAGCGCATAGCGTGGCGGTATGGCGCCGATTCCGACACCCTCATCCGAACCCCAGGACAGCCCGGACACATACGTCGGCCTCGACTCCGACGCGGCCGAACGGCGCGCGCGAGAGCGGGGCTGGTCGACGGTGCGGGCCCTGCCGCCGGGAGCGATCATCACCATGGAGTACCGCGTGGGCCGGCTGAACTTCGAGGTGAAGGACGGCCGCGTGGTCCGGGCCTGGAAGGGCTGACACCAGGGTCCGGACCACACGAACCGGCACACGAACCGGCACACGGCGACGGCCCCGGCTTCCGCACGGAAGCCGGGGCCGTCGTGGCGTGCGCGGGGCGGGCTGTGCGTACCGGGTCCCGCGCCGAGCGGCGGGTCAGCCGGTCGTGCCGTGCCGGGCGGTGGGGGCGGAGTTGCGCGGGTGGCGGTCGGAGTGCTGCGGACGGCGGCTGCCGGCCGGGGTGACCGGCGTGCGCTCCGCGCGGGTCGTGTGCGGCCCCGGGGCCAGATAGGCCGGCGTCCTGGGGCAGGCCGCCGAGACCGGCTCGCACGCCGGGGTCTTTGCCGGGTCGGAGGGCGGCGGCGTGAGCACCACCGGGGTGCTGACCGGCCGGTTGCCCGGCGCCGGACGGCGCAGGCGGGCCGACCAGCGGTCGCGCAGGGCCAGGATCCAGGCCTCGGAGCGGGCGATCAGCGGCTCGAACCACGGCAGCGCCAGCAGGATCAGCAGGCCCGCGACCCAGCCGAGGAGCACGTCGCTCAGCCAGTGCGTACCGATGTAGACCGTGGACATCCCGACGCCGAGCGAGACGACCGCGGACAGGGCGGACAGCCAGCGGCGGGCCCGGGGAGTGGAGGCCAGGTATGCCAGGATGCCCCAGGTCACCACGGCGTTGGCGGTGTGACCGCTCGGAAATATATCGCCGCCGGCCCACATCTCGTTCGAGCCGATCGTGGTCGCGTAGTGCGGTCCGAGGCGGCCCATGCCGATCTTGGCGGCACCCACCGTGACGTTCAGCAGCAGCAGTGAGACGGCCAGCGCGAGCAGGGGTCGCAGCGTGTGCTGGCGCCAGGAGCGCCAGCCCAGCCACGCGGCGACCATCACGGCGGTGGGGCCGCGCTGGCCCAGCACCACGTAGTAGTCCACGAAGGCGTGGAGCTCCGGCCACTGCTGGTAGGGCCGGAAGAACATGACCTGCCAGTCGAGCCGGACCAGCCAGGAGGTGATCAGCACGGCCCACACGATCGCCACATAGAACGCGAGGGTGCCGGCGAACAACGCAATCCTGTGCCGGCTCATCTTCGGCACATCGAGCAGGACCGGGCGTTCGGGTTCCCGGTCCAGTCTTGCGAACACCCGCTCCAGACGGGTGAGGTTCCGTTCGGTACGCACCCAATCGACGTTACAGCGAGTGAGGAGCGATCCCGGACGAATCAACGGCTTTGTGATGACGATGTGATGTGGGATTCCTCTCAGGGCGGAACCATTTCCCGGGATTCCGCAATGCGGGCCGAGAGTGACCTGCATTTATTCTGATCATTCCGGGTGGCGGTTTTATCGGCCCTTATGAATTCGTTCATCGAATACTGGTGCGGAATTTCCCTGCCGCTCACCGGGGGCCCCGGTCGGTCAGGGCGGACCGGAGCCGTTCAGCCAGAACGCCCCGTAGATCGCCGACGCCATCGCCGCACCGCCCGCCACCAGCGTCGACCTGGGAGTCCGCAGCCGCGCGAGCGCCACGGCGAGGGGCAGCAACAGGGGGAAGGCGGGCAGCAGCAGCCGCGGCTTGGAGCCGAAGTAGCTCGATGCGCACAGGGCGAGCGCGGTGACGACCCCCGCGTACACCAGCAGCGCGAGCGGCTGGCGCTGCCGTACGCAGGCGACGTACAGCCGGATCACCAGCACGACGCCGACGACCAGGCCCGCCCCCGCCAGGGCGGACGGGAACGACGTGAACTTCCCGGCGACGAAGCGGGCGAAGGCGTACCCGCCGTCGAACCCGTTGCGCCAGCCGGCCTGTACGTCGAGGTAGCCGAGTGGCCCCCGGCCCGTGCGGTGCCCGACCCACAGCACGTACCCGGCGGCGCCCAGGGGGGCGAGCAGCATGCCGACGACGCGCCGCACGCGCTCGCCGGGGACCGGGGCCCCGCCGCGGTCGCGCACGAACGCCGCGGTCCCGGCCGCCCACACCGCGGCCACCACCGCGAGACCGACCGGGCGGGTCAGTCCCGCAAGCAGGGCCAGCGTCCCCGCCGTCACCCAGCGGCCGGTGAGGACCGCGTACAGCGACCAGGCCGCCAGCGCCGTGAACAGCGACTCGCTGTACGCCATCGACTGCACGATCCCGACCGGCAGGACGGCCCACAGCAGCACGGCGCAGACGCCCGCCCGGACGCCGTACGCGTGCTCCGCCACGGCGAAGATCCCCCAGGCCGCGGCGAGCGAGGCGAGCAGGGCGACCACGAAGCCGGCGTCGGCGTACGACAGCGGCGACACCGCCGCACCGAGCCACTCCAGCCCGGGCAGCAGCGGGAAGAACGCGAGACTGGAGTGCACGTCCCCGCCCGGCAGCCGCACCTCGTAGCCGTAGCCCAGCTCGGCCACCCTCGTGTACCAGAGCGCGTCCCAGCGGGCGGTCAGCAGCGTGTACGCGCTCTTGTCGCGTGCGGCGCTCCACAGGGCCAGGGCGATCAGGCCCAGGGCGCGTACGGCCGTGTAGCCCAGGAGCGCCGGGGCGGCCCGGCGCAGGGCCGGGAAGCGATCGGCCGTCACCCGCATGTCAAGATCGGTCACGGACCCGATTATCGGCATCGGTCACGGGCCCGATCACCGGCGGCCTCCGGAACCGGCAGGTCGGCCGGGCCGGCGCAGCGGACGAGCGCAGTGGCGTACGCCACATGCGTTACGCGCAACCGGTGAGAGGTCCGCCACGCGAGCGGCGCCCGGACTCGCGTACGCTGACGAGTCACTCGCGTTGCGCTGCGCGGCCCGGAGACCACCGCTCCGCTCCGGGCGAGCCGCGGGGAGTCCCCACCCCGCACAGCCCCGCCGGACGCGAGGGGACATCTGGGAGGTACGTACATGTCCGGGACGACCACGGCTGCCGTCGGGCTGCGCCGTCGGGCGGCCGGGGCCGGTGCCAACCGCTGGGTGGTGCTCGTCGTCCTCTGCGTCAGCCTGCTGCTGGTCGCCGTCGACGCCACCGTGCTGCACGTGGCGGTGCCCGCCGTCACCGAGGACCTCAGGCCCGGCGCGATAGAACTGCTCTGGATCGTCGACGTCTACCCGCTCGTCTGCGCCTCGCTGCTGATCCTGTTCGGCACGCTCGGTGACCGGGTGGGCCGCAGACGGATCCTCCTTCTGGGGTACGCCCTCTTCGGCGTCGCGTCCGCGCTGGCCGCCGTGGCCGACAGCGCGCAGGTCCTCATCGTGGCCCGGGCACTGCTCGGCGTCGGCGGCGCGATGATCATGCCCGCGACGCTGTCCATCCTGCGGCAGGTCTTCCCGGACCGGCGGGAGCGGGCGCTCGCCATCGGCGTCTGGAGCGCGGTGGCGGCGGTGGGCGCGGCGGTCGGGCCGCTGGTGGGCGGCTTCCTGCTGGAGCACTTCTGGTGGGGCTCGGTGTTCCTGGTGAACATCCCGCTGATGCTGGTCAGTCTGCCGGTGGGACGGCTGCTGCTGCCCGAGTCGAAGGGGGACGGCCAGGGCCCCTGGGACGTGGTCGGCGCGCTGATGGCGGCGGCCGGGCTCTTCGGGATGGTGCTGGGGGTGAAGCGGCTCGGCGGCGGGGAGCCGGTGGCGAGCGTGCTGACGGTGGTGCCGCTGGTGGTGGGCGCGGGGCTGTTGGTGGCGTTCGTACGGCGCCAGCGGCGGCGCCGGCATCCGCTGGTCGACCTGCAGATGTTCCGGCGGGCCGCGTTCAGCACGTCCGTCGGGTGCATCGTGCTGGCGATGCTCGCGCTGGTGGGTCTGGAGCTGATCGCGGCGCAGTACCTGCAACTGGTGCTGGGGCTGTCCCCGCTGGAGACCGGGCTGCGGCTGCTGCCGCTGACCTTCGCGGCGATGGCGGCCGGGCTGGCGGGGGCGCGGATGCTCCGGCGGTTCGGGCCGCGGCGGATGGTGTGCGCGGGGTTCTGCCTGACGGCGGGGGCCGTGGTGCTGCTGACGGCGATGGGGCGGGACGACAACTGCGCGCTGCTGCTCACCGGTTTCGTGCTGCTCGGGTTCGGGCTGGAGACGACGCTGTTCGGGGCGTACGAGTCGATGCTGAGCGAGGCGCCGCCGGAGCAGGCGGGCGGGGCGGCGGCGATCGGCGAGACGTCGTACCAGCTCGGGGCCGGGATCGGGATCGCGCTGCTGGGGAGCGTGATGAACGCGGCGTACGCGCCCGGGCTGGCGGGGGTTCCCGGGGTGCCGGCGTCGGCGTCGGCCTCGGCGGCGCATTCGCTGGGCGAGGCGTACGAGGTCGCTGCGCAGCTCGGCGGGCCGGTGGGGGCCGCTCTGCGGGAGGCGGCTCGGGATTCGTTCGTGCACGGGCTGCATGTGACGCTGCTGGTGAGCGCGGGGTTGTTGGTGCTGGGGGCGGTGATGGCGCTGCGGTTGCCGCGGGGGATGCAGTGCGAGGCGGTGAGTGTGCCGGCGCCCAGGGACGCGGTGGAGTCCCGCGTATCGGTGTGACCGCGGGGGCGTCGCCCACCCACGCGCCATCCGTTCACCGCCGATCGGCAGCCGAACGTCGCCCGTGGGGGTGCGCTCTCGCCGGCGGCCGCGGCCCCCGTCAGGCATCGGGCTCACCGCCCTACTGGCTGGTGAGCGGACGGCGCGTGGGTGGGCGAGGGACGCACAGGGAGAGTGGACGGGGGATGTACCGGCGCCGTAACGTCGGCACGAGTGCTTTAGCTAGCGGTGCTAGTTAACGAGTTCCGGGAGGATATGACATGGCCTCGTCCTCGAAGCCCCCCGCCTTCGACCCCGCCGACCCCCTCGGCCTCGACGACCTGCTCGAACCCGAGGACCTGGCCGTCCGGGACACCGTCCGCTCCTGGGCCGCCGAACGCGTGCTGCCCCACGTGGCCGAGTGGTACGAGCAGGGGGAGCTGCCCGGCATCCGCGAGCTCGCGCGCGAGCTGGGCGGGATCGGGGCGCTGGGCATGTCGCTCGACGGTTATGGCTGCGCCGGCGCCAGCGCCGTGCAGTACGGCCTCGCCTGCCTGGAGCTGGAGGCCGCCGACTCCGGCATCCGCTCCCTCGTCTCCGTCCAGGGCTCCCTCGCCATGTACGCCGTCCACCGCTTCGGGAGCGAGGAGCAGAAGCAGACCTGGCTCCCCCGTATGGCCGCCGGTGAGGTCATCGGCTGCTTCGGGCTCACCGAGCCCGACCACGGCTCCGACCCGGCCTCGATGCGGACCCACGCCAAGCGCGACGGGTCCGACTGGGTGCTCAACGGGCGCAAGATGTGGATCACCAACGGGTCGGTGGCCGGCGTCGCCGTCGTGTGGGCGCAGACCGATGACGGCATCCGCGGATTCGTCGTACCGACCGACACGGCCGGCTTCTCCGCACCCGAGATCAAGCACAAGTGGTCCCTGCGGGCCAGTGTCACCAGCGAGCTGGTCCTCGACGACGTACGACTGCCCGCCGACGCCGTCCTGCCGGAGGTCACCGGGCTGCGCGGTCCGCTCAGCTGCCTCTCGCACGCGCGGTACGGGATCGTCTGGGGTGCCATGGGGGCTGCTCGGAGCTGTTTCGACGCGGCCGTGGAGTACGCGAAGTCGCGGGAGCAGTTCGGGCGGCCCATCGGCGGATTCCAGCTGACGCAGGCCAAGCTCGCCGACATGGCGGTCGAACTGCACAAGGGGATTCTGCTCGCCCATCACCTCGGGCGGCGTATGGACGCCGGCCGCCTGCGTCCCGAGCAGGTCAGCTTCGGCAAGCTCAACAACGTACGGGAGGCGATCGGGATCTGCCGTACGGCCCGGACCATTCTCGGGGCCAACGGGATCTCCCTCGAATACCCCGTGATGCGGCACGCGACGAACCTGGAATCGGTGCTCACCTACGAGGGCACCGTCGAGATGCACCAGCTCGTGCTGGGCAAGGCGCTCACCGGAATCGACGCCTTCCGGTAAGCCGCGAAAGCGGACTGGAAGACGGTCGGAAGAGGACCGGGAGAAGACCAGAAGAGACCAGAAGAGGCCGGAAGAAGGCCCGGAAGGCCGGAAGGCCGGAAGAGGCGGGATGAGGCCGGAAGAGGCCGGAAGAGGGACGAGGGGCAGGGCCGGCGGTCGCGCGGCCCTGCCTCAGCTCTGGTTGAAGAAGCCGTCCGAGCGGTGCGCGGCCGGCTCGCCGCTGATGATCTGGGTGTCGGACGGGCTCAGCAGGAACACGCGGTTGGACACGCGCTCGATCGAACCGCGCAGACCGAAGATCAGTCCGGCCGCGAAGTCCACCACGCGCTTGGCGTCGGCGGGCTCCATGGCCGTGAGGTTCATGATGACCGGGACCCCGTCCCGGAACAGCTCGCCGATGGCACGCGCGTCCCGGAAACTGTCCGGGGTGACCGTGCCGATGCGACGGCCTCTCTCCTCGGCGACGTCCGCGGCCACCTTCACCCGCGGGTCCGTGACCCAGGCGTCCCCGGAGCCGGTGCCCTCGGAGTAGTCGTCGTCGTAGTAGCGCTCGTCTTCGTTGTCGTCGACGAGGCCGAGCCACGCACTCGCCTTGCGTACCGATCCCATGGACGCCTCCTCTCACAGCGGTCTTTCGTTCTTTCCGCATCCCTATGGTCATCCATGATGCGGACGTCGCGCCAAGTGGATAGACGCCGCGCGGGGGGTTTGTGACGGTACTGGTGCACAGCGAATCCGTCGAGAGTCCGTGTGTCCCAAGGGTCGTTTCCCAAACGGCTGCTGACTGTGAGTGAAATATGATTCTTCTCGGCGTACGGGTGATGTGCGGGGCGTCCGGGTGAACGGGCGGGCCGAGACGATGCCGCAGCTCAGCGTTCGCGTATCGGTGTTGACGGGGACTCAGACCGGTCCCGGCACCCCGCTGCCGCCGGACCGTGGAAGGGTGGCCCCATGACGACGACGGACGACGCGGCCGGCGCATCCGGCTCCTGGCGGCGATGGCACGAGCAGCGCGTCGCCACGGTGTCGGCGCCCTACGGGCCGCTCGCGCTGACCGGCACCCACTGGCCGGAGGACAATCCGGACGGTCGACTTCCGGACATCCCCGGGAACTGGCGTGCGGACGGTGACGCGGTACTGCTCACGGCCGCCGCGGCGGACGGGCTGACGGTCGACGGACGCCCCCTCGACGGTGCGGTGCGGCTCGCGGCCGACCCGGGACCGGCGAGCGCGGCCCGGGTCGGGGTCCCTCCACCCGAGCGACGCCGGGAGCGGGGGAGTACGGCGAACGGCGTCTGGTCGTGCTGGTCCGGGAGGGTGTCTGGGGCGTGCGCGACTTCGACCCCGCCGCCGAGGCCCGGCGGACGTTCCGCGGCATCGAGGCCACGCCGTACGATCCGCGCTGGTCGGTGCCGGGGCGCTTCACCCCGTACGACGCCGGGCGGCGTGAGGTGCGGGTGCCCAGCGCCGACGGGCGCGAGCGCGGGCTCGGGCTGGGCGGTGAGCCGGCCTTCACTCTGGCCGGGCGGGAGCTGACGCTCCAGGTGACGGTCGAGGAGGACGGCTCGCTGTGGGCCGTGTTCGCCGACGCCACCAGCGGCGACGGCAGTTACGGCTTCCGGTTCCTGCGCCCGGCCGCGCCGGACGCCGACGGCCGTACGACGGTCGATTTCAACCGCGCGCTGCTGCCGCCGTGCGCGTTCGCCGACCACTTCGTCTGTCCCTTCCCGCCCCCGGGGAACACGCTGGACGTCGCCGTCGCGGCGGGGGAGCGGAAGCTGCTCCAGGGGCCTGCTGCGAAAGCGGCGTCTGCCGCGCGACGTCCGGCCGAACCCCCACAGATCGTTCAAAGCTTGACGGCCGAAAGGCACCCTTGCGCCGACCGTCCGTTCGGCCGAATACTCCCCCTCAGCGCTTGTCAGGGGCACGGCGTGTACGAAATCCGGACACCCGGTGTTTGCCTGGCTGCGCCTCACGGGCCCGCAACCCCACGAAAGGGCCCCCGACTTCCCCTGTGGAGGAACGAAAAGTGAGGATCAAGCGCACCACCCCCCGCAGCGGCATCTCGAGACGGACTCGGCTGACCGCCGTATCCGCCGGCCTCGTGGCCGCCGCCGCGATCGCGGTCCCCAACGCGAACGCGTCCGACACTCCCGCCACCTTCAGCTCCGCCGAACTCAAGAGCGCGAGCGGCGCGGTGCTGAAGGCCGACGTCCCGGGCACCGCCTGGGCCGTCGACAGCAAGTCCGGCCGGGTGCTGGTCACCGTCGACAGCACCGTCTCCCAGGCCGAGATCGCCAAGATCAAGAAGCAGGCCGGCAACAACGCCGACGCGCTCACCATCAAGCGCACCCCCGGCAAGTTCACCAAGCTGATCCAGGGCGGTGACGCCATCTACGCGAGCAGCTGGCGCTGCTCCCTCGGCTTCAACGTCCGCAGCAGCAACGGCACCCAGTACTTCCTGACCGCCGGCCACTGCACCGACGGCGCGGGCACCTGGTACGCCAACTCCGGCCGTACCACGGTCCTCGGCTCGACCTCCGGGTCCAGCTTCCCGGGCAACGACTACGGCATCGTCCGGTACACCAACTCGTCCATCAGCAAGCCCGGCACCGCCAACGGCGTGGACATCACGCGCGCGGCCACGCCGAGCGTGGGCACCACCGTCATCCGCGACGGCTCGACCACCGGCACCCACAGCGGCCGGGTCACCGCCCTCAACGCCACCGTCAACTACGGCGGCGGCGATGTCGTCTACGGCATGATCCAGACCAACGTCTGTGCCGAGCCCGGCGACTCCGGCGGCCCGCTCTACGGCAGCAACGGCACCGCCTACGGTCTGACCTCCGGCGGCAGCGGCAACTGCCGCACCGGCGGCACGACCTTCTTCCAGCCCGTCACCGAGGCCCTGAGCGCCTACGGCGTCAGCGTCTACTAGGCGTCCGCCCGGCCGGACGCCGGACGCGGCCGGCAGCACCACCTCCGCCCCCGCACGCAACCACCGTGCGGGGGCTCCCTTCTGTGCGGGTGCGGCGTTTGCGCCTGGGGTACGAGCGCGCTCGCGACTGCGGGGCAGGAGTGCCGGGTGAATGGTGAAGGCGGTGTGCGCGCCTTGGAGTTGTCGTGCGCACGTCTTCAAGTCGGCCTTGTGTGCTACTGGCGGGTTAAGGAGAGTAAACGCTCGTCAACCAGCCTTCCGGTCCCCGAGGCCCCCACAGCCTCCCGGACCGACCCCCCACAGGAGGACGTGAGTTGAAGCACCGACGCATACCCAAGCGGCGGGCAGCCGTGGCAGGTGCGGGCATCACCGCACTGGTCGCCGCGGGAGTCACCTTCCAGAGTGCGAACGCCAGCGAGCCCACGACCCCCGCGCCCCGGACCCTGTCGGTCGCGGCGGCCGGAGAGCTCGCTTCCGCCCTCGTCGAGGACCTGGGCGCCGGCACGGCGGGCGCGTACTACGACGCCGAGGCCAAGAGTCTCGTGGTGAACGTGCTCGACGAGGCCGCCGCGCAGGCCGTCGAGGAGGCCGGCGCCAAGGCGAGAGTCGTCGAGAACTCGCTCGCCGAGCTGAGGAGCGCGCGCACCACCCTCAAGCAGGACGCGACCATCCCGGGCACCTCCTGGGTCACCGACCCGACCGCCAACAAGGTCGTCGTCACCGCGGACCGCACGGTGTCGAAGGCCGAGTGGGCCAAGCTCACCAAGGTGGTCGAGGGCCTGGGCGCCAAGGCGGAACTGAAGCGCACCGAGGGCGAGTACAAGCCCTTCATCGCGGGCGGCGACGCCATCACGGGCAACGGCGGGCGCTGCTCGCTCGGCTTCAACGTGACCAAGGGCGGCGAGCCGCACTTCCTCACCGCCGGGCACTGCACGGAGGGCATCTCCACCTGGTCGGACTCCTCCGGCAGCGCGATCGGCGAGAACGCGGCCTCCAGCTTCCCGGGCGACGACTACGGCCTGGTGAAGTACACCGCCGACGTGGCCCACCCGAGCGAGGTCAACCTCTACAACGGCTCCACGCAGGCCATCTCGGGCGCGGCCGAGGCCGCCGTCGGCATGGAGGTGACCCGCAGCGGCTCCACCACCCAGGTGCACTCCGGCAAGGTCACCGGCCTGGACGCCACCGTGAACTACGGCAACGGCGACATCGTCGACGGCCTGATCCAGACCGACGTCTGCGCCGAGCCCGGTGACAGCGGCGGCGCGCTCTTCTCGGGCGACAAGGCGGTCGGCCTCACCTCCGGCGGCAGCGGCGACTGCACCTCCGGCGGGGAGACCTTCTTCCAGTCGGTGACGGAGGCCCTGTCGGCCACCGGGACGCAGATCGGCTGATCCCCCCACGCACCACGTGAAGTCCCGCCCCGCGCGCGAGGGCGGGACTTCCGCGTGTCAGGCCACCTGGGTGGGCAGCTCCTCGTCCTGCCGTCGGCGGCGCAGCCCCGCCGCCAGCATCGTGACCAGGACGCCGCCCGCCGCCCACGCCGACAGCACCAGCAGCGGGCCGGTCAGGGCGTTGCCCTCGAAGTACGCGATCGAGCGTGCCGCCCAGGTGCCCGCGCCCGGCGGCAGCGCCGGGCCGATCGCCTCCCAGAACGGCGGCAGCATCGGCAGCGGGAAGGCGCCGCCCGCGCTCGGGTTGCCCGCGATCACCACGAGCAGGATCGCCAGCCCGATGCCGACGACCCCGAAGACGCCCTGGAGCGCGAGCGTGGCGGCGCCGACCGCGAAGGTGGTCAGCGCGCCGAGCCCCCACAGCGCCGCCACGCTGCCGGGCAGGGCGCCCAGGATCGGCCCGATGATCACCGCGCCGCCGAGGCCGCCGACGACCGACACCAGCGCCATCGCGATCAGCCGGATCGACGCGCGGCGCGGATTGGCGGGCCGGGCCCCGGTGCTGATCGCCAGGATCGAGGCGCACAGGTAGCCGCCGACGCACCAGCCGACGACGAGGTAGAAGGACGACAGCCCGTCGAAGTCCTGCGGCGAGGCCGGGGCCACGTCGACCGTCCGCAGCGTGCGTCCCTCGGCCTGCTCCAGGCGGGTGACGAGGCTCTCCAGGGTGGAGGCGAGGACGGTGCCGCCGCCGGAGGCGACCAGGAGCGTGTCCCTGCCGCCGCCCGGGTTCACGACCAGGGCGCCGTCGATCTCGCGGTCCATGATCTGTTGCCGGGCGGTCGCCTCGTCGGCGACCGCGCGCGGGTCCAGCGGTGAGCCGGGCAGCCGCTCCAGCCGGGCCACCGTCTGCCCGGTCGCGGCCGGGGGTGCGACGACCCCGAAGGGCACGTCCTTGGGCTTCGGGTCGTGCAGCGCTCCGACGTAGGAGGCGATGAACAGCAGCTGGAGCGCGATCACACCGAGCACCAGCAGCGTGGCCCGTGGGGTGACGGCGTCTTTCACCTCACCGAGGAACGAGCCGCGGGGGCTGCGCGGAGGTCCGGCGGGGGTGGTCTGTGTCATGCCCCCACGGTCCTGGGCGCCGGGCGTTTGCGCAGGTGGGGTGGGGCCGAACGGATGTCGCACACGCTTTCGAAAATTGGTCTATGGTGGGGGTGAGGTAGCTGGGAACAGACGTTCGAAAGAGCGTCGGCCTGACGTCGGGAGCTCACGAGTGCGGGAGGTGCGTGTGCCGGGTTTCACGCATCTGCACACCGTCTCCGGCTTCTCCCTGCGGTACGGGGCCTCCCACCCGGAGCGGCTGGCCGAGCGCGCCGCGGAGCGGGGCATGGACGCCCTCGCCCTCACCGACCGCGACACCCTCGCGGGCGCGGTCCGCTTCGCCAAGGCCTGCGCGAAGGCGGGCGTCCGCCCGCTGTTCGGCGCGGAGCTGGCGGTGGCGCCGCCCGCGTCCGGACCCGAGCGCTCGGAGACGTCCGTACGACGGGACCGGCGCCGCGCCCCCGTGCGCGGCGGCGCCTTCGTCGACGAGTCGGCGCAGCGCGTCACCTTCCTCGCCCGCGACGGTGCCCGCGGCTGGGCCGAGCTGTGCCGGCTGGTGTCCGCCGCGCACGCCGACGCGCGGACCGCGGCGGACACCCCGCTGCTGCCCTGGGCCGACCTCGCCCACCCCTGGGCCCACCCGGACCCCGCCCACCCCCGGGTCCACCCGGACACCCCCCATTCCCGGACCCGCCCGGACGGGGGAGTCCCCGTCGCCGACGGCCTGACCGTCCTGCTCGGCCCCGGCTCCGACGTCGGCCGCGCCCTCGCCGCGGGCCGCCCCGACCGCGCGGCGAAGCTCCTCGCCCCCTGGCGGGAGGTCTACGGCGACGCCCTGCGCCTGGAGGCCGTCTGGCACGGCCGCACGGGCACCGGTCCCGGCTCGCTGCGGCTGGCCGCCCGGACCGTCGGCTTCGCCGCCGAGCAGGGTGTGCGGCCCGTGCTGACCAACGCCGTCCGGTACGCCGACCCCGGTCAGGGCCCGGTCGCCGACGTGCTGGACGCCGCGCGCCGCCTGGTCCCGATCGGCGCGAGCAAGGAGCTGGACTCCGGGGAGGCCTGGCTGAAGGGCGCCGGCGCGATGGAGGACGCCGCCGAGCGGATCGTGGAGGCCGCGGGCTTCCGGCGCGACGCGGCGCACCGCCTGCTGGAGCAGACGCGGGCGACGGCCGCCGAATGCCTGGTCGACCCCGAGGACGACCTCGGCATCGGTACCGTCCACTTCCCCGAGCCGCACCTGGTGGGCGCCGGCCGGCGCACCGCCCAGCGGGCGCTCGCCTCCCGGGTGGCGGCGGGCATGGTGCTGCGCGGGTACGACCGGCGGCGCGCGTACTGGGAACGGGCCCACCACGAGCTGGACATCATCGCCCACCACGGCTTCGCCTCCTACTTCCTCACCGTCGCCCAGGTCGTGGACGACGTGCGGCGCATGGGCATCCGGGTGGCCGCCCGCGGCTCCGGCGCCGGTTCCCTCGTCAACCACCTCCTCGGCATCGCGCACGCCGATCCGGTCCAACACGGGCTGCTGATGGAGCGGTTCCTGTCCAAGGAGCGGGTCGTGCTGCCCGACATCGACATCGACGTGGAGTCCGCGCGCCGCCTGGAGGTCTACCGCGCGATCATCGACCGGTTCGGCGCCGAGCGGGTGGCGACGGTCGCGATGCCGGAGACGTACCGGGTGCGCCACGCGATCCGCGACGTCGGCGCCGCGCTGTCCATGGACCCGGCCGACATCGACCGGATCGCCAAGTCCTTCCCGCACATCCGCGCCCGCGACGCCCGCGCGGCCCTGGACGAGCTGCCCGAGCTGAAGGAGCTGGCCGGGGAGCGGGAGCGGTACGGAAAGCTGTGGGAGCTGGTCGAGGCGCTCGACGCCCTCCCGCGCGGGGTCGCCATGCACCCCTGCGGCGTCCTGCTGTCCGACGCCTCCCTGCTCTCCCGTACGCCGGTCGTGCCGACCAGCGGCGAGGGGCTGCCGATGGCGCAGTTCGACAAGGACGACGTCGAGGACCTCGGGCTGCTCAAGCTGGACGTGCTGGGCGTGCGGATGCAGTCGGCGATGGCGCACGCGGTCGCCGAGGTGGAGCGGGCGACGGGGGAGCGGATCGACCTGGACGCGGTGCCGGACGGCGACCCGGCGACGTACGGGCTGATCCGCTCCACCGAGACGCTGGGCTGCTTCCAGATCGAGTCGCCGGGCCAGCGGGACCTGGTCGGCCGGCTCCAGCCGAGCACCTTCCACGACCTCGTGGTCGACATCTCCCTCTTCCGCCCCGGGCCGGTCGCCGCCGACATGGTGCGGCCCTTCATCGAGGCCCGGCACGGACGGGCGCCGGTGCGCTTTCCCCACCCCGACCTGGAAGAGCCGCTGCGGGGCACCTACGGGGTCGTCGTCTTCCACGAGCAGATCATTGACATCGTCGACATCATGACCGGCTGCGGGCGCGGCGAGGCCGACCGGGTGCGGCGCGGGCTGTCCGACCCGGAGTCGCAGGGGCGGATCAAGGTGTGGTTCGCCCAGCACGCGACGGCGAACGGGTACGACGCGGAGACGATTCAGCGGACCTGGGAGATCGTCGAGGCCTTCGGCAGTTACGGCTTCTGCAAGGCGCACGCGGTCGCCTTCGCCGTCCCGACGTACCAGTCGGCGTGGCTGAAGGCCCATCACCCGGCCGCCTTCTACGCGGGGTTGCTCACCCACGACCCCGGGATGTACCCCAAGCGGCTGCTGCTGGCGGACGCGCGGCGGCGCGGGGTGCCGATCCTGCCGCTGGACGTGAACAAGTCGGGGGTCGCACACAGGATCGAACTGGTGTCTGAATCGGGGTCGCGCCGGCCGCCGGCGTGGGGTCTCCGGCTGGCCCTCTCGGACGTGCACGGCATCAGCGAGGCCGAGGCGGCGCGGATCGCCGAGGGGCAGCCCTACGCCTCCCTGCTCGACTTCTGGGAACGGGCCCGGCCCAGCAGGCCGCTGGCTGGCCGGCTCGCCCAGGTCGGCGCGCTGGACGCGTTCGGCGCCAACCGCCGCGACCTGCAACTGCACCTGACCGAGCTGCACCGGGGCGCCCGCGGTGGGCGCGGCGACCAGCTCCCCCTGTCCGGCGGGCGGAAGACGGCCCCCGCCGGGCTGCCCGACCTCAGCTCCGCGGAGAAGCTCAGCGCCGAGCTGGGCGTGCTGTCCATGGACGCCTCGCGCAATCTGATGGACGACCACCGCAGGTTCCTCGACGAGCTGGGCGTGGTCTCGGCACGCCGGCTGCGCTCGGTGCGGCACGGCGAGACGGTCCTGGTCGCGGGCGCCAAGGCGGCCACCCAGACGCCGCCGATCCGGTCCGGCCGGCGGGTCATCTTCTCCACCCTGGACGACGGCACCGGCCTGGTCGACCTCGCCTTCTTCGACGATTCCCACGACGCCTGCGCCCACACCGTCTTCCACTCCTGGCTGCTGCTGGTGCGTGGGGTGGTGCAGCGCCGCGGCCCGCGCAGCCTCAGCGTGGTGGGCGCCGCCGCCTGGAACCTCGCGGAGCTGCTGGAGGTGCGCCGGGAGGAGGGGCTGGAGGGCGTCGCGGCCCGGCTGGCCGGAACCGGCGGCTCCCGGGGCGACGCCCCCGAGGACGGCGCGGCCCGTCGGCGGCTCGCCGGTTCGGACGGGCGGCCGGCCCCGGCGGGCTCCGCGGGCCGGGACCCGGCGGAGCAGCGGACGATCCGCCTGCCCACGGGGTACGAGATGCACCCCTGGGCCGATCTGCGCCCCGCGGGCGAAGGGCCCGCGGCGGGAAGGAAGTTGTGGCACCAGAGTCCGGGGAGTGCGGGATGACCATTCTCTGCGTACGTTTCCAGCTGCCGCCGATGTACGAGGCGGCCCTGCCGGGGCTGCTCGGGTTGCTGGAGGAGTTCACGCCGGTCGTCGAGGCCCTGCCGCCGGACGGCGCGCTGGCCGATCTGCGGGGCGCCGAGCGGTACTTCGGGCGCAGCGCCGTGGAGCTGGCCTCGGTGATCCGGGTCCGCGCCCTCGCGCTGCACGGCGTCGACTGCGCGATCGGCGCCGGGCCGGGCCCGATGCTGGCCCGCGTGGCGCTCCAGGAGGCCCGGCCGGGGCTGACCCGCGCGGTGCCGGAGGACGCGGTGCGGGAATTCCTCGCCGGCAAGCCGGTGGCCGCGCTGCCCGGCGTCGGCACCGCCACCGCCCGCACCCTGTGCGAGTACGGCCTGGACACCCTCGGCCGGGTCGCCGCCGCCCCGCTGTCCACGCTCCAGCGCCTGGTCGGCGCGAAGGCGGGCCGCGAGCTGCACGAGAAGGCGAACGGCGTCGACCGGGGCCGGGTGGTGCCCAACGGCGTCTCCAGGTCCCTCGCCACCGAACGCCCCTTCACCCGCGACGAACTGGACCCCGACCGCCACCGCCGCGCCCTGCTGTCGGCCGCCGAGGAACTGGGCGCCCGGCTGCGCGCCGTGGACAAGATCTGCCGCACCCTCACCCTCACCGTCCGCTACGCCGACCGCTCCGCCACGACCCGTACGCGCACCCTCCCGGAACCGACCGCCCACTCGGCGGCGCTCACCCGGGCCGCGTACGGCATGTACGAGGCGCTCGGCCTCCAGCGTGCCCGGGTCCGCTCGCTCGCCCTGCGCGCCGAGGGGCTCGCCGCCGCCGAGCAGGCCTCCCACCAGCTCACCTTCGACCCCGTGGACGAGAAGACCCGCCGTATCGAGGAGGTCGCGGACCGCGCGCGGGCGAAGTTCGGCCCGAGGGCGGTGATGCCCGGGTCGCTGGCGGCGTGAAGCCCCCGTGGGACGAGTCGTGGCCGGCCCACGGGGGGTGACTCTCAGTTGGCCCACGGGGGAGTGAGCCGGGTGCCGTCGGCCAGCTCCGCCTCCAGGCCGACGGACGTGGTGACCCAGGTGACGGCGGTGCGGTCGGCGGGGTTCTCGACGGCGAGGGTCGCGCCGGAGCCGACGATCACCGTGTCGCCCGCGGTGACGTGCTCGGTGCGGCCGTCGAGGGTGATCAGCAGCTCGCCGTCGAGCAGATGCAGGATCTCCTCCCGGCTGACGGTGTGGGCGGGCGCCCTGGTCCCCGCGGGGATCTCACCCCGCCACGCGGCCAGCTCCCGGCTGCCGGTGCGGGGAGCGGCGTACGAGAGGAAGCGGGCGCCGTGGATCTCGTGGGTGACGGCGTCGGACGGTCGGACGACGGGCATGCGGGGGCTCCCGGAGAGTTGTAGTCAAGTAGCTTGACCATATGGTCAGGCTACTTGACCAACAGGTCAAGGGTGTTTCAATGCCTCCGTGCAGAACTCCGAGGCCATGGCCCTGTCCGCGACCCTGCTCGCCGTCGCCGGCGAGCTCACCCAGCGCATCCACGAGGGCGTCGTCGCCCGGGGCTTCGAGGGGCTGCGCCCCGTGCACGGATTCGCCTTCGTCCGGATCGCCCCGGGCGGTGCGACGGTCACCGATCTCGCCGGGCATCTCGGCGTGACCAAGCAGGCGGCCAGTCAGCTCGTCGACGAACTGGTGCGCAAGGGGTACGCCGAACGCCGGGCGCATCCCGGGGACGCGCGGGCCCGGCTGATCGTGCTGACCGAGCGCGGGCGGGCCTGTACGCGGGCCGCCGAGGAGGCGGCGGCGGAGGCCGTGCGGGCGTGGGCCGAGGTGCTGGGCGAGGAGCGGGTCCGCGCGCTGAGCGCCTCCTTGCTGCGGATCGCGCCCAACGGGCCTGTGCGGCCCGCCTGGTGAGCCTTTATCACATGCCGCACAAGCGCTGCCGGTTGTCGCTGAGAGTTTTTGCCGGCACGTAACTTCACACTTGGACTACTCGCTCGTAACTTGACGAGTGAACAGCATCCTCGTGATCCGGATCACAGGGCGTAGAGCCGTCGCACCTCCCTCGATCCGCAAGGAGATCACACGATGCTGCCCTGGCGACGAGTGTTCAGACCCCTGGCCGCGCTGCTGCTGACCGCCGCGGTCACCCTGGTCCCCACCGCCACCGCCCAGGCCTCCGCCGCTCCCGGCGCCGGCTGGAACGACTACGACTGCAAGCCCTCCGCCGCCCACCCCCGCCCCGTCGTCCTCGTCCACGGCACCTTCGGGAACTCCGTCGACAACTGGCTGGGCCTCGCGCCCTACCTGAAGGACCGCGGCTACTGCGTCTTCTCCCTCGACTACGGGCAACTGCCCGGCGTCCCGTTCTTCCACGGACTCGGCCCCGTCGACAGGTCGGCCGAGCAGCTCTCCGCCTTCGTCGACAAGGTGCTCGCCGCCACCGGCGCCGCCGAGACCGACATCGTCGGCCACTCGCAGGGCGGCATGATGCCCCGCTACTACGTCAAGTTCCTCGGCGGGGCCGCCAAGGTGAACGCCCTGGTCGGCATCGCGCCCAGCAACCACGGCACCACCCTGTCCGGGCTCACCCGACTGCTGCCGTACTTCCCCGGCGTCGAGGACCTGCTGAACGAGCACACCCCCGCCCTGGCCGACCAGGTCGCCGGCTCCGCCTTCCTCACCAAGCTCAACGAGGGCGGCGGCACCGTGCCCGGCGTCCGCTACACCGTCCTCGCCACCAAGTACGACCAGGTGGTCACGCCGTACCGCAGCCAGTTCCTGAGCGGCCCCGGCGTCCGCAACGTCCTGCTCCAGGACCTGTGCCCGGTCGATCTGTCCGAGCACCTGGCGATCGGGCTGTTCGACCGGATCGCCTTCCACGCGGTGGCGGGCGCCCTCGATCCCGCGCACGCCCGGCCCACCACCTGCGCGTCCGCCTTCGAGTGAGCCCTCCGGCGGGACGCCGCGGGGCCTGCCCGGCCTGAGCCGCCGGACAGGCCCCGAGTCCGCAGGGCGTCAGCGTCCGTGCCGCCCGGCGCCCGCCGCGCGGCGCCGGACCGACGCGAACAGTGCCGCGGCGCCCAGCGCCAGGGCGGCGGCGCCGCCGACGGCGATGTACGGCGTGCTGCTGTCGCCGCCGGTCTCGGCGAGGTCCTGGCCGGCGCCGGCGCCGGCGGCCTTCGGCTGATCGGCGCCGGCGTCCGCGGCGGGAGCCGAGCCGTTCCCGCTTCCCTGCCCGCTCTCGTTCTCGTTCTTGTTTCCGGCCCCGGGGTCCGTGCCGTCGGCGGGCGCACCCGTGGCCGGGTCCGCCGTGGTCTCGGCGTCGTGGTCGCCGTGGCCGTGGTTCTCGATGCCCGACTTGTCGTTGCCGGCCTCGATCTGCTCCTCGGACGGCGCGGAGGCCGTCGGCGCGGGGGCCGGGCCGCCCGCCGTGTCCGGGGCCTCGCCGGTGCCGCCACTGCCGCCGCTGGCGCCGCCGAAGGTGATGTCCGAGCAGGAGTAGAACGCCTCGGGGCTGTCCGAGCGCTGCCAGACCGCGTACAGCAGGTGCTTGCCGCTGCGCTCGGGCAGCTTGCCGGAGAAGGTGTAGAAGCCGCCCGAGGCCGCCGGGTCGGTGGCCGTCGCCACCGGGTTGGCCAGATCCAGGTCGTCCCAGGCCAGCGGCTGGGCCGGGTCGTAACCGGGCTTGGTGATGTACACGTTGAAGGTGCCCCTGTGCGGGGCGGTCACGCGGTACTTGAAGGTGTGCGGGCCGCTGCTCACGCTCGTCGCGGGCCAGTCGGCACGCGCCAGGTCCATGCCCTTGAACTGCTCGTCGTTGGCGCTGCACAGCTTGCCGTCCGGGATCAACTCCCGGTGCTTCCCGGCCGCGTTGCCGATGCGGATGCCGTTCCAGTCGTACAGCGCCTGGGCCCCGCCGGCCGCGACCGCCGCCTTGCAGGCGTCGGACGTCGGGCTCTCCGGGCCCTCGGCGTAACACTGCGAGACCCGGCTGACCGGGTCGCCCAGCGAACCGTGCGCGGACGCCGGGGCGGCGGACAGCGCGGTCAGGGCGAGCGGGGCGATACCGACGGCGGCGACGGCGGCGACCCTGCGGGGTGCGGGCATGGGGAGACTCCTTGGAACGGTCACTGGATTGCATGGGCCGGAACCCGTGGGGGGTGATCAGCAAGCTAGCCCCGAGAAACCGTGAAATCGCCTGCTGAGGGCGGGTGGGGGAGATCCTTATGGTCCCTTTAAGGGAGTGCTCAGGCTGCGCTCAGGTAGCTACCGTTCAGGCCATGGAGAGCAACGGGATCAGGCCGGCCGGCGCCGTCGACGTGCCCGCGGTGAAGGCGGTCACCGACGCGGCGTACCACCACTACATCGCGCGCATCGGTGTGGTGCCCGCGCCCATGGAGGCGGACCACGGGGCGAACGTGGCGCGGGGAAGGGTCTTCGTCACCGGTGACCCGGTGGTGGGCCTCGTCGTGGTCGAGGCGTGCGCGGACCATCTGTTCCTGGACAGCATCGCCGTCCACCCCGACGCGCACGGCAGGGGCGTGGGGAGACGGCTGCTGGGCTTCGTCGACGCACACGCGCGCGCCCTCGGCCTGCCCGAAGTCAGGCTCTACACGAACGCGATGATGTGGGAGAACCAGAAGATCTATCCGAAGTACGGCTACGAGCCGGTCGAGCGCCGTGTGGACGGGCCGTACGACCGCATCCACTACCGCAAGCGGCTGGACTGATACCGGCCGACACCGGTCGTACGGACGCTCAGCCATCCGGCCACCAGGTGCGGGCGATGTCCTTGCGGACCTCCGGACGGCCGGAGGAGGACGCCTCGGCCTCTTCGCGGAGCCGGCGCGCGTCGGTCTTCTTCAGGGGCTTCTGCACGGTCACACGGCGCATGGCTGCCTCCTCTGGGGTCCACCGGGTTCCGCTTTTCCACGGAGGTAGACCCATTTCCCGAGACTTCCTCATCGACACATCCCTGTCAGTGGCGGCTGTCACGAATCGATCGTCAGTGGCGGGTGTCACTCTTGGCCGTATGACGAACGCCAGTGACGCTCCGACTCCGCCTCGCATCGACTGGGACGCCCGGGCCGCCGTCTTCGACGACGAACCGGACCACGGTCTGCGCGCCCCGGACGTGCGCAGCGCCTGGGCGGAGCGGCTGCGCTCCTGGCTGCCGTCCCGGCCGGGTGACGTCCTCGACCTGGGCTGCGGCACGGGCAGCCTGTCACTCCTCGCCGCCGAACTGGGACATCGCGTCACCGGCGTCGACCGGTCCGCGGCCATGGTGGAGCGGGCCAGGGCCAAACTCGCCGGACGTGACGCCGTGTTCCTCCTCGGTGACGCGGTGGCACCGCCGGTGGGGGAGCGGCGCTACGACGCCGTCCTCGTGCGGCATGTGCTGTGGACGCTGCCCGACCCCGCCCGCGCGCTGCGGCACTGGCGTGAACTGCTGCGTCCGTCGGGGCGGCTGGTGCTGGTCGAGGGCGTGTGGGGCGCGGTCGCCCCCGTGGGTATACCCGCGGACCGGCTCGCCGCCCTCCTCCTCCCGCTCGGCGGCCGGGTGCGCGTGGAGCGGCTGTCGGACGACCCGTCGCTGTGGGGCGGACAGGTGGACGACGAGCGGTACGCGGTGGTCGTGCTGCCGGGTGAGGGGAACGCTGCGTGAGCAGCATCGGCGTCGCGTGAGCAGCGTCGGCGTCATGTGAGCAGCGTCGTGAGGCCCTCGCCGCGGGCCAGGCGCTCCAGTTCGTCCAAGGCGGCCACGGCCGCGGCGGCGGCGGCCGGGTCCCGGTCCGTCAGGCCGCTCTCGGCGAACTCGTCCTCGTCGAGGCGCCGTACGTCCGTGCCGTCCGCGGAGCACCACAGGTCGAGGTCGAGGTCCTCCACGACCAGCTCCGCGCCCGTGCGCACCGCGGGGCGGGTGACGTCGCAGTACCAGCCCTTCAGCGCGCCCGTGCCGGCCCGGACCTCCTTCACCGAATACCACCGGTCGCGCCAGTAGTACTCGGTGAAGACGTCACCCGGTTCGAAGCGCACGAAGCCGAAGTCGCGGACGGCCCCGCCCGCCCAGCCGGCGCGGACCGCGATGCGGGTGCCGTCGTCGTCCAGCAGCTCGCTCCCGTAACGGATCTTCGTACGGCCCGCCTTGACGAGCACGACTACCACCCGGCGGACCGGTTCAGCCGAGTTCGCGGACATACCGCACCTCCGTCGCGCAGACCTCGAACCCGAACCACTTGTTGATGGCGAGCATCGGCTCGTTGCCGGTGTCGTTCCCGGTGAAGGCCTCCGTGCACCCGGCCGCCCGGGCCCGGTGCAGCGAGTCGTTCTTGGCGAGCTTGGCCAGCCCCCGGCCCCGGAAGGCGCGGGCGGTTCCGGTCATGGCGGTGGAGTAGCGGCCGCCGCCGTCCGTGTAGGCGACGGTGAAGGCGGCGGGGCGGCCGTCCACGACCGCCACCGTGGTCAGGTCGCGGTCCAGCAGCGGATGCCGCCAGGTCTCGGCCAGCCACGCCTCGTAGTCCGTGAACTCCACGTCCACGTCGCTCGGTTCGTCCGCGGTCGTCTCCGCGTCCAGCGCGAACAGCGGGCGCGGGTCGCCGGCGAAGTCGGCGGCCGTGCGCAGTTCCACGCCGGGCGGCGGGGGCGACAGCGGCGGAAGTGCGCCGCCGGCCAGGTCCAGCCGCAGGAAGTGGGCGGAGCGGCTGCCCCGGTAGCCGCACCGCTCGGCGAAGGCCCGGTCGGCCGGCCGGTCCAGCACCCAGGCGAACAGCTTCACCGCGCCCTCGGCGGCCAGGTACTCCTCGGCCGTGCGCACCAGCAGCCGGCCCGCGCCGTGCCGGGTGCGGTCCGGGCGGACGTAGACGTTGAGGAAGCCCTGGCCGGGCTCCGGGCTGTCGTGCACCAGGCCGACCTGGGCCGTGCCGATCACCTCGCCGTCCGCCTCCGCGACGAGGGAGCGGAACCGCGCGCCGGGGTGGGTGTGGGTGAGCGCGTGGACGACGGACCGGGGGGTGACCAGCATGAAGGGCAGGGCGAGGTGCCGTACTCGGGCGAAGCCCTCCAGGTCGGACCGGTCCCCGGGGCGCAGATCTCGCACGATCACTGTCATGGAGCCGCACGCTACGCGGGGCGGACGACGCCGTGCCTCCGATTTTCCGGTGCGTACGGCACACCGGCGGGTACGGGACAATCGCCGGGTGACCTTGAAGATCCACATCGATGACGGAGCTCCGCCCTACGAGCAGGTGCGGGCACAGATCTCCGAGCAGGCGCGGTCGGGCGCGCTCCCGGTGGGATACCGGCTGCCGACCGTGCGGGGCCTCGCCGAGTCCCTGGGGCTCGCCGCGAACACGGTCGCCAAGGCGTACCGGGCCCTGGAGGCGGACGGGGTGATCGAGACGCGGGGCCGCAACGGCACGTTCGTCGCCGCGGCCGGCTCGGCGGCGCAGCGGGAGGTGGCGTCCGCCGCGCAGGCCTACGCCTCGCGGGCGCGGCGGCTGGGGGCCTCGGAGGCGGAGGCGCTGGCCGCCGTGCGGGATGCCCTGCGGGCGGCTTACGGGGGGTGAGCGCCGTGGGGGAGGCGGGGTCGGTCCTCGCCCCCGGGCCGGTCGGTGGCCGGTCGCGCGGTTCCCCGCGCCCGTGGCGGCGTTCGGGTGACCGGCAGGTTGGCGGCTCGGGCCAGTCGGGCGAACAGGATCGCGTCGCGGATCGCCGCCGCGTTCGGGTCGTTGTTGAAGTAGGCGTGGACGTCTTCGGTGTTCGGCCAGGTGGTCGCGATGCGGTCGAGCCACGTACGCAGGGACCGCTCTCCGTAGCGCGGCCAGGCGGCGGCCCGGCCCTGGTGGAAACGGACGTAGCCCCAGTCGGTGGTGCGCCACAGCGGTGTGACGGGCCGGGCCCGCACATCGGCCCAGCACAGGGCCGCGCCCCGGGCCTGGAGGACGTCGCGCACCTCGGGGGTCCACCAGGAGGCGTGCCGGGGCTCCACCGCGATCCGGGTGCCCGGCGGGAAGCAGGCGAGGCAGGCGTCCAGCAGGCCCGGGTCCGCCCGCAGCGTCGGCGGCAGCTGGAGCAGCACGGGGCCGAGGCGGTCGCCGAGGCCGGCGGCGTGGGTCATCAGGCGGTGCACCGGTTCCTCCGGGTCCCGCAGCCGCTTGATGTGGGTGAGGTAGCGGCTCGCCTTGACCGCGACCACGAAGTCGGCCGGCACCCGCTCCCGCCACGCCGCGAAGGTCTCCCGGGCCGGCAGCCGGTAGAATGCGTTGTTGACCTCGACCGTGGCGAAACCGGCCGCGTACTGCTCCAGCCACAGCCGCATCGGCAGTCCGGGCGGGTAGAGCACGCCCCGCCAGTCCCGATACTGCCAGCCCGAGGTGCCGACGAACAGGGTCATACCCCCATCAAAACACCCGGCTACAGATACAGCCCGGCGTCCGTTCCGTCCCGTGGCTCCGGCAGCGCCGTCGGCGAGGTGCCCCGGCGCAGCGCGTACAGCTCGGCCAGCGTCGCGCCCTCGCGGCCGACGGCGCCCTCCCGGCTCGCGGCCTCGCTGCCCAGCCAGTTCACCGCCTCGGCGCGGGTCAGCGGCCCGACCTCGATGCGGGCCAGGCAGCGGCCGGGCCGGACGACGGCGGGGTGCAGCCGCTCCAGGTCCTCGTTGGTCGTCACGCCGACCAGGACGTTGCGGCCCTGGCCGAGCAGGCCGTCGGTGAGGTTCAGCAGCCGGGACAGGGCCTGGCCCGCCGTGTGCTTGGCCTCGCCGCGGATCAGCTCGTCGCAGTCCTCCAGGAGCAGCAGCCGCCAGCGGCCCTTGCCGGTCGCGTCCTCCTCGCCGATGGCGATGTCCATGAGATAGCCGACGTCGGAGAACAGCCGTTCGGGGTCCAGTACGCAGTCCACCTGGCACCAGTCCCGCCAGGACCGGGCCAGTGTGCGCAGCGCGGAGGTCTTGCCGGTGCCGGGCGGGCCGTGCAGGAGCAGCAGCCGCCCGGCGATGTCCTCCGGGGTGGTCTTCATCAGGCGGTCCATCGCGTCCGCGACCGGCGCGGTGTAGTTGGCCCGCACCTCGTCCCAGGTGCCGGCCGAGATCTGGCGGGTGGTGCGGTGCGGGCCGCGGCGCGGGGAGACGTACCAGAAGCCCATGGCGACGTTCTCCGGCTGGGGTTCGGGCTCGTCCGCCGCGCCGTCCGTGGCCTGGCCGAGGACCTTCTCGGCCAGCTCCGCGCTGGTCGCCGTCACCGTGACGTCGGCGCCCCGGCTCCAGCGGGAGATCAGCAGGGTCCAGCCGTCGCCCTCCGCGAGCGTCGCACTGCGGTCGTCGTCGCGGGCGGAGCGCAGCACCCGCGCGCCGGGCGGCAGCAGCGTCGCGCCGGACCGCACACGGTCGATGTTGGCCGCGTGGGAGTAGGGCTGCTCGCCCGTCGCGAAGCGGCCGAGGAACAGCGCGTCGACGACGTCGGAGGGGGAGTCGCTGTCGTCGACGTTGAGCCGGATCGGCAGGGCGTCGTGCGGGTTCACGGACATGCGGCCATGATCCGGCACGGGCGCGCCGCGTGCACGCGGTTTCCCCCGGCGCGCGTGGTGTGCGGGCCGTGCCGGGCGGCAGGTCAGGCACGGGCGCCGAGGACCCGCCGGCCGGCCTGCCGGGTCCGGCGCACCAGGGCGTACCCCTTGGTCAGGGCCCGGTCCCGGGCGAAGGTGCGGCCGATCGCCCGGCCCTCCACCAGCCGGGCGAACTCCTCGATGCCCGTGCTGCGGCGCACGGTGACGCGCCGCAGGGCGTACGGTCCCTGGCGGCGGCGGGCCAGCCCGTTGCCGACGGCGAGGGCCTGGGCGTACCCCGTCTCGCGCACCGCCGCCCGCACCCGGCGGTCGGAGTAGCCGTAGGGATAGGCGAACGAGGAGGGTGCGGACCCGAGCTGGTCGGCGATGATCTCCTTGCAGTGGATCAGCTCGAACCGGAGCCCGTCCCCGTCGAGTCGGTCGAGCTGCGGATGGCTGTGGCTGTGCCCGCCGATCTCGACGCCGGCGGCCGCCAGGTCGCGGACCTGGGCCCAGTCCAGCATGGTGTCCAGGGCGCCCCCGGTGTCGTGGGGGCCGCGCAGCCAGCCGGTCGAGACGAACAGCGTGGCCGGGAAGCCGTGTTCGGCGAGCACCGGCAGGGCATGGCGGTGGACGCCCTCGTAGCCGTCGTCGAAGGTGACGAGGACCGGTCGTTCGGGCAACGGCCGCCCGCTCCGCCAGGCGGCGGCGAGTTCGGCCGTGCCGACCGGGGTGAGCCCCCGGTCGGCCACCACCGCCATCTGCTCCGCGAACGCCTCCGGTGTGACCGACAGGGCGCGGGTGGCGTCGTCCGGCTCGACCGCGACGGCGTGGTACATGAGGATCGGCACCGGCACGTCAGCCATCCCCGCCCCCTTCCCGCACGGCCCCGGCCGCGAGCGAACCGGCCGCCGACGGGCCGGCGTCCGCGTCCGCGCCCTCGCCCCCGCCGACCAGCGCGACCGGGAACGTCACCGCACCCCGCCGGGCCCGCACCGTGCCCACCACGTAACCGCCCGCCGCCGTGACCAGGCCGGCGACGATCGCACCCGCCCGCCCCGCGCCGCCCGGACGTGCGAGCAGGGCGTCGCGCAGGCCGCGGGCCACGCCGGACGGCAGCACCCGGGTGGTGTACCGGCGTTCCGCCTCCAGCCCCTTGCCCGCGCCGACGCTCCGCGCCACCAGAGCCTTGGACAGCCCCTCGGCGTAGGCACGGGTGCGGAAGTAGGCGAAGTGCTCGCGGGCCGCGGGCACCCGGTGGTGGATGACCGCACGGTCGTCGATCAGCAGGACGGCGTCCGGCCTGGCCCGGCCGAGCCGGATGCACAGTTCCGTCTCCTCGCAGCCCAGGGGCCGCTTGTCGCCGTCCCGTCCGATGCCGGTGGCGAAGCCGCCCGCCGCGTCGAAGGCGCTGCGCCGGAAGGAGGCGTTGCCACCGAGGACGTTGCGGACGCGCACCCGGCCCGGTGGCAGGCCGCGGTAGGTGCAGCCCACCACCCAGTCGAACTCCTCGGGGAACCAGGCCGGCCGGCGCCCCGACGCCCAGATGGGCACCGTACGCCCGCCGACCGCCATGACCCGCGGGTCGGCGTACCCCTCGGCGAAGTGCTTCAGCCAGTCGCGTTCGGCCACGGCGTCGTCGTCGAGGAAGGCGACGACCTCGCCGCGGGACGCCGCGATGCCGGTGTTGCGGCCGGCCGACAGGCCGCGGGGGCCCGCGTTGGCGAGCACCCGCACCTCCCCGGTCGCCGCGTGTTCCGCGTACTGCTCGGCCAGCCGCTGCCGCAGCCCCTCGTTGTGGTCGACGACCAGCAGTGTCTCCAGGGCGGGACGGGACTGCGCCCGCACCGAGGCGACCGCCGCGAGGATGTCCTCCCAGCGGTCCTCGGTGTACACGCAGACGACGACCGATATCCCGGGACCGCTCAAGACACCTTCCCCCGGACCGTGCCGAGCACCGGCGAGGGCCTGCGGCTGCGCAGGGCACGGCGGTTGGACCGCTCGCCCAGGATGACTTTGAGCACCCGCAGACCGTCCCGCACGGCCCGCAGGTTGCTGGTGCCGTGGATGCGCAGGTACTCGTGGCTGGGGATCTCCTGTACCTTCAGACCGGCCTTGACGACCCGGATGTTCATCAGCGTCTCCACCTCGAAGCCGGTGCAGTCGAGGTCGATCTTGTCCAGGCAGTGCCGCCAGAACGCGTTGTAGCCGTAGCAGAGGTCGGTGTAACGGGCGCCGAACTTCCGGTTGACGACCGCGCACAGGGCGCGGTTGCCGAGCTTGCGGACGAAGGTCATGTCGTCGGTGCCGCCGCCGTTGGCGAAGCGGGAACCCTTGGCGAAGTCGGCGCCGGAGACCAGGGCGGAGACGTACGACACGATCTCCTGGCCGTCGGCCGATCCGTCCGCGTCGACCATCACGATGATGTCACCGGTGCACGCCCGGAACCCGGTGATCAGCGCGTCCCCCTTCCCTCTGCCGCGCTGCCCGACCACCTTGACCTGCGGCCACAGCTCCCGGGCGACGGCCACGGTGTCGTCGGTGGAGTTGCCGTCCACCAGGACGACCTCGTGTATCCAATCCGGCAGCGTCTTGAAGACGTACGGGAGATTCTCCGCCTCGTTCATCGCGGGGATCACCACGCTCACCGGCGGCGCTATGGCCAGGTGGGTCGAGATCGGCCGGTACCTTCCGGCGGTCGACGGAGCTTCGCCCGTACTCGCCGGCTGCAGAACTGAGCTCATGAGTCTGGTCCCTCTCGTCCGGCGGACCGCCCGCCCCATGGGCGGTCCGGCTTGGTGTCCGGTTCGAAAGGGGGGTTGTTCTCACCCGGCACGGCGGAACTGCTCCGTCGTGCGTGCCAGGTGAGCTGGCAGATCTGGCCGGCGCCGGAAAACGGCAGCCGACCGCGCGGCACGACTCGGTCACCTGTGCGGTCACCGAGCACGGCACCCCCCTACCGCGCCCCGCCCGGGCCGTCGCGGTCCTGAGCCCCTCCCTGAACCACGTGCCGACAGCCGATGCGGGTGAGATGTATGACGGTATTGACGCTTGAGCCCGAATGGCAAGACCTGGAACGAGCCCTCACGTTTGTGTTGTTCTGCCTGTCATCGGATTTTTTGTCCGTCATCCGTTCGTCACGGAAGGCGAGTTCAGGCGGCGGCGCGGCTCGCGCGCAGGAGTGCGCGTCCGTCCGGCCGTTCCGCTTTGCCCCCCGAAGCCCCGGATGCCGGGCCTCAATGTCGCGCAGTGCGGCTCGGAGCGTCAAGACGGCATCGGGGCACCGGTCGATTTTCGTCCGACTTTGAACGACCAATAAGCCACATGTGACGGTTGAATTGGCATGGACACTTCCTGTCAACACGAGTAGCTGCTACCACGGTTGAAGCAGAGATCCTGCTAAAGGGAGGTTCCATGAGACGTTCCCGACTTGTCGGCTTCCTGAGTTCCCTCCTCCTCGCCGCCGGCGCCGCGCTCACCGGAGCCGCGACCGCACAGGCGGCCCAACCCGCAGCAGCAGACGGCTATGTGGCCCTCGGCGACTCCTACTCCTCCGGGGTCGGAGCCGGCAGCTACATCGCCGCCAGCGGCGACTGCAAGCGCAGCACGCGGGCCTACCCCCACCTGTGGCAGGCCGCCAACTCACCCTCGACGTTCCACTTCACCGCTTGCGCGGGCGCCCGAACGGGTGATGTTCTCGCCGGGCAGCTCGGCCCGCTCAACTCCTCCACCGGGCTGATCTCCATCAGCGTCGGCGGCAACGACGCCGGCTTCGCCGACGTCATGACGACCTGTGTGCTCCAGTCCGACAGCGCCTGCCTGTCCCGGATCGCCACCGCGAAGGCGTACGTCGACTCCACGCTCCCCGGCAACCTCGACAACGTCTACTCGGCGATCCGCGGCAAGGCGCCCAACGCCCACGTCGTCGTCCTCGGCTACCCCCGCTTCTACAAGCTGGGCACGTCCTGTGTCGGCCTGTCCGAGACCAAGCGGAAGGCGATCAACGACGCCTCCGACCACCTCAACACCGCGATCGCCAAGCGTGCCGCCGACCACGGCTTCACGTTCGGCGACGTACGGCCCACCTTCACCGGCCACGAGATCTGCTCCGGCAACTCCTGGCTGCACAGCGTGAAGTGGACCAACATCGGCGAGTCCTACCACCCGACCGCGGCCGGCCAGTCGGGCGGCTATCTGCCGGTCCTGAACAGCGCCGCCTGACCTCGCCGCCCCCTCACGGCGAGGCCGAACCGGAAGGAGAAGGGGAGGAGGCCCCGTCCGTCGGGGTCTCCTCCTCGCACGTCACCGAGAACGGCACCGGCCCGGACGTGACCTCCACCGGGTCCCGCACCCCCACACCGATCTCGCCCGCGAACCTGCCGTCCTCGTCGTACGTCGTCACGGTCACCGTGTCCTGCCGGGACCGGCCACCGTCCGCGGGGAGCGACAGCGTCTTCCAGCCGGCGCCGGCGACCGAACCGTCCTTCGCCACCCAGCGGTAGACCACCTCCGCCGGCAGCCGCCCCACGGTGAACGTCGCCGTGAACGCGGGCGCCCGCTCGTGCGGCGGCGGGCAGGCCCCCGAGTACGCGGTCCGGGTGCCGCTCACCGCCACCTTCACCGACTGCGGGGGAGGCGAACTCGTGGGGCTCTCCTCGTCCGTGCCGCCGGTCGTCGGTGACGGGCCCGGCTCCTTGCTCGTCTCCGTACGGCTCGGCGCGGGTTCGCTCACCCCGGGCTCCCGGCCGCCGGCCGAACCGGCGTCGTCGCCACCGCCCCCACCGCCGCCCCCACCGCCGCTCCCGCCGCCCCGGTTCGCCAGCGCGTACACCAGCCAGACCAGCGCCGGCGCCGGCAGGGCCAGGACGGCGACCAGCGCCACGACCGTGCGGCGGTCCCGGTCCACCGGCTCCGCCGTCACCGTGCCGGCCGTCGCGGGCCGCGGGGCCGCGACCGGCACGGGCATCGGCGGAGCCGGCGACGGCCGCTCCGGGTGGCCCGCGACCGTCGGCGCGGAGGCGCCGCCCACGGCCGTGTCCGGGCGCGGTGTGCCTCCCGCGCCGGCGAGCCGCAGCTCCCGCTCGGCCCGGTCGGCCGGCAGCCGTTCGGCCGGGTCCTTGCGCAGCAGCCCCTCGATGACCGGCCCGAGCGCCCCGGCCCGGCGCGGCGGCGGCAACTCCTCGTCGACGATGGCGCGCAGGGTGCTCAGCGGAGTGTCCTGACGGAACGGGGACGAGCCCTCGACGGCCGCGTACAGCAGCACGCCCAGCGACCACAGGTCCGACTCCGGCCCCGGCCTGCGGCCCAGCGCCCGCTCCGCCGCCAGGAACTCGGGGGAGCCCACCATCTCTCCCGTCATGGTCAGCGCGGAGCTGCCCTCGACCACGGCGATGCCGAAGTCGGTCAGCACCACCCGGCCGTCGTTGGCGAGCAGCACGTTCGCCGGTTTCACGTCCCGGTGCAGCACCCCCGCCGCGTGCGCGGCCCGCAGCGCGGCCAGCACCTCGGCGCCGATCCGCGCGGCCCGCCGCGGCGGCACCGGGCCCTCGGCGTCCAGCAGGTCGGCCAGGGACAGCCCGCGGACCAGCTCCATCACGATCCAGGGACCGCCCTCGGCGCCGTCCTCGGTCGCCACGTCGTACACCGTGACCACGTTGGGGTGGGCGACCCGCGCGGCGGCCCACGCCTCGCGCTCCAGCCGCGTGTACAGCCGGCGCACCTCGGCGTCCGGCAGCCCGGCGGGAGCGCGCACCTCCTTGACGGCGACCTCGCGGAGCAGCACCTCGTCGCGGGCGCGCCACACGGTTCCCATGCCGCCCTCGCCGAGAGCGGACAGGAGTCGGTAGCGGCCGGCGATCACACGCTCACCGCCGGGTTCCTCGAACACCGGCGCCCCCTACGACGTCTCGCGTGGTACTTCCCTGGTTGCTTCCCCCGATTTCTCCCCTGATTTCCCCAAAGCAGCTCAGCTGAGCGCGGATGCCGCCCCCCCTGAACACCAATCCGGCCCCGAGGCCCACCACGACGAACGCCGACCCCAGGGGCACGGCCCGCCGCACCCGGCCGGCCAGCGCGCCGCAGACCAGCGTGGCCACGCCCGCGCGCCCCGCCCCGCCACCGGTCCTGGACCGGGAAATGGCTGCCATGCCGTTCGTCCTCCTGCCGACTTGCCTGACGTACGGACCTTCGGAGCGGTGGCCGGCCCGGATCGGTCGGACCGGAGAAGGACCGGAATCCCATTGCCGCCCGCCCGACCCGCGTTTTCGGCCCGCTGATCCGTAACCCCTGCCGAGGGGGCCGGGCCCGGTCCCCGGAGAAGGGGAGAGACCGAGTGGAGGCGGACGAGCTGCTGACGCTCGTGGCGGGCGGCGACCAGAAGGCGTTCGAGCAGCTGTACGGGCTGGTGTCCGGCCCGGTGTACGGGCTGGTACGACGTGTGGTGCGCGACCCCGCCCAGTCCGAGGAGGTGGCCCAGGAGGTGCTGCTGGAACTGTGGCGGTCCGCCGCGAAGTTCGACCCCGGCCGGGGCAGCGCCCTGTCCTGGGTCCTCACCCTCGCCCACCGCCGCGCCGTCGACCGGGTGCGCAGCGCCCGTGCGGCCGGCGAACGCGAGCAGCGCGAGGCCCGGCGCGCCCACCACCCCGCCTTCGACCAGGTCGCCGAGGAGGTCGAAGCCGGGCTCGAACGCGAACGGGTGCGCCGCTGCCTGGACCGCCTCACGGCCCTGCAGCGCCAGTCGGTCACCCTCGCCTACTACGACGGCTACACCTACCGTGAGGTGGCCGAACGCCTGTCCCTGCCGCTGGGCACGGTGAAGACCCGGATGAGAGACGGACTCAGCCGGCTGCGGGACTGCCTGGGAGGTGCCGTATGAGCCTGTTCGGCCGGCTGTCGCGCCGCGGCGAGCTGCACTCGCTCGCCGCCCCCTACGCGCTCGACGCCCTGGAGGCCGCCGAGCGGGTCCGCTTCGAGAAGCACCTGCGCGGCTGCGACCGCTGCGCCGCCGAGGTGCGCGACCTGTCCGAGGACGCCGTCCGGCTGGCCTGGTCGACGGCCGCCCCCGCGCCGCCCGCCCTGCGCGCACGGGTCCTGGCCGCCGTACGGAACACCCCACAGGACCCCGCGCCCGCCCGCGTGCCGCGACTCCCGCCCCACGTCTGGGGCAACCGGCCGCCACCGGCGCGCTCCCGTGCGCCCCGGCCGCGCCCCCTGCTGGTGCCGTTCGCCACCACGACGGCCGCCGCGGCTCTCGTCGTCGCCTCCCTCTTCGCCGTCCAGGCGGACCGGACCCGGGACGAACTGGATGCCGCCCGGGACCGGTCGCGTGAGATCGCCCACGTTCTCGCCGCCCCGGACGCCCGGGCGGCGAGCGGCCGGGACGATCGGGGACGCCGTATCGGAGTGATCGCTTCCGCCGCGGAGGGCCGGGCGGTCGTCACCTTGCGCGGATACGGCGATCCCCCGGGCGGTCGCGTGCACCAGCTGTGGGCCATGCGCCCAGGCGCGCAACCGCGCTCCCTCGGGCTTCTGGAGGGCGACACGCCCCTGCTCGCCACCGGCCTCGACCGAGCCGTGTCGTCACTGGCCGTGACCGTCGAGCCCGACGGCGGATCGGTCCGGCCCACTAGCCAGCAGGTTGTGCAACTCGCCCTGGAATCTGTTGGATTCGGAGCGTAATCGTCGAGTAATCGTCAACGCCCTTACGGGGAAGGTGAATCCTGTGACCGCGATACACGCATGCCCCATGGGGGCGATAGGGTTACCCTGCCCGGGCCGGGTGGACTCGTACGGGTGGGGAGTGACATGGAACAGATAACAGTGCGCAGCAGGGCCAGGGTCCCTGCGATCACCTGCGGGAGCAGCGCGAGCAGTTCGCGACTCGACCGGCACCTGTCGGTGCTCGGCGGTCCTGCCGTCCCCCAGCGGGAGACGGTCGAGGCGACGTCGCTGATGCGCGAGCTGACCACGCGTGACACCGCGCACACACGCAGCGGCAGGGGCGCGCGGGTCCGCCGGGTCTCGCTGTTCGCGCCACTGCGCCGACTGCGCCGTTCGCTGTTCGGCGGCAGCTGACCCCCGCGCTCCGGCACCCGTACCGCCGCTTCCCGGGGCGGCGCCGCGCACCCGTCGTCCGTCATCCCCACGACACGCAGCGGCGCCCCGGAGCGCTCCCCGGTGCGGCCCCGTCCCCGTCAGCCCGCGTCCCGGCGTCAGTGCTCCCCGTGCGCGTACCGGTGGACGGCGAGCGGCACGAACACCGCCAGCAGCACCGCGCACCACATCAGTGATCCGGCGACGGGGTGGGCCACCGGCCAGGCCGCCCCGTCCGGTACCGGCGCGTTGCCGAACAGGTCCCGCAGTGCCGTCGTCACCGCGCTGATCGGGTTCCACTCCGCGACCGTCCGCAGCCAGCCCGGCAGCCCCTCGGTCGGGATGTACGCGTTCGACAGCAGCGGCAGGATGAACGTGGCGCCGCCCAGTTGACCGGCCGCCTCCTCGTTCCGGGTGAGCAGCCCCAGGAAGATCCCGATCCAGGTCGTCGCGAACCGGAACAGCAGCAGCAGCCCCACCGCGCCCGCCGCGGCGGGCGCGCCGCCCTCCACCCGCCAGCCCACCGCGAGTCCGGCCAGCAGGAAGGGCACCGTCCCGGCGGCGGTGACGAGGACGTCCGCGACCGACTGCCCGAGCGGTACCGCGGCCCGGCTCACCGGCAGGGTGCGCAGCCGGTCCGTCACGCCGCGGTGCGTGTCCTGGGCCGCCTGGAACATGCCCGTCATGAGGCCGTTCGCGGCCGTCGCGACCAGCAGGCCCGGCACCAGGAAGGACCGGTACTCCTCGCCCGGCATGGCCAGCGCGCTGCCGAAGACGTAGCCGAAGAAGAGCAGCATCGTGACCGGCATGGTCTGGGTGAGGATCAGCAGCCCCGGGTTGTTCCGGAGCCGGTGCAGCTGCCGCACCAGCATCGCGGCGCCGTCGTACGCCAGGTCGTACCCCGGGCTCTTCGCCGTCGTCGTGCTCATGCTGCAACCTCCTTGCCGCCGGTCAGGCGGAGGAAAACGTCGTCGAGGGTGGGCGGGCGCAGTCGGGCGTCCACCAGGGGCACGCCCGCCGCGTCGAGTTCGCGCACCAGGCGCGGGAGCGTCAGGGTCGGATCGGTGCTCGTCGCGCCCACGGCGCGGCGCTCGTGGTCGAGCGTCGGCTCGGTGCCGGTGAGCCGGTCGAGCACCGCCGCCGCCCCCGGCATGGCGTCCGCGTCCGCGACGACGGCCTCCGCGTGCATCCCGACCAGGGCCTTGAGCTCGGCCGGCGATCCCGTGTGCGCGACCCGGCCGCCGGTCATCAGGGCGATGTCGTCGGCGAGGCGGTCCGCCTCCTCCAGGTACTGGGTGGTGAGCAGCACGGTGGTGCCCTCCTCCTTCAGGGCGCGGACGGCGTCCCAGACCTGATTCCGGCCGGCCGGATCGAGCCCGGTCGTCGGCTCGTCCAGGAACAGCACCTCGGGCCGGCGGATCAGGCTCGCCGCCAGGTCGAGACGCCGCCGCGTACCGCCCGACAGGGTGGCCGCGGGCCGGTCGGCGGCGTCGGTCAGCGCGAAGCGGTCGAGCAGCTCGGCGGCGCGCGCCGAGGCGTCCCGCACCCGGTGCAGCCGGGCGAACAGCCGCAGGCTCTGGCGTGCGGTGAGGTCCCCGTCGACCGACGCGTACTGCCCGGTGACGCCGATCCGGCGCCGGACGGCCGGGGCCTCGCCGACGAGGTCGTGCCCGGCGACCCGCGCGGAACCGGCGTCCGGCCGCAGCAGCGTCGTCAGCAGCCGCACCGCCGTCGTCTTGCCCGCCCCGTTCGGCCCGAGCAGCCCGTACACCGCTCCCTCGGGCACCGCGAGATCCAGCCCGCGCAGCGCGCGGACCTCGCCGAACCGCTTCTGCAGACCCTCACTAAGTACAGCGTACGTAGTTGTCATGGGTGGACCATAGCGCACTACGTACGCTGTACGTAACTAGGATGGTGGCCGAGGTGATGAACGATGGCGGGCCGAGCGGCCGTACCCGAAGTGATCTGGGCGCGCCCCGAGCGCACGGGACGGGGGCCGAGACCGGCGTACACCCGGGCTGACATCGCCGCCGCCGCGGTGCGCATCGCCGACGCCGAGGGCCTGGACGCGGTCTCGATGCGCCACGTCGCCGCCGAGCTGGGCTGCGGCACGATGTCGCTGTACAACTACGTCCCCCGCAAGGAGGACCTGTACGAGCTGATGATGGACGCCGTCAGCGGTGAGCACGAGCTGTGGGAGCCGACCGGCGACTGGCGCGCCGACCTGCTCCGGGTGGCCCACCAGACGCGGTCCCTGATGCACCGCCACCCCTGGCTGCCGCGCCTGATGTCCCCGGTGTACGGCTTCAGCCCCAACGCCCTGCGCTACCTGGAGCACTGCCTTGCGTGCCTGGACCCCTACGAGGCGCCCTCCGGCACGAAGATGGAGCTGATCGCGATGGTGAACGGCGTGGTGACGACCTACGTCACGAACGAACTCGCCACCGCGGAACGCACCCGCTCGCTGCCCTGGTCCCAGGAGCAGGAGAACGCGGTGCGGATCGCCTACCTGGGCCGACAGCTCGCGAGCGGCGCCTATCCGCGGTTGGCGGCGTCCTTCTCGGAGGATCACGGACCGATCGACCTGGAGGCGGTCTTCGAGCGTGCGCTGGCCCGGGTGCTGGACGCGTTCGCCCGGCCGGACGGGTCCTGAGCCGGCCCGGCCGGCCCGCCGGCCCTACAGGAGCGCCAGCTGCCCCTCGGGCCCCTCTTCCCGCCCGTCCAGCACGGAGGCGGGCCGGCGGGCGGTGCCGGGCACCGGGAGTACTCCGGCCGCGTGCAGCTCGGCCGTCGTGACCGGGTCGGTCACCGTCAACTCCGCTCGCTGCGGGCGAAGTTCGGCGAGGAGTGCCAGGACCGTGATCAGTTCCAGCAGTTCGGAGGTCCAGGACTGCGGCCAGACGGCCGGGCGGATCGCGGCCAGGGTACCCGGCTCGGGCTCGGTGGTGCGGGCCGCGAACCACTGCTCCAGGACCCGTACGCCACCGGCCTCGAAGTCCCAGGCGTCCGGCGGCACCGGGGAGACACGGCCCTCGTCGAGGTGGAGGACCTCTTCGTCCCGGTCGTAGTGCAGGGTCAGCGGGCGCCGCGGCAGCGGGGCGCGGACGTACGGGCGGCGCCCGCCGGGCAGCTTGGGGCGCTCGCCGTCCCGGCGCATCAGCCACAGCACCCGGCGGCCCAGCGCGACGCCGCGGGCCCACAGCGCCGGGTCCGCGGTGAGCGGCACGGCGGTGGTGGTGCCGGGGCGTGCGGCCGCCACGATCCAGGCCAGCACGTCCAGCGGGTCGGGGCGGTGACCGAGGCGGGCGGCCAGGTGGTCCAGCAGCCCGGGGGCGAGGTTCGGCTCGGCGGCGCCGGGGCGGCGGTAGAGCGGGCGGACGCGGCCGGGGCCGAGCAGCGGGAGCAGTGAGGTCGCCAGGAGGCCGTCGGCGGCGTCGGCGCCCTCCAGCAGGAACACCTGCCGCTCGTCCGCCACCCGCCACAGCTCCGGCCGGGCCGCGTCGATCAGCCGGTGGTCGGGGATCAGCCACTGCTCGTCGAACGGCGCGCGCAGCACCCGTACCGGCTCGGGGCACGGCCCCGAGGCGCGGGCCAGCTTCTCCGTACCTGCCGAGCCGCCCGGCAGCTGCCCGACCGCCGAGTGCAGGGTGCGCGAGCGCGTCGGCTGGAGCAGGGCCGCGCGGTCCGGCTCCTCCGCCTTCACCAGGGCGTCCCAGCGGGCCTTGAGGGACGACGGGTCGGGGCCCGCCGGCCAGCCCCGGCCGAGCCGCGGCGGGGCGACGGACCACGGCATGAGATCCGCCAGCGGCGGAGCGTCGTCGTGCGTCACGCCGGGCATCGTACGACGGGCCGTCACCGCGGTCAGGTGGCGTCGAGCGTGACGGTGAAGGAGAAGCGGTCCCCCCGGTAGTGGATGACCGCCACGTCCAGCACCCGCCCGTCGGTGTCGTAGGTGATGCCGGTGTAGTGCAGGATCGGGCTGAGCAGCGGCACTTGGAGCAGCCGCGCGGTGTCCGGGTCCGCGAGCCGCGCCTCCACGGTGTCGGTGATGCGGCTGATGCCGACGCCCACCACGTCCCGCAGCACCTTGGTCATCGGCCAGCGGACCAGATCGCCCGGGTCGATGCGGGCGGCCAGTTCCGGACGGACGTAGTTGTGGGCGTGGTTGGTGGGCTCGCCGGTCTTCTCGTCGCTGCGCAGCCGGTGGTACGTCGCCACCTCGCCGACTCCCGGGAAGTACTGGGCCAGTTCCGCCGGCACCGGCCCGGTGCCCTGGTCCAGCAGTTCGGTCGCCATGCCGGACTGCTGGGCCACGATCGCGTCCACCGAGCCGAGCAGGCGCACCGGGGCTCCCCGCAGGGCGTGCGGCTCGATGAACGTGCCGCGCCGTCGGTGGCGGGTGATCAGCCCCTCGTCCTCCAGCTCCTTCAGTGCCTGCCGCATGGTCAGCACGCTGACGCCGTAGTGCCCGGCCAGCTGTTCCTCGGTGGGCAGGCGCAGCGGGTCCTGGGGCGAGCGGCCGAGTATCGAGGCGCGCAGCGACTGCGAGACCTGGTACCAGAGCGGCAGCTTGCGGTTCAGGACGATGGAGTCCGGGGCGAAGGAGGTCACGGCCTATCCGTACCGGGCGGGGACGCTCATGGCAACGGGCGGAAGTGCCGCTCGAGGCCCTGCCACACGTCGTCGTACCCCTGTTGCAGGTGCTCGGCCCCGGCCGCCTGGGGCGTGAGGGTCACCGGCCAGCGGGTCTCGAACATGAACGCCAGCCCGTCGTCGACCTTCTGCGGCTTCAGCTCGGCGGCGCTCGCCCTGTCGAACGTCTCCCGGTCCGGGCCGTGCGCCGACATCATGTTGTGCAGCGAGCCGCCGCCGGGGACGAAGCCCCCCTCTCCGGCCGCCTTCGCGTCGTAGGCGCCCTCGATCAGGCCCATGTACTCGCTCATCACGTTCCGGTGGAAGTAGGGCGGCCGGAAGGTGTCCTCGCCCACCAGCCAGCGCGGCGCGAACACCACGAAGTCGATGCCCGCGAGGCCCGGGGTGTCGGTCGGGGAGGTGAGCACCGTGAAGATCGAGGGGTCCGGGTGGTCGTAGGAGATCGTCCCGAGGACGTTGAAGCGCCGCAGGTCGTAGACGTACGGCAGGTGGTTTCCGTGCCAGGCGACGACGTCGAGCGGGGAGTGGCCGTAGGTGGCCGTCCAGAGGTTGCCGCAGAACTTGTTCACCACCTCGACTGGGCCCTCGACGTCCTCGTACGCCGCCACCGGGGCGAGGAAGTCACGGGGGTTGGCCAGTCCGTTGGCGCCGATCGGGCCGAGGTCGGGCAGGCGGAAGGGGGCGCCGTAGTTCTCGCAGACGTAGCCGCCGGCCGACTCGTCCAGGAGCTGCACCCGGAAGCGCACGCCGCGCGGGACCAGGGCGACATGGCCCGGCTCGGCGTGCAGCAGCCCGAACTCGGTGCGCAGCAGCAGGCCGCCGTGCTCGGGGACGATCAGCAGCTCGCCGTCGGCGTCGCTGAAGACGCGGTCCATGTCGGCGGTGGCGTGGTAGAGGTGCACGGCCATGCCGGTGCGCCGGGTCGCGTCGCCGTTGCCGCCGAGGGTCCACAGCCCGGCCAGGAAGTCCGTGCCGGCCGGGGGCTCGGGCAGGGGGTTCCAGCGCAGCCGGTTCGGGTCCGGCACGGACTCGGTGAAGGGGGCGGTGCGCAGCGCGCCGTTGTCCGTGCGGGTGAACGCCGGATGGGCGGCCGACGGGCGGATGCGGTACAGCCACGAGCGGCGGTTGTGCGCCCGCGGCTCGGTGAACGCCGTGCCGCTCAGCTGCTCGGCGTACAGCCCGAGGGGCGCCCGCTGGGGGGAGTTCCGGCCCTCGGGGAGGGCGCCCGGCACGGCCTCGGAGCTGTGCTCGTTGCCGAACCCCGTCAGGTAGGACAGCCCTTCCGCGGTCTTCCGCGCTTCCCCACGCTCGGACCCCCTCGCGCGGGAGGTACCCCCATCGCTCATGTTCGCTCCCTCGCCACCCGCGGCACACACGCCGACTGATTCCTATGTACTACCGTAGGATTGCGGTTGCCGTCGCGCAAGAGGGTTCGTGACCGTGACCGGAACCCGACCCAGGGGGGATCCGAGCCGTCGGACTCGTGTTCTACGCTCGCCGGCATGTCGTGGACGCGGAGACCTCGCATCGCGCTCTCGGCCCGCGCCCTGCCGCCGGCCGGCACCGCGGGCCGCGGTGCCGAGTGCCGCCTCGGCGCCGGTCCGGTCCCGCCCGGCGCGCACCACGTCGCCGTCCGCCCCCACTCCGACGGCGGGGCGGTCCGGGCGGCCGGGTCCCCGGCCGGCGGTGCGGGCCCGGCGGCCGGTGAGCCCGGTGCCGTGATGAGTGCCGCGGGGGTCCGGGTCCGTACCGGAGGCCACAGTTCACCGGACAGTGGCGGGAAGGCATCATGAAGACCGTGCCCCACGCGACCTCGCTCCGCCGTGCCCCCGTGCAGCGGCGCAGTGCCGAACGGCTGACCAGGATCCTGGACGCCTGTGCCGAACTCCTCGACGAGGTCGGCTACGACGCCCTGAGCACCCGTGCCGTCGCCCAGCGCGCCGGTGTCCCCATCGGCTCGGTGTACCGCTTCTTCGGCAACAAGCGGCAGATGGCCGACGCCCTCGCCCAGCGCAACCTGGAGCGGTACGCGGAGCGCGTGACCGAGCGCCTCGAGGGGGCCGGGGGCGGAGGCTGGCGCGCGGCACTGGACACGGTGCTCGACGAGTACCTGGCGATGAAGCGGTCCGCTCCCGGCTTCTCGCTGGTCGACTTCGGCAACCAGATCCCGGTCGGCCACCGCCCCTGCGTGCCGAACCACCGCGTCGCCGACCGCCTCACCGATCTGGTCTCCGGCCACCTCGGCCGCCGCCCCGACGACGACCTGCGCCGCACCTTCCTCGTGGCGGTGGAGGCCGCCGACGCCCTCGTGCAGCTGGCCTTCCGGATCGCCCCGGACGGGGACCGGAAGATCCTCCAGGAGGCGCGGGAGCTGTTGCGCGCCTATCTGGAGCGGGTGCTCGACTGAACGGCGCGGGTGCTCGACCGGACGGCCGGGTGCCCGACGGAACGGAGCGGGTGCTCGACGCGGAGCGGTGCCCGATACGGAGCGGTGCCCGACCGGACGGCGCGGGAATCCGGGACCTCCCGGCCCGAGGGGCTCCCCGGCATGCATACCGGTCGGTATGCTGCACCCTGCGTCCCTGCGTCCCTGCGTCCCAGCGCCCCCGCCGCCGCCCACCGGGAGGACCCGTGTCCCGCACCGCCCTGCGCATCTGTCCCCTGTGCGAGGCCACCTGTGGCCTGACCCTGACCATCGACGGCAGCCGTGTCACCGCCGCCCGCGGCGACCGCGACGACGTCTTCAGCCGGGGCTTCGTCTGCCCCAAGGGCGCCTCCTTCGGTGCCGTCGACTCCGACCCCGACCGGCTGCGCACGCCCCTGGTCCGCCGGGACGGCGCCCTGCGCGAGGCCTCCTGGGAGGAGGCCTTCGACGCGGTCGCCGCGGGCCTCCGGCCGGTCGTCGAACGGCACGGACCGCACGCCGTCGGCATCGTCCTCGGCAACCCCAACGTGCACACGATGGCCGGCGCCCTCTACCCGCCGGTCCTGCTCGGCGCGCTCGGCACCCGGAGCCTGTTCACCGCCTCCACGGTCGACCAGATGCCCAAGCACGTCTCCAGCGGGCTGCTGTACGGCGACGCCAACGCCATCCCCGTGCCCGACCTGGACCGCACCGACCACCTGCTGCTGATCGGCGCCAACCCCCTGGAGTCCAACGGCAGCCTGTGCACCGCCCCCGACTTCCCGGGGCGCCTGAAGGCGCTGAAGGCACGCGGCGGCACCCTCACCGTCATCGACCCGCGCCGCACCCGCACCGCGAAGCTCGCCGACCGGCACATCGCCGTCCGCCCCGGCACCGACGCCCTGCTGCTCGCCGCGACGGCGCACGTCCTGTTCGACGAGGACCTCGCCGACCTCGGCGCCCTCGCCCCGCACGTCCAGGGCCTCGGCGAACTCCGCGACGCACTGCGGGACTTCACGCCGGAGGCCGCCGCGGACGCCTGCGACGTGGACGCCGCCGTGATCCGCACCCTCGCCCGGGACCTCGCCGCCGCCCCCACCGCCGCCGTCTACGGCCGCATCGGCAGCTGCACGGTCCCGCACGGCACCCTCGCCAGCTGGCTCGTGGACGTCCTCAACATCCTCACCGGCAACCTCGACCGGCCCGGCGGCGCCCTCTTCCCCCAGGCCGCCACCGACAAGACCCCGCGCCCCGCCGGACCCGGCCGCGGCTTCGCGCTCGGCCGCTGGCACTCCCGGGTGAGCGGGCACCCGGAGGCGAAGGGCGAACTGCCGCTGTCCGCCCTCGCCGAGGAGATCGACACCGCCACCGACGAGGGCGAGCCGATCCGCGCCCTGCTCGCGATCGCCGCCAACCCCGTGCTGTCCGCACCCGACGGCGACCGCCTCGACAAGGCCCTCGACTCGCTCGACTTCATGGTCAGCGTCGACCCCTACCTCAACGAGACCTCGCGCCACGCGCACGTCGTGCTGCCGCCGCCCCCGCCCGCCCAGAGCCCGCACCACGACTTCGCCCTCAACACCCTCGCCGTGCACAACCAGGTCCGTTACACCCGCCCCGCCGTGCCGCTGGAGCCCGGCCGCATGGCGGAGACCGAGATCCTGGCCCGGCTGGTCCTGGCGGTGAGCGGCATGCACGGCGCCGACCCGGCCGCCGTCGACGCCATGGTGATCGAGCAGACCCTCGGCAAGGCGGTGCAGGACCCGCACTCGCCCGTGCACGGCCGCGACCCCGGTGAACTGACCGGACTGCTCACCGGCGACAACGGCCCCGAGCGCCGGCTGGACCTGATGCTGCGCCTCGGACCCTACGGCGACGGTTTCGGCGTACGACCGGACGGGCTGACCCTGGACAGGCTGCTCGCGCACCCGCACGGCATCGACCTCGGGCCGCTGTGCCCGCGCCTGCCGCAGCCGCTGAAGACCCGCAGCGGCAAGGTGGAACTGCTGCCGCAGCCGATCGCCGGCGACCTGCCCCGGCTGCGGCGGGCGCTCGCCGACCGCCCGGCCGGGCTCGTCCTGGTCGGCCGCCGTCACCTGCGCTCCAACAACAGCTGGATGCACAACATCCCCGCCCTGACCGGCGGCTCCAACCGCTGCACCGTGCACATCAACCCCGAGGACGCCGAACGCCTCGGCGTGCGGGACGGAGCGGCGGTACGCGTCAAGGGCGCCGGGGGAGAGGTGACGGCCCCGGCGGAGGTCACGGACGCGATCCGGACGGGCGTGGTGAGCCTCCCGCACGGCTGGGGCCACGACCGGCCCGGCACCCGGCTGCGGCACGCCGCCGACGACCCCGGAGTCAACGTCAACCAGCTCCTCGACGGCAGCCTGCTCGACCCGCTGTCGGGCAACGCGGTCCTCAACGGGGTGCCCGTCGAGCTGACCCCGGCACCGTAAGCAGGGCTGTGACCTGGAGTTTTGCGCTTATTGCTCGCTCGTCAACGTCTTGTTAACGCCGCTTTGCGGCACCTAACGTCGTCGCACCGCCTGCCCGGTGGGATGTTCAAGGGCGAACGTTAGGTATCCACTCATGCTGACCATCCTCGGCTTCGCCATGATCGCGACCTTCCTGGTCCTGATCATGCTGAAGAAGATGTCGCCGATCGCGGCGCTCGTGCTGATCCCCGCGCTGTTCTGCGTGCTCGTCGGCCAGGGCGCCCGGCTCGGCGACTACGTCATCGACGGCGTGACCGACCTCGCCCCCACCGCGGCGATGCTCATGTTCGCGATCGTCTACTTCGGCGTGATGATCGACGTCGGACTGTTCGACCCGATCGTCCGCGCCATCCTCCGGTTCTGCAAAGCGGACCCGATGCGCATCGTCGTCGGCACCGCGCTGCTCGCCGCGATCGTCTCCCTGGACGGCGACGGCTCGACCACCTTCATGATCACCGTCTCGGCGATGTACCCGCTGTACAAGCGGCTGAAGATGAGCCTGGTGGTGCTGACCGGTGTCGCCGCCATGGCCAACGGCGTGATGAACACCCTGCCCTGGGGCGGCCCCACCGCCCGTGCCGCCACCGCGCTGAAGGTCGACGCCGGCGACATCTTCGTTCCGATGATCCCGGCGCTCGCCGTCGGCCTGCTGTTCGTCATCGGCCTCTCCTACGTTCTCGGCCTGCGCGAGCGCAAGCGGCTCGGCACGCTCGCGCTGGACGAGGTGCTGGTGGAGGAGAAGGAGACCGTCCTGGTCGGCGCCGGTGCCGGTGCCGGTGCGGGTGCCGGGGGCTCCTCCGGCGGCCCGGCCTCCTCCGGCGGTGCGAAGGCCGGCGGCGCGACCCGGTCCGGTGCCGGCGAGGGCGAGGGCGATGGCGGCGGCGAGGCGGGCACCGAGGACGACGAGCGGTTCCAGGCCCTCGACCCGGACCGGCCCACCCTGCGCCCCAAGCTGTACTGGTTCAACGCGCTGCTCACGGTGGTCCTGCTCACCGCCATGATCATGCAGTGGCTGCCGATCCCGGTGCTGTTCCTGCTCGGCGCCGCGGTGGCGCTCACCGTGAACTTCCCGCGCATGGCCGACCAGAAGGCCCGGATCGCCGCCCACGCCGACAACGTCCTGAACGTCTCCGGCATGGTCTTCGCCGCCGCCGTCTTCACCGGTGTGCTCACCGGCACCGGCATGGTCGACCACATGGCGCGCTGGCTGGTGGACGTCATCCCCGACGGCATGGGCCCGCACATGGGCCTGGTCACCGGCCTGCTCAGCCTGCCGCTCACCTACTTCATGTCCAACGACGGCTTCTACTTCGGCATCCTCCCGGTCCTCGCCGAGGCCGGTCAGGCGCACGGGGTGTCCTCACTGGAGATCGCCCGCGCCTCGATCGTCGGCCAGCCGCTGCACATGTCGAGCCCGCTCGTCCCGGCCGTCTACGTCCTGGTCGGCATGGCCAGGGTCGAGTTCGGCGACCACACGCGGTTCGTGGTGAAGTGGGCCGCCCTCACCTGCCTGATCATCCTGGCGGCGGGCATCCTGTTCGGCATCGTCTGAACCGGCTGGGAGGACACGCGACATGGCGCCCGGTGGGAACCGCGGCTGGCTGCTCCGCCTCGTCATCGCCTTCAGCTTCGCGCAGGGAGCGGTGTCCATGGCCCGGCCCGCCGTCTCCTACCGGGCCCTCGCGCTGGGCGCGGACGAGCGGGCGGTCGGCGTCATCGCGGGCGTGTACGCGCTGCTGCCGCTGTTCGCGGCCGTGCCCCTGGGCCGCCGGACCGACCACGGCAGGTGCGCGCCGCTGCTGCCGGCCGGCGTGGTGCTGATCGCCGGTGGCTGCGCGCTCAGCGGTGCCGCCGGTTCGCTGTGGGCGATGGCGCTGTGGAGCGGGGTGATGGGCCTCGGCCACCTGTGCTTCGTGATCGGCGCCCAGTCGCTGGTCGCCCGGCAGTCGGCGCCGCAGGACCAGGACCGCAACTTCGGCCACTTCACGATCGGCGCCTCGCTCGGCCAGCTCGTCGGCCCCGTCGCGGCCGGCTCGCTGGTCGGCGGCCACACCATGGCGGCCGGCAGCGCGCTCGCCCTGCTGGTCGCGGGGGCGGGCGCGGCGATGGCGTTCACGTCGCTGTGGCGGATCGAGCACCCGACGGCCGCCAGTCCCCGTACCGAGCGGGGACGGCGGGTGCCCGTGCACCGCATCCTGCGGGCCCGCGGCGTACCCGCGGGCATCCTGATCAGTCTGTCGGTACTGTCCGCGACCGACGTCCTCACCGCCTATCTGCCGGTGGTCGGCGAGCACCGGGGCATCGCGCCGTCGGTCATCGGCGTGCTGCTCAGCCTCCGCGCGGCGGCCACGATCGCCTGCCGGCTGGTGCTGACGCCGCTGCTGCGGCTGGTGGGCCGCACCCTGCTGCTGACGGTCACCTGCCTGCTGGCCGCCCTGCTGTGCGCCGGCATCGCGCTGCCGGTGCCGGCGTGGGTGCTCGCGCTGATGCTGGTCCTGCTGGGCTTCTGCCTCGGGGTGGGCCAGCCGCTGTCCATGACCACCGTCGTCCAGGCGGCTCCCGCCGAGGCCCGCTCCACCGCCCTCGCCCTGCGCCTGAGCGGCAACCGGCTCGGCCAGGCCGCCGCGCCGGCCGGGGCGGGACTGGTCGCCGGTGTCGCGGGGGTGGCCGCACCGTTCTCCATGCTGGGCGCGCTGCTCCTGCTCTCCGCGGGCGTCGCCCTGCGCTCCCCGGCCGGACCGGCGCAGGACCCGGCCCCCGGAAGCGGTTCCCGCCGCCCCCGCCTGCCGGGCCGCGCCTCCCGCTGACGCGGGCCCCGGCCGGACCGGCCGTTCCACCCTGACCGCCCCGGACGGCCCACCACGACCGCCCCGGACGGTAGCCGCCGGGACCGCTCCGACCGCACCCGCCCGGTAGCCGCCGTGGCTGCCCCGACCGCACCGGACGGAACTGTCACGCCGCAGCGGCCCGGCCGCGACGGCCACGGCTGCAGGAACACAGGCATCCGCTTTCTCACCGGTCGGACAGTGGCGCCCGATACCGTCCCGCGTCTTCCCCGGCCGCGCACATTCCGTTAGCTTCCGTGACCCACACGCCCCGTTCGACCCGCACGAGGCGTCCGACCGCGGAGCTTCAGCGCTCAAGTCGGCCCCGGGGGGCACCCCTCATGACACGCGCCATCTCCCTGCACGACGTGAGCAAGACCTACCCGCGAGGCGTCCGCGTGGTGGACCGGCTGTCGCTGGACATCGCGCCCGGCGAGTTCCTCGTCCTGCTCGGCCCTTCCGGCTGCGGCAAGTCCACCGTCCTGCGGATGATCGCCGGCCTGGAGGAGATCACCGAGGGAGAGCTGCTGCTGGACGGCGAGTACGCCAACCACCTGCTCCGCGCCGAGCGGCGCATGGCGATGGTCTTCCAGAACTTCGCGCTCTACCCGAACATGACCAGCCGGGGCAACATCGGCTTCCCGCTGCGGGTCGAGGACCCGCAGACCGACCCCCGGCCCCGCGTGGACGCCACCGCCCGCATGCTCGGCATCGAGGATGTCCTGGACCGCTTCCCCGCCCAGCTCTCCGGCGGCGAACGCCAGCGCGTGGCGATGGGGCGGGCGATCGCCCGCCACCCCACCGCCTTTCTGATGGACGAGCCGCTGTCCAACCTCGATGCCAAGCTCCGCAGCCATCTGCGCGCCGAGATCGCGAAGCTCACCCGGGAGCTGGGCGTCACCACCCTGTACGTCACCCACGACCAGTCCGAGGCCATGTCGCTCGGCGACCGGGTCGCCGTGCTGCGCGGCGGCGCCCTCCAGCAGATCGGCTCCCCGCGCCAGGTCTACGCCCTGCCGGCCAACGTCTTCGCCGCCGCCTTCATCGGCACCCCGCGCATCAACCTGCTGCGCGGCCTGGTCCGCGCGCCGCTCGACGGGGCGATGAGCATCAGCCTGGGCAAGCAGTTCCTGCGCCTGCCCGAACCGCTCTCCCCGGACCACCAGTTGCTGCGCGTCCAGCAGGGCCGCGAGGTCATCGTCGGACTGCGCTCGGAGGCGGTGCGGATCGGCGAGCCCGCCGCCGCCGGCCCCGGCGAGGTGCACATCACCGGCCTGGTGGAACACGTCGAGTTCCAGGGGCACGAGGCGCTGGTCCACTTCGACACCGGCTCCCGCCCCGTCGTCGTACCGGAGCTGGAGGCCCCGCGGCCCGCCCGCCCCTCCCGGCGCCGCCGCCGCGAGAGCCGCGACGCCACGGTCCTGGACCGCCTGAGGGAGCGCGCCGGTGCGGCCCTGCGCGCCGGACCGGTCGCCGTGCTGGACGACCCGCCGGGCCCGCGGCCCGCCCCCGCGCCCCCCGATGGGCGCCTCCCCGGCGACCTCATCGTCCGTACCACCCCCGACATCGACCTCCGCCACGGCATGCAGGTCCCCCTCCTCGTCGATCTCGCCCACCTGTTCGTCTTCGATCAGCACGGCGAACGGATCTGCCCGGCCCCGGCACGGCTGCCCGATCTGGAGGAGTGAACCGGCGGCACGGTGACCCGTGCCATTCCGGAGGCCCCTGGTGCCAGAAAACTAACGGCGCTAGTTTGGAGTTTCGGACGACGAGGCCCGCCCGGAAGGAACGCCATGAAGGCACACGACGGCATGTACATCGACGGCACCTGGCGACCCGCCGACGGCCGGGACACGATCGAGGTCGTGAACCCGGCCGACGAGCAGGTGATCGGCCGGGTCCCGGCCGGCACCGCACTCGACGTCGACACCGCCGTACGGGCCGCCCGCACCGCCCTGCCCGGCTGGGCCGCCACCCCGCCCGCCGAGCGGGCCGCGCGGCTGGCCGCGCTCAGGGACGTCCTGGTGGCCCGCAAGGACGAGATCGCCGAGACCGTCACCGCCGAGCTGGGCTCGCCGCTGAAGTTCTCGCAGGCCGTGCACGTCGGCGCGCCGATCGCCGTCGCGGGCTCGTACGCCGAGCTGGCGGCGACGTACGCCTTCGAGGAGAAGGTCGGCAACTCCACCGTCCACCACGAGCCGATCGGCGTCGTCGGCGCCATCACCCCGTGGAACTACCCGCTCCACCAGATCGTCGCCAAGGTCGCCCCGGCACTCGCCGCCGGCTGCACGATCGTCCTGAAGCCCGCGGAGGACACCCCGCTCACCGCCCAGCTGTTCGCCGAGGCGGTGCACGAGGCCCGCGTCCCGGCGGGCGTCTTCAACCTGGTCACCGGTCTCGGCCCGGTCGCCGGCCAGGCCCTCGCCGAGCACCCGGGCGTCGACCTGGTCTCCTTCACCGGCTCCACCGCCGTCGGCCGGCGGATCGGTGCGACCGCCGGCGCCGCCGTGAAGAAGGTCGCCCTCGAACTCGGCGGCAAGTCCGCCAACGTCATCCTGCCGAGCGCCGACCTCGCCAAGGCGGTCAACGTCGGGGTCGCCAACGTCATGTCCAACGCCGGCCAGACGTGCAGCGCCTGGACCCGCATGCTGGTCCACCGCGACCAGTACGCCGAGGCCGTCGAACTGGCCGCGGAGGCCGCCGCCAAGTACGGCGAGCGCATCGGCCCGGTCGTCAACGCCAAGCAGCAGGAGCGGGTGCGCGGTTACATCGAGAAGGGCGTCGCCGAGGGCGCCCGGCTCGTCGCGGGCGGCCCGGACGCGCCGCGCGAGCGGGGCTACTACGTCAGCCCCACCGTCTTCGCCGACGTCGAGCCGGAGATGACCATCGCCCAGGAGGAGATCTTCGGGCCGGTACTGTCCCTCCTGAAGTACGAGGACGAGGAGGACGCCCTGCGTATCGCCAACGGCACGGTCTACGGCCTCGCCGGCGCCGTGTGGGCCGGCGAGGAGAGCGAGGCCGTCGCCTTCGCCCGGCGCATGGACACCGGCCAGGTCGACATCAACGGCGGGCGGTTCAACCCGCTGGCCCCCTTCGGCGGGTACAAGCAGTCGGGCGTGGGGCGCGAGCTCGGCGCGCACGGCCTCGCCGAGTACCTCCAGACCAAGTCCCTCCAGTTCTAGGAGAGTTGCTTCCGTCATGGCTGTCCGTGCCGCCGTCGTCCCCGCCATCGGCGCCCCGCTGGAGATCACCGGCGTCGAGCTGCCCGAGCCCGGCCCCGGCCAGGTCCGCGTCAAGCTCGCCGCCGCCGGGGTCTGTCACTCCGACCTGTCCCTGTCCAACGGCACCATGCGGGTGCCGCTCCCCGCCGTCCTCGGCCACGAGGGCGCCGGTACCGTCCTCGCCGTCGGGGAGGGCGTCACCCACGTCGCCCCCGGCGACGCCGTCGTCCTCAACTGGGCGCCGTCCTGCGGCGCCTGCCACCCCTGCTCGCTCGGCGAGGTGTGGCTGTGCGTCAACGCCCTGGCCGGCGCCGCCGACGTGTACGCCCGCCGCGCCGACGACGGCACCGAGCTGCACCCCGGCCTGAACGTCGCCGCCTTCGCCGAGGAGACGGTGGTGGCGGCGTCCTGCGTGCTGCCCGCCCCGGACGGCATCCCGCTCACCGACGCCGCCCTGCTCGGCTGCGCCGTGCTCACCGGCTACGGTGCCGTCCACCACTCGGCGCAGGTCCGCGAGGGCGAGACGGTCGCCGTCTTCGGCGTCGGGGGAGTGGGCCTGGCGACGATCCAGGCCGCCCGGATCGCCGGCGCCTCCACGATCGTCGCCGTCGACGTCTCCCCCGAGAAGGAGGAACTGGCCCGCGCCGCCGGCGCCACCGAGTACCTCCTCGCCTCCGACACCACCGCCCGCGAGATCCGCGCCCTCACCGGCAAGCAGGGCGTCGACGTGGCCGTGGAGTGCGTCGGACGGGCGGCCGCCATCCGTACCGCCTGGGACTCCACCCGGCGTGGCGGACGCACCACGGTCGTCGGCATCGGCGGCAAGGACCAGCAGGTCACCTTCAACGCCCTGGAGATCTTCCACTGGGGCCGCACCCTGTCCGGCTGCGTCTACGGCAACTGCGACCCGGCCCGCGACCTGCCGGTGCTGGCCGAGCACGTGCGCACCGGCCGCCTGGACCTGGGCGCCCTGGTGACGGAGCGCATCGCGCTGGACGGCATCCCGGCGGCCTTCGAGAACATGCTCGCCGGCAAGGGCGGCCGGGCCCTGGTGATCTTCTAGACGGGCACCGCGGAGGGGTGCCGGAACCGTCCCCGGCACCCCTCCGAGGGCTGTCTCTGGCCACCCGTCCTTCCTGACCTCCCAGGTCACCCCCGGCCCGTCAGCCCGTCGGGGCCGTCCCGGGCACCGTTTCGCACAAACTTCCTGCACGACCGTTGACCACATACCGTCCGGTCAGTACGTTCCCGGGAACGCCCCCCACGTCCCCCCTCGCAACCCCGGAGCGTGCACGCATGGGCACCACCCCCTCCGCTCAGCCTCCTTCCGCCGAGCAGCTCTCCACCGCCGCCCCGTCGACCGCCAACCGCCGCCGCGTCGCCACCGCCGCGGCCCTCGCCTCGGCCGTGGAGTGGTACGACTACTTCGTCTTCGGCATCGCCGCGGCCCTCGTCCTCGGGGACCTGTACTTCCCGGCCGGCAGCCCCACCGCCGGGGTCCTGGCCTCCTTCGCCACCTTCGCCGTCGGCTTCCTGGCCCGCCCGCTCGGCGGCATCGTCGCCGGTCAGCTCGGTGACAAGAAGGGCCGCAAGCCGATGCTGGTCCTCGCGCTCACGCTGATGGGCGTGGCCACCACCGGCATCGGCCTGCTGCCGACGTACGAGACGATCGGCGTCGCCGCGCCGATCCTGCTCGTCCTGCTCCGCATCGCCCAGGGCGTCGCCGTCGGCGCCCAGTGGGGCGGCGCGATGCTGCTGGCCACCGAGTACGCCCCCGAGGGCAAGCGCGGCATCTACGGCAGCGTCGTCCAGCTCGGCGTCCCGATCGGCGTGGTCACGGCCAACACCGTCTTCCTGCTGGCGGGCGCGTTCACCTCCGAGTCGGCGTTCGAGGCCTGGGGCTGGCGGGTGCCGTTCGTGGTCGGCCTGCTCGTCCTGGGCCTCGCCTGGTACATCCACACCCGCGTGGAGGAGACCCCCGAGTTCCGGCAGGCCGAGCGGGCGCTGGCCGAGAAGGAGCAGAGCGAGCAGTCCTCCCCGCTGCGCGCGATCCTGCGCGGTCACCTCGGCACGGTCCTGCTGGCCGGCGGCTCCTTCGCCGTGAACACCGCCACCTTCTACATCATCATCACCGGCGTCCTCGACTACACCACCCGCGAACTGGACATGGACCACGGAGCGGTGCTCGCCGTCTCGCTCGGTGTCAGCCTGACCCAGCTGGTGCTGATCCCGGGCGCCGCCGCCCTCTCCGACCGGTTCGGCCGCATCCGGATCTACACGGTCGGGGCGGTCGGCATCGCCGTCTGGGCCGTCCCGCTGTTCCTGCTCATCGACACCGGCTCGCTGCTGTGGCTGGCGGTCGCCACCTTCGTCGCCAGCTGCTTCCTCAGCATCATGTACGGCCCCCAGGCCGCCCTGTTCGCCGAGCTGTTCACGCCGGAGATGCGCTACACCGGCGCTTCCCTCGGCTACCAGATCGCGGCCGTCGGCGGCGGCGGGCTCGCGCCCTTCATCATGGTGCTGCTGCTGGAGGCGACGGGCACCTCGATGGCCGTCTCCGGCTACATCATCCTGCTCTCGGTGATCGCCCTGGTGTCCATCAAGGTGCTGGCCGACAGGGCGCGTTCACGCCGACCGTGAGGCACGCTCGGGCCGCGGCTCCGGAACCGCTCCCGGCGCCGCGGCCCCCGACCCGCGGGCCCCGCTCCGCGACCGGGAGACCGCCACTCCCGCCAGGCACAGCGCCCCGCCAGCCAGGGTGAGCGGGCCGGGCACCTCGCCCAGCGCCAGCCACGACATCAGCACCACCAGCGCCGGCACCGCGTACGTGGTCGCCCCCATCCGCCCGGCGGTGGTCCGGGCCAGGGCGTACGCCCAGGTCGTGAACGCCAGCGCGGTCGGGAAGACACCGAGGTACACCATGTTGAGCGTCGCGGAGAGCGGCGCGTCCGCCGCCTCGTGCACCAGCTGCCCGGCGAACGGCAGGCACAGCACCGTCCCGACCAGGCAACCGAACGTCGTGACCTGAAGGGCGCTCGCCCGCCCCAGCGCCGGCTTCTGCGCCACGACCCCGGCGGCGTACGCGACGGCGGCCAGCAGGCACAGCACCACCCCGAGGACGGAGGACCCGCCCTCGCCCGACATCGACAGTCCCACGGTGACCGCACCGGCGAACGACACCACCATCCCGGCCAGCAGCCGCGGTGGCATCGCCTCGCCGAGCAGCCGGGCGCCGAGCAGGGCGATGAGGAGCGGACCCACGTTCACCACCAGGGCGGCGGTCCCGGCGTCCACCTGCTGCTCGCCCCAGTTGAGTACGACCATGTAGACGCCGAACCACAGCAGGCCCGCCGTCGCTGTCCCCGGCCAGGCCGCCCGCGGCGGCCACCCTTCCCGCCGGACGAGACAGATCACCCCCAGCGTCAGGGCTCCGGCCAGCAGCCGCCCGAGCGCCAGCGCGCCCGGCGAGTAGGCCTCGCCGGCGCTGCGGATGGAGACGAACGCGGAGGCCCACAGCACGACGGTGACGGTGGCCGCACCGGCGGCGAAAAGCTCCGGACGACGGGACGAAGAGAGGTTCATCATGCTCCTGAAACCAGAGAGAAGAGCGAGACGGAAGCTCGCGGTTTCCAGACCCCGACACCGGACACCGAGCCCTCGCGGCCCCCGGGCCCTGAGTCCTCGTCGCCCCGAGCCCGGGCCCACCCGGAACGCCGGAACGCCTGGGCCCCGGAACCCCGGGGCCGTGCCCCCGGGAATCCCGTCCCGGGCCCCGAGCCTCCGGGGCCCCGGCGTGGCCCGGGGTTCAGTGCAGTGCCGTCGGCTCGATGCCCAGTAGTTCGGACAGTGCGCGCTCACCCGTCGGCGTCACCTTCACCGCGCGCTCCGAGCCGATGCGCACGCACCAGCCCGAGTCCAGGGCGTGCCGGCACAGGGCCGCGCCCGCGACGCCGGCGAGGTGCGGGCGGCGCTCCGTCCAGTCCAGGCAGGCCCGGGCCAGCGGGCGGCGCCCGGTGCGCTCCAGGCGGATACCGACGGTGCCGAACCAGGTCAGCCCCGTGTCCGTGAGGGCGAAGCCGGCGTCCTGCCGCAACAGGCCCCGGGCGGTCAGCCCGTCGGTCACCGCGATACCGAGGCGTCCGGCGAGATGGTCGTAGCAGGTGCGCCCGCGGGCCATCGCCGAACCGGCGCTCGATGCCCGCAGCGTGCGCGGTCGCCGCGCCGCCGCCTCCGGCGCGACCTGGGCCGCCAGATCCTCCACCAGCTGGGCCACCCGCGCGTCGGCCAGCCGCACGTACCGGTGCCGCCCCTGTCGCTCCTCGGCGAGCAGACCTCCCGCGACGAGCTTGCCGAGGTGCTCGCTGAGCGTGGAGGCCGCGACCCCCGCGTGCCGGGCCAGCTCCCCGGCGGTCCACGCCCGCCCGTCCAGCAGCGCCAGCAGACACGCGGCCCGTGTCTCGTCGGCGATCAGCCCGGCCAGCCGGGCGAGCCCGACCGCCGTGGCGTCCCTGGTCGTCATGGCCCCAGCATGCGGCACGGACACTTCGGTCCCCGCCGAACCGTGAACCGGGCTACTCGTCCTGCCCCAGCTGCTCGTACTGCTGCACCAGCCCGTCCAGCAGGGCCGTCAGCCCCGTCTCGAAGGCGCGCTCGTCGATCTTCTCCTGCTGTTCGGCCAGCAGGTGGGCCTGTCCCAGGTGGGGGTAGTCGGCCGGGTCGTAGGCGCTCGCGTCGTCCACGAAGCCCCGGGCGAAGGAGCCGAGCGCGGAGCCCATGATGAAGTACCGCATCAGCGCGCCGATCGAGGTGGCCTGGGCCGGCGGCCAGCCCGCCTCGACCATCGCGCCGTACACGGCGTCGGCGAGCCGCAGCGCGGCCGGGCGGCGGCCGGGTCCGCTCGCCAGCACCGGGACGACGTTCGGGTGGTCGCGCAGGGCCGCCCGGTAGGAGACGGCCCAGTCGTGCAGGGCGGTCCGCCAGTCCCGGCCGTCCTCGAACATCGACAGGTCGACCTGCGCGCTCACCGAGTCGGCGACGGCCTCCAGGATCTCGTCCTTGGTGCGGAAGTGGTTGTACAGGGAGGGTCCGCTGACCCCCAGTTCCGCCGCGAGCCGACGCGTGGAGACGGCCGCGAGGCCCTCCGCGTCCACCAGCGCGCGGGCCGTCTCGACGATCCGGTCGGTGCTCAGCAGGGGCTTGCGCGGTCGGGCCATGGCGCACATAGTAGGGCTGCGAACAGAAACTAGCAGTGCTAATTTAAATGTACGACATTCAAGATCCGTCTTCTGTGGGGTGACGCGCCATGAACCTGGAGCTCAGCGAGGAGCAGACCGCCGTACGGCAGCTCGCCCGGGACTTCGTGGAGCGCGAGATCGCCCCCCACGTCGTCGCCTGGGACCGGGCCGAGGAGGTCGACCGGTCGCTCGTGAAGAAGCTCGGCGAGGTCGGCTTCCTCGGGCTGACCGTCGGCGAGGAGTACGGCGGCTCGGGCGGCGATCACCTCGCGTACTGCCTGGTGACGGAGGAGCTGGGCCGCGGCGACTCCTCGGTGCGCGGCATCGTCTCCGTCTCCCTCGGCCTGGTCGCCAAGACGATCTCCGCCTGGGGGAGCGAGGAGCAGAAGCGGCGCTGGCTGCCGGGGCTGACCTCCGGCGAGCTGGTCGGCTGCTTCGGCCTGACCGAACCGGGCACCGGCTCCGACGCCGGGAACCTCGCCACCCGGGCGGTCCGCGACGGCGACGACTACGTCATCAACGGCACGAAGATGTTCATCACCAACGGCACCTGGGCCGACGTCGTCCTGCTCTTCGCCCGCTCCACCGACGCCCCCGGCCACCAGGGCGTCTCCGCCTTCCTGGTGCCGGCCGACACCCCCGGGCTGACCCGCCGCACCATCCACGGCAAGCTCGGCCTGCGCGGCCAGGCCACCGCGGAACTGGTGCTCGAGGACGTGCGGGTGCCCGCGTCCGCGATGATGGCACCGGAGGGCAAGGGCTTCTCGGTCGCGATGTCGGCCCTCGCCAAGGGCCGGATGTCGGTCGCGGCGGGCTGCGTCGGCATAGCCCAGGCCGCGCTGGACGTGGCCGTGCGCTACGCGGGCGAGCGCGAGCAGTTCGGGAAGACCATCGCCCACCACCAGCTGGTGCAGGAGCTGATCAGCGACATCGCCGTCGACGTGGACGCCGCCCGGCTGCTGACCTGGCGGGTCGCCGATCTGATCGACCGCGGGCAGCCCTTCGCGGTCGAGTCCTCCAAGGCCAAGCTGTTCGCCTCGGAAGCCGCCGTCCGCGCGGCGAACAACGCCCTCCAGGTCTTCGGCGGTTACGGCTACATCGACGAGTACCCGGCGGGCAAGCTGCTGCGGGACGCCCGCGTGATGACCCTCTACGAGGGCACCAGCCAGATCCAGAAGCTGGTGATCGGGCGGGCGCTGACGGGTGTCTCCGCGTTCTGAGTACGGGGACTGAGTATCCGGGCGGATGTGGCGGCGGCCACATCCGCCGATGCTTGCTCCCATGAGCGACACACCGGTCAAGCAGCAGAGCACGGCCGCCTTCTACGGCCAGGCCGTCGCTTCCTTCGCGGTCGCCCTGGCCGCCACGGCCATCGGCATCTTCAACCTCCAGACCGACGCCTGGGTGCGCGCCTTCCTTGCCGTCGCCGTCCTCTACCTCGTCACCTCCGCCTTCACCCTGGCCAAGGTCATCCGCGACCGCCAGGAGGCCGGGCGGATCGTGAGCCGCGTCGACCAGGCGAGGCTGGAGAAGCTGCTCGCCGAGCACGATCCGTTCGAGAAGCTGTGAGGGGCGGCGCGGTGCGGGCCGCCGGTCACTCCTCCGCACCAGCTCTCTAAGCGACCGCTCACCTTCGCCGGGTATGGTGGAGCCTCCTGTCACCGAGAGAGGCGAGAGCGAGATGAGTACGGCGGAGGAGACGGCGGGCGGCGAGATCGAGCCGTGGGGCGAGGTCACGCCCGACGCGGCACGGCGGCTGCTGGTGGCCGCCGTGGAGGCCTTCGCCGAGCGCGGGTACCACGCGACGACCACCCGGGACATCGCGGGCCGTGCCGGAATGAGCCCGGCCGCGCTCTACATCCACTACAAGACCAAGGAAGAGCTGCTCCACCGCATCAGCCGGCTCGGCCACGACAAGGCGCTGAACATCCTGCGCGCGGCGGCCCGGGGAGAGGGCAGCGCGACCGAGCGGCTCGCCGACGCCGTCGGCTCCTTCGTCCGCTGGCACGCCGGGCGGCGTACGACCGCGCGGGTGGTCCAGTACGAACTGGACGCGCTCGGACCGGAGGCCCGCGCCGAGATCCTCGCGCTGCGCCGCCAGTGCGACGCCGAGGTGCGCGCGATCATCGAGGACGGCGTGGCGAGCGGCGAGTTCGAGGTGCTGGACCTCAAGGGCACGACCCTCGCCGTGCTCTCGCTCTGCATCGACGTCGCCCGCTGGTTCAACGTGGCCGGGCCCCGGACGCCCGACGAGGTCGGCGCGCTCTACGCCGACCTCGTACTGCGCATGGTGGGTGCGAAGCGTCCCGAGGCCGCTGGGCGATAGCCGCTCAGAGGTAGTAGCGCGAAACGGACTCCGCCACGCACACCGGCTTGTCGCCGCCCTCGCGCTCCACGGTGAAGGCGAGGCTCACCTGAACGCCGCCCTTGACGTCCTCGACGCCGGTGATCGTCGCGGTGGCGCGCAGGCGCGAGCCGACCGGGACGGGGGCGGGGAAACGCACCTTGTTGGTGCCGTAGTTGACGCCCATCCGCACGCCCTCGACCCGGATCAGCTGCGGTCCGAAGAGCGGAAGCAGCGACAGGGTGAGATAGCCGTGCGCGATGGTGCCGCCGAACGGCCCCCGGGCGGCCTTCTCCGGGTCCACGTGGATCCACTGGTGATCGCCGGTCGCGTCCGCGAACAGGTCGATGCGCTTCTGATCGATCTCCAGCCAGTCGGTGTACCCCAACTGCTCGCCCGTCGCCGCCTTCAGGTCGTCGACGGAGGTGAAGCTCCTCGGCTCTGCCATGTCCCGGCCTCCAATCTAAGCGACTGCTTAGCATGGTCGGTCGGGAGTCACATGTCAACGGACCACCGGGGCGGGCGGGTGGGTAGGGTTGCCGGAGTGCCCCAGATTCCAGAGAAGATCCACGAGCTCACGGTCGGCCAGCTCGCCGCGCGCAGCGGGGCCGCCGTCTCCGCCCTGCACTTCTACGAGTCCAAGGGACTGATCACCAGCCGTCGCACCGCGGGCAACCAGCGCCGCTTCAGCCGTGACGCGCTGCGCCGGGTCGCCTTCGTCCGGGCCGCGCAGCGCGTCGGCATCCCGCTGGCCACGATCCGCGAGGCGCTGGAACAGCTGCCTGAGGAGCGCACCCCGACCCGGGACGACTGGGCCCGGCTCTCCGAGGCCTGGCGCTCCGAACTGGACGAGCGCATCAAGCAGCTGAGCCGGCTGCGCGACCACCTCACCGACTGCATCGGCTGCGGCTGTCTGTCCCTGGACACCTGCGTGCTGTCCAACCCGGACGACCAGTTCGGGGAAACCCTCGCCGGTTCCCGTCTGATGGCGGAACGCCCGGGTCGGGCGGGTGCCCCGCGCCGTGCCGCGCGGGAGCCGGGGGCGCGGCGCCGCGACTGAACCCGGCGGGCGCCGGGCCCGGGCCCCGGGGCGGATCGGCGTACCGCGCCCCGGGGGGTCGCCCCGGCCCGCCGGGAGGCCGGGTGCCGGTTTGCCCGGGCCGGCCCGCGCAGCTCCCCGCGTCCCGGGGCAGGGGCCGGCACCCGGGCGATGTCCGGGGAGCCGTCAGCCCCTTCGGCTCAGCCTCTGCGGCTCAGTATCTTCGGCTCCCCCTCGCCGTCCTGCCGGGCGGACGTCCACTGGGCCAGGCCCGCCGTGACCAACTCGGCGTTCGACGCCGCCCGTCGGCCGTCCGGCAGGCGCGGGGTGTCCTCCAGGCCGATGCGGGTCGCCAGACCCAGCCGGCCGGCCAGCCGGAGAACCGGCCAGGCGCCCCCGTCCTCACCGTGCAGCAATATGGGTCGCCCGTGCGCCGCGCCGAGGTCGGACAACAGGGCGCGCGCCGACTCCGGTGCCGTCGCCGCGTCGGTGTCCGTGACCTCCGCGAGCACCCGCAGCACCCTCGGCCCGAGCCGGGAGCGGGCGAACCGCAAGGCCCCGTCCGTCCCCGACCACAGGCCCGCCTCCACGCCCACGCCCCGCTCGAGCAGCGCGGCGGCCAGCTCCTCCGCGCCCGGCTCGTGCCAGTTCACCGAGGCGTGGTCCGGCAGCACGGTCCAGCTCCGCACGCGCTCGACGCGGGCCGCCGGATCCGGTTCCGCCCAGGCGCCCGTGGTCACGCCGACCGGCACCCGCACCCGCGCCCGGATCGCCTCCAGCGTCGCCGCGAGCACACGGGGCGACAACGTGTCGTGCCCGCACGGGGTCTTGGGGTGGACATGAACGTCCGTCGCCCCGGCCGCCACCGCCGCGGCCGCCGAGTCGGCCATCGACTCCGGCGAGAGCGGCACCATCGCGCCGTCGGCGGCCCCGCGGGTCCCGTTCAGACACACCTGCACCATGCCCATGCCCATGCCCATGCGCCGATGGTGCCGGACGCCACTGACAACGGGCTTGCGCCGGCCGTGACTCCGGAGGCCGACGCAAGGCCCCTCGGCGTCCGGCCCGCCCGCTGACAGCCGGTCCACCGGGCCCCTGGGGCAGCTGGCCCACCGGCCCTCTGTGACAGCCGATCCGGCGGACCTGCGGGGCAGCCGATCTGGCGGACTGCGTGGCACCGGCGGACCTGCCTGGCAGCCGATCCGGTAAAGCCCTGTCGCACCCGGTCCGCCGGATGACGCACCCGGTCCGCCGCGCCCCACACCCGGAGCCGCTCGCCGGGCCCATCGCGCCGGATCCCTCCACCGCCCGGCCGCAGGCCGCAGCGCACCCGTTCACCCCGGCGTGCCGGTGGCCGTCGTCTTCGCGCCACCGACCCGCCGGACGGGTCCTACGCCGACGCCAGCAGCAGCCGCCCGCGGCGGGTGACCGCCAGGGCCTCGGGGGTCAGCACCGGACGCGGCACCAGGATGCCGCAGTCGGTGCACACCGGGCCCGCCGAAGGCTCGTGGTCCAGTCCGTACCTCCACACCAGCCGCTCACTCGTGCACACCGGGCAGGCCGATCCCGGCTCCCGCTCCAGCGCGGCGATCAGCCGGCGCAGCACCTCGGCCAGCGGCTCACGGGGATGAAGCCGCGGGTCGTCGCACCACGCCACACCGAAACCGCCCCAGGTCAGCCGGTGCCAGTCATCGACACTCCCCGGCCTGCGCAGCCCGTCGTGCTTCTCCTTCCTGCGCCGTTCGGCGAACTCGACCTCGTAGGCCAGCCACACCGAGCGCGCCTCCTCCAGCTCGTCCAGTGCGGCCACGAGCCGCGCCGGATCCGGTGACCTGTCCTCCGGTCCGAACCCCCAGCGGGAGCACAGATGGTCCCAGGTCGCCCTGTGCCCGTAAGGGGCGAACCGCTCAAGGCACTTGCGCAGCGAGTAGCGCCGCAGCGCCAGGTCGCACCGTGGATCTCGCACCTGTCTTGCCAGACTTCGGAAACCGGCCATCGCCCTACACCTCCGTCACACCTGCACCTGTAGTCCGGTCACTTCGGCGTCGCTGTACGGGCGTCGTACGGACGTCGCCGAGTAGACGTACGGACAGGCGAATCGGCTCCATCCGATTTCCGATGGCCCCCATAACCGGTTTCTCTGACATGTCGCCTGCCCATCGCCGTGTCCGTGTCGTCGCCGGTCGTGCTGCCTACTCCGAAAAGTGACGCATGTTCATCTTCGATCCGGGGATACCGGCGGTAACGTCCGGGCCCGTTCCTCGTCGGGAGGAGCCGCCATGCCACGGCGCACCCCACGTGCCGCCCTCATCGGACTGAGAACTCCCCGCGGAATCCACGGGTTCCTGAAGTCCGCAACGCTATGCGCCCTCATTGCCGGACTTTTGTCACCGTTTTCCCCGGCGGTGGCGGCCGACGCCCCCGTCGGCACTGTGCGGTCCGCCGCCGCAGCGGCCGAAGACCGCTGCGGCGGCCGGTGTTCCGACATCCTGCCGCCCGGTCAGAACGGCCACGCCACCCACGCCCAGATCCTGCTCCACCGGTCCTTCGGTACCCGGCCCCCGCACGCCGACGACCAGCTCGGCCCCTACGCGCGACTCGCCACGGGTCACCAGTCGCTCACCGACGACACGATCAACACCTTCTTCAACGACGCCTCGTTCGGCGTCCCCGCCGACCAGGCCGCCTCCACCCTCCGGCCCGCCGGACGCGGCCGGTTGACCCCGTTCGCGGGCGGCGCCCCCGCCAACCAAGGCCTGGAACAGCAGTTCTGGCGCAACGCGCCGTACACCGAGGCCGAACTCCAGGCACAGATCGACGGCGCGGTCGCCGGGCCGGCGAACGCGGCGAGCCGGCCCGGGCCGACGTGCACGCCCACGTCGACGGGATCAACGCCTGCATCGACGCCTCGGACCGCGGCCGCCACTTCCCCGGCGAGTACGTCCTGACCGGCCACAAGGGCGCCGTCACCAACGCCGGCACGATCGAGTACACCGCCTTCACCCGCAACCTCCCCGTCGACGAGTCCCCGTCCGCCGCCCACGGCCCGACCGGCGGGCACGCCGGAAGCGCCTTCCCGTACGGATGGTGGAGCCATGTCGACAAGGACATACGTTCGGTTTTCGGTGAGCGGGTCAGAGGGCCGCTCGCGCGCGTACTGCGGCGGCGGCGACCTCGCCGCCTGCCGGGACACCCTGATCGGCACGCTGAAGGAGGCGGCCGGCCGGACCGCCGCGCAGACCTGTCCGGGGGACGAGCACTGCGCGGCGGGCGACCAGTGGTGCGCCGACTCGATCGTCCACCGGGTCCTGGGCGGCATCGAGCACGGCGGCACCGGCTGGCAGAACCGGCCGACCTACCAGCAGGTCGTGCGTTCACCTCACACCGGTAGGTCACCGGTAGAGCAGGTACTGGCGGCGGGTCCGGCGGAACGCCGCCAGTTCCTCCTGCCAGCCGGCCACCACCTCGTCGGTGTCCGCGCCCGCGTCGATCATCGTGCGCACCTGTGCGGAGCCGGTCAGCTTGTCGATCCAGTTGTCGGGCCGCCAGGCGAATCCGTCCCAGACCCGCCTGGCGGTCACCAGCAGCCCGATCCCGGTGCGCACCGGGTCGAACGCCTCCCGGTCGTGCACATGGAGCTGCACACCCCCGACGGTCTTCCCCTGGAACTTGGAGAACGTCGGCGCGAAGTACGCCTCCCGCAAACGCACCCCGGGCAGGCGCAGTTCGTTCGCCGCGGCGGCCCAGCGGCCGTCGATCCCCTCCGCGCCCAGCAGTTCGAACGGGCGGGTGGTGCCGCGCCCCTCGGACAGGTTCGTGCCCTCGAACAGACACGTCCCGGAGTACACCAGAGCGGTCTCGGGCGTCGGCATGTTCGGGCTCGGCGGCACCCAGGGCAGCCCGGAGGCGTCGTAGAACTCCGACCGCTTCCAGCCGCTCATCCGTACCGTCTCCAGCGGCACCGGCGAGGACAGGAACTCGCCGTTGAACAGCCGCGCCAGTTCCGCGACCGTCATGCCGTGCGCCTGGGCGACGGGCTGCCGTCCGACGAAGGTCGCGAACTCCTTGTGCAGGACCGGCCCCAGCGCCGCCCGCCCGGTCACCGGGTTCGGCCGGTCGAGGACCACGAACCGCCTGCCGGCCAGCCGGGCGGCCTCCATGCAGTCGAACAGGGTCCAGATGTACGTGTAGAAGCGCGCGCCCACGTCCTGGATGTCGAAGACGACGGTGTCCACACCGGACGCCGCGAAGATGTCCGCGAGCGGCTGCCCGCTCTTGAGGTAGGTGTCGTAGACGGGCAGCCCGGTGGCAGGGTCGTCGTAGCGGCCCTCGGAGCCGCCGGCCTGCGCGGTGCCCCGGAAGCCGTGCTCCGGCCCGAAGACGGCGATCAGGTCCACGCGGTCGTCGGCGTGCATCACGTCCACGATGTGGCGCACGTCCCGGGTGATGCCGGTCGGGTTGGTCACCACGCCCACCCGCTGTCCGTCGAGCGGCGCGTAACCGTCGGCCACCAGTTGCTCGAAGCCGGTGCGCATGCGGCGACCGCCGCCCGAGGGGGCCGCATGAGCCGTGCCGGTGGTGGCCGCCACCGCGGCCGAGGTGGCGAGCAGGGTCCGTCTGGACAGCGTCATGCGGTGACCTCCGTGATCGCGGCGGGTGTCATGCGCACGCACGCTAGCGCGCGCCCGGGCCGTACGGAACGAGGCGAACCGCGGCGCCCTCTTCCGCTGTACATACCGACTGGTTAGTCTGACGTGGCAACAGGGCCGGAGCCGACGTTCGTCGGGGCCAGGACGCGACGAAGGAGACCGATGGTGGAAGCCGTGCAGGACGCGGGAGTCGTCGTCACCGGGGCGGGCGGCGGCATCGGGGCCGCGCTGGCCCGCCGCTTCGCCACCGAGGGCGCCCGGGTCGTCGTCAACGACCTCGACGCCGAGCGCGCGAAGGCCGTCGCCGACGAGATCGGCGGCATCGCCGTCCCCGGCGACGCCTCCGCGGTCGTCGCCGAGGCCCGCGACGCGCTCGGCGGCACCGTCGACGTCTACTGCGCCAACGCGGGCGTCGCCAGCGGCGGCACGGAAGCCTCCGAGGAGGCGGTCTGGGCGCTCGCCTGGGACGTCAACGTGATGGCCCACGTCCGGGCGGCCCACGAACTGCTCCCGGACTGGCTGGAGCGCGGCGGCGGCCGGTTCGTCTCGACGGTCTCGGCGGCCGGGCTGCTCACCATGATCGGCGCCGCCCCCTACAGCGTCACCAAGCACGGCGCCTACGCCTTCGCCGAGTGGCTGTCGCTCACGTACCGCCACCGGGGCGTCAAGGTGCACGCCATCTGCCCGCAGGGCGTGCGCACCGACATGCTGACCGCCAGCGGCAGCGCCGGCGATCTGGTGCTCCGGCCCACCGCGATCGAGCCCGAGGAAGTGGCCGACGCGCTGTTCAAGGGCATGGAGGAGGACCGCTTCCTGATCCTGCCGCACCCGGAGGTCGCCGAGTACTACCAGGCGCGGGCCGCCGAGCCCGACCGCTGGCTGGCCGGGATGAACCGCCTCCAGCGGCAGTGGGAGGCGAACCGGTGACCGGGCCGCGCTACGCGGACAAGCCCTGGCTGGACCTGCTGACCGACGTCCAGAAGGCCCCGGCCGCCCCGGACGCCTCCCTGGTGCACGCCCTGCGCCGGTCCGTCGCCGAGGCCCCCGACCGCACCTTCCTCGCCTACTTCGACGGCCGCCTGAGCTACCGCGAGGTGGACGAGCTGAGCGACTCCGTCGCCGGGCACCTCGCCGCGCGCGGACTTCGGCGCGGCGACCGGGTCGCCGTCCTGCTGCAGAACTCCCCGCACTTCGTGCTCGCGGTGCTGGGCGCCTGGAAGGCGGGCGGCATCGTCGTCCCCGTCAACCCCATGTACAAGGCGGGGGAGGTCGGCCACGTCCTGCGGGACGGCGGGGTGGCCGCGCTGATCTGCTCCGACCGGGCCTGGGAGTCGTACCTCGGCGAGACGGCCGCCGACTCGCCGGTGCGGATCGTGCTGACCGGCTGTGAGCTGGACTTCCAGACGCGCGGGGACGCCCGCGTGCTGGCCTTCGAGCGGCGGCCCGGGACCACCGACGACCTGGCGGAGGCGGCCCGGGCCGGCCACAAGGCCCCGGAGGGCCGCGACCCGGCCCCGGACGACATCGCGCTGATCAGCTATACCTCGGGCACCAGCGGCACCCCCAAGGGCGCCACCAACACCCACCGCAACATCATGTACAACGCCGAACGGCAGCGCACCGGCCTCGGGCTGCCCGAGGCGCCGGTCTACTTCGCCCTGGCGCCGCTGTTCCACATCACCGGGATGGTCTGCGAGTTCGGCGCCTGCCTGAACAGCACGGGCACGCTCGTCCTGGCCTACCGCTTCGAGGCGGGCGTCGTCCTCGACGCGTTCGCCGAACACCGGCCGCACTACACCGTCGGCCCCTCCACCGCCTTCATGGCGCTGGCCGCGCACCCGTCGGTCACCCGCGAGCACTTCGCCTCCTTCGTGAACATCTCCTCCGGCGGCGCCCCGCTGCCGCCCGCCCTGGTGGAGAAGTTCCGGGCGGGCTTCGGGCCGTACATCCGCAACGGCTACGGCCTCACCGAGTGCACCGCCCCCTGCGCCTCCGTCCCGCCGCACCTGGAGGCACCCGTCGACCCGGCCTCGGGGACGCTCGCGGTGGGCGTGCCCGGCCCGGAGACGGTCGTACGGATCGTCGACGACGAGGGCACGGAGGTGCCCTTCGGCGAGCAGGGCGAGATCGTCGTCGACGGGCCGCAGGTCGTGCCCGGCTACTGGCGCCGCCCGGACGCCACCGCCGAGACCTTCCCCGGCGGCGAGCTGCGCACCGGCGACATCGGCTTCATGGACCCGCAGGGCTGGCTGTACGTCGTCGACCGCAAGAAGGACATGATCAACGCGTCCGGCTTCAAGGTCTGGCCGCGCGAGGTCGAGGACGTGCTCTACACCCATCCGGCGGTGCGCGAGGCCGCCGTCGTGGGGGTGCCCGACGGCTACCGCGGGGAGACCGTCAAGGCGTACATCAGCCTCCGTCCGGGCGCCGAGACCGACCCCGAGGCACTCGCCGCGTACTGCAGGGAGAGACTGGCCGCCTACAAATATCCGCGCCGGGTGGAGATCCTGCCCGACTTGCCGAAGACCGCGAGTGGGAAGATCCTCCGTCGGGAACTGCGTTCCCGCATCCACCAGGACTAGCAGCGACACGGAACGGAAAGGCAGGTGGCGGCAGTGCCCCAGAAGACGGACGGGGACGGCACACCGGTGCCGCAGCGGCTCCTGGCGGCCGCCACCCGGCTCTTCGCCGAGCAGGGCTACGACCGCACCTCGGTGCAGGAGATCGTCGAGGCGGCCGGCGTCACCAAGGGAGCGCTGTACCACTACTTCGGCTCCAAGGACGACCTCCTGCACGAGGTCTACGCGCGCGTGCTGCGCGTCCAGCAGGAGCGCCTGGACGCCTTCGCGGGCGCCGACGCGCCGGTGGAGAAGCGGGTCCGCGACGCCGCGGCCGACGTCGTCGTCACGACGATCGAGAACCTCGACGACGCGTCGATCTTCTTCCGCTCCATGCACCATCTGAGCCCGGAGAAGAACAAGCAGGTGCGCGCGGAGCGCCGGCGCTACCACGAGCGCTTCCGCGCGCTCATCGAGGAGGGCCAGCGCACCGGCGTCTTCTCCACCGCCACACCGGCCGACCTGGTGGTGGACTACCACTTCGGCTCCGTCCACCACCTGTCCACCTGGTATCGCCCCGACGGCCCGCTCAGCCCGCAGGAGGTCGCCGACCACCTCGCCGACCTGCTGCTGCGGTCGCTGCGCCCGTGAGGTGACCGGCGAGTGCCGCGCCCCCACCGAGGAGGCGCGGCTTTCGTCAGAGGTACTTCTTCAGCTCCCGGCGGGCCAGCGACCGCTGGTGCACCTCGTCCGGCCCGTCGGCGATCATGAGGGTGCGGGCGCCGGCGTAGAGCTCGGCCAGGGGGAAGTCCTGGCTGACGCCGCCCGCGCCGTGCAGCTGGATCGCCTTGTCGAGGATGTCGACCACCGCGCGCGGGGTGGCGATCTTGATCGCCTGGATCTCCGTGTGGGCGCCCCGGTTGCCGACGGTGTCCATCAGCCAGGCCGTCTTCAGCACCAGCAGCCGCAGTTGCTCCACGGTGACCCGGGCGTCCGCGATCCAGTTGTGCACCACGCCCTGCTGGGCGAGGGCCTTGCCGAACGCCGTACGGGACACGGCACGCCGGCACATCAGCTCGATGGCCCGCTCGGCCATGCCGATCAGCCGCATGCAGTGGTGGATACGGCCCGGGCCCAGGCGGGCCTGCGCGATGGCGAAGCCGCCGCCCTCCTCGCCGATGAGGTTGGCGGCCGGCACCCGCACCTCGTCGAAGGTCACCTCGGCGTGACCGCCGTGGTAGTGGTCCTCGTAGCCGAACACCCGCATCGCCCGCTCGACGGTCACGCCCGGGGTGTCGCGGGGGACCAGCACCATGGACTGCTGGCGCCGGATGTCCTCGCCGTCCGGGTCCGTCTTGCCCATCACGATGAAGATCCGGCAGTCCGGGTTCATCGCCCCGGAGATGTACCACTTGCGGCCGGTGACGACGTACTCGTCGCCGTCCCGCCGGATGTGCGTGGTGATGTTCGTGGCGTCGGAGGAGGCCACGTCCGGCTCGGTCATCGCGAACGCCGAGCGGATCTCACCGGCCAGCAGCGGCTGGAGCCACTGCTTCTTCTGCGCCTCGTCGCCGAACTGGGCGAGGACCTCCATGTTCCCGGTGTCGGGCGCGGCGCAGTTCGTCGCCGTCGGGGCCAGCTGCGGGCTGCGGCCGGTGATCTCGGCAAGCGGGGCGTACTGGAGGTTGGTGAGGCCGGCGCCGTGCTCGGCATCGGGCAGGAAGAGGTTCCACAGGCCCTGGCGGCGGGCCTCGGCCTTCAGGTCCTCCACCACCTGCGGGGTGTCCCACGGGGAGGCCAGGCGCTCGCGCTGCTCGTGCGCGACCTGCTCGGCGGGGTAGACGTATTCGTCCATGAAGGCGAGCAGCCTGGCGCGCAGCTCCTCGGTGCGTGCGTCGAACGCGAAGTCCATGCCGATCAGCCCTCCTGAAGGCCCGTGTGCAGTGTCGTCAGACCGTGCTCGATGAAGACCGGGACGAGGTCGCCGATGCGGTCGAAGCCGCGGCCGACGGTCTGGCCCAGGGTGTAGCGGTAGTGGATGCCCTCCAGGATCACGGCGAGCTTGAACCACGCGAACGCCGTGTACCAGGAGACCGCGGAGACGTCGCGCCCCGAGCGCGCGGCGTAGCGTTCGATCAGCTCGGCCGGGGCGGGATGGCCGGGCGCCTGGGCGGTGGTGGAGACGGGGGACTCCGGCATCTCCAGCGGCTGGCTGTACATCACCAGCAGGCCGAGGTCGGTGAGCGGGTCGCCGAGCGTGGACATCTCCCAGTCGAGGATCGCCCTGATCCGGTCGTCGTCGCCGATCAGGACGTTGTCCAGCCGGTAGTCGCCGTGCACGACGGCCGGGGCGGGGGAGCCGGGCAGCTCCCGGCCGAGCGCGGCGTGCAGCTCGTCGATGCCGGCCAGGTCGCGGTTGCGGGAGGCGTCCAGCTGCTTGCCCCAGCGGCGCAGCTGGCGGTCGAGGAAGCCCTCGGGGCGCCCGAAGTCCGCCAGGCCGACCTCGGCCGGGTCCACCGCGTGCAGCTCGACCAGGGTGTCCACCAGGTTCAGCACGGCGCCCCGGGTGCGCTCGGGGCCCAGCGGGGCGAGCTGGTCGGCGGTGCGGTACGGGGTGCCCTCGACGAACTCCATGACGTAGAAGGGAGCGCCGAGCACCTCCTCGTCCTCGCACAGCAGCTCCGTGCGCGGCACGGGTACGCCGGTGGGGTGCAGGGCGCTGATCACCCGGTGCTCGCGCTTCATGTCGTGCGCGGTGGCCAGGACGTGGCCGAGCGGCGGGCGGCGCACGACCCACTCGAGGGTGCCGTCGGAGACCGCGTAGGTGAGGTTCGACCGTCCGCCTTCGATCAGCCGGCCGGTCAGCGGGCCGTTCACCAGGCCGGGCCGCTCACGGTCGAGCAGGCCGCGCAGCCGATCGAGATCGAGACCGGGCGGGTGGTCGGGGCTCATCGTCGCTCCTGGAGGCAGGTGATCGGTACCCGCCTATGATGCCGACCAGTCGGTATGCCGTCCAGTGCGGGTGCGGAACGTGTTCTGCGCCACGCGGAAAGGGCAGCCCTCTGCGCGGATGGCGGAGAGCTGCCCGACGGTGCGTTCAGTGGTCGTCCCAGTGGCCTTCGTGGGCGGCGTGCCGGTGGCCGTCGTGCAGGTAGTCGACGTGGTCGCCGTGCTGCACGCGCGCGTGCCCGCAGTCCTGGCCGTGCTGGTGGCCGTGGCCTTCGTGCGGGGCGTGGGCGGAGGGCTCGCACTCGTCCCAGTGGCCGTCGTGCTCGCGGTGCAGATGGCCGTCGTGGGCGTAGTCGGTGTGGTCGCCGTGCCGCACGCGCGTGTGGCCGCAGTCCGGCGCGTGGATGTGCGTGTGGTCGGTGTGTTCCTGATGCGGGGTCGTGGTCATGGTGCTCACCTTCGGGGACATTCCGCTGGTGCGCCGTCCGGGTACCCGACTGGAGGGGTGGGCCCACCAGGCCGGGTGGCCTGTCCGCGAGCGGCTCTAGAGGAGCACGAGGGCCGCTCCGGCCGCGGCCGTCGCCACCGTGCACAGGGCCGCCGCGGTGACCGGCCCGGGCGTGAGCGCCGGTGGCCTGGACGTCGTGGAGAGGTCCCGGATGCGGCGGTGCGCGATGCCGAGGAGGACGGCCCAGAGGGCACAGCACAGGGCGCCGGTGACGAGGGTCGCGGGGGAGGCGCCGCCGTGCAGCGCGGTCTTCGCCGCGAGTACGGCGGCGACGGCGCCGGCGAGGGTGGTGCGGCGCCAGGCGAGGCGGGTGCGTTCGGGCTGGAGGCCCGGGTCGCGGTCGGGGGTCATCCTGCCCAGCCGAGGAGGACGACGAGGATCATGGCGACGGCCACGACCGCGACCACCACGCTGAGGAGGGCCGGGAAGCGGGAGACGGGCAGGTCGTCGCCGCGGCGCATGGCACGCTCGCAGCGGATCCAGTGGTTCACGGCGCGCAGGGAGCACAGGACGCCGGCCCCGAGGAGCGCGAGCGCGAGACCGACGCGCCAGCCCCAGCGCAGGTCGGGGAGGAACTGGTCCACGGCGAAGCCGCCGCCGATCAGGGCGAGGGCGGTGCGCAGCCAGGCGAGGAAGGTGCGCTCGTTCGCGAGGGAGAAACGGTAGTCGGGAGTGCCGCCCTCCTGCCGGACTTCCTGGGGTGCGAACCAGAGCCGGACGCTTCTAGCGAATTCGATCACACGGAAACACTATCGGGGGCGTACCGGGGGCCGAGGCAGCCCCGCAGTACCTCGGCTCTCGCTACCTCGGCTCTCGCTACCTCGGCTCTCGCTACCTCGGCTCTCGCTACCTCGGCTCTCGCTACGTCGGCTCTCGCTACCTCGGCTCTCTTCGCCTCGGTTCTCGGCACCCCGGCCCTCGCCGCCCCCGCCCCGCAGCCGCTCGTACGCCGCCAGGCCGTCCGGCACCCACTCCCAGTCCGCCAGCCGCCGCTCGACCTCCCCCTCCGTCAGGAAGGCGTACCACTCCACCTCCTCGACCTGCGGCCGCACCGGGCCCTCGCACCGCACCTCGTACACCGCCGACCACCACGACCGCCCGGCGCCGTCGTCGTACAGGAACTTGAAGAGGAAGCGAGGCAGCGGCAGGCCCGTCACCCCGAGTTCCTCCTCCGCCTCCCGCAGCGCCGCGTCGTCGTAGGACTCGCCCGCGCCCACCACCCCGCCGACGAACATGTCGTACAGGGAGGGAAAGACCAGCTTGTCCGGCGTGCGGCGGTGGACGAAGACCCGTCCCCGCGCGTCCCGGGCCCGGACGAACACGCACCGGTGGCGCAGCCCTTTCGCGTACACCTCGCCGCGCGGTGCCCGGCCGACCACACGGTCCCGCTCGTCGACGATGTCGAGGATCTCCTCAGAAGGGTTCACGGACCCCATCCAAGCAGGACCGCACCGCCCGCCCGGCCCGGTCCCGCAAGTGGCCGTGCGGATACGCCAGTTGACGCGTGTAACGCGTCGGCGGCCCTTGACGTCGAGCCTTGGCTCCCGGTTTGCTGTGCGTGATCCGTTCATGGCAATCAGCGACCGACGGCCAGCCGCGTCGCATGAAGGATGTTCCCGCGGTGCCCCCACCTCCGCCTCCCTTCGGCCGCGCCCGCAGACGCGCGGGCCAGACCTTCGACGAGGCCCTCGACGACGCCGCACTCGTCTCCGCCCGCACCGACCTCGCCCAGGGCAGGTGGCAGACCGCCCGGTCGCTGCTGGTGCACACGGGCGACGACTGGGACCGCCGCGGACACCGGATCACCGTCCTCGCCCACGAGCCCTACTGCACCGCCTGGGCCCGCGAGTGGCTGCTCGCCGAGCCCGAGTCCGCCGACGCCTCCGTCCTGCTGGCCCTCGCCCTGGTCCGGCGCGCCCTGCGCGGCAAGGAGAAGCCCGGGCCGGTCGGACAGGCCTGCCGGGACGCCGCCGAACGGGTCCCGGGTGACCCCACCCCCTGGCTCGGGCTGCTGATGCTGGAGCGGGCGCTGGGGACGGAGGACGAGGCCGAGCGGGCCTTCGAGGCCGTCCGCGCACGCCACCCCGACCACCATCACGCCCACCACCTGATGGTCGCCCGGCTCGCCGAGCGCCGAGCCGACATCGGCCCCGACCCGCTGCACGAGGTCTACGACTTCGCCGGCTGGGCCGCCGAACAGGCCCCCGCGGACTCCCCGCTGGCCATCCTGCCGGTCGTCGCCCATGCCGAGCGCTACCGCGTGCTCGCTGCTGCCGGGCACGAACCCCCCGACCCCCGCGCCTCCGGCCACTGGGCCGGCCGGCGGGCCCGGCTGGTGCTGAAGGCGGCCTTCGACTGGTGGCTGGAGTGGGAGCAGGACGGCCACCCCCGCCGTCTGATCGACCTCAACTTCCTCGCCCACGCCAAGTACTGCGAGGGCCGCGGCGCCGAGACCGCCGCCCTGTTCCTGCGCATCGGCGAGCACATGACGCCCGTTCCGTGGTCCTACCCGGACCGCGATCCGTACCCCGCCTTCCGTGCCGCCCGCGCCAGTGCGCTCGGTACGCCCTGACCCCGCACCCCCGAATCCCGACGAAGGACGGTCCTTTCCGATGAGCACGGGCAGTTCGCGCACGAGACGCCCCCCGGCCGACGGCGGCATCAGCACGTTCAAGGGCGAGGAGCGCGCGCTGCGCGCCGACCGTCTCGGCACCGGGGGGCTGCTGCTCTCCGTCCTCGCCGCCACCGCCCCGCTCATGGTGGTCGCCGGGGTCATGCCCACCACCTTCGCGGTCATGGGCATCGTCGGGCAGCCGCTGCTCTTCGTCGTCCTGGGCGTCGTGCTGGTCCTGTTCAGCATCGGGTACGCCGAGATGAGCCGGCACGTGCACAACGCGGGCGCGTTCTACGCCTATATCTCCCGCGGGCTCGGCGGCACCGCGGGAGCGGGCGCCGCCCTCGTCGCGCTCGTCGCCTACAACTCCCTCCAGGTCGGCATCTACGGCATCTTCGGCTTCGAGGTCTCCGGACTCCTCGCCACCTACGCCGGCCTGGAGGTCGCCTGGTGGATCCCGGCGCTGCTCGCGGTGATCGCCGTCGGCACACTGGGCTGGCTGAAGATCGACGTCAACGCGCGCGTGCTGGGCGTCCTGCTGCTCATCGAGGTCGTCCTCGTCGTGGTGTTCGACATCGCCGCCGTCGCCGACCCGGGGGCGCAGGGTCTGTCGCTGCACGCCTTCAACCCCGACACGCTGACCGGGGCCGGTGTCGGGACCGCGCTGTGCTTCTGCATCGCCGCCTTCCTCGGCTTCGAGCAGGCGCCCGTCTACGCCGAGGAGACCAGCCGGCCGCACGTCCTGGTGCCCCGGGTGATGTTCCTCGCCGTCGCCGGTGTCGCCGTCTTCTTCGCGATCAGCAGCTGGGCGCTGACCGTCGCCACCGGGCCCGGCGAGATCGTCGGTACGGCCCAGGAGCACAGCGCCGGACTGCTGTTCTCCCTCACCGAGTCACGGCTCGGCGGCACCTTCACCGACGTGCTGCACGTGCTGTTCGTGACCGGGATGTTCGCCGCCCTGCTCAGCTTCCACAACGTCGTCGCCCGGTACGCCTTCGCGATGGGCCGCGAAGGGCTGCTGCCCGCCGCCTTCGGGCGGACGAGCGGGAGCAGCGGCGCTCCCGGCACGGGCTCGCTGCTCCAGACCACCGTGTCGGCGGTCGTCGTCATCGGCTTCGCCATCGCCGACGACAAGCCCGCCGGCGACCCCACCGAGCCCGTCCTGCACCTGTTCACCTGGGGCGGCAACATCGGTGCCCTCGGCGTGATCGTCCTGATGGCCGCGGCCTCGTTCTCCGTGGTCGCCTTCTTCGTGCGGCGCGGCGCCGCCGGTGCCCAGGGCCCGCGGCTGGTGACGTCCGCGCTGGCCGGACTGGCCCTGCTGGGGATCGCCGGATACACCGTCAGGGACTTCGACGTCCTGGTGGGTACGGGTCCGGACTCGGCGCTGAGCTGGATGCTGCCCGGCATCATCGGCCTGGCCGCCGTCGCCGGCCTGGTGCAGGGAGCGGTCCTGCGCGCCCGGGCGCCGGAGCGGCACGCCCGCATCGGGCTCGGCAACGAGGCGTTCCAGCTGGAGAAGGCCGCGGAGAAGACCACCTGAGACGCGTCCGCGAAGTCCCGTCGTCCGCCCGCAGGGCGGGCCCCGCGGCCTCCGGCGCGTGCGACGCGAGGCGCCGGAGGCCGCGGCGCGGAGCCACCGGGACCGTTCGGCGACGCGGCCGGGGCTCCTTCATGCCGTTCGGACAGGGGCGGAGTGCGTGCCAGGCGTCGCGGGGCAGGGGGACCTCGCGGACAGGACCCGGGCGGGGGCGGCGGCCGCCCGGCACCGGCCTCGGCGTTCCGCCGCGGTCACGCCCGCGCGGCCCCGCCCCCGCTCCGCCTCCGTCCCGCACCCCCGAGGCACATCGGCCCGGCGCCGGCCGCCCGGAGCACCACAGCGGTACAGCCACCTGTTTCCAGTGGGCGGCAGGGCGCGGGCGCGGCGAGCGCCCTCACTCCGGCGGGGCCGACTCCACGGGAGGCGTCGGCGAGGGCTCGTCCGACGCGGGTACGGCGGCGATCGTGAAGGCGTCCTGCAGGACCGCCTCCGAACCGCCGTACCGGACGCGTACCTCCACCGGCGTCGCCGGGTCCGCCGGCACGGCCGGCACCGCGACGGAGAGGACCAGCCGGTCACCCGCCTCCGACAGCGCCGTGAGCGGGCCCTCGACGTCCACCCCGCCGACGGACACGCCGCCGTGCCGCAGGAGTTCCGCGTGGTCGGCGAAGGTGCCGCGCAGCTCGACCGCGACGAACTCGCCCGGGCGGGCGGCTCCGTCCTCGCCCGCGTCCACCGCGGCGATCCCGTAGTCGCACGCGGCGGCCTCACCTTCGGGTGCCGCGGGGAGCCGTACGGTCGCCGTGGGATGCAGCCGGTGGAACTCCAGCAGGCCGCCCAGTACGGCGTACGCGGCCCGGCCCTTGCAGGTGGCGGCCCGTCCCGCGAGCGCCGTGTGCTCCCGCGTCGCCTCCTCCCAGCTGCCGCTCTTGCCCTGCACCGCCAGACAGGCGTGGGCCAGGGCGCGCAGCACCCGCCACTCGTCGGTCTCCGGCTCCGCGGGGATCGTGCGCAGCGCCTCCGCGCACCGGTCCGGCGTGCGCAGGCGGTCGTAGACGCTGTGCGGATCGGGGACCCCGTCGGCGTCCGGCGAGTCGGGGCCGGGCGGCAGCCAGGCGGGCACGGTGAGGACGGGGGCGGTCGTGGTGGTGGCGCTCGGGCTCTCGGCGCGCGGAGCCGGGGCGGGGGCGCTCGGTGACACCGGGGCCGGGGCCGGTGTCACCACCGGTGGCGCGGGGCCGCCCATCGGTCCGCCGATGCCGTCCGCCGGCCAGGAGGGGGCGCTGCCCGGTGAGGCGGCCACGGCGTCGGGAGCGCCGCCCCGGCCGCCGCTCGACAGGCCGCCCGCCGCACTCATGCCCCCACCGCCGTCCGGGCGCGCGCCCTGTTCCACGGCCGCGCAGGAGGCCGCGACCACCGCCACCGCCCCCGCCACGAACAACCCCGTGACCCGTTCCCCGAACGAAATCCCCATCCCCGTGCCGCCCCCGGTGTTCGACTCCGGCCTCGCGCCGAAGGGTCCCATCATCACAACGGCGTACCCCGCCGGGGAAGTCGCCCCCGGCGGGGTACGCCGTCGTCGTGCCGCGTGGGCCGTCGCCGTATCGCTGAATCGACGAGGACGATCGCTAGATCACCAGGGACAACAGCAGCACCAGCGCCCCCGCGACCACCGAGATGATCGTCTCCATCACGGACCAGGTCTTGATGGTCTGCCCGACGTCCAGGCCGAAGTACTCCTTCACCAGCCAGAACCCCGCGTCGTTGACGTGGCTGAAGAACAGTGAGCCGGCGCCGATCGCCAGGACCAGCAGGGCGGCGTGCGTCGTCGACATGTCGGCCGCCAGCGGAGCCACCAGACCGGCCGCGGACACCGTGGCCACGGTCGCCGAACCCGTCGCCAGCCGGATCGCCACCGCGATCAGCCAGGCCAGCAGCAGCGCCGGGATCGACCAGTCCTCGGTGATCTCCAGGATCATCCGGCCCACGCCCACGTCGATCAGCGTCTGCTTGAAGCCCCCGCCCGCGCCGACGATCAGCAGGATGCCCGCGATCGGCGCGAGGCCCTTCTCGACCAGGCCCGAGACGCGCTCCTTGCTGAACCCGGCGGGGCGCAGCAGCGTGAAGATGCCCACGAGCACGGCGGCCAGCAGGGCGATGAGCGGGGAGCCGACCACGTCGAAGACCCGCTGCACCAGGGCCTCGGGGTCGTCGACGACGATCTCGACCAGCGCCTTGGCGAGCATCAGCACGACCGGCAGCAGCACCGTGATCAGGGTGGCGCCGAAGCCCGGACGCCGCTCCAGCTGCTCGGAGGCGCGCTGCGGAATCATGCGGTCGGGCGCAGGGACGTCCACCCAGCGGGCGGCGTACCTGGAGAACAGCGGCCCGGCGATGACCACGGTCGGGACGGCGACCAGCACACCCAGCGCCAGGGTCACGCCCAGGTTGGCGCCGAGCGCGTCGATCGCGACCAACGGGCCGGGGTGCGGCGGGACCAGACCGTGCATCACGGACAGACCGGCCAGTGCCGGGACGCCGATGCGCATGAGCGAGTAGTTGCCGCGCTTGGCGACCATCAGCACGACCGGGATCAGCAGCACGATGCCGACCTCGAAGAACAGCGGCAGACCGATGACGGAGGCGATGAGCACCATCGCCCACGGCATCGACCGGCCGCCGGCCCTGGCGAGGATCGTGTCGACGATCTGGTCCGCACCGCCGGAGTCGGCGAGCATCTTGCCGAGGATCGCCCCGAGGGCGATCAGTACGCCGACGCCGGCGACGGTGGAACCGAGGCCGGTGCTGAAGCTGGTGATGACCTCGTCCAGCGGCGCCCCGGCGAACGCGCCGAGCGCCAGCGACCCGATGGTCAGCGCCAGAAAGGCGTGCAGCTTGAACTTGGTGATGAGCAGGACGATGACGGCGATACCCGACAGCACGGCGATGCCGAGCTGGGCATGGCCGGCCGAGGTGATCGGCTCGACGGCGTCCGCTGCCAGCATCTCGACGCTGAGTCTGGTCACGGTGATGGATTCCCTTGCGATGACGGGGAGGCGGGGGAAAGGACGGGGCCGCGCGCGCCCGGGGGGCGGCGGCACGGCCCCGTCGAGGTGGGGGCGGGGTTACGGGGTCGGCCCGGACAGTGCCTTCAAGGCGTCCACGGCCCGTTCGGCGATCTCCTCGGGGCTGCCGGCGACGTCCACCGCGACCCCCGCCTCGTCCGGCTGGAGCGGCTGGAGCGTGGCGAACTGGGAGTCGAGCAGGGCCGTCGGCATGAAGTGCCCCTGCCGGTGCGACATCCGTTCCTCGATCAGCTCGCGGCTGCCGGTGAGGTGCACGAAGACGACCTCGGGAGCGGCGGCCCGCAGCCGGTCGCGGTACGACCGCTTCAGCGCCGAGCAGCTCACCACCCCGCCGAGCCCCGCCCGCCCGCGCGCCCAGGCGCCGATGGCGTCCAGCCACGGCATGCGGTCCTCGTCGGTGAGCGGGGTGCCGGCCGTCATCCTGTCGATGTTGGCCGGCGGGTGGAAGTCGTCGCCCTCGGCGTAGAGAACGCCGAGCCGGGCCGCGAGCAGGGCACCGATGGTGGTCTTGCCGGTGCCCGACACGCCCATGACCACGACGACACGGGGGGTGCGCAGTTGCTGCATCGTGCTCTCGCTGTCTGCTGTCTTCGTCGACACGTGATGTCGACGTAACTGAAACCCATTAGGTACGACTAATTCAAGAGTCTGTGACATATAAGTCTGACTTTTTGCTCCGGTGATCCGCCCCGTACGCTGAGTGCATGAGCACAACCGGCCGGGGGCTGCACGGCCGCGTACTGGACGCCCTCGGCCCCGCCATCACCGCGGGCGAGTACCCAGCGGGCAGCGTCCTGCGCACCGACGAACTGGCGCAGCGTTTCGACGTGTCGCGCTCCGTGATGCGCGAGGCCGTCCGGGTGCTGGAGTCCATGCACCTGGTCGCGTCCCGCCGCCGCGTCGGTGTGACCGTCCTGCCCGAGCGCGAGTGGAACGTCTACGACCCGCAGGTCATCCGCTGGCGGCTGGCCGGCGCCGACCGTCCGCGCCAGCTGCGCTCCCTCACCGTGCTGCGCTCCGCGGTGGAACCGGTGGCCGCGGGCCTGGCCGCGCAGCACGCCACGTCCGAGCAGTGCGCGGAACTGACCGAGTGCGCGCTGGGCATGGTCGCCAACTCACGCGGTCACAGGCTGGAGCGGTACCTCTTCCACGACGTGGCCTTCCACCGCTTGATCCTCACCGCCTCCGGCAACGAGATGTTCGCCCGCCTCGGCGACGTCGTGGCGGAGGTCCTCACCGGACGCACGCAGCACGACGTGATGTTCCCCGACCCCGACCCGGCGGCCGTCACCCTGCACGTCCAGGTCGCGGAGGCGGTGCGGGAGCGCGACGCCGAACGGGCGGAGCGGCTCACCCGCGAGATCACGGTCGGGGCGCTCCAGGAGCTGGACGTCCTGGCGCCGTAGCGGTCAGTCCAGGAACTCCCCGTCCACGTACACCCACGCGCCGTCGATGCGCTCGAACCGGCTGCGCTCGTGCAGCGAACCGCCCCGGTAGGACGCCCGGAAGGTCACGGTCCCGGTGGAGTGGAAGGCGGACCCGTCGGCCGCGCCCAGGATCTCCAGCCCGGTCCACCGCGTCCGCGGGTCGAGATCGAGCCGCGCCGGACGCGTCCGCGGGTGCCAGGTGCGTAGCAGATACGGCGCGTCCCCGCGGACGAAAGCGCTGTAGCGCGACCGCATCAGCGCCTCGGCGGTCGGGGCCGCCGCGGTGCCCGCGTGGTAGCGGCCGCAGCACTCGTCGTACGCCTCGGGCAGCCCGCACGGGCAGGAACGCGTGGTCATACCGGCCATTGTGCCCGGTCGGCCGGGCACCCGGAAAACAACAAGACCCCTGCTCAGCAGGGGTCTGTGTGGTGTCCGAGGGGGGACTTGAACCCCCACGCCCGATAAAGGGCACTAGCACCTCAAGCTAGCGCGTCTGCCATTCCGCCACCCGGACCAGGTGTCTGCAGTGCGGGGTGTTCCCGCGGCGACGACGTAAACATTACCAGGCTTTCCCGGGTGCCCGATCACCCCCCTCCCCGCCGTGAACGGCGTGTGACGGGCCGGGTCCGGTCTTGGGCGGCACCGGCGTCGGGTGGAGGATGAGGGGGACCCACCAGCAGTGACAGCGGGAGGAAGCACGTGAGCGAGACGGGCACGACCAGGAGCGTCACCGGCGAGGACGAGGTCGTGGACCTCTGCCGCGAGCTGATCCGGATCGACACCAGCAACTACGGCGACCACTCGGGTCCGGGCGAGCGCAAGGCGGCGGAGTACGTCGCCGAGAAGCTCGCCGAGGTGGGACTCGAACCGCAGATCTTCGAATCGCACCAGGGGCGCGCCTCCACGGTGGCCCGGATCGAGGGCGAGGACCCGTCCCGCCCGGCACTGCTCATCCACGGCCACACCGACGTCGTCCCCGCCAACGCGGACGACTGGACCCACCACCCCTTCTCCGGCGAGATCGCCGACGGGTGCGTGTGGGGCCGCGGCGCCGTCGACATGAAGGACATGGACGCGATGACGCTGGCGGTCGTCCGCGACCGGCTGCGCAGCGGCCGCAAGCCGCCCCGCGACATCGTGCTGGCGTTCCTCGCGGACGAGGAGGCCGGCGGCACGTACGGCGCCAAGTACCTGGTGCGCAAGCACCCGGAGCTGTTCGAGGGCGTCACCGAGGGGATCGGCGAGGTCGGCGGCTTCTCCTTCACCGTCAACGAGAAGCTGCGGCTCTACCTCGTCGAGACCGCCGAGAAGGGCATGCACTGGATGCGGCTCACCGTGGACGGCACGGCCGGCCACGGTTCGATGACCAACACCGACAACGCCATCACCGAACTGTGCGAGGCGGTCGCCCGGCTGGGCCGGCACACCTGGCCGGTCCGGGTCACCAAGACCGTACGGGCCTTCCTGGACGAGCTGTCCGACGCGCTCGGCACCGAACTCGACCCCGAGAACATGGAGGAGACGCTCGCCAAGCTCGGCGGCATCGCCCGCATGATCGGCACCACGCTGCGCAACTCGGCGGCGCCGACGATGCTCGGCGCCGGCTACAAGGTCAACGTCATCCCGGGCCAGGCCACCGCGCACGTCGACGGCCGCTTCCTGCCCGGCTACGAGGAGGAGTTCCTCGCCGACCTCGACCGCATCCTCGGCCCGCGCGTCAAGCGCGAGGACGTGCACGCCGACAAGGCGCTGGAGACCGACTTCGACGGCCGGCTCGTCGACGCCATGCAGACCGCCCTGCGCGCCGAGGACCCGATCGCGCGGGCGGTGCCGTACATGCTCTCCGGCGGCACCGACGCCAAGTCCTTCGACGACCTGGGCATCCGCTGCTTCGGCTTCGCCCCGCTGAAGCTGCCCCCGGGGCTGGACTTCGCGGGCATGTTCCACGGCGTCGACGAGCGGGTGCCGGTGGAGGGCCTGAAGTTCGGCGTGCGCGTGCTGGACCGGTTCATCGACGCCTCCTGAGGCCGGTGTGCGGCCGGTATTCGGCCGCCTGTGCGGTACTGACCCAGGAAGGGTGAATGCGACCATAAGCTCGTAGCTCCATTACTCCCTCCTCGTTACAGCTCATGTGATCCGCACATTGGATCGCTTTGCCTACAAGGAGGAATAATGATCAAGAGGGTCGTCGCTGCTGCCGCCGCCACCGGTGGGCTGGTTCTCGCGGGCGCGGGCATGGCCGTGGCCGACTCGGGTGCCCAGGGTGCCGCCGTGCACTCCCCGGGTGTCCTGTCCGGCAACGTCGTTCAGGTGCCCGTGCACGTTCCGGTGAACGTCTGCGGCAACACGGTCAACGTGATCGGTCTGCTGAACCCCGCCTTCGGCAACACCTGCATCAACAAGTGACGTTGAGCCTCGCCCGATGAGGGCCTGAGCCCGTCGGCCCCGGAGCGCGCGCCATGCGCTCCGGGGCCGACCGGCCTTTGGAATCTTTCGAGAATGTCGGCACAAGGTCGAAGGCAGGTAATGCAGCACATGCGACAGGTCACCCGCAAGGGCCTGATGACGATGGCGGCGGCGACCGGTGTGATCGCCGCCGCGGGCGGCGCCGCACACGCCGATTCCGGAGCGCAGGGCTCCAGTTCGGGCTCGCCCGGCGTGCTGTCCGGCAACACGGTGCAGGCACCGGTGCACGCACCGGTCAACGTCTGCGGCAACACGGTCAACGTCGTGGGCGCCCTCAATCCCTCCATGGGCAACTCGTGCGCCAACAAGAGCGGCGGCGAGCACGGAGGGTACGGCGACTCCGGCGGCCACGGGACGCCCGGGGGCTCCCACTCCGGCGGTCACGCCGCCGACTCGCCCGGCGTCGGCTCCGGCAACCACGTCCAGGCGCCGGTGCACGCGCCGGTGAACGTCTGCGGCAACAGCGTGGACGTCATCGGGATCGGCAACCCGAGCACGGGCAACTACTGCGGCAACGGTGGCTACGGCGGTGGAGGCGGCGACCACACCAACCCGCCGGGTGGTGGCCACGAGACGCCCCCGGGTGAGCCCGGTGGTCCGGAAGGGCCGGGTGGGCCCGGTGGTCCTGGTGGGCCTGAGGGTCCTGGTGGGCCTGAGGGCCCCGGCGGGCCTGGTGGGCCTGAGGGTCCCGGTGGCCCTGGGGGCCCCGGCGGGCCTGGTGGGCCTGAGGGTCCCGGTGGCCCCGGCGGCCCTGAGGGTCCTGGTGGCCCCGGCGGCCCTGAGGGTCCCGGTGGTCCTGAGGGTCCCGGTGGTCCTGACGGGCCCGGTGACGACGGGAAGCCTGGAGGCCCCGAGGACGACACGTCCGGCGGCGCCACGGACGGCGACCGTCCCGACGGGCACTTCGTCAGCCAGTCCCAGGACTCCGCGGAGCTGGCGCAGACCGGCAGCGACCTGCCGCTCGGCCTGGCCCTGCCGGCGGGCGCGGGCGCGCTGCTCGCGGGTGCGGTGCTGTACCGCAAGGCACGCACCTCCGCCTGACGGCGCATTTCCCTGGTGACCCGGCCGCCGCTGCCGGGTCACCAGGTGGCGCGTACCTGGCGGATGATCCGCCGGCGCAGCCGCACCCTGCGGCTGCCGTCCCGCAGCAGGCTCAGGCGGTACAACTCCCAGTGTCCGTACTCGGCGTGGTCCGTCAGCAGACGTGTCGTCTCCTTGCGGGAAACCCCGCGCGGCAGGTGCACATCGACAAATTCGTATTCCGGCATCGCATCTATTGTGCGGGCTGGTGCCTGGTACGGATAGCGTCTGCTGTATGTCTGATGCTGCGCAGCCCACCGCTGCCGAGGTACGGGCCGCCGCCGAGGCGGTCAAGACCGCACTCGACCGCCACCTGGCCGCCGTCGAACGCCGGTCCGGGGAGGACGATCCGGAGGTCTACGAGGCGTTCAACCAGCTCGCGGCGGCCGCCGAGGCGTACGACGAGCTGCTCTACGACCGCTACGACGAGGTCACGCCCTTCGAGATCCCCAGCGGGGACGACGAGCTGCCGCCGTATCTGGGTCCCGAGGAACCGCACGCCCTGAGCGTGCTGATCCGCCGTGACTACGCCGTGGTGGAGCCCCAGCGGCTGCTGGCACAGGCGCGGCTGATCGAGGCGGCGGACGACGACACGGACGGCGAGGGGACGGACGCCGCCGAGACGGTCCACGGAGCCCTCGGGATCCTGTTCGGCGAGTTCGAGGCGGACGAGATCGCCTCCCGGCACAAGGAGTTCGGCCTGGACGAGGGCGACTCCACGCTGTGGGTGACGGCCGCGGACGAGCCCGCCGAGGCCGGTGAGTGGCTGGAGGCGCCGTTCGACCAGGTCGACCCGCAACGGGTGGTCTGCCGCTTCGACGTCAGCGCGGTGTTCGACGACGAGCCGGACGACGACCTGGACGACGACCTCGACGACGAGGACGCCGACGCGGGCGGTCCTCGCAAGGGCCCGGACGATCTCGACGAACTCGACACCGACCTGGACGGGGACGACGAACTGGAACCGCTGGACGCGGACCGCTGAACGGGGACCGCTGAACGCCGACCGCCACCCGCCCGGCCCCTACTCCGACAACCGCCCCGCCCCACCCGCCATCCCTGTCCAGGCGGCCGCCCCTGAGGCCCTCCGGAGCCCGCCCGGCACTGCCCGGCGGGCTTCGCCGGCCCTGCCGTGCCTGGCGGTCTCTGCCCCGGCGGTGGCGTTCCGGTGCCCGACCGCCGTCGCCCTGGCAGGTCCGCCGGGCTCGGGGCGTCCGACCGGCCCGGTCCGGCGGGCGTCCCTCTGCCCTGCGGCGCCCGAGCTCCTCTGCCACGGGGCGCGGCCCCCGGCCCTCCGACCGCCCGGCGACCTCCGGCGCCCCCGGTCGTCCGAGGGCGGCGCGGAGGCGGCCCGCTTCCCGCGCGGGCGGCGGGCCGGAGGGGGCGGCGCCGTCGGCGCCGTTGCCCTCTCGGGGCTCCCTTCGGCCTTGGCGGGTCAGCTTTCCGTCGGTACCTGCGGAGCGAGCAGTGCCGGCAGGCGGGTGGTGCGCGGCTTGGCCGGTACCTCGGCCACGGCACGGGGCAACGCCTGCTCCACGCCGTGCACCACGGACAGATGGCGCTCGGCCCGGCCGAACGCTGTGTAGACCCACGGACGGCTGAGCGCCGGCACGGCATCGCCGGGCAGCACCACGACCACCGCGGGCCACCGGCCGCCCACCGCCTGGTGCGCGGTCACCGCCCACCCGTGCCGTACGCAGCCCTCCACCCGCTCCTTCGGTACGACCACGTCCTCGTCCGCGCAGGACAGGTGCAGCCCCTCGGCGTCGGCCCGCACCACCCGGCCCGGCACCACCCGGCCGGGCGCGGGGGAGTGGACGACGCGGTCGCCGGGGTCGAAGCCGCCGAAGCGGCCGGGGCCGGGATTGAGCCGTTCCTTCAGCGCCGCGTTGAGCGCGCGGGTGCCGACCGCACCGCCGTGCCCCGGCGTGATCACCTGGGTGTCCTCGGCGGGGACGCCGATCGCGCGCGGCACCGAGTCCACCACGAGCTGCACGGTCCGGTGCACGGCCTCGCCCGCGTCCCGCACCGGAACGATCACGACCTCCTTGCCGGGGGCCTCCACCTGGTTCAGCTCGCCGACGCCGATGCCGGAGACCAGCTCGCCCAGCGGGCCGGGGTCGGGCCGCCGAGAGGCGATGTGCGGGCAGACCCGCGCCGCCAGCAGGTCGGCGAAGACCCGGCCGGGGCCCACCGACCACAGCACCGCCGGGTCCCCGGCCAGCACCAGCCGGGCACCGTCCGGCAGCGACTCCACCAGTAGGGCCGCCGCCTCAACGTCCAGCTGCGGGGCGTCGAACACCACGAGCAGGTCCAGGTCCAGGGCGCCGTCGCCGTCCCGCCCCGGCCCCTCGGCGCCGGCCAGCAGACCGGCGACGGTGGCGACGGGCGGCCGCGCATCCGCCGTCGCCGCGGACACCCCGTCCAGCAGGGCCGCGAAACGGCGGCGGCCGACAAGGCTCGGGGTGGCGGCCCAGGCGCGCAGGCCGAGCCGCTCGGCGACGGACAGCAGGGCCGCCGGTTCGGCCAGGGCCGCCTCACCGCCGGTGTGCAGGACCAGCCCGTGGTCCGCCACCGCCCGGATCAGCTCGGCCGCGCTGCCCCGCGCGCCGGCGGCGGCCCGCTCCCAGTCCTCCGCCGAACCGTCCTGCTTCGGCACCGAGTTGACCAGCCGGGCGAGTCCGTCGGCGAGGCTCTCCTCCGCGAGCGCGTACCGCTCCAGGCCGACCAGGACCCGTACGGGGCGCTCCTCGCCCCCCTCCTGGCCCGCCTCTTCGTCGGTCTCCGCGTCGCCCGCCGCCGCGTCGCCCGCCGCCGCGTCGGTCCGCCGGTCCGGACCGGCGGGCTCGTCCAGGCCGTCCTGGAAGGCCAGGGCTTCGGCCTCGGCGAGCGCGCTCTGCACGGCGGCGTCGGGGTCCGGCACACCCCGCCGGCCCAGCTCGGCTGTCAGCCTCGGCAGCTCCAGCGCCGTGTGCCCGGCCAGTGCCGCCTGCTCCAGGAGCCAGACCGTGACCGCGCGTCCCCGCCGCTCGTCCTCCGGGCCGCACTCCGGGCCGAGCAGCGCCCGCGCGAACCCGTCGGCCTGCTCCGGCCGCACCCCGGCGACCCGCAGCAGCTGCCAGGGGTCCGCGCGCAGGCCCTCGTCCGCCCCCTCGCCGAGCACCGCGACGATCTGCGGCGCGAGCCCCTCGGGTGCGCCGCCCTCCGCCAGCACGCGCCGTACGGCCTGAACGGCCTCCGGGGCAGGCGGCGCGGGCGCTTGGGCCGTACGCTCCGGTGCCGGCACCGGCTGCGGCCGTCGTACCGGCGCGGACTCGGGAGCCGGGCGCAGCGGCGCGGGACGGGCCTCGGCGAAGACCGTGGCCGGCGGCTTCTCGCCGCTCTCCACGGCGCGCACGGCGGCGAGCAGGTCGGCGGCCGTGCCGCTCAGCTTGGTCCCGGCCTCGATCGGCGCCGCCTTCTCCGCCTTGCGCCGCTCGATCCGCTCCCGCTCGATCCGCTGGGCGGCCATCTCGGCCTCCGCCTCGGACACCTGCCCGACCCCGGCTGCCCCGGACCCCTGCTCGGCCCCGGCCGCTTGCCCGGCCTCTGTCTCCGGCCTCTGCTCGGCCTTGGCCGCTTGCCTGGCCTCTGTTTCCGGCCCCTGCTCGGCCCTGGCCGCTTGCCCGGCCTCGGTCTCCGACCCCTGCCCGGCCCTGACCGCGCCGGACCCCTGCCCGGCCTGTCCTTCCGACCCCTGTCCGGCCCCGGCCGCCCCGGACCCTTGCTCGGCCCCGGCCGCTTGCCCGGCCTCTGTTTCCGGCCCTTGCTCGGCCCCGGCAGCTTGCCCGGCCTCGGTCTCCGACCCCTGCCCGGCCCTGACCGCGCCGGACCCCTGCCCGGCCTGTGCCTCCGACCCCTGTCCGGCCCCGGCCGCCCCGGACCCTTGCTCGGCCCCGTCCGCCTCGGTCGCCTGCTCGGCCCCGGCCGCCTCCGCCGCGCCGGTGTCCCGGACGTCTCCGGTGCCCTCGACGCCTCCGGTGTCCCCGTCGGCGGGCCCCCGGGCTCCGGTGTCCTCACCCTCCGGCGCGGTGGCGTGCCCGCCCGGCGGCACCGGCTCGGTGTCCACGGCATCCTCAGCGGGCTCGGGCTCCGTGCTCACAGCGTGCTCCAGTCGTGATCGGGATAGCGGTGCACGGGCGCCGACACGTCGTCGAGCGCCCGGCAGATCTCGTCAGGAAGACTAAGGGCCTCCACTGACAACGCCGCCGTGAGCTGCTGCGCGTTGCGCGTGCCGACGATCGGCGCGACCACGCCGGGCCGGTCCCGGACCCAGGCGAGGGCGACCTGGAGCGGGCTGACCGCCAGCCCGTCCGCCGCCGTCGCCACCGCGTCCACGATGCGGCTCGCCGTGTCGTCGAGATACGGCGCGACGAACGGCGCCATGTGCTCGGAGGCGCCCCGCGAGTCCGGCGGCCTGGCGTCGCCCCGGTACTTGCCGGTGAGCACGCCCCGCCCGAGCGGGGAGGAGGGCAGCAGACCGACGCCCAGGTCGCGCGCGGCCGGCAGCGCCTCGCGCTCGACGCCCCGCTGGAGCAGCGAGTACTCCAGCTGTGTGCTGGCCAGCCGGTTGCGCGCCCCCGGCGCGGCCAGCTGCCAGGTGGCCGCCTTGGCCAGCTGCCAGCCGCAGAAGTTGGACACCCCGGCGTAGCGGGCCCGGCCGCTGCCGACCGCCAGGTCCAGGGCGTGCAGGGTCTCCTCCAGCGGGGTGGCGGGGTCGTAGGCGTGCACGTGCCACACGTCGACGTGGTCGGTGCCGAGCCGGGCCAGCGACGCGTCCAGCGCGGAGAGCAGATGGCCGCGCGAGCCGTCGAAGCGGCGGTCGGGGTCGGGCACGCTGCCCGCCTTGGTGGAGATCACCAGATCGCGGCGCGGGACCAGGCCGTCCATGAGCCTGCCGAGCAGATATTCGGCCTCTCCGTCGCCGTACACGTCCGCCGTGTCGACGAGGTTCCCGCCCGCCTCCCAGAACGTCTTCAAGAGGTCCGCCGCGTCGTGCTCGTCGGTGGCCCGGCCCCAGGTCAAAGTGCCGAGACCGATGCGGGACACGCGCAGGCCGGTGCGGCCGAGATGCCTCTGCTCCATGAACGCCGAGATTACTGGCCAGGACTTCCACTGTGGGGTCCTGTGGACAACGGATTTCCGCACGCTAAGGTCGGGACACCAGCGACGTTACCGATCGGTAAGGGGAATGGGCCATGCAGCTCGGGATCAACCTCGGCTACTGGGGCGCCGGGATGGACGCGGACAATCTCGCCGTCGCCCAGGAGGCCGACCGGCTCGGCTACGCCGTCTGCTGGGCCGCGGAGGCCTACGGCTCCGACGCCGCCACGGTGCTCTCCTGGGTCGCCGCGCAGACCGAGCGCATCGACGTCGGCTCGGCGATCTTCCAGATCCCGGCCCGCCAGCCGGCGATGACCGCGATGACGGCCGCCACTCTCGACTCGCTCTCCAAGGGCCGCTTCCGGCTCGGCCTGGGCGTCTCGGGCCCCCAGGTCTCCGAGGGCTGGTACGGCGTCAAGTTCGACAGGCCGCTGGCCCGCACCCGCGAGTACGTCGAGATCGTCCGCAAGGCGATGACCCGGGAACGGCTGTCGTACGAGGGCGAGCACTGGACGCTGCCGCTGCCCGGCGGCCCCGGCAAGCCGATCAAGCTGACCGTGCACCCCCAGCGCGAGCACATCCCGCTGTACATCGCCGCCATCGGCCCGAAGAACCTGGAGCAGACCGGCGAGATCGCCGACGGCGCCCTGCTGATCTTCCCGTCCGCCGATCACCTGGAGGAGACCGCGATCCGGTATCTGCGCGCCGGACGCGAAAAGGCCGGCCGGACGCTCGACGGCTTCGACGTCTGCCCGACCCTCCCACTGGCCGTCGGCGACGACAAGGACGTCACCGCGCTCGCCGACACCTTCCGGCCCTACACGGCGCTGTACGTCGGCGGCATGGGCAGCGCGAAGCAGAACTTCTACAACCAGCTCGCCCAGCGCATGGGCTACGAGCGGGAGGCCGCCGAGATCCAGGAGAAGTACCTGTCCGGCGACAAGCAGGGCGCCGCGGCCGCCGTCCCGCACGACCTGATCGACCGCACCACCCTGCTCGGCTCCGTCGACCGCATCGCGGACCGGATGAAGGCCTACGCGGCGGCCGGTGTCACCACCCTGAGCCTCGCCCCGGCCGGCTTCACCCTGGAGGAACGCATCGCCTCGCTGCGGGCCGGCACCGAGGCCCTGGAACGCGCCGGGCTCGCCTAGGGGCCGGCGGCGGAGGATTCTGCGGCCGTGGTGGGGGCTCGGGGGTCTTCCCCGCCACGGCCGTCACGGGGAACAACGCGCACGCACGCGCCCGGTTACGCCCTTGGGCGCCCCTGACTGTCCTTCTTTCGGCGGAGTTGCCGACAGCGCTGTTGCTCCGCCTCGCCGGTCCGGTCTTGACTCTCCCTGCGGAGCCGCGCGGAACCCCGCAGAGGCAGAGAGGTGCACCGATGCTTTCGGCCAGGAGCCTGTTCCAGGAGATCCTCGACGACGACGATTCCTTCCGTCTGTTCTGCTCCATCGCGGCCAGCGGGGAGTCCCAGGGCGGTTGGGAGAACGGGCGCATCGCGGCCCTGGTACCGGAGAGCGAACGCGCTCTCGCCCCCAGGATCAGCCGGCACGGAGCCGACGAGGACAAACACGGGCGGATCTTCAACGCCCTGATGAAGAAGCGCGGCCTGGAACCCGTCGAGGTCCCGCCGGAGACCGACTACACGATGCTCCTGGAGCGGCACGGCATCGGTCTCGCCCACGAGAAGCTCAAGGCGGACCAGCCGCTCACGGTGCACGACATCATCACGTACCTCGCCCACAGCAGGGTCACCGAGCAGCGCGCCGCCGAACAGATGGTGATGCTGCGCAGGCACTTCGGCGACCACCCGGACATCGGCAGGGCCGTCCGCATGATCTCCGAGGACGAGGACAACCACCTCGCGTACTCCCACGAGGAACTGCTCCGCTTCGCCGCCGCCGGACACGGCCGGCTCATCCAGCGCGCCCTGCGCGAGTGCGCCCTCGCCGAGATCCGCGTCTACCGGGACGTCAGCCTCGCGGTCATGGCCCACATGGGGCGCCTCCTCGGCTGGCCGAGGGCCAAGTCGGCGGCCCTGACGGCCGGTATCCACGCGCTGTACCTCTACGAGCGGCTCGGCGGCTGGCGCCGCATGGTGACCCTGAGGATGCCCGAGCGGCGCGACGCCATGGGCGGCCCGGCCCCGGCGGCTCCCGAGACCGCCTGACCGACGCCACCGACGCCACCTGAGCCGACGAGGCCGACGACGACAGCGCCTACAGCCAGCCCCGCCGCTTGAACGTCCGGAACAGCAGCACCTCCAGCGCGGCCATGACCACGATCACGGCCGGATACGACCACACCCAGTTCAGCTCCGGCATGTGCTCGAAGTTCATGCCGTAGATCCCCGCGATCATCGTGGGGATCGCGGCCATGGCCGCCCACGCGGAGATCTTCCGCATGTCGTCGTTCTGCCGGACGCTCATCTGCGCCAGATGCGCCGACAGGATGTCCGACACCAGCCGGTCCAGGCCCTCCACCGACTCGTTCACGCGTGTGAGGTGGTCGTGCACGTCCCGGAAGAACGGCCGCGCGCTGTCGTTGACGAACGGCACCGGCGCGCCGAACGCACCGTTGCCGGCCAGCCGGGTCACCGGAAGCGCCAGCGGGACGGTCGCCCGGCGGAACTCCAGGATCTGCCGCTTGAAGTTGTAGATCCGCGACGCGGTGTGCCGGGAACCGCCGCCGTCCGGCGAGAAGACCTCGGCCTCCAGGTCCTCCAGGTCCTGCCCCAGCTCGGTCGCCACGTCCAGGTAGTGGTCGACGGCGGCGTCCGCGATCGCGTACAGCACGGCGGTGGGGCCCTCGCCGAGCAGCTCCGGTTCCCGCTCCAGCCGCTGCCGCACCGCCCCCAGCGGGGCGCCCTCACCGTGCCGGACGGTGACCACGAAACCGTCCCCGAGGAAGACCATCAGCTCACCGGTGGACACCGTGTCGCTCCGCGGCTCGTACACCACCGGCTTGAGGACCACGAACAGCGAGTCCTCGTACACCTCCAGCTTGGGCCGCTGGTGCGCCTTCAGGGCATCCTCGACGGCCAGCGGATGCAGCCCGAACTCCTCCGTGACCAGGTCGAACTCCTTCTCCGTCGGCTCGTGCAGCCCGATCCACACGAAACCGCCCGCGGCCCGCGCCTCACCGAGCGCGTCGGAGAGGTCCTCCGGGCCCTCGGAGCGGTGTCCGTCCCGGTAGACGGCGCAGTCGACGATCACCGAACGCATCCTCCCTTCGCCCCGGCGCCGGCACCCGCCGCCGTACGCCTACCCTTGGCGCATGCCCACGCTGATCCTGGTCAGGCACGGACGTTCCACCGCCAACACCGAGGGAGTGCTCGCCGGCTGGACGCCCGGCGTCGCCCTCGACGACCGCGGCGCCGCGCAGGCCGCCGCACTGCCCGGCCGGCTCGCCGGGCTGCCGATCGCCGAGGTGGTCGCCAGCCCGCTGCAGCGCTGCCAGGAGACGATCCGGCCGCTGCTGGACGCCCGGCCGGGCCTGCGCGCCCACACCGACGAGCGGATCGGGGAGTGCCACTACGGCGACTGGTCCGGGCGCAAGCTCGCCGACCTCAAGGACGAGCCCCTGATGGAGGTGGTGCAGTCGCACCCCTCGGCGGCGGCGTTCCCCGGCGGCGAGTCGATGCGCGCCATGCAGACCCGCGCCGCCGAGGCGGTGCGCGAGTGGAACGCGCGCGTGGAGCGCGACCACGGCCCCGACGCCGTCTACCTGATGTGCTCGCACGGCGACATCATCAAGTCGCTCGTCGCCGACGCCCTCGGTCTTCACCTCGACCTCTTCCAGCGGATCTCCGTCGAACCCTGCTCCGTCACCGTGATCCGCCACACTCGGCTGCGGCCCTTCCTGGTGCGCCTCGGCGACACCGGCGACCTGGCTTCCCTGGCGCCGCGCGAGGAACCGCCCGGCGACGACGCCACGGTCGGGGGCAGTGCGGGCGCACCGTGATCGTCGGCCGCAGTAGGGTGAAGCGGTCCCAGCAGTAGCCACCCACCGACTCTCAATGGAGACAGGACGTGTCCCGTCAGGTGTTCCTCTACGACCAGCCGGACCGTTTCGTGGCCGGCACGGTCGGACTGCCCGGGCGCCGTACGTTCTTCCTCCAGGCCTCCGCCGGCTCCCGGGTGACCAGCGTGGCCCTGGAGAAGACCCAGGTCGCCGCGCTCGCCGAGCGCATGGACGAACTGCTCGACGAGGTCGTGCGCCGCAGCGGCGGCAGCGCGGCCGTCCCCGCCATGGCGCCCACGGAGATCGCCGACACCGCCCCGCTGGACACCCCCGTGGAGGAGGAGTTCCGCGTCGGCACCATGGCGCTGGCCTGGGACGGTGATGACCAGCGCATGATCGTTGAGGCCCAGGCCCTCGTGGAGCTGGAGGCCGACTCCGAGGAGGACCTCGCGGAGGCCGAGGAGCGGTTGCTCCAGGACGAGGAGAACGGCCCCCCGATGCTGCGGGTGCGTCTCACCGGCGCGCAGGCCAGGGCCTTCGCCAAGCGCGCCCTCGACGTCGTCAACGCCGGGCGGCCGCCGTGCCCGCTGTGCAGCCTCCCGCTCGACCCGGAAGGACACGTATGTCCGCGCCAGAACGGATACCGCCGCGGAGCGTGACGACCGCCGAGCTGCTCACCGAGGGTGAGCTGACCGTCCGCGGCCGCATCCGCGAGGCCTCCAACGCGGCGCTGTACTGCACGGTGGCGTACGACGGGCAGGAGGCCGCCTGCGTCTACAAGCCGGTCGCCGGGGAACGACCGCTGTGGGACTTCCCCGACGGCACGCTCGCCCAGCGGGAGGTCGCCGCGTACGAGGTCTCCGAGGCCACCGGCTGGGGGCTCGTGCCGCCCACCGTGCTGCGCGACGGGCCGTACGGCGAGGGCATGTGCCAGCTGTGGATAGAGGCGGCACCGGAGGCCGAGCTGCTCGCCCTGGTGGACGCCGAGGAGCCCGGCCCCGGCTGGAAGGCCGTCGGCTTCGCGGAGGCCGGCGACGGGCGGACCGCCCTGCTGGTGCACGCCGACGACGCGCGGCTGCGGCGGCTCGCCGTCCTGGACGCCGTGATCAACAACGCCGACCGCAAGGGCGGTCACCTGCTGCCCGCCGGCGAGGGGCGGCTGTACGGCATCGACCACGGGGTCACCTTCCACGCCGAGAACAAGCTGCGCACCCTGCTGTGGGGCTGGGCCGGGGAACCGCTGACCGCGGAGGCCGTGACGGTGCTCGGCACCCTCCAGGAGCAGCTCAAGGACGACGCCGCCCTGGCGACCCGGCTGTCCGCCTTGATCACACCCGCCGAGCTCGACGCCACCCGCGCGCGCGTCACCGCGCTGCTGGCCTCGGGCCGCCACCCGGAACCGACCGGTGACTGGCCGCCCATCCCGTGGCCACCGGTCTGACACGCGGCGACCCCGCGCACATCCGAAGGCCCCGCACAAGACCGCCTTCCCGGCCAACCGCACCGTCCGGTTCGTGGACGGAACATCCGTCCGGTTAGGCTCATGTACATGCATGCCTGGCCCGCTTCCGAGGTCCCCGCCCTGCCCGGTCAGGGCCGCGACCTCAGGATCCACGACACCGCGACCGGCGGCCCGGTCACCCTCGACCCCGGTCCCATCGCCCGCATCTACGTCTGCGGCATCACGCCGTACGACGCCACCCACATGGGGCACGCGGCGACCTACAACGCGTTCGACCTCGTACAGCGCGTGTGGCTCGACACCAAGCGGCAGGTTCACTACGTCCAGAACGTCACCGACGTCGACGACCCCCTCCTGGAGCGGGCCGTGCGGGACGGCATCGACTGGGCCGCGCTCGCCGAGAAGGAGACCGCCCTCTTCCGCGAGGACATGACGGCGCTTCGGATGCTCCCGCCGCGGCACTACATAGGTGCCGTGGAGGCCATACCCGGCATCGTCCCGCTCGTCGAGCGGCTCCGTGACGCGGGCGCCGCCTACGAGCTGGACGGCGACATCTACTTCTCCGTGGAGTCCGACCCCCACTTCGGGCAGGTCTCCCACCTCGACGCCGCCGCCATGCGGCTGCTGTCCGCCGAGCGGGGCGGCGACCCCGACCGGCCGGGCAAGAAGAACCCGCTCGACCCCATGCTGTGGATGGCGGCCCGCGACGGCGAGCCCAGCTGGGACGGCGCCTCCCTCGGCCCCGGGCGCCCCGGCTGGCACATCGAGTGCGTCGCCATCGCCCTCGACCACCTCGGCATGGGCTTCGACGTCCAGGGCGGCGGCTCCGACCTCGCCTTCCCGCACCACGAGATGGGCGCCTCGCACGCCCAGGTGCTCACCGGCGAGTTCCCCATGGCCAAGGCCTACGTCCACGCCGGCATGGTCGCCCTGAACGGCGCGAAGATGTCCAAGTCCAAGGGCAACCTCGTCTTCGTCTCCAAGCTGCGCCACGACGGTGTCGACCCCGCCGCGATCCGGCTGACGCTGCTCGCCCACCACTACCGGTCCGACTGGGAGTGGACCGACCAGGTGCTGCGGGACGCCGTCGCCCGCCTCGACCGGTGGCGTGCCGCCGTGTCCCGGCCCGACGGCCCGCCCGCCGACGCCCTCGTCGAGGAGATCCGCGAGGCCCTCGCGGACGATCTCGACTCGCCGGCCGCGCTCGCCGCGGTCGACCGCTGGGCCGCGCTCCAGCAGGAGACCAGCGGCACGGACCCGGGCGCCCCCGGCGTGGTCTCCCGCGCGGTCGACGCGCTGCTCGGCGTCGCGCTCTAGACGTACGAGCCGCTCCGGACGCACGAGTCGGTCTCGTCGTACGCGTCGCTCCGGACACACGAGTCAGGGGCGCTTCCGGAAACGGAAGCGCCCCTGCTGTCCTCGGTGGCCGCCCCTGCCGGCCTCGGTCGCGAACCGTCCTCGGTCGTGGGGGCCGCTCAGTCCTCCGACGACTCCTCGTCCTCCCCGCCCGCCTTCGGCGGCTTCGGCGGGCGCGTACGCCCGCTGGGGTTGTCCCGCAGATACGGCGCCCCCGGTGTCCCGTCGCCGCCGTCGGCCGTGGCGTGCCCACCGGAGGGGCCGGCCCCGTCCCGGCGCCGCAGATACCGCTCGAACTCACGGGCGATCGCCTCGCCCGACGCCTCCGGCAGCTCCGCCGTGTCCCGCGCCTCCTCCAGCGACTGGACGTACTCGGCGACCTCACTGTCCTCGGCGGCCAGCTGGTCCACGCCCACCTGCCAGGCGCGCGCGTCCTCGGGCAGCTCGCCCAGCGGGATGCGCACGTCGATCAGGTCCTCCAGGCGGTTCAGCAGCGCCAGCGTGGCCTTAGGGTTCGGCGGCTGCGACACGTAGTGCGGCACCGCGGCCCACAGCGACACCGCCGGCACACCGGCGTGCGTGCACGCCTCCTGGAGGATGCCGACGATGCCCGTCGGGCCCTCGTACTTGGTCTCCTCCAGGTCCATGCGGCGGGCCAGGTCCGCGTCCGACGTGGTCCCGCTGATCGGGACCGGACGGGTGTGCGGAGTGTCACCGAGCAGGGCGCCCAGGATGACGACCAGCTCGACGCCCAGCTCATGGGCGAAACCCAGCAGCTCGTTGCAGAACGAGCGCCAGCGCATGGACGGTTCGATGCCCCGGACGAGGACGAGATCGCGCGGCTTCTCGCCGCCGACCCGGACCACGGACAGCCGCGTCGTCGGCCAGGTGATCTTGCGGACGCCGGCGTCCATGAAGACCGTGGGGCGGTTCACCTGGAAGTCGTAGTAGTCCTCGGCGTCCAGCGCCGCGAACACCTCGCCCTTCCATTCCCTGTCCAGATGCGCGACCGCGGTGGAGGCGGCGTCGCCGGCATCGTTCCAGCCCTCGAACGCGGCCACCATGACCGGGTCGATCAGCTCGGGAACCCCCTCGAGCTCGATCACCCAGTGCCTCCTTCCGACGTCCCTCACGTACGCCCCAACCTTACGGCGTGCCCAGGGGGCGCCCGCAGCCCCCTTGCACGGGGGAGTGAACGGATCACTGCCCCGTTCCCCGGGCCCGGACACCCCGGAGCGACGCGAGGCCGGCACAGGTGGAGGGCGGCGGCTCCATCGGTGCGGAGCCGCCGCCCCTCGCGGCCGGTGAGCCACTCCGTGGTGAACCGCCTCGTGGTGAACTACCGCGTGGCGAACTGATTTACGGAGTGCTCGGCGGTGAACTGCTGTGCGGGCGCTACTTCTTGCCGAGCAGGTCCTCGACCCTGCCGCGGACCTCGTCCGTGGCCAGGCCGCGGATCGTCAGCGTCGTCCGGCGGCGCAGCACGTCGTCGGCCGTCTGAGCCCACTCGTGGTCGCGGGCCCACACGACCTGGGCCCAGATCTCCGGGGCGTCCGGGTGGACGCGCTCGGCCAGCTCCGGGTTCTCGTTTGCGAGCCGGGCGATGTCGAAGGCCAGCGAGCCGTAGTGCGTCGCCAGGTGCCTGGCGGTGTCCGCGGCCATCCGCGGGCCCGGCGCCGGGCGGTCCACCAGCAGCCGGTGGGCCACGGCCCGCGGGTTGGCGACACCCGGCAGCGGCAGCTTCTTCGGCAGCGACGCGATCGGCTCGAAGTCGTCACCCAGCGGGTGGCCCGGCAGCGACTCCAGCTTCTTCATCACCGTACGGCCGATGTGGCGGAAGGTGGTCCACTTGCCGCCCGCGACCGACAGCATGCCGCCCCGGCCCTCGGTGACCACCGTCTCGCGCTTGGCCTTCGCCGTGTCGCCGGGACCGCCCGGCAGTACCCGCAGCCCGGCGAAGGCGTACGTGATCAGGTCCCGGTCGAGCTGCTGGTCGCGGATGGAGAACGCGGCCTCGTCCAGGATCTGCGCGATGTCCTTGTCGTTGACCGCGACGTCCGCCGGGTCGCCCTCGTACATCTCGTCGGTGGTGCCGAGCAGCAGCATGTCCTCCCAGGGGAGGGCGAAGGTGATCCGGTACTTGTCGATCGGGGTCGCCAGCGCGGCCTTCCAGGGGGAGGTGCGCTTCAGGACCAGATGCGCGCCCTTCGACAGGCGGATGGACGGCGCGGCGTTCGGGTCCTCCATGCGGCGCAGGTGGTCCACCCACGGGCCGGTGGCGTTCAGCACGAGCCGGGCGCTGACGCCGAACTCGTCACCGGAGAGCCGGTCCTTCAGCTCGGCGCCGGTCACCCGGCCCCGGGTGAAGCGCAGGCCGGTGACCTCGGCGTGGTTGAGGACGACCGCGCCCGCCTCGACCGCCGCGCGGACCGTCATCAGCGCCATGCGGGCGTCGTTCATCTGGTCGTCCCCGTAGACGGCCACGGCCTTGAGGTTCTCGGTGCGCAGCTCGGGGACGTCCGCCTGCGCCTTGGCGGGGGACAGCAGGTGGCCGACCCCGTCGCCGAAGGCGGACAGCGCCGAGTAGGCGAAGACACCGGCTCCGAGCTTCGCCGCGCCGTGCGGGCCGCCCTTGTACACGGGGAGGTAGAAGGTGAGCGGGTTCGCCAGGTGGGGGGCCACCTGGCGGGAGATCGCACGGCGCTCGAAGTGGTTCTCCGCCACCAGCTTCACCGCGCCGGTCTGCAGGTAGCGCAGACCGCCGTGGAGCAGCTTGGAGGAGGCGGAGGAGGTGGCGCCGGCGAAGTCGCCGGCGTCGACCAGAGCCACCCTGAGGCCGGACTGCGCGGCGTGCCAGGCGGTGGAGATGCCCAGGATGCCGCCGCCGACGACGAGGAGGTCGTACGACGCCTGGGAGAGCTGCTCCCGGGTCTCGGCTCGGCTCGGGTTCGAGCCGGAGGCCGGGCGCGTCCCCAGGGCAGGTATGGACTGCAGGGCGGACTGAGTGGTCATTGCGGTTTCTTACTCCTCGTCAGTCTTCGTCGTCGATCCAGCCCATGGTCCGCTCGACGGCCTTGAGCCAGCTCTTGTACTCACGGTCGCGGGTCTCCGCGTCCATGCGGGGGGTCCACTCGGCGGCCCGGCGCCAGTTGGCGCGCAGGTCGTCGGTGCTGTTCCAGAAGCCGACGGCGAGGCCGGCGGCGTAGGCGGCGCCGAGGCAGGTGGTCTCGGCGACCATCGGGCGCACCACGGGGGCGTCCACGAAGTCGGCGAGGGTCTGCATCAGCAGGTTGTTGGAGGTCATGCCGCCGTCGACCTTGAGGGCGGCCAGCTCCACACCGGAGTCCTTCGTCATGGCGTCGGCGATCTCCCGCGTCTGCCAGGCGGTGGCCTCCAGCACGGCGCGCGCGAGGTGCGCCTTGGTGACGTACCGGGTCAGGCCGGCGATCACGCCACGGGCGTCGGAACGCCAGTAGGGGGCGAACAGACCGGAGAAGGCCGGCACGAAGTAGGCGCCGCCGTTGTCCTCCACCGAAAGGGCGAGGGTCTCGATCTCGGCGGCGGTGGAGATCAGGCCCATCTGGTCGCGCATCCACTGCACCAGGGAGCCGGTGACGGCGATCGAGCCCTCCAGGGCGTAGACCGGCTTCTGCGCGCCGATCTGGTAGCCGACGGTGGTCAGCAGCCCGCTGTAGGAGTTGATGATCTTGTCACCGGTGTTCATCACCATGAAGGTGCCGGTGCCGTACGTCGACTTGGTCTCGCCCTCCGAGAAGCAGGTCTGGCCGAACAGGGCCGCCTGCTGGTCGCCGAGCGCGGAGGCGACCGGGATGCCGCCGAGCAGGTCGCCGAGCCTGCCGCCCTTGATCTCGCCGTAGACCTCGGCGGAGGAGCGGATCTCGGGCAGCATCCGCTGCGGCACGCCGATCGACTCGCAGATCTTCTCGTCCCACTGCATGGTGTGCAGGTTCATGAGCATGGTGCGCGAGGCGTTGGTGACGTCGGTGACGTGCTGCCCGCCGTCGACACCGCCGGTCAGGTTCCAGATGACCCAGGTGTCCATGGTGCCGAAGAGCAGGTCGCCCGTCTCGGCGCGCTCGCGCAGACCGTCGACGTTGTCGAGCAGCCAGCGGGCCTTGGGACCGGCGAAGTAGGAGGCGAGGGGAAGGCCGGTCTCGCGGCGGAAGCGGTCCTGGCCGACGTTGCGGCCCAGCTCCTTGCACAGCGCGTCGGTGCGGGTGTCCTGCCAGACGATGGCGTTGTGGACGGGCTCACCGGTGTTCCGGTCCCACACCACGGTGGTCTCGCGCTGGTTGGTGATGCCGATGGCCTTGATGTCGTCGCGGGTGATGCCGGCCTTCTCGACGGCCCCGGCGACGACCTCCTGGACGTTGGTCCAGATCTCGGTGGCGTTGTGCTCCACCCAGCCCGGCTTGGGGAAGATCTGCTCGTGCTCCTTCTGGTCGACGGAGACGATGCGGCCGTCGCGGTCGAAGACGATGCAGCGGGAGGAGGTCGTGCCCTGGTCGATGGCTGCGATGAACGGGCCGGCGGTGTGAGCGTCGGTCACTGTGTGCTCCTGAGTTCCGTGGTTGAGGTCGGTACGTACGTCGCGTGCTGTGCGGCTCGGGCGCGGCCGGGCCGGTGCCCGGTCAGGCGAAGGCGACGTTGTAGACACCTGCGGCGATCGCGCCGCCGATCAGCGGACCGACGATCGGGACCCAGGCGTAGCTCCAGTCGGAGCCGCCCTTGTTGGGCAGGGGCAGCAGGGCGTGCACGATGCGGGGGCCGAGGTCACGGGCCGGGTTGATGGCGTAGCCGGTCGGTCCGCCGAGGGACAGACCGATCGAGACGACCACGAGGGCGGTGATCAGTCCGCCGAGGACACCCAGGCCGTTGCCCTCGTCGTTCAGGCCCTGCGTGAGCACGGCGATCAGCAGCACGAAGGTGCCGATGATCTCCGTGGCGAGGTTCTGCACCGTGTTCCGGATCTCGGGACCGGTGGAGAAGACGCCCAGGACCGGGCCGGCGCCCTTCTCCTGCGCTTCGACGGCCTTCGCCGCCGTGTCCTGCGCGCCCGGGCCGCCGACGATCTCCCGGTCGGTGAGGTGGCTCTGGAACTGGCCGTAGTACGCGAGCCAGACCAGCACCGCGCCGATCATGGCGCCGAGCAGCTCGCCGGCGAAGTACGTCGGAACGTTGCTCCAGTCGCCGTCCTTGATGGCGATGCCGACCGTGACGGCGGGGTTGAGGTGGGCGCCGGAGAGCGGACCGGCGACGTACACCGCCGTCATGACGGCGAAACCCCACCCGAGGGCGATGGCGAGCCAGCCGGCGTTGCGGGCCTTGGAGGCCTTGAGCGTGACGGCGGCGACGACTCCGCCGCCGAGCAGGATGAGTATGGCGGTACCGATGGTCTCGCCGATGAAGATGTCGGAGCTGGACACCCGCGACTCCTTTGTCCTTCGTCCAGGGAGCCGACCCCCGGGTCCCACCGGGGGTCGGCGCCCTCTGGGGTGAGAGCGATGCCGGCCCTTGGCGTTGTCACACCCTAGCGCGTATTGCCGGTAGGTGTTCGACAATGCCGACCGATGGACGGGAGTCTTTCCTCGTGGTCAGGCGTGCGTCAAGAGCCCTGTTGTCGAAAACGCGATCGTTACTGATCGCTTCCACGCGCCGATCTTGGATGCATGTGGGCTCTTTCACCCTGTTCCATGCGACTTGTGGGTATCGGGACACGCCGAAAACCGGAACGCCGTGCCGCGTCCCGGTGCTCACCGCTGTCGTGTCCGCGCCTCAGAAACGCCCGGCGCCCAGATCCCGCGACACCGCGCGGGCGCAGTCCCGTACCGCCGCCACCAGCTCCGGGCGCAGTTCCCCGTCCCGGCACACCCGCTCCACGGCGCCGGTGATGCCGACCGCGCCGACCGGCATCCGCCGTCGGTCGTGGATGGGTGCGGCGATGGAGGCGACGCCCTCCCAGGTCTCCTCGACGTCCGCCGCGTACCCACGCGCGCGCGTGATGTCCAGGATGTGCTCGAAGGCGTCCGGCTCGCAGACGGTCCGGTCGGTGAACGCCTTGCGGTCGGCCTCCAGCGCCTCGCTGTGCGCGACCGGGTCGTACGCCGACAGCACCTTGCCCAGGGCCGTGGAGTGCAGGGGCTGCATCGCCCCGATCTCCAGCACCTGCCGGCTGTCGTCGGGCCGGAAGACGTGGTGCACGATCAGCACGCCCTGCTGGTGCAGCACCCCCAGATGGACGCTCTCGCCGCTGGAACGGGCCAGGTCGTCCGCCCACACCAGGGCGCGGGCCCGCAGCTCGTGCACGTCCAGGTACGTCGTGCCCAGCCGCAGCAGCTCGGCGCCCAGCTGGTAGCGCCCGGAAGCGTCGTCCTGCTCGACGAAGCCCTCCTGCTGGAGGGTGCGCAGAATGCCGTGCGCGGTGCCCTTGGCGAGGCCCAGCGAGGAGGCGATGTCCGACAGGCCGAGCCGCCGCTCGCCGCCCGCGAGCAGGCGCAGCATCGCTGCCGCCCGTTCGAGCGACTGGATGTTCCGTGCCATCGCCGTACTGCCTCCGTCCCCTTCGACCGTCGACCCGCGACGCCGCTGCCGCCGTTCGGCAATGTCGAACACTACCGGTCCATGCCGACCTCCCGCTAATGCCCGGTGGGCAACTCTTAGCACTCGTCGCCCGTCGCGCGCCCTCCCCGGATGCCGTACGCCGTGCGCGACACCCCCGTCCCGGACCGTGGACGCCCTGACCATCGACCTGCGGTCCCGGCTACCCTGGCGGCGTGCGTCCTGCCCGGGGCGTTGCCCGCAGTGGACTCCGGGAAGCCGCAAAGCCGACAGCCGTCGCATCCATAGGGAGCCCCTTCATGGCCTCGTCGCCGTCCACCTCGTCCGCCGACACCCGGACCCGTGTCACCGCCCTCCGTGAGGCGCTCGCCACCCGTGTGGTGGTCGCCGACGGGGCGATGGGCACGATGCTCCAGGCCCAGAACCCCTCGCTGGACGACTTCCAGCAGCTGGAGGGGTGCAACGAGGTGCTGAACCTGACGCGGCCCGACATCGTCCGCTCCGTGCACCAGGAGTACTTCGCCGCCGGCGTGGACTGCGTGGAGACCAACACCTTCGGCGCGAACCACTCCGCCCTGGGCGAGTACGACATCGCCGACCGTGTCCACGAACTGTCCGAGGCCGGTGCCCGGGTGGCCCGCGAGGTCGCCGACGAGTTCGCCGCCGAGGACGGGCGACAGCGCTGGGTGCTGGGCTCCATGGGCCCCGGCACCAAGCTCCCCACCCTCGGCCACGCCCCGTACGGCGTACTGCGCGACGCCTACCAGCGGAACGCCGAGGGCCTGGTCGCCGGCGGCGCCGACGCGCTGCTGGTGGAGACCACGCAGGACCTGCTCCAGACCAAGGCCGCCGTGCTCGGAGCCCGCCGCGGTCTGGAGGCGCTCGGCGTCGACATGCCGGTGATCGTGTCGGTGACGGTGGAGACGACCGGCACGATGCTGCTGGGCTCGGAGATCGGCGCGGCGCTGACCGCGCTGGAGCCGCTCGGCATCGACATGATCGGCCTGAACTGCGCGACCGGCCCGGCGGAGATGAGCGAGCACCTGCGCTACCTCGCCCGGCACTCCCGCGTCCCGCTGTCCTGCATGCCGAACGCCGGCCTGCCGGTGCTGGGCAAGGACGGTGCCCACTATCCGCTGACGGCGCCGGAGCTGGCGGATGCCCAGGAGACGTTCGTGCGGGAGTACGGGCTGTCGCTGGTGGGCGGCTGCTGCGGTACGACGCCGGAGCACCTGCGGCAGGTGGTGGAGCGGGTGCGGGATCTGGCTCCGGCGGAGCGTGACCCGCGGCCCGAGCCGGGCGCCGCCTCCCTCTACCAGTCGGTGCCGTTCCGGCAGGACACGTCGTACCTGGCGATCGGTGAGCGGACGAACGCGAACGGGTCGAAGAAGTTCCGGACCGCCATGCTGGAGGGCCGCTGGGACGACTGTGTGGAGATGGCCCGCGAGCAGATCCGTGAGGGCGCGCACATGCTGGATCTGTGCGTGGACTATGTCGGCCGGGACGGCGTCGCCGACATGGCGGAGCTGGCCGGCCGTTTCGCGACCGCCTCGACGCTGCCGATCGTGCTGGACTCCACCGAGGTCGACGTGATCCGGGCCGGGCTGGAGAAGCTCGGCGGCCGCGCGGTGATCAACTCGGTGAACTACGAGGACGGCGCCGGACCGGAGTCGCGGTTCGCGCAGGTCACACAGCTCGCCAAGGAGCACGGGGCGGCGCTGATCGCGTTGACGATCGACGAGGAGGGCCAGGCCCGCACGGCCGAGAAGAAGGTCGAGATCGCCGAGCGCCTGATCGCGGACCTGACCGGGAACTGGGGCATCCACGAGGAGGACATCCTCGTGGACTGCCTGACGTTCACGATCTGCACCGGCCAGGAGGAGTCCCGCGGGGACGGCATCGCCACCATCGAGGGCATCCGGGAGCTGAAGCGGCGCCACCCGAAGGTGCAGACCACGCTCGGCCTGTCGAACATCTCCTTCGGCCTGAACCCGGCCGCCCGCATCCTGCTGAACTCCGTGTTCCTGGACGAGTGCGTGAAGGCCGGGCTGGATTCGGCGATCGTGCACGCCAGCAAGATCCTGCCGATCGCCCGGTTCGACGAGGAGCAGGTCAGCACCGCCCTCGACCTGATCTACGACCGCCGCCGCGAGGGTTATGACCCCCTGCAGAAGCTGATGGCGCTGTTCGAGGGCGCGACGGCGAAGTCCCTGAGGGCCTCCAAGGCCGAGGAGCTGGCGGCGCTGCCGTTGGAGGAGCGGCTCAAGCGGCGGATCATCGACGGTGAGCGCAACGGTCTGGAGGCCGACCTCGACGAGGCGCTCCGGGAGCGTCCGGCGCTGCAGATCGTCAACGAGATCCTGCTGGACGGCATGAAGGTCGTCGGTGAGCTGTTCGGGTCGGGGCAGATGCAGTTGCCGTTCGTGCTGCAGTCCGCGGAGGTGATGAAGACGGCCGTGGCTCATCTCGAGCCGCACATGGAGAAGACCGACGAGGCGGGCAAGGGCACGATCGTGCTGGCCACGGTGCGCGGGGACGTGCACGACATCGGCAAGAACCTGGTCGACATCATCTTGTCGAACAACGGCTACAACGTCGTCAACCTGGGGATCAAGCAGCCGGTGTCGGCGATCCTGGAGGCGGCCGAGGAGCACAAGGCGGACGTGATCGGCATGTCCGGGCTGCTGGTGAAGTCCACGGTGATCATGAAGGAGAACCTGGAGGAACTCAACCAGCGCGGCCTGGCCGCCGACTACCCCGTCATCCTCGGCGGCGCCGCGCTGACCCGGGCCTACGTCGAGCAGGACCTCCACGAGATCTACCAGGGCGAAGTCCGCTACGCCCGGGACGCGTTCGAGGGCCTGCGGCTGATGGACGCGCTGATCGGCATCAAGCGGGGCGTGCCCGGCGCCCGGCTGCCCGAGCTGAAGCAGCGCCGCGTCAAGGCGGCCACCGTGCAGGTGGAGGAACGCCCGGAGGAGGGCAGCGTCCGCTCCGACGTCGCCACCGACAATCCCGTTCCCACCCCGCCGTTCTGGGGCACCCGGGTGATCAAGGGCATCCAGCTCAAGGAGTACGCCTCCTGGCTGGACGAGGGCGCCCTGTTCAAGGGCCAGTGGGGACTGAAGCAGACCCGCACCGGCGACGGGCCGTCCTACGAGGAACTCGTCGAGACCGAGGGCCGGCCCCGGCTGCGCGGCCTGCTGGACCGGCTCCAGACGGAGAACCTGCTGGAGGCGGCCGTGGTCTACGGCTACTTCCCGTGCGTCTCCAAGGACGACGACCTGATCCTGCTGGACGAACAGGGCAACGAGCGCACCCGCTTCACCTTCCCCCGCCAGCGCCGCGGCCGGCGCCTGTGCCTCGCGGACTTCTTCCGCCCGGAGGAGTCCGGGGAGACCGACGTCGTCGGCCTCCAGGTCGTCACCGTCGGCTCCCGCATCGGCGAGGAGACCGCCAAGCTCTTCGAGTCCAACGCCTACCGCGACTACCTCGAACTGCACGGACTGTCCGTCCAGCTCGCCGAGGCCCTCGCCGAGTACTGGCACGCGCGCGTGCGCGCCGAGCTGGGCTTCGCCGGTGAGGACCCGCAGGAGATGCAGGGCATGTTCGAGCTGAAGTACCGCGGCGCCCGCTTCTCCCTCGGCTACGGCGCCTGCCCCGACCTGGAGGACCGCGCCAAGATCGCCGAGCTGCTCCAGCCCGGGAGGATCGGCGTCGAGCTGTCCGAGGAGTTCCAGCTGCACCCCGAGCAGTCCACGGACGCCATCGTCATCCACCACCCGGAGGCCAAGTACTTCAACGCCCGCTGAGCCGCGTCCGCCGTGCGTGCCGAGAGGCACACCGGTTGAACCAGGCGCTTCGCCCGCGCGCGACGTACACTGGTCGATCCACTGCAGGCCGGTTCCCCGTGTGGGAACCGGCCTGATCGTCCCTCAAGGAGGTAGGTGGATGACCAGTACGGTCCCCGCGCTCGGAACCCGTACGGCCGAAGGCTCAGCCCTGCAGGCCGTGCTCCTCGACATGGACGGCACCCTCGTCGACACCGAGGGCTTCTGGTGGGACGTCGAGGTCGAGGTCTTCGCCTCCCTGGGGTACACCCTCGACGAGTCCTGGCGCCATGTCGTGGTCGGCGGCCCCATGAGCCGCAGCGCGGGCTTCCTGATCGAGGCCACCGGCGCCGACATCTCGTTGGCCGAACTGTCCGTGCTGCTCAACGACGGCTTCGAGGAGCGCATCGGCCGCGCTCTGCCCCTCATGCCCGGCGCCGTCCGGCTGCTGGCGGAGCTGTACGAGCACGAGATCCCCACCGCCCTGGTCTCCGCCTCGCACCGCCGCATCATCGACCGCGTGCTGACCAGGCTCGGCGCCCACCACTTCGCCCTCACGGTCGGCGGCGACGAGGTGCCGCGCACCAAGCCGCACCCCGACCCCTACCTGGCCGCCGCCTCCGGTCTCGGCGTGGACCCCGCCCGGTGCGCCGTCGTCGAGGACACCGCGACCGGTGTCGCCGCCGCCGAGGCCGCCGGCTGCCACGTCGTGGCGGTGCCCTCCGTCGCCCCCATCGCCCCGGCCGCCCGGCGTACCGTCGTGACCTCACTGGAAGAGGTCGACCTGACATTTCTGCGCGGACTGATGTCGCGGCTGAACTAAGCGTTCACACAGCGTGCACCCGCGATAGCACGTGAATTCGGGGAACGCTTGTGCGTCGCTCTCCGGGGGGTGACCGGACAGGCCGTCCGGAGAAATTCAGGCCATTCGGGCGGCCGAATTCCGGCCCTGCCGACCCTGTCCGGACCTGTGACGTTCGCCACGCCGTCGAGGGTCGACAGGGCTGTGTACGTGTGCTGCGGGCCGTGCGGTACGGCCGGCCGGCGCGCCCATGTGTCCCGATTGATGGAACCCTGCACGAATCCTTCCGCTGTCGGGTTTTCGGACTGTCCACGCCCGGTTTCGCAGCGTGATGAGGGCTCAACTCCGGTTGCCGCGAACCCCGCTGCAGGCGCGGACTAATCTCGTCGCGAGAACATCGCCCTCATCCCCGTGATCCGCCGCACCACCCATGCATGCCGGATGCACGGACCCGACAGCTGTGGAGTAACTCGAGCATGAACCGCAAGACTCTGGTGCTGCCGGCCGTAGTCGGCCTGCTCGGGCCGGCGCTCGCCGCCTGCGGCGGGGCCGACAGCGGCAGCGGTGGTGGCGCGATCGTCGTCGGCACCACGGACCGGTTCACCGCCTCGAAGGACACTCCTGCGCCCTTCGACCCGGCCTACGCCTACGACGTCGGGCCCTGGAACGTCCTGCGCCAGACCGTGCAGACCCTGATGATCCAGCCCCGCGGCGACGGGCAGCCGGTGCCGGAGGCCGCCGAGAAGTGCGGCTTCACCGACACCGGCAACGAGCGGTACGCGTGCACCCTGCGCGACGGCCTGACGTTCGCCGACGGAGACCCCGTCACGGCGGCCGACGTGAAGTTCTCCATCGAGCGCGCGCTGTCCATCAAGGCGGACAGCGGTGTGTTCGCACTGCTGTCCACCATCGACACCGTCGAGACGCAGGGCGACCGCGAGGTCATCTTCCACCTCAAGACCGCCGACGCCACCTTCCCGTTCAAGCTGTCCACCCCCGTCGCCGGCATCGTCAACCCCGACGACTACGACAAGGGCAAGCTGCGCGAGGGCTTCGAGGTGTCCGGCTCCGGCCCGTACACCCTGAAGGCGCAGACCGAGGACGGGAGCCTGACCAAGGCCGTGTTCACCAAGAACCCCGAGTACAAGGGGAGCCTGACGGTGAACAACGACAAGGTCGAGATGGTCTCCTTCGACGACGCCGAGGCCATGGGCGCCGCCGTCGAGAAGGGCGACATCGACGTGATGACCCGCAGCATGACGCCGGAGCAGGTCACCCGGCTCGCCAAGACCTCGGGCGGCGACGTCGACCTGGTCGAGATGCCCGGCCTGGGGATCCGTTACCTCGCCTTCAACACCAAGGCGGCCACCGTGCGGGACAAGGCCGTCCGCCAGGCCATGGCCCAGGTGATCAACCGCAGCGAACTCGTCTCCGAGGTCTACGGCACCCAGGCCGAGCCCCTGTACTCGCTGGTCCCGGCCACCATCACCGGGCACTCCAACTCGTTCTTCAACAAGTACGGCGACCCGAGCGTGGCCGAGGCCGAGTCCCTGCTGGAGGACGCCCACATCAGCACGCCGGTCAAGCTGACGCTGCACTACACCACCGACCACTACGGCGCCGCGACCGAGCAGGAGTTCGAGGTGCTGCAGAAGCAGCTCAACGCCAGCGGTCTGTTCGACGTCGACATCAAGGGCACGCCCTGGGACAAGTTCCGCCCGGCCGAGTTGAAGGGCGAGTACGACGTCTACGGCATGGGCTGGTTCCCGGACTTCCCGGACGCCGACAACTTCCTCGCGCCCTTCCTCGACAAGGACAACTTCCTCAACTCGCCGTACACCAACAGCGACGTCATCAACAAGTTGATCCCGGAGTCCCGCCGCGAGGCCGACCGGCTCTCCGCCGCCGAAAGCCTCACGCAGATCCAGGACATCGTTGCCGAGGACGTTCCGGTGATCCCGCTGTGGCAGGGCAAGCAGTACGTGGCCGCGCGGGACGACATCACGGGCACGGCCTACGCGCTCAACTCGTCCTCGACGCTCCAGCTGTGGGAACTCGGCCGCGGCGTGAGCGGCTGACGTCCCGCACTCCCTCGGGGCCGCCGGCACGGCGGTCCCGCTCCTCAAGCTCCAGGCACTGACGACAAGGCACGAAGCACGTGAACATACGCAACCAGTGGCCGGCCCTGCCCCTCGTGGCGGTCCTGGCCTCCGGCCTGCTGACCGGCTGCGGCTCGGAGGGCTCCGGAAACGCGAGCGACAGCTCCACCGTGGTGGTCGGAATGTCCGACGACGTCCTGGCCACCGACCCCGCCTCGGGCTACGACCCCGGGTCCTGGCTGTTGTTCAACAACGTCTTCCAGTCGCTGCTGAGCTTCCCCAAGGGAGCCACCGAGCCGCAGCCGGAAGCCGCCGAGCAGTGCGAGTTCACCGACTCCCAGGCCCGGGTGTACGAATGCACGCTGCGGGACGGTCTGAAGTTCAGCAACGGCTCCTCGCTCACCTCGGAGGACGTAAAGTTCTCCTTCGACCGCATGCTGAAGATCGACGACGACGCCGGCCCCGCGGTCATGTTCAGCACTCTGGAGAAGGTCGAGACGCCCGACGAGAAGACCGTCGTCTTCCGGCTGAACGCGCCCGACGCCACCTTCCCCAGCAAGATCGCGTCCGGTGCCGGGTCCATCGTCGACCACCGGGAGTACGACGCGGACGGGCTGCGCAAGGACGGCGGGGCGGTCGGCTCCGGCCCCTACAAGCTCGACTCCTTCGGCCAGGACGAGGCCGTCTTCTCCGTCAACGAGCACTACAAGGGCACCGCCGAGGTGAAGAACGGCGGCGTCACGCTCCGCTTCTTCCACGGCGACCGCACCGGCCTGAAGAAGGCCGTCCTCGGCGGTGACGTCGACATCGCCTACCGCGGCCTCACCGCGGACGACATCGACGACATCCAGAAGTCCACCGACGGCACCGGCGTCGAGGTCGTCGAGGGCAGCAGCGCCGAGGTCCAGCACCTCGTCTTCAACATGGACGACCCGGTCGCCGGAAAGCTCGGCGTCCGCAAGGCCATCGCCCACCTCGTGGACCGCGACGCCCTCATCCAGGACGTCTACCGGGGCACGGCGACCCCGCTGTACTCCATCGTCCCGGCCGGTATCGCCGGCCACAACACGGCCTTCTTCGACACCTACGGTGCCCGGCCCTCCAAGTCCAAGGCCGCCGCCGCGCTGCGCGAGGAGGGCATCACCGGCAAGGTGAAGCTGACCCTCTGGTCCACTCCGTCCCGCTACGGCCCCGCCACCGACGAGGAGTTGACGGCGATCGCCGAGCAGCTCAACGCCAGCGGGCTGTTCGACGCCGAGATGAAGTCCGTACCCTTCGAGCAGTACGAGAAGGACATCGAGGCGGGCAAGTACGGCGTGTACGTCAAGGGCTGGGTGCCCGACTACCCGGACGCCGACAACTTCACGGGCCCGTTCTTCGGCGAGGGCAACGTGCTCGGCAACAACTACGCCAACGACACGATCACCGGCTCGCTCATCCCGAGCACCGCGGCCCAGAGCGACCGCTCCGCGACCGACGAGGAGTTCGGCCGGCTCCAGGACATCGTCGCCGAGGACCTGCCCATCCTGCCGGTCTGGCAGGCCAAGCAGTACGCCGTGGTCGGCGACGGCGTCTACGGTGTGGAGGCCTGCCTGGACGCCTCGACCGTCTTCCGCTTCTGGGAGCTCAGGAAGGGCTGACCCGGACCCGACGCAGAAGGCTCCCCCAGCGCCGGGGGGAGCCGACACAAGAAGGGCGGCCCCCACGAAACGGGGGGGCCGCCCTTCTTCCGCCTGCGCGGGTGCGGCCCGTCTTGCGCGGTGCGCGGCCTGCGGCGCGGTCTACTGCTGCCGGCCTACTGCGCTCCGGGACGCACCAGCCCGCTCTCGTACGCGTACACCGCCGCCTGCACCCGGTCGCGCAGCCCCAGCTTGGTCAGGACGTGCCCGACATGCGTCTTCACCGTGGTCTCGCTGACGAACAGATCGGCGGCGATCTCCGCATTGGACAGGCCCCGCGCCACCAGTTTCAGCACCTCCACCTCACGGTCGGTCAGCGTGTGCAGGGTGTCCGGCACGGGCTCCTCGCCGGACGGCAGATGCGTGGCGTACTTGTCGAGTAGCCGCCTGGTGATGCTCGGCGCGAGCATCGCCTCCCCGGCCGCCACCACCCGGATGGCCTGCACCAGCTCGCCCGCCGGGGCGTCCTTCAGCAGGAAGCCGCTGGCCCCGGCCTTCAGCGCCTCCACCACGTACTCGTCGAGGTCGAACGTGGTCAGCACCAGCACCTTCGCCGGGCCGTCGCGATCGGGTCCGGTGATCTGCCGGGTCGCCTCCACGCCGTCCATCCGCGGCATGCGGATGTCCATCAGAACCACATCGGGCTGCAGCGCCCGCACCTGGTCCAGGGCCTGGAGGCCGTCGCCGGCCTCGCCGACGACCGCGATGTCCTGCTCCGCCTCCAGGATCATCCGGAAGCCCGTACGCAGCAGCGGTTGGTCGTCGACCAGTAGGACGCGGATGGCCACGTAAGTCTCCTTCGCTAGTCCGGCCCCATTCTGCCCTGCGGGACGGCGCCGGACTCAGGCACCCTCAGCGGCAGCGGATACGGCGGGGGAGTGCCCCCGAACTCCGGACAGTGGGCCTGGTGGTCGCACCAGCCGCACAGCTTGGTCGGACGCGGCCGCCAGTCACCCGTCTCGGTCGCCTGCCGAATGGCGTCCCACAGCGCCAGCAGCTTGCGCTCCACCCGTTCGAGATCGGCCGTCACCGGGTCGTACGTGACCACGTCACCGCTGCCGAGATAGACCAGCTGGAGCCGCCGGGGGACCACCTGCTTCAGCCGCCACACCACCAGCGCGTAGAACTTCATCTGGAACAACGCGCCCTCGGCGTACTCCGGCCGGGGTGCCTTGCCCGTCTTGTAGTCGACGATCCGGACCTCGCCCGTCGGTGCCACGTCGACCCGGTCGATGATGCCGCGCAGCCGCAGCCCCGACTCCAACTCGGCCTCGACGAACAGCTCCCGCTCGGCTGGCTCCAGCCGGCTCGGGTCCTCCAGCGTGAACCAGCGCTCCACCAGCCGCTCCGCCTCGGCCAGCCAGCGTGCCAGCCGCTCCCCTTCCGGGTCCTCGGCGAACAGCTCGGCGACCTCCGGCCGGGACTCGCGCAGCCGGTCCCACTGCCCCGGGATCAGCGCCTTCGCCCGCGGCGCCGTGCGCTGCGCCGCCGGGGCGTCGAAGAGGCGTTCCAGCACCGCGTGCACCAGCGTGCCCCGGGTCGCCGCCTCGCTGGGCTTCTCCGGCAGCCGGTCGATCACCCGGAACCGGTACAGCAGCGGACACTGCATGAAGTCGGAGGCGCGCGACGGCGAGAGCGACGCCGGCGGTATGGCGGTGACCGGGTCGGGCACGGTGGCCGGCTCCGCCGCGCACGCCGCTTCCCCGTCCACCGCCGTCGTCGCGACACCCTCGAAGCTCGTCTCCATGACGACAGACCTTACGGCCCGCCACTGACAGCGACCCAGCCGCGGGCGTGACCCCTGTGCTGGAGGGGAACCACAGGGGTGCCGGGACGGAATGGGCGGCGACGGCCGCATACCATCGAGTCGAGACCCTTCCGGCCGGCAGGCGGAAGACGCATCGAACGAGGGGACAGGCGTGGACGTGAGCGGCGGGAGCGGGCAGCCGCGGTCCGGCAGCGACGAGTCGGCCGAGCACCACGCGGGGCCGGCGGCCCCGGCCGCCGACCCCGCACGCCCCGACCCGGCCCCCGACGACCACACCACCGCCCCTGCCCACCCCGCCCCGGACGACGAGGACCGTCCACCACGCACCCCCCGCCTCGACGAACGGGAATCGGCCTCCGGCGCCGACAACCGCGACGGGGAAACCCCGGCCCGGCCCGGCGACACCGACGCGGCGACCCGGTCCCGGCCCGGCGACGCCGACGGGACGGGCACGGGCCGGCACGGAGACCCCGGCGAGACGGGCACGGCTCCGCAGGGCGGCCCGGCCGAGGAGGGCACAGGCCCGCACGGCGGCGCCACTGAAAACGGCGTGGGCCCGCGCGGCGACACCGGCGAAGCGGGCGCGGGCGGGCCCGGGAACCTCGGTGAGGCGGGCGCACGTCCGCACGGCGCCACCGGCGAGGCGGGTTCGGACCCGGACGGCGGCAACCGTGGCGCGGGCGCTGACCCGCGCGTCGCCGCCGCGGACTCCGCAGACCCCCGGCACGGCTCCGACGCAGACCCCGGGACCCGGCCTGAGCCCACCCCCATCGGCGGTCACACGCCCGGCCGGCAGCAGACCCATCCCGGCGACAGCCCCCGGCCCGACCCGTACGGCGGCACTGCGCCCGCCCCCGGCGAGGGCACCCGGCCCGGCCCCTACGACGGCAGCGCCCCCGGCTCCTCCGGCGGCACTGCGCCCGCCCCCGGCGACGGCGCCGCCCCCAACCCCTACGACAAAGCCGCCCCCGGCCCCTACGACGGCACCCCGCCCGGCCCCTACGACGGCACCCCGTCCGGCCCCGTCGGACGAGCCCGGGCCGAGGTCGGGGCCGCGCCCGGGCGTCCGCCGCAGCGACCCCCGGAGCCCGGAGGCGGCCTGCTCATGGGGCGGCTGTTCGGCGTGCCGGTGTACGTGGCACCGAGCTGGTTCCTCGTCGCCGCCCTGATCACCTGGGTGTTCGGCGGTCAGCTCGACCGGATCCTGCCCGAGCTGGGTGCCGCCCGCTACCTGGTCTCCCTCTTCTTCGCCGTCGCCTTCTACGCCTCCGTCCTGGTTCACGAGCTGGCCCACACCGTCGCCGCACTCCGCTTCAAACTGCCCGTGCGCCGCATCCAGCTCCAGTTCTTCGGTGGCGTCTCCGAGATCGAGAAGGAGGCCGAGACCCCCGGCCGCGAGTTCGTCCTGGCCTTCGTCGGCCCGCTGCTCTCCCTCGCCCTGGCCGGCGTCTTCTACCTCGCCCTGCAACCCATCGAACCCGCCACCGTCCCCGGCGTCCTGCTGGCCGGCCTGATGATCTCCAACCTCATCGTCGCCGCCTTCAACCTCCTGCCCGGCCTGCCCCTCGACGGCGGCCGGATGCTCCGCGCCGTGGTCTGGAAGCTCACCGGCAAGCCCATGACCGGCACCGTCGCCGCCGCCTGGGTCGGCCGCGCCCTCGCCGTCTCCGTCCTCATCGGGCTGCCCCTGTTCACCCAGTCCGGGGCGCTCGGCGCCGACGCCGTCGACAACGTCGGCATGGACACCGTCATGGACGCCCTGCTCGCCGCGATCCTCGCCGCGATCATCTGGACCGGCGCCGGAAACAGCCTGCGCATGGCCCGCCTGCGCGAGCACCTCCCGGAACTGCGCGCCCGCCACCTCACCCGCCGCGCCGTCCCCGTCTCCGCCGACACCCCGCTCTCGGAGGCCCTGCGCCGCGCCAACGCCGGCGGAGCCCGTGCCCTGGTCGTCGTCGACGGCGAGGGCACCCCGGTCTCCCTCGTCCGCGAGGCCGCCATCGTCGGCGTACCCGAGCACCGCCGCCCCTGGGTCGCGGTCAGCGGCCTCGCCCAGGACCTCACCGACGGCATGCGCGTCTCGGCGGAGCTGTCTGGGGAGGAACTGCTGGACGCCCTGCGGGCCACCCCGGCCACGGAGTACCTGGTGGTCGAGGACACCGGCGAGATCTACGGCGTCCTGTCCGCCGCAGACGTCGAGCGGGCCTTCGTCAAGGCCATGGCCCGCCCCTCCTGACGGCCCGCGTGGTCGGCGGCCCCGCCGCGGACCGGTAGGCTGGTCACATGTCCGAACCGACCGGTGCCGCCCGCAGGCGCGGGCCCTTCAAGGTCGGGGACCAGGTACAGCTGACCGACCCCAAGGGCCGCCACTACACGTTCACGCTCGAGGCCGGGAAGAACTTCCACACCCACAAGGGTTCCTTCCCGCACGACGAACTGATCGGCGCTCCCGAGGGCAGCGTTGTCCGCACCACCGGGAACGTCGCGTATCTCGCGTTGCGCCCCCTGCTCCCCGACTACGTCCTGTCCATGCCCCGCGGGGCGGCCGTCGTCTATCCGAAGGACGCGGGGCAGATCCTCGCCTTCGCCGACATCTTCCCGGGCGCGCGCGTCGTCGAGGCGGGCGTCGGCTCCGGCTCGCTCAGCAGCTTCCTGCTGCGCGCCATCGGCGACCAGGGCATGCTGCACTCCTACGAGCGCCGCGCCGACTTCGCCGAGATCGCCCAGGCCAACGTCGAGCGCTACTTCGGCGGCCCGCACCCCGCCTGGCAGCTCACCGTCGGCGATCTCCAGGACAACCTGTCCGACACCGACGTCGACCGCGTCATCCTCGACATGCTCGCCCCCTGGGAGTGCCTGGAGGCCGTCTCCAAGGCACTCGTCCCCGGCGGCATCCTCTGCTGCTACGTCGCCACCACCACCCAGCTCGCCCGGACCGTCGAGTCCATCCGCGAGATCGGCTGCTTCAACGAGCCGACCTCCTGGGAGACGATGATCCGCAACTGGCATGTCGAAGGCCTGGCCGTCCGCCCGGACCACCGGATGATCGGCCACACCGGCTTCCTCCTCACCGCCCGCCGCCTTGCCGACGGGGTCGAGCCGCCCATGCGCCGCCGCCGCCCCGCCAAGGGCGCCTACGGCGAGGACTACACGGGCCCCAACGCCGGCGGAGGCGCCGGCCGCTAGGCGGCCCGTACCCCTGCAACGCGCACACGCCGTGGTGGAGTTCCCGGCCCTGTCCGGGAACTCCACCACGGCGTCTTGTCGTTGACCCGGCCTGCCGTCGACCGAAGCCGCACCGGGTACCCACCCCGCCGTTCCCTCGCACTGTGACGTGTGGCACGATGCTGGCCACCCCCACCGGCACAGCCCTCACAGGAGACACTCCTCGTGCAGCACCCCGCCGTTCCGGACCTCGCGCACACGCACACCCGCCCGATCCACTGGGCCGCCACCGCCACCGCCGTCGCGGCCGTCATGGCCCTGTCCTCCGTCCTGCAGCCCGACGCCGCCACGGCCGCCCAGGCGGCCGGCCCCGAGACGAAGACCGCCCCGGCGCGCATCGCGCCGCCCGACCCGGAGGGCGTCGACTTCGGCCTGGAATGCGGCCCGGTGGAAGCGGTCGTGGTGCAGCGGGCCTCCGGTGACCTGGACGGCGACGGGCGGCGGGAGACGGTCGCCGTGGTGCACTGCGACGCCCCCATGGGCACCCCGCCCGACGGCGTCTACGTCCTCACCCGGGGTGCCGCTGGCGGCGGGCCCCGCGTGGTGGCCACCCTGGTCGACCCCGCGGACCGCCGGACCGTCACCGACGTCGCGGTGCGCGACGGCGCCGTCCTCGCCACGCTCCTCGGCTACTCCTCGGCCGATGTGCCCAGTTGCTGCCCCGACCTCAAGGACGACGCGAAATGGCAGTGGAAGAACGGCGCGTTCGTCCGCTCCACGCCCTCCCGGGCCCACGCCGTATGACGAACTCCGGGCGGGCCACCGCCGCGAGAGCGTGCGAGCAGGCTGTGAGTCATCAGACAGCGGTCACGCAGCGTAGGTAATTGGACGGAATTCGGTCACTCTGCGTCCGGGCCGTACACTTCGACCCTGTCCGAAACTCGACGCACGTGGATGCACTCGCCCGGACACTCCTTGGCGGAGTCGACCACGTCCGTGAGAAGCGGCAACGGCACGGGCGTTGTCGCCCCCTTGTCCTGCAGAAGCTCCTCGCTCGCGCCCTTGACGTACGCCAGACCGTCGATGTCCAGCTCGAACACCTCGGGCGCGTACTGCGCGCAGATACCGTCGCCGGTACACAGGTCCTGGTCGATCCAGACCTCAAGGGCCTCGCCGTCGACTCCGGCCTCCTGCTGCACGGTCACCTCTCCTGCCGTCCGATGCGCCGAGCCGCTCGGGAATCCGGCCAGCTCTGACGGGTGTTGAACACTTCGACCCTACCTCTGCCTGGGTTCCAATCACGTCCGGTGGGTATTCCCCTGGCGTGAGGGAGAGCGCAAGGGTGAAGATCGGACACACCCCGACCGTCTTTGTGATCTAGGGGTTTCAATCGACACCCGCCCAGGTAGGGTCTGGAAGCGTCCAGCTCCCCTTGGAGGAGGTGAGGACCGTGGCAGCCCACGACGACGACATGAACCGCGGCATCCGCCCGGGACGCGGGTCCGACGACCCGACCGGGCAGATCGCCTACCTTGAGCAGGAGATCGCCGTCCTGCGACGCAAGCTCGCCGACTCTCCGCGGCACACGAGAATTCTCGAAGAGCGGATCGTCGAGCTGCAGACCAATCTGGCCGGCGTGTCCGCACAGAACGAACGACTCGCCAACACGCTCCGTGAGGCCAGAGACCAGATCGTGGCCCTCAAGGAGGAAGTCGACCGGCTCGCACAGCCACCGGCCGGCTTCGGTGTCTTCCTGGAGGCGAACGAAGACGGTACGGCCGACATCTTCACCGGCGGCCGTAAGCTCCGGGTCAACGTCAGCCCGAGCGTCGAGCTCGACGAGCTCCGGCGCGGCCAGGAAGTGATGCTCAACGAAGCGCTCAACGTGGTCGACGCCATGGAGTTCGAGCGCGTCGGCGACATCGTCACCCTCAAGGAGATCCTCGAGGACGGCGAGCGCGCCCTGGTGCTCGGGCACACCGACGAAGAGCGGGTGGTCCGGCTCGCCGAGCCACTGCTGGACGTCACCATCCGCGCCGGCGACGCGCTCCTGCTCGAGCCCCGCTCCGGCTACGTCTACGAGGTCATCCCGAAGAGCGAGGTCGAGGAACTCGTCCTCGAAGAGGTCCCCGACATCGGCTACGAGCAGATCGGCGGCCTCGGCAACCAGATCGAGATGATCCGCGACGCGGTCGAGCTGCCCTATCTCTACCCGGACCTGTTCAAGGAGCACGAGCTGCGTCCGCCCAAGGGCGTCCTGCTCTACGGACCTCCCGGATGCGGCAAGACCCTGATCGCCAAGGCCGTCGCCAACTCGCTGGCCAAGAAGGTCGCCGAGGTGACCGGCCAGGCCGCCGGCAAGAGCTTCTTCCTCAACATCAAGGGCCCCGAGCTGCTCAACAAGTACGTGGGCGAGACCGAGCGGCAGATCCGCCTGGTCTTCCAGCGGGCCCGGGAGAAGGCCAGCGAGGGCACCCCCGTCATCGTCTTCTTCGACGAGATGGAGTCCCTCTTCCGCACCCGCGGCTCCGGCGTCAGCTCGGACGTGGAGAACACCATCGTCCCGCAGCTGCTCGCCGAGATCGACGGCGTGGAAGGTCTGCAGAACGTGGTCGTGATCGGTGCCTCCAACCGTGAGGACATGATCGACCCCGCCATCCTGCGGCCCGGCCGGCTCGATGTGAAGATCAAGATCGAGCGTCCGGACGCCGAGGCGGCCAAGGACATCTTCGGCAAGTACCTCACTGAGCGCCTCCCGCTGCACGTGGAGGACCTCAAGGAGCACGGCGGCGACAAGGGCTCCACCGTCCAGGCGATGATCCAGACGGCGGTGGAACAGATGTACGCCGAATCGGAGGAGAACCGCTTCCTCGAGGTGACCTACGCCAACGGCGACAAGGAAGTCCTCTACTTCAAGGACTTCAACTCCGGCGCCATGATCGAGAACATCGTGGGCCGCGCCAAGAAAATGGCGATCAAGGACTTCCTCGAAAAGAATCAGAAGGGCCTTCGCGTCTCCCACCTGCTCCAGGCATGTGTGGACGAGTTCAAGGAGAACGAGGACCTGCCCAACACCACCAACCCGGACGACTGGGCCCGCATCTCCGGCAAGAAGGGCGAGCGGATCGTGTACATCCGTACGCTCGTCACCGGAAAGCAGGGCGCGGACACCGGACGCTCCATCGACACGGTGGCGAACACCGGTCAGTACCTGTAAAACGCGGGCGGCTGCGGGTGCCCCTCGGCGGGTACCCGCAGCCGACGCTTTTCGGGGCCACGGTTGGAGCAAGGCAATGACGCAAATGATCTCCCCACCAGCGCAAAGGCGTTCTAGGCTCTTTCGTACCGCCGAGTCGCGCAGTGCGGGGACGGGCACCGCACACGCAACCGAGCACCAGCGGTATCTGAGCGGCGTCCACGACCGAGGCCGCCGCCGGGCAAGGAGGGCCGCATGACCGTACGGCGAGTAATGGGCATCGAGACGGAGTACGGGATCTCCGTCCCCGGCCACCCCAACGCCAATGCCATGCTCACCTCGTCCCAGATCGTCAACGCCTACGCGGCGGCGATGCACCGGGCCCGCCGGGCCCGCTGGGACTTCGAGGAGGAGAATCCGCTGCGGGACGCGCGAGGCTTCGACCTCGCCCGCGAGGCCGCCGACTCCAGCCAGCTCACCGACGAGGACATCGGCCTGGCCAACGTCATCCTCACCAACGGGGCCCGGCTCTACGTCGACCACGCGCACCCCGAGTACAGCGCGCCCGAGGTCACCAACCCCCGGGACGCCGTCCTCTGGGACAAGGCCGGCGAGCGGATCATGGCCGAGGCGGCCGAACGGGCCGCCCAGCTTCCCGGGGCGCAGCCGATCCACCTCTACAAGAACAACACCGACAACAAGGGCGCCTCCTACGGCACGCACGAGAACTACCTGATGAAGCGGGAGACCCCCTTCTCGGACATCGTGCGCCATCTGACCCCGTTCTTCGTCTCCCGCCAGGTCTTCGCCGGCGCGGGCCGCGTCGGCATCGGCCAGGACGGCCACGAGCACGGCTTCCAGCTCAGTCAGCGCGCCGACTACTTCGAGGTCGAGGTGGGCCTCGAGACGACGCTGAAGCGCCCGATCATCAACACCCGCGACGAGCCGCACTCCGACGCCGAGAAGTACCGCCGGCTGCACGTGATCATCGGCGACGCGAACCTGTCCGAGATCTCGACGTATCTCAAGCTGGGCACGACGTCCCTGGTGCTGTCGATGATCGAGGACGGCTTCATCGCGGTCGACCTGGCCGTCGACCAGCCCGTACGCACCTTGCACCAGGTCTCGCACGACCCGTCCCTGAAGCGTCTGGTCACCCTGCGCAGTGGTCGCACGCTCACCGCGGTCCAGCTCCAGATGGAGTACTTCGAGCTGTCCCGCAAGTATGTGGAGGAGCGGTTCGGCGCGGACGCCGACGACCAGACGAAGGACATCCTGGCCAGGTGGGAGGACACCCTCAACCGTCTGGAGAACGACCCGATGAGCCTGGCCGGCGAGCTGGACTGGGTCGCCAAACGGGAGCTGATGGAGGGCTACCGGCGCCGGGACGACGTCGACTGGGACGCGCCCAGGCTGCACCTGGTCGACCTCCAGTACGCCGACGTACGCCCCGAGAAGGGCCTGTACAACCGCCTGGCGGCCCGCGGGCGCATGAAGCGGCTGCTGGACGAGGCCGAGGTCGAGCGGGCCCGCACGAAGCCGCCTGAGGACACCCGCGCGTACTTCCGCGGGCGGTGCCTGGAGCAGTACGCGGACGACGTGGCGGCGGCCTCCTGGGACTCGGTGATCTTCGACCTGCCGGGCCGGGACTCGCTCCAGCGGGTGCCGACGCTGGAACCGCTTCGCGGAACGCGTAATCACGTGAAGGAGCTGCTGGACCGCTGCCGCACGGCGGAAGACCTGGTCAGGGTCCTTTCCGGCGGCTGAGGGTACTCGAGCGGAGTCGGCCGGGCAGGGTGGAAAGTCCCGGGCCCGGGAATCATCGAGGTGGTCCCCGTACGTTGGAGCAACTGCGGGGCCATTGTCAGACCCGGCTTGTAGGGTCTGATCTTGACCGAGCAACTGTGTCGGGCGAACCGAGCGGGGTGAGGGTTATGGCGACCAAGGACACCGGCGGCGGGCAGCAGAAGGCCACGCGTTCCACCGAGGAGGTCGAGGAGCAGACGCAGGAAGCGCAGGCTTCCGAGGACCTCAAGGAGCGCCAGGAGAAGCTGAGCGACGACGTGGACTCCGTGCTGGACGAGATCGACGACGTTCTCGAGGAGAACGCCGAGGACTTCGTGCGGTCCTTCGTGCAAAAGGGCGGCGAGTAGGCCGCTGCTGCCTTCACTTCGAAGGTCGACAGGGCGGGTGTGAGGCGAACCGACGGTAGATGAGGCGTCGCGCGCGGTGCGGTGATTCCGCGCCGCGCGCGGTGTCCCCCGGGCCGTCGGACACGGCCTGCCGGGGCCCCTCCGGCCCTCGTTCTGCGGTTTCCGCAGAGTATGTGGATCACCGCCGAAGGGCGGGTAGGGTCCGTGGCGTACGTGCTCCAGCCGCAGCGCTGGGGCGGTTTCGAAGATCGGCCCGGCGGCGTACGGCGGGCTGCCGCTTATGTGGAAGGAATCGTGTGGAAGCCAACACTCGTGGCACCGGGCGTCTACCAGCTGCCTTCCTGACGCCTGGATCCTCTTCGTTCATGGACTTCCTCGGGGAGCACCAGCCGGAACTGCTCCCGGGCAACCGGCAGCTGCCGCCGGTGCAGGGCGTGGTCGAGGCGCCGCACGGCACGACGATCGTGGCCGTGACGTTCCCCGGCGGCGTCGTGCTGGCCGGCGACCGGCGGGCCACCATGGGCAACGTCATCGCGCAGCGGGACATCGAAAAGGTGTTCCCGGCCGACGAGTACTCGGCGGTGGGCATCGCCGGTACGGCGGGTCTGGCCGTGGAGATGGTGAAGCTGTTCCAGCTGGAGCTGGAGCACTTCGAGAAGGTCGAGGGCGCCCAGTTGTCGCTGGAGGGCAAGGCGAACCGGCTGTCGACGATGATCCGGTCGAACCTGGGCATGGCGATGCAGGGTCTGGCCGTGGTGCCGTTGTTCGCCGGGTATGACGTGGACCGCGGCAGGGGCCGGATCTTCTCCTACGACGTGACGGGCGGCCGGTCGGAGGAACAGGGCTTCGCGGCGACGGGTTCCGGCTCGATCTTCGCGCGCGGTGCCATGAAGAAGCTCTTCCGGGAGGACCTGAGCGAGGAGCAGGCCACCACACTGGTGGTACAGGCTCTGTACGACGCGGCAGACGACGACTCGGCGACCGGTGGTCCCGATGTCGCCCGCCGGATCTACCCGATCGTCACCGTGATCACCGAGGACGGCTTCCGCCGGCTGACCGAGGACGAGTCCTCCGAGATCGCCCGGTCGGTGCTGGAGCGGCGGCTGGAGCAGCCCGACGGTCCGCGCGCGGCGCTGCTGTAGCCGGCGCGGCGCGGTTGTTTTGTTGTCAGGTGATCCAGTGACTTCGACAGAAAGGGACGGATAACCGGTGTCGACGCCGTTCTATGTCTCACCCCAGCAGGCCATGGCCGACCGGGCGGAGTACGCCCGCAAGGGCATCGCCCGTGGCCGCAGCCTGGTCGTGCTGCAGTACGCCGACGGCATCGTGTTCGTCGGTGAGAATCCGTCCCGTGCGCTGCACAAGTTCAGCGAGATCTACGACCGGATCGGCTTCGCGGCCGCCGGCAAGTACAACGAGTACGAGAACCTGCGGATCGGCGGCGTGCGCTATGCCGACCTGCGGGGTTACACGTACGACCGTGAGGACGTGACGGCCCGCGGTCTGGCGAACGTCTACGCCCAGACGCTGGGCACCATCTTCTCCAGTGCCGGCGAGAAGCCGTACGAGGTGGAGCTGGTCGTCGCCGAGGTCGGGGAGACGCCCGAGGGCGACCAGATCTATCGGCTGCCGCACGACGGCTCGATCGTGGACGAGCACGGTTCGGTGGCGGTGGGCGGCAACGCCGAGCAGATCAGCGGGTTCCTGGACCAGCGGCACCGCGACGGCATGACGCTGGCGGAGGCGTTGCAGCTGGCCGTGCAGGCGCTGTCGCGGGACACCAACGGGAGCCAGCGGGAGATTCCGGCGGAGCGGCTGGAGGTCGCGGTGCTGGACCGGACGCGTCCGCAGAAGCGGAAGTTCAGGCGGATCGTGGGGCGTGAGCTGTCCCGGCTGCTGGAGGCCGGGGAGTCCAGCGCGTCTGCCGAGGCCGAGGCCGAGGCCGGGGAGGCAGGCGAGGAGTAGGACGCGGCCTGCTCGCCGCGTGCCTGTGGGTTCGGGCCGGGCGGTTGTGCGGTCTGTGCGGCGCCGTGGGTGGATGCCTGCGGCGCCTGTGCGGATGGGGTGGGGTGCGCGTCTCATGCCTGCGGCACCGCTGCGGGTGGTCGGGGGTGCGCGTAGCGCCTTGGGTGTGGGGGGTGGTTCGGGGCCGCGCCGGGGGGTGTCCGTCCTCGGAACGTCGCGGAATCGGTCTTTTACGGGGGTGCCCGTGTTGACGCGACAACCGCTGCGGGCGGACACCCCCCGACACGTCCCCTTCCCGCCGCGGGCGGCTGCGGGTAGCGCCCCGGCCGGTCGTCGCTTCCCGCCGTGGGCGACTGCGGGTGCGGGCCGCCCGGCCGCCGCGACGCCGGGTGCCGGTACACCGCCGGCGGTGTTTCGTGCGCGGGGGCGGTGCTCCTCGCGCCGGGCTGTGGGACGTCCGCCGCCCGGGTGGGCGGACGACGTCTCCGTTCAGCGGCTCGGTGGTGCCGTGGAGCCCCGTAGCACCAGCTCCACCGGGATGTCCCCGCCCTCGGGGGCGCGGCCGTCCAGGACGGCCAGGAGCGCCCGCATGCCCCGCTCGCCGAACAGCTCCGCGTCCAGGCGGACGGTGGTCAGCTCGGGGTCGATCGCCGTGGCGAGGGCGAGGTCGTCCAGGCCGGTGACGGACACGTCCTCGGGAATGCGCAGCCCGAGCCGGCGCAGTGCCTTGTACGCGCCGGCGGCCAGTTTGTCGTCGTCGCAGACCACCGCCGTCGGGAGCGGGCCGGAGTCCGTCAGCGCGGCCTCCACGGCCGTCCGCGCGCCGTCGATCGAGATGGGGGCGCGGACGGTCCGCAGGCCGGTGCCGGGGACGGCGGCCAGCCGGGCGGCCAGTTCCCGGGCGCGTACCTCGAACGTCCACGAGGCCACGTCCGCCGCGAGGTGGAGCACCCGGCGGTGGCCCAGGGACAGCAGATGATCGGCGACCTGGCGGATGCCGTCGGCGATGTCCAGGTTCACCGTGGCCGCGCCCAGGCTGCCCCCCGGGTCGCTGTCCAGCATGACCAGGGGGAGCTGGTCGCCGCGGATCGCGGTGAGCGCGTCGGCGGCCATGGAGGAGGCGATGACGCCGTCCAGGGCGGCCTGGGCCGAGGCGAAGGGGTCCCTGGCCGGGCCGATGCCTTCGGGGGAAGGGTAGAGGACGACGCCGAAGCCGTGTTCGGCGGCGACCCGTGCGGCGCCGGTGTAGACGCCGGCGAAGAACTCCGTGGTCAGGGCCGGGACCACCAGGAGGACGGTGCGGGTGCGGCCCAGGCGCAGGTTGCGGGCGGCGAGGTTGGGGCGGTAACCGAGGTCCGCCGCGGCCTGGCGGACGCGCTGGGCCGTCGTCTCCGAGACGCGTCCGCGCCACTTGTCGCCGAGGACCAGGGACACCGCGGCCTGGGAAACCCCGGCGGCCTGGGCGACGTCCCGGCTCGTCGGGCGTGTGCTGCCTCGTGCCACCGTGGGCCTGCTCTTTCGTCTGGACTGGTGAACAGCGGACATGGTACGTATGAGTGCGGTAGTTATACGTAAAACGTGGTGTCGGCGAGGGGAGTACGGGGTGGGCACGAGGTATTTCGAGATCCTCCGGGCGCGGCATGCCGTCCGGCTGCTCGCCGGCACGCTGGTGGGGCGATTGCCCAACGCCACCGCCGCCATCGCGATCGTGCTGTTCGTGCGGGCCGAGGGCGGGACGTACAGCCTGGCGGGGGCGCTCGCGGCCGTGTACGGCGTCGCCAACGCCGTGGGGCAGCCCGTGCTGGGGCGGCTGGTGGATCTGTACGGGCAGCCCCGGGTGCAGCTGCCCGCGGCCCTGGTGTCGGCCGCGGCGATGGCCGTCTTCGCGTTCTCGGGCGTCGAGCCGTTCGCGGCCGCCGTCGCGGCCGTGGCGCTCGCGGGACTCTTCACACCGCCGCTGGAGGGCGGTCTGCGGGCGTTGTGGCCCAGTGTCCTGCGCAAGGAGGACCAGGTGCACACGGCGTACGCCATGGACGCCGTGGCCCAGGAGGTGATGTTCACCGTCGGGCCGCTGCTGGTCACGGTGTGCGTGTCGGTGTGGTCGGAGCAGGGCGCGTTGCTGGTGCTGAACGTGGTGGGCGTGCTCGGCGCGCTGTCCGTGGTCATGTCGCCCCCCTCGCGCGCGTGGCGCTCCGCCCCGCGTGAGGCGCACTGGCTCGGCGCCCTGCGCTCGCCGGGGCTGCTTGCCCTGCTCGCCGCGTTCCTGTTCGTGGGGAGCGCGCTGGGCTCCATCACGGTGGCCGCCGTGCCCTACGCGGACGAGCACGGCGGGGACGTCGTCTACGGCTGGCTGATGGCCGCCCTGGGGCTCGGGGCGCTGATCGGCGGGACGGTGTACGGGGCCCGCCAGTGGACCGGTGAGCCCGCGCGGCGACTGCGTGTGCTGGTGGCCCTTCTGGCGGTGTGTTACCTGCCGCTGATGCTGATGCCGGGCGTGGTGGCGATGGTGCTGCTCACCGTGGTGGCGGGGCTGTTCCTGGCGCCCGCCATCGCCTGCGCGTTCGTCCTGGTCGACCGGCAGGCGCCGCGGGGCACGGTCACGGAGGCGTTCTCCTGGCTGGTGACGACCTTCACCGTGGGTGCGGCGGTGGGCACGGGACTGGCGGGGCCGGTCGTCGAGGCGGGCGGGGCGCTGTGGGGCTTCGCCGTGCCCGGTGCGGCGGGGGCCGTGTCGTTGCTGGTGCTGATGGCCACCGGGCGGGTCCTCGCAGCTCCCGCCGGGGGAGCGGTCGTTGCGGCTTCATCGGAAAATGATCCGAACCGTGCCGTCGAACCCCGTTTCAGTTCAGGGGATCGGGCGTAATGTTCACTCATGGACCGCCGCATTTTCGGGCTGGAGAACGAGTACGGCGTCACGTGCACGTTCAGGGGACAGCGCCGCCTGTCGCCTGACGAGGTGGCGCGGTACCTCTTCCGCCGTGTCGTGTCATGGGGCCGCAGCAGCAATGTCTTTCTGCGCAACGGCGCCCGCCTCTATCTCGACGTCGGGTCACATCCGGAATACGCGACACCCGAATGTGACAACGTGATCGAGCTCGTCACCCACGACAAGGCGGGCGAGCGCATTCTGGAAGGACTCCTGGTAGACGCGGAACGACGCCTGCACGAGGAGGGAATCGCGGGCGACGTCTACCTCTTCAAGAACAACACCGACTCGGCGGGCAACTCCTACGGCTGCCACGAGAACTACCTGGTGGCCCGGCACGGGGAGTTCTCGCGACTCGCGGACATCCTCATCCCGTTCCTGGTGACCAGGCAGCTGCTGTGCGGCGCCGGCAAGGTGCTGCAGACGCCGCGTGGCGCCGTGTACTGCGTCAGCCAGCGGGCCGAGCACATCTGGGAGGGCGTGTCCTCGGCGACCACCAGGTCCCGGCCGATCATCAACACCCGCGACGAGCCGCACGCCGACGCCGAGCGCTACCGCCGGCTGCACGTGATCGTCGGCGACTCGAACATGTCCGAGACGACCATGCTGCTCAAGGTCGGCGCCACCGACCTGGTGCTGCGCATGATCGAGGCGGGCACGGTGATGCGGGACCTCACGCTGGAGAACCCGATCCGGGCGATCCGCGAGGTCAGCCACGACATCACCGGCCGCCGCAAGGTCCGGCTGGCCAGCGGCCGCGAGGCCTCCGCCCTGGAGGTGCAGCGGGAGTACTACGAGAAGGCCGTGGACTTCTGCGAGCGCCGCGGCATCCGCAGCGGGACGGTCGAGCGGGTGCTGGAGCTGTGGGGCCGCACGCTGGAGGCGATCGAGACCGAGGACCTCGACCGCATCGACACCGAGATCGACTGGGTCATGAAGTACAAGCTCCTGGAGCGGTACCGGACCAAGCACAACATGACCATGTCGCACCCGCGGGTCGCGCAGATAGACCTCGCCTATCACGACATCCACCGGCGTCGTGGCCTGTACTACCTGCTCGAGAAGAAGGGCCAGGCGGCCCGGGTCTGCAACGACTTGAAGATCTTCGAGGGCAAGTCCGTTCCCCCGCAGACCACTCGGGCCCGGCTGCGCGGCGACTTCATCCGCCGGGCCCAGGAACAGCGCCGGGACTTCACCGTCGACTGGGTCCATCTCAAGCTCAACGACCAGGCCCAGCGCACGGTGTTGTGCAAGGACCCGTTCCGTTCCGTGGACGACCGGGTGGAGAAGCTGATCGCCGGAATGTGAGCCGGGCTCCGTCCGGGTGACGTGTGGCACGCGCACCCGCACGTGGTTCCGGAACGCCACACGGGCGCCGTACGTTTCCCGTACGGCGCCCTGCTCACGCGTAGAGTTGCGCGCACGCCATCACCGACGACCGACCGATAACGAGGCCCCCACCGTGCGCCGACGCTCACTCCTCATCGCCGTACCCGCCGGACTGGTCACGCTCGCCGCATGCGGCGACGAAGGGGCCGATTCGAGCAAGGCCAGCGACAGCGCCTCGCCCTCGGCGCCGACCACCTCCGCGCCGCCCGCGCCGAAGATCGTCGACGGTCCGCTGCCCGCGATCATGGCGGGCACCGGGTTCGACGAGAAGCCCACCGTCGCCAAGGGCAGCGGCGAGCCCTCGGACCAGCTCGCGGTGAAGACGGTGATCAACGGCAACGGCAAGACGGTCGCGGAGAACGACTTCGTGGTGGCGAACTACCTCGGCCAGATCTGGGCCAGCGCGAAGGTGTTCGACAGTTCCTACGACCGCGACCCGATCGTCATCCAGCTCGCCCAGGGCAGCATCATCGACGGCTGGCGGTACGCGCTCGCGGGCAGGAAGACCGGCAGCCGCGTCGAGTTCTCCGTGCCCCCGACCTGGGGCTACGGCGAGCAGGGCAACGAGCAGGCGGGCATCAAGGGCGACGACACCCTGGTGTTCGTCGTCGATGTGAAGGACACCTTCAACGCGAAGAGCTCGGCCAAGGGCGAGGAGGTCCCGCAGAACGACGCGGCCCTGCCCAAGGTGGGCACCAACACCGACGGCAAGGCGCCCTCCATCGAGCTGCCGAAGACCGCCGCGCCCAAGAAGCTCGTGGCGAACTACGTCATCGAGGGCGACGGTCCCGAGGTCGCCGCCCAGGACAGCGTCCTCGTGCAGTACAAGGGTGTGCTGTGGGACGGCGGCGAGGAGTTCGACTCGACGTACAAGCGCAAGCAGCTGGCCTCGTTCTCGCTCCAGCAGGTGGTCAAGGGCTGGTCGCAGGGCCTGACCGGCAAGAAGGTCGGCAGCCGCGTCCTCGTCGTCGTCCCGCCCGACCTGGGATACGGGGACAACCCGCCGCAGGGCAGCGGCATCGAGAAGGACTCCACCCTGGTCTTCGCCGTGGACATCCTGGCGAAGCTCTGACGCCCGGGGGATGAAACACTGACACGCGTTGCCTTTTCGCAGACAAGCAGGAGCTGAACACGTGAGCATCGACAAGCCCGAGATCGACTTCCCGGGCGGCGAGCCCCCGGCGGACCTGGAGATCAAGGACATCTGGGAGGGCGACGGCCCCGTGGCGCAGGCGGGTCAGACCGTCACCGTCCACTACGTGGGTGTCGCCTTCAGCACGGGCGAGGAGTTCGACGCCAGCTGGAACCGCGGCACTCCGTTCCGCTTCCCGCTGGGCGGCGGCCGGGTCATCGCGGGCTGGGACCAGGGCGTGCAGGGCATGAAGGTCGGCGGCCGCCGCCAGCTGACCATTCCGGCGCACCTCGCCTACGGGAACCAGAGCCCGACCCCGGCGATCAAGCCGGGCGAGACCCTGATCTTCGTGGTCGACCTGCTCGGAGTCTGAGCGGGAGCCTGAACGGGTCCGACCGGACCCGATCACCTGGGGCCCATGCCTGTCCGGGCATGGGCCCTCCGCTTTTGCCACGCCCTCGGGGGGCGGTACGGTCATCCGTTGTAAGCACCATAGGGAGAAGGGCGTCGATGGCCATTGCCAAGGCCGAGCGGCTGATGAACCTGGCGCTGTGCCTGCTGGGGACGCGGCGGCCGCTCAGCAAGCACGAGCTGCGCCAGTCCATCGAGGCCTATCTGGAAGCCGGGTCCGACGACTCCTTCAACCGCATGTTCGAGCGGGACAAGGACGACCTGCGCGAGCTCGGCCTGGTCATCGAGACCGTCGAGAACCTGGACGGCGAGGTGGGCTATCTCGCCCGCCGTGACAGCAACCGCCTGCCGCCCATCACCCTGGACGCCGAGGAGGCCGCCGCCCTGGGGCTGGCCGCCAAGGTCTGGCAGCAGGCCCGGCTGGCCGGCGCGGCCAGCGGCGCCCTGCAGAAGCTGCGCGCGGCCGGACTGCCCGAAGACGTCGATCCGTACGAGGCGCACGGCGCGCTGGAGCCGCGCATCCCGGTGCACGAGGCCGCCTTCGAACCGCTGATGCTGGCCTGCCGGGACCGCCGCCCGGTGATCTTCGACTACCGCAAGGCCACCGCCGCCCGCCCCGAGACCCGGCATGTCGAGCCATGGGCCCTGGAGTGCTGGCGCGGCCACTGGTACCTGGCGGGCTTCGACCGCGACCGCGGCGCGGAGCGCGTCTTCCGGCTGTCCCGGATCACCGGCAAGGTCCGCTCGCGCGCGGCGCGTTTCACCGCGCCCGTGCCGGACGTCGTCACCGTGCGTGAGACGGTCGCGAGCTGGGCGGGGGAGACCGCCGACCGCTCCGCGCTGATCCGGCTGCGCTCCGGGGCGGGGTACCCCCTTCGGGCGAAAGCCACCGTCGTGCGGGAACTCGGCGACGGCTGGGACGAGTTGGAGATTCCGTACGGGCACGGACTGGACGCCTGGCTGGTGGAGTTCGGGCCGGACGTGGTGGTCGTCGAGCCGGCCGAGCTGCGGGCCGACGTGGTGGACCGGCTGCGTGCCGTCGCCAAGGGCTGAGGGGGAGCGGACAACACAGTGGCAGGCAAACCGGTCAGGCCCGTGAACGCCATCGACCAGACCCGGCGGATGCTGTCGTTGGTGACGTATCTGCGTGAGCGCCCCGGCGCCCGGGTCGAGGACGTGGCGCGCGCCTTCGGCATCACCGAGGACGAGCTGGTCTCCGACCTCGACGTGCTGCCCATGTGCGGCACCAGCTTCCGCGGCGGGGACCTGCTCGACATCGACACCGACGGTGAGCGCATCTGGTGGCACAACCCGGCCGCGCTCGGGGCGGACGCGGCCGAACCGCTGCGACTCGCCGCCGACGAGGCGACCGCGCTGCTGGTCGCCGCCCGGGCCGTGGCGACCCTGCCGGGCCTGCGCGAGAGCGACCGGCAGGCGCTGCTGCGGGCGACGGCCAAGGTGGAGACCGCGGCCGGCGAGACGGCCGGCGCCAGCTCGCGCCTGTCCGTCACCTTCGAGTCCGAGGGCGGTGTCTTCGCCGACGTCGACCGTGCCATCTCCGAGCGCCGCCGCCTGTGGATCAGGTACTACTCGCCGGCCCGCGACGAGGTCACCGAGCGCGAGATCGACCCGATCCGCCTGGTCAGCGTCGGGCACACGTACGTGGAGGCCTGGTGCCGCCGTTCCGAGGCGCGGCGCACCTTCCGGCTCGACCGGGTCGCCGAGATCAAGATCCTGGACGAGCCGTCGGCCCCGCCGGAGATCGAGCTGCGGGACCTGTCGGAAGGGCTGGTGCAGCCCGCCGCCGAGGACCCCGAGGTCGTGGTGGAGGTCGGCCCGGGCGGCCGCTGGGTCGCCGAGTACTACCCGCACGACAGCGCGGAGGAGCTGCCGGACGGCGGGCTGCGCATCGCCCTGCGCACCCCCGACCCGGCGTCGCTCAGACGTCTTGCCCTGCGGCTGGGGCGTGACGGCCGGATCGTCGCCCCGCCCGCGCTCGCCGACAGCGCCCGCCAGGCGGCCCGGGAGGCGCTGGCGGCCTATGACGCGGCGGTCGAGCCGGCCGGTGCGGGACCGCGGGCGGAGACCCCGGTGGGGCATGTGGCGCATGCCGGGCAGGACGACAGGCAGGAGCGAGCGCTTTGAGCGAGTCGGCGGGATCCTCGGCGGCGGGCATGACGGTGGCGGCCGCGTTCTCCGGGATGAGAAGCGTGACCCCGGTCGTCTTCAGAGCGGGCTGCCCCGACTGCCGAGGCCGCTTCGAGCTCGCCGCGAGCGCGCTGCGGCTGGCCATCGGCGCCAGCAGCCGTACGACGTTCTACTCGTTCACCTGCCCCCAGTGCGGCGCGGCCGTCCGCAAGCCGGCGGGGGAGCGGATCGTGGAACTGCTCACGGGCGGCGGGGTCAGGACCCTGCGGCTGCACTCCACCGCCTAGGTCGTTTAGGTCCGGGTCCGCGGGACGGTCTAGGCTTCCCGTCATGTTCTGGCCGATGTTCGCGGTAGCCGTGGGGTTCCTGGGTCTCGCTGTTCTGGCGGTGTTCGCCGTGCGGGTGTTCGTCGAGGCACAGCGACTGGGCCGGCAGGTAAGCGACTCGGCCCACCGCATCAGCCGGGCGGCCGAGGACCTGGAGCGGGCGGCGGCGAGCGCGGCCCGGTCCGTGGACGCGCTGTGAGGAACGGCAACCTGTCACCCCGCCGCCGCGGCCGGGTACGCTGCTGAAGCGGCCCGGAGAACGAGGCCCGGGCACGGGCGGGAGTACGCACGGGATATGCACGGGGATTGCCTCACGTTTACCCCTGAGCGTTACGATCGCTGCACAACACGGTCGATCGGACGCATGTCCGACCGGTCGGACAGCGCCCCACCACAGCCGCCTCGGTGAGAAGGTAAAGACTTATGTTCGGAAAGCTCGGAGCCCCCGAGATCATTCTCATTCTCGTCGTCATCATCCTGCTGTTCGGCGCGAAGAAGCTTCCGGACATGGCGCGGTCGCTCGGCAAGTCCGCGCGCATTCTCAAGAGCGAGGCCAAGGCGATGAAGGAGGACAGCAAGTCCTCCGCCCCCGCCGACCCGCCGAACCCCGGCGAGCAGCCCCCGTCCCAGCGCACCATCCAGGCGGCCCCCGGCGATGTGACCAGCTCCCGCCCGGTCACCGAGCCGACGGACACGACCAAGCGTTGACGCAGGGCCGGTGACCTCCGGCCCGCCGCACGAGATGGGAACGTGGGTTGCTGAAGTCTGCCCGCAGCACGGAGAAGGACCCGGAGGGGCGGATGCCCCTGGCGGAGCACCTTCGTGAGCTGCGCAACCGGCTGGCGAAGGCGCTGCTGGCGATCGTCGTCGTCGCCGTGGTCGCAGCCTTCTTCTACAACGACATCATCAACTTCTTCACCAAGCCGATCCTCGATTCGGTCGGTTGCAAGGAGTCCTTCGAGGAGCTGGCGAAGGCGGCCGACGGCGAGAGCTGCGCCCGGATCACCATCAATGGTCTGCTGGCGCCCTTCACCCTGGCCCTGAAGGTGTCTTTGATGGCCGGCATCGTGCTGGCCTCCCCGATCTGGCTCTACCAGCTGTGGGCCTTCATCGCCCCAGGCCTGCACAAGCACGAGAAGAAGTACGCCTACGTCTTCGTCGGCACGGGCGTTCCGCTCTTCCTCGGCGGCGCCTACTTCGCCTACCTGGTGCTGCCCACCACCGCGAAGGTGCTGATCGAGTTCACCCCGTTCGGCGTCGACAACCTGCTGCCGCTGGACGAGCTGCTGGACCTCGTCACGCGCATGGTGGTCGTCTTCGGCCTCTCCTTCGAACTGCCGCTGCTGCTGGTGATGCTCAACTTCAGCGGGGTGCTGAGCGGCAAGCGGATGCTCGGCTGGTGGCGTGGGATGATCTTGGGCATCACCCTGTTCGCGGCCATCGCCACGCCGAGCACGGACCCGGTCTCCATGCTGGGACTGGCCGGACCGATCTGGTTGCTGTACTTCGCCGCCGTCGCCATCGCGCTGCTCAACGACCGTCGCAGGAGCCGCCGCGAGGCCCTCGGGCCCGCCGACGACGAGGCCTCCGAGCTGGACCTCGTCCCCGAGGACATCGGCGAGATCGAGCCCGTGACCACCAGCCGGGCGCTGCCGGAGCAGACCCGCACGGACCGGGTCAACGGCTACGACGACGTGACCTGAGGCCGCCAGCCGCTCTGCCCGCCCCGCGCGCACGGCGCCCGGGGCGGCGCGCTTTCCGCGCCGTGCCGGAGGGCCGCGGAGCCGTCCGGCAGTCGATCCGGATAATGATCGTCCTGTTGTCGGTGCGGCCCGGTACGCTCGAAAGCACGATGACAGAGGATCTCTCACCGGCCGAGCGGTACACGGCAGCCCGCAGGCGCGCTGCCGAGCAGGCCACCGCGCTCGCTTCCTTCCGCGAGATGTACGACTTCGGCCTCGACCCCTTCCAGATCGAGGCCTGCCAGGCGCTCGAGGCGGGGAAGGGTGTCCTGGTGGCCGCGCCCACCGGTTCCGGCAAGACGATCGTGGGCGAGTTCGCCGTCCACCTCGCCCTGCAACAGGGCAAGAAGTGCTTCTACACCACGCCGATCAAGGCACTGTCGAACCAGAAGTACGCCGACCTGTGCCGCCGCTACGGCACGGACAGGGTCGGCCTGCTCACCGGCGACAACAGCGTGAACTCCGGGGCGCCGGTGGTCGTGATGACCACCGAGGTGCTGCGCAACATGCTGTACGCCGGCTCGCAGACCCTGCTCGGCCTGGGCTACGTGGTCATGGACGAGGTGCACTACCTCTCCGACCGCTTCCGCGGTGCCGTCTGGGAAGAGGTGATCATCCACCTCCCCGAGTCGGTGACACTCGTGTCACTGTCGGCGACCGTGTCCAACGCCGAGGAGTTCGGTGACTGGCTCGACACCGTGCGTGGCGACACCGAGGTGATCGTCTCCGAGCACCGGCCCGTGCCGCTGTTCCAGCACGTGCTCGCCGGCTGGCGGATGTACGACCTGTTCGAGGAGGGCGAGGGCCACAAGAAGGCCGTCAATCCCGACCTGATGCGCATGGCGCGCATGGAGGCGAGCCGCCCGTCGTACCAGGACCGCAGGCGCGGCCGGTCGATGCGCGAGGCCGAGCGGGAGCGGGAGCGCCGGCAGCGTTCGCGTATCTGGACGCCCAGCCGGCCGGAGGTCATCGAGCGGCTCGACGCCGAGGCACTGCTGCCCGCGATCACCTTCATCTTCAGCCGCGCCGCCTGCGAGGCCGCCGTCGAGCAGTGCCTGTACGCGGGGCTCAGGCTCAACGACCAGGACGAGCGGGCCGAGGTCCGCGCCCTGGTCGAGGAGCGCACGGCCACCATCCCGTCCGAGGACCTGCACGTCCTGGGCTACTACGAGTGGCTGGAGGGCCTGGAACGGGGCATAGCGGCCCACCACGCGGGCATGCTGCCGACCTTCAAGGAGGTCGTCGAGGAACTGTTCGTGCGCGGCCTGGTGAAGGCGGTCTTCGCGACCGAGACCCTCGCCCTCGGCATCAACATGCCGGCCCGCTCGGTGGTCCTGGAGAAGCTCGTCAAGTGGAACGGCGAGCAGCACGCCGACATCACCCCCGGTGAGTTCACGCAGCTCACCGGACGGGCAGGGCGCCGCGGCATCGACATCGAGGGCCACGCGGTGGTGCTGTGGCAGCGCGGCATGAACCCCGAACACCTCGCGGGACTGGCCGGCACGCGCACGTACCCGCTGCGCTCCAGCTTCAAGCCGTCGTACAACATGGCGGTCAACCTGGTGGAGCAGTTCGGGCGGCACCGCTCGCGCGAGCTGCTGGAGACCTCCTTCGCGCAGTTCCAGGCCGACCGGTCCGTCGTCGGGATCTCCCGGCAGGTGCAGCGCAACGAGGAGGGCCTGGAGGGCTACAAGGCCTCCATGACCTGCCACCTCGGCGACTTCGAGGAGTACGCGCGGCTGCGCCGCGAGCTGAAGGACCGCGAGACGGAGCTGGCGCGGCAGGGCGCGACCCAGCGGCGTGCCGAGGCCGCCGTCGCCCTGGAGCGGCTCAAGCCCGGCGACGTCATCCACGTTCCCACCGGCAAGTACGCGGGCCTGGCCCTGGTGCTGGACCCGGGCCTGCCCGCCGGGAGATCCAACGGCCACCGCGGCTTCGAGCACCACGACGGCCCGCGTCCGCTGGTGCTGACCGCCGAGCGCCAGGTCAAGCGGCTGGCGTCGATGGACTTCCCGGTGCCCGTGGAGCCGCTGGAGCGGATGCGGATCCCGAAGTCCTTCAACCCGCGCTCCCCGCAGTCCCGGCGCGACCTCGCCTCCGCGCTGCGCACCAAGGCCGGGCACATCCCGGCCGAGCGGCACCGCAAACGGCGCTCCCAGGCGGCCGACGACCGGGAGATCGCCCGGCTGCGCAAGGCCATCCGCGCCCACCCCTGCCACGGCTGCAGCGACCGTGAGGACCACGCCCGCTGGGCCGAGCGCTACCACCGGCTACTGCGCGACACCTCGCAGCTGGAGCGCCGCATCGAGGGCCGCACGAACACCATCGCGCGCACCTTCGACCGCATCGTCGCCCTGCTCACCGAGCTGGACTATCTGCGCGCCGACGAGGTCACCGAGCACGGCAAGCGGCTCGCCCGGCTCTACGGCGAACTGGACCTGCTGGCCAGCGAATGCCTGCGCGAGCGGGTATGGGAGGGGCTCGCTCCCGCCGAACTCGCCGCCTGTGTCTCGGCGCTGGTGTTCGAGTCCCGGGTCGCCGACGACGCGATGGCGCCCAAGCTGCCCTCCGGCAAGGCGAAGGCCTCCCTCGGTGAGATGGTGCGCATCTGGGGCCGGCTGGACGCCCTGGAGGAGGAGTTCCGGATCAGCCAGACCGAGGGCGTCGGGCAGCGGGAACCGGATCTCGGCTTCGCCTGGGCCGCGTACATGTGGGCGTCCGGCAAGGGCCTGGACGAGGTGCTGCGCGAGGCGGAGATGCCGGCTGGCGACTTCGTGCGCTGGTGCAAGCAGGTCATCGACGTGCTGGGCCAGATCGCCGCGGCCGCCCCGGCGGAGGGGTCGACGGTCCCGAAGAACGCGCGCAAGGCGGTCGAGGGGCTGCGGCGCGGCGTGGTGGCCTACTCGTCGGTCGGCTAGGACGGGCCGGCGGCCCGCTGATCGATCCGCCGGTTGATGTCTTCCCGGGCGCCCGAGCTGAGTTGCTCGGGCGCCCGCGTCATGTCCGGGCCCGCCGGTTCACTCGTTACGGTGAGTGACTTTCGTACGTTCATGCGCAGATACTTTACGTGTTCGAGCCGCTTCAAAGCGTGCAAATGGACCCGAGGTTACCCCCTCCCCGGTGCCCGTTTCAGGTGCTTGCTGAATATGACACGGCGATGATCCGCTCGGACTAAGCTCGCCCGCAGCGCGCCGAGTTGAGGTGAATTCGCGCGCTTGTTCCCAATACCCAGAACAGTCCCATCAATCCCATGACATACCCCCGTGCAAGCTCCCCCATCCCCAGCCGACTCCTTTTCAGAGGGCCTACATGGTGAGTGTTGCTTCCCCTCCCGACAGCCGTGAACTCCCCTACCTACGCGTGCTGTTGCTCCCGGCGATAGTGATGGCCGCGGTGACCGGGGCCGCCGTCGCCGTGGTGACCGAACCGGCCCGGATCGCCGTCGGCATCTGCGGCGCCGTCGCCACGCTCCTGGTGACCGCCACGGCCGCCGAGGCCGTGCGCCGCGGCCGGGCCCTGCGCGCCCTGCGGACCGACCACGCCCGTCACACCGCGTATCTGGAGCGGCGGATCGCCGGCCACGACGCGGAACTGATCCGCCTCGGCCGGGACATCCTGCCCTCCGCACTCGCCTACATGCGCCAGGGCAACCACCCACGGGACGTGATGACACGCCTGGGGCTGCTCGACCCCTCGTTCACCACCCTCGGCGAGCCACAGCTCGCGCTGCTGCGCCGGGTCCTGGACATCATCGACCACGAGGACACCGCGCTGGAGGCCTCGCAGCGGTCCTTCGTCGACATCGCCCGCCGGGTCCAGGCCATCGTCCACCAGCAGGCCAACGAACTCCGCGAGATGGAGGAGGACCACGGCCGCAACCCCGAGGTCTTCGACGACCTGCTGCGCATCGACCACGGCAACGCGCTGATCGGCCGGCTCGCCGACTCCATCGCCGTCATCGGCGGCGGCCGGCCCGGACGGCAGTGGCCCTCCCCGGTGGCCCTCTACAGCGTGCTGCGCGGCGCCATGTCCCGGATCCTGGAGTACCGGCGCATCGACCTGTCCTCCATCGCCAAGGTCAACATCAAGGGCACCTCGGTCGAGCCGGTCATCCACGCCGCGGCGGAGCTGCTGGACAACGCCACCCGCTACTCGCCGCCGAACACCAAGGTGCACGTCACCGCCACCGAGGTGCAGACCGGCGTCGCCATCGAGATCGAGGACGCCGGCGTCAACCTCAGCGAGGACGCCCGCCTGCGGATCGAGGGCATGCTGGAGAGCGCCAAGGCGGGCACCGACCTGGCGGAGATCAGCGGTAACCCCCGTCTGGGCCTGGCCGTCGTCGGCCGACTGTGCTCGGCGTTCAACATGCAGGTCTCGCTGCGGGCCTCCGCGTACGGCGGAGTGCGCGCCATCCTCGTCGTGCCGAGCGAGATGATGACCACCGAGCCCGGCGTCGGACTCGCCCACGGCATCGGGGCGACCTCGCTGCCCTCCCCGGGCCCCGACGCGCTCCCGGGTCCCCAGCGCCGGCCGAAGAAGCGCCGCCCGACCAGCCCGAAGATCCCCGACTCGGTCTCCTTGGAGGACGACGTCCCCGAGGTCACCGAGTGGACGGCGGGCGGCCTGCCGCAGCGCCGCAGCCGGGTCAAGATGCCGCTCAGCCAGCGGCTCGCCGAACAGGCCAAATGGGAACGGGAGGACGCCGAGCGCGAGGCCCGCCAGGCCGCCGAACGCGCCCGGAACGCCGCCTGGTCGACTCCGGAGCCCGAGCCGGAGAAGGAAGAGGACGAGACCCCGCCTGGACTGTGGGTCGAAGCCTTCTGGGAGGGCCTCAAGGGCGACCCGGACCCCAACGCATTCACCCAGCCGCCCAATGAGCCGGCCCACGCCCCGGCCGACGACGAGGGGGACCCCAAGTGATCCAGCAGCAAGGCAAGTTCGACTGGATGCTCAAGCAGCTCTACGACGGTGTCCCCGGCATCGAGATGATCGTGGTGCTGTCCGCCGACGGACTGCGTATCGCCCGCTACTCCGGCGACCCGGACGCCGCCGACCGCGTCGCCGCCGCCTGCGCGGGCCTGCAGAGCCTGGCCGGGGCCGTCGCCGAGGAGATCCCGACCAGCGACGGCAAGATGAAGCTGGTCATCATCGAGATCAACGGCGGCTACTTCTACCTGATGGCCGCGGGCGCCAACGCCTATCTGGCCGTACTCTCCGACATCCGCTGCGAGCCCGGCATGATGAGCAACCGCATGCGCGACCTGGTCGCCCGCATCGGTCCGCACCTGACCAGTCCGGCCCGGCGCAACGGGCAGACCGTATGACTCCTCCCCGGCGCCAACGGCGACAGCCCAGACCGGAGCCGCCCGCCCCGCCTCCGGCGGCAGACCCGCCGCCCAAGAAGGGCGAGAAGAAGAACCCCGAGCGGTTATACGTGATCGGCGACGGGGACGGCGAGCGTGCCGAGATCGATCTGGTGACGCTGATCGTGGCGCGTACCGACACCCCGCCGGCCTCCGCCACGCCGGAGCAGGCCGCCCTCCTCCGGCTGTGCGTCGCGCCCCTGTCCGTCGCGGAGCTGTCGGCCTACCTGAATCTGCCGTTCAGCGTGGTGACCATGCTGCTGACCGATCTGCTCACGGCAGAACTGGTCCAGGCGCGCGCCCCGATCGTCCGCCAGAAGGTCGCCGACCGTTCCCTCCTCGAAGCGGTGATGCATGGACTTCAAAGACTCTGACACGATTCCGGGCCCACGAGCGGAGGACCGGCTTCCGCACTCGGCCGAGGCCGCCGTGAAGATCGTCATCGTCGGCGGCTTCGGCGTCGGCAAGACCACCATGGTCGGCTCGGTCAGCGAGATCAGACCGCTGACCACCGAAGAGACCATGACCCAGGCCGGCATCGGCGTCGACGACAACTTCGGCTCCCCCACCAAGACGGCCACCACCGTCGCCATGGACTTCGGCCGCATCAGCATCACCGACCAGCTGGTGCTCTACCTCTTCGGCACACCCGGCCAGGAGCGTTTCTGGTTCCTGTGGAACGGGCTGTTCGAGGGCGCCCTCGGCGCGGTCGTGCTGGTGGACACCCGCCGGCTGGAGGTCAGCTTCGACGTGATGGGGCGGCTGGAGGAACGCGGCGTGCCGTTCGTGGTGGCCGTCAACACCTTCCCGGACGCTCCCCGGTATCCCCTCGCGGAGCTGCGCACGGCTCTCGATCTGTCCGAGGAGATCCCGATCTTCGAGTGCGACGTGCGCCGCCGGGCCTCCAGCCGGGACGCCCTGATGACCCTGATGCGTTTCCTGCACTCCCTCGCCATGACGGGCGCGCTCACCTGACCCGCGCCCCCCGACTCTGCTCAGCTCTCTCATCAGCTTCGGAGCGACCACTGTGACGGCTGAATCCCACTCCCTGACCCGACCGGGCGACCCCGCGCCCGGCCCACCCCCCGGCTGCCCCGCGCACGCCCTCGGCCCCGGCGGGCTGCACCGGCTGCACGAGGTGGAGGACCTGGACGAGCTGTACGTCAGGCTCCGGGCCGAACACGGCCCCGTGGCGCCCGTGCTGCTCCACGACGACGTGCCGGTGTGGGTGGTCCTGGGGCACGCCGAGAATCTGCACCTGGTGTCCACGCCCGCGAAGTTCACCCGGGACAGCCGGATCTGGACGCCGCTCAAGGAGGGCATGGTCAAGCCCGACCACCCGCTGATGCCGCACATCGCCTGGCAGCCCATCGCCTCGCATGCCGAGGGGGACGAGCACAAGCGGCTGCGCGGCGCGGTCACCGGCGCCATGTCCACGATCGACTACCGCGGCCTGCGCCGCCACATCCGGCGGCACAGCCAGATCCTCGTCAACAAGTTTTGCGAACAGGGCCGGGCCGACCTGGTCGGCCAGTTCGCGGAGCATCTGCCGATGGGCGTGATGTGCGAGATCCTCGGCATGTCGGGCGAGTACAACGACCGGCTGGTGGAGGCCGCCCGCGACGCGCTCAAGGGCACCGAGACGGCGATCGCCAGCCATGCGTACGTCATGGACGTCCTGGAGCGGCACACCGCCCGCCGCCGGGCCCGGCCCGACGAGGACTTCACCTCCCACCTCATCAACCACCCGGCACGGCTCACCGACGACGAGGTCCGGGAGCACCTGCGGCTGGTCCTCTTCGCCGCCTACGAGGCGACCGTCAACCTCATCTCCAACGTGCTGCGCGTGGTGCTCACCGATCCGCGGTTCCGGGCCCGGCTCAGCGGCGGCGAGATGACCGTGCCCGAGGCGGTCGAGCAGTCCCTGTGGGACGAGCCGCCGTTCAGCACCATCTTCGCCTACTTCGCCAAGCAGGACACGGAGTTGGGGGGCCAGCGCATCCGCCGGGGCGACGGCCTGCTGCTGGGTATCGCGCCGGGCAACGTCGACCCGCGGATCCGGCCCGACCTCGCCGCCGGCATGCAGGGCAACCGCTCCCACCTCGCCTTCGGCGGCGGCCCGCACGAGTGCCCGGGCCAGGACATCGGCCGTGTCATCGCCGACGCGGGTGTGGACGCGCTGCTGATGCGGCTGCCGGATGTGCAGATCGACTGCGACGAGGAGGACCTGCGCTGGCGGTCCTCGATCGCGTCCCGGCACCTGGTGGAGCTGCCGGTGCGGTTCGAGCCCAAGGCGCAGCAGGAGGTGACGATGCCGCCGAGCCACTCCCCGGTCCCGATGCGGCAGAGCATCTGGCATGTCGGCGTGCCGCCGCTGCCGGACCCGTTGACGGTGCCGTCGCCGTCCGAGCCCGTCGCCGAGCCGTCCCTGTCTCCGTCCCTGCCGCCGGCCGAGCCGCCGGCCCCGGCGGAAGCCGAGCCGCCGGTGCCGGAAGCGGTACCGCGGCCTGCCTCCGGGCCGGACCGGCCGCGCGGGGCCTGGCAGCGCTTCCTGCGCTGGTGGCGCGGCTACTGACCCGCGGCCCAGGCGTCGTACGAGGTCCAGGCGGCCAGGGCACGGCCGCTGCGGAACCGGTGCTCCCGTCCCGTGACCGGGTCGGTGAACTCCAGCTCGCGGGCGAGTAGTTGCAGCGGGCGCCGGAAGTCACCGGCCGGTACGGGGGCGGTCACCTCGGGATAGAGCGGATCGCCGAGGATCGGCACGCCGAGGGCGCTCATGTGCACCCGCAGCTGATGGGTCTGCCCGGTGCGGGGCACCAGGCGGTACCGGCCCAGCGCGCCGGCCGGTCCCGTCCGCCGCTCGAGCAGTTCGATCCGGCTCTCGGCGTTCGGCTCGCCGGCTACCTCCCGGGCGGCGGGCACCCCGCGTTCCTTCACGATCCGGCTGCGTACCGTCCGGGGCAGGGCGAGGCCGGGGTCGTACGGGGCGACGGCCTCGTACTCCTTGCGGACCCGCCGGTCGCGGAACAGCGACTGGTAGGCGCCGCGCTCCTCGGGCCGGACCGTGAACAGCAGGAGCCCGGCGGTGAGCCGGTCGAGGCGGTGGGCGGCGGTGAGCGTGGGGATGCCCAGCTCCCGGCGCAGCCGTGCCAGCGCGGTCTCGGCGACATGGCTGCCGCGCGGCGTGGTGGCCAGGAAGTGCGGCTTGTCGGCGACGACGATGTGCTCGTCGCGGTGGACGACGTCGACCGGGAAGGGCACCGGCACCTCGGCGGGCAGCTCCCGGTGGAACCACACGCAGGCCCCCGGCAGGTACGGGGTGTCCGCCGCCACCGGCCGCCCGTCCGCGCCGACGATCAGCCCCGCGTCCAGCATCCCGGCGACGGCCCCCGGTGCCGCGCCGGTCAGCCGCTCCACCAGATGCTCGCCCACCGTCGCCCACGGTCCCTCGGCGGGCAGCCGCACCCGCACCGCGTCGACCCCGTCGCGCTGGGGGAGCGGCGAGGGAGGCGGAGGGGTACGACGGTGTCTCATCGCGAGCCAGAGTACGAGGAGGTGGACCGGGCCCGGTAACCGCGAGGCGCACGGCGTGCGACCGGTGCGGCGGAGGGACCGGCGGCAGCTCGCCGGGGGTCGCAGCGGGGCCCGGCGGCGCCGGCCGGAGGGCGCTGGACCACATCGGCCTCCACCGTCCGGACTGCGCCTGTAACTGCCGCGCGCGGTGCGCCGTGCGCCACGAGGCGTCCGCACGCGCGGGCGCGGCGAGACGGTGCCCGGGCATCGGTGACCGGCGCCGGGCGCCGGCTGCCGGGTGCCACTGGACGGCGGAGCGGTTGCCGGGTGCCGTTGTGCGGCGGTGCCGGGCGGTGGGTGCCGGGTGCCGGGTGCCGCTCCGTAGCGGTGGCGGGCGGTGGGTGCTGCTCCGAAGCGGTACCGGGTACCGGGCGCCTGGCGCCGGGTGCCGTTGTGCGGCGGAGGCGTGTGCCGGGGTGCCGCTCCGTAGCGGTGGCGGGTGCCGGGGTGCCGCTACGCGGCGGAGGCGGGGGCCCGGTGCTCCTGCTCCGCCTCGATACGGGCGTTCCACTCCCGCTTCGACGCCTGCCAGCCGTCCTCGTTGTGGCCGAGCCGCCAGTAGCCGGAGATGGACAGGTCCTCGCGCGCGATGCGGTGCTCCACCCGCAGCAGCCTGCGCAGCTCCTTCACGCAGCCCGCCTCGCCGTGCACGAACGCGTGCACCCGGCCCTCGGGGAACCGCAGGCTCCGTACGGCCTCCACCAGCGCCTGACCGACCGGGCGGCCCCCGCGATGCAGCCAGACGACCTCCACCGCGGAGTCGATCTTCTGCTCCTCCTCGGGGCCGGCCACCTCCACGAAGGCGAAGGCCCGGGCTCCCTCCGGCAGGGCCTCCAGGGACCGGGCGATCGCGGGCAGCGCGCTCTCGTCACCGGCGAGCAGATGCCAGTCGGCGGAGGGGTCGGGGGCGTAGGCGCCGCCGGGGCCCAGAAAGCGCACGGTCTCGCCCGGCCGGGCGCGCAGCGCCCAGGGGCCGGCCAGGCCCTCGTCACCGTGCACCACGAAGTCCAGGGTCAGTTCCCGGTGCTCGGGGTCCCACTGGCGCACGGTGTACGTCCGGGTCACCGGCCACTGTTCGCGCGGGAACTCCTCGCGGATCCGCTCCATGTCGAACGGCTCCGGGTAACTGGCGCCCCCGGAGGGGAAGAGGAGCTTGACGTAGTGGTCGGTGCAGGTGTCCGCCGAGAAGCCGGCGAGTCCCTCGCCGCCGAGGACCACGCGCTGCATGCGCGGGGTCAGCCGTTCGGTGCGGAGCACCCGCGCCGAGTACGGCTTCCGCGGCTTGCGTCCCGGTCGGTCTGCCATGACGGCCTCCCTGTCCCTGAGTTAGGCTCACCTGAGTTAGGTTTACCTAAGTTAGCACCTCCCGGTCGCTCGGTGCTCCGCGGACACGAACGGACTCGCCGGCGCGAGCGGGACTCGAGGTGCCGGTGGTTCCCGCGCGTCGGAGAGACGCGAAGGCGCACCGTACGCGTTCCCGTGGCCCGGGTCCTGATGCCACCGCGCGGTCGATGTCCGTGCCCGGCGGCACGTTCACGCGGTGAGCGTCGCCAGCAGCCGCTCCAGCGATCCGCCCAGGCCCCAGCGGGCGGCCAGCTCCTCCAGGGCGGCCCGGTCGCGCGGTGCCCGCGGCAGCGCGGTGTCGACGTCGGGCAGCGGGACGTCGTCGGCGACGCGGACGACCTTGGGGGCGACCGCGAGGTAGGGCCGGGCCTCGGTCAGGCGCTTGCGCTGGGTGGGGGTGAGCTTCGCGCGCGGGTCGTCGACCGCGGCCAGGATGCCGGCCAGGTCGCCGAACTCGGCCAGCAGCTTGGCCGCCGTCTTCTCGCCGACGCCGGCGACCCCGGGCAGGCCGTCGCTGGGGTCGCCGCGCAGCAGCGCCAGATCCGCGTAGCCGCGTCCGTCGACCCCGTACTTCTCCCGCAGCACCGCCTCGTCGGTGAGCTGGAGGGTGCCGACGCCCTTGAGCGGGTAGAGCACCCGCACACCGCGGGCGTCGTCGACCAGCTGGTACAGGTCGCGGTCCCCGGTGACGATGTCGACCGGGCCGGCGGCCCGCGCCGTGTAGGTGCCGATCACGTCGTCGGCCTCGTAACCGGGCACCCCGACACGGGCGATGCCGAGCGCGTCGAGGACGGACTCGATGACCGGCACCTGCGGGGACAGCGTGTCGGGCACCTCCTCCTCGTCGGGTCCCGCCTCGTGCTCCTCGGCGACGCGGTGCGCCTTGTACGAGGGGATCAGCTCGACCCGCCAGTGCGGGCGCCAGTCGGCGTCCATGCAGGCCACCAGCTGGTCCGGGTGGTGGTCCTTGACGAGGCGGTCGATGAAGTCGAGCAGTCCGCGCACGGCGTTCACAGGCGAGCCGTCGGGAGCCTTCACGGACTCCGGGACGCCGAAGTAGGCGCGGAAGTAGAGGGAGGCGGTGTCGAGAAGCATCAGTCGTCCGGTCACCTTCCGCATCATGCCGCAGGCCGGAAGCCCGCACCGTGAAGACCGTGTGAAGCGGATCACTGTTGTGTTTGCCCGAGAGGGATCGGGGGAGGAGCGCTGCCGGATCGAAGCTGGTTGAAAACTTCAACTGTTAGCCAGTCTTCGCTTTCCTGTTTCTGTCCCCGAGACAAGAGGTCAGCGTGTCAGCGAGGCTAGAAGCCGAACATCTGTACAAGGTGTTCGGCAGAAAACCGGGCCAGGCAGTCGAGCGACTGCGCAAGGGAGCCGACCGGGAGGAACTGCGCGCGGACGGCACCACGGCCGCCGTGATCGACGCCTCCTTCACCGTGGAGCCCGGCGAGATATTCGTCGTCATGGGCCTGTCGGGGTCCGGCAAGTCCACGCTGCTGCGCATGCTCAACGGCCTGCTGGAGCCGACCGCGGGTCACGTCCGCTTCGGCGGCGAGGACCTGACCGAGCTGGGCGAGCGCCGGCTGCGCGAGGTCCGCTCCAAGAAGATCAGCATGGTCTTCCAGCACTTCGCCCTGTTCCCGCACCGCAACGTCCGTGACAACGCCGCCTACGGCCTGGAAGTGCAGGGCGTGCCCCGCGCCGAGCGCGAACGCCGCGCCGACGAGGCGCTCGCCCTGTGCGGCCTGGCCGGCTGGGAGAAGTCCTGGCCGGACGAGCTGTCCGGCGGCATGCAGCAGCGCGTCGGCCTGGCCCGCGCGCTGGCCACCGACGCCGACCTGCTGCTGATGGACGAGTCCTTCAGCGCGCTCGACCCGCTGATCCGCCGTGACATGCAGGACCAGCTGCTGGAGCTGCAGAAGACCCTGAAGAAGACGATCGTCTTCATCACCCACGACCTCAACGAGGCCATGCGCCTGGGCGACCGCATCGCCGTCATGCGCGACGGCCGGATCGTGCAGATCGGCACCGCGCAGGACATCCTCATGCGGCCCGCCAACGAGTACGTCGCCTCCTTCACCCAGGACGTCGACCGCTCCCGGGTGCTCACCGCCGGTGCCGTCATGGACACCCCCGTCAGCGGCGACGAGGCCGACTGCGGCTGCGAGACCGCGACACCCGACACGCCGTTCACCGAGCTGTGCGCCATCAGCGCGCGCGTGCCGCACCCCGTGGCGGTGCTCGACGGCGCCGACACGCTCGTGGGCGTCGTGCCCCGGCAGCGGCTGGTGGGCTTCATCGGCGACGAGCAGGCGGCCCCCGGAGCCTGCGACGCCCCGAAGGACAAGGGCGGCGAGAAGGTGATGGCCCGTGCCTAGGATTCCGCTCGGCGACTGGGTGAACAGCACCGTCGACTGGCTGCTCGACAACGTTTCCTGGCTCTTCACGTTCTGCAAGAGCGTCTTCACCGGCGCCTACGACGGCATCAACACCGTCCTCCAGGCGCCCGAGCCGCTGCTGCTCGCCGGCATCTTCGCGGTGCTGGCGTTCTGGCTGCGCGGCACCCTCGCCGGTGTCCTCTCCTTCGCCGGATTCGCCTTCATCGACTCCCTCGGGCTGTGGGAGGACGCGATGGTGACGCTGGCGCTGCTGCTGGTCGCCACGATCATCGCGTTGGCGGTCTCGGTGCCGGTGGGCATCTGGGCGGCCCGCTCCGACCGGGTCAGCGCGCTGGTCCGGCCGGTCCTGGACTTCATGCAGACCCTGCCGGCGATGATCTACCTGATCCCGGCGATCCTGTTCTTCGGCACCGGCTCCGCCCCGGGCATCGTCGCCACCCTGATCTTCGCGCTCGCCCCGGGCGTGCGCATGACCGAACTGGGCATCCGCCAGGTCGACAAGGAGCTGGTCGAGGCCGCCGAGGCGTTCGGCACCACTCCGCGCAACACCCTGCTGCGCGTCCAGCTCCCGCTGGCGCTGCCCACCGTGATGGCGGGCGTCAACCAGGTCATCATGCTCGGTCTGTCCATGGCCGCGATCGCCGGCATGGTCGGCACCGGCGGCCTCGGCGGAGCGGTCATGGAGTCCATCGGCCAGCTGAACGTGGGCCTCGGCTCCGAGGCCGGCGTCGCCATCGTGATCCTGGCGATCTACCTGGACCGGATGACCAGCGCCCTGGGCACCGAGGTGTCCCCGCTGGGCCGCCGTGCCGCCGCCAAGGCCCGCGCCGCCAAGAACCTGAAGATCTGGTCCTACCGTCCCCGTCCGCAGGTCGCCGTGATCGGTGTCGTGGTCCTCGGCCTGGTGGCCGGCGGCATGGGCATGTTCGGTGGTCCCGGTGACGCCGGGAAGACCGCCGGCGGCAAGAACGTCGGCCAGGGCAAGAAGATCAGCATCGGCTACATCCCGTGGGACGAGGGCGTCGCCTCCACCTTCCTGTGGAAGGAGATGCTGGAGCAGCGCGGCTACGAGGTGGAGGTCGAGCAGTTCGAGGCCGGGCCGCTGTACACCGCGCTGGCGCAGGGCGACATCGACTTCCAGACCGACTCCTGGCTGCCGACGACCCACGCGCAGTACTGGAAGAAGTACGGCGAGCAGCTCGACGACCTCGGCTCCTGGTACGGCCCGACCTCCCTGGAGCTGACCGTCCCCGCCTACATGAAGGACGTCGACTCGCTGGCGGACCTCAAGGGCAAGGCCGACCTCTTCGGCGGCAAGATCACCGGCATCGAGCCCAGCGCCGGTGAGATGGCCCTGCTGAAGAGCAAGATCCTCAAGGAGTACGGCCTCGACAAGGAGTACAAGGTCGTCGACAGCTCCACGCCGGCGATGCTGGCCGAGCTGAAGCGGGCCTACAGCAAGCAGGAGCCGATCGTCGTCACGCTCTGGTCGCCGCACTGGGCGTACAACGACTACGAGCTCAAGAAGCTGAAGGGCCCCAAGGGGGCCTGGGGCGAGGGCGACGGCGTGCATACGCTGTCCCGCAAGGGCTTCGCCGACGAGAACCCCACCGTCGGCACCTGGCTGAAGAACTTCTCCATGACCGAGCAGCAGCTCACCGGTCTGGAAGCCGAGATCAACAAGGCCGGCAAGGGCATGCAGCAGGAGGCCGTCCGCGGCTGGCTGAAGGACAACCCCGGCCTGGTCGACAAGTGGGCCCCGGTCAAGGGCGGCTCCGGCGCCACCCCGGCGGAGGCCAAGCGCCCGCTGGACGTGGCCTGGTTCCCCTGGGACGAGGACATCGCCGTCACCTACCTGTGGAAGAACGTCCTGGAGCGGCGCGGCTACCGGCTGAACCTCAAGCAGATGGACGTCGGCCCGGTCTACACCGGCCTCGCCTCCGGTGACATCGACCTCAACTTCGACGCCTGGCTGCCGCACGCCCAGAAGAACTACTGGGAGAAGAGCAAGGACGACCTCACGGACCTGGGCAGCTGGTACGAGCCGACCTCCCTGGAGATCGCCGTGCCCTCGTACGTCAAGGACGTCAAGTCCATGGCGGACCTCAAGGGCAAGGCCGACCTCTTCGACGGGAAGATCATCGGCATCGAGCCGGGCACCGGTGAGATGGATCTGCTGAAGAACAGCGTCCTGCCCGCCTACGGCCTCCAGGACGAGTACGAGGTCGTCGACGGCTCCACGCCGGCGATGCTGGCCGAGCTCAAGCGTGCCTACGCCAAGAAGAAGCCGATCGCGGTCACCCTGTGGTCGCCCCACTGGGCCTACGCCGAGTACGAGCTGACCAAGGTCGCGGACCCCAAGAAGTCCTGGGGCGAGAACAACAAGATCCACACGATCGCCAGCAAGAAGTTCCCCGAGCAGTACCCGCAGCTCACCGAGTGGATCAAGAACTTCTCCATGAGCGAGGAGGAGCTGGCCACTCTGGAGGCGGAGATCAAGAACCGCGGCCAGGGCAAGGAGGAGGCGGCGGTCGCCGCCTGGCTGAAGGAGCGCCCTGAGGTGGCCGAGCGGATGACGGCCTCCTAGCCTCCAGCCTCCGACCGTCTCCGTCTCCGTCTCCGTCTCCGTCTCGGTCTCGGTCTCGGTCACCATCGAGGGTGGGCCCCGCGCGCTCCGGCCGCGGGGCCCACCCCTTTCGCGTCCGCCCCTTCGTACGCACCGCTTTCGCGCCCGCCCCTTCGTACGCGCCCCAGTCGTGTTCGTACGCGCCCCGTTCGTGCGCTCCGTCGGGCGACGGTAAGGATCCGGACAACCACGGAGCGCTGTGCCACCGCCCGAACCGTTTCCGGTGGGGGTATGGGAGACGGCCGGGGAACCCGGTAGGTTCGCAGACCCGGCACACCCGGGCGGGTCCGCGGACCGCGGCGGTGGCGCGAACCGTGAGGCCGAGGCCACCGCAGCGATTGCGTCGATGTGGCGGACGCGGGGAACGGTTTGCCGAACATGCGTAGGGTGCAGAGAACTCATCAGGACAACGGCGCCCGGGTTCGGGCACAGCGGCGGCGCGACGACGGGTGAAGGAGGGAGCCGGAGCGATGGGCGACCACAAAGAACAGCCCCTTCGGGTGGGCGCGGCCGTGCGGCGGCGGCGTCGCGCCCTGGAGCTCACCCTTGCCGTCGTGGCCGAGCGCAGCGGCCTGTCGGTGCCCTTCCTGAGCCAGGTCGAGAACGACCGGGCGCGGCCCAGCCCCGGCTCCCTGGAGCGGGTGGCCGACGCCCTGCGCACCACCGCCGTGGAGCTGCTCGCCGCCGCCGACCCCGCGTGCAGCGTGGACGTGGTGCGTGCCGAGGACGCAGGGGACGCCGAGGGCGCCGAAGGGCGGGAGCCGGCGTTCCAGCCCCGGGTGCGGTCGCTGGTCCGCGGCCATCACCAGATGCACGCCTCCGAGTTCACCGGGGACCACGACGCCGGCCGGGAACTTCAATACCGCAACGATCAGTTGATGTACGTGGCCGAGGGCGCGGTGGAGATCGAGGCCGAGGGCCGCGCCTACCGGCTGGGGCGCGGCGACACGCTGTACCTCACCGGCGGGGTGCGGCACCGCTGGCGGGCGACGGTGCCGGACACCCGGCTGCTCGTCGTCGCCGTCGCCGAGCACATCGAGGCCGTCCGCGACCGTCCGCACCGGTGAGCGGCCGGGTCCGGGTCGTCTCCCTGGTGCCGTCCCTGACCGAGGCCGTGGCCCGCACACTCCCCGGCGCCCTGGCCGGCGCGACGGACTGGTGCACGCATCCCGCGCACCTCGGCACCGGCGTCGTGCGGATCGGCGGCACCAAGAACCCGAGGACCGAGCGCATCCTCGCCCTCGCACCCGACCTGGTGATCGCCAACGAGGAGGAGAACCGCGCCGACGACCTCGCCGCCCTGCGCGCCGCGGGCGTCGAGGTGCTGGTCACCGAGGTGCGCACGGTGCCGCAGGCCTTCGCCGAGCTGTCCCGGGTGCTGACGGCCTGCGGTGCCGCCGCCCGGCCGCGCTGGCTGGACGAGGCGGAGCGGACCTGGGCCGCGCTGCCGCCGCCGGAGCGGCGCGTCACGGCCGTGGTGCCGATCTGGCGCCGCCCGTGGATGGTGCTGGGCCGCGACACCTTCGCCGGTGACGTCCTGGCCCGCCTCGGCGTGCACCAGCTGTACGCCGGTCACGCGGAGCGCTACCCGAAGGTCCCGGTCGAGGAGCTGCGAGCGGCCCGCCCGGACGTCGTCGTCCTCCCGGACGAGCCGTACCGCTTCGCCGCCGACGACGGCCCGGAGGCCTTCCCGGGCCTGCCCTGCGCCCTCGTCAGCGGCCGGCACCTCGCCTGGTACGGGCCGTCGCTGGCCGAGGCGCCGCGGGTGCTGGCCGAGGCGCTGCGAGCAGCGCGCCGCTGACCAGACCGCGCCCGGTGCGCACGGCCGCCACGGTCCAGGCGGCGACCAGGACGGCGTACAGCGCGGCGGCCAGCCCCTCGTAGACGACGAGCCCCGTGTGCCGGGCCAGCGACTCGGCGCCGGTGACACAGGTGCCCACCGGGAACGTGAACGACCACCAGGTCATCGAGAAGCGCATGCCGTGCCGGCGGGCCCGGACGACGTGCGCGGTGGCGAGGCACAGCCACAGCAGAGCGAAGCCCATCACGGGGACGCCGTAGAGCACGGCGAGGACGCCGAAGCCACGGTCGTACGAGGCCGGTACGACGCCGGGGGCGACGTCCGCGAACTGCCCGACGGCGGTGGTGGACTGTCCGAGCGGGCCCAGCACCAGGAACAGGGAGGGGGTCAGGGCGAGCGGCAGCGGTCCGCCCGTGACCAGCCGGGCGAAGACCAGCGGCAGCATCGCCAGGACGGCGAGCAGACTCATCCCGAACAGGGCCACACAGGCCACGAGCAGGGTCTGCCGCGGCTGCCCGGCCGGGAGATGCGGCACCAGCAGCGGTCCGACGGCGGCGGACACCATCGGCGCCACGAGCGGCAGCAGCCACACCGGCCCGGCCTGCGCCGGCTCGACCCGGTGGCGTACGGCCATCAGGTAGGGCACGGCGACGGCCGCCGCCAGTCCGATGGCCGTCCCGGCGGTGAACAGCACGGCACCGAGCCCGACCGCCGTGGGCAGGCCGAGCCAGTCCCGGCCGACGGTGAGCGTGCCGCCGCCGACCGCCGACAGGGCCATCGCCGGGCACCCGTAGAAGGGCGCCGCCGCCGGGTCGAGCAGATGGGCGCGGGCCTGGTCACGGTGGTGCCGCCAGTGCAGGGCGCGGGCGGCGAGCACGGCCACGAGCAGCACGAGGGAGAACGCCCAGACGGTGGTGCAGGCCGTGCGCAGGCCCGGGACGCGCGGGGGCAGCGCGGCTCCGGCGGTGGCGACGACGGAGGTGCCCATGACGCACGCGTACCAGTTGGGTCCGAGATGGCGGACGGCCGGGGCGCGGACCGGACGGACCGCGACACGGGGAAGGGGCTGGGCTGCGGTGACCATGGTCCTACGGTCGCCGGGCCGGAAACGCGCCACCAGGGATCATGCCTCTATGAGCACATAAACTGGAGTTATGACCAACGTGGAGGAGGCCGCAGCGGCCGGCCGGACGACCGCCGGGTCGCTGGCGCACCGGGTACCGGACCTGGGCGCCCTGGAACTGCTGCTCGCCGTGGCGCGGCTGGGCAGTCTCGGCGGGGCGGCCCGCGAGCTGGGCATCACCCAGCCCGCGGCCAGCAGCCGCATCCGCTCCATGGAGCGCCAGCTGGGCGTCGCCCTGGTGGACCGCTCGCCGCGCGGTTCCCGGCTCACCGACGCCGGTGCCCTGGTCACCGACTGGGCGCGGCGGATCGTGGAGGCGGCCGAGGCCTTCGACGCGGGTGCGCAGGCGCTGCGCGACCGCAGGGACTCGCGGCTGCGGGTGGCGGCCAGCATGACGATCGCCGAGTACCTGCTGCCGGGGTGGCTGCTCGCGCTGCGCGCCCAGCGGCCGGACACGGCGGTGTCACTGCTCGCCGGGAACTCGGCGGCGGTGGCCGAGCGGCTGCTGGCCGACGAGGCCGACCTGGGGTTCGTGGAGGGGGTGAGCGTGCCGGCCGGGCTGGACTCCGCGGTCATCGCCCACGACCGGCTGATCGTGGTGACAGCGCCGGGCCACCCCTGGGCCCGCCGGCGCCGGTCGCTGGCCGCGGCGGAGCTGGCGGCGACCCCGCTGATCCTGCGCGAGAAGGGCTCCGGCACCCGGCAGGTCCTGGACGCCGCGCTGGGCGGCCTGGCCCGCCCCCTGATCGAGCTGTCCTCGACCACCGCCGTGAAGGCCGCCGCGGTGAGCGGCGCGGGCCCCGCCGTCCTCAGCGAACTCGCCGTCGGCGAGGAGCTGTCGATGCGCCGCCTGGTCCGTGTCCCGGTGGCGGACGTCGCCCTCGCCCGCGAGCTCCGCGCCGTCTGGCCGACCGGCCACCGCCCGACGGGCCCGGCCCGGCAGCTGCTGTCGCTGACCCGGACTCAGGGCCCGTCCTGACCCCCGCCCGCCGCCTCCACCAGCGCCCGCATCACCCGCACGTCCTCGCCCATCTCCGGGTGCCACTGCACGCCCAGCACCCAGCACCCGGCGGACGGCAGTTCCAGGGCCTCCACCGTGCCGTCCGCCGCGTGCGCCGACGGGACCAGGCCGGTGCCGAGCCGGTCCACCGACTGGTGGTGGTAGGTCGGGACGAACGACTCCTCCGGCACGATGCCCGCGTACACCGTCCCCGGCACCGGCTTGACCGGGTGGCCGCCGAAGACCCCCACCGCTTCGGCGTGGCCCTCGATGTGCTGCACGAGCGTGCCGCCCAGGGCGACGTTCAGCAGCTGCATGCCCCGGCAGATGCCCAGCAGCGGCACCCGTGCCGCCAGTGCCGCGTCGATGAGCGCCAGCTCCCAGGCGTCCCGGGCCCGGGCGGGCGGGCCGGTGCGCGGGTCGGGTGCGGCGCCGTAACGGACCGGCTCCACGTCGGGGCCGCCGGCGATCACCACACCGTCGACCCCGGCCACGGCCGCCGCCGCGTGCTCCGGCGCGTCCGGCGGCAGCAGCGCGGCGAGTCCGCCGGCCCGCTGCACCAGCCGGGGGTACCCGGCGGGCACCAGTGCCGCCTCCAGCTCCCACACGCCCCAGCGCGCACCGGTCTCCAGATACGTACTGACGCCGATCAGCGGTCTGGCCACCCTGACCTCCTCCGTCCTGCCGAGTTCCTGCGATCCTGCCTCAGTCCCGCGCCAGCTCCGCCTCCGCCGCCGCCAGCGCGGCGAACTCCTCCTCCGGCGCCTTCGCCACCAGCCGCTTGCGGCTGTACAGACCGAAGTACGCCACGGCCACCGCGTACACCGCCAGCGCGATGAACGCCGCCGTCACGTCCACCAGGAACGTGGCCACCAGCGCGGAACAGGCCAGCACCAGCGCGACCGAGGAGGTCAGCACCCCGCCCGGCGTACGGTACGGCCGCTCCAGGCCGGGCTCCCGGCGGCGCAGCACGATGTGGGAGAGGGACATCAGCGCGTACGAGATCGTGGCGCCGAACACCGCCACGTTGAGCATCCGCGCCCCGTCACCGGTCCCGGCGGCCAGCGCGAAACCGATCGCGCCCGGCACCAGCAGGCCCAGGTACGGCGCCTTGCGGCTGCTGGTCAGCGACAGGAACCTCGGCAGATAGCCGGCGCGGGACAGCGCGAACAGCTGGCGCGAGCCCGCGTAGATCAGGGAGAAGAACGACGCCACCAGGCCGGCCAGACCCGCGTAGTTGACGACGCGGCTCAGCGCCGTGGCCTCCCCGTCCGGCTGGAGCGCCTCGACCAGGGGGTTGCCCGCCTCCTGGATCGCCGCCGAGCCCCGGGCGCCCGCCGCGGCGAAGAACGTCATCAGGGCCAGCAGCACCAGGATGCCCATCGACCAGCGGATGGCGCGGGGCAGCGTACGGGCCGGCTCCCTGGTCTCCTCGGCCGCGAGCGGCACACCCTCCACGCCCAGGAAGAACCACATCCCGAACGGGAACGCGGCCCAGATGCCCAGCAGGCCCATCGGCAGCCAGGAGTTCGCCCCGAACGCGTCCGGGTCCACCGGGATGTCGTCCAGCCCCGACGCGTCGAACTCCGCGAAGGCGCCGACCGCGAAGACCAGCAGCGCGGCGACCGCGATGCCGGTGACGGCGAAGCTGAAGCGCAGCGCCTCGCCCACGCCCCACAGGTGGATGCCGATGAAGATCACGAAGCAGGCCAGGTAGACCGGCCAGCCCGACTCCAGGCCGAACAGGCCCAGCGACTCCACGTAGTCGCCGATGAAGATGGCGATGGCGGCGGGCGCCAGGACGTACTCGATGAGGATCGCCGTGCCGGTCAGGAACCCGCCCCAGGGGCCGAGCGCCCGGCGCGCGAAGCCGTAGCCGCCGCCCGCCGTGGGCAGGATCGACGACAGCTCGGCCAGCGCGAAGACCATGCAGGTGTACATCAGGCCCATGAGGACCATGGCGATCGCGAGGCCGCCGAAGCCGCCCTCGGCGAGGCCGAAGTTCCAGCCCGAGTAGTCGCCGGAGACGACGTAGGCGACGCCGAGGCCGGTCAGCAGCAGCCAGCCGGCGCTGCCCCGGCGCAGGGCCCTGCGTTCGAGATAGTCGTCCGCCTCGCCGGCGGAGCGCTGCTTGGTGGAATCCACGGTCATGGCACGACTCCCCACGGGGCGGAACCTCAATGGAATGGCCCCATACCTTTGCGGTGCCGGGGGTGGGAAATCAAGACCCGTGCGGTAACGTCCCCGTTAACCCGCGGGTCCCCGTCCGGCGTCAGGTGAGGAAGCCGCGCAGCAGCGCCGCCGTTCCCGCGCAGTGCTCGCGCGTCATCTCCCGCGCCCCGTCGGTGTCCCCGTCGAGCACGGCCTCCACCAGCGCTGTGTGCTGGCGCTGCGAGTGCTCCAGGTTGCGCACCAGCAGCGGGATGCAGTCCAGCAGGTCGTTGACCTTCGCGCGGACGGCCGCGTACTGGGCGGTGAGCGTCGGGGAGCCGGACAGCTCGGCCAGGGTGAGGTGGAGCAGGGTGTCCAGGCGGCGGTAGTCGGTCAGCGGCGCGTCGTGCGTGCGCGCCAGCGCCTCACGCAGCCGCTCGGCCTGCTCGCCGGTCAGCCCGTGCCCGGCGCACAGCTCCGCCGCGCCCACCTCCAGCACCTCGCGGAAGCGCAGCGTGTCCTCGACGTCCACGTCCCGCAGCCGGCGCCGCAGCTCCTCCTCGCCGGGCGTCTCGGTGCGCGGCAGCACGAACGTGCCGCCGTAGCGCCCGCGCCGGGCCTCGACCAGTCCCTGGTCCTGGAGCACCTTCAGCACCTCGCGCAGGGTCACCCGGCTGATGCCGAGCCGCTCGGCCAGCTCGCGCTCCGACGGCAGCCGCCCGCCGCCCGGCACCAGCCCGAGCCGCACCACCTGGAGGATCTGCTCCAGGGCCTCCTCGAAGCCGTTGCCCGCCCGCACCGGCCGCAGCACCGGGGTGAGCCGGTCCCCGGCGCCGGCCGCCCGGTCCCCGCCCTTGGCACCCGCCTCGACCGTCACGCGCTCCGCGTCCGCCTGCGACATGCAGCCGCACCCCCTTCCCAAGCAATGGTTCTCGGCAATACCTTATGGCTCCCGGCTGACCGAAGCAGCCCGAAGGAGGCCCTCCCGTGGCAGACCGCACACCCCCGCTCGGCGTCGAGGAGCTGCACGCCCTCGTCGCGGGCGGCGAGATCGACACTGTCGTCCTGGCCTTCCCCGACATGCAGGGGCGGCTCCAGGGCAAGCGGTTCGCCGCCCGCTTCTTCCTCGACGAGGTGCTCCACCACGGCACCGAGGGCTGCAACTACCTCCTCGCCGTGGACGCCGAGATGAACACCGTCGACGGCTACGAGATGTCCTCCTGGGACCGGGGCTACGGCGACTTCGCCATGCACCCCGACCTCACCACCCTGCGCCGGGTGCCCTGGAACGAGGGCACCGCCCTGGTCGTCGCCGACCTCGCCTGGGACGACGGCTCCCCGGTCGTGGCCGCGCCCCGCCAGATCCTGCGCCGCCAGCTGGAGCGCCTCGCCGAGCTGGGGCTCACCGCGCAGGTCGGCACCGAGCTGGAGTTCATCGTCTTCAAGGACACCTACGAACAGGCCTGGGACGCCGGCTACCGCGGCCTCACCCCGGCCAACCAGTACAACGTCGACTACTCGGTGCTCGGCACCGGCCGCATCGAGCCCCTGCTGCGCCGCATCCGCAACGAGATGGCCGCCGCCGGCCTCACCGTCGAGTCCGCCAAGGGCGAGTGCAACCCCGGCCAGCACGAGATCGCCTTCCGCTACGACGAGGCCCTGGTCACCTGCGACCAGCACGCGATCTACAAGACCGGGTCCAAGGAGATCGCCGCGCAGGAGGGCGTCTCCCTGACCTTCATGGCCAAGTACGACGCGCGCGAGGGCAACTCCTGCCACATCCACCTGTCCCTCGCGGACGAGCACGGCCGGAACGCCATGCCGGGCGACGGGGCGGGCGGCATGTCCGAGCTGATGCGGCACTTCCTCGCCGGCCAGCTCGTCGCGCTGCGGGACTTCTCCCTGCTCTACGCCCCCAACATCAACTCGTACAAGCGCTTCCAGCCGGGGTCGTTCGCCCCGACGGCCGTCGCCTGGGGCCACGACAACCGCACCTGCGCGCTGCGCGTGGTCGGCCACGGCCGCTCGCTGCGCTTCGAGAACCGGCTGCCCGGCGGCGACGTCAACCCGCACCTCGCGGTCGCCGGCATGGTGGCCGCCGGCCTGTACGGCGTCGAGCACCGGCTCGAACTGCCCGATCCCTGCCCGGGCAACGCCTACACCGCCGACTTCGAGCACGTCCCCACCACGCTGCGCGAGGCCGCCGAACTGTGGGAGAACAGCCCCGTCGCCAAGGCCGCCTTCGGCGACGAGGTCGTCGCGCACTACCGCAACATGGCCCGCGTCGAGCTGGACGCCTTCGACGCCGCGGTCACCGACTGGGAGCTGCGCCGCTCCTTCGAACGCATGTGAGGCCTTCTTGTCGCACGAGCTGTCGCACGAGCTGTCATCCGAGCCGTCCCACGAGCTGTCCGTCCTGAACCCGGCGACCGAGGAGGTCGTCGCCACCGTCCCCGGCGCCACCGCGGCCGACGTCGACAGAGCCGTCGTACGAGCCGGGCGGGCCCAGGCCGCCTGGGCCGCCCTCGCGCCCGGCGACCGCGCCCGGCTGCTGCGCCGCTTCGCCGCCACGGTCGACGCACACCTGGAGGAACTGGCCCTGCTGGAGGTCCGCGAGGCCGGTCACACCCTCGGCAACGCCCGCTGGGAGGCGGGCAACGTGCGCGACCTGCTCGACTACGCGGCCGGGGGAGTGGAGCGGCTCACCGGCCGCCAGATCCCGGTCCCCGGCGGCCTCGACGTCACCATCCTCGAACCGCTCGGCGTCGTCGGCGTCATCGCGCCCTGGAACTTCCCCATGCCGATCGCCGCCTGGGGCACCGCCCCGGCCCTCGCGGCGGGCAACGCGGCGCTCCTCAAGCCCGCCGAGACCACCCCGCTGACCGCGCTGCGCCTGGCCGAACTCGCCCTCGACGCCGGGCTGCCGGAGGGCCTGTTCCAGGTGCTGCCCGGGCACGGCCGGGTGGCGGGCAACGCGCTGGTCGAGCACCCGGGCGTCGCGAAGATCGTCTTCACGGGGTCGACGGCGGTGGGCAAACAGGTGCTGGCCAAGGGCTCGGCCACCCTCAAGCGCGTCACCCTGGAACTCGGCGGCAAGAGCCCCAACATCGTCTTCGCCGACGCCGACATCGAGGCCGCCGCGGCCGCCGCCCCCATGTCCTTCCTCGACAACTCCGGCCAGGACTGCTGCGCCCGCACCCGCGTCCTCGTCCAGCGCACCGTCTACGACCGGTTCCTGGAGCTGCTCGCCCCCGCCGTCGAGGCGGTGCGGGTCGGCGACCCGGCCGACGAACAGACGCAGATGGGCCCGCTGATCTCCCGGACCCAGCTGGAGCGCGTCCGCTCCTACGTCCCCGAGGGCGCCCAGGGCATCCGCGGCAAGGCGCCGGAAGGGCCCGGCTTCTGGTTCCCGCCCACTGTCCTGACCGGCGTCGAGCCGCACGCGCGCGTGGCCGTCGAGGAGGTCTTCGGCCCCGTTGCCGTGGTGCTGCCGTTCGACGACGAGGCCGACGCGGTCCGCCTGGCCAACGCCACCGACTACGGCCTCGCCGGCTCCCTGTGGACCCGGGACGTCGGCCGGGCGCTGCGCGTCTCGGGGGCCGTCCGGGCCGGCAACCTGTCCGTCAACTCCCACGCCAGCGTCCGCTACTGGACCCCGTTCGGCGGGTTCAAGCAGTCCGGCATCGGCCGTGAGCTGGGCCCGGACGCGCTGGCCGCCTTCACCGAAACCAAGAACGTCTTCATCAGCACGGAGGCCTGACCGCTCATGACCGAGGACATCATCTGCCGCCGCCTGGCCGGCCGTACCGCCGTCGTCACCGGAGCCGGCAGCGGCATCGGGCTCGCCGCCGTCCGCCGGCTCGCCTCCGAGGGCGCGCACGTGGTCTGCGGCGACGTCGACGAGACGCGCGGCAAGGCCGCGGCCGAGGAGACCGGCGGGACCTTCGTCCAGGTCGACGTCACCGACCCCGAGCAGGTGGAGGCGCTGTTCCGGACGGCGTACGACACCTACGGCAGCGTCGACGTCGCCTTCAACAACGCCGGGATCTCCCCGCCCGACGACGACTCCATCCTGGAGACCGGCCTGGACGCCTGGAAGCGCGTCCAGGAGGTCAACCTCACCTCCGTCTACCTGTGCTGCAAGGCCGCCATCCCCTACATGCGGCGCCAGGGCCGGGGCTCCATCATCAACACGGCGTCGTTCGTGGCCCGGATGGGAGCGGCCACCAGCCAGATCTCGTACACCGCCTCCAAAGGGGGCGTTCTCGCCATGTCGCGGGAACTGGGCGTGCAGTTCGCGCGGGAGGGCATCCGCGTCAACGCGCTCTGCCCCGGACCGGTCAACACCCCCCTCCTCCAGGAACTCTTCGCCAAGGACCCCGAGCGGGCCGCCCGCCGCCTCGTCCACATCCCGCTCGGCCGGTTCGCCGAGGCCGAGGAGATCGCCGCCGCCGTCGCCTTCCTGGCCAGCGACGACTCCTCGTTCGTCAACGCCACCGACTTCCTGGTGGACGGCGGGATTTCCGGGGCGTACGTCACGCCGCTGTAGCCGTCGCCTTACAGTTCCCGCATGAGCATGACGCCCCCGCCCGGCTGGTACCGCGATCCGTCGGCCCCGCACCAGGAACGCTGGTGGGACGGCAGGGCCTGGACCGAGCACCGGCGCGCACCGGAGCTCACCGGGCAGCCGGTGCCGCCGCCTCCGCAGCCGACCGTGCCGCTCTACACGGGAGGCCCGGTGCCGTCCCCCGACGGCACCGGGCGGGGCAAGGCCGTCGCCCTGACCGTCGCCGCGGCCGTCCTGGTCGCGGCGATCGTCACCGGAGCCTTCGCGCTCGGCGAGGACGACGGCGGCGGCCCGGACGCCGAGCCCCTGCCCACCGCGACGCTCACCACCGGCACGGCACCGGCGAGCGAGGCGCCCACCGCCTCGCCGTCCGCCTCCGAACCCTCCGCCGACGACCCGGCCGTCGTGGAGGACCAGCTCAACGGCATCACCTTCCCGCTGCCGACCGGCTGGGTCCGGCCGAAGTACGTCACCGAGGACGACGTCATGATGACCACCGACGGCACCTACGAATGCCCCGGCGACGGCGGCGTGTGCCGGCACGGCATGGTCATCTCCCGCACGGTGACGGTGAACGACGAGACCTCTCCGAAGGTGCTCGCCGAACAGGACATCGAGGACGCGGCCGAGGACGCCTACGACCGCGACCTGCTCGACAGCAAGCCCTTCGGCGGCATGGAGTCGCACGAGGTCGTGAAGTCCGGGCCGGTCGCGGTGGCCGGTCGCGCCGGGTACTTCGTCCGCTGGCGGGTGAAGACCGCCAAGGGCCCCGGCGGCTACGTCCAGTCCCTGGTCTTCCCGTCCAGCGTCGGCACCGGCTCGCCGATCGTCGTCCGCTACGTCTTCGACGCCGGGGAGGACGGCCCGCCGCTCAGCGACATGGACGAGATCACCAAGGGCATCCGCCCGGTCGGCGACGCGGACACCGGCGGGGGCGTGGGCAACAGTCTCGGGCCGACACCCTAGAGGAAGGTGCGGCCCTCACCGCGGTACGTCGGCACGGTCGCCGTCACCGCGTCGCCCTCGACCAGGTGCAGCGCGTCGAACCGCTCGCACAGCTCACCGGCCTTGGCGTGCCGGAACCACACCTTGTCGCCGATGAGCAGGTCGTCGGCGGCGGACCCGAGCAGCGGAGTCTGCACCTCGCCGGCGCCCTCCTGCGGGTCGTAGCGCAGTCCGTCGGGCAGGTACGGCACCGGCGACCGGTCGGACCCGGCCACACCGGAGGCGGGGTAGCCCCCGCCGAGCACGGTCACGACCCCCACGCCCGGGCGGCGTACCACGGGCTGGGCGAACAGGGCGGCCGGACGGCCCCGGAACGACGTGTAGTGGTCGAACAACCGCGGCACGTACAGCCCCGACCCGGCGGCGACCTCCGTGACCGCGTCCTCCGCGGCGGTGTGCTGCACACTGCCCGTGCCGCCGCCGTTGACGAACTCCAGGTCCGGCACCAGCGCCCGCACCGCCCGCACCACCGCGGCGCGCCGCTCCGCCAGCTCCCGGCGGGCCGCGGCCTGCATCAGCCGGATCGCGCGCGACCGGACCGGCCGCCCCGCCACCGCGTCCCCGACCCCGGCGACATGGCCCTCGTACGCCATGATCCCCACCATCCGGAACCCCGGCCGCCGGGCCACCGACCGGGCCAGGTCGGCGACTTCGGCGGGAGAGTGCAGCGGCGAGCGGCGGGCCCCGACCCGCACCCGTCCGCCCAGCAGCCGCAGCGAGGTGTCCAACTCCAGGCAGACCCGGACCTCTTCCCGCCCGCCGTCGCGCGCGGCGTCGATCAGGTCCAGCTGCGCCGGGTCGTCGACCATGACGGTCACGGCGGTGGCCAGCTTGGGGTCCGCGGTCAGCTCGGCGTAACCGGCCCGGTCCGCCGACGGATACGCGAGCAGCACGTCGTCGACACCGGAGCGCGCCAGCCACAGGGATTCGGCCAGCGTGAACGACATGACGCCCGCGAAACCGTCCCGGGCCAGGACGCGTTCGAGCAGGGCCCGGCAGCGTACGGACTTGCTGGCGACCCGGACCGGCTTCCCGCCGGCCCGGCGGACCAGATCCTCCGCGTTGGCGTCGAAGGCCGCCAGGTCCACGATCGCCAGTGGTGCGTCGAGATGGGCGGTGGCCCGGTCGTAACGGGCCCGGTCGGCGGAGCGCGCAGTCATGGACGCAGCCTGCCAGAACGGATTACCGCAGGGTAGGGGGACGATCCGGGCCAATGCCACGGGGGCGCGGACTGGTTCCCCTTCGCGCCGGACCACGCCGTAGAGTGACGCGCACGCACGGTGGAACGCCCCGGGCAGCGGTCCGACGTCCGCGCCGGGATGGCGGTCCGTCCGTGCGGGTATGCGTGCCGGGACGGAGCGTGCACCGCGTACCGCGTCACGAGGAACGGCCCGGGCACGAGGAAACGGGGGGTGCATGAGCACGGAAGCGCCACGCACCCGCGCCTCCCTCCCCCCGCGCCCCGCGACCCCACCCCCGCCCCCCGGCACCCCGCCGGCGCCTCCGGCCCCCGGGCTTCCGGCCGCGCCGCCGGTCCCTGGGCGTCCGCCTACGTCGTCCGCCTCGGGGCTCCCGTCCACACCGCCGGTCTCTGGGTGCCCGTCTACGTCGTCCGCCTCCGCCTCCGGGATCGGGTCCGCGCCGTCCGCCGCCGGGACCTCGTTCCCGGGCGGGCACGCGTCTCGGCCAGGTGAGCCCTCGCCGTCGAGGTCCGGCGTGCCCGGCGGGTCTTCACCGTCGGGGCCTGGTGTGCCGGGCGGGTCTTCGCCGTCGGGGTCCGGTGTGTCCGGTGAGCGCTCGTCGTCGGGTCCCGGTGCGTCCGCTGAGCGTTCTTCGTCCGAGTCCGCCACCGGTCGGCCGTTTGCCGGTGACGCCCGCCCCCTGCGGGACGCGCCACCGGGCGAGCGACCGGCGGCACAGGAGGGTGCCTCCCCGGCCGGCCGGCCGCCGCGCCACCCCGGCCCGACGCCGTCCGGCCCCGTCGCCACCGGCCTCACGTCCCCGCCCCCGCCGCGCGCCTCCGCCCGCTTCCCGGACACGCCGCCGACCGTCGGCGTCGGCCCCGGCGCGCGGCGCGAGCGCGGCACGCCGGAGGAGCCGCCCGGCACGGCACCACCGGCCCGCCGGCCGGGCACCCCCGCGGAGACTCCGGCGGAGACGACGACCCGCCTGCGCCCGATCCCCGCGGACGCGCCCACCGACCCCGCCGACCCCGCCGTCCCCGCCGAGCCGGCCGCCTCCGCGCGGCGCCCGCGGGCAACCTTCGGCCAGGACCGGTCTCGCGCCGGGTCCGAGCCGTCCGGTCACCCCGGCGCCGGGCCTGCCCCGGACCGGCCCTCTGCCGTGTCCGGCCTCGACGGCGGTCGTCCGGGGGCATCGGCTGCTCGACTCTCCGCCCACGCGACTTCCGACCCGTCCGACCCGTCCAATCCGTCCAATCCGTCCGACCCGTCCGGTCGTCCGGGTGCCGTGCCCGCTGCCGGGCAGTCCCGTGCCGGGTCCGACCCGTCGGGTCGTCCGGGTGCCGTGCCCGCGCCCGGTCGGTCCCGCGACGGCGTCGAGGGGGACGGGCGTTTCGGTTTCCGGTCCGTCCCGGGCAGCCCTGTCACGGCCGCGTCGCCCGACCCGGCCCTCTCCTGGGGTGGTCCTACGGTGCCCGGCGGGGAGCCGGAGGAGTACGAGCGGGCCCGGCCACGGCGGGCGTCCGGTGGGCGGATGCGCGGGCAGGCCGTCGCCGCCGGCGTCTGTCTCGTGCTCGGGATGGGGCTCGTCGGCGGTGCCGTCGCCGGGAGCTGGCTCACCGGCGACTCCGGCGACGACGGCGCGCGCAGCGGCTTCACCGCGGCCGGGGACCTGTGGCACAGCGTGCCGGTCGACCGGCTCTTCCCACCCACCGTGGAGGGCCGCGGCGCCGGCCCCGGCGGTGCCGACCGCACTTGGACCCGGATCGCCGTGGCCCCCGACAGCGGCTGCGCAAACGCCTTCGACCCGCTGCTGCGCAAGGCCCTCGCCCCCGTCGGCTGCGCCCGCCTGCTCCGCGCCACCTACACCGACGCCACCCAGAGCTACGTCACCACCGTCGGCCTGCTGTTCACCAAGGCCGACGCCGCCGCCATGACCGAGCTGGCCCGCCGCTACGACCGGGAGGGCCTGCACCGCCGTACCGACCTCGTGCCGCTGCCGTACGCGGCCGAGGGCACCGTCGCCGCGGAGTTCGGCGCACCGCAGCGCGCCGCATGGACGGTCTCCGTCCTCACCGACGCCCCCGTCGTCGTCTACGCCGTCTCCGGCTGGGCCGACGGCCGCACCGTCGACGACCCGCAGCCCGCCGAGGAGGCCATGGCCTCCGGTGCCACCGCCGCCCCCGCCCAGGCCGGCCTCGGCCACGAGGCCCAGGGCCTCGCCGACCGGGTCGAACGCGGCCTGCGCAAGACCGCCGAGCCGGCCACGGAGCGGCCCTCGTGACAGCCCGTCGAGCCCGCGGAGCAGCCCTCGTGACAGCCGCCAAGACCCGCCGCCGCGCGGCGGTGAGCCTCCTCGTCGCCGCGGCCGTCGCCCTCGTCCCGGCCACCACCGCGCACGCCGACGGCATCCGCGCCCGGCAGTGGTCCCTGGAGGCCATGCGCACCGACGAGGCCTGGCGGACCACGCGCGGCGAGGGCGTCACCGTCGCCGTCCTCGACACCGGTGTCGACGCCGGCCACCCCGACCTCGCCGGCAACGTTCTCCCCGGTGAGGACCTGGTGGGCTTCGGTGCCGAGGAGGGCGACCGGGCCTGGGCCCGGCACGGCACCGCCATGGCCGGGATCATCGCCGGTCACGGACACGGCCCCGGCCGCACCGACGGCGTCCTGGGCATCGCCCCGGAGGCGAAGATCCTGCCCGTCCGCGTCATCCTGGAGGACGGCGACCCGGCCCGTGCCAAGGCCCGCAAGACCCGCGGCAACGCCCTCGCCGAGGGCATCCGCTGGGCCGCCGACCACGGCGCCGACGTCATCAACCTCTCCCTCGGCGACGACTCCGCCTCCGCCCACCCCGAGGCCGGCGAGGACGAGGCCATCCAGTACGCCCTCGACAAGGGCGTGGTCGTCGTCGCGTCGGCCGGCAACGGCGGCGAGAAGGGCGACCACGTCTCCTACCCGGCCGCCTACCCCGGCGTGATCGCCGCGACCGCCGTCGACCGCTACGGCACCCGCGCCTCCTTCTCCACCCGCCGCTGGTACGCCACGGTCAGCGCCCCCGGCGTCGACGTGATCATCGCCGACCCCGACCGCAAGTACTACGAGGGCTGGGGCACCAGTGCCGCCGCCGCCTACGTCTCCGGCGCCGCAGCCCTCGTCCGGGCGGCCCACCCCGACCTCACCCCGGCCCAGATCAAACGGCTGCTGGAGGACACCGCCCGCAACGCCCCGAAGGGCGGGCGGGACGACTCGCGCGGCTTCGGCTTCGTCGACCCCGCCGCCGCCATCGACGCGGCCGGCCGCCTGGAGCCGGAGGGCCTCACCTCGGCCGCGTACGGCGACAAGTACTTCGGGCCCGGCCCGGCCACCGACACCCCGGGCGGCGACGCCTCCGTCTGGGCCGCACCGCTCGCGGGCGGCGCCGGCGGCGTCCTGCTGGTCGCCTCCGTGGTGCTCTGGCGCGGCCGGCGCCGCCGCCTCGGCGAGTTCGACGAGTTCTAGCCCCTCCGGCCGCCGGTCGGCCACGGTCCGGCCCCCGATAGGGTCGGAGCCGTGGCGAACAAGAACATCCCCGACCCCGGCTTCTCCGACGACGACGGCTCCGCCGACCCCGCGCTGAGCGCGGCGCTCGCCGCCTGGGCCGAGGACCGCACCGCCGTCACGCCGGTGCTCCAGGCCCTGAAGGGCGCCCGGCTGCTCGTCCCCGTCGTCGCCGTGCTCGGCGAGGTGGAGGAGGACGAGAACGGGCTGCGCCGCGAGAAGACCAGCGACATGGCGGTGCCCACCCTCAAGGCGGCCGGCCGCACCGCCCTGCCGGCCTTCACCTCCACCGAATCCCTCGCCCGCTGGGACCCGGCGGCCCGCCCCGTGGCCGTACCCCTGCACCAGGCGCTGCAGGCGGCGGCGCACGAGAAGGCGGACACGGTCGTGCTGGATCTGGCCGGACCGGTGCCGTTCGAACTGACCGGGTCCGCGCTGCTGGCCCTGGCGGAGGGCCGGACCACCGCCGATCCGCTCGCCGACCCGGCCGTCGTCGAGGCCGTCCGCACGGCCGTGGCCGCCGAGCCGGCCGTGCTCCGCGCCCACCTCGGACCGGGGCGGGCCGATGGCATCCTCGCCCTCGTACTGGACCCGTCCGCCGCGCCCGCCGAGGCCGCCCGCGCCGTGGCCGCCCGCCTCGCCGCCGACGAGACGCTGAGGGCCCGCCTGGTGCGCGGCCTCGACCTGGCACTGCTGCCGACCGAGGCGACGCCACCGGGCGAGCCCCTGTACGAACGCGGATGAACCGGGACGGAGACGCACCCGATTCTGCGGACGAACTTGAGTCTGCGGACGAACCCGCACCCGGACCAACCCACACGCGGACGAACCCGCACCCGGACGAACCGGTCGGGAAGTCAGCCGAAGACCGGGCCCGTGTACTTCTCGCCCGGCCCCTGACCCGGCTCGTCCGGGACGAGGGACGCCTCGCGGAACGCCAGCTGGAGCGACTTCAGGCCGTCGCGCAGCGGCGCCGCGTGGAACGAGCTGATCTCGGTCGCGGTCGCGTCCAGCAGGCCGGCCAGCGCGTGCACCAGCTTGCGCGCCTCGTCCAGGTCCTTGTGCCGTTCCCCCTCCTCGGTCAGGCCGAGCTTCACCGCGGCGGCGCTCATCAGGTTGACGGCGACCGTCACGATCACCTCGACCGCCGGGACCTCGGCGATGTCTCGGGTCATGGCGTCGAAGTCGGGGTTCTCAGGAGGGGTCTCACTCATGCCGCACACGATAGGCGCAGGCCGGGCCGGGCCCCCACCTGGTGTCGGTTCGCCGTTCCCCCGGCGAACTGCTAATCTGGAACAACGACCGGTCGGACACGCGCGCCTCAGGGCGACGGGCCCGACCCACAAAGTGGAGGCTTTCGAACTCCCACCTTGCCGTCCCCAGGACGGCGGGTCACCGGTCAGGCGGCACCGCCCCCCGAGGCGGCGGCCGACCCGAAAGCGCGCCCCGCGATCCCCGCGGCGGTGCTCCGGTAGTTCGAGGAGCCCCGCCTGTGATCGTCCGGGGCATTTTTTCTGCTTCGGCGCGGTTAGGTCTAACAACACAGACGTTACGCGGCTGTCCGCCAGACCGTCGCGTGGTGCTACCGAGGAGGATCCATCAGCGCCGAGCCCCGCATCAACGACCGGATTCGCGTTCCCGAGGTGCGACTTGTCGGTCCCAGCGGCGAGCAGGTCGGGATTGTCCCGCTTGCCAAGGCCCTGGAGCTTGCGCAGGAGTACGACCTCGACCTCGTCGAGGTCGCGGCGAACGCCCGTCCGCCCGTGTGCAAGCTCATGGACTACGGGAAGTTCAAGTACGAGTCGGCCATGAAGGCCCGTGAAGCGCGCAAGAACCAGGCGCACACGGTCATCAAGGAGATGAAGCTCCGGCCGAAGATCGACCCGCACGACTATGACACCAAGAAGGGTCACGTCGTCCGGTTCCTCAAGCAGGGCGACAAGGTCAAGATCACGATCATGTTCCGTGGTCGCGAGCAGTCCCGGCCCGAGCTGGGCTACCGACTGCTCCAGCGGCTCGCGGAGGACGTCCAGGACCTCGGCTTCGTGGAGTCGAACCCGAAGCAGGACGGCCGCAACATGATCATGGTCCTCGGTCCGCACAAGAAGAAGACCGAGGCGATGGCCGAGGCCCGCCAGGCGCAGGAGGCCCGCAAGGCGTCCGCGAAGGCCAACCCCGGCCGCTCGCAGAACCCTGCGGACGCCGAGGAGTCGGCCGAGGAGCCTGCCGAGGCGTGATCCCCGGGACGTCAGTCCCAGGCATCAGTAACCGAAACAAGAGCGACGCTCCACCGTGCCCGGTTTCACGACCGGGCACCGGAGCGCCACCGACGAGGAGAGAACGGCGCTATGCCGAAGAACAAGTCGCACAGCGGTGCCAGTAAGCGCTTCAAGATCACCGGCTCCGGCAAGGTGCTCCGTGAGCGCTCCGGCAAGCGCCACCTGCTCGAGCACAAGTCGTCCCGCGTGACGCGTCGCCTCACCGGCAACGCCGAGATGGCCCCGGGCGACGCCAAGAAGATCAAGAAGCTTCTCGGCAAGTGACGCCCCGGCGCCTGATCGTCTGATCGCCGAGCGCCGTACGTCAGGACCGGGACCCAGTCGTTCTCGGGCCGTGTGAGTACCACCACGGCCCCGCTACAAGGAGTTAACAAGTGGCACGCGTCAAGCGGGCAGTCAACGCCCACAAGAAGCGCCGGGCGATCCTCGAGCAGGCCTCCGGCTACCGCGGTCAGCGCTCGCGCCTGTACCGCAAGGCCAAGGAGCAGGTCACCCACTCGCTGGTCTACAACTACAACGACCGCAAGAAGCGCAAGGGTGACTTCCGCCAGCTGTGGATCCAGCGCATCAACGCCGCTGCCCGCGCCAACGGCATTACGTACAACCGCTTCATCCAGGGTCTGAAGGCCGCCAACATCGAGGTGGACCGCAAGATCCTCGCCGAGCTGGCCGTCAACGACGCGGGCGCGTTCGCCGCCCTCGTCGAGGTCGCCCAGAAGGCGCTGCCGAGCGACGTCAACGCGCCGAAGGCTGCGTGACGCTGCGCCGGCTTCACGGCCGACGTGATGGAAGGACCCGCAGGCTTCCGGCTTGCGGGTCCTGCTGTTGGCGGACCGCGGCAGCCTTTTCGTCCGCGGGTCCGTCCTGGCCGGTCGCGCGGTTCCCCGCGCGCCCCTCGGCGCGGAACCCGGCGCCCCCCGGCGCCGATCCCCGCGCCGAGAAGACTGTGAAGGTGAAGAAGAGGATGCCCCCCGCCACCCCCGAGCCGATCTCCCCCCGCTCGCCCCGCGTCCTGGCCGCGCGGCGGCTGGCCAAGCGGAACTTCCGGGGCAAGGAGCGGCTGTTCCTGGCCGAGGGGCCACAGGCCGTGCGGGAGGCGGCGGCGTACGCGGACACGCTGGTCGAGCTGTTCGCCACCGTGGAGGCCGCCGAGCGCTACGCCGACATCATCGGTGCCGCCCGGGACGCCGGCGCCCGCGTCCACCTCGCCGCCGAGCAGGTGATCGCCGACATCTCCACCACCGTCACCCCGCAGGGCCTGGTCGGGGTCTGCCGGTTCCTGGACACGCCCTTCGAGGAGATCCTCGCCGCCCGCCCGAAGCTGGTCGCCGTCCTCGCCCACGTACGCGACCCCGGCAACGCCGGCACGGTGCTGCGGTGCGCCGACGCCGCCGGCGCGGAGGCCGTCGTCCTCACCGACGCCTCCGTCGACCTGTACAACCCCAAGGCCGTCCGGGCCTCCGTCGGCTCCCTCTTCCACCTGCCCGTCGCCGTCGGCGTCCCCGTCGAGCGGGCCGTCGCCGGGCTGCGCGAGACCGGCGTCCGGGTGCTCGCCGCCGACGGCGCGGGCGAGGACGACCTCGACGCCGAGCTGGACGCGGGCACCATGGGCGGGCCGACCGCGTGGGTCTTCGGCAATGAGGCCTGGGGGCTCCCGGAGGAGACCCGGGCCCTCGCCGACGCCGTCGTCCGGGTCCCGATCCACGGCCGGGCCGAGAGCCTGAACCTCGCGACCGCCGCCGCCGTATGTCTCTACGCGTCGGCGCGTGCACAGCGCGCCGCCGCAGGGTGCCGCTCCGTCACCAAGAGCTAGTAGGGTGGCCAGCTCGGGGCCCCTGCGCGGTCGAGAGGTGGGGTACGGGCATGAGCGTCGGCACGAGCAGCGCACCGGGAGCACGTCAGGCGCGGCGCCCGCCCACGCCCCGCCGGCCTGGTGATGTCGCCGACCTCGGACTCGACCCCGACCAGCTTCCCGACGGCCTGGTCGTCGCCGACGAGCACGGGCGGGTGATCTGCTTCAACACCGCCGCCGAGCGCATCACCGCCCGGCGCGCCGCCGACGCCCTCGGCCGGCGCCTGGAAGAGGCCCTGCCGTTAGAGGACCTCGAGGGACGGCGCTGGTGGCAGCTCACCGATCCCTACGGCGGTCTCGCCATCCGGGTCCGGCAGCCCGAGCGGAACCTGCTGTTGCCCGGCGGACGCGAGGTGCTGGTCTGCGCCCGCTACGTCCGCACCCGCCCCACCGGCCCGCTCCACCGCCTCGTCGTCACGCTGCGCGACACCGAGGCCCGCCGCCGCACCGAGCGCAGCCACGCCGAGCTGATCGCCACCGTCGCCCACGAGCTGCGCTCCCCGCTCACCTCCGTCAAGGGCTTCACGGCCACCCTGCTGGCCAAGTGGGAGCGGTTCACCGACGACCAGAAGCGGCTGATGCTGGAGACCGTCGACGCCGACGCCGACCGGGTCACCCGGCTCATCGCCGAGCTGCTCGACATCTCCCGCATCGACTCCGGACGGCTGGAGCTGCGCCGCCAGCCCGTCGACATCGGCGCCGCGGTCGGCCGCCACATCCAGGCATACGTCGCCGCCGGGCAGCCCGCCGACCGCTTCCTGCTCCGCCTCGCCCAGCCGCTGCCCGCGCTGTGGGCCGACCCCGACAAGATCGACCAGGTGCTCAGCAACCTCATCGAAAATGCCGTGCGGCACGGCGAGGGAACCGTCACCATCGACATCGCGGCCACGGCGTCACCCCGCGAGGGGGAGCACGGCGAGATCGCAGCCACGTCGGTCACGGTGAGCGACGAGGGGCCCGGCATCCCGGAGGAATCCATGAACCGCGTCTTCACCCGCTTCTGGCGGGGCAGCAAGCGCGGCGGCACCGGCCTCGGGCTCTACATCGTCAAGGGCATCGTCGAGGCCCACGGCGGCTCCATCACGGTCGGCCGCGCCCCCGGCGGCGGCGCCGAGTTCCGATTTACGTTGCCCGTGAGCACTCCGGCCTACCTGGCCTGAGGCCCGCGGGCTCATTCGCACACCCTCACCCCGTTAGACTCGGCCTTTGGCACCTTTGTGTCCTGCACACGGCCCACGCCTGGTGGCCAGTCGGTGACGGGGACGTCAGCCGGGGGGCACCTCCCAGCGGTAGCTGGGGGACAATCGGAAGCACGGGAAGAGATGTCGGCACCCAATAAGTCGTACGACCCTGTCGAGGTCGAGGCCTTGAAACCGGAAGAGATCGAGCGCATGCGGGACGAGGCGCTCGCCGCCTTCGCCGCCGCGGACTCCCTCGACGCGCTCCAGGAGGCCAAGGTCGCCCACACCGGCGGCACCTCCCCGCTGGCGCTGGCCAACCGCGAGATCGGCGCCCTGCCCCCGCACGCCAAGGCCGAGGCCGGCAAGCGCGTCGGCCAGGCCCGCGGAGCGGTGAACAAGGCCCTGGCCGCCCGCCAGGCCGAGCTGGAGGCCGAGCGCGACGCGCGCGTCCTGGTCGAGGAGGCCGTGGACGTCACGCTGCCCTACGACCGCGTCCCGGCCGGCGCCCGCCACCCGCTGACGACACTGTCGGAGCGGATCGAGGACATCTTCGTGGCCATGGGCTACGAGGTCGCCGAGGGCCCCGAGGTCGAGGCCGAGTGGTTCAACTTCGACGCCCTCAACATCGGCCCGGACCACCCGGCCCGCGGCGAGGCCGACACCTTCTTCGTCGAGGGCCCGGAGGGCGCCGAGTCCGGCGTCGTGCTGCGCACCCACACCTCGCCCGTGCAGATCCGCTCGCTGCTCGACCGCGAGCTGCCGGTCTACGTGATCTGCCCCGGCCGCGTGTACCGCACCGACGAGCTGGACGCCACGCACACCCCGGTCTTCCACCAGGTCGAGCTGCTCGCCGTCGACGAGGGCCTGACCATGGCGGACCTCAAGGGGACCCTGGACCACATGGTCCAGTCGCTGTTCGGCGAGGGCATGAAGACCCGGCTGCGGCCGAACTTCTTCCCCTTCACCGAGCCGTCCGCCGAGATGGACATGGTGTGCTACGTCTGCCGCGGCGCCTCCGTCGGCAACCCCGACCGCCCCTGCCGCACCTGCTCGTCCGAGGGCTGGATCGAGCTGGGCGGCTGCGGCATGGTCAACCCCCGCGTGCTGCGGGCCTGCGGTGTCGACCCGGAGAAGTACAGCGGCTTCGCCTTCGGGTTCGGCATCGAGCGGATGCTGATGTTCCGCCACAACGTCGAAGACATGCGAGACATGGTCGAGGGCGACGTCCGGTTCACCCGGCCGTTCGGGATGGAGATCTGATGCGGGTCCCGCTTTCTTGGCTGCGGGAGTACGTCGACCTGCCGGAGACGGAGACCGGTCGGGACGTGCAGGCCAAGCTGATTTCGGCCGGTCTGGAGGTCGAGACCGTCGAGCACCTCGGCGCCGACCTCAAGGGCCCGCTGGTCGTCGGCCAGGTGCTGACCATCGAGGAGCTGGAGGGCTTCAAGAAGCCGATCCGCTTCTGCACCGTCGACGTCGGCCGGGCCAACGGCACCGGCGAGCCGCAGGAGATCGTCTGCGGCGCCCGCAACTTCACCGTGGGCGACAAGGTCGTCGTCGTCCTGCCCGGCGCCACACTGCCGGGCGGTTTCTCGATCTCCGCGCGCAAGACCTACGGCAAGGTCTCGCACGGCATGATCTGCTCCAGCGACGAGCTGGGCATGGGCGACGACGGAAAGCACGGCATCATCGTGCTGCCGCCCGAGACCGAGGTCGGCAGGGACGCCATCGAGCTGCTGGAGCTGGTGGACGAGGTCCTGGACATCGCCGTCACCGCCAACCGCGGCGACTGCCTGTCCATCCGCGGCGTCGCCCGCGAGACCGCCATCGCCTACGGCCTGCCGCTGCGCGACCCGGCACTGCTCGACGTGCCCGGCCCGAACGCCTACGGCTACCCGGTGAAGATCGCCGACCCCACCGGCTGCGACCGCTTCACCGCCCGTACGGTCACCGGTCTCAGCCCCGAGGCGCGCTCCCCGATCTGGCTCCAGCGGCGCCTGCAGAAGGTCGGCATGCGCCCGATCTCGCTCGCCGTCGACGTCACCAACTACGTGATGATGGAGCTGGGCCAGCCGCTGCACGCCTACGACCGCAACCTGGTCCAGGGCACGATCGGCGTGCGCCGCGCGGAGGAGGGCGAGCAGATCGTCACCCTCGACGGCGTCACCCGCACCCTGCACGCCGAGGACCTGGTCATCACCGACGACCGCGGTCCGATCGGCCTCGCCGGCGTCATGGGCGGCGCCAACACCGAGATCGCGGACCACGACGCCGCCGAGAACGGGGCGACCGCGACGAGCGACGTGGTGATCGAGGCGGCCCACTTCGACCAGGTGTCCGTCGCGCGCACCGCCCGCCGCCACAAGCTGTCCTCCGAAGCCTCCCGCCGCTTCGAGCGCGGCGTCGACCCGCAGGCCGCGGCAGCCGCCGCGCAGCGCACCGTCGACCTGCTGGTGCTGCTCGCGGGCGGCACCGCCGAGGCCGGGGTCACCGAGGTCAGCGCGCCCTCCGCGCCGCGCACCATCACCCTGCCGGCCGACCACCCCGACAAGGTCGCGGGCGTGACCTACGGCCGCGAGACCGTCGTACGCCGCCTCCAGGAGGTGGGCTGCGACGTGTACGGGCAGGACGAGCTGATCGTCACCGTCCCGTCCTGGCGGCCCGACCTCACCGCCCCCAACGACCTCGCCGAGGAGGTCATCCGGCTGGAGGGTTACGAGAACCTGCCCTCCACCCTGCCGAAGCCGCCCGCCGGCTTCGGTCTGACCGGGCGCCAGCGGCTGCACCGCCGCGTCGGCCGGGCGCTGGCCGGTGCCGGTTACGTCGAGGCGCCGAACTACCCGTTCGTCTCCGAGCGGGTCTTCGACCAGCTCGGCCTGGAGGCCGACGACCCGGCCCGCCGCGTCGTGAAGCTGGTCAACCCGCTCAACGACGAGGAGCCCGCGCTGCGCACGACGCTGCTGCCGGGCCTGCTCGGCGCGCTGCGCCGCAACGACGGCCGCGGCGGCCACGACCTGGCGCTGTTCGAGACCGGCCTGGTCTTCCGGCCGCGCGAGGAGCAGCGGGTCGCCGCCGACCTGCCCGTCGACCGGCGCCCCAGCGAGGAGGACCTCGCCGCGCTGAACGCCGCGCTGCCCGACCAGCCGCGGCACGTCGCCGTCGTGCTGGCCGGCGCCCGCGAGCAGGCCGGCTGGTGGGGCAAGGGCCGCCCGGCCGACTGGGCCGACGCGGTCGAGGCCGCCCGGACCGTCGCCCGCGAGGCCGGCGCCGGGCTGATCGTCCGCAAGGGCCAGTACGGACCGTGGCACCCGGGCCGCTGCGCCGAGCTGGCGGTCACCGTCGACGGCACCGAGCGGGTCGTCGGCCACGCCGGCGAGCTGCACCCGCGCGTGCTCAAGGCCCTCGGCCTGCCCGCGCGCACCTGTGCGATGGAGCTGGACCTCGACGTCCTGGAGCGGGTCGGCGACGACACCCCGCAGGCGCCGGGCATCTCCACGTTCCCGGTCGCCACGCAGGACGTCGCCCTGGTGGTCGACGCGTTCGTGCCGGCCGCGGAGGTCGAGGCGGCGCTGCGCGAGGGCGCCGGCGAACTGCTGGAGGGCATCCGGCTGTTCGACGTGTACGAGAACGCCGAGCAGCTGGGCGAAGGGCGCAAGTCCCTGGCGTACGCGCTGCGCTTCCGGGCGGGTGACCGGACCCTGACGGTGGACGAGGCGTCGGCCGCGAGGGATGCGGCAGTCGCCCTTGCGGGTGAGCGTACGGGGGCCGTGCTGCGCGGATGAGCGCCGCGGGGGACTGCGTGGCCCGTCGGATGCCGGTTACCGGTGGTTGATTGCGCAGTTCCCCGCGCCCTTCCGGGCCCGTGGTGGTCACGTCACTCGTACGGGTGACGTTCCTTGGTGATCTGGCCCTTCCCGGCCATGCCTCGACAGAATCGGACCGGCCCTTAGGGGCCGGTCCGCGCTGTCTGGGCCTGACTGGGGGGCCAACGGCATGATCCACATCAGGGCCAGGGCTCCCCGCCGGGCGCTCGCGCTCGGGCTGCCCACCGTGTGGGGCGCCACGGCCATCACGTACAAGCTGGCCTGCCCGCTCGCCCAGCAGGACGGGCTCGGGGCCAGAATCGTCACCAGTGCCGTGTTCTTCGCGGTCGGCACCGGGCTGGTGCTGCACGTCCGGCGGACGCTGCTGCGCGAACTGCGGCAGGCCCGCCGGGTCGCGGGCGCCGCCCAGCGGGTGCTGCTGCCTCCGCTGCCACCGCACGTCGGCGGGCTGGACGTCGCAGCCGCCCAGCTCTCCGCCGACCCCGGTGCGCAGATCGGCGGCGACCTCTACGACGTCGTCGGCACCGAGCACGGCGTACGGGTGATCATGGGTGACGTCCGCGGGCACGGCCTCGGCGCCACCGGCACGGCCGCCGCCGTCCTCGGCAGCTTCCGCGAGGCCGTGCACGACGAACGGCACCTCAGCGGAGTGCTGCGCCGCCTGGAACGCGCCCACGCCCGGTATCTGCGCGAGGCGCCGGGACCGACCGCGGCCGAGGAGTTCGTCACCGTCCTGCTGCTGGAGATCCGGCCGGACGGTGCGGTGCGGGCGCTGAACTGCGGGCACCCATGGCCGTACCTGCTGCACGGCACCCGGGTCGAGCCGCTGGCCCGGGACGACCCCCTGCCTCCCCTCGGCCTCTTCCCGCTGCCCGCCGAACTGTCCGAGGTGCCCTGCGGGCAGCTGCTCCCCGGCGAGGCGCTCTTCCTCCACACGGACGGCGCGGAGGACGCCCGTGACGCGCGCGGCCGGTTCTTCCCGCTGCCCGAGGTCCTGGCAGACGCCGTACGCGAGGGGCCACCAGCACCGCGAGCCGTACTGGACCGGACCTTCACGGCGCTGCTGCACCACACGCACGGGGCCCCGCCCGACGACGTCGCCCTGCTGGTCCTGGGAGACGCCCACGCCCCTTCAGGGGCGCGGGGAACCGCGCGCCCGGCCACCACACACCCCCAGCCGACGAACCACCTGTAGTCCCCTCGTACACCCGGCGAGGCCCGCGCGGCCAGCTGCCGTCCGTCCAGCCACGGAGTGTCGGGCAGGCAACTGGACGGACGGCTCCAAACGGGCCACCGTACTGTACGAGGGGGAGCCGGCGGCCCGGCCGGCCTCTTGCGAGGCAATTCAGTCAACCGGTTCGGAACTCTCCGCAACAGCGCGCACACCCTGCGGATCCGGGCACTCCGTTCACACCCCGTGTGAAGAGGCACCCACTACGCTCTACGCCACCGAGCCTTCGGGGAGCACCCATGCAGCCCAACACTCTGCTCGACGCGATCCTGGACGAGGCCGGGATCTCGCACGCGGGCCTGGCCGCCCACGTCAACCAGGCGGGACGGGCGCGCGGGCTCGCGCTCAGATACGAACACACCGCCGTGGCACGGTGGTTGAAGGGTCAGCGGCCCCGCGGCCAGGTGCCCGACCTGATCTGCGAGGTGCTCGCCGCCCGGCTGCAGCGACCGGTCACCCTCGACGACATCGGCCTCGGCGTGCCCGGCGAGCCCGCCGCACCGCACACCGGCTCGCTGTCCGGGTTCGTCGAGCGCGCCACCGCGCTGTGGCGCTCCGACCAGCAGCAGCGCCCGCACATCCTGGGCGCCCCCGCCCTCACCGGCACGCCCGCCGTCATGCCGGTGTGGGAGTGGGAGAACCCTCCCGAGGACGTGGACGTCTCCCGCGGCGGCCGGCACCGGGTCACCCCCGCCGACCTGGAGATGCTGCGCGCCGCCCGGGCCCATTACGAGCAGATGTACCGCAAGGCCGGCGGCATCGCGACCCGCACCCGCATCGTCGGCTTCCTGAACGCGGAGGCCGCGCCGCTGCTGCGCGGCGGCTACACCGACGCCACCGGCCGTCAACTGCACCGGGCGACCGGCGGGTTGGTCGCCGTCGCCGGCATCTGCGCGTACGACTCCGACGCGCACGGACTGGCCCAGCGCTACTTCCACCAGGCGCTGCGCCTGGCCAAGGCCAGCGGGGACCGGGGGCTCGGCGCCTACGTCATCGCGCTGCTGGTCAACCAGGCGCTGTTCATGCGGGAGTACCGCCAGGCGGTCGCCTTCGCCGAGGCCGCGCTGCGCGCCGCCGGACGGCACATCACCCCCGCGCTCGCCTCCGACCTGTACGCGATGCAGGCGAAGGCGTACGCCCACCTCGGTGACGGCACCAGCGCCCTGTCCTGCATCCGGCGGGCCGAGCAGGCCGCCGACCGCATCCGGCGCGGATACGAGCCCGACGAGACCGGCTATGTGCAGCCGGGGCTGGTCAACGTGCAGGTGGCGGAGGCGCTGCTCAGCCTCGGCGAGCTGGCCGCGGCGGCGGAGCACGCGGCGGCGGCCGTCGACAACCCGGCGCACGACCGCGGGCGGGTGCACCGGCTGGCCATGCTCAGCACGATCGAGCTGCGCCAGGGCAACGCCGACAAGGCGGTGGCCACCGCGGTGCAGATGGCCGAGCAGGCCCGGGGGATGGAGTCCCAGCGGCTGCGCGACAGACTCCGCGCGGTGCGAGAACACCTGGTGCGCAGCGGCTGCGCGGGCACGGCGGAGGCGGCCGAACTCATCGACGGGGCACTGCGCGTGCCGCTTTAGACACCCCGTGCCGTCCCTGTACGCGGGCCCTGCGCCCGGCCCTGCGCCCGGAGGGGCCCCTGTGCGCCTGCTGTCAGCCCGCTCCGGCTGCGATATTGCCATCTACTCGTCGGAAGGTGGCAGCACCGTGCAGTGGACGAAACAGAACGAACAAACTGTGTACTCAAACCGCTGGTTCAGCGTCAACCTGGCGGATGTCGAGCTGCCGGACGGCCGGCATCTCGACCACTTCCTCATACGGCTGCGGCCCGTCGCCGTGGCCACGGTGGTCAACGAGGCCAACGAGGTCCTCCTGCTGTGGCGGCACCGCTTCATCACCGACAGCTGGGGGTGGGAACTCGCGGCCGGTGTCGTCGAGGAAGGCGAGGACATCGCGGTCGCCGCGGCCCGGGAGCTGGAGGAGGAGACCGGCTGGCGGCCGGGACCCCTGCGCCACCTGATGAGCGTGGAGCCGTCCAACGGGCTCACCGACGCCCGGCACCACATCTACTGGGCCGACGAGGGCGAGTACGTCGGACACCCCGTGGACGACTTCGAGTCGGACCGCAGGGAATGGGTCCCGCTCAAGGTCGTCCCCGACCTGGTCGCCCGGGGGGAGGTCCCGGCCGCCAACATGGCGGCCGCGTTACTCCTGCTGCACCACCTCAGGCTCGGGCAGGACACCCTGCCCGGTCTCTAGTGCCCGAGGGCCTGCCAGACCGCCACGACCAGCGCGCCCACGGCCGTGACGACCGCCACCGAGGGCAGCGGCCAGCGGGCGTGCTCCAGGGTGGTCAGCCGTGTGTTCAGCTCCTCCAGCTCCTTGGCGGTCTCCTCGGTGCGATGGGAGAGCAGGGCCAGTCCGCCCTCGACGCGGGCGTAGGCCACATCCAGCCGGCGCCGTAACTCTGCGAGTTCTCCCTGGTGGACGGAATGCTCGGGCTCGGCGGTCACGAAACCGCTCCTTTCCGTAGTCGTCTCACGTCCCTTGCATGCGCATGATGAGTCAACTCGCCTGGTGGGCGCATGGGGAGAGTGTGTGAACGGCATATGCGGGCCCGCCGCGCACACGGTGTGTGAATGGCGCGGGCCCGGCACCTGGGAAGGTGCCGGGCCCGTGGGGCGTCGCGGAGCGTAATCAGCCGTAGGTGTAGAAACCCGAGCCGCTCTTGCGGCCGAGCCGGACGGCGTCGACCATCCGCTGGAGCAGCGGGGGAGCGGCGTACAGCGGCTCCTTGTACTCCTCGTACATCGAGTAGGCGACCGAGGCGACCGTGTCCAGGCCGATCAGGTCGGCCAGCTTCAGCGGCCCCATCGGGTGGGCGCAGCCCATCTCCATGCCGTTGTCGATGTCCTCGCGGCTGGCGATGCCCGACTCGAACATCCGGATCGCGGACAGCAGGTAGGGGATCAGCAGCGCGTTGACCACGAACCCGGAGCGGTCCTGGGCGCGGATGGCGTGCTTGCCGAGCACCTTCTCGGTGAACAGCTGGGCCCGGCTGAGCGTGCCCTCGGAGGTGGTGAGCGCCGGGATCAGCTCGACGAGCTGCTGCACCGGGGCCGGGTTGAAGAAGTGGATGCCGAGCACCTGGTCCGGCCGCGAGGTGGCGACCGCCAGCTTCACCAGCGGGATCGAGGAGGTGTTGGAGGCCAGGATCGCGTCCGGACGGGTCACGATCTGGTCGAGCACCTGGAAGATCTCGGTCTTGACCTGCTCGTTCTCGACGACGGCCTCGACGACCAGGTCGCGGTCGGCGAACTCGCCGAGGTCGGTGGTGAAGCCGAGGCGGGCCTGCGTGGCGTCCCGCTCCTCCTCGGTGAGCTTGCCGCGCTCGGCGGCCTTGGCGAGGGAGTTGAACAGCCGGGTCCGGCCGATCTCCAGGGCCTCGCCGGTGGTCTCGGCGACCATCACCTCAAGACCGGCGCGAGCGCAGACCTCGGCGATGCCCGCCCCCATCTGACCGCAACCGACCACTCCGACGCGTGCGATATCTCCCGAGATGCCGGTCACATCGTCCCTTTCGCTGTCCTACGGCTCTGGCAGGCCCACCGGGGTCGCCGGCGTCTGCTCCGATCGTGCACGTTACCCCCGCCGTGCCGGTGATCGGGCCCGAGGGTCGGGCATGCTGAGGCGCGGAGACGATCCGTGACCGAGCGGATCCGCAGCGTTGGGAGATCATCCACATGGGCCGAGTCTCACGTCGGGCGTTCGCGGTGGCCGCGCTGTCCGCCCTCACCATGGCGCCCAGAGCGTCGGCAGCACCCGGGCACGGCAGCGGGGCGGGACCGGAGATCCAGGGCGGGGAGGTACGGGGCGAGGAGGTGCGGGGCGCGGCGGCGCCGGAGCGGCGGGGCGGGGCCGCGGCGACCGAGATGCGCGGCATGTGGCTGGCGACCGTGGCCAACCGGGACTGGCCGTCCCGGCCGGGGCTGACCGCGGACGTGCAGCGCCGGGACCTGATCGCCCACCTGGACCTGGCGGTGCGGTACCGCCTCAACACGGTGATCTTCCAGGTGCGGCCCACGGCCGACGCGCTCTGGCCGTCGCCGCACGAGCCCTGGTCGGAGTGCCTGACCGGCGTCCAGGGCCGCGACCCCGGCTGGGACCCGCTGGGCACCGCGGTGCGCGAGGCCCACGCCCGCGGCCTGGAGCTGCACGCCTGGTTCAACCCGTACCGCGTCGCCGTGCACGCCGACCCGTCCCGGCTCGCGGCCTCGCACCCGGCCCGCCGCAACCCGGACTGGGTCGTGCCGTACGGCGGGAAGCTTTACTACAACCCCGGGCTGCCCGAGGTCCGCGCCTTCGTGCAGCAGGCGATGCTCGACGCGGTGCGCCGCTACCCGGTCGACGGCGTCCACTTCGACGACTACTTCTACCCGTACCCGGTGGCCGGCCAGACCTTCGACGACGGCGTCGCCTACCGCACCCACGGCGCGGGCGCCGGCAGCCGGGCGGCCTGGCGGCGGAACAACATCGACCTGCTGGTGCGCGAGACGGCGGCCGGCGTCAAGGAGATCCGGCCCGCCGCGCAGTTCGGCATCAGCCCGTTCGGGGTGTGGCGCAACGCCGGCACCGACGCGCGGGGCTCGGCCACCCGGGCGGGCGTCCAGACCTACGACGACCTGCACGCGGACACCCGCAAGTGGGTCAAGGAGGGCTGGATCGACTACATCGTGCCGCAGCTGTACTGGCACATCGGCCAGGACGCCGCCGACTACGCCGAACTGCTGCCCTGGTGGGCGGAGGTGGCCCGGGGCAGCCGGACCAAGCTGTACATCGGCGAGGCGCTGTACAAGGCCGGGGACCCCGCGCAGGACGACGCCTGGAGCGAGAAGGACGAGCTCTCCCGGCACCTGGCGCTGGCCGGCCGCCACGCCGAGGTGCGCGGGCACGTCTTCTTCGCCGCGCGGGACGTCGGCACCGACCGCATCGGGGCGATGGCGCGGGTCGCCGCCGACCACTACGCGCAGCCGGCCGGCGCCCCGCGCTGATCCCTCGCGGCCCGGCGCGCTCTACTGCCGGGTCTCCTTGTGGTGCCGGATCTCGGAGTCGGGGCCGGGTGAGCACACGGCCTCGTGCCCGTCCTCGAAGCGGACGCGGTACGGGGGGTTGCCTTCCTGGCCCATCACTTCGACGATCTCGGCGACCTTGTCGTGTTGCCCGACGACCCTGCCGTGCTGGACGAGCTGGTCGCCCACGGTTGCACGCATCTGCGGGGCCTCCTCACCATGTGCGGGAGCAGCGGTCCGTGGCCTCGAGTCTACGGCGCAGGCGGCCGGGTCGGGACCTGCGTGCACGCGCCGCTCAGCCTCGCGCCCGCTGGGTCACCGCGATGCACACGAGCACCGCCGCGGCCGTCAGCGGGGCGGCCACCGTCAGGTGCTCGCCAAGCAGCAGCACCGACCACACCAGTGTGAGCAGCGGTTGGGCCAGCTGCAACTGGCTGGCCTTGGGGACGCCGATCGCCGCCATACCGCGGTACCAGACGACCAGCCCGAGGAACTGCGACCCCGCCGCCACCCACAGCACCCCGGCGACGCTGTGCGCGGTGAGCTGCACGGGCTCGAGCGCGAGCGCCACGGCGGCGGCCGGCACGGCCGCCGGCAGGCACAGCACCAGCGCCCAGCCGATCACCTGCCAGCCCGGCATCACCCGGGCCAGCCGGCCGCCCTCGGTGTACCCGGCCGCGCACACCAGCAGCGCCGCGAAGAGGTAGGCGTCGGCGGCGGTCAGGGCGCCGCCGCTCTGCTGCACGGTGAAGGCGACCACCGCCGCCGCCCCCGCCAGCGCCGCCAGCCAGAAGGTGCGCGAGGGCCGGGTGCCGACGCGCAGGGCGGACAGCAGCGCGGTGGTCAGCGGGAGCAGGCCGACCACGACCGCCGCGTGCGCCGTGGTCGAGGTCTGCAGCGCCAGCGTGGTCAGCATCGGGAAGCCGATCACCACCCCCGCGGCCACCACCGCCAGCCCCGCCCAGTGCCGGCGGTCGGGCAGCGGCACGCTCCCCCACGCTCGGCTTCGCTCGCGCGGGGGGAACCCCACCACCAGCAGACAGCCCCCCGCGATCACCGCCGCCAGGACACTGCGCACGGCCACCAGGGACCAGGGCCCGAAGCCCTCCAGGCCCCACGCCGTGGCGGGGAAGGTGAGGGAGAAGGCGGTGACGCCCAGGGCCGCCTGGAGGGTGCCGACGGAGCGGCCGTCGGGGCCGCTGACCGCTATCCCGGTCGGAGTAGTAGCGCTACTCTGTGCTCTCATGCAACAGCGTAGCAGTGCCGGTGACCTGATGACTGAGCTGCGGAAGGAGCTGCACCGCTACTCACCAGGAGAGAAGCTCCCGTCCAGTCGTGCCCTGGTCGAGCGGTACCGGGTGAGCCCGGTGACCGTCTCCCGCGCGCTGGCCCGGCTGGCCGCCGAGGGACTGGTGGTGACCCGGCCCGGCGCCGGTGCGTTCCGTGCCGAGCCCCGCCCCGCCGCCGCGTCCGCCGGGGACACCTCCTGGCAGGAGGTCACGCTCAGCGCGGACGGCGCCGCCGACCTCGTACCGCGCACGGTCGACGCCTCCGGCGTCCTGGCGTCGCTGGCCGCTCCGCCACCCGGGGTCGTGGAGTTCAACGGCGGCTATCTGCACCCGTCTCTCCAGCCGGAGCGGGCGATGGCGGCGGCCCTGGCCCGGGCGGGGCGCCGTCCCGGGGCGTGGGGGCGGCCGCCGATGGAGGGGCTGCCGGAGCTGCGGGAGTGGTTCGCCCGGGGCATCGGCGGGCCGGGCGGGGCGGTCTCGGCGGCCGAGGTGCTGATCACGGCGGGCGGCCAGTCCGCGCTGACCACCGCCCTGCGCGCGCTGGCCCCGCCGGGCGCCCCCGTCCTGGTCGAGTCGCCGACGTACCCCGGCATGCTGGCGATCGCCCGCGCGGCCGGGCTGCGCCCGGTACCGGTCCCCGTGGACGCCGAGGGAGTGCGCCCGGACCTGCTCGCCGACGCCTTCCGCGCGACCGGGGCCCGCGTCTTCGTCTGCCAGCCCCTGTGCCAGAACCCGACCGGCGCCGTGCTCGCCCCCGAACGGCGCGGTGAGGTGCTGCGCATCGCCCGCGAGGCCGGGGCCTTCGTGGTCGAGGACGACTTCGTGCGGCGGCTCGTGCACGAGGACGCCGGGCCGCTGCCGCCCCCGCTGGCCGCCGAGGACGCCGACGGCGTCGTCGTGCACGTCTGCTCGCTGACCAAGGCCACCTCGCCCAGCTTCCGGGTGAGCGCGCTGGCCGCGCGCGGGCCGGTGCTGGAGCGGCTGCGGGCCATCCAGATCGTCGACACCTTCTTCGTGCCCCGGCCGTTGCAGGAGGCGGCCCTGGAGCTGGTCGGTTCGCCCGCCTGGCCGCGGCACCTGCGCACGATCGCCGCGGAGCTGAAGGCCCGCCGCGACGCGATGACGGCGGCGCTGCGCCGCCAACTCCCCGAATTCGCCCTTCCGCACATCCCGTGCGGCGGTTACCACCTGTGGCTGCGGCTGCCCGACGGCACCGCCGAGCCCGCCCTGACCTCCGCCGCCCTGCGCGCGGGCGTCGCGATCACGCCCGGCCGCCCGTACTTCAGCGCGGAGCCTCCGGCCGGGTACACGCGGTTGAGCTTCGCGGCGGTCGCGGGGGTGGGGGAGATCTCGGAAGGTGTACGGCGGCTGCGGGCGGCCTGTGACGAGCTCTCCGCCGGGAGTGCCGCGACAGACCGCTGACCGACGGCCACGGCCCCGGGCCGAAATCGCTCGACGCGGGCGCCCCGCCCTGCGAACCTCGCCGCATGACCGATGTGCCACCCCTCGCCGAGGGCTACGAGATCTCCACCGACCCCGCCCGCGTCGACGCCGAGCGCGTGCACCGCTGGCTGTCCACCGACGCGTACTGGGCGATCGGGCGGCCTCGGCGGCAGCAGGACGCGGCGATCGCCGGCTCGCTCAACTTCGGGGCGTACGAGACCGCGTCGGGGGAGCAGGTGGCGTACGCCCGGGTCGTCACCGACCGGGCGACCTTCGCCTGGCTGTGCGACGTGTACGTCGACCCCTCGGTGCGGGGCAAGGGCATCGGGACGGCGCTCGTGGGAGCGGTGCGCGAGCACCTGCGGCCGTACGGCGTCAAGCGCGTCCTGCTCGCCACGCACGACGCGCACGGTGTCTACCAGAAGCTCGGGTTCGCACCGCTCGAGAAGCCGGACCAGTGGATGGCGCTGTACTTCCCGGGCCCGCCACCGGGCCCGCTTTCCACCGACTTGCCCGCCTGATCCTGACCCTGAAGTAAGGTTCCGTCCACCCTCGGTGACTCCCCTGCAACGCCTCTTGACCTGCGCACTTTCGCGACACACCATCGCCGCATGTCGCTTCGGGTCACGTTCGTCGCCGCCGCGCGCAGCTCGCCGCTGCTCGCGGAGCGCTTCGAGGACGACCGGCCGCTGGACCAGGCCGGCTGGGACGAGGTGCAGCGCGTCGCCCGGGACCTGGTACCGCTGGCGGCGGCCGAGCTGCGCTACTGCTCGCCGACGCCCCGCAGCCGTACCACCGGGGACGGCCTCGGCTACGCGCCGCTGGTGCAGCTGGCCCTGCGGGACTGCGACATGGGCCGCTGGCGCGGGCTGACGCTCGGCGAGGCGATGGCCCGCGAGCCGGAGGCGGTGGACGCCTGGCTCACCGACCCGCGCGGCACACCGCACGGCGGTGAGTCGCTGGTGGCGTTCATCACCCGGGTCGGCGGCTGGCTGGACACCCGGCCCGTGGAGGACGGCTGCCGGATCGTCGCCGTGGCCGAGCCCTCGGTGATCCGCGCGGCCCTGGTGTACGTCCTGAAGGCGCCGCCCTCGACGTACTGGAACCTCGACGTACGCCCCTTGTCGACGACCACCGTGACCGGCGGAGCGGGCCGCTGGAACCTCCGCTTCGACGGGGCGCCGGTTCAGTCCTCGCGGGCGTAGTCGGTGGTCAGCAGCAGGTCCTTGGCCGGGCCGCCCACCCGCCACACCGTCCGCCAGTGGCCGGCGTCCCGGACGGTGAACTCGCCCCGGTAGAGGTCGGCGGCGCACGGATGGTCCGCCACGTGCCGTCCGGTGGTCAGGTCGAGGTCGTGGAAGGGGCGGCCGTCCGCGAAGCGCACGTCGGCCGTGCCGGGCGGACTCCCGGGCCGGAAGTGCAGCGTCCGTTCGGCGGGCCTGGCCACGCCCCGCCAGACGAACGTGCCGCGCTCCCGGTGCAGCAGCCCGGCGCCCTCGTCCGGCGGGGCGAAGAGCGTCGTCCCCTCGAAGCGGCCCTCGTCACCGGTGGTGAGGTCCCGTACCGACCGTCGTACCCGCCAGGTCCCGGCCAGGTACGCCAGCACGTCCGGCACCGGCCAGAACTCGCCCATCGGACTCCGCCCTCCGCATCTCCGGTCATCACCCGTCAGCATCCGTCGCCGCGCGACCCATTGACGCCCTTCGGCACTCTCCCTATCTTGCCGTTCGAAGTGCTGACCATCGTACGAAATATCGAACAGTTCCTCTGAGCGATCTCGCCACAGCTCCACTCCCTCCCAGAGCCGCGGAGTATTCATGTCACGCACCCGCTGGAGACTAGGTCTCGGCGCAACCGCCCTGCTCACGGCATCGGCCCTGCTGCCGATGCCGGCCCACGCCGAAGCCGTCACCGACTACACGATCACCGTCGACCCGGACGCCGAGGGCCCCGCGATCGACGACACGATGTACGGCGTCTTCTTCGAGGACATCAACCGGGCGGCCGACGGCGGCCTGTACGCCGAGCTGGTGCAGAACCGGTCGTTCGAGTACTCGACGGCCGACAACGGCTCGTACACGCCCCTGACCTCCTGGACGGTCGACGGCACCGCCGAGGTCGTCGACGACGCCGGACGGCTCAACGAGCGCAACCGCAACTACCTCTCCCTGGGTGCGGACTCGTCCGTCACCAACGCCGGGTACAACACCGGCATCCGGGTCGAGAGGGGCCAGAAGTACGACTTCTCCGTGTGGGCCCGCGTCGAGGCGCCCACCATACTCACCGTCACCCTGAAGGACACCGCGGGCACCCTGGCCCGCGCCCGCCAGGTGGCCGCGCGGGGCGGCTGGCGCAAGTACAGCGCCACCTTCACCGCGACCCGCACCAGCAACCGCGGCCGGCTGGCCGTCGCCACCACCTCCGCCGCCGCCCTCGACATGGTCTCGCTCTTCCCCCGCGACACCTACAAGGGGCAGCCCAACGGCCTGCGCAAGGACCTCGCCGAGAAGATCGAGGCCCTGAACCCGGGCTTCCTGCGCTTCCCCGGCGGCTGCCTGGTCAACACCGGTTCCATGGAGGACTACAGCGAGGCCTCCGGCTGGCAGCGCAAGCGCTCCTACCAGTGGAAGGACACGATCGGACCGGTCGAGGAGCGCGCCACCAACGCCAACTTCTGGGGCTACAACCAGAGCTACGGCCTCGGCTACTACGAGTACTTCCGCTTCGCCGAGGACATCGGCGCCATGCCGCTGCCCGTCGTGCCCGCGCTGGTCACCGGCTGCGGCCAGAACAGGGCCACCGACGACGAGGAACTGCTGAAGCGGCACATCCAGGACACCCTCGACCTGATCGAGTTCGCCAACGGCCCGGCGACCTCCGAGTGGGGCAAGGTGCGGGCCGAGATGGGCCACCGCAAGCCCTTCGGCCTCACCCACATCGGCGTCGGCAACGAGGAGAACCTCCCGCGGGAGTTCTTCGCCCGCTTCCAGGAGTTCCGGGCCGCCATCGAGGCGGAGTACCCGGACATCACCGTCATCTCCAACTCCGGCCCGGACGACTCCGGCACCGTCTTCGACACCGCCTGGCAGCTCAACCGCGAGGGCGGCGTCGACATGGTCGACGAGCACTACTACAACAGCCCGCAGTGGTTCCTGCAGCACAACGACCGCTACGACTCCTACGACCGCGAGGGCCCCGAGGTCTTCCTCGGCGAGTACGCCTCCCAGGGCAACGCCTGGAGGAACGGCCTGGCGGAGGCCGCCTTCATGACCGGCCTGGAGCGCAACGCGGACATCGTGAAACTCACCTCCTACGCGCCGCTGCTCGCCAACGAGGACTACGTCCAGTGGTCGCCGGACATGATCTGGTTCAACAACCACGCCTCCTGGGGCTCGGCCAACTACGAGGTCCAGAAGCTGTTCATGACCAACGTCGGCGACCGCGTCGTCCCCTCCGCGCAGACCACCACCCCGGACGTCAGCGGCCCCATCACCGGCGCCGTCGGCCTGTCGACGTGGGCGACCAGCGCGGCGTACGACGACGTGACGGTCACCGCGGCGGACGGCACGGAGCTGCTCAGCGACGACTTCTCGGGTGACGCCTCGCGGTGGACGCACACCGGCGGCGGCAGCTGGACCGTCCGGGACGGCGCCTACGTCCAGACCGACGAGACGGCCGAGAACACCATGGTCACGGCGGGCGACCCCGCCTGGAAGGACTACGACCTGCAGCTGAAGGCCACCAAGAAGTCCGGCAACGAGGGTTTCCTGATCGCCTTCGGCGTCAAGGACACCGGCAACTACTACTGGTGGAACCTGGGCGGCTGGAACAACACCCAGTCCGCCGTCGAACAGTCGGTGGACGGCGGCAAGTCGACTCTGATCTCCAAGGCCGGGTCGATCGAGACGGGCCGGACCTACGACATCGACATCAAGGTCCGGGGCCGGCAGGTCACCCTCTACCTCGACGGCCAGGAGTGGGGCAGCTTCACCGACGACAAGCCGGCCGAGCCGTTCCGCCAGGTCGTCACCGAGGACGAGCGGACCGGTGAGCTGATCGTCAAGGTCGTCAACGCCCAGGACGCCGCCGCCCGCACGGCGATCGACCTCGGCGGCGCCGAGGTCGCCCGCAAGGCCCGCGTGACCACGCTGGCCGCCGACCCCGACGCGGTCAACACCGAGACGGACACCCCGGTGACGCCGGTGACGTCGACCTTCTCGGGAGTGGCGGACGAGTTCACCTACACCTTCCCGGCGAACTCCATCACCTTCCTGCGGATCAAGCAGAGGTAGCCGGCAAATCCCCGGCCCGCCGGCCGGGGGCGCAGGGGCGGGGCCGGACACCGGACATGGCCGACCGGTCCCGCCCGCACCCTGCGTCCCACCGGCATCCCGGCCGGGGCGCTGTCGAGGGCTGCCGGTCGTCGCCGGTGCTCACCGGTGGCAGAACACGCAGCCCGCCCGGTACGGCAGCGCGCTCAGCACGCGGTGCGGCACGCAGCAGGCGACGACCGGGGCGTCCGGCAGGGCGTCGGGCCGCGGCTCGGCGCGGTCCGGGTCGAAGGCCGCGACCATCTCCCCGAACCGCCGCAGGTACCCCTCGGCGTACGGCGGCTCGTATCCCAGCTCGTCCCAGCGGTGCCGCCGCGCCGCCAGCCCGACGACGTCCAGCAGGAAGGTCTTCGCCGCGGCGCGTTCCGCGCCCGTGCCGCCCCAGTCCAGCTCCGCCAGGTCGAAGCCGACCGCGCCGCGCCCCATGACGTTCTGGTCCTGCATCGCGAGCAGGGCCGCGAACCGGTGGTCCCAGGGCCGCTCGGCCCGCGCCGCCACCGCGAGCGTCAGGACGTCGACGAACACCTCGGTGCCGCCGTTGGACAGATCCAGGCGGTCGGCCCCGGCGCGGAACGTGTTGCCCACCGGGCCAGGCTACCGATCGCCGTCCGGCACACCCGGTCGTAGGGTCGGTATGCGGAGGGATCGCATCGGCTCGGTGCCGACGACGCGCGGCTGCTGCGGACGGAGTCGCCCGCGATCGCCGGTCACACGCTGAAGATGGCCGTCCTCGGCCCGGGTGCGGCCCCGCTGGACGTGGACCGGCTGCGCGCGGGCGTCGACACGAGGCTCGCGGCGGGATCGCGCGGCCGTGAGCGCGTGGACCTGCCCGGCCTGCGCTGGGTCCCCGACGACGCGTTCGACGTCGCCGCCCACGTCAACCGCCGGGCCGGCACCGCGGGGATCGACGAGCGCGGTGCCTGGGCGGTGGCGGGTGGGCTGATGGCCGAGCGCCTCGACCACGGCCGCCCGCTGTGGGCGATCGACGTCGTCGGCCCGCTCGCCGACGGCCGCGAGGTGGTCGTCTCCCGCATCCACCACGCGATGGCCGACGGGATCAGCTGCCTGCGCTTCCTCGACGAGGTGCTGTGGGAGCCGTCGGGCCCGGTGCCGACCCGGCCGCCCCGCCCGCCCGGCGCCGCCGCGTGCGCAGCGCGCGGTCACGAGCTGCGGCGGCTCCCGGCGACGCTGCTCCGTGAGCTGGGGCACCGGGCGCGGGGCTCGGCGCTCGACCGCAGGATCGGCTCCGCCCGCGAACTCGCCTTCGCCGCGGCTGAGCTCGCCGAACTGAAGGCGATCGGTGCCGCGCGGCCCGGCCGGGTCACGGTCAACGACGTCCTGCGCGCCGTCGTCTGCGGTGGCCTGCGTGCCTGGCCGCCGGCCGCCGGCCGGCGCCTCGGCGGTCTCCGGGCCCAGGTGCCGGTCAGCCTCCACCACCGCGACGAGGACCCCGCCCGGCTCGGCAACCGTGACTCGTTCCTCAACGTCGATCTGCCGCTCGCCGAGCCCGAACCGCTGGCCCGCCTCGATCGCATCAGCGCCGAGACCGTCCTCGGCAAGACCGCCGGCGACGCCCAGGAGCTCTACGACCTCTTCCACGCGCTCGCCCGCTGCCCGCCGCTGGAGCGCGGCGTCCAGCGGCTCGCCGCCGGCCCCCACGGCTTCAGCCTCGCGATCTCCAACGTGCCCGGCCCGCGCTCGGCGCTCGCCGTGACCGGCCGGCCGGTCGAGTCACTGCATTCCGTCGCCGAACCGGCGCAGCACCACGCCCTGCGGGTCTCGGCGATCTCCTACGCGGGAACGGTCTGCGTGGGTTTCTGCACCGATCCCGAGGCGCTGCCGGGCATCTCCGGACTGGCCGACGCGATCGGCGGCTCGGTCGCCGAGCTGCGACGGGCGGCGCTCGGCCGAGGGTGCTGAGCGCCCCGGCCGGCGCCCCGTGTGCTCGCTCCGGCGTCAGCGGGGAGTGAGCACGTCGAACTCGTTGCCCTCCGGGTCGGCGAGGCACGTCCACGGCACGTCGCCCTGGCCGAGGTCGATGTCGGTGGCGCCGAGGGCACGCAGCCGGGCCACCTCCGCCGCCTGATCGTCACCGCGGTACGGCCGGAGGTCGAGATGGACCCGGTTCTTCACGGTCTTGGCGTCGGGTGTGCGCTGGAGCCTGAGATACGGGCCGGCACCCTGGGCGGAGCGCAGCACCGCGTGATCGTCGGTGACCTCGTGCAGGGTCCAGTCCATCGCCTCGTCCCAGAACCGGGCCATGGCCCGCGGATCGGCGCAGTCGGCCACGACCGCGGCGATCGGCCCGGTGCCGCGGTAGATCTCCCGGGGTTCCGCCACGCAGAACTCGTTGCCTTCCGGGTCGGCCAGGACCGTCCACGGGACGTCGCCCTGGCCCACGTCGGCGGGTGTCGCGCCGAGATTCCTCAGGCGCGCGACGAGTTCCGCGTGATGGGCCGCGGAGGTGGTGGCGAGGTCGACGTGCACGCGGTTCTTCACCGTCTTGGGTTCCGGGACGGTGATGATGTCGATGCAGACGGCGGCCGGGTCGGGATAGTCGAAGCCCTCGGGTTCGAGGTTGGTCACACCGGGTTCCTCGACGGCGGTGGTCCAGCCGAGCGCCTCCGCCCAGAACCGGCCGAGCGCGCGGTCGTCCCGGGCGTTCATCGCAATCTGCACCAGCCGCATTGTCATGCCCGCGATCCTATTCGGTCACCACGGGGAACACCGAGCGCCCACTCCGACCAGCCATTGCATAAAACTGCGGCGAAACGTATAGTCATGCCATCAAGGAGGAGGGTTTTCCATGGCGGTACGTGCGGCGGTGGCCGGAGCGAGCGGATACGCGGGCGGAGAGCTGCTGCGTCTGCTCCTCGCGCACCCCGAGGTCGAGATCGGTGCCCTGACCGGCAACTCCAACGCCGGGCAGCGGCTGGGCGCGCTCCAGCCGCATCTGCTGCCGCTGGCCGGCCGCGTCCTCGACGCGACGACGCCCGAGGCCCTCGCCGGTCACGAGGTGGTCTTCCTCGCGCTGCCGCACGGCCAGTCCGCCGCCGTCGCCGAGCAGCTCGGGCCGGACGTCCTCGTCGTCGACATGGGCGCCGACTTCCGGCTCGAGGACGCCGGAGCCTGGGAGGCCTTCTACGGCTCCCCGCACGCCGGCACCTGGCCCTACGGCCTTCCCGAACTGCCGGGCGCCCGCGCCGCGCTGGAGGGGGCCAGGCGCATCGCGGTGCCCGGCTGCTACCCGACCGCCGTCTCGCTGGCGCTGTTCCCGGCGTACGCGGCCGGTCTCGCCGAGCCCGACGCGGTGATCGTCGCCGCCTCCGGCACCTCCGGCGCGGGCAAGGCGCCCAAGCCGCACCTGCTGGGAAGCGAGGTCATGGGCTCGATGTCGCCGTACGGCGTCGGCGGCGTCCACCGGCACACCCCCGAGATGATCCAGAACCTCAGCGCGGCCGCCGGGGAGGCGGTGCGGGTCTCCTTCACCCCGACCCTCGCCCCGATGCCCCGCGGCATCCTCGCCACCTGCACCGCCCCGGCGAAGGACGGCGTCACCGGCGAGACCCTGCGCGCCGCCTACCAGAAGGCCTTCGCCGACGAGCCCTTCGTCCACCTCCTCCCGGAGGGCCAGTGGCCCGCCACGGCGTCCGTCCACGGATCGAACGCCGTCCACGTGCAGGTCGCGTACGACGCCGCCGCGAACCGCGTCGTCGTGATCAGCGCCATCGACAACCTGACCAAGGGCACCGCGGGCGGTGCCGTCCAGAGCATGAACATCGCCCTCGGTCTCGACGAGACCACCGGACTGACGACGATCGGAGTTGCGCCGTGAGTGTGACGGCAGCGAAGGGGTTCACGGCGGCGGGCATCGCCGCCGGGATCAAGGAGAACGGCAACCCGGACCTGGCCCTCGTGGTCAACAACGGGCCCCGCCGCGCCGCCGCCGGTGTCTTCACCTCCAACCGCGTCAAGGCCGCGCCCGTGCTCTGGTCCGAGCAGGTGCTGAAGAGCGGGCAGCTGTCCGCCGTGGTCCTCAACTCCGGCGGCGCCAACGCCTGCACCGGCCCCAAGGGCTTCCAGGACACCCACGCCACCGCCGAGAAGGCCGCCGAGGTGCTCGGCGTCGGCGCCGGCGAGGTCGCCGTCTGCTCGACCGGGCTCATCGGCGTACTGCTCCCGATGGACAAGCTGCTCCCCGGCGTCGGGACCGCCGCCGGTCAGCTGTCCGAGCACGGCGGCGAGAAGGCCGCCATCGCCATCAAGACCACCGACACCGTGCACAAGACGTCCGTCGTCACGAAGGACGGTTGGACCGTCGGCGGCATGGCCAAGGGCGCCGGCATGCTCGCCCCCGGCCTCGCCACCATGCTCGTCGTCCTCACCACCGACGCCGACCTGGAAGCCGAGGCGCTCGACCGCGCGCTGCGCGCGGCCACCCGGGTCACCTTCGACCGCGTCGACTCCGACGGCTGCATGTCCACCAACGACACCGTGCTGCTGCTGGCCTCCGGAGCCTCCGGCATCACCCCGGAGTACGCCGACTTCGCCGAAGCGGTACGGGCCGTCTGCGACGACCTCGGGCAGCAGCTCATCCGGGACGCCGAGGGCGCCAGCAAGGACATCAGGGTCGAGGTCGTGAACGCCGCGACCGAGGAGGACGCCGTCCAGGTGGGCCGCACCATCGCCCGCAACAACCTGCTCAAGTGCGCCATCCACGGCGAGGACCCCAACTGGGGCCGGGTGCTCTCCGCCATCGGCACCACCTCCGCCGCCTTCGAGCCCGACCGGCTCAACGTCGCCATCAACGGCGTCTGGGTCTGCAAGAACGGCGGCGTCGGCGAGGACCGCGAACTGGTCGACATGCGCTACCGCGAGGTGCACATCGTCGCCGACCTCGCCGCCGACTCGGAGTCCGCCACCATCTGGACCAACGACCTCACCGCCGACTACGTCCACGAGAACAGCGCCTACAGCTCATGAGTACGACGAGGAAGCACACCGCGCTCCCCAAGGCCCAGATCCTCATCGAGGCGCTGCCCTGGCTGACCCGGCACCACGGCAGGACCGTCGTCATCAAGTTCGGCGGCAACGCCATGGTGAACGAGGAGCTGAAGGCCGCCTTCGCCCAGGACGTGGTCTTCCTGCGGCACGCCGGCCTCAAGCCCGTCGTCGTGCACGGCGGCGGCCCGCAGATCAGCGCCGCCCTCGACCGGCACGGCATCGTCAGCGAGTTCAAGGCGGGCCTGCGCGTCACCACCGAGGACGCCATGGACGTCGTACGCATGGTGCTGGCCGGGCAGGTGCAGCGCGAGCTGGTCGGGCTGCTCAACCAGCACGGCCCGCTCGCCGTCGGCCTCACCGGCGAGGACGCGCACACCATGACCGCCACCAAGCACCAGCCACGGGTCGACGGCGAGCTGGTCGACATCGGGCGGGTCGGCGAGATCACCGAGATCGACACCGGCGCGATCGAGGCGCTGCTCGCCGACGGCCGCATCCCGGTCGTCTCGTCGATCGCCCGCTCCCAGGACGACGGGCACGTCTACAACGTCAATGCCGATACGGCGGCCGCGGCACTCGCCGCCGCGCTGGGCGCCGAGACCCTCATGGTCCTCACCGACGTCGAGGGCCTCTACGAGGACTGGCCGAACAGCGACGAGGTGATCAGCCGCCTCACCGCCTCCCAGCTGGAAAAGCTGCTGCCCGACCTGGCCAGCGGCATGGTGCCGAAGATGGAGGGCTGCCTGCACGCCGTGCGCAACGGCGTCACCACCGCCCGGGTCATCGACGGCCGGGTCCAGCACTCGATCCTGCTGGAGATCTTCACCGACGAGGGCATCGGCACCATGGTCGTGCCCGACGAGCGACAGGGGGAGCTCGCATGACGGGCAATCAGGAACTGACCGCGCGGTGGCAGGGCGCGCTCATGAACAACTACGGCACCCCGCGGCTGCCCCTCGTGCGCGGCGCGGGGGAGCGGCTGTGGGACGCCGACGGCAAGGAGTACCTGGACTTCGTCGGCGGCATCGCGGTCAACGCCCTCGGCCACGCCCATCCCGCCGTCGTGGAGGCGGTCGGCCGGCAGATCGCGTCGCTGGGCCACGTCTCCAACCTGTTCGTCGCCGAGCCGCCCGTCGCCCTGGCCGAACGGCTGCTCCAGCTCTTCGGCCGCGACGGCAAGGTGTACTTCTGCAACTCCGGGGCCGAGGCCAACGAGGGCGCCGTCAAGATCGGCCGGCTGACCGGCCGCACGCACATGGTCGCCACCGAGGGCGGCTTCCACGGCCGCACGATGGGCGCCCTCGCCCTCACCGGGCAGCCCGCCAAGCAGCAGCCCTTCCTGCCGCTGCCCGGTGAGGTCACCCACGTGCCCTACGGCGACGCCCAGGCGCTGGCCGCCGCGGTCACCGAGGACACGGCACTGGTGATCATCGAGCCGATCCAGGGCGAGAACGGGGTCGTGGTGCCGCCACCGGGTTATCTGAAGGCGGCCCGCGCGATCACCGCGGCGACGGGCTCCCTGCTGGTGCTGGACGAGGTGCAGACCGGCGTCGGCCGCACCGGGCACTGGTTCGAGTACCAGGCGCACGAGGGCGTCCTGCCGGACGTGGTCACGCTCGCGAAGGGCCTCGGCGGCGGGCTGCCGCTCGGCGCCACGGTCGCCTTCGGGCGGGCCGCCGAACTGCTCCGGCCCGGTCAGCACGGCACGACCTTCGGCGGCAACCCGGTCGCGTGCGCCGCCGGACTCGCCGTTGTGGACACCATCGCCGGCGAGGGCCTCCTGGACAACGTCAAGCGGCAGAGCGAGAGACTGCGTGGTGCGATCGAGGCGCTCGGGCACCCGTTGATCGGCCACGTCCGGGGCGCGGGACTGCTCCTGGGTATCGTGCTCACCGAGCCGCTCGCGCCGCAGGTGCAGCAGGCGGCTCAGGACGCCGGAATCCTCGTGAACGCGCCCGCACCCGATGTCGTACGGCTGATGCCGCCGCTGACCCTCGGCGACGACGTGGTGGAGGCCTTCCTCGGGGCGCTGCCCGGCATCCTTGACCACGCCGACCAGGCAGACGGGGACGGACGAGCCGGAGAATGAGACGACGATGAGTCAGGCGCAGGACGACGGGCAGAACGGGGCCGCCGGGCCCGCCGTGCCGCAGACCCGCACCGCACGCCACCGCCGGATCGTGGACATCCTCAACCGGCAACCGGTGCGGTCGCAGAGCCAGCTGGCGAAGCTGCTCGCCGACGACGGGCTGACGGTCACGCAGGCGACGCTCTCCCGGGACCTGGACGAGCTGAACGCGGTGAAGATCCGCAACACCGACGGCGACCTGATCTACGCGGTGCCGAGCGAGGGCGGCTTCCGTACGCCGCGCGCTCCGCTGGGGGAGTCGGCGAAGGAGGAGCGGATGCGGAGGCTCTCCGCGGAACTGCTGATCTCCGCGGAGGCGTCGGCGAACCTCGTGGTCCTGCGGACCCCTCCGGGGGCGGCGCAGTTCCTCGCCTCGGCGATCGACCAGGCGGAGCTGCACGACATTCTGGGGACGATCGCGGGTGACGACACGTTGCTGCTGATCAGCCGGGAGCCGACGGGGGGCCAGGCGCTGGCGGACCATCTGCTGCGGTTGGCCCAGAACGGCCACTGAAGGCCGCGGCCGGCCAGGGGGCGGCTGCTGACGGGGGCGGGGCTGTGGCCTGCCGGGTGCCGGTTGCGGGTGGTTGAGCGCGCAGTTCCCCGCGCCCCTTCGGGGGCGCCGTCGTGCTCGGTCGCACAGTGCCCCGCGCCCCGGTGCCCCCGGGCCGTGACCACCGTCCTGGCCGTGGGCCGGTGCGTCAGCCCAGCCGGGCCGCCAGCCCGTCGGTGCAGCGCACCTCGTCGCCCGCCGTCACCAGCAGGGCCTCCGCCCCGTCCAGTGACTCCAGCCACCGCAACCCCTCCCGCGACCCCATCGCGAACGCCGCCGTCGCCCAGCAGTCCGCCCAGGTCAGGGCCGGTGCCACCACCGTCACCGCCACCAGGTCCGTCACCGCGGAGCGCCCCGTGCGCGGGTCGACGATGTGCGTGCCCCGCTCCGCCGTACCGGACGTCGCCACCGCCAGCTCCTCCGCCCCCGCGGCGGAGACCACCGCCGCCAGCCCGCCCGGCCGCAGCGGGTCCGCCACCCCGACCCGCCACGGCCGGTGCTCCCCGGGCGTGCCGAGCAGCTGCACGTCCCCGCCCCCGTTGACGCTGACGCCGCTCGCGCCCGCCGCCGCAAGATGCCGCGCGGCGCGTTCCACGGCCCAGCCCTTGACGATCCCGGTCGGATCCAGGCGGCTCCCGTACGACGTGCTGAACCAGCCGTCGCTCAGCCGCTCCGCCTCGGCGCCCAGCTCCAGCACCTCGGCGACCTCGGGATCGCACGCGTCGAGCGTCACCGCTCCCCGGGACAGCCGGCTGACCTGGCTGTCGTCCCGGTAGGTGCTGAACACCTCGTCGACCCGGTGCAGCCCGGCGACCGCCTCGGCCAGCGCCGCGCGGACCGCTTCCGGTTCCCCGCCACGGACGTCGAAGGAGAAGACGGTCCCCATCGACTCCTCGACGTGACGCACCGCGGCGGGAGCCCCGGCCGGCTCGGCCACCGTGTCAGCCACCGGCCCTGTCCAGGGCCGACTGGAGGGACTGGCGGTATCCGGCGCTGGTGTAGGTCGCGCCCGAGACCGCGTCGATGTCGGCGTTCTGGGCGGTCAGGGCGGCCTGGTTGAGTTGGGGGACGGCGTTGGCGGTGATCTGGCCGGACTGTCCGCCCTCGGGTGCCCGGACCGCCTCCGCCCGGGTGATCCGCCCGCCGTCCACCGTCAGCCGGACCTGCACGGGCCCGTACTGGGTGCGGACCGCGTCGCCGGTCACCGTGCCGGTGCCGCCGCCCCGGCCGCCCTGCGGCGACTGGGCCGCCACCGGCGGGGCCGCGCCGCCCGCCGCCGCGGCGGAGCCCGGGTCCGAGGCCGGCTTCATGGACAGCAGCAGCACGATCCCGGACACGGTCGCGGCGCCCGCGAGCACGGCACGCCGGACGGGATGGCTCTTCCTCATCTTCCCTGGGCTCCTGGTTCTCGCTCACATCTCGAACGACTCGTGATGGATGCGGCGGGCGGGGACCCCGGCGCCGCGCAGTGCCTCGTAGACCGACTGTGCGAAGCCGGGCGGCCCGCACAGGAAGACGTCGTGGCGGTCGACGTCCGGGATCTTGCGGCTCAGGGTCTCCGCCGAGATGTCCGGTCGCTCCCCGTCCGGACTGTTGACCGCGTACATCAGCCGCGCCCCGCGCTCGTCGGCGATCGCGGCCAGTTCGTCCCACAGTGCCAGGTCCTGGGTGCTGTTGGCCCGGTAGAGCAGGGTGATGTCGCCGGCGGCGCCGGGCAGCGTCTCGAACAGGGCGCGCATCGGGGTGATGCCGACCCCGCCCGCGACCAGCAGCACCTTGCCGCGGCTGCGCCGCTGCGCGGTCAGCGCGCCGTACGGGCCCTCCGCCCACACGCGGGTGCCGGGCCGCAGCTCGCGCAGCCGGCTGCTGTGGTCGCCGATCGCCTTGACCGTGATCCGCAGCATGTCCGGGCGCGGCGCCGCCGACAGCGAGTACGGGTGGGAGCTGAACCGCATCCCCGGCGCCAGGAACCGCCAGCGGAAGAACTGCCCGGCCTCCGCGCCCATCCGGTGCAGCCGGCGTCCGCCGATCAGCACCGACACGATCCCCGGCGTCTCCTCGATGACCGCCTCGACCCGCATCCGGTGCCGCAGGTTCAGCCGGAGCGGGGTGAGGATCCGGTACCAGACCACCAGTGCGGTGACCGAGCCGTACAGCGCGTACCAGACGGTCTTCGCGACGGGCTCGACGGCGAAGTCGTTGCCCGTGGTCAGCTGGTGCCAGAAGGTCAGGAACACCGCCACGTACGTCAGCAGGTGGACGTGGTACCAGCCGTCGTACGGGATCCGCCGCCGGACCGGTCCGACGGAGATCAGGCCGATGAACACCAGCAGGCCGGTGCCGATGGCGGCCTTGCCCATGTCCGGCAACTGGTTGACGGAGTCGACGGTCTGCGTGGCGATGGCGCCGAGGCCCCGGCCCGACTGGAGGGCGTAACCCCACATGATCAGGAAGACGTGCGCGACCAGCAGGCAGAGCGTGTAGCGGCCGGTCATGGCGTGCCAGCGGGCGACCCGGTCGGAGCCCACCCGCCGCTCCAGGGCGGGCACCCTGGCCATCTGGAGCACGACGAGGGCCATGAGGTAACCGGCGAGCAGCCCGGTGATCCGTCCCGCGTTCAGGATCCGGCCGGTGTCGTCGGAGATGGCGGGCGTGTTGCGCCACCACAGCCACAACACGCCCGCCGCGCCCGCCCATACGGCGAGCAGCAGGGGGACGGCCGGTGAGCGGCGCGGACGGATGCGCCGCATGGTCTGGCGTCGGGCGGCACGGCCGCCGGCGAGCGTGGTGGTCACGGTTCCTCCGTGGGACAAGACCCTTGGCCCACAGATACGTGCCGTGTCCGCCGAGTGTTCAGCCCACCTCGCCGCTCAGTAGCGGGTCAGCGCCGTCGGCCCGTCCGAGGTGCCGATCGCGATGTGCGGAGCGGCCGCGGGGTCGGCCCAGTCGAGGATGCGGCGCATGGCGCCGGTCGGCACCGACACGCAACCGGCGGTCGCCCCGCGCCCGTTGACGTGCAGGAAGATGCCGGCGCCGCGCCCGCGCACCGGTCGGTCGTAGTTGAAGCCGATGACCATCGCGTACGCGTACTGCGTGCCGTACGTGATGAGGTGCTCGGCCTCGGCGGCGGCGCAGTCGGCCGGGCGGGGCTCGGTCCACCGGTTGTAGGACCGGGAGTCGTTGTCCTGGCACCACCAGGAGTTCTCGCGCACCGGCCGGTAGGGGTACGCCGTCCCGGGCGGCGCCGGTTCGATGCCGAAGGCGTACGGCAGGTCGTACAGCCCGGTGGGGGTGGTGTCGGTGCCCTGGCGGCGCGTGGCCCCGTCCGCCAGGCCGTTCGCGCCGAAGCGGGCGGGTGCGGAACCGGCCTTCACCCAGTCGTCGCCCTCGCGGTCCCACCAGGTGACCGTGCCCGTCGTGGACCCGGTGTCCGGGGCGAGCGCGGTGATCAGCTGGGTGCCGCCGCCGGTGTCCGCCATCCGGGCCGGCAGCGGCTCGGGTGCCCACGCGCCGGCGGGCGCGGCACCGAGCACGAGGAGGGAGGCGGAGACGAGGACGGCGACGACACCGGGGCGCATGGCTCAGACCGTAGACGGCGGCAGCGGCAACGGCAGCCCGGGTAGTCCGTCCAGGCTGGTCGCGATGTGCTCCTTCTTGGTGAAGTAGGCGTTGAGCGAGGCGTCGTCCTCACGCGCGAAGCGCTTGGCGTGCAGGTCGCGGTCCTCCTCGTAGGCCATGAAGGGCACGGCGTACCCGCAGGTGTCGCGGATCAGTTCGGCGGTCACGACGATGACGGCGCGCAGTCCGTGCGGGGTGGTGTCGATGTCCGGGAAGCGGGCGAGCAGGCCGGCGAAGCGCGGGTCGTCGCGGAAGACCGGCTCCCCGCGGCCGTGTACGCGCACGATGTTCGGCGGGCCCTGGAAGGCGCACCACATCAGCGTGATCCGCCCGTTCTCCCGCAGGTGCGCGATGGTCTCGGCGTTGGAGCCGGCGAAGTCGAGGTAGGCCACGGTGTGCTCGTCGAGCACGACGAAGGATCCCTTGAGGCCCTTGGGGGAGAGGTTGATCGTCCCGTCGGCGCCGAGGGGAGCGGTGGCGGTGAAGAAGACGGGCTGTTCCTCGATGAAGGAGCGGAGCCGGCCGTCTATGCGTTCATGAGTCTTTCCCATGACTAACGATTATGAGTGCTGATCGTTTGCCTGTCTAAGGAATTCGCTGTCCCGGCGGTGGTGCCGCCGGCCGTGGCCGCCCCGGCCGGCGCTTTCGCGGGACGGCCACGGTGCTGAGGAGGTACGCGCGCCCCGGCTCGCGCGTTCACCACCCTCCACGATTGACGAATCATGCGGAGTTCTGCATACTCATGCATGCCAGTGACTGCAGTGTGAGGAGAAACCCGTGACCGAGCGCGTCGTACTCGCCTACTCGGGCGGTCTGGACACCTCCGTCGCCATCGGCTGGATCGCCGAGGAGACGGGCGCCGAGGTCATCGCCGTCGCGGTGGACGTTGGCCAGGGCGGCGAGGACCTGGACGTCATCCGCAAACGCGCGCTCGCCTGCGGTGCCGTCGAGGCCGAGGTCGCGGACGCCAAGGACGAGTTCGCCGAGGAGTACTGCCTCCCGGCGATCAAGGCCAACGCCCTCTACATGGACCGCTACCCGCTGGTCTCCGCCCTGTCCCGGCCTCTGATCGTCAAGCACCTCGTCGCCGCCGCCGAGAAGCACGGCGCCACCACCGTCGCCCACGGCTGCACCGGCAAGGGCAACGACCAGGTCCGCTTCGAGGCCGGCATCGTCGCCCTCGCCCCCGACCTGAAGTGCATCGCCCCGGTCCGCGACTACGCCATGACCCGCGACCGGGCCATCGCCTTCTGCGAGGACAAGGGCCTGCCGATCGCGACCACCAAGAAGTCGCCGTACTCCATCGACCAGAACGTCTTCGGCCGGGCCGTCGAGACCGGGTTCCTGGAGGACATCTGGAACGCCCCGATCGAGGACATCTACGAGTACACCGAGAACCCGGCCCTCGCCCGGGAGCCCGACGAGGTGATCATCACCTTCGAGGAGGGCGTCCCGGTCGCGGTCGACGGCAGGCCCGTCACCGTGCTCCAGGCCATCCAGCAGCTCAACGAGCGGGCCGGCGCCCAGGGCGTCGGCCGGATCGACATGGTCGAGGACCGGCTCGTCGGCATCAAGTCCCGCGAGGTGTACGAGGCTCCCGGCGCGATCGCCCTGATCACCGCCCACCAGGAGCTGGAGAACGTCACCGTCGAGTGCGAGCTGGCCCGCTACAAGCGGGGCGTGGAGCAGCGCTGGAGCGAGCTGGTCTACGACGGCCTGTGGTTCTCCCCGCTCAAGCGCGCCCTGGACGGCTTCGTGAACGAGGCCGGCCGGCACGTGTCCGGCGACGTCCGGATGACCCTGCACGGCGGCCGCGCGGTCGTCACCGGCCGGCGCTCGCAGCAGTCGCTCTACGACTTCAACCTGGCGACGTACGACACCGGGGACACCTTCGACCAGTCCGCGGCCAGGGGCTTCATCGACATCTACGGCCTGTCGTCGAAGATCGCCGCGCGGCGCGATCTGGCAGGCGGCGCCTGACCCGGACCGGCGCGGGTCACGAGACGTCCGCCGGCCCCCGCACGCACTAGCCTGGCAGCCGCCTCCCCACGCACGGGTGGGGAGGCGGCGGCACATCCGGAACCCTTGAGGAGCAACGCAAGTGAGCAGCAACAGCGGTGACGTACGGCTCTGGGGCGGCCGGTTCGCCGACGGTCCCGCCGAGGCCCTGGCGAAGCTGTCCGCGTCCGTCCACTTCGACTGGCGGCTCGCGCCCTACGACATCGCCGGTTCCCGTGCGCACGCGCGCGTGCTGCACAAGGCCGGGCTGCTGACGGACGACGAGCTGACCCGGATGATCGCCGGGCTGGACCGGCTGGAAGCCGACGTGGCCTCCGGTGACTTCGTGGGCACCATCGCCGACGAGGACGTGCACACCGCCCTGGAGCGCGGCCTGCTGGAGCGGCTCGGGCCCGACCTCGGCGGCAAGCTGCGCGCCGGGCGGTCCCGCAACGACCAGGTGGCGACACTCTTCCGGATGTATCTGCGGGACCACGCCCGGATCATCGGCGGCCTGATCGCCGACCTCCAGGACGCGCTGATCGGCCTCGCCGAGGCCCACTCGGACGTGGCGATGCCCGGCCGCACCCACCTCCAGCACGCCCAGCCGGTGCTCTTCGCCCACCACGTCCTCGCCCACGTCCAGGCGCTGTCCCGGGATGCCGAACGGCTGCGCCAGTGGGACGAGCGGACGGCGGTGTCGCCGTACGGCTCGGGCGCCCTGGCCGGTTCCTCGCTCGGCCTGGACCCGGAGGCGGTCGCCGCGGACCTCGGCTTCGAGCACGGCAGCGCCGGCAACTCCATCGACGGCACGGCCTCCCGCGACTTCGTCGCCGAGTTCGCCTTCGTCACCGCGATGATCGGGGTGAACGTCTCCCGGATCGCCGAGGAGATCATCATCTGGAACACGAAGGAGTTCTCCTTCGTGACCCTGCACGACGCCTTCTCGACGGGCTCGTCGATCATGCCGCAGAAGAAGAACCCGGACATCGCGGAGCTGGCCCGCGGCAAGTCCGGCCGGCTGATCGGCAACCTCACCGGCCTGATGGCGACCCTGAAGGCGCTCCCGCTGGCGTACAACCGCGACCTCCAGGAGGACAAGGAGCCGGTCTTCGACTCCATCGACCAGCTGGAGATCCTGCTCCCCGCCTTCACCGGCATGATGGCCACCCTCACCGTGCACCGCGAGCGGATGGAGGAGCTGGCCCCGGCCGGCTTCTCGCTCGCCACCGACATCGCCGAGTGGCTGGTCAGGCAGGGGGTGCCGTTCCGCGTCGCGCACGAGGTGGCCGGCGAGTGCGTGAAGGTCGCCGAGGCCGAGGGCAAGGAGCTGGGCGACCTCACCGACGAGCAGTTCGCCAAGATCTCCGCCCGTCTGACCCCCGAGGTGCGCACCGTCCTCGACGTCCCCGGCGCCCTCGCCTCCCGCAACGGCCGCGGCGGCACCGCCCCGAGCGCGGTGGCGGCGCAGCTGGCGGAGGTGAAGGCCGACGTGGCGGCCCAGTACGAGTGGGCGAACGCGAAGAAGCAGGGCTGAGCGCGACGCGCCCGAGGCGAGCGGACATCGCGGGGTACGTTGACCGGAACCGGTCCGGACCGAACCGGACCGGAGCCGATCACACCGGAGCCGATCACACCGGAGCCCGCGATGCCCTTCGCCCGCCTCGCCACCGCGACGACCCCCACCTGCCACATCGGCCTCGGTCTCGCCGCCGTCGGACGCCCCGGCTACATCAACCTCGGCCGCGAGCACGACCTCGGGGAGGACCGCAGCGTCGAGGCGCTGCGCACCCGCACCCACGACCTGCTCGACGCCGCCTACGCCCAGGGCGTCCGCTACTTCGACGCGGCCCGCTCCTACGGCCGCTCCGAGGAGTTCCTCGCCGACTGGCTGAAGGAGCGCCCCGACGCCGCCGACGTGGTGGTAGGCAGCAAGTGGGGCTACACCTACACCGCCGACTGGTCCACCGACGCCGAGCGGCACGAGGTCAAGGACCACGGCCTCGCCACCTACGAACGGCAGCGCGCCGAGACCGAAGCCCTCCTCGGCGACCGTCTCGACCTGTACCAGATCCACTCGGTGACCCCGGACAGCCCGGCCCTCACCGACCAGGAGCTGCACGCCCGGCTCGCCGAGGCCGCCGACCGGGGAGTCACCGTCGGCTTCTCCACCAGCGGCCCCGCCCAGGCCGACGCCATCCGCGCCGCGCTCGCCGTGACCGTCGGCGGCGAGCCCCTCTTCCGTACCGTCCAGTCGACGTACAACGCGCTGGAGACCTCCGCGGGGCCCGCCCTCGCCGAGGCGCACGCCGCCGGGCTCACGGTGATCGTCAAGGAGGGCATGGCCAACGGGCGGCTGGCCGGGCCGCACGCGCCGGCGGCCCTCAAGGCCGTCGCCGAGGAGACGGCCCTCGGCTGCGACGCGGTCGCCCTCGCCCTGGTCCTGCGGCAGCCCTGGGCCGGCGTCGTACTGTCCGGCGCGGCGACCGTCACCCAACTCGGCTCCAACCTGCACGCCGCGGTCGTCGGCCTGGACGACGACCAGGCGGCCCGCCTCACCGCGCTGGCCGAGGAGCCGGGGGCCTACTGGGGGCGGCGCGGGCAGTTGCCCTGGCACTGAGCGCCCCTCCTGCGCACTCCCGGGACCCCTCATCACCTGCGGAGATGAGTGACGCATGCCCCATGTGAGACAAAGATGTCTCACATGGGCTATGGTTGTCTCATGGCTGTCGACCGTGATCACGTACTGCGCACCGCCGCGGCCCTGCTGACCCGCAAATCCACCGCGACCATGGACGAGGTCGCGCGGGCCGCCGGCCTCAGCCGGGCCACGCTGCACCGGCACTTCGCCGGGCGCGACGCCCTCGTCCGTGCGCTGGAGGCGCTCGGCATCGCCGAGTGCGAGGCCGCCCTGGAAGCGGCCCGCCTCGACGAGGGCCCGGCGTCCGAGGCGGTGCGCCGGCTGGTCCGGGAGATCGAACCCGCCGCCGGTCTGCTCGCCTTCCTCTACACCGAGAACCAGCTGTTCGAGGGCGAGGAGCAGCACGAGGGCTGGGCCCGCATCGACGCCCGGCTCGGCGCGCTCTTCCGGCGCGGCCAGGACAGCGGTGAGTTCCGCATCGACCTCACCCCGGCCTGGCTCACCGAGGCGCTGTACGGGCTGCTGGGCTCGGCCGCCTGGGCCATCGCGGAGGGACGCGTGGCCCGCAACGACTTCACCCACTCGATCGTCGAGCTGCTGCTCGGCGGCGCACTCCGAAGAGAGGAACCATGACCAGCACCCTGCGGCCGGCCGACGCGAACGGGGCGGTGAAGCGCCCCGGCCGCTGGCTGGCGCTGTCCGTCCTCGTCCTGGCCGTGCTGCTGGTGGCCGTCGACGCGACCGTCCTCGGTCTCGCGACCCCCTACATCAGCGAGGACCTGGCGCCCTCCGGCACCCAGCTGCTGTGGATCGGCGACGTCTACTCGTTCGTGATCGCCGGGCTGCTCGTCTCCATGGGCAGCCTCGGCGACCGCATCGGCCGAAAGAAGATCCTGCTCGTCGGCGCCACGGCGTTCGGCGCGGTCTCCGTGCTCAACGCCTACGCGACCACCCCCGAGCTGATGATCGTCGCCCGGGCCCTGCTCGGTGTCGCGGGCGCCACCCTGATGCCGGCCACGCTGGCCCTGATCCGCAACATCTTCCACGACCCCCGCGAGCGCAGCCTCGCCGTCGGCATCTGGGGTGCCGCGGCCTCCGCCGGTGCGGCGGTCGGCCCGGTCGTCGGCGGATTCCTGCTGGAGCACTTCTGGTGGGGCTCGGTCTTCCTGATCAACCTGCCCGTCATGGCCGTCCTGGTCCTGGTCGGCATCAAGCTGCTGCCGGAGTCCCGCAACCCGAACCCCGGCCCATGGGACCTGACCAGCGTCGCGCTGTCGCTGATCGGCATGGTCGGGGTCGTGTACGCGATCAAGGAGGCCGCGGCGCACGGGTTCGCCTGGGCGACGCTCGCCGCGGGCCTGACCGGTGCCGCCGCGCTCTACGGGTTCGTCCGGCGCCAGCTCACCCTGCCGGCCCCGCTGCTCGACATGCGGCTGTTCCGCAGCCGCGGCTTCAGCGGTGCCGTGCTGGCCGACCTGCTGACCATCCTGGGCCTGTCCGGGCTGGTGTTCTTCCTCTCCCAGTACCTTCAGCTGGTGCAGGGCAGGCGGCCGTTGGAGGCCGGCCTGGCCGAACTGCCCGCCGCCGTCGGCGCGGTGATGGCCGGTCTGATCGCCGGCCGGGCGGCCCGGCGGTTCTCGGTGCGGGCCGTGGTCTCCGGCGGTCTCGCCGCCGTCGGCCTGGCGCTGGCCGCGCTGACCGTCCTCGGCCAGTCCACCGGCTACCCGCTGCTCGGCGCGGCCCTGCTGGTCGTCGGCGTGGGCGCCGGGTTCTCGTTCACCGTCACCGCCGACGTGATCCTCTCCAGCGTGCCCAAGGAACAGGCGGGCGCCGCGTCCGCGGTCTCCGAGACGGCGTACGAACTCGGCGCCGCCCTGGGCATCGCCCTGCTCGGCTCCATCGTGACCGGCGTCTACCGGGACTTCACCGGCCCGGCCGGCACCCCGGCCGCCGCGCACGAGTCGCTGGGCGGTGCCGTGGAGGCGGCCGGCTGGCTGCCCGCCGACACGGCCGCGGCCATGCTGGACGCCGCCCGGCAGGCCTTCGTCGACGGACTGACCCTGGCCGCGGGCCTCGGCGCGGCGGTACTGCTGGCCGCCGCGGTCGCGGCCTGGTTCCTGCTGCGCGGACAGAAGCTGGAGGACGGCGTCGTCGAGCACGGCTGACGGCCTTGCGCCGGCCCGCTCGCACCGAACGCCGGCGGCGGGCCCCCTCCGCGGGGGCCCTCCGCCGGCGCTCCGAGCCGCGCCGCGGTTACGCGGCCTTCTTCGCCTTGGTGGCGTACATGTCCACGTACTCCTGGCCGGACAGCCGCATGACCTCCGCCATCACCGAGTCGGTGACCGCCCGCAGCACGTACCGGTCGCGGTCCATCCCCTCGTAGCGGGAGAACTCCAGCGCCTCGCCGAAGCGCACCGTGACCCGGCCCGGCCGGGGCAGGCCCGCGCCGCCCGGCTGGAGCTTGTCGGTGCCGATCATCGCGAACGGGACGACCGGCGCGCCGGTCATCAGCGTCAGCCGGGCGATACCGGTGCGGCCCCGGTAGAGGCGGCCGTCGGGGGAGCGGGTGCCCTCCGGGTAGATGCCGAACATCCGGCCCTCCTCCAGCAGCCGGCGCCCGGTCATCAGCGCCGCGACCCCGCCGTTGGCGCCGTCCCGGTCGACGGGGATCATGCCGACGCCGGTGAAGAACCAGGCCATCAGCCGGCCCTTGAGGCCCTTGCCGGTGACGTACTCGTCCTTGCCGATGAAGAACACCTGCCGCTTGGTGACCAGGGGCAGGACGATCGAGTCGATGAAGGTGAGGTGGTTGCCGGCCAGGATCACCGGACCGTCGCCGGGGATGTGCTCCGCGCCCTCCACCCGTGGGCGGAACATCAGGCGCATGATCGGACCGAGCACTGCCTTGATGAGCGCGAAGCGGGACAACGGGCCCTCCGTGGTCAAGGTATGAGTCTGTGCAGGTGAGGACATTACTCGCGGCCCGGGGGGTCGTGCACGTCGGGTTCACCGAGGTCTTACGCACTGTTGACCCCCGTTCACCTGCGCGGGGGTGTCGCCGCCCGCCGGAAACCCGGACGGAACATGTGAGGCAGGTCGCTTCCCCCGCGGGGGTGCCGCGGTCGCCGACCGGGTACCCATCTGCGGCACGGACAAGCCGATGAGCCGTCAGATAGCCCCGCATACGCCATCCGGTGTCATCCGCGCGTTCCGCACGAGGTCTCCCGCACGTCATGTACGCGCCCCTACGATCGGGCCGCCATCGACGGACCGGCAGGAAGGCGCTCATGGGAACGCAGGAGACGAACGAGCAGACGGGCGGGACCGGACGGCGGGCGCTCCTCGGCGCCGCGGTGCTCGGCGCGGGCGGAGCCGTACTCGGCGTGTCCGGCACGGCGAGAGCCGCCGAGGCCCGGCACGGTCGCGGCGGCGGGGGGCTCAAGGGCCTGCCCGTGCCCACGATCATCGGCCACCGCGGGGCGAGCGGCTACCGGCCCGAGCACACCCTCGGCGCCTACCGGCTCGCCCTCGACATGGGCGCCGACATCGTCGAGGCGGGCGACCTGGTGCCCACCAAGGACGGCCATCTGGTCTGCCGGCACGAGCCGGAGATCGGCGGCACCACGGACGTCGCGGACCACCCCGAGTTCGCCGACCGCAAGCGCACCAAGCTGCTCGACGGCGTCTCCACCACCGGCTGGTTCACCGAGGACTTCACGCTCGCCGAGCTGAAGACGCTCCGCGCGACCGAGCGCATCCCGGCCAACCGCCCGCACAACACCCTCTACGACGGCCGCTGGGAGATCCCCACCTTCGAGGAGGTGCTGCGCTGGCAGAACGAGCAGAGCCGGCGGCGCGGCAAGCAGGTGTGGATCTACCCCGAGCTGAAGCACCCCACCTACTTCCGCAAGCTCGGCCTCGGCCTGGAGGAGCGGGTCGCCCGGCTGCTGCGCCGGTACGGCAAGGACCGCAAGAACGCGCCGGTCATCCTCCAGTCCTTCGAGCCGACCAGCATCCGGCGCCTGAACAAGCTCGTCGACAACCCGCTCGTCGTCCTGCTGTCCGGCGCCGGCAGCCGTCCCTGGGACTTCGTCGAGACCGGCGACCCCCGCACCGTCGCCGACCTGATCACCCCCGAGGGCCTGGCGGAGATCGCCTCCTACGCGCAGGGCATCGGCCCGACCCTGGACCTGGTCATCCCGCGCGATGCGGCCGGGCGGCTGACCGAGCCGACCACCCTCGTCCGCGACGCCCACCGCGCGGGCCTGATCCTGCACCCCTACACGCTGCGCAACGAGAACCCGTTCCTGCCCGCCGACTTCCGCAGGGGCGGCGGGGCGGACGCCTACGGTGACGTCTTCGGCGCCTACCGCGCCTACTTCGCCACCGGCATCGACGGCGTCTTCACCGACCACCCGGACACCGGCCTGCTGGCCCGCGAGGACTTCGTCAACGGCTGAGCACCGAGGCCCCGGTTGGGGTGACGTTCGGCCGCCCGGGGCAACCACCGCCCGGGCGGCCGCGTCGCACTGCATATGACGCACGACCTGGTCACCGCCCTGCGCCCGCTGCTCACCGCCGAGGCCTCCGCGGAGGCATATGCGACCGGGGCCGAGCCCGGCGACCTGGAGCAGGCGGTCTGGCTCCGCCTCCTGGAGCGCCTGGAGGCCGACGGCCCGCCCCGCGATCCGCACCGCTGGCTGCGCAGCGCCGTCCGCATCGAGGTCCGCCGCACCCGCCGCACCGCCAGGGCCGAACGGCCGTACGAGAGGGAGCCCGTCGCCGCCGCCGACCGTGAGCCCGAGCAGCTCGCCCTCGCCGCCGCCCGCCGCCGTGCCCTGCGCGACGCCGTCTCCCGGCTCCCCGGCCGCTGCCCCCGGCTGATGGAGGCGCTGCTGTCGCCGAGGGACCTGACATACCGGGAAATCGCGGGGGAGTTGGGTATCTCACAGGGGAGTCTTGGACCGGAACGCTCCCGATGTCTGGGATGTCTGCGTCGATTGCTGACGCCGGAGGTTGCGGCTCGCTGACGAGGGGGATAGGAGTGAGGGACGACAGGCGATCAGATGAGCGGGAGGCATGCGCACATGGGCATGAGCGTGACCATCTCGGCGGCGGCCGACCAGGATGCCGAGCAGATCTTCCGGCTGCAGTACCTCTGCTTCCAGAGCGAGGCGGCGCTGTACGGCAACTACCGCATCGACCCGCTCGTCCAGCCCCTCGACTCCGTCCGCCAGGAGGTCGCCGCGGACTGCGTGTTCGTCGCGCGCCTCGGAGAGGAGGTCGTCGGCTCGGTGCGCGGCCATGTGGCCGAGGACGGCTCCGCGTCGATCGACAAGCTCTGCGTCCACCCCCGCCTCCAGGGGCACGGCATCGGCGCCCGTCTGCTGAAGGCGGCCGAGTCGGCCCTCGCCGAGCGGCACGGCGCCACCCGCTTCCGCCTGCACACCGGTCACCGCAGCGAGAGCAGCCTCCGCCTGTACCGCCGCGTCGGTTACCAGGCCGTGGGCACGGCCCAGGGCGCCGACGGGGTCCCGATGATCGTCCTGGAGAAGCAGGCGGGCGCTTACGCGGCGACGGCCTGAGCACGCCGGGCAGGGGCGCGGGGGCCGCCTCGGCCTGCGGCTTCGCCGCGGGGGCGCACCCCGCTCCGACGGCGAGGCCGCCGGCCGGTCACCTCATCGGGTGGCAGTCCCTTGCCGCCCCCATGCCCGCCGCAGCCAGTAGATCGCCGACAGGGGCAGCAGCACGGGGATGAACAAGTAGCCCATCCCGTAGTCCGACCACACGGTCGCGTCGGGGAACGCGGACGGATCGGCCAACGTCCACGTGCCGACCGTCAGCACCCCCACCAGCTCCGCGACGCAGCACACCAGCGCCGCACGCCGAGCCGTCTCCCCGCCGCGCACCAACGTGTACGTGATGAAGCCGTAGACCACCCCCGCGACGGCCGACAGCGCATAGGCCAGCGGCGCCCGGTCGAACTCGGTCGCGATCTGGTACGCCGACCGCGACACGGCACCGACCACCATCACCCCGTACAGCCACACCAGCAGCACACCGGGCCCGTTGATCAGCCGCGCCCGGGACTTCCCGTCCTGCGTCGCCGCCACTTCAGCCTCCCCAGATGTCATACAGCCGGACCTCGAGGACGGCGAGGACGAAGCCGCCGGCGGCCACCGTGACCGAGCCCCAGCGGGTGCGCTCGGCCAGCGACATGAAGCCGGCCGCCGGAACGCAGGCGAAGGCGCCCAGCAGATACGCCACGAAGATGGTCGTGCCCTGCTCCGGCTCCTGCCCGCGCGCCAGCAGCACGATCCCGGCCACCAACTGGACGAGGGCCAGCAGCGTCACCACGCCCATGCCGATGAAGTGCCAGTCCTTCGTCGGCTGGTCACGATGGGCGGCCCAGCCGCACCACGCGGCGAGCAGCAGCGCGGCGACACCGGTCGCCAGCGTCAGCACGTCAAGCATGGCGGCGAGCCTATTACGGCGGAAACGGACCGATGCCGTCGGCCCCGGGCAGTGCCCGCCACCGTGGCGTCGGCCACACTCCGCCCGGCCGGGCCGATCGTCGCCGCCCCGGTGCCGAGGGCCGCTCGGCGCCGTCGTCACCGGTCGTCGACGGGGTCCGGAGGCCGCTGTTCGCGCCCGGCCGGTACCTCCCGATTCACGCGCCGTCCACGTGCTGTCCACGTCCGTCCAGCATCCGGACGCGGTGTCCGATCGGAGGCAGACGTCTGCTTTACTGATCGTATGACCATGTCGAGCGACCGCACCCCTGCGACCGAGGCGTCCATGACGCCCGGTGCTCGTTGTCTGTGTCGTTCGCGCCGTATGTGCCGAATGTGTGCCTTCTAGAGGGCCCCTGCACCACTTGAGCCTCGCGCCCCGAAGCGAGCGCCCGCTCATGTCCGCCGCCGCGCCGAGCGCAGGCGACTGAGCCCCCTGCCCAGCGCACACGTTTCTCCCCGGTTCCACCCGCCCCCGCGAGAACCGTGCCGCGTCCCTGACCGAAAGCACCCGTGCCGGGCACACCCCCGCCCGCGCACTCGACAGTGACGGAAACCCACGTGATCACCACATCGGGCCTCACCAAGATCTATGGGGCCGACCGCTCGCGCGGCCGCGCGGTCGCCGCCCTCGACGGTGTCGACCTGCACGTCCGCGAAGGCGAGGTGTACGGCGTCATCGGCCAGTCCGGTGCCGGCAAGTCCTCGCTCATCCGCTGCATCAACCTCCTGGAGCGCCCCACCTCCGGCACGGTCACCGTCGCCGGCCAGGACCTCACCGCGCTCGCCGGCCGCGGCCCCCGCGCCGGCAAGGAGCTGCGGCGGGCGCGCAGCCGCATCGGCATGGTCTTCCAGCACTTCAACCTGCTGTCCTCCCGGACCGTGCGGGACAACGTCGAACTGCCCCTGGAGATCCTCGGCAAGTCCGGGAGGGAACGCTCCCGCAAGGCCCTGGAGCTGCTCGACCTGGTCGGCCTCGCCGACAAGGCGGGGGCCTACCCCACCCAGCTCTCCGGCGGTCAGAAGCAGCGCGTCGGCCTCGCCCGCGCGCTGGCCGGCGACCCCAAGGTGCTGCTCTCCGACGAGGCCACCAGCGCCCTCGACCCCGAGACCACCCGCTCCATCCTCCAGCTGCTGCGGGACCTGAACCGGCAGCTCGGCCTGACCGTCCTGCTCATCACCCACGAGATGGACGTCGTCAAGAGCATCTGCGACTCGGCCGCCCTCATGGAGAAGGGACGCATCGTCGAGTCCGGCACCGTCAGCGACCTGCTCGCGACCCCGGACTCCGAACTGGCCGCCGCGCTCTTCCCGGTGGGCGGCGAAGCCACCGGCGCGGACCGCACCGTCCTCGACGTCACCTTCCAGGGCGAGGCCGCGACCCAGCCCGTCATCTCCCAGCTGGCCCGCACCTACAACATCGACATATCGATCCTCGGCGCCGCCATCGACACCGTCGGCGGCCTCCAGGTCGGCCGGATGCGCATCGAACTGCCCGGCCGCTACGAGGACAACGTCGTCCCCGTCGGCTTCCTGCGCGAGCAGGGCCTCCAGATCGACGTCGTGAACGACGAGCCCGCACTGGCGAAGGAAGGTGCCCGGTGACCTGGTCCGAGATGCAGCCCCTGCTGGAGCAGGCCGGTACCGAGACACTGATCATGGTCGGCTGGTCTACCCTGATCGCCGTCGTCGCCGGCCTGCCCCTCGGCGTGCTGCTCGTCCTCACCGACAAGGGCGGCCTGCTTCAGAACACCGTGGTGAACAAGGTGATCGGGCAGATCGTGAACATCGGCCGGTCGATGCCGTTCATCATCCTGATGGTCGCCCTGATGGACTTCACCCGCTGGGTCACCGGCACCACCATCGGCAGCACGGCCGCCATCGTGCCCCTCGCCATCGGCGGCATTCCCTTCTTCGCGCGTCTGGTCGAGACGGCCGTCCGCGAGGTGGACCACGGCCTCGTCGAGGCCGTCCAGGCGATGGGCGGCAACACCTGGACGATCGTCCGCAAGGTCCTCGTCCCGGAGGCCCTGCCGTCCCTGATCGCCAGCACCACGACCACGGTCATCGCCCTCATCGGCTACTCCGCCATGGCCGGCACCGTCGGCGGCGGCGGCCTCGGCGACCTCGCCGTCCGTTACGGCTACCAGCGCTTCGAGACCGGCCTGATGTGGGTCACGGTCGCGATCCTCGCGATCGCCATCTCCGTCATCCAGTTCGCCGGCGACTACGCCGCCCGCGCCCTGCACCGCCGCGGCGGCCGCTCGGGCCCCGCGCCGGCGCTGCGGCTGCTCAAGGCCAAGGACCCCGCGGCGGCCGACGTCGGCAAGGTCGCATAGCCCTCGCCTTGGACCAGGCCGCACCACCCGCCCCTTGGACCAAGGGGTCGTATCACCCACCAGGAAAGGCACTTTTCGTGCGTAACACCGCCAAGATCGCCACCACCGTCCTCGCCGCCGGAGCCCTCACCCTCGGGCTCACCGCCTGCGGTGCCGGCCAGGACTCCGCCTCCGACCCCTCCGACACCTCCGGCCCGCTGGTCGTCGCCGCGAGCCCCGTCCCGCACGCCGAGATCCTCACCTTCGTCAGGGACGAGCTGGCCAAGGACGCGGGCCTCGACCTCAAGGTCCAGGAATTCACCGACTACGTCACGCCGAACACGGCGACCGAGGACGGCTCGGTGGGCGCCAACTTCTTCCAGACCCAGCCGTACCTCGACGACTTCAACAAGAAGAACGGCACCCACATCGTGTCCGTCGTCGACGTGCACCTGGAGCCGCTCGGCCTGTACTCGGACACGGTGAAGAAGGCCGACGGCCTGAAGAGCGGCGCGACCGTCGCCGTCCCGAACGACACCGTGAACGAGGGCCGCGCCCTGCAACTGCTCGCCGCCAACGGGCTCATCGCCCTCAAGGACGGCGTCGGCAACGCGGCCACCCCCGCCGACATCACCGAGAACCCCAAGAACCTGAAGTTCAAGGAGGTCGAGGCCGCCGCCACGCCGCGCCTGCTGAAGGACGTCGACGCCGCGGTCGTCAACGGCAACTACGCCATCGAGGCCGACCTCAAGCCGTCCGAGGACGCCCTCGTCCTGGAGTCCGCCAAGAACAACCCGAACAGCAACCTGCTCGCGGTCAAGGAGGGCAACGAGGACGACCCGCGCGTCAAGAAGCTCGCCGAGCTGCTCACCTCGCCCGAGGTGAAGAAGTTCATCGAGGACAAGTACGCCGGCTCCGTGATCGCCTCCTTCTGACCGGGGCCGCCCGACACGCACGGGGTCGACTCCCACACGAGCCGACCCCGTGGTGCGGTCCGGTGCTTTCATGCTGCATGCTGGGCAGTTCAGCATGACCCGACGGTGTGGGCGCCCACCGGGTGCCGACGGTTTTACGAAGGTTACGGAGTGGCGCATGACGAGCACCTTCCCCAACATCTCCCTCAGCACGGAGCGGTTGGTGCTGCGCGCCCTGGAGGAGTCGGACGTCGAGGCGTTCGCCGAGATGATGAACGACGAACACGTCGCCGCCTGGACCTCCGTCCCGCACCCCTACACCGAGGGCGACGCCCGGGCCTGGATCACCGAACTCGCCCCCGAGGAGCGCACCGAGGGCCGCGGCATCGTCTTCGCGGTCACCGAGTTCCTCACCCAGCGCCTGGTCGGCATCGTGCACCTGCGGAACACCGACTGGCGCGTCCGCTCCAGCGAGATCGCCTACGTCGTCGCACCCTGGGCGCGTGGCGAGGGATACGCCTCCGAAGCGGCCCTGGCGGCCGCACAATGGCTCTTCCACGACCAGAAGTTCGAGCGCCTCGAGCTGCGCACCGCGGCCGGCAACACCGCCTCCCAGCAGGTGGCCCAGAAGATCGGCTGCATCAGTGAGGGCGTCCTGCGCAACGCCTGGATAGTGCGGACCAGAACGGAGGGCGGCGAGTGGACCGACGTCCGCACCGACCTCATCGTCTGGAGCCTGCTGCCCGAGGACCTGGAAGGCGTCGGCGACCAGCTGTCCGGCGGCTTCACGTCGTTCGACGACTGGAACTGACCGGCGGCGGCCGTACGGGCGGCGGACCGCCGCTCGCCTCCCCGGCGCCACGGGATACCCTCACGGAGCCCGCCCCCGGGCACTGTCCGCAACGACCTGCGCAAACTCCTGGAGACTGACAACGATGGCCGACCGGGTCACGGTGATCGGCTGGGACGGTTCGCCGCTGACGGCCGCGGCACGTTCCGCCCTCGCCGCCGCCACCCTGGTGGCGGGCGCCGGCCACCACCTGGCGCTGCCCGAGGTGCCGCCCGCCGCCGAACGCGTCCGCCTCGGCAGCGTCGCCCTCGCCGCCCGGCGCATCGCCGCCCACCGCGGCACCGCGGTCGTGCTCGCCGACGGCGACCCCGGCTTCTTCGGCGTCGTACGCACCCTGCGCGCGCCCGAGTTCGGCCTGGAGGTCGAAGTCGTCCCGGCCGTCTCCTCCGTCGCCGCCGCCTTCGCCCGGGCCGGCATGCCGTGGGACGACGCCCATGTGGTCGTCGCCCACCCCCGCACCCTGCGGCGCGCGGTGAACGTATGCCGGGCTCACACCAAGGTCGCGGTCCTCACCTCGCCGGGCGCCGGCCCCGCGGAACTCGGCCTGCTCCTGGAGGGCGTCCACCGCACCTTCGTCATCTGCGAGGAACTCGGCACCGTACGCGAACAGGTCACCGTGGTGACCTCGGAGAAGGCCGCCGACCACACCTGGCGCGACCCCAACGTCGTCATCGTCGTCGGCGGCTCCGTCGGGCAGGGCGGCACGGGCGACGGCGGCGGCTGGATCGCCGGCCGCGACCCCGCCGCCGGACCGCGCGGCTGGTCGCTGCCCGCCGAGGCGTACGGCGGCGGCCTCGGCGAGGGCGAGACGGACCTGCTCCGCACCGCCCAGCTCGCCCGGCTCGGCCCGCGCACCGGCGACCTCGTGTGGGACATCGGCTGCGGCAACGGCGCCTTCGCCACCGAGGCCGCTCGCGCAGGTGCCGCCGTCCTCGCCGTCGACCGGGACGCGGCCGCCTGCGCCCGCACCGAGTCCACCGCCCGCCGCCACGGCGTCCAGCTCCAGGTGGTGCACGGCACCGCCCCGCACGTGCTGGAGAACCTCCCCGAGCCCGACGTCGTCCGGGTCGGCGGCGGGGGCGCCGCCGTCGTCTCCGCGGTCGCCGACCGCCGCCCGCAGCGCATCGTCGCCCACGCCGCCACCCGGGACGCGGCCGAACTCGTGGGCCGGGACCTGACGGAGCACGGCTACCGCGTCGAGTGCGCCCTGCTCCAGTCCGTCGGCCTGGACACCCGGGCCTGGACGGAGACGGAACGGAGCGTCGCGTTCCTGCTCAGCGGGGTCATGCCGGACCGCGCCCCGTGATCAGGTTGTCGTACCGCGCGCGGTAGGCTGGCCGATCGTTGTACCGCACTCGGGCATCCGGCGCTTCGTCGGTCAATGTCCAAAAAAGCCCACCTGTTTCGGGGCGAGTGTGGTACGGCAGAACCTGAGGACGCGCAACGTGGCGCAGTCCACAGCGGACCGTCGCGGATCGAGCTGTCGTGGCGGGCGAACGACCGCGAGAATGCCACTCAGTGGCTTTGTCGCCTTTTCCGGCGCGTCGTTCGTGCCGCTGGGCACGCACGCTCGTTCTTCACTGCGGGGGCGGTCGGTGCGCCGTTCCGGGTGAGCTGGTCGTAGGAAGCACTAACCGATTGGGCGAGGGGTACGCATGACCGACACCGGCCAGGTCCCGGGCGAGGGACTGCCGGAGAACGCAGGCATGGGTGAGCAGCCGGGCGCTCCCGCGCCCGACGCGTACGCCTACCTCTCCGACGACACCGCCGAGGACGACGACCTGTTGCTGCTGCCCGGTGCCCAGGGCGCCTGGGGCAACGAGGTCGCGCCGCCTGCGCCCGAACCGGTCGTCGAGGCCGTGCCCGAGCCGGCCGTCGAGCCCGTGTACGAGCCGGGCCCGCACGAGGTGTCCGGCCGGGACAGCGGCTCGGTCGACCTCGGCGGTGTCCGCCTGCCGGACCAGGCTCCGGACCACGCTCAGCTCCAGGCTCAGGCGCAGGAGCCGGCCCCGGCCGTGCCGCCGCGCAGGCCGCTGCACCTCGGACCGCCGATCCCCAGCACCGCGGCGAGCCCGGTCCGCTCCCTCGCCGACCGCGGCCCGGCCGCCGCGCCGTCGCGCCAGTCCGGCGCCCCCGCGCCCGCGCCCGCCCCCGAATACCTCGACGCACCGCAGGCCGCCGCCATGCCCCCGCAGGGAGCGGCTCCCTGGGGCGCGCCGGCGCCCGCGCCGACGCAGGAGCCGACGAGCGCCGCGGCGGAGCCAGCGGAAACGGTTGTCCCGACTCCGGAACACACCCCCGACGCCGGGGGCGCCGCCGAGGCGGTGGTGGCCCGCGTGGCGACGGAGGCGGTCGCGGCGACGGGCGGGGCACCGGCGGACGCGCGTGGCGACGGTGTCACCGGGGACGCCGCGGGTCCCGGCGGTCCCGATGACTCCGGCAACGACTCCGGCGACCCCGCTGACTCCGCCCCGCCGGTGCAGGCCCCGGCCGTCCCCGAGGCCACCCCTGCCGCCGGGCCCGCCCCGGAGGCGGGGGCGCCCCAGGAGGCGGAGCCCTACGCGGCGGAGTCCCGGGTACCGGAGACTCCGCAAGCTCCCGAGGCGGTTGAGACCGCGGAGACGGTCGAGCCCCCGGCACCACAGGGGGCCCCGGAGGACGCGGAGCAGCAGGCCGTCGCCGCCGCTCCCGCCATGGAGCAGCCCTCCGACGCGCCCGAGCCCGCGCCCGGCCCCGCTCCGGCCGTCGAGGCACCCGGCGTCGAGGCCGTGGGCGAGGAGGCCGCCGCGCAGCAGGTCGCCGCCGACCAGCCCGAAGCCGTCGTACCGGAACCCGTCGTACCGGAACCCGTCGTACCGGAACCCGTCGTACCGGAAGCCGTCGCACCGGAACCCGTCGGGCCCGGACCCGTCGCACCGGAGGAGGGCACGCACCCCCACCCGGAGACGCAGCCGGCCCAGGGCCCCCAGTCGGCGCCGGACGCGCAGGCTCACCCCGGGGCCGCCGCCACCGACGTACCGCAGGCCCCCGGTCCGCAGCCCGCGGTCCAGCAGGCCGACCAGGGCGCCCCGGCGGAGGTGCCCGCCGAGCCCGCCGCCTCTGCGGAACCGGTCGCGCCGGTCGAGCCGGTCGAGTCCGCGCAGCCCGCCGTCGCCGAGGCGCCCGCCGGACCCGCCGACGCCCCCGCCGACGCACCCGTCCACACCCCGGCCGAGGTGCCCGTCGGCCCCGGCCCGGTGCCCCACCCGGACGCGAGCCTCGGCCAGTTCGTGCCGGTCGAGGGCCAGGTGCCCACCACTCCGCAGCTCGCACCGACGCCCCCGCAGGCCCTCACCGTGCCCGCGGAGCCGGAGACGGACGCCGCGGTACCGGCCCCGCGCGAGGCCGAGTCCGAGCAGAGCCCCGAACTCGCGCAGAGCGCGGACGACCTGGACACCCGGGACGCCGATCAGGAGGAGCCGGAAGCGCAGGAGGAGCAGGCGGCGCGGGAGGCGCAGCAGCCGGTGGCCGAGGTACGGCAGTCCACCGGCCCGGCCGCCCCCGCCTACGACGACGCCGAGCGCGAGGCCGTCCTGAAGGTCATGCGCGAACGCCGGGACATCCGCAACGGCTTCCGCAGCGACCCCATCCCGCACGAGGTGCTGCTCCGCGTCCTGGAGGCCGCCCACACGGCCCCGTCGGTCGGCCACTCGCAGCCCTGGGACTTCGTCGTCATCCGCTCCGCCGACACCCGGCGCGCGATGCACGAACTGGCGACGCGACAGCGCGAGGCGTACGCCAAGTCGCTGCCCAAGGGCCGGGCCAAGCAGTTCAAGGAACTGAAGATCGAGGCCATCCTCGACACCCCGGTCAACATCGTCGTCACCGCCGACCCGACCCGCGGCGGCCGGCACACCCTCGGCCGCCACACGCAGCCGCAGATGGCGCCGTACTCCTCCGCGCTGGCCGTCGAGAACCTCTGGCTCGCCGCCCGTGCCGAGGGCCTCGGCGTCGGCTGGGTCAGCTTCTTCGACGAGCGCGAGATGGTCCGCGCCCTCGGCCTGCCCGAGCACCTGGAGGTCGTCGCCTACCTGTGCGTCGGCTACGTCGACGAGTTCCCGGACGAGCCCGAGCTGATGCAGGCCGGCTGGTCCAAGCGCCGCCCGCTGTCCTGGGTGGTGCACGAGGAGACCTACGGCCGCCGCGCCCTGCCCGGAGAGGAACCCCACGACCTGCTCGCCGAGACCGTCGCCCAGATCCGCCCGCTCGACGCCAAGGCCCTCGGTGAGGCCTGGGAGCGCCAGAAGCGCATGACCAAGCCGGCTGGCGCGCTCGGCATGCTGGAGATCATCTCCGCGCAGCTGTCCGGCCTGTCCCGGCAGTGCCCGCCGCCGATCCCCGAGCCCGCCGCCGTCGCGATCTTCGCCGGCGACCACGGGGTGCACGCCCAGGGCGTCACGCCCTGGCCGCAGGAGGTCACCGGCCAGATGGTCGCCAACTTCCTCGGCGGGGGAGCGGTCTGCAACGCCTTCGCGACCCAGGTGGGCGCCGAGGTCTGCGTCGTGGACGTCGGTGTCGCCACCGACCTGCCCGCCACCCCGGGCCTGCTGCCCCGCAAGGTCCGCGCGGGCACGGCCGACATGACCGCCGGGCCCGCGATGACCCGCGAGGAGGTCAAGCAGGCCATCGAGGTCGGCATCGAGACCGCCCGCGACCTGGTCGCCGCCGGCAACAAGGCGTTGCTCACCGGCGAGATGGGCATCGCCAACACCACCGCGTCGGCCGCGCTGATCTCCGTCTTCACCGGCGCCGACCCGGCGGAGGTCACCGGCCGCGGCACCGGCATCAACGACGAGACCCTCGCCCGCAAGACCGAGGTCGTGCGCCGCGCGATCGAGGTGCACCAGCCCGACCCGGCCGACCCCATCGGCGTGCTCTCCGCGATCGGCGGTCTGGAGCACGCCGCCATGGTCGGCCTGCTGCTCGGCGGTGCCTCCCTGCGGACGCCGGTGATCCTGGACGGCGTCAGCGCAGGCGCCGCCGCGCTCGTCGCCCGCGCGATCGCCCCCGAGGTGCTGGCCGCCTGTATCGCGGGCCACCGCAGCGCCGAGCCGGGCCATGTCGCCGCGCTCAACAAGCTGGGCCTGCGCCCCCTGGTCGACCTCGACCTCCGCCTCGGCGAGGGCACTGGCGCGCTGCTGGCCCTGCCGATGGTGCAGAGCACGGCCCGGGCCATGCACGAGGTGGCGACGTTCGACTCGGCGGGGGTGACCGAGAAGTAGCCGCAAGGCAGCTGCGGGACCGCCTGCAGGGCAGCTCCGGAAACCGTCGCCGGTACGCCGGTGCCCGGCGCACAACCACCGCGAGCCCGCACCCGGCAGCGAAGTCCAACCACCGGACCAGCTGTGCCCCGCGGACCCACCGCGCCTTAAAATCCGCACGTCAGCGCCACCGCACCGCCGCCCCAAGAGGAGCCGCACCCTCATGGCCGAACATCCCGCCTACCCCGTAGGCCTCCGCCTCACCGGCCGTCGCGTGGTCGTCCTCGGCGGCGGTCAGGTCGCCCAGCGCCGCCTCCCGGCCCTCATCGCGGCCGGCGCCGACATCGTCCTCGTCTCCCCCGGGGCCACCCCCTCCGTCGAGGCGATGGCGGACGCGGGCGAGATCGCCTGGGAGCGGCGCCCGTACGCGGACGGCGACCTCGCGGACGCCTGGTACGCCCTGATCGCCACCAGCGACCCGGAGGCCAACCGCGCCGCCTCCGCCGAGGCCGAACGCCACCGCGTGTGGTGCGTCCGCTCCGACGACGCCGACCAGGCCACGGCCTGGACCCCCGCCACCGGCACCAGCGAGGGCGTGACCGTCGCCGTCCTCACCAGCAACGCGCGCGGCCGGGACCCCCGCCACACCGCCGCCATCCGCGACGCGGTCGTCGAGGGCCTGCGTGACGGCACCCTCGTCGCCCCGCACCACCGCACCCGTACGGCGGGTGTCGCCCTGGTCGGCGGCGGCCCCGGCGACCCGGACCTGATCACGGTCCGCGGGCGCCGGCTGCTCGCCGAGGCCGACGTGGTCATCGCCGACCGCCTCGGCCCGCGCGACCTGCTCGCCGAGCTGCCGCCGCACGTCGAGGTGATCGACGCGGCGAAGATCCCGTACGGCCGGTTCATGGCGCAGGAGGCCATCAACAACGCGCTGATCGAGCACGCCAAGCAGGGCAAGTCCGTCGTACGGCTGAAGGGCGGCGACCCGTTCGTCTTCGGTCGCGGCATGGAGGAGGCGCAGGCGCTCGCCGAGGCGGGCATTGCCTGCACGGTGGTCCCCGGCATCTCCAGCTCCATCTCGGTGCCGGGCGCGGCCGGCATCCCGGTCACCCACCGTGGGGTCGCCCACGAGTTCACGGTGGTCAGCGGCCATGTCGCCCCCGACGACGAGCGCTCGCTGGTCGACTGGCCGTCGCTGGCCAAGCTGACCGGCACGCTGGTGATCCTCATGGGCGTCGACAAGATCGGGAAGATCGCCGAGACGCTGGTCGCGCACGGCAAGTCCCCGGACACCCCGGTCGCCCTGGTCCAGGAGGGCACCACCGCCGCCCAGCGCCGGGTCGACGCGACCCTGGCGACCGTCGCCGAGACGGTCGTGGCCGAGGAGGTCAAGCCCCCGGCCGTCATCGTCGTCGGCGAGGTGGTCGGCGTGGGCCCGCGCGGCCTCGCGTGACCCCTGACACGCTTGACAACGCCTGACAACCCCTCGTAGTCCCTGGTAACCCCGGTGCGGTCCGAACCGCTCGCACCGCCCCCGCGACAAGGCAGTATCACCCTGTGGCCGATCTCATCACCGTCGAGGACCCCGACGACCCGCGCCTGCGCGACTACACGGGCCTGACCGACGTCGAACTGCGCCGCAGGCGCGAACCCGCCGAGGGCCTGTTCATCGCCGAGGGCGAGAAGGTCATCCGGCGGGCCGGGGAAGCGGGCTACGAGATGCGGTCCATGCTGCTCTCGGCCAAGTGGGTCGACGTCATGCGCGACGTCATCGACGAACTGTCCGCCCCCGTGTACGCGGTCAGCCCGGAACTCGCCGAGCGGGTCACCGGCTACCACGTGCACCGCGGCGCGCTCGCCTCCATGCAGCGCAAGCCGCTGCCCACGGCGGCCGGCCTGCTGCACACCGCCCGGCGCGTGGCGGTGCTGGAATCGGTCAACGACCACACCAACATCGGCGCGATCTTCCGCTCCGCCGCCGCCCTCGGCATGGACGCGGTCCTGCTCTCCCCGGACTGCGCCGACCCGCTGTACCGGCGCAGCGTGAAGGTCTCGATGGGCGCCGTCTTCTCCGTGCCGTACGCCCGTCTGGACAGCTGGCCCAAGAGCCTGGAAGCCGTCCGGGAGGCCGGCTTCACGCTGCTCGCCCTCACCCCCGACGCCAAGGCCAGAACTCTCGACGAGGCCGCCCCGCACCGTATGGACCGGGTGGCGCTGATGCTCGGCGCGGAGGGAGAGGGCCTGTCCGCCCGGGCCCTGAGCGCCGCCGACGAGTGGGTGCGCATCCCCATGGCGCACGGCGTCGACTCGCTCAACGTCGGCGCGGCGGCGGCCGTCGCGTTCTACGCGGTGGCGACGGGACGTCCCACGGCCTGACCGACGGGAGCCCGCTGCTGCTCGGTTCCCACGGCCCTCTGTACGCCGTCCCCGTGGGCGCCGAGTCCGCGCGCGGGGCCCTGGCAGCCCTGCGCCACGGCGATGCCGAGCGCGACCAGGATCGTCACCACGACGAAGACGAACAGCCGCTGACGCAGCAGCCGGGGGTTGGCGGGCCGTCGCCCGGTCCCCGTGGGCCGCGGCGCCGGACGCCCGCCTGCACCGCGCGACGGCGTCGGCCGACCGCCGCTGCCGGGGCGGGTGTTCCGGCCGGTGGTGCTGGTGCCGCCGGTGTTGCGGCGTGCCGCGGGCGTCGGCCGCGCACCGGAACGCGGCCCCGAACCGCTGCCGCGGGAGGCACCGCCACCGCTCCGTGACGGCGTGGCGCCGCGCGACGGGGCGGCACCGCGCGAGGACGGCGTGCCCCGCTCGGGCGTGCCACCGCCTGCGCCGGCGCGTCCCGGCCCGGAACCACGCGGGTCGGAACCGCGCGGGTCGGAGCCGCGCGGGTCGGCGGGGCGGCGTGGTGCGGGGGTGCCGAGCCCGCCCGGCCCACCCTGGTGGCGCCGGTGCGCGCGCTCCGGGTAGGTGTCCGCGAGCCGCCCGGCGGCCCGGTCCGACTCCGCACCGCGCGGCGCGGGCGGGCGTACGTCGGTGAGCCCCAGGCCCTGGGCCTCGCGGGCCGCGATCTCCTTCAGGCGCAGCGACAGCTGGAGGGTGCTGGGCCGCTCCTCGGGATCCTTGGCCAGGCAGGCCTGGACGAGCGGGGCGAGGGCGTCCGGGACGCCGTGCAGCTGCGGCTCCTCGTGCACCACGCGGTACAGCATCACCTCGGAACTGCCGTGACCGAAGGGCGAGTCGCCCATCGAGGCGTACGCCAGGGTGGCGCCGAGGGAGAACACGTCCGTGGCCGGGGTGACCGCCGCGCCGCGCACCTGCTCGGGGGCGAGGAACCCGGGGGAGCCCACCGCCGTTCCGACGTGGGTGAGGGTCGAGGCGCCCGTGGCCCAGGCGATGCCGAAGTCGATGATCCGCGGGCCCTTGGGGGAGAGCAGGATGTTGGACGGCTTGAGGTCGCGGTGCACCACACCGGCCTCGTGCACGGCGACCAGGCCCTCGGAGAGGGCGGCGCCGACGGCGGCGACGTCGGCCGCGCCGAGCGGGCCCTCGTCGGCGACCTTGTCGTGCAGCGAGGGGCCGGGCACGTACTGCGTGGCGAACCACGGGCGGTCCGCCTCCAGGTCCGCCGCCACCAGCCGTGCGGTGCAGCCGCCTCTGATCCGCCGTGCCGCCGAGACCTCACGGGCGAAACGCGAGCGGAACTCCTGGTCCTCCGCCAGGTCCGGCCGGATGACCTTCAGCGCGACCCGCTGCCCCTTCTTGTCGGAGCCCAGGTAGACCACGCCCATTCCACCCGCGCCGAGCCGCCTGTGAAGCCTGAACGAGCCGACGACGCGCGGGTCCTCGCGCCTCAGGCGCATCATCGCCATGTTCATCCCCGCTGCCCGGTCCCTGTGACGTGCCACAGCTTACGTTTCCACGGCCGCCTGCGCGCAGAGGCCGCGCCCTCTCGGCCCGGTCGATTGTCAGTGGCGGGTGGGAGACTTGAAAGGTGGTCAGCGGCGGGGAGAGCGGGGCCGGTTGAGGTCGATGATCGACTCAACCATCCGCCGCGGAAGGGGGATTGGGCCGATGAAGGGTGACCGGGTGGAGATAGTCGTGGACGCCGGGGACACGACACGGACGTACGAGGTGGTGGCGAGCAGGGCGGGGCGCCGGGTGGAGACGGCGGTGCGGCGCGGGGTGGTCGAAGTGAGCGAAGTCACCCGCACCGGGGCCGTCGTGCGTACGGCACGCTTCATGGCGAACCGCGTGCTGGCCCTGGTCGAGCAGCCGGTTCCCAGGGAGGACGGCTCGGAGCGGGCGGGGCGTGCGGGAGGGCCCCTCCGGGAAGACCCCGAGACCTAGGCCCCCGTCTCCACCCAGGGGAGTACGCCGTGCGGCATGGCTCATCCTCCGGGAGGCCCGGCAATCGGTACGCGGGCATGACGCCCCGGGCGGGCCGGACACCTAGATTTGGGGTCAAGCGGCGGGTGGAGCACTCGTCCCCCGAGGTCAGACACCCGCCGCTGCCGACGACACACGCAACCGAACGGTCAGGAGAGGGGCCATGGCCCAGACGGCACTGCGGACGCTGGTCCGCATGCGGGAGCGCAGGGTGTACGCCGCCCCGCTCCGCGCCCGCCGCCAGGGCCGCCGCCACCCGCTGGTGGCGACGCTGATGGCCCTTCCCCTGGCGGTCCTGCTCCTCCTCGTCTTCGACGGGTGGGAGACAGTGACCGAACAGGCGTCGTCCGTGGGTGTGGTGCTGGGGCGCTGAGCGGCGACCCCAGGCCCGGAAGAGCGGTCCGGGCGGGGACATCCATCCATGAAACCCCGTGGGGACGGGGGTGCGGCGGACGGCACAGATGCCGGCGCAGCTGGGGAGCTGCGCCGGCATCGCTGTGCCGTCATCCATTGCCGTGCCGTCATCGCCGCGTCGGCCTCGCTCGCCCTCGGACCACCGCACGACGAAGCCCCCGGCCGTACGAGACGGCCAGGGGCTTCGGGCTGTGGACGATACTGGGATTGAACCAGTGACCTCTTCCGTGTCAGGGAAGCGCTCTCCCGCTGAGCTAATCGTCCTCGGGACCGTGACCAGCCGACCACGGATCGTGCGCGATACTGGGATTGAACCAGTGACCTCTTCCGTGTCAGGGAAGCGCTCTCCCGCTGAGCTAATCGCGCGGGGACCCTCATGGATCAAGGTCCTTGCGGACCAGTGGACGATACTGGGATTGAACCAGTGACCTCTTCCGTGTCAGGGAAGCGCTCTCCCGCTGAGCTAATCGTCCTTGGAGGTGGAGACGGGATTTGAACCCGTGTAGACGGCTTTGCAGGCCGTTGCCTCGCCTCTCGGCCACTCCACCAGGAGTGCAGGGGACCCGGAGATCCCCCTCTTCCTTCGAGCGGACGACGAGGCTCGAACTCGCGACCTCAACCTTGGCAAGGTTGCGCTCTACCAACTGAGCTACGTCCGCCTGTCGGTTCGGTTCGCTTCCGCGTCCCGGCGACGTGTTGAACTCTAGCGGATTCCCGGGCCAGTACAAAAACGCGTTTGTGCAGCGTGCTGCACTGCCTCCCGCCGCCGACCTGGTCAAGGCGTCCGGAAGGACACGTTCGGGTCACCTCCGCGACACCGGTCATAGACTCGACGGCGTGCACGACCTGCTTCCTCTCGCCCGGTTCGGAGACCTTCTGGCCACCGGTCTCCGCGATGTGACCAGCGACCCCGCGGCCCTCGACTCCAGCGGCTTCTGGGCCGTGGCCGCGGACTTCGAGGGGCGTCTGACCTGCGCCCGCTTCTCGGACGTACGCGAGGAACCGGTTCCGGCTCCGGTGCCGGGCCGGTGGCGAGGGCCGGACGTCGGTGACTGGACGTCGTCGCTGGACCGCGAAGCGTACACGGCGGCCGTGCGGCGCATCCGTGAGCACATAGCGGCCGGCGAGGTCTACCAGGCCAACCTCTGCCGCGTGCTGTCGGCGCCCGTACCGTCCGACGCCGACGTGGACGCCCTGACCGCTCTGCTGGCCCGCGGCAACCCGGCGCCGTACGCCGGAACGATTCGGCTGCCGGACCACGGGGTGGAGACGGCCACCGCGTCCCCAGAACTGTTCCTGCGCCGCGACGGCCGGGTCGTCGAGTCGGGGCCGATCAAGGGCACGGGGCGCACCGAGGCGGATCTCCTGGAGAAGGACTACGCCGAGAACGTCATGATCGTGGACCTGGTCCGCAACGACATCGGGCGCGTCTGTGCCACGGGCTCGGTGACGGTGCCCGACCTGTGCGTCGTCGAGAAGCACCCGGGGCTGGTCCACCTGGTGTCGACGGTGCGCGGCGCACTGCGGGACGGGGCGGGGTGGCCCGAGCTGTTCGGCGCCGCCTTCCCGCCCGGGTCGGTCACCGGCGCCCCCAAATCCAGCGCCCTGCGGATCATCGACGCGCTGGAGACGGCGCCCCGGGGGCCGTACTGCGGCGGCATCGGCTGGGTCGACGCCGACCGGGGCGTCGGAGAGCTGGCCGTCGGCATCCGTACCTTCTGGGTCGACCGCACCGCCGGGGACGGCGCCCTGCTGCGCTTCGGCACCGGCGCCGGCATCACCTGGGGCTCCGACCCCGAGGGGGAGTGGCGGGAGACGGAACTGAAGGCGTCGCGGCTGCTCGCGGTAGCGTCGGGGGCCTACGAGGTGAGTGGAGAGGGAATACCGACGTGAGGATCTGGTTCGACGGCGGGTTGCGGGACATCGACGCAGCCCGGGTCTCCGTCTTCGATCACGGCCTGACGGTGGGCGACGGCATCTTCGAGACCGTGAAGGCACGGGACGGCAAGCCGTTCGCGCTGACCCGGCACCTCGACCGGCTGGCCCGCTCCGCCCGCGGGCTCGGACTGCCCGACCCCGACCTCGACGAGGTCCGCCGTGCCTGCGACGCCGTGCTGGCGGCCAACCCCATGCCGCTCGGCCGGCTGCGCATCACCTACACCGGCGGCCACGGCCCGCTCGGCTCCGACCGCGGCGAGCACGGGCCGACCCTCGTGGTCGCCATCGGCGAGACCGCCCGTCGCCCCGACTCCACGGCCGTGATCACCGTCCCCTGGGCCCGCAACGAGCGCGGGGCGCTGACGGGCCTGAAGACGACCTCCTACGCCGAGAACGTCGTCGCCCTCGCCCGGGCCCATGAACGCGGTGCCTCGGAGGCGCTGTTCGGCAACACCGTGGGACAGCTGTGCGAGGGGACCGGGTCGAACGTCTTCGTCGTCGTCGACGGCGAGATCCACACCCCGCCGCTCGCCTCCGGCTGCCTGGCGGGCATCACCCGTGCCCTGACCGTGGAGTGGACGGGCGCCAGGGAGACCGACCTGCCGCTGGACGTCCTGGAGCGGGCCGACGAGGTCTTCCTGACCTCGACGCTGCGGGACGTGCAGGCCGTGCACCGGGTCGACGACCGCGAACTGCCGGGCGTGCCGGGTCCGGTGACGGCCAAGGCCATGCGGATCTTCGAGGAGCGGTCCGGCGACGACCTGGACCCCTGATCGCCGGAAGGGGCCCCACCAAGACCGGGAAATCAGGCTGACGCCCGGCCCGCCGCCGGGTAGAAACCCCTTGATGACCACGACCCTGCGGCCGACCGAGCCGCTTCAGCGCGCGGCCGACGGGACGCGTTCACGGCGCTACCAGGTGTGCGTGAACAGCCGTCCCGTCGGTGCGATACATCTCGGCACCTCGCCCGCCCTCGGCGACTCCGTGGCCCGTGTCCTGCACCTGCGCATCGACGAACCCGATCGCCGGCGCGGCCGGGGCACGGTCGCCGCGCTGGCGGCGGAGGAGGTGGCCCGGGGCTGGGGCTGCCGGCAGATCGAGACGACCGTCCCCGCCGAGGCGGAGGCGGCGCTCCGGCTGGCCGGGATGCTCGGCTACGTCCTGCGCAACCGCCGTATGGAGAAACCGCTCGACGGCACCCCGCCCGCACTGCCGGCGGGCAGCGGGCCGCGGCCCATGACGGCGGCGGAGTTCGACGCGTGGGAGGCCCACGAGTCCGAGCAGTACGTGCGCACCTGGACCGACCGGGGCGTGCCCGAGGCCGAGGCCCGGGCCAAGGCCCGGCGGGACCGCGAGACGCTCCTGCCGGACGGCGCGGCCACCCGGGACATGCTCTTCAGCGTGCTGGAGCACGAGGGCGTCCGGGTCGGCACCCTGTGGCTGGCGCTGCGCGGCGAGGTCGCCTACGTCTTCGACGTCGAGACCGACCCGGCGCACCGCGGCCGGGGGCACGGCCGCGCCCTGATGCTCCTGGCGGAGGCCCAGGCGATCACCGCCGGCCGGCGTGTGCTGGGCCTCAACGTGTTCGCCGGCAACACCGCGGCCGAGCGGCTCTACGAGTCACTGGGCTACCGGACCACGCAGTACAGCCTGTACAAGCCGCTGGTGTAGCGGCCCGCGGGGGAGTCGCGCCGCCGCTCAGGCCTGCGGCCCGGACAGCAGCCGGTCCGCGATCTCCTCGATGCGCTCCCGGAGCCCCTCCTGGCTCTTTCCGCCGTCGAGCCGCTCCCCGCCGATGACGTACGTCGGCGTGCCGGTCACGCCGATCGCCTTGCCCTCGGCCTGATCGGCGTCGACGATCAGGATGTGCCGGCCGTCGATCAGCGCCGTGTCGAACTCCTCGGCGTCGAGACCCAGTTCCCGGGCCGTCTCGACGAGGAGGGCCTCCCCCTCGCGGTCCAGCTCCTCGACCCGGCCGAGCACGGCCTCCACGTACGGCCAGCCCCGCCCCTGCGCGACGGCCTCCTCGGCGGCCTGGGCGGCGGCGAAGGCGTGCTTGTGCTTGTCCAGCGGGAAGTGCCGCAGCCGCACCTCCAGACGGTCGCCGTAGCGGGCGCGCAGGGCGCGGACGTCGTCCAGGGCGGTACGGCAGTCCGGGCACTGGAGCTCGCACCAGACGTCGAGGACGGCGGCGGGACGGGCGGGGGAGGAGTCGCTCATGGACAACAGTCTCCCAGCCCGGCTTCCGGCGGCCCAAACGGACCTCTCGCCCGGCGCGGGGCGTACGGCCCCTCCGGGACCTGGGAAGGAGCGGACCCGGAGATCTCCCTGATGTCGGGCCCGGGCATGGCCCCACGGGGTCCGGACGGTGCAGGATGGAAGGGACGAAGTACTCCCTGCCCGAGCGAGCCCAGCCTGGAGGACCGGATGATTGCCGAGACCGTCTGCTCCGCCGTGTCCGCGGCGGGCCTGGGCATCGCGGCGATCACCGCGTACCGCAGGCGCTTCCTCACGGCGGCCCGCATCGCCGCCTACGCACTGATCCCTCTCGGCCTGGTGATGACCGGCGTCGTGCAGTGGCTGGCGGACACCGCCTTCAGCCTCACCGCCTGGGCGGGCTTCGGGGTGCTCGGTGTCTCCTGGCTGCTGTTCCTGACCACCCGCGCCGTGGAGCGCCGGCGTGGCGGCACCCGCAAGGAGCGCAAGCAGGCGCGTGCCGCCGCCAAGGGCGAGGCGGTCGCCCCGGCGGCCTCGGCGCCCTCCCTGGGCTCCGGCTCCGCCTCCGCTTCCCGGCCGGCGGCCCGGCCCGCGGCCGAGCAGGGTGCCGACGAGGACTTCAGCGACATCGAGGCCATCCTCAAGAAGCACGGCATCTGAAGCGTTCCAGCGGGTTCGGACACAGGGGATCCGCCGCCGTCCGTAAGTGATCACAACCCGAACCGAAGATCGCGGTTAGCGGCGAACTCCGGCGCACAAGGTGTGTGTTGATCGCGCCGGAAGGGCGCACTGCGTCATCATCGCCCGCGAGATGCTGGACACGACACAGCTGGACACGACAGAGAGCGACGCCGCGCCGCGCAAGGACGAGCCGCGCGGCTGCCTCTTCGCCCTTTCCCAGCCACCGCTGATGATCTTCCTTGCGGTGATCGGGTGTCTGCTGCTCATGGCTTCGTTGCACGATCTGCTGTTGCTGTGAGCCGTACCCGCGTTCCCCGGCGACACCCGCCGGGGGGCGCGTCGGGCCGGTCTCCCCGGTGGGCCCGCCGTCCGGTGCCGCGGACGGCAGCCGTCAGCCCGCGGCCTCCTTGCGGCGCGCGCGGTAGGCCGCCACATGCAGGCGGTTGCCGCAGGTGCGGCTGTCGCAGTACCGCCGTGAGCGGTTGCGGGAGAGGTCGACGAAGGCCCGCCGGCAGTCCGGGGCCTCGCAGCGGCGCAGCCGCTCCCGCTCCCCGGCGACCACGAAGAACGCCAGGGCCATCCCGCAGTCGGCGGCCAGGTGGTCCGCGACGGAGGCGCCGGGGGCGAAGTAGTGGACGTGCCAGTCGTAGCCGTCGTGGTCGGTGAGCCGGGGGGTGGTGCCCGCGGCGGCGACCAGTTCGTTGATCACCCCGGCGGCGGCCCGGGGGTCCGGTGCGGCGAAGACCGCGGCGAAGCGCCCGCGGATCTTGCGCACCGCCGACAGATCGAGCTCCGAGAGCACCCCGACATCGCTGATCTGGTGGTTTCGTACGAAATCCTCGAGGGCGGCGACGTCCGCCAGCCCGTCCGGCGTCGACTCGTCCTCCGGTGCGGTGTTCACCAGATCGACCACGGTGTCGAGGGCGCACCGGGTGTCGTGGGTGATCAGCACGTTTCGCTCCCTGGCCTGGGGGTCGGGCGGGCGCCCGCCGATGCTGGCCGATGGTAGTGGCTCCCGGAGCCGCCGTACCGGCCTCGATTCCGCCTCCCGCTCGCGGAGGGCGGCCCCGGCCAGGGCCGCCCGCTCGCCGATGCCCGTACAACGCCGGCCGCCCGTCCCCGGTTCCCGTGGCCACACGCACACCGGCGCCGCCCCGCGGAGATCCGCGGCGACGGCGCCGGTGCGTGCCGTATGCGGTTGTCCCGGCCCGAGCCGTCACCCCGAGTCGACGGCGCCGGGCGGCTTGCGGGGCCCTCGCCCTAGCTTTCCGCCAGGATGTGCGAGAGCTCCTGGTCGAGGTCGAAATGCCGGTGCTCCGTGCCCGGGGGCACGGCGGCGTCGGTCCGCTTCAGGAAGGACTCCAGGGCCCGCGCCGGGGCCTCGAGCAGAGCCTCCCCTTCCGGGGAGCTCAGGGCGATGCACACGACGCCCTGACCGTGGCTGCGCGACGGCCAGACACGGACGTCGCCGGTGCCGGTGGGACGGTGAAGCCCCTCGGCGAGGAGGTCGCGGGCGAACACCCACTCGACGGTCTCCTCGGCTCCGGTGTGGAAGGTGGCGTGCACGGCGTAGGGGTCGGCCGTGTCGTACCGCAGGCCTGCGGGGACAGGCAGGGAGGACTCGCTCGACACAACGAGGCGCAGGTGCAGCTCGCAGCTGACCGTGGTGTTCATAAGCGCCAGGGCCTTTCGCTCAGTGTGCGCTCGGGGATTCGCACGTCGGCGAAATCGACATGCCACCTACGGTGCCGTTGTAAACCCCTCTGAGTGTTTTGCGTGCGTTTACGTAACTCATCCGGCGGAGGGATCGTTGTCGAGGTGCGGCCATTCCGGTGACTCGTTTCGCTCGGGTAGGGTTTGGCCGTATGAACACGGGGAGTGACAAGCTGGGCGAGGTGGCCGTGGCGTCGAAGGAGACCGGTACGGCCAGTGCGGCCGGCTCGGAGACCGAGCGGCCACTCGGCTCCAGGGCGCCGGAATTCATCAAGTCCAGCCGCATGCTGCACCTCAGCTGGCAGGTGGGCGTCTTCATCATCGGGCTCGCGGTCGTGATCACCGGCATCATCATGTTGCCGCTGCCCGGGCCGGGCTGGGTCGTGATCTTCGGCGGCATGGCGATCTGGGCGACCGAGTTCGTCTGGGCCCAGCTGGTGTTGCGCTGGACCAAGCGCAAGGTCACCGAGGCGGCCCAGCGGGCACTCGACCCCAAGGTGCGCCGCCGCAACATGATCCTCACGGCGGTCGGCCTGGTGATCTTCGCTGTCATCGCCGGGTTCTACCTGTGGGAGTTCGGCTTCGTGATGCCCTGGAAGATCGAGAACCAGTGACGCCGCCGGGGTGCCGGGGCGGGCGCCGAGCCGCTCCCTGACCAGGGGCGCTCCGTTTGCCGCGTGCCTTTCGGGCTGCCGCGGGCGCGACGGCTGCCGGCCGTCCGCCGGCCGTCCGCCGGGTGTCGTGCGCCCGTCGTCGTCCCGCGCCCGTCGGCCGACGCCTCCCCGGCGCCCTCGGGTGTCCCGAGAGGCGTCCGTCGGGCCTGCTCCCGCCCGGCGCGGCTTGGCCGAGCCGACGGCTGCCGCCACTGCCGGGGGCTGCGACGATCGGGGGACGCCTTCCCGTCGTCCGGGCGGCCGTCCCGGCTGTTGCCGGGGGCTCGGCGAGGGCCGCGGCCACGGTCCTCGCCATCACCGGCGATACCGCCCTCGACGCCGCCGGCGACACGCTCCTCGCCGTCACCCTCGACGCCGCCGACGACACGCCATCGCCATCGACGCCGCCCTCGCTCGGGAAGCCGCAGGCCACCAGTGAGGCCGTAGGCCGCCAAGTGGTCCGTAGGTCCTCAACGGGCCGTCAAGGGGTCCCCAGGCCGTCAGGGAAGCCGCAGATCGCCAGGGAGGCCATCAGGCCGCCAGAGAGGCCGCAGGGCGCCTCACCAGGGCCATAGGGACTCTCCCGCCGTTGCCGGTGCCGACCTCCCGACCGCCGGAGGCGCCGGCCCGTGACGCCCGGTGGTCGGTGGGCCCGCTCACGGCGACACGGGTCTGCGCCGGCCGCGAGCCCCTCCGGGGCGGACGCGTACCGTGCCCCACCGGCGACGAGCGCTGTCACGCACCGTGATGGCCCACCCGTCCAGCGGGCCGGGGCCCCCGTGCCGAAACGCCGTCTGGGGCGTGGGCCGGTGCGGCCGGCAGCGCATCCCGCGCCCTTCAGGGCGACAGCCGTTCACGCCCGGTGGTGGACCGCACCCGCCTGCGGACGTGCACCGTCGTCGCAAGCGGCCGTTTCGGCCTCTCATGTGCCCGGTGCGGCGCTCAGGGACAGTGCCCTCCTCGACGGTCGGCGCGGCTCGCCGGCCTGCCCGGATCCGGCCGGGCGAGCCTCGCCGCCGCCCGCGCCGCCGCCCCGGCCGCAGGTCGGCCCACCGCTGTCACGGGCACCCCCTGACATGCGGTAATGTTCTTCCTGCGCCCGGGCGATTAGCTCAGTGGGAGAGCGCTTCGTTCACACCGAAGAGGTCACTGGTTCGAACCCAGTATCGCCCACCCGAAGACGGCGGCCCGCCTGCGACAGAGCAGGCGGGCCGCCGTCGTATGCGTACGGGTCGCCCGCTCCGTGCGCAGGTCGTCTCCACTGCGCGCAGGCCGCGTCCCCTGTCCGCAGGCCGTGTCCCCCGTCCGCAGGTCGTCTCCTCGCGCCGGTGTTCGGCCGGCCGATCGCACTCGCCCCCACCTGCGCCGTCGCCGTCAGCGCACCGCCCGCCCCGCCGGCCCCGCGGCACCTCCGCCGACGTGCCTGGCAAGAAAAGTGTGCCGGACTCATTGACGCACCCCGGGCCCCTCCGTAACTTGTGCCAGCAAGCGCTTACTTGAAACGATTCATCAACGCTGCGACGAGACGCGGGGAGGCCTGACGGTGGGAACCAGCAGGAATGTTGAGAGGCGCACGATCCTGAAGGCGGCGGGGGCCTCCGCGGCCGCGCTCGGTCTGGCCGGCACGGCGGCCTGCGGAGGCGGCGGCGCCTCGGCGGACGGAACGGTGACGATCCGTTACTCCTGGTGGGGGGCCGACGAGCGGGCCAAGCGGATCAACGAATCCATCAAGCTCTTCGAGAAGAAGTATCCGAAGATCAAGGTGAAGACGGACTTCCAGGACTATGTCTCTTTCTGGGAGAAGTTCCAGACGCAGGCCGCCGGTGGAAATCCCCCGGACGTTTTCCAAAACTCCGTCACTTTCCTTCGGAAATACGACAAGAGAGGGATTCTGCTCGACCTCAGGACGCAGACCGAAGCGGGGAATCTGAGCCTCGACAACTTCCGCGAGGGCGTCGTCGAGGTCGGCCAGGTCGACGGCAAGCAACTCGGTGTCCCCGTCGGCTCCAACACCATGGCGCTGGTCATCGACGAGAAGGTGTTCCGCAAGGCCGGTGTCGCACCCGAGTTCGGCTGGACCTGGGACGACTACTTCAAGGCCCTCAAGACCATCCACGACAAGACCGGCGTCCCCGGAGACACCGGCTACTTCGGCATCATGTACCTCTACGACCTCTACCTCCGCCAGAACGGCAAGGCGTTCTTCACGCAGGACGGACTCGGCTTCGACCAGGCCGATCTGACGGAGTGGTGGCAGGACGGCTACAACCGCATCAAGGCCGGCATCGTCACCGACCCGAAGGTCGTCGAGCAGGACAAGCCCAAGTCCTCCCTCGCGGCCGGGCACGGCGCCTCCGAGTTCACCTGGGACAACTTCGCCGTCCGCTACACGGCGGAGGGCGACAGCGAGTACGGCCTCGCCCCGATCCCCACCACCGACGGCAAGAACACCGGGCAGTACCTCGCCTCCCTGATGCTCAGCGCCTCCTCGCGCACGGAGCACCCCAAGGAGGTCGCCCAGTTCATCGACTTCATGGTCCACGACCCCGAGGTCGGCAAGATCATGGGCTACGACCGCGGCATCCTCGCCGGCACCGAGCAGTACGCGGCGTACAAGCCGACCGACCCCATCGGCAAGGAGATCGCGCGGTACGAGGAGGACACCGCGAAGGCCGGTGTGCTCGGCACCATCACCCCGCACCCCTCCGGGGCCGACACCGTCGAGGCCGCCTTCCTGCGCATCGGCGGCGACATGGCGCAGGGCAAGACCAAGGTCTCCGACGCGGTGAAGCAGTTCTTCTCCGAGTCCGAGACCGCCTTCCAGCAGTGAGGGGCACCCCGTGACGCTCGTCAAGGACTCCCCGCCCGCGACCCGGAAGGCCCGGCCTGCGGCGCCGGCCGCCGACAAGCGCCGGGGCCGCAGGGACAACCTCGCCGGCTACCTGTTCATGTCCCCGTGGATCGCGGGCTTCCTGCTGCTGACCGCGGGCCCCATGGCCGCCTCCCTGTACTTCGCGTTCACCGACTACAACCTCTTCAACACCCCGCAGTGGATCGGCTTCGACAACTTCACCCGGATGTTCGACGACCCGCGGTGGCAGAAGTCGGTCGAGGTGACCGCCAAGTACGTGATCATCGGCACACCGATGAAGCTGCTGCTCGCGCTCGGCATCGCCCTGCTGCTGGCCCAGAGCCGACGCGGTCAGGCCTTCTACCGGGCGGCGTTCTACGCCCCCTCGCTCATCGGCGCCAGCGTCTCCGTCGCCTTCGTCTGGCGGGCGATCTTCTCCGACGACGCGATCGTGGACCGGACGATGTCCGTCTTCGGCTTCGAGGTCGGCGGCTGGGTCGGCAACCCCGACTGGATCCTCTACTGTCTGGTCGCGCTGACCGTCTGGCAGTTCGGGGCGCCCATGGTCATCTTCCTGGCCGGCCTCAAGCAAGTGCCCCGGGAGCTGTACGAGGCGGCCGAGATGGACGGCGCCGGTCCCTTCCGCCGGTTCTGGAGCATCACCCTGCCGATGATCTCCCCGGTGCTGTTCTTCAACGTCCTGCTGGAGACCATCCACTCGTTCCAGATCTTCGGCTCGGCCTACGTCGTGTCCAACACCTACTGCGGTCCGGCCGACGCCACGCTGGTCTACACCTGCTACCTGTACCAGAAGGGCTTCAAGGAGTCCCAGATGGGCTTCGCCTCCGCGATGGCCTGGATGCTGCTGCTCGCCGTGGCCCTGGTGACGATCGTCCTGTTCTGGTCGCAGAAGAAGTGGGTGCACTACGAGGAGGACGCCCGATGAGCGCCACCACGTCCACCCGTCCGGCCCCGGTCCCCAGGACGCACGGCCCCGGCCGGCGGCGCACCGGATCGCTCGCCTGGCACCTCGGCGCCCTGCTGGTGCTCGCGGTCGTCCTCTATCCCGTGGTCTGGGTGATCGGCGCCTCGTTCAAGCCCAGCCGGGAGATCATCGGCAGCCTGGAGCTGTTCCCCACCAGCCCGATCCTGGACAACTTCAAGGGCCTGGCCGACGGCATCGCCGACATCTCCGTCCTGACCTTCTTCGAGAACTCCCTCTTCTACGCGCTCGGTTCCGTCGTCGGCATCCTCGCCTCCTGCTCGCTCACGGCCTACGCCTTCGCCAAGATCAGGTTCGCCGGCCGGAACGTGCTGTTCTCCCTGATGATCGGCACGCTGCTGCTGCCGTACCACGTGCTGCTCATCCCGCAGTACGTCATGTTCCAGAAGATGGAGCTGGTCAACACCTACGTCCCGCTGCTCATCGGCAAGTACCTCGCCACCGAGGCGTTCTTCGTCTTCCTCATGGTGCAGTTCATGCGGAACCTGCCGAAGGAGCTGGACGAGGCCGCCCGGATCGACGGGTGCGGGCACTTGCGCATCTACTGGTCGATCGTGCTGCCGCTGTGCCGGCCCGCGCTCATCACCAGCGCGATCTTCACCTTCATCAACGCCTGGAACGACTTCATGGGCCCGTTGATCTACCTCAACGAACCCGGCAAGTACACGGTCTCGCTCGGCATGATGATGTTCCGCGACCAGGAGAGTGTCGCCAACTACGGCGGCATGATCGCCATGTCGCTGGTCGCCCTGCTGCCGGTGCTGCTGTTCTTCCTCGCCTTCCAGCGGTACCTGATCGACGGCATGGCCACGTCCGGACTGAAGGGCTGAGGGGCCGTCATGGCAGAAGCACGCGCCCGGGCGCGCAAGGAGCCCGCACTGGCCGAGCGCTTCGCGGTCTTCGCCGAATGCCTGCTCACCGGTGTGTGGATCGCGGTCGCCTCGCTCGGCGTGGTCACCTTTCCGGCCGCCTTCGCCGCGGGCGCCCGGCATCTGCGGCGCCGGGCCGCGCACCAGGGCGGCGGGTGGCGGGAGTTCGCGGCCGACTTCCGGGCGGCGCTGCGCGGCGGGTGGCTCGTCGGGCTCGCCGGGTGGTCGGCGGCGGCCGCGGTCTGGGTGGACGTCCAGGCCGTGCGGGCCGGGCTGCCCGGCGGACCGTTGATCGGAGCCGTCGGCCTGGCCGCGCTGATCGGGTGCGTCGTCGCCGGGCTCCGTGCGGCGGCGGTCTGGACGCCCGGCGCCGGCTGGCGGGCGCTGCTCGCGGCCGCCGGCCGCCGGACGGTCCTGGACCCGGCCGGGTCCTTCCTGCTCGTCGCCGGGCTGGCCGTGGTGGCCCTGTCCGGCTGGTTCATCGCGCCGCTCGCCGTCCCCGTCCTCGGTGCCGTCGCGGCGGCGGCCGTCGCCGTGGAGGAGCGCCACCGCCGCCGCTGACCGACGGCTCCTGGTACCGGGTCGGCGCCCTCGGCACCGTACCTACCTCTGTCATGCCCATGCCCTCGCTGAGTCAATCGCTCCCGCCCGGAACACGTCCCCCGAGGAAAGGAAGGGCCATGTCCCCCATCCCCCGCAGGTCCCTGCTCAAGGCGGCCGCCGTCGCCGGAGCCGCCGCCCAGTTCAGCTGGGCGTCGGTAGCCCAGGACGCCCAGGCGGTTCCCCGGGCCGAGCCCGCCGACGCCGACCCCGTGACCCTCGACTGGCTGGAGGAGGGCGGACTGGGCGCCGCACCCGGCTCCACCGTCGGCGTGCCCTGGCCGAAGGGCGCCCTCCAGGAGGACCAGGCGTTCGCGCTCACGGACGCGGACGGCAAGGCCGTGCCCGTGCAGTCGTGGCCGCTGGCGTACTGGCCGGACGGTTCCCTGAAGTGGACCGCGCACGCCGTGAGCACCGGCTCCGGCGAACTGACCCTCACCACCGGCACCCCCGCCCCGCCCGAGAAGAAGGTCACCGTCGACCGGCGCGGCGGCACCATCGACATATCGACCGGCGTGATCACGGCCAGGATCGGCAAGTCCGGCGCCACCCTGATCAAGTCGGTCACCAGAGGCTCCACCGAGATCGCCAAAAACGGCAGACTCGTCCTGCTCCGCCAGCCCGAGATCGAGGACGGCGACCAGGGCACGGTGAAGTACGAGCGCTTCGACGGCGCGATCTCGGAGGTGAAGGTCGAGCAGGAGGGCCCGGTCCGCGCCGTCGTCCGCATCGACGGCAAGCACCGCAAGGGTCACCGCGGCTGGCTGCCCTTCTCCATCCGCCTCTACTTCTACGCGGGCGCCGACTCCTTCCGCATGGTGCACACCATCACCTACGACGGGAAGCAGGAGCCCGGCAAGACCAGCGGCGACTTCGTCCGCGGCCTCGGCGTCCGCTTCACCGTGCCCATGCGCGACGAGTCCTACGACCGCCACATCCGCATCGGCGGCGAGGGCACCGGCATGCTCCGCGAGGCCGTCAAGGGCATCACCGGACTCCGCCGCGACCCCGGAGCGGCCGTACAGGCGGCGCAGTTCGCCGGCGAGAAGCTGCCCGACCCGGCCACCTGGGACCAGCGGGTCACCACTCGCCTCCAGTACATCCCGGAGTGGGGCGACTACACCCTCTCCCAGCTCTCCGCCGACGGCTTCACCGTGCGCAAGCGCACCAAGAAGGGGCACGGCTGGATCGGCGCCGGCGGCGGGCGGCGCGCCTCCGGCTTCGGCTACGTCGGCGGGGCGAGCGGCGGGCTCTCCTTCGGGCTGCGCGACTTCTGGGAGAAGTTCCCGGCCCAGCTCGACATCCGCGAGGCCCACACCGACGAGGCCGAGGTGACCCTCTGGCTCTGGTCGCCCGAGGCCCAGCCCATGGACCTGCGCTTCTACCACGACGGCATGGGCCAGGACACCCACCCCGAACAGCTCGAGGGCCTCAACATCACCTACGAGGACTACGAACCCGGCTTCGGCACCCCGTACGGCATCGCCCGCACCTCGGAGCTGATGTTCTGGGCCAACGCCACCACCCCGAGCGCCGAGAGGCTCGCCGAACAGGTCGAGGCCGTGCGCGTCCTGCCGCAGCTGGCCGCTCCGCCGAGGCAGCTCATCAGGTCCAGGGTCTTCGGCCCCGGCCTCTACTCCGAGCCCGACCGCTCCACACCCGCCAAGGCGAGGATCGAGGACCACCTCGACTTCCTCTTCACGTACTACAAGGACCAGGTGGAGCAGCGCCGCTGGTACGGCTTCTGGGACTACGGCGACATCATGCACACTTACGACACGGCACGGCACCAGTGGCGGTACGACGTCGGCGGCTACGCCTGGGACAACTCCGAGCTCTCACCGGATCTGTGGCTCTGGTACGCGTACCTCAGAAGCGGCCGCGCCGACATCTTCCGGTTCGCCGAGGCCATGACCCGGCACACCGGGGAGGTCGACGTCTACCACCTGGGGGAGTGGGCCGGCCTCGGCACCCGGCACGGCGTCCAGCACTATGCCGACAGCGCCAAGCAGCAGCGCATCGCCAACACCACCTACCGTCGCCACTACTACTTCCTCACCGCCGACGAGCGCGTCGGCGACCTCATGCACGCCAACGTCGACTCCGACGAGACCTTCCTCGTCCTCGACCCCATCCGCAAGATCCGCACCGAGCCGTACACCCCCGACCGGCACGCCCTGTCGATCGGCTTCGGCACCGACTGGAGCGGCCTGGTGTCGGCGTGGCTGACCGAGTGGGAGCGCAAGGGCCCCAAGTGGGAGAAGGCACGCGCGCGCGTGCTGTCCACGATGGAGACCATCGCCGCCCAGCCCAACGGCTTCGTCCAGGGCAGCGGCCTGTACGACCTGGACACCGGGAAGTTCGCCGTGGCCGACACCCCGAAGGTCGAGGTCTCCCACCTGTCCGCCGTCTTCGGCCTCAACGAGTTGTGCGCCGAGCTGATCGACCTCGTCGACATGCCGGAGTTCAAGGCGGCCTACCTCGACTACTGCCGCTACTTCAACGCCACCAAGACCGAGCAGGCGGCACGCTACGGCCGCAACTTCGGCAGCCTGATCCTCTTCCAGGGCCATTCGCGCCTCGACGCCTACGCCGCCGTGCAGACCGGCGACGAAAAGCTCGCCACGCGCGCGTGGGAGAAGTTCTACAACTCCGACGGCTACCGGGAGTCGGCCCCGTGGAAGACGGAGAAGCTCACGGGACCGGTCGCGCTCGTGCCGGGCAGTGAGGCGAGCTGGGTGTCGACGAACGACACCGCGCTGTACGGGCTCGCCGCGATCGAGAACCTCGCCCTGCTGGGGGACCGGATGCCGTAGCCGTACCCGAGGGCGCCCCGGCGCGGGCACACTGCCGTCATGGACTGGAACCACTACCGCTTCCTGAGTCTGTGGGCCGTGCCCGCGCCCGTCCCGGCCGTGTACCAGGCCCTCGAGCACATCGAGGACTACCCCCGCTGGTGGCCCCAGGTGCGCGAGGTCACCCGGCTCGGCGACACCAGCGGGCTCATCCGCTTCCGTTCCTTCCTCCCGTACGACCTGACCCAGACCATGCGGGAGCAGCGGCGCGACCCGGCGGCCGGGGTGCTGGAGGTCGCCTTCGCCGGGGACATGGACGGCTGGGCCCGCTGGACCGTCACACCGCGCGGCTCCGGCACCCTAGCCCGGTTCGAGCAGGAGGTCGACGTCCGCAAGCCGCTGCTGCGGCGGCTGGCCGTACCCGGCAGGGCCTTCTTCCGTGCCAACCACGCGCTGATGATGCGGGCGGGGCGGCGCGGACTGGTCAGGTATCTGGAAGCGGTTTGAAGACTTCGCGGCGGTACCTGTATTGTTCAGTGCGTTCCCGGGCGATTAGCTCAGTGGGAGAGCGCTTCGTTCACACCGAAGAGGTCACTGGTTCGAACCCAGTATCGCCCACCCGGAGAAGCCGGTCCGTCGACGACGGTCCGGCTTTCCGCTTCTCCCGCGGCGGGTCAGGCGGCCGCCGCCGGCTGGTCCGGACGCAGCGGCCAGGCCGGGTCCACCGCCTCCTCCGTGCCGCTCAGCGCGAACCACGCCTGGAGCCCCCGTGCCTGCGCCGCGTGCCACACCGCCTGCAGGGTGTGCAGTTCGGCGGGGGACAGGCGCTCCAGCCGCCCCGCGAAACGCCGCCCCACCGCCCGCACCACCTCCAGCGCCGCCTGAGCGTCGGCCGCCGCGTCGTGCGCGCCGTCCAGCGGGACGCCGTAGTGCGCGCACAGGTCGGTGAGGGTGCGCCGCCCCTTGCGGTAGCGGTCCAGGTGCTTGTCCAGCACCCGCGGGTCCAGGACGCACAGCGGCGTCCGCTCCAGCCAGCGGGTCAGCGACGAGGCGCGATGCCGTCGCAACTCCCGGTCCAGCAGCGTCAGATCGAACGGCGCGTTCATCACCACGAGGGGCCGTCCGGCACGGGCCTGTTCCGCCAGCACCTCGGCTATCTCGTACATCACCGGCGCCGGCCAGCGGCCGTTGCGCTGCAGATGCTCCTCCGTCAGCCCGTGCACGGCCGTCGCCGTCTCGGGCACCGGCACCCCCGGGTTCACCAGCCAGCGGCTCACCCGCGGCCTCAGGCCCGGGGCGTCCTGTACGACGACGGCGGCCGACACGATCCGGTCGGACTCGACGTCGACGCCCGTGGTCTCCGTGTCGAACGCGGCCAGCGGCCCCTCGTACCAGCACGTCATGGTCCCACAACCCCTCGATCACCCACGGCAGCTGACGCGCCGTCCACTGCCCGATTCGGTGATACCCGGGCTGTTTGCGGCGTACGCCGGAAGGACACAACAGGAGTACGGGTCTTTGCAGTTCAGCGGCCCACGGCGGGGAATCACCAGTTCTGGAAGGCTGTTGGCCATGGCCATAGCGCAGCCCGAACGGGGCGGGCTGCTGCCCGAGCGCGCGGCACCCACGCGCGGCACGCTCGCCACCACCGCCTGCATGGAGACGTTGCAGGTCGGCTATCTGCACGCGGTCGCCGCGGCGGCGGGCTGCTCGCTGTCCCAGCCCTTCCCGGACAACGGCATCGACTGGCACGTCAGCCACAGCGCGCCCGGGCACACCGTCGACGACGAGGTCACCATCAAGGTGCAGCTCAAGGCGACGTACCAGATCTCGCCGAGCCCGCCGGGCCGCTCCTTCTCGTTCACGCTCGACAACGAGCACCTGGCGAAGCTCGCCCGCACCCCGGTCTCGGTGCACAAGATCCTCGTCGTGATGATCGTCCCGCGGTCCCGGGACCAGTGGCTGCGGGCCGGCCACGACCGGCTCGACCTGCGGCACTGCTGCTACTGGACCAACCTCGCCGGACATCCGGTCACCGGCCGGCGCCGCACCACCGTGCGGATACCGACCTCACGCATCTTCGACGACCGGGCGCTGTGCGAGATCATGACGCGGGTCGGGACGGGAGGGAAACCATGACGCACCGCCCGACCGACGAGCCCCTGCGGGCCGCGCGCCCCCACCCCGCCGGCACCCCCTGGGACGGCCCGCCGCCCGAGCCCGGCACGGTGGACCCGGCCGTGCTCGCCGCCCTGCTGCACCGGCACGGCTGGCAGCGCCGCGGCGGCGCCCCCGGCCGGTACGGCCGCTGGACCCCGCCCGGGCCCGGCCACGGCGGCACCAGTCTGCTCGTGCCCGAGACCCGCGCCTTCCCGGACAGCGACGACCTGCTCGCCGAGGCTCTGCTCGCCCTGTCCCGCAGCGGCACGCCGTCCGCCCGCGAGGTCCTGGTCGCCCTCGCCGTACCCAGCGACGAGATCCGCTGGTGGCGCGATGTACCGGCCGGGCCCGGGGACGCCGCGACCTGGACCGTGGAGGACCGGCTGCGCACCGCCGCCCGCGCCGTGCTGCTCGCCGCGGCGCTCGCCACGCGCGCGCGGGCCGGCTACTTCGGGGCCCGGCACCGCCGCGCCGCCGCCGCGTTGCTGGAGAACGTCCTGGTCGCCCCCGACCCCGGCGGTCGCCGGCTGACCGCGTTCGTGCCCGTCGCCACCGGCCGCCCGCTCGCCGTCCGCCTCCACCAGGCGCTGCACGCCGCCCGCGAGGCCGTCGACTACCGGCGGGCCACCGGCGGTATGGACGCCTTCGACTCGGCCGTCGAGGCGGGCGTCAGCCGGGAGTTCACCGAGGCACTCGTCGCCCTGGTCCAGGGCACGGAGGGCGCCCGGATCGCCGTCGAGTGGGCCCCGGCCGCCGGGGATCCCGAGGGCAGCGCGGCCCCGCCCGAGCCCGTCGAGTTCTCGCCCGGCGACCTGCCCGCCCTGCGCGAGGCCGGCGTCCGCTATCTGCACGCCGAGCCGTCCGTGCCCGTGCGGATCACCGGCACGGTCGTCCGGATGCGCAGGTCCGGGCCGCGCGGCCCGGGCACCGTACGGCTGCGGGTGCTGGCCGGCGCGGAGATCCCGCACGTCCGGATCGCGCTGGAGGAGGACGCCTACCGCATCGCCGGCCACGCCCACCTCGTCGGGCTGCCGGTGCGGGTGCACGGCCGGCTGGAGAGCCGGGGCGGCTTCCGCCGGCTCACCGGCGCCGGCGAGGTGGTGCCGGTGCAGGTCGACGACGCCGAGCGGGACCGGCTGGTCAAGGCGCTCCAGGAGAACCAGGAGAGCATGGCCTTCTTCGAGGAGGTCTGCGGCGGGGACTGACGGCGGGGCGGCAGCGCCGAGGGACGGATTTCGCGGTGGGCGCCCCCGGGTCGGTACGATCCCAGGGATGCGTGCGCTCCGGTATGGCGCCGCGACCCCACCTTCAGTCAGGAGAGACCGGTGTCAGACGTCCGTGTGATCATCCAGCGCGATTCCGAGCGGGAAGAACGCGTGGTGACGACGGGCACCACTGCCTCCGAGCTCTTCGCCGGCGAGCGCTCGATCGTCGCCGCCCGGGTGGGCGGTGAGCTGAGGGACCTGTCGTACGCCCTGTCCGAGGGGGACGAGGTCGAGGGCGTCGAGATCTCCTCCGAGGACGGCCTGAACATCCTGCGCCACTCCACCGCGCACGTCATGGCGCAGGCCGTGCAGGAGCTGTTCCCCGAGGCCAAGCTGGGCATCGGCCCGCCGGTCAAGGACGGCTTCTACTACGACTTCGACGTCGAGAAGCCGTTCACGCCCGAGGATCTCAAGGCCATCGAGAAGAAGATGCAGGAGATCCAGAAGCGCGGCCAGCGTTTCTCCCGCCGCGTCGTCACCGACGAGGCCGCCCGTGAGGAGCTGGCCGGCGAGCCCTACAAGCTGGAGCTGATCGGCCTCAAGGGCTCCGCCTCCAGCGACGACGGCGCGGACGTCGAGGTCGGCGCCGGCGAGCTGACGATCTACGACAACCTGGACGCCAAGACCGGCGAGCTGTGCTGGAAGGACCTCTGCCGCGGTCCCCACCTGCCCACCACCCGGAACATCCCGGCGTTCAAGCTGATGCGCAACGCCGCCGCCTACTGGCGCGGCAGCGAGAAGAACCCCATGCTCCAGCGCATCTACGGCACCGCCTGGCCGTCGAAGGACGAGCTGAAGCAGTACCTGGAGTTCCTCGCCGAGGCCGAGAAGCGCGACCACCGCAAGCTGGGCAGCGAGCTGGACCTGTTCTCCGTCCCGGAGCAGATCGGCTCCGGCCTCGCCGTCTTCCACCCCAAGGGCGGGATCGTCCGCCGGGTCATGGAGGACTACTCGCGCCGCCGCCACGAGGAAGAGGGCTACGAGTTCGTCTACACCCCGCACGCGACCAAGGGGAAGCTCTTCGAGACCTCGGGCCACCTGGACTGGTACGCCGACGGCATGTACCCGCCCATGCAGCTCGACGAGGGCGTGGACTACTACCTCAAGCCCATGAACTGCCCGATGCACAACCTGATCTTCGACGCGCGCGGGCGTTCGTATCGTGAACTGCCCCTGCGCTTCTTCGAGTTCGGGACCGTGTACCGGTACGAGAAGTCGGGCGTCGTGCACGGCCTGACCCGGGCCCGCGGCTTCACCCAGGACGACGCGCACATCTACTGCACCCGTGAGCAGATGGCGGAGGAGCTGGACAAGACGCTCACCTTCGTCCTCGGCCTGCTGCGCGACTACGGCCTGACCGACTTCTACCTGGAGCTGTCCACCAAGGACCCGGAGAAGTTCGTCGGCTCCGACGAGGCCTGGGAGGAGGCCACCGAGACGCTGCGCCAGGTCGCCGAGAAGCAGGGGCTGCCCCTGGTCCCGGACCCGGGCGGCGCCGCCTTCTACGGCCCGAAGATCTCCGTCCAGGCCAAGGACGCCATCGGCCGCACCTGGCAGATGTCGACCATCCAGCTCGACTTCAACCTGCCGGAGCGCTTCAACCTGGAGTACACGGCCGCGGACGGCACCAAGCAGCGCCCGGTCATGATCCACCGCGCGCTGTTCGGATCGATCGAGCGCTTCTTCGCGGTGCTCCTGGAGCACTACGCGGGAGCCTTCCCGGCCTGGCTGGCCCCGGTCCAGGCGATCGGCATCCCGGTCGGCGACGCGCACGTCGAATACCTGGAGAAGTTCGCCGCGGCGGCGAAGAAGCGGGGTCTGCGGGTCGAGGTCGACTCCTCCTCCGACCGCATGCAGAAGAAGATCCGCAACGCCCAGAAGCAGAAGGTGCCGTTCATGGTCATCGCGGGTGATGAGGACATGGCCAACGGTGCCGTCTCCTTCCGCTACCGCGACGGCTCCCAGGAGAACGGCATCCCCGTCGACGAGGCCATCGCCAAGATCGCCAAGGTCGTCGAGGAGCGGGTCCAGGTCTGACCCACCGGCATCCGCCGGCCCGCACCGGCAGCCACCGGTTTCGGGGCCCCCGGGAGATCCCGGGGGCCCCGCCCTTCCGTCCGCCGGAACGCCATATGCTGCACGCATGACGAGTGAGCCGGAGCAGCAGTTGGGAGTGGGGACGCAGGACGCGTTCCAGCGCCTGTGGACGCCCCACCGGATGGCCTACATCCAGGGCGAGAACAAGCCGAGCGGCCCCGGGGCCGCCGACGGCTGCCCCTTCTGCTCGATCCCGGCCAAGTCCGACGAGGACGGGCTGGTCGTCCGGCGTGGGGAGCAGGTCTACGCCGTGCTCAACCTCTACCCCTACAACGGCGGTCACCTGATGACCGTCCCGTACCGCCACGTCGCCGACTACACGGACCTCACCGACGCGGAGACCGCCGAGCTGGCGCTGCTCACCAAGCAGGCGATGACGGCCCTGCGCACCGCCTCGGGCGCCCAGGGCTTCAACATCGGCATGAACCAGGGCTCGGTGGCCGGCGCGGGCATCGCCGCCCACCTCCACCAGCACATCGTGCCCCGCTGGGGCGGCGACACGAACTTCATGCCGGTCGTCGGCCACACACGGGTGCTGCCGCAGCTACTGGGCGACACCCGGAAGATGCTGGCGGAGGCGTGGCCGACGGACTGATCCGGTGCCGGGCGCCTGCACCGGCCGCCCGCCCGTCCGGCGCCTGAGAACGAGGCCGTGCGGGCCGGCGGGGGCCGGGGGCCGCAGCCCCCGGCGCGCGGGACGCCGCCCCACCGTTCGGCCGCCGGCGCCCTACGCGTCGTACAGGTCGGCCTTCTTCGGCGCCGGATCCTGTACCAGCCCGCTGAGCACCGCCGACCTCGCCCCGAACTTCTCGGTGTCCGCGCCGTTCTCCTCCAGCACCCGCATCGCCGCCGAGTGCACCACCCGCAGCACCGGTGTGGCCGCCCGCAAGGCGTCGTCGGCCATGAACCGGTGCCGCCACGGCTGGTCGGCCCAGGCGTGCCGCAGTCCGAACGGCTCGGGCAGCGTGATGGTGCCGCCGAGCCAGTTCAGCAGCGGCGGATAATAGGTCAGCGGCGCCCGCACGGCCAGCCGTACCACCTCGTTGGTGTTGACCAGCGGCAGCATCACCTTCCGTGTCTCCCACGGCTTGAAGGACTTCGCGACCTCCTTCGACGGTGCCTCCGGCTTGCCCATGAACAGCGGGTTCACCGGCCCCAGCGCGTGCCCGGTGACCTCGATCCGCAGCGTGGAGTGCAGCACCGTCACCGTGATCAGCATGGTGATGACCAGCTGCCCGTCCCACAGCGTCCACTGCACGCCCAGGTAGTGCCGGTCACCCGCGCCGAACTGCTGCTTGTTGCAGATCTCCTGTATCGCGTGCGGCTTGACCTGGTAGGCCTCGACGTCCGTGCCCTCCGGCCGGGACACCGCCTTGGCGTTCTCGCCGACCGGTGTGACGATCCAGTGCCGGACGGACGGCTTGGGGAAACCCCCGGTGTGCAGCGGGCCGCGCTCCAGCAGCGCCAGCTGGTCGTGGATGGACCGGATGACGTCCCAGCTGCGGAACGGGTGGATCTCCCGGTCGGGGTCGGCGGGCACCAGGTCCTCGGCGAGCTGCCAGCTGCCCCAGCGGGTGCCCATGCCGAGTATGCCCTTGGGACCGGCGTAGAAGACCGAGTTGGACTGCTGCTCGGCGCCGAGTCTGGCCAGGGACTGGCGCAGCTTCTCGGCCGCCGTCTCGTTGGGGTTGCTCGGCACCGCCTCGGGCACCTTGGCGCCGACGCTGCTCCCCGAGAGCAGGCCGTCCCACCGCTCACGCATGTCCCTGGCCGTGTGCTCGCAGATCCGCTTGGCCACGAACCAGCCGATCACCGGCGCCACGACCGCCGCGCGCGCGTACCAGCCCCAGAAGCCGCCGAAGGGCATCTTCAGCAGGAAGAGCACCGCGAGCGCGCCGACCGCCACGAGCACGGCGGTGGCGAGGGCGCCGGCCTGCTTGTTGTCCGTCTTGGAGACCGTGGTGCGGATCTGGAAGGCGAGCAGCCAGAGCAGCATGCCCGGCAGGAACAGCAGACCGCACACCGCCATCACGGCGGTCAGCCGGCTGTCCCGCTCCTTGCGGATGCGGTGGGCGGCCAGGCAGTGCTCGACGACCACCTGGGGCTCGGTGCCGAAGGACTGGATGAGCGGCTTGCGGTCCTCGCCCAGCATCCGGTCGATCACCGCGCGGGAGAACGCCTCGCCGAGGTTGGGGCGGAAGATCGTGGCCCACGACCGGCCGGGGTTGACGGTCGTCCGGTGCCATTCGTTGTCGGCGTTCTTGATGTCCGCGACCGGGTTGTCCCGGTAGGCCGCCGAGGCCAGCGCGAAGGTCGCCGTCTGGCTGGTGTCTCCCGTCCGCGGCACCTGTGGTCCGAAGAAGTCCGCGTAACCGTTGCCCACGGTCATTCCCGCCCCCGATCGCAGCCGCTCTCGCTCATGCGGCCTTCCCGACTTGCCCGCTCCGCACACCTGTTGATCAGGTCATCAGCGTATCCGCAGGCGCCGGCATACGTCGGCGGACGGCCGAAGCCGCCCACCGACGCCCGGTGAACGCGCCGTGCGAGCCGCGCTGTACAGCGACTACGCGCCGGCGTGCGCCTCTTCGCGGACCCGTTCCGCGATCTGCGGCGGCATCGGCTCGTGCCGCGCGTACCGGCGGCTGAAGCGCGCGGTGCCGTGGGACAGGGAGCGCAGATCCACCGCGTACCGGCCGATCTCGATCTCCGGTACCTCGGCCCGGATCAGGGTGCGCCCGCCGGCGGTCTGCTCGGTGCCGAGCACCCGGCCGCGCCGGCCGGACAGGTCGCTCATCACGGCGCCCACGAAGTCGTCACCGACCAGGACGCTCACCTCGGCCACCGGCTCCAGCAGATGGATCTTCGCGTCGGCCGCGGCCTCCCGCAGCGCCAGCGCGCCGGCCGTCTGGAAGGCGGCGTCGGAGGAGTCCACCGAGTGCGCCTTGCCGTCCAGCAGCGTGACCCGCACGTCGATCAGGGGATGGCCCGCGGCCACGCCCTTGGCGGCCTGCGCCCGCACGCCCTTCTCGACCGACGGGATGAACTGCCGGGGCACCGCGCCGCCGACCACCTTGTCCACGAACTCGATGCCCGAGCCGCCGGGCAGCGGCTCCACCTCGATCTCGCAGATGGCGTACTGGCCGTGCCCGCCGGACTGCTTCACGTGCCGCCCGCGCCCCGCCGCCCTGCCGCCGAACGTCTCCCGAAGGGCCACCTTGTGCGGTACGACGTCCACCTGGACGCCGTACCGGTTGCGCAGCCGCTCCAGGGCGACGTCGGCGTGGGCCTCGCCCAGGCACCACAGGACCACCTGGTGGGTGTCCTGGTTCTGCTCCAGCCGCATCGTCGGGTCCTCGGCGACCAGTCGGGCGAGGCCCTGGGAGAGCTTGTCCTCGTCCGCCTTGCTGTGCGCCTGGATGGCGAGCGGCAGCAGCGGGTCGGGCATCTCCCACGGCTCCATCAGCAGCGGGTCGTCCTTGGCGGAGATCGTGTCGCCGGTCTCCGCGCGGGCCAGTTTCGCCACGCAGGCCAGATCACCCGCGATGACGTGGCCGACCGGGCGCTGCTGCTTGCCGAACGGCGTCGACAGGGCGCCGATCCGCTCGTCGACGTCGTGGTCCTCGTGACCGCGGTCGGCCAGACCGTGCCCGGAGACGTGCACCGTCTGGTCGGCGCGCAGGGTCCCGGAGAACACCCGGATCAGCGAGATCCGGCCTACGTAGGGGTCGGAGGAGGTCTTCACCACCTCGGCGACCAGCGGCCCGCCGGGATCGCACACCGGTATCTCGCGCGGGGCGCCGTCGGGGGTGGTCACCCGTGGCGCCTCGCCCTCCAGCGGCGTCGGGAAGCCGCCGGTGATCAGCTCCAGCAGCTCGACCGTGCCGAGCCCCTGCCGGGCGCCCTGGGCCGCCGGGGCGGCGGCCAGCACGGGGAAGAACACCCCGCGCGCGACGGCCCGCTCCAGGTCCTGGACCAGCGTCTTGACGTCGACCGGCTCGCCGCCGAGGTAGCGGTCCATGAGGGTCTCGTCCTCGCTCTCGGCGATGATCCCCTCGATCAGCCGGTTGCGGGCCTCCTCGATCAGCGGCAGCTGGTCCTCGACCGGCTCGGACTCCTTGCGCTCGCCGGTCGAGTAGTCGAACAGCTTCTGCGACAGCAGGCCGATCAGACCCGTCACGGGCGCGTGCCCGTCGGGTGCCTGCGGGCCGCGCAGCGGCAGGTACAGCGGGAGCACGGCGTCGGGGTCGTCGGCGCCGAAGGCCTCCGCGCACATCCGCGTCATCTCCTCGAAGTCCCCCCGCGCGGACTCCAGGTGCGTGATGACGATGGCCCGGGGCATGCCGACGGCCGCGCACTCCTCCCACACCATGCGCGTGGAGCCGTCCACTCCGTCGGAGGCCGAGACGACGAAGAGGGCCGCGTCCGCGGCCCGCAGACCGGCCCTGAGCTCACCGACGAAGTCGGCGTATCCGGGGGTGTCGAGGAGGTTGACCTTGATGCCGTCCCACTCGACGGGCACCAGGGAGAGCTGTACGGAGCGTTGCTGCCGGTGCTCGATCTCGTCGTAGTCCGAGACACAGCCGCCGTCCTCGACGCGGCCCGCCCGGTTCACCGCTCCCGCCGTCAGGGCGAGAGCCTCCACCAACGTGGTCTTGCCCGATCCGGAGTGGCCGACCAGCACCACATTCCGTACGGACGTGGGATGGTCGGCCGCCTGTGCCCTGCCGGCGGCTCCGGGGTGTGTGTGCGCCTTGTCGCCCATAACCTTGCCTCCCGTGCACGGGTGAGGTCCTGTGGGCGCGGACACGCGGGAGACACCCCCAGAGGGGGCACCCCCGGCTGGGCGGCTCCGGCGACGCCCGCGGTTCTTCGAGCTTTCCACTCCCGTCACGCCGCGTCCATACGAGCGACCCGGTCCCGCCGCCCGCCGGGCTCCCGGACGGGCCTCGGGTCCCGGCCGTCGGCCAGGCGCGCGCGTGACTACGATGGGCCAGCCGACGGCCACCAGGGGCCGCGGCGACACCGACCGTCGGGAAGGCCATGCTGAACAAGTACGCGCGTGCATTCTTCACGCGTGTCCTCACACCGTTCGCCGCGTTTCTCATCCGCCGGGGAGTGAGCCCGGACACGGTCACGCTGATCGGCACCGCCGGTGTGGTGGCGGGAGCCCTGGTCTTCTACCCCATGGGCGAGTTCTTCTGGGGCACGGTCGTGATCACGCTGTTCGTGTTCTCCGACCTCGTCGACGGCAACATGGCCCGCCAGCTCGGCCGCTCCAGCCGCTGGGGCGCCTTTCTGGACTCCACACTGGACCGGGTCGCCGACGGCGCGATCTTCGGCGGCTTCGCCCTGTGGTACGCGGGCGGCGGGAACGACAACGTCCTGTGCGCGGTCTCGATCTTCTGCCTGGCCAGCGGCCAGGTGGTGTCCTACACCAAGGCGCGCGGCGAGTCGATCGGTCTGCCGGTCGCCGTCAACGGGCTGGTCGAACGCGCCGAGCGCCTGGTGATCTCGCTGGTGGCGGCCGGACTCGCGGGCCTGCACGCGTTCGGGGTGCCCGGGATCCAGTACCTGCTGCCGGTGGCGCTGTGGATCGTGGCCGTCGGAAGCCTGGTCACGCTGATCCAGCGGGTCGTCACGGTCCGCCGGGAGTCCGCCGAGGCGGAGGCCGCGGACGGGCAGGAGACGCAGGGGAGCGAGGCCGCGAAGTGAGCGCCCAGGAGCGGCTGACCGACGCGCTGTACGGCGTCGGCTGGAGCACGGTGAGGAAACTCCCCGAGCCGGTCGCCGTCCGGCTCGGCCGGACCATCGCGGACGTCACCTGGAAGCGGCGGGGCGCGGCGGTACGGCGCCTGGAGAGCAACTACGCGCGCGTGGTGCCCGGCGCGAGCCCGGAGCGGCTCGCCGAGCTCTCGCGCGCGGGCATGCGCTCGTACCTGCGCTACTGGATGGAGTCCTTCCGGCTGCCCGCCTGGAGCCCCGAGCGCATCAGGGCGGGGGTCGACGTGAAGGACCTGCACCTCCTGACCGAGGGCATGGCCGCGGGCAAGGGCGTGATACTGGCCCTTCCCCACCTGGCCAACTGGGACCTGGCTGGCGCCTGGGTCACGACCCGGCTGGGCATCCCGTTCACGACGGTCGCCGAGCGCCTGAAGCCGGAGACGCTCTACGACCGATTCGTCGCCTACCGCGAAGGCCTCGGCATGGAGGTCCTGCCGCACACCGCCGGCGGTGCCGCCTTCGGCACGCTGGCCCGGCGGCTGCGCGGCGGCGGCCTGGTCTGCCTGGTCGCCGACCGCGACCTGTCGGCCTCCGGCGTGGAGGTCGAGTTCTTCGGCGAGGCGGCCCGGATGCCCGCGGGGCCCGCCCTGCTCGCCCAGCAGACCGGCGCCCTGCTCCTGCCGGCCACCCTCTGGTACGACGACTCGCCCGTCATGCGGGGCCGGGTCCATCCGCCGGTCGAGGTGCCCGGGTCGGGCACGCGCGCGGAGAAGACGTCCGTCATGGCACAGGCGCTGGCCGACGCCTTCGCCACGGGGATCGCCGAGCACCCGGAGGACTGGCACATGCTGCAGCGCCTGTGGCTGAAGGACCTGGACCCCGCGACGGCTCCCTCGGACTCCGGGAAGGGGAGCCTGTGAGGATCGGCATCGTCTGCCCGTACTCCTGGGACGTACCGGGTGGCGTCCAGTTCCACATCCGTGACCTGGCCGAGTACTTCATCCGGCTCGGGCACGAGGTGTCCGTCCTCGCGCCCGCCGACGACGACACCCCGCTGCCGCCGTACGTCGTCTCCGCCGGCCGCGCGGTGCCGGTGCCGTACAACGGCTCGGTGGCCCGGCTGAACTTCGGCTTCCTGTCGGCGGCCCGGGTGCGGCGCTGGCTGCACGACGGCGCGTTCGACGTGATCCACATCCACGAGCCGACCTCGCCGTCGCTGGGCCTGCTGACCTGCTGGGCGGCGCAGGGCCCGATCGTGGCCACCTTCCACACGTCCAACCCGCGCTCCCGCGCGATGATCGCCGCGTACGCCATCCTCCAGGCGGCCCTGGAGAAGATCAGCGCGCGCATCGCCGTGAGCGAGTACGCCCGCCGCACGCTCGTCGAACACCTCGGCGGTGACGCGGTCGTCATCCCCAACGGCGTCGACGTCGATTTCTTCGCCGGGGCCGGTCCCAGGCCCGAGTGGCAGGGCGAGACCATCGGGTTCATCGGTCGCATCGACGAGCCCCGCAAGGGCCTGCCGGTGCTGATGCGGGCCCTGCCGAAGATCCTCGCCGCCCGCCCGAAGACCCGGCTGCTGGTCGCCGGGCGGGGCGACGAGGAGGAGGCCGTGGCGAGCCTGCCGGCGGAACTGCGCTCCCGGGTCGAGTTCCTCGGGATGATCAGCGACGAGGACAAGGCCCGCCTGCTGCGCAGCGTCGATCTGTACGTGGCCCCCAACACCGGTGGCGAGAGCTTCGGCATCATCCTGGTCGAGGCCATGTCGGCGGGCGCCCCCGTCCTCGCCTCGGACCTGGACGCCTTCGCCCAGGTCCTGGACCAGGGCGGGGCCGGGGAGCTGTTCCCCAACGAGGACGCGGACGCCCTGGCGGCGGCGGCCGTACGGCTGCTGGCGGACCCGGTGCGACGGGAGGAACTGCGGGCACGGGGGAGCGCCCACGTGCGGCGGTTCGACTGGTCGACGGTGGGAGCCGACATCCTCTCCGTCTACGAGACGGTGACGGCCGGCGCGGCGGCCGTGGCGACGGACGACCGGGCGACGGGGCTGCGGGCGAGGCTCGGGCTGGCGCGGGACTGAGGTGGCGGGCGCTCCTGAGCGGACCTCCGCGAAGCAGCCCGTCCGGCTTCCGAGGACACGGCCGTCCGGGCAGCAGCGCGGGTCCGGGGGCGGCAGCCCCCGGCGACGTTCACCACGGGAAACCCGGCGGACCCACCCCCGGTAGATTGACCGCCCGTGACCGCAACCCTGATCTGGATCCTGGTCGTCCTCGTGGCGATCGGCCTGTACCTGAGCTGGACCGCCGGACGGCTGGACCGCCTGCACGCCCGGATCGACGCCGCCCGGGCCGCCCTCGACGCACAGCTGCTGCGCCGGGCCTCCGTGGCCCAGGAACTGGCCACCTCGGGAGTCCTCGATCCGGCCGCCTCGATCGTGCTGTACGAGGCCGCGCACGCCGCCCGGCAGGCCGAGGAGGAGCAGCGCGAGGTCGCCGAGAGCGAGCTGAGCCAGGCCCTGCGCGCGGTGTTCGCCGAGCCGCAGCAGGTCGACGTGCTCCGCGAGGAGCCCGGCGGGGAGGAGGCGGCCCACGAGCTGACCGAGGCCGTGCGGCGCGTCCCGATGGCCCGGCGCTTCCACAACGACGCCGTCGGCGCCGCCCGCAGGCTGCGCGAGCACCGCAAGGTCCGCTGGTTCCGGCTGGCCGGGCACGCCCCCTTCCCACTGGCCTTCGAGATGGATGACGAGCCACCGACGGCACTGACGGACCGCTCGGCCTAGCCGCCCTCAGCCGGAAAACAATCCACCGGCTTCCCATTGGCCCTTGCTGTGGCCTGCACCCTTCACGTTTCCTCGGTGCTGCAGAAACCCTCTTTCTCTTCAGCGAGGTACCCGTGTCCAGCACGCTCTCCGAAAACCAGGCCCCCGAGACCGGCACCGCGCGCGTGAAGCGCGGTATGGCCGAGCAGCTCAAGGGTGGCGTGATCATGGACGTCGTCACGCCGGAGCAGGCCAAGATCGCCGAGGACGCGGGCGCCGTCGCGGTCATGGCCCTCGAGCGCGTCCCCGCCGACATCCGCAAGGACGGCGGTGTGGCCCGCATGTCCGACCCGGACATGATCGAGGGCATCATCGAGGCGGTCTCCATCCCGGTGATGGCCAAGTCCCGCATCGGTCACTTCGTCGAAGCCCAGGTCCTGCAGTCCCTCGGCGTCGACTACATCGACGAGTCCGAGGTGCTCACCCCGGCCGACGAGGTCAACCACTCCGACAAGTGGGCCTTCACCACCCCCTTCGTCTGCGGTGCCACCAACCTCGGCGAGGCCCTGCGCCGCATCGCCGAGGGCGCGGCCATGATCCGCTCCAAGGGCGAGGCCGGCACCGGCAACGTCGTCGAGGCCGTCCGCCACCTGCGCCAGATCAAGAACGAGATCGCCAAGCTGCGCGGCTTCGACAACCACGAGCTGTACGCCGCCGCCAAGGAGCTGCGGGCCCCGTACGAGCTGGTCAAGGAGGTCGCCGAACTGGGCAAGCTCCCGGTGGTGCTGTTCTCCGCCGGTGGCGTCGCCACCCCGGCCGACGCCGCCCTGATGCGCCAGCTCGGCGCCGAGGGCGTCTTCGTCGGCTCCGGCATCTTCAAGTCCGGCGACCCGGCCAAGCGCGCCGCCGCCATCGTCAAGGCCACCACGTTCTACGACGACCCGAAGATCATCGCGGACGCGTCCCGCAACCTCGGCGAGGCCATGGTCGGCATCAACTGCGACACCCTCCCCGAGACCGAGCGCTACGCCAACCGCGGCTGGTAACACTCCTATGCCGAACGAAGCCCCTGTCATCGGCGTCCTGGCCCTCCAGGGCGACGTACGGGAGCACCTCGTCGCCCTGGCCGCGGCCGACGCCGTGGCCAGGCCGGTGCGGCGCCCCGACGAACTCGCCGAGGTGGACGGCCTGGTCCTGCCGGGCGGCGAGTCCACCACCATCTCCAAGCTGGCCGTCCTCTTCGGCCTGATGGAGCCGCTCCGCGCGCGCGTGCGGGACGGCATGCCCGTCTACGGCACCTGTGCGGGCATGATCATGCTCGCCGACAAGATCCTCGACCCGCGCTCGGGCCAGGAGACCATCGGCGGCATCGACATGATCGTGCGCCGCAACGCCTTCGGCCGGCAGAACGAGTCCTTCGAGGCCGCGGTCGGCGTCGAGGGCATCGCGGGAGACCCCGTGGAGGGCGTCTTCATCCGCGCGCCCTGGGTGGAGTCGGTCGGGGCCGGGGCCGAGGTGCTCGCCGAGCACGACGGCCACATCGTCGCCGTCCGCCAGGGCAGGGCGCTGGCCACGTCCTTCCACCCGGAGCTGACGGGCGACCACCGCGTGCACCGCCTGTTCGTCGACATGGTGCGCGCCGACCGGGCGGCGGGATCCTTGTAGGATTCTGGAGTTCGTACAGAGATGGGTAACGCGAAGGAGACAGGCAGATGTCCGGCCACTCTAAATGGGCCACGACGAAGCACAAGAAGGCCGTCATCGATGCCAAGCGCGGCAAGCTCTTCGCGAAGCTGATCAAGAACATCGAGGTCGCGGCGCGGATGGGCGGCGCCGACCCCGACGGCAACCCGACGCTGTACGACGCCATCCAGAAGGCCAAGAAGCAGTCGGTTCCCAACAAGAACATCGACTCCGCCGTCAAGCGTGGCGCGGGCCTCGAGGCCGGCGGCGCCGACTACGAGACGATCATGTACGAGGGCTACGGCCCGAACGGCGTCGCGGTGCTCATCGAGTGCCTCACCGACAACCGCAACCGCGCCGCCTCCGACGTCCGCGTGGCCATGACCCGCAACGGCGGCTCCATGGCCGACCCGGGCTCGGTGTCGTACCTGTTCAACCGCAAGGGCGTCGTCATCGTCCCCAAGGGCGACCTGTCCGAGGACGACGTCCTCGCCGCCGTCCTGGACGCGGGCGCGGAGGAGGTCAACGACCTCGGTGAGAACTTCGAGGTCCTCAGCGAGGCCACCGACCTCGTCGCGGTCCGCACCGCCCTGCAGGACGCCGGCATCGACTACGAGTCGGCGGACGCCAACTTCGTCCCGACCATGCAGGTCGAGCTGGACGAGGAGGGCGCCAAGAAGATCTTCAAGCTGATCGACGCGCTGGAGGACAGCGACGACGTGCAGAACGTCTTCGCCAACTTCGACGTCAGCGACGAGGTCATGGAGAAGGTCGGAGCGTAACGCGCGCACTGGCTCAACGGGCCGACGGGACACACCCCGTCGGCCCGTCGCTTTGTCAGTGCTACCCGATAGCCTGCACAAACAGGTGATCGATGGGAGGGGCGCGTGCGCGTACTGGGGGTGGACCCGGGACTGACCCGCTGCGGGGTCGGGGTCGTGGAAGGCGTCGCCGGACGGCCGCTGACCATGCTGGGCGTCGGTGTCGTCCGCACCCCCGCCGACGCCGACCTGGGCCGGCGCCTCGTCGCCGTCGAGCGGGGCCTGGAGCATTGGCTGGACGAGCACCGGCCGGAGTTCGTCGCGGTGGAGCGCGTCTTCAGCCAGCACAACGTCCGCACGGTCATGGGCACCGCCCAGGCCGGCGCCGTCGCCCTGCTGTGCGCCGCCCGCCGCGGCATCCCCGTCGCCCTGCACACGCCCAGCGAGGTCAAGGCCGCCGTCACCGGCAGCGGACGCGCCGACAAGGCACAGGTCGGAGCCATGGTCACCCGCCTGCTGCGACTGGACACACCGCCCAGGCCCGCGGACGCCGCCGACGCCCTCGCCCTCGCCATCTGCCACATCTGGCGGACCCCCGCGCACAACCGCCTCCAGCAGGCCGTCGCCCTGCACGCAGCCAAAGCACCCACCGCACCGAAAGGCCGTAGGTCATGATCGCCTTCGTCAGCGGCACGGTCGCCGCCCTCGCCCCCGATGCCGCGGTGGTCGAGGTCGGCGGCGTCGGCATGGCCGTCCAGTGCACGCCGAACACCCTGTCCACGCTCCGCCTCGGCCGGCCGGCCAGGCTCGCCACCTCGCTCGTGGTCCGGGAGGACTCCCTCACCCTGTACGGCTTCGCGGACGACGACGAGCGCCAGGTCTTCGAGCTGCTCCAGACCGCCAGCGGCGTCGGCCCCCGCCTGGCCCAGGCGATGCTGGCCGTGCACAGCCCGGACGCCCTGCGCAGAGCGGTCTCGACCGGCGACGAGAAGGCGCTGACGGCCGTCCCGGGCATCGGCAAGAAGGGCGCCCAGAAGCTGCTGCTGGAGCTCAAGGACCGCCTCGGCGAGCCGATCGGCGCCCCCGCCGTCGGCGCGCCGGCCGGCACCGGCTGGCGCGACCAGCTGCACGCGGCCCTGATCGGCCTCGGGTACGCCACCAGAGAGGCCGACGAGGCCGTGGCCGCGGTGACCCCCCAGGCGGAGGCCGCCGAGGGCACGCCCCAGGTGGGGCAGCTGCTGAAGGCGGCCCTGCAGACGCTCAACCGCGCCCGATAGCCGGCTAGGAGACTTTCAGTGAACTGGGACGACACGACCGACACCGACGCCGGGGAGCGCCTGGTGGGCCCTGTCGCCGACCGCGAGGACCAGGCCGTCGAGGCCGCGCTGCGCCCCAAGGACCTGGGCGAGTTCATCGGCCAGGAGAAGGTCCGCGAGCAGCTCGACCTCGTCCTGCGCGCCGCACGCGCGCGTGGCGCCACCGCCGACCACGTGCTGCTCTCCGGCGCGCCCGGCCTCGGCAAGACCACCCTGTCGATGATCATCGCGGCCGAGATGGACGCTCCCATCCGCATCACCTCCGGCCCCGCCATCCAGCACGCCGGCGACCTCGCCGCGATCCTCTCCTCCCTCCAGGAGGGCGAGGTCCTCTTCCTCGACGAGATCCACCGCATGTCCCGGCCCGCCGAGGAGATGCTCTACATGGCGATGGAGGACTTCCGCGTCGACGTCATCGTCGGCAAGGGCCCGGGAGCCACCGCCATCCCGCTGGAACTGCCGCCGTTCACCCTGGTCGGCGCCACCACGCGCGCGGGCCTGCTGCCGCCCCCGCTGCGCGACCGCTTCGGCTTCACCGCGCACATGGAGTTCTACGAGCCCGCCGAGCTGGAGCGCGTCGTGCACCGCTCGGCGAGCCTCCTCGAGGTCGAGATCGACACCGCCGGCGCCGCCGAGATCGCGGGCCGCTCCCGCGGCACCCCCCGCATCGCCAACCGCCTGCTGCGCCGCGTCCGCGACTACGCCCAGGTCAAGGCCGACGGCGTGATCACGCAGGAGATCGCCGCGGCGGCCCTGGCGGTGTACGAGGTCGACGCCCGCGGCCTGGACCGGCTGGACCGGGCGGTCCTTCAGGCCCTGCTGAAGCTGTTCGGCGGCGGACCGGTCGGCCTGTCGACGCTCGCCGTCGCGGTGGGGGAGGAGCGCGAGACGGTCGAGGAGGTCGCCGAGCCCTTCCTGGTCCGCGAGGGCCTGCTGGCCCGCACCCCACGCGGCCGGATCGCCACGCCCGCCGCATGGTCGCATCTCGGCCTGACCCCGCCTTCCTCGCAGGCGGCGGGAAAGGGACAACAGGACCTGTTCGGTGCGTGACGGCGCCGCCACGGCGAGCACACTGGCCGGAGCAGGAACTCCGGTGCCATGCTGGGCGTTGTTCCATGCGCGCGGACTCGCTTAGACTCCGCCGATGCCGCCTTTGCCGGCGGCGCACAACACCCCCAACCATCAGGCCGCTCACCATCGCGGTCGTGTGAAGGAAGTACCGACCCGTGAGTCTCGTGACCCTCCTCCCGTTCATCGTGCTCATCGGGGCCATGTTCCTGATGACCCGGTCGGCGAAGAAGAAGCAGCAGCAGGCCGTCGAGATGCGGAACCAGATGCAGCCCGGTTCCGGCGTCCGCACCATCGGGGGCATGTACGCCACGGTCAAGGAGGTCAACGAGGACACGGTCCTCCTCGACGCCGGCCCGGGCGTCGAGCTGCTCTTCGCCAAGAACTCGATCGGCGCCGTCCTGTCCGACGACGAGTACAACCGCATCGTCCACGGCATCGAGCACGACCTGAAGGCCGACACGGACGTCGTCCCGGACGACGCCTCCTCCCTCACCGGGACCGACGCCGCCGTCGCCGATGACGAGCCGGCCGTCGACCTCGGCAAGAAGGACGCCGACGAGGCCACCGCCGACGCCGCGACCACCCATGCGGCCAAGGACGAGCAGGCCAAGAAGTCGGACGGCGACTCCGAGGCGAAGTAGCAGCCGTGCTCCGGGGCGCGCGGGCCGTACCCGCGCGCCCTCGGACATGCGCGGCTCCCACGGGAACCCGACACCATGTCATGGCCGCCGGCACGCCGACCCGGCACGAGGCGGCCCGAGAGGGAGTACGAGAAGGTGGCAGCACCTAAAAAGGGGCGGGGCGCGGGCGCCCAGAGCAAGCCGTGGCGCGCACTGGCCCTGATCCTGATCGCCATTGTGGCGCTCACCGGGGGAATGTTCGCCTCCGGACACACCACTCCGCGTCTCGGCATCGACCTGGCCGGCGGCACCAGCATCACCCTGCGGGCGGTCGCGGAGCCCGGTCAGGAGTCCGCGATCAACCCGACCAACATGGCCACGGCGGTCTCCATCATGGAGCGCCGGGTCAACGGCCTCGGCGTCCAGGAGGCCGAGGTCCAGACGCAGGGCCAGCGGAACATCATCGTCAACATCCCCAAGGGCACCGACTCCAAGGAAGCCCGGGAACAGGTCGGCACCACCGCGAAGCTCTACTTCCGCCCGGTCCTCGCCACCGAACTCTCCGGCGGCCCCACGACGGGCAGCCCCACGCCGACCCCCTCCGGCAGCGCCTCGGACAAGGCCACCGACAAGGCCGAGGACGAGGCGACCGACCCGTCCGCCTCCGCCTCGGCCGACCCGTCGGCGAGCGCCACCACCCAGGGCCGCGCCGCCAGTGACGCCCTGAAGGCCGACCCGACCCCGTCCGCCACGGGCTCCGACAAGGCCTCCCCGTCCCCGAGCGGCAGTGCCTCCGGCGGCGCCAAGGACGACACCGCCAAGCTCCAGGAGGCGTACGCCAAGCTGGACTGCACCGACGCCGAGGCCCGTGCCGAGGCCGGAGCCGGCGTCAAGCCGAGCGAGCCCACGGTGGCCTGCGGCGAGCCAGAGCCAGGGCAGTGGCAGAAGTACCTGCTCGGCCCCGCCGAGGTCGACGGCACGGACATCGACGAGGCCCAGGCCGTCCTGAACACCCAGTCCGGCGCCGGCTGGACCGTGACGATGAAGTTCACGGACAAGGGCGCCGACAAGTTCGCGAAGATCACCGGCAAGCTGGCGCAGAACCAGTCCCCGCAGGACCAGTTCGCCATCGTCCTCGACAACGAGGTCGTCTCCAGCCCGTACGTCCGCCAGGCGCTCACCGGCGGCCAGGCCGAGATCTCCGGCAGTTTCCAGCAGCAGGAGGCCGAGAGCCTCGCCAACATGCTGTCCTACGGTGCGCTGCCGCTGAGCTTCAAGGAGGACAGCGTCACCACCGTCACCGCCGCCCTCGGCGGTGACCAGCTCAGGGCCGGACTGATCGCCGGTGCGATCGGCCTCGCCCTGGTCATCATCTACCTGCTGGCCTACTACCGCGGTCTGTCCTTCATCGCGATCATCTCGCTGTTCGTCTCGGCCGCCCTGACGTACACGATCATGTCCCTGCTGGGACCGGCCATCGGCTTCGCGCTGAACCTGCCGGCCGTGTGCGGGGCCATCGTCGCCATCGGCATCACCGCGGACTCGTTCATCGTCTACTTCGAACGCGTCCGCGACGAGATCCGCGAGGGCCGCTCGCTGGCCCCCGCCGTCGAGCGGGCCTGGCCGCGCGCCCGGCGCACCATCCTGGTCTCCGACTTCGTGTCGTTCCTCGCCGCCGCGGTGCTCTTCGTGGTCACCGTCGGCAAGGTGCAGGGCTTCGCCTTCACGCTCGGCCTGACCACGCTGCTCGACGTGGTCGTCGTGTTCCTCTTCACGAAGCCGCTGCTGACGCTGATGGCCCGCAGGAAGTTCTTCGCCAGCGGCCACAAGTGGTCCGGTCTCGACCCGAAGAGCCTGGGTGCGAAACCGCCGTTGCGCCGTACCCGCCGTCCCGCCCGCCCGGCCGTCGGCCCCGTCGAGACCAAGGAGGCGTGAGATGTCGAAGCTCGGCAACATCGGCGCCCGACTGCACCATGGCGAGATCGGCTACGACTTCGTCAAGAACCGCAAGATCTGGTACGGCATCTCGATCCTGATCACCATCACGGCCATCGTCGGCCTGGCGGTGCGCGGCCTGCACATGGGCATCGAGTTCCAGGGCGGCGCCGTCTTCACCACGCCGAAGAACGTGAGCGCCTCGGTCTCCCAGGCCGAGCAGTACGCGGAGGAGGCCTCCGGCCACGACGCGATCGTCCAGAAGCTCGGCGACGGCACCCTGCGCATCCAGGTGGCGGGCACCGGCACCGAGCAGTCGGACCGGATCAAGGAGGACCTCGCCAAGGACCTCAAGGTCGAGGCGGAGAGCATCAACGCCGAACTGGTCGGCCCCAGCTGGGGAGACCAGATCGCCAACAAGGCGTGGCAGGGCCTCGGCATCTTCCTCGTCCTCGTGGTGATCTATCTGGCGATCGCCTTCGAGTGGCGCATGGCGCTGGCCGCGTTCGTCGCGCTGATCCACGACATCACCATCACGGTCGGCATCTACGCCCTCGTCGGCTTCGAGGTCACACCGGGCACGGTGATCGGTCTGCTGACCATCCTCGGCTACTCGCTCTACGACACGGTGGTCGTCTTCGACAGCCTCAAGGAGCAGACGAGGGACATCACCAAACAGACCCGCTGGACCTACGGCGAGATCGCCAACCGCTCGATCAACAGCACCCTGGTCCGCTCCGTCAACACCACGGTGGTCGCGCTGCTGCCGGTGGCGGGCCTGCTGTTCATCGGCGGCGGCGTCCTCGGCGCCGGCATGCTCAACGACATCTCGCTGTCGCTGTTCGTCGGCCTCGCGGCCGGTGCCTACTCCTCGATCTTCATCGCCACGCCGCTCGTCGCCGACCTCAAGGAGCGCGAGCCGCAGATGAAGGCGCTCAAGAAGCGCATCCTCGCCAAGCGGGCGCAGGCGGCGGCGAAGGGCGAGTCCCCGGACGCGCCGTTCGCCGACGAGCCGGCCGACGACGCCCCCCTGGAAGCCGCCGCGCCCGCGGTCGTCGGCCCGCGCAGCCAGCCCGCGTCCCGCGCCCGGGGCCGTGGCCGACCCTCGGGGAAGCGCCGGTGACCGACATCAGGGAGCTGCTGCTCAGCCGCATCCGTGACGTGGCCGACTATCCGCAGCCGGGCGTGGTGTTCAAGGACATCACCCCGCTGCTGGCGGACCCGGCGGCGTTCACCGCGCTCACGGACGCCCTCGCCGAGACCGCCGAGCGCACCCGGGCCACCAAGATCGTCGGTCTGGAGGCCCGCGGCTTCATCCTCGGCGCCCCGGTCGCCGTCCGCGCGGGCCTCGGCTTCGTCCCCGTACGCAAGGCCGGCAAGCTCCCCGGAGCCACGCTCGGCCAGGCCTACGACCTGGAGTACGGCTCGGCCGAGATCGAGGTGCACGCGGAGGACCTGACCGCCGACGACCGGGTCCTGATCGTCGACGACGTCCTCGCCACCGGGGGCACGGCCGAAGCCTCCGTGCAGCTCATCCGCAGGGCGGGCGCCCAGGTCGCCGGCCTCGCGGTGCTGATGGAGCTGGGCTTCCTGGGCGGCCGGAGCCGAGTGGAGCCGGTCCTGGACGGCGCCCCTCTCGAAGCGCTGCTCACGGTGTAGCGACCCGGCGGGGGACCGGCGACACCGGTACGACATCAAAGGGGCGGGCCCGGAGGAATCCGGCGCCCGCCCCGCGCGTTTCTCCGGTAGACGTCCCTCACATCTGCCTGAAGGCGATCCCGGGGCGCAGGATCGCTACCATGGGGTGTCCGGAGCCTGACCGGGGGACCCGGATCGCGCACGAGGAGTCCTCTTGCCAGACGAGGCCCAGCACCTGACCGCCGCCAAGCCCGAGTCCGCCTCGGCGGCCGCGGCGAAGTCCGCACCGCGGGCGACGCAGGCGACGAACGACCCCCGCGGGCCGGTCGAGCACGCCCAGTCGGCGCCCGTCGACAAGCCGGCCGAGCACTCGCGCCCCAAGCCCGCCCCTCCCGAGCGCCCGCAGAACGCGCCCGTCGTCCGCGCACCCGCCGGCCCGCCCACCCGCTCCGGTTCCTCCAACCGCGTCCGCGCCCGTCTCGCCCGCCTCGGCGTCCAGCGCGCCAACCCCTACAACCCGGTGCTGGAGCCGTTGCTGCGCATAGTGCGCAGCAACGACCCCAAGATCGAGACCGCGACCCTCCGCCAGATCGAGAAGGCCTACCAGGTCGCCGAGCGCTGGCACCGCGGCCAGAAGCGCAAGAGCGGCGACCCGTACATCACGCACCCGCTCGCCGTCACCACCATCCTCGCCGAGCTGGGCATGGACCCGGCCACGCTGATGGCTGGCCTGCTGCACGACACGGTGGAGGACACCGAGTACGGCCTGGAGGACCTGCGCCGCGACTTCGGCGACGTGGTCGCCCTGCTCGTCGACGGCGTCACCAAGCTGGACAAGGTCAAGTTCGGCGAGGCCGCCCAGGCGGAGACCGTGCGCAAGATGGTCGTCGCCATGGCCAAGGACCCGCGCGTCCTGGTCATCAAGCTCGCCGACCGCCTGCACAACATGCGCACCATGCGCTACCTCAAGCGCGAGAAGCAGGAGAAGAAGGCGCGCGAGACCCTGGAGATCTACGCGCCCCTCGCCCACCGCCTGGGCATGAACACCATCAAGTGGGAGCTGGAGGACCTCGCCTTCGCGATCCTCTACCCCAAGATGTACGACGAGATCGTCCGCCTGGTCGCCGAGCGCGCTCCCAAGCGCGACGAGTACCTCGCCATCGTCACCGACGAGGTCCAGCAGGACCTGCGGGCGGCCCGCATCAAGGCGACCGTCACCGGCCGCCCCAAGCACTACTACAGCGTCTACCAGAAGATGATCGTCCGCGGCCGGGACTTCGCGGAGATCTACGACCTGGTGGGCATCCGCGTCCTGGTGGACACCGTCCGCGACTGCTACGCGGCGCTCGGCACGGTACACGCGCGATGGAACCCGGTTCCCGGCCGGTTCAAGGACTACATCGCGATGCCCAAGTTCAACATGTACCAGTCGCTGCACACGACGGTCATCGGCCCCAACGGCAAGCCGGTCGAGCTGCAGATCCGCACGTTCGACATGCACCGCCGCGCCGAGTACGGCATCGCCGCGCACTGGAAGTACAAGCAGGAGGCCGTCGCCGGTGCCTCCAAGGTCCGCACCGATGTGCCGAAGGCGCCGGCCGGCAAGGCCGGCAAGGACTCGGCCGCCATCAACGACATGGCGTGGCTGCGCCAGCTGCTGGACTGGCAGAAGGAGACCGAGGATCCCGGCGAGTTCCTGGAGTCGCTGCGCTTCGACCTGTCCCGCAACGAGGTCTTCGTCTTCACGCCGAAGGGTGACGTCATAGCGCTCCCGGCGGGCGCCACCCCGGTCGACTTCGCCTACGCCGTCCACACGGAGGTCGGCCACCGCACGATAGGAGCCCGGGTCAACGGCCGCCTGGTGCCCCTGGAGTCCACTCTGGACAACGGCGACCTGGTGGAGGTCTTCACCTCCAAGGCCGCCGGAGCGGGCCCGTCCCGTGACTGGCTCGGCTTCGTGAAGTCGCCGCGCGCCCGCAACAAGATCCGGGCGTGGTTCTCCAAGGAGCGCCGTGACGAGGCGATCGAACAGGGCAAGGACGCCATCGTCCGCGCGATGCGCAAGCAGAACCTGCCGATCCAGCGCATCCTGACCGGCGACTCCCTGGTCACGCTCGCGCACGAGATGCGCTACTCGGACATCTCCGCGCTGTACGCGGCGATCGGTGAGGGGCACGTCTCGGCGCAGAACATCGTGCAGAAGCTGGTCCAGGCGCTCGGCGGCGAGGAGGCCGCCACCGAGGAGATCGACGAGTCGGTCCCGCCGTCGCGCGGCCGGAGCCGCAAGCGCCGCACCAGCGCCGACCCGGGCGTCGTGGTCAAGGGCGTCGAGGACGTGTGGGTCAAGCTGGCCCGCTGCTGTACACCGGTCCCCGGCGACCCCATCATCGGCTTCGTCACCCGCGGCAGCGGCGTCTCCGTCCACCGCAGCGACTGCGTGAACGTCGACTCGCTCTCCCGCGAGCCGGAGCGCATCCTCGAGGTCGAGTGGGCACCCACCCAGTCCTCGGTCTTCCTGGTCGCCATCCAGGTCGAGGCCCTGGACCGCTCCCGGCTGCTGTCGGACGTCACCCGCGTCCTGTCCGACCAGCACGTGAACATCCTGTCGGCGGCCGTCCAGACCTCCCGCGACCGCGTCGCCACCTCCCGCTTCACGTTCGAGATGGGCGACCCGAAGCACCTCGGCCACGTCCTGAAGGCCGTACGCGGCGTGGAGGGCGTGTACGACGTGTACCGCGTGACGTCGGCGCGGAGGCCGTCGTAGCGCGGCCGCAGGACGGGAGACGGGGGAGTCGACGGAGGAGCGCGTCGAACAGGCGGGCTCAGCCGGCGTACCCGCCGAGCGCCGTGGCCTACCGGCACCTGCGTACCGCACTGCGCACCGCCCGCGCCCGACGCGAGATCGTCGTGCTCGACTGCTGCTTCAGCGGCCGCGCGGCCCGGTCCCTGGCCGGCGACGACCAACTGGCCGCCCGGGCCGCGGTGGACGGCGCCTACGTCCTGGCCGCCTCGCCACGGGACCGCATCGCGCCGGCACCGGACGGCGAGCGCTGCACGGCGTTCACCGGCGAACTGCCGGGCATCCTGCGGGACGGGGTGGAGGACGGCCCGACCTGATCGACCTCGACACCGTCCACCGGGTCCTGGAGGAACGCCTGAGCGCCAGGAACCGGCCCCTGCCGCAGCGCTCCCAGGAGAGCGCCTGGCGCTTCAGGAGCAGCGCACCGGCGACCGGCAGGGCGACCTGGTCGACGTACAGCTGGAGCTGTCCGAACTGCTCGCGGAGACCGGGCAGGTGCGGGAGGCGATCGAGGTGCTGAAACCCGCCTTCCAGCGGGTGCACAAGGTGTACGGGCCGGAGGCCGTGCTGGTCTGCCGCCGGCTGGCCGACCTGCTCCAGGAGTCCGGGAACCACCTGCAGGCCTGCGAGGTGCTCCAGCACGCCCTGGACATCAGCGAGCACGCCGGAACCGCGGTGAACGACGAAGTGCCCCGGCGGTGCCCCACCGCCGGGCCGCTTCGCTGCACGTCGAGAAGGTCAGCCGCCGAACTCGTGGAGGCCCTTGAGCGCCTGGTCCAGCAGCGCCTGCCGGCCCTCCAGCTCCCGCTCCAGCTTCTCGGCCCGCGCCGTGTTGCCCTGGGCGCGCGCCTGCTCGATCTGGCCCTTCAGCTTGTCCACGGCCGCCTGGAGCTGGCCGGTCAGCCCCTCCGCACGCGCGCGTGCCTCCGGGTTGGTCCGGCGCCACTCGGCCTCCTCGGCCTCCTGGATCGCCCGCTCCACCGCGTGCATCCGGCCCTCGACCTTCGGCCGGGCGTCGCGCGGCACATGGCCGATCGCCTCCCAGCGCTCGTTGATCGAGCGGAACCCGGCGCGGGCCGCCTTCAGGTCGGTGATCGGCAGGAGCTTCTCGGCCTCCCCGGCCAGCTCCTCCTTGAGCTTGAGGTTCTCGGCCTGCTCGGCGTCGCGCTCGGCGAACACCGCGCTACGGGCACCGAAGAAGACGTCCTGGGCACCGCGGAAGCGGTTCCACAGCTCGTCCTCGTGCTCGCGCTGGGCGCGGCCCGCGGCCTTCCACTCGGCCATCAGCTCGCGGTAGCGCGCGGCCGTCGCGCCCCAGTCCGTCGAACCCGACAGCGCCTCGGCCTCGGCGACCAGCCGCTCCTTGATCCGGCGCGCCTCCTCGCGCTGCGCGTCCAGCTGCGCGAAGTGCTGCTTGCGCCGCTTGGAGAACGCCGACCGGGCGTGCGAGAAGCGGTGCCACAGCTCGTCGTCGGACTTGCGGTCCAGCCGCGGCAGGCCCTTCCAGGTGTCCACCAGCGACCGCAGCCGCTCGCCGGCCACCCGCCACTGGTCGGACTGGGCCAGTTCCTCGGCCTCGGCGACCAGCGCCTCCTTGGCCCGGCGGGCCTCGTCGGACTGCTTGGCCCGCTGCGCCTTGCGCTCCTCGCGGCGCTTCTCCACCAGCTCGACGAGCTTGTCCAGCCGCACCCGCAGCGCGTCCAGGTCCCCGACCGCGTGGTGCGCGTCGACCTGCTCGCGCAGGTGCTCCACGGCGGCCAGGGCGTCCTTCGCCGACAGGTCGGTGGTCTTCACCCGCTTCTCGAGGAGGCCGATCTCGACAACCAGGCCCTCGTACTTGCGCTCGAAATAGGCCAGCGCTTCATCGGGGGAGCCGGCCTGCCAGGAACCGACGACCTTCTCGCCGTCGGCCGTACGCACGTACACGGTCCCCGTCTCGTCGACGCGGCCCCACGGGTCGCTGCTCACAGCGCCTCCTCCACATGATGCCTGCGGAGGGTTCGAAGCACCCCCGGGCATCGTCCACAGTTTCGTCACCGCCAACATAGGCGACCGGCGGGCGGCCTGTCCGCATCCCGCGCGACCGAAGTTCCGCAGTTGGGGGTCAGGATTTCGCGACCGTCGCCTTGTTGATCACGACCGTCGCGTTGGGTGCGGTGTTCCCGCTCGTCGGGTCCGGAGCCTGGGCCCCGGCAGCCGCGATTTTCTTCAGCACCTTCATGCCCGCGTCCGAGACCGTGCCGAACGGTGTGTAGCTCGGCGGCAGCGGGCTGTCCTGGTAGACGAGGAAGAACTGGCTGCCGCCGCTGTTCTTCTGCCCGGTGTTCGCCATCGCGACGGTGCCCGCCGGATAGGTGTTGTCCTTGAGGCTCTTGTCCTTCAGATTCTCGTCCGGAATCGTGTAGCCCGGCCCGCCGGTGCCCTGGCCCGTGGGGTCGCCGCACTGGAGCACGTAGATGCCCTCGGTGGTCAGGCGGTGGCACTTGGTGTGGTCGAAGTAGCCCTTGCCGGCGAGGAAGGCGAACGAGTTCACCGTGTGCGGCGCGGCGTCCGCCTTGAGGGCGATGTCGATCTCACCGCACGTGGTGTCCAGCTTCATCGTGTACTTCGCCGACTTGTCGATGGTCATCGCCGGTTCCTTCTTCCAGGTCTCCGACTTGACCTTGCCCTCGGCCGGCTTGTCGCAGGGGTCCGGGGCCTTGCTGGTCTCCGAGGGGCTCGGCGAGACCTCGGCGCTCGCGTTCTCCTTGCCGTCGTCCTTGAAGGGCTCGGTCGCGTACAGCGCCACGCTGCCGATCACCACCACGCCGAGCACCGAGGCGATCACCGCGTTGCGCATGCGCGTCTTGCGCCGCGCGGCGGTGCGCCGCTGCTGCTGGCGCAAGAACTTCTCCCGGGCGAGCTGACGCCGCCGCTGCTCCTGGCTGACCACCGGGTTCTCTCCTCATGCGTCTTCGTGCTCTTCGTGTGCCGACCGGTACGCCTGCGTGCCCATGGGCCGACCGCTTGCGTGTAGCCCCGTACCGTATATGGGTTCGCTGAGGATCTGGCACCGCCGGTAGGCTCTGACCACGGGCGCAGCGCGCTCAAGAGCCCACCGAACCGACACAACAAAGGACGAACGTGCTCATTGCCGGGTTCCCCGCCGGGGCCTGGGGGACGAACTGCTACCTCGTCGCCCCCGCCGCCGGTGAGGAGTGCGTGATCATCGACCCGGGCCACCAGGCGGCCCCCGGAGTCGAGGAAGCGATCAAGAAGCATCGGCTCAAGCCCGTCGCCGTCGTCCTCACCCACGGCCACATCGACCACGTCGCCTCGGTCGTCCCGGTGTGCGGTGCCCACGACGTGCCGGCCTGGATCCACCCCGAGGACCGGTACATGATGAGCGACCCCGAGAAGGCGCTCGGCCGGTCCATCGGCATGCCGCTGATGGGCGAGCTGACCGTGGGGGAGCCGGACGACGTCCGGGAGATGACCGACGGCGCGAAGCTCCGGCTGGCCGGTCTGGAGCTGACGGTCGCGCACGCGCCGGGCCATACCAAGGGGTCGGTGACCTTCGGCCTGCCCGAGGCGGGGGACATCCCGCCGGTCTTCTTCTCGGGCGACCTGCTGTTCGCCGGCTCCGTCGGACGCACCGACCTGCCCGGCGGTGACATGGCCGAGATGCTCGACTCGCTGGCCCGCGTGTGCCTGCCGCTCGACGACTCGACCGTGGTGCTGTCCGGCCACGGCCCCCAGACGACCATCGGCCAGGAGCGCGCCACCAACCCGTATCTGCGGCAGGTGGCCGCGGGCCGCCGGGAGCAGGAAGCCCCTGGCGCTCCCCGACGAGGAATGTGACGAGAGACGTTTCCGTGAGCACCTTCACCGCCCCCAAGGGCACCTACGACCTGTTGCCGCCGGACTCCGCCAAGTACCTGGCCGTCCGCGAGGCGATCGCCGCCCCGCTGCGCAACTCCGGCTACGGCTACATCGAGACGCCCGGCTTCGAGAACGTCGAGCTGTTCGCACGCGGCGTCGGTGAGTCCACCGACATCGTGACCAAGGAGATGTACGCCTTCGAGACCAAGGGCGGCGACCGCCTCGCCCTGCGCCCCGAAGGCACCGCCTCCGTGCTGCGCGCCGCCCTGGAGGCGAACCTGCACAAGGCGGGCAACCTCCCGGTCAAGCTCTGGTACTCCGGCTCGTACTACCGCTACGAGCGCCCCCAGAAGGGCCGTTACCGCCACTTCTCGCAGGTCGGCGCCGAGGCCATCGGCGCGGAGGACCCGGCACTGGACGCGGAACTGATCATCCTGGCCGACCAGGCGTACTGCTCCCTGGGACTGAGCGACTTCCGCATCCTGCTCAACAGCCTCGGCGACAAGGAGTGCCGGCCCGTCTACCGGGCCGCGCTCCAGGACTTCCTGCGCGGTCTGGACCTGGACGAGGACACCCTGCGCCGGGCGGAGATCAATCCGCTGCGCGTGCTGGACGACAAGCGCCAGGACGTCCAGAGGCAGCTCACCGACGCCCCGCTGCTGCGGGACTACCTGTGCGACGCCTGCAAGGCGTACCACGAGGAGGTCCGCGAGCTGGTCACGGCGGCCGGAGTCTCCTTCGAGGACGACCCGAAGCTGGTGCGCGGCCTGGACTACTACACGCGCACGACCTTCGAGTTCGTCCACGACGGCCTCGGCTCCCAGTCCGCGGTGGGCGGCGGCGGCCGCTACGACGGCCTGTCCGAGATGATCGGCGGTCCCGCGCTGCCGTCCGTCGGCTGGGCCCTCGGCGTCGACCGTACGGTGCTCGCCCTGGAGGCGGAGGGCGTCGAACTGGACATCCCCGCCACGACCGCCGTCTTCGCCGTCCCGCTCGGCGAGGAGGCCCGCCGGATCCTGTTCGGCAAGGTCACCGAGCTGCGCAAGAACGGCATCGCCACCGACTTCTCCTACGGCGGCAAGGGCCTCAAGGGCGCGATGAAGAACGCCAACCGCAGCGGCGCCCGCTACGCGATCGTCGCCGGCGAGCGGGACCTCGCCGACGGCGTCGTCCAGCTCAAGGACATGGAGTCCGGCGAGCAGACGGCGGTCGGCGTCAACGAGATCGTGGCGGAACTGGAGTCGCGGCTCGGCTGAGCACGGAGGACGGGGTACCGGCGGTCCGGTGCCCCCGTCAACCTCCGTCCACGGGCGTCCCCCCTGTGTTCAGGCCTTTATGTTCCGCGAACGGTGCACACACGCCCGGGTACGGCACAATGTCTGTGCCCGAAGCACTCCCGCTCCAGTGACGGAATCGGCGTGATGAGCAAGACGACAGTGAAGGACGTCTCCGCAGTGTCCGAGCCCCCGCACGCCGCTGCCGCGCCCAGCAGGGTCGGCGGCAGCCGGGCCCTCGCCCTGCTGCTGGTGATCACGGGCGCGGCGGGAGTGCTCGCCGCGTGGGTCATCACGCTCGACAAGTTCAAGATCCTCGAGGCCAAGGCGGAGGGGAAGACCTACAACCCCAGCTGCGGCATCAACCCGGTCGTCTCCTGCGGCAGCGTCATGGAGAGTGCCCAGGCCTCCGTGTTCGGCTTCCCCAACCCGATGCTCGGGCTGGTCACCTACGGCATGGTCGTCTGCGTCGGCATGAGCCTGCTCGCCGGGGCCCGCTTCCCGCGCTGGTACTGGCTCACCTTCAACGCCGGTTGCCTGTTCGGCGTCGGGTTCGTGACCTGGCTGCAGTTCCAGTCCCTGTACCGGATCAACGCGCTGTGCCTGTGGTGCTCGCTGGCCTGGGTGGCCACGATCTTCATGTTCTGGTACGTGACCTCGCTCAACATCCGCACCGGCCACCTCCCCGCGCCCGGCTGGCTGAAGCGCTTCCTCGCCGAGTTCACCTGGGTGCTGCCGGTGACGCACGTCGGCATCATCGCCATGCTGATCCTCACCCGCTGGGGCAGCGCGCTCTGGGCCTGACCCGGCCCCGGGGCATTGTCGGTGCGGTGATTTAGGGTTTTGACGTGGAGCCCGATCTGTTCACCGCCGCCGCAGAAGAACGCCAGGAGAAGGAGCCCGCCGGCAGCCCTCTGGCCGTCCGGATGCGCCCGCGCACCCTCGACGAGGTCGTGGGCCAGCAGCACCTGCTGAAGCCAGGCTCACCGCTGCGCCGGCTGGTCGGCGAGGGCGCCTCCGGTCCCGCCGGCCCCTCCTCGGTGATCCTCTGGGGCCCGCCCGGCACCGGCAAGACGACCCTGGCGTACGTCGTCTCCAAGGCCACCAACAAGCGCTTCGTGGAGCTGTCGGCGATCACCGCGGGCGTCAAGGAGGTCCGCGCGGTCATCGACGGCGCCCGGCGCGCCGTCGGCGGGTACGGCAAGGAGACGGTCCTCTTCCTCGACGAGATCCACCGTTTCAGCAAGGCCCAGCAGGACTCCCTGCTCCCGGCCGTCGAGAACCGCTGGGTGACCCTGATCGCGGCCACCACGGAGAACCCGTACTTCTCGGTGATCTCCCCCCTCCTGTCCCGCTCCCTCCTGCTCACCCTCGAACCCCTCACGGACGACGACGTCCGCGGCCTGCTCCGGCGCGCCCTCGCCGACGAGCGCGGCCTGGGCGGCGCGGTCGCCCTCCCCGCCGAGACCGAGGACCACCTGCTGCGGATCGCCGGCGGCGACGCCCGCCGCGCGCTGACCGCCCTGGAGGCCGCCGCCGGGGCCGCTCTGGACAAGGGCGAGACGGAGATCGGCCTCACCACACTGGAGGAGACGGTCGACCGGGCCGCGGTGAAGTACGACCGCGACGGCGACCAGCACTACGACGTCGCCAGCGCTCTGATCAAGTCCATCCGCGGCTCCGACGTCGACGCCGCGCTGCACTACCTGGCCCGCATGGTCGAGGCCGGCGAGGACCCGCGCTTCATCGCCCGCCGGCTGATGATCTCCGCCAGCGAGGACATCGGCCTCGCCGATCCGAACGCCCTGCCGATCGCGGTCGCCGCCGCCCAGGCCGTCGCCATGATCGGCTTCCCCGAGGCCGCCCTCACCCTCAGCCACGCCACCATCGCCCTGGCCCTGGCCCCCAAGTCCAACGCCGCGACCACGGCGATCGGTGCCGCCCTGGACGACGTGCGCAAGGGCCTGGCCGGACCGGTCCCGCCCCACCTGCGCGACAGCCACTACAAGGGCGCGGGCAAGCTCGGCCACGGCCAGGGGTACGTCTACCCGCACGATCTGTCCGAGGGCATCGCCGCCCAGCAGTACGCCCCGGACGCCCTGAAGGACCGCGAGTACTACGCCCCGACCCGGCACGGAGCCGAGGCACGGTACGCGGACGCCGTGGAGTGGACCAGGAAACACCTCGGTCGAAAGCGGCCCTGAGCACCCTGTAGACTGGACGGAAGTGCTGAGTCCCGTGTCCGGCCCTCACCGAGGAAACCGGCGCCACCAGAGCGGGACATCCAGCCGGAACCCTCGCGGGTTCCAGGAGCGTCGCGCACCGGCGATCGGTGTCGCGGGCAGCCCACCACCACCCGGAGTCCCGGGAGCGGTCGGTGGGCCACTCGCGTGCTGCACGTATGTGCCCAGACCAGGGGAGCGGCTGCCCGGCAGGTCCCGTTGCGGACCCGCAGGGTTTCCCCGGCTGCGGATGCGACCTCCCCTAACCCTGGTGAAGCCGTATTCGCACTAAGAACACGAGGTGTTTGGTTCATGGCGAACCAGTCCCGCCCCAAGGTCAAGAAGTCGCGTGCCCTCGGTATCGCGCTGACCCCGAAGGCCGTCAAGTACTTCGAGGCCCGCCCCTACCCGCCGGGTGAGCACGGCCGCGGCCGCAAGCAGAACTCGGACTACAAGGTCCGTCTGCTGGAGAAGCAGCGCCTGCGCGCTCAGTACGACATCTCCGAGCGTCAGCTGGTCCGCGCCTACGACCGCGCGTCCAAGGTCCAGGGCAAGACCGGTGAGGCCCTGATCGTGGAGCTGGAGAAGCGCCTCGACGCGCTGGTCCTGCGCTCGGGCATCGCCCGCACGATCTACCAGGCCCGTCAGATGGTCGTCCACGGCCACATCCAGGTCAACGGCAAGAAGGTCGACAAGCCGTCCTTCGTCGTCCGTCCCGACGACGTGGTGCAGGTCCGCGAGCGCTCCAAGGAGAAGACGCTCTTCACGATCGCCCGTGAGGGCGGCTTCGCCCCCGACGGCGAGACCCCGCGCTACCTCCAGGTGAACCTCAAGGCCCTGGCGTTCCGCCTGGACCGCGAGCCGAACCGCAAGGAGATCCCGGTGATCTGCGACGAGCAGCTCGTCGTCGAGTACTACGCCCGCTGACCTCGGCCGGACGCAGTACCGAAGCGGTACCTCAGCCCGCCGTCTCCCCGCCCTTCCGGGCGCGGGAGGCGGCGGGCTTCGCCATGCGCGCCTCCGCCGTCGGGGGCCGGGCCGGCCCGTACGGCGCCGGTACCGCGGCCGGTGCGCCGCAGCGGCGCACCGCCCGGGACACCGCCTCCTCCCGGCCGAGCAGCGCCCCCCGCCGCACGCAGTCCTCGTACCGGGCGTCGCCCAACTGCTCCCGGGCGGTCGCCTCGCACAGCTCGTGCGGCGCGTTGTAGTGCGCCGAACCGAACAGCGGCAGACCCACCGACGGCCACATCCGCCCCGCCGCCCCCTGGAGCACCGCCGCCTCCGCCGGATCGCCCTCCGTCACCGTGACCAGCGCCAGCAGCTCCACCGTCAGCACCGAGGCCAGCAGATCGCGGAAGCCGTGCGCGCTGGTCAGGCACTCGGCCAGCAGCTCCCGCGCCCGCAGCGACCGGCCCTCGCTCCACGCCGCGTACGCCAGCACGTACAGCGCGTACGACCGGGCCCACCGCTCCCCGTGGTCCTCGCACACCCGGCGGACGTCCTCGCACAACCGCACCGCGCCGGGCAGGTCGCCCCGGAACGCCCGGGTCATCGCCAGTTCCACCTGGGCCATCAGCACATTGCTGTTGAGCTCGCCGATCTCCTGATAGCGCTCCAGCGCCGAGCGCAGCAGCGTTTCCGCGCCCTCCATGTCGTCGGTGACCAGCGCAAGACACCCCGTGCGGTGCTCGGCGTAGGCCACCGCCGTGGCGTTGTGGGCCCGCTCCGCCTCCTGGCGGCACTCCCGGAGCGCCGCCAGCGCCGGCACCGTGTCGCCCTGCAGGACCGCCACGTACCCCAGCACCCACAGGGCCTTCAGCCGCGACTGCTCCTTCGCCGTCCGCTCGGCCTCCAGCCCCACCGCCAGCTCCAGCCAGTGGCGTCCCTCCGACAGCCGTCCGCAGCCGACCCAGTAGAACCACAGGGAGCCCGCCAGGTACTGGCCCAGGTGTGTGGCCTCCGGATCGGCCAGGGAGTGCTCCAGGGCGGCGCGCAGGTTGGGCAGCTCGGCCTCGACGCGCGCGGCGACCTCCCCCTGACGCGGCGAGAACCAGTCCAGCTCGCACCAGGTGGCCAGGCCTACGTACCAGTCGCGGTGCCGCCGCCGCAGCCGGGCCGCGTCACCCGTCGCCTCCAGCCAGCCGGCGCCGTACTCGCGCACCGTGTCGAGCATCCGGTAGCGCACCCCGGCCGGGGACTCCTCGCGCGTCACCACCGACTGGGCCAGCAGGGCGGACAGCACGTCGAGCACGTCCTCGGCGGGCAGCCCGTCACCGCTGCACACGTACTCGGCGGCCTCCAGGTCGAAGGGGCCGGCGAACACCGACAGCCGCGCCCACAGCAACCGCTCCGCGGGCGTGCACAACTCGTGGCTCCAGCCGATCGCCGTGCGCAGTGCCCGGTGCCGGGGCAGCGCCGTCGGATCGCCGCCGGCCAGCAGCCGGAACCGGTCGTCCAGCCGCTCCAGCACCTGCCCCGGCGACAGCACACCCAGCCGCCCCGCGGCCAGCTCGATCGCCAGCGGAATGCCGTCCAGCCGCCGGCACAGCCGCCGTACCTCGCCGTCGTCGAGGCCCGCCACCCGCTGTTGCGCCGCCCGTACCCTGAGCAGGTGCACCGCCTCTTCCTCGCTCAGCGGCGCCAGCGGGAAGAGCCGTTCACCACCCACGCCCAGCGGTCTGCGCCCCACCGCCAGCACCGTCAGGCCCGGGGCGCGGCCCAGCAGGTCGGCCACCAGCGCGGCGCAGGCGTCCACCAGGTGCTCGACCCCGTCGAGGACCAGCAGGACTTCCCGCTCGGCGAGGTGAGCGTGCAGGGTCTCGCGCGGCAGCCGTGTCGTGTGGTCGGTCAGCTCCAGCGCCTCCACGACCGCGTAGTCCACGAATTCCGCGTCGCGCAGCGGCGCCAGCTCCACCCGCCACACGCCGTCCCGGGGTGCCGACCGGGCGGCCGCCCGCGCCGCCAGCCGCGACTTCCCGACCCCGCCGACCCCGGTCACCGTCACCAGGCGCGCGGCCCCCAGCGCGTCGGTCAGAGCGGCGAGTTCCGCCGTCCGGCCCACGAACGCGTCGAGTTCCAGGGGCAGGTTTCCCTGCGGGGACGTGCCGTCGCGGCCATGATCTCGCATGGAACACGGAGCGTACTGAAGCGTATTCACTCCGTACAATCGCTTCGCACAACTCCGCTCCCCGCGGACGGATATCCGGTACGGAGCCCGACGCCCGGCGCGATAGGCTCGGGGGACGACTTTTTCGATGTTCTCGATGTTCAGGCACGTTTCAGGGAGCGGGTGCACACAGTGTCCGGTGGAGAGGTTGCCGGGATCCTGGTGGCCGTCTTCTGGGCGATCCTGGTCTCCTTCCTCGCCGTCGCACTGGCGAGGCTGGCCCAGACGCTCAAGGCGACCACCAAGCTCGTGGCGGACGTGACCGACCAGGCCGTCCCGCTGCTGGCCGACGCCTCCTCGGCGGTGCGCTCCGCGCAGACCCAGATCGACCGGGTCGACGCGATCGCCTCCGACGTCCAGGAGGTCACGTCGAACGCGTCCGCGCTGTCGACCACCGTCGCCTCCACCTTCGGCGGCCCGCTGGTCAAGGTCGCGGCCTTCGGCTACGGCGTGCGCCGGGCGATCGGCGGCCGCAAGGAGGACGTGCCGGCCGGGCAGTCGAGGCGTACCGTGCTCGTGGGCCGGACCGTCCCGGCCGCACGGCGGATGAAGCGGAAGAAGGACTGAGCCCAGGATGTTCCGCCGTACGTTCTGGTTCACCAGCGGCGTCGCCGCCGGAGTGTGGGCCACCACCAAGGTCAACCGGAAGCTGAAGCAGCTGACCCCCGAGAGCCTCGCCGCGACCGCGGCCGACAAGGCGATCGAGGCGGGCGGCCGGCTGAAGGACCGCGCGGTGGGCTTCGCCCTCGACGTCCGCGACAACATGGCCCGGCGGGAAGCCGAACTGGGCGACGCGCTCGGGCTGAACGCCTCCGTCGACCCGGACCGCGAACTCCCCGCACCGCGGCACCACGCCGTGATCGAGAACCGCAACGACCCGAAGTCCGCCCTGTCGCACCCGGACAGGACGACGTACTCGTACAACCGGAATGAGGACCACTGATGGAGTCGGCCGAGATCCGCCGCCGCTGGTTGAGCTTCTTCGAGGAGCGCGGGCACACCGTCGTGCCTTCGGCGTCGCTCATCGCGGACGACCCGACTCTGCTCCTGGTCAACGCGGGCATGGTGCCCTTCAAGCCGTACTTCCTCGGCGAGGTCAAGCCGCCCTACGCCCGCGCCACCAGCGTGCAGAAGTGCGTGCGCACGCCGGACATCGAAGAGGTCGGCAAGACCACCCGGCACGGCACGTTCTTCCAGATGTGCGGCAACTTCTCCTTCGGTGACTACTTCAAGGAAGGCGCCTGCAAGCTGGCCTGGGAGCTGCTGACCGGCGCCCAGGACAAGGGCGGTTACGGCCTGGACCCCGAGCGCCTGTGGATCACCGTCTACCAGGACGACGACGAGGCCGAGCGGATCTGGCGCGAGGTCGTCGGCGTCCCCGCCGAGCGCATCCAGCGCCTGGGCAAGAAGGACAACTTCTGGTCCATGGGTGTCCCCGGTCCCTGCGGACCCTGCTCCGAGATCAACTACGACCGCGGCCCCGAGTTCGGCGTCGAGGGCGGCCCGGCCGTCAACGACGAGCGGTACGTGGAGATCTGGAACCTGGTCTTCATGCAGTACGAGCGGGGCGAGGGCACCGGCAAGGAGGACTTCGAGATCCTCGGTGACCTGCCCGCCAAGAACATCGACACGGGCCTCGGCCTGGAGCGGCTCGCCATGATTCTGCAGGGCGTGCAGAACATGTACGAGATCGACACCTCCATGGCCGTCATCGACAAGGCCACCGAGCTGACCGGCGTGGCCTACGGCGACACCCACGAGTCGGACGTCTCCCTGCGCGTGGTCACCGACCACATCCGCACCGCCGTGATGCTCATCGGCGACGGCGTCACCCCCGGCAACGAGGGCCGCGGCTACGTGCTGCGCCGCATCATGCGCCGCGCCATCCGCAACATGCGCCTGCTCGGCGCCACCGGTCCGGTCGTCAAGGACCTGATCGACGTCGTGATCGGCATGATGGGGCAGCAGTACCCCGAGCTGATCACCGACCGCGAGCGGATCGAGAAGGTCGCCCTGGCCGAGGAGAACGCCTTCCTCAAGACGCTGAAGGCCGGCACCAACATCCTCGACACCGCCGTCGCCGACACCAAGGCCGCCGGCTCCACCGTGCTCCCCGGCGACAAGGCCTTCCTGCTCCACGACACCTGGGGCTTCCCGATCGACCTCACCCTGGAGATGGCCGCCGAGCAGGGGCTGTCCGTGGACGAGGACGGCTTCCGGCGCCTGATGAAGGAGCAGCGGGAGCGGGCCAAGGCCGACGCCCAGGCCAAGAAGACCGGCCACGCCGACCTCGGCGCCTACCGCGAGATCGCCGACCGGGCCGGTGCCACCGACTTCATCGGCTACACCGACACCGAGGGCGAGTCCACGGTCGTCGGCATCCTGGTCGACGGCGTCTCCTCGCCCGCCGCCACGGAGGGCGACGAGGTCGAGGTCGTCCTGGACCGCACCCCGTTCTACGCCGAGGGCGGTGGCCAGATCGGCGACACCGGCAGGATCAGGACCGACTCCGGTGCCGTGATCGAGGTCCGCGACTGCCAGAAGCCGGTCCCGGGCGTGTACGTCCACAAGGGCGTCGTCCAGGTCGGCGAGGCCACCGTCGGCGCCAAGGCCCACGCCTCGATCGACGCCCGCCGCCGCACGGCCATCGCCCGCGCCCACTCGGCCACCCACCTCACCCACCAGGCCCTGCGCGACGCCCTCGGCCCGACGGCCGCCCAGGCCGGTTCCGAGAACCAGCCCGGCCGCTTCCGGTTCGACTTCGGCTCGCCGTCCGCCGTCCCGACGGTGGTGATGACCGACGTCGAGCAGAAGATCAACGAGGTGCTCGCCCGCGACCTCGACGTGCGTGCCGAGGTCATGGGCATCGACGAGGCCAAGAAGCAGGGCGCCATCGCCGAGTTCGGCGAGAAGTACGGCGACCGGGTGCGCGTGGTGACCATCGGCGACTTCTCCAAGGAGCTGTGCGGCGGCACCCACGTGCACAACACCGCCCAGCTCGGCCTGGTCAAGCTGCTCGGCGAGTCCTCCATCGGCTCCGGTGTGCGCCGGATCGAGGCCCTGGTCGGCGTGGACGCCTACCACTTCCTCGCCCGTGAGCACACGGTCGTCAACCAGCTCACCGAGCTGCTCAAGGGCCGCCCGGAGGAGCTGCCGGAGAAGGTCTCCGCCATGCTCGGCAAGCTGAAGGACGCCGAGAAGGAGATCGAGAAGTTCCGCGCCGAGAAGGTCCTCCAGGCCGCCGCCGGTCTCGCCGAGTCCGCCAAGGACGTGCGCGGCGTCGCCCTGGTGACCGGGCAGGTCCCGGACGGCACCGCCGCCGACGACCTGCGCAAGCTGGTCCTCGACGTGCGCGGCCGCATCCAGGGCGGCCGGGCCGCCGTGGTGGCCCTGTTCAGCACGGTGGGCGGCAAGCCGCTGACGGTCATCGCCACCAACGACGCCGCCCGCGACCGCGGCCTGAAGGCCGGTGACCTGGTCCGCACGGCGGCCAAGACCCTCGGCGGCGGCGGTGGCGGCAAGCCGGACGTCGCCCAGGGCGGCGGCCAGAACCCGGCCGCCATCGGCGAGGCCGTCGAGGCCGTCGAGCGCCTGGTCGCGGAGACGGCCAAGTAATGCGCCGAGGACGCCGGCTCGCGATCGACGTCGGGGACGCCCGGATCGGGGTCGCCTCGTGCGACCCCGACGGGATCCTCGCCACCCCGGTCGAGACGGTCCCCGGCCGTGACCTTCCGGCGGCGCACCGCCGTCTGAAGCAGCTGGTCGAGGAGTACGAACCGATCGAGGTCGTCGTCGGGCTCCCGCGCTCACTCAAGGGCGGCGAGGGCCCAGCCGCGGCCAAGGTCCGCGGCTTCGCCCAGGAGCTGGCCAAGGGCGTCGCGCCGGTCCCGGTCCGGCTGCTCGACGAGCGGATGACGACCGTGACGGCCAGTCAGGGACTGCGCGCCTCGGGCGTGAAGTCCAAGAAGGGACGCTCCGTCATCGACCAGGCCGCCGCTGTGATCATCCTCCAGCAGGCACTGGAATCCGAACGGGTGTCAGGGGAAGCACCCGGCGAGGGCGTCGAAGTGGTCATCTGATCGCGATACGGTAACGTTCCGCGCGATGCGGCGGCATTCGAACAGCCACCGCACAGCAAGAGGCGGAACGGAGGCCGGCCGCATCAGCCGCGCGCCCGCCGTCTCGCGGCTCTAGGGGATCGATGACTGAGTATGGCCGGGGCCAAGGCTCCGAACCGTGGCATCCGGAGGACCCGTTGTACGGGGACGTCGGATGGGGAGGACAGCAGGCCCAGCAGGGTCCGCAGTCCCCCTACGGCGGCCAGCCACAGCACTATCCGGAGCAGCCGCAGCAGTCGCAGTACGGCGACTGGGGCGACGGCGGGCAGTCCGCGTACGGCCAGGAGCAGCAGCAGTACGGGCAGCACCACGGCGGGCAGCACCACGGCGGGCACTACGACCAGCCGTACCCGGCCCAGGCCCAGCACCAACAGCAGTACGGCGACGGAGGCTGGCCCACCGGCGCGCAGTACCCCGATCCGGCCGACCCGTACGGCCAGCCGGCCGCGGCCGGCTACGGAGCCGAGCAGCACGACTACTACGGCACCCCGGACGCGTACCCGCCGCCGGAGCCGCCCGGCCGCCGGCGCGCGGAACCGGAGCCGCAGGCGACCGACTGGGACCCGGGCCCCGACCAGGGCGAGCACGCCTTCTTCGCGGGTGCCGACGACGACCGTGACGGCGACCGCGAGGACGACGGCGACGTCGGCGAGCGGGCCGGCGGCGGACGCGGCGGCCGCGGGGGCGGCCGTGGCGGCGGCAAGCCGAAAAAGAGCCGGAACGGTTTTGCCTGCCTCGTGGTGTGCCTGGTGCTCGGCGGCGGCGTCGCGGGCGTCGGCTACTTCGGCTACCAGTTCTACCAGGACCGCTTCGGGTCGGCCCCGGACTACGCGGGAGCCGGCAACGGCGAGCAGGTGACCGTCACCATCCCCAAGGGCGCCGACGGCTCGGCCATCGGGCAGGAGCTCAAGCGCAAGGGCGTGGTCAAGAGCGTCGAGGCGTTCGTCGTCGCCCTGCAGACCAACCCCAGGAGCAAGAGCATCCAGGACGGCGTCTACACGCTGGAGAAGGAGATGTCGGCCGACGCCGCGGTCGAACTGATGCTCAGCCCCGAGAGCCGCAACAACCTGATCATCGCCGAGGGCAGGCGCAACGCCACGGTCTACGAGCTGATCGACAAGCGCCTGGAACTGAAGGCGGGCACCACGGCCGAGGTCGCCGAGACCGAGTACAAGAGCCTCGGACTGCCCGACTGGGCGCTGGAGCACAAGAACGTCAAGGACCCCCTGGAGGGCTTCCTCTACCCCTCCAGCTACGCGGTCGCCAAGGGCCAGAAGCCCGAGGACGTGCTGAAACAGATGGTGGAGCGGGCCGCCGAGAAGTACGAGGAACTCGGCTTCGAGAAGAAGGCCGAGAGCCTCGGACTCGAGAGCCCCTGGGAGCTGGTGACGGTCGCCAGCCTGGTGCAGGCCGAGGGCAAGACCCACGAGGACTTCCGCAAGATGTCCGAGGTGGTCTACAACCGGCTCAAGCCCACCAACACCGAGACCAACCAGTTGCTCCAGTTCGACTCGACGTACAACTATCTGAAGAAGCAGAGCAACATCCACATCAGCGAGTCCGAGATCAACAGCAACAAGGACCCGTACAACACCTACACCAACAAGGGACTGCCGCCCGGGCCCATCGGCAACCCCGGTGAGGAAGCACTGCGGGCCGCGCTGAACCCCACCGACGAGGGCTGGATCTACTTCGTCGCCACCGACGGGGTGCACAAGACCGAGTTCGCCAAGAACTACAAGGACTTCCAGAAGCTCAAGGAAAAGTTCGATGCCAACGCCGGCAACTGACGCGCGCCGGGCGGCCGTGCTCGGTTCCCCGATCGCCCACTCCCTCTCCCCGGTGCTGCATCGCACGGCATACGCCGAGCTGGGCCTCCGGGGCTGGTCGTACGACCGTTTCGAGGTCGACGAGGCGACGCTGCCGGGCTTCTTCGAGGGACTGGGTCCCGAGTGGGCGGGACTGTCGCTGACCATGCCGCTGAAGCGGGCGGTGATCCCGTTGCTCGACGAGATCAGCGCGACGGCCGCCTCGGTCGACGCCGTGAACACCGTCGTCCTCTCCGAGGACGGGCGCAGAACCGGCGACAACACGGACATACCCGGCATGGTCGCGGCCCTGCGCGAGCACGGCATCGAGGAGGTCGGCACCGCGGCCATCCTCGGCGCCGGGGCCACGGCCTCCTCCGCGCTGGCGGCACTGGCCCGGGTCTGCACCGGCCAGGTCGCCGTCTACGTACGCAGCCGGGCCCGCGCCGCCGAGATGCGCGGGTGGGCCGAGCGCCTGGACGTCGACGTACGCATCGCCGACTGGGCGGACGCCGCGGAGGCGCTGCGCGCCCCGCTGGTCGTGGCCACCACCCCCGCCGGCGCGACCGACGCGCTCGCGGCCTCCGTCCCGGAGATGCCCGCGACCCTCTTCGACGTGCTCTACGAGCCGTGGCCGACCGCGCTGGCCGCCCGCTGGTCGGCGCACGGCGGGGCCGTCGTCAGCGGCCTCGACCTGCTGGTGCACCAGGCGGTGCTCCAGGTGCAGCAGATGACGGGCCGCGTCCCGGCCCCGCTCGCCGCCATGCGCAAAGCGGGCGAGCAGGCGCTCGCCGCCCGCTGACCGCGCCGTCCGCCGTCCGCGTGTCCGTCCGCCTGGTGGACCGGCGGCCGGGTCCGGGCGCCGGACGTGGGAGGATCGTAGGTGGCGGACCGGAGCCGCGCACCCGGTCACGCCGTCGCCGTACGCGAGGACACGCGTACACAGGGCAGTACCGGGGCGCGAGCACTGAGGAGCACCGTTGAGCAGGTTGCGCTGGCTGACCGCGGGGGAGTCCCACGGTCCCGCACTCGTCGCGACGCTGGAGGGTCTGCCCGCCGGCGTGCCGATCACCACGGACCTGGTGGCGGACCATCTGGCGAGGCGGCGGCTGGGCTATGGGCGCGGTGCCCGGATGAAGTTCGAGCGGGACGAGGTCACCTTCCTCGGCGGGGTGCGGCACGGCCTCACCCTGGGCTCGCCGGTGGCGATCATGGTCGGCAACACGGAGTGGCCGAAGTGGGAGCAGGTGATGGCGGCCGATCCGGTGGACCCGGAGGTGCTGGCGGGCCTGGCCCGCAACGCGCCGCTGACCCGGCCGCGCCCGGGCCACGCCGACCTCGCCGGCATGCAGAAGTACGGCTTCGACGAGGCCCGGCCGATCCTGGAGCGCGCCTCGGCGCGCGAGACCGCGGCCCGTGTGGCGCTGGGCGCCGTGGCCCGGTCGTACCTGAAGGAGACGGCCGGGATCGAGATCGTCTCCCACGTGGTGGAGCTGGCCGCCGCGAAGGCGCCGTACGGCGTCCTGCCGACCCCGGCGGACGTGGAGCGGCTGGACGCCGACCCGGTGCGCTGTCTGGACGCGGACGCCTCGAAGGCGATGGTCGCGGAGATCGACCAGGCGCACAAGGACGGTGACACCCTCGGCGGCGTGGTCGAGGTGCTGGCCTACGGGGTGCCGGTCGGCCTGGGCTCGCACGTGCACTGGGACCGGCGGCTGGACGCCCGCCTCGCCGCCGCGCTGATGGGCATCCAGGCCATCAAGGGCGTGGAGGTCGGCGACGGCTTCGGCCTGGCCCGGGTGCCGGGTTCGAAGGCGCACGACGAGATCGTCACGGGCCCCGAGGGCATCAAGCGCGCGACCGGCCGCTCCGGCGGCACCGAGGGCGGGCTCACCACCGGTGAGCTGCTGCGCGTCCGCGCCGCGATGAAGCCGATCGCCACCGTGCCGCGTGCGTTGCAGACGGTGGACGTGGCGACGGGCGAGGCGGCCCAGGCCCACCACCAGCGCTCCGACGTCTGCGCCGTGCCGGCCGCGGGCATCGTCGCGGAGGCGATGGTCGCGCTGGTGCTCGCCGATGCGGTGGCGGAGAAGTTCGCCGGCGACAGCGTGACCGAGACCCGCCGCAACGTGCGGTCCTACCTCGACTCCCTGGCGATCCGATGACCGCACCGCTGCTGGTCCTGGTCGGTCCGATGGGGGTGGGCAAGTCCACCGTGGGGCAGCTGCTGGCCGAGCGCCTGGACGTCGGCTACCGGGACACCGACGAGGACATCGTCGCCGCCGCGGGCCGTTCCATCGCCGAGATCTTCGTGGACGAGGGCGAGGACGCCTTCCGTGCCATGGAGAAGCGGGTCGTGGCCCGCGCGCTGGCGGAACACGACGGTGTCCTCGCCCTCGGCGGCGGTGCCGTGCTGGACGACGACACCCGGGCGCTGCTGGCGGGGCAACGGGTGGTGTACCTGTCGATGGACGTCGAGGAGGCGGTCCGGCGCACCGGCCTGAACGTCGCGCGCCCGTTGCTGGCGGTCAATCCGCGCAAGCAGTGGCGGGAGCTGATGGAGGCCCGCCGCCACCTGTACGAGGAGGTCGCCACCGCCGTCGTCGCCACCGACGGGCGTACGCCCGAAGAGGTCACCGAAGCCGCCCTGGAAGCACTGGAGTTGAAGGAAGCATGAGCGAGGCAGTCACCCGGATCGCCATCGGCGGCACCGCGGGCACCGATCCGTACGAGGTGCTGGTGGGCCGTCAGCTGCTCGGCGAGCTGGCCGGGCTGATCGGGGAGAAGGCCAAGCGGGTCGCGGTGATCCACCCCGAGGCGCTCGCCGAGACCGGTGAGGCGCTGCGCGCCGACCTGGCCGGGCAGGGCTACGAGGCGATCGCGATCCAGGTGCCGAACGCGGAGGAGGCCAAGACGGCGGAGGTGGCCGCCTACTGCTGGAAGGCACTGGGCACCTCCGGGTTCACCCGCACCGACGTGATCGTCGGTGTCGGCGGCGGCGCCACCACCGACCTGGCCGGGTTCGTGGCGGCCACCTGGCTGCGCGGGGTGCGCTGGATCGCGGTCCCGACCACCGTGCTGGCGATGGTCGACGCCGCCGTGGGCGGCAAGACCGGCATCAACACCGCCGAGGGCAAGAACCTGGTGGGGTCCTTCCACCCGCCGGCCGGGGTGCTGTGCGACCTGGCGGCGCTGGACTCGCTGCCGGTCAACGACTACGTCTCGGGGCTGGCGGAGGTGATCAAGGCCGGTTTCATCGCCGACCCGGTGATCCTGGACCTGATCGAGGCCGACCCGCAGGCCGCGCGTACCCCGGACGGCCCGCACACCGCCGAGCTGATCGAGCGTTCGATCCGGGTGAAGGCCGAGGTGGTCTCCTCGGACCTGAAGGAGTCGGGGCTGCGGGAGATCCTCAACTACGGTCACACGCTGGGCCACGCGATCGAGAAGAACGAGCGCTACCAGTGGCGGCACGGGGCCGCGGTCGCCGTCGGGATGCACTTCGCCGCCGAACTGGGCCGTCTGGCGGGCCGGCTGGACGACGCCACCGCCGACCGGCACCGCACCGTCCTCGAAGCGGTCGGCCTGCCCCTGCACTACCGCCACGACCAGTGGCCCAGGCTCCTGGAGACCATGAAGGTCGACAAGAAGTCCCGCGGCGACCTGCTGCGCTTCATCGTCCTCGACGGCCTCGCCAAGCCCACCGTGCTGGAAGGCCCCGACCCGGCCGTTCTCCTCGCCGCCTACGGGGAAGTCGGCGAGTAGGCACGGGCACTTCGCACCGCCCCCGGCCGTTCACCAAACGACGACCGGGGGCGGTACCGTTCGGTACCGGCGGGCCCGTCCCGCCGTCAGCGCCCATCGCCTGAGTACTGAAGAACGAGACGGAGTGGCACCGGATGCAGCACGCAGTGGGTTCTCCGCTGCCGCCGCCCCACCAGCCGGGGCACGGACCGGCCTTCGGCTGGTCACCGGCCGCACACCACCCGGGAGCGCACCAGAGCTCCGCCCCCGTGCCCCCGCCTCCGCCGGCACAGGGCTACCCCGGGCAGCAGCCGCCGCACCCCGCGGGGGCGCCGCGCCCCGCCCAGGGCCCGCCCCCGCGGGACACCACAGGTCATGTACCACTGCCCCCCGGCGGTCCCGTCGCCGCGCCCAGCGCACCGCCCGCGGCGGCCGCCGCCCCGGACCCGTCCGGCACCACCCTCGCGGTGCTGCTCATCGGGCCTGCGGGCGCCGGCAAGACCAGCGTCGCCAAGTACTGGGCGGACCACCGACGCGTTCCCACCGCCCACATCAGTCTCGACGACGTACGCGAGTGGGTCCGCTCGGGCTTCGCCGACCCGCAGACCGGGTGGAACGACAACTCCGAGGCCCAGTACCGCCTCGCGCGGCGCACCTGCGGTTTCGCCGCGCGGAACTTCCTCGCCAACGGCATATCGTGCATCCTCGACGACGCGGTCTTCCCCGACCGCCCCGTCGTCGGCCTCGGCGGCTGGAAGCGGCACGTCGGCCCCGGCCTGCTCCCGGTCGTCCTGCTGCCCGGCCTGGACATCGTCCTGGAGCGCAACGCGGAACGGTCGGGCAACCGCCGCCTCACCGACGAGGAGGTCGCCCGCATCCACGGCCGCATGGCCGGCTGGTACGGATCCGGCCTCCCGATCATCGACAATTCGCAACTGGACGTCCCGGAGACGGCGAGGGTCCTGGACGAGGTCCTGGCGAGGTCGATAGCCAGCCCGCCGAACTGGTGACGAAGGGGACCGAGCCACCCTGAAGGGGCGCGGGGAACTGCGCGAGCACCCCCGCCGTCCCGCAGACACCACGCGACAGCCCCCGCACCCCCAGGGGCGACCGGACCCGCACAACCCGCACACCGCCCACTCGGCCTCTCCCGAACGGCGTGACCCGTGCGGAGCGCATACGCTCGGCACATGTCAGAGGTGTACGCGGCCCGCCGAACCCGCCTACGCGAACGCTGCACCGCGGGCGGCAGCGCGGCGGCGCTGGTCTCCCGCCCCGCCAATGTGCGCTATCTCGCGGGCGCCGCCCCGCACGGCGCCGTCCTGCTGCTCGGCAGGAGCGACGACCAGGACCTGCTGCTGTGCGCGGGGCCCCCCGAGGACCGCCCTGCCCAGGGCCGCCCCGACGAGGCCCTGCGCGTGCGCGCCCTGCCCGGTTCCATCGGTGACCCGGCCGTCGCCGCCGCCGGCATGGCCGCGGGCGAAGGCACCGAGTCCCTCGCCGTGGAGGAACACCACCTGACCGTCGCCCGGCACCGGGCACTGCGCTCCGTCGCCCCGGACCTGCGGCTCACCGACCTCGACCGCGCCGTCGAACAGCTCCGGGTGGTCAAGGACGAGGAGGAGATCTCCTGTCTGCGCATCGGCGCCGAGATCGCCGACCAGGCCCTCGGTGAACTCCTGGAGTCCATCCTGGTCGGCCGTACCGAACGGCACCTGGCCCTGGAGCTCGAACGCCGCCTGGTCGACCACGGCGCCGACGGCCCCGCCTTCCCGACCTCGGTCGGCACCGGCCCGAACGCCGGGCGGCCCGGCCACCGCCCCACCGACCGGCGGGTGGAAGAAGGCGACTTCCTCACCGTCTGCCTCGGCGCGACCTACCGCGGCTACCGCTGCGAGATCGGCCGGACCTTCGTCATCGGCACCTCGCCGGCCGACTGGCAGATCGAGCTGTACGACCTCGTCTTCGCCGCCCAGCGGGCCGGCCGTGAGGCCCTCGCCCCCGGCGCGGCCTGCCGCGAGGTGGACCGTGCCGCACGGCAGGTACTGGACAGCGCCGGGTACGCGGAGCACCTTCCGGCGCTCACCGGTCATGGAGTCGGACTCGAAATCGACGAGGACCCTCAGCTGGCCCCGTCGGCCATGGGTAAACTGGACGCTTGCGTGCCGGTCACCGTCGAACCGGGGGTCCACCTCCCGGGCCGGGGTGGTGTCCGGATCGATGACACGCTCGTCGTACGCCCCGAGGCGGACGGCGGACCCGAGCTACTCACCATCACGACCAAGGAGCTGCTCGCGCTCTAGCCTTCGCGCTGTGCGCATCGCCTGCCCCGGGGTCGTCCACGTCAGTCCAGTCCAGGAGATTCCTCAACCGTGGCTTCCACGAACGACCTCAAGAACGGCATGGTGCTCAAGCTCGAAGGCGGCCAGCTCTGGTCCGTCGTCGAGTTCCAGCACGTCAAGCCCGGCAAGGGCCCGGCCTTCGTGCGCACCAAGCTCAAGAACGTGCTCTCCGGCAAGGTCGTCGACAAGACCTTCAACGCCGGTGTCAAGGTCGAAACGGCCACCGTCGACAAGCGTGACATGCAGTTCTCCTACATGGACGGCGACTACTTCGTCTTCATGGACATGGAGACCTACGACCAGCTGCACATCGACCGCAAGACGGTCGCGGACGCCGCCAACTTCCTCGTCGAGGGCTTCACGGCCACCGTCGCCCAGCACGAGGGCGAGGTGCTCTTCGTCGAGCTGCCCGCCGCCGTCGAGCTGACCATCCAGGAGACCGAGCCGGGCGTCCAGGGCGACCGCTCCACCGGCGGCACCAAGCCGGCCACCCTGGAGACCGGCCACCAGATCCAGGTCCCGCTCTTCATCACCACCGGTGAGAAGATCAAGGTCGACACCCGCACCAGCGACTACCTCGGCCGGGTGAACAGCTAACCGTGGCTGCCCGCAACACGGCCCGCAAGCGCGCCTTCCAGATCCTCTTCGAGGGCGACCAGCGCGGTGCCGACGTCCTGACCGTCCTCGCGGACTGGATCCGGCACTCCCGGTCCGACACCCGGCAGCCGCCGGTGAGCGAGTACACGATGGAGCTGGTCGAGGGATACGCGGCGCACGCGACCCGGATCGACGAGCTGATCGCCCAGTACTCGGTCGGCTGGACGCTCGACCGCATGCCGGTCGTCGACCGCAACATCCTGCGCCTCGGCGTCTATGAGCTGATCTGGGTCGACGGGACCCCGGACGCCGTCGTCCTCGACGAGATGGTGCAGCTGGCGAAGGAGTTCTCCACGGACGAGTCGCCCTCGTTCGTCAACGGACTGCTCGGCCGGCTGAAGGACCTCAAGCCCTCGCTCCGCAGGGACGAGGCCTGAGAGGCACCGGGACACGCAGGCGCGAGACACACAGACGCCGGAGGGCCCGCAGCACGCTCGCTGCGGGCCCTCCGGCGTCGTCTCCGTCTTCCGCAAGGGCGACGGCACGTTTCTGCTGATGTGTGCCGAACGGTCAGGCCTCTTCGTGGGACGCCACCGCACGGCGGGCGTCCGCGTCCAGCACGCCCCAGCTGATCAGCTGCTCGGTGAGGACCGAGGGGGACTGGTCGTAGATGACGGCGAGGGTGCGCAGGTCGTCCTGGCGGATCGAGAGCACCTTGCCGTTGTAGTCACCGCGCTGCGACTGGATCGTGGCCGCGTAGCGCTGCAGGGGGCCGGCCTTCTCGGCCGGCACGGTGGCGAGCCGCTCCAGGTCCAGGACCAGCTTCGGCGGCGGCTCGGCGGCGCCGCCGGGGGTGGTCCCCGGAAGGAGCTCCTGCACGGGAACGCCGTAGAAATCCGCCAGCTCGGCGAGGCGCTGCACGGTCACCGCACGGTCGCCGCGCTCGTACGAACCGACCACCACGGCCTTCCAGCGTCCCTGGGACTTCTCCTCGACACCGTGGAGGGAAAGGCCCTGCTGGGTGCGGATCGCACGGAGCTTGGCCCCGAGCTGTTTGGCGTATTCGCTGGACATATGGCTCCCCGGACACTGTGTCGACGCGGCCGGCTCGAATTCCATGCCGCGCAGTTGGTAACTCACTGTGAGGTTACGCAGCGTTACTCTTCTGCGTCAAGCCGAATGGTCCGCACCGACTCTTCCGTGCTATCAGCACCTGGTTCGGCCAAAGGAGTGACAGGGCTGCGCCAATGGGGTGACGGGGGCGCGAGCCGGCCGGCCGTCGGCACCTGCTACGGTGGGTGGCGCAATCCCGACGTCCTTTAAGGTCCGTCCCGTGAGGCGGAGAAGGAGGTCCGTTTCGTATGGACAAGCAAGACACGCAGTCCGACGCGAGGCCCGTTCTCGAAGGGCCCGACATCGCGCGCGTGCTGACCCGCATCGCCCACGAGATCGTCGAGCGCGCCAAGGGCGCCGACGACGTGGTGCTCCTCGGCATTCCGACCCGAGGCGTCTTCCTCGCCCGGCGGCTCGCCGCCAAGCTGGAGCAGATCACCGAGCGCAAGGTTCCGGTCGGTTCGCTCGACATCACCATGTACCGCGACGACCTGCGCATGCACCCGCCGCGCACGCTCGCTCGCACCGAGATCCCCGGTGACGGCATCGACGGCCGCCTGGTCGTCCTCGTCGACGACGTCCTGTTCTCCGGCCGCACCATCCGCGCCGCCCTCGACGCCCTGAACGACATCGGACGTCCCCGCGCGGTGCAGCTGGCGGTCCTGGTCGACCGCGGCCACCGGGAACTGCCCATCCGCGCCGACTACGTCGGCAAGAACCTCCCCACGTCGCTGCGGGAGACGGTCAAGGTGCAGCTCGCCGAGGAGGACGGCCGGGACACCGTGCTGCTCGGTGCCAAGCCGGCCGCCCCGGGCGCGCAGCAGTAGGGCACGGGCGGCCGTACCCCACCACGGGGGCGTACCCACCGCCGCACGTCTGCCGTCGCGTGCCCTCGCACGCCCGAATCCTCCTGAATGAACTGCCTTACGGAGCCTGACAGATGCAGCGTCATCTCATCTCGGCCGCCGACCTCACCCGCGACGACGCCGTCCTGATCCTCGACACCGCCGAGGAGATGGCCCGGGTCGCCGACCGGCCGATCAAGAAGCTGCCGACCCTGCGCGGCCGCACCGTCGTCAACCTCTTCTTCGAGGACTCCACGCGGACCCGGATCTCCTTCGAGGCCGCCGAGAAGCGCCTGTCCGCGGACGTCATCAACTTCTCCGCGAAGGGGTCGAGCGTCTCCAAGGGCGAGTCCCTGAAGGACACCGCCCAGACGCTGGAGGCCATGGGCGTCGACGCCGTGGTGATCCGGCACGGCGCCTCCGGCGCCCCCTACCGCCTGGCCACCTCCGGCTGGATCGACGCCCACGTCATCAACGCCGGCGACGGCACCCACCAGCACCCGACCCAGGCCCTGCTCGACGCCTTCACCATGCGCCGCCGGCTGATCGGCCCGGACGCCGGTCTCGGCAGGGACCTCGCCGGCTGGCGCATCACCATCGTCGGCGACGTCCTGCACAGCCGGGTCGCCCGCTCCAACGTCGACCTGCTGCACACCCTCGGCGCCGAGGTCACCCTCGTCGCCCCGCCCACCCTGCTGCCGGTCGGCGTCGGGACCTGGCCGTGCGAGGTGTCGTACGACCTGGACTCGACGCTCACCAAGTCCGACGCGGTGATGATGCTGCGCGTGCAGCGCGAGCGGATGAACGCCGCGTTCTTCCCGACCGAGCGCGAGTACTCGCGCCGCTACGGCCTCGACGGCGACCGCATGGCGCGGATGCCCGAGCACGCCATCGTGATGCACCCCGGCCCGATGGTGCGCGGCATGGAGATCACCGCCGAGGTCGCCGACTCCGGCCGCTGCACCGTCGTCGAACAGGTCACCAACGGCGTCTCCATCCGGATGGCCGTCCTCTACCTGCTGCTGGGCGGCAACGAGCCCGCCGTCACCCGGCCCCGTACCACCGAGGAGAAGTAAGACAGATGAGCAAGACCCTGATCCGTGGTGCGAAGGTGCTCGGCGGCGAGCCGCGGGACGTGCTGATCGACGGCTCGGTCATCGAGGCGGTCGGCCAGGATCTGTCCGCCGACGGCGCCGAGGTCGTCGAGGCCGGCGGCAAGGTGCTGCTGCCCGGCCTGGTCGACCTGCACACCCACCTGCGCGAGCCCGGCCGCGAGGACTCCGAGACCGTGCTGACCGGCACCCGCGCGGCGGCCACCGGCGGCTACACCACCGTGTTCGCCATGGCCAACACCTTCCCGGTCGCCGACACCGCCGGCGTGGTCGAGCAGGTGTGGCGGCTGGGCAAGGAGTCCGGCTACTGCGACGTGCAGCCGATCGGCGCCGTCACCGTGGGCCTGGAGGGCAGCAAGCTCGCCGAGCTGGGCGCCATGCACGACTCCGCGGCCGGCGTCACCGTCTTCTCCGACGACGGCAAGTGCGTGCACGACGCCGTGATCATGCGCCGCGCCCTGGAGTACGTGAAGGCCTTCGGCGGCGTCATCGCCCAGCACGCCCAGGAGCCGCGGCTGACCGAGGGCGCCCAGATGAACGAGGGCGTCGTCTCCGCCGAGCTGGGGCTCGGGGGCTGGCCGGCCGTCGCCGAGGAGTCGGTCATCGCCCGGGACGTGCTGCTCGCCGAGCACGTCGGCTCCCGCGTCCACATCTGCCACCTCTCGACCGCCGGGTCGGTGGAGATCGTCCGCTGGGCGAAGTCCCGCGGCATCCAGGTCACCGCCGAGGTCACCCCTCACCACCTGCTGCTCACCGACGAGCTGGTGCGCACGTACAACCCGGTCTACAAGGTCAACCCGCCGCTGCGCACCGAGCGGGACGTCATGGCGCTGCGCGAGGCGCTCGCCGACGGCACGATCGACATCGTCGCCACCGACCACGCCCCGCACCCGCACGAGGACAAGGACTGCGAGTGGGCCGCCGCCGCCATGGGCATGGTCGGCCTGGAGACCGCGCTGTCGGTGGTCCAGGAGACCATGGTGGACACGGGCCTGCTGGACTGGGCCGGCGTCGCCGACCGGATGTCCGTCAAGCCCGCGCAGATCGGACAGGCCGCCGGCCAGGGCCGTCCCGTCTCGGCAGGTGAGCCCGCCAACCTCACCCTCGTCGACACGGCATACCGTGGCCCGGTGGACCCCGCGGGCTTCGCCTCGCGCAGCCGCAACACCCCCTACGAAGGGCGTGAGCTGCCGGGCCGTGTGACGCACACGTGGCTGCGGGGCAAGGCCACGCTCGTCGACGGGAAGCTCACGTGACACCTGTAATCCTGCTGGCCGCCGAGAAGGAATCGGCGCAAGTGACCGACTGGGCCGCCCGCATCGGCTGGGTCGTCGGCCTAGGCCTGTTCGTCGCGCTCGTGTACTGGCTGATGCGCGAGGGCTGGAAGTGGCGCAGCACCCTCCAGAGCGACCTGCCCGAGCTGCCCAGCGCGCCGGACGCCCCCGGCCCGGTGAAACTGAGCATGAGCGGCCGCTACCACGGCTCCACCACCGCCGGGCAGTGGCTGGACCGCATCGTGGCGCACGGCCTGGGCACCCGCAGCCGGGCCGAGGTCACCCTGACGGACGCGGGAGTCGACGTCGTACGCCCCGGCGCGACCGACTTCTTCGTCCCCACCGCCGCGCTGCGCGGCGCCCGGCTCGACAAGGGTATCGCCGGCAAGGTCCTCACCGAGGGCGGACTGCTGGTGGTGACCTGGGAGCACGGCGACAAGCTGATCGACTCCGGCTTCCGGTCCGACCGCGCGGCCGAGCACACCGAGTGGGTCGACACCCTGAACGAACTGATCAACAAGACGGAAACGGAAGGCGCACGATGACGACCTCCACCAGGGGAGCTGCCAGAACTCCCGCCGTACTCGTCCTGGAGGACGGCAGGGTCTTCCGCGGCCGTGCCTACGGGGCCGTGGGGGCCACCTTCGGCGAAGCCGTGTTCTCCACCGGCATGACCGGTTACCAGGAGACCCTCACCGACCCGTCGTACCACCGCCAGGTCGTCGTGATGACCGCCCCGCACGTCGGCAACACCGGCGTCAACGACGAGGACATGGAGTCGAAGAAGATCTGGGTCTCCGGCTACGTCGTGCGCGACCCCGCGCGCGTGCCCTCCAGCTGGCGCTCGACGCGCACGCTGGACGAGGAGCTGGCCGCCCAGGGCGTCGTCGGCATCTCCGGCATCGACACCCGCGCCCTCACCCGGCACCTGCGCGAGCGGGGCGCCATGCGGGTCGGCATCTTCTCCGGCAACGCGCTGCCCGACGAGGGCACCATGCTCGCCGAGGTCCGCCAGGCCCCCGAGATGTCCGGCGCCGACCTCGCCGCCGAGGTCGCCACCACCGAGCCGTACGTCGTCCCCGCGATCGGCGAGAAGAAGTTCACCGTCGCCGCCGTCGACCTCGGCATCAAGGGCATGACCCCGCACCGCATGGCCGAGCGCGGCATCGAGGTGCACGTGCTGCCCGCCACGGCGACCGTCGAGGACGTCTACGCGGTCAACCCGGACGGCGTGTTCTTCTCCAACGGCCCCGGTGACCCGTCCACCGCCGACCACCCCGTCTCCGTCATGCAGGGCGTCCTGGAACGCGGCACCCCGCTGTTCGGCATCTGCTTCGGCAACCAGATCCTGGGCCGCGCCCTCGGCTTCGGCACCTTCAAGCTGAAGTACGGCCACCGCGGCATCAACCAGCCGGTGCAGGACCGTACGACCGGCAAGGTCGAGGTCACCGCGCACAACCACGGATTCGCCGTCGACGCCCCGCTCGACAAGGTCTCCGACACCCCCTACGGCCGCGCCGAGGTCTCCCACGTCTGCCTCAACGACAACGTGGTGGAGGGGCTCCAGCTCCTCGACAGGCCGGCCTTCAGCGTCCAGTACCACCCCGAAGCGGCAGCGGGCCCGCACGACGCCGCATACCTGTTCGACCGCTTCGTTTCCCTGATGGAGGGCCAGCGTGCCTAAGCGCACCGATATCCAGTCCGTCCTGGTCATCGGCTCCGGCCCGATCGTCATCGGCCAGGCCGCCGAGTTCGACTACTCCGGCACCCAGGCGTGCCGCGTGCTCAAGGCCGAGGGCCTGCGCGTCATCCTGGTCAACTCCAACCCGGCGACGATCATGACCGACCCGGAGATCGCCGACGCGACCTACGTCGAGCCGATCACCCCCGAGTTCGTCGAGAAGATCATCGCCAAGGAGCAGCCCGACGCCCTGCTGCCCACCCTGGGCGGCCAGACGGCGCTGAACACCGCCATCTCGCTGCACGAGAACGGCGTCCTGGAGAAGTACGGCGTCGAGCTGATCGGCGCCAACGTCCAGGCGATCCACAAGGGCGAGGACCGCGACCTCTTCAAGGAGGTCGTGGAGGAGGTCCGCAAGAAGATCGGGCACGGCGAGTCCGCCCGGTCCTACATCTGCCACTCCATGGACGACGTCCTCAGGGGCGTCGAGGAGCTGGGCGGCTACCCGGTCGTCGTCCGCCCGTCCTTCACCATGGGCGGCGCCGGCTCCGGCTTCGCGCACGACGAGGAGGAGCTGCGCCGCATCGCCGGGCAGGGCCTGACCCTCTCGCCGACCACCGAGGTGCTCCTGGAGGAGTCCATCCTCGGCTGGAAGGAGTACGAGCTGGAGCTGATGCGCGACAAGAACGACAACGTCGTGGTCGTCTGCTCCATCGAGAACTTCGACCCCATGGGCGTCCACACCGGCGACTCGATCACCGTGGCGCCCGCGATGACGCTGACCGACCGCGAGTACCAGGTGCTCCGTGACGTCGGCATCGCGATCATCCGCGAGGTCGGCGTCGACACCGGCGGCTGCAACATCCAGTTCGCGGTCAACCCGGCCGACGGCCGCGTGATCGTCATCGAGATGAACCCGCGCGTGTCGCGGTCCTCCGCGCTCGCCTCCAAGGCGACCGGCTTCCCGATCGCGAAGATCGCGGCCAAGCTGGCCGTCGGCTACACGCTGGACGAGATCCCCAACGACATCACGCAGGAGACTCCGGCCTCCTTCGAGCCGACGCTCGACTACGTGGTCGTCAAGGCGCCTCGCTTCGCGTTCGAGAAGTTTCCGTCGGCGGACTCCACGCTGACCACCACCATGAAGTCGGTCGGTGAGGCCATGGCCATCGGCCGCAACTTCACCGAGGCCTTCCAGAAGGCGATGCGCTCGCTGGAGAAGAAGGGCAGCCAGTTCACGTTCGTCGGCGAGACCGGCGACAAGCAGGCGCTGCTGGAGGAGTCGGTCCGCCCCACCGACGGCCGGATCAACACGGTCATGCAGGCCATCCGCGCGGGCGCCACGCCGGAGGAGGTCTTCGAGTACACGAAGATCGACCCCTGGTTCGTCGACCAGCTCTACCTGATCAAGGAGATCGCCGACGAGCTGGCCGCCGCGCCCGAGCTGACCGCCGGCCTGCTCGCCGAGGCCAAGCGGCACGGCTTCTCCGACCAGCAGATCGGCGAGATCCGCGGCCTGCGCGAGGACGTCGTCCGCGAGGTGCGGCACGCGCTCGGCGTCCGCCCGGTCTACAAGACGGTCGACACCTGCGCCGCCGAGTTCGCCGCGAAGACGCCGTACTTCTACTCCTCCTACGACGAGGAGAGCGAGGTCGCGCCGCGCGAGAAGCCCGCGGTGATCATCCTGGGCTCCGGCCCGAACCGCATCGGCCAGGGCATCGAGTTCGACTACTCCTGCGTCCACGCCTCCTTCGCGCTCAGCGAGGCCGGGTACGAGACCGTGATGGTCAACTGCAACCCGGAGACCGTCTCCACCGACTACGACACCTCCGACCGGCTGTACTTCGAGCCGCTCACCCTGGAGGACGTGCTGGAGGTCGTCCACGCCGAGCAGCAGGCCGGCCCGGTCGCGGGCGTGGTCGTCCAGCTCGGCGGGCAGACCCCGCTGGGCCTGTCCCAGGCGCTGAAGGACAACGGCGTGCCGATCGTCGGCACCTCGCCCGAGGCCATCCACGCGGCCGAGGACCGCGGCGCCTTCGGCCGAGTCCTGAAGGAGGCGGGCCTGCCCGCCCCCAAGCACGGCACCGCCACCACCTTCGCCGAGGCCAAGGCCATCGCCGACGAGATCGGCTACCCGGTCCTGGTGCGCCCCTCCTACGTCCTCGGCGGACGCGGCATGGAGATCGTCTACGACGAGACCCGCCTGGAGTCGTACATCGCCGAGTCCACCGAGATCAGCCCCTCCCGGCCGGTCCTGGTCGACCGGTTCCTCGACGACGCCATCGAGATCGACGTCGACGCGCTCTACGACGGCGAGGAGCTGTACCTCGGAGGCGTCATGGAGCACATCGAGGAGGCCGGCATCCACTCCGGCGACTCGGCGTGCGCCCTGCCCCCGATCACCCTCGGCGGCTTCGACATCAAGCGGCTGCGCGCCTCCACGGAGGCCATCGCGGCCGGCGTCGGCGTCCGCGGCCTGATCAACATCCAGTTCGCGCTGGCCGGCGACATCCTCTACGTCCTGGAGGCCAACCCGCGCGCCTCGCGCACCGTGCCCTTCACCTCGAAGGCGACCGCGGTGCCGCTGGCCAAGGCCGCCGCCCGCATCTCGCTCGGCGACACCATCGCCGAGCTGCGCGCCGAGGGCCTGCTCCCGGCCACCGGCGACGGGGGCGAGCTGCCCCTGGACGCGCCGATCTCCGTCAAGGAGGCCGTGATGCCGTGGTCCCGCTTCCGGGACATCCACGGCCGCGGCGTCGACACGGTGCTCGGCCCGGAGATGCGCTCCACCGGCGAGGTCATGGGCATCGACTCCGTCTTCGGCACGGCCTACGCCAAGTCGCAGGCGGGCGCCTACGGCCCGCTGCCCACCAAGGGACGGGCGTTCATCTCGGTCGCCAACCGCGACAAGCGCTCGATGATCTTCCCGGCCCGCGAGCTGGTCGCCCACGGCTTCGAGCTGCTCGCCACCTCCGGCACGGCCGAGGTGCTCAAGCGCAACGGCATCCACGCCACGGTGGTGCGCAAGCAGTCCGAGGGCACCGGTCCGAACGGCGAGAGGACCATCGTCCAGCTGATCCACGACGGCGAGGTCGACCTCATCGTCAACACCCCGTACGGCACCGGCGGCCGCCTCGACGGCTACGACATCCGTACGGCGGCGGTGGCGCGGTCCGTGCCGTGCCTGACGACGGTCCAGGCGCTCGCGGCGGCGGTGCAGGGCATCGACGCCCTCAACCACGGCGACGTGGGGGTCCGCTCCCTCCAGGAACACGCCGCGTTCCTGACCGCGGCCCGCGACTAGCAGCCCCGAGGGGGACACCGGAAACGGTGTCCCCCTCTTCATGAGCCCCGACGGGCTCTGCACGAGGCTTCACGAGGACACATGTACAAGATCTTCTTCAGGCTGTTCTTCTCCCGCATGGACCCGGAACAGGCCCACCACCTCGCCTTCCGCTGGATCCGCCGCGCCGCCCGCATCCCGGTACTGCGCACCTTCCTCGCCGCCGCCCTCGCCCCCCGCCACGAGGAGCTGCGCACCGAGGCCCTCGGCCTGCGGATGCACGGCCCCTTCGGGCTCGCCGCCGGCTTCGACAAGAACGCCGTCGCCATCGACGGCATGGCCATGCTCGGCTTCGACCACGTCGAGATCGGCACGGTCACCGGGGAACCGCAGCCGGGCAACCCCAAGAAGCGGCTGTTCCGCCTGGTCGAGGACCGGGCGCTGATCAACCGCATGGGCTTCAACAACGACGGCTCGCTCGCCGTCGCCGCCCGCCTGGCCTCCCGTACGCCGGTCTTCAGGACCGTCGTGGGCGTCAACATCGGCAAGACCAAGGTGGTCCCGGAGGAGGAGGCCGTCGGCGACTACGTGAAGTCCGCCGAGCGGCTGGCGCCGTACGCCGACTACCTGGTCGTGAACGTGTCGTCGCCCAACACGCCCGGCCTGCGCAACCTCCAGGCCACGGAGGCGCTGCGCCCCCTGCTGAGCGCCGTCCGCGAGGCCGCCGACCGCGTGGTCACCACGCGCCGCGTGCCGCTCCTGGTCAAGATCGCCCCGGACCTCGCCGACGAGGACGTCGACGCGGTCGCCGACCTGGCCGTCGAACTGGGCCTGGACGGCATCATCGCCACCAACACCACCATCGCGCGCGAGGGACTCGGACTGGCCTCCGCACCCGGCCTGGTCCAGGAGGCGGGCGGCCTGTCCGGCGCCCCGCTCAAGGCCCGCTCCTTGGAGGTGCTGCGCCGCCTGTACGCGCGCGTGGGCGACCGGATCACCCTCGTCGGGGTCGGCGGCATCGAGACCGCCGAGGACGCCTGGCAGCGCATCCTGGCCGGAGCCACGCTGATCCAGGGCTACAGCGCCTTCATCTACCAGGGACCTTTCTGGGGCCGCGCCATCCACCAGGGCCTCGCCGCGCGCCTGCGCCGGAGCCCGTACGCCACCCTCGCCGACGCGGTCGGCGCCGACGTGAGGAAGACGACACGTGACTGAATCCTTCGGCGCGCGGCTGCGCCGCGCGATGGACGAGCGCGGTCCGCTCTGCGTCGGCATCGACCCGCACGCCTCCCTGCTCGCCGACTGGGGCCTGAACGACGACGTGACGGGCCTGGAGCGGTTCAGCCGCACGGTCGTGGAGGCGATGGCCGACCGGGTCGCCGTCCTGAAGCCGCAGAGCGCCTTCTTCGAGCGCTTCGGCTCCCGCGGCCTCGCCGTCCTGGAGAAGGCGGTCGAGGAGGCCCGGGCGGCCGGCGCGCTGGTCGTGATGGACGCCAAGCGCGGCGACATCGGCTCCACCATGGCCGCGTACGCCGAGTCGTTCCTGCACAAGGACGCCCCGCTGTTCTCGGACGCCCTGACCGTCTCGCCGTACCTCGGCTACGGCTCCCTGAGGCCGGCCGTCGAGCTGGCGCGGGCCAACGGCGCCGGGCTGTTCGTGCTGGCGCTGACCTCCAACCCCGAGGGCGGGGAGGTCCAGCACGCCGTCCGGGCCGACGGGCGCAGCGTCGGGGCGACGATGCTGGCGCACCTGGCGGCGGAGAACGCGGGGGAGGAGCCCCTCGGTTCCTTCGGCGCCGTGGTCGGTGCCACACTGGGTGACCTGTCCTCGTACGACCTGGCGATCAACGGTCCGCTGCTGGCCCCCGGCATCGGTGCCCAGGGCGCCACCCCGGCGGATCTGCCGCGGGTCTTCGGGGCGGCGGTGCGCAACGTGGTGCCGAACGTCAGCCGGGGTGTGCTGCGGCACGGCCCCGACGTCGGGGCGCTGCGCGCGTCCGCGGACCGGTTCGCACAGGAGATCCGGGACGCCGTGGTCTCCGCCTGAGTCTGGATAGAGTCCCAAATCCGAGGCAGTATGTCCTAAATGTCCGTCCTGACAAAGGCTGACCAGGACTTTTCCGCTGTTCTCGCTGACTCTGGCGGCCTTGACCGCTAGTCTCCGTCGAGTGGGGCCACCTCCCACGCCCTCGAGGCAGTGGGGGAGAACGGGCAAGCGTGTTGCTCGTGGCTCCCCAGGTGTGGGGCGACTAGGTTCCTCACCGGTCCGTATCCGACAGTTCGACATCCGAGGTGACGTAGGCGTGGCTCTTCCGCCCCTTACCCCTGAACAGCGCGCAGCCGCGCTCGAAAAGGCCGCCGCGGCTCGCCGGGAGCGGGCCGAGGTCAAGAATCGACTCAAGCACTCCGGCGCCTCCCTCCACGAGGTCATCAAGCAGGGCCAGGAGAACGACGTCATCGGCAAGATGAAGGTCTCCGCCCTCCTTGAGTCCCTGCCGGGCGTGGGCAAGGTCCGCGCCAAGCAGATCATGGAGCGACTGGGCATCTCCGAGAGCCGCCGCGTGCGCGGCCTCGGTTCCAACCAGATCGCCTCCCTGGAGCGCGAATTCGGCAGCACCGGCAACTGAGTCCGGACCACTCCGGTTCAACTGGAATAATCGCTGCATGAGTGAACGTCCGCGGCTGACCGTGCTCTCCGGCCCCTCGGGGGTCGGCAAGAGCACGGTCGTCGCCCATATGCGCAAGGAACACCCCGAGGTCTGGCTCTCGGTGTCGGCGACGACCCGCAAGCCCCGCCCCGGCGAGCAGCACGGAGTCCACTACTTCTTCGTCACCGACGAGGAGATGGACAAGCTGATCGCCAACGGCGAGCTGCTGGAGTGGGCCGAGTTCGCCGGCAACCGCTACGGCACGCCGCGTGCGGCCGTGCTGGAGCGGCTGGAGGCGGGTGAGCCGGTGCTGCTGGAGATCGACCTGCAGGGCGCGCGGCAGGTCCGCGAGTCCATGCCGGAGGCCCAGCTGGTGTTCCTGGCTCCGCCCTCCTGGGAGGAGCTGGTGCGCAGGCTCACCGGCCGCGGCACCGAGCCGCCCGAGGTGATCGAACGACGGCTGGCCGCGGCGAAGACCGAGCTGGCGGCCGAGCCGGAGTTCCACACGACGCTGACCAACACCTCCGTCGAGGACGTGGCGCGCGAGGTGCTAGCCTTGATGGACGTCGTGTGATCGCTGATCGTCGCTGATCGGCTCGACTTAATCTTTCCCATCCATCGGAAGGTAGAGCGTGTCCTCTTCCATCTCCGCGCCCGAGGGCATCATCAACCCGCCGATCGACGAGCTCCTCGAGGCCACCGACTCGAAGTACAGCCTCGTGATCTACGCGGCCAAGCGGGCCCGCCAGATCAACGCGTACTACTCGCAGCTCGGCGAGGGTCTCCTCGAGTACGTCGGTCCCCTCGTCGACACCCACGTCCACGAGAAGCCGCTCTCGATCGCCCTGCGCGAGATCAACGCGGGGCTGCTGACGTCCGAGGCCGTCGAGGGTCCCACGCAGTAGTATTTTCGGCTTTCAGCTGGCTTTTCCACAGGCCCGGCAGCGTGTCTGCCGGGCCTGTGGTGTGTGATGGGTGCATACGTTCTTCGAGGTCCCGGGGAGAGACGGTGGACAAGCCCAAGGTCGTTCTGGGGGTCAGTGGCGGCATCGCCGCCTACAAGGCCTGTGAGCTGCTGCGCAGGTTCACGGAGTCCGGACACGACGTCCGGGTCGTGCCCACCGCCTCCGCGCTGCAGTTCGTCGGGGCCGCCACCTGGTCCGCGCTGTCCGGCAACCCGGTCTCGACCGAGGTGTGGGACGACGTGCACGAGGTCCCGCACGTTCGCATCGGCCAGCACGCGGACCTGGTCGTGGTCGCCCCGGCCACGGCGGACCTGCTCGCCAAGGCCGCCCACGGCCTCGCCGACGACCTGCTGACCAACACGCTGCTCACCGCCCGCTGCCCCGTCGTCCTCGCCCCCGCCATGCACACGGAGATGTGGGAGCACCCGGCCACCCAGGAGAACGTGGCGACGCTGCGCCGCCGTGGCACGGTCGTCGTCGAACCGGCAGTCGGCCGCCTCACCGGCGTCGACACCGGCAAGGGCCGGCTGCCCGACCCGGCCGAGATCTTCGAGGCCTGCCGCCGGGTCCTCGCCCGGGGCGCGGCCGCACCGGACCTCGCCGGCCGGCACGTCGTCGTCAGCGCCGGCGGCACCCGCGAGCCCCTCGACCCCGTCCGTTTCCTCGGCAACCGCTCCTCGGGCAAACAGGGCTACGCCCTGGCCCGCACCGCCGCCGCGCGGGGCGCCCGGGTCACGCTGGTCGCGGCGAACACGTCCCTGCCGGACCCGGCCGGTGTGGACGTGGTGCCGGTGGGCACGGCGGTGGACCTGCGCGAGGCGGTGCTGCGGGCCGCGGCGGACGCGGACGCGGTCGTCATGGCCGCCGCGGTCGCGGACTTCCGGCCCGCGGTCTACGCCGCCGGGAAGATCAAGAAGAAGGACGACCGGGAACCCGAGCCCATCACCCTGGTACGCAATCCGGACATCCTCGCGGAGATCTCCGCCGACCGCGCCCGCCCCGGACAGGTCGTCGTCGGCTTCGCGGCCGAGACGGACGACGTCCTGGCCAACGGCCGCGCGAAGCTGAAGCGCAAGGGCTGCGACCTCCTCGTGGTGAACGAGGTGGGGGAGCGCAAGACCTTCGGAGCCGAGGAGAACGAGGCCGTGGTCCTCGGCGCCGACGGCAGCGAGACCCCCGTCCCGCACGGCCCGAAGGAGGCTCTGGCCGAGACGGTCTGGGACCTCGTGGCGGAACGGCTCGGCTGAACGCGCCGGGTCGCCGTGCCGCGCGCTCGAACCCCGCACATTCGAGCGTGGCGCCCCTGGCCAAGGGCGCTTGCGTTGGGCAGAATGCCCGTGCCGCAGGTCACAGCGTTTCCGAGGGACGAGACGGGTGGGGCCGCGGCCGAGTGCGACCGATAAACTGTTCCAGGACGTCGCCGGGTGCAGCTCCCCGCGCCGTCCACCAATGATCAGCCAGCAGCCGCTGCAACCCCAGGGAGCGTTGTGTCCCGTCGCCTGTTCACCTCGGAGTCCGTGACCGAAGGTCACCCCGACAAGATCGCTGACCAGATCAGCGACACCATTCTCGACGCGCTTCTGCGTGAGGACCCGTCCTCCCGGGTCGCCGTCGAAACGCTGATCACCACCGGCCTGGTGCACGTGGCCGGCGAGGTCACCACCAAGGCCTACGCGGACATCGCGACCCTGGTCCGCGGCAAGGTCCTGGAGATCGGCTACGACTCCTCCAAGAAGGGCTTCGACGGCGCGTCCTGCGGTGTCTCGGTGTCGATCGGCGCGCAGTCTCCCGACATCGCGCAGGGCGTCGACACGGCCTACGAGAACCGGGTGGAGGGCGACGAGGACGAGCTGGACCGCCAGGGCGCCGGTGACCAGGGCCTGATGTTCGGCTACGCGTCCGACGAGACCCCGACGCTGATGCCGCTGCCGATCTTCCTGGCGCACCGTCTGTCCAAGCGCCTGTCCGACGTGCGCAAGAACGGCACGATCCCCTACCTGCGCCCGGACGGCAAGACGCAGGTCACCATCGAGTACGACGGCGACAAGGCCGTCCGCCTCGACACGGTGGTCGTCTCCTCCCAGCACGCGTCCGACATCGACCTGGACTCGCTGCTCGCCCCGGACATCCGCGAGTTCGTCGTCGAGCCGGAGCTGAAGTCGCTCCTCGACGACGGCATCAAGCTCGACACCGAGAACTACCGCCTGCTGGTCAACCCCACCGGCCGCTTCGAGATCGGTGGCCCGATGGGCGACGCCGGCCTGACCGGCCGCAAGATCATCATCGACACCTACGGCGGCATGGCCCGCCACGGCGGCGGCGCCTTCTCCGGCAAGGACCCGTCGAAGGTCGACCGCTCGGCCGCCTACGCCATGCGCTGGGTCGCCAAGAACGTGGTCGCCGCGGGCCTGGCCTCCCGCTGCGAGGTCCAGGTCGCCTACGCCATCGGCAAGGCCGAGCCGGTCGGCCTGTTCGTCGAGACGTTCGGCACCGCCAAGATCGACGCGGAGAAGATCGAGAAGGCGATCGACGAGGTCTTCGACCTGCGTCCGGCCGCCATCATCCGCGACCTCGACCTGCTCCGCCCGATCTACGCGCAGACCGCCGCGTACGGTCACTTCGGCCGCGAGCTTCCCGACTTCACCTGGGAGCGCACGGACCGCGTGGACGCGCTGCGGCAGGCGGCGGGGCTGTGACGGGGTTGTAGGAGGAACGGTGCGTCGCCAGGCCCGGTGCCCTTCGGGGTACCGGGCCTCGGCGTGCCCGGCACCCGCGGGGACATCGGCTCCCGGTCGGCGGGTATTCGGGTTGCGGTCGGCGGGTCGGATGGGCGGTCGGCCGCTATTCGGGTGCGGGTGGCGAACCGGGGCTCGTAGTCTGGGCCCGCTGACGCCGGGAGCGCCCGGTGCGAAGGCGACGGATACTTCGGGGTACACCCCTCGCGGGTTCGAATCCCGCCGCCGGCCGGCCCGGTCCGGCCGGTGTGGCCGAGTGGTCCAAGGCAGAGTCGCGCCGTCGCCGCCCAGGACCTCGGGCGCCGACGGTTGTCAGTGGGCTTTGGTAAGAATGCAAGCGTGAGCAGCGACAACGGGCAGGCGGGGGGCGGCGCCGAGGGGGCGCCGCCCGAGCAGCTCGCGCTCATTCGGGAGAGCGTCCGCAAGGCGTCCGTGCCCCGGGCCAAGCCGCGGACCTGGCGGGGAGCGGCCCTCGCCAAGGAACTGCCGGTCGCCCGGGTACTGGTCGACAAGGGTGTGCTGCACCTCGACCGGTACTTCGACTACGCCGTCCCCGAGGAGCTGGACGCCGACGCCCAGCCGGGCGTGCGCGTACGGGTGCGCTTCGGGGCCGGGCGGCACCGGGTCAGGGAGGGGCGGCGCGAGGGCGGCGGGCTCGTCGACGGCTTCCTCGTCGAGCGGCTCGCCGTGTCCGACTACTCCGGGCCGCTCGCGGCGCTGGCCCAGATCGTCTCCCCCGAGCCCGTGCTCAGCGAGGAGCTGCTGGGACTCGCCCGTGCCGTCGCCGACCGGTACGCGGGCAGCCTCGCCGACGTGCTGCAGCTGGCCGTGCCGCCGCGCAGCGCCCGCGCCGAGCGGCGGCCGTCGCCGGAGCCGCTGCCACCGCCGCCCGCCCCGCAGGCCGGCACCTGGGGGCGGTACGAGCACGGACCGGCGTATCTGGAGGCGCTGGCCTCGGGCGGATCGCCGCGGGCCGTGTGGAACGCGCTGCCCGGTCCGGCGTGGAGCGAGGAGCTGGCGCGGGCCGTCGCGGCCACGCTGGCCTCCGGACGCGGTGCGCTCGTCGTCCTGCCGGACGGGCGGGCGGTGGCGCGGGTCGACGCCGCGCTGACCTCCGTGCTGGGCGAGGGACGGCACGCGGTGCTCACCGCCGACGCCGGGCCCGAGAAGCGGTACGCGCAGTGGCTCGCGGTGCGGCGCGGCGCCGTACGGGCCGTGATCGGCACGCGCGCCGCCATGTTCGCCCCGGTGCAGGACCTCGGCCTGGTCGCCCTGTGGGACGACGGCGACGACAGCCACAGCGAACAGCACGCCCCGCAGCCGCACGCGCGCGAGGTCCTGCTGCTGCGTGCCGCCCAGGACAGGTGCGGCTTCCTGCTGGGCGGCTTCGGCTGCACGGTGGAGGCCGCCCAGCTGGTGGAGAGCGGCTGGGCCAGGCCGCTGGCCGCCGCGCGTGAGCAGGTGCGGACCGCGGCGCCGCTCGTCCGCACCGTCGGGGACGCCGATCTGGCCAGGGACGAGGCCGCCCAGTCCGCGCGGCTGCCGACCCTCGCCTGGCAGGCCGTCCGGGACGGGCTGCGGCACGGCCCGGTGCTGGTGCAGGTGCCCCGCCGGGGGTACGTGCCGCGGATGGCGTGCGCGGCCTGCCGGGCACCGGCGCGGTGCCGGCACTGTTCCGGACCGTTGGAGGGGCAGGAGTCCGGGGCGGCGCTGCGGTGCGGGTGGTGCGGGCGCGAGGAGAGCGGGTGGCACTGCCCGGAGTGCGGGGCGCTCCGGTTGCGGGCCCAGGTCGTGGGGGCGCGGCGCACCGCGGAGGAGCTGGGGCGGGCCTTCCCCGCCGTTCCGGTGCGGACCTCGGGACGCGAGCATGTGCTCGACACCGTGCCGGGGACGCCGGCGCTGATCGTGAGCACGCCGGGTGCGGAACCCGTCGCCGAGGGCGGTTATGCGGCGGCCTTGCTGCTCGACGGCTGGGCCATGCTGGGCAGGCCCGACCTGCGGGCCGGTGAGGACGCGTTGCGGCGCTGGCTCGCGGCCGGTGCGCTCGTCCGGCCGCAGGGGGCCGGCGGGACCGTGGTCGTCGTGGCGGAGCCGACGCTGCGGCCGGTGCAGGCGCTGGTGCGGTGGGACCCGGTCGGGCACGCCGTGCGCGAGCTGGCCGAGCGCGCCGAGCTGGGGTTTCCGCCGGTGTCGCGGATGGCGGCGGTGTCGGGACCCGGCGAGGCGGTGGCCGACTTCCTCCGTACGGCCGAACTGCCGCCGGAGGCCGAGGTGCTGGGGCCCGTGCCGATGCCGGTCACGGCCGCCGGGCGGGCGCGCAGGCCGGGGGCGCCGCCGCCCGGGGAGCACTGGGAGCGGGCACTGGTGCGGGTGCCGCCCGGGAGCGGGGCCGCGCTGGCCCGTGCGCTGAAGGCCGCGCAGGCGGCGCGGATGGCGCGGGGCGGTGCCGGGGGTGCGGGTGGCGCGGGCGGTGCCGGGGGCGCCGGCGGTGCCGGTGGTGGGGCGGTTCGGGTGCGGATCGATCCGCCGGACATCGGGTGACGCTGTTCCGGACGTGCGGCCGCCCTCCCGGAGGCTTCCGGGAGGGCCGGATGGGCGAGGGCCGGATGGGGGGCGGGCCTCAGCCGTTGCGGGGGCCGGGGAAGGCCGTGGGCCGGGCCTCGTCGCGCAGGGACGGGCTGCCCGCCGTCGGCTGGGTCGGCATGGAGCGGGCGGCGGGGACCGTGGGCACCGTGGGGACGCCGGTGCCCACGGTGACCGTGCGGGTGCCCGACGGCTCCCCGGTGCGCTCGGCCGGTTCGGTGGCGGTGGCGGTGGCAGTGGCGGCGGTCTGGGCCGGGGCGCGGCGGGCGCCGTAACGGCGGTGCACGGCCTGCTTGGTGACGCCGAGGGCCGAGCCCACCGCGTCCCACGAGAAGCCGAGCGAGCGGTCGAAGTCCACGGCGGCCGTGACCAGTGTCTCGACGCTGTCCCGCAGCTCCTGGGCGAGACGGACGGTCGGGGCGGGGGCGCGTCCGTAGACGACGAAGCCCGTGGAGGGGCCGGAGCGGCGCGGGCGGTAGACGTTTCCCAACTGGGCGGTGAGCGTGCGCAGTGCGTCCACCTGCCGGCGGACCCGCTCGATGTCCCGCACCAGCAGGTGCAGGCTGGCCCGAGCCTGGGCGTCGTGGGTTGCGTGGTCGGCCATGAACAAGCCTCTCGAACCGGCGTTGAAAGGAATCGGGCCGCTGGGCGGCCCGTTGGTCAACTCTTTCTTGACCAACGCGGATTCGCTCCGCGGGTCACGGGGTGGGGGCGTGGCGGCATATGCGTACGCCCCCTCGGCCTTCGGCCCCTGGGCTTGTTCCCCGCCCGTGCACCACCCGTTTCCAGTCGGCCGAGAGGTGAACGTCGCCCGTGGGGGCCGTGCGCCGTCGGCGGCTTTCCGTCAGCGGTCCGCCCGCAGCGGTTCCCCACCGGTGGCCTGCCACCAGCGGGCCTCGCGCCGGTGGTTTCCTACCGGCGGGCCTCGCTCCGGTGGCTTCCCACCGACGGGCTCCGCGCCGGTGGCTTCGCGTCAGGCGCTTGCCGTCGGTGACTTGCCCGTCGGGGGCGGGTGGTGCGGCTCGTGGGTGCCGGGGAGGTGGTACGGGCTGTGGAGGGCCGCACATAGACTTGTGCGTTGCCCCACCGTCCCCGCCCGAGAGGCCCCTCCCGCCCATGAAGCTCGTCTTCGCCGGTACCCCCGAGGTCGCCGTTCCCGCCCTGGACGCCCTGATCGCCTCCGGGCGGCACGAGGTGGCCGCCGTCGTCACGCGGCCCGACGCGCCGGCCGGGCGGGGGCGCAGGCTGGTCGCGTCGCCCGTGGCCGAGCGGGCCGAGGAGGCCGGGATCGAGGTGCTGAAGCCGGCGAAGCCGCGGGACCCGGAGTTCCTGGAGCGGCTGCGGGAGATCCGGCCCGACTGCTGTCCCGTCGTCGCCTACGGTGCCCTGCTGCCCCGCGTCGCCCTGGACATCCCCGTGCACGGCTGGGTCAACCTGCACTTCTCGCTGCTGCCCGCCTGGCGCGGAGCCGCTCCCGTGCAGCACGCCATCATGGCCGGCGACGAGATCACCGGCGCGTCCACCTTCCTCATCGAGGAGGGGCTGGACTCCGGGCCCGTCTACGGGACGGTCACCGAGAGCATCCGGCCCACCGACACCAGCGGCGACCTGCTGACCCGGCTCGCCTTCGCCGGCGCCGGGCTGCTCGCCGCGACCATGGACGGCATCGAGGACGGCACGCTGAAGGCGGTACCGCAGCCGGCGGAGGGCGTCACCCTCGCCCCCAAGGTGTCGGTCGAGGACGCGCACGTCGACTGGAGCGTCCCCGCCCTGCGCGTCGACCGGGTGGTGCGCGGCTGCACCCCCGCGCCCGGCGCCTGGACCACCTTCCGCGGTGAGCGGCTCAAGATCGTCCAGGCCGCGCCGGTGCCCGACCGGACGGACCTCGGCCCCGGGCGGATCGCCGCCGGCAAGAACGACGTGTACGTCGGCACCGGCTCGTACGCCGTGGAGCTGCTGTGGGTGCAGGCCCAGGGCAAGAAGCCGATGCGGGCGGCGGACTGGGCCCGCGGGGTGCGGATCGCCGACGGCGAGCGCCTCGGCGGCTGATCCACCGATCCGCCCGGACCGTCCCGGGCCCCCTCGACCGTCCCGGACCGTCCGGCACTTGCGTTCGGATCGTCCCGCCCCGCGGACGTACGCTGGTGGCGCACGTCTTCACATCCACCCGGAGCACCTTTTCGTGAGCGACCAGCCCCGTCGTCCCCGCAAACCCGGCAAGCCCTACCGCCGGCCCAGGAAGGACCCCGTCCGCGTCCTCGCCTTCGAGGCGCTGCGGGCCGTGGACGAGCGGGACGCCTACGCCAACCTCGTCCTGCCGCCGCTGCTGCGCAAGGCACGGGACGCAGGTGACTTCGACGCCCGGGACGCGGCCCTCGCCACCGAGCTGGTGTACGGGACGCTGCGCCGGCAGGGAACCTACGACGCGATCATCGCGGCCTGCGTCGACCGGCCGCTGAGCGAGGTCGACGCGCCCGTGCTCGACGTGCTCGGCCTGGGCGTGCACCAGTTGCTCGGCACCCGGATCCCGACCCACGCCGCGGTGTCCGCCTCCGTCGAGCTGGCCCGGGTCGTGCTCGGTGACGGGCGGGCCAAGTTCGTCAACGCCGTGCTGCGCAAGGTGGCGCAGGACGACCTCGACGGATGGCTGGCGCGGGTCGCGCCCCCGTACGACGAGGACCCCGAGGAGCACCTCGCCGTCGTGCACTCGCACCCGCGCTGGGTCGTCTCCGCGCTGTGGGACTCCCTGGGCGGCACCCGGGCCGGCATCGAGGACCTGCTGGCCGCCGACAACGAGCGGCCCGAGGTGACCCTGGTGGCCCGGCCGGGGCGGGCCGCGCCCGATGAGCTGCTCGGGGCCGAGGCCGCCGTACCGGGGCGCTGGTCGCCGTATGCCGTGCGGCTGACCGAGGGCGGTGAGCCCGGTGCCCTGGACGCCGTGCGTGAGGGGCGGGCCGGCGTACAGGACGAGGGCAGTCAGCTGGTCGCGCTGGCCCTGGCCAACGCCCCGCTGGAGGGGCCCGACCGGCTGTGGCTGGACGGGTGCGCCGGGCCCGGCGGCAAGGCCGCGCTGCTCGGGGCGCTGGCCGCCGAGCGCGGGGCCGCCCTGGTCGCCTCCGAGAAGCAGCCGCACCGGGCCGGGCTCGTGGCCCGGGCGATGGCCGGGAATCCGGGGCCGTACCAGGTGATCGCCGCCGACGGGACCCGCCCGGCATGGCGGCCCGGCAGCTTCGACCGGGTGCTCGTCGACGTGCCGTGCACCGGGCTCGGCGCGCTGCGCCGCCGCCCCGAGGCCCGCTGGCGGCGCCGGCCGGAGGACCTGGACGGCTTCGCCCCGCTCCAGCGCGGCCTGCTGCGCGGCGCCCTGGAGTCGGTGCGCGTCGGCGGCGTGGTCGGCTACGCCACCTGCTCGCCGCACCTCGCCGAGACCCGGGCGGTCGTCGCGGACGTGCTCAAGCAGTACCCCGGCACGGACCTCGTCGACGCCCGCCCCCTGTTCCCCGGCGTACCCGACCTGGGCGAGGGCCCCGACGTCCAGCTCTGGCCCCACGTCCACGGCACCGACGCCATGTACCTGGCTCTCATCCGCCGCACGTCATAACACCGGGGGGCCGCTCCCGACCGCGGCGCGCGGGGACCGCGTGCCCGGCCGAGGGGCCGGAGCGGCGCAGGCGGTAGACGTTTCCCGACTGGGCGGACGGCCCGCGGCGCAAATCCGGCCCGCAGTCCCGGGACCGATGCAAGGCACCCCCCGAGGGCATGGCAGGCTTGGGTCATGGCCGTGCAGATCAACCCCAGCATCCTGTCCGCCGACTTCGCCCGCCTCGCGGACGAGGCCAAGGCGGTCGAGGGAGCCGACTGGCTCCACGTCGACGTGATGGACAACCACTTCGTCCCCAACCTCACACTCGGCGTGCCGGTCGTGGAGTCCCTGGCCCGGGCCACGGACACCCCGCTGGACTGCCATCTGATGATCGAGGCCCCCGACCGCTGGGCGCCCCAGTACGTGGAGGCGGGGGCGGGTTCCGTCACCTTCCACGTCGAGGCGGCCGCCGCCCCGGTGCGGCTCGCCCGCGAGATCCGGGCCAAGGGCGCGCGCGCCTCCATGGCGCTCAAGCCCGCGACGCCGATCGAGCCGTACGAGGACCTGCTCCCCGAGCTGGACATGCTGCTGATCATGACGGTTGAACCGGGCTTCGGTGGGCAGGCGTTCCTGGACATCATGCTGCCCAAGATCCGCCGCACCCGTGAGCTGATCGGCAAGCACGGTCTGGAGCTGTGGCTCCAGGTGGACGGCGGGGTCTCGGCGTCCACGATCGAGCGGTGCGCCGACGCCGGCGCCGACGTCTTCGTCGCGGGTTCGGCCGTGTACGGGGCGTCCGACCCGGCCGAGGCGGTACGTGCACTGCGCACGCAGGCCGAGGCGGCGACGGCCAAGGCGTCGTGGGCGTGCGCCCACTGAAGAACGGGAAGTGAACGGCGTCCATCAGGGCTGATCACGCGTGCAGGATCTGCAAGGATGAACGGCGAATCCAGTGTGTGAACAGTTGAACAGCCCAGTATGTGAACAGTGAGGAGAACGCCGTGTCGGGTATGTCGGCGGGCCGGTCAGCCATGCGGATGGGACCCGCTGAGCTGGTGCAGGCGGCGGCCATGGCCCGCCGCTTCTACCTCGAGGGCAAGTCCAAGATCCAGATCGCGGAGGAGTTCGGCGTCAGCCGCTTCAAGGTGGCCCGGGTCCTGGAGACCGCCCTCGAACGGGACCTCGTACGGATCGAGATCCGGGTGCCGGCCGAACTGGACGCCGAGCGCTCGGACGCGCTGCGCGCCCGGTACGGACTGAGGCACGCGGTCGTCGTGGAGTCCCCGGCGGACGCCGAGGAGACACCTGACCCGGAGAACCTGGGAGAGGTGGCCGCCGATCTGCTCGGCGAGCTGGTCAACGAGGGGGACGTGCTGGGCCTGGCCTGGGGCCGGTCCACCATCCACATGGCGGCGGCGCTGAACCGGCTGCCGCCGTGCACGGTGGTGCAGCTGACGGGCGTGTACGACGCCGGGACCGCCGAGCGCGGCTCGGTCGAGGCCGTGCGCCGGGCCGCCCAGGTGTCCGGCGGCGACGCCCACCCCATCTACGCGCCGATGCTGCTGCCGGACGCGGCCACCGCGCAGGCGCTGCGCCACCAGACCGGCATCGCGCGGGCCTTCGAGTACTTCGACAAGGTCACGGTCGCCTGTGTGTCCATCGGCTCCTGGGAGCCGGGCATCTCGACGGTGCACGACATGCTCAGCGACGAGGAGCGCGCGCACTACGCCTCGCTCGGTGTCGCCGCCGAGATGTCCGCGCACCTCTTCGACGCCGAGGGGCGGCGGGTCGGCCGGGACCTGGGGGAGCGGTGCATCACGGTCAAGGCGGACCAGCTGCGCCGTATCCCGGAGGTCGTCGCGATCGCCGGGGGGCAGCGCAAGGCGGCGGCCATCGACGCGGTGCTGCGCTCCGGTCTCGTCACCAGCCTGGTGACGGACACCTCGGCCGCGGACTATCTCATGGCGGCCGGCCCGACGCCGCGCCCGGCACTCAACCGCGCCGACCCGGACGGCCCCTGACGACGGGTCATTCGCCGGACGGCCGTGGCGGCACCGGCGGCATGCTGCCGGGGTGCGCCCAGCGGACGGCCGCCGTCCGGGAGGGCGAGCCGTCCGCCGTGGCCCGCCGGACGCCGGAGCGCATCGACGCGGGCGGCCCGTTCCCGTACGACCGTGACCGTCACCGGGCGGGGAGACGTACCACACCGACGACCACGACCAATCGTTCAGGGCGGTGCTCAGACATGACGACGACGGATGACCCGGCCGGCCGGATCGTGGTCACGGTGGACCTCGACGGGGTCACCGACAAGGCGGGGCTGATGGACCGGTGCGCCCGGGCCCTGGACCTGCCCGACTGGTTCGGCCGCAACTGGGACGCCCTCGCCGACTCGCTGGCCGACCCGGCCCTGTGGCCCGAGGAAGCCGCGGACCGCGGGCTGCTGGTCGTCGTGCGGGGCTGGCGGGCGTATGCGCAGGCGCGGCCCGAGGAGTGGCAGGTCGCCGAGGAGGTGTTCGCCGAGGCGACGGACCGGGGCCCCGGGCTCTTCGTCACCCTCGGTCTTGGATGATCCTCCGAGAGGGGTTCTGACCAGCCTGGACGATCTGCCGGGGCATGATGCGGCCCGGGCCATGGGAGAATGAAGTACGTGCTCTTTCCCCCTGGCTGACCTGTCCGGGGGCCACCTCTGAACGACTGGGATGTGCAGCACGTGCGTTTCCTCAATGACATCCAGCCCTCGTACGACCTGACGTACGACGACGTCTTCATGGTGCCGAGCCGGTCCGCCGTCGGCTCGCGGCAGGGCGTGGACCTCAGCTCCCCGGACGGCACGGGCACCACCATCCCGCTCGTCGTGGCCAACATGACCGCCATCGCGGGCCGCCGGATGGCCGAGACGGTGGCCCGTCGCGGCGGCCTCGTGGTCATCCCGCAGGACATCCCGATCGAGGTCGTCACCGAGGTGGTCTCCTGGGTCAAGGGCCGGCACCACGTCCTGGACACCCCGATCATGCTCGCCCCGCACCAGACCGTCGCCGACGCGCTGGCCCTGCTGCCCAAGCGGGCGCACAACGCCGGTGTGGTGGTGGACGAGGACCACAAGCCGATCGGCGTGGTCACCGACACCGACCTGACCGGCGTGGACCGCTTCACCCAGCTCGAAGAGGTCATGTCCAAGGACCTGCTGCTGATCGACGCGGACCTGGACCCGCGCGAGGCCTTCAACACCCTCGACCACGCCAACCGCCGCTACGCCCCGGCCGTCGACAAGGACGGCAGGCTGGCCGGCATCCTCACCCGCAAGGGCGCCCTGCGCGCCACGCTGTACACGCCGGCCGTCGACGCGCAGGGCCGGCTGCGCATCGCCGCCGCCGTCGGCATCAACGGCGACGTGGCGGGCAAGGCCAAGCAGCTGCTGGACGCGGGTGTGGACACCCTCGTCATCGACACCGCGCACGGCCACCAGGAGTCGATGATCAGCGCCCTGAAGCTGGTGCGCGCCCTCGACCCGCAGGTTCCGATCGTCGCGGGCAACGTCGTCGCCGCCGCGGGCGTGCGCGACCTGATCGAGGCGGGCGCGGACATCGTCAAGGTCGGCGTCGGCCCCGGCGCCATGTGCACCACCCGGATGATGACCGGCGTCGGCCGGCCGCAGTTCTCCGCGGTACTGGAGTGCGCCGCCGAGGCGCGGAAGTACGGCAAGCACGTGTGGGCCGACGGCGGCGTCCGGCACCCGCGCGACGTGGCCATGGCGCTCGCGGCCGGCGCCTCCAACGTGATGATCGGCTCCTGGTTCGCGGGCACCTACGAGTCCCCGGGCGACCTCCAGCACGACGCGAACGGCCGCGCCTACAAGGAGTCGTTCGGCATGGCCTCCGCCCGCGCGGTGCGCAACCGCACCTCCGAGGAGTCGGCGTACGACCGGGCCCGCAAGGCGCTGTTCGAGGAGGGCATCTCCACCTCCCGGATGTTCCTGGACCCGGCCCGCCCCGGCGTCGAGGACCTGATCGACGCGATCATCGCGGGCGTCCGCTCCTCCTGCACCTACGCCGGTGCCGGCTCCCTGGCGGAGTTCGCCGAGAAGGCCGTGGTCGGCGTCCAGAGCGCGGCGGGCTACGCCGAGGGCAAGCCGCTGCACGCCAGCTGGAACTGAGCCGCCGAGCCGGTTCCGTACGGCCCCCGTTCCTCCCGTTCGCGGGAGGGCGGGGGCCGTCGGCGTTCGCACCTGGCCGGCCGCCGGGCGTCCCGGCGTACGGGTCCGGCGGGCCCGGTCGCACCGGTCCGGCAGCCCCGGTGCAACGGTCCGGTGACCCCGCGCAACGAACGTACGTCACCCCCCGGCCAACGCAACGATCTTGCGGAAGTGCGCAAGGTTGCTGCATTACACGGGCAACCGCTCGGCTTCTAGAGTTCTGCGCTGTACGTGGCGCGGCGGGTACCCCGCTCGGTGGGTCCCCGCATGCGCGGGTCTCCGCCAGGTCTCCGCCGCCCGACATCGGCAGCGACAAGGAGTCCACGCGTGCTCGACCAAGGCGCACCCCCGCAGCAGGGCGCATCGGCCGCCCCACCGTCCCCGGGCCCCGCCGCCCGACTGATGCGCCGCAAACCCGTGGAACGCCTGGTCGCGGAAGGCGGCCAGGGCGAGGGCGGCTCACTGCGCCGCTCCCTCGGCCTGTGGCAGCTGACCATGATCAGCATCGGCGCCACCCTCGGCACCGGCATCTTCGTGGTCCTCGGCGAGGCCGTCCCCAAGGCCGGACCGGCCGTCACGCTCTCCTTCGTCATCGCCGGTCTCACGGCGCTCTTCTCGGCCCTGTCCTACGCCGAGCTGGCCGGCACCATCCCGGTCTCCGGCTCCTCCTACTCGTACGCGTACGCAACGATGGGCGAACTGATCGCCTGGGTCTGCGGCTGGTGCCTGGTCCTGGAGTACGGCGTGTCGGTCGCCGCCGTCGCCGTCGGCTGGGGGGAGTACCTCAACGAGCTGCTCGACGGCACCATCGGCGTCACCATCCCGGCCGCGCTGTCCGCCCCGCCCGGCGACGGCGGCATCTTCAACCTGCCCGCGCTGGTCGTCGTCCTGCTCGCCATGGCGTTCCTGCTGGGCGGCGCCCGCGAGTCCGCCCGCGCCAACACCATCATGGTGATGGTGAAGATCGGCGCGCTGGTGCTGTTCTGCGCCATCGGCGTCCAGGGCTTCCGCTCCGGCAACTACGAGAACTTCATGCCGCTCGGCATGGCCGGCGTCAGCGCGGCCGGGGCGACGCTCTTCTTCTCGTACATCGGCTTCGACGCCGCCTCCACCGCCGGTGAGGAGGCCAAGAACGCCCAGCGCGACCTGCCGCGCGCGATCATGCTGTCCCTGGTCATCATCACCACGCTGTACGTGCTGGTCGCGGCCGTCGCCGTCGGCGCCAAGCCCTGGCGGAGCTTCACCGACTCCGAGGCCTCCCTCGCTCAGATCATGAGCGACGTCACCGGCCAGAGCTTCTGGGGCACCCTGCTGGCCTTCTGCGCGGTCATCGCCATCGCCAGCGTCGTGCTGACGGTGCTCTACGGCCAGACCCGCGTCCTGTTCGCCATGTCCCGGGACGGGCTGGTGCCCAAGGTGTTCTCCAAGGTCCACCCCAGGACCGGCACCCCCCGCACCAACACCCTGATCGTCTCCCTGTTCTGCGGTGTCCTGGCCGCGGCCATCCCGCTGGGCCAGCTGGCCGACGCCACCAGCATCGGCACCCTCTTCGCCTTCGCCCTGGTCAACGTGGCCGTCGTGGTGCTGCGCCGGACCCGCCCGGACATGCCCCGCAGCTTCCGCGTGCCGCTGTCACCGATCCTGCCCGCCCTGGGCTTCGCCTTCTGCCTCTGGATGATGGGCAGCCTGTCCACCGTCACCTGGGTGGTGTTCGGTGTCTGGATGGCCGTCGGGCTCGTGTTCTACTTCGTGTACGGCTACCGCCGCTCCCGGCTCGCCGCACCGGAACCATCGGACATCCCAGCAGAAGCGAAGTGAACAACCCCCCGTGCTGAACGATCTCGACGAACGCATCGTGCACGCCCTCGCCGAGGACGCCCGCCGCTCCTACGCGGACATCGGGCAGCTGGTCGGCCTCTCCGCGCCCGCCGTCAAGCGGCGCGTGGACCGGTTGCGCGCCACCGGCGCCATCACCGGCTTCACCGTCCGGGTCGACCCGGCCGCACTCGGCTGGGAGACCGAGGGGTTCGTCGAGATCTTCTGCCGCAGCAACACCTCGCCGGAGACCATCCAGCGGGGCCTGGAGCGCTATCAGGAGGTCGTGGCCGCGTCCACCGTCACCGGGGACGCGGACGCGGTCGCCCAGGTCTTCGCCTCCGACATGCGGCACTTCGAACGGGTCCTGGAGCGGATCGCCGGGGAGCCGTTCGTGGAGCGGACCAAGTCCGTGCTGGTGCTGTCCCCGCTGCTGCGGCGCTTTTCCTCGGGTTCTCCCACCTGAGCCCACCCGAGGCGAGACAGGCCGTAACATCTGTGTCATGACCTGGCGACATTGATCCACCCGCCGTGCCTCCCGAGGACCGCCTCGGACACCGCGCATCCGGTGTCCGATCCGCCCCCTCGGGAAGGCCTCATGACTCTCTCACCCGAGCGTGCGCCCGCCACCGCCGGTACCCGGCGGCTGACGCGCACGCTGTACGCCTCCGCGTTCTGCGACGAGTTCGTCCTGCTCTACCCGGTGTACGCGCTGCTGTTCAGCGACACCGGCCTGTCCGTCTGGCAGGTCTCCTCCCTGTTCGCCCTGTGGTCGCTGACCGGCATGGCGCTGGAGGTGCCCTCCGGCGCCTGGGCCGACGCCTTCTCGCGGCGGCTGCTGCTGGTGCTCGGACCTCTCCTCACCGCCGCCGGCTTCGCCCTGTGGGTGCTCGTGCCGTCCTACGGCGCCTTCGCCCTCGGCTTCGTGCTGTGGGGCGCCGGCGGAGCGCTCGGCTCGGGCGCGCTGGAGGCGCTGGTCTACGACGAGCTGGACCGGCTCGGCGCGGCCGGCCGCTACGCGGCCGTCATGGGCCGGGCCCGCGCGATCGGCATCGCGGCGACCATGACCGCGATGGGCCTGGCCGGTCCGGTGTTCGACCTGGGCGGCTACGAGGCCGTGGGCGCGGCGAGCGTGCTGATCTGCCTGCTCGGCGCGGTGGTGGCGACCCGGTTCCCCGAGCACCGCGAGCCGGACGCCGGCGCTGACCGCTGGACCGCGACCCTGCGGGCGGGACTCGCCGAGGCCCGCGCCGACCGGTCGGTGCGCGGTGCCCTGCTGCTGGTGCCGGCCGTGACCGCGGTGTGGGGCGCGCTCGACGAGTACACACCGCTGCTGGTGCGCGACACCGGTGTGGCGCACGAGACGGTCCCCTGGCTGTTGCTGGTGATCTGGGCTGGCGCCACGGCCGGCAGTCTGCTGGCCGGGATCGCCGAACGGCTGACCACGACCGGGTTCGCCGCCCTGCTCACCGGCTCCGCGCTCGCCCTGGCGGCGGGTGCCGTGGCGGGCACCCCGGTCGCCCTGCTTCTGGTGGCGGTGGCCTTCGGCGGCTTCCAGCTGGCGACCGTGCTGGCCGACGCCCGCCTCCAGCGGCGCATCGACGACACCGGCCGGGCCACGCTGACCTCGGTCGCGGGCCTGGGCACCGAGCTGGGCACCCTCGCCACCTACGGCGCCTACGCGGCGGCGGCCACCGTGACGGGGCACGGCACCGCGTTCGCCTGGTCCGCGGTGCCGTACCTGCTGACGGCGCTGCTCCTGGTGACCGCCGGCCGGGCTGGAGCCGCGGCTGCCAGGGCACGACCCTGAAGTCGCCGGTGCCCTTCTCGACCTTCTCGAAGGGCGACGACCCGACGCACCGGGGCAGCTCCCCGCCTTCCGCGGAGCTGCCCGTCGCGGCCCAGCCGCAGCCGAGCCGGTCGTGGCGGCCGAGGTCTTGGACGGTGATGCCGACCCGTTCGCCCTCGGCGCCGGGCAGGTCGGAGTCGGTGATGACGCCGGAGACGACGGCGACCTCACCGCCGGTCAGGAGGCGGTCGACCTCGGCCTTCGCCCTCGCCCCGTTGCCGTTCACGTAGTGGCCGAACTCGAAGGTGCCGGTGGCCCTGAGCGGATCGTCGTTGTGCCGCGCGGCCAGGTGGGCGTCGAAGGAGAAGGTGATGTCGTCCCCGGCCGACCGGTACAGCCCGGCGGTGCCGGTGAGCGCGGCCGCCTGTCTCGGGTGCCGCTCCTCGTGGGGGCCCGAGGCGACGGCGGCACCTGTCGTGGCGGCGGTGAGCAGCAGTGCGGCGCACAGCACGGCAGTCGTCGTACGGCGTTTCATGGCGGTCCTCTCCGCAGGCGGAAGCGGCTGAACGGAACGGTCACCACTGTTCCGGCGCCGCGCCCGCGGCACATCGCGCCCGGGGCGGGAGCGCCCTCCCCCGCGCGACGGGGACCGGGCGGCAGCTCTGCGCCCCCGAGAGGAGGGGAGGTACGCCGCGAGGCGCGCAATGAATCGCCGGACGCCGTCCGGCGAACGCAACGAACCGCTCACCGGCGCGCAACGGCTCCTCCTTGTCCGGCCCGGACCACCGACCGTACGGTCTATCTGGCCCCCGAATCCCCCGCCCACCGGTGAGGAACACGCATGCGCACCGCCCTGCTCCAGAGCTCCGGCCACCCCGGCTCCACCGTCGAGAACCTCAAGGTCCTCGACGAGGCCGCGGGCCGGGCCGCCGCCGCGGGGGCCGGGCTGCTGGTGACGTCGGAGATGTTCCTGACCGGGTACGCGATCGGCGACGGCATCGCCCGGCTGGCCGAGCCCGCCGACGGCGACTCGGCGGACGCGATCGCGGAGACCGCCGCCCGGCACGGCGTCGCCGTCGCCTACGGCTACCCCGAGCGGGACGGCGACGCCGTGTACAACGCGCAACAGCTGATCTCCGCCGACGGCACCCGGCTCGCCAACTACCGCAAGACGCACCTCTTCGGCTGCTTCGAGCGGGAGCACTTCACGCCGGGCGGGCAGCCGGTCGTCCAGACCGAGCTGAACGGCCTCACCGTCGGCCTGATGATCTGCTACGACGTCGAGTTCCCGGAGAACGTCCGCGCCCACGCCCTCGCCGGCACCGACCTGCTGCTCGTCCCCACCGCGCAGATGCACCCGTTCCAGTTCGTCGCCGAGCACGTGGTGCCGGTGCGGGCCTTCGAGAACCAGATGTACGTGGCGTACGTCAACCGGGTCGGCCACGAGGGCGGGTTCGAGTTCGTCGGGCTCTCCACGCTCGCCGGCCCCGACGGAGTCGCCCGCACCCGGGCCGGGCGCGGGGAGGAACTCGTCCTCGCCGACGCCGACCCGGAGTTCCTCGCCGCCTCCCGGGAGGCGAACCCGTATCTGAAGGACCGCCGCCCCGGCCTCTACGGGTCCCTTCTCTGATCTCCGCCCAGAACCCCCACCCCCGCTTCACCCGTGCAAGGAGTCCGTACCCCATGACGTCCACCGTGCCCAACGCAGTCGAGCACGCCGACGAGCAGCAGCCGCCGATCACCATGTTCGGCCCGGACTTCCCGTACGCGTACGACGACTTCCTGGCCCACCCGGCCGGCCTGGGCCAGATACCCGCGACCGAGCACGGCACCGAGGTCGCCGTCATCGGCGGCGGTCTGTCCGGCATCGTCGCCGCGTACGAGCTGATGAAGATGGGCCTGAAGCCGGTCGTGTACGAGGCCGACCAGATCGGCGGCCGGCTGCGCACCGTCGGCTTCGAGGGCTGCGGCGACCGGACGGACGGGCTGACCGCCGAGATGGGCGCCATGCGCTTCCCGCCGTCCTCCACCGCGCTCCAGCACTACATCGACCTGGTCGACCTGAAGACCAGGCCCTTCCCGAACCCGCTGGCCGAGGCCACCCCGTCGACCGTGGTCGACCTCAAGGGCGAGACGCACTACGCCGAAACGCTCGACGACCTGCCCCAGGTCTACCGGGACGTCGCCGACGCCTGGGCCCGGTGCCTGGAGGAGGGCGCCGACTTCTCCGACATGAACCGCGCCCTGCGCGAGCGCGACGTCCCGCGCATCCGCGAGATCTGGGCGAAGCTGGTCGAGAAGCTCGACAACCAGACCTTCTACGGCTTCCTCTGCGACTCCGAGGCGTTCAAGTCCTTCCGGCACCGCGAGATCTTCGGCCAGGTCGGCTTCGGCACGGGCGGCTGGGACACCGACTTCCCGAACTCCATCCTGGAGATCCTGCGCGTCGTCTACACCGAGGCCGACGACCACCACCGCGGTATCGTCGGCGGCTCGCAGCAGCTGCCGCTCAGGCTCTGGGACCGCGAGCCGGAGAAGATCGTCCACTGGCCGCACGGCACCTCGCTCAAGTCCCTCCACGTGGACGGCGAGCCGCGCCCGGCCGTGACCCGGCTGCACCGCACCGCCGGCAACCACATCACGGTGACGGACGCGGCCGGCGACATCCGCACCTACCGGGCGGCGATCTTCACCGCCCAGTCCTGGATGCTGCTCTCCAAGATCGACTGCGACGACTCGCTGTTCCCGATCGACCACTGGACCGCGATCGAGCGCACCCACTACATGGAGTCCAGCAAGCTCTTCGTGCCCGTCGACCGGCCCTTCTGGCTCGACAAGGACGAGGACACGGGCCGGGACGTCATGTCGATGACGCTCACCGACCGGATGACCCGCGGCACCTACCTGCTCGACGACGGTCCGGACAAGCCCGCGGTCATCTGCCTCTCCTACACCTGGTGCGACGACAGCCTGAAGTGGCTGCCGCTGTCCGCGAACGAGCGGATGGAGGTCATGCTGAAGTCGCTCGGCGAGATCTACCCGAAGGTCGACATCAGGAAGCACATCATCGGCAACCCGGTGACCGTCTCCTGGGAGAACGAGCCCTACTTCATGGGCGCGTTCAAGGCCAACCTGCCCGGCCACTACCGCTACCAGCGGCGCCTGTTCACCCACTTCATGCAGGACCGGCTGCCCGAGGACAAGCGGGGCGTCTTCCTGGCCGGCGACGACATCTCCTGGACGGCCGGCTGGGCCGAGGGCGCCATCCAGACCGCGCTGAACGCGGTCTGGGGCGTCATGCACCACTTCGGCGGGACCACCGATCCGGCCAACCCCGGGCCCGGCGACGTCTACGACGAGATCGCGCCGGTGGAACTCCCGGAGGACTGAGCCAGGGCCGGAGTCCGGCTCGGATGCCGGCCGGGGCCCCTGCTCGGGTCCCGGCTCAGATCCCGGCCGCCCGCGCCTTCTCGTAGACCTCGGCGGCGAGATCCTTGAGCTCCTCGGCGTCCCGCGGGCTGTCCTGGAGGTCGATCAGGATCTCGTCGAGACCGATCTCGGCGTGGGCGGCCAGATCCGCGACGATCTGGTCGACGCTGCCCTGGAACGGGCGGCGCCGTCCCTGGTCGTGGGCCTCCTTGCGGTACTGCGCGTTGACCCGCAGCACCGTCTGGATCGGCTCCGTCCGCCCCCGCTCGGCGGCCAGGTCGCGCAGCTGCCGCCACTCCTCGGCCACCGCCTCGGCTCCCATGCCCACCGGCAGCCAGCCGTCGGCGTGGTCGACCAGCCGGCGCCGGGCCCTGCCACTGCCCGCCGCCAGCAGGATCGGGATCGGCCGGGCGGGCTTGGGCCCGACCACGGCGGGCGCGATCCTCGTCAGGTGCCCCTCGTACGTCACCGGGTCCGGGCCCCAGACCGCACGGCACACCTCGATCAGCTCGTCCAGCGCCTGCCCGCGCTCCTCGAACGGGCGCACCGACGCCGCCGCGTACTCGTCGTGCGACCAGCCGGTGCCGAAGCCCGCGATCACCCGGCCGCCGCTCGCCGCGTCCAGCGAGGCCAGGGCCTTGGCGAGCTGGAACGGCACGTGCAGCGGGGCGACGAGCACGCTGGTGCCCAGCCGGGCCCGTTCGGTGGCCGCCGCGGCGAGGGTCAGCGTGACCAGCGGCTCGGCGACGCCCCGGTAGGTATCCGGCCAGGGCTGGCCCTCGATGCCGTACAGCCCCTGGGTAGCGGGCTCCGGGAACAGGGCCCGCTCGAACACCCACAGGCTGTCGTATCCGGTGCGCTCCGCGGCGCGGGCCACGTCGGGGACGTCCTTGCCGAGGTCGTACTGACGCATCTGGGGGAGGCCGAGTCCGAGCCGGGTCGCCATACCTGTGCTCCTTCGCCGTCGAAGTTCCCGAACCGCCAACGTACAGCGCACACCGGGGAATTCCGGGCGGTGCAGGGCGGATGGCCGGATCAGTCCGGCAGCGGCGTGAGGAGCATGCGGCCCGCGAAGCCCACCGCCGCGTCCAGCCGCTCGGTGAACTCCCCGGCCACGTCCGGCAGTCGGCGCAGCGCCCACAGCGCGCGGGCCGCCGCCCAGGTGGCGTCCCGGGCGCGCTCCAGGCTCCAGGAGCCCAGCAGATGGGTGAGCGGGTCGGCGATCTGGAGCAGATCGGGGCCCGGCATCAGATCTTCGCGGATGCGCTCCTCCAGCGACACGAGGAGATCGCCCACGCGGTCGAACTCGTCCTCCAGGTCGGCGGGTTCGCAGCCGAGCGTACGACAGGTGTCCACGACGGCGAGCGCCAGGTCGTGGCCGATGTGCGCGTTGATGCCCGCGAGCGCGAACTGCAGCGGCCGTACGCCGGGATGCCGGCGGAACTGGAACAGCGGGCGCCAGCAGGCCGGTGGCCGCCGGTCGGCGGCCACCGCGTCGACGGCGGCCAGGTACCGCTCCGCGAACCGCACGTCCAGTGCGATCGCCGCCCGCGCGTCCGTGAACCGCCCCGCGTCGATGTGCCGGTCGACGGCCTCCGTGACGGCCAGGTAGACGCGGTTGAATACGGCGACCCCGTCCCGTCCGGGCAGGTCGGTGTCCAGGGCGCGCATCCGGGACAGGACGGTGTCCACCGTGCCGACGGCCGTGGTGACTCGCTCGCAGTGCGCCATGGCGGCAGGGTCGCAGCTTTAGGGTGGCGGGAGTACCGGCGGGCCCGGTGCTTCCCCGGAACGGGGTAACGCCCGCCGCGTGGGGGGAGGGGGACGCACGTTCAGGCCTTCGTGCCCGGCGCCCGGCCGCCCGCCGGGCCGAGCGCAGGCGCGCCTCCCGGCGCGGCGCGATGGCCGCCGCGGCGTCCTTCGTGGTCGCCGTCGGCACCCTGACCGGGATGGTGTCCGCGCTCGACGAGGGCCGCACCGACGAGGCCCGGCCGGAGGTGACACGCTCGCCGCGCCCGGCGTCCCGGCCGCCGGCCCCGCCCTCGCCGCCGGCCACGACGGCGGCACCGCCGGCGTCCCCGTCCGCGTCGTCCGCGTCGTCCGCGTCCGCCTCACCGTCGCCCACGAAGCGGCGGGCGAGCCCCGCCCCGCCCCCGGAGCAGACCCCGCGCGAGGAACGCACCGCGGCCGCCGCCGCCCGGCTCTGCCGCCACCCCGAGTCCCAGGTGCTCGCCAGGGTCCGCGCCCCCCGACGATCCCCGGCGACCGGTCGTCGCCTCCCGCATCGCCGACCACCCGGCCGCCGTGTGGTTCGCCGACTTCACGCCCGAGACCATCACCGCGCGGGTGCGGGCCGTGACCTCCGGCGGGGCCGCCGAGGGCCGGGTGCCGGTCGTCGTGCCCTACGCGATACCCGGCCGGGACTGCGGCGGGCACTCCGAGGCGGAGCGCCCGGCCTCGACGCCTACGACGACTGGATCGACCGCTTCGCCGCCGGGCTCGGCTCCGGCGAGGTCATCGTGATCCTGGAGCCCGACTCGGTCGCCCAGGCCGAGTGCCTGTCCGCCGGGGCCCGCGCCGACCGCTTCGCCTCCCTCGCCCGCGCCGGGCGCGTGATGAAGGACGCCAACCCCCGGGCCCGGGTCTACTACGACGCCGGCCACTCCGGCTGGCACGCGCCCGCCCGGCAGGCGGGCCGGCTGCGGCAGGCCGGCGCCGCCTCGGCCGCCTCCTCCGACGGCGTCTTCAGCAACGTCTCCAACTTCCACACCACCGCGGACGAGATCGCGTACGACCGGGCGGTCCTGGACGCCCTCGGCGGGCCGGAGAGCCTGGGCGCCGTCGTCGACACCGGTCGCAACGGCAACGGCGCCCCGGCCGACGGCGGGTGGTGCGACCCGGCGGGCCGCGCGCTCGGCCGCCCACCGACGCTGCGCACGGGTGAGGCGCGCATCGACGCCTACCTGTGGGTGAAGCTGCCGGGGGAGTCGGACGGCTGCCAGGGCCGGCCGGGCACGTTCACGCCGTCGTACGCCTACGACCTGGCGCGCTGAGCCCCGCCTTCGTCGCCCTCCGCGCCTTCGCCGCCCTCCGTGTCGTACGAGGAGGTGCCCTCGTCCATCAGCGGCTCCTGCGTCTTGAGGTGGGCGGGGGCGAAGGCCCGCAACGCGTGGTAGCCGGTGATCACGACGAGCGTGCCCAGGGCGATGCCGCTGAGGGAGAAGTTGTCGGTGATCTCCATGCTGACGTTGCCGACGCCGATGATGATGCCCGCGGCGGCCGGGACCAGGTTCAGCGGATTGCGCAGGTCGACCCCCGCGTTGAGCCAGATCTGGGCGCCGAGCAGGCCGATCATGCCGTACAGGATGACGGTGATCCCGCCGAGGACGCCGCCGGGGATGGCGGCCACCACCGCGCCGAACTTCGGGCAGAGGCCGAACAGCAGCGCGAAGCCGGCGGCGGCCCAGTAGGCGGCCGTGGAGTAGACGCGGGTCGCGGCCATCACGCCGATGTTCTCGGAGTACGTGGTGTTCGGCGGGCCGCCGACCGCGGTGGACAGCATGGAGCCGACGCCGTCCGCGGAGATCGCCGTGCCGAGCTTGTCGTCGAGCGGGTCGCCGGTCATCTCGCCGACCGCCTTGACGTGCCCGGCGTTCTCGGCGACCAGGGCGATCACCACCGGCAGGGCGACCAGGATCGCCGACCACTCGAAGCTGGGCCCGTGGAAGGACGGCAGGCCGATCCAGTCGGCCTGGCCGACGGCGGAGAAGTCCAGCCGCCAGTGGTCGGTGACCTTGCCGCTGCCGTCCATCGAGTGGATCCGGCCGAAGACCCGGTCGAAGACCCACGAGACCGCATACCCGAAGACCAGCCCCAGGAAGATCGCGATCCGGGACCAGAAACCGCGCAGGCACACCACGGCGAGGCCGGTGAACAGCATCACCAGCAGGGCCGTCCACTGGTCCTGCGGCCAGTAGGTGGAGGCGGTCACCGGCGCCAGGTTGAAGCCGATCAGCATGACCACCGCGCCCGTGACGACCGGTGGCATCGCGGCGTGGATGATCCGCGCTCCGAACCGCTGCACGGCGAGCCCGGCCAGGAACAGGGCGACACCGACGACGAGGACCGCGCCGGTCACCGTGGCGCTGGTGCCGCCCTGCGCCCGGATCACCGCGGCGACGCCGACGAAGGAGAGCGAACAGCCGAGGTAGCTCGGCACCCGGCCGCGGGTCGCCAGCAGGAACACGGCCGTCGCGACACCGGACATCATGATCGCCAGATTGGGGTCCAGGCCCATGAGCACCGGTGCCACGAAGGACGCCCCGAACATGGCCACCACGTGCTGGGCGCCGAGCCCGGCCGTACGGGGCCAGGAGAGCCGTTCGTCGGGGCGGACCACCGCTCCGGGTGCGGGCGTCCGCCCGTCGCCGTGCAGCCTCCAGCGGACGCCGAGATCCATGGGGTGTCGCTTTCCTTGTCTGTGCATATGCCGGGAACCATTGTCGGGGTTCGCCGGGCGTGCTCCGGACACCGGGGCGCCCGGTGGGCGCGACCGCTCAGGGCACCCGGGCGCCCGGTGAGCGCGACCGCTCAGGGCACCCGGGCGGCCCGCTCAAAGCGGCCGCTTAGGATGATGGGCGTGCCGCCGGTCCACGGAGGCGGCACGTGTCTCGTACGTTCCAGGAGCACCGCCCATGACCGCCGAAGCCCCGGCCGCCCCCGCCATGTCCTACGGCCGGCTCGTCCCCGTCACCGTCCACTTCGACGACCTGGACGCACTCGGCCTGCTGCACAACGCCCGCTACCCCGTGATGGTCGAGCGGGCCTGGGCCGAGCTGTGGCAGGAGCACGGCTTCCGGTTCGCCGGGGACTGGGCGGCGGCCGGCGACGCCTGCAACGCGGTGAGGGAACTGCGCATCGGCTACGAGGCGCCGGTCACCGAGCCGGGCGCCTACGCCGTCCACCTGTGGCTGGAGCGGCTCGGCAGGACCGGGCTGACGTACGGCTTCCGTTTCTGCTCGGCGGACGGCGCCACCACGTACGCCCACGGCACCCGGGTACTGGTCCGGCTGGACGCCGGGACGCTGCGCCCGGCGCCGTGGAGCGAGGCGTTCAGGGCCGCGGGCCGGGAATTGCTGCGCCCGGCGGGCTGATCTTCGGGCGGTCCCGGTCCCCGGCGCGCAGCACCCCGGCGAACGCGGCCAGCCCGCAGGACAGCAGCGTCACCAGCGCGAACGACACCACCAGGCTGGTCAGCTGGGCCAGCCCGCCGATCGCGCTGGGCGCGACGAGCCCGGAGGTGTACGTGATGGTGGCGACGCCCGCGATGGCCAGGCTGGGGTTGGAGCCGCTGCGCCCGGCAGCCGCGAAGCACAACGGGACGACCACGGCGATGCCCAGACCCATCAGCGCGAAGCCGGTCATCGCCACCGCCGGGTGCCCGCCGAACACGATGAGCAGCCCGCCGAGCGTGGCCAGCACGCCGCTCACCCGGACCGTGCGCACCGAGCCGTACCGGTCCACCACCCGGTCGCCGGCCAGCCGGGCCACGGCCATGGTGAAGGTGAAGCCGGTGGTGCAGGCCGCCGCCAGCCCGGCCGAGGTCTCCAGCTCGTCGCGCAGATAGACCGCCGACCAGTCCAGGCTCGCGCCCTCCGCGAACACCGCGCAGAAGCCGACCGCGCCGATCAGCAGCGCCGACTTCGGCGGCAGCGCGAACCTCGGCGGCGGGTCCTCGTCCTCGGCCGGCTGGAGGTCCAGCACCCGGCCGCAGGCGAGGACGCCGAGCACCGTCAGCACCGCGGCGGCCAGCGCGTGGTGCAGCCGGGCGTCGGCGCCCAGGTGCGCGGCGAGCGTGCCGCCGGCCGAGCCGAGCAGTGCGCCGGCGCTCCACATGCCGTGCAGGCTGGACATGATCGACTTGCCGAGACGGTTCTCCACCTCGACGCCCAGCGCGTTCATCGCCACGTCCGACATGCCGGCCGTGGCCCCGTAGACGAACAGGGCCAGGCAGAGGGTGAGCAGGCCGGGGGCGAGGGACGGCAGGACCAGCGACAGGGTCCACAGGGCCATCAGGCCGCGCAGGGCGGTGCGGGCGCCGAACCGGTGGCTGATGCGGCCTGCCAGCGGCATCGCGATCGAGGCGCCGAGCGCGGGGAAGGCCAGAGCGAGCCCCAGCTGGCCGGCGCTCACCCCGGCATGGTCCTGGATCCACGGCACGCGGGTCGCGAACGAACCGGTGACGGCGCCGTGCGCGGCGAACACGGCCGCCACCGCGTACCGCGCGTGCCTCACCTCGCGCTGCCCATAGGTCACTGCACTCATTCTCGGGGCCCTCCCTGGCCTGCGCTCCCGACGGTCCGACGGTCCGGATGCCCGGTCGCCCGGTCGCCCGGTCGCCCGGTAAACTATCAGGGTCCCTGCCTGATAGATAGCGATTAAAGGCCGGGGAGGGCCGGGGTCGTCGGCCGCGGGCTCCCTCGCCCGTCGATCTGGAAGGATCCCGGCATGCCCGCATCCCCGAGCACCGCCCGGGCCATCAACGACCGGCTCGCCCTGCGCCTGCTCCAGCAGGAGGGCCCGTTGACGGCCACCCAGTTGAAGCGGCTCACCGGCCTGTCCCGGCCGACGGTGGCCGACCTCGTCGAGCGGCTCACCACCGCGGGTCTGATCGCCGTGGTCGGGGAGTCGGGCGAGCAGCGCCGAGGGCCCAACGCCAGGCTGTACGGCATCGTGGCCGACCGGGCCCACCTCGCCGCCCTCGACGTGCGCACCGAGGGCGTCTCCGTGCTCGTGTCCGACCTGGTCGGCCGGGTGCTCGCCGAGGCGTCCGTGCCGATCGGCGGCGGCACCGGCACCGGGCCCGCGGTGGACCAGGCGGTCACGCTGGTCGAGCGCGCGGCCAAGGAGGCCGGTGCCGACCGGCTGCACACCGTCGGCATCGGCGCTCCCGGCCTGATCGACCCGGCCAGCGGCGAACTGCGGGACACCACCGGCCTGCCCGCCTGGCACCGCCGTCTGGTGGCCGCCCTCCAGGAGCGTTTTCCGCGGGCCCGGGTCAGCGTCGAGAACGAGACCAACCTCGCCGCGCTCGCCGAGCAGCGGGACGGCGCCGCCCGGGACCGGGACACGTTCGTGCTGCTGTGGCTGGGCCTCGGCATCGGGGCCGCCGTCGTCCTCGACGGCACCCTGAGACGGGGCGCGTCCGGCGGAGCGGGCGAGGTCGGGTTCCTCCCGGTGCCGGGCACGTCGGGGCTGCCGTCGGCCACCGACTGCGACGGCGGCTTCCACTCGCTGGCCGGGGCGGCGGCGGTGGTCGCCCTCGCGGCGGAGCACGGACTGACGGGGCCCACGCCGGACGGCCTGCCGCAGGCCGCGGCCCTGGTACGGGAGGCGGTGCGCGTCCTCGATACCGAACCGGACGCCGAGCGCTTCGTCGACGCCCTCGCCGAGCGGGTCGCCCTCGGCGCAGCCGCCGTCGTCGCGGTCCTGGACCCCGGCTGTGTGGTGCTGGCCGGCGAGGTCGGCCGCGCGGGCGGCGACGCCCTCGCCGGCCGTGTGGAGGCCCGTCTCGCCCGGATGTCGCCGCTCGCCACCGAGGTCAGGGCCGGGGCCCTGGGCGGCGGCGCGGTGCTGCGCGGAGCCCTGCTGACCGCCCGGGACGCGGCCCAGGAGGAACTGTTCGCCCCGCCGGAGAGGTAGCCGGGGCGCGGCGCCGGAGAGGAAGTGGTCCGCGGGGCCGGATCAGTCGCTCTCGGCGGGGGCTCCGGTCGCGAACACCGTGCCGTCCGCCGCCAGCCACAGCAGGACGGACGGCAGCAGCACCGCCGTGCCCAGCAGCGCCATGAACCCGGCGGCGCTCGCGGCCGACAGGGGCTGGAGGTGCTGGGCGTGGAAGACGAGGTGCGGCACGGACGACGCCAGGTAGGCGACCAGCGCGGTCAGGACCAGCCGGCGGTCCATCGTCGCCACCGCCGCGCACAGCACCACGGCTAGCGCCAGTCCCGCCCCGCCGAAGTCCCGCAGCAGGTGCTCGTTGTACGGCGGCAGATGCGACACCCAGGGCCACTTCCAGAACTACTCCGGCAGCAGCAGGACCCACAGTCCCAGCAGCACCTGCGTCCCGGCGAGCACGCCCAGCCCCGCCCGCAGACCGCTCCGTCCGGTCATCCGCCCCGTCCCGGTCATCCGCCCCGTTCCGTCCTCGGCCCGTCCTCAGCGGCGCCGCTCGCCGCCGGACCGCCGCGCCAGGTACTCCTCGAACGTGCCCTTGCCGACCGCCCGCTCCGGCGCGAGATGCCCGCCGGCACGGAACGCGCGGTAAGCCTTCCCCGCGAGCGGCACGTTCACCACCGCCCGCCGGCGTCCCGTCGCCGCCAGATGGGCGCGGGCCAGCGACTCGAGGGTCCGCACCTCGGGACCGGCCATGTCCGCCACGCGCCCGGCGGGCCCGCCCACCGCCAGCTCGGCGAGCCGGTCCGCGACCTCGGCCACCTCCACCGGCTGGTCCCGCACCCCGGCCGGCAGCAGCATGACCGGCGGCTTGGCCAGCGCCTGGAACAGCGACACCAGCAGATCGTGGAACTGCGTCGCCCGCAGCACGGTCCAGCCCAGCCCCGACTCCTCGACCAGCCGCTCCACGGTGTGCTTGGACCGGTAGTAGCCGAACGGCACCCGGTCCACGCCGACGATCGAGATGTAGACCAGGTGCGGCACCCCGGCCCGTCGCGCCGCCGCGATCAGGTTCGTGGCGGCACGCTCGTCACCGCGCGGCGAGGTGGCGCAGTGCACGATCGCGTCCACGCAGGTCACCGCCGTGTCGAGCGCGGGCCCGCCCTCGCGCAGATCGACCGCGTAGGGCCGGGCGTGCCGGCTGAGCACCCGCACGTCGTGCCCGTCCGTCCGCAGCCGCTCGGCGACGAGCCGGCCGAGGGTTCCGGTGCCGCCGGTCACCAGGATCGTGGTCATGCCGTTCAGCCCCTTCGCCATGGTGGACGCCCCGGACGGAGCGCCCTGTCGTCGGCTGGGACGGATCGGCCGGTGCGGAATGTGACAGGCCCCGGCGGGGGAGCGCCGGGGCTGCTGGGAGGCCCGACGGCGGGCAAGGGCCGTCGTCACCGCCGCCGGGCCGGTCTCGTCGAGGGGTCAGCAGGCGCCGAGGTCCTGCCAGACCCCCCATTCGCCGGTGGTGCCGGGCTCCTCGCCCTTCGTCCACCACTTGGTCTTCCACGTGTGCCCCTGGTGGGACACGGTGATGCCCCCGCCGTACGCCGTGCCCGCGTTCCAGGCCGGGGCGGTGCACTCCCCGGGGCCGTCCGTCGGGGTGGGCGTCGGAGTCGGGGTGGGCGTCGGGGTGGGCGTCGGGGTCTGCGTACCCGGGTCCACCACGGTCGTGCCGCGGGCCAGGTCGCCCTTCAGGGCGTACGTCTTCCCGCCGAACGTCACCGTCCAGTTCGACGGGGTGGACACCGGCAGGTAGTACACGAAGTCCACCTCGGCCGAGGCGCCCGGCGCCAGCGACTGCCAGGACGGCAGCTTCAGCGAGACCCGGTGGTGGTCGCCCTTCAGCCCGCCCACGTTGTTCCCGGTGTGGTCGCTGCGGACCACCGAGGTGCCCCAGCCGGACTGGTCCTTGGCGTTGCCGGGCGCGGAGGTGGCGTAGTCGAACCGGAACTCCGTACCGCCGGGCAGGGTGGTCCCCGTGTTGTTGGTGATCTTCAGCTTGGGACTGATCGGGTAGTTCGAGTCGCCGAGCGGGAACTGCCCGAACTCCACGTCGATGTCGAGCGCCTCGGCCGGCATGTCGGTCGTCGCGCGCGTGGCGCCGTACGGGGAGGCGGCCTTGAACTTCTCGTACATGGCCGTCGTCAGCGTCGAACCGGGTTCGTACTGCCCCGTGGCCGGGTTCCAGGCGTAGTCGCCCGCCAGTTCCCACACCATCGTGCCGCCGATGCCGCGGTCGACGACGTAGTCCGCCTTGGCCTTCACCGACTGCTCGTCCTCCGTGGACAGGAAGACCTTCTTCTGCGCGTTCCACAGCCAGGGCGCGACCAGCGTGGCGTCGTACTTGCGCGTGTACGTCCCGGTCAGCTCGGTGCCGGCGGGGAAGCCGTAGTCGGTGACGTAGTCGCCGACGATGCCCTTCTCCAGGTTCTTGGCGTGCCACATCGGGTTGGAGCCGGCGGGCGACTCCTTGCCGTCGGTGTCCAGGTCGTGCCACAGGTTGTCGATGCCGGTGGCGCCGTCACCGCACTTGGTCAGCCCGGACCCGGCCGGACAGTCGGTGGAGGGAGCCCGGCCCCAGAGCCCGTCGGTGCCGCCGGTGACGTTCTTGTGCCCGCGCGTGTAGTAGGGCAGGCCGATGTTGATGCGCCCGGCGGGCATCGAGCCGCGGAAGTAGTGGTAGGCCCAGTCGGTGTTCAGGTAGCCGATCCCGCCGTACTGGGAGGTGGTGTACACGCCCGCGGCGGCCAGTTCGACGTCCTTGCCGTCGTCGAAGAGCGAGGCGTTCGGGCCGACGTACTCGTTCCACGCGCCGTGCAGGTCGTACGACATGATGTTGACGTAGTCCAGGTACTTCTGGACCTGGAAGGTCTCCATGCCGCGCAGCAGGTAGCCGGACGAGGGAGCCGCCACCGTCAGCAGGTAGTGCCTGCCGTCGGCCGCACCCGCGCGGTCGAGCTTCTCCCGCAGCGTCTTCATCAGCGCCGCGTAGCCCTTGACCAGCCCGGCCCGGCGGGCGTTGGCGATCGACCAGTCGAGCGGGTTGCCCGCGTCCTTCATGGTCGTCGGGTACTCGTAGTCGATGTCGACGCCGTTGAAGCCGTACTTCCGGACGAAGTCGACCGCCGAGTCCGCGAAGGTGTCGATGCCGGCCCGGTTGACCGAGCCGTCGGCGTTGGTGGCCATCGAGTAGAAGCCGCCCGAGTCGACGCGCGTGCCGTCCTCGGCGAAGTAGCCGCCCGTCTCGGCCCAGCCGCCCACCGAGACCAGCGTCTTCACGTCCGGATGCTGCTTCTTGAACTTGTTCAGCAGGTTGAAGTGCCCCTTGTAGGGCAGCTCCGGGTCCATCTCGGCCCCGGCCACCCCCGGCCACGTCATCCCGGTCGCCGGGTTGGCCGCGGTGTCCTTCCCGACGGAGAGCCTGTTGCCGGAGTCGACGTGGGCGAAGGCGTAGTTGATGTGGGTGATCTTGTCCCAGGGGATGTCGGAGGCCAGGTAGGCGGGCCGGCCGTCCTTGCCGGTGCGCCAGCCGGTGAAGTAGCCGATCACCCGGCGCTGGTGGTCGGCGCCCATCTTCTCCCGGCCGTCGGAGTCGTAGACCGAGCAGTAGGGGACGTCGACGCCGGGGGTCCCGTAGAGGCCGTCGGGGCGACAGGACTCCTGGTCCGCGGCGTGCGAGGCGGTCGCCGGGAGGCCGGCGAGCACCAGGCCGGCCACGGCCGCGGCGGCCGCGAACAGTGCGGGTCTCGCTCGTCGGGGCGCTGGGGGGCGTGAGGGGGAAGGCACGGTCGGTTCCTCTCCACGGAAGTTGCGCAGACCCTAGAGAGGACTAGACCAGTGAGTCAATAGGTATGGACCAATCGCAAGGCGGGGTGCGCGGGGGCGAGTTGGAGCAGCGGTGACACGCGCAGTGAAGTCCGCGGGACGGAGTGTGAGCCACTCCACACGCCTCACCCGTATGGGCGTGGATCAGTCGTGGCACACTGGCTCTGTACCAGAAGCAGCGCACTCCGGGGTCGGTGAAAGTCCGAACCGGCGGTTACAGTCCGCGACCCGGTCGCCTCCAGCGGCCGGTTGACCAGGTGAAATTCCTGGACCGACGGTTAAAGTCCGGATGGGAGGCAGTGCGCGGCGGGCGGGCACACGTGCGCGCCGCCGTACCCGTACGTCCATGGGTCCACCCATGGGACGACCGGCATCCGGCGTCGTCGTCACCGTGAGTCCGTACCCGCTCCTTCTGTCGTCATCGACAGCCCCGGAGTCCGTGCCCGAAGAGGCAGGAGGACCCGGGAAGTGTTCACCGGAATCGTCGAAGAGCTGGGCGAGGTCACCGCCGTCGAGACCCTCGACGACGCCTGTCGCTTCCGGCTGCGCGGCCCCGTCGTCACCGAAGGGGCGAAGCACGGCGATTCCATCGCCGTCAACGGCGTCTGCCTCACCGTCGTCGACCACGAGGGCGACGAGTTCACCGCCGACGTGATGGCCGAGACCCTGAACCGGTCCAGCCTGGGCGCCCTGACCGTCGGCTCCCGGGTCAACCTGGAACGCCCCACGGCCGTGGGCGCGCGCCTCGGCGGGCACATCGTGCAGGGCCATGTCGACGGCACCGGCCGGATCCTGGACCGCAAGCCGTCCGACAACTGGGAGATCGTGAAGATCTCGCTGCCCGCCGGCCTCGCCCGCTACGTCGTCGAGAAGGGCTCCGTCACCGTCGACGGCATCAGCCTCACCGTCGTCGACGCCGGCGCCGACTTCTTCACCGTCAGCCTGATCCCGGCGACGCTCGCGCTGACCACGCTCGGCACCAAGCAGCCCGGCGACCCGGTCAACCTCGAAGTGGACATCATCGCCAAGTACGTCGAGCGGCTGACGGCCTTCGGACAGGGAGCCGCCGGGCAGCAGGACTCCGCGCAGCGGTCCGCCGGGCAGGAGGCGGCCCGGTGAACTGGCTGAACTCCGAGGCGTTCACCCTCTTCGACCAGCACATCAAGTGGTCGGACATGATCGGCAACGTGATCGGCCTGCTGGCCCTCGCGCTCGGCTGGCGGCGCTCGATCTGGACCTGGCCGGCCCAGTTCGTCTCCGGCCTCATCCTCTTCGCGGCCTTCGCCACCGCCCACCTCTCCGGCAGCGCGGGCAAACAGATCGTGGTCATGGCCGTCGCCGCCTACGGCTTCTGGCAGTGGAACCGCGGCCGGCAGCAGGCGCAGGACGGCTCCATCGCCGTCCGCTTCGCCACCTGGCGCGAGCGCGCCGTCCTCGCCGGGGGCGCAGTCCTCGGCACCCTCGCGGTCGGCGGCCTGTTCACCGCCTTCCCGACCCTGTCCTGGGACCCCTGGCCGGACGCCTACATCTTCGTCGGCACCGTCGTCGCCATGTACGCCCAGGCGCGCGGCATGGTCGAGTTCTGGTTCGCCTGGCTGCTCGTCGACCTGGTCGGCGTGCCGCTGAACTTCGCCAACGGCTTCGCCTTCTCCGGCTTCGTCTACATCCTCTACGGCGCGCTCGTCCTGTGGGGCATGCGCGACTGGTGGCTGCGCTCCCGCAGGGCCGCGCAGCCCGTCCTGGAAGGAGCCCCCGCATGACCACGGCCCCCATCCTCTACAGCACCGACGGCCCCGAGGACCTCATGCTCGACCCCGTCGAACAGGCCATCGCCGACATCGCCGCGGGCCGCCCGGTCGTGGTCGTCGACGACGAGGACCGCGAGAACGAGGGCGACCTCGTCATCGCCGCCGAGAAGGCGACCGAGGAGATCGTCGCCTTCATGATGACCGAGTGCCGCGGCCTGATCTGCGTCCCCATGGAGGGCGAGGAGCTGGACCGGCTCCGGCTGCCGCAGATGGTCGAGGACAACACCGAGTCGATGAAGACCGCCTTCACCGTCTCCGTGGACGCCTCCGCCGCACACGGCGTGACCACCGGCATCTCGGCCTCCGACCGCGCCACCACGCTGCGGCTGCTGGCGAGCGGTACCGCCGAGCCCACCGACCTGGTCCGCCCCGGCCACATCTTCCCGCTGCGCGCCCGGGCCGGCGGCGTCCTCGTCCGCAACGGCCACACCGAGGCCGCCGTCGACCTCGCCCGGCTGGCGGGCCTGCGCCCGGCCGGCGCCATCGTCGAGATCGCCGGGGAGGACGGCCGGATGCTGCGGCTGCCCGAGCTGATCCCGTTCGCCCGCAAGCACGGCCTGACCATCATCTCCATCGAGGACCTGATCGCCTACCGCCGCAGCGAGGAGCCCACCGTCCGCCGCGAGGCCGAGGTCCACCTGCCCACCGCCCACGGCACCTTCACGGCGTACGGCTACCGCTCCACCGTCGACGGCGTCGAGCACGTCGCGCTCGTCCACGGCGACATCGGCGACGGCACGGACGTCCTCGTCCGCGTCCACTCCGAGTGCCTGACCGGCGACGTCTTCGGCTCCCAGCGCTGCGACTGCGGCCCCCAGCTGGACGCCTCCCTCGCCCGCATCCAGGCCGAGGGCCGGGGCGTGGTCGTCTACCTGCGCGGCCACGAGGGACGCGGCATCGGCCTGATGTCCAAGCTGCGCGCCTACGAACTCCAGGAGCGCGGCCGGGACACCCTCGACGCCAACCTGGAGCTGGGCCTGCCCGCAGACGCCCGCGACTACGGCGCCGGCGCCCAGATCCTGACCGACCTCGGGGTGCGCACGGTACGTCTGATGACCAACAACCCCGAGAAGTCCGACGCGCTCGCCCGGCACGGCGTCGAGGTCGTGCGGCGCGAGCCGATGCCCGTCCAGGCGGGCGAGCACAACCTCCGCTACCTGCGCACCAAGCGGGACCGGATGGGCCATGACCTGCCCTGGCTGGACACCACCGCCGTGTCCACCTGCGGCAACCAGTAGAGCTTCGCACCCGTAACAGAAGGCACCGAGGAGAGACGTGAGCGGCAAGGGCGCACCGGAGCTGTCCGTACGCAATGTGGGTGACCTGCGGGTCGCCGTCATCGCGGCACAGTGGCACGAAAAGGTGATGGACGGACTGGTGGACGGCGCCCTGCGCGCCCTGCACGACCTCGGCATCGACGAGCCGACCCTGCTGCGGGTCCCCGGCAGCTGGGAACTCCCCGTCGTCGCCAAGGCCCTCGCCGGCCGCGGCTACGACGCGATCGTCGCCCTCGGCGTCGTCATCCGCGGCGGCACCCCCCACTTCGACTACGTGTGCCAGGGCGTCACCCAGGGCCTCACCCAGGTCTCCGTGGACACCGGCGTCCCCGTCGGCTTCGGCGTGCTCACCTGCGACACCGAGGAGCAGGCCCTGGACCGGGCCGGCCTGGAGGGCTCCCACGAGGACAAGGGGCACGAGGCGGTGACGGCGGCGGTCGCCACGGCGGCCACCCTGCGTTCCGTATCCGAACCCTGGCGCTGACGGCCGCGGGTTTGCGCGTAGGGTAAGGACCACCATGTCCAAGAAGACGTTCGAGGAGCTGTTCACCGAGCTCCAGCACAAGGCCGCCCACGGGGACCCCGCCACCTCCCGCACCGCCGAGCTGGTGGACAAGGGCGTCCATGCCATCGGCAAGAAGGTCGTCGAGGAGGCCGCCGAGGTCTGGATGGCCGCCGAGTACGAGGGCAAGGAGGCGGCCGCCGAGGAGATCTCCCAGCTGCTGTACCACGTCCAGGTGATGATGGTCGCCCGCGGGATCGGCCTCGACGACGTCTACGCCCACCTGTAAGCCGCACGCTCCGCCAGAACCTCCGGAAAACCCCCTTCACCGCAAAGGAAGCCGACCTCATGCTGCGCATCGCCGTCCCCAACAAGGGTTCACTGTCCGGCCCTGCGGCGGACATGCTGCATGAGGCCGGCTACCAGCAGCGCCGCGAGTCCAAGGAACTGCGCATCGTCGACCCGGTGAACGAGGTCGAGTTCTTCTACCTCCGCCCCCGCGACATCGCGATCTACGTCTCCTCCGGCATGCTCGACATCGGCATCACCGGCCGCGACCTGCTGATCGACTCGGGCGCCGACGCCGAGGAGATCCTCCCGCTCGGCTTCGCCCGCTCCACCTTCCGCTACGCCGGCAAGCCGGGCACCGCGAAGGGCGTCGCGGACCTGAAGGGCATGACGATCGCCACCTCCTACGAGGGGATCGTCGCCAAGCACCTGGCCGACAACGGCATCGACGCCTCCGTCGTCCACCTCGACGGCGCCGTCGAGACCGCCATCGAGCTGGGTGTCGCCGAGGTCATCGCCGACGTCGTGGAGACCGGCACCTCGCTGCGCAACGCGGGCCTGGAGGTCTTCGGCGAGCCGATCATGAAGTCCGAGGCGGTCGTGATCCGGCGCACCGGGGCCGACCCCGAGGAGGCCAAGGTGCAGCAGTTCCTGCGCCGCCTCCAGGGCGTCCTGGTGGCCCGGACGTACGTGATGATGGACTACGACTGCCGGGTCGAGCAGCTGGAGAAGGCCGTCGCTCTCACGCCCGGCCTGGAGTCCCCGACCGTTTCCCCGCTGCACAACGAGGGCTGGGTCGCCGTGCGGGCCATGGTCCCGTCCAAGGACGCCCAGCGGATCATGGACGACCTGTACCACATCGGTGCCCGTGCCATCCTGACCACGGCCATCCACGCCTGCCGTCTCTGAGCGCACGACGAGTTCCCGACGAGCGCACCACGATCCGAGAGACCCGCGACGATGTCCGACCTGCCCGACCTGCCCACGCTCCCCGTCACCTTCCGGCCGGGCCGTACCCGTGCCGTCCTGTACACCGCCGCCGTCGCGTGCTTCGTCGCCATCACGGCGGTCGCGGTGCTGCTGGACCGGCTCGGGCCGGGGGAGCGGATCAGCTTCGTGCTGACCGCCCTCCTCCTGGACGGCGTCCTGGTCCTGCTGGCCCGGCCCAAGGTCGTCGCCGACGAGACCGGGGTGACCGTCGTCAACCTCACCAACAAGCGCCGGCTGGAGTGGGCGGAGATCGTCCGGGTGAACCTGCGGTCCGGTGACCCCTGGGTGTTCCTCGACCTCAGCGACGGCACCAGCCTGCCCGCGCTCGGCATCCAGCCCGGCATCGCCAAGGCCCGCGCCGTCGCCGACGCGCGCGCCCTGCGCGCACTCGCCGAGGCCCGTTCCGCCGCGGGGCCCGCGCACCGTCCGGGCTGATCGGGCCGTTCCCGGAGCGCGGCGGGGGGAACGCAGGGGGCCGATCGGGGCCGCGTACCCTGCCGCCCCCCGCCCGGTCGCCCTTAATCTGGGTGCGGAGCCGCACCCGTCGCGACTCCGCCCCTGTCGCTCCGCCCGGAGCACGGGGGCCCCTGCTACCCGAGGAGTGACCCTCTCCGGCGATGGACGGATCGTCCTGTAGTACCTGCGCCGCCCCCTGCCGGCCCTGCGCCCGGGCGGCGGCATCATGACCCTCCCCCTGCTGCTCCTGGCAGCCGCCTTCCTGCTGATCCTCGCCAACGGCTTCTTCGTCGCCGCCGAATTCGGCCTGGTGACCGTCGAGCGCCCCGACGCCGAGCAGGCCGCCGCGGGCGGCGACCGCCGCGCCCGGCGGATCGTCGAGGCCCTCAGGGAACTGTCCTTCCAGCTCTCCGGCACCCAGCTCGGCATCACCCTCACCTCCCTGGCCGTCGGCATGCTCGCCCAGCCGGCGCTGGCCCGGCTGCTGGACGGCCCGGTCACCGCGGCCGGCATCCCCGAGGGTGCCGTTCCGGGTGTGGCGGTGGCCGTCGGGATGCTGCTGGCCTCGGCCGTGCAGATGGTGATCGGCGAGCTGGTGCCCAAGAACTGGGCGGTGTCCCGGCCGCTCCAGGTCGCACGGTTCGTGGCCGGCCCGCAGTACGCCTTCGCCCGCCTGTTCCGGCCGGTGATCGCCGCACTCAACGCCGTCGCCAACCGCCTCGTGCGCGCGCTCGGCTTCGAGCCGGCCGAGGAACTGGCCTCCGCCCGCACCCCCGGCGAACTGGTCTCCCTGGCCCGGCACTCCGCCCGGGCGGGCGCCCTGGAGCAGGACACGGCGGACCTGTTCGTACGGACCCTGTCGCTCGGCGAGCTGACCGCGCAGCACGTCATGACGCCGCGCGTGAAGGTCAGCGCGCTCCAGGCGTCGGCGACCGCCGAGGACGTGGTCACCCTGACCCGCGCCACCGGCCTGTCCCGCTTCCCCGTCTACCGGGAGCGGATCGACGAGATCGCCGGCATGGTCCATCTCAAGGACGCCCTGGCGGTGCCCGCGCACGAGCGGCTGCGCACCCCGGCCGGCCGGATCGCCCGGCCGGCGCTGCTCGTCCCCGAGACGCTGCCGGTACGCCCGCTGCTGGCCCGGCTGCGCAGCGAGCAGCCGATCGCCGTGGTCGTCGACGAGTACGGCGGCACGGCCGGTGTGGTCACCCTGGAGGACATCGTCGAGGAACTCGTCGGCGAGGTCCGCGACGAGCACGACGGGCACGACCTCCCCGACCTCGCCCCCGCCGCGCCGGAGGACGGCCGGCCCGCCTGGGACGCCGACGGCGGCTGCCGCGTCGACGCCCTGCGGCGCATCGGTCTGGAGGTGCCGGAGGGCCCGTACGAGACCGTCGCCGGGTTGGTCGCCGACCTGCTCGGACGGATCCCGGCCGTCGGCGACCGCGCGGAACTGCCGGGCTGGCGGCTGTCCGTCCGCCGGGTCGGCCGCTACCGCGCCGAGCGGGTCCGGCTGGTGCGCACGGTGCCGGCGCCCGTGCTGGAGGGCGTTCGATGAGCGTTCTGCAACTCGTGTTCGCGGCGCTCCTCGTGCTCGCCAACGGCTTCTTCGTCGGTGCCGAGTTCGCCCTCGTCTCCGTGCGCCGCAGCCAGATCGAACCGCTCGGCACCGCCCGCGCCCGCCGGGTGCTGTACGGCCTGGAGCATCTCCCGCAGATGATGGCCGCGGCACAGTTCGGCATCACCGTCTGCTCGCTCACCCTCGGAGCGGTCGCCGAGCCGACCGTCGCCCGTCTGCTGGAGCCGGTCTTCGCGTGGCTCCACGTGCCGCACGGCGCGATCCACCCGCTGGGCTACGTCATCGCCCTGGCCGTCGTCGTCTTCTGCCACCTCGTCATCGGCGAGATGGTCCCGAAGAACCTCGCGATGGCCGCGCCGGAGAAGGCCGCGCTGTGGCTGAGCCCCGGCCTGGTGGCCTTCGCCCGCCTGTGCCGGCCGGTCACCTCCGGCCTCGGCGCCTGCGCCCAGGGCATCCTGCGGCTGTTCCGCGTCGAGCCGAGGGACGAGGTGGCGGCCGTCTTCACCAGCGAGCAGCTCAACCGCCTGGTCGAGGACGCCGGCCAGGCCGGGTACCTCGACCCGGAGGAGCGCGAGCGCCTGGGGGACGCCCTGGAGCTGGGCTCCCGCACGGTGGCGGACGTGCTGCTGCCCCGCCGGTCGCTGGTGACGGTCGGCCCCTCGGTGACCCCGGGCCGGATCGTCGAGCTGACCGCCCGCACGGGGTACTCCCGCTTCCCGGTCGCCGCACCGGGCGGCGCCTTCCTGGGCTATCTGCACGTCAAGGACGTCCTGGACCTGGAGGACGCCGACCGGGCGGTACCCCAGCGGATCTGGCGCCCCATGACGACCCTGCGCCCCGACCTGCCGCTGGACGACGCCCTCACCGTGATGCGCCGAGCGGCCACGCACCTGGCCCAGGTGGCGGACGGGTCGGGGAAGGCGCTGGGGCTGGTGGCGCTGGAGGACGTACTGGAGTTGCTGGTGGGAGAGGTGCGCGACCCGGCCCACCGGGAGGTGACGCTGGCCACGTAGCACCGGGACGGGGGCGCCTCTCCCCGGTCCGGGTTCCGGGACCTCATGCCCCCGACGGATCCTGCGGCCCCCTCCCCGACAGCACCTCCCCGTACGCCTGCATCAGATCCGGCAGCCGCAACGTCGCCAGGTCCTCCCGGGTCAGGTCCCCGGGATACACGGACAGCCGCAGATCCCGGTAAGCGCAGCTCTTCTCGTACAACGTCCGCAGGAACCGCCCGTTCCCCAGCTCGTCGATCCACCCCTGGTCCACCACGTGCCCGGCGATCGACCGCAGCTCGTCGAGGGCCTCCTCGTCCCACACGTCACCGTTCTCGGCGGCCAGCACCTCCCCGATCGCCGTCAGCTCCAACGGCCGGTACGACGGAAAGTCGACCCGCGTGGTGAACCGGGAGGACAGCCCCGGGTTGGCGGCCAGCAGGCGGTCCATCCCCTCCGGGTAGCCGGCCAGGATCACCACCAGGTGGTCCCGGTTGTCCTCCGCCCGCTTCAGCAGCACCTGCAGGGCCTCGTCGCCGTACGCGTCCCCCTTGCCGTAGCCGGAGTTGGACAGCGAGTAGGCCTCGTCGACGAAGAGAACGCCGCCGAGCGCGGAGTCGATCAGCTCGTTGGCCTTCACGGCGGTCTGGCCGAGGTACTCGCCGACCAGGTCCGCCCGCTGTGCCTCCACGAGATGGTCGCCGCCCAGCAGGCCGAGGGCGTAGAAGACGCGGCCCAGGATGCGGGCCACCGTGGTCTTGCCGGTCCCGGACGGGCCCGAGAAGACGAAGTGCCGTTTGGGCGGCTGCACCGGCAGGCCCTGCCCGGCCCGCAGCCGCGCCATGTTCAGCTGCGCGGACAACGCCTTGACCTGCCGTTTCACCGGCTCCAGGCCCACCATGCGCTCGAGCTCGGCGAGCGCCTCCTCCAATAACGCCGGGTCGGTCGGTCCGGCGGGCAGCGACGGCTCCGGTGCGCCGGTCCGTTCGCGCACCGGCGCGCCGGTCATCGACACCAGGGGAACGGAAGCGGGCGGCTGGGGCTGCTGAGGCTCGGAGAGTCTGAGGTCCCGCCCCTCGGTGCCGAACAGCGGGTCGAACCCGTCCGGTGTGCCGTCCACCCCGTCCTGTCCGGCCCCGGTCAGTGTGAGCGCCGCCAGGTCGGCCGCGTCCTCGTACCCGTCGCCCTCGGCGATGGCCGCGAGCCGGGCCGAGGTGTCCATGAAGCCGGGGTCGACACGGTGCACGGCCCGGTACAGCGGCAGCGCGGCGGCACTGCGGCCGGTGCCCTCGTGGGCCCGGGCCAGCCAGTAGCGCAGCTCCTTGCGTTGTGGCTGCTCGCTGCGGCACCGCATCAGAGCCGCCGACAGCAGCGGCTCGGCCTGCCCGTACATCTCCAGCCGGACCCGGGCCATGCCGCCGAACAGTCCGGCCTCGATGCCCAGCATCGGATCGCCGAGCAGCGGGTCGGTGTGCCGGACGAGCTGCTCCCAGTCCTTGACGAGGTAGGCCCGGCAGGCGTGCAGGAAGCGGACCTGGGCGTCGGTGTCGACCGGCGGCAGTCCGGCCAGGGCCCGGTCCAGCTCCGGGACGTGGCGGCCGTCGAGCCAGTGGGAGGCGTGCGCCAGCAGCAGGTCGCGCGGGCTCTCCAGCACGGGTTGCACCCACCAGCCCAGCCAGTACCACGAGTTGAGGGTGCGGCGGTGGCGGGCCCGCTGCTCGCCGAACCGGTCGCGGTGCCGGAACATCCTGAGCAGCGCCGTCGTCGTGTCCACACGCAGCGCGTGCAGCCCGAGCCAGCCGTCGGCCATGCCGGGATCGATGCGCACCGCGGTCCGGAACTCCTCCTCCGCCTGCGGGTAGGAGCCCATGGTGTAGGCGTCCACGCCGCGCAGCCAGGCGAGATCGGCCGGGGCGGGCGGGCTCTGCGTGCCGAAGTCCATCACGTCCCCCACAAACCGTGCCCCGTCGGTTTACCGCCGAGCCGTCACCGGCCGGCCGTCCGGCCGAACCGCTGAACCGTGGTGCCACAGCCCGGAGTTGCAGGTGCGCGGCAGCCTTCCACGGGTCGCACCGAGGGCATCGTACCCGCGCGGGTGTCCCCTCCGAAGGGGGCCGTGAAGGGCCGTTCACCGAGGCGGCGGCAGACAGGGTGCACGCGGAGCGGTGACCGAGGGTGAGCGTTCGGCGTCGCGTGGCGGCCGGAAAACGGGCGAGGACAGAACGAAGCCCCCGATCACGGGGGAACAACCGGGGGCTTCGCGTCTGTCGGCGGCTCCCAAGGGCCGCACATTGAGAACGTAAGACCTGTACGGCCCTTGGGTCAAGCCGAGTTGGAGCACTCCGAAAAGTTGCCCGAGGAGATCTTCACAAGGTCAGCACATTGCGGATGCATCGTTACGCTGTGTCATATTCAGGTCCGGTCCAAGCCCCCTCTGACCGGCCCCTCCAGCACCTCATAGCACCTCATACCCCTCTTTCCTCTGGCGCACCAGCAGGTCGGCAAAGGGGCGCGAGGGGTCGTCCGTGAAGTGCGCGCGTTCGGCCGGTACCCACCGGTCCCAGAACTCCCGCTGTTCCGCGCCGTCCCGCGCCCGTCCGCGTGCCCACGCCTCCTCGGCGGGCAGTTCCATCCACAGCAGCGCGGCCAGGTGCGGACGCAACGCCCGGCGGCCCGCGCCGACGCCCTCCAGCAGGATCAGCGGGGCGGGCGGCAGCGGCCGGGGCGGGCCGAAGCGGCGGGCCCGCCAGTCGTAGGGCGCATAGTGCGCGCTTTCGCCGTGGCTCAGGGGTTCGATCACCTGGCTCAGCAGCCGGCCGGTCCAGTCGAACAGCTCCGCATGACTGGCGACGTCGTCCAGGTGGAGGACCGGCGCGCCGCCCAGCGCCTCGGCCAGGCGCCCCGCGAACGTGGACTTCCCGGAGCCGGCGTGCCCGTCGACGCCGATCAGGCGGACGGGGCCGCAGGACGGGGGGAGCCGGCGGAGGCGGGAGGCGAGGTGGTGAATGACGGGTCCCGGTGCGGAGCGGGGCGGACGACTGACGCGCAGCACTCTAACCGGGGGCGGTCGGCCCGCCGGCCCGTCCGTCCGTCCGTTCGGCCGGTCCGCCGGTCCGCCGGTCCGTCCGAGGGTCCGCCGGTCCGCCCGCCGATCCGTCGGCCCGCCGCCCGGCGCCGCACGGCGCCCCGGAACGGGCTCACGGCGCCCCGGACCGGCTCACGGCGCCCTGGACCGGAGCTCCGGACCGGCGTCCGGCGTCCGGCGTCCGGCGTCCGGCGTCCGGCGTCCGGCGTCCGGACCACGGTGCCCACCCGCACGGCTCATGCCAGTGGTCGACACCAATATTGATGGGCGCGGCATGCGTCGAAGTGCTGGCAGGAGCAGGCGCCTGCGGCCATAGTTGGCGCACCACCGTGCAACGGACCTGCCCCGACTCGGACACCTGGGAGCCTTCCGCCCATGAGCAGAGCCGAACAGCCGTCCCGCAGAACCGTCCTGGCCGCCGTGGCCGTCGCCGCCATGGCGGGCGGCGCGGTCCCGGCCGTCGCCGCCCCCGGCGGGACGGCCGCCGACGGGGACTCCGACCGCACCCGCGACCGTCAGGTCGACTACCGGGCCTGGACCTCCTTCCGCGACTGGCGCGCCGGCGGCGCACAGGGCACCCGGGCCGTCGCGGGCCGCCGGCCCGGCGTCGTGATCGACGCCCCGGCGGGCACGATGGAGTACACCGACCCGCACACCGGCAGGACGGCGGACTGGGAGTACGCGACCTGGACCTCGCCCGCCCACCGGCTCGCCGTCCCCGCCACGGAGGTGATCGCCTCCTGGAACGCCGACACCCCGGCCGGCACCTGGCTCCAGGTGGAGCTGAAGGGCACCTACTCCGACGGCAGGGCCACGCCCTGGTACGTCATGGGCCGCTGGGCGGCAGGGGACCAGGACATCCGGCGGACCTCGGTCGACGACCAGGGCGACGGCAAGAGCAGCGTGTGGACGGACACCTTCGCCATCGACGACGCCTCCACCGGTCTGCGCCTGGTCGCGTACCGGCTGCGGCTGACCCTGTACCGACGCCCCGGCACCCGCGCCACGCCCGTGGTCCGGCGGCTCGGCGCCATGGGCTCGGACGTCCCGGACCGCTTCACCGTCCCGGCCTCCACCCCCGGCCTGGCCCGGGAGCTGATCGTCCCGCGCTACTCGCAGGAGATCCACAAGGGCCAGTACCCCGAGTACGACAACGGCGGCGAGGCCTGGTGCAGCCCCACCTCCTCGCAGATGATCATCGAGTACTGGGGCGGCCGGCTCACCGAGGAGCAACTGGCCTGGGTCGACCCGTCCTACGCCGACCCGCAGGTGTGCCACGCGGCCCGGTACACCTACGACTACCAGTACGCCGGCTGCGGCAACTGGCCCTTCAACGCCGCCTACGCGGCCACCTTCGACAACCTCCAGGGCGTGGTGACCCGCCTCGGTTCCCTGACCGACCTGGAGACGCTCATCGCGGCCGGCATCCCGGCCATAACGTCCCAGTCGTTCCTGAAGGAGGAGCTGACGGGCGCCGGGTACGGCACCTCCGGCCATCTGATGACCGTGATCGGCTTCACCGCCGACGGCGACGTGATCGCCAACGATCCGGCCTCGGACAGCAACGAGGCGGTGCGGCGCGTCTACCGGCGGCGCGAATGGGAGAACATCTGGCTCAGGACCAAGCGGTACAACGCCTCCGGCAAGGTCGTCTCCGGCACCGGCGGCGTCTGCTACCTGTTCTTCCCGGCACATCCGAGCCCGCGCCAGCGCAGGGCGCTCGCGGCGGTGGGGGTGCGCTGAGCCGCCCCCTGTGACGGACATCTCTGCCGCAACGGCTCATTTCGGTGGCAGGGTGGACGGGCCGGTGTCCACCCTGCATGCCCGAGATCAGCGAGAAACCATGAGCGCACACACCGCCACCGCCGCCCGAACCCGCACCGGCGGCCCCCAGGATGACGGCCCGAAGATCGTCGAACACGTCGCGGGCTGGACCCTCGTCGTGGTGCTCGCCATGCTCGTGGCCCAACTGGGCCTGATGTGACCTGACCCACGAGGCGACCTGCCATACTGCGGATGTCCCGCCGCCCGCAGGAGACCAGGGTCGAATTGAATATCAGTCAGCAACCTCCGCCGCCCGCCCGCCCCCGTGCGCGCGGTACCGAGCGCTCGCTGGCGCGCCGCGCCGAACTGATCGCCATCGGACGCAGGCTGTTCGCGGACACCTCCTACGACGCGCTCTCGATGGACGACATCGCCCGGCAGGCGGGCGTCGCCAAAGGGCTGATCTACTACTACTTCCAGTCCAAGCGCGGCTATTACCTGGCGATCATCCAGCACGCCGTGGAGGAGCTGGTCAGCTCCGCCGCGGGCGGTCTGGACCGGCCCCCGCTGGAGCGGGTCCACCGCACCATCGACGGCTATCTGCGCTACGCCGAGCACAACCAGGCCGCGTACCGCACGATCGTCAGCGGCGGGGTCGGTTTCGACACCGAGGTGCAGGCCATCCGGGACGGGGTGCGCGAGGCGATCGTCACGACCATCGCCGAGGGCGCGTACGGCAGCGGCGACATCTCGCCGCCGGCCCGCATGGGCCTGCTCGCCTGGGTGTGCAGCGTCGAGGGTGCCACCCTCGACTGGATCGGACGTCCCGAACTGCCTCGCGAGACCCTGTGCGAGCTGCTGGTCAAGACGCTCGGCGGCGCCCTGCGCGCCATCGAGGAACTGGACCCGGCCCACCCGGCACCCGCACCCGCCCGCCGGGACGACTGACAGCGTGAGCGGGGGAGCGTCAGTCCCCCCGTCGAGTGCCCCCTCGGGAATCGAGCGGCTCCTCGTGAGGGAAAGGAGTGATGCCGCCAGGTTTCCTGAAGTAAGCGGTCGTTAACTGGTGACTCGGTGCCCTCGATCGGGCATACTCACAGCGCACAGCCGCTGGTCAGCAGCTTCCGTGACCCGGAAGTGCGGGCTTCGGCCAGGCCACGGAACGACCCGGCGGAGCCGCCCACCCAAGGCGCACATCCGCCGATGTGCCCAACAGGGAGGAGAGCGTCGCCATGCCCGATCGCGCCCCGCAGCCGGTGGACCGTCAACTGCCCACGGACGAGGCACGGGATCTGATCTCGCTCGTCCGTGACATCGCGCACCGCGAGATCGCACCCAGGGCGGCCGAGGAGGAGGACGCCGGGCACTTCCCGCGCGAGGTCTTCTCCCTGCTGTCGGAATCCGGACTGCTCGGTCTGCCGTACGACTCCGAGCACGGCGGCGGCGACCAGCCGTACGAGGTCTACCTCCAGGTCCTGGAGGAGCTCGCCGCCGCCCGGCTCACCGTCGGCCTCGGTGTCAGTGTGCACACCCTGGCCTCCTACGCCCTCGCCGCCTACGGCACCAAGGAGCAGCAGGTCGAGCACCTGCCCGCGATCCTCGGCGGCGGCCTGCTCGGCGCCTACTGCCTCTCCGAGCCCGCGTCCGGCTCGGACGCCGCCTCGCTGCGCACCAAGGCCGTCCGCGACGGCGACGACTGGGTGATCACCGGTACCAAGGCGTGGATCACGCACGGCGGCATCGCCGACTTCTACACCGTCATGGCGCGCACGGGTCAGGAGGGCCCGCGCGGGATCACCGCCTTCCTGGTCCCCGGCGACGCCGAGGGGGTCGGCGCCGCGGCGCCCGAGAAGAAGATGGGCATGAAGGGCTCGCCCACCGCCCAGGTCCACTTCGACGGGGTCCGGGTCCCCGACTCCCGGCGCCTCGGCGACGAGGGGCAGGGCTTCGCGATCGCCCTGTCCGCGCTCGACTCCGGGCGGCTCGGCATCGCCGCGTGCGCCATCGGGGTGGCCCAGGCGGCACTCGACGAGGCGGTGGGCTACGCCCGGGACCGGCGGCAGTTCGGCAGGCCGATCGCCGACTTCCAGGGGCTGCGCTTCATGCTCGCCGACATGGCGACCCAGATCGAGGCCGGCCGCGCGCTGTACCTGGCGGCGGCCCGGCTGCGGGACGCGGGGCGGCCGTTCGCCAAGCAGGCCGCCATGGCCAAGCTGCACTGCACCGACACCGCGATGCGGGTCACCACCGACGCCGTGCAGATCCTCGGCGGCTACGGCTACACCGCGGACTTCCCGGCCGAGCGGTACATGCGCGAGGCCAAGGTGCTGCAGATCGTCGAGGGGACCAATCAGATCCAGCGCATGGTCATCGCCCGTCACCTCGCGGGTCCCGAGACGCGCTGAACCCGTCGCCACGCCGGTCCCGGGATGCGCCGAACCCGTCGCCGCGCGAGTCCCGCGGGACGCCGTACGCCTCGCCTCCCGGGTCCGGCGGGAGACCGAAGTCGCCGAGCCCGCGCGGGGGTGCCGCGAGCCTGACCCACTCGGGGTCGTGCTGCCCCGGCAGGGTACGGCCGCGATCGGCCCAGGTCCGCATCAGTTCGCGGTAGATCGGCGGGTCCGGAGGCTGCGGCGGCGCCGGCGGAGCCACTCCCGCGGGCGCCGGGACGAACACCCGCCGCCGACGCCCGGTCGCCGAGTACGTGAGGGTCATACCAGGGCAACGCGGGGAACTGCGGACAGGTCACCGGCCCCTGGAATCGGGCGTGAGTTCGCGGGGGTATCTGCTCGCGGCGCACGCGACGGGTGCCCGGGGACGCCCGCGCCGGTGCCACACCGCACCGCGTCGGCCCGCGGACCGGTGGGGTGCTGTGTGGCACGAGCGGGCGGCGCCGCCCGGACGGCGGACGGTCAGGCGGCGTCGCGACGCATGGTCGGCACCCGCATCGGGCGTGAGCCCGGGCCGCCGACGTGCGAGAACGGCTGCGTCCGCCAGTCGAGCCCCTGAGGGAGCGTCAACAGCAGGGCTGTGTCCTGCTCCTGGGGCCGGAAGGACTCGTCCGCGGGACGGGCGTCGGTGGCCCGGCGGCCCGTGCCCGGGCAGACCGTGAGGCCGAACGGGTTCCACGGCGAGGCGCACAGCGCGTGTTCCGGCAGCACCTCCTCGTCCGCCAGCAGGGCGATGGGCTGCGCGCAGTCCGGGCAGATCACCCGGTACATCTCGAAGGTGTCGTAGGCGTCGAGTTCCTCGTCGTCGAGGGCGTCGGGTTCGACACCCTCCGGCGCGGGCTCGACGACCGGCTGCTGCCGCTTGGCTGCGGTACGACCAGGGCGCTTAAGACTCTGCATGGGATTCTCCCCCTCGGGCTGGGCCGTGAAGGCGCTGCGGCCTCGACCACAGCAAGCACTTCCCTTCGCCCATCGGCGGTAATCACGAGAGCATCACGGAGACCGTTCGGGGGATGTGGCGTTCGTCACATGCCGTGCGCAGGTGCCTCACCTCGGGGCCGGAGGGGCCATTGAGGTATCCGGAGAGATCAACCGCCCTGTAGGTTCTTGCGCCATGGAGGAGCTGGATCGACAGATCGTGCAGCTGCTCGTCAAGGACGGGCGGATGAGCTACACCGACCTGGGCAAGGCCACGGGCCTGTCCACGTCGGCCGTGCACCAGCGGGTGCGCCGGCTGGAGCAGCGCGGCGTCATCCGCGGCTACGCCGCCGTCGTCGACCCGGAGGCCGTCGGGCTGCCGATGACCGCTTTCATCTCGGTGAAGCCGTTCGACCCCAGCGCCCCCGACGACATCGCCGACCGGCTGGCCGGGGTCCCCGAGATCGAGGCCTGCCACAGCGTGGCCGGCGACGAGAACTACATCCTCAAGGTCCGCGTCTCCACCCCGCACGAACTCGAGGAACTGCTCGCCCGGGTGCGCTCCCTGGCCGGGGTGTCGACCCGCACGACGGTGGTGCTGTCCACGCCCTACGAGGCACGCCCACCGCGGATCTGAGGGGCCCGTTCCCGCCCCGGGGCGACCTGCGTGCGGGGCGCGGCGGTCCAGGGGCGAAACTGGTGCCCATGAGTGAGTCCACCGCCCCGCCCGAGACCGTCCTGCTGCGCCGTGGAGAGGTCCACAGTCCCGCCGACCCCTTCGCCACGGCCATGGTCGTCGAGCGCGGCCAGGTCGCCTGGGTGGGCTCCGAGGGCGCCGCGGACGCCTTCGCGGACGGCGTGGACGAGGTCATCGACCTGGACGGCGCCCTGGTCACCCCGGCCTTCACCGACGCGCACGTGCACACGACCTCCACCGGCCTCGCCCTGACCGGGCTGGATCTGACCGGCGCCGCCTCCCGTGCGGACGCGCTGGCGCTGGTACGGGACTTCGCCGCCGCCCGGCCGGACGACCGGGTCCTGCTCGGGCACGGCTGGGACGCCGCCCGCTGGGCCGACGGGCGCCCGCCCACGCGCACCGAACTCGACGAGGCAACCGGCGGCCGTCCCCTCTATCTCAGCCGCATCGACGTCCACTCGGCGGTCGTCACCACCGCCCTGCTCGACCTGGTCCCGTCGGACCTCGCCCGCGTCGACGGCCCGCTCACCGCCGACGCCCACCACGCGGTACGGGCCGCCGCCTTCGCCGCGGTCACGCCCGCCCAGCGCACCGAGGCCCAGCGCGCCGCCCGCGCGCACGCCGCCTCCCTCGGCATCGGCACCCTCCACGAGTGCGCGGGCCCGGAGATCTCCTCCGAGGACGACCTCACCGGCCTGCTGCGACTGGCCGCCGAGGAGCCGGGGCCGCGCGTCCTCGGCTACTGGGCGGAGCGGAACGTCGACCGCGCCCGGGAGCTGGGGGCGATCGGCGCGGCCGGTGACCTGTTCGTCGACGGCGCCCTCGGCTCGCACACCGCGTGCCTGCACCGGCCGTACGCCGACGCCGCCCACACCGGCACCGCATACCTGGACGCCGCCGACGTCGCCGCCCACGTCGTGGCCTGCACCGAGGCCGGTCTCCAGGCGGGCTTCCACGCCATCGGGGACGCCGCCGTCACCTCCGTCGTCGAGGGCGTGCGCGCCGCCGCCGAGAAGGTGGGCCTCGCCCGCGTCCGCGCCGCCCGCCACCGCGTCGAGCACGCCGAGATGCTCACCCCCGACACCGTCGCCGCCCTCGCCGAACTCGGCCTGACCGCCTCTGTCCAGCCCGCCTTCGACGCCCTGTGGGGCGGCGAGGACGGCATGTACGCACACCGCCTGGGCGCCGAACGCGCCCGTACCCTCAACCCCTACGCCGCCCTGCTGCGCGCCGGCGTCCCGCTCGCCTTCGGCTCCGACAGCCCGGTCACCCCGCTCGACCCGTGGGGCACCGTCCGGGCCGCAGCCTTCCACCGCACCCCGGAGCACCGGATCTCCGTGCGCGCCGCGTTCACCGCGCACACCCGCGGCGGCTGGCGCGCGGTCGGCCGGGACGACGCGGGGGTCCTGGTGCCGGGGGCACCCGCGGACTACGCCGTGTGGCGCACCGGCGAGCTGGTCGTCCAGGCCCCCGACGACCGGGTCGCGCGCTGGTCGACCGATCCCCGCTCCGGCACCCCCGGCCTGCCCGACCTCGGCCCGGGCCGGGACCTGCCGGTCTGTCTGCGGACCGTCGTCGGCGGACGGACGATCTTCGTACGGCCGGGCGAGTGATCCGCGCGTCCGACGGGGCGACGATCTTTCGCCCGTCGCTGTGTCGTAGCACCTGCGCGGCCGACCCGCTGACCAGGGGTTTGCCGAGATAGCCGCAGGTCGAACGGCTGTTGACAGGCGACGGCAGGGGGCCGATAGGTTCGGCCGAGTCCACCACCGGACGCCCGACCGGGGAATCTCCGCGCACCGTCGCGGCGCCGCTGGGTCAGGGACGGTGTGCCGCACCGGGGCACCGCCACTGGCAGCCAGGCTCAGCGCTCGCGCCGCGACGAGGGAACGTTCCGGCCGGTCGGGAGGTGTGACCCGGGTGGGGCCCGGGCGCTCAGTAGACAACGGCTCTCGGTCGATCCGCAGCCAGCGGGTCCCAGGTCGGCCCGAAGGGCGCCGGGCCCCCATCCGCAGTACCGGACGGCCCGAAGATCACATTCCTGCCCGGCTCTCGCGGAATCACACCGCCTGTCGCACGTCCTGTCGCGTCACCGCAGGCCGGGGCCACTATGGTGGTCCTCTGCGTTTATGGACGTGAAGGGGCAGCAGTGAACGACGGCGACGGGACGCGCGAGACATCGGGCCAGGACAGAAGGTTCGGTCCGCTCGGCACGGCCCTGGTGATCATCCCGACCTACAACGAGGCGGAGAACATCAAGGCGATCGTCGGCCGGGTGCGCGAGGCCGTCCCCGACGCGCATGTGCTCGTCGCCGACGACAACAGCCCCGACGGCACCGGCAAGCTCGCCGATGAACTGGCCGCCCAGGACGACCACGTCCACGTCCTGCACCGCAAGGGCAAGGAGGGGCTGGGCGCCGCCTATCTCGCGGGCTTCCGCTGGGGTCTGGAGCGGGACTACGGCGTGCTGATCGAGATGGACGCCGACGGCTCCCACCAGCCCGAGGAGCTGCCCCGGCTGCTCACCGCGCTGAAGGGCGCCGACCTGGTCCTCGGCTCCCGCTGGGTGCCCGGCGGACGGGTGGTCAACTGGCCCAAGTCCCGCGAGTTCATCTCCCGCGGCGGCAGCCTGTACTCGCGCCTCGCCCTGGACCTGCCGCTGCGTGACATCACGGGCGGCTACCGCGCCTTCCGCCGGGAGACCCTGGAGGGCCTCGGCCTCACCGAGGTCTCCTCCCAGGGCTACTGCTTCCAGGTCGACCTGGCCCGCCGCGCGGTCAAGGCCGGCTACCACGTCGTCGAGGTGCCCATCACCTTCGTCGAGCGGGAACTCGGCGACTCCAAGATGAGCCGGGACATCCTGGTGGAGGCCCTGTGGCGGGTCACGGTGTGGGGCGTGGGGGAGCGGGTCGGCAAGATCCGGGACCGCGACAGGAATTCCTGATCCCACCCTTGTCCCGCACCGAACCGGGGCCAGGCACACTGGGGAGTATGACGACTGGCGCTCAGACCCCCAGGTATCCGACCCGGCCCCGGCGCTCCCGGCTGCGCACCTTCCTGCCGCTGGGCCTCGCCGTGTGGCTCGTGCTGGAGATCTGGCTGCTGACGGTGGTCGCGGGGGCGGCCAACGGCTTCGTGGTCTTCCTGATCCTGCTGGCGGGCCTGCTCGTCGGTTCCGTGGTCATCAAGGCGGCGGGGCGCCGGGCCTTCCGCAACCTGACGGAGACGCTGCAACAGCAGCAGTCCGGCACACCGCCGACGGCCCGTCCGAACAGCGAGGGCAACGGCCTGATGATGCTGGGCGGTCTGCTGCTGATCATCCCCGGGCTGCTCTCGGACGCCCTGGGCCTGTTGCTCGTGCTGCCCCCGGTCCAGAAGGCGGTGAGCCGCTACGCGGAGCGCACGGTCGACCGCAAACTCCGCGAGGCCGGCACCGGCACCCTCGGCGACGCCTTCCGCCAGGCCCGGATGCACCGCCCCGACGGCAAGGTGGTCCCGGGCGAGGTCGTCCGAGACGAGGAGCGCAGCGACGATGCCCCGCAGGATCCGCGCCCCCCTCTGACGGGCTGAGAGGCGCACGGAAGACGCGCTGAGAGGCGCACAGAGAAAAGATCGCGGGCGCCGTACGTGAGTACGGCGCCCGCGATCACTTACCTACTTACGTGCGCTGAAATCCAGCCCGAGCCCCGCGGGGCTCACGCACTCTTGCGACTGTCCCGCGGATGAACCGCGATATTCATCGCACCGGAACGCAGAACGGCCAGTCGCTCCTCGAGGACCTCTTCGAGCTCCTCGCGGGTGCGCCGCTCCATCAACATGTCCCAGTGCGTACGCGCAGGCTTGGCCTTCTTCTCCTCCGGACCGTCGCCGTCCACCAGGAGTGCCTGGGCCCCGCAGACCTTGCACTCCCACTCCGGCGGGATCTCCGCCTCTACCGAGAAGGGCATCTCGAATCGATGACCCTTCTCGCATGCGTACTCCACGGCCTGGCGCGGGGCCAGGTCGATGCCGCGGTCCGTCTCGTAGCTGGTCACCACGAGGCGCGTGCCGCGAAGAGCTCGCTCACTCATGAATCGTGCCTCCCGGGCTTGTCGCCCACAGGACAGGTGTCGCTGTCGTCGTCATCCGGTCAACGTCCGGTCGGCGGTAAAGATTCCCGTCCCGAGTCCCGTTCCGGGCCATGTGTCGCCGTCGTAGCCGCAGCCTTGTCAACCAGTGCAGTACCCACAGGCGTCCGGTTTGTCACATCTGCTGGCAGTTGTCACCCAGCGTTTCGGCACCTTTGACGCGCAGTAACGGTACGCCTGGCAGGCCAAACGCGTACACTACAGCCCTTTCGCGCCGAGTGCTAAATCCTTTCGGGTACCGGGTTGCCCGCGTCGCCGATGGCGCGCCGTACCGGAACCCGGGCAAGCAGGACGAAACCGAGCACGAAGAACGCCACCAGCGAGATGATCGCGTCCCGGTAGCTCCCGGTCAGCTGGTAGGTCAGCCCGAACAGCAGCGGGCCCAGCCAGCTCATGCCGCGGTCGCTCAGCTCGTACGCGGAGAAGTACTCGGCCTCCTTGCCCGGCGGCACGAGATGCGAGAACAGCGAGCGGGACAGCGCCTGGCTGCCGCCGAGGACCAGCCCGATCCCGGCGGCCAGTACGAAGAACCACACCGGCTCCCCGGCCGGCAGGAAGTACCCGGCCGCGAGCGTGACCGTCCAGGCGACCAGCGAGCCCAGGATCGTGCGCTTCGCGCCGTGGGTCCGGGCCAGCCGGCCGAGCAGCAGCGCGCCCGCCACCGCCAGCACCTGCACCAGGAGCACGGCCACGATGAGCGTCGACTGCCCCAGCCCCAGTTCCTTGGAGCCGTACACCGAGGCCTGGGAGATCACCGTCTGGATGCCGTCGTTGTAGACCAGGTACGCCAGCAGGAAGGCCAGCGTCAGCGGGTGGCGGCGCATGTCGCGGACGGTCGCGGCGAGCTGCCGCCAGCCGGGCAGGGCCGCCTCCCGCGCGGGAGCACCGGGCTCCGGCGAGCGCGCCCGGCGGTCGCGCAGCCGGCGCAGTGGTACGAGAGCGAAGGCGCCCCACCACAGACCGGCCGAGGCCAGGCAGATGCGGACCGCCGCGCTCTCGCTCAGCCCGAAGGAGTCGTGTCCGGTGTAGAGCACCAGGTTGGCGACCAGGACCAGGGCGCCGGCCGCGTAGCCGAAGGCCCAGCCCCGCGACGAGACCGCGTCGCGCTCCTCCGGCTCGGCGATCTGCGGCAGGTAGGAGTTGTAGAGCATCATCGCCACGGACTGCGCGGCGTTGGCGACGACCAGGAGCGCACCGCCCAGCAGATAGCGGTCGCCGTCCAGGAAGAACATGCCGGTCGTCGCGGCGGCCCCCGTGTACGCGGCGGCGGCGAGCAGCGGCTTCTTGCGGCCCGAGCGGTCGGCCGCGGCACCCACGAGCGGCATCGCCAGCACGGCCACGATCACGGACAGGGAGACGGAGTAGGCGAAGAACGACCCGGCGCGCACCGGTATGCCCAGCGGGTGGACGAAGCCGTCCGCGTCCGCCGCAGACTCGGCGACCGAGGTCAGATAGGGCCCCAGGAACACGGCGAGGACGCTCGTCGAGTAGACCGAGCACGCCCAGTCGTAGACGTACCAGCCGCGTTGCTCGTACCGCCGCTCGGCGGCGGCCCCGTCGCCCGCGTCCCTCCGCACGGTGCCGATGCCCACCCGTGCCCTCGCTTCCCCGTGAACGCGCGACGCCCCCGGCCCCCGGCCCGGGTCAGACCCAGACGCCGCGGTCCTCCATGACCTTGCGCAACGTGTCGATGTGGTCGGTCATGATGCCATCCACGCCCAGGTCCAGGAGCCGGTGCATCCGGTCCGGATCGTTGACGGTCCACACGTGCACCTGGAGCCCGCGCGCGTGTGCGGCGCGGACGAAACGGTGGTCCACCACCTGGATGCCCGACTGTGTCTCCGGTACCTGGGCGGCCACCGCCGAGCGGCGCAGCGCCGCCGGGACGCCCCAGGAGCGCAGCCGCAGGTTGAGCACGCCGCGGGTGCCGTACGAGGTGGCCAGTCGCGGCCCGGCCAGCCGCTGGGCGCGCACGACGCGCGCCTCGGAGAACGAGCCGAGACAGACGCGGTCCCAGGCATCGGCGCGCTCGATCAGCTCCAGGAGCGGCAGCAGGGCCGGCTCCGCCTTGACGTCGATGTTCCAGCGGACCCCGGGGAAGGCCTCCAGAAGCTCCTCGAACAGCGGCACCGGCTCCTCGCCCGCCACACGCGCGTGCCGCACGTCCGCCCAGCGCAGATCGGCGATGCGGCCCGTGCCGTCCGTCATCCGGTCCAGCGTCGCGTCGTGGAAGGCCACCAGCCTGCCGTCCCGGGTGGCGTGCACGTCGGTCTCGATGTACCGGTAGCCCGCCTCGACCGCCCGCCGGAACTGGCGCAGCGTGTTCTCCAGGCCGTCCGCGGCCCCGCCCCGGTGGGCGAAGGCGATCGGGCCGGGGTGGTCCAGGTAGGGGTGGCGTATCCGCGTGGTCACCGTCGCAGTATCGCGCGGCGCGGTTGCCCCACGGCAACCACCGTGCTGCCGGCGGATGCCGGGGGAACGGCGAACACGCGCAGGAAGGCCTGGGCGAGCGGGCCGATGGCCACCGCGTACAGCAGCGTGCCGGCGCCGACCGTGCCGCCGAGGACGAAGCCGGTGGCCACCACCGTGATCTCGATGGCCGTGCGCACCAGGCGCACGGACAGTCCGGTGCGCCGGTGCAGTCCCGTCATCAGCCCGTCGCGCGGCCCCGGGCCGAACCGCGCCGCGATGTACAGACCGGTGGCCGCGCCGTTCAGCACGATGCCCGCGACCAGCAGCGCGACGCGCGGCGGCAGACCGTGGGCGGCGGGCAGCACGGCCAGGGTCGCGTCCATCGCCGCGCCGATCACCAGCACATTGGAGACCGTGCCGAGGCCCGGCCGCTGGCGCAGCGGGATCCACAGCAGCAGCACCGCCGCGCCGACGATGGTCAGGACCAGGCCCATGGACAGGCCGGTCCGCTCCGCGAGGCCCTGGTGCAGTACGTTCCACGGCTCCAGCCCGAGTCCGGACCGGACCAGCAGCGCCGAACTCGCGCCGTACAGCGCGAGACCGCCGTAGAGCTGTGCCAGCCGTCGCGTGAGTCGTCCCTCGGCGTGCCGTGGTCCTCGGCCGGACTGCTCGGACAAGACGTGCCCCCTGTGGTGGTAGTGGCCTGATGCATGACACCCTGTGGCGTGGAAGCAATCGCCATCCATGGCCAATCCGGGGAAGGTGGACTGATTTAGATGGTTCAGTGGACCTCTGCTGTGGGGGCCGCGCAGCTCGCTCGGCTGCTCGGCTCCCAGCAGGACCGTCCGGCCGGACCCGGCACCCGCCGCCCGCCCGCCTATCGCGCGCTCGCCGACGGCATCCGGCTGCTGGTGCTCGAAGGGCGGGTGCCGGTCGCCGCCCGGCTGCCCGCCGAACGCGAGCTGGCGCTCGCCCTGTCCGTCAGCCGCACCACGGTCGCCGCCGCCTACGAGGCCCTGCGCACCGAGGGATTCCTGGAGTCCCGGCGCGGCGCGGGCAGCTGGACCGCCGTCCCGGCCGGCAACCCGCTGCCGGCCCGCGGCCTGGAGCCGCTCCCGCCCGAGGCCCTCGGCTCCATGATCGACCTGGGCTGCGCGGCGCTGCCCGCCCCCGAGCCGTGGCTCACCCGGGCCGTGCAGGGCGCCCTGGAGGAACTCCCGCCGTACGCGCACACGCACGGCGACTATCCGGCCGGCCTGCCCGCGCTGCGCGCGATGATCGCCGACCGCTACACCGCACGCGGCATCCCGACCATGCCCGAACAGATCATGGTGACCACCGGGGCCATGGGCGCCATCGACGCCATCTGCCACCTCTTCGCGGGGCGCGGTGAGCGCATCGCCGTCGAGTCCCCGTCGTACGCCAACATCCTCCAGCTGATGCGCGAGGCCGGGGCGCGGCTGGTGCCGGTCGCGATGGCCGAGGGGCTGGCCGGCTGGGACATGGACCGCTGGCGCCAGGTACTGCGGGACGCCGCCCCCCGTATCGCCTATGTCGTCGCCGATTTCCACAACCCGACTGGCGCGCTCGCCGACGACGACCAGCGGCGGCGGCTGGTGGACGCGGCCCGGTCGGCGGGGACCGTGCTCGTCACCGACGAGACGATGAGCGAGCTGTGGCTGGACGAGGACGTCAGCATGCCCCGGCCCGTGTGCGCCTTCGACCCGGCCGGTTCCACGGTCATCACCGTCGGGTCGGCCAGCAAGGCCTTCTGGGCGGGGATGCGCATCGGCTGGGTGCGCGCCGCGCCCGATGTGATCCGCAGCCTGGTCGCCGCGCGCGCGTACGCCGACCTGGGCACACCGGTGCTGGAGCAACTCGCGGTGAACTGGCTGTTCGGCACCGGTGGCTGGGAGCAGGCCGTCGAGGTGCGGCGCCGGCAGGCCCGGGAGAACCGGGACGCCCTGGTGACGGCCCTGCGACGGGAGCTGCCCGAGTGGGAGTTCGAGGTGCCGCGCGGCGGGCTCACCCTGTGGGTGCGCAGCGGGGGCCTGTCCGGCTCGCGGCTCGCCGAGGCCGGGGAGCGCGTGGGCGTGCGGGTGCCGTCCGGCCCGCGGTTCGGGGTCGACGGGGCCTTCGAGGGGTATGTGCGGCTGCCGTTCACGGTCGGCGGCGCGGTCGCGGAGGAGGCGGCGGCGCGGCTGGCGGCGGCGGCCCGGCTGGTGGAGAACGGAGGCGGCGGACCGGCGGAGACGCCGCGCACCTTCGTGGCCTGACCGACGCGACGGACGGCGCCCCCCGAGTGATGCGGGGCGCCGTCCGTCGGCCGGAGCTACGGCTTGGTGAGCGTCGGGACCGGTTTCTTCGGCTTCGACTCCGGCTTGGTCAGGACCGGGACCGGCTTCTTGGGTGCGGGTTCTGCGTCGGTGAGGACCGGGACCGGCTCCTTGGGTGCGGGTTCTCCGTCGGTGAGGACGGGTGCCGGCTCCTTGGGTGCGGGTTCTGCGTCGGTGAGGGTCGGGGCCGGCTTCTTCGGCTTCGACTCCCGCTTGGTGAGGACCGGGACCGGCTTCCTGGGCGCGGGTTCCGGGTCGGTGAGGACCGGGACCGGCTCGGGGGACGCCGGCTCCGCTTCGGCCGGGTCGGTGACCGCGTCGGCGGGCACCGGCTCCGGCTCGGTGTGGTCCGGGTCCGCCGGGTCGGCGATCGGGTCCTCCGGGACGTGCTCGCCGTCGGCCGGTGTGGTGCGCGGCGGGAGCAGGGCCATGACCGCCTTCCGATGGGCGTCGCTCGTCGCGTCGTCGTACGGGTCCGGGGTGGCCGGGACCTGGATGCGGTGGACCGGCCCGTTGCCCAGACGGGCGTAACCGCGGCCGGGCGGCACCTGGTCGACGGGCGTGGTGTGCGGGGGAGCGCCGAGCACGGTCGTCAGCTGCTCCGCGGTGGCCGGGCCGAGGACGACACGCGCGCGCGTGTGCTGCCGTACGGCGTCGCCGAGGGCGTCGAGGCCGTCCAGCTGGTCGGCGACGACCACCGTCACGTGGGCCGCGCGGCCGTGCCGCAGTGGGACCTGGAGCAGGGACTGCGGGTCCCGGCGGCCCTCGGCGGCCGCCAGATGGGCGAACGCCCCGGGCCGGTCCAGCAGGATCCACAGCGGCCGCTTGGTGTCGTCCGGCGGCGGGTGGCCCTCCTGGCGGGCCCGGTTCAGGGAGATCAGCCGGCGCTCCGTCTCCTGCGCGGCCCACTCCAGACTGGCCAGCGCTCCGGACAGGCCGCACTCGACGGCCAGGACGCCGTCGCGCCCGGTCAGGCAGGCGTACTCGCCGGTGCCGCCGCCGTCGACGATCACCAGGTCGCCGCCGTGGTGCAGGGCCTGCAGGGCGAGGGAGCGCAGCAGGGTGGAGGTGCCGGTGCCCGGCTGGCCCAGGACCAGCAGGTGCGGCTCGGTGGAACGGACGCCCGTGCGCCAGACGACCGGCGGTACGTCCCGCCGCTCCTCGCCGTGGGTGAGCGGGAGCGTGCGCTGCACGAGGGTGGGGTCGGTGAACCCGAGGACCGCCTCGCCGGGCGCGGTGACGAAGCGCTGGGCGGCGATGTCGGTGGGCAGCGGCGCGAGGACGGTCACGGTGAGGTGGTTGGCCTCCTCGTCCCAGGTGTAGTGGTACTCACGGCCCCGGCCGGCCTTCGCCGTGAGCAGGTGCTCGATCCGGGCACGCGCCCCGGGCTCGCCGTCGGTGAAGTACGCGGGGTAGCGGATCACCAGGTGGGAGAACCGGCCGGTGTCGTCGAACTCGTACGCCGGGAAGGCCTTCTCCCAGGCGCCGCCGTGGGCGTAGAGCGGGTCCGGGTCCTCGGGGATCGAGAAGTACGGCACCAGCGCCTCGTACAGCGAGGTCAGGCGTCGGCTCCGGGACTCGTCGGGCCCCTCGGGCGCCGGCGGGGTGCGGTCCCGGCCCTGCCAGGCCGCCGCCGCCATCAGCGTGACGACGGCGAGCAGCGGTCCGTACGGCACCAGCGCCACGACCAGGATCACCGAGGCCACCAGGAACAGCAGCGCACCGCGCCGGTCCTTGGGGGTGTCGGTCCACCTGCGCCGCGCGGCCGAGGCCAGCCGGCGCAGGCCGCGCGCGATCGTGATCAGCGGCTGGAGGACGTCGGTGGCGCTGTCGGCCGCCGTCCGGGCCAGCTCCCGGCTCCGGGCGAGCTGTGCGCCGCCGTTGCTCAGAATGCGGGGGAAGGGGCGCCGGGCCACTGCTGCCTCCTGGGAGTGCGTGCGGGAGAGGGGTCGGTCAGAACTTGATTCCGCCGAGGAGGCTCGCCAGGCTCTCGCCGCCCGCCTTGATGCTGGGGGCGATGGCCGTGCTCGCCAGGTAGAAGCCGAACAGCATCGCCACCACGGCGTGCGATGCCTTCAGCCCGTCCTTGCGGAAGAAGATGAAGACGACGATGCCGAGCAGGACCACGCCTGAGATCGAGAGGATCATGTGAGTTCTCCTGGTTCGCGGGGACAGTCACCATGAGTACTTCCAGGCTCACAGGATGTATCCATACGATAAAAGGTGCAAGCGGGTGAAAATCCGTACATTTCGCCCGCGTGGCGCAGCACTCGGCAGGTCGGCCGGATCGCGAGGTTGCGTCCGGCCCCGTCTGTGGTGATCTTTACCTCCGGCGCATCCGGTCATGTGCCGCGCGAGCCAGTACCCTGGCGATTCACTCGTACGGCCGCACCGCTCGCGGCCGTGCGCACACGGTTCCCCAACGTTCGTACGTTCGTAGTGAGAGGCGGTCCGGCCGATGAGTGAAGCCCCCGACCCCGAGGTCGTGGAGCTGGCGACCAAGATCTTCGATCTGGCCCGGCAGGGGCAGACCGAAGCGCTGGTGGCGTACGTCGACGCCGGCGTCCCGGCCGACCTCACCAACGACCGCGGCGACTCCCTCGTCATGCTCGCCGCCTACCACGGCCACGCCGAAGCGGTACGCGCCCTGCTGGCCCGCGGCGCCGAGGCCGACCGGGTCAACGACCGCGGCCAGACCCCGCTCGCCGGGGCCGTCTTCAAGGGGGAGACGGAGGTCGTCAAGGCGCTCCTGGAGGGCGGCGCCGACCCGTCCGCGGGCACGCCGTCGGCCGTCGACACGGCACGCATGTTCGGCCGGACGGAGCTGCTGGAGCTGTTCGGCGCCCAGTGACGCCGAGTCGAACGAACCGTGACGCCGGACTGAAGCCGGCGTTCTGACCAGGGAAATCACAGAAAACGGGGGAGGCGGTACGGGGCCGCCGAAATATCGGTCGCGGCAGCTGTGACCGCCGGGCCATCATGACGACGTGGTTCACGGACGTGATGGCTGGGCAGGTGTTGCCGCACCGCGCGGGCCGTGACGCGGTCCGCAAGGGCCACGGACGAGAGGCAGAGGAAGATGGTCTTCAGCGAGCAAGAGACGGCGGGCGCTCCGACGTGTTGTTGCGCGGCCAGGTAACGCGTTTCCCCGGTTGCGTCGACGCTTGATATGAGGCTGTTTCCCATGTTCGATCCGGTCATAGCGCCCAGCGGCACCCTGCTCGGCCTGCTCCAGCGCGGCCGCGGCGACGGCACACTGCACGCGCTCACCGCCCCGCGGGCGGAGGCGCTCGCGGCCCTCAACCACTGCGTGCTGCGCGACCCCCGCCACGACTGGCAGGTGGAGAACCGCTCCCTCTACTACGCCCGCCTGTACCTCGACCTCAACGGCGAACTGGACGCCGTCGAGGCCCACCTCTTCGACACCGAGGACATCCTCGACACCGAGGAGTCACGCACCGGGCTCTCCCTCGCCGTCCTCGGCCACCTCGCCTCCTACGGCAGGCGGGACGCCCTGGAACTGCTGCGCAGGTACGCCGCCGAGGGCAGCAACTGGGCCTGGGCCCTGGACGAGCTGGCGCTGCGCGACGACGACGCCGGACTACGGGCGCTGGCCGTCCCCGTCCTGGCGCGCTTCCCGCGCGACGCCGAGGGCGAGGCCGAGCTGGCCGCCGCCGTGCGCGACGCCTTCGAGCCCCGGCCGTGGCGGCTGTGGGCCGAGGACCCGCGCGAATCGATCGCCGCACGCGTGCGTGCCGCCCACGAGGCCGGCTGCTTCGACCGCTGGCAGCGGCAGATGAACCCCACGGGCCCCCGCCCCGGCTGGAGCGTCCAGGCCGTCTTCGAATGGGCCCAGCAGGGGCTCGAACGCGGCGCGGCGCTGCATGTCCCGGCCGCCCGATGTCTGACCGCCGTCGCGGGACCCGAGGACCGGTCCGAGATCGTCGAGGCCGCCCGGTCCGGCAGCGACGGCGCCCGGTGCACCGCCCTGCGCTATCTCGCCGGCGGACACGATCCCGAGGCCCTCGACCTGATCGAGGGCGCCGTGGCCACCGGCTCGACGGTCGTCGTGGAGGCCGCCGTCGACGCCTTCGAACGGATGCGCAGCACCGCCGCCGTCGACCGGGCGCGCGGCTGGATCCATCGGCCCGACGCGCTGGGCGCCGCCGCCGGGCGGGTCCTCGCCTGCCGGGGCGGCGCGCACGACCGGGACCTGGTCCTCGCCGCGCTGCGCGAGGCGGTCCGCGGCGAAGGCCCCGACGCCCCGACCCTGTGGACCCTCGTGGATGGTGCCGGACGGCTCGGCATCGCCTGCGCCGCACCCGTCCTGCGCCACGTCTACCGCGAAACCGCCTCCTCCCACCTGCGCGGCCGGGCCGCCCGGGCACTGGCCGCCACCGATCCCTCCTTCGCCACCGGCTTCGCGGTGGAATGCCTGTGGGACTGCGAGGAGTCCACCCGGGAAATCGCCGCGCGGCACGCCGAGACCGGCGACAACCGCGTCGTCGAACGCCTGCGCAGGCTCGCCGCCGACCCCGCGGAGGAGGCCGAGGTCCAGACGGCCGTACGGAGCCGGATCGGGCCGGACGCGTCGGCCGTGTGACGCACGGCGCGGTCCGCCGTGCGGCGGTTCCGGGCCGGCGCGGGCCGGGGTGGCCGTCCGCCGCGGGCGTCGTGGACGGTCGTGCGTGTTGCCCGGGGTGGCTCCGCCGTGGGAGCCGGAAGCCGAGGGTGGGGTGCCGGAAGCCGGAAGCCGAGGCACGGGGGCCGGGGCCGCGGGCTGCCGGGCCGTGGGACGGCGACGTCAGGGGCGGCCGCCAGGCACTGAGGTGTGGCCGCGACGTGACCCGCGTGAACGCGGCATGACACCCGGGTCAGGCCGGTGTGGACGCCGTCCGGCCTGCCCGGGGGCACAGCGCAACGCTCATGGGCCGTTCCTCGGCGCGAAAGATCCACGTTGACGCGGCCACGTCCAGCCCGGCGACAACACCGGTATGCGTGTCGTCATCGTGACCGAGTCCTTTCCCCCCGATGTGAACGGCGTGGCCCACTGCGCGCTCCAGACCGCCCGGCACCTCGTCGACCGCGGTCACGCCCCCGTCGTCGTCGCCCCGGCCCCGGCCCCGGCACCCGGCAACCGGTCCGACCGGATCGCCCCGAGCCCGGTCGCCCCCGCCGTCCCGGTGGTCCACGTTCCCTCCCTGCCGCTCCCCGGCTATCCCCAGGTCCGCGTCGCCCTCCCCAGCCGGCGCCTGGCCGCGACGATCGCCGAGCACCGGGCCGACATCGTCCACCTGGCCAGCCCCTTCGTCCTCGGCGTCCGCGGCATGGCCGCCGCCGCCCGGCTCGGTGTGCCCGCCGTGGCCGTCTACCAGACCGACCTCGCCGGTTACGCCCGCACGTACATGGGCGCCGGCGAGGCGGCGGCCTGGCGGCGCATCCGCTCCGTGCACTCCGCCGCCGACCTCACCCTCGCCCCGTCCAGCGCGTCCCGGCACGACCTGGAGACGCACGGCGTACCGCGGGTCAGGCTCTGGCCGCGCGGCGTGGACACCGTCCGCTTCCGGCCGGACCTGCGCGACGAGGCGCTGCGCCGGGAACTCGCCCCCGACGGCGAGCTGATCGTCGGCTACGTCGGGCGGCTCGCCCCCGAGAAGCGGGTCGAGCTGGTGGCCGGCGCGTGCGCCCTGGACGGCGTGCGTGTCGTGATCGTCGGCGACGGGCCCAGCCGGCCGCACCTGGAGCAGTCCCTGCCGGGCGCGGTCTTCCTGGGCCGTCGCACCGGCGGGGACCTGGCCCGGGTGTTCGCCTCACTGGACGTCTTCGCCCACACGGGCCCCTTCGAGACCTTCTGCCAGACCGTGCAGGAGGCCATGGCCAGCGGTGTGCCCGTCGTCGCGCCCGCCGCCGGCGGCCCGCTGGACCTGGTCGACCACGGCCGCACCGGGCTGCTGGTGCCGCCGGACGACGCCGCCGCCGTACGGGACGCCGTGCGGGTGCTGGCCGCCGACCCCGCGCTGCGCACCGCCTACGGTGCCGCCGGGCGGGCGGCCGTCGAGGGGCGCACCTGGGCGGCCGTCGGCGACCGGCTGATCGACCACTACGCCGATGTCCTCGCCGCACGGAAGGCGGTGCTGGTGGCATGAGCGCGCTCAGGATCGTCCGGCTCGCCAACTTCGTCGCACCCGCCTCCGGCGGCCTGCGCACCGCGCTGCGGGAACTGGGCAAGGGGTTCATGGCGGCCGGCCACGAACCCGTCCTGATCGTGCCCGGCGAGCGTGCGAGCGACCGCGAGACCGAGCAGGGCCGGGTGATCACCCTGCCGGGGCCGCTGCTGCCCGGCACCGGCGGTTACCGCGTCCTGACCGACAAGCGGCGTGTCGCGGCCCTCCTGGAGGAGCTGGCTCCCGACCGGCTGGAGGTGTCCGACCGGACCACGCTGCGCTGGACCGGGAGGTGGGCCCGGCGCGCCCGGGTCCCCGCCGTGATGGTCTCCCATGAGAGCGCCGACGGCGTCCTGCGCACCTGGGGCCTGTCCGGCAAGGCGGCCCGGCGCACCGCCGACGCCCTCAACACCCGTACGGCGCACAGCTATGCGCGGGTGGTGTGCACCACGGAGTTCGCCGAGCGCGAGTTCGTGCGGATCGGCGCGCGCAACGTCGTACGCGCTCCGCTCGGCGTCGACCTGACGGCGCGGCACCCGGTGCTGCGCGATCCGGCGGTACGGGCGCGGCACGCGCGCGTGGGCGAGTCGCTGCTGGTGATGTGCTCACGGCTGTCCGTGGAGAAGCGGCCCGGGACGGCGCTGGACGCGCTTCAGTCGCTGCGCCGGCGCGGGCGGCGGGCGGTGCTGGTGGTGGCGGGGGACGGGCCGCTGCGCCCCCGGCTCGAACGGCGGGCGCGGGAGGACGGGCTGCCGGTCACCTTCCTCGGGCACGTGGCCGACCGGGGCGCGCTGGGCGCGTTGCAGGCGTCCGCCGACGTGTGCCTGGCGCCGGGGCCCGCCGAGACGTTCGGGCTCGCCGCGCTGGAGGCGATGGCGTGCGGCACGCCCGTGGTGGCCAGCGCTTCGTCCGCGCTGCCCGAGGTGATCGGTTCCGCCGGGGCGGTCGCCGTCGACCACGGGGACGCGTTCGCGAACGCGGTCGAGCTGCTGCTGGACCGCCCGGAACCGGCCCGGCGGGAGAGGGCACGCGCGCGTGCCGAGTGCTTCGGCTGGGACGCGGCGGTCTCGGCGTTCCTCGACGCGCACGACGCGACCGTCCCGGCGCGTCCGCGGCCCCCCGTGCCGGGGGGCGTGGCGTGAGACGGCGGAGGTACGTGGCGCTCGGCGACTCGCTGACCGAGGGGGTGGGGGACCCTGTCGGCAACGGTTGGCGCGGCTGGGCGGCACTGCTGGCCGCCGGGCTGGCCGCCGGACCGGCGGGCGCCGTGGGGCCCGCCGGGTTCGTCGCGGCCGCTGAGGCCACTGGGTCCCCTGGGCCCCCTGGGTCTCCTGGGTTGGCTGGGTCCCCCGGGTTCGCCGGGTCCCCCGGGACCGCCGGGCCTGCTGAATCCGCAGGATTCGCCGGGTCCGCCGTGTCCGCCGGGTCCGCCGTGTCCGCCGTGTCCGCAGGGTCAGCCGCGTCCGCCGGGGCGTGGGCGTCCGTGGAGTTCACCAATCTCGCCGTCGGCGGGGCGCAGACCCGTGACGTCCTGGAGGCGCAGCTGCCCGCCGCGCTGGCGCTGCGGCCGGACATGGCGTCCGTGATCGTCGGTGTGAACGACACCCTGCGGTGCACCTTCGACATCCACGCCGTGGCCGCCCGGCTGGACCGGGTGTACGCGGCGTTCCGCGCCCAGGGCGCGGTCCTGCTCACCGCCTGCCTGCCCGACCCCGGCGCGATGCTCGGGCTGCCGGGAGCCCTGGCCCGCCCGCTGGCCCGGCGGCAACGGGCGGTCAACGCCGTGGTGCACGAGCTGTCCGACCGCTACGGGGCGCTGCACCTGCATGCGTGCGAGGGCGGCTGGGTCACGGACCGTGCCATGTGGAGTGCGGACCGGCTGCATCCCGGGGAGCGGGGCCACCGGCAGCTGGCCGCGCGCTTCCACGCCCTGCTCGCCGAGCACGGCCTCGCCACCGGTCCCGGGCCCTCGCTCGAACCCGAGTTCCCGGCCCCCACCAGGTCGGCGAGCCTGTGGTGGCTGGCCACCGCGGGCACCGGCTGGGTGGCCCGGCGCTGCACCGACCTGCTGCCGCAGCTGCTGACCCTGGCCGCCGACGAGCTGCGGCACCGCGCACGCGGGACGAGCGCCCGCCTCGACCTGCGCGCGTCCGCCGCCGCGACGGCGGCGCTCACGGCGCTGTCGGTGCGGGAGCCGGCGGACGCGGCGTGAGAGGGCGTCGCAGGTTTCGCCGGGGTCAGCGCGGCCCGGTGCCCACGAAGCGCACGGGCGTGCCCGGCACCGCCTGGGCGGCGGCCGGGAGGTCGGCGGCGCGGACCACGCCGATCACCGGGTAGCCCCCGGTGGTCGGATGGTCCGCCAGGAACACCACCGGCCTGCCGTCCGGCGGCACCTGGACCGCGCCCAGCACCATGCCCTCGCTGGGGAGTTCGCCCGCCCTGGAGCGCTCCAGGGCGGGCCCTTCCATACGCAGGCCGATCCGGTTGCTCGCGGGCGAGACGCGGTACGCGCGCGAGGTGAACGTCCGGACCGCCTCCGGCGTGAACCAGTCCGCTCGCGGGCCCGGCGTCACTCGCAGGACCAGCTCGGACGGCGGCGCCGGCTGCGGGGCGACGTCCACGCGCGTGTGGAGCGCGCCCGGACGCCCCAGGGGCAGCACCGCGCCCTCCGCCAGGGGCGGCGGGCCGAGGCCGGACAGCAGGTCGGTGGAGCGGCTGCCGAGCACCGGCTCGACCGTGATGCCGCCCGAGACGGCGACGTAGGAGCGTACGCCGGTGACGGCCCGGCCGATCTCCAGCAGCGCCCCGGCCGGCACACCGAACGGCGCCCCCCAGGGGACCGGGCGTCCGTCCACCCCGACCGCGCAGTGCGCACCGGCGACCGCCACCGTCACGGCCGAACGGGGGCGCAGCGCGCAGCCGTCCAGCGTGGTCTCCAGCAGCGCCGCCTGCGGAGGATTGCCGACCAGGCGGTTGGCCAGTGCCGCCGCGGGCGCGTCGAGCGCGCCGGAGCGCGGCACGCCGAGATGGGCGTTGCCCGGCCGGCCCGTGTCCTGCACGGTGGTCAGGGCCCCGGCCCGGACGACGGCGAGCGCACGGTCGCTCATGGCGCCTCCTCCCGCCCGTCGGGGCCCATCGCAACGAACCGCACGCGCGTGCCCGGCGACAGCAGCGCCGCCGGTACGCGCGTGTGGTCCCACAGCACGGCGTCCGTGCTGCCGATCAGCTGCCAGCCGCCCGGGGACGAGCGCGGGTAGACGCCGGTGTACGGGCCCGCCAGGGCCACCGAACCGGCCGGGACGGCCGTGCGCGGCGTGGGCCGGCGCGGTACGTCGTAGCGCGCCGGCAGGCCGGTCAGATAGCCGAAGCCCGGAGCGAACCCGCAGAAGGCGACCACGAATTCGGTCCCGGCGTGGATGCGGGCCACCTCCCGCTCCGCCACACCCCAGTGCGCGGCGACGTCCGCCAGGTCCGGGCCGTCGTAGCGGACCGGGATCCGTACGATCCGCCCCGCGTGCGAGGGCGCGGGCGGAACCTCGGCCGCGGCCAGCTCGGACGCCAGCCAGGCCCGGTCGGTGACACCGTCGAGGAGGACCGTACGGGCCGCCGGGACGATCTCCCGGGCCGTCAGCGCACCCTCCGCGCGGCGCCGCAGCAGCTCCGCGTGGAGCGCCTGCGCCTCGTCGCCCGAGGACACCTCGACGAGCAGCGCGTCGTCGCCGACCGGCAGCACCTTCATGCGAAGGCCTCCACCCGGACCCCCGCCGCCTCCAGCCGCTGACGGACCCGGCGTGCCAGCTCCACCGCGCCCGGCGTGTCGCCGTGCACGCACAGGGAGCGCGCGCGGACCTCGATGCGCGTTCCGGAGAGGGCGGTGACCGAGTCCGAGCGGGCCAGCTCGACCGAGCGCTCCACGACCGCCTCGGGGTCGGTGACCACGGCGCCCTCCCGGCCGCGGGGCACGAGCGTGCCCTCGTCGGTGTACGCCCGGTCGGCGAACGCCTCCGTGACCACCGGGAGCCCGGCCTCGCCGGCCCGCTCCAGCACCCGCGAACCGGGCAGGCCCAGCACGGGCAGCGCCCCGCCCGCGAGGAGTACCCCCTCGACGACCGCCGCGGCCTGCTCCGCGTCGTGCACCACCCGGTTGTACAGCGCGCCGTGCGGCTTCACGTACGCCACGCGCGTGCCCGCCGCGCGCGCGAAGACGTCCAGGGCGCCGATCTGGTACGCCACCTCGGCCGCCAGTTCGCCGGGCGGCACGTCCATCGTGCGCCGCCCGAACCCGGCCAGATCCCGGTAGGACACCTGCGCCCCGACGGTCACGCCCCGCTCGGCCGCGAGCTCGCACACCCGGCGCATCGTGGCCGGGTCCCCGGCGTGGAAGCCGCAGGCCACGTTGGCGCTGGTGACGACCGACAGCAGGCCGGCGTCGTCGGTGAGCCGCCAGCGGCCGAAGCCCTCGCCGAGATCGGCGTTCAGATCGATCGGGGTCATACCTCAAGTGTCTCCGGTTTCCGTGGTCGCGTCGGATCTCTCACGCAGGTGTCAGGCCACCCGGTACTGCTCGTCGCGCGCGTCGGTGACGAACATCTGCCCCGGCGCGTGGGTGATGGCGAACGGCGGACGCGAGGCCATCACCGCGGCCTGCGCGGTCACCCCGCAGGCCCAGAACACCGGGATGTCGTCCGGCTCGGCGTCCACCGGATCGCCGAAGTCGGGCCGGGCGAGGACCTCGATGCCGAGCACCGAGGGATCCCCGCAGTGCACGGGGCTGCCGTGCACCGCGGGCAGCAGACCGGTCTCGCGGAGCGCCGCCGACAGGTGCCGCGGCGGCACCGGGCGCATGGACACCACCATCGGACCGTGCAGCCGCCCCGCCGGGCGGCACGGCCGGCCGGTCACGTACATCGGGACGTTGCGGCCCTGCTCGACATGGCGGATCGGGACGCCCGCCGCGGCCAGCGCCCACTCGAAGGTGAAGCTGCACCCGATCAGGAACGACACCAGGTCGTCGCGCCAGTGGGCGCGCACGTCCGTGGGCTGGTCGACCAGCACGCCGTCCCGCCACACCCGGTAGCGCGGCAGGTCGGTGCGCAGGTCCGCGCCGTCGGCCAGCACCGTGGTCCAGGACCCCGCGTCCGTCACGTCCAGCACCGGGCAGGGCTTGGGGTTGCGCGTGCAGAACAGCAGCATGTCGTACGCCCAGTCGGCGGGCACCGCGATCAGATTGGCCTGGGTGTGACCCGCCGCGACCCCGGCCGTCGGGCCGGTCAGCCCCTCCCGGAAGCGGGCGCGGGCCACGGCCGGGCGCCACGCACGCGCGTGCTCGTCGGCGAGGGCGAGCGGACGGTCCTCGGCCGTGCTGCGCGGGCGGCTCATGCCAGCTCCCTTCCGCGCGTCTCGGGCAGCCCCAGCAGCGCCAGGGCCGCGATGCCGTAGCCGATCGCGCCGAAGACCAGCGCGCCGCCCACGCCCCAGCTGTCGGCCAGGAAGCCGACCGTCGTGGGGAAGACGGCGCCGACGGCGCGTCCGGTGTTGTACGTGAAGCCCTGGCCGGTGCCGCGCACCGCCGTCGGGTACAGCTCGGACAGATACGAGCCGAAGCCGCTGAAGATCGCCGACATGCAGAACCCGAGCGGGAAACCGAGCACCAGGAGCAGCGAGTTGGCGCCGGCGGGGATGTTCGCGTACGCCAGGATGCAGATCCCCGACAGCAGGGCGAACAGCCAGATGTTGCGCCGGCGGCCCAGCCGGTCGGTGAGGTAGCCGCCGGTCAGGTAGCCGATGAAGGCACCGGAGATCAGGAACGTCAGATAGCCGCCGGTGCCGACGACCGACAGGTCGCGCTCCGTCTTGAGGTACGTCGGCACCCAGGTGGCGAGGGTGTAGTAGCCGCCCTGGACACCGGTCGAGAGCAGCACGGCGAAGAGCGTGGTGCGCAGCAGCCCGGGCGAACCGGCGGTGCGCGGCCGGAAGATGGCCGCGAACGAGCCCTTCTCGGCGCTCTTCTCGCGTGCGGCCGCGGCCTCGGGAGCGTCGTGCACACTGCGCCGCACCCATACCACCAGCAGCGCGGGCAGCGCGCCGGTCCAGAACATGATGCGCCAGGCCAGGTCGTCGCCGGCCAGCGAGAACACCAGCGTGTAGACGACCGCGGCCAGCGCCCAGCCCACGGCCCAGGAACTCTGGATGGCGCCGAGGGTGCGGCCCCGGTGCTTCGCGCTCGCGTACTCGGCGACCAGGATCGCGCCGACCGCCCATTCGCCGCCGAAGCCGAGGCCCTGCAGGGCCCGGAAGACCAGCAGTGTCTCGTAGTTCGGCGCGAAGCCGCAGGCCACCGTGAACACGGCGTAGGTGATCACCGTGAGCAGCAGCGCCTTGACCCGCCCGATGCGGTCCGCGAGCACGCCGGCGAGGGCGCCGCCGATCGCGGAGACCACCAGCGTGACGGTGGTGAGCAGGCCGGTCTGGCCGCTGTCCAGGCCGAAGTACGCGGCCAGCGCCACCATGCTCAGCGGCAGCGTGAAGTAGTCGTACGAATCGAGCGCGTAGCCGCCGAACGCGCCGCCGAAGGCGCGGCGGCCCCGCGGACCCAGGGCGCGCAGCCAGCCGAACGCGCCGTCGTCGCCGGTGGGTTCACCCTTGCCGGGGCCGACGTCGGTGGCCGGGGCCTGCGGTGGAGGGGTTGTGCTCATGGGCACCTCGCAGTGGGAGGACGGAGGGTGCGTGCGGACCGAGCAGGTCGGTGCGTGAGCACGGCGGCACCGTGAGCGAACGAGCCGCCGTGTCAGCACCGTAGAGGATTGTTCAACGATCCCTCAATACCCCTGTTGTTTCGTTCTGAGGTCTGCGGTTGAATTCCGGGCATGGCAGAGCAGCTGGCGCAACTCGCCGACGACCGGGCGCTCCTCGGGCGCACCAGCACCGCGGAGCGGGTGTCGGACATCCTCAGGAGCCGCATCGCCGAGGGGTTCTTCCCGCCCGGCACCCGGCTGTCCGAGGACAGCATCGGCGGCGCGCTCGGCGTCTCCCGCAACACGCTGCGCGAGGCGTTCCGGCTGCTCACCCACGAACGCCTGCTCGTCCACGAGCTGAACCGGGGGGTCTTCGTCCGGGTCCTGACCGTCGAGGACGTCGAGGACATCTACCGCACGCGCGCCCTCGTCGAACGCGCCGTCGTCCGGGGCCTCGGGGAGCCGCCGTACGCCGTGGACGGGCTCGCCGGAGCCGTCGACGAGGCGCTGCGGGCGGCCGGCGAGGACGACTGGAAATCAGTGGGCACCGCCAACATCCACTTCCACCGGGAACTGGTGGCCCTCGCCGGCAGCGAGCGCACCGACGAGCTGATGCGCAGCGTGTTCGCCGAACTCCGCCTCGCCTTCCACGTGGTGGACGACCCGCGCACCCTGCACGAGCCGTACATCGCCCGCAACCGCGAGATCCTGGCGGCCCTGCAGGCCGGGGACCGCGAGACGGCCGAGCGACTGCTGTCGGTCTACCTGGAGAACTCGCTGCAGCGAGTGGTGGAGGTGTACCGGAGGCAGGTCGGCGAGGAGGGCTAGCCGCCGCCGGCGTCGGCCGGACCGAAGCCGGACGGGCCCCGGGGCTGGTTGGTGTCTACGGGGCCGTGCCGTCCCGCGGCGGACCGTGCCGTCCCGCGGCGGACCGGTGCCGGACCGCGCGTCGGCGGCAGGGCCCGCCGGAGGCCGGTGTGCGGCCCCGTGTGCTCTGTGCCGCGGGGTGCGTCTGCGTCGTTTGGGTCGTTGTCAGACCGAGGACCTAGTCTGTGCACCGTGACTTCGCCTGCATCGACGGACAGGGTTCCGCCCCAGCTCAGCGCGGGGCCGCGGCCCGCCATGGGCCCGGCCGCCGACGAGGGACTGGCGCGGCGGCTGCGCGCGCTCGCCTGCACGGCACCGCTGCACGACCTCGACGCGCGCAAGGCCAACCTCGCGGGCGAGTACTCCGTCTACGGCATGGCGGAGGTCGCCCTGGCCGCCATCGACCTCGTCACGCTGAACATGGACTTCGACACGGGCGCCGACCACGACCAGATCGTGGCCCGGCTCATCCCGCGCATCGCCGCCCAGGCGCCGCGCCGGCCCGCCGCCGAGCACGAGCGCGTGGCCCGCTGGGTGCTGGAGAACCTGATCAACGTCGGCAGCGTCGACCGCGGCTTCCGCGCGGTCTACGGCACCTTCGGGGCGGACGGCACCTATGTGCGCCGCGACTACGACTTCAAGCTGATCGAGGAGGTCCCCGGCCCCGGCGGCACCGTCTACCTGCGCACCACCGACGAGGCGGTCAACGTCCTCGTCGGCGCCCTCGACACCGATGTCACCAGCGCCCAGATCGCCGCCGAGGTCAAGCTGGAGGTGCTGATCAGCCGCGGCCGGCTCGCCGACGCGCAGCTCGCCGCCGAGCAGGCCCGGTACCGCACGGTGCAGTACTCGGAAACCCTCCGCAAGGCCCTCGACGCCACCCGGCGCAACGTGCGCGCGGTGGACTGGCTCAACGCCGTGCCCGACATGATCGCCGAGGCCCTCGACCACGTCGCCGACCGGTACCGCCACGAGAACGCGATCCTCACCAACATCCGCAAGGCACGCGACGAGTCCGAGGACCCGGAGCACAAGCGCCGCGCGGCCGAGCTGGTCGACATCGTCAAGGACTGCATCCGCCGCCACACCCAGCTCCAGTCCCGGCTGCTGGAGGCGGGCCCGCTGTTCCGCGCCGAGCAGGACCGGCAGGCCTTCGCCACGCCCCTGGCCGCGTCGGGCATCGACCTCTACGGCCACCTCGTCGCGCCGGTCCTGCCGCTGCCCGTGGAGCAGGCGCTCCGCGTCACCGACGCCTTCTTCGCCCACGGCACCGGACTGCGCACCCCGGTGTCCGTCCGGGTCGGTGACCTCGTCGACATACTGCTGACGCCGCCCGTGGAGCGCGAGCACCTCGGCGCCGAGATGCCCGAGCCCGACCTCATCGCGACCCCGGACGACAGCCGCTTCAGCGAGGAGCAGCTGGCGGCGGCCATGGAACTGCTCGACCTGCCGCACGACGCGCCGCGCCGCCTGTCGGGACTGCTGGCCGACGCCCGCCGCCAGGACCCCGACCTGCCCTACCTCGTCGCCCTGCTGGCCGTCCACGCCGCCAGCCCCCCGGTCGGCACGGCCTACCGGCAGGGCGAGCAGAAGCTGCTCTTCGCCGTGGACGACGGGGCCGAGCTGGAGGACCCCGAGTTCGGCGGCGCGGACCTGATCGTCGGCACGGCCCTGCTGGACGCGGCCGGCATGGCGGCCGACCGGACGGAGGCGGCATGAACGTCGGCAAGCACCCCGGGGCCGACGCCGACGCGTGCCGAGGCAGCAACGCCGGCGAGCCCCGACAGGGCAGGCCCGGCAAGACCCGACAGGCCGACGCCGGCGTGCCCCGGCACGGCACCCCCGGCAAGACCCGGCACAGGACCCCCGGCACATGCCGACACGGCAACGTCAGGAAGCGCGCACGCATCCTCACGAGCACGCGAGACCGCAGCAAGGAGCACCGACCGTGACCGAGCACGCCGACCGGAGCGAACCGGAGACCGGCGACCCCGCACCGGCCACCGCGGCCGTCACGCCCGCCGACGCCGCCGACGCGGCCCGGCTCGTCGCCTTCGGCCTCCAGCCCAAGCTGCTGCCCGCCCGCGACCAGGAGTACGCCGACCTGCTGCGGCGCTACCGCGAGGACCCGCCCTTCGCCCGGCTCGCGGACGCCGTGGCCGCCGGACTGGGCCTGGTCGTCCTGGAGGTGTCCCCGCGCGCGGGCATGGCCGTGACCGCGGCCGAGGACTCGGTCTTCGCCGTGCGCATGGGCGACTACGCGCGTCGCGCCTCCGCCGACTCCGGCGACCGCTTCCTGCACGGCCTGGCCCATCTCGCCGCCGCCGCCATGGCGTTCCCGCGCCCCGAGGACCTCGCCGACGACGGCTACATCGGCCGTGTCACGGTCAACGGCGTCGACGCCTTCGTCCGCCAGGCCTGCCACCGCCTGGAGGAGCGGGCCGCCGAGCAGGGCGAGAACACCGACCCCGCCACCGACGCCCCGGGACTGGAGGCCGCCTGGCGGATCTGGGCCAGACGCAGCGCGACGGGCGCCACCAAGGACGCCCGCCGGCTGCCCGGCTCGACCACCGGCATCGTCGGCAAGGCCCTCGCCTTCCTCACCGACTCCGGGTTCCTCCAGCGCACCGGCGACGACCACGGCGGCACCTACCGCACCACCGCCCGCTACCAGCTCCAGGTACGCGACATGGCGGGCAGCGCCGCCATGGCCGAGCTGCTGGAGCTGGGCGTCGTCCCGGTCACCGACGGCACGGCGACCCTGCTGCCCGCGGAGGACACCGACGACCTGGAACTGGTCGCCGACGCCGGGCTGCCGTTCCACTCCTCCTGAACCCCGCTCCTCCTGAACCCACTCCTCCCGAACTCCCTCCACCCGAAGAAGACTTACGAGAGTCCGCCATGTACGAGCTGTCCCGGGTCCGCCTCTACTCCATCGGACCCGCCGGTGCGCGCTACGCCGACACCGTGCTTGACCTGCGTGGCGTGGGCGAGCCCGTGCCCGACCCCGCGCCCACGCAGGCGGAGTTCTTCGAGGAGGAGCCCGTCGGCCCGCCGCGCCGCCCCGCGCCCGCCGGCGTGCTCTTCCTGGAGAACGGCGGCGGCAAGTCCGTCCTGCTCAAGCTGATCTTCTCGGTGATGCTGCCGGGTCACCGCAACACCCTCGGCGGCGCCAGCTCCGGCGTCCTGCGCAAGTTCCTGCTCGCCGACGACTGCGGCCACGTCGCCCTGGAGTGGCAGCACGTGCAGACCGGCGAGTGCGTCGTCGTCGGCAAGGTCAGCGAGTGGCGCGGGCGCCAGGTCTCCAACGACCCGCGGAAGTTCGCCGAGGCCTGGTACTCCTTCCGGCCCGGCCCCGGGCTCACCCTGGACAACCTGCCGGTCGCCGAGTCCACCGCCGTACGCCCGCCCGTCGAGGGCGCCTCCGGAGCGCAGGGCCGGCGGCGCACCATGAAGGGCTTCCGCGACGCGCTGACGGAGGCCGGAAAGGCGTACCCGCACCTGGAGGTGCACTGGGAGGAGATCCACGAACGCTGGACCGAACACCTCGGCGACCTCGGCCTCGACCCGGAACTCTTCCGCTACCAGCGGGAGATGAACGCCGACGAGGGCGAGGCGGCCGGCCTCTTCGCCGTGAAGAAGGACGCCGACTTCACCGACCTGCTGCTGCGCGCCGTCACCGACACCCGGGACACCGACGGACTCGCCGACCTGGTCAGCGGCTTCGGCAACAAGCTGGGCCGCCGCGCCGAGCTGATCGCCGAGCGGGACTTCACCGCCGGGTCCGTCGACCTGCTGGGCCGGATCGTCGAGGCCACCGAGGCCCGCGCCCGCGCCCGCGACGTCCACACCGCCGCCGAACGCCGCACCAGGACCCTGGCCCGCCGCCTGGCCGCCCGCGGGGTCCGGGAGCGGGCCCGCGCCGCCGACCTGGCCCAGCGCGTCACCGGCGCCGCCCGCGCCGTCACCCACGCCGAGTCGGCCCGCGAGCGCAGCGCCCTGATCGCCGCCGAACTCGCCTATCGGCACGCCTCCCTGGCACTGACGGCCGCCGAGAAGTCGGCCGCCGCGCAGAAGCGCGAACTGGCCGACGCGCGCACCCTGCACTCCGCCTGGCAGGCCGCCGAGGCCGTGCTGCGCCACCGTGCCGCCGCCGACCGCGTGGCCCGTGTGTCCGCCGCGATCCGGGAGGCCGAGCGGGACGCCGCCCCCGCGCTCGCCGCCCGCGCCGAGGCCGCCGTCGATCTGGTCCGCGCCCTGCAGGCGGCTGCGGCGAACGCGGAGAACCACGCCAACGAGGAGGAGGAGCGGTCCGCCGCTCTCCAGGAGGTCAGCGACACCGCCTACCGGGACTCCACCACCGCCGCCACCGAGGCGCAGCGCGCCCGCAGCGAGGCCGGGCACCTGCGGCAGCGGCTCACCGAGGTCGAGCAGGAGACCGCCGAGGCGGTCCGGGCCGGCTGGCTCGACGACAGCGCACCCGACGCCGACCCGGCCCGCGCCGCCCTGGCCGCGAGCGACGCCGAGAAGAGCGCGGTCGAGGCCTGGGACACCGCCCGCGAGGCGGCCCGCCGGGCCACGGAGCACGCGCGCGAGGCGGCCGCGGCCGAGACCCGCGCCGAGCTGACCGCGGCCCGCGCCGCGGACGCGGCCGGTGCCGCCACCCGCGCCCACGAGGCCGAGCGCCGCACCGCCGAGGCGCTGGCCGCCGAGGAGCGGCTCATCGAGCTGCTCGGCCTCGCCTCCGTCGCCCGCCCCGGGATCCCGCAGCCCCGCCAGGACAGCGAAACCGGCGGCGACACCGACAGCGACGTCCCCAGGACGGGCGACGACGGCCTCACCGCCGAGGAACTCGACCGGTTCGCCGACGAGCTGCGCGAACTGCTCGACGACGCCGTCTCCTCCGCCGAACGCCAGCTGTTCGAGCTGCGCACCGCCGCCGCCGACGACGCCCGCATCCTCGGCGCGCTCGGTGACGGTGGCCTGCTGCCGCCCGGACCCGACGTGCTGGCCACCGTCGAGTTCCTCGGCGAGCACGGCATCCCGGCACTGCCCGGCTGGCGCTACCTCGCCCAGGCCGTCGACCCCGCCGACCACGCGCGCGTACTGGCCGCCCGGCCGGAACTGGTCGACGGCGTGATCATCACCGACCCCGACTCGCACGCCCGGGCCCGCGAGACCCTCGGCGACGCGGCCCTGCTCCCGCGGTCGGCCGTCGCCGTCGGCACCGCCGCCGCCCTGCTCGCCCCGACGCCGGCCGACGGCACCGACGACGGCGCCGTGTTCCTCGTACCGCCGAACCCGGCCATGCACGACGAGCACGCCGCCGACGAGGAGCGGCAGGCGCTGCGCGCGCGGGCCACCGAGCGGGACGAGGAGATCCGCACGCTCGCCGCCCGGCTCGGCAAGGACCGGGAGCTGGCGGCCCGCCTCGCCTCCTGGCGCACCGGCTGCCCCGCCGGACAGCTCGCCGAGCTGGCGCGGACCGCGGAGGAGGCCCGCACCTTCGCCGAGGAGACCGAGGCGGAACTCGCCGAGGCCCGGACGGCGCGGGCGGAGGCCGAGGAGGCCGCCGCCGAGGCCGTACGGGTGCGCGACGAACGGCAGGAAGCCGCCCAGAAGGCGCGCCGCGCCGCCGACGCCCTCGCCGGTCTCGCCTTCCGGCTGCGCGAACGCGCGGGCTGGCAGGCCAAGGTCCGGGAACTGGCCGACGAGGCCACCGAGGCCGAGGCCCGCGCCCAGGCCTGCCTGGAGCGCGCCCGGGCCGCCGACGAGGACCGCCGCGCCGCCCAGCGTGCCGCCGACGACGCCCGCCGCACCGCCCGCGCGCTGCGCGCCGAGCGCTCCGAGATCGCCGGCGCCCCCGACGACGTACCCGACGACGGCACCGGGGAGGGCACCGAGGACGGACACCAGGACGGCACGGCGGCGCCCAGGGCGTCCCTGCCCGCGCTCCGCGAGGCCTACCGGGCCGCCTCCCAGGTGTACGAGAAGGTCGGCGTCGGCGCCGACCTGCGCGCCGAGCAGGCCCGCGCGGAGAGCGACGAGAGCGCGGCCCGCGCGGAGCTGGACCGGCTCAGCAACAAGGTCCGCACCCGCGCGGCCCAGCTCCTCGAATCGCCCGACGGCTCCGACGGACCGTCCCGGCAGGCCGCCGCCGCCCGCGCCGAGGAGCTGGTGCAGCTCCTGGAGACCCGGATGACCGGCGCGAGCGAGCAGCTCGGCCGGCTGCGGGGCGAGGCCGAGCGGCTCGCACCCGAGGACGGCGACGCGCACACCGAGCTGCCCGAGGACCTCCTCCCGCGCGACGCCGAGCACGCCCAGGCCCTGCTGCGCACGGCCACCGCCGAACTCGCCTCCCGTACCGAGGCGCTGGCCCGGGCCCGCGAGGCGCACGCCGAGCTGCTCGACGCGCATCGCGCCGCCGAGGACGCGGCCGGCGGCTTCGACGAGATCGCCGCCATGCTCCGCGACCTGCTGCGCGAGCAGGCGCCCGAGGAAGAGCAGGCGGAGCCCGAGCCCTGCCCCGGCACCCTCGACGAGGCCCGGAACTCCGCCGCCGAGACCCGCCGGTCACTGCGCGGCTGCGCCGGCGACCTCTCCGCCGCCGAGGCCGCCGTCCGCGAGGCCTGCGACGTCCTCGTCCGGCACGCCAACTCCACGCGCTACGAGCAGGTCCGCACCCCGGCCCGGCAGCAGATCCGCGAACTGCCCGCCGCCGCGCTGCCCGAGCACGCGGCCACGTGGGCGGACGCCTTCGCCCCCCGGCTCCGCGTCCTCACCGACGAGCTGGCCCAGCTGGAGCGCAACCGCGACTCGATCGTGGACCGCCTGCGCGGGCTGGTCGAGTCGGCCCTCGCCACGCTCCGCTCCGCCCAGCGGCTCTCCCGCCTCCCGGAAGGGCTCGGCGAGTGGTCCGGGCAGGAGTTCCTGCGCATCCGCTTCGAGGAACCGGACCAGGCCACCCTCACCGAGCGGCTCGGCGAGGTCGTCGACGAGGCGACCCGCGCGGCCGTGAAAAAGAACTCCGACCTGCGCCGCGACGGCATGTCCCTGCTGCTGCGGGGCGTCGCGGCGGCCCTCCAGCCCAAGGGCGTCGCGGTCGAGATCCTCAAGCCGGACGCCGTGCTGCGCGCCGAGCGCGTCCCCGTGGGGCAGATGGGCGACGTCTTCTCCGGCGGCCAGCTGCTCACCGCCGCCATCGCCCTCTACTGCACGATGGCCGCACTGCGCGGCAACGACCGGGGACGCGACCGGCACCGGCACGCCGGCACGCTGTTCCTCGACAACCCCATCGGCCGCGCCAATGCCACCTACCTGCTGGAGCTCCAGCGGGCCGTCGCGGACGCGCTCGGCGTACAGCTGCTGTACACCACCGGCCTGTTCGACACCACGGCACTCGCCGAGTTCCCGCTGGTCATCCGGTTGCGCAACGACGCCGACCTGAGGGCGGGCCTGAAGTACATCAGCGTGGAGGAACACCTGCGGCCGGGACTGCCGAAGCAGGCCCCGGCCGGGGAGGGGGAGACGGCACACAGCGAGATCACGGCGACGCGGATGTTCAAACGCCCGGCGCCGAGTGCTCCGTAGGGGCTACGGCTCGCCGCCCAGCCGCCGCAGCAGCCACTGGTGGAACAGGCCGATGTGATGCTCGTTGCACCAGCACACCGCCCCGGCGGTACGCCCGGGACGCCATGGCCGGCTGGGTCCGCTCGCACGCCGCGAAGTCCTGCGTGTTCACCCGGTGGAACAGCTCCACGGACTTCCGTCTGCCGCCTCGAAGACCTCCCCGAGGGCGAGTCCGTCCGCGTCGCGACGACCCCGCCCGTCGCCGTCTTCCGCACCGACGACGGCGAGCTGTACGCCATCGACGACACCTGCACCCACCAGGACGCCTCCCTCGCCGACGGGTGGCTGGAGGGCTGCCTGGTCGAATGCCCGCTGCACGCCGCCTCCTTCGACCTCCGCACCGGACAGCCGACGTGCCTGCCCGCCCGCCGTCCCGTGCGCACCCATCGCCTGACCGTGGACGACGGCATCGTCCACCTCCACCTCGCCGCTGAGGAGGGCAGCGCCGCATGAGGACCGTGACCGTCGTCGGCGCCTCGCTCTCCGGCCTGTACGCGGCCCGGGAACTGCGCGCCCGGGGCTTCGACGGACGGCTGGTGATCGTCGGCGACGAGCCCCACCGCCCGTACGACCGGCCACCGCTGTCCAAGGACTTCCTCACCGGCCGGATCGGCGAGGACCAACTCGCCCTGGCCGACGCCGAGGAGACCGCCGAGCTGGACGCCGAGTGGCTGCTCGGCACCCGGGCCCGTGGCCTGGACGCCCGCGGCCGCACCGTGTTGCTCGACGGCGGCCGCACGGTCTCCACCGACGGCGTCGTGATCGCCACCGGTGCCTCCGCCCGCCGCATGCCCGGCGACGGCCTCGTCGGCGTCCACACCCTGCGCACCCTGGACGACGCCCGGGCCCTGCGCGCCGGCCTCTCCGGCGGACAGCGCCGGGTCGTCGTCATCGGCGGCGGCTTCGTCGGAGCCGAGACCGCCTCCTCCTGCGCCGCCCTCGGCCATGGCGTCACCGTCGTGGAAACCGCCCCGCTCCCGCTCCTGCCCCAACTGGGCACCGAACTGGCCGCCGCCTGCGCGGCGCTGCACCGCCGGAACGGGGTCGAACTGCTCACCGGCACCTCCGTGGCCGGGCTGCTCGGCACGGCCACCGTCACCGGCGTGGCCCTCGCCGACGGCCGCGTCCTCCCGGCCGACGTGGTGATCGCCGGCATCGGCGCCGTACCCAATACCACCTGGCTGGCGGGCTCGGCGCTCGCCCTGCACGAGGGGGTCCTGCGCGGGGGTGTCCGCGGGGGTGTCCTGTGCGACGACGGCTGTGTGACGGCCCTGCCGCAGGTGGTCGCCGTCGGCGATGTCGCCCACGTCGGGGGCACCCGCGCCGAACACTGGACCGCCGCCACCGAGCAGCCCCGGGTCGCCGTGGCCAACCTGCTCGCCGGGCGGACCGTCGAGACGGCGCGCTCGGTGCCGTACTTCTGGTCCGACCAGTACGGCGTGCGCATCCAGTTCGCCGGGCGGCACCGGAAGGGGGACACGGTCCGCGTCGTCGAGGGGCGGATCGCCGACGACGGTGCACCGGCCGAGGACGGCTTCCTGGCGCATTACACGCGCGACGGTCGCACGACGGCGGTGCTCGCCGTCAACCACCCCCGTCGCTTCATGCGGGCCCGCCGTGAACTGAGGGAAGCGGAGGGGAGACTGCAGCCGACCGCCCTGTGACCGGCCGCAGGGTGACCGCTCCGGCGGTCACCGGCCGCCTTGTGGCGGACCGCCCTGTGGCAGCTCCGGCGGTGTCCCGCCGCCCTGTGCACCCTCCGGTGGCGCCCGGAAGGAGCGCCGCCGTCACGGGTGCGACAACTGCCCCGTGCCGCCGCGTCGCCGTATTCGCTCCTGGCCCCGCTCGACGGCCCGCGCCTGCCGTCGAGCACGGCGCCGCTCCCTGCGCAGGGCCCGCGCGGTGCTGCTCGGCATCGACACCACCCCGTGGCGCTGGTTCCAGACCTGCCGGGTGACCCAGACGTCGAGCACGCCCCAGGTCGCCACCACGGTGCTGGCCACGCTGCTGATCACCATGGGGAAAGCCAGCCAGGACTCGGCCATCGTGCACAGGAACGCCACCATCGCCTGGATCAGCGTCACGGACACGATGAGCACCGCCCGGACGGCCGCCGTGCGCACCGGGTCGGGCAGCCGGCGCCGCCGGGCCGGTTCCTCCGTCCACAACGGCCGGTACACCGGCCGCTCCCGCGCCTCGCCGCCCGCGATGCCCGGCTCGACGGCCCGGGTGCCGGGCCCCGCCCCGGCGACGTCCGGCTCCGCGCCCCTGACGTCCAGCGCTGCCTTCGCGACCTCCCGCTCCGCGCCCCCGGCATCCGGCTCCGCGGCCTCGACGTCCGGCTCCGCGGCCCCGGCATCAGGCTCCGCGCCTTCGATGTCCGGTTTCGTGCCGGCGTTTCCGCCGGCCTCCCCGCCCCTGTCGGCTCCCGTTGCCCTCCCGGCTGCCGGAAGGCCGTGATCCGGTGCCGCGGGTCCCGGCTTCGGCCTCAGCCGAGCCGTCCCGCCGTCCCCGGGCGCCTCGCGCCGCTCCACCGTGCCCATCAACGTGTCACTCCCCACCGCCTGGCAGACCTCCGCCGGTTCCGGGAACCGGTTCCCCTCTGGCTGCCCGGCTTGCGCTGTTTTACGCAGCCAGAATCCGGGATGCGGCTCCTGCGGCCGATTCCGCCTCCATATCCCGTATGAAGGACGAACGACGCCCCCACAAGATTCCCCAGTACCCCCGACAAGCAAAGAATTCCGGCCAACCGGCCCGTACGGCGGCGCGAAACCGGCCCGCTCCGGCCTGCCGATCCCGGGAGCAATCTCCCGCAATGACCGGACAACTGACCATCCCCGCGACGCCGGCAGGGGAGTTCGCCCTCCGGACAGGTCTTCGAGTTCGCCGCGCGTCGGTAGTAGGCTCGCGCCGTTTGTTGACGCACATGTGTACCCCCTGATGGTGGGGGCGAGCTGGGGGAGGCCATGCGCTTTCGCGGGAAGTCCATCCGCCGGAAGATCGTGGCGCTGCTCCTCGTGCCGCTGCTGTCCCTGACGGCGATCTGGGCCTTCGCCACGGTGCTCACCGGACGCGAGGCAGCCCGGCTGTTCAACGTGTCGTCCGTGGTGGAGAAGGTCGGCTACCCCGTCGAGGACACCGTCCGCGTCCTGCAGCAGGAGCGCCGCCAGACCCTCGTCCACCTCGCCGACCCGCGTGCCTCCGACGGGCTCGCCAATCTCCGGCGCAGCCGGAGCGCGACCGACGAGGCCATCGCCGAGATCCGGCGGAACGCCCGGAACGCCGAGGTCCGGGACGCGCTGAGCCGGTCCGAGGACGAACGCCTCGCCGCCGTCCTGGACGCCTTCGACGGCATCGCGTCCCTGCGCCGCAGCGTCGACGACGGCACCGTAGGCCGGGCGCAGGCCCTCGGCCTCTACAACCGCCTGGTCGACCCCTGCCACGTGCTGCTCGCCAACCTCCACGTCGTCGACAACGTGGCGCTCGACAAGCAGTACCGCGCGCTGGTCAACCTCTCCCGCGCGCGCGAGCTGCTCGCCCGCGAGGACGCCCTGCTCGGCTCCGCCCTCGTCGCCGGCTGGCTCACCCCCGCCGAGGTGCGCAAGGTCTCCGATCTCGCGGCCCAGCGCACCCTGATGTACGACATCAACCTGCCGCTGCTGCCCGCGTCCGAACGCGGCCGCTACGAGCGCTTCTGGAAGAACGCCTCCTCCGCTCCGCTGCGCGTGGCCGAGGAAGCGGCCGTATCCTCCGGAGCGGGCACGCCGAACGGAGTCACCGCCAAGAGCTGGGACACCGCCGCCGGAGACGTGCTCGACGAACTCGGCGCCCTCGACGACCAGGCCGCCGACCGTTACCAGAACCGCGTCCGCCCGGTCGCGATGGGCGTCATCGCCAAGGCGGTCGTCGCCGGAGTCCTCGGCCTCATCGCCCTCCTGCTCTCCCTCTTCCTGTCCGTGCGCGTCGGCCGGAGCCTCATCCGGGACCTCCGCCAGCTCCGCCTGGAGGCGCACGAGGCGTCCGGCGTGCGCCTGCCCAGCGTGATGCGCCGTCTCTCGGCGGGCGAACAGGTCGACGTCGAGACCGAGGTGCCGCGCCTGGAGTACGACAAGAACGAGATCGGCGAGGTCGGCCAGGCCCTCAACACCCTCCAGCGGGCCGCCGTCGAGGCCGCCGTCAAACAGGCCGAACTCCGTTCCGGCGTCTCCGAGGTCTTCGTCAACCTCGCCCGCCGCAGCCAGGTGCTCCTGCACAAGCAGCTCACACTGCTCGACACCATGGAACGCCGGACGGAGGACACCGAGGAACTCGCCGACCTGTTCCGCCTGGACCACCTGACCACCCGTATGCGCCGGCACGCCGAGGGCCTGGTGATCCTCTCCGGCGCCGCCCCCTCCCGGCAGTGGCGCAAACCCGTCCAGCTCATGGACGTGGTGCGGGCCGCCGTCGCCGAGGTCGAGGACTACGAGCGCATCGAGGTCCGCCGGCTGCCGCGGCTGGCCGTCACCGGCCCCGCCGTGGCCGACCTCACCCACCTCGTGGCCGAACTCCTGGAGAACGCCACGGTGTTCTCCCCGCCGCACACCGCCGTCCAGGTCGTGGGCGAGCGGGTCGCCAACGGCTTCACCCTGGAGATCCACGACCGGGGCCTGGGCATGACCGCCGACGCCCTGCTCGACGCCAACCTGCGGCTCGCCGAGACGCCGGAGTTCGAACTGTCCGACACCGACCGGCTCGGTCTGTTCGTGGTCAGCCGGCTCGCGCAGCGCCAGAACGTCCGGGTGTCGCTCCAGCCCTCGCCGTACGGCGGCACCACCGCGGTCGTCTTCATCCCGGACGCGCTGCTCACGGAGGACGCCCCGGACACCAACGGCGTCGGCTTCCGGCTCGACCGCCCCCAGCGCCCGCGGGGGAACGAGCGGGAGGAGAGCCGCCGTACCGCCCTCTCGCAGGTTCCGGTACACCTTCCGGGGCTGCCAGCCTCGGTGCTCGACGGCCCGGTCGAACTGGAGCCGCCCGTCGACCTGGACGCCCTCGACGACATCCCGGGCGCGCTGGGCGACGAGGAGGGCGAACGCGGCGGGCTGTTCAACCCGCGCCGCTCCCTCGTCCCCGCGGAGGGAGAGCCGACCCGTCGCGGTCCGTCCCCCCGCCGTGCGGCCGGCCGCGGAGGCCCCCGCCACCAGACGCCCGAGCAGCACGACGAGACCCGCGCAGCCGGCACCGAGGACGACCCCGGCGCGCCGGTACCGCTGCCGCGTCGCCGGACGCCCAAGCTGGTCAGCTCGCACGGGCGCCCGGTCCCCGACCGGCACCGGCCGGCGGACCGGCAGGCGAAGCCGGGGGAGCGGGCGCCGACGGACGGGACGGTGCCGCCGGACGCCGCCTCGCGGCACGGAGGGCAGGCACCGGACGCACTGCCGGCCCTGCCCAGGCGCTCCCGGCCGGCCGGGACGTCGTCGAGCCGCCCGGAGGAGCCGGCCGGCCGACCGGTCTACGAAGCCCGCGACACCGGCTCCGAAGCCCGCGACGCCGACCCCAGGACCGGCGACACCGGCCACGGCACCGGCGACACGGGACCGGAGACCGGCCCCGGCCCGGACGCCGGTTACGGAGCCCTGCCGCGACGCGTACGGCAGGCCAGCCTGGCGCCCCAGCTCAAACGGGGCCCCGAACGGCGCAGCGAGGACCCGACCGGCCTCGCCGACCGCGACGCCGACGAAGTGCGCAGCCGTATGGCCTCGCTCCAGCGGGGCTGGCAGCGCGGCCGCCGGGAGAACGCCGCGACCGACGAGGCCCCCGGAGCCACGGGATCCGACACGGGACGGCAGGGAACATCCGCACCAGGAGCAACAGAGGCGCCACCACAGGCACCACGACAATCACCGCAGACAACGCAAGCACCCCAAGCACCAGAAGCACCACAAGCACCACAAGGAACAACTAAGGGGGACGGTCGATGACCGCACCGAAGGCGACCGGCCACGCCACGACCCACGCCGGAGAACTCAACTGGCTCCTCGACGACCTGGTGGCCCGCGTCGCGAGCATCCGCAAGGCCGTCGTCCTCTCGGGCGACGGCCTGGCCACGGGCGCGTCCAAGGACCTGACCCGGGAGGACAGCGAGCACCTGGCCGCCGTCGCCTCCGGGTTCCACAGCCTCGCCAAGGGCGTGGGCCGGCACTTCGAGGCGGGCAACGTCCGGCAGACGGTCGTCGAACTCGACGACGCGTTCCTGTTCGTGACCGCGGCGGGAGACGGCAGCTGCCTGGCCGTCCTCGCGGACGCCGACTCGGACGTCGGCCAGGTCGCCTACGAGATGACCCTCCTCGTCAAGCGGGTCGGCGTGCACTTGGGCACCGCCGCGCGTACCGATCTGCCCGCGGGCGGGTAGTGGGATGACATGAGCCCAGACGGTCAGGGAAGAAAGCACTGGTTCGACGACGAGGCGGGACCCGTCGTTCGTCCGTACGCCATGACGCGGGGCCGCACCACCAGTGCGGCCCAGCACCGTCTCGACCTGATCGCGGTGGTCGTCGCGGAACCCCAGGCGGACGATCCGGAGGCCGACGCGACGCTGTCCCCGGAACACGTCGACATCGTCGGACTGTGCCGGGACGCTCCGCAGTCGGTCGCCGAACTCGCCGCCGAACTCGATCTGCCGGTCGGCGTGGTGCGGGTGCTCGTGGGCGACCTCGTCGACGTGGAACTGGTCCACGTCAACCGGCCCGTCCCGCCGGCCGAGCTGCCGGACGAGAGCATTCTGCGCGACGTGATCAACGGCCTCCGGGCGCTGTGAACGGCCCGGAAGCGAGCACCGCCGGGACGGGCCGGCGGCAGCCACGGGGGACCCACCAACCATCAGCAAGCAGGAGAAGAGACCGATGATCTTCGGGCGTTCCCAGCGCGGCAAGCCGCCGGTCGAGCCCGTCACGCTCAAGATCCTGGTGGCCGGCGGCTTCGGGGTGGGCAAGACCACCCTCGTCGGCGCGGTCAGCGAGATCCGGCCGCTGCGCACCGAGGAACTGCTCACCGAGGCCGGGCGGCCCGTGGACGACGTCAGCGGCGTGGAGGGCAAGCACACCACCACCGTGGCCATGGACTTCGGCCGCATCACGCTCCGCGAGGACCTGGTGCTCTACCTCTTCGGCACGCCCGGCCAGGAGCGGTTCTGGTTCATGTGGGACGAGCTGTCCGAGGGCGCGCTGGGCGCCGTCGTGCTCGCCGACACGCGCCGCCTGGAGGACTGCTTCGCCGCCGTCGACTACTTCGAACGCCGCTCCATCCCCTTCGTCGTCGGCATCAACTGCTTCGAGGGCGCGGCCCGCTACCCGGCCGACGCCGTCCGCCAGGCCCTCGACCTCGACCCGGACGTACCGCTGCTGATGTGCGACGCCCGCGACCGCGAGTCGGTCAAGGAGGTCCTCATCGGCGTCGTCCAGCACGCGATGGACGCGGCGGAGCACCGCCGGGCCGTACCCACCTGAGCCCGACGGCACCGGCCGGGCCGTGCGTCGTACGGCCTGGGCACCGCGCCGTGTCACCGACTGCCGCGCGCACGGCCCGTACCCCCGCCGACCGGGGTACGGGCCGCGATCGTGGACCGGCCCGGAAGGAAGCCGGTACGTCCGCCACGCGCGTGTGCTAGGAGTCCTCGTCCGCCTCCCAGCCGAAGCTCTTCTCCACGGCCTTGCGCCAGTTGGCGTGCTCGCGCTCGCGCTCCGCGGCCTCCATGGCCGGCACCCACTCGACGTCCCGCCGCCAGTGCTCCTTGAGCTCGTCGAGGCCGTTCCACACCCCGGTGGCCAGCCCGGCGGCGTACGCCGCGCCCAGACACGTCGTCTCGGACACCTTCGGGCGGATCACGGGCACTCCGAGCACGTCCGCCTGGTGCTGCATCAGCAGGTTGTTCTTCGTCATGCCGCCGTCGACCTTCAGGGACGTGATCCGCACCCCGGAGTCCTGGTACATGGCGTCCACGACCTCGCGGGTCTGCCAGCTCGTCGCCTCCAGCACCGCGCGCGCGAGGTGCGCCTTCGTGACGTACCGGGTGAGCCCGGTGACGACGCCGCGCGCGTCCGACCGCCAGTAGGGAGCGAACAGCCCGGAGAACGCGGGGACGATGTAGGCGCCGCCGTTGTCCGCCACGCTCGCCGCGAGCGGCTCGATCTCGTCGGCGGTACGGATGACGCCGAGCTGGTCGCGGAACCACTGCACCAGGGCGCCCGTGATGGCGATCGACCCCTCCAGGCAGTAGACGGGCGCCTCGTCGCCGATCCGGTAGCCGATCGTCGTCAGCAGCCCGCTCTTGGACGCGACCGGCCGGTCACCGGTGTTGAGCAGCAGGAAGCTGCCCGTGCCGTAGGTGTTCTTGGCCGTGCCCACGTCGTAGCAGGCCTGCCCGAACACGGCCGCCTGCTGATCGCCCAGCGCCGAGGCCACGGGCACGCCGGCGAGCTGGCCGACGGCCGTGCCGTACACCTCCGCGGAGGACCGGATCTCGGGCAGCACGGCCTCGGGGACGTTCATCGCCGACAGGATCGACGGGTCCCACTGGAGGGTCCGCAGGTCCATCAGCATGGTGCGCCCGGCGTTGGTCACGTCGGTGACGTGCCGTCCGCCGTCGGTGCCGCCGGTGAGATTCCAGATCAGCCAGGAGTCGATGGTGCCGAAGGCGATCTCCCCGCGTTCCGCGCGGGCCCGGAGACCGGGCACGTTGTCCAGCAGCCAGGCCGCCTTGGGCCCCGAGAAGTAGCTGGCCAGCGGCAGCCCGGTCGACTCGCGGAACCGGTCCTGCCCGTCCGGGCCGCCCAGTTGGCGGCAGAGCGCCGCGGTACGCGTGTCCTGCCACACGATGGCGTTGTGCACCGGCTTGCCGGTGGCCCGGTCCCACAGCACCGTCGTCTCGCGCTGGTTGGTGATGCCGAGCGCGCTGAGCCGGTCGGCCCGCAGCCCGGCCTTGGCGAGTGCGCCCGCGACCACGGCCTGCACCTTGGACCAGATCTCGGTGGCGTCGTGCTCCACCCAGCCGGGCTTCGGGAAGATCTGGCGGTGCTCGCGCTGGTCGACGGCGACCATCGCGCCGTCGTGGTCGAAGATGATGCAGCGGCTCGAGGTGGTGCCCTGGTCGATGGCGGCGACGTACTTCGCTGCGTGGTCCGTCATGGCTACCCCTTGGGCTGGGTTCGTAGGGCTGCTGAGGGGACTTCCGCGGGGACTGCCGGGACGACCGCCCGTTCAGAAGGCCGCGTTGTAGATCAGGCCCGCGAGCCCCCCGCCGATCAGTGGGCCGACGACCGGGATCCAGGCGTAACCCCAGTCGGAGGTGCCCTTGTTCGGGATCGGCAGGAATGTGTGCACGATGCGCGGTCCGAGGTCGCGCGCCGGGTTGATGGCATAGCCGGTCGGCCCGCCGAGGGAGAGGCCGATGCCGACGACGAGCAGGGCGACGATGAGCACCAGGGTCCCGGACTCGCCGAGTCCCTTGGTCAGACCGAAGGCGAGGATCGGCAGCACCAGCCCGACGGTCGCGATGATCTCCGTGATCAGGTTCGCGACCGGGTTCCGGATCTCCGGAACGGTGGAGAAGACGCCCAGCGTCGGGATCGGTTCCTCCGCGGTGCCGTCCGTGGTGCCCGTCCTGCGCACGTTGGCCTGGAACTGCGCGAAGTACGTGAGGTAGCACAGTACGGCGCCGAGCACGGCGCCGGCCATCTGGCCCAGCACGTACACCCAGACCTGCCCCCACTTGCCGGTGTCGACGGCGATGCCGAGGGTGACCGCGGGGTTCAGATGCCCGCCGGAGAGCGGCGCGGCGGTGTACGCGCCGGCCATCACCCCGAGGCCCCAGCCGAATGCGATCACCACCCATCCCGCGGCCCGGGCCTTGCTGTACCGGAGGGTGACGGCGGCGCAGACGCCCGCGCCGAACAGGACGAGGATCGCCGTACCGATGACCTCGCCGACGAAGATGTCTCCGTTGCTCATGGCGGCTCCTAGGCCCACGTGCGGGGTGCGTTTCCCATGGCGACTTCGGCCGGGGACAGGGAGGTGCCACGCCCCGCCCGGCGTCCGTGACGAGCGTGCCGTCGCAGCCGAACCGCCCGTGGGGGACAGGGCCTTGACACAGGAGAGCCCGCGCGGCGCGGTGCCGCAATGCGCCGAGATGTACGGCGATGTCGACTGACACCGGAAGTGTTCCCCCGCGCCCAGGGACCGTCAAGGTCGCCGACACCGACGTTTCGCCGGCCCCCCGGCCCCGCCGCACACCCCCGACCACGCCCCCCGCTCTTGCCCCGGGGCGAGAGCCGACGTCAGCCTCGGCCTCGCTCCGGTCACCGTGCCTGCCGCGGGCCCGCCGACGTCAGCCTCGGCCTCAGCCTTGGTCCGCCCACGCCACCCGCTCCCGGTACAGCCCGGTGATGCCCGCCGACGTCGCCCCTGGCCTCGCCCACGCCCGTCACCCGCTCCCACCGCCGCCCCGCGGACACCTGCCGTCGCCGGCCCCAGCCCCGGTCAACCCTGCGGGGCCCGCCGACCTCGGCCTCGGCTTCCGTCCGGCCACGCGGCGCACACGGCCCGGCCCGGCCGGCGCTTGCCGCCGCTGCCCCTGACCTCGCCCAGTCACGCCGTCCACCCGGCCCCAGCCCCGCAGGCGCCTCTGGCCTCAGCTCCCCCTTGGCCTTCCGTAGGCGCCCTCGAGCTGAGCCTCCGCTCGGCCTTCCGTAGGCGCCCTCGAGCTGAGCCTCCCGGTCGGGCCTCCGCAGGCGCCCCCGGCCTCAGCCTCTCCCTCGCCCCGCCACAGCGCCCCTCGGCCTCACCCCCAGCCCCGCTCCACCCCCGCGCACTCCGGGGCCCCCGACGCCGCAGTCCGCGCCGCACCCCGCCGTACCTCGTGCCCCTGCGCCCCCGCCCGTCCCAGCACCCAGCTCGCCCCCCGCAACGCCTTCGCGGCCTTCTTCAGCGGAGCCAGGCAGGCCGCCGCCTGCCGGTGGTCCGTCACACTCCCCGGCGCGCACAGCACCGTCGCCAGGGACAGCGTCACCGGCCGCCCACCCGCCGACCAGTGCGTGTCCAACACAGCGGCCGCCAGCGGATCCAGCCCGTCCGGATCCGCCAGTACGAGGAAGTCGTCACCGCCGATGTGCCCCACCCGCGCGGTCCCGGAGGCGGCCTGCTGCAACGCCCGCCCGACCGCCCGGATCAGCTCGTCGCCCGCCGCGAACCCGGCCCCGTCGTTCACCTGCTTGAAGTGGTCGACGTCCAGCCAGCTCAGCGCGAACCCGCGCCCGTCCGCGATCCGCCGGTCCACCTCCGCGGTGATCGCGTCCGAACCGGGCAGCCGGGTCAGCGGATTGAGTCCCGCCGCCTCCTCCACCCGCGTCTCGGCCAGCGCCCGCACCAGATCCGCCAGCCGCACGACCCCCACACACCGCCCGTAGGCGTCCACGACGGCCACATCGTCCGACGTGCGGTCCCGCCCGCCGACCGCGACCACGTCCAGCACCTCCCACGCCGTCGCGTCGACGCCCACCGTCCGCGGTGGGTCCCCGAGCCTGACGGCGGGCCGGTCGGCGTACAGCGCGTGCCCGTACCGCCCCGACATCGACAGCAGGAACCGGGACCGGTGCACCGACCGCACCGGCACTCCGCCGCGGTCCACGAGCAGCACCCCGGACACCTCCTGCGACCCGGTCAGCAGCGCCCGCACCTGCCCCGCGGAGGCCGTCGCGGGCAGCAGCGCGGCCGGCCGTACGAACTCCCGCACCGACGGCCCCGACCGCGGCACCGGCACGACACCGGGGGAGCGGGGCGGAACGTAGACGTCCGCCGCGGGCAGCCGCGCCGGCGGCGCGAACAACTCGCCCTGGGCCAGCTGCGCCCCGGCCGACCGCGCCGCCGCGCACTGCGACTCCGTCTCCACGCCCTCCACGGCCAGCAGCGCGCCGAGCCCGTCGCACAGCGTCCGCATCGCCCGTACGACCGCGGGCCGCGCCAGCAGCGATGCGTCCAGCTTCACCAGCTCCGGCGCCACGTCCGTCAGCAGCCGCAGCGGTACGTCCCCGTCCCCGACGCCGTCCGCGCAGATCCGGAAGCCCTGCCCGCGCAGCACACCCACCGCCTCCAGCAGCGCCCGCTGCGGCACGTGGGTGTAGGGCGGGCAGATGTCGATCGTCACCTCCCACGGCAGCCGTCCGGCCTCCCGCACGGCGTCGTGCAGCGGTGTGAGCCCGCCCAGGTCGGCCAGCGTGCCCGCGAACACGTTCACATGCAGCGGCAGCAGCGTCTCCTGGTGCGCGGCCGCACGGACCGCCGACACCGCGAGCCTGCCGTCGAGTTCGGGATCGCGACGGGCCTCGGCCAGGATGTCGCCGGCCTCCGGTCGGGCGAGTATCTCCAGCGCCACGACCCCGCCGGTCGTCAGACCGACCACCGGTTGGAAGGCGAAGCGGAGATCATCCGTCCAGGAGAGCACGGGAGCATGATGGCGCCACCGGCGCGGGCGCTGGCCCAGTTCATGAGACGTTCACGCAGGATTCCGGATCGATCACCGTACGTAGGAGGACCGGTCCACCCCCGCCCCCGTCCCCGCCTCGCCCCATCGGTCACGTCCGCTTCCGCCGGCACACCACCTCCTGATAGACGCAGGAGACATGACACGTCTCTCCACCGCGGTACGCGGACTGGTCACCACCCTCGCCGCCCTGATCGCCGTGGCCACCGCCCCCGCCCCCGCCACCGCCCGGGCGAAGACCGAACCCGACGCCCCGAAGGACTTCGTGGCCCTCGGCAGCGTCGCCCCGACGATCATCCAGGAGATGCGCTACGTCACCCGGCACAACTTCGTGGGCGAACGCATCGACGGCTACCGGCAGCCCCTGTGCATCCTGACCCGCCCCGCCGCCGAGGCCCTCCGCAAGGCCCAGCTCCGGCTGCTGCGCCAGGGCTACTCCCTCAAGGTGTACGACTGCTACCGGCCGCAGCGCGCCGTCGACCACTTCGTCCGCTGGGCCGAGGACCTGGACGACCAGCGGATGAAGGCCGAGTTCTACCCGAACGTCGACAAGACCCGCCTGTTCGCCGACGGCTACATCGCCGAAAAGTCCGGCCACAGCCGCGGCTCCACCGTGGACCTGACCGTCGTCCGGCTCCCGGCGAAGCCCACCCGCCCGTACACCCCCGGCCGGCCCCTCGTGCCGTGCACCGCGCCCCAGGACGAGCGCTTCCCCGACAGCTCCCTCGACATGGGCACCGGCTTCGACTGCTTCGACACCCTCTCCCACACCCTCGACCCGCGCATCCAGGGCGAACAGCGCGCCAACCGGCTGCTGCTGAAGAACACCCTGGAAGCCGTCGGCTTCGTCAACCTCCCCGAGGAGTGGTGGCACTTCACCTACCGCCCCGAGCCCTACCCGGACACCTACTTCGACTTCCCGGTGTCCAGGAAATCCCTGGCCGGCAGGGGCTGAACGGCCCACGGCGGCAGCGCGGAGCCCACAGCCGGGCACACCCTTCCCCTGATCGGATACAGTCCGCCGCGTGTCCGAGACCCGAACCTCCGTCCCCGACTCCGCGCCGGGCAGTCACTGTTCGAGCTGCGGCACGCCCTACGGGGAGGGCGTCTCCGGCTGGCCCCGCACCTGCCCGGCGTGCCGCACCGTGTCCTACCGCAACCCGCTGCCGGTCGCGGTGGCCCTCCAGCCCGTGTACGACACCCAGGGCACCGCCCTGGTCGTCGTCACCCGAACCGTCGCCCCCGCGCGCGGGGGCACCGCACTGCCCGGCGGCTACATCGACGACCGCGAGGACTGGCGGCAGGCCGTCGTCCGCGAACTCAAGGAGGAGACGGGCATCGACGCGGCCGGCCGCGACGTACGCCTCGTGGACGCCATGAGCGCGCCCGACGGGCACCTGCTGCTGTTCGGCCTCCTCCCCGAACGCCCGGCCGAGAGCCTCCCGCCCTCCGCCGCCACGGACGAGACCGAGGGATGGCACCTCCTGCGCCGGGCGGAGGAACTCGCGTTCCCCCTGCACACCCTCGCCGTACGCGCCTGGTTCGAGGGCCGGTACAGCTGAATCCGGCCTGCCGAGGGCGGTCGACGCGAGGCCGGCCGCCCGCGGCCGGCACCGCCGTGCCTGGCGCCGCCGTTGCCGGGTCACAGCCCGGCGAGCCCCCGCACCCGCACCGGGTACGGCGGCTCGCCCGCACCGTCCTGGCCCTCCCGCTCGACGACCACCCGCCGGCCCACCCAGCGGGCCACATAACGCTCGATCTCCGGCTCCTCCCAGCCGTCGCCCGCGTCCGGCACCACCAGCCCGCCCCCGGTCCGTCCGCGCGCGGGCGCCCACACCTCCAGCTCCACACCGCCGTCGGCGCCGCATACGGGCAGCACGGCACCCGCGCGCGCGAACACCGGAATCCGCGACAAGGGCGCGTCGACCAGCACCTGCGCCGGCCCCTCGTACGCCGCTCCCGTCGCTGTGTCGTACCACCGCCCCCTCGGCAACTGCACCGCACGCCGGTCCGCCCCCGGCACCAGCACCGGCGCCACCAGCAGACAGTCGCCCAGCAGGAACGCGTCCTCGCAGTCCCGCAGCGCCCGGTCCTCGGGAGCCGACCACCACAGCGGCCGCACGTACGGAGCCCCCGTGCGCCGCGCCAGGTGCGCCAGCGTCACGAAGTACGGCAGCAGCCGGCGACGCTCGACGAGCGCCACGCGCGCGTGCTCCAGCACCTCCGCGCTGAACTCCCACGGCTCCCGGCGCCCCGCCTGCAGACTCGCGTGCGTCCGGAACAGCGGCAGCCAGGCGCCGAGCTGGAACCACCGCAGATAGAGCTCCGGCGACGGACTCCCGTCGAAACCCCCCACGTCCGGCCCCGAGTACGGCACCCCGCACAGTCCGAGCCCCAGCACCAGCGCCAGCGACGCCCGCAGTCCCGGCCAGCCCGTCGCCACGTCCCCGGACCAGGTCCCGCCGTAGCGCTGCATACCGGCCCACCCGGAGCGCGAGAACACGAACGGCCGCTCCCCGGGCACCAGCTCGCGCAGCCCCTCGTACCCCGCCCTGGCCATGCACAGCGCGTACACGTTGTGCGCCTCCCGGTGGTCGCCGCCCCGCCCCTCCAGCGCGTGACGCGCCGACCGCGGCAGCGTCGTCTCCCCGAACGCGGCGAACGACGTCGGCTCGTTCATGTCGTGCCAGAAACCCGCGAACCCCTGCGCCAGCCGCTCCTCGTAGAGCCCGCCCCACCACGCGCGCACGCGCGGGTGCGTGAAATCCGGAAAGACCGCGTCCCCCGGCCACACCACCCCGCGTACCACCCGACCCGCACGGTCCCGCACGAACGCGTCCTCGGCCGCCCCGCTGTCGTACACCGCGTTGCCGGGCACGGCGGGCACCGCCGGATCGACGATCGACACCAGCCGGACCCCGTCCCGCCGCAGCTCCTCGGCGAGCTGCGGCAGCTTGGGAAACCGCTCCTCGTCGACCGTGAACACCTGGTGCCCGTCGTAGTGGTCGATGTCCAGGTGCACGGCGTCCAGCGGCAGCCCGTGCTCCTGGTAGCCCGCCACGATCCGACGGACTTCCTGCTCGCTGCCGAAACCCCACCGGGCGTGATGGTGACCGAGCGCCCACGCGGGCGGCAGCGCCGGCGCCCCGGTCAGCGACGCCCAGGCGAGCAGCACCCGCGCCGGAGTACCCACCACCACCCAGCACCGCAGCGGACCCCCGTCCATCCGCAGCACACTCGCCCCCGGCCGGTCGTGCCCCGACCCGGCGCCCTCCTCGCCCTCCCGCAACGCCACCGTGCCGTCCCACGAACTGTCGTGGAACACCAGATGCGTCCCGGCGTCGGCCACCACCATCTGCACCGGCATCGTCACGTACAGCGGATCGTCACCCGGCGCGAAGGCCGACCCGGGGTCCGTGTTCCACAGCCGGTACGTCCCGTCCCGCAGCCGCGGACCCGAGGCACGGCCCCCCAGACCGAAGAAACGGGCGTCCGCCGCCACCTCCGACCGCTGCATCCACCGCGCCGGGCCACCGCCGACCGGCTCCCACCACCGGGGCGGCAGATCACGACGCAGAGTCACGCCCCCGGGAGTGCGCACCTCGACCGCGCCGTGCCGCGAGACGGCCACCGTCACCCGCTCGGCCACCACCCGCCAGCCGCCCTGCTTGTCCGGCTCCAGCACCGCCCGCGGGTCCGGCTCCGGACAGCGCCCCGCCAACGCGTACGACGGCTCCGGACCGGCCCCGTCCCACCCCCAGAAGACGGCACCGTTGACCGCGACCAGAATCCGCAGCTCCGAGCGCTCGAAGCGGACCACACCCCCGCCCGGCCCGTACTCCACCTCCCGCACCGGCCCCGGCACCCGCGCCCGCTCCGCGCCCCGCGGCGGCAGACCCACGGCATCGGCACGCCGCCGACGCCACGCGGCCCGTACGGTGCGCAACCCCTGGGCCGCCCCCACCGAACCGACCGCCTTCACCGAACGCACCAGGTCACGACCGTCCATGCCGCTCACCCTGCCACCGACCGGTGCCCGCGCGGGTGTCGTTCAACTGCCGTTCACCCATGCCGGGCCCACATCTTCACGACACGGACTATGTGGGGTGCGCCCTGGTGTACAAGTCGATCACATGGCATCGTCCGTGTCAGCCGCGTCACGCGCACACCCCAGCCCGTGCGCGGAGGACGCACACGACGCGCACAGTCCAGGAGCCGCCCATGTCGACCGTGAACCCCCAGCCGCTCTGGCAGCCGGATCCGCACCGCATCGCGCGAGCCAGGATCACCGCCTTCCAGTCCTGGGCCGCCGACCACCACGGCGCACCCGCCGAGGGCGGATACCCGGCCCTGCACCGCTGGTCCGTCGACCAACCGGACACCTTCTGGAAGGCCGTCACCGAGTGGTTCGACGTCCGGTTCTCCACCCCCTACGCGCGCGTGCTGGGCGACCGCGGCATGCCCGGCGCCCAGTGGTTCCCCGGCGCCACCCTGAACTACGCCGAGCACGCCCTGCGCGCGGCGGCCACCCGCGCGGACGAACCGGCCCTGCTGTACGTCGACGAGACCCACGACCCCCGCCCCGTCACCTGGGCCGGACTGCGCCGCCAGGTCGGCTCCCTCGCCGCCGAACTGCGCTCCCTCGGCGTACGCCCCGGGGACCGCGTCAGCGGCTACCTGCCGAACATCCCGCAGGCCGTGGTCGCCCTCCTCGCCACCGCCGCCGTCGGCGCCGTCTGGACGTCCTGCGCCCCCGACTTCGGCGCCCGCAGCGTCCTGGACCGCTTCCAGCAGGTCGAACCCGTCGTCCTGTTCACCGTCGACGGCTACCGCTACGGCGGCAAGGAACACGACCGCCGCGACACCGTCGCCGAACTGCGCCGCGAACTGCCCACCCTGCGCGCCGTGGTCCACATCCCCCTCCTGGGCACCGACGCGCCCGAGGGCGCCCTCGACTGGTCCGCCCTGACGGCCGCGGACACCGACCCCGTCTTCGAGCAGGTGCCCTTCGACCACCCCCTCTGGGTGCTCTACTCCTCCGGCACCACCGGCCTGCCCAAGGCGATCGTCCAGTCCCAGGGCGGCATCCTCGTCGAGCACCTCAAGCAGCTCGGCCTGCACTGCGACCTCGGCCCCGAGGACCGCTTCTTCTGGTACACCTCGACCGGCTGGATGATGTGGAACTTCCTCGTCTCCGGCCTGCTCACCGGCACGACGGTCGTCCTCTACGACGGCAGCCCCGGCCACCCCGACACCGGCGCCCAGTGGCGCGTCGCCGAACGCACCGGCGCCACCCTCTTCGGCACCTCCGCCGCCTACGTCATGGCCTGCCGCAAGGCCGAGGTCCACCCCGGCCGCGACTTCGACCTCTCCCAGGTCCAGTGCGTCGCCACCACGGGCTCCCCGCTCCCGCCCGACGGCTTCCGCTGGCTGCACGACGAGGTACGCGAGGACCTGTGGATCGCCTCCGTCAGCGGCGGCACCGACGTGTGCTCCTGCTTCGCCGGAGCCGTCCCCACCCTCCCCGTGTACATCGGTGAACTCCAGGCCCCCTGCCTCGGCACCGACCTGCAGTCCTGGGACCCGTCCGGCAAGCCCCTCGTCGACGAGGTGGGCGAGCTGGTCGTCACCAACCCCATGCCGTCCATGCCGATCCACTTCTGGAACGACCCCGACGGCAGCCGCTACCACGACAGCTACTTCGACACCTACCCCGGCGTCTGGCGGCACGGCGACTGGATCACCGTCACCTCACGCGGCTCCGTCGTCATCCACGGCCGCTCCGACTCCACCCTGAACCGCCAGGGCGTCCGCATGGGCTCGGCCGACATCTACGAGGCCGTCGAACGGCTCCCCGAGATCAAGGAATCCCTCGTCATCGGCGTCGAGCAGCCCGACGGCGGCTACTGGATGCCCCTGTTCGTCCACCTGGTCCCCGGCGCCGTCCTCGACGACACGCTGCGGACCGTCATCAAGCAGACCATCCGCGAACAGCTCTCCCCCCGCCACGTCCCCGACGAGATCGTCGAGGTGCCCGGCATCCCGCACACCCTCACCGGCAAGCGCATCGAGGTCCCGGTCAAGCGCCTCCTCCAGGGCACCCCCCTGGAAAAGGCCGTCAACCCCGGCTCCATCGACAACCTCGGCCTCCTGCACTTCTACGAGGACCTCGCCCGCAAACGCGCCTGACCCGACCACCCCGCGGCCCGGCCGACGCACCGTCGGCCGGGCCGTTGTCAGTGCCGCCGATTACTGTGAGTGAGCACCGATCGACTGCGCACAGGGGGAAAGACACATGGCGCACACCGACCAGACCATGCGACGCGTCCTGCGCCGCGAAATCGCCGGCACCATCGGCCTGCTCACCGACGAACACGACTTCCGCGCCATGCGGCGCTACCGCAGCTTCACCTTCGACGACCACGCGGCCTACCTGCGCCAGGTGGAAGCCCTCCTCAGGACCCGCGCCGCCCAGGGCACGCACACCACGATCGCCCTCTTCGACCCCGAGGAGTACGCCGAGTTCTGCTCGGCCACCGGCATCGACCCCGACATCCCGTCCAGCCGCACCCGCTTCACCGCCGAACTCGCCGCCACCGGCCCCACCGTCCCCTACGACGGCCGGCCCCTGGCCGACCTCCTCCCCGCCCTCATCGACGAAGCCGTCCGCCAGGCCACCTGGGAGTACGCCACCACGCTCCTGGCCCGCCTCGGCAGCTGCGCCCTGTGCGGCGAGGACATCGGCCGCGCCGCCTTCACCCGCGCGGCCGCCCTCCTCACCCGCGTCCTCGACACCGCCCCGCCCGGCGACCGCCACCTGGTGTGCAGCGTCTCGGCCACCCCTCAAGCCCTCGCCTCCGTCCTCCACGCGGACGACGACCCGGAGGGCACCGCGCGACCGGACGAGGCCGAGCTCCTGGAGTTCACCAGCGTCCTGGCCCTCGGCCTGGCCACCCACAGTCCCGGGGGCCTCGTCATGCGCACCAGCACCCCCGGCACCGCCGACCGCGTCTACGGCTGGCGCCTGCGCGGCTACGGCCTGGAGCCCCTGACCGCCGGCGAGGTCTTCGACGCCTACTGCACCGACATCGAATCCGGTGACCTCATCTCCCCGGAATCCAACGTCGACTACTGCGAGCCACCCGACCTGGGCGACGAGCCCCCGACAGCGGACCACCGGCACTGACCGAACGCCGGAGGGGCGCCCCACCCGCAGGCGGAGCGCCCCTCCACGACCGGACCGGCAGCGGTCCGCCCGACTATTCGCCGGACAGCACCGCCTGAGCCGCGTTCCGCGCCTCCTCGGCACTGTCCGCCGCCCGCGCGGCAGCCGCGGCCCGCTCACACTGCGCGAGCGTGAACTTCGCCAGCGTCGCCCGCACGTAGGGAATCGACGCCGCACCCATGGACAGGGAGGTGACACCGAGACCGGTCAGCACACAGGCCAGCAGCGGGTCGGACGCGGCCTCACCACAGACACCACAGCTCTTGCCCTCGGCCCTCGCCGCCTCCGCGGACAGCGCGACCAGGTCGAGCAGCGCGGGCTGCCAGGGGTCCTGCAGCCGGGACACCGCACCCACCTGCCGGTCCGCGGCGAAGGTGTACTGCGCCAGGTCGTTCGTCCCCAGCGACAGGAACTCCACCTCCTGCAGCACCGAGCGCGCCCGCAGCGCGGCAGACGGGATCTCGACCATCGCACCGAACTTCGCCCGCAGCCCCGCCGCCCGGCACGCGTCCGCGAAGGCCTTCGCATCGGCCCGGTCCGCCACCATCGGGGCCATCACCTCGAGGTAGACGGGCAGTCCCTCCGCCGCCTTCGCCAGCGCCGACAGCTGCGTGCGCAGCACCTCGGGGTGGTCGAGCAGCGTCCGCAGCCCGCGCACGCCCAGCGCCGGGTTCGGCTCGTCGGCGGGGGTGAGGAACTCCAGGGGCTTGTCGGCACCCGCGTCCAGCACGCGCACCACGACCCGGCCCTCGGGGAACGCCTCCAGAACCTCCCGGTAGGCGGCGACCTGCTTCTCCTCGGACGGCGCGTTCTCGTTGTCGTCGAGGAACAGGAACTCGGTACGGAACAGCCCGACGCCCTCCGCCCCGGCCGCGACGGCGGCGGCCACGTCCGCCGGCCCACCGACGTTGGCCAGCAGCGGCACCTTGTGCCCGTCGGAGGTGGCGCCCGGACCCGTCGCGGCGGCCAGCGCGGCCTTCCGCTCGGCAGCCTGCGCCTCCAACTGCGCCTTCTTCTCCTCCGCCGGGTTGACGAAGATCTCGCCGGTGCTGCCGTCCACGGCGATCACCGTGCCCTCGGGCAGCTCACCGGCGCCCGGCAGCGCCACCACGGCCGGCACGCCCAGCGCCCGCGCCAGGATCGCGCTGTGGCTCGTCGGCCCGCCCTCCTCGGTCACGAAACCGAGGACCAGAGCCGGGTCCAGCAGCGCCGTGTCGGCGGGGGCCAGATCACGGGCGATCAGCACGTACGGCTCGTCACTGTCCGGAACACCCGGCATCGGAACGCCCAGCAGCCGGGCGACGATCCGGTTCCGCACGTCGTCGAGGTCGGCGACCCGGCCGGCCAGGTACTCACCGGCACCCGCCAGCAGCGCCCGGTACGCGGCGAACGCGTCGTACACCGCCCGCTCCGCCGTGCTGCCCACGGCGATCCGGCGCTCCACGTCCGACATCAGCTCGGGGTCCTGGGCCATCATGGCCTGCGCCTCGAGCACGGCCTGGGCCTCGCCCCCCGCCAGATTGCCGCGCGCCATCAGATCGGCCGCCACAGCCTCCACGGCCTTGCGGGCGCGCCCCTGCTCACGCTCCGCGTCCTCCGCCGGGATCTGCTTGGCCGGCGGCTCGAGCACCGCCGTTCCCATGTGCCGAACCTCGCCGATCGCCACCCCGTGGCTCACGCCGACGCCTCGCAGCGTTGTCTCCATCTCACCCGTCTCCGATAGTGCGGCGGGTCCCGCCGCCGCGATGGTTGTCCTACCAGCCGTCACAGGACGGCGCCGACGCCGCTGAATACCACTGACGCCACTGTCAGAGATGGCGTCACTGCCAGAGGAAGAGGCTCTCGCCGGCCTTCACGTCGCCGCTCTCACGGAGTTCGGCGAGGGCATCGGCGGTGGCCTCCAGCGCCACGACGGGGCACACCGGCGACTTGCCCGCGGCCTCCACGTCGGCGGGGCTCCAGCGCACGATGGCCTGCCCGCGCACGACGGTGTCGCCCTTGTTCACGAGCAGTTCGAAACCCTCGCCGTTGAGCTGCACGGTGTCGATCCCGAGATGCGTCAGCACACCGTGACCGTTCTCGTCGACCACGACGAAGGCGTGCGGGTGCAGCGAGACGATGACCCCGTCCACGGGGGAGACGGCCTCGGAGGGTTCACGCACGGGGTCGATCGCGGTGCCCGGGCCGACCATGGCCCCGGAGAAGACCGGATCCGGCACGGCGGCCAGTCCGATGGCGCGTCCTGCGAGCGGGGACGTCACGGTGGTCATGGGGAGCCTCCCAGGGATGGAGAGTCGTACGAGCCGCCACTGCCTGTCCCGGACGGCACGTTGGGCAGCAGCGTATGTCATAGGAAGTACCGGTTCCGCACGATGGTACTGGTTAGAGGTCTAGACCACACTCGCCATCGATTTGCGTACGTTGTGAGGGCCCGTGTACAGTCGTAGATCCTGCTTGGGACTGAGCGGCGCCCGCAAGCGCCCCCAGCCCGCAGGCATCCAACTCACCAGATCCTATCTTCGGATCTCTTTCTGCATGCCCGCAGGAGGGTGGTCAGAGGGGTCGGAAAAGCCTGGTAGTGTTGGAAGCACCGAAGGGAAGCGCCCGGAGGAAAGCCGCGAGAGAGTCTCTCGGGTGAGTACAAAGGAAGTGTCCGTTCCTTGAGAACTCAACAGCGTGCCAAAAGTCAACGCCAGATATGTTGATACCCCGTCTACCGGACCATTTTGGTCTGGTGGCGAGGTTCCTTTGAAAAAATACAGCGAGGACGCTGTGAACGGCCGGGGATATTCCTCCTGGCTGTTCCGCTCCCGTGAAAAGCATTCACGGAGAGTTTGATCCTGGCTCAGGACGAACGCTGGCGGCGTGCTTAACACATGCAAGTCGAACGATGAACCTCCTTCGGGAGGGGATTAGTGGCGAACGGGTGAGTAACACGTGGGCAATCTGCCCTGCACTCTGGGACAAGCCTTGGAAACGGGGTCTAATACCGGATACAACCACTGGGGGCATCCTCTGGTGGTGGAAAGCTCCGGCGGTGCAGGATGAGCCCGCGGCCTATCAGCTAGTTGGTGAGGTAATGGCTCACCAAGGCGACGACGGGTAGCCGGCCTGAGAGGGCGACCGGCCACACTGGGACTGAGACACGGCCCAGACTCCTACGGGAGGCAGCAGTGGGGAATATTGCACAATGGGCGAAAGCCTGATGCAGCGACGCCGCGTGAGGGATGACGGCCTTCGGGTTGTAAACCTCTTTCAGCAGGGAAGAAGCGAAAGTGACGGTACCTGCAGAAGAAGCGCCGGCTAACTACGTGCCAGCAGCCGCGGTAATACGTAGGGCGCAAGCGTTGTCCGGAATTATTGGGCGTAAAGAGCTCGTAGGCGGCTTGTCACGTCGGTTGTGAAAGCCCGGGGCTTAACCCCGGGTCTGCAGTCGATACGGGCAGGCTAGAGTTCGGTAGGGGAGATCGGAATTCCTGGTGTAGCGGTGAAATGCGCAGATATCAGGAGGAACACCGGTGGCGAAGGCGGATCTCTGGGCCGATACTGACGCTGAGGAGCGAAAGCGTGGGGAGCGAACAGGATTAGATACCCTGGTAGTCCACGCCGTAAACGGTGGGCACTAGGTGTGGGCAACATTCCACGTTGTCCGTGCCGCAGCTAACGCATTAAGTGCCCCGCCTGGGGAGTACGGCCGCAAGGCTAAAACTCAAAGGAATTGACGGGGGCCCGCACAAGCGGCGGAGCATGTGGCTTAATTCGACGCAACGCGAAGAACCTTACCAAGGCTTGACATACACCGGAAACATCCAGAGATGGGTGCCCCCTTGTGGTCGGTGTACAGGTGGTGCATGGCTGTCGTCAGCTCGTGTCGTGAGATGTTGGGTTAAGTCCCGCAACGAGCGCAACCCTTGTCCCGTGTTGCCAGCAGGCCCTTGTGGTGCTGGGGACTCACGGGAGACCGCCGGGGTCAACTCGGAGGAAGGTGGGGACGACGTCAAGTCATCATGCCCCTTATGTCTTGGGCTGCACACGTGCTACAATGGCCGGTACAATGAGCTGCGATACCGCGAGGTGGAGCGAATCTCAAAAAGCCGGTCTCAGTTCGGATTGGGGTCTGCAACTCGACCCCATGAAGTCGGAGTCGCTAGTAATCGCAGATCAGCATTGCTGCGGTGAATACGTTCCCGGGCCTTGTACACACCGCCCGTCACGTCACGAAAGTCGGTAACACCCGAAGCCGGTGGCCCAACCCCCTTGTGGGGAGGGAGCTGTCGAAGGTGGGACTGGCGATTGGGACGAAGTCGTAACAAGGTAGCCGTACCGGAAGGTGCGGCTGGATCACCTCCTTTCTAAGGAGCACTTCTCACCGAGTCCTTCGGGACGCGGTCAGAGGCCAGTACATCAGCGAGTGTCTGATGCTGGTTGCTCATGGGTGGAACGTTGACTACTCGGCACACTCGGTCTGTTCGGGCCGCTAGTACTGCTCTTCGGAGCGTGGAACGCGGACCACGGGAGGCGCGGGGGTGTCGGGCACGCTGTTGGGTATCTGAGGGTACGGCCCGTGTGGCTGCCTTCAGTGCCCCAGTGCACTCGGGAGTTTTTCCGGGGTGATGGGTGGTTGGTCGTTGTTTGAGAACTGCACAGTGGACGCGAGCATCTGTGGCCAAGTTTTTAAGGGCGCACGGTGGATGCCTTGGCACCAGGAACCGATGAAGGACGTGGGAGGCCACGATAGGCCCCGGGGAGTCGTCAACCAGGCTTTAATCCGGGGTGTCCGAATGGGGAAACCCGGCAGTCGTCATGGGCTGTCACCCGCTGCTGAACACATAGGCAGTGTGGAGGGAACGCGGGGAAGTGAAACATCTCAGTACCCGCAGGAAGAGAAAACAACCGTGATTCCGGGAGTAGTGGCGAGCGAAACTGGATGAGGCTAAACCGTATACGTGTGAGACCCGGCAGGGGTTGCGTGTACGGGGTTGTGGGATCTCTCTTCCACGGTCTGCTTGGCCGTGGGACGAGTCAGAAACCGTTGATGTAGGCGAAGGACATGCGAAAGGTCCGGCGTAGAGGGTAAGACCCCCGTAGTCGAAACGTCAGCGGCTCGTTTGAGAGACACCCAAGTAGCACGGGGCCCGAGAAATCCCGTGTGAATCTGGCGGGACCACCCGCTAAGCCTAAATATTCCCTGGTGACCGATAGCGGATAGTACCGTGAGGGAATGGTGAAAAGTACCCCGGGAGGGGAGTGAAATAGTACCTGAAACCGTGTGCCTACAAGCCGTGGGAGCGTCGCTGATGGGCTTGCTCATCAGTCGTGACTGCGTGCCTTTTGAAGAATGAGCCTGCGAGTTTGCGGTGTGTTGCGAGGTTAACCCGGGTGGGGTAGCCGTAGCGAAAGCGAGTCCGAATAGGGCGTTTTTAGTAGCACGCTCAAGACCCGAAGCGGAGTGATCTAGCCATGGGCAGGTTGAAGCGGAGGTAAGACTTCGTGGAGGACCGAACCCACCAGGGTTGAAAACCTGGGGGATGACCTGTGGTTAGGGGTGAAAGGCCAATCAAACTCCGTGATAGCTGGTTCTCCCCGAAATGCATTTAGGTGCAGCGTCGTGTGTTTCTTGCCGGAGGTAGAGCACTGGATAGGCGATGGGCCCTACCGGGTTACTGACCTTAGCCAAACTCCGAATGCCGGTAAGTGAGAGCGCGGCAGTGAGACTGTGGGGGATAAGCTCCATGGTCGAGAGGGAAACAGCCCAGAGCATCGACTAAGGCCCCTAAGCGTACGCTAAGTGGGAAAGGATGTGGAGTCGCAGAGACAACCAGGAGGTTGGCTTAGAAGCAGCCACCCTTGAAAGAGTGCGTAATAGCTCACTGGTCAAGTGATTCCGCGCCGACAATGTAGCGGGGCTCAAGCGTACCGCCGAAGTCGTGTCATTCACATATTAGCCCCAACGGGTGTGTGGATGGGTAGGGGAGCGTCGTCTGCCGGGTGAAGCAGCCGCGTAAGCGAGTTGTGGACGGTTGACGAGTGAGAATGCAGGCATGAGTAGCGATACAAACGTGGGAAACGTTTGCGCCGATTGACTAAGGGTTCCTGGGTCAAGCTGATCTGCCCAGGGTAAGTCGGGACCTAAGGCGAGGCCGACAGGCGTAGTCGATGGATAACCGGTTGATATTCCGGTACCCGCTGTGAAGCGTCAAACATCGAATCCAGTGATGCTAAGCCCGTGAAGCCGTCGGCTGAGTCTTCGGACGAGGTCGGAGTGGTGGAGCCGGTGACCCGAGCTGGTAGTAGGTGAGTGATGGGGTGACGCAGGAAGGTAGTCCATCCCGGGCGGTGGTTGTCCCGGGGTAAGGGTGTAGGACGTCAGGTAGGTAAATCCGCCTGGCAATAGTCTGAGACCTGATGCCGAGCCGATTGTGGTGAAGTGGATGATCCTATGCTGTCGAGAAAAGCCTCTAGCGAGTTTCATGGCGGCCCGTACCCTAAACCGACTCAGGTGGTCAGGTAGAGAATACCGAGGCGTTCGGGTGAACTATGGTTAAGGAACTCGGCAAAATGCCCCCGTAACTTCGGGAGAAGGGGGCCATTTCTGGTGATGAGTCTTGCACTCTGAGCTGGGGGTGGCCGCAGAGACCAGCGAGAAGCGACTGTTTACTAAAAACACAGGTCCGTGCGAAGCCGTAAGGCGATGTATACGGACTGACGCCTGCCCGGTGCTGGAACGTTAAGGGGACCGGTTAGTCACTCTTCGGGGTGGCGAAGCTGAGAACTTAAGCGCCAGTAAACGGCGGTGGTAACTATAACCATCCTAAGGTAGCGAAATTCCTTGTCGGGTAAGTTCCGACCTGCACGAATGGCGTAACGACTTCTCGACTGTCTCAACCATAGGCCCGGTGAAATTGCACTACGAGTAAAGATGCTCGTTTCGCGCAGCAGGACGGAAAGACCCCGGGACCTTTACTACAGTTTGATATTGGTGTTCGGTTCGGCTTGTGTAGGATAGCTGGGAGACTGTGAAGCTCGCACGCCAGTGTGGGTGGAGTCGTCGTTGAAATACCAGTCTGGTCGTGCTGGATGTCTAACCTGGGTCCGTGATCCGGATCAGGGACAGTGTCTGATGGGTAGTTTAACTGGGGCGGTTGCCTCCTAAAGGGTAACGGAGGCGCCCAAAGGTTCCCTCAGCCTGGTTGGTAATCAGGTGTTGAGTGTAAGTGCACAAGGGAGCTTGACTGTGAGACCGACGGGTCGAGCAGGGACGAAAGTCGGGACTAGTGATCCGGCGGTGGCTTGTGGAAGCGCCGTCGCTCAACGGATAAAAGGTACCCCGGGGATAACAGGCTGATCTTCCCCAAGAGTCCATATCGACGGGATGGTTTGGCACCTCGATGTCGGCTCGTCGCATCCTGGGGCTGGAGTCGGTCCCAAGGGTTGGGCTGTTCGCCCATTAAAGCGGTACGCGAGCTGGGTTTAGAACGTCGTGAGACAGTTCGGTCCCTATCCGCTGTGCGCGTAGGAGTCTTGAGAAGGGCTGTCCCTAGTACGAGAGGACCGGGACGGACGAACCTCTGGTGTGCCAGTTGTCCTGCCAAGGGCATGGCTGGTTGGCTACGTTCGGGAGGGATAACCGCTGAAAGCATCTAAGCGGGAAGCCTGCTTCGAGATGAGGACTCCCACCCACTTGATGGGGTAAGGCTCCCAGTAGACGACTGGGTTGATAGGCCAGATATGGAAGCCGGGTAACCGGTGGAGTTGACTGGTACTAATAGGCCGAGGGCTTGTCCTCAGTTGCTCGCGTCCACTGTGTTGGTTCTGAAACCACGAACGACCCGCCCATGTTTGGGTGGCTGGTTGGTTGTTTGTTTCATAGTGTTTCGGTGGTCATAGCGTAGGGGAAACGCCCGGTTACATTCCGAACCCGGAAGCTAAGCCTTACAGCGCCGATGGTACTGCAGGGGGGACCCTGTGGGAGAGTAGGACGCCGCCGAACAATTTTTGATGAGAAGCTCTGGCTCTCGGGCGCCCAGCCCGAGAGCCAGAGCTTTTTTGCGTTGAGGTAGGGTCAGGGGGCATCGTTGGTTCGTTTCCCCAGGAGGCTCCCGGGTGGAGGTCCAAGAGACCCGCGTCCAGACTGACCGGGTCCTCACCATCCCGAACATCCTCAGCATGGCGCGTCTCATCGGCGTGCCCCTCTTCCTGTGGCTCATTCTCAGGCCCGAGTTCGGGGGTCCGAAGAGCGACGGCTGGGCGCTGTTGGTGCTGGCCCTGAGTGGTATCAGCGACTACCTGGACGGCAAGCTCGCGAGGCGATGGAACCAGATCAGCAGCCTGGGCCGGCTCCTGGACCCCGCGGCCGACCGGCTCTACATCCTGTCGACGCTGGTCGGGCTGACCTGGCGCGAGATCCTGCCGCTGTGGCTGACCCTCGTACTGCTTGCGCGGGAGCTGGTCCTGCTGGTGATGGTGGGTATTCTCCGGCGGCACGGGTACCCGCCGCCGCAGGTGAACTTCCTGGGGAAGGCCGCGACCTTCAACCTGATGTACGCCTTCCCGCTCCTCCTGCTCAGTGACGGAACTGGATGGATCTCGTCACTCGCTGCTATTTTCGGATGGGCGTTCGCCGGATGGGGTACAACCCTGTACTGGTGGGCAGGTGTTCTCTACGTGGTGCAGGTCCGCCGTTTGGTTCGTGCGGACGCCATGGCTGATTGAACCCGCTGTTCAGGTGGCCCTCTGGGCCCGATGGCCCGCGCTGGAAAAGTGCGGGACAATCAGGGCGGGTGAAGTCGGCTAGACCGTCGTCTCTTGGAGGAGGACGCTTCCGACATGAAGGCCGTCGTGATGGCCGGAGGCGAAGGTACGCGCCTTCGCCCCATGACCTCGAGTATGCCCAAACCGCTCCTGCCGGTGGCCAACCGGCCGATCATGGAGCACGTTCTGCGGCTGCTCAAAAGGCATGGGCTCAATGAGACAGTCGTCACCGTCCAGTTCCTGGCCTCGCTGGTCAGGAACTACTTCGGTGACGGTGAGGAGCTCGGAATGGAGCTCACCTATGCCAACGAGGAGAAGCCACTCGGTACCGCCGGAAGCGTCAAGAACGCCGAAGAGGCGTTGAAGGACGATGCCTTCCTCGTCATTTCCGGTGACGCCCTGACCGACTTCGACCTCACTGAACTCATCAATTTCCACAAGGAGAAAGGCGCGCTCGTCACGGTGTGCCTGACGCGGGTGCCCAACCCGCTGGAATTCGGCATCACCATCGTCGACGACGACGGAAAGGTCGAGCGCTTCCTCGAGAAGCCGACCTGGGGCCAGGTCTTCTCCGACACCGTGAACACCGGCATCTACGTCATGGAGCCCGAGGTCTTCGACTACGTCGACCCCGACGTGCCCGTCGACTGGTCCGGTGACGTCTTCCCGCAGTTGATGAAGGAAGGCAAGCCGATCTACGGCTACGTGGCCGAGGGCTACTGGGAAGACGTCGGCACGCACGAGAGCTACGTCAAGGCCCAGGCCGACGTGCTCGAGGGCAAGGTCGACGTCGACATCGACGGCTTCGAGATCTCCCCGGGCGTGTGGGTGGCCGAGGGTGCCGAGGTGCACCCCGACGCCGTGCTCCGCGGCCCGCTCTACATCGGCGACTACGCCAAGGTGGAAGCCGGCGCCGAGATCCGCGAGCACACCGTCGTGGGCTCGAACGTCGTCGTGAAGAGCGGCGCCTTCATGCACAAGGCCGTCGTGCACGACAACGTGTACGTCGGGCCGCACAGCAATCTGCGGGGCTGCGTCGTCGGGAAGAACACCGACATCATGCGCGCGGCCCGGATCGAGGACGGCGCCGTCATCGGTGACGAGTGCCTGATCGGTGAAGAATCGATCGTCCAGGGCAATGTCCGCGTCTACCCGTTCAAGACCATCGAGGCCGGTGCCTTCGTCAACAACTCGGTGATCTGGGAGTCGCGCGGGCAGGCGCACCTCTTCGGCGCCCGTGGGGTGTCCGGCATCCTCAACGTCGAGATCACGCCTGAGCTGGCCGTACGGTTGGCCGGCGCCTATGCGACGACGCTGAAGAAGGGCTCCACGGTCACCACGGCCCGCGACCACTCCCGAGGCGCCCGTGCGCTGAAGCGGGCGGTCATCTCCGCGCTGCAGGCGAGCGCCATCGACGTACGCGACCTGGAAAACGTCCCGCTGCCCGTGGCGCGGCAGCAGACCGCGCGCGGCAGTGCCGGCGGCATCATGATCCGGACCACGCCCGGCGTTCCGGACTCCGTGGACATCATGTTCTTCGACGGGCAGGGTGCCGACCTGTCGCAGGGCAGCCAGCGCAAGCTGGACCGGGTGTTCGCGCGGCAGGAGTACCGGCGCGCGTTCCCCGGCGAGATCGGCGACCTGCACTTCCCGGCCAGCGTCTATGACTCCTACACCGGATCGCTGCTGCGGAACATCGACACGACGGGCATCGCCGAGTCCGGGCTCAAGGTCGTCGTCGACGCCTCGAACGGCAGCGCCGGGCTCGTGCTGCCCAGCCTGCTCGGCAAGCTCGGTGTCGACTCGCTCACCGTCAACCCCGGCCTCGACGAGGCCAGGCCGACGGAGACGGCCGACATGCGACGGTCGGGACTGGTGCGTCTCGGCGAGATCGTGGCGTCCTCCAGGGCCGCGTTCGGCGTGCGCTTCGACCCGGTCGGCGAGCGGCTTTCGCTCGTCGACGAGAAGGGGCGCATCATCGAGGACGACCGGGCGCTGCTGGTCATGCTGGACCTGATCGCCGCAGAGCGGCGCAGTGGCCGGGTCGCGCTGCCGGTGACCACCACCAGGATCGCTGAGCAGGTGGCCGCCTATCACGGCACCCAGGTCGAGTGGACCACGACCTCTCCCGACGACCTGACCCGGGTCGGCGGCGAGGAAGGTGCGATCTTCGGCGGCGACGGCAAGGGCGGCTTCATCGTCCCCGAGTTCAGCAGCGTCTACGACGGTACGGCGGCCTTCGTGCGGTTGATCGGGCTGGTGGCGCGGACGCAGCTCACCCTCAGCCAGATCGACGCGCGCATTCCGCGGGCACACGTCCTCAAGCGCGATCTCGCCACTCCCTGGGCCGTCAAGGGCCTGGTGATGCGGCGGGTCGTCGAGGCGGCCGGAGACCGCTCCGTGGACACCACCGACGGTGTGCGGGTGGTGGAGTCCGACGGGCGCTGGGTGATGGTGCTGCCCGACCCGGCCGAGGCGGTCACCCACCTGTGGGCCGAGGGCCCCGACGACGCCTCCGCGCAGGCCCTGCTCGACGAGTGGTCCGCCGTGGTGGACAGCGCGGGCCGCTGAACCACGCAGCACGCGCGCGTGCCGGACAAGTGCCCCCGAGGGGGCCTGTCCGGCACGCCGGTGGGGCCGTTCGGAGGTAGCGGCGGCGGCGTGCGACGATGTGCGGCATGCCGCAGCAACCCCCCGTTCGGAGCACATCCACGCGGCCTGCCCGCCCTGACGCATCCATGTCGTTGATCACCAACGTCATGGATCACAGCCTCGACGACGGTTACGCCGAAGCCGCCGCACGGAAGCGGGCCGAGGGCGCGAGTGGCCTGCCCAAGACGCTGCGGGCCAAGCTCGGCCTGGCCGTCGGGCTGGTGCTCGCGGCCCTCGTCGTGACGGTCGGCGCGGCACAGGCGCGGGTCGCGGCCCCGACCGTGGCCAAGGAGCGCCAGGAGCTCATCGACCGTATCGACGAACAGAGCGAGACCGCGGACGAACTCGAGGAAAGCATCGACGAGCTCCGCGCGGAGGTGAACGCCCGGCAGCGCGAGGCGCTGGAGCGCAGCGGCGGCGGTGGCCACTCCGACCTGGTGGGCATCCTCGCGGGGGCCGTCGCCGTGCACGGGCCCGGGGTGAAGCTCGTGGTCGACGACGCCAAGGACGTCGGCGCGGGCGGTGACGGCAATCCGCGGGGCGCCTCCGGATTCTCCGACACCGGTCGGGTGCGTGACCGGGACATGCAGCGGGTGGTGAACGGGCTGTGGGCCTCGGGCGCCGAGGCGATCTCCATCAACGGGCAGCGGCTGACCGCCCTGTCCGCGATCAGGGCCGCCGGTGACGCCATACTGGTCGACAACAGGCCGCTGGTGCCGCCGTACACGGTGCTGGCGGTGGGGGACGGTGAGCGGCTCGCCACCAGGTTCCAGGACAGCGCGGACGGGCTGTATCTGGATGTCCTGCGGGAGAACTACGGAATCCGCACCAGCATTTCCGCCGAGGACGATCTCGAGCTGGCCGCCGCACCGCGTGTGATCGTCCGTACCGCGCAGCCGAAAACCGAGAAGGGCACATCGTGATCGCCGTACTGGGCCTCGTCGTGGGAGTCGTGGCCGGGCTGTTGGTCCGGCCGGAGGTTCCGGCGGCCGTCGAGCCCTACCTCCCCATCGCCGTCGTCGCGGCGCTCGACGCCGTGTTCGGCGGTCTGCGGGCCATGCTCGACGGCATCTTCGACGACAAGGTCTTCGTGGTGTCGTTCCTGTCGAACGTGGTCGTGGCCGCGCTGATCGTGTTCCTCGGCGACGAGTTGGGCGTGGGGGCCCAGCTGTCCACCGGTGTCGTGGTCGTCCTCGGCATCCGGATCTTCTCCAACGCCGCGGCGATCCGCCGGCACGTGTTCCGGGCGTGAGGCCGATGAACGACCAGGACAACGACCAGGGCCGCAAACCGGGCGGCGGGCTGCGCAAGGAGCTGCCCGAGGAGGTGCCCGCGGCGCCCGGCCCGGCCCCGGAGGGCGTGCAGGCCGCCGGGGAGGAGCCGCAGCCGGCGCTCACCGGCCGCCAGCGACTGGTGAAGGGGCTGTGGCCGCCGCGCGTCACCCGAGCCCAACTCATCGTCGCCCTCCTGCTGTTCGGCCTCGGATTCGGGCTGGCCGTCCAGGTGGCGTCGCACAGCGACGGCGACAGCGCCCTGCGCGGCGCCCGACAGGAGGATCTCGTCCGCATCCTCGATGAACTCGACGACCGTTCGGAGCGTCTTGAGGACGAGAAGCAGGGCCTGGAGAAGCAGCGCCAAGAGCTGGAGAACAGCTCCGACCAGGCCGAGGAGGCGCGCAGACAGACGCTCGAGAAGGAGCGGCAACTCGGCATCCTGGCGGGCACGGTGGCGGCGCAGGGGCCCGGCATCACGATCAGGATCGACGACACGAAGGGGACGGTCGAGGCGGACATGCTGCTCGACGCGATCCAGGAGCTGCGCGCGGCCGGCGCGGAAGCCATCCAGGTGAATGGTGTGCGGGTCGTCGCGAGCACCTATCTGACCGACTCGGGCGGCGATGTGAGCGTCGACGGGAACAAGATCAACGCCCCCTATCGTTTCCAGGTCATCGGCAAGCCGCAGGACCTGGAGCCGGCGCTCAACATCCCCGGAGGCGTGGTGCAGACTCTCGAGAAGGAACAGGCCACCGTTACTGTTGAGCGGTCGAGCAAGATCGTCGTGGACGCCTTGCGAGCGGCGAAGCGGCCTGACTACGCTCGGTCGTCCTCCCAGTGAACCGGGGGCGCATGGGGGCCGTCCGACGAGGGCATGAGGTTGCGGGGGGTCGGCGCACCGATTGGGTGGTGCGTGATGGAAACTGTCTGGTGGAGACGGACGTTGTGAGGATGTCCGGGTCGGCCGGTAGGTTCAGTGAGGGTTCGTCCTGCCCCACGGGCGGGTCTGTTTCGGTCAAGGGGAATCGCCCGTGAAGTTGTTTGCGAAGTTGTTCGGCAAGAGCGCGCGAGAGGGACGCGACAACGCGACCGCTCGTCATCGCGCACAGCCCGACGCGGAAGGCGGGCGCCCGCTCTTCCGCGACCAGGTGGCTGGTCCGGGCGGTGACATTTCCGGTGGTCAGGGCGCGCCGTCGGTTGACCCTGCACAGTCCGGCGGCATAGGTTTCGGGCAACCGTCAACCTCAAGTACGGGTGGAGGGTTCAGCCCAGATCCGTACGCGTCCAATGTCCCGGCGGGGCAGCCGCGGCAGGAGGATCCGTCCATGTCGGCCCTGGTCTGTACGAGGTGCGGTAACCGCAACGCGGAGAACAGCCGCTTCTGCTCCAACTGCGGCGCGCCGCTGCGCCCGGGCGTTGCGGCGGAGCGTTCGTCCGAGACGACGTCCACGATCTCCATCTCGGGCCTCGAGGCCTACGACGCCGAGGCCACCGGCCAGACGCCGGTGCCGACGCTCTCGCCCGAGGCACAGGCGGCGGTCGAGGCCCTGCCGATGGGCTCCGCGCTTTTGGTCGTGCGGCGCGGTCCGAACGCGGGGAGCCGCTTCCTGCTGGACGGCGAGCTGACCACGGCCGGGCGGCACCCGCAGAGCGACATCTTCCTGGACGACGTGACGGTCTCCCGACGGCACGTGGAGTTCCGCCGCGGCGCGGACGGCACCTTCACGGTGGCCGACGTCGGCAGCCTGAACGGCACGTACGTCAACCGCGAGCGGATCGACCAGGTCGCCCTGTCGAATGGAGACGAGGTGCAGATCGGCAAGTACCGGCTGGTGTTCTACGCGAGCCAGCGGGGCTACTGACCGTCCCCCGGACACGCTCCGGGGGGACCCCAGGGAAGGTCCATGCTTCAAACACCGAGCGGCGGGGCCGGGCACGGTACCGCCGCCACGGACAGTGGGCTGATGAGCATCGGCACGGTGCTGAACGTGCTGCGCGACGAGTTTCCCGACATCACCATCTCCAAGATCCGTTTTCTGGAGTCCGAGGGCCTGGTCGAGCCACAGCGGACCCCGGCCGGGTACCGCAAGTTCAGCGCCCACGACGTCGAGCGCCTCGGCCATGTGCTGCGGATGCAGCGGGACCACTATCTGCCGCTCAAGGTCATCCGCGAGCACCTGGACGCCATGGAGCGGGGCGAGGCGGTCCCGCTGCCGGCGCTCGGCCGCCAGCGGGACGGGGAGGCTCCGGCGGGGGCCGGGGACGGGCCCACGGCGGCCCGGATCGGGCGGTCGGAGCTGCTGGCCGCGGCCGGCATAGGGGAGCAGCAACTGCACGAGTGGGAGTCCTACGGGCTGATCACTCCGCTGTCCGACGGCGCCTACGACGCGGAGTCCGTCACGGTGGCCTCGCTCGTCGTCGAACTGGGACGGTTCGGGATCGAACCACGCCATCTGCGGGTGATGAAGGCCGCCGCCGACCGGGAGGCCGGGCTGGTGGACCAGGTGGTGGCCCCGCTGAAGCGCCACCGGAACCCGCAGACCAGGGCGCACGCGGAAGCCCGGGCCAAGGAGCTGGCGGGGCTGGCCGTGAAGCTGCACGCGGCGCTCGTGCAGAGCGCGCTGGGCGTGCGCCTGCCCTGAATCGGGTGGCGGTGGGGGGCCGGATCGGCCACCCGTTCCCTGCTCGACTACCCAAACGTCCCGAGCACGGCCTAGGGTTGCTGTGTGAACGAGCTCGATGTCGTAGGTGTCCGGGTCGAGATGCCCTCCAACCAACCGATCGTGCTGCTGCGCGAAGTGGGAGGCGACCGTTACCTCCCCATCTGGATCGGCCCGGGGGAGGCGACGGCGATCGCCTTCGCCCAGCAGGGCATGGCTCCCGCCCGGCCGCTGACCCACGACCTGTTCAAGGACGTGCTGGAAGCCGTCGGCCAGGAGCTCACCGAGGTACGCATCACCGACCTGCGTGAGGGGGTCTTCTACGCCGAGCTGGTCTTCGCCAGCGGTGTCGAGGTGAGCGCCCGTCCGTCCGACGCCATAGCGCTGGCGCTGCGCACCGGAACGCCGATCTACGGCAGCGACACGGTGCTCGACGACGCCGGTATCGCGATCCCGGACGAGCAGGAGGACGAGGTCGAGAAGTTCCGCGAGTTCCTCGACCAGATCTCACCGGAGGACTTCGGCAGCAGCAATCAATGACGCACCTCACGAGCGCATTCGGCTAGCCTTACCCCGCGGTGGGACACGGCAAACCACTCGTAGGGTGATTATCACTCGGCGTGCCGAGTGTGGCGATCGTTGACGCACCCTTGGTGACTGCCTACCGTCGAGGAGGCAGGTCAAGGACGGAGGTCGGCGTGAGAATCAGCGGCGACGGTACGGCTGGGGGTGCCCCCGGACGCAGTCTCGGGTCGAGTGGCCCGTACCGGCTTCCCAACGGCGCGGCCGATCACGTTCCGCAGCGTCCCACGGTCATGCCGAGCAGCGGAGGGGCGACGTCCATGGCGTCCGAGCAGATCGGCTACCGAGGCCCGACGGCCTGCGCGGCGGCTGGTATCACCTACCGGCAGCTGGACTACTGGGCCCGCACCGGACTGGTCGAACCGAGCGTGCGACCGGCCTACGGCTCCGGGACGCAACGCCTGTACAGCTTCCGTGACGTCGTCGTCCTGAAGATCGTCAAGCGGTTCCTCGACACCGGGGTGTCGCTGCAGAACATCCGCACCGCCGTCCAGCACCTGAGGGAGCGCGGCTTCCGCGACCTGGAGCGGATGACGCTGATGAGCGACGGCGCCACCGTGTACGAGTGCACGTCGCCGGACGAGGTGCACGCCCTGCTCCAGGGCGGACAGGGCGTCTTCGGCATCGCCGTGGGTGTGGTGTGGCGGGACGTGGAGAGCGCGTTGTCGCAGTTGCACGGCGAGCGGATCGACACCGGAGAGACCCTGGTCGGACACAATCCGGCGGACGAGCTGGCCCGGCGGCGCAACCGGGCGGTCTGAACCGCCCCGAACCACCCTGGCTCCCCGGTCCGCGGGCGAATTCCCCGGCCCGGGGACAGGGCGTTGTCAGTGGCGTAGGGCAGCATCGGAGATGTGAGGACCGCGCCCACGATTCTGCATCTCGACATGGATGCCTTCTTCGCCTCGGTGGAGCAGGCGTCCAAGCCGAGCCTGCGTGGCAAGGCCGTCGTCGTGGGCGGGCTCGGGCCCCGCGGAGTGGTCGCCACCGCCTCGTACGAGGCACGGGTCTTCGGCGTCCACTCGGCGATGCCCATGGCGCAGGCCCGGCGCCTCGCGCCGAACGCCGCCTATCTGGTGCCGCGCGGCGCCCTCTACCGGTCGATCAGCGAGCAGGTGATGGAGCTGCTGCGGGCGCTGTCGCCGCTGGTGGAGCCGCTGAGCCTGGACGAGGCGTTCGTGGACCTGGAGGCCGGCGGGGCGGCCTGGGACGCGGAGTCGGCGCGGCTGGCCGGGGCCAGGCTGCGCGCGGACATCCGGGCCGTGACCGGGCTCTCGGGCTCGGTCGGACTGGCCGCCTCCAAGATGCTCGCCAAGATCGCGTCGGAGCAGGCCAAGCCCGACGGGCTGGTCCTGATCGAGCCGGGCACCGAGCGGGCGCTGCTGGGCCCCATGTCCGTGCGGACGCTGCCCGGGGTGGGACCGGCGACGGGCGACCATCTGCGGCGGGCCGGCATCACCACGGTCGACGAGATCGTCGAGGCGGGCGAGGACGAGCTGGTCCGGCTGCTCGGCAAGGCCCACGGGCACGGGCTGTACGCCATGGCGCTGGCCCGCGACGACCGGCCGGTGGTGGCGGAGCGGGAGACGAAGTCGGTGTCGGTGGAGGACACCTACGACGTCGACATCCACGACCGGACACGGGTCGGCCTGGAGGTGCGGCGGCTGGCCGACCGGTGTGTGCGGCGGCTGCGCGGGGCCGGGCTGTCGGGGCGCACCATCGTGCTCAAGGTGCGGCGCTACGACTTCTCCACCCTGACCCGGTCCGAGACCCTGCGCGGGCCCACCGACGACCCGTCGGTGATCCGGGACGCGGCGGCGCGGCTGCTGGACTCGGTGGACACCACGGGCGGTGTGCGGCTGCTCGGGGTCGGCGTCAGCGGGCTCGCCGACTACACGCAGGAGGACCTGTTCGCGCAGGCGGCGGGGGAGCGGGCGGAGGAACTCGCCGAGGAGCCGGACGCCGAGCCCGCCGAGGAGCCGCGGCAGCCGCCCGCCGAGCGCCGCTGGCCCTCCGGGCACGATGTGCGGCACGCCGTCCACGGACACGGGTGGGTGCAGGGCAGCGGCCTCGGGAGGGTCACCGTGCGCTTCGAGACGCCCGGCTCGGAGCCGGGGCGGGTGCGCACCTTCCGGGTCGACGACCCCGAGCTGGCGCCGGCGGAGCCGTTGCCGCTGGTGGGCCCGCCGGCGTCGGCGCAGCGAAGACCCGCGGCGCCCGGCATCCGGCCGCCGGTCGGTCAGGCCTCCTCGGAGCCCGCCAGCTTGCCGAAGTCGCGGTCGGGCGGCGGGGGAGGGGCCGCCACGTCGAGACCGTAGTGGTGGTAGAGCTGGAGTTCCTGCTCGGGAGACAGGTGCCGGCCGACGCCGAAGTCGGGGGCCTCCTTGATCAGCGCCCGGTCGAAGGGCACGCGCAGGGTGCCGTCGACCAGCTCGCTGGGCTCGAGAGGGACGAAGGCGTCCCTGCTGAACAGGCCGGTGCGTATGGCCGCCCATTCGGGAACGCCGGTGGCGTCGTCGAGGTAGACCTCGTCGATGGTGCCGAGCTTGGTGCCGTTGCGGTCGAACGCCTTGCGGCCGATCAGGTTGCGCGGATCGATGTCGGTGCGCACGGTCCCTCCACGTGGTCGCAAACCATCCGGTAAATCATCCGTAAGCACTACAAAACGGCACATTCGTGATGGCGGCCACTCGAAGGTGGGGGCGTTGACCTCGCTGGTAGGCTGACAACGGCTGCTGACCCTGTGCGGGAGAGTCCTCCGAACTCCATCGGAGGCGCCGAAGGAGCAAATCCTCCCCGGAATCTCTCAGGCCCCTGTACCGCACGGACGAGGTCACTCTGGAAAGCAGAGCGGGTGTCGACGGCTTCCGCTCTCACCGACGGTGAAAGCCGGGAGCCCTCGGGCGGCCCGGTGAAGCTCTCAGGTCGAGATGACAGAGGGGGAGGCCGTCCGGGTACCCGTGCCGTGGTGCCCCTCGAAGGTCGTCAGACCAGGAGGCCTCCGCAATGACCGCCCATCGCACCCCGCTCTCCGAGCTCGAACAGGGAACGCCCTTCGAGCAGCGCCACATCGGCCCCGACCACGAGGCCCGGGCCAAGATGCTCGCGCAGGTCGGTTACGGCTCGCTCGACGAGCTGACCGCCGCCGCGGTGCCGGATGTGATCAAGAACGCCGAGGCGCTGGACCTGCCGGGCGCCCGCACCGAGCCCGAGGTGCTGGCCGAGCTGCGTTCCCTCGCCGACCGCAACCAGGTCCTCGACTCCATGATCGGCCTCGGCTACTACGGGACGTTCACCCCGCCCGTCGTCCTGCGCAACGTCATGGAGAACCCGGCCTGGTACACCGCGTACACGCCGTACCAGCCGGAGATCTCCCAGGGCCGCCTGGAGGCCCTGCTGAACTTCCAGACCATGGTCGCCGACCTCACGGGCCTGCCCACCTCCGGCGCCTCACTGCTGGACGAGGGCACCGCGGCCGCCGAGGCCATGGCCCTGTCCCGGCGCATGGGCAAGAACAAGAAGGGCCTGTTCCTGGTCGACGCGGACGCGCTGCCGCAGACCATCGCGGTCATCCGGACCCGCGCCGAGCCGACCGGCGTCGAGGTCGTCGTCGCCGACCTGAGCGAGGGCATCCCGGCCGAGGTCGCCGAGCGGGAGATCAACGGCGTCCTGATCCAGTACCCGGGCGCCTCCGGTGCCGTACGCGACATCAAGCCGGTCATCGACCAGGCGCACGAGCTGGGCGCGCTCGTCACCGTCGCCGCCGACCTGCTCGCGCTCACGCTGCTGAAGTCGCCCGGCGAGCTGGGCGCGGACATCGCCGTCGGCACCACCCAGCGCTTCGGCGTGCCGATGGGCTTCGGCGGGCCGCACGCCGGCTACATGGCCGTCCACGACAAGATGGCCCGCAGTCTGCCCGGCCGCCTCGTGGGCGTCTCCGTGGACGCCGACGGCGACAAGGCCTACCGCCTCGCCCTGCAGACGCGTGAGCAGCACATCCGCCGCGAGAAGGCCACCAGCAACATCTGCACCGCGCAGGTGCTGCTCGCCGTGATGGCCGGTATGTACGCCGTCTACCACGGTCCCGAGGGGCTGAAGACCATCGCGCGCCGCACCCACCGCTACGCCACGGTCCTCGCCGCGGGCCTGACGGCCGCCGGTGTGGAGATCGTCCACGGCGCCTGGTTCGACACGGTCACCGCCCGGGTGCCGGGCCGGGCCGCCGAGGTCGTCGCCGCCGCCCGCGACAACGGCGTCAACCTGCGGCTGGTCGACGCCGACCACGTCTCCTTCGCCTGCGACGAGACCACCCTGCGCGCCCAGGTCGGCGCCGTGTGGTCGGCGTTCGGCGTCGAGGGCGACATCGAGGCGCTGGACGCGGCGACCGAGGACGCCCTGCCCGAGGCGCTGCTGCGGACCGACGACTACCTCACCCACCCGGTCTTCCACCAGTACCGCTCCGAGACCGCGATGCTGCGCTACCTGCGCCGCCTCGCCGACCGCGACTACGCGCTGGACCGCGGCATGATCCCGCTGGGCTCCTGCACCATGAAGCTCAACGCGACCACCGAGATGGAGCCGGTCACCTGGCCGGAGTTCGGGCAGCTGCACCCCTTCGCGCCCGCCGAGCAGGCCCAGGGCTACCTCACGCTCATCCGCGAGCTGGAGGAACGTCTCGCCGAGGTCACCGGCTACGACAAGGTCTCCCTCCAGCCCAACGCCGGGTCGCAGGGTGAGCTGGCCGGTCTGCTCGCCGTCCGCGGCTACCACCGCGCCAACGGCGACGAGCAGCGCACGGTGTGCCTGATCCCGTCCTCCGCGCACGGCACCAACGCGGCCAGCGCCGTGATGGCCGGCATGAAGGTCGTCGTCGTCAGGACCGCCGAGGACGGCGAGATCGACATCGAGGACCTGCGGGCCAAGATCGAGCAGCACCGCGACGAACTGGCCGTGCTGATGATCACCTACCCGTCCACGCACGGCGTGTTCGAGGAGCACGTCGCCGACATCTGCGCCCGGGTGCACGACGCGGGCGGCCAGGTCTACGTCGACGGCGCCAACCTCAACGCGCTGGTGGGCGTCGCCAAGCCGGGCCACTTCGGCGGCGACGTCTCGCACCTGAACCTGCACAAGACCTTCTGCATCCCGCACGGCGGCGGCGGCCCCGGCGTCGGCCCGGTGGCCGTACGGTCGCACCTGGCGCCCTACCTGCCCAACCACCCGCTGCAGCCCGCGGCCGTCCCGGAGACCGGCGTGGGGCCCATCTCCGCGGCTCCCTGGGGCTCGGCGGGCATCCTGCCCATCTCCTGGGCGTACGTCCGTCTCATGGGCGGTGAGGGGCTCAAGCGGGCCACGCAGGTCGCCGTGCTGTCCGCCAACTACATCGCCAAGCGGCTGGAGCCGCACTACCCGGTGCTCTACACCGGCCCCGGCGGACTGGTCGCGCACGAGTGCATCATCGACCTGCGCCCGCTGACCAAGGCGACCGGTGTGAGCGTCGACGACGTCGCCAAGCGGCTGATCGACTACGGCTTCCACGCGCCGACGATGTCGTTCCCCGTCGCCGGGACGCTGATGATCGAGCCGACCGAGTCCGAGGACCTCGCCGAGCTCGACCGGTTCTGCGAGACGATGATCGCCATCCGCGCGGAGATCGAGAAGGTCGCCTCCGGCGAGTGGCCCGCGGAGGACAACCCGCTGCGGGGCGCGCCGCACACCGCCGGCGCGCTGAGCGGTGACTGGGAGCACGCGTACACCCGTGAGGAGGCCGTCTTCCCGGCCGGGGTGTCCGCCGCCGACAAGTACTGGCCGCCGGTGCGCCGGATCGACCAGGCCTTCGGCGACCGGAACCTGGTCTGCTCCTGCCCGCCGCTGGACGCGTACGAGGACTGACCGAGGTACGGAAGGAAGGGCCTCGCCGGTGGGCGGGGCCCTTTCGTCATACCGCCGCCAGCGACACCTCGGTGGACTTGATCAGGGCGACGACGGAGCTGCCGGTCGACAGCCCCAGGTCGTCGGCGGCGTCCCTGGTGATCGCGGCGGTCAGCTCGCCGCCCTCCACGGCGATCCGTACGGACGCCATCGCGTCGCCGGGGGCCAGGCCGGTGACCGTGCCGGGGAGCCGGTTGCGGATGGACAGGCCCTCGACGGGGGCGGTGGCCAGCGAGACCTCCGTCGACTTCACCAGGGCGCGTACGGCGGTGCCCGGTCGAAGACCGAGGTCGTCGGCGGCGTCGCGGGTGATCGCCGCGGTGAGGTCCTGGCCGCCGGTGAGGCGGACCATGACCGTCGCCATGGCCTCGCCCGGGGTGACGGCGGTGACGGTGCCGGGGAGCTGGTTGCGGATGCTCAGGCTCATGGCGGCACGGTAGCCCGGTGAGTGCCGTGCGCCGCCTTACGCCGGGTATGCGTGTGTCTGCGTCGCTTTGACCGTCGCCCACACTCGCGCGCCCGGATGGAGGCCGAGTTCCGCCGCGGCGACGGTGGTGAGGTCGGCGGCGAGGCCCAGGTCGCCGGTGAGGTCGGCGCGGATCCGGTCGCCGTGGGTCTCCAGGCCGGCGACCTCGCAGCGCCACAGGTTGCGGGCGCTGGAACCGGCGGGGCGCTCCCCGTACAGGGTGACCGCGCCGGGCGGGAAGGCCACGAAGACCGGGCCGGTGAGGTTTTCGGTGGTGGTGATGGCGGGGCCCGCGTCCAGCCGGACGGTGTGCCCCTCCGCCCGCCCCCGGTAGAGGTTGAGGCCGACCAGCTGGGCGATGTAGTCGGTGCGCGGCCGGCGGGCGATGTCGGCCGGGGCGCCCTCCTGGACGATGTGGCCGTGCTCCACGACGACCAGCCGGTCGGCCAGCACCATGGCGTCCAGCGGATCGTGTGTGACCAGGACGGCGACCGCCTCGAACTCGGCCAGGTGGCGCCGGAGCTGAGCACGCACCTCCAGGCGGGTGCGGGCGTCCAGCGCGGCGAGCGGCTCGTCCAGGAGCAGCAGCCGGGGGTGGGTGGCCAGGGCGCGGGCCAGGGCGACGCGCTGGGCCTGCCCGCCGGAGAGACGGCGCGGCCTGGCGCCGGCGTGCTCGGCCAGCCCCATCCGGTCCAGCCAGGCGGCCGCCTGCGCCCGGGCCGCCGCCTTGCCCGCGCCCCGGCAGCGCGGCCCGAAGGCCACGTTGTCGAGCGCGCTGAGGTGCGGGAAGAGCAGGTAGTCCTGGAAGACGACGCCGACCGGCCGGGACTCGGGCGGCGTACGGTCCAGGTCGGTGCCGTCCAGACGCAGGTGGCCGTCCGAGAGCGGTACGAGACCGGCCAGTGCGCGCAGGGCGGTGGTCTTGCCGGCGCCGTTGGGGCCGAGCAGGGCGACGACGTCGCCGGGGGCCGCGGTCAGGGTGACGTCGAGGCGGAAGGCGCCGCGGTCGACGACCAGGCGGGCGTCGAGGCCCTCGGCGTGCGGGGCGGTGCCCGCGGGATCGGCGGTGAGGGGGCGGGGCCGGGTCATGAGGTGGTCATCCAGCGGTCGCGCAGCCCGGCCAGGACGGCGATGGAGACGGCCAGCAGCACCAGGCTGAGGGCGATCGCCGCGGCCGGGTCGTTCTGCAGGGCGAGGTAGACGGCGAGCGGCATGGTCTGGGTACGGCCCGGGAAGTTCCCGGCGAAGGTGATCGTCGCGCCGAACTCGCCCAGGGCGCGCGCCCACGCCAGCACCGCGCCCGCCGCGACGCCCGGCGCGATGAGCGGCAGTGTGACGCGGCGGAACGCGGTGAAGCGGGAGGCGCCGAGGGTGGTGGCGGCCTCCTCGTAGCGCGGGTCGGCGGCCCGCAGGGTGCCCTCCACGCTGATGACGAGGAAGGGCATCGCCACGAAGGTCTCGGCGAGGACGACACCGGTGGTGGTGAACGGCAGCGTGACGCCGAACCAGGCGTCCAGGTACTGCCCGACGACGCCGTTGCGGCCGAACGCGAGCAGCAGCGCGACACCGCCGACCACCGGGGGCAGCACCAGCGGCAGGGTCACCAGGGCGCGCACGAAGCCGCGGCCGGGGAAGTCGGTGCGGGCCAGCAGCCAGGCCAGCGGGACGCCGATGAGCAGGCTCAGTACCGTCGCCGACGTGGCGCACACCAGTGACAGCCGCAGGGCCTGCCACACCTCCGCGCTGGTCAGCTGCTCCGGCAGGCTGGTCCACGGGGCCCGGACGAGCAGGGCGATCAGCGGCAGCAGCAGGAAGGCCAGGCCGACGACCGCCGGGACCAGCAGGGGCAGCGGCGCTCCCCGGCCGACTGTGCTCATCCGGCCGCTTCCGCCCGTCCGGCCGCCGCGGCGCTTGGGCCCGGTGGCGGTCACGGCTTCAGGAACCCGGCTTCGCCCAGCACCCTCTGGCCCTCGGCGGAGCGAACCAGGTCGATGAAGGCCTGTGCCGCCTCGGGGTTGGGGCCGTTCTTGAGCGGGGCGATCGGATAGTCGTTGACGGCCTCGGCCGCTTCGGGGAAGGACACGCCCTCCACCTTGTCCCCGGCCGCCGTGACGTCGGTCCGGTAGACAAGGGCGGCGTCGGCCTCCTTCAGCTCGACCTTCGTCAGGGCGGCCTTGACGTCCTCCTCGTAGGAGACCGGCGTGAGCTGGACGCCGCCGGCCTCCAGCGCCTTCTGCGCGGCCGAGCCGCAGGGCACCGTCCTGTCGCACAGCACGACCTTCAGGCCGGGCCCGGCGAGGTCGTCGAGGGAGGAGATCCGGTCGGGGTTGCCCGGCAGGGTGGCGATCTGCAGCTGGTTGCGGGCGAAGGTGACCGGCGCGCCGGCCGTGTCGCCGGCGTCGGTGACGGTCTTCATCGTCCTCGGGCTGGCGGCGGCGAACACATCCGCCGGGGCGCCGCTGGTGATGCCGGCGGCCAGGCTGTCACTGCCGTTGAAGTTGAAGGCGACCTCGGTGCCGGGGTGCTCCTTCTCGAACTGCCTGCCGAGCGCGCCGAAGCTCTCCTTGAGCGAGGCGGCGGCGAAGACCGTGACCGTGCCGGAGAGGTGCGCGGACGAGCCGCCGGAACCGGAAGCGGCGGCGGGGCCCGGGCCGGACGAGGAGCAGGCGCTCAGGGTCAGCAGCGCGGCGGCTCCCACCACGGCGGGCCGCAGCGTCCGGCGGGTGCGGTGCGTCCGGCCTGTGGATCGGGTCGTCACGGGGCCACTCCTCTACGTCCTTGGGGAGCCCGGGGGCGAGGCGGCCGAGCCCTTCCGGCCGGGGCGCTCCGCAGGTCTCCTCCGATGCGTCGATCATACTTCCGCATCTGCGAGGGGTAAGTCTGCTGTCGCATCGCATGAGCCAGCCCAAGAGGTCACAGGGGCCGCATGTGCGTTCCTACGGATGACCCGTTGTGCGTCAGGCGCGGTCGATGTGGACGTTCGTCGACTTCACGCGGGCGGTCGCCTCCACGCCGACCTCCAGGCCGAGTTCCTCGACGGCTTCCCGGGTCAGCAGGGAGACCAGTCGGTGCGGACCGGCCTGGATCTCGACCTGGGCGGCGACGTCGCCGAGCTTGATGGCGGTCACGATGCCGGGGAAGGAGTTGCGGACCGAGGTGTACGGGGTGTCCTCGTCCGCGCCCGAGCCGGCCAGTTCGACCGAGAACGCGGCCAGGTCCCGGCCGTCGATGAGCCGCCGCCCGCTGTCGTCGCGGTGTGTGGTGATCCGGCCCGCGTCCGCCCAGCGGCGTGCGGTGTCCGGGCTGACGCCGAGCAGCCGCGCCGCCTGGCCGATCGTGTAGGACTGCATGCCGGTCACGATAGGCCGGGTGCCGGGGAGCGCACGCTCGCGGGGCGCAGGCCGCACGCTCCACACTTCAGCCGCTCTCTGCGGATCGCTTCGTAACGATCGATTGTTTAGTCGAAAGTTTCGGGACCGTTGCCGCCCCTGAATGGACGGCGGACGCGTGTCCGTAGTCAGCCCTGCGTGCCTCCGTCGCGGATTGGTTTCGCCCGAGGGGTTGCCACCCTTCACGGGCTGTCTTTAGGGTGCGGCAGCAACGCAGCTTTCTGGATTGACTCCGAAACTTTCGAGACTCTTCGAGGAGCACACAATGGGCGACCCGGCACTGTCCCGCCGCGGCTTCCTGGCGGCCTCCGCCGCGGCCGGCCTGGGCATGACGGCACTCAGCGGCTGTGGCGGTGACTCGGACGGAGGGGCGTCGGGGACGACCACCATCGAGTGGTGGAACATCTCCACCACCCAGCCGACCAAGGACGTCTGGGCCGCCCTCGCCAAGGAGTTCGAGGCACAGAACCCCAAGGTGAAGGTCAAGATCGTCCAGCTGGAGAACGACGCCTACAAGTCGAAGATGACGGCGCTCACCGCCTCCGGAAAGCTCCCGGACATCTTCCACACCTGGGGCGGCGGCGTACTGCGGCAGCAGGTCGACGCCGGACTCGTCGAGGACCTCACGGACCGCACGAAGGAGTGGGCGGACGGCCTGCTCCCGGTCGCCAAGGAGCCGTACCTGATCGACGAGAAGGTGTACGGCATCCCGTTCGACATCGGCATGGTCGGCTTCTGGTACAACAAGGCGCACTTCGCGAAGGCGGGCATCGGCTCCCCGCCCACCACGTGGAGCGGCTTCCTGGACGCCGTGCGCGCGCTGAAGGCCGAGGACATCACCCCCATTGCCCTGGCCGGCAAGGAGAAGTGGCCCGGCATGTACTACTGGGCCTACCTCGCCATGCGCACCGCCGGTGCCGACGCCCTGGAGAAGGCCGCCGAGGACCAGGACTTCACCGGGCCCGGGTTCGTCGCGGCCGGACGCCACCTGGAGGAGCTGGTCGAACTTCGGCCGTTCCAGAAGGGCTTCCTGGGCGCCGCCTATTCCACGCCCACCGGCCAGGCCGCGGCGGTCGGCAACGGCAAGGCGGCGATGGAGCTGATGGGCCAGTGGGCCCCGGTGGTGCAGGCCGACGCGGGCAAGGGGCTCGGCGACGATCTCGGCTTCTTCCCGTTCCCCGCCGTCGAGGGCGGCAAGGGGGCCGTCAGCGAGGTGTTCGGCGGGGGCGGCGGGCACGCCCTGCGCCGCGGCGCCCCGCAGGCCGCGGTCGACTTCCTGGAGTTCTTCGCCTCGGCCGCCACCGACCGCAAACTGGTGAAGGAGACCGGTGTGCTCCCCGTGGTCCCGGCCGCCGAGGACGCGCTCACCGACCCCAACCTCATCGCCGTCCAGAAGCAGCTGAAGGGCGCCACCGGCTTCCAGCTCTACCTCGACCAGGCCTACGCGCCCGCCCTCGGCCAGGAGGTCAACGACAGCGTCGCCGCGCTCATCGCCGGTTCCAAGTCCCCCGAGCAGGTCACCGAGTCGATCACGCAGACCGCGAAGGAAGCGCAGTAGCCGCCGATGACCTCCACCTTCCTGCCGGACAAGCGGACCGGGCCCGAGGCCGGCCCGCCTCCCCCGTCCCCCGCCGCGGTCCGGGAGCGGTCCCGGCGCCGCGCGGCTCACTGGTTCACCGCGGTCGGTTTCCAGCTGCCGGCCCTGGTGCTGTTCCTGGTCCTCGTCCTGCTGCCGATCCTGTTCGCCCTCTACGCCGCGTTCTTCCGCTGGGGCGGCTTCGGCATGCCCTCCGACTTCATCGGCGTGGAGAACTTCAGCCGGCTGTTCGCCGATCCGGTGTTCCTCGGCGACCTGTGGCGCTGTCTCGTCCTGGTGGTGCTCTCCCTCGCCCTGCAACTGCCGTTCGCGCTCGCCATGGCGGTGCTGCTGAACCAGCGGGTGCGCGGCCGGGCGGTGTACCGGATGCTGTTCTTCGCGCCGTACGTGCTCTCCGAGGCCATCACCGGCGTGCTGTTCGCCATGATCTTCGCCCCCGGCGACGGCCTCGCCGACCGGATCCTGGGCGGTGTCGGTCTGGACGGGCTGGGCGGCGAGTGGTTCGCCGACCCGTCCATGGTCATGGCGACCCTGTTCCTGGTCATGACCTGGAAGTACTTCGGCTTCCACATGATGCTCTACCTCGCCGGGCTGCAGTCCATCCCGGCCGAGTTGAACGAGGCGGCGCTGATCGACGGCGCGAACGCCTGGCAGCGCTTCCGCAACGTCACCCTGCCCCTGCTGGCCCCGACGCTGCGCATCAGCGTCTTCCTGTCGGTCATCGGCGCCATCCAGCTGTTCGACCTGGTCTGGGTGGTCACCCAGGGCGGACCCGACCATCACTCCGAGACCATGGCCGTGACCATGTTCCAGTTCGGCTTCCAGCGCTACCAGGTCGGCTACGCCAGCGCGATCAGCGTGGTCATGTTCGGCATCAGCCTCGTCTTCGCCCTCGCCTACCAGCGGTTCGTGCTCCGGCGCGACCTGGAAGGAGCCACCACGACCATGCGAGGAGGCGGGAAGTGACGCTCGCTCCGAAACCGGCCCCCGGCAGGCGGAGGCTGCGCACCCTGCCCCTGCACGCCGTCCTGGTCACGGTCGGCGCCGTGATGGCCGTACCGCTGCTGTACGCCGTCCTGTCCGGGTTCAAGTCCACCGACCAGCTCTCGGACAACCCCGTCGGGCTGCCGGACCCATGGGTGGGGGCCAACTACACCGGCATCCTGGGGTCCGGTTCCTTCTGGCGGCTGGTGGGCAACAGCACGCTGATCGCGGTGGCCACCACCGTGCTCGTCGTCGCGGTGTCCGCGCTCGCCGCCTTCTCCTTCGCCCGGTTCGCCTTCCGCGGGCGGGAGCTGTTCTTCACTCTGTTCACCATGGGGCTGATGTTCCCGTTCGCGGTGGCCGCGCTGCCCCTGTTCCTGCTGCTGCGCGCGCTGGGCCTGCTGGACAACCCGCTCGGTGTGATCCTGCCGCAGGCCGCCTTCGGGCTGCCGATGACCATCATCATCCTGCGCGGCTTCTTCCGGCAGATCCCCGGCGAGCTGGAGGAGGCGGCCACCCTCGACGGCTGCGGCCCGTTCGGCTTCTTCTGGCGGGTGCTGCTGCCGATGGCCCGGCCCGCGCTCGGCACCGTCTCGGTCCTCGCGGTGGTCACCAGCTGGAACAACTTCTTTCTGCCGCTGCTGGTGTTCACCGACTCCACCTGGTGGACCATCCCGATCGGGGTGCAGCAGTTCCAGGGCCAGTACTCCGCGGACACCGCCCGGGTCTTCGCCTACCTGGTCCTCGCGATGGTCCCCGCGCTCGCCTTCTACTCGGTCGCCGAACGCCAGCTCGTCGGAGGCCTCACCGCCGGTGCCACGAAGGGGTGAACCGCCGGTGTTCCCTGGGGGCCACGGTGAGTGACCGGCCCCGGACACGCAGCGGGGCCGGTCCGCAGGGAGTGCCTGCGGGCGGCCCCGGGGTTCGCCGGACGGTGTCGCGCGCCGCCCGGCCGGTGCTCAGGCGGCCGTCATCACCTGGCCGGCACCGAGCGGTCGGTGCGGCGCGATGACCCGGCCGTCCGGCAGCAGCTCACCGGTGTCCTCGAAGAGCACGATGCCGTTGCACAGCAGGCTCCAGCCCTGCTCCGGGTGGTGCGCCACGAGGCGGGCGGACTCCCGGTCGGCGGACTCGGCGGACGGGCACGGTGGCTGGTGCTGGCACATGGAAGGGATCTTTCGCTCTGTCGTGATGTTCATGGCCGCCCCCGTTTGCAATACGTCGGTGTGAAACCAGTGTTGCCCTACGGGTGCCGATCCGCAGGGATTTCACGGCACTGGGTCTTACAGATTGATGACGCATCACCCGCGCGGGCGGTTCATTTCAAGTGCGCTGTCACTTCGGATGGTTCGGCATGGCCGGAAAGGGCTAGCCCGGCTCGTACGAGCAGTGAAATGCTCGTACGAGCACGGGTCATGAGGGCGTGACGCGCACCGGCACTGCGGGCCGTTCGGTCAGGCGGGGGAGCGCAGCAGTCGCGTCGGCGTGACCCGGTGGCTGAGGACCGGGAGCAGGTCGGCCACCCGGTGGGCCCGGTGGGCCGCGATGCCGGGCGGTGCCGGCGCCAGGGGGACCAGCAGGTCCGTCGGGGCGGGGTGCCCGGCGGACGGGTCCGCGGCGCGGTCGCCGTGCAGCCACAGCGTGAGCATGTACAGGCCGGGTACGGACAGCAGGCGCGGCTGGTAGGGCTGCGGCACCGACTCGGCCTGGCGCAGCGCTCGCTCGGTCGAGGCGATGTAGGGGCCCTCGAAGAAGTGCGAGAAGGCCCAGCCGTCCGGCGTCAGCATGGTGTCCGCCGCGGCCACCGCCCGGTCACCGCAGCGGATCAGGAACCGCCACGCGGCCAGCCGGGTGACCGGCACACCGTCGGCGGTGACCCGGTCCAGCACATGCACGGGCAGCGGCAGCTCGGGCGTTGCCGGGCCCTGGGCGCGGAGCAGGGCGGGAGTTCGGGCCTCGTGGACCGCGGTGGGGGAGGAGAGCGCGGTGACGACCGAGCGGAGGGCGGGCGCGGGAGCCGGGGGGACATGCAGCGGCATGATGGGTCGCCTCTCATTCGAAGGCACGGTGGCGCGAGGGCGGGGGCGGACGACGCTGTCAGCTCAAAGGGATGGGAGACCAGGGGCCGAAGGTTCGGCTACCGAAAGAGAGGGGGTGAGGCCTGTCGTACGCCATCGCGACGGCAGGGTCCTGTGACCGAGGCTCGCCGGCCTTCTGCCCTGTCCGGCGAGTTTATACGACAAGTGTTCACGCTGTGTTTCCGCTAGCCTTTTTCGGCAACCAGAACAAGAGTACATTCGGTCGGCGAAATGCGGACTTCATCCTGATTCCCGGACGGGTGTACGGCCGTGACCTCGGCAAGGGCCCGCGGTGCGGTCGGCCTATTGTCGTCGGCGTTTTTCACGAGTATCCGGAGCCCGGAAACTGCGCGATGCGCCTTGCCGGGTGAATGTGCCACCGGTCGCGGCGCTTCAGCGTAGCGGGTGCCGAGGCGGCGCGGGGACGTTATCGATCGCTTTCCCGGGGCATCATCCCACCTGACCCGCACACCGGTGGCCCGCCCCGGTGGCCCACTGATCCGAGAAGGGACGCTTCCATGGGCGAGAAGGTCGTGGCAGGTCGGTTCGACCTGTCCGATCGCCAGCGCTACCGCGACAAGCTCCGGCGCTGCCTGACGGGCCTGGAGCGGCTCCTGGCGGAGCAGCGGTTCGACCGTCCCAAGAACCTGATGGGGCTGGAGATCGAGCTGAATCTCATCGGGGCCGACGGCATGCCCAAAATGTTGAATGCGCAAGTCCTCGAGCGCATCGCCAGCCGCGACTTCCAAACAGAACTCGCCATGTTCAATCTGGAAGTCAACATCGCCCCGCACCGGCTCGGCGGCCGGGTATTCGACCGGCTCGCCGAGGAAATACGGACCTCCCTGGCATATGCCGACCGTAAGGCCGGCGAGCTGGCGGCGAGCGTGGTGATGATCGGCATCCTGCCCACCCTGGACCGGGACGACCTGGTCTCCTCCAACCTCTCCGACGTCGACCGCTACGCCCTGCTGAACGAGCAGATCGTGGCCGCCCGCGGCGAGGACTTCCACCTCGACATCGACGGCGTCGAGCGCCTCACCTGCACCTCGAAGTCCATCGCCCCGGAGGCCGCCTGCACCTCCGTGCAACTGCACCTCCAGGTCACCCCGGACCGTTTCGCGGACGTGTGGAACGCGGCGCAGGCGGTCACCGCCGCGCAGATCGCCGTCGGGGCCAATTCGCCCTTCCTGTTCGGCCGCGAGCTGTGGCGCGAGTCCCGGCCCCCGCTGTTCCAGCAGTCCACCGACACCCGCCCGCCCGAGCTCCAGGCGCAGGGCGTGCGTCCGCGCACCTGGTTCGGGGAACGGTGGGTGTCCTCGGCGTACGACCTGTTCGAGGAGAACCTGCGCTACTACCCCGCCCTGCTGCCGATCTGCGACGACGAGGAGCCGCTGGAGGTCCTGGACGCCGGCGGGGTGCCGTCGCTCGCCGAGCTGGTGCTCCACAACGGCACCGTCTACCGCTGGAACCGCCCGGTCTACGACATCGCCGACGGTGTCCCGCACCTGCGGGTGGAGAACCGCGTGCTGCCCGCCGGGCCCACGGTCACGGACGTCCTCGCCAACGCGGCCTTCTACTACGGCCTCGTTCGCGCCCTCGCCGAGGACTCCCGGCCGGTGTGGACCCGGCTGCAGTTCGAGGCCGCCGCCGCCAACTTCGACGCCGCCTGCAAGTACGGCATCGACGCGCGGTTCGAGTGGCCCCGGCGCGGCCGGCACGGCGGCACGGCCCAGGTCGACGCCGCCGCCCTGGTGCGCGACGAACTGCTGCCGCTGGCCGAGGCCGGGCTGGACGCCTGGGGCGTGGAGCCCGCCGACCGGGACTTCTACCTCGGCGTGATCGAGGAGCGGTGCCGCCTCCGGGTCAACGGCGCGTCCTGGCAGGCGGCCACCTTCCACCGGGGGCTGGAGGCCGGCCTGACCAGGGAGGCGGCGCTGGCCGCCACGATGCGGCGCTACCGCGAGCTGACCTATCAGGGCGACCCCGTGCACCTGTGGCCGGTGGGTCTTCCGCAGCCGGTGCCTACGGGCTGAGGCGCGGTGATGCGTTGAGGCGCGGTGCTCCGTGGAGCCGCGGTGACGCGTAGCGGCTGAGGCGCGGTGACGAGTAGAGGCGTGTTCGTGGGCTGAGGCGCGCCGGCTGCCGGGGCCGGTCCTGTGCCGGGCGGTCCGGGCCGGTTCTGTGTCGGGCGGGGCGCTGTCAACGGGATTCCGGCCGCACGGGATTCCGGCCGCAGAGGACTCCGGCTCCGCGTCGGGTGGGGCCGGGGCATTTCCTTCCGGGACGGCCGGCCCTGTGCCGGGCAGCGTGCCCGTGGTGTGCCCGCGCCGCAGCCGCGCCGGGCGGGGTCCGGGCACACCGCGCCGCAGCCTCGCCGGGCCGGGGCCCGCCCGCGCCCGCCTCATACTGATCGGGCAAGCTGTGATGTCCCGAGTGGCGGCAGTGGAGGCAGGTGTGCAGGCGGAGGCGGGCCCGGTGGGCGATTCGATCCCTGAACAGCCGCGGGAGCGGCTCTCACGACGGGCCCTGCGCGACGAGACGCTGCTCGTCCTGGCCCTCTCGCTCGGCGCGAGCGGTGTGTCCGCCCTGATCAGCTTCATCGGCTCGGTCACCCGGCCGGGCGGCCTGAAGGACCAGGCGGCCACCCTCAACGCCTCCGCGGCGCCGGGCCGCCCCTGGCTGGACCTGGCCTGGCAGCTGTTCGGTATCGCCACCGCGCTGGTGCCCGTCGTGCTCGTCGCCCACCTGCTGCTGCGCGAGGGCCGGAGCCTGCGCACGCTCGGCTTCGACCGCACCCGGCCCTGGCCGGACCTGGGGCGCGGCGCCGCGGTCGCGGCCGTCATCGGCAGCACGGGCATCGCCTTCTACCTGGCCGCCCGGGGCCTCGGCTTCAATCTCACCGTGGTGCCCGAGGCGCTGCCCGAGGTCTGGTGGAAGTTCCCCGTGCTGATCCTCTCGGCGGCGCAGAACTCCGTACTGGAGGAGGTCATCGTCGTCGGCTACCTGCTGCGCCGGCTGGACCAGCTGGGCTGGTCGGCCGGCGCTTCGCTGGCGGCCAGTTCGGTGCTGCGCGGGTCGTACCACCTCTATCAGGGCATCGGCGGTTTCATCGGCAACATGGTCATGGGCGTGGTGTTCGTGTTCCTGTACCGGCGCTGGGGCCGGGTGGGCCCCCTGGTCGTGGCGCACACGCTGCTCGACATCGGGGCGTTCGTGGGGTACGCGCTGCTGGCCGGCAAGGTGGGCTGGCTGCCGACGGCGTGAACGACCCGGCTAGGCGAGCAGCTCGCCCTCGATGACGGTGACCGCGCGTCCGCTCAGCAGCGTGCGGTCGCCGCGCAGTGCGGTGCGGACCAGGCCGGAGCGGCGGGAGGCCTGGAGCCCGGTGAGGTCGGTACGGCCCAGCCGCTCCGCCCAGTAGGGGGCGAGCGCCGTGTGGGCGCTGCCGGTGACCGGGTCCTCGTCGATCCCGACGTTCGGGAAGAAGCACCGGGAGACGTAGTCGTAGCCGCCGGACGGGTCCTCGGCGCGGGCGGTGGCGATGACGCCCCGCTCGGAGTAGGCGGCCAGCGCCTTGTGGTCCGGGTTCAGGGTGTGGACCGTCTTCTCGTCGGCGACCTCGACGAGCAGGTCGCCGACGTTCGGGCCGGTGTCCAGGACGGCGCGCGGCGCGGCGCCCAGTGCCTCGGCGACCCCGGCGGGGACGTCGACCGGGGTGAGCGGGGCGGTCGGGAAGTCCAGCGTGATCGAGCCGTCCGTCTCGGGCGTGGCGACGAGGACACCGCTGCGGGTGGCGAAGCGGACCGGGCCCTCGTGGGCGCCGGTGGTGCGCAGCACATGGGCCGTGGCGAGCGTAGCGTGGCCGCACATCGCGACCTCGCAGGCGGGCGTGAACCAGCGCAGCGCCCAGTCGGCCTCGCCACCCTCGGGCAGGCGGTGGGCGAAGGCGGTCTCGGCGTGGTTGACCTCCAGGGCGACCTTCTGGAGCCGGTCGTCGTCCGGGAAGGCGTCGAGGAGGAGGACCCCGGCGGGGTTGCCCGCGAAGGGCCGGTCGGTGAAGGCGTCGACGATTCGGATGCGCATGGGCCGACGCTAGGGCCTCGGCCGAGTCGCAGGCCAAGGCCAATTCGACAGTACTGGACCGGAGGTGGCGGGAAAGCCGGCCCGTCCCGACGAGGAGTACGTGAGGCTCGGTGAAGGCGAACGGGCTGGTGGCCAGGTCGGGGTGCACACGGTTCTTCGTCGGTGTCTTGGGTTCCGGGACGGGAACGACGTCGGTGCCGACGGCCACCGGGTCCGGCCGGACGAGGCCGCCGGAGGGTCCGACGTAGGTGGTCACGAGGCCACTTGAACAGGGAAAAGGCAACTTCGACAGGGCCTGCGGGCGGGGCTATCTTCTCCTGGCATTCGGCGCCGCCCGCAGTCGCACAGGGGCTCCAGCAGCCTGAGTCGCCCGCAAGGGGATGGGTCGATCACGCCCACGGCTCCCCGCCCTCACGGGCAGGCCACCGAATCGAGTCCACGCCCGGACAGCGAAAGCGTCAGGGACTTCCGCACCAGGCCCCTCGGCCAGGGAGAGACGCATGCCCCATCTTGCTCTGTACACGTTCGGCGTCCTGAAGTCGCCCCTCACCGATCCCGCACGTCTTACGCGGGAGTTCCACGAGAGCGGTGAGGCCGTCTACCGGGAGATCGGCCGGCACCCCGGATATATCGCTCGTGCCGAAGCGGCAGATCGCAGCCTGGGCGCGCGGACGGATTTCGACTCGGACTGGGGTGAGTGGGGAGAGTTCGCTGTTCCGGCCTGGTACGGGAAAGGCCGCACTGTGGAAACCACCGCCCTGGCCGCGACCCTCTCACTCTGGACCGACCTGCGATCCGCCCTCGACTCCGTCTACACCGGTCTGCACCGCGCGGCGCTCAACCGGCGTTACGAGTGGTTCGAGAGGACGGGACACCCGGGTCACGTGTTCTGGTGGGTCGCCGACGGCACGATACCCACCTGGCAGGACGGGGTTTCCAGGCTGGAACACCTCCACGAACACGGCTCCGCGCCGTACGCCTTCACCTTCCACCACTCGTTCGATCCGGGCGGAACACCGACCGGGCTCCAAGGCATCGGGCCGAGGAGCGACTTGTCCGTGCCCGACTCGCCTACGGGCAACTGACGATGTTCGAGGTGGCGTGCGCACTCTGTGGGGCTGACGCCGGAGACCCTTGCCGGTCGAGCACGGGAAAGGTCCTGGCTCCCGTCAGAGCCATGCCGGGTCAGCCCGCACGGATCACGCGGTGGCTTGTCAGAGGAACTGTTCCGATATATCGTTGAAGCATCGCGACAGATCAACGATGGAATGGAGTGAGTTCGATGCGTACGCACGGATTCGAGCGTGGACACGGCGGCCACGGACGCGGGCACGGGCAGGGCGGTGCTTTCGGCCGGGGCTCGTTCGAGGGCCTGCGCGCCGCCTTCGGGCCCTTCGGGCCGGGTGGTCCCGGCGGTCCCGGTGGACCCTTCGGGCCGGGCTTCGGTCCCGGTCCGTGGGGTGGACGAGGGCGCGGCGGACCGAGAGGGAGGGCGCGGCGCGGCGACGTACGCGCGTCGATCCTGGCCCTGCTCAAAGACCGGCCGATGCACGGCTACGAGATGATCCAGGAGATCGCCGAGCGCAGCGGCGGGGCGTGGAAGCCCAGCCCCGGCTCGGTCTACCCCACCCTCCAGCTACTGGAGGACGAGGGCCTGATCGCCAGCGAGAGTGAGGGCGGCAAGAAGTTGTTCTCGCTCACGGAGGCGGGCCGCGCCGCGGCCGGCGAAGGCCCCGAGGCGCCCTGGGAGGAGGCCTCGCGAGGGGTCGACTGGGAGGCCCTGAACGACGTCCGGCAGGCCGGTTTCGGCCTGATGGAGGCCTTCGGTCAGGTCTGGAAGACCGGCAGCAAGGAGCAGCGGGAGAAGGCGCTCGCCGTCATCAACGAAACCCGCAAGAAGCTGTACCTGATCCTCGCCGACGAGGACTGAGGGCCGGACGGCCGGACGGCCGGACAACGGGCGCCCCGCGGACCACTCCGCGGGGCGCCTTCGCGTCTCCGGCACGCCCTCGCGGTCCCGGCGCCGTGCGTGGCGCCGGTGCGCCGTCCGGGGCGGGCGTCACTCGACCCGTCGTATCACCGCCGCGTCGAACAGGTCCCAGGCACGCGGGAACGCGCTCTCGTCGTGGCAGTGCCACGCCTCCCAGAACAAGTCGGCGAGCAGCGCGCCCTCCGGGGCGTCCACCCGGTACACGTACTGCCTGCCGTCCACCGCCGGCAGGCCCACCAGCCAGCACCTGTTCCTCATGCCCTGGTTCGACCCACGGCACCGCACTCGGGTTGCCCGAAGGGGCGTGAAGCAAGGCGGCGCGCGCCGGTCCGGAGAATGGGCCTGATCTCATCCGCAAGGAGGAGATTGCGGCACCCGGTGTCCACTCCGTGTGGGACGCGAAGATGCTCCCCTCCGGGGATGACCAGGACCGACGGGACTGATGGGGTGGGGGTCGTGCAACCCCGAATCCCCCGGCAGTCGGCCGGCGAGCAACACGGCCGCCGCCCGGAAGGCACCGACAACGCTGTCGGCGGCGGGCGCGATGGCGGCAGCGGCGGCGACGCCCCGCTGAGTGCCGAGCTGGCCGCGGTGGTCTCCGGTGCGCGCCGCAGGGCGGTGCGCGACGGGGACCGGCAGGTCGACACGGCCCATCTGCTGCACTCACTCCTGGAGTGCGACCCGCAGGCGCGAGCCGTCCTGGGCGACGGCCCGCAGCTCGCCCGGCTGCTCGGCTACCTCGTGCAGCGCAGCATCGGCTACGGGTTGCGCTGGCAGAGCACCGTCGAGGATTCCGGCGCCGTCCCCTCGGTGGCCGAGGCCGCCGGCTTCTCGCCACTGGCCGCGGCCTGCCTGGAGTACGCCCGGACGCGTGCCGCCCGGCGCGGCGGCGTACAGGCCGGCGGTGCCGACCTGCTCGCGGCCCTCCTCATGGATCCGGGAGCGCGGGCCGTCGAGGTGCTCGGCCGGGCAGGTGCCGACCCCGCGGCGGTGCTCGCCCGCGTGGAGAACGCCGAGAACGCCGAGAACGCCGAGAAGGCGGGGAACGCCGATCACGCCGATCGCGACGAGAGCGCGGCGAATCGCGTCGAGCCCATGCCATGAGCCGGCCATGGCGCACCCCGGGCGTCCAGCCGGTGAGACAGGTGTCAATGGGGGTGACGCTCATGTCGTCGCCTGTCATCATGTGCCGGTGCATACGTCTGACAGCGTTCAGGGCAGCCGTGTCAGGGGTGTCGGGCTCGGTCTCGCGCTCGCGTCCGCGGTCGCCTTCGGCGGATCCGGTGTAGCGGCCAAGCCGCTGATCGAGGCGGGACTCGACCCGCTCCACGTGGTGTGGCTGCGGGTGGCCGGCGCGGCCCTGGTCATGCTGCCGCTCGCCGTGCGCCACCGCGGGCTGCTGCGCCGGCGCCCGGGCCTGCTCGCCGGGTTCGGACTGCTCGCCGTAGCCGGTGTGCAGGCCTGCTACTTCGCCGCGATCTCCCGCATCCCGGTCGGGGTCGCGCTGCTCGTCGAGTACCTGGCACCCGCCCTCGTCCTCGGCTGGGTGCGATTCGTGCAGCGGCGGCCGGTGACCCGGGCCGCGGCGGTCGGCGTGGTCCTCGCCGTCGGCGGCCTGGCCTGTGTGGTGGAGGTCTGGTCGGGCCTCGGCTTCGACGCCCTGGGCCTGCTGCTCGCCCTCGGTGCCGCCTGCTGCCAGGTCGGCTACTTCGTCCTGTCCGACCAGGGCAGCGAGGCCGGCGACGACGCTCCCGACCCCCTCGGCGTCATCGCGTACGGACTGCTCGTGGGCACGGCCGTGCTCACCGTCGTCGCCCGGCCCTGGGGCATGGACTGGTCCGTGCTCGCGCACACCGCGTCGATGAACGGCACGCCGGTGGCCGCCGCCCTGCTGCTCGGCTGGATCGTCCTCGTCGCCACGGTCCTGGCCTACATCGCCGGCGTCGTCGCCGTGCGCCGCCTCTCGCCGCAGGTCGCCGGTGTCGTGGCCTGCCTGGAAGCGGTCGTCGCCACCGTGCTGGCCTGGGTGCTGCTCGGTGAGCACCTGTCGGCACCGCAGATCGTCGGCGGTGTGGTGGTCCTGGTGGGCGCGTTCATCGCCCAGTCGTCGACGCCCGCGAAGGGCTCCGCGGAGCCGGTGGCCGGCGGCGGACCGGAAAGGGAGTTGTCCTCCCGGGGAACGGCGGCCTAGGGTGCGGATCATGCATTCGGACGCACTCGTTCTTCCGCCTCCGGCCCGCTAGGGCGGGCCCTCCGGAAACGCCCGGCGCACTCCCGCCGGGCCGAACGGTGCTGCCCGCGGACGCAGTCCAGGGACCCCGCGCACCCGCACGGGTCCGGGTCCTTCCGTCCTTCCGCGCCACGCGCGCGTCTGCGGAGAGAAACTCGTGTCGAATGCCGTCTCCGGCCTGCCCGTCGGGCGAGGCCTCCTCTATCTGATCGTCGCCGGTGCCGCCTGGGGCACCGCGGGTGCCGCCGCCTCACTGGTCTACCGGGCCAGCGACACGGGACCGGTCGCCCTGTCCTTCTGGCGCTGCGCCGCCGGGCTCGTCCTGCTCCTCGCCGTCCGCCCGCTGTCCCGCCGGCCGCGCGGCCGGGGCGCCGTCTCCGCGCCGCTCGGGGCCAGGGTGCGGCGGGCCGTCGTGACCGGCCTCGGGCTCGCCGTGTTCCAGACCGCCTACTTCGCCGCGGTGCAGGCGACCGGGCTCGCCGTGGCCACCGTCGTCACCCTCGGGGCCGGTCCGGTGCTGATCGCGCTCGGCGCGCGCTCGGCGCTGGGGGAGCGCCTCGGCCGGGGCGGCTCCGCCGCCGTCGCCGGCGCGCTCACCGGGCTCGCCGTGCTGGTCCTCGGCGGCGGCAGCGCGACCGTACGGCCTTGGGGGGTGCTCCTCGCGCTGCTGTCCGCCGCCGGATATTCGGCGATGACCCTGCTCACCCGCTGGTGGGGACGCGACGGCTCGGCGGACGCCGCCGACACCTCCGTCGGGGCGTTCGCCGTGACCAGCCTGTGCCTGCTCCCGTTGGCGATGGCCGAGGGGCTGGTGCCGCACACCGCCGACCCCGTCCGGCTGCTGTGGCTGCTGGCGTATGTCGCGGCCGTCCCGACCGCCCTCGCCTACGGCCTCTACTTCGCGGGTGCCGCCGTCGTACGGTCCGCCACCGTGTCCGTGATCATGCTGCTGGAGCCGGTCTCCGCGGCCGTCCTCGCGGTGGTGCTGCTCGGTGAACACCTCACGGCCGCGACCGTGGCCGGCACTCTGCTGATGCTCGGCTCGGTCGGCGGGCTGGCCGTCGCGGAGGCGCGGGGCGCGCGGGCGCCGCGGGAGCGGACGGCCCTCGCCTGAGCGGCTGATCGGCGGGCCCTCGCCTGATCTGCTGGGGCTCTCGCCCGATCCGAAGGCGGGCTCCTGCCCGATCCGATGATCCGAAGGCGGGCTCTTGCGACCGAAGAGCCCACGCCCGACGTGAAGGGAGCCTCTACCGCGGGAGGGGCTCCCTTCGCTCACGGCCGGACCGGTGTCACAGCGCCGCCAGGTAGTCGGGCAGCTCGGTGCCCGGGGACAGGTCCGCGTCGGGCACCGGGGCGGTGTAGCCCTTGCGCAGCGGGAGGAGGCCGGCCCAGTGGGGCAGGGCGAGGTCCTCCGGCTCGTCGTTCACTCCGCCCGTCCGGAGCTTGGCGGAGACCTCGTTCAGGTCGAGGCGGAGCACGGCGGTGGCGGCCAGTTCCTTCTTGTTGGCCGGCCGGGAGTCGTGGACGCGGCCCGGCACCACATGGTCGACCAGGGCGTCCAGGGCCGTGCGCTTCTCCTCGGGGTCGGTCACGTCGTACGCGGTGCCGTGCACCACCACCGACCGGTAGTTGATCGAGTGGTGGAAGGCCGAGCGCGCCAGCACCAGCGCGTCGACGTGCGTGACCGTCAGGCACACCGGCAGACCGGGGTCGGCCTGACCCGCCATCCGCAGCGGGCGCGAACCCGTCGAGCCGTGTACGTACAGCCGCTCGCCGACCCGGCCGTACAGCGTCGGCAGCACCACCGGGGCGCCGTCGCGGACGAAGCCGAGATGGCAGACGTAGCCCTCGTCGAGTATCGAGTGCACCAGCTCCCTGTCGTACGACGCACGGTCCGGGGAGCGGGTGGGGACGGTGCGGTCGGTCGGGGCGTAGGCGGTGGCGGGCTGCGATTGCGTCTGATCGGTCCCCTGCATGGCGCTCTCCATTGCACTAGTGCATAATTGTCTTTGTGCTAGGAGAGTATCGGATCAAAGGGCGGCGTGCAGCGGAGATTGCGGCGAGCGTCGAGCGCGCCGTGGGCGCCGGCGAGCTGGAGCCGGGCCAACTGCTGCCGCCGATGAGGGAGTTGGCCGAGCGGCTCGGGGTGAACCCCAACACGGTCGCCGCCGCGTACCGCACCCTGCGGGAGCGCGGGGTCATCGAGACCGCCGGGCGCCGGGGCAGCCGGGTGCGGTCCACGCCGGCCACCACCGGGCGCGAGTTCATCCGGGTGGACGTGCCCGAGGGTGCGCGGGACGTGTCCGACGGCAACCCGGACCCGGCGCTGCTGCCCGCGCTCGGCCCGGTCTTCGCCGCCGCCGCCGAACAGGGCGACCGGGAGCCGGTGCTGTACGGAGCCGCGCCGGTGGACCCGGAGCTGGAACGCCTGGCGCGGGCCGGGATGGACGCCGACGGGGTGCCGGACGGGCCCGTCGCCGTCACCTCGGGGTCGCTGGACGCCATGGAGCGGGTGCTCGCGGCGCACCTCAAGCCGGGCGACGCCGTCGCCGTCGAGGACCCCGGCTGGGGGAGCCTGCTCGACCTGGTCCCGGCGCTGGGCCTGCGCGCGGTGCCGGTCGGCGTCGACGACGAGGGGCCGCTGCCCGACGACGTGCGCCGCGCGCTGGCGGCGGGCGCCCGCGCCCTGATCGTCACCGACCGGGCGCAGAACCCGACGGGCGCCGCGCTGACCGCCACGCGCGCGCGTGCCCTGCGGTCCGTGCTGCGGGGACACCCCGAGACCCTGCTGATCGAGGACGACCACGGCCACGGCATCGTCGACCTGCCCCTGCACCCCCTCGCCGGGACGACGCACCACTGGGCGCTCAGCCGCTCGGCGGCCAAGGCCCACGGTCCGGATCTGCGGCTCGCCGTGCTCACCGGGGACCCGGTCACCCTCGACCGGGTGCGCGGCCGTCAGCGCCTCGGCCCCGGCTGGGTCAGCCTTGTCACCCAGCGGGCGGTGGCCCGGCTGTGGGCCGACGGCGCGGTGGACGCGGCACGGGTGGCGGCGGCGTACGGGCGGCGCCGGGACGGGCTGCTCGGCGCCCTCGCGGAGCGCGGGATCACGGCCCACGGCCGCAGCGGCATGAACGTCTGGCTCCCCGTGCCGGACGAAACCGGCGCCGTCGCCCGGCTGCTGCACGCGGGCTGGGCCGTGGCGCCCGGCGCCCGCTTCCGGATCAACGCGCGCCCCGGCATCCGCATCACCGTCTCGACGCTGACCGAGGACGACATGGAACCCCTGGCCGACGCGGTCGCCTCCGCGCTGGGGCCGGGGCCGGTGCGCAGCTACGTCTGATCGCGGCCGCCGCCCACTGCGACTGCCCGCCGGGCCGGTGCCGCGTCGACCGGTCCGGCGGAACCGGTCGACGCCCTGGGCCGCACCTGCGTCAGCGCCGCCCCCGCCAGCACGACCAGCGCGCCCACCGGCGTCGACCAGGTCAGCGACTCGCCGAGGATCGCCACGCCCGCGGCCGTGGCGATCACCGGGACGAAGTACGTGACCATCTGGGCCGTCGTCGGACCGACCTCGGCGACCAGGCGGTACTGCACGAGGAAGGCCAGCCCGGTGCCGAGCGTGCCCAGCGCCGCGATCGCCAGCAGCGGCACGACGGCCGGCTCCGTCGGGAACGTGGTGAACAGCGGGGTGACCACCGCCAGTTGCAGCGTGGCCAGCAGCAGCTGCGCGCCCGTCATCGACACGTGGGAGTTGCCCGTCCCGGCCAGCGTGCGGCGGACGTAGATCCAGCCGACCGGATAGCTGAGGGAGGCCAGCAGGGCCAGCCCGGTGCCCGTGGCGTCCAGGCCGGTGAAGCCCTGCCAGGCGCCCAGCACCGTCAGCACGCCGAGGAAGCCGATGCCGAGGCCGGCCACCCGCAGCCGTGTCGGCCGGTCCTCGGAGAGGGCGAGCAGCGACAGGGCCATGCCCCACAGCGGCGAGGTGGCGTTGCAGATGCCGGCGAGCGTCGACGGGATGGTCAGCTCCGCGTAGGCGAACAGCGAGAACGGCAGCGCGTTGAGCAGGAAACCGGCGACCGCCAGATGCGCCCAGGTCCGGGCCCCGCGCGGCAGTCGCTGCCGCCGCACCGCCATCACCACCGCCAGCACCGCCGTACCGAACGCCAGTCGGCCGAGCGTCACCTGGAGCGGGGCGTAGCCTTCGGTGCCCACCTTGATCAGCAGGAAGCTGAAGCCCCAGACCAGGGAGAGGGCGGCGAAGCGCAGCCGCCAGTCGAGGGCGCGGCGGGAGGCGCGGGGGAAGGGGACGCTGCTCATGGGCCCCACGATGGAACAACCCGACCTCGTAGCACAATCGAGATTTCGCGCCCGGTACCTCGTAGTATTGCTTACATGTTGAACCTGGACCGGCTGCGCACCCTGGACGCCCTCGCCCGCCATGGCTCGGTCAGCGGTGCCGCGGAGGGCCTGCACATCACCACGTCGGCCGTCTCGCAGCAGATGTCCAAGCTGGAGCGGGAGGTCGGCCAGCAGCTGCTGGCCAAGAACGGCCGGGGGGTGCGGCTCACGGACGCGGGCCGGCTGCTCGCCGAGCACGCCGCACGCATCCTGTCCCAGGTGGAGCTGGCCCAGTCGGACCTGGAGGCGCACCGCGGGCAGGTGGTGGGCGAGCTGCGGCTGTCGGCGTTCCCGACCGCCGCGCGCGGGCTGTTCCCCACCGTCCTCGCCGACCTGCGCGCCGCCCACCCGGCGCTGCGGGTCCGCTCCTGCGAACTGGAGCCCGAGCGGGGCATCTCCGGCGTCGTGCGCGGCGACCTCGACCTCGCGGTGGTCCTCGACTGGTACAACAAGCCGCTGCCGCTGCCCGACGGCCTGGTCAAGGCGTCCATCCTGGACGACCCCGCCGACGTGGCGATGCCGGCCGGCCACCGGCTCGCCGGGCGCGCGGAGGTGGACCTCGCCGAGTTCGCCGAGGACGAGTGGATCACCTGGGGCGAGGGCGAGTTCTGCCACGAGTGGCTGCTCTACACCCTGCGCTCCCGGGGCATCGAGCCGATCATCGGCCACCGCGCCGCGGAGACCCACACCCAGCTCGGACTGGTCGCCGCGGGGCTCGGTGTGTGCATCGTCCCGCTGCTCGGCCGGCACCCGATGCCCGCCGGTGTCGTCACCGTCCCGCTCGAGCAGCGCGTGCGCCGGCATGTGTACGTCGTCTGGCGGGCGGACGCCGACCGCCGCCCGTCGATCCGGGCGGCGGTGCGGGCCCTGCGGTCGGCGGCGGAGCGGCTCGGCTGACGCTGCGCCCGCCCTACGGCTTCCCGAGCTTGCGGAAGTCCCAGGAGACCACCTTCTGCGGCGTCAGCCGCAGCCAGGCGTGCCGGCCGTCGTGCGGCATCTCCGCGAGCCCGAAGTACTTGCGGGCGAACAGCGTCTCGGGCAGGCCCAGTTCGGCGCACAGCTCGCCGGTGCGCGGCACCTCGCCCACGCGCTCGACCCGGCCGGACAGCTCGACGCCGCGCAGCTCGTCGTACTCCTCGCCCGTGTCGACCACGACCGCCACCCGCGGGTCTCGGCCGAGATCGGCCCAGCGCCTGCTGCGCACCACGGAGTACAGCCACACCGAGGTGCCGTCCCAGGCGAACCACAGCGTGCTCACGTGCGGTGCGCCGTCGGCCGAGACCGTGCCGACCCGGCAGGTGCGCTCGGCGGTGAGGAACGCGTCCAGTTCCCCGGGCGTCATCATGATCTTCCGGCCCCGGCGCTGAGTGACGGTCATCCGGCCCTCTCCTCTTCTCCCATGCCGTGCCAGAGGAGAGCCCGGGCGGCTCCCCTGGAGAGCCGCCCCCCTGCTGACAAGGCGTCAGCAAAGAATGGGTCCTCTTCCGTCCGTACGCAACGGCGCTGCCGGCCCGCCCGCGGCGGAGGTCACGCCAACGTGATCGAGTCCCCGTTGACGCTGATCTGCACGGCGGGCAGCGGTTTGGGCGCCGGGCCGCTCTGCACACTGCCGTCCGTGATCGAGAAGTTGCTGTTGTGGCAGGGGCAGTTGATGACCCCGTCGGTGATGCTCTTCACCGCACACCCCTGGTGCGTGCAGGTCGCCGAGAACGCCTTGAACTCACCGGCGGTCGGCTGCGTGACCACCACCTTCCGGTCGGGGAAAACCTTGCCGCCGCCCTCGGGAATGTCGGCCGTCGTCGCGAGCACGGCTCCCGCCCCGGCGTTCCCGCCGCCGTCCGAACCGCTGCCGTCACCGGCCGAACCCCTGCCGTCACCGGCCGGACCACTGCCGTCACCGGCCGGGACGGCCCCGTTCGAGGCGTCGTCGTCCGAGCCTCCGCAGGCGGTCAGCGCGACGGCGAGGCCCGCCGCTCCGGCCGCCGCCACGACGGTACGACGGGCCGGTCCCGATGCGGGCTGAAGCGATGCGCTGGTCATGCTGAGGTTCCCTTCCAGGGTCGGATACGTGATCTGCCGAGAGGTACGGGCCGAAGGCACCCGCCGTTCAGCCCCTGGGGAGATGATGCCCCCGGCGCGGGCCGGGCGGGCGTGAACCACCGCTGCCGACGCCGGTAACCTGGCGCGATGCTCAAGGAAGTCACCGCGACCCGCTACATCACGCCCCTGCGTGAGGGCGGTTCGCTGCCCGGACTCGTCGAGGCCGACGACCTCGGGACGTACGTCCTGAAGTTCACCGGCGCCGGGCAGGGCCGCAAGACCCTCGTCGCCGAGGTCGTCTGCGGCGAACTCGCCCGGCGGCTCGGCTTCCGGATGCCGCGCCTGGTGACCGTCGGCCTCGACCCGGTGCTGGGGCTCGGCGAACCCGACCCCCAGGTGCAGGAGCTGCTCAAGGCCAGTGCCGGGGCCAACCTGGGCATGGAGTTCCTCTCCGGGGCGCTCGGCTTCGACCCGCTGGCCTTCGCGGTGAGCCCTGAGGAGGCCGGTCGGATCGTCTGGTTCGACGCGCTGGTGAACAACGTCGACCGGTCCTGGCGCAACCCCAACCTGCTGCGGTGGCGTGGTGAGATCTGGCTCATCGACCACGGGGCGACCATGATCTGGCACCACAACTGGCCCGGCGCCGAGGCCTCCGCCGCCCGCCCCTACGACGCCTCCGACCACGCGTTGCTGCCCTTCGCCCCGGATGTGCGCGCCGCGGCCGAGACCCTCGCGCCCCTGGTCACCGAGGAACTCCTCGCCGAGGTCACCGCCGAGATCCCGGACGTCTGGCTGGCCGGCGAGCCGGGTTTCGCGACCCCCGACGACCTGCGGCACGCCTACGCCCGTCCGCTGCTGGCCCGCGCGGCCGGCGTCCACGACCGCATCCAGGGGCTGAAGTGACCGACCGGCACGTCTTCGAGTACGCGCTGCTGCGCGTCGTCCCCCGCGTCGAGCGCGGCGAGTGCGTCAACGCCGGCGTGCTCGTCTACTGCCGCGCCGCGTCCTTCGTCGCCGCACGCACCCATCTCGACGAGGCCCGGCTGCTGGCCCTCGACCCGCACGCGGACGTGCCCGGCGTGCGGGCCGCCCTGCGCGCCGTCGAGGGGGTGTGCACCGGCGGCGAGGCCGCGGGCCAGGCGGCCCAGGACGACCCCGGCCGCCGCTTCCGCTGGCTGATCGCCCCCCGCTCGACGATCGTGCAGCCCGGCCCGGTCCACACCGGCCTCACCGCGGACCCGGTGGCCGAGCCGGAACGGCTGCTGGACCTGCTGGTCCGCTAGGCGGACGGAGGTCAGGACCGTCGGCGGCGCCGCAGCACGTACCCGCCGGCGAACGCGGCGCCCGTGACGAACGCCAGGCCGATCCCGACGTCCCAGCCACTCGGCCCGCCGTCCACCGCCCCGCCGACCCCACCGCGCACACCGCGCGTGGGGGCGGTCGCCGGGGGCGCAGCGGGGATGGCGGGAGCCGTGGTCGGGGACACCGGAGGGGGCGGGGGACTCGGGGGCAGGCTCGCCGCGGGGTCGGGACGACGGGTGGCGGAGATCGTGGGATCGGTGCCGCCCCGGGGCGGCGACTCGTCCTGGGCGTGCGCGGCACCGGCCACCGGCACCGCGGCCGCGAGGGCGATCAGCAGACCCGCGGCAGTTTTACGAGGGCGCATGGACGCCTCCTTTCCGGCCCCGAGTGGCTCGCGCCTCGACGCTATGGGCCGGTCGGCGCAGCAGCGCGTCACCCTGGGCCGAACGGGGGATGCACAGGGAGGTACCGCGGCGGCGGACCAGGTAATGGATCACACCCACCCGGTGTCCCGTTGACACCGGGTGCCAGGGCTTCTAGCGTCACGTCTGCCGAAGGTACTAAGCGGTCGCTCACCGCAGGGCGGGCCGCGCCAGCCGCATCCCCAGGACGAGGAGAAGCAGCATGTCCACCACTGAGCAGCGGGTCGCCGTCGTCACCGGTGCCGCACGCGGCATCGGTGCCGCCACCGCCGTACGCCTGGCCGCCGAGGGCCGTGCCGTCGCCGTCCTCGACCTCGACGAGGCCGCCTGCAAGGACACCGTCGAGAAGATCACCGCGGCCGGCGGCAAGGCGATCGCGGTCGGCTGCGACGTCTCCGACGAGGCACAGGTCGAGGCGGCCGTCGCGCGGATCGTCGAGGAACTGGGCGCCCCGACGATCCTGGTCAACAACGCCGGCGTGCTCCGCGACAACCTGCTGTTCAAGATGAGTGTCTCCGACTGGGACACCGTCATGAACGTGCACCTGCGCGGTGCCTTCCTGATGTCGAAGGCCTGCCAGAAGCACATGGTGGACGCCGGCTTCGGGCGCATCGTCAACCTGTCCTCCTCCTCCGCGCTCGGCAACCGCGGCCAGGTCAACTACTCCGCCGCCAAGGCCGGCCTCCAGGGCTTCACCAAGACCCTCGCCAAGGAGCTGGGCAAGTTCGGCATCACCGCCAACGCCGTCGCCCCCGGCTTCATCGCCACCGAGATGACCAAGGCCACCGCCGACCGCGTCGGCATGGGCTTCGAGGACTTCAAGGCCGCCGCCGCCACCCAGATCCCGGTCCAGCGCGTCGGCGAGCCGGACGACATCGCCAACGCGATCGCCTTCTTCACCGGCGAGGCGGCCGGCTTCGTCTCCGGCCAGGTGCTGTACGTGGCCGGCGGACCGCTCGACTAGCAGGACGGGGCACCAGACACCATGACTTCTCAGGAACTGCCCGAGCTCTCGGGCAAGGTCGCCCTCGTCACTGGCGGCAGCCGCGGCATCGGCTACGGCGTCGCCGAGGCGATGATCGCGCGCGGCGACCGGGTCTGCATCACCGGCCGCAACGAGGACTCCCTGAAGGAGGCCGTCGAGCGGCTCGGCGCCGACCGGGTGATCGGCGTCGCGGGCAAGGCGCACGACGAGGCCCACCAGGCCGTCGCCGTCGAGCGCACGATGGAGGCCTTCGGCCGCGTCGACTACCTGGTCAACAACGCCGGCACCAACCCGGTGTTCGGCCCCATCGCCGACCTCGACCTGAACGTCGCGCGCAAGGTCTTCGAGACCAACGTGATCTCGGCCCTCGGCTTCGCCCAGCGCACCTGGCACGCGTGGCAGAAGGACAACGGCGGCGCGATCGTCAACATCGCCTCCGTCGCGGGCCTGTCGCCCTCGCCCTTCATCGCCGCGTACGGCGTCAGCAAGGCCGCCATGATCAACCTGACCGCACAGCTGGCGCACGAGTTCGCGCCCAAGGTGCGGGTCAACGCGATCGCCCCGGCCGTGGTGAAGACCAAGTTCGCGCAGGCCCTGTACGAGGGCCGGGAGGCGGAGGCCGCGGCGGCCTACCCGCTGGGCCGGCTCGGGGTGCCCTCCGACATCGGCGGCGCCGCCGCGTTCCTGACCTCCTCGCAGTCCGACTGGGTCACCGGTCAGACGCTGGTGGTCGACGGCGGCATCTTCCTCAACGCGGGCGTGGCCTGATCTGCGCATTCGCGAGCACGGGCGCCGTCGATCCGGACGGCGCCCGTGTCCGTGTGCCGAGACCGCGGGCGCTGACAACGTAGTCATCGCCCAGTTGATCAAAGCGGCTGCTCAGGAGGGGGTTCAGGGGGGCTGGTGCTGCGGTATCGTCTGCCGACCCTTGGTACGGCAGATCGAGGAGCGTGCGCGTGTTCAACCGGAACCGATGCCTGCGGCGGATGGCGGCGATCGCGTCCATATCGTCTCTGGTCACCGGATGCGGCATTCTGTCCTCCGACTCCTCGGACGAGGGGGCGCCCATCCTCGTGGGGACGACCAGCGCTCCCAGCACCCTGGACCCTGCCGCCTCCTGGGACAGCTCCTGGGAGCTGCTCCGCAACATCTACCAGACGTTGCTGAGCTATCGGAGCGGGGCGAGCGCCCCGGAGCCGGACGCCGCCGAGAAGTGCGCATTCACCGACGCCTCCTACCAGGTCTACCGCTGCGAACTGCGCGAGGGCCTGACCTTCTCCGACGGTGACGCGCTGGACGCCAAGGCCGTCAAGTACTCGATCGACCGCATCAGGAAGATCAACCTCAACGGAGGCCCGGCCGGCCTGCTGGGCAGCCTCGACCGGGTCCGGGCGCCGAGCGACCGAGAGGTCGTCTTCCACCTCAACAAGCCCGACGCCACCTTCCCCTTCGTGCTCGCCACGCCCGCGATGTCGATCGTCGACCCCGACAGCTACCCGGCGGACAAGGTGCGCAAGGACGGCTCCGTCGTCGCCTCCGGGCCGTACCGGCTGCAGTCCTACGAGGACGGCAAGAAGGCCGAACTCATCCGCAACGACCGCTACGAGGGCCTCGCCGAGCACCGGAACAAGGCGGTGACCGTCCGCTACTTCCAGGACTCCGGCGCCATGGTGAAGGCGCTGCGCGGCGGCGAGATCCAGGTGACCTACCGCGGCCTGGCCGCCGACGACATCATCGACCTCCAGAGCGTGTCCACCAAGGACGGCAACCTCAAGCTGATCGAGGGCTCCGCCGCCGACATCAGCTACCTGGTCTTCAACCCGGAGGACCCCTGGGCGAGCAGGAAGCCGGTGCGCCGGGCCGTCGCCCAGCTCATCGACCGCGCCGCGATCGCGCACAAGGTCTACCAGGACACCGTCGACCCGCTGTACTCGATGGTCCCCAAGGGCCTGGTCGGACACACCGCGGGCTTCTTCGACGAGTACGGCGACCCCAGCGCCGACAAGGCCCGCAAGATCCTCGCGGACGCCGGCATCACCGAACCGGTGCCGCTCACCCTCTGGTACACCACCGACCGCTACGGCTCCGAGACCGGCCGGGAGTTCAAGGAGATCAAGCGCCAGCTGGAGTCCTCGGGCCTGTTCACCATCACCCTCAAGGGCCGCCCGTGGAAGACGTTCGCCGAGGGCTACCAGAAGGGCGAGTACCCGGTGTTCGGCCGTGGCTGGTCCCCGGACTTCCCGGACGCCGAGAACTTCATCGCGCCGTTCGTCGGCAAGCAGAACGCGCTCGGTACGCCGTACGAGGCGCCGAAGATCACCGATGAACTCCTGCCCAGGTCCCGCCGGGAGGCCGACCGCGGCGGCGTGAAGAAGGAGTTCGAGGCGGCACAGGAGATCCTGGTGGAGGACGCACGGCTGCTGCCGCTGTGGCAGGGCAAGCAGTACCTCGCCGTCAGCGAGGACATCTCGGGCGCGGAGCGGGCGCTGGACCCGTCCACGATCATGATGATGTGGTCGCTGGGGCGGAAGACGAGCTGGTAGCCCTCCGCCGCCGTCCCAGCCCGGCAGTCCGGCAGCCCGGTTGTCAGTGGTCACCGGTAGGTTCTGTGGCACTGGGAAGTGACCGCACACCGTAAGGAAGTTGACGTGACCGACATCGCCATGCTGCCCGAGTCCTGGCGTGATGTGCTGGGTGGCGAACTGCAGGAGCCCTACTTCAAGGAGCTGGTGGAGTTCGTCGAGGAGGAGCGGGCGAAGGGCCCCGTCTACCCGCCGCGCGAGGAGGTCTTCGCCGCGCTGGAGGCCACGCCGTACGACCGGGTGAAGGTCCTGGTCCTCGGCCAGGACCCGTACCACGGCGAGGGTCAGGGCCACGGCCTGTGCTTCTCGGTCCGCCCGGGCGTGAAGATCCCCCCGTCCCTGCGGAACATCTACAAGGAGATGCACGAGGAGCTGGGCACGCCGATCCCGGACAACGGCTATCTGATGCCGTGGGCGCGCCAGGGCGTCCTGCTGCTCAACGCCGTGCTGACCGTCCGGGCCGGCGAGGCCAACTCGCACAAGGGCCGCGGCTGGGAGCTGTTCACCGACGCGGTGATCCGCGCGGTGGCGAACCGGCCCGACCCGGCGGTGTTCGTGCTGTGGGGCAACTACGCGCAGAAGAAGCTCCCGCTCATCGACGAGACGCGGCACGTGGTGGTCAAGGGCGCGCACCCCTCCCCGCTGTCGGCGAAGAAGTTCTTCGGCTCCCGTCCGTTCACGCAGATCAACGAGGCCGTCGCCCGGCAGGGCCATGAGCCGATCGACTGGACCATCCCGGACCTCGGCTGACCGGCACGGGCACCGGACCACCCCGGCCCGGTGCCGCACGGAGCCGCCTCACGGGGATCGGCGGCGGGTGCGGTTAGCGTCGTCGGCAACAGCCGGCGAGTGGTGCGGAGGACGTGGTGGCGCAGGGGCAGGAGCAGGCGGCGCCGGATGCCGTGCTGACCCGGATCGGACAGGTCGTCATGCTGCATCACGCGGGCGACCGGGAGGAGGCCCGGCACCGTTTCCTCGGCCTGTGGGCGGAGATCGGCGAGCACGGCGACCCACTGCACCGCTGCACGCTCGCCCGCTACCTGGCCGACACCCAGGACGACCCGGCGGACGAACTGGCCTGGGACCTGCGGGCGTTGTCGGCGGCGGAGGAGTTCACCGACGACCGGCTGGCCGGCCACGAGAGTGCCCCGGCGGCGCGCGTTCTCCGTCCCGCCCTGCACCTGGACCTGGCCGCCGACTACGACCGGCTCGGTCACCGCGAGGCCGCCCGGCTGCATCTGCGGCGGGCCCGGAGGGCGGCGCACACCCTCGCCGACGACCGGTACGGCCGCGGACTGCGCGCGGCCATCGGACGGCTGGCGGCCCGACTGGGCGACGACGGTTCCCCGGGCGATGCGGAGGGGGGCGGTGACCCCTACGGTGGCGGCCCGGGCGGTGGACGGCCGGGCAGTGGCCCTTGGGGCGGCGGCCCGTCGGGGCCGCCCCGATCCTCCCGGCCGTGACGGGCGGGCGCCCGCCTCAGCGGCCGTACGCCTGCTCGCAGATCCGGGCCTGCGGACTGTCCGGCCGCCACCTGCCGTACTGCCTGCCCAGCGCGCACACGTCCGCGTTCCCGCCCGCGCCCCCACCGACGGCCTCCGGGGCCGGGGGAAGGGCGGGGACGGCGGGGGCCTCGACGCGCGGCTTCCGGGAGGCGGGCGGCGCGGCCTCGCGGGCCTCCGGGCGCTCCCGGCGCGGCCGCTCCTCGGGGGCGGCCGCCGATGTCCGCCGCGGCCCCGGTACCGAGGGCGCGGCACGGCGCGGCTGTCCGTCGGCGCGCTCCTCGCGTTCCTCGGTCGGTGCGGGGTCGATCATCTCCAGTGCCTCACGGGCCGGGGCCTGCACCACCCGCGGTTCGGGGACACCGTCCGGGCGAGGCGCGGACGGCCGGGCCTCGGCCGTCGCCGGACCCGTCGCGGGCGGGCGCTGGACCGTCACACAGCCGGTCAGGGCCGAGACGGCCACGGTCACCAGGAGCGTTGCGGTGGTCGTCGTTCGATGCACGCGCGCCACTCTGCTGCGTCCGGCGCCGTCCGCGACGCCGGACGGGCGGAGGATGCCCCGCACGGGTGACCCCCGGCCCGGTACGGACGCGCCGGCCCCGGGTGACGTCAGTCGCCGGTGGCGCCGTCGACGCGCTCCCGGATCAGGTCGGCGTGGCCGTTGTGCCGGGCGTACTCCTCGATCATGTGCGTGTAGATCCAGCGGAGGCTGAAGGGCTCGTCGGTGGACCTGTGCTTCCCCCGGGAGAGTTCGTCCAGCCCGACCCGCGCCGCGTTGCGCCGGGCCGCGTCGATCTCGGTCTGCCAGGTGGTGTACGCCTCCTGCCAGGTGTCGGCCTCCGTCATGTGGAACTCGCCGTCGCGGTCCTCGTCGCTGTAGTAGATCGGCCCGGCGTCCTCGCCCGTCAGCACCCGGCGGAACCACGACCGCTCCACCTCCGCCATGTGCCGCACCAGCCCCATCAGGGACAGCTCGGACGGGGCCACGGACGCGGTCCGCAACTGGGCGTCGGTCAGGCCCTCGCACTTCCACGCCAGGGTCTGCCGGTGGTAGTCCAGCCAGCCCTCCAGCATGCTGCGTTCGTCGGCGTTGCCCGCGGGTTCACTGCGTTCGGAGGTCATGCCCCGCATCCTCGCGTACCGCGCCCCCACCGCACCACGGGGTTTCAGCCCACCATGCCGCCCAGCAGCTCCCGCAGTCCCGCCCGGACCTCCTCAAGGCCCGGGACGTCGGCGTGGAAGGATCCGGCCACGCAGCTGAACATCAGTCCGTCGGCCCACGCCACCAGCGACAGCACGTGCCGGTCCGGGTCGGCCGAGCCCATGCCCGTCAGGAGGGCGCCGAGCTGCTCGCGGAAGCGGGCGCCGGCCGCGTCGAAGTGGGCCCGCAGCTCGGGGCGGCGCGTCGCCTCCAGGGCCAGTTCGTAGCGGGCCAGCGTCAGGTCCCGGTTGCGGGTCAGGGCCCGGTGTGCGGCCAGGGCGAGCGCGTCCACCAGGGAGTCGAGACCGGCGGCCGGGTCCGGCATCTCGTGCAGCGCGAGTACGCGTGCCTCCCGCTCGGCCAGCCGCCGCACCGCCAGCTCCAGCAGCGCCTGCCGGGTCCGGGCGACGTTCGACGTCGACCCCTGCGGAAGACCGGCCGTCTCGTCGACCGCCCGGTGCGTGAGCCCGCGCATCCCGCGTTCGGCGAGCAGCGCGAGCGCGGTGTCGGCGACGAGATCGGGCCGGGAGGTGGCGGCGGTGTGTACGGGCATGGAGGTCAACCTACCCGCCGCACTACCGCTGTAGTACAGTCGAGGCACGAGCTGACTACAGCTGTAGTGAGCGGGTGCGAGGCGCGAGGAGGAGCCATGGCACAGGCACAGCGGGTCGTCGTCATCGGGGGCGGGATCGGCGGACTGACCGCGGCGGTCGCCCTGCACCTGCGCGGCTGGCAGGTCACCGTGCTGGAGCGCGCCCGGTCGCTGGAGCCGGTCGGCGCGGCCATCTCCCTCGCCCCGAACTCCCTGCGGGCACTGGACGTCATCGGCCTCGGCGACGAGATCCGCGCCCTGGCCGGCTGGCAGGGCGACGGAGGGCTGCGCACCCCCGGCGGCCGCTGGCTGTCCCGCTCCGGCGTCGAGGTGGCGGCCCGGCGGTTCGGCGGCCCGCTGGTGCTGCTGCACCGGGCCACGCTCATCGACCGCCTCGCCGAGCGGCTCCCGCCCGGCACCGTCCGCACGGCCGCCGCCGCGAGCGTCGCCGACCCCGGCGAGGCGGACCGGCCCGCCCGGGTGCGCACGCCCGACGGCGACCTGGAGGCCGACCTCGTCGTGGCCGCCGACGGCATCCGCTCCGCCGTGCGCCACACGCTGTTCCCCGGTCACCCCGGCCCCGTCTACTCGGGCTTCACCACCTGGCGGGTGGTGATCCCCGTGCCCGGCGCGCGCTTCGCCTCCCACGAGACCTGGGGCCCGGGCCGCATCTGGGGCACGCACCCGCTCAAGGACGGCCGCGTCTACGCCTACGCCGCGGCCGTCACCCCCGCCGGCGGGCGCGCCCCCGACGACGAGAAGGCCGAACTGCTGCGCCGCTACGGCGACTGGCACGACCCGATCCCCGCCGTCCTCGCCGCCGCCCGCCCCGAGGACGTCCTGCGCCACGACGTGCACCACCTGGCCGAACCGCTGCCCGCCTTCCACCGGGGCCGGGTCGCCCTCCTCGGGGACGCCGCGCACGCCATGCCGCCCACCCTCGGACAGGGCGGCAACCAAGCGGTGGAGGACGCCGTCGTCCTCGCCCACCACTGTGACGACCTGGCCGCCTACACGGCCGCCCGGCTGCCCCGGACGACCGACGTCACGCGCCGGGCCGTCAGGGTCGCCCGGCTGAACATGATGAGCAACCGCGCCGGGATCGCGGTCCGCAACGCCGCGGTCCGCACCCTGTCCAAGGCCGGGCCCGCCCTGTTCCTGCGCAGCTTCGACGGCATCGCCGACTGGCGGCCCCCGCAGCCGCCGTATGCTTCCCCGCAGACCCAGGTCGGCGAGCGCTAGGAGAACACACCGTGAAGGTCGGCTGCATCGGACTCGGCGACATCGCGCAGAAGGCCTACCTGCCGGTGCTCGCCGTCCAGCCCGGCGTCGAGCTGCACCTGCAGACCCGCACCCCCGCCACCCTCGCCCGGGTCGCCGACGGCCTGCACCTCCCGCCCGGCCGGCGGCACGCCGACCTCGACTCCCTCCTGGCCGCCGGTCTCGACGCCGCCTTCGTGCACGCGCCGACCGCCGTCCACCCGGAGATCGTCACCCGGCTGCTGGAGGCCGGCGTGCCGACGTACGTCGACAAGCCGCTCGCCTACGAACTCGCCGACTCCGAGCGGCTGGTGGCGCTCGCCGAGGAGCGCGAGGTCGGCCTCGCCGTCGGGTTCAACCGGCGCCACGCACCCGGCTACGCGCAGTGCGCCGAGCACCCGCGTGAGCTGATCCTCATGCAGAAGAACCGCATAGGCCTGCCCGAGGAACCCCGCACGATGGTCCTCGACGACTTCATCCACGTCGTCGACACCCTGCGCTTCCTGGTGCCCGGCCGGATCGACGACGTGAGCGTCCGCGCCCGCACCGAGGGCGGCCTGCTCCACCACGTCGTCCTCCAGCTCGCCGGCGACGGCTTCACCGCGCTCGGCGTGATGAACCGGCTCAGCGGATCCAGCGAGGAGATCCTGGAGGTCTCCGGGCAGGACACCAAGCGGCAGGTGGTCAACCTCGCCGAGGTGATCGACCACAAGGGACAGCCCACGCTGCGGCGGCGCGGCGACTGGGTGCCGGTGGCCCGGCAGCGCGGCGTCGAGCAGGCGGTGCTCGCCTTCCTCGACGCCGTGCGCGCCGGCAAGGTGCTCAGCGCCCGGGACGCGCTGGCGACCCATGAGCTGTGCGAGCGGGTCGTTCGCGCGGTGCAGGAGCCGACCGCCTGAGCCGCAGCGCCCGTACGCCGTCGGAGGCGGCCCACGCGGCCAGGATCAGCAGCGCCGCGTGCACCGTCCAGTCGCCCAGCCGGACGTAGGGCGTGGTGCCGTCGGCGAGCGGCACGTCGTAGATGTGCGCGGTGCTCGCGTCGGTGCCGAGCCAGGGACCGACGCGCGCCCCGCTCGCGTCGTACACGGCGGACACGCCGGTCAGCGTCGCGTGCACCATGGGGCGGCCGGTCTCGGCGGCGCGCAGCGCGGCCAGCGACGCATGCTGCTCGGGAGCCCAGCTCTGCTGGAACGTCGACGTCGACGACTGGGCCAGCAGCACCTGGGCGCCGTCGGCGGCCAGCCGGCGGCTGATGTCGGGGAACGCGCTCTCGAAGCAGACCATCGGCCCGATCCGCAGTCCGCCCCCGTTCCCCCCGGTGTCCATCACCACTTGTTCATTGCCCCGCCGCCGGTCCTCGGCCGCCGCCTCGCCCACGGAGGTGGCCCAGCCGAGCAGCGAGCGGAACGGGACGTACTCGCCGAACGGGACCAGCCGCATCTTGTCGTACCGGTCGCCGGTCGGACCGTCCGGACCGATCAGCACCGAACTCTTGTAGATGCCGGGCTTGTCCGAGCGTCGCGCGTCCACGTTGACCAGGACGTCGGCGCCGGTCTCCCGCGACAGCGCCGCGATGCGCCGCGCCAGGTCGGGCCGGTCGCTCAGGTCGAAGCCGACGCTGCTCTCGCCCCAGACGATCAGGTCGGCGTCCTGGCCGGCGAGCCGCCGGGTCAGCTCCTCCTCGCGGTCGAACCGGCGGTCCGGACCGCTCACGACTCCCGGCTGGACCACGGCGATCCGGGCCCGGTCCTCGCCGTCCGGCCGCGGCGCCCCGGCCCAGGCCGCGGAACCGGCGGCGGCGACCGCGACGAGCCCGGCCACCGCGGGCACCCGGGCCCGGCGGACGGCGATCAGGACGGCGAGGGCCACGTTGACGGCCACCACCAGGAAGCTGATCAGCCACACCCCGCCGACCGACGCGACCCGCAGGGCCGGCGCAACCTGCCACTGGCTCGCGCCGAGCATGCCCCAGGGTCCGCCGAGCCCCTCCCAGGAGCGGACCAGCTCGGCCGCCAGCCAGCCCGACGGCAGGACCACCAGCGCCGCCGCGATCCGCGCCCGGGTGGGCGAGCCGCCGAGCAGACGGCGGACCAGCCAGCCCCACGGGGCCCACAGTGCACCGAGCAGAGCCGCGATGACGAAGGTGAACACGTGCAGGTTCGGCAGCAGCCAGTGGTGCATGGCCAGCATGAAGCCGAAGCCGCCGCACCAGCCGTCGTACGCTGCCCGCCGCCCGGTGGGCGCGGCGCGGGCGAGCAGCAGCCAGGGGACCAGGGCGACGTACGCCCACCACCACAGCGCCGGGGCCGGGAAGGCGAGGACGGGCAGGGCGCCCGTCAGCGCGGCGGCGGCCGAGCGGCGCCACGGGGAGGCGAGCCAGTGGCCGAACGACTTCATGGGCGCCTCCTACCCGCGGTGCCTCCAGTGTGCGCCCCCGCCGACGAGCCGGGAGAAGCACGTCCGGTCAGTTGATCACACCGCTCGTCCGTCCGTGGGGAGGGCGCCGCGGTTTCTGCCGTGCGACCGCGTCGCGCAACCGCGGCCGCCCGGTGGTGTCCGCGGCCGGGCGAAGGCGTGCCGGCCGCCGCTCGCCAAGTCCGGCTCAGGGGGCCGTCCTGCGCGGGCCGGGGCGGTGACCCGGCGGGGGCCTCGTGGCTAGACTGATCGATGATCGATCAAAACGCTTGAGGATGCTCAGCCAGGAGGGCACTCATGTCGCGTCCCATCACCGTGGTCACCGGTGGCAGCCGAGGGATCGGCGCGGCGACCTGTCGGCGCCTGGCGGCGGACGGGCACGACGTGGTCGTGGGCTACGTGCGGGCCGCCACCGCCTCGGCCGCCGAGGCGGTGGCGGCCGAGGTGCGCGAGGCCGGCGGGCGCGCGCTCACGGTCCGGGGGGACACGGCGGCCGAGGCCGACGTCGAGCGGATCTTCGAGGTCGCCGAGGCGCGGCTCGGGCCGGTCACGGGGCTGGTGAACAACGCGGCGGTGACCGGTCCGCTGGGCCGGCTCGCCGACAGCGACACCGCGGACCTGCGCCGGGTGCTCGACGTCAACCTGCTGGGCACGCTGCTGTGCGCCCGGCGCGCCGCGCAGCTGATGACTCCGCGGGGGAGCGGCGTCATCGTGAACGTGTCGTCGGGCGCCGCGACCCTCGGCAGTCCGGGTGAGTACGTCCACTACGCGGCGACCAAGGCCGGGATCGACGCCCTGACCGTCGGCCTGTCCAAGGAACTCGGCCCCGACGGCATCCGGGTCAACGCGGTCGCCCCCGGCCTCGTCGACACCGAGATGCACGCCGCCATGGGCGCCCCGGACCGGGCCCGGCAGATGGCCCCGGGCATCCCGCTGCGCCGTGCCGCCCGGGCGGAGGAGATCGCCGCGGCCATCGCGTGGCTGATGTCGCCCGACGCCTCGTACACCACGGGGGCGGTGCTGCGGGTGGCGGGCGGACGCTGAGCCGGGTCCCCCCGGGACGCCTCAGCCGGCGGCGCGCAGCCGCTCGAACGCCGTCGGCGTGGGCCGGTCGGCCAGGAACGCGGCGATGCGCCGGGCGCACTCGGCCGGGGTGGCGCGGGAGGTGTCGCAGGTGAGGTCGTAGCAGCCGTGCGCGTGGACCTGCTTCAGCTGGCGGGCGGCGAGCCCCGGCGGCCGGTCACCGCGCCCGCGCTCCCGGCGCTCGAGTTCTTCCGGCGGGCAGTGCACGCCGACGAACACCACGTCCTGCGGGACGAACAGGGACAGGCAGTCGGTCAGCCGCCACTCGGCGCTCAGCACGTGGTCGACGACGACGTTGTTGCCGGCCGCGGCCATGCCGGCGACGGCCCGGTGGTAGCCCCGCCAGGTGCGGTGCAGGACGGTGCCGAGCCGGTCCGCGGGTACCGGGGCCGGCGAGCGCATCGCGTGGAAGGCGTCGACGGGCATGTGGAAATACGGCTCGTCGAGAATCCGCAGCAGTTCGGCCGCGATGCTGGACTTGCCCGAGCTGGATGTGCCGTTGAGGAAGATGACGGTGCCGCGTCGCGGCGGCGCCGTGGTGAGATGCTCCACGACCGAGATCGTAGGGCGCCGTCCGCGCGGCCGGTCGCTCAGGCCGCCTCGATGACCTCGCCGCGGATCGCGGCGGCCCACTCGACCACCAGTAACTCGTACTCCGCGCGCTCCTGGGCCGACAGCGTGCCGCCCGCGCGGAGCCACAGAGCGCGGATCTGCTCGTTCAGTTCGGCGGCAGACCGCACGGAACCAGGGGACAGGAGTTCGGGGGACATGCGGACAAGCCTAGGGGCAAGCACTGACACTGCGCTACCGGACAGCTACACACACGGCCGGAACGGCTCGCCCCGGTCGTCGGTCAGTGCGCCGGCTCGCCCGCGTCGGGGGACAGTATCCCCATGCTGACCAGCACGATGATCACTATGCCGAGCGCGACCCGGTACCAGACGAACGGCATGAAGCTCCTGGTCGAGATGAACTTCATGAACCAGGCGATGACTGCGTAGCCCACCCCGAAGGCGATGATCGTCGCGAAGATCGTCGGTCCCCAGGAGATGTGGTCGCTCTCCATGGCGTCGTTCAGCTCGAACAGGCCGGAGGCGAGCACGGCGGGGATCGCCAGGAGGAAGGAGTAGCGGGCCGCGGCCTCCCGGCGGTAGCCCATGAAGAGGCCGCCGCTGATGGTCGCGCCGGACCGGGAGACGCCCGGGATCAGCGCGGCGGCCTGGCAGAGACCGTAGATCAGGCCGTCCTTCACGCCCAGGTGGTGCAGTTCCTTGCGCTGCTTGGGGGCCCGGTGCCGGCCGCCGCCCTCGTCGCGCGCCGCCATCCGGTCGGCGATGCCGATGATCAGGCCGACCAGGACCAGCATGGTCGCGGTGATCCGCAGGTCGCGGAAGGGGCCCTCGATCTGGTCCTTCAGGGTCACGCCGAGCACACCGATCGGGATCGAGCCGACGATCACCAGCCATCCCATGCGCGCGTCCGGGTCCTGGCGCATGGCCTTGTCCGTGAGCGACCGCGTCCACGCCGAGAGGATCCGCCCGATGTCGTTGCGGAAGTAGATCAGTACGGCGGCCTCCGTACCGATCTGGGTGATCGCCGTGAAGGCCGCGCCCGGGTCGTGCCAGCCGGAGAACGCCGCGGTCAGCCGCAGGTGGGCACTGGATGAGACCGGAAGGAACTCGGTCAGCCCCTGGACGAGTCCGAGGACGAGGGATTCAAACCAAGACATGGAGTTACGGAGTCCAAGTGCCGATCGAGGAACGGGCGATGGACACACCGAGCCGCCCCGTGCGGTGATCGGCTTCGAGCGTGTCGAGGGGCAGCGTAGCGCCCTTGGGTGAAGACGACGGCACAGGGGCCGACGCGGGTCACGCCGCCGTCGGACCCCTCAGCGTCCAGCCGGGCGCCTGCGGGTGGGCGGTCAGGTCCTCGTGGCGGACCGGGTCGCCGCAGGCCCGGCAGGTGACCTGCGGCACGAGTTCGTGGCCGCAGGAGTGCTCCAGCACCATCGGGCGGTCGGCGTCCCCGCGCAGGTGGCGGTCGCCCCACGCCATCAGGGTCATCAGGACCGGCTCCAGCTCCAGCCCCGCCCGCGTCGGCCGGTACTCGAAGCGCTGCGGGCGCTCGCTGTACGGGTGCCGGTCCAGGATCCCGGCGTCGACGAGCCGGCGCAGCCGGGTGGCCAGGACGTCTCTCGGCGCACCGATGTTGCGTACGAGCTGGTCGAAGCGGCCGTTGCCGAGGCAGACCTCACGCAGGACGAGCAGCGAGTACTTCTCTCCGACGAGTGCCAGGGCGTCGGCGATGGAGCAGGGGCGGGGGGTCTTCTTCGGGGCGGCGGCCATGCCGGCCAGTGTAGGTGAGAGTCCGGATTTCCAACTTTCTCCGGCCTGCCCCACCCAGTGGGTTTGATTTTCCAACTCATCGGGCTAAGGTGAGTCCGGATTTCCTACTCACCGGTAGTCGTCGCGGCGGACCGGTCAGACGCTCCGGCGGCCAAGGAGGCCCCACCATGCGAGACGCAGTCATCGTCGAAGCCGTACGCACCCCCATCGGCAAGGGCAAGCCGAACGGCGCCCTCGCCCACGTCCACCCCGTGGAGCTGCTCGCGCACACACTGCGCGCCCTCGTCGAGCGCTCCGGCGTCGACCCGGCGCTGATCGACGACGTCATCGGCGGCACCGTCGACCAGGTCGGCGAGCAGGCCATGAACACCACCCGCTACGCCGCCCTGTCGGCCGGCTTCCCCGAGTCGGTCCCGGCGACCACCGTGGACCGTCAGTGCGGCTCGTCCCAGCAGGCCGTGCACTTCGCCGCCCAGGGAGTGCTGGCCGGGGCGTACGACGTCGTCGTCGCCTGCGGGGTCGAGTCGATGAGCCGGGTGCCGATGTGGTCCAACGTGCCGCCCGGCGCGGACCCCTTCGGCCCCGGCATCGCCGAGCGCTATCCGGAGGGGCTGGTACCGCAGGGCATCAGCGCCGAACTCATCGCCGCCAAGTGGTCGATCGGCCGCGAGCAGATGGACGACTTCGCCGTCTCCTCGCACCGCAAGGCCGCCGCGGCCTGGGAGGCGGGCCGGTTCGACACCGAGATCGCGGCCCTGGACGGCGTCGCCCGCGACGAGTGCGTACGGCCCGGCAGCACCACCGAGATCCTCGCCGGCCTCAAGCCCGCCTACCGCGACCCGGCCTTCGCCGAGCGCTTCCCGCAGATCGAGTGGGACGTCACCGCGGGCAACGCCAGCCCGGTCAACGACGGCGCGGCGGCCCTCCTCATCACGTCCGGCGAGACCGCCGCCCGCCTGGGCCTCACCCCGCTCGCCCGGCTGCACAGCTTCGCCGTCACCGGGTCGGACCCGCTGCTGATGCTGACCGGCGTCGTCCCCGCCACCGAGAAGGTGCTCGGCCGGGCTTCGCTGTCCCTCGCCGACATCGACCTGTTCGAGGTCAACGAGGCCTTCGCGAGCGTCGTCCTGGCCTGGCAGCAGGAGACCGGCGCCGACCTCGCCAAGGTCAACGTGAACGGCGGGGCGATCGCCCTCGGCCATCCGCTGGGCGCGAGCGGAACCCGCCTGACGACCACCCTCGTCCACGCGATGCGGGAGCGCGGCGCGCACTACGCCCTGCAGACCATGTGCGAGGCGGGCGGACTCGCCAACGCGATGATCCTGGAAGCGGTGTGACACATGAGCGTCGTGACGCGGACGATCTGACGCACGGCGGTCGTGGGAGCGTTCCGGGCAGGCGGCCTGAGCAGGCGGTCCGGGCAGGCGGTCCGGGCAGGCGGAGTGACCCGCCGTCAGTGCCCCCGCAGCCGGTGCCGCTTGCGCCAGGCCACCACCGCGCCCACCAGGCCCGGTACGGCGATGCAGGCCAGCGCGATGAGGAAGGCCGGTGACGTCGGTGTCGAGGCGCGGGCGCCCGCGACGACGTAGGCGGCGGTGTTCGGGATCGACCCGAGCCCCGTCGCCAGCAGGAACGGCAGCAGGCCCATGCGGGAGACGGCGGCGCAGTAGTTCGACGCGGCGAAGGGGATGCCCGGGAACAGCCGCGCCGCCAGCATCGAGCGGAAGCCGTGCCGGCTGAGCTGCCCGTCGGCGGCCTTCAGCCATGTGCCGCGCAGCAGCGGGCGCAGCGCGTCCTGGCCCAGCACCCGGCCCAGACAGAAGGCGATCCCGGCGCCGAGCACCGTGCCCGCGATCGCCGAGCCGAGCCCCAGCTGGGAGCCGAACAGCGCACCGGCCGCGAGATTCAGCAGCGGGCGCGGCACGAACGCGACGGTGCACAGCCCGTACGCCACCGCGTAGGCGACGGCCGCCGCGGCGCCGCCGAGCTGCGCCGGCAAGCCGTCCACCAGCAGCTTCTGCGGCTGGAACAGCAGCACGGCCGAGGCGGCCGAGGCGAGCAGCAGGACGAGCAGGCCGAGCCGGGACCAGGGAGAGAGCAGCACTCTCGCCGTGCGTGCGGCGAGTGTGGCCGGGGCGGGCGGGCAGGCCGGCCCACCGGCGGCGAGAGCGAGTTCCGTGGCGGCGGCCCGGGGAGAGGCCGTGGCGGTGCCCCCAGAGCGGGTGGTGGCATCGAGCATTCGGTGACAGTAACCGACACATATGTGTGATCGCCGTATGGTGCGTCTCATGGGCGTCACAGGTGCCCGAACTCACGCCGCGCCGCCCGCCCGGCCGGTGCGCGAGGTGCGGAAGGGCATCGACGTGTGACGGACCGCCGGCCGACCGGTCCCGAACCCGTCCGCCCACCGGCCGCCCCCGAAAATCATTCGACGCCGGACCCGCCGGCGGCAATGATCGACGCCATGTTCCGGTACGCCTTCCACCTCGCCGCATCCGCCGCCGCGGATGCCCCGAAGGCTGCCGTTCCCACCGTCCTGGCCGCCGTCGACGGCGCCCGAAGCTGACCCTCTCCGGATCGTCCGGCGGACCCCGCAGGGGGAGGGTCGGCGAGTGACCGGGGTCCCCACCACCATCACCAGGCTTCGAGGTACCGCCATGTCCAAGACGGCGTACGTCCGCACCAAACCGCATCTGAACATCGGCACGATGGGTCATGTCGACCACGGCAAGACCACCCTGACCGCCGCCATCACCAAGGTGCTCGCCGGCCGCGGGTCCGGCAACACCACCCGGTACGTTTCGTTCGACCGCATCGACCGCGCCCCGGAGGAGGCGGCGCGCGGCATCACGATCAACATCGCGCACGTCGAGTACGAGACCGACACCCGGCACTACGCACACGTGGACATGCCGGGCCACGCCGACTACGTCAAGAACATGGTCACCGGCGCCGCCCAGCTCGACGGGGCGATCCTGGTCGTCTCCGCGGTGGACGGCATCATGCCGCAGACCGCCGAACACGTGCTGCTCGCCCGACAGGTGGGCGTCGACCACATCGTCGTCGCCCTCAACAAGGCCGACGCCGGGGACGAGGAGCTTACCGACCTGGTGGAACTGGAGGTCCGCGAGCTGCTCACCGCGCACGGCTACGGCGGCGACGCCGTGCCCGTCGTACGGGTCTCGGGGCTGAAGGCCCTCCAGGGGGACTCGCGGTGGACCGCGTCGATCGAGGCGCTGCTGGACGCCGTGGACACCTATGTGCCGATGCCCGAACGGTACCTGGACGCGCCGTTCCTGCTGCCGGTGGAGAACGTGCTCACCATCACCGGCCGGGGCACGGTGGTCACCGGCGCGGTCGAGCGCGGCACGGTCCGCGTCGGCGATCGTGTCGAGGTGGTCGGTGCGGACGTCGAGACGGTGGTCACCGGCGTGGAGACCTTCGGCAAGCCGATGGAGGAGGCGCAGGCCGGTGACAACGTGGCCCTGCTGCTGCGCGGGGTACCGCGCGACGGCGTCCGGCGCGGGCACGTGATCGCGGCGCCGGGCAGCGTCACGCCGGCCCGGAGGTTCACCGCGCAGGTGTACGTCCTGTCGGCGCGCGAGGGCGGCCGGACCACGCCGGTCTCCACGGGGTACCGGCCGCAGTTCTACCTGCGCACCGCCGACGTGGTCGGTGACATCGACCTCGGCGAGGCGGCGGTCGCCCGGCCCGGCGACACCGTCGCCATGGCGGTCGAGCTGGGGCGTGCGATGCCGCTGGAGCCCGGCCTCGGCTTCGCGATCCGCGAGGGCGGCCGGACGGTCGGCGCGGGCACCGTGACGACGGTCGACTGAACCGGCGGTGGGCCCGCCTCCCCGCGGAGGCGGGCCCACCGCGTCACAGGCTCGCGTCGCGGTGGGTCGGCCGGCCGTCCACGACCGTGAGCAGGACCGGCACGTCGGGCAGCTCGGTGGCCGCCGTGGTCAGCGGGTCGGTGGCCAGGACCGTCAGGTCGGCGCGCTGCCCGACGGCGATCCGGCCGGCCCGGTGCTCCTCGCCCGCCGCGTGGGCGGCGCTGACCGTCATGCCCTGGAGCGCCTCCAGGGCGCTGAGCGCCTGTTCGGGGCCGTGCGGGGCCTGCGTGAGGTCCCGGGCCGGGCGGCGGTGGCGGGCCCCGGCCATCACACCCAGCGGCGGATAGGGGGCGATCGGCCAGTCCGAGCCGAGCACCACCGTGGCGCCGGAGTCGAGCAGATCGCGGCAGCGCCAGGCACGGGAGGCGCGCTCCTCGCCGAGCCGGCGCGACCAGTTGTCGGTGTGGTCGGCGCGGGTGAAGTCGCAGCAGTGCGTCGGCTGCATGGAGGCGATCACCCCCAGCCCGGCGAACCGGCGCAGCGTGTCGTCCGGCACGGTCTCGATGTGCTCCACCCGGTGCCGCACCCCCCGCCCGCCCTCGGCCTGCGCCTTCTCCACCGAGTCGAGGACGTGCCGGACGGCGGCGTCGCCGATGGCGTGGGTCGCGGTGGGCACCCCGGCCCGGTGCAGCTCGCCGACGATCCGGGTGTAGACCTCGGGGTCCGGCCAGAAGGCGTGCGTGGATTCGCCGTGGCAGTCCGGGCGCTCCAGCCAGGCGGTGCCGTTGTCGATGGTGCCGTCCATGAAGATCTTGACGCCGGCCGTCCGCCACAGTGTGCCGCCCGCCCCCTGCTGCTCGATCAGCGCGCGCACCCCGTCGGTGCCGGTGCCCGGCTGGCACCAGGGCGCGACCCGCAGCCGCAGCGGGAGTTCGCCGGCGGCGTCCAGTTCGGCGAGGAAGGCGAGGCTGTCGCCGTTGGCGTCCATGACGTGCCCGCCGGTGAGACCGGCGGCGGCCATGCCGCGCAGGGTCGCGGCCAGCCGTTCGCGGCGCTCCTCGCGGGTCGGCTGCGGGGCGACGCGCTCCACCAGCTCACCGGCGGCCTCCTCGAGCAGCAGCCCGGTGGGCTGGCCTTCGCCGTCGCAGACCACCTCCGCCGAGGCCTGCTCGAAGGTGCGCGGCCCGTCCACCCCGGCCAGCTCCAGCGCACGGCGGCTGGCCAGCATGGAGTGCGCGTCGAAGAGCAGCAGCAGCGCGGGTACGCCGTCGAGCACGTCGTCGAACGGCGCGATGCCGACGGGCCGGTCCCCGAAGGCGTTCGGGTCCAGGCCCCAGGCGCGCAGCCATGCCCCGCGGGGGAGCGAGCGCACCTCGGCGGCCAGCGCCGCGCGTACCTGGTCCAGGTCGGTGCAGGCCGACAGGTCGAGGCCGTGGGTGAGGTCGGAACCGTGGACGGGGTGGAGGTGTCCGTCCACCAGGCCCGGGGTCACCACCGCGCCCTTGAGGTCGACGACCGTGGTGGAGGGGTCCGCGAGCGCCCGGATCTCCCGGTCGTCGCCGAGGGCGGTGATCCGGCCGTCGGCCGCGGCGAGGGCGGTCTCGGGCAGGAACCGGCCGGTTACCGGGTCCAGCAGACGGGCCGACAGCAGGACGAGACGGGTGCGCACAGGGGCTCCTAGGAGACGGGACGGCCGGAGGCGGGACGGCCGAAGGCGGGACGGCCGGGGTCGGGGTCATCGGCGGCGCCGGTCAGCGTGCCCGGCGCCAGTCCGAGTTCGCGTTCGGCGGTGATGGCGGGGAGGTGGCGGACGGCGGGCGGGTCGTCGGCGGTGGAGCCGCTGTTGACGAGCATGCCGATGCCGTCGAGGACGACCAGGATGTGCACCGCCGCCAGCAGCGGGTCGGCGGTGCGGAACTCGCCCCGCTCCACCCCTTCCCGGACGGCCCCTGCCAGCCGGTCGCGCCAGGCGTTCTCCTGGACGGCGACGCGCTCGCGCAGGGCCGGGCGGTAGCGGCTGAGGTGCCGGGCGTTGAGCCACAGCCGGCTGATGTCGTCGTAGGCCGGACCGGATGCCCGGGCCAGGAACCGCGCCAGGTGCCGGGTGGACGTGGCGTCGCCGCGGTCGGCCGGAAGGAGGTCGTCGAGTTCGGAGCCGACGGCGCTGCCGTAGGCCTCGGCGACCAGCTCCTCGGCCGCGGGGAAGTAGTGGCTGATCAGTCCCGGCCGGACGGCCAGCTCCTCGGCGATCCGCCGGAGCGTGATGCACTCCAGCCCCTCGGTCAGTGCCACCTCGGCGGCTGCCGCAACGATTTCCGTACGTCTGGCGGCGGGAGACTTGCGGATTCGCTTGTTCGGAGTGCTTGACGGCATGGAATCGATGCTATTGAGTGTGCGACCAACAAGCAAGCAGGTGGGGAAATCCAGCACCCGGAGGGGCCCATGGCGTCCACGATCGACGACCCGCAACCCGGCACCCGCGCCGCGCACCAGGAGACCCGGCCCCCGTCGGACCGCGCGAGTCGCGTCGAGGCGCACGGCATCGACCACATCCCCGACGGCGAACGCCACGGCCGGCCCCGGCAGTTGTTCTCCGTCTGGGCGGCGGCCAACGTGAACTACCTCAGCCTGGTCATCGGCGGGGCCCTGGTGCTCATGGGCCTGAGCCTGTGGCAGGCCCTCGCGGTGATCGTGGTGGGCAACCTGTTCTGGCTGCTGACCGGGCTGCTGTCGATATCCGGCCCCGCCGCCGGGGCACCCAGCGAGGTGATCACGCGGGCGGTCTACGGAGTCCGCGGCAACCGCGTCAACAACGCCGTCGTCGGCTGGCTGATCTCGGTCTGCTACTTCGCTCTCAACCTGGCCGCCGCCGCGACCGCCGCCTTCGCCCTGGTCGAGAAGGCCGGCCTCCCGGCCACCACCGGCGTGCGGATCGCCGTGGTGCTGGTGGTCGCCGCGCTCACCCTGGCCATCGGCGTCTACGGCCACGCCATGATCATGAGGCTGTACCTTCCGATCACCCTGGTCCTGACCGCGGTCTTCGCCGTCGTCGCGATCGCCGTGTTCGGGCACACCGACTTCGCGTACGCGCCCGCCGAACCACTGACCGGCGTCGACCTGTGGGCGGTGCTGATCGCCGGGGTCACCCTGGTCGGCTCCGGCCCGCTGTCGTACACCACCAGCGCCGACTTCTCCCGCTACCTGCCCCGCACCACGCCGGCGAAGGCCATCGTCGGCTGGACCGCGCTCGGCGGCTTCCTGCCCGGTGTGGCCGTGTGCTCCCTGGGCGCCCTGGCCGCGACCGCGGTCGACATGAGCGACCCGCAGGCCGGGCTGCAGCAGATCCTGCCGGGCTGGTTCCACCCGGTCTTCCTGCTCGCCCTGGTCCTGGGCACCATCGCCATCAACGCCCTGACCGCCTACAGCGCCGGACTCGCCCTCCAGGCCGTCGGCCTGCGCATCCGCCGCTCGCGCAGCGTGCTCGTCGACGGCACCGCCGCGGTCGCCCTCACCCTCTACGGACTCCTGGTCTCCGACTTCCTCGACACCGTCAGCAACGTCCTCCAGCTCACCGTCGTGCTGCTCGGCCCCGCCATGGCCGTCTACGCCACGGACATCGTGCTGCGCCGCAACCGCTACGACGGCCCCGCCCTCACGGACGAGACCTCCGACAGCGCCTTCTGGTACACCGGCGGCTTCGGCGCGGCGGGCGCCCTGGCCCTCGCCGGCGGCGTCACGGCGGCGGCCCTGTGCGTCGACACCCTCTACACCGGGCCGGTCGCCCGCGTCCTCGGCGGCGTGGACCTCGCCCTGCCCGCCGGCCTCGTCGTCGCCTCCGCCCTCTACGCGGCGCTCACCCGGGCCGACCGCACCTGGACCCGGACCCGGACCTGATTCCACCGTCGTGCGCCCCGGCACAATGGTGCCCGTGAACGAGCCGATCCCCGTCAGCCGAGTCGTCGATCACGGCACCGCCAAGCTGATGCCCGACGTCGACCGGAAGCGGGCCTGGCTGCTGACGGTCGACGGGGCGCCGCAGTCGTACGTCGACCTGGACCGGCCGACGCACCTGGAGTTCGAGTACGCGCGCCGGCTCGGGCACGTCCTGGACACCGTCGCCGAGCCGGGCCGCCCGCTGGACGTGCTGCACCTGGGCGGCGGTGCGCTCACCCTGCCCCGGTACCTGGCCGCGACCCGGCCCGGCTCGCGGCAGGACGTGGTGGAGGCCGACCGGGGCCTGCTGGAGCTGGTCGCGGAGCACCTGCCGCTGCCGGACGGCACCGGCGTCGCCCTGCACCCGGCCGACGCCCGCGCCTGGCTCGTGGCGGCGCCGTCGGACACGGCCGACGCGCTGGTCGCCGACGTCTTCGGCGGTTCCCGCGTGCCCGCGCACCTGACCTCCGTCGGCTACGCCCGCGAGGCCGAGCGCGTGCTGCGGGCCGACGGCGTCTACCTGGCCAACCTGCCCGACACCGCGCCGTTCGCCTTCCTCCGCTCCCAACTCGCCACGTTGGCGACGCTGTTCGAGGAGCTGGCGCTGATCGCCGAGCCGGGGGTGCTGCGCGGGCGGCGCTTCGGCAACGCGGTGCTGGTGGCCGCGCACCGCCCCCTGGACACGGCCGCCCTGGTCCGGCTCACCGCCGCCGACGCCTTCCCGGCCCGCGTCGAGCACGGGCCCGCCCTCAGGGACTTCATCGGCGACGCGCGACCGGTGCGGGACGAGGACGCCGTACCGTCACCGGAGCCTCCCGGCGGCGCCTTCGGCATCGGCTGAGGGCGCCTGCCGGGCACGTCACGACTCCGTGGGCGGCTCCTCGGTGAGACGCACGGTGCTGAGGATCTTGTCGATGGTCTTCTGCGGGATCTCGTCGTCGACGCCCTTGGCGCCGTACAGGTTCCACGTGACGAAGTCGCCCGCGGCGTTCTCGAACGCGAAGGTGACCGCCTTGCCGTCGGTGGCGCACTTGCCCTTCTGCGGGGTGTTCACCGAATGCGCCGTGGCGAGGCTGCCTTTGATGCCCGACTTCGTCGTGTACGGCTTCGGCTTGGAGTACTTCACGCTCTTCTTGTCGGGCTGGGTGTACCCGCCGTAGATCCACCACGGCACCCGGGTCTCGGCCGCCTGGTCCGTGGTCTTCGCGCCGTTCTCGCCGCGCGTGCCGGCGGTGACGAGGGCGGTGTGCTCCTCGCGGCCGTCCTTGTTGTCGTCGGTCGTGCACCACTCGGACTTCAGATAGGCGGGAGCGGTGACGGTGGTGCGGTCCATCTTGCCGTCCTTCTCCTCCCACTCGAAGCCGACGCTCGTACCGGTGTTCTCGATCTCCCACTCCGCCGGGACGTCGAACATGGTGCCGAAGCGCGGGTTGGCGACCACCTTCCAGCCGGGAACGGTCGGCTTCAACTCACCGTCGCCGCGGGGGTTGTCGCCGGAGTCGGACTCGCTCGGCTCCGCGGACTCGCTCGGCTCGGTGGACGCGCTCGCGGACGGCTTGGCGTCCTTGCCGCCGCCCGCCTCGTCGTCCTTGTCCCCGCCCAGCACCAGAAAACCGGTCACACCGGCGGCTACCACCACGGCCGTGGCCGCCACGATCGCGACCAGCTTGGTCCGGTTCCCACCGCCACCGCCGCCGCCCTGGGTGGGCGGCTGCGGGGCGCCCGCCGGCTGGGCGGGGCCCCACTGCGGCTGCTGCGCATAGGCGTTGGGCTGCTGATAGCCGGGCTGCTGATACGGATTCGGCTGCTGGTACCCCGGCTGCTGGTACGGATTGTTCTGCGGGTTCTGCTCGCCCCCGGGCGGCTGCTGTCCTGGCCACATGGGCAGCAACCCTAGCCGCGTCCGGGAAACGATTCGGTCACCGCCCCTTGTCAGGGACGTACCGAAACTTCCGCCAAGGGTCGGCGGGGCGCCGTCAGGAACCAGCCGGCGAGTACTCCCGGACCGTACCGGGGATCTTCCGGACGACGGCGTCCGGCACCTCCTCACCGACGCCCGCGGCGCCCACGACCCGAGGTTGCCGCCGGCGGCCGGGAACGCGAACGTCGTCGCCTTGCCGTCCGAGCCGCACCCGTCGCCCCTCTCCACCCCGGCGGACCGGGAAGTGGCCAGGAGCGGACGATCTCCTCGGTGCCGCGCGCAGGCCTTCATGGCGACCAGGGGCTTGTCGCCGGGGTCGGCGCGGGCGCCGGGGCGGTGCGGGCGTGCCACGCGGCGGGCGGCTGTCCGCCGGGCCGCCCGTAGGGGCCGGGTGGGTGTCGCGAGTCCGGAGCCCTGGCGGGGGACTGATCATCGGGCCGCATGCGCGGCAAGCGCACGGCGATCGCCACAGGGATCTGGCCCCGGAAGCTACTCACGGGTAACCTGTCGTTATGAGCGCAGATCAGATGTCGATCGGCGAGTTGCTCGCCGCCACGGTGCCGATGGTCCGACCCTGAACCTCCAGTACCTGGAGACCACTCCGGAGCAGGCCGTGCTGGCCCTGCCGGACCAGAGCGAGTACCGCAACCACGTCGGCGGACCGCACGCCGGGGCGATGTTCACCCTCGGCGAGTCGGCGAGCGGCGCCATCGTGCTGGCGGCCTTCGGCGAGCAGCTCTCGCGCGCCGTCCCGCTGCCCGTCACCGCCGAGATCGCGTTCAAGAAGATCGCACTGGGCCCCGTCACCGCGACGGCCACGCTGGGCCGCCCGATCGACGAGGTCGTCGCAGAACTGGACGCGGGCGAGCGGCCCGAGTTCCCGGTGGCCGTCGCCATCCGGCGCGAGGACGGCGCCGTGACCGGCGAGATGACCGTCGTGTGGACCCTGCGTCCCAACGGCTGAGCCGCCGACGAGGACCGCGTCCTCGGGGCCCCGGCCCGGGCACACCGCCCCGGCCGGGGCCTTCGGGTTTCGCAGGCCGTCACCCCCGCCACCCCCGTCACCGCCGTCACCGCGTCGGCCCACAGGACCCGCCGGGCCGACGGCTCCTCACGGGGTGTCAGGTCACTCCTGGCGCATAGTGCGCGCAGAGCCCGCACGCACCGAAGGAGCCACGGCTCATGACCGACACCGTCTCCCGGCACCCCTCCCGACGCTCCGCCCTGCGACTCCTGGCCGGTGCCGTCGCCGTCGCCGCGGCGGCCACCGGCGGGTTTCCCCGGCCGGCGTACGGCACCGCCCCGGACGGACCGGCCGACCGTGGCGCCGGGCCGCGCGTCGAAGGGCTGCTGGCCCGGCTGACCCTCGCCGAGAAGATCTCCCTGCTGCACGGCGCCACCGACCCCGAGCCGCTGGGCCAGGCGGGTTACGTCCCCGGAGTGAAACGCCTCGGCATCCCGCCGCTGCGGCTGGCCGACGGCCCGGCCGGCGTCCGGGTCACGGCCCACGCCACCGCCCTGCCCGCCCCGGTCCTGCTGGCCTCCGCCTTCGACCCGGAACTGGCCCGCCGCTACGGCCGGGTCATCGGACGCGAGGGCCGCGCCCTCGGCCAGGACGTGCTGCTGTCCCCGATGGTCAACCTGATCCGCACCCCGTACGCGGGCCGCAACTTCGAGACCTTCGCGGAGGACCCGCTGCTCGCCGCCGACCTGGTCGCCGCCGAGATCGAGGGCATCCAGCGCGAGGGGCTCATCGCCACCGTCAAGCACTTCGCGCTGAACAACCAGGAGAAGGACCGCGAGACCATCGACGTACGCGTCGACGAGCGCACTCTGCACGAGGTCGAACTGCGCGGCTTCGCGGCGGCCGTCGCCGCCCGCACCGGCGCGGTCATGGCCGCGTACAACAAGGTCAACGGCGTGCACGCGTGCGAGAACCCGGCGCTGCTCACCGAAGTCCTGCGCGAGCGCTGGGGCTTCGACGGGTGGGTGATGAGCGACTGGTCGGCCACCCACAGCACCGCCGCCTCCCTCACCGCGGGCCTCGACATGGAGATGCCCGACGGGAGGTTCTTCGGGGCGGCGCTCACCAAGGCCGTCGAGAACGGCGGCGTGCCCGAGCGCCACGTCGACCGCGCCGTGCGCCGCGTCCTGACCGTCATGGACCGCTTCGGGCTCCTCGACGGCACCCCGCCGCCGCGTCCCGCACGGGACGCCGCGGCGGGTGCCGCCGTCGCCCGCGAGGTCGCGGAGGCGGGCGCCACCCTGCTGCGCAACGAGCGCGGCACCCTGCCCCTGGCACCGGGCCGCCGCGTCGCGGTGATCGGCCCGACCGGCTCCCGGCCCCTGGTCAGCGGCGGCGGCAGCGCCCATGTCGTCCCCGACCGCGCCGACAGCCCGCTCGACGCCATCGGGTCGCGTGCGGCACAGGTGACGTACGCGCTCGGCGAGGACGTCTACGGCAAGCCCCTGCCCGCCGCCGCGCTGGCCCCGCCCCTCGGCACCGGGGAGCGGCGCGTCGCCGCCGGGCGGACCTGGACGTACGACGGCACGCTCACCGTCGGCGAGGCCGACGAGTGGACCTTCGTCCTGCACTACTCCGCCGAGCCGGCCCGCCGCCCGCAGGTGCTGCTCGACGGCGAGGACCTCTTCCCGATGGCACCGGGATACACCGAGTACTTCGCCGGCGGACTGGTCACCACCGCGCCCGACGGTCTCTCCGTGCGCCGCAGGACCGTGCGGCTCACCCCGGGCCGGCACCGGCTGCGCATCACCGCGCGGGGCGGGGACGGCGGGCAGACCTTCCGGCTGCGCCACATCACCGGCGCCACCCGGGCGGACGACGTGGCCGAAGCCGTGCGGGCCGCCCGCGAGGCCGACGACGTGGTCCTCTTCGCCTACGAGGACGCCATGGAGGGCCAGGACCGCACGACCCTCTCCCTGCCCGGCAACCAGGAACGGCTGATCGAGGCGGTCGGCCGCGCCAACCCGCGCACCACCGTCGTCCTCAACACCTCCTCGGCCACGTCGATGCCGTGGCTGGAGCGCACCGGCGCGGTGCTCCAGATGTACTACCCGGGCCAGGAGGGCGCCGCGGCCACCGCCGCCGTCCTGTTCGGCGGCCGCGATCCCGGCGGCCGGCTCACCCAGTCCTTCCCGGCCGACGACGACCACCACCCCGTCGCCGCCGACCCGCTGCGCTACCCCGGCACCGACGGCGTCCAGCGGTACTCGGAGGGCGTCCACACCGGGCACCGCTGGTACGACGCGCACGGAGTGCGTCCGCTGTTCCCCTTCGGGCACGGGCTGTCGTACACGTCCTTCTCCTACGCGCAGCCGGAGGCGCGGCCGGCCCGCGGGGGCCTCGACGTCAGCTTCACCGTCCGCAACACCGGTGCGCGCGAGGGCGTCGCGGTGCCGCAGGTGTACGTCGGGCCCTCGCCCGACCTGCGGCTCGACCAGCCCGTGCGGGCGCTGGCGGGGTACCGACGGCTCACCCTGCGCGCGGGGGAGCGGCGGCGGATCACCGTGCACATCGCCGCGCGCACGCTGTCGTGCTGGGACCCCGAGCGCCACGACTGGGTGCCAGGCACCGGCCGGCGCACCGTGTGGGTCGGGGCGTCGTCGGGCGACCTGCGGCTGCGGACGAGCGCGGACCTCGGTTCCGTGTAGCTACCACGTAGGCTTCCTGGGGCAGCCGGACCAGCCGGACCGGCTGGTGTTTCGGCTTGGAGAGGATGGGGCGCGGTGCACGTCCAGGAGTGGCTCGACACGGTGCCCGCGGCGGCCGTCTACGCCGTGGTGGGCCTGGTCATCGGACTGGAGAGCCTGGGCATCCCGCTGCCCGGCGAGATCATCCTGGTCTCGGCGGCGCTGCTGTCCTCCCGGCACACCGGCATCGACCCGCTGGTCCTCGGGATCTGCGCCAGTGCCGGTGCGGTGGTCGGGGACTCCATCGGCTATGCCGTCGGCCGCAAGGGAGGCCGGCCGCTGCTGTCCTGGCTGGGCCGGAAGTTCCCGCGGCACTTCAGCGAGGCGCACGTCGCCACCGCCGAGCGGTCCTTCCGGAAGTGGGGCATGTGGGCGGTGTTCTTCGGCCGCTTCGTCGCCCTGCTGCGCATCTTCGCCGGACCGCTCGCCGGCGTGCTGCGGATGCCGTACTGGAAGTTCCTGATCGCCAACGTCCTCGGCGGCGTCGTCTGGGCGGGCGGCACCACGGCCGTCATCCACTATGCCGGCGTCGTCGCCGAGTCCTGGCTCAAGCGCTTCTCCTGGCTGGGCCTGGTGGCGGCGGTGCTGATCGGCGGGGCCTCGATGCTGGTGCTGAAGAGGAGGGCGACGAAGGCCCGGCCTCTCCCGGCCGCCGAGTAGCAGCTTCCCGAGAGGGGCGGGGGAACGGCGCGAGCAACCGTCCGCCACTCGCCCGCCGCCCGCCGCCCGCGGCCGTCAGCCCCCGTGCACGTCCCGGTGCTCCCCGGCCAGCGCCGCGTACATCGTGCCGTTCAGGGTGACGCCCTGCCGCTCCTCCTCCGACAGTTCGCGCCGCACCTTCGCCGGCACCCCCGCGACCAGCGAGCCCGGCGGCACCTCCATCCCCTGCGGCACCAGCGCCTGCGCGGCGACCAGCGAACCCGCGCCGATCACCGCGCCGTTGAGCACCGTGGCGCCCATGCCGATCAGGCAGTCGTCGCCGACCGTGGCGCCGTGCACGACGGCGTTGTGCCCGATGGAGACCCGCTCGCCGACGGTGACGGGGAAGCCGGGATCGGCGTGCAGCGTGCAGTTGTCCTGGACGTTGCTGTTCGCGCCGACGGTGATCCGCTCGACGTCACCGCGCAGCACCGCCCCGTACCAGACGCTGGCCCCGGCGTGCAGCGTCACGTCCCCGATCACCGTGGACGTCGGCGCCACGAACGCCTCCCGGTCCACCTTCGGGTCCTTGCCGCCGATGCCCGTGATCAGCGCCTTGTGCGTCATCGTCGCCTCCTGCTCGGGTGATGTACGGCACGGTACGCCACCCGGTGGGGTGAAGATCACAGGGATCCCGTCCCATGACCGCGCGCGGTGCTGAGTACCGTGAGCGGGTGCCCATGCGCAAGAACACGTTCTCATCCTGGCGGCGCCGCCTCGCGCAGCGGGCCGTCCACGCGGGCTGGGCCTGGGCGCAGCGCGCGGGCTCCGTCACCGCCGAGCACCCCGGACGCCTCCGCTTCCGTGCGCTGGGCACCGGCACCCGGCTCGCCTTCCCGCTCGGCACGGTCTTCGGCGAGCCCTGGATCGAGCTGGGCGCCCACTGCATCATCGGCGAGCAGGTCACGCTGACCGCCGGGCTCATGCCCGATCTCGACCTCGGCCCGGAGCCGATCCTGCGCATCGGCGACGGCGTCGTCCTGGGCCGGGGCAGCCATGTCATCGCCGACACCGCCGTCACCATCGGCAGCGACTGCTACTTCGGGCCGTACGTGTACGTCACCTCCACGAACCACTCCTACGACGACCCCCACCAGCCCATCGGCAAGCAGTGGCCGCGGATGGACCCGGTGGAGATCGGCCCCGGCTGCTGGATCGGTACCGGCGCGGTGATCCTGCCCGGCGCGCGGATCGGGCGGAACGTGGTGGTGGCCGCGGGCGCCGTCGTCCGGGGCGCGGTGCCCGACCACTCCGTGGTGGCGGGCGCGCCCGCCCGCGTCGTACGCAGCTGGACCCCCGACGGCGGCTGGCAGCCGCCCCTGCGGACGCCGGCGCCGGTCCCGATACCGGACGGGGCCACACCGGACCAGCTGCGCGCCCTGGCCGGGCTGGACGAGGCCACGGTTGCGGACCTGGCCCGGCCGGACACGGAGTCCTGACGCGGCCGGTCCCCGTCCCCCTCCCGGCCCGCCGCGCCTCGGCCCGTGGCCGGGGCGAAGGGCGCTGTGACGACGAGGTGGCCCCGCAGTACAGTTCGGTGAACGATCAGGTGCAGCAGACGGCAGTTCACTTCACTGCACTGTGTCACCCAAGACAGTGGACGCAACCAACGGACGGAACGTGTCGGACCTCGACCTGCTGACCCAGTCCCTGGCGCGCAACGTCAAGCGCTGGCGTGCCGAGCGCGGTTTCACCCTGGACGCGCTCGCCGCTCGCGCCGGCGTCAGCCGCGGCATGCTCATCCAGATCGAGCAGGCCCGGACCAACCCCAGCCTCGGCACGGTGGTCAAGATCGGTGACGCCCTCGGCGTCAGCATCACCACCCTCCTCGACTACGAGCAGGGCCCCACCGTCCGCATCGTCCCCGCCGAGCAGGCCGTGCGGCTCTGGCACACCGACGCCGGCAGCTACAACCGGCTCCTGGCCGGCACGGAGGCCCCGGGCCCGCTGGAGATGTGGGACTGGCGGCTCATGCCGGGCGAGAGCAGCCCCTCCGACCCGCACCCCGCGGGCACGGTCGAGCTGGTGCACATCACCGCCGGGGAGCTGACCCTCACCGTGGACGGCACCGAGTACCGGGTCCCGGCCGGCGCCAGCGCCTCCTTCGAGGCCGACACCCCGCACACGTACGCCAATACGGGCGAGGTGCCGATGGGCATGGTCATGGCCGTGTCGGTGCCGCCCGTCCGCTGAGACGGCCGGCGGCGAAGCCGGCCGCCCTTGCTAGCGTGCCGCCATGGACGCGCCCATCGGACACTTCGACACCGCCACGCCCGCCCCCGAGGCGCTCGGCGAACTGACCGCGCCGGTCGCCGACGCCGTACGCCACTGGAGCGGCAGCGTCCCCGCCGACCAGATCGTCTACGTCGACACCGACCCGCGGTGGGCCGACACCGCCGTCTTCGTCGAGCACTACGGCCGCGAGCTGCTCGAACAGTCCGCCAACTGTGTCGTCGTCACGGGCAAAAGGGGCGGCGGGAGCACGCTCGCCGCGTGTGTCGTGCTCTCCACCACCCGTGTCGACGTCAACGGCGTCGTCCGCCGCCACCTCGGTGCGCGCAAGGCTTCCTTCGCCCCGATGGACACCGCCACCGGCGAGACCGGCATGGAGTACGGCGGCATCACCCCGATCGGACTGCCCGAGGGCTGGGCCGTGCTGGTCGACTCGGCCGTCGTCGACCTGCCCTACGTCCTGGTCGGCAGCGGACGCCGGCGCGGCAAGCTGCTGGTGCCCGGCAAGGCCTTCGCGGAGCTGCCCGGCGCGGTGGTCCTGGCGGGCCTCGGCGTGTCCTGACGCGCGGGATCGGCGTCAGGCGTGGGCCGCGTGGTGGGCCAGCGCCAGATGCGGGTCGGCCTCGCCCGGTGCCGGTGCCGGGTCGGCGTGCACCAGGGCGGCGGTCAGCCGGGGCACGGCGTGCAACAGCGCGTGCTCGGCGTCCACGGCGATGCGGTGCGCCTGGCGGAGCGTCGCCTCGCCGTCCACCACGACCGCCACCTCGGCGCGCAGCCGGTGCCCGATCCAGCGCAGCCGCAGCTCGCCGACCTCACGGACGCCTGGCACCTCTGCCAGGGCCCGCTCGGCGCGGTCCACCAGCGCCGGGTCGACGGCGTCCAGCACTCGCCGGAACACCTCGCGTGCCGCGTCCCGCAGCACCAGCGTGATCGCGGCCGTGATCGCCAGTCCCACCAACGGGTCGGCGAGCCGCCACCCCAGGGCCGCCCCCGCGGCGCTCAGCAGCACCGCCAGTGAGGTGAAGCCGTCGGTGCGGGCGTGCAGGCCGTCGGCGACCAGCGCGGCGGAGCCGATGGCGCGGCCGACCCGGATGCGGTAGCGGGCCACCCACTCGTTGCCGGCGAAACCGACCAGGGCGGCCACCGCGACCGCCGGGACGTGCTCGACGTCGCGCGGGTCGAGCAGCCGGTCCACCGCCGTCCACGCCGCGAAGGCCGCCGACGCGGCGATCGTCAGGACGATGACGATGCCCGCCAGGTCCTCGGCCCGCCCGTAGCCGTAGGTGAAACGGCGGGTGGCCGCACGCCGGCCCAGCAGGAAGGCGATGCCCAGCGGGACGGCGGTCAGCGCGTCCGCGGTGTTGTGCACCGTGTCGCCGAGCAGGGCCACCGACCCGGAGGCCGCCACGACCACCGCCTGGGCCAGCGCCGTGGCGCCGAGCACGGCCAGCGACACCCACAGCGCGCGCAGTCCGCGGGCCGACGACTCCAGGGCGGAGTCCACTTTGTCGGCGCTCTCATGGGAGTGGGGGGTGAGGAGATGTGCGAGGCGGTGCCGCAGGGCGGCGGTGCGCGGACGGCCCTCGTGGTGGTGGTCGCTCACGGGTTCTCCTTCCGGTCGCGTGGGCGGACGCGCGGGAGCCCGGCGTCACACGGGTGGACGTGCGGGCGCCCACGGCGCCATTATGTGCGTATGAGCGCACGCATGCACCTATCACCTGCGCACGATGCGCATCCGCGCACCCCGAGCGAGGAGCAGCTGGCGCTTGCCGCAGAGGTCCTCGCCCTGCTCGGCGACCGTACGCGGCTCGCGCTGCTGCACACGCTGACCACGAAGGAGGCCGACGTCACCACGCTCACCGAGGCGTGCGGCGCGGCGCGGCCGGCCGTCAGCCAGCACCTGGCGCGGCTGCGGCTGGCCGGTCTTGTCGAGACCCGGAAGGAGGGCCGCCGGGTGGTCTACGCGCTGCGCGACGGCCATCTGCGCCGCCTGGTCGGCGAGGCGCTGAACGTGGCCGACCACCGGCTCGGCGACCGGCCCCCGCACGACTGAGGCCACCCGGGGCTGAGCCGGTGGGTGAGTCCCGCCGGGGGCGCCGGGTGCTCGGCCGGTGGACGGGCGCGGCCGGGTTCGCCGTGCGCTCGGCCGGTGGTCGAGTCCGGCACCGGCGGAACGGGCGCGCGGGCGTCGGCAGAAGGGGCGCGGGCATCGGTGGAACGGACGGGGGGAGAAAGCGCTCGACGGCCGGGGGCGGTCGGCGGGCGGGCTACCCCAGCCGCGGTATCTCGATCGCCGGGCAGCGGTCCATCACCATCGGCAGACCCGCAGCCCGGGTCCGGTCGTACGCCGCCTCGTCGATGACGCCGAGCTGGAACCAGACCGCCCCGGCGCCCTTGGCGACCGCCTCGTCGGCGACCTGCCCGGCCAAGTCGCTGTTGACGAACACGTCGACCACGTCCACGTCGAAGGGAATCTCGGCCAGGGAGGCGTACCCCCGTTCGCCGTGCACCGTCTCCGCCTTCGGGTGCACCGGGACGACGCGCTTGCCGAAGCGCTGCAGAACCTCCGCCACGCCGTACGCCGCGCGCCGCCGGTTCGTGGACAGGCCCACCACGGCCCAGGTGTCGCCGAGGTCGGTGAGGATCTTGCGGACGGTTGCCTCGTCGCCGTACACCGGCGGCCTCCTTGGACTCCTGGATGTGCTCTCGCCCCGCACAACGGCCCGGGGCGTGCGGAGATTCCCGGCCGCCCACGCCTGCGCGCCCCGGCCCGGCCGCCTACGCTCGCCCTGTGCTGTCCGTCATCGATGCCGGTACCGGCCGACCGATCCGTACCGGCCGACCGATCCGTACCGCCCCCGCGGGCCGCCCGGGGGCCGCGGCGTGATCCAGCGTGCGGGAGCGGGCCCGCTGCGCCGGCTCGTCGTCCTGCGCCACGCCAAGTCCGCCCGCCCCGAGGGCGTCGCCGACCACGACCGTCCGCTCGCCGGGCGGGGACGCCGTGACGCCCCGGCCGCCGGGCGCGCGCTCGCCGAGGCCGACTGCCTGCCCGACCTCGCGCTGTGCTCCAGCGCCACGCGCGCGCGTGCCACCTGGGAACTCGCCGCGGCCCAGTGGGGCACCCCGCCGCCGGTACGCATGGAGCCGCGGCTGTACGGCGCCGACGTGCCGGACCTGCTGGCGGTGGTGCGCGAGGTGCCCGACGAGGTCGGGACACTGCTCGTGATCGGCCACAACCCCGGGCTGGAGGACCTGGTCCTGGAACTGGCCGGCGACGGCCTGGACGACGCCCTGGACCGGGTGCGGGCGAAGTTCCCCACCTCGGCGATCGCCGTCCTGGCCTGGCGCGGCCCCGCCTGGTCCGCCCTGGCCCCCGGCGCGGCCCTGCTGACGGCCGTGCTGGTGCCCAGGGGCGGGAAGCGGTGAGCGCACCCGGCAGGCTGCCCTCCAAGGCTCGGCCGCGGGGCGGTCGAGGGGCCGGGATCACCTGGCGCCAGCATCACCGCATGGTCATGGCACGGCGTTGGTACGCCTCTTCTCCCGTGGTGGACGGTCTGCCGCTGCCGGCGGAGGCGGAGTTCTGGGCCGCCCATCTGGTCGACCTGTACGACGGTGCGTCGGTGGAGTCCTTCGGTGTGGACCCGGCCGACGTCGAGGGCATGCTGGAGCGCCTGTGCGACAAGGCCGCCTGGCCGGTGTTCCGTGTGCCGCTCGCGGGCGGGCACAGCATCCTCGTGCACTACAACAGCGGTGAGCAGTACACCTCCACCGCCTACTTCATCGTCCACCCCGACTGGGGGACGAACGATCTGGTCCTCGCCGGCACGGACGAGGACCAGATCGGTCCCGCCTGTGCTGGTCCGAGCCGGCCGCGCTCCTCGACGCCCCGGGGGACGGGGAGGGAGTGACCGATCCGCACGCCCGGCTGCTCCTGCTGCTGCCCGTCCTGGGCGACACCGACGTCCCGCCCGAGGCCGTCACCCTGGTGCAGGAGGCGCTCGTCGCCCAGGGTGCCCCGGACGACTGCGAGGCCCTGGCCCGCCGTCTGCTTCGGGGACACCCCATGCGGGGAGCCGCCTCCTGGTCCTGGGACGCGGACGAGTGCGCCTGGATCTGCGAAGGAGAACACAGCCCGCGCAGGACGCCACTGGGAGACCACCTCCCGGCCGCCCGGCGCACGGCCCTGGAGGACTGCCTCGCGCCGCTCCGCCGGGGACGCCCGTGACCACGGATTACGCTGGCCGGATGCAGGACGAGTACCGCACGGTCGCCCGCGCGGGCGTGCACGAAACCGAGGTCAACCGCTCGCGCTTCCTGTGCGCCCTCGCCCCGGCGGCCACCGAGCAGGAGGCCCAGGAGTTCATCGCGGCCGTGCGCAAGGAGCACGCGGACGCCAGCCACAACTGCTGGGCCTACGTCGTCGGCGCCGACGCCGGGATCCAGAAGGCCGGCGACGACGGCGAGCCCGGCGGAACCGCCGGCGTGCCCATGCTCCAGATGCTGCTGCGGCGCGACATGCGCTACGTCGTCGCCGTCGTCACCCGCTACTACGGCGGGGTCAAGCTCGGCGCGGGCGGCCTCATCCGCGCCTACGGCGGAGCGGTCGGTGAGGCGCTCGACGCGCTCGGCACGATCACCCGGCGCCGGTTCCGGCTGGCCACGGTCACCGTCGACCACCAGCGCGCCGGCAGGCTCCAGAACGACCTGCGGGCCACCGGACGGGAGGTGCGCGACGTGCACTACGGGGAGGCGGTCACCCTCGAGATCGGCCTGCCGGACGCCGACGTGGACGCCTTCCGCGGCTGGCTCGCCGACGCCACCGCCGGGACGGCGGAGTTCGAGGCGGGCGGGGAGGCGTACGGGGACGCGTGACCCGCCCGGACAACGGGGCAAGACGGGCATAGGGGGAGCAAGTGCCGGTGCGTGAACGGTCGATACGGGAGCAACCGCCCGTGGTGTCGGACCCGGCAGTTAGTCTCGGGGGATCATGAGACTGCTGCACACGTCCGACTGGCATCTGGGCCGGGCCTTCCACCGGGTGAACATGCTCGGTGCCCAGGCCGCCTTCGTCGACCACCTGGTGGCGGCCGTGCGCGAGCACGACGTCGACGCCGTGGTCGTGTCGGGCGACGTGTACGACCGGGCGGTGCCGCCGCTGGCCGCGGTCGAGCTGTTCGACGACGCCCTGCACCGGCTCGCCGGCCTCGGCGTCCCCACCGTGATGATCTCCGGGAACCACGACTCGGCACGCCGCCTCGGGGTGGGCGCCGGGCTGATCGGCCGGGCCGGCATCCACCTGCGGACCGCGCCCGCCGAGTGCGGCACCCCCGTGCTGCTCCGGGACGCCCACGGGGACGTGGCCCTCTACGCGCTGCCCTATCTCGAACCGGCGCTGGTGCGAGGCGAGCTGGGGGTGGACAGAGCGGGACACGAGGCCGTGCTCACCGCCGCCATGGACCGGGTCCGCGCCGACCTCACCACGCGCGCGCGGGGCACCCGCTCCGTCGTCCTGGCGCACGCCTTCGTCACCGGCGGCGAGCCCAGCGACAGCGAACGGGACATCACCGTCGGCGGGGTCGCCGCCGTCCCCGCCGGGGTGTTCGACGGCGTCGACTACGTGGCCCTCGGCCACCTGCACGGCTGCCAGACCATCACCGAGCGCGTCCGCTACTCCGGCTCCCCGCTGCCGTACTCCTTCTCGGAGGCCGCGCACCGCAAGAGCATGTGGCTCGTCGACCTGGCCGCCGACGGGTCGGTCACCGCCGAGCGGCTCGACTGCCCGGTGCCGCGCCCGCTGGCCCGCCTGCGCGGCACCCTGGAGGAGCTGCTCGCCGACCCGGAGCTGGCCCGGCACGAAGGGGCCTGGATCGAGGCGACGCTCACCGATCCGATCCGCCCCGACGACCCCATGGCCCGGCTCACCGAGCGCTTCCCGCACACGCTCAGCCTCGTCTTCGACCCCGAGCGGGCCCCGGACGACCCAGCCGTCTCCTATGCCAGGCGGCTCGCCGGGCGCAGCGACCAGCAGATCGCCGAGGACTTCGTCGCCCATGTGCGCGGCGCCGGACCCGACGCCCACGAACGGGCCGTGCTGCGCGACGCGTTCGACGACGCGCGCGCCGACGAGGCCGTCCGGGAGGTGGCGCGGTGAGGCCGCTGCCCACGGCGGACGCGCGGGAGGCCCGATGAGGCTGCACCGGCTGGACGTCACGGCGTTCGGACCCTTCGGTGACCCGCAGACCGTCGACTTCGACGAGCTGTCCGCGGCCGGCCTCTTCCTGCTGCACGGCCCGACGGGCGCCGGCAAGACCTCCGTCCTGGACGCCGTCTGCTACGCCCTCTACGGTTCCGTGCCGGGCGCCCGGCAGACCGCCCAGGGCCTCACCCTGCGCAGCGACCACGCCGCCCCCGGCACCCGCACCGAGGTGCGCCTCGACCTCACCGTCGCGGGCCGGCGACTGGAGATCACCCGGCAGCCGCCCTGGGAACGGCCCAAGAAGCGAGGCAAGGGCACGACTGTCGACAAGGCGCAGACCTGGCTGCGCGAGTACGACGCCACCACCGGGACCTGGCAGGACCTCAGCCGCTCCCACCAGGAGGTCGGCGAGGAGATCACCCAGCTGCTCGGCATGAGCCGAGAGCAGTTCTGCCAGGTGGTGCTGCTGCCCCAGGGCGACTTCGCGCGCTTCCTGCGCGCCGACGCCGAGGCCCGCGGCAAGCTGCTCGGCCGCCTCTTCGACACCCGTCGGTTCGCCGACGTGGAGAAGCGCCTCGCCGACCGCCGTCGCGCCACCGAGGCCCAGGTGCGCGACGGCGACGCCGACCTGCTCGCCGACGCCCACCGCATGCAGCAGGCCGCCGGCGACGCCATGGAGCTGCCGGAGCTGGCGCCCGGCGACCCGGGCCTTGCCGAGGCCGTCCTGATCGCCGCCGCCGTCGCTCGCAGCACCGCCCGCGAACAGCTCACCGCCGCCCACCTCCGGCTCCGTGCCGCCGAGTCCGCGCAGTCCGCCGCCGAGCGCGACCTCGCCGAGGCAAGGGAACTGGCCCGGCTCCAGCGGCGGTTCGCCGAGGCGCGGGAGCGGGCGGCGCGGCTGGCGGAGCGGGCCGACGCCCACCGGGCCGACCAGGAGCGCATGGACCGGGCCCGCAAGGCCGAGACGGTGGCTCCCGCGCTGGAGCTGCGGGAGGCCGCCGACGCCGAACACCGGCGCGCGGCCACCGCGGAGGCACGCGCGCGTGCCCTGCTGGCCGACGCCCACGCCGAGGCCCACGCCGAGGCCGGGGCCACCGGGCTGGCCGCCGCCGCCCGCCGGGCCGCCGAGGAACTGGGCGGCCTGGAGTCGGCCCGCCGCGCCGAACGGCGCCTGGCCGACCTGCTCGCCGAGCGCGCCGGCCTGGACCGCGACGAGCGCGCCGACCAGGACGTCCGGCAGGAGGCGGAGGGCTGGCTCGCCGACTGGGAGACCACCCGCGACGCCGTCCGGCGGCGCATCGAGGACGCGCAGGATGCCGTCACCCGCGCCGAACGGCTCGCCGACCGGTGCGAGACCGCCGGGCGGCGGCTGACGGCGGCCCGGCAGCGGGACCGGCTCGCCGGCGACACCGACGACGCCCAGCGCCGTGCCCTCGCCTCCGCCGAGCGTGCCGTACAGGCCCGCGCCCACTGGCTCGACCTCAAGGAGCAGCGCCTGACCGGCATCGCCGCCGAACTGGCCGCGGGCCTCACCGACGGCGAACCGTGCGCCGTCTGCGGCGCCACCGAACACCCCGCACCCGCCCGCAAGGCCGCCGGACACATCGACCGCGCCGCCGAGGAACGCGCCCTCGCCGCCTACCAGGCCGCCGACGAGCGGCGCGCCGAGGACGAGCAGCGACTCGGCCGCCTGCGCGAGGCACTCGCCGCCGCCACCGCCGAGGCCGGGGACACCCCCACCGACCGCCTGGCCCGGGAAGCGCAGGATCTGGAGGACCAGTACGCGCGGGCCCGGGCCGCGGCGTCGGCGCTGCACGCCGCGCAGGAGGAGCTGCGCCGGGCGGAGCAGGAGCGCGAACAGCGGATCGCGGCCCAGCAGGAGGCCGCCGTCCGGGCCGCGTCGCGAGTGGGGCACCGCGAGCGGCTGGACCGCGAACGCGCCGCACTGGAGGAGGAGTTGGCGCGGGTCAGAGGCGACGCGGACAGCGTGGCCGCGCGGGCCGCCCGCCTGGAGCGGCAGGCCGCGCAGCTCGCCGACGCAGCCGAGGCCGCCCGCGTCGCCGAGGACACCGCGCAGCGGCTCAAGGACGCCGACGCCCGGCTCGCCGACGCCGCATTCCGCGCCGGGTTCCACACACCGCAGGAGGCGGCCTCCGCACTCCTCGACGCCGCCGCCCACCGCGAACTGCAACGCCGCCTCGACGCCTGGCAGACCGAGGACGCCGCGCTCCGCGCGGTGCTCACCGAGGCGGACACCGCTGCCGCCGCCCAGCAGCCGCCCGCCGACCCGGCCGCGGCGGAGGACGCGGCGCGGGAAGCCGGCCGGCGGCTGCGGGAGGCCGCCTCCGCGCGCGACGCCGCCGCCCGGCGCTGCGCGGAACTCGACCGGCTGTCCGCCCGTGCCACCGCCGCGGTGCGCCGGCTCGCCCCGCTGCGCGAGGAGTACGAGCGCGTGGCCCGGCTCGCCGGCCTGGCCGCGGGCACCTCGGCGGACAACGAACGCCGGATGCGCCTGGAGTCGTATGTGCTGGCGGCCCGCCTGGAGCAGGTCGCCGCCGCCGCGACCGTACGGCTGCGGCGCATGTCGTCCGGGCGCTACACCCTCGTCCACTCCGACGACCGCACCGGCCGCGGACGCAGCGGTCTCGGCCTGCACGTCGTCGACGCCTGGACCGGGCGCGAGCGCGACACGGCGACGCTGTCCGGCGGCGAGACGTTCTTCGCCTCCCTGGCCCTCGCCCTCGGGCTCGCCGACGTCGTCACCGACGAGGCCGGCGGGGTCCGACTGGACACGCTCTTCATCGACGAGGGCTTCGGCAGCCTCGACGACCAGACCCTCGACGAGGTCCTCGACGTGCTCGACTCGCTGCGCGAGCGGGACCGCAGCGTCGGCATCGTCAGCCACGTGGCCGACCTGCGGTGCCGTGTCCACGCCCAGCTGGAGGTGGTCAAGGGACGGACGGGGTCCGCGCTGCGCCGGCGGGGGGCGGGCTGAGGGCCGTCAGCGGCCCAGGGGGCGCCGGGCGAGCGGCGAGGAGTAGACGACGCTCGTGGTCACCGAGCCGAGGGCGCCGATCTTCCCGGAGACCTCCTCCAGGTGCCGCATGGAGCGGACCGCGACCTTGATGACGAAGCAGTCGTCGCCGGTGACGTGGTGTGCCTCCAGGATCTCGGGCGTGACGGCGACCAGGTCGTGGAAGGGCTTGTAGTTGCCGTTCGGGTAGCGCAGCCGGACGAACGCCAGGATCGGCAGCCCCAGCCGGTCGGGGTCGACGACCGCCGCATACCCCTGGATCACACCGGCCTCCTCCATGCGGCGCACCCGCTCGGTCACGGCGCTCGCGGACATGGAGACGGCACGCGCCAGCTCGGCGAAACTGGCCCGGCCCTCCCGCTGGAGGACGTCGAGGATGCGCCAGTCGGTGGCGTCCGGGGAATACGCGGTCATCCCGGATGGATAGCAGGGCGATCCCCGGTGGATCAAGGGTTGTGCCGGAGATGGTCCCTTCTGGCCGCGGTGGGCCGCCCGTAGATTTCCGGTCAGGAGATCCACCGAGGAGAGGCCGGACCATGAGTGCCCCCACCGTCAACCCCGTGCTGCGCGTCGCCCCCGCGCCCCCGGCCGAGGCCGCCGCGTACTTCCGCGCGAGCCTGGCCTTCCACGCCGATGTCTCCGACGTCGCCGCCGCGCTCGCGGCCGGCGGCGACCCCGGATTCGTCGTCGTGGACTCCCGCTCCGCCGAGTCCTGGAGCCAGGGCCACGTCCCCGGCGCGATCCATCTGCCCACCGCGCTCGTCGCCGAGCGGGCCGGGCAACTCCTCGACAGGTCGGTCCCCGTCGTCACCTACTGCTGGGGCCCCGGCTGCAACGGCGCCACCCGCGCCGCGCTCGCCCTCGCCGAACTCGGCCACCAGGTCAAGGAGATGCTCGGCGGCTTCGAGTACTGGGTGCGCGAGGGCTTCGCGTACGAGACCCGGCAGGGCCGCGAGCAGCGCCCCGCCGATGCCCTGACCGCCCCGGTGGACGCGGCGGACTGCGGCTGCTGACGGGCGTGTAGGTTCTGCCGCATGGTGCGATACGCGGAACCGGGCGTGGTGGAGTGGGTGGAATCGGGCGGCGGGCCGCTCATCGCCGTACCGGAGACGGTGCTGCCGTTCTGGACCGGCGCCGACGGCGAGGAGGCGGCCTCCGACTACGACCGGGCCTGTGAGGTCGACGGGCACGTCGGGTTCCTCCCGGTCGGCGACTCCACCGCCCTCGTCCTCGGCGACGAACCGGTTTCCACCGCCTTTCTGCCGGACCACGGCACTTTCGTGCGGTGGTGCGCCGCGGACGCCGAGGACGAGCTGCTGGCGAGTGTCCCGGCCGCGCTGCGCACCGCGGAGTGGGAGCCGGAGGCGCGCTGGGAGGTGCCCGGCGCGGTGCGGCTGTTCGACGCGGCCTGGCCCGGCGGCGAGTCGACCGGTACCGACCATGTGACGGTGGCCCTGGAGCCGGGGCGGTACGCGGTGCGCGCCGCCCATGTGCGGCCCGGCCCGGAGACCTGGCTGGGCCTCGTACAGCTGCGGCGGCTCGGCCACCGGTAGGCGCGGCGCGCAAGAGCGGAACGCGGGGAGCCCGGCCGTCGCCGGAAAACCGTTTGGTCCGCCCCCGCCCTCCGACGATCATGGGGCCATGCCGAAGCTCTCGCACCCCGCCCCCGAAGACCTGCGCCGCGACCCCCTGCCGCTGCGCGGCCGCACCGCCCTCGTGACCGGCGCCAGCCGGCGGAGCGGTATCGGCCACGCGGTGGCGCGCAGGCTCGCCGCGTACGGCGCGAGTGTCTACCTGCACCACCACGTTCCGCACGACGCCGCCATGCCGTGGGGCGCAGACCGGACCGACGACGTGCTCGCCTCGGTCCGGGAAGCGCTCGGCGACCCCGGCGCGACGGTGGTCGCGGGGCCCGGTGACCTCTCCGACCCGGCCGCGCCCGCCGCCCTCGTCGCCACGGCCGCCGACGCGCTCGGCGGACGGCTCGACATCCTGGTCGCCAACCACGCCCTCAGCGGGTCCGACGGCACGCTGGACGCGATCGACGCCGACATGCTCGACGCGCACTGGGCCGTCGACACCCGCTCGGTGCTGCTGCTCGTCCAGGCGTACGCCCGCCACCGCGCCGCCCTCCCGCCGCGCACCCCGGGCGGGCGCGTGATGATGATGACCTCCGGGCAGGACATCGCGGGCGGCATGCCCGGCGAGATCGCCTACGCGCTGCAGAAGGGAGCGCTCGCCTCCATCACGCGCTCCCTCGCGACGACCCTCGCCGAGCACGCCGTCACCGTCAACGCCGTCAACCCCGGCCCCGTGGACACCGGCTACCTGTCCGGCGCGGACTACGACGCCGTCGCCGAGCTGTTCCCCGCCGGGCGGTGGGGCATGCCCGACGATCCGGCCCGCCTCGTCGCATGGCTCGCCACGGACGAGGCGGAGTGGATCACCGGTCAGGTCATCGACTCGGAGGGCGGCTTCCGGCGCTGAGCCCCTGCCCCGCCCGGTCGCCGAGCCGGGTCAGAGTCGCGCCAGCTCGTCGACCAGGTCGTCCAGGCCGAGCGAGCCCTGCGAGAGCGCGGCCATGTGCCAGGCCTTGAGGTCGAAGGCCTCGCCGTGGCGCGCGCGGGCCTTCTCCCGGCCCAGCAGCCAGGCCCGCTCACCGAGCTTGTAGCCGATCGCCTGGCCAGGGATCGTCAGATACCGGGTCAGTTCGCTCTCCACGAAGTCCGCCGGCCGGCTGCTGTGCGCGCCGAAGAACTCCTGCGCCAGCTCCGGTGTCCAGCGCTCGCCCGGGTGGAAGGGGGAGTCGGCGGGGATCGGCAGCTCCAGGTGCATGCCGATGTCGACGATCACCCGGACGGCACGCATCATCTGCGCGTCCAGGTAGCCGAGCCGCTGCTCCGGGTCCGTGAGGAAGCCCAGCTCGTCCATCAGCCGCTCCGCGTACAGCGCCCAGCCCTCGGCGTTGGCGCTGACCATGCCGACCGAGGCCTGGTAGCGGGACAGGTTCCCGGCCACGTGGGTCCACTGCGCCAGCTGGAGGTGGTGGCCCGGAACGCCCTCGTGGTACCAGGTCGAGACCAGGTCGTAGACCGGGAACCGGGTCTGGCCCATCGTCGGCAGCCAGGTGCGGCCCGGACGCGAGAAGTCCTCCGACGGGGGCGTGTAGTAGGGCGCCGCCGCGCTGCCCTGCGGGGCGATGCGCGACTCGACCTTCCGCACCCGCTCGGCGAGTTCGAAGTGGGTGCCGTCCAGCGTCTCGATCGCCTGGTCCATCAGGCCCTGGAGCCAGTCGCGGACCTCGTCGACGCCCTCGATGTGCCTGCCGTGCTCGTCGAGGTGGGCCAGCGCCGCCCACGGCGTCTCGGCGCCGGGCAGGATCTTCTCGGCCTCCTTCTTCATCTCGCCGAGCAGCCGGTGGTACTCCTCCCAGCCGTAGGCGTACGCCTCGTCCAGGTCGAGGTCGGTGCCGTTGAAGTAGCGCGACCAGCGGGCGTAGCGCTCCCGGCCCACCGTGTTCGGCGCGCCCTCGATCGCCGGCGCGTACACCTCGCGCATCCAGTCCCGCAATCCGGCCACGGCCGCCGTCGCCGCCCGGGCCGCCTCGTCCAGTTCCGTACGCAGCGCGTCGGGGCCGGGGGAGGCGAAGTCCTCGAACCAGCCCCGGCCCTCGCCCGTGTCCGCCCACTCGCCGAGCTGCTCGGTGAACGTGGCGGTCGGCCGCGGCCCCGCGAACAGCCCGCGCTCCAGGCCCAGCGCGAGGGACTCGCGGTAGCCCGCCAGCGCGCCCGGCACCGCGCGCAGCCGCTCGGCGATCCGGGACCAGTCCTCCTCCGTCTGCGTCGGCGTCACGGTGAACACCTCGCGCACCGAGTGCGCGGGCGTTCCCATGTTGCCGACCGAACGCAAGCCCTCGCCGGCCTCGTGCACGGCCAGCTCCGCGGTGAGCCGCTCGCGCAGCAGCCGGGCGCAGCGGCGCTCGATGTCACTGGCGCCGCCCGGCCGGCGCTCCGCCTCGTCCAGCCGGGCCAGCGTGGTCCGGGCCAGTGCGGCCAGGGCCTCCTGGCCGGCGGGCGAGAAGTCGGGCAGCCGGCCGGAACTCTCCGGAACGCCGAGATACGTACCGGTCACCGGGTCGAGGGCGATGAGCTCGTCGACGTAGGCGTCGGCGACCTCGCGGGGCAGCGGGCTCTTGGTCTCTGACATGCGGACATCCTGGTACGGATACCGGCCGCGCGTCAGCCCGGTCTCACCGGGCCGGGGGCTCCGGCGGCCCGATTTCGCTCATGGCGTGGCGGCGGGCGGCAGCAGGGGGCCGCAGTCCCACTGCTGGAAGATCAACCGGGTCTCGACCCGGGCCACCTCGCGCCGCGATGTGAACTCGTCCAGAACCAGCCGCTGCAGATCCGCCATGTCGGCCACCGCGACATGCACCAGATAGTCGTCCGGGCCGGTCAGATGGAAGACGGTCCGCGACTCCGGCAGTGCCCGGATCCGCTCCACGAACGGACCCACCAGCTCCCGCCGGTGCGGCCTGACCTGCACCGACAGCAGCGCCTGGAGCCCTCGGCCGAGCTTGGCCGGATCGAGCTGGAGCCGGTGGCCGAGGATCACCCCGGCCCGGCGCAGCCGGGTCACCCGGTCCAGGCAGGTGGACGGGGCCACTCCGACCTGGGCGGCGAGGTCGCGGTACGTGGTCCGGGCGTCGTTCTGCAACAGCCGCAGCAGATGGAGATCCACCGGATCCAGTACGACAGATTCGGCCATTGGCCGAACGTAGCACGTTCTTCGGGCCCCGGAACCCGTTCGGTGTTCACTCTTCCGGCCATGGACTCTGCGCGCACGCACACGTCACCCACCGACGACGTACGCACCACCGCACGGGCCGCCGCCCCCACCCGGGCACTGGCCACCGAGGCAGTACACGCCGGCCGCGACGACCTCGCCCGGCAGGGTCTGCACGCCCCGCCCATCGACCTGTCCACCACCTACCCCTCCCACGACAGCCGCGGCGAGGCCGAGCGCATCGACGCCTTCGCCACCACCGGCGCCGAACCGGACGGCCCGCCGGTCTACGGGCGGCTGGGCAACCCGACGGTCGCCCGGTTCGAGACCGCCCTGGCGCGGCTGGAGGGCACCGAGGCCGCGGTCGCCTTCGCCAGCGGCATGGCCGCGCTGAGCGCCGTGCTGCTGGCCCGCGGCTCCATGGGGCTGCGGCACGTCGTCGCCGTACGCCCGCTGTACGGCTGCAGCGACCATCTGCTCACCGCGGGGCTGCTCGGCTCCGAGGTGACCTGGACCGACCCGGCCGGCATCGCGGAAGCGCTGCGCCCGGACACCGGCCTGGTCCTGGTGGAGTCCCCGGCCAACCCGACGCTCGCCGAGGTCGACCTGCGGGCGGTCGCCCAGGCCTGCGGTTCCGTACCGCTGCTCGTGGACAACACCTTCGCCACGCCCGTCCTCCAGCGGCCCGCCGAGCACGGCGCCCGGCTGGTGCTGCACAGTGCCACCAAGTACCTCGGCGGGCACGGTGACGTACTGGCCGGTGTGGTGGCCTGTGACGAGGAGTTCGCCGGGCTGCTGCGGCAGATACGGTTCGCCACCGGCGGGGTCCTGCATCCGCTGGCCGGCTATCTGCTGCTGCGCGGCCTGTCCACCCTGCCGGTCCGGGTCCGGGCCGCCTCCGCGAACGCCGCCGGACTCGTCCGCCGGCTCGCCGCCGACCCGCGCATCGCCCGCGTCCACTATCCGAGCATCGGCGGCGCCATGGTCTCCTTCGAGGTGCACGGCGACCCGCACGAGGTGATCGGCCGGGTACGGCTGATCACGCCGGCCGTCAGCCTCGGCAGCGTGGACACGCTCATCCAGCATCCGGCGTCCATCAGCCACCGCATCGTGGACGCGGACGACCGGCGGGGCGCCGGGGTCAGCGACCGGCTGCTGCGCATGTCGGTGGGCCTGGAGGACGTCGACGACCTGTGGGCCGACCTGGACCGGGCGCTCGGCGAACAGACCCGGGCGCTCCCGCTGCGAGAGGCGCTCTCCGGGGCCGAGTGACGTCTCCTGGAGCCCCGGCCCGGGGGCCCGGGCGCGGGTACCGGGCCGGGGCCAGCCCGGTACGGGATTCAGCCGGGTCGGCACGGGATCCGGGCAAGCCCTTCGGCCCTGGGGGCTGGGCATGCTGTTCGGCCCAGGTCCTGGGTAAGTCGCTCGGGCCTGGGGCCGGGCGTGCCGTTCGGTCCAGGGGCCGGGCGTGGGGCTCGGCCCGGTGTCGCGGGCGTGGGGCTCGGCCGTGCGTCTCAGTCCCGGGCGATGCGATCGCCGTGCGGCAGCCGGGAGACGGCCGGGGCCGTGTGCAGCCGGGCCGTGATGACCAGGGTCCCCTCCTCGATCTGGTAGTCGAGGGGGAGACCCAGGCCCCGCATCGCGGCGACCATGCCGGTGTTGGACGACTGCGTCACGGCGTACACGCTCTCGCAGCCCGCCTCGGCGGCCATCGCCACCAGCCGGCCCAGAAGTTCGCCGCCGATGCCACGCCGCTGCCACGCGTCCTCGACGAGCAGGGCGACCTCCGTCTCGTCGCCGTCCCACAGCAGATGACCGAGCCCGACCAGCCGCCCCGACTCCGTCTGCGCGGCGAGGGTCCGGCCGAAGCGCGGGCCGAGCAGGTGGTTCAGATACCGGTCGGCGTCCTTGACCGGCCCGTGGTAGCGCATCCCGAGCGTCCGCGGCGAGCACCGCTCGTGCATCGCCCTGGCCGCCGCCAGATCACCGGTGTCCGCCCGGCGGACGGTGATCGCGCCGCCCCCGGACAGCGTCAGCACGTCCCGGCCGCGCGGCACGCGCGGACCGAGCCGGGCGTCCAGCTCGACCAGGGCCCGCGCCCGCGCGAACTCGGCCGGTGTGAACGGCAGATGCGGACGCTCCACGCTGATCACCCCGCCCTCGGGCGCGCGCAGCCGCAGCACCGTGTCCTCGAGGGACCCCTCCACCGGTACGCCGTCCGCGTCCCGGCCGCCACCGGCGGCGGGCAGCGACCGGATCGTGCACCGGCCGAGCAACTGGCGCAGCGCCAGCGGAAGTTCCGCCCCGTCCAGCGCCGTGCGGGTGGCGAGCCCGAGCACCCGGGCCGGGGCGTCCACCAGGTCGTGCGCGTCGGCGCGCTCGGCCCAGGTGTCGGCGCCGCCCGCCGCCGACACCACCCGTGCCAGCTCGGACGCCGACAGCTCACCCGGCGCCCGCAGCAGGAACTCGTCCACCGTGCCCTCGGCCAGCGGATGCGTCTGCAGGCTGAGGATGTCGACCCGCCGCTCGGCGAGCGCCGTGCACAGCGCGGCCAGCGACCCCGGCTCGTCCCGCACCGTGGTCCGCATCCGCCACAGGGTGCTGGGGACCTGCTCCGACGGCCCGGCCTGCCGCTCGGCGGAGGGCGGCCGGGCGCCGGTATCGTCCGTGGGCGGGGCGTCCCCGTGGCGCCGTGACCACCAGGAGCGGAAGCCCGCGGAGAGCGCGGTGGCGACACGTGCGGCGGGGGTCGCGTCAGACATGTCTCGACTCATGCAGCCACGGTGAAGGAACGGTGTTGCGTGATCACGAACGCCTTGTGACAGGTGAGTAAAAGGTCCTTCAGCGTGCACTTGTTGAGCTTTTGCCTAGGTCGTCCGCCGGGTCGTCCGGCGGTCAGGCGGCCACCTCCTCCGTGAGCGCCGTGCGCAGCCGACGAGCCTGGGTCACCAGCCGGGACGAGCCGCCCCGGTCCGCCGCCCCGTCCAGATGGGGCAGTTCGCCGCGGGCCCCGGACCGTTCGGCGCACTCGGCGGCCACGGCCAGCAGATCCCCGAGCCCGCGGACCGGCGGGGCCGCCCGCCCGGTGCCGAGGCCGGCGAGCAGCGCGGGCAGGGTGTGCCGCAGCACGCCCCAGATGGTGGCGTTGGCGCCGGTCGACGCCGCCGTCCGCACCGACTCGGCGAGCCGCAGCGCCTTCACCGCACCGTCCCGCACCAACTCCCCGAGGCCCGAACCCAGGAGACCCGCGTCGAGCCGGCCCCGCGCCGCCAGGACCAGCAGGGCGTCCACGGCGGCGAGCCGGTCCTCCGGGTGCCGTGCCCCGAGCCCGTACGCCACGCACAGGTGCACAGCCTCACCCGGCTCGCCGTCCGTCTCGGCGAGCCGGGGCAGCACCTCGGCGGCCCCACGGGCGTCGTCCACCGCGCCCGCCGACAGGTCGCGCAGCATCCGGGCGGCCACCGGCTCCGGCAGCTCGGGCAGGAGTGCGAGCCAGTGCTCCGCCATCCCGCCCCTGCCGTGGTAGCAATACCAGCGCTGCCCGGCCTCGCTCACCGGCTGCCCCAGCGCGCTGAAGGGCGCCGGGAAGGCCTCCCGCAGCTGCGGTATCTCCCCGTACTCGACCAGGACATGGGGGCCCGGGGTCCGCTGCGACACCGTCGGCACGGGAGCGGGCGCGGTCAGCCACGCCGCGAGCCACGCGCCCTCGGCCGTGCCCAGGCCCGCGGCGCGCCGAGCCGCTCGCCGAGCCACCGCGCGGTCGGCCCGCCGCACCCGCAGCAGGGCCTGCGCGAAGTCGGCCGGGGCGACCCGTGCGCACAGCCGCCCGTACGTGTCCAGGCGCTCCACCAGCTCGTCCGGTTCCAGCAGGCCCGTGCTCCAGGTGGGCGTCGACAGCAGGAACGGCAGGGGCTGAGTGCGCAGCCGGTGGGCGATCTCCCACAGCCGGGCCTCGAAGGCGCGGGACAGGTCCTGGTGGGGGCAGCCGCGCTCCCCGGCTCCGCCCCCGGCGGCCGAGCCGGGGCCGGAGGCGCGCAGGCCGGCGGTGCGCAGCGTGGACGTGCGTATCCCGCCGTGCAGTGTCGCGAGGAGGGCGTCGAGGCCGGAGGCCGCGTCGACCAGGCCGTGGGGTGCGCTGAAGTGATCGTCCGCGTTCGGCCCGTAGGGGTGGTTCCCGTCGGCCCACCAGCGGCGCGCGATCACCGGTCCGCGGGCGGTCAGCAGGGCGTCCCGGTCCCGGTACGCGTGCCGGACGCCGCATGCCGGGCAGGACGGCCTCCCAGGCGGAGGCCGTGGCGGCGGCGCCCGGCGCGAGCGCGGGGCCGTACACCCGCAGGGCCGTCGCGTGGCGCAGCACTCGCCGGAACGCGGTCAGCCGCTCGGGCCCGGGCAGGCACACCCCGCCCGGCACCCGCCCGGGTGGTCGGTCGCAGCACCCGCCCGGCCGGCACCACCCACCGCGGTCCGGCCACGGCGCCCCGGCTTCCGGCGCGAGGCAGGGAGCGCAGGAACCGCACCGCCTCCGCCGCGTCCAGCTCGGCCCGCAGGTCGAAACCGGCCGCGATCACCTGCGCCTCCGCGAAACCGCGCAGCCACCGGTCCGGGAGCGGCACCTTCTTCTCCACCACCGGGCCGTCCACCGTGGTCACGGCCAGCTCGTCGGGGCCGACCCGCAGATGCAGCGGGTCGTCGGCGCCGATCCGGGACAGGGCCTCCCGCAGCGGGTCGTTGACGTCGACGTTGGTCGTGCCGTGGCCGGCCTCGCCGCCGTCCAGGCCCGCCGTCAGCACGTCGAGGCGGGCGTAGACCCCGCCGCAGCCCGAGAAGGACTCGAAGCGCAGCCGGTCGCCGTTGCCCGTCACCACCGGGTCGAGCGAGGCCCGCAGCTGCCGCTGGTGGTACCGGGCCGCCGCGACGTCGGCCACCGCGAGCAGTCCGGCCGACGCCACCTGAGGCCACGTCAGGAAACCCGCGAAGAACTGCGGATGGGCCACGGCGCCCTGCGGCGTCGCACCCCGGGACGTCTCCAGTCCCAGGCGCCGTCCGCCCGCGGCGGATTCCAGCACGGAGGGTCGTCGATAGGCCACGGCGTGCAAAGATCGCGTCATGCGAAAAACCGTAGAGGCGGCCACTGACAATCCGCTGCGACCTGCGAAAACGCCTCGCCACAGGGAGAGTTGGCGGCTCCTCACACCAGTGCCGCGCACCAGGGGATGACGCCGGTGCGCGGCACAGGGGACAGGCTACGGCAGGCTACGGCCTCACCAACCTCACTGCCCGACCCGGCCGGGCTGGAGCACCCGGGTGAACAGCACCGTGCCGTCCTGCTCGCGCAGCCGCACCGTCAGCTCGCCGCTGCCGCCGTCGATGTCGACCTCGCCGAAGAACTGGTAGCCGCCGGCGGGCGAGACGTTCGCCGCGGCCGGCGCCTTCACGAACACCCGCTCCGGCCCGAAGGTGCCGTCGAGCGCACTGGCCGGGAACGCCCCCGCGTTGAGCGGACCGGAGACGAACTCCCAGAACGGCTCGAAGTCGGTGAACGCCGCCCGCGACGGCTGGTAGTGCTGCGCCGAGGTGTGGTGCACGTCGGCAGTCACCCACACGGTGCCGGTGATCCCGCGGTGCTTGACGAACCGCAGCAGCTCCGCGATCTGCAGCTCGCGCCCCAGCGGAGCGGCCGGGTCGCCCTGCGCAACCGCCTCGAAGTGCGGCTCGCCCTCCGTGGAGTCGGGCACCACCAGCCCGATCGGCAGGTCGGCGGCGATCACCTTCCACACCGCCCGCGACCGCGCCAGCTCCCGCTTGAGCCAGTCCAGCTGCTCGCGGCCGAGGACGCCCTGCGGGTCCGCCGTCCGGTCGTTGGCCGAGTTGGCGTTGCGGTACGTGCGCATGTCCAGCACGAACACGTCCAGCAGCGGGCCCTGCCGCAGCACCCGGTACATCCGGCCCTGGCACGCGCCGGGCCGCGGCGTGGCGAGCGGGAAGTACTCGGCGAACGCGCGCCGGGCCCGGGCCGCCAGCACGTCCACCCGTTTCTCCGTGTAGCGGTCGTCGGTGTCGGCGATGATCTGCCCCGGGTACCAGTTGTTGCGTACCTCGTGGTCGTCCCACTGGACGATCGACGGCACCCGGGCGTTGAACCTGCGCAGGTTCTCGTCGAGCAGGTTGTAGCGGAAGTTGCCGCGGAACTCGGCCAGGGTCTCGGCGACCTTGGACTTCTCCTCCGTGGTGATGTTCCGCCAGGTGCCGCCGCCGGGCAGGGCGGCGGTCGCCGCGATGGGGCCGTCGGCGTAGACGGTGTCGCCGCTGCACAGGAAGAAGTCCGGGTCCAGCGCGGCCATCGCGTCGTAGATGCGGTAGCCGCCGAGGTCCGGGTTGATGCCCCAGCCCTGCCCGGCCAGGTCGCCCGACCAGACGAAGCGCACCCCGTCGCGCCGGCGCACCGGGACCGTGCGGAAGGTGCCGGCGACCGGCTCGCCGGTGCGGCGCGGGTCGTCCGGGTCGGCCAGCAGCACCCGGTAGTGGACCTGCTCGCCCGGGGGCAGCCCGCGCAGCCGGGTGGTGCCGGTGAAGTCGGTGTCCGGACCGAGCAGCGGACCGTGCCACCTGCGCGGATTCCGGAACGACTCGGTCGCGGACGTCTCGACGATCATCCGGGCGGGCCGGTCGGAGCGCACCCACACCAGGCCGGAGCGGGAGGTCACGTCTCCCGTCTGTACGCCCCAGCCCGCCTGCGGCCGCCCGGAGCGGGCGAACGCCGGGGCGGCGCCGAGCGCGCCGGGCAGGGACAGGGCCGCCGACGCGGCGAGGGAACCGCGCAGCACGCTGCGCCGGTCCGGGAACGGACGGTGGGACATGGACGCGCCTCCAGGGACAGGATCCGGCCAGTGGGCAGTGCCACACCTACTGGGACGTCACGGCGGCCACGCAAACCCCGGGTGAACAACCGGCCGCGTGGCCCGTGGACGACCGGCGTCGGCACCGCAGAACCGTCTCACGTGGCCGCGGCCCCGGCCATCATCCGCACCCCCGCCCGGATCCGCCCCGGCGTCAGATGGGCGTACCCCAGCACCAGACGCACCGGCTCGTCCGTCTCCTCCCCGGCCGCCGCGTGCGCGTACTCCGTCAGCGCGCGCACCGCGACCCCGGCCGACGCCACCCGTGCGAGGAACCGCCGCCGGGGGCCGAACCGCGCCGGCAGCGCGGCGATGACGTGCAGACCGGCGGAGATCCCGGAGACCTCCGCGCCCGGGAAGTGCTGCTCCAGCGCGGCGACCAGCGCGTCCCGGCGCTCGCGGTAGGCGCGCTGGCAGCGGCGCAGCTGGCGGTCGTAGTCGCCACGCTCCACGAACCGGGCGAACAGCTCCTGGTCCAGGGCCGGATGGCCGAGGTCCATGGTCCGCTTGCGCTCGACGACCTCGTCCGCCAGCCGCTCCGGCACCAGCAGCCAGCCCAGCCGCAGCCCCGGGGCCAGCGACTTGCTGACCGAGCCCGTGTAGGCGACGTGCTCGGGATCGAGCCCCTGGAGGGCGCCCACGGGAGCGCGGTCGTAGCGGAAGTCGCCGTCGTAGTCGTCCTCCAGCACCAGCCCGTCCACCGACCGTGCCCAGTCCAGCAGTTCGGTGCGCCGCCGCGCCGAGTAGGCGATCCCGGTGGGGAACTGGTGGGCGGGCGTAGTCACCACCGACCGCACGCCCGACGCGCGCAGCGGGCCGAGGGCGAGCCCCTCGCCGTCGAGGGGGAGCGGCACGGCGGTGACGCCCGCCGAGGCGTACAGGGCGTCGTGCTGCGGACTGCCGGGGTCCTCCACGCCGACCGTGCGCATCCCGCGCGCGTGCAGCACGGAACCGAGCAGCGTCGTCGCCTGCGCCACCCCGGAGACCACGACGATCCGCTCCGGGTCCGCCACCACGCCCCGGCGCCGGGCGAGCAGTTCGGCCAGTGCCGTCCGCAGCCGCGGCAGCCCGCGCGGATCGGGGTAGCCGAGGCCGTGGTGCGGCAGCTGGGCCAGCACGGACCGCTGCGCGGCCGACCACGCCGAGCGGGGGAACAGCGACAGGTCCGGCGTACCGGGTACGAAGTCGGCGCGGGCGCCGGGGGAGCGCGGGGCGAGGTCACGCGCGCGCGGGCGGGCGGCCCGTGCGGCGTCGCCCACCCAGGTCCCCGCTCCCCGGCCGCTGCGCAGATAGCCCTCGGCCGTCAACTGCTCGTACGCCTCCGTCACCAGTCCGCGTGAGACCCCGAGGTCCGCGGCCAGGTCCCGGCTCGACGGCAGCCGGGTGCCCGGCGCGAGCCGGCCCGAGCGCACCGACTCCCGCAGCGCCTCCTGCAACGCGCGCCCACGCGCGCGTGCCGGTGCGGACGCCGCCGGGAGCAGCAGCTCCCAGGCGGCGGCCCCGTGGCCGCCCGGCCGGCCGGTCCCGGACCGGCCCCCGTCCGGTGATGTCATGAAGGAGCCCCCCGTGGATCGTGCCGAGTCAATCGCCCCCACTTTACGAGGGGTTGCCCGCGCTGCGCCGTAAACAGAAGTGACAGACCGCAGCGAGGGGGCAGGCTGATGCCGGCCCAAAATCGCTCACCAATGCCCCGGAATCGCACGCCCAACACCTCCGGAATCGTACGTCGCGCAATCCTGGAGCGCCCGTGGACGCCAAGAACCGATTCGAGACGAAAACCACCTTCGCGCTCTCCAGGCTCGAATGGCTGGGCTTTCTCGCCGTATCGCTCGTACTCGCCTTCCAGCACCTCTCGGAGATCCGGTGGTGGGTTTTCGTGCTGCTGTTCGCGGTGATCGACGTCATCGGCTACATCCCCGGTGCGATCGCCTTCCGGCGCAGCCCCGACCGCCGCGTCGCCCGTGGCTACTACGTCGCCTACAACGTGATGCACAGCCTGGTCACGGCGGGTCTCCTGGCCGGCGCCTGGGCGCTGTTCGTCCGGCCGGAGTGGGCGCTGCTGGCCCTGCCCATCCACCTGATGGGCGACCGGGCCCTCTTCGGGAATTCCCTGAAACCCTTCGGCGTCGCCTTCGAACCGGAAACCGACCCGGCCTTCCGCGAATTCCAGCAGCGGTACCGGCCCACGTTCCCCGGTGCGAAAAGCGCGGCCGAACCGCGGACCATCGTGGAGGGCAAGAATGCCGTCCGTGCTTGACACCGTCGCCGCCAACAGCGACAACCCCAGTGCCTTTCTCGCTCTCAACAGCGGGAACGCCTACTTCCACGACGACCGGTTCGACGGCGCCTGCGCGTATCGCACCTCGGGGCGTTACGTCCTGCAATTCGGTGGCCCGTTCACGGCCCCGGAACACCGCGCCCGGCTGCTGGAGGCGTTCGTCGCCCACGCCGGCCGGCGCATCGTCGCCGTGCAGTTGCAGCGGTCGGACGCCGAGCTGTACGCCGCGCACGGATTCACGGTCAACCAGATCGGGGCGTCGTACGCCGTCGACCTGTCCCGGTTCACCCTGCGCGGTTCCCGCTTCGTCCGGCTGCGGAACAAGATCTCCCGTGCCCGGCGGGCGGGCCTGGAGGTCGCCGAGGTGCGGGCCGGCGACGACTGCGCCGAGCTGGACCGCCTCGACCGGAGCTGGCTGCGGGACAAGGGCCGGCACGTCAAGGAGCTGCGTTTCCTCGTCGGCCAGCGGGACGGCCCGCTCCAGGCGCACCGCAGGCTGTTCGTCGGCCGGATCGACGGCGAGGCGGTCGGCTACATCAACTACTCCCCGGTGTACGGCAGCCGCCCCGGCTGGCTGCACGACCTCAGCCGGCGCCGCCCCGACGCGCCGCCCGGCGTGATGGAGGCTCTCAACGCGACCGTGATGGAACGCCTCACCGCAGACGGCGCCGGCTGGCTGCACTTCGGGTTCACCCCCTTCACCGGCCTCGACGCACAGCACGAACTTCCCGGCGCCAGCCGCATGTTCACTCGCTGCACGCGTCTGCTGGCGGAGCGCGGCGAGGCGATCTACCCGGCGGCCTCCCAGCTCGAATACAAGGAGAAGTGGGCCCCGCACGCCGTCCTCCCCGAGTACATCGCCTTCCTCGGCAAGCCCCGTATCGGCGTCTTCTGGCAACTGCTGCGCGCCACCAACGCCGTCTAGGCCCCGGCAGCGGCCGCCGCACCAGTCCCCGGGCCCCCGGGCCCGTCCCGCCCTGCCCTTTCCCGTCCCGCCTGTTCCGCCCGTCCGTCCAGGAGGACCGCGCGCCCATGAGATTCCTCGAGCGTGAACGCACCACCCTCGCCAAGCTGCTGCCGGACCTCGACCCCGCCCTGCGGGAGGTCCCCCTCATGGAGCTGGAGCGGCCGGGCAGCCCCGGCATCCGGCTGTTCCGCGACAGCGGCGGCCCCGGCCTGCTGGTCCCCGTCTCCCACCAGGGCCGCGGCGCGACCGCGCTCGACGCGCTGCGCGTGCAGCGGGCCATCGGCAGCCGCTCGCCTTCGCTGGCCGTGGCGACCACCATGCACCACTTCTCCATGGCCACCCTCGTGGGCCTCGGCGCGCTCGGCGACGGCCTGGAGTGGATGCTCATCGAGGGCGTGGCGTCGAGCAACCGCATCGTCGCCTCTGGATTCGCCGAGGGCCGCAGCGGCGCCGGCATCCTGGAGCCGTCGATGACCGCCACGGTCACCGACGACGGCATCCGCATCAACGGCGTCAAACGCCCGTGCAGCCTCGCCCACTCCATGGACGTCCTCACCGCCAGCGTCACCGTCCCGCGCGCGGACGGGCCCGGTGTGGAACTCGCCGTCGCCCTGGTCCCCGCCGAGAACGAGGGCATCTCCGTCACCGGCTTCTGGTCCAGCGCCTTCCTCGCCGGGGCCGAGAGCGAGCAGGTCACCCTCACCGACGTCCTCGTGCCCCCGGAACTCCTGCTGCGCACCGCGACCGCCGCCGGAGACCACCTCGACGAACTGCAGACCGCCGGGCTGATCTGGTTCCAGGTCCTGATGACCGGCAGCTACCTCGGCGCCGCCAGCGCGCTGGTGGAACGGGTGCTGCTCAACGACCGCATCCCCGAGCACGACCGCGTCCGGCTCTTCGTCGAGACCGAGGCCGCGATGTCCGCCGCCGAGGGCATCGCCCGCCGCGTGGACGCCGGCGACCTCGACGAGTCCGCGCTGGCCCAGGCGCTGTACACGCGCTACGGCGTCCAGGACGCCCTCGCCCGCATCGTCCCGCGCGCCGTCGAACTGCTCGGCGGACTCAACTTCATGACCTCCGACGAGGTGGGACACCTGGCCGCCTCGGCCAACGGCCTGTCCCTGCACCCGCCGTCCCGCTCCCGCATGACCGGGCCGTTCTCCGCCTACCTGGCGGACCGGCCCCTCGCCATCGCCTGACCACCCGCCGGAGCCACCGTCCCGCCTTCGGCAGCCGAGACCTCCTGGGAGAGCCCCTGATGCCGCCAGACATCCCGCGTCCCACCGCCCTGCCCGCCGGCCGCACCGGGCGCGACCGTCCCACCCTGCTGCTCACCGGCGGCTCCGGAGTCCTCGGACGCGCTCTGATCGACGAGCTGTCCGCCGACTTCGACCTGCTGTGCCTGCGCCGCAACACCCCGCTGCACGACCCGCGGGTGCGGGAACTGGAGGGCGACCTCCTCGCGCCCCGCCTCGGGCTGAGCCCGCTGGCCTGGCACGAACTGGCCCTCACCGTGGACGTCGTCCTGCACTCGGCCGCCGAGACCAACTGGCGCACCCAGCCCGAGCACATCGTGTGCACCAACATCCGGGGCGCGGACACCATGCTCGACCTGGCCGCCCGGGCCGACGCCCCGCTGTACCTGGTGAGCACCGCGTTCGTCGCCAACACGCCCACCGAGGAGGACCACTGGCGGTTCCCCGGAGCCGCCGCCTACCTCGGCTCCAAGGCCCGGGCCGAGCAGATGTTCCGGGACGCCGGAGTGCCCGGGGCCATCGTGCGCCCCTCGGTCGTGATGGGCGACTCCGGCACCGGGCGGATCGCCGGACAGCAGGGCCTGACCAGGACGATCGGCTCGATGCTGCTGGGCCAGGTGCCGGTGCTCCCCGGCGCGCCCGAGGCACGGATCGACATGGTGCCCCAGGACTGCGTCTCACGAGCCGTCGGCGACCTGATCCGGGGCGGCGTGCGCAGCGGCGAGTACTGGCTGACGGCGGGCAAGGAGGCCATCGAACTGCGGGAGTTCGCCGACGTCTGCGCCGACGTCGCGGTACGCCACGGCCTGCCCCGGCCGCAGCGGCCCCGGCTCATCCCCGTCGAGGCGGTGCACCGGCTGCTGCTGCCCATGCTGGAGGGCACCTCACTGCCGGCCTCGCTCCGCCGCCGCCTGGAGCACTACGCGGAACTGCTCCTGGTGTTCCAGCGGGAGCTGCCGTTCGACACCTCCCTCGGCGAGCCCGACTGCGGCACCCGTGTGACGCACGCCGACATCCGCGCCGCGCTCGACCGCAACGCCGAGCGCTGGGCCGAGGAACACTCCGGCCTGCTCGCCCGGCACCGAGCCGCCGCGACCGCCCCGACGGAGGTGGCGTCATGACCGTCTCACCCCCCGAGACCCGGCACACCGCCACGGGAGGCGATGTCGTCGACCTGTACCTGAAGCACATCAGCTCCGGCCGGGCCGTCATGGGCCGGGTCATGGGCGGCATGGCCGAGGTGCGCTCCGAAGGCCTGTGGATCCACGCCGACGACGGCCGCCGCTTCCTGGACTTCGGCGGCTACGGCGTCTTCATCCTGGGCCACCGCCACCCCGCCGTCGTCGAGGCCGTGCACCGGCAGCTCGACACCCACCCGCTCGCCAGCCGCGTCTTCCTCGAACCCGTCGCCGCCCACGCCGCACAGGCCCTGGCCGCCCACACCCCGCCCGGCATCGACTACGTCCACTTCGTCAACTCCGGCGCCGAGGCCACCGAGGCGGCCCTGAAGCTGGCCCGCGCCCACGGCCGCACCTCGGTGATCACCACGCACAAGGGCTTCCACGGCAAGACGCTGGGCGCGCTCAGCGTCACCGCCAACGCCCTCTACCAGAGCCCCTTCCAGCCCCTGCTCCCGGACGTCACACAGGTCGGCTACGACGATCCCGCCGGCCTCGAAGAGGCCCTCGCCGCCCGCCGGGACCGCGCCTGCGTCGTCCTCGAACCGGTGCAGGGCGAGGGCGGGGTGCGCATCCCCCGCCCGGGCTACCTCCGCCGGGTCGAAGCCCTGTGCCGGGCGTACGGCGCCCTCCTCGTCGTCGACGAGATCCAGACCGGCATGGGCCGCCTCGGCACCTGGTGGGGGGTCGACACCGAGGGCGTGACCCCGGACATCATGCTGGTCGGCAAGGGACTCAGCGGCGGACCCCGCAGTTGGACGACACATGACGGCGCACGGCAGCGTTGGTCGCCAGATGTTCGAGCTCCGGCACGTCGTAGCGGCGGGCCAGGACCCGCAGGCCGAAGGTGGTCTCCGGGACGGTGGACTCGCCGATGGCGAACCGGGGGTGCCCGCTGCCCTCCAGCAGCAGCGTCCGCACGCCGTGGCGGGCGAGGATCGCCCCCAGCATCGTCCCGCCGATGCCCCCTCCGACGATGGCGACATCGAAAACGCGCTGGTCCTCTTGCATGTCTACGGTCCTTTCGCGACGGGAAGAGCGAGCTGCCGGGCCGGCGGTCACCGGTGGGCGGCCGAGGGAGCCGGCAGCACCCGGCGCAGCCCGCAGGCGGCCATCCGGGCGGAGAAGGAGACGGCGAAGAAGGGGGTGGGCGCGGCCGCGTGCAGCAGCCGTCGTTCACCGGGGATCCGGCGGTCGCCGCGCCCGGTGACGTCCAGCCAGGCCCCGAAGTGCAGCAGCCGTGCCTCGGGCCCGGCGCCCCGCGCGGGGAACGGCCGCATGTGCTCGCGCACCGTGCGCGTCAGGGCCCGGCGCCGGCGGTCGTCCACCCGGTGTCCGGTCAGGAAGCGGTCGAGCAACTCGGCGGAACGGCAGGGGAATCCGCCCGGACCCAGCGGCGCGCGCCCCACCAGCCCGGCGTCGTGGAAGGCCGCGGCGGCCAGCAGACCGACCCGGTCGTAGGCCGTGCCCCGGGCCCGGGCCCAGGCGTCGGCCAGCAGGAACGTGCGCAGCGAATGCAGTGCGACCCGCCGCGGAAGCAGCCGGGACATCTCCGTCAGGGCGGCACCCGCCAGAGGGTGTCCGAGCAGCTCCGCGAGGGGCGGCCGGCCGAGCAGCGGGCGCCATGCCTCGGGCAGCGCCTCCGGAGGTACCGGTCCCGGGCGGGCGCCATCGTCACCCGAACCCGGCACGCCGGACCGTGCGGCCATGACCAACCCCCTTGTCTCCGCTCCGTATTGGTGCGTCTGTCTCATCCCTCTTTACGCTCCGGAGCGGGCTTCCCCCCTCCACCCCGTCGCGGCCGGGGTCCCGCGCCGTGACCGGTCTTCGCCCCAGCACCGGCCGAACGCGGATGCGGGCCACCCGTCGAGAGCCCGTCGGCGGGGAGCCGACGCCCTGCTCGGCCGCCGTCCGCCGGGGCGGCCCGGACGGCTGGAACCGGCCACCTCACAAGTGCCCGTCCGGGAAAGCGCGTTGTGGTGAATCCGGCGGCGCACGGTGCGGCATGCGCGCTCGGAGCGTGCGTACGGGCTCCCCGATCGAGGGAGTTCCCGGTGCGGGCGCCCGGGCAGGCTGCCTTCTGTGATCGCCGTACTCAATGTCCACGAACGCACCCTCGGCGCCGCTCCGGAGGAGGTCGGTGCCCTGCTCGACGGCCTGGGCGGCGCGGACGACCGGCTCTGGCCGCCGGGCTGGCCGCCCATGCGTTTCGAAGGGCCCCTCGCCGTCGGCGTGTGCGGGGGCCACGGGCCCGTGCGGTACGTGGTGAGCCACTACGTGCCCGGCCACTGGGTGAGGTTCCGGTTCACCGGCCCGCGGGGCTTCGAGGGTTTCCACGAATTCGCCGTCGAGCCGCCGGACGAGCGGTCGGACGCGGCGGATCGGAGTGCTACCCGGACCGTGCTGCGCCACACGCTGGTGCTGCGTCCGCGAGGGGTGCGGTGGCTCGGCCGGCGGCTGTTCTTCCGGCCGCTGCACGACGCGGTCTTCCGGCATGCGCTCGACTGCGCCGAGCGTGCGCTCACGGGCCGGGCGGCCCGTCCCGTCACCTGGAGTCCGTACGTGCGTCTGCTGCGCGCCGTGACCGTCCGGGTGGCGCCGGGCCTGGCCGGGGGCGTGGCTCCGGTCGCGGATACGGGCCCGAAGGAGTGACCTCTATTCACGCGAAAGGGGGGATTCTTTCCCTCGTGCGAGGGATCGTTACGGAAATCCCTGGACGTCACACTGGGAAGCCAGCGGGGAATCGCCGGATTTCCCGCCCGAGCCGGATTTCCGGCAGGAAAGGAGGCGGCACGTCGTGAGTTTCCTGAACCCGCGTATGCCGGGGAGGAATTCGGACGACGTCACCACGGACCTCACTGAGGCCCCGCACCGGCTGACCGCCCTGGCCGAGACCGCTGGCGCCCATGTCGTCGCCGCCGTCGACGTCGACGGCGGCGAGGACGACTGGGACCTACCGCTCACCGAGGAGCACCCCCGCCCGGTGGTGCTCGTCCACGGTACCTTCGGCAACCGCGGCTACACCTGGACCGCGGCCACGCCTCTGCTGCGCGAACAGGGCTACCGGGTCTTCCGCCCGGACTACGGGCAGTACCTCAACCCCGCCATCTTCGGGCTCGGCGACATCAAGCGCTCCGCCCAGCAGCTCGCGGACTTCGTCGACGAAGTGCTGCGGCGCACCGGCGCCCCGAAGGTGGACCTGGTCGGCTTCTCGCAGGGCGGCATGATGCCCCGCTACTTTCTCAACGCCCTGGGCGGCGGCCCGAAGGTGCACAACTTCATCGGCATCGCGCCCAGCAACCACGGCGTCACCGCACAGGGCCTGATGAACCTCGCCCGCCAGATCCCCGGCGCACTGGAGATCGTCGAACAGGGCGCGTCGGGCAGGTCGTGCCGGCCTGGCCCCAGCTCCAGCACGACCACCCCTTCCAGCGGGAACTCGCCGAGCTAGGCGAGACGACGGAGGGCGTCCGCCACACCGTCATCGCCACCCGGTACGACGACGTGGTCACGCCGTACACCTCGTGCGCCCTGGAGGAGACCGAGGGCCGCCACGTCCGGAACATCGTCCTGCAGGACATCGACCCCGATGACCACACCCCGCACGTGAGCATGCCCTACAACGCCACGGTGCTGAACGAGGTGCTCAAGGCGCTCGACTCCTGACGGCGGCTCCGGCTGCCGTCGAGGACGACGCGGGCGACCAGCGCCGGGTCGTCGTTCATCGGCACGTGGCCGCAGCCGGGCAGCCGCACCAGACGGGCCCGGGGGATGGCCCGCTTGGCGCGCACGCCCTGCCGGGGTGCGAGCAGCCGGTCGCGGCTGCCCCACGCCACGGTGACCGGTATGCCGGGGACGTCGTCGGCGAACCGCACCTCGCGCCCGGAGCGGAGGGTCTCGGTGAAGCCCTCGGCTCCGGCCAGCGCCAGGGTCTCGGCGACCACGGCTTCGGGCGAACGGCGGCCCGGCCGGGCGTATATGGTGCTCGTCAGGGCCGTGCGGCCGGCCGCGGTGCGGGACAGCCGCTCGACCAGCGGCAGCGGCAGCCGTCGGGCGGTGGCCCGCATGCCCTTGAGCACACCGAAGGCGTAGCGCCGCTCGGCCTCGGACCAGAAGCCGGCCGGGGACAGCGCGGTGACGGACCGCGCGAGACCTTCCCGCCCCAGCTCCAGGGCCAGCAGGCCGCCCAGGGAGTTGCCGGCCACGTGCGGGCGGTCCAGCCCCATCGTCGCGCAGAAGCCGGTGAGCACGGCGTTCATCGTCGCCAGGTCGTGCGGCAGGCCGTCCGGAAGCGCCGGGGAGGCACCGAATCCCGGCAGGTCCAGGGCGATCACGTCGCGTTCGGTCGCCAGGATGTCCACCACCGGGTCCCAGGCCTGGCGGTGATGACCGATGCCGTGCAGCAGGAGCAGCGGTTCACCGTCGCCCACGCGCGCGTAGGCGACGGTCAGGCTCTGCGGGCCGTGCGGAGTGGGGACCGTGAAGGAGGCGGTGGCGGACATGGATCTCCTCTGGGACGCCTGACGGGGTCTGTGTAGACAGGGTGTCAGCAAAAGCTACCGACGGGTAGACCCTTGGCCATGGTTTTGCCCGCCCCGGCCCGGGCCCGCGGCGATCCGGCCTGGACAGGGCCGGATGCGTCCGCTGGGATGGAGCGGTGACCACCGACACCGCCACCGACGTCTTCGAAGAGCACCGTTCCGTCCTCCTCGGCGTCGCCTACCGCATGCTGGGACGGCTCGCCGACGCCGAGGACGTGGTCCAGGAGGCCTGGCTGCGCTGGTCCGGCGCCGACCGGGCGGCCGTCCGCGAGCCGCGCGGCTACCTGGTGCGCGTCACCACCCGCCTCGCCATCGACCGGCTGCGCCAGATCAAGGCACGCGGCGAGACGTACGTGGGCCCCTGGCTCCCCGAGCCGTACGTCACCGACTTCGGCGACACCGCCCCGGACACCGCCGAGCGCGCCGTGCTCGCGGACTCCGTCTCCCTCGCCGTCCTCGTCGTCCTGGAGTCGCTGTCTCCGCTGGAGCGCGCGGTCTTCGTCCTGCGGGAGGCGTTCGGCTACCCGTACGCCGACATCGCCGCGGTGCTCGACCGGAGCGAGGCCGCCGTGCGCCAGCTGTCCGGCCGGGCCCGCAAGCACGTCGACGAGCGGCGGCCCCGCTACGACGTCGACCCCGCCCAGCGCCGCGACCTCACCGAACGCTTCCTCGCCGCCGCGGCCGAGGGCGATCTCGAGGGGCTGATGTCGGTGCTCGCGCCGGACGTCCGGCTGGTCGGCGACAGCGGCGGCAAGGCCAAGGCCCCGCTGCGGGTCGTGGAGAGCGCCGACAAGGTGGGCCGCTTCCTGCTGGGCGCCGCGCGGAAGGGCATCCCGGACTTCTCCTACCGCTTCCTGGAGCTCAACGGCGGGCCGGCGCTGCTGGCCCTGTCCGGGGGCAAGCCCGACTCGGTCTTCCAGGTGGACGTCGCGGACGGACGCATCCAGGCGGTGTACATCGTCCGCAACCCGGACAAGCTGCGGTCGCTGGCGGCCTAGCCGCACAGCCCCACAGCCCCACAGCCGCGCATCCGCACACCGCCGTCGGCGCGAAGCCCCCGTCCCGTGACGGGGGCTTCGCCGTCCCGTCACTCACCCGGCCCACCGCGAACGCGCCGTGAACGCTGTGCCGCGCCCCGCCCGCGCGGGGCCCAAGGGGCCAGGATTGGTCTTGACCAAGGGCGAGGGCCGTCTTATGGTCGCAGAGAAGTGAAACAACCTTTAATAAACAAGGGCGCTAAAACGCCGCCGGACCACGGCGATTGCGGAGGACAGGGTGGGGACCACGCAGTTGGAATCGGTGCCGGAGCCGAAGTACTGGCATCTGAAGACCGTGCTCAGCGAGGCACTGGACTCGGAGTTCTCGGTGGGCGAGATCCTGCCCAACGAACGGGACCTCGCCGCGCGCTTCGGCGTCGCCCGGGCCACGCTCCGCCAGGCCCTGGAGCAGCTCGAACTGGAGGGTCGGCTCCAGCGCCGCCGCGGTGTCGGGACGACCGTCGCCCCGCCGCGCGTGGGCGTGGCCGTCGGCACCCGGCAGCACGCCTGGTCCGGAGCGTCCGGCGACGCCTGGCAGCCGCAGGACAGCACCCTGGCGCCCCCGCCCGCGGCCGTCGCCGAGGCGCTCGGCACCGGTCGCGAGGAGCCCGTCCACACCGTGCGCCGGTTCCGGGTCACACACGGCCAGCCGGTCGCGGCGGAGCTGCTGTACATCCCGCCGTCCTCCGTGCCCGACCTGTCCGCGATCGACGCGCCGTCCGGTACGGCACGCGCGCGTGCCGTCCTGCGCGAGCTGCAGCGTCTGGAGCTGGAGCGGCAGGAGAGCGCCGTGGAGCTGGGGTCGGCCCGCGCCGACGACGCCAGGGAACTGGACCGGCTGCCCGGCGCGCCCGTCCTCGTCGTCACCACCCGCTATCACGCCGAGGGACGCACCGTGGCGCTCTCCGTCGCGACCTACCGGGCGGACACCTGCCGGCTGACCTTCGGGGACTCGGGCGACGTGGAGATCCACCACGGCCCGGAGACCCGCGCCTCCTGACCGACCGGCGCGGGCCGACGGCCCGGGTCCGACACCCGTAATCACCGGGCTCTCGCCCCTGCGGACCCGGCCGTGTCCCGGACCCGCCCCTCCCGGGGACCCCCCTCCGCCGCAGACGGGTCCCGGGGCCGCTGACCGGCCGGGGAGCCCGAGGGGCCCGGGGTTTCGGTGGCGGCCCCCTGCGTCGCCGGTGTCAGCGGCGTGCCGTGGTGCCCTCCACCGCGAACAACTGCTCCTCGACGTGGTCGAGGGCAAGCCGCAGGGCGCCCGTCGCCACCGCCGCCTCGCCGAGCAGCGACAGCGTCACCTTCGGCGGCCGCAGGCAGTAGCGGGCCAGCTCGCGCCGCAGCGGCTCCAGCACCCCGTCCAGCCCGGCCGCCCAGCCGCCGATGACGACCAGCTCCGGGTCCAGGGCGAGCACCAGCGCCGCCACGTCGTGCACCAGCCGGCGGATGAAGCGGTCGACCGCCGCGCGGGCCCGCTGATCGCCGTCCCGCGCCTGGGCGAAGACCTTGGCGACCGCCTGCTCGTCCAGCGGGTGCAGTGGCTCGTCGGTGGTCGACAGCAGCGTCTCCGGCGTCGCCTCCCGGCCCAGCAGATGCAGCGCGCCGATCTCGCCGGCCGCCCCGCCGTACCCGCGGTGCAGCCGCCCGTCGATCAGCGCACCGGCCCCGGGGCTCAGCCCGGCCAGCACGAACACCACGTCGTCGGACTCGGTGGCGGCGCCCTTCCAGTGCTCGGCGACCGCCGCCGCGTTGGCGTCGTTCTCCACCAGCACCGGGCACTTGAAGGAGCGGCCCAGCCGCTCCCCGAGGCGCAGCCCCGTCCAGCCGGGCAGCGCGGTGCCCAGCCGCACCGTGCCGTCCGCCTCGACGATCCCCGGCGTCGCCGCGCCCACGGCCCGCAGCGAACTGCGGGCGACTCCGGCCCGGCGCAGCAGCTCGGCGACCGCGCTGCGCAGCCGCTCCAGGCGCTCGTCGGCCGACGCGGTCTCGTCGACGTCCTTGGCCTGCGCGCCGATCACCCGGCCGTGCAGGTCGGCGAGGAGCGCGGCGACGCGGTGCGGCCCGATCTCCAGACCCAGCAGATGCCCCGCCTCTGCCCGGAACCGGAACCGCCGCGCGGGCCGCCCCTGCCTGCGGGCCGCACCCTCCTCGGCCGCCGCCTCGACGACGAGACCGGCCTCGATCAGCCCCTCGACGACGCCCTCCACGGTCGGCCGGGACAGGCCCGTCACCCGGGTGATCTCGGTCAGCGTCGCGCAGTCCGTGGCACGCAGCGCGTGCAGCACCACCGCGGAGTTGATCCTCCGCAACAGCGAGGGATCCCCGCCGGTCAGCCGCCCCACCGTCCGTCCTCCCAGCTCGTGCGCGTGTTGGCCGGATCGTACTCGGCCCCCGGTCCCCGGGCGAGCGCCGGTCCGCTCACCTGTGCCACGCCAGGCCGGCGGCAGACCCCACGCCCCGGCCGGGCAACAGGACCTAGCCCGGAGCGACGAAACCCGACTCGTACGCGGCGATCACCGCCTGGGTGCGGTCCCGCGCCCCCAGTTTGGCCAGGACGGCGCTGACATGCGACTTCACCGTCTCCGTGCCGACGACCAGCCGGGCGGCGATCTCCGCGTTGGACAGCCCTCGCGCCATCAGCCGCAGCACCTCGCCCTCCCGCTCGGTCAGCTGCGCCCGCTCCATCGCCGCGCGCGCCGCCCGGTTCCCGCCGTCGTCCCCGTACTCGGCGGCCAGTTGCCGCACCGACGCCGGGAACAGCAGCGAGTCGCCCTCGGCCACCAGCCGCACCGCGTGCACGATCTCCGCCGGACGGGCCCGCTTCAACAGGAAACCGTCGGCGCCCGCGCGCAGCGCCTCGTACACGTACTCGTCGTTCTCGAACGTCGTCACCACCAGGATCTTCGGCGGATCGGCCACCGTCCGCAGCAGTGTGCGGGTGGCCTCGATGCCGTCCACCAAAGGCATCCGCACGTCCATGGCCACGACATCGGGCCGGGCCTGCCGCACCAGCGGAATGACCGCCGCCCCGTCGGCCGCCTCCCCGACCACCTCGATGTCGGGCTGGGCCTCCAGCACGGCCCGCAGACCCGCCCGTACGAGGGGTTCGTCGTCGACGAGGAGAACGGTGACCGGCATCCGGCCAGCCTAGAGCCTGCCCCTGATCAGCCCAACGGCAGCTCGACGCGCACCTGCCAGTCACCGCCGTCGGGACCCGTGCGGGCACGTCCGCCGAGGAGCGCGGCCCGCTCGCGGATGCCGCGCAGACCGCTGCCCCGGCCGGGTCCGGGGCGCCCGGCGGACAGGGGGTTGCGCACCTCCAGGGTGAGCACGTCGTTCACCACGTCGATGTGGACCCGCGCCGGGACGGCACCCGCGTGCCGCAGCACGTTGGTGAGCGACTCCTGGAGGATCCGGTACCCCTCCCGGGACACCGGCCCCGGCACCGAGTCCAGCGGACCGGTCACCTCGGCGACGACCTTCGCCCCCGAGGACCGCGCGGACTCCAGCAGCCGGTCGGCGTCCGCGAGCGTGGGCCGGGCGCTCGCCGGCTGCCCCGCCTCCCTGAGGACGCCGAGCACGCGTTCCAGGTCCTCCAGCGCGGCCCGCCCGGTCTCCTCGACGGCGGTCAGCGCGCGTTCGGTGAACTCCGGGCTGTTCGCCGCCCGGGCGGCCCCCGCCTGCACGACCGCCACGGTCAGGGCGTGACCGATCGAGTCGTGCAACTCGCGCGCGATGCGGTTGCGTTCCAGCAGCTGCTCGGTGCGCTCCTCCAGAGCGGCGAGCCGTTCGGCCGCCGAGGGGCCGAGGAGCGTGCGGGCCGCCGCCGTCGCCAGGGCTCCGAGGCCGACGACGGCGCCGTACAGCGCGAGGAGGGGGAGCGGCGCCAGGAACGCGTACGCCCAGTGGGGGTCGGCGTCCCACACCACGGGTGCGCCGTCGCTCGGGTACCCGAGGGACAGGCCGATCAGCTCGGCGGCGAGGATCGGCATCCAGACGCACGCGAACGCGGCGCATCCGCCCAGCGCCATGCGCACTTCCAGCCACACCACCGTGCGGAGCCGGTCCCGCCAGGTCGCCGACGGAGCCACCGAGAAGGCCGTGTCCTCCCGTCCCAGCGCGAGCAGCCACCGCGCCTGCATCCCTTCTCCGGACCGCACCGCCGGGACGAGCCCGACCGGGACCAGCACGACCAGGGACCACCACATCGTCGGCCCATCGACCAGCGCCCACACACTCACGATGAGCATCGGCACCCACAGGTGGATCAGTCGTGTGTACGTCCTCCACCGGACGAGCGGGCGCAGCAGCCGGACCATTCCCTCATCCTCGCAGCGGTCCCGGTGACGGACCTCCCCCGCAGGGGGGAGACGATCTCCACCGGCGGGGGAGGACCGGCCCCGCACGCACCGGCACGCTGCTGCCATGACCGACATCGACGTCCACGCCCTCACCAAGGAGTACGGCACCCGACGCGCCGTCGACGACCTCACCTTCAGCGTGCGGCCGGGCCGCGTCACCGGCTTCCTCGGCCCGAACGGCGCCGGCAAGTCGACCACCATGCGGCTCGTGCTCGGCCTGGACCGGCCGACCTCCGGGACCGCCACCGTCGGGGGACACGCCTACGCCGCACTCCGTGAACCCCTGCGCCGCGTCGGTGCCCTGCTCGACGGCGGTGCCGCCCACGGCTCGCGCACCGCCCGCGACCATCTGCGCGCCCTGGCGGCGAGCAACCGCATCCCGACCGGCCGAGTGGCGGAGGTGCTCGAGGAGACGGGCATCGCGGCGGTGGCGCACCGCCGGGTGAAGACCTTCTCCCTGGGCATGCGCCAGCGGCTCGGCATCGCCGCCGCACTGCTCGGCGACCCGGAGGTGCTGATGCTGGACGAGCCGTCCAACGGCCTCGACCCCGAAGGCATCATCTGGATCCGGGAGCTGGTGCGCCGACTCGCGGCGGAGGGGCGTACCGTTCTGGTCTCCAGCCATCTCATGAACGAGACCGCGTCCTTCGCCGACCACCTCGTGGTCCTCGGCCGGGGCCGTCTGCTGGCGGACACCCCGATGCGGGACTTCATCCACGCGCGCGTGCGGCCGCGCGTCCGTATCCGTACGCCGGACGCCGACGCCCTCAAGGACGTCCTCGGCCGGCACGGTCACGACGTCACGGAGCACGAGGACGGGCACTGGACCGTGTACGACGCGCGCGTGGACGACATCGGGCGGCTGGTCTCGGAGGCAGGCGTGCCGATCCTCGAACTGGCCCCCGAGGAGGGCACGTTGGAGCAGGCGTATCTCGGCCTGACCGAGGCCGAGACCGAGTTCACCGCACAGCCGCAGGAGGCCTGACCATGGAGTTCACCCCCGTCCTCCGCGCCGAGTGGATCAAACTCTGTTCCCTGCGGTCGCTGTACGGCGCACTGTTCGCGGTGTTCGCCGCCACCACCGCCTTCTCCGCGCTGGCCGGAGTCTCCGACACCTCGGACCCGGACTTCGATCCGCTGTACACGGCCCTGTCCGGCGTCATGCCCGGCCAGATCGCCGCGATCTCGTTCGGCGCCATGGCGGTGTCCGCCGAGTACCACTCGGGAGCCATCCGGCTCTCGCTGGCGGCGGTTCCGCAGCGCGGGCGGTGGTTCGCGGCGAAGCTGACGGTCGTCGCGCTGCCGGCGCTCGCCGTCGGGCTCGTCACGGCGCTCGCCGCCCTCGCCGCGGCGCGGGGCGGCCTCGGTTCGGCCGCGAGCGGACTCACGACCGGTGAGCAGGTGCGCGGCGTCGTGGGCTGCGGGATCTACCTCATGCTGATGGCCGTGTTCGCGGCCGGCCTCACCGCCCTGTTCCGCAGCGGCGTGGCCACCCTGTCGGTGCTGATCCCGTTCATCCTCATCATCTCGTTCGTGATCGGGAACGCGGCGGGCGGCGTCACCGGCTTCCTGCCCGACAAGGCGGGGCAGGTGGTCCTGCACCAGACCTGGGACGGGACCCTCGGCCCTTGGTCGGGGCTGGCGGTGACCGGGGTGTGGACGGCCGCCGCCGTCCTCGCCGGCGCCTGGCGGCTGAAGCGGTACGACGCCTGAGCCCGGGCCGCGGCTGACTCCCCGCCAATTGTCAGTGGCCGCCGCTTTACTGGACCCATGGACATCGCGCGGCACATCGCCCTCGTCGACGAGCTGTGCCACCGCCCCTTCACGGTGGGGCACGGCCCGTCGGCCGGAGGCAGGGGAGGACACGGCCACTTCGTGGTGGCGTTGGAGAGCAGCCACGGGCTGCGCGGCGGCGACCGGGCGGAGCGGGCGGCCACGGTCGAGCAGTACGAGAAACACCGGGACGCCCTCTACGAACACTTCGCGGCGCGCTGGGGGGAGACCGACCCGTGGAACCTGCAGACGGTCCTGCTGCGCACCGAACACGAGGAGATACCCGAGCCCTGGGCCGGACTCGCGGCACGAGCGCCGATGGCCTACCTCTGGGAGGCGCAGGGCACCGCGCGCTGGCTGGCGATCGCCGTCGCCGACCGGGACGAGGAGGACGAGGTGGAACTGCTGGCGGTCGTCACGGAGACCGCCCCGCCGTGACCGGCTACGTCTCCATCGCCGAGGACACGGACCCGCCGTGACCGGCTACGCCTCCGCCGCCACCCGCAGCCGTGCGAACTCCTCCGCCATCGTCTGCGCCGTCCAGTGCGCGTTCAGCCCGCTGGGATTGGGCAGCACCCACACGCGCGTGCCCCCGATGAGCCGTTGCTGCGGGCCCACCCGGGCCTTGCGGTCGTCGAACGCCGCCCGGTACGCGGTCACCCCCACCACCGCCAGCCAACGGGGGCGCAGCCGGGCCACCTTCAGCGCCAGCTGCCGGCCGCCCTCGCGGTACTCCTCGGCGGACAGTTCGTCCGCGCGGGCGGTCGCCCGGGCGACGACGTTCGTGATGCCGAGCCCGTACGACAACAGCTCCCGCTGCTCCGACGGCTTCAGCAGCCTCGGGGTGAAGCCGGACAGGTGCAGCACCGGCCAGAAGCGATTGCCGGGGCGGGCGAAGTGATGGCCCGTCGCGGCCGTCATCAGACCGGGGTTGATGCCGCAGAAGAGGACGCGGAGACCGTCCGCGACGACGTCCGGTACCAGACGGTCGCGGGCGGCCTCCAGCTCCGCCGGGGTGAAGCGCGCCATGCGGGACGGGCTCCTCAGAGAATGGCTCCGGGCGTGTAGCCCGCGGCCTCGGGGTGCTGCTTGACGATCTCCTCGATGCGCCCGGCCACGACGGCCACCTGGTCGGCGGCGGCACCGGTGAAGGACAGCTTGTCGGCCATCAGGTCGGCCAGCTGCGCGCGGTCGAGCGGGATGCGCTCGTCGGCGGCGAGCCGGTCGAGGAGCTCGTTGCGCTCGGCGCCCTGCTCGCGCATCGCGAGGGCGCACGCCACGGCGTTCTCCTTGATCGCTTCGTGCGCGACCTCTCGGCCGACGCCCGCGCGCACCGCGCCCATCAGTACCTTGGTGGTGGCGAGGAAGGGCAGATAGCGGTCCAGCTCCCGGGCCACGACGGCCGGGAAGGCGCCGAACTCGTCGAGCACGGTCAGGAACGTCTCCAGCAGCCCGTCCAGCGCGAAGAACGCGTCCGGCAGGGCCACCCGGCGCACCACCGAGCAGGACACGTCGCCCTCGTTCCACTGGTCGCCCGCCAGCTCCCCGGTCATCGAGGCGTAGCCGCGCAGGATCACCATGAGGCCGTTGACGCGTTCGCAGGAGCGGGTGTTCATCTTGTGCGGCATCGCCGAGGAGCCGACCTGGCCGGGCTTGAAGCCCTCGGTGACCAGTTCGTGTCCGGCCATCAGCCGGATCGTCTTCGCCAGCGAGGACGGCGCCGCCGCCAGCTGCACCAGCGCGGTCACCACCTCGTAGTCCAGCGAGCGCGGGTAGACCTGGCCGACGGAGGTGAAGGCCTGCGAGAAGCCCAGGTGCCCGGCGATCCGGCGCTCCAGCTCGGCCAGCTTGCCGGCGTCGCCGCCGAGCAGGTCCAGCATGTCCTGGGCGGTGCCGACCGGGCCCTTGACGCCGCGCAGCGGGTAGCGGCCGAGCAGCTCCTCCACCCGGCCGTGGGCGACCAGCAGCTCGTCGGCGGCGGTGGCGAAGCGCTTGCCCAGCGTGGTGGCCTGGGCGGCGACGTTGTGCGAGCGGCCGACCATGACCAGCTCGCCGTACTCGCCGGCCAGCTTGCCGAGCCGGGCCAGCACGGCGACCGTGCGGTCCCGCATCAGTTCCAGCGACAGCCGGATCTGGAGCTGCTCGACGTTCTCCGTGAGGTCGCGGGAGGTCATGCCCTTGTGCACGTGCTCGTGCCCGGCGAGGTCGTTGAACTCCTCGATCCGGGCCTTCACGTCGTGCCGCGTGACCTTCTCGCGCTCGGCGATGGAGGCCAGGTCGACCTGGTCGAGCACCCGCTCGTAGGCGGCGATCGCCTCGTCGGGCACCTCGATGCCGAGGTCCTTCTGGGCGCGGAGCACGGCGAGCCAGAGCTGCCGCTCCAGCTTCACCTTCTGCTCGGGGGACCAGAGCGTGGCGAGCTCGGCGGAGGCGTACCGTCCGGCGAGGACGTTCGGGATGCGGGGCTTGGCGGCAGCGGAAGTCACGTGTACGGAGTGTACCGGGCGCCCGGACCGGCCCCGGAACGCGCACGCAGGCCGGAGAGCGCCGGGGAGACGCCCTCCGACCTGCGACGACAGCGGGCCCTCAAGGACGGCGGTGGGTCCTTGCGGCGGGCACCGTCACCTGCCGGCGATGCCCGTGGGGAGCAGCGACTGCAGTGAGGTGGCCGGGTTCCCGATCTCCAGGGACCCGAGCAGACCGTCCAGCAGCGCCCCTCCGGGAACGCCGGCGGACGTCCCGTGGGCCGGAGCCGCCGGAGCGGCGGGGGCCGACGCCAGCAGGGCGACGGCGACGCCGGAGACGAAGCCGAGTTGCTTGATCGGGCCCGGCTCAACGACGGTCCCGTCCGTGGGTGGCGCTCGGGTCACCCGATTCCCCCGGGCGGAATCTCACGCCTCGTAGGGCAGCAGCTCCGGACGCTTCGGCGGCAGCCCGTCCCCGGAGGAGCGGCCGGTCAGCCGGCGGCCGACCCACGGCAGCAGGTGCTGCCGGGCGAACCGCAGGTCCGCGGCGCGCCGCAGGACCCAGCCCGGCGGCAGCGCCGTCGGCGGCGGGGTGCGCCAGTGCGGATCCTCGGCCTCGTACCCGAGGGCCTGCCACACCGCCTCGGCCACCCGGCGGTGCCCCTCGGCGGTCAGGTGCAGCCGGTCCACGTCCCACAGCCGCGGGTCGCCCAGGGCCGGCGCCCCGTACAGGTCGACGACGACCGCGCCGTGCCGCTCCGCCAGCTCGTCGATGCAGGCGAACAGTGCCTCCATGCGCGGCCGGAACCGCTCCAGCACCGGGCCCCGGCGGCCGGGGCTGCGCATCAGCACCAGCTGCTTGCAGTTGGGGGCCAGCCGCTCCACGGCCTCGGTCAGCAGCCCCCGTACGCGGCCCATGTCGCACTTGGGCCGCAGTGTGTCGTTGAGTCCGCCGACCAGGGTGATGACGTCGGCGCCCATGGCCGCCGCGAGGTGCGTCTGCTCGTCGACGATCTGCCCGATCAGCTTTCCGCGCACCGCGAGGTTGGCGTAGCGGAAGCCGGGCGTGCGGGCGGCCATCCGGCCGGCGAGGACATCGGCCCAGCCCCGGTAGGAGCCGTCGGGCAGCCGGTCCGACATGCCCTCGGTGAAGGAGTCGCCGACCGCGACCAGGCTGGAGTAGGTGGGGTTCGTCTGCATGGCGACAGAAATGGTAGCGCCTGCACATACCCACCGGTCGGTCGCCCGGTGCCGGTGCCGGGCCTCAGGTCCGCTGCCCGAACAGCTCCCGCAGTACGTCCTCCATGGTCACCAGCCCCGCCAGCCGCCCGTCGGTCCCCAGGACGGCCGCCAGATGCGTACGGCTGCCCCGCATCGCCGTCAGCACGTCGTCCAGCGGTGTGGTCTCCCGCACCCGCGCGATGGGCCGCATGTCGCGCAGCCGGAACGGCTCCCTGCGGGGCGAGGCGTCCAGGGCGTCCTTCACATGCAGGTACCCGACGATCTGCCGTCCGTCGTCCACCACCGGGAAGCGGGAGAACCCCGATTCCGCCGACAGCCGCTCCAACTGCTCCGGCGTGATGCCCACGCGCGCGTGCACGACGCGTTCCAGCGGCAGCACCACGTCCCGCACCGAGCGCCGGACCAGCTCCAGCGCGTCGTGCAGCCGTTCCTGGGCCCGGTCGTCGATGAGGCCGGCCTCGCTCGCGTCCTTCACGATCTGGGCCAGCTCCCGGTCCGTGAACGTCGCCGCGACCTCGTCCTTCGTCTCCACCCGCAACAGCTTCAGCAGGGCGTTCGCGAAGGCGTTGATCGTGAAGATCACCGGTCGCAGCGCCCGTGCCAGCGCCACCAGCGGCGGGCCGAGCGCCAGCGCGCTGCGCACCGGCTCCGCCACCGCGATGTTCTTCGGCACCATCTCGCCGAGCAGCATGTGCAGATACGTCGCGAGGCTCAGCGCGATCACGAACGACACCACGTGCCCCGCGCCGGACGGCACGCCCATGGCGTGGAACGCCGGCTCCAGCAGATGCGCGATCGCCGGCTCCGCGACGACACCCAGCACCAGGGTGCACAGCGTGATGCCCAACTGGGCCGCCGCCATCAGCGCGGACACGTGCTGCAGTCCCCACAGCACGCTCTTCGCCCGCCGGTCGCCGTCCTCCGCGTACGGCTCGACCTGGCTGCGGCGCACCGAGATCAGCGCGAACTCGGCGCCCACGAAGAAGGCGTTCAGGACCAGTGTCAGCAGACCGATCAGCAGCTGTACGGCGGTCACCGCCCGACCTCCCCGTCCGCGTCGCCGGCCGGCTCGTCGTCGAGCGGGGCGTGCAGCAGCACCCGGGCCGCCCGGCGGCCCGTCGCGTCCACGACGTCCAGCCGCCAGCCGGCCACCTCCACCGTGTCGCCCACCGCCGGGATCCGTCCCAGCCCGGCCGCGACCAGCCCGGCCAGCGTCTCGTACGGCCCCTGAGGCACCCGGAACCCCAGCCGGGCGAGCCGGTCCACCCGGGCCGCGCCGTCGGCCCAGTACAGCGCGTGGCCGCTCTCGTCCGTGCCGGCCGGGTCCAGCTCGGGCATCTCGTGCGGATCGTGCTCGTCCCGCACCTCGCCGACGACCTCCTCCACGATGTCCTCCAGTGTCGCCACCCCCGCCGTACCGCCGTACTCGTCGATGACGACGGCCATCGTGCGCCGCCCGGACAGCCGGTCCAGGAGCCGGTCGACGGTGAGTGTCTCCGGCACCAGGAGGGGCTCGCGCATCAGCTCGGCGACGGCGGCCCGGGGCCGGCGCTCGGCCGGCACCGCCAGCACGTCCTTGATGTGCGCGGTGCCGACCACCGTGTCGAGGTTCTCCCGGTAGACGGGGAACCGGGACAGGCCGGTCGCCCGGGTCGCGTTCGCCACGTCCTCGCACGTCGCCCGGTCGTCCAGGGCGATGACCTGCACGCGTGGTGTCATCACGTTCTCCGCGGTCAGGTCGGCCAGGTTCAGCGTCCGCACGAACAGCTCGGCGGTGTCCGCTTCCAGCGCGCCCTCCCGGGCGGAGTGCCGGGCGAGCGCGGCCAGTTCCTGCGGCCCGCGCGCGGACGCCAGTTCCTCGGCGGGCTCCACGCCGAGGCGGCGCACGATGCGGTTGGCCGTGTTGTTCAGATGGGTGATGAACGGCCGGAAGACCGCGCTGAACCAGCGCATCGGGGACCCCACCCGGCGGGCCACCGCGAGCGGCGAGGAGATCGCCCAGTTCTTCGGCACCAGCTCGCCGACCACCATCAGCACCACCGTCGACAGTGCCGTGCCCAGCACCAGCGCCAGCGAGGAGGCGACCGACCGGGAGACGCCGAGGTCCCGCAGCGGGCCCGCGATCAGCGCGGCGATCGACGGCTCGGCGAGCATGCCGACCACCAGGTTGGTGACCGTGATGCCGAGCTGCGCCCCGGACAGCTCGAACGTCAGGTTCCGTACCGCCTTCAGGGCGCCCGGCGCGCCCCGGTCACCGCGCGCCGCGGCCCGTTCCAGCTCGCCGCGCTCGACGGTGGTCAGGGAGAACTCCGCCGCGACGAAGGCACCGCAGATGAGCGACAGCAGGATCGCCACCAGCAGCAGGAGCACTTCGGTCATCGGTTCACCTCCGTCCCATGATCGGCCAGAGCGGGGCGCACCGCGCGCTGCCACGCGCCGGACGGATTTCCGGCGCGCGCCGGCTCACGCCTGGGCCAGGGGCTTCACCCAGCGCCGCCACCGCTCCTCCGGCGTGTACCCGGCGGCCCGCCAGGCGTGCTGGGCGTCTTCGTTGCGCACCAGCACCATCGCGTCCGCACGCCGCCCCCCGAGCCGTGCGAAGCGTTCCTCGGCGGCGGCCAGCAGGGCCGAGGCGATGCCCTGACGGCGGTGGCCCGGATGCACCGCCAGCCGGTACAGATGGCAGCGCCAGCCGTCGAAGCCCGCGATCACCGTGCCCACCGGCTCGCCGCCCCGCTCGGCGAGGATCAGCGCCTCGGGGTCGCGGGCGACCAGCCGCTCCACGCCGTCCAGGTCGTCGCTGATGCTCGTGCCCTCGGCGGCCGTCTTCCAGAAGGCCAGCACGGCGTCCAGGTCCTCGGGCCCGGCGGCCCGTATCCGCAGCTCACTCATGCGGTGATCCCATCACCGCGGGGAGGCGGCGGAAGCGGAATTCCGGCATCTGGACGCTCCGGCCCCGCGCGACGCCGCCACGACCGGCGCGAACGCCTCCCTGTACGGCTCCGGCACGGACAGGCACGAGCACCCGGGACCGGATGTCTCTCTCGGCGTCCGGCTGCTCCCCGGGAGTTCGCCGGACGTGTTCCGGACGCGGCACTCGTCCGGCGGCGGACCGTCCGGGGCCTCGCGGCACAGCCCCAGCCGGCCCCGGCGGCCGGCGGCACGGGCCGCGGCCAGTGACCGCGACGACCTGAAGTCGGCCGGCCGCTTGCGAGTTGGGGTGCTGCGGACACCTTGACGGTGCATTGTTGAGTTCCTGACAATCACTGTTCCCCCACAGTCACCTGGAGGCCCGTTGAGACACGGCCCGTCACGCCGCGCCGCTCTGCTCGCCGCAACCGGCTGCGCACTCGCGCTACCTGCCATATGTACCGGCACCGCTCGTGCCGCGACCCCCGTCCCGGCGCCGTTACGCGAACTGCCCCTGGTCACCCACCCCCGTCACCCCGCCGCCCGCTACGCGCCCGAAGCGGCCCGCAGTGCGTACGCGGAGCCCCTCAACGCCGCGGTGGACTGCGCCGTGAGCCGGGGAGACCGCGACTGATGGCCACCTTCGTCTCCCGCTCCCAGTGGGGCGCCCGCGCGCCCCGCAGTGTGAGCGGCAACATCACCCCCGCGCAGGGCGGCGTCGTCGTGCACCACGTGGACGCGGTCAAGGTCGCCAGGTCGAACCACGCGGACTGCGCCGCCCAGGTACGGGGCATCCAGAACCATCACATGGACTCCAACGGCTGGTCGGACATCGCCTACAGCCACCTCGCCTGCGTGCACGGCTACGTCTTCGAGGGGCGGGGCGAGAAGGTACGTACCGCCGCGCAGGGCACCACGCAGGGCAATGACGACTGGTACGCGGTATGCGCGCTCACCGGCGGCACCCCCGGCAACTACGACACGGTCACCCCGCAGCTGATCGACGCGATCCGGTACGGCATCAACCGGCTGCGGGTGTCGGGCGGTGCGGCCCGCGCCATCACCGGACATCGCGACCACCGTGGGACGGAGTGCCCCGGCGCCCTCTACGCGCGGGTACTCAGCGGTGAGGTGAACCCCGGCGGCGGACCGCTGCCGTATCCCGGGGTGAGTTTCCGGCAGCCTCCGACGTTCGTGCACGCGAGCGTGGCCACCTGGCAGCACCGGATGAACACGCGGTTCGGGTACGCGCTGTCCGTGGACGGCCAGTACGGCCCCGGCTCCGACGCCGCGTGCCGCGACTTCCAGGCGAAGCGGGGCCTGACGGCGGACGGCATCGTCGGCCCGAACACCTGGGCCGCCGCCTTCTCCTGATCGGCGCGCCCCCGCCCGAGCCGCTGCCGTACGGCTCGGCCGGGGGCCGCGGAGAACCGCAGAACACGTCCTGCAGGGCGCCGGCTGCCGCTCGCCGCACCCGTGGAGAAGTCGGCGGGCGCCGGCGTGCCGGGCATCCCACGGCACCACACCCCGGCCGCGCTCCAGGCCGGTCCCGACGGCCGGTCCCGACGGCCGGTCCCGACGGCCGGCTCGGTGCGGCCGAGGACGGGCAACCGCTCGCCGTGCGCGGCAACGGCACCAGTACGTCCGACCGGGCAGGGGAGAACGGCCGCGGCCGCGCTCACCCATCACGCGCGGGCCTCGGCCGAGGACGGCGGCCCACCGCACCCGACAACCGGGGACCGCACGACGCCTCAGTCCCCGTCCGCGGCCCGCCAGGCCGTGCCCAGCGCGCAGTACGAGCTGGGCAGCCGCGGCCCCTGCTCCGGTACCAGGACCTGCCGGTAGGGGCCCAGGGTGAACCCGGCCTCCCGCAGGCCGGTGACCGGCTCCCGGGACAGGTGGCAGCCGCCGGACACGAGCGGCCAGACCGTCCGGTCCAGGGCGCGCTGGGTGAAGGTCATCACCCGCCCGCCGCCCACGCCGTGCTCCAGGAACCGCACCTCGCCGCCCGGCCGCAGCACCCGGCGCACCTCCGCGAGGGCCCGCGGCACGTCCCGCACGCTGCACAGCACCAGGGACAGCACGGCCGCGTCGAAGGCCTCGCTCTTGACCGGCAGCGCCTCGGCCGCACCCGGCACCACGTCGACCGGTACCTGGGAGCGCACGGCCGCCTCCACGGCCAGGTGCCGCAGCAGCCGCTCCGGTTCGATGGCGACGACCTCCGAGACGCCGCTCGGATAGTGCGCGAAGTTCAGCCCGTTGCCCGCGCCGATCTCGATCACCCGCCCCGAGAGCCCGGCGAGCATCCGGTCACGCAAGGTGCCCATGCCCATGCGGGTCTCGGCGCGGACACTGAACCGGGCGTAGCAGCGGGCGAACAGCGGGTGGTGCACGGCATCCCGCGGCACCGGGCCGGAACGGGCGGGCAGGAACGGCATGGGACCTCCCTCACGAGGCGGCGCCTTACCGCGATTGTCCCCCGTACCGCCCCGGCGCACCCCCGCTGCCGGGCACCGCTTCACGCCCCGCCGCCGGGCGCCGTCCCGCCCCAGCACCGGGCTCACGCCCCGCAGGGGCACCACCTCAGCCCCGCAGAGGGCACCGCCTCACGCCCCTGACGGGCGCCGTCGTACGCCTCGCCGGGGCCCCTTCACGCCCCCGCCGGGGAGCCGTCGCCACGTCCCGCGGGGGCCGCCGTCACGCCCCGCCGCTCAGGGCGCCTCCCGCGCCCGGAACGCCTCCGCGTCCCACGTGCCCTCCAGCCGGGGCGCGAGCCACAGCGGCGCCGCCGCCCGGAAGGCGTCCGGGGCCAGGGACCCGGCGCCGGCGGGCAGGGCACCGAGCAGCGGCACGCCGGAGACGTCCGGAAGGTCGCCGAGGTTGCAGCGCGAGGCCAGGTCCGGCTCCTCGGGCCAGCTGCCGATCACGACGCCGGCCGGCTCCAGTCCGCGACCACGGAGCTCACGCGTCGTCAGCTCCGTGGTGTTCAGCGTCCCCAGGCCGGCCGCCGCGACGACCAGCACCGGCGCGCCCAGCAGCGCGGCGGCGTCCGCCAGGGTGCCGCCCGCCGCGTCGAACCGCACGAGCAGCCCGCCCGCGCCCTCGACCAGCACCAGGTCGTGCTCGGTGGCCAGCTTGGCCGCGGCGTCCGCCACCTCCTGTGGACGCACCGGCGGCCGCCCGGCCCGGCGCGCGGCCGTCGCCGGCGCCAGCGGCTCGGGGTACCGGGCGAGTTCCGCGGCCGTCACGGGCCCCGCCAGGCGCGCGACCTCCTGTGCGTCCCCCGGCTCGCCGGGGCCCACGCCCGTCTGCGCCGCCTTCAGCACGGCCACCGACCGGCCGGCCGCCACCGCGGTCGCGGCGACGGCGGCCGTCACCACCGTCTTGCCGACCTCCGTGCCCGTGCCCGTGATCACCAGTACCGGCATCTCATCCCTCCCGCGCCGCCGCGCACACCGCACGCGCGATCGCCGCCACGTCCGGGTCGCTCGTGACGTACGGCGGCATGGTGTAGATCAGGTCGCGGAACGGCCGCAGCCAGACGCCCTCGCGCACGGCGGCTTCCGTCGCCGCCTTCATGTCCACGGCGTGGTCGAGCTGCACCACCCCGATCGCGCCGAGCACCCGGACGTCGGTCACATGGGGCAGCTCGGCCGCGGGCGCCAGCCCGTCGCGCAGCCCCGTCTCGATGCGCTTGACCTCGGTGTGCCAGTCCTGGCCGAGCAGCAGCTCGATCGACGCGCACGCCACGGCCGACGCCAGCGGGTTGCCCATGAACGTCGGCCCGTGCGCGAGCACCGGCACCTCGCCCCGCGAGATGCCGTCGGCCACCCGCGAGGTGCACAGCGTGGCCGCCAGGGTCAGATAGCCGCCGGTCAGCGCCTTGCCCAGGCACATCACGTCCGGCGTCACCGCCGCGTGCTCCGCCGCGAACAGCGCGCCGGTGCGGCCGAAGCCGGTCGCGATCTCGTCGAACACCAGCAGCACGTCGTGCGCGTCGCACGCCTCGCGCAGCACCCGCAGATACGCGGGGGAGTGGAACCGCATCCTGCCCGCGCCCTGCACCACCGGCTCGACGATCACCGCGGCCAGTTCGTCCGCGTGCTGGGCGACCATCGCGCGCAGGTGCTCCGCGTACGCCTCCTCGTACCCGGCCGGCGGCGCGTCCGCGAACACCTGGCGGGGCAGCACGCCGGTCCACAGCTCGTGCATCCCGCCCTCGGGGTCGCACACCGACATCGGCTGCCAGGTGTCGCCGTGGTAGCCGCCGCGCCAGGTGAGCATCCGCCGCTTGCCCGGGCGGCCGAGCGAGCGCCAGTACTGCAGGCACATCTTCACCGCGACCTCGACCGACACCGACCCGGAGTCGGCGAGGAACACGTGCTCCAGGCCTTCGGGCGACATGTCGACCAGGAGCTTCGCCAGCCGCACGGCGGGCTCGTGGGTGAGCCCGCCGAACATCACGTGGCTCATCCGCTCCAGCTGCCCGCGCGCGGCCTCGTTCAGCACCGGGTGGCTGTAGCCGTGGATCGCCGACCACCACGACGACATGCCGTCCACCAGCTCGCCCGTGCCGTCGGCGAGCCGCAGCCGCACCCCGCTCGCCGACTCCACGACCAGCGGGTCCTGCCGGCCGGGCATCGGGCCGTACGGGTGCCAGACGTGCCGCCGGTCCAGCGCGAGCAGGTCGTCCACGCTCAGCTTCGGGTCAGGCATTGGGCGCGAGATCCGTTCCGGCACCCCGGCGGCGTACGGCGACCAGGTCCGTGCGCGGCTCCTCGGCGGTCCGCGCGGCGGCCGGGGCGGAGCCGCAGACACCACCGCCCTCGTGCGTGCCGCAGCCACCGCCGGTCTCGTGCGTGCCGCAGCCCGCACCGCCCTCGTGCGCACCGCAGCCGGCGCCCGCCCGGTGCTCCGGCAGCGTCACCTGGCCGGTGCCCTCGACCTCGAAGCCGGCGTCCGCGATCATCTCCAGGTCGGCCTTGCCCGCCTGCCCCTCGCTGGTGAGGTAGTCGCCGAGGAAGATGGAGTTGGCCAGGTGCAGGGCGAGCGGCTGCATCGAGCGCAGATGGACCTCGCGCCCGCCCGCGATGCGCACCTCCACGTCCGGGCACACGAACCGGGTCATCGCCAGGATGCGCAGGCAGCGCTGCGGGGTGAGGTGCCACTCCTCGGCCAGCGGTGTGCCGTCCATCGGGATCAGGAAGTTCACCGGCACCGAGTCCGGGTCCAGTTCGCGCAGTGAGAAGACCACGTCGACCAGGTCCTCGTCGCTCTCGCCCATGCCCGCGATCAGCCCCGAGCAGGCCGACAGCCCGGCGGCGTGCGCCTTCTGCACCGTGTCCACCCGGTCGGCGTACGTGTGGGTGGTCGTGATCTCCCCGTACGTCGCCTCGGAGGTGTTCAGATTGTGGTTGTAGGCGTCCGCACCGGCCGCGCGCAGCCGCTCCGCCTGCCCGTCGGACAGCAGCCCGAGGCAGGCGCACACCTCGACGCCCTCGTTCTGCTCCTTGATGGTCCTGATGGTCTCCGAGACCCGGTCCACGTCCCGGTCGGTCGGACCGCGCCCGCTGGCCACCAGGCAGACCCGCTTGGCGCCCCCGGCCACACCCGCCGCCGCGGCCTCGGAGGCCTGCCCGGGCTTCAGCCAGGTGTACTTCAGGATCTCGGCCTTGGAGCCGAGCCGCTGGGAGCAGTAGGAGCAGTCCTCCGGGCACAGGCCGGACTTGAGGTTGACGAGGTAGTTGAGTTTCACCCGTCGGCCGAACCAGTGCCGGCGCACCTTGCCGGCCGCGGCCACCACATCGAGCAGGTCGTCGTCGGAAGTCGCGAGGACGGCCAGCGCCTCCTCGCGGGTCGGCAGCTCGCGCCGCAGCCCCTTGTCCACCAGCGTGTTCAGCAGGTCCATGGGAGCCGATCCTGTCCTACTCAAGGCCCTCGGGCCAAGGAGACTTCGCACAACAGAGGCGGTTCACCGTGTGGGTATCGCCACACCGTGCGTCGCCGGTGCTGCCGCTAGTGTCTGTTCACTGCCTACAAAACACCGTCTGAGCAACCCGTCCGGGGAGGACCGACCCATGGCGTTCGGCTGGATCGACGAGCAGGCGGCGCTGCGCCGCCGCGCAGGGCTGGTACGGACCCTGCGCCCGCGCCCGGCCGACTCCGCGCTCCTCGATCTGGCGAGCAACGACTATCTGGGCCTGGCCCGGCACCCGGAGGTCACCGAGGGCGCCGCCCGTGCCGCGCGCACCTGGGGCGGCGGTGCCACCGGCTCCCGGCTGGTCACCGGGACGACCGAGCTGCACGCCGAGCTGGAGCGCGAACTGGCCGCCTTCTGCGGTGCCGAGGCGGCACTCGTCTTCTCCTCCGGGTACGCGGCCAACCTCGCCGCGGTCACCGCGCTCGCGCCGCACGGCTCCGTCGTCGTCTCCGACGCGGGCAACCACGCCTCCCTGATCGACGGCTGCCGGCTCGCCCGCGGCAGCACCCAGGTCGTGGCGCACGCCGACCCGGAGGCGGTGGGCAAGGCGCTGGCGACGCACGACGGTCCCGCGGTCGCCGTCTCGGACACCGTCTTCTCGGTCGACGGCGACGCCGCTCCGCTGGCCGCCCTGGCCCGGGTGTGCCGGGAGCACGGCGCCGGACTGGTGGTCGACGACGCGCACGGCCTCGGCGTCCTCGGGGACGGCGGTCGGGGCGCCCCGCACGCCGCGGGGCTCGCGGGCGCCGACGACGTCGTCGTCACGGTGACGCTGTCGAAGTCGCTCGGCAGTCAGGGCGGCGCCGTGCTCGGCCCCGCCCGGGTGATCGAGCACCTGGTCAACGCGGCCCGGACGTTCATCTTCGACACGGGCCTGGCCCCGGCGTCGGCCGGAGCGGCGCTCGCGGCGCTGCGCCTGTTGCGTCGCGAGCCCGGGCGGGCGGCCCGGGCTCGCGAGGTGGCGGCCGAACTCCACGCACGGCTCACGGCCGCGGGCCTGGACTCGGTGCGTCCCGACGCCGCGGTCGTGTCCGTGCGCGCGCCCTCCCCGGAGGGGGCCGTGCGGTGGGCGGCCGACTGCCGTGCCGCCGGCCTGGCCGTGGGCTGTTTCCGCCCGCCCTCCGTGCCCGACGGCATCTCACGGCTCAGGCTGACGGCCCGTGCGGACCTCTCCGGGGATCAGATCGAACGCGCTGTACGGGTGATCGGCGAAACGCGGCCATGAGTCGGCGTGGCACGGCCGTGCGTCGCCCGGTGGCGAGCGGATCTACGAGCGGACCCGGCTGCGCAGCCCCGCGGTGAACCCCGCCCAGCTCCCGGGGGAGAAGAGCAGCGCGGGACCCGCCGGGTTCTTGGAGTCGCGCACGGCGAGCAGCCCCGCCCAGGGCCCGGCCGCCGGCCGGGCGGTCTCCACGCAGTTGTTCGCTCCGGTGCTGTAGCTGCTGCGCAGCCACCGCACTCCGTGCAGTCGGGTACTGGATGTGACGTGCCCAGGCAGTGCGGGCATGGTGGCCTCCTTACGCGCCGGCCGCTGTCGCGGCGATGAAATCCAACGAGTCGTCGGGCGAAAGGGCGTGTTTCCGAAGGGCGTTGAAGGCCTCGGTGTAGGCCTCTAGGTCTTCTTTCCGTTCGAGATGGAGGCTACTCGTCAAGTGGTCGAGAACAACCACGTCCAGATCAGAAGTGCTCGAAAAGGAGAAGATTACGAAAGGGCCGGTGACTCCGATGTGCGCCCCGGCGGCGAACGGCAGTACCTGGAGGCGTACGTGGGGCAGCCGGGCCGCCGTCACCAGCCGCTGTAGCTGACGGGCCATCACGCCGGGGCCGCCGACCTCGCGGCGCAGCACCGCCTCGTCCAGGACGGCGCTCAGCCGCAGCGGCGGGTCCGCCCGCAGCACGTCCTGCCGGGCCAGCCGCACCTCCACCAGGGTGTCCAGCCGCTCTTCCGGCAGCCCGTCCGCGGCGGCCCGGGTGACCGCCCGGGCGTACTCCGGCGTCTGCAGCAGCCCGGGGACGACCGTGGTCTCCAGCGTGCGCATCGCGCTGGCCTGGGACTCCAGGCTGATGAAGTCCCGGTAGGTGGGCGGCAGCACCCCGCGATAGGCGTGCCACCAGTGGTGGCGGCCGCCGTCGCCGTCGGAGCCCGCCAGCGTCAGCAGCAGTTCCCGCAGCTGGGGGTCGGTCACGCCGTACGCGTCCAGGAGCAACCGCACATCGGCCGGTTTGGCCCCGCTCGTGCCGGTCTCGATCCGGCTCACCTTCGACTGGTGCCAGCCCACCAGCCGGGCGGCCTCGCCGCTGGTGATGCCCGACGAGGTGCGCAGCGCACGCAGCTCGGCGCCCAGTTTCCGGCGGCGCACCACGGGACCGTGCTGCATGGGCCACTCCTCTACTCCTTATGAGCCGCCCGAATACGGTCTGCCGTCGCAGAGTTCACCGCTTCGAGCGACAGATATATGCATATCTTGGCGGATCGCCACCCTTCACCGGTGTGCTGATGGCAGTCTGGCGGGCGAAGCACCAGTCCGGGACCGTACTCGAACCATCCGCTCCATGTCGGACTGCGGTCCCGTGGGAAGGGACGACGTCGCCATGGCAGACCATCTGGAAGCATCCGTCACTCTGCCGAGCGATCCCGCCTCGGTCTCCGCCGCCCGCACCTACGTGGTGGGAACCCTGGCGGAGTGGGGCCTGCCGGCGGAGACGGACGTGTCCGACACGATCCGGCTCATCGTCTCCGAGCTGGCCACCAACGCCGTCCAGCACACGCTCGGGCAGTCGCCCACCTTCACGGTGGACCTCGCCCTGGACCGGGACGAACGGCTGCGCATCGGCGTCACGGACAGCCATCCCCGCTTCCCCAAGCGGCTGCCCGCGGCCGTGCAGCAGGACAACGGACGGGGCATGGTGATCATTCGCTGGCTGACCGCCGAGTGCGGCGGCAGACTGAGAGTCAGGCCCACGCGCGAGGGCGGCAAGACCGTCTCCATCGAACTGCCGTGGACCAACCCGGCCACCGAGCCGGTCCCCACCGCGGGCCGGCGTCCGAGGGGGTGAAGGGCCGCTCCGAGCGGCCGTCACCCCCTCGGACGGATCAGTTCACGCGCCCGTACCAGACGCTCTTGGACCAGATCTTCTGCAGCCGCACCACGTCCCCGGTCTTCGGAGCGTGCCAGATCTTGCCCTTCCCGGCGTAGATCCCGACGTGGTACACGCTCCGGCCCGAGTGGAAGAACACCAGGTCTCCGGCCTTGCGGTTCTTGGCCGAGATGTGACGGGTCTTGTTGTACTGCTGGGCGGCGGTGCGCGGCAGCTTCTTGCCGGCCTTCTTGAACGAGTACAGCGTCAGCCCCGAGCAGTCGAACCGGTGCGGCCCGGTGGCGCCGTACTTGTACGGGGCGCCCTTCTTGGCGGCCGCCACCTGCAGCGCCTTGGTGGCGTGACTCGCGGCGGCGGCCTCGGAGGCGGCACCGGGGACCACGATGGAGCCGCCGACGGCGGCGAGCGTGAGGGCGGAGGCCGTACCGGCCCGGGCCATGAGAGACGGGACACGATTGAGCGCGGTCATGCGCAACCCTTCGTCAGCCGCCTGTGAAGGATGACCTGTCGGATTCGGGCTGGCGAAGTTGCCCGGCCGCACGAGTGCGGCTTCACCCCAAGGGCTGCTCGGCCCGGCGCCTCCTGCGCGGAGACGTCGTCCCGGCGACCCGTCGTGCTTGGGTCCTCCACTCCTGCCGATCCACTCCTGTCGACCGGTCATCCGGACGGCGGCAGGACTCGGCGTCCGCCCGGATCGCCCCGCCGCTGTGGCGGGGTCTTGTCGTCAGTCCGGATCTTGCTCCACCGAAGTCGGAAAATCCCAACGGAACCGGGGATTTGTGTTGTTACTCACCGCTCGCCCGTTCAGGTGGACGGCGTGGTGTTCGAGGTGGTGCCGGGCGGGCCGAGGAGCGCCGGACCAGCAACGGAGGGGTCGGTCACGCCTCTTGGCCGGACGGGACGCGCAACCGCGACGGGCCCGAAGAACGAGGACTTTCTACGCCGAAAGGGGGTAAGCCGTTTGGTCCGTTTCACCGCCGGTCCCGACGCGGGGGGCCGGCGGGGGCCCGTGTCGGGCCCCGCGTCAACCGGCGGGGGGCGGCGGCAGCGCGACCCGGGCCGTGCGCCGTTCGCCGTCCAGCACGCGCAACGCCCGGGCCAGGGTGGCGGCGTGCAGTTCCGTCTCCCCCCGGTGGTGCATCAGCGCCAGTGCGTCACGCAGGTCCGCCGCCCGGCCGACCAGGGCCTGTGCGGCGCGCAGGCCGCGGTAGGTGTCTCCGTGGTGCGCGGGGTTGATGCGGCCCACCAGGTCGACCACGTCCAGGTATCGGTCGATCAACTCGGCCTCGGCGCGCGTCAGGGCGGGCAGCGGTGGCAGCTCGGGCGGCAGCATCGGCGGTTCACCTCGCGCCGGGTGCGGGCCGGGCGTCCCTGCGGCCGGGCACCACACGGTCCACCAGGCCGTACTCCAGGACCTGCCGGGCGTCCAGGACCAGGTCCCGTTCGATGTCCGCGCGCACCTGCTCCGGGGTCCGGCCGGTGTGGCGTACCAGCATCTCCTCCAGGCGGGCCCGGACGCGGGTCAACTCTTCCGCCTGGATGGCCAGATCGTCGGCCTGCCCCCGCACCGGCTCGGTCAGCGCGGGCTGACCGAGTACGACGCGGGCCCCCGGCAGCACGGCGCGCTTGCCCGGCGTGCCCGCGGCCAGCAGCACGGCGGCAGAGGAGCCCGCCTGGCCCAGGCAGGTCGTCTCCACGTCGCAGGAGACGTACCGCATCGTGTCGTAGATGGCCGTCATGGCGCTGAAGGAGCCGCCGGGGGAGTTGACGTACAGGGCGATGTCGCGGTCCGGGGCCTGGTGCTCCAGGTACATGAACTGGGCCATCACGTCGTTCGCCGACGTCTCGTCGATCTCCGTGCCGAGAAGGACGATCCGCTCCTCCACGAGCTTCGAGTACGGGTCCCGCGTCCGGTTCCCGAGGCTCGTGCGTTCGGTGAACTCGGGCAGGACGTGGCGGGCGGACGGTCGGGTCATGGCGAACCCCTCCTCGCGGCAGAGCCGGCTCCGTACGGTCTTGCAAAAATGTACAGGACGTACGTTGCGCTCGTGGGGCGATCCGCGGTTCGCCCGCAACGGACGGCCGGAGCTTCAGGTGCCCTCCGGCGGCTCGTGCAGGCCGAACCGGGAACCCTGGTCGTCGCGGCAGAGCGTGAACCGGCCGGACCGGGTCACCGCCCCGGCGTCCTGACCGTCCTCCTCACCGATGCCCTCCACCGATCCGCCCAGCTCCCGCACCTTGGCCACGGCGGCGTCCAGGTCGTCGACCCGGAAGAAGAGATGCGGGGACGCCCTCGGGTCCCCGCCGTGCATTCCGCCCGGCACCCCGTCGGTGCCGGCCGAGAGACCCCGGCCGGCCGGGCCCGGTTCCAGGGTTCAGCCGAACAGGGCGCCGTAGAAGGCGCGCCCCCGCTCGGGGTCCCGCACGCCGAGTTCGAAGAACGGCGGTTCGCCGGCCATGGGGACCTCCTGCTGCCCAGAGCGCTGCCGTGCCCCCCGTCCCATGGTCCTGCGCGGGTGGCCGCAGCGCAGCCGGGTGGCCGTGACCGCCGCCGTAAGCTGGGGTCATGGCCTACGAGATTCCGGTGACGCAAGCCAGGGCTGAGCTCGCCGACCTGATCAACCGCGTGGTGTACGGCGGTGAGCGCGTCGTCGTGACGCGGCACGGCAAGCCTCTCGTCGCCCTCGTCTCCGCCGCCGACCTCGAGCGCCTGGAGGAGGCCCAGGAGCCCTCGGGGGACCAGGTCGTCACCTCGGTCTCCCGCGTCCGCGACGCCGCCGCCGGCGTGCCCGGTGAGCGCCCGTCGCACCGCTTCGGCATCGCGGCGGAGCACCGGGGGCCGAACCCGTCCTGACGCGGGACACACGCGCAGCACCCCGGCCGCAGGGTGCCCACCGTCCTGCCGGACGGGGCGCCCGGCAGGACGGGCGCCCTCCCGGAATCAGCCGATCGGCGCCGGCTCGCGCCCGGCCACGGGGGCCGCGCCGGACGCACGGCTTCGCAGTGCGCCGCCGAGCAGTACCGCGCCCAGACCCAGCGCCGCCCACCAGGCCAGGGTGAGCGCCGGTCCGGTGGCCCCCGCGCCGCCGAAGAAGGACACCGAGCGCAGCAGCGAGACGCCCGCACCCGGCGGCAGCCACTGGCCGATCGCCCCCACCGGCTCGGGCAGCATCTCCGGCGCCGACGCCGCGCCCGAGAACGGATTGCCCAGCAGCATCACCAGGAACGCCCCGAGCGCGGTGCCCGGCCGGCCCAGCAGCGCCCCGAGCCCGGCCACCGCGCCGGCCACCGCCAGCGTCGACAGCCCGAGCACCCCGGCCACGGCCCACCAGCTCCCCGCGGCCGCCTCCAGCCAGCTGTGCGCGATCCCTGCGGCGACCACGCCGACCAGGGTCGCGGCGCCGACGAGGAAGCCCACCGCGCGCACCCCGCGCAGGCCCAGCAGGGACACCGCGGCGCCGGTGGCGATCCCGGCCAGGGCGAGCGGCAGCACGCTCGCCGTCAGGGCGGCGCCCCGCGGGTCCGACGCGGGCGCGGGCACCACGTCGACCGTCTCCACCCCGGCGCCGGTGCCGGCTGGCCGCTCCGCCACGGCCTGCCGCAGCAACTGGGCGACGGCGGGGCTCGCCGCGGACGCGGTGAGCAGCTTCGGGCCCTGCCCGGTGACGACGACAGCGCCGTAGACCGTCCGGTCCTCGATGGCGGCTCGGGCGGCGGCCTCGTCGGCGTAGCGGTGGATCTCGAAGGCCTCCCCCTGCCGCCCGAGTTGCTGTTCGGCCTGGGCGGCGGCGCTTGCCGGTCCCGCCACGCCGAGCGGCAGATCGCGGGGGGCGGTCCGGGCGGCGGGCCAGGCGAAGGCCCACAGGGCCAGCGCGACCAGGGCGGGGACCAGGAGGACGACGGCGATCGCGCGGCGGCCGGGGGCGGCCGGCCGCGGCGGTGCCGGTGACGGTGGCGGTGACGGGGGCATGAGCTCCTCCGTTAAAAAGAAGGATCGTTCGTTTTGGGTGCTTCCACCGTCCTGCGGTCCGTGCGCCTTGTCAAGAAGGAACGTTCGTTTTAGCTTGGGGGCCATGGCTCGTGTATCCCAGCAACACCTGGACGCCCGCCGCCGGCAGATCCTCGACGGCGCCGCCCTGTGCTTCGCCCGCAACGGCTTCCACGCCACCTCCATGCAGGACGTGCTGAAGGAGACCGGACTGTCCGCGGGCGCCGTCTACCGGTACTTCAAGGGCAAGGACGAGCTGATCGCGGCGATCGTCACCGAAGTCCTCGGCGTGGTGCGGGACATGTACGAGCGCGCCGCCGAGGAGAGCCCGCCGCCCACGCCCGACGTCCTCATCGCCCGGACGCTGGCCCACATGAAGGAGTCGCGTCCGACGGTCCTGGAGGGCGGCGAGTGGATGTTCCCGCGCCTGATGATGCAGGTCTGGGTCGAGACGGTGCGCAACCCCGAACTGACGGCCCTGCTCAAGGAGGGGTTCGGCACGGTCCGTGCGGCCTGGGTCAAGGTCGCCGACAGCTACCGGGAGGCCGGGCTGATGTCCGCCGAAGCCGACGCGGACGCCCTGGCCCGGGTGATGATCGCCGTCGTGCAGGGCTTCGCCGTCCAGACCGTCCTCTTCGGCGAGCCGGCCGAGGAGACGCTGCGTGACGGTCTGCGGGCGCTCATGAGCCTGCAAAGAACCGACCAAGAAGTCGCCCCGGGCAACTGAAACGGATCTTCGTCGGGTTAACGTGACCGAAACTCGGCACAACTAGCCTGCCGACCCGGCCATCTGCGCTTCCGTTCGTGGCCGCGGCGACCGGACCCCGCACGGTCCGGAGCGAGATCTGTGAGGTGGCACGTGCAACTGACCCCGCACGAACAGGAACGGCTGCTGATCCATGTGGCGGCCGACGTCGCCGAGAAGCGCCGGGCCCGAGGTCTGCGGCTGAACCATCCCGAGGCGGTCGCGCTCATCACCTCGCACATCCTCGAAGGCGCGCGGGACGGCCGCACGGTCACCGAGCTGATGTCCTCCGGACGCAAACTGCTCACCCGGGACGAGGTCATGGACGGCGTCCCGGAGATGATCCACGACGTCCAGGTCGAGGCGACCTTCCCGGACGGCACCAAGCTCGTCACCGTCCATGACCCCATCGTGTGAAAGGGCCGGTGCCGTGATTCCCGGAGAGATCCTCTTCGCCGACGGGCCGATCGTCTGCAACGAGGGCCGCGAGGTCACTCGGCTGACCGTCCTCAACGCCGCCGACCGGCCCGTCCAGGTCGGCTCCCACTACCACTTCGCCGAGGCCAACCCCGGCCTGGAGTTCGACCGCGCCGCGGCGCGCGGCAAGCGGCTCGACATCGCCGCCGGTACGGCCGTGCGGTTCGAGCCCGGCATCCCCGTCGACGTCGAGCTGGTCCCCGTGGCCGGGGCCCGTGTCGTGCCCGGACTGCGCGGCGAGACCGGAGGTGCCCTCGATGCCTGAGCTGTCCCGCGCCGCCTACGCCGACCTGTTCGGCCCCACCACCGGCGACCGCGTCCGGCTCGCCGACACCGACCTGCTGATCGAGATCGAGGAGGACCGCTCGGGCGGGCCCGGACTCGCCGGCGAGGAGGCCGTGTTCGGCGGCGGCAAGGTCATCCGCGAGTCGATGGGCCAGTCCCGGGCCACCCGCGCGGACGGCACCCCGGACACCGTCGTCACCGGCGTGGTCATCGTCGACCACTGGGGGATCGTCAAGGCCGACGTCGGCATCCGCGACGGCCGGATCACCGGCATCGGCAAGGCCGGCAACCCCGACACCATGGACGGCGTCCACCCGGACCTGGTCATCGGCCCCGAGACCGAGGTCATCGCGGGCAACGGGCGGATCCTGACCGCCGGTGCCGTCGACGCGCACGTCCACTTCATCTGCCCGCAGGTCGCCGAGGAGGCCCTGGTCTCCGGCATCACCACGCTGGTCGGCGGCGGTACGGGACCGGCCGAGGGCTCGAAGGCCACCACCGTCACCCCGGGCCCCTGGCACCTGGCCCGGATGCTGGAGGCGATGGAGGCCCACCCCGTCAACGTCGGCCTGCTCGGCAAGGGCAACACCGTCTCGCACGAGGCGATGCTGTCCCAGATCCGGGGCGGCGCGGTCGGCCTGAAGATCCACGAGGACTGGGGCGCGACCCCGGCCGCCATCGACGCGGCCCTCACCGTCGCCGACCGCACCGGTGTCCAGGTCGCCATCCACACCGACACCCTCAACGAGGCCGGGTTCGTGGGCGACACGCTCGCCGCGATCGGCGGTCGCGGCATCCACGCCTACCACACCGAGGGTGCGGGCGGCGGCCACGCACCGGACATCATGACCGTGGTCTCCGAGCCGCACGTGCTGCCCAGCTCCACCAACCCGACCCGCCCGTTCACCGTCAACACCGTCGAGGAACACCTCGACATGCTGATGGTGTGCCACCACCTCAACCCGGCGGTGCCCGAGGACCTGGCCTTCGCCGAGTCCCGCATCCGGCCCTCCACCATCGGCGCCGAGGACGTGCTGCACGACCTGGGCGCGATCTCCATCATCTCCTCCGACTCCCAGGCGATGGGCCGGGTCGGCGAGGTGATCATGCGGACCTGGCAGACGGCCCACGTGATGAAGCGGCGGCGCGGCGCGCTGCCGGGCGACGGCCGCGCGGACAACCACCGCGTCCGCCGCTATGTCGCGAAGTACACGATCAACCCGGCACTCGCGCAGGGCCTCGCCCACGAGATCGGCTCCGTCGAGACGGGCAAGCTCGCCGACCTGGTGCTGTGGGAACCGGCGTTCTTCGGCGTCAAGCCGCTGCTCGTGCTCAAGGGCGGGCAGATCGCCTACGCGCAGATGGGCGACGCCAACGCCTCCATCCCGACCCCGCAGCCGATCCTGCCGCGCCCGATGTACGGGGCGATCGGGCGGGCACCGGCCGCGAACTCCGTCAACTTCGTCGCCGGCGCGGCGCTCGAGGACGGGCTGCCGGAACGGCTGGCGCTCGGCAAGCGGTACGTGCCGATCGCCTCGACGCGCGGCGTCACCAAGGCCGACATGCGGGAGAACGACGCGCGGCCCGACGTGCGGATCGACCCCGACAGCTTCGCCGTGCACATCGACGGCGAACTGGTGGAGGCGGAGCCCGCCGCGGAACTGCCGATGGCCCAGCGCTACTTCCTCTTCTGATGTCCCGGGCGACGCTGCTGGTACTGGCCGACGGGCGCTTCCCCGCCGGCGGGCACGCCCACTCCGGCGGGGCCGAGGCGGCCGTGCGGGCCGGCCGGGTCACCGACGCGGCGAGCCTCGCGGAGTTCTGCCGGGGACGGTTGCACACGACGGGGCTGGTGTCGGCCGCGATCGCGGCGGCGGCCGCGGTCGGTGCGGATCCGGTGGAGCTGGACGCGGCGGCGGACGCGCGGACGCCGTCGCCCGCGCTGCGGGGCGCCGCGCGGCGGCTCGGGCGGCAGCTGCTGCGGGCCGCGCGGGCGACCTGGCCGTCCGGTGAACTCGACGCCCTGGCACGGGAGTTTCCCAAGGGAGCGCATCAGCCGGTGGTGCTCGGAGTCACGGCGCGCGCGGCGGGGCTGGGGGCCGCCGACGCGGCGTACTGCGCGGCGTACGAGAGTGTGAGCGGGCCGGCGACGGCGGTGGTGCGGTTGCTGAGCCTGGATCCGTTCGAGGCGACGGGGGTGCTGGCCCGGCTGGCGGGGGAGGTGGACCGGGTCGTCGACCGGGCGGTGGAGGCGGGACGGGGAGCAGCCGAAGACGGGGTCGACGCGCTGCCCGCGGCGTCGTCGCCGTTGCTGGAGATCGCCGCGGAGCAGCATGCGGGGTGGGGTGTGCGGTTGTTCGCGTCCTAGATTCTCGCCCCCGCCGCCCCTTCCCGTCCCGACCCCGGGGGCTCCGCCCCCGGACCCCCTGGTCGGCCCGGACGGCCTCGTCCTCAAGCGCCGGACGGGCCGAGAGGCCGGTCCGGTCCCGGCACGGATGCCGGACGGACTGGGAGAAGCCCGGCCGGTCCCGGCCGCGGATGCCGGGCGGGCCGTGTCAGGTCAGTCAATTCAGGCCAGTCGATCCAGTCGATCCAGTCGATAAGGAGCCGTCTCATGCATCTGGACCACTCGCACTCCGCCCCCGCCCTGAGCGCCGACGCCCGGCGGCCCGACGGGAGTCGTCGGGCGTTGCGCATCGGGCTCGGCGGGCCCGTCGGGTCCGGGAAGACCGCGACCGTCGCCGCGCTCTGCCGGGCACTGCGCGACGAGCTTTCCCTCGCCGTCGTCACCAACGACATCTACACCCGGGAGGACGCCGAGTTCCTGCTCCGCGAGGCCGTGCTGCCGCCCGAGCGGATCAGCGCCGTGGAGACGGGCGCCTGCCCGCACACCGCCATCCGTGACGACATCTCCGCCAACCTGGAGGCCGTCGAGGACCTGGAGGAGGAGGCCGGGCCGCTGGACCTGATCCTGGTGGAGTCCGGCGGGGACAATCTCACCGCCACCTTCTCCAAGGGCCTCGTGGACGCGCAGATCTTCGTCATCGACGTGGCCGGCGGCGACGACATCCCGCGCAAGGGCGGGCCCGGCGTCACCACCGCCGACCTCCTCGTCGTCAACAAGACCGACCTCGCACCGTACGTCGGCTCCGACCTCGCCCGGATGGCCGCCGACGCCAAGGAGCAGCGCGGTGAACTGCCGGTCGTGCTCCAGTCGCTGCGCGCGGAAGCGGGGGTTCGGCAGGTGGCCGACTGGGTGCTGGGCCGGCTTGCCGTGTGGACGTCGGCATGAGGGTGCCGGGCGGGGTGCGGGCGACCGCGCGGATCGTCGCGCGCGGTGACGGGCGGGGAGGTACGTCACTGCCCGTGCTGGAGGGCGAGGGGCCGCTCGCCCTGCGGCGCACCCGGGGGAGCGGGGCCGAGGCCCGGGTCATGCTGGTCGGCGCCATGAGCGGACCGCTCGGCGGTGACCGCCTGGCCGTCGAGGCGGACGTGACCGCGGGCGCCCGGCTGCGGGTCGGGTCGGCCGCCGCCACCATCGCGCTGCCGGGAGCGCACAAGGGCCCGGCCCGCTACGACGTCCGGATCGGCGTCGCCGACGGCGCCGAACTGTGCTGGCTGCCCGAGCAGTTGATCTCCGCAGGCGACAGTGAGCTGTACGTCACCACGCGCGTCGATCTGGCAGCCACCGCCCGGCTCGTGCTGCGCGAGGAACAGGTGCTCGGCCGGGCCGGTGAGGAACCCGGGCGGCTCGCCGGCCGTCTTGCCGTGCGGATCGCCGGGCGGTGCGTGCTCGACCAGGAGCTGGCCTGCGGGCCCGGCGCCCCGGGCGGGTGGGACGGCCCCGCCGGGCTCGCGGGCCACCGCGCCGTCGGTCAGCTGGTCGTCGTACGGCCGGAGTTCGGTGCGGCGCCCGCGGCGGCCCGTGTGCTGCCGGCGGGCGCGGCCGTGATGCCGCTGGCCGGGCCGGCGGCGCTGGTGACGGCCGTGGCGCCGGACGCGCTGCGGCTGCGCCGGGTGCTGGACGAGGGGTTGGCCGCTCTCGACGGGCACGCGACGCGCTGAGACGCCGGTGAAACGGCCCACTTCGCGCCCCCCTCCGCGCCACTTCGCCCCCCTGCGCCGCCTCGCGGCTGTCCGCGCCGCCCTCGGCGAGCGGCACCCCGGCCTCACCGGTGTCGGGAGCCGACAGGCCCGCCGCCCCTCACGCCGCCCGTGCCGCCGGCCGCGCTGCCCGGCGCGGAGGTCAGCGGCGCGGCAGGCGCGGGAACCGGCGGCCCTGCGCCGCCCGCTGTTCCTCCTCGGCCTTGACGACGGCCGCATACCGGTCGACGTACTCCTGCCCGGACAGCGCCAGGATGGCGTACATGATCTCGTCGGTGATGGCGCGCAGCACCGCTTTCTCGTCCTCCATGCCCGCGTAGCGGGAGAAGTCCAGCGGCTCACCGAAACGGATCACCACGGGATGGAGGCGTGGCACGACCTTGCCCGGCGGCTGCGCCTCGAAGGTGCCGATCATCGCGCAGGGGACGACCGGCACGCCCGCCCTGAGCGCCATCACGGCGACCCCCACCTTGCCCTTGTAGAGCCGGCCGTCGTGGGAGCGGGTGCCCTCGGGATAGATGCCGAGCAACTCGCCCCTGCCCAGCACGCCGAGCCCCTCGCGGATCGCGGCCCGGCCCGCCTCCTTGCCGGAGCGGTCGACCGGGATCTGCCCGGCGCTGCGGAAGAAGAACGCGGTCAGCCGCCCCTTGAGGCCGGGGCCGGTGAAGTACTCGGCCTTGGCGAGAAAGGTGATCCGGCGCCTGAGCACCGCGGGCATGAGGAAGTGGTCCGAGAACGACAGGTGGTTGCCGGCGACGATCGCCGGCCCCGCCGCGGGTACGTTCTCCCGCCCCTCGATCCGCGGCCGGAAGACCAGTCGCAGCAGCGGACCCAGCAGCACGTACTTGAGCAGGTAGTAGAACATCGCGCGCCCCTCACTCCGCCGTGACCCACGTGCACGTGCGGATCCGTATCCGCGTTCGGGGCAGGCTAATGCCGGACCTCTCGCCGAGTCACTGACGCGTGGGGGGCGTGCCGCCGTCCGTCCGGACCCGGACGGACGGCGGGAGTCCGCCGTTATCCGGCGTAGGTCTCGAACTCCGCGATCCGCGGTGTGCCGCTCGAGCCGGTGATCTCGAAGGTGATCTTGCGCAGCGTGGTCTCGGGGAAGGTGATGACCCCCGCTCCGCTGCCGGAGGCCAGCACCCTGCCGGCGTCGGCGTCGAGGACCCGCCAGGAGCCGACGGTGCCCGCGGAGTCCGCCGTCTCCCGGATATTGATCTTGGACACGGTGGTGGCGGAACCCCACTTGATCGAGACGGAACCGGTCGAGCCGGTCGGCGACCAGTAGGTGCGCATGTCACCGTCTCGCACGTTGCCGTAGCTGGTCCCGGCGGCCTTGCTGGAGCCGTCGGAGCCGGCCCCGATGCTGAGGTTGGTCCCGGTCGGGCCGGTCGGGTCCGGCGTGGGATCGGTCGGGTCCGGCGTCGGGTCGGTCGGGTCCGGTGTGGGGTCGGTCGGCGTGGGTGTCGGTGCCGGCGTCTGCGGGGAGCAGCTGCCGTCCGAGACCCGCAGGCCCTTGCCGGCGCCCGCAGTCGCCCGCACCACGTCCGGCACGCAGCCGGCCGCGTCGAGGCGGTGGGAGTACGGGATGCTCACCGTGGTGTTGGACTGCGGGTCGGGCCCGGCCGGGTTGTTCTCCGCACCGGGTTCGGACCAGGTGACGTTGTCGAAGATGTTGCCGCTGACCTGCCAGTAGCCGGCCTCGTCCGTGTAGAAGGTGCCCAGGACGTCCTTGGAGTCCTCGAAGTAGTTGTTGTCCACCTTGGCGCGGGCGCCGGCCCGGGAGTTGATGCCGGAGTCGTTCACGCTGACGTAGTGGTTGTTGTAGATGTGGGCGATGCCGCCGCGCAGCAGGGGCGTACGGGAGTCGATGTTCTCGTACAGGTTGTGGTGGTACGTGATGAAGCCGTTGGAGCGGTCGCTCTCGCTGGACCCGACGAGGCCGCCGCGGCCGGAGTTGCGCAGGATGCTGTAGGACAGCGTCACGTACTGGGTGTCGTTCTTCATGTCGAAGAGGCCGTCGAAGCCCTCCGACTCGCCGCCCGACGCCTCCAGGGTGGTGTGGTCGACCCAGACGTTGCGGACGCCGCTCTCCATGCCGATGGCGTCACCGCCGTTGGACGTGGGCGAGCCCGACTTCTTGACGTTCCGGACGGTCACGTTCTGGATGATGATGTTGCGGGCCTCGCGGATGTGGATGCCCACCTGGTCGAAGACGGCTCCGCCGCCGACGCCGACGATCGTGACGTTGCTGATCTGCTTGAGCTCGATCACCCCGTCGGCCGTGTTGCAGCTGGCGCCCGAGACCTTCTTGGTGTTGCCGTGGTTGATGGTCCCCTCGACCTCGATGGTGATCGGCGTGCCGCTGTCGGCCCGGTTGCACAGGGCCGCGTGGATCGCGGTGCCCGTGGTGGCGCGCACCGTCTGCCCGCCGGCACCGCCGGTGGTCCCGCCGTTCTGGGTCGCGTAGCCGGTGGCGCCACCGGCCGCCGCCGACGCCTCGGGCATCGACAGAACGACACCGGCGGCGGCCGCCGTGGCCATGGCGGCCAGCGCCGCGTGGAATCGTCGTACGACTGGTCGTCTCATTCTCGTCTTCCCGTTCGCCTTCGGAATTGGTCCTGCGCGTGCTCCGTGCGTGTCGCGCAGGGTCCATGAATGACGTGCGCATGCCAATGAGCCGCCGAGGATGTTCCGACCTGTCGTGCGGCAGGTCGCGTCGGCCCGGGTGCGGGTGCTGCCACCACCGCGGATCGGCTCTGCGGATCCGCGGCGGCCCGAATCTCCGAGCCGTGCGGCATGGCGACGTCACCGTGCCCTCGCCTGGTGCGTGCGGGGACCGGCGCCGCGTCATCGCGGGCTCGGAAAGCGCTTTCTGGGCTGGAGAATAAGACGGCGCCCACCGGGCTGGCAAGGTTCCGCGCACGGTCCGGGCGAGGACTCCGTGGGCACCGGCGAGGTCAGAACCTCGGCGTCGGTGCCTGCGCCTCCACGAGGTCGGCCGCCTCCTCCTCGGTCTGCACCGAGGGCGGCGAGCCGGCGAGCGGCTGCTGTGCGGTCTCCTTCATGCAGGCCACCGCGATGACACCGACCACCGCCGCGGCCATCGCGTAGTACGCCGGCATCATGTCCGAGCCGGTCGCACTGATCAGCGCCGTGATCACGAGCGGTGTGGTGCCGCCGAACAGGGACGCCGACAGGTTGTAGCCGACCGACAGGGAGCCGTAGCGCACCGAGGTCGGGAACATGGCCGGCAGCGCCGCCGACATCGTGCCGAGCAGGCAGACCAGGGAGAGGCCGAGCATCAGCATGCCGGTCGACACGGCGAGCAGGCTGCCCTGCTGCACCAGCAGGAACGCCGGGGCGGACAGCAGAAAGAAGCCCAGCATGCCGGTCATCAGCAAGGGCTTGCGGCCGAACCGGTCGGACAGTCGGCCCACCTGGTTGACGACCAGCATCAGCACCACCATGGTGGCCACCAGGATCAGCAGGCCGTGGGTCTCGGAGTAGTCCAGCTCGTCCGAGAGGTACGTGGGCATGTACGACAGCAGCATGTAGTCGGTGATGTTGTAGGCGCCGACCAGCGCGATGCACAGCACCAGCGTCCGCCACTGCTCCCGGAAGATCTTGAGCAGATCGCCGCGGGCGGTGGTCTCCACCGCGTCCGCGGCCTCCGAGGCGTGCACCTTGCCCTCCTCCAGCTTCAGGTAGGCGGGGGTGTCGTCCAGCTTCAGCCGCAGGTAGAGGCCGACGAGGCCGAGCGGCCCGGCGACCAGGAACGGCAGCCGCCAGCCCCAGGCGTCCATGGCGTCGGTGCCGAGCCAGGCGGTCAGCGCGGTCACCAGCCCCGCCGCGCCGGTGTATCCGGCGAGCGTTCCCAGCTCCAGGAAGCTGCCGAAGAAGCCGCGCCGCTTGTCGGGTGCGTACTCCGCGATGAAGGTGGAGGCCCCGCCGTACTCGCCGCCGGTGGAGAAGCCCTGGAGCAGCCGGAACGCGATCAGCAGCAGCGGGGCCCAGAAGCCGATGCTGGCGTAGCTCGGGATCAGCCCGATCGAGGCCGTGCCGATCGCCATCAGGATCATCGTCAGCGCGAGGACCTTCTTGCGTCCGACCTTGTCACCCATCGGTCCGAAGACCATGCCGCCCAGCGGACGGACCAGGAAGGCGACGGCGAAGGTGGCGAAGGACGACAGCAGCTGTGCCGTTTCGCTCCCGGACGGGAAGAAGACCCGGCCGATGGTTCCGGCCAGGTAGGCGTAGATGCCGAAGTCGAACCACTCCATGGCATTGCCGAGGGAGGCCGCCTTCACCGCGCGTTTGACGACCCGCTCGTCCGTCACCGTGATGTCCGACCGGCGCAGGCGAGGGTTCTGCCGGCGCTTGACGGCGCGGAAGAGCAGGGGGTGACGCTTGATCGCTGGGGAATCGGGCACGGGCCCGTTGTCGCTGGGGGACGTGGCTGCGTTCCTTTCCGGGGGCATATCGCTCCAAACGGAACTTATGCGCGTTCATCTGCATATCGACAGAACCTGCCACAAAATACCAAGTTCAGTCATGTTCATCGGCAGTTGATCGGCAGATGTGTAGGCTCCCGGACATGCGGATCTCCGTCTCCTCCGACATGGACGAACCCGTGGCCCGTCTCCTCGTCGAGGAGCTGCGCAGGCGCGGCCACGAGGTGCGCACGCACGGCGCGCTGCGGCCCGGGGCGGACCCCCGGTGGGCCGCCTGCTCCGAGCGGGCGGCCCGGGACGTCGCCGAGGGCACGGCCGACCAGGCGGTGGTGTGCTGCTGGACCGGCACCGGCGCGTCGATCGCCGCCAACAAGGTGCCGGGCGTCCGCGCGGCCCTGTGCGCGGACGCCTACACGGCGGACGGGGCCCGCCGCTGGAACGACGCCAACGTCCTCGCGCTCAGCCTGCGGCTGACGTCCGAGCCGCTGCTCAAGGAGATCCTCGACGCCTGGTTCGCCGGCGAGGCCGGCGCGGACGCCGAGGACCGGGAGAACGTGGCACACGTCGAACGGCTCGACCGGGAAGGCCGAGCCGTTCGGTAGCAAGCCGGGACAACGAGCGCGATCAGGACGTCAGGACCTTCTCCAGCGTCCCGAGCGCCCCCCGCAGCTCCTCCTCGGTGATCGTCAGCGGCGGTGCGATCCGGATCGTCGAGCCGTGGGTGTCCTTGACCAGGATGCCCTCGCGCATCAGACGCTCGCTGACCTCACGGCCGGTGCCGAGCGCCGGGTCGACGTCGACGCCGGCCCACAGCCCGCGCGCCCGGAAACCGACGACACCCTTGCCGGTCAGCTCCGTCAGCCCCTCGCGCAGCACCGCGCCCAGCTCGGCAGCCCGGCGCTGGAACCCGCCCGTCTCCAGCAGCTCCACCACCGCGGTGCCGACCGCCGCGGCGAGGGGGTTGCCGCCGAACGTCGAGCCGTGCTCGCCCGGGTGCAGCACACCGAGCACCTCGCGCCGGCCGACCACCGCCGACACCGGCACGATGCCGCCGCCCAGCGCCTTGCCGAGCAGCACCACGTCCGGCACCACCGACTCGTGCTCGACGGCCAGGGTGCGCCCGGTGCGGCCCAGGCCCGACTGGATCTCGTCCGCCACGAACAGGCAGCCCGCGCGCCGGGTCAGCTCCCGCACTCCCGCCAGATAGCCGTCGTCCGGGATGAGCACCCCGGCCTCGCCCTGGATCGGCTCGATCAGCACCGCCGCCGTCGTCTCGTCGATCGCCTCGCCGAGCGCCGCCAGGTCGTTGTACGGCACGATCCGGAAGCCGGGGGCGAAGGGGCCGAAGCCCTTCCGGGCCGTCTCGTCCGTGGAGAAGCCGACGATCGTCGTCGTCCGGCCGTGGAAGTTGTCCGCGGCGACCACGATCGTCGCCCGGTCCTCCGGCACGCCCTTGACGTCGTACGCCCACTTGCGGGCCACCTTGATGCCGCTCTCCACCGCCTCGGCGCCGGTGTTCATCGGCAGCACCATGTCCGTGCCGGTCAGCGCGGCCAGGCGCTCGGCGAAACCGGCGAGGCGGTCGTTGTGGAAGGCCCGGGAGGTCAGCGTCAGCCGGTCCAGCTGGCGGTGGGCGGCCTCGATCAGCGCCGGGTGCCGGTGGCCGAAGTTGAGGGCCGAGTAGCCGGCCAGCATGTCGAGGTAGCGGCGGCCCTCGACGTCCTCCACCCAGGCGCCCTCCGCACGGGCGACGACCACGGGCAGCGGATGGTAGTTGTGCGCGAGCACGGGCTCCTCGGCACGGATCAGCTCCGCCGAGCTGCGGGTGCGGGCGGGTGCGGTCATGAGCGGGTCTCCCGGATCTCCTGGGTGCAGCACTTGATGCCGCCGCCGGCCTTGTGGAACTCGGACAGGTCGACGGGGACGGGGACGTAGCCGCGGTCGGCCAGCCGGGCCGCCAGGCCCGTCGCCCCCGGTGAGATGAACACATGGCGGCCGTCGGAGACGGAGTTCAGTCCAAACGCCATCGCGTCCTCCCGGGTGGCGATGACCGCGTCCGGATACAGCCGGGCCAGCACCTCGCGGCTGCCCGGCGAGAACGCCTCGGGGTAGTACGCCACATTCCCCTCGCCTTCCCCGTCCAGCACGAAGAGCGCCGTGTCCAGGTGGTAGAAGTACGGGTCCACCAGCGTCAGGGATATCACCGGCACGCCGAAGAACTCCTGCGCCTCGCGGTGTGCCTCACGGGTGGTGCGGAAGCCCGTGCCGGCCAGGATCCACCGCCCGGCCGGGACCAGGTCGCCCTCGCCCTCGCACACGGACTCGGGACGGTGGACGTCGAAGCCCTCACCCTTGAACCACGCCTCGTAGGGCACGGACTCGGGCCGGCGCTCGGGCGCGTGGAAGAGGGAGCCGAGGACACGGCCCTCGACGACGACCGCCGCGTTGGCGGCGAAGACCATGTCGGGCAGGCCGGGGACCGGTCCGACGTTCTCGACGGTGTGGCCGTGGGCGCGATAGGCGTCGACCAGGGCCTGCCACTGGTCCAGGGCGCGGATGACGTCGACCGGCCGGTCGGGACGCATCCACGGGTTGATCGCGTACTGCACGGCGAAGTGTCTGGGTTCGCAGACCAGGAAGCGCCGCCGGCGCGGCACACGGGAGTCGGGCACAGAGGGGTTCCTCCGCTTCACTCACGGTTGGTGACTGGGGGGTGACACCACGGTAGGAAGCGACGCCGACGGGCGACAAGGAAGAAAAGCTGCGCGTTCGCGCAGGATCGCTGCGTTGCCGGCCCGTTCAGCGCACGTCTGCTGCGCCCGTGGCGGCGCCCTCCGGGGCAGGGTGACTCGCACCCGCCTCCGGACTGTCCGGGATCAGATGGGACAACACCATCACACTGATCGTCTTGCGGATGAACGGCTCCGCTCGGATGCGTTCCAGCACCTCCTCGAAGTGCTCCACGTCCCGCGCCCGCACGTGCAGCAGCGCGTCCGCGCCGCCCGTCACCGTCATCGCCGCCGTGATCTCCGGATGGTTGCGCACCACCTCCGCCAGCCGCCGCGGCGGCGCCGCCCCCTCGCAGTACACCTCCACATACGCCTCGGTGCGCCAGCCCAGCGCCGACGGCTTCACCGTGGCCGTGAACCCGGTGATCACCCCGGTCTCCCGCAGCCGGTCCACCCGGCGCTTGACCGCCGTCGCGGACAGCCCCACCTCCGCGCCGATCTCGGCGAAGGACGTCCTGGCGTTCGCCATCAGCGCGGTGATGATCTTCCGGTCGAGTTCGTCGAACGGAGCGGGCCTGCTGTTCATGCGGGCACTGTATCCAGCGGATACGTCCGCGCCGGGCACGTGTGCCGGCGTCGGATCGCCCCTACACTCCACGTTCATGCTGCGCGTCCTGGCTGTCGACGACGAACGCCCCTCGCTCGAGGAACTGGTGTACCTGCTCACCGCGGACCCGCGGATCACCGCCGCCGAGGGCGCCGGCGACGCCACCGAGGCGCTGCGCCGCATCAACCGCGCGCTGGAGTCCGGCCCGGACGGCCCCGAGGCCATCGACGTCGTCTTCCTCGACATCCAGATGCCCGGCCTCGACGGACTCGACCTCGCCCGGCTGCTCACCGGGTTCGCCCGGCCCCCGCTGGTCGTGTTCGTCACCGCGCACGAGGACTTCGCCGTACAGGCCTTCGACCTCAAGGCCGTCGACTACGTGCTCAAACCCGTCCGCAGGGAACGCCTCGCCGAGGCCGTCCGCCGCGCCGCCGAACTGCGCGGCACCGCCCTCGCCACCGCCGCCCCGAACATACCCGTGCACGAGCCCGACCCCGACCACATACCCGTCGAGCTGGGCGGCGTGACCCGGTTCGTCGCCGTCGACGACATCACCCACGTCGAGGCCCAGGGCGACTACGCCCGACTGCACACCGACAAGGGCAGCCACCTGGTCCGCATCCCCCTGTCCACCCTGGAGGAGCGCTGGCGCTCCCGCGGCTTCGTCCGCATCCACCGCCGCCATCTGGTCGCCCTGCGCCACATCGGCGAACTCCGCCTGGACGCCGGCACCGTCAGCGTCCTGATCGGTACCGAGGAACTCCAGGTCAGCCGCCGCCACGCCCGCGAACTGCGGGACCTGCTGATGAGGAGGCCCTGACATGCCGAACCCCGCCGAGCGCCGCGTCGTCGTCACCGGCCCGCCCCGGCGCAGCCGCCCGGTCTCCGGCTACTACCGCCCCCGCACCGAGATCGAGGAGCAGACCACCCTCGGCCACACCTACGTCCGCTCCCTGATGCGCACCCAGCTGCGCGCCGCCCTCGCCGTCTGCGCCGTCCTGGTGCTGCTCATCGGCCCGCTGCCGCTGGTCTTCGCGGCGGCCCCGGACGCCCGCCGCCTGGAGTGGGCGATCCTCGGCTTCGGCCTGTACGTCCCGCTCGTCCTGCTCGCCCGCTGGTACGTGCGCCGCGCCGAACGCAACGAGCGCGCGCTCGTCCGCCTCGTCGAAGACCGATGAACGTCACGAACGTCATGAACGCGACGCCCGCCCCATGAACTCCAGCTACGCCGTCACCGCCGTCGCCCTGGTCGTCGTCGCCACCGTCCTCGTCGGCGCCTTCGGCCTGCGCATCTCCCGCACCACCTCCGACTTCTACGTCGCCTCCCGCACCGTCGGGCCCCGCCTCAACGCCGCCGCCATCAGCGGCGAGTACCTCTCCGCCGCGTCCTTCCTCGGCATCGCCGGCCTGGTCCTGGTCCAGGGCCCCGACATGCTCTGGTACCCGGTCGGCTACACCGCCGGCTATCTGGTGCTGCTGCTGTTCGTCGCCGCCCCGCTGCGCCGCTCCGGCGCCTACACGCTGCCCGACTTCGCCGAGGCCCGGCTCGCCTCCCAGGCCGTCCGCCGCCTCGCCGGAGCCTTCGTCGTCGGCGTCGGCTGGCTCTACCTGCTGCCCCAGCTCCAGGGCGCCGGGCTGACCCTCACCGTGCTCACCGACGCCCCCGACTGGCTCGGCGGCGTGATCGTCGCCGTCGTCGTCACCGCCACCGTCGCCGCGGGCGGCATGCGCAGCATCACCTTCGTGCAGGCCTTCCAGTACTGGCTGAAACTCACCGCCCTGCTGGTCCCCGCCCTCTTCCTGATCCTGGCGTGGCAGGGCGACGGAGCGCCCAGCCGCGCCTTCGACGAACCGGCCACGTTCCGCGAGCAGCGCTCGGTCCGCGTCGAGGACAGCCTCACCCTGAAGCTGGAGCAGCCGCTCACCGTGACGGTCGACGGCACCGTCGACGGCCGCACCCACGACGGCACCCGCCTCGACCTGCCCACCGGCACCCACCACATCGACGCCGGCACCCGCCTCACCTTCGCCGAGGGCACCGCCGTCCCGCCCGCCGGACGCGGCGCAGACGACGCCCTGTCGCCCTCCCGGGCCGAGAGCCGCACCGAACGCCCGCTGTACGCCACGTACGGACTGATCCTCGCCACCTTCCTCGGCACCATGGGCCTCCCGCACGTCGTCGTCCGCTTCTACACCAGCCCGCACGGCGTCGCCGCCCGCCGCACCACCGTCGCCGTCCTCGGCCTGATCGGCGCCTTCTACCTGCTCCCGCCCGTCTACGGCGCCCTCGGCCGCCTCTACGCCCCCGAGCTGACCCTCACCGGCGACGCGGACGCCGCCGTCCTGCTGCTGCCCGACCGGATGATCGGGGGAGTGGGCGGCGACCTGCTCGGGGCGCTGGTCGCGGGCGGCGCCTTCGCCGCGTTCCTGTCCACCGCGTCCGGCCTGACCATGGCCGTCGCCGGGGTGCTCACCCAGGACGTGCTGCCCTCCCGCGGCGTCCGGCACTTCCGGCTCGGTACCGCGCTGGCCATGGCCGCGCCGCTGGCGGCGAGCGTCCTGGTCGGCGGGCTGCCGGTGGCCGACGCCGTCGGCCTCGCCTTCGCCGTGTCCGCCTCCTCCTTCTGCCCGCTGCTCGTCCTCGGCATCTGGTGGCGGCGGCTGACCCCGCCGGGCGCGGCGGCCGGGATGCTGGTCGGCGGCGGGTCCGCGCTGGTCGCCGTCGCCGCGACCATGGCCGGCTTCCCGGGCGGCGGCGCGCTGCACGCCCTGCTGGCCTGGCCCGCGCTGTGGTCGGTGCCGCTGGGCTTCCTCACCATGGTCCTGGTGTCGCTGGCCACGCCGGGCCGGGTCCCGGCCGGGACGGCGGCGATCCTCGCCCGGTTCCACCTTCCCGAGGAACTGCGCACCGAGGAACTGCGCACGGAGGTGACGGCATGAGCGGCTTCCTGGCGGGCCTGTGCGTCGCGGCGCTGCCGCTGCTCGCGGCCGGCTTCTGGCTGGGCCGGCGCACCGCCCGCCCGCAGAGCCTCGGCGGCCTCGGCACCCCCGTCGAGCACGCCACCTTCCAGACCCTGCACACCGCCTCGCTCGCCGCACCCCCGCTGCGTGCCGGACTGACCGAGGACACCGCCCGCAGATCGGCCCGCAAGCTGCGCTCCCTGCTCGGCACCGACGCGCTGTGCCTGACCGACGAGAAGGAGGTCCTGGTCTGGGACGGCGTCGGCGGCCACCACCGCACCGAGATCATGGACCGCCTCGCCGGACCACTGGAGACCGGCCGCGGCGAGGCCTTCCCGCTCAGCTGCGACACCCCCGACTGCGCGGCCCGCTGGGCCGTCGTCGCCCCGCTCACCGTCGACGACCGGGTACTCGGCACCCTGGTGGCCTGCGCGCCCCGCGAGTCCGCCGTCCTGGTCCGCGCCGCGGGGGAGGTGGCCCGCTGGGTCTCCGTCCAGCTGGAGCTGGCCGACCTGGACCAGTCCCGCACCCGCCTCATCGAGGCCGAGATCCGCGCCCTGCGCGCCCAGATCTCCCCGCACTTCATCTTCAACTCGCTCGCGGTGATCGCGTCCTTCGTCCGCACCGACCCCGAGCGCGCCCGGGAGCTGCTGCTGGAGTTCGCCGACTTCACCCGCTACTCGTTCCGCCGGCACGGCGACTTCACCACCCTCGCCGACGAGCTGCACGCCATCGACCACTACCTGGCACTGGTGCGGGCCCGCTTCGGCGACCGCCTCGCGGTCACCCTCCAGATCGCCCCGGAGGTACTGCCGGTCGCCCTGCCCTTCCTCTGCCTCCAGCCGCTCGTCGAGAACGCCGTCAAGCACGGCCTGGAGGGCAAGTCCGACCGCTGCCACATCCAGATCACCGCGCAGGACGCGGGCGCCGAGGCCCTCGTCGTCATCGAGGACGACGGCGCCGGCATGGACCCCGGCCTGCTGCGCCGCATCCTCGCCCGGGAGGTCAGCCCGTCGGGCGGCATCGGCCTGTCCAACGTCGACGACCGGCTCCGCCAGGTGTACGGCGACGACCACGGCCTGGTCATCGAGACGGCCGTCGGCGCGGGCATGAAGATCACCGTCCGGCTGCCGAAGTACCAGCCGGGCGTGCACTCGGGTGGCTGGCTCAGCGGCCCGTGAGGATCAGGGCCGGGTGGCGACCATCCCCAGCGTGAGCAGGCCCAGAACGACCCAGCCGAACCACAGCCAGCCGTTGCTGCCCAGCGCGACCGTATAGGCCGTCACCGCCACCAGGCCGCCGAGGGTCAACACCCCCATCGTCTTCGTGGAACTGTCCGTCGCACCGGGCATCACGGCACCCTCCTCGTCGTCCGTTCCCCTCCATGGTGCCCCGGTTTCGCGCCGGTGCGCCCGGGACGGCGAGAACGTGCGCCGGCCGCGCCCGCTTCCCCCGGGGCGCCGCCGCTCAGTTCCCCCGGGCGTTCAGCGAGGCCAGGTAGGCGTTGTAGGCCTCCAGCTCCTTGTCGCCGTCACGGTCGGCGGCGCGGTCGGAGCGCCGGGCCTGCCGCTGGTCGGAGGCGTACCACTGGAACAGCAGCGCGATCAGCACCAGCACCGACGGGATCTCGCTGAACGCCCAGGCGATGCCGCCGGCCGCGTTCTGCTCGGAGAGCGGGTCGACGCCGAGCGAGGCGGGCGGGTTGTCGAACGTCTTGACCATGGTCGTGGACGCCATCATCAGCGCGATGCCGAAGAAGGCGTGGAACGGCATGCCCGCGAACAGCTCCAGCATCCGCATCAGGTACCCGGGACGGTGCGGACCCGGGTCCACGCCCATGATCGGCCAGAAGAACACCAGGCCGACGGCGAGGAAGTGCACCATCATCGCGATGTGCCCCGCCTTGGAGCCCATGAGGAAGTCGAAGAGGGGCGTGAAGTACAGCCCGTACAGGCTGGCGATGAACAGCGGGATGGTGAAGGCCGGGTGCGTGATCACCCGGATGTAGCGGCTGTGCAGCAGCATCAGCAGCAGCTCGCGCGGGCCCTTGCGGCCCCGGCCCGCCGGCGGCAGCGCGCGCAGTGCGAGCGTGATCGGGGCGCCGAGCAGGATCAGGATCGGCGACACCATGCTGATGACCATGTGCTGCACCATGTGCACGCTGAACATGACCATGCCGTAGTCGTTGAGCTTGGTGCACATCATCAGCACGACGCTGAGCACACCGACGACGTACGCGACGGTCCGCCCCACCGGCCACCGGTCGCCGCGCCGCACCAGCCGGGCGACGCCCCAGCCGTACAGCGCCAGTCCGAGCAGGCAGGCGATCAGGAAGAACGGGTCGGTGGACCACTCCAGGCCCCGCCCCAGCGTGAACGGCGGCAGATCCATCGTCATGCCGTGCCCGCTGTGATCCATCCGCCGGCTCCTGTTTCGTGGGGGTTGAGCGCTGTCTGTCCGAGCCAAGACTAGAACCGCCCCCGGCCGCTGTTGCGACCGGGGGCGGGAAAGCCGGCCTCAGGGGGCCGGGCTCGACGCGCCAGGGGTCAGAGCACGCACTCCGCTTCCGCGTACCGGGCGTCCGGCACCGTCTTCAGCGTCTCGACCGCGTCGGCGAGCGGCACCGTCACGATGTCCGTCCCGCGCAGCGCCGTCATCCGCCCGAACTCGCCCCGGTGCACCGCCTCCACCGCGTGCCACCCGAACCGCGTCGCCAGCACCCGGTCGTACGCCGTGGGCGTCCCGCCGCGCTGGACGTGTCCCAGGATGACCGGTCGGGCCTCCTTGCCGAGCCGGTGCTCCAGCTCGACCGAGAGCTGCCGGGCGATACCGGCGAACCGCTCGTGGCCGTAGATGTCCTTGCCGCCCTCGTCGAAGTCCATGGTGCCCGGCCTCGGCTTGGCCCCCTCCGCGGCGACGACGATCGCGAACCGCTTGCCCGCCGCGAACCGCTCGCCGACCTTGGCGGTCAGCTCGTCGATGTCGAAGGGCCGCTCGGGCACGACGACGGCGTGGGCGCCGGCCGCCATGCCGGAGTGCAGCGCGATCCAGCCGGTGTGGCGGCCCATGACCTCCACGATCAGCACCCGCTGGTGGGACTCGGCGGTGGTCTTCAGCCGGTCCAGCGCCTCGGTCGCCACCGTCACGGCGGTGTCGAAGCCGAAGGTGACGTCCGTGACCGCGATGTCGTTGTCGATGGTCTTCGGCACGCCGACTATCGGCAGACCGTTGTCGGACAGCAGCCGGGCCGCCTTCAGCGTGCCCTCGCCGCCGATCGGGATGATCGCGTCGAGGCCGAGTTCCCGGACGTGACCCCTGGCCCGCTGCACACCGTCCCGCAGATGCTCGGGCCGGACCCGGGAGGAGCCGAGGATGGTGCCGCCGCGGGCCAGGATGCCGCCCACCGCGTCGAGGTCGAGCTTGAGCCAGTCACACTCCAACAGGCCCTTCCAGCCGTCCCGGAAGCCGATGACCTCGTCGCCGTGGTCGGCGACGGCGCGGTGTACGACGGACCGGATGACGGCGTTCAGGCCGGGACAGTCGCCGCCGGACGTGAGGACACCAATGCGCATAGCCCGATAAACCTTCTCAACTGGGCACGGGGACCGGACCGCGCTGTCCGGCTCGATCCCCGCCACCCTAGCGGCACCGAGCGGCGGGGCCGAACAACGCGTCCGCCAGCTGGACGCGCCCGCTCACCTGTGCGAGCCGCTGCGCAACGGTGTCTACGCAGGCTGCTGCGCAGCGGTGCCTACGCAGGCTGCTGCGCAGCCGCGATGCGCTCGTTGCGGAGCGCCTCGTACCAGCGGTCGTCGGTCGGCGGCAGCGCGTTCACGTCCAGGGCCAGCTTCAGCAGCAGGTCCGCGATCTGCGGGTTGCGGGCCAGCACCGGCCCGTGCATGTACGTCCCGAAGACCGTGTCGTTGTACGCGCCCTCCGTGCCGTCGCCCGTGCCGTTGCCGTTGCCGAAGCGGACCTGGGCGAGCGGGCGGGCGGTCGGGCCCAGATGGGTGACGCCCTGGTGGTTCTCGAAGCCGGTCAGCGGGGGCAGGCCCAGGCGCGGATCGATGTCGCCGAGCACGTCACCGACACACCGGGCGCCCTCGCCCCGCACCGAGACCACGTCGAGCAGACCGAGGCCCGGCTCGCGCTGGCCGAGGTCGTTGACGAACTCGTGGCCGAGGATCTGGTAGCCGGCGCAGACCGAGAAGACGATGGCGCCGTTCTCCACGGCCCGGTGCAGCCCTCCGTCGCGGCGCAGCCGCTCGGCCGCGAGCCGCTGCGGCCGGTCCTCACCGCCGCCGATCAGGTAGATGTCGCCGGAGGTCGGGATGGCCTGGTCGCTGCGCACGTCCAGCCGGGCCACGTCGAGGCCGCGCTGCCGGGCCCGGCGCTCCACGACCAGGACGTTGCCCTGGTCGCCGTAGGTGCTGAGCAGGTCCGGGTAGATCCAGACGACCCGCAGTTGGTTGTCGCTCACGAAAGTCCCCTGAAGTCGTGCGGTCAGTTGCCGACGCGGCGGCGCAGGTCCTGGAAGGCGGTGTAGTTCGCGATGACCTCGATCCGGCCGGGCGGGCACTGCTGCACCGCCTGGTCGAGGGTCTCGCACACCTGGAACTGCTGGTTCGCCACCTCCAGGCGCACCGCGAGGTCCAGCCGCCGGTCACCGATCACGCAGATCGGATGGCCGGACAGCCGGGTGTAGTCGACGTCCCACAGCCAGGAGGTGTCGGTGCCGTCGGCGCCGCGGGCGTTCACCGAGAGGATCACGGGGGTCGGCGGCGGGTCGATCAGGGAGAACGTCTCCAGCCAGCCGGCAGGGTTCTTCGCCAGCAGCAGCCTGAGGTCCCGTCCCTGGAACTGCACGACGTCGTACCGCCCGGCCACCGCCTGCACCTGGTACATGCGTTCCAGGGCGACCTGCGGCGGCACCCCGAAGACGGCCGCGACGGCGGCCGACGAGGCGGCGTTGGCCTTGTTGGCGCGGCCCGGCAGCTGGAGGTGGATCGGCCAGGCGGAGCCGTGCGGGTCGAGGACGTGGTCGCCGGACAGTGCCCAGCTCGGGGTGGGCCGGCGGAAGCCGCACTCGCCGCAGAACCAGTCGTCGCCGGGGCGCTGCATCACACCGCCGCAGGACGGGCAGGACCAGGCGTCGTCCTTCCACATCTGGCCCGCGGCCACCCAGACGACGTTGGGCGAGGAGGAGGCGGCCCACACGACCAGCGGGTCGTCGCAGTTGGCGACGACGACCGCCTTGGAACCGGCCAGGCCCTCCCGCCAGTTCTCGGCGAGCATCCGGGTCTCGGCGGCGCGGTCGAGCTGGTCACGGGAGAGGTTGAGCAGCGCGATGCACTTGGGGTCGGTGTCCCTGGCGACCCCGGCGAGGTACTTCTCGTCGACCTCGATCACGCCGTAGCGGGCGTCCGAGTTGCCGGCGAGGGCCGAGGTGATGCCGGCCGGCATGTTGGCGCCGAGCGCGTTGGACACGACCGGGCCCGCGGCCCGCAGGGCCTCGGCGATGAGCCGGGTGGTGGTGGTCTTGCCGTTGGTCGCCGAGACCAGCACGACGTCCAGATTCTGGGCGAGCCGGGCGAGGAGGTCGGGGTCGAGTCTGAGCGCGACCCGGCCGCCGATCACCGAACCGCTGCCGCGTCCCGCGGCGCGCGATGCCGCCGCGACCGCCTTGCCGGCGGTCACGGCCAGCTTGGCCCGCGGCGAAAGCGGGTCCGAGTTGCCTGCCATCAGTTCTCGATCCTCCTTGCGTACGCGCCGCGCCTGAAGCCTGTGAAGCCTGACGGCCACGTGGTGTGGACGTCAGCCTATCGAGATCCATTCGCGCGCCCGAATCGCGGCACCGCCCCGCGGCCCCGCGCGGTCCGCGAGGCGGGCGCGGACCGTGGGGACCGTACCCTGGCCGCCATGCGACACGGCTCGATCCCGGGCGCCCGCGGGCGCGTACGGCCCCTGACCCTGCTCGGTGACACGGTACTGCGCGAGCCGTGCCGCGAGGTCACCGACTTCGGCCCCGAACTGGCGGGTCTCGTGGAGGACTTGTTCGCGACCATGTACGCCGCGCGCGGCGTGGGCCTGGCCGCCAACCAGGTGGGCGTACCGCTGCGGGTCTTCGTCTACGACTGCCCGGACGACGAGGACGTGCGCCACCTGGGGCACGTTGTCAACCCGCGTCTGGTCGAGACCGACGGTGTGGTCCTGCGCGGGCCGGAGGGCTGTCTGTCCCTCCCGGGCCTGGAGGCGGGCACGGAGCGTCACGACCACGCCGTGGTCGAGGGCGTCACGGTGACGGGTGAGCCGGTCACCGTGCACGGGACGGGCTTTTTCGCGCGGTGCCTCCAGCACGAGTGCGACCATCTGGAGGGGCGCCTGTACGCCGACCACCTCACGGGCTGGCGTCGCAGAAGGCTCATGCGCCAGGCGGCCCGGGCCTCCTGGCGCCGGTGAGCGGGGCCGCCCGGGGGTACGGGGAACCGCGCGCCCGGCCTGGGACCACCCGCGCCCGACGCGCAGCGGTCAGAACGCCGGCCCCCCTGCTCTGTCCCCCGCCGCGGCCAGCCGCCCCCACAGCAGATCGGCAAGGCTGCGCACCAACTCCTGCCGGGAACAGGGGCGTTCACCGAGCCACCAGTCCCCGGCCGCATGCATCATCCCGACGATCCCGTGCCCCCAGACCCGCGCCAGCCGCTCGCTGCCCGGCCCCAGGTCCAGCCGCTCCTCGATGACCTTGCCCAGTTCCTCGCCCATCCGGCGCAGCAGCGGCGCCGAGTGCTTGCCGACGTCGAAGCCCGGTTCGCCGGACTGGCCGGCCTCCGCCGGATGCATCAGGAACCGGTACACCTGCGGGCGTGCCTCGATGGCCGCCAGATACGTGTCCAGGGTGGACTCGACGCGCTCCCGCCGGTCCGCCGGGGCGTCCAGCGCGGCCCGCAGCGAGTCGAGGAGGGCGTCCGTGTGCCGCTGGGCGAGCGCGGCGTACAGGCCGCCCTTGTCGCCGAAGTGCCGGTAGAGGATCGGCTTGGTGATGCCCGCCTCGGCCGCGATGGCGTTCATCGAGGCCTGTGGGCCGTCGCGCAGCACCACCCGGTCGGCGGCCTCCAGCAGCTCCCGTCGCCGGCGGTCGGCCGACCGCTGCTGATCGGTCCGCTGCGTGGTGTCCATGTGCTCTCCCCACCCGTGGTCATTCGGTGACGCCTGCGCAAACTAGCACCTGGGATGCCCCGGACATCGAACGGGCTGCCGACGGGTCTCCGGGAGTTGACTTTTCTTACCCGCGGGTAACAGACTGCCTGTTACCGCAAGTAACACGCATGTGCACCGCTGGAGGGGACATGGCCGAGTTCACCATGGAGCTCAACGACGAACAGAAGGAGGTACGGGACTGGCTCCATGGCTTCGCCGCCGATGTCATCCGTCCCGCCGCCGCCGAATGGGACGAGCGTGAGGAGACTCCCTGGCCGGTCATCCAGGAGGCCGCCAAGGTCGGCATCTACTCCCTCGACTTCTACGCCCAGCAGTACTTCGACTCCACCGGCCTCGGCATCCCGATGGCCATGGAGGAGCTGTTCTGGGGCGACGCCGGCATCGCCCTGTCGATCGTCGGCACGGGCCTGGCCGCCGTGGGCGTCCTCGCCAACGGCACCGAGGAGCAGATCGGGACCTGGATCCCGCAGATGTACGGCGACGCGAGCGACGTCAAGGTCGCCGCCTTCTGCTCCTCCGAGCCCGACGCCGGCTCCGACGTGTCCTCCATGCGCACCCGCGCGGTGTACGACGAGGCCAAGGACGAGTGGGTGATCAACGGCACGAAGACGTGGGCGACCAACGGCGGCATCGCCAACGTCCACGTGGTCGTCGCGGTCGTCGACCCGGAGCTGGGCTCCAAGGGCCACGCCTCCTTCATCATTCCGCCGGACACACCCGGTCTGTCCCAGGGCCAGAAGTTCAAGAAGCACGGCATCCGCGCCTCGCACACCGCCGAGGTCATCCTCGACAACGTGCGCGTGCCCGGCTCCTGCCTGCTCGGCGGCAAGGAGAAGCTGGACGAGCGGCTCGCCCGGGCCCGGGAGAAGGCCAAGAAGGGCGGGGAGCGTGTCAAGAACGCGGCGATGGCCACGTTCGAGGCGTCCCGCCCCGCCGTCGGCGCGATGGCGGTGGGCACCGCACGCGCCGCCTACGAGGTCGCCCTGGAGTACGCCCAGACGCGGGAGCAGTTCGGGCGGCCGATCATCGACAACCAGGGCGTGGCCTTCCAGCTCGCCGACATGCGGACGTCGATCGACGCGGCGCGGCTGCTGGTGTGGCGGGCCTCGTGGATGGCGATCAACGGCAGGCCGTTCACCGCGGCCGAGGGGTCGATGTCGAAGCTGTTCGCCAGCGAGACCGCGAAGAAGGTGACCGCCCAGGCCATTCAGATCCTGGGCGGCAACGGGTACACGCGGGAGTATCCGGTGGAGCGGATGCACCGGGACGCCGCGATCTACACGATCTTCGAGGGAACGAGTGAGATCCAGCGGCTGGTGATCGCCCGGACGGTTTCCGGGATGCCGATCCGGTAGCGACGGGGAGGCGCGGGCGGGCTCACCCGCCTCTGTCCCGCGGGCTCACTCACCTGTGTCTCAGAGGCGTGAGCTGCTCGATGTCGTACTTGGCACGCAGCGCCTCGATCGCCTCGTGATCCGGGGGGCCGCCCTCGCTCAGGATTTCCAGCAGCTCCTCGAAGTAGCGCTCGTGGTCCGGGGGAGGGGACGCCTGGAAGAACATCTTCGCCGGGTCGTCCGTCGGGTTCGCGAACGCGTGCGGGCAGCCGGGGGGCACGACGATGACCGTGCCCGGGGTGGCACGGACCACCCGGCTGCCCGTCGAGGACTCCCACTTCTGCCAGTTGTCGGGAGTGCGGACCCGCGGCTCGAAGGCGAGCACGTCCAGCTCGCCCTCGAGCACGTAGAACAGCTCCTCGCTGCGCGTGTGCACATGGGCGCCGACGTCGAAGCCCGGCGGCACGATCACCTCGAAGGTGGACGCCATGCGTGAATGCGTGCCGGTCACCTTGAAGGTCACGTGCTGGGCCGGCGCCTCGACGACCCGGCCGTGACCGGGCGGCACGAGCAGCCCCTCCGTCGTCGTCATCGGCGGCTCACCAGGTCACGGGCAGGGCCTCGGGCCCGCGGATCAGCGCGCCCTTCTTGAAGGGCACGTCCTCGGGCGGCACCGCGAGCTTCATGCCGGGCACCCGGTCCAGGAGCGTGTCGACCAGCAGTTCGGACTCCAGCCGGGCCAGCATGCCGCCCGGGCAGTAGTGCGGGCCGAAACCGAAGGAGACGTGCGGGTTCGGGCTGCGGGAGAAGTCGATCGTCTCCGGGTCCGGGAAGACGTCGGGGTCGCGGTTGGCGGCCAGGTACGAGACGTAGATCGCGTCGCCCGCCCGGATCCGCACCCCGCGGATCTCCACGTCCTCCAGGGCGATCCGGGACAGCCCGACGGCGTTGCGGTGCGGGATCCAGCGCAGCAGCTCGTCGATGGCCTTCGGCCGCAGCTCCGGCTCCGAGCGCAGGCGTTCGGCGAGGTCCGGCCGGGTCAGCAGAACGTAGAACATCTGCCCGCTGTTGTTGGTGACCGCCTCGCCGCCGATCTGGAGCAGCACCGCGAGTCCGACGGCCTCCTCCAGCGTGATCTCGCCCCGGCCCACGGCCGTGCCCAGCAGTGAGGTCACGTCCTCTCCGGTGCTGTCCTCGCGGACGCCGATGAGATCGGCGAAGTAGGCACCCATCTCCTGCTTGGCCTTCTCGCTGACCTCGGCGCCGTGCGAGGAGGACAGGATCAGCTGGGTCCAGGTGTGCATGCCGTGCCGGTCGGCCGCCGGAACGCCCATCAGCTCGCAGATCACCGCGATGGGAAAGGGGCTGAGCACTGCCTCGGTGAGATCGGCGGGCGGTCCCTCCGCCAGCATCGCGTCGACCAGCTCGCCGAGAACGGCACGGGCCTGCTCGCGCACCCGCTCCACGCCCCGGGCCGTGAAGGCCGCGGCCACCGAGCGGCGCAGCCGGGTGTGGTCGGGCGGGTCGAGGAAGCCGACCGCGCCCCGGGCCGGGATGAAGTGCGGAGCGAGCCGGGTCACCTGCCGGTCCATCACGGCCTCCCGGCCGAACCGGGGGTCGTTGGTGACCATGCGTACGTCGTCGTAGCGGGTCACCAGCCAGGCCCAGCCCTCGCCGTTGGGCAGCGAGATCCGGGTGACGGGACCCTCGGCCATGAGTTCGCGCAGCACCGGGTCGAAGTCCGTGCCGGGCAGATCGAGAGCCGGCCAGTCCCGCACGGGCGGTGCCGTACCCGGTCCGGGATCGGGCGGCGCCGTCTTGGGGATCGTCTCTTCACTCACGTTCGCACGCCCCGTGTCTCGTCGGCGGTCACCCAGCGGCCCAGGGACATCTCCGCGGTGATACCGGGACCGAATCCGGCCAGCAGCCCGCGCGCCCGGGGCTCGGCGCCGCCCTCGTCGAAGAGCCGGCGCAGCGCGTCCAGGACGACCGCGCTGGCGATGTTGCCGTACTCCGTGAGCGTCGCCCGGCTGAACCGGAACGCGTGCGGATCGACCTGGAGGAACTTGCTGAGGTCGTCCAGGATGCGCGGCCCGCCCGCGTGGACGACGTAGAAGTCCAGGTCGGACGCGTCCCAGCCGTGATTGCCCGCCAGTTCCATGAGTGCGGGAGCGAGCGGCTCCATGGTGGCCGGCACTCGCTTGTCCAGCAGGAAGTGGAAGCCGGTGGCCTTGACGTCGTACATGATCCACTCTTCGGTCTTGGGGATCAGGTACGAGCCGTTGCGCTCCAGCCGGACGCCGGTGCCGCCCTGGCCGCGAACCACCGCGGCGGCCACGCCGTCGCCGAAGAGGCCGTTGGAGAGCAGGGAGCCGACACCGATGTCGGTGGGCTGATAGCACAGCGAGCAGAACTCGCAGGCCACGATCAGCGCGTTGGCCTCGGGATAGGCCGTGCAGAAGTCGTGGGCCCGGTTGATCGCCGCGCCGCCCGCCGCGCAGCCCAGCTGGGCGATGGGTATCTGCCGGGTGGTGCTGTGGAAGCCCATCTCGTTGATCAGCCACGCCGTGAGCGAGGGCATCATGAACCCCGTGCACGACACGTAGATGATCACGTCGATGTCGGTGGTGAGCAGCTCCGCGTCGTCCAGCGCACGCTGGATCACCGCCGGGACCCGGGCCTTCGCCTCGGCCTCGTAGAGGTTGTTCCGCTCCTCGAAGCCGGGATGCTTCAGGGTCTCCTCGATGGGCTGAACGATGTGCCGTGTGCGTACACCGGTGTTCTCGATCAGCCGGAGCGCAAGCGGCAGTTGGGGGTGGTCGGCGTGGCGCTCACGCGCCAGGTCCAGCGTCTCCTCCATCGTGATCACGTGCTCTGGAACGGACACCGAGGGTCTGCACAAAGTCGCCATGAACCGTGCCTGCTTTCGCCTCCCGGGAGGCCCTTCGCCCCCCGGTCAGAAAGTGGTCCACCTCTAGGGGTGTTCACTCCACACTCACCCGCCGGGGCGCCGATCTCTCGCCGGACTACTCCGTCTCGGGGACCGTGGCAGGGTGGAGGGACGACCACACGGCTCGGGCGACGGAGGAAGCGATGGCGCGCACGGCTCGGGAACTGCTGGAGACGACCACCGGAAAACTGGCCCCCGATCCGCACGCCAACCGGCTGGTGCCGCTGGTGGCGCGCGGGGCGGCCGGCCGGGACACGCTCGCCGCGCTGGCACTGGAGCAGCGGTGGGTGATCGCCGCCGACCGCCGCGCCTTCGAGTACCTGGCCCACCGCACCGCCGAGGCACCGCGGATCACCGCGTACTTCACCGCGCTGGCCGAGTCGGAGGCGGTGGCTGGCCGGCGGCTGGAGACGTTCGCCGCGGCCTGCGGCGTGGACGAGACCCGGTCGGTGTCCTACGCGCCGCTGCCGGGCTGCCAGGCCTACCCCGCGTACGTCGCCTGGCTCGCGCTGAACGGCTCACCCGCCGAGACCGTGCTCGCGCTGCACGCCAACTTCTCCGCCTGGGGCGGCTACTGCGCGACGATCGCCGACGCCCTGCGCCGCCACTACGGCTTCCCCGACGAGGCCTGCGCCTTCTTCGACCTCTTCGCCGAACCCGACCCGGAGCTGGAGGGGAAGACCACGGCCGCCGTACAGGCGGGCCTGGACGCCGGTCACCTCAGCGAGGACCTCGTGCGCCGCTACGGGGTACTGCTGCAGAGCTACGAGCGGATGTTCTGGCACACACTCTGGGAGCGGGACCAGGGGCGGCCCGGTCAGGTCGACTGACCGCTGCTGTGGGCGATGCACGCCACGTCGATCCGGTCGGCCAGCTTGGCCAGTTCGATGGTCAGGGCCGCCACCGTGTCCTCGTCCAGGCTCTCCTCGCCGGTCTCCACCAGACGCAGCCACCGGCCGCCCACGGTGCGCAGCAGCTTGCTCACGTCGGCCGCGGCCACCTGCAAGGTGCCGCGGTCGTCGACGATCAGAGGGAGTGTCACTTCGCGGGTCACAAAAAGGGATCGTAGCCCCGGAACGCTCACGCTCCGTGCCATACCGTGGTGATGTTGCAGAACTCGCGGATTCCGTGTCCGGACAGCTCACGCCCGTAGCCCGACCGCTTGACCCCGCCGAAGGGGAACGCCGGGTGGGAGGCCGTCATCCCGTTGACGTACACGCCGCCCGCCTCCAGGTCGCGCACGAAGCGGTCGACGTCGGACTCGTCCCGCGTCCAGACGTTGGAACTGAGCCCGAAGTCCGTGTCATTGGCGATCAGCACGGCCTCGTCCAGGTCGGCCGCCCGGTAGAGCGTGGCGACCGGTCCGAAGGCCTCCTCACGATGGATGCGCATCCCCCGGGTGATGCCGGCCAGCACGGTCGGCGGGTAGTACCAGCCCGGCCCGTCCGGGCGCTGCCCGCCGCACAGCACGGTCGCACCGCCGCGCACGGCGTCGTCGACCAGCTCGGCCAGGTCGGTCAGGCCCTGCTCGCTGGAGAGCGGGCCGACCTCGGTGTCCTCCTCCATCGGGTCGCCGACCTTCAGCGCCTTCATGCCCGCGGTGAAGCGCTCGGCGAAGGCGTCGTGCACGTCCGTGTGCACGATGAAGCGCTTGGCGGCGATGCACGACTGACCGGTGTTCTGCGCCCGCGCGTTCACCGCGACCTCGGCGGCCCGGTCCAGGTCGGCCGAGGGCATGACGACGAACGGGTCGCTGCCGCCCAGCTCCAGCACCGTCTTCTTGATCATCTCCCCGGCGGTGGAGGCCACCGCGCGGCCGGCGGGCTCGCTGCCGGTGAGGGTGGCCGCCCGGACCCGCTCGTCGCGCAGCACGTCGTCCACCGCGGCGGAGCCGATCAGCAGCGTCTGGAAACAGCCCTCGGGGAAGCCGGCCCGGTGGAAGAGGTCCTCCAGGTACAGGGCGGTCTGCGGCACGTTCGAGGCGTGCTTGAGCAGACCCACGTTGCCGGCCATCAGCGCGGGCGCCGCGAAGCGCACCACCTGCCACAGCGGGAAGTTCCACGGCATCACTGCGAGCACCGGACCCAGCGGCCGGTAGCGCACCAGCACCCGGGAGGCGCCGGAGTCCTTCACATCGGCCTCGGCGGGCTCCTCGTCGGCGAGCAGTCCGGCGGCGTGGTCGGCGTACCAGCGCATCGCCTTGGCGCACTTGGCCGCCTCCGCGCGGGCCTGCTTGACCGGCTTGCCCATCTCCGTGGTGATGACCCGGCCGATCTCCTGCTGGTCCTGCTCCAGCAGCTCGGCGGCCCGGTGCAGCATCCGGGCACGTTCCTCGAACGTGGTCGTCCGGTACGTGCGGAAGGTGGCCTCGGCGAGCTGGAGCCGGCGCTCGACCTCCTCCTCGCCCATGGCCTCGTACGTCCTGACCGTCTCGCCGTTCGCCGGATTGACCGTCGCGATGGGCATGGCTGACCTCCCTGGCAGCGGGCTGTGCTCCGACCCTCGCGCGCGGCGGCGGGCACCGCAACGCGGGAGGGTTCGTCTCACGCCGAGTGCTCCGCCAGCCGGTCGAGAAACGCGGACTGGGCCGTGACGATCACCTCCCGGGCCCGGTCCAGCGGAAGCCACGCCACCCGGTCCAGCTCCGGGAACTCCCGCGTCCGACCCGAGCGCGGCGGCCACTCCATCAGGAAGGTGCCGGGGTCGACGGCCGCCGGGTCGAGGTCGGCCTCCACCGCCCAGACCGTGACCAGCTTGCCGCCGGACTGGCGCACCTCGCCGAGCGGCACCGCTCCGTCCCCGGCGGGCGGCGGCACCCCCAGCTCCTCCCGGAACTCGCGCCGGGCCGCGTCCCAGGCCGGCTCACCGGGCTCGTACTCGCCTTTCGGGACCGTCCACGCCCCCTTGTCGCGGCGGGCGAAGAACGGGCCGCCCATGTGACCGAGCAGCACCTCAAGACCCCGGTCGGTGCGCCGGTAGAGCAGCAGGCCCGCGCTGCGTCTCACGGTGCCGCCTCCGGGTGCGCGGCCAGCAGCGTCTCCACCGTGTCCGCGTCCTCGGGCCGCTTGTCCTCGCGGTAGCGGACCACGCGGGCGAAGCGCAGGGTGACGCCGGCCGGGTAGCGGGTGGAGCGCTGGAGGCCGTCGTAGGCGATCTCGACGACCAGTTCGGGGCGGACGGTCACCCCCCAGCCGTGTTCCTGGAGGGCCAGCTCGCGCAGCCGCTCCGTCTGCCAGGCCAGCATCCGGTCGGTCATGCCCTTGAACGTCTTGCCGAGCATGGCGAAGGAACCGTCGGCGGTGCGGGCGCCCAGGTGGAGGTTGGAGAGCTTGCCGGTGCGGCGGCCGTGCCCCCACTCGGCGGCCAGGACGACCAGGTCGAGGGTGTGGACGGGCTTCACCTTCAGCCAGGACGCGCCCCGCCGGCCGGCGCTGTAGGCGGCGTCGGTGCCCTTGACGACGACGCCCTCGTGGCCCCGCTTCAGCGTCTCGGCGAGGAAGTCCTCGGCCGCCGGGACGTCCTCGACCCCGGACACGACCGTACGGCGCACCCGCATCGGCTCCGGGACCAGCCGGGCCAGCTCCGTATGCCGCTCGGTCAGCGGCAGGTCGAGCAGGTCGCGGCCGTCCACGGAGAGCACGTCGAAGAAGACGGGGGAGACCGGCACCGCCTTCGCCGCGGTGGCGACGTCGACGCGGGAGCCGACCCGCCCGGCGGTCTCCTGGAACGACCGGGGGCGCCCGCCCGGGTCGAGGGAGATCACCTCGCCGTCCAGCACGAACCGCTCGCCGGGCAGCTCCCGCACGGCCGCGGTCACCTCGGGCAGCCGGTCGGTGATGTCGTCCAGGGTGCGCGTGTACAGCCGCACGGTGCCGCCGTCGCGGTGGGCCTGGACCCGGATGCCGTCCAGCTTCTCCTCCACCGCCGCGGTACCGAGTTTCTCCACCGCCTCGGCCACCGAGGACGCGCTGTGCGCGAGCATCGGCAGCACCGGGCGGCCCACGGTGAGCCGGAACCGCTCCAGCGCGGGCGGCCCGTCGGCGAGCAGCGCCTCGGCCACCGCCTGGAGCGAGCCCGCCAGCATCACCGCCCTGCGCACGTCCGCCGCCGGCGCGCCGGTCGCCTGCGCGAGTCCCTCGACGGCGACCGCGTCCAGCGCCCCCTGGCGCACCTCGCCGGTGAGCAGCCCGAACAGGAACCGCTGCTCGTCCCCGGTGGCCGCGCCCAGCAGCTCCCCGACCAGCCGGGAGCGCTCGGCCTGCGAGCCGGTGCCGGACACCCCGGCCAGCTCGGTCAGCCGGGCGTCCACCTCGCGCACCGTGAGCGTCGGCTCGCCGGCCGGTGCGACGGGGCGGCTCAGCACCTTCCAGCCGATGCCGATCCGCCCCTGCGGCAGCCGGCCCGCGAGGTAGGGGATGACGATCGGCACGTCCTCCGCCTCGGCCTCCCGGAACAGCTGGGCGAGCAGGGCGGTCTTCCGGGAGCGCGCCGAGGCGGCGGCGACCTCCCGGGACACCTGGGCGAGCCGGGCGAGCAGCATGCAGCCATGGTGCACCGGTACGGGCGGTCCCACACCTGGCCGGTGCCGGTGCCGGGGGCGGGCGGTTCTGTGTCCGGTCGGTGGCCGTACCGGGTGGCCCCGCACCCGGCGTGTGCCGCGGCCGGGCGGGCGGCTCGGTACCGGGCCAGGTGCCGCGCCCGGCCGGTGCCTCACCCCGTCGGCCGGTCCGGCAGGGCCGCGTCCAGGTCCGACATGATCAGATCCCCGACGATCGCGGAGGCCGCGCGGTAGCCGCCGCTCGCCGCGTGCACGACCTGCTCGGCGAAGCCGATCGCGTTGCCCGCCGCCCAGACGCCGGGCACGCTGGTCAGACCGGTCGGGTCGACCACCGGGTAGGCCCCGACCGGGCTGTCCTTCAGCTCGGCGCCCAGCCGTTCCAGCAGCCCGGTCTGCGGCACCGCACGCGGCGCCACGAACACCACCGACCGCCCGTGCACCGAGCCGTCCTCCAGCCGGACGCCGGTGACCCGGTCCTCCTCGACGACCACCTCGGCCACCTCGCCGGGCACCACCTTCACGCCGGCCGCGGCCAGCCGGCGCAGGTCCTGGTCGGACAGCTCCGCCTCGTCGACCGTGTGCAGGAACAGGGTCACGTCCTTGGACCAGCCGGACACCATCAGTGCCTGGTGCACGCTCAGCGGACTGGTCGCGAGCACCCCGAAGGCCTCGTCGCGCACCTCCCAGCCGTGGCAGAACGGGCAGTGCAGGACGTCCCGGCCGAACCGGTCGGCGACGCCGGGCACCCGGGGCAGCTCGTCCTTGAGCCCGGTGGTGACGATCAGGCGCCGGGCGCGCACGGTCCGCCCGCCGGCCAGCTCCACGGCGAAGTCCTCGCCCCTGACGACGTCCACCGCGCGGTCGCGGACGAGTTCGACGCCGTACCCGGCGATCTCCTGACGGCCCACGGCCAGGAACTCCGCGGGCGACATGCCGTCCCGGGTCAGGTAGCCCTGCATGTGCGACGAGGGCGCGTTGCGCGGCTCGCCCGCGTCGACGACCAGGGTGCGCAGCCGCGCCCGGCCCAGGACCAGCGCGGCGGACAGCCCGGCCGCACCGCCGCCGACGACGATCACGTCGTACCCGCCGGTGCTCTCGGTGCTCTCCGTGCTCTCGGTCTGGGTCTTCTCGGTCTGCTCGGTCATGGTGACCACCTCCACCGAAAAGGTCGCTCGGGCATCACGGGATTGACAAACAAGTTTGCCGGTTCTGCAATAAGCGCATGACGACGGACGACGTTCTCGCGGGCGTGGGCCCGCGGCTGCGGCAGATCAGGAAGGAGCGCGAGGTCACCCTCGCGGCCCTCTCCGAGTCGACCGGTATCTCGGTGAGCACCCTCTCGCGCCTGGAGTCCGGGCTGCGCAAGCCGAGCCTCGAACTGCTGCTGCCCATCGCCCAGGCCCACCAGGTGCCGCTGGACGAGCTGGTCGGGGCGCCTCCGGTGGGCGACCCCCGGGTGCGCGCCAAGCCGATCACGCGGCAAGGCCGCACCTACTGGCCGCTCACCCGGCAGCCCGGCGGACTCCAGGCGTTCAAGGTAGTGGTTCCGCGGAGCACGGAGGAGCCCGAGCCGCGCACCCACGAGGGCTACGAGTGGCTCTACGTCCTGTCCGGCAGGCTGCGGGTGGTGCTGGGCGAGCACGACGTGGTCCTCACGGCCGGGGAGGCCGCCGAGTTCGACACGCGGGTGCCGCACTGGTTCGGGTCGACGGGGGAGGGGCCGGTGGAGTTCCTCAGCCTGTTCGGCCCGCAGGGCGAGCGGATGCACGTCCGGGCGCGGCCCGCCGCCCGCTCGTGACGCACCCGACCGCGGGAGGCTGTTCCCTTCCCGGCAAGCGACCGCTTAGTATGCGGTGGACCCGGTCGGACGACGCAGTCGGTGGAGGCCCCGCATGCAGGCATGGCAGGTGCACGAGAACGGCGAGCCGGGCGAGGTGATGCGCCTCGCGGACGTGGCGCCGCCGGCGCCCGGTGACGGCCAGGTCCTGCTGAAGGTCCGCGCCGCCAACATCAACTTCCCCGACGCACTGCTGTGCCGGGGCCACTACCAGGTCCGGCCGCCGCTGCCGTTCACGCCGGGCGTGGAGATCTGCGGCGAGACCGAGGACGGCCGGCGGGTCATCGCCAACCCGGCACTGCCGCACGGCGGCTTCGCCGAGTACGCCCTCGCCGACGCCCGCGCGCTGCTGCCCGCGCCCGAAACCCTGGACGACGCCGAGGCCGCCGCCCTGCACATCGGCTACCAGACCGGCTGGTTCGGCCTGCACCGCCGGGCCCGGCTGGAGTCCGGCGAGACCCTGCTCGTCCACGCCGCCGCCGGAGGGGTCGGCAGCGCGGCCGTGCAGCTCGGCAAGGCCGCGGGCGCCACCGTCATCGGGGTCGTCGGCGGCACCGACAAGGCCGCCGTCGCCCGGGAGCTGGGCTGCGACGTGGTCGTCGACCGCAAGAGCGAGGACGTCGTCGCCGCCGTGAAGGAGGCCACCGGCGGACGCGGCGCCGACGTGATCTACGACCCGGTGGGCGGCGCCGCCTACGCCCAGTCCGCCAAGGTCGTCGCCTTCGAGGGCCGGATCGTGGTCGTCGGCTTCGCCAGCGGCACCATCCCCAGCCCTGCGCTCAACCACGCCCTGGTGAAGAACTACGCGATCCTCGGCCTGCACTGGGGCCTGTACAACACCAAGAACCCCGCGCTGGTGCAGCAGTGCCACGAACAGCTCACCGAACTGGCCGCCCAGGGGGCGATCAGGCCGCTGGTCAGCGAGCGCGTGCCGCTGGAGCAGGCGTCGGCCGCCGTGCAGCGCGTCGCCGACGGCGTCACCACCGGCCGGGTCGCCGTCGTCCTGGAGAAGGGAGCCGCCGCATGACCGACACCCGCCGTGCGACCGACGCGGACGAACTGCGCCGGCGCACACAGGAGTTGCTGGCCGCGCACCCGCCGGCCACCACCGGCCGCCTGGACTTCCTGAGGGCCCGCTTCGACGCGGGGCTGGCCTGGGTCCACTTCCCCGAGGGCCTCGGCGGGCTCGGCGCACCCCGCTCCCTCCAGCCCGTCGTGGACGCCGAACTGGCCGCCGCCGGCGCCCCCGACAACGATCCGCGGCGCATCGGCATCGGCCTCGGCATGGCCGCGCCGACGATCCTCCAGTACGGCACCGAGGAGCAGAAGCGCCGCCTCCTGCGCCCGCTGTGGACGGGGGAGGAGGTGTGGTGCCAGCTGTTCAGCGAACCCGGCGCCGGCTCCGACCTCGCCGCGCTCGGCACCCGCGCCGTGCGCGAGGGCGACACCTGGGTGGTCGACGGGCAGAAGGTCTGGACGTCCAGCGCGCACCTCGCCCGCTGGGCCATCCTCATCGCCCGCACCGACCCGGACGTGCCCAAGCACCGCGGCATCACCTACTTCGTCTGCGACATGACCGACCCGGGCGTCGAGGTCAGGCCGCTGCGCCAGATCACCGGCGAGGCCGAGTTCAACGAGGTCTTCCTCACCGGCGTCCGCATCCCCGACTCCCGGCGGCTCGGCGAGGTCGGCGACGGCTGGCGGGTCGCCCAGACCACGCTGAACAACGAGCGCGTCGCCATCGGCGGCGCCCGGCTGCCCCGCGAGGGCGGCATGATCGGACCGGTCTCGAAGACCTGGCGGGAGCGCCCCGAGCTGCGCACCCACGACCTGCACCAGCGGCTGCTGAAGCTGTGGGTCGAGGCCGAGGTCGCCCGGCTCACCGGCGAGCGGCTGCGCCAGCAGCTGGTGGCCGGCCATCCCGGCCCCGAGGGCGCCGGCATGAAGCTGGCGTTCGCCCGGCTCAACCAGGAGATCAGCGGCCTGGAGGTGGAACTCCGCGGCGCTCAGGGCCTGCTGTACGACGACTGGACCATGCGCCGCCCCGAGCTGGTGGACTTCACCGGCCGCGACGCCGGCTACCGCTACCTGCGCTCCAAGGGCAACAGCATCGAGGGCGGGACCAGCGAGGTCCTGCTGAACATCGTCGCCGAGCGCGTCCTCGGGCTGCCCTCCGAGCCGCGCACCGACAAGGACGTCGCCTGGAAGGACCTCGCCCGATGAGTGGACAGCCGGATCTCCTGTACACCGAGGAGGAAGAGGCGCTGCGCGCCGCCGTGCGGGACCTGCTCACCGACCACTGCGACGCCGCGGGCGTGATCGCGCGCATCGAGTCGGACACCCCGCACGACCTCTCCCTGTGGAAGAACCTGACCGACGGGATGGGCCTGGCCGGCCTCCTGGTCCCCGAGGACCGGGGCGGCCAGGGCGCCACCCACCGCGAGGCCGCCGTCGTGCTGGAGGAACTGGGCCGGGCCGTGGCACCCGTGCCCTATCTCGGCAGCGCCGTCGTCGCCACCGAGGCGCTGCTGGCCTGTGACGCGGCCGGCGACCTGCTCGCCGAGCTGGCGTCCGGCCGGCGCATCGGCGTCCTCGCCGTCGGCCTGCACACCGCGCCGACCGCGGACTTCGCCACCGTACGGCTCCAGGACGGCGCACTGCACGGCAAGCTGACCGGCATCGCCGACGCGGCCGTCGCCGACGTGCTGCTGGTGCCGGCGGACGACGGCGGGCTGTACGCCGTGCGGGCCGACGCCGCCGCGGTCACCCCGCAGACCTCCCTGGACCTCACCCGGCCGCTGGCCGAGGTCGTCCTCGACGGGGCGCCGGGGGACCGGCTCGGCGACGCCGAGCCCGCCGTACGACGGGCCCTGCGGGCCGGTGCCGGACTCCTCGCCTCCGAACAGCTCGGCCTGGCCGAGTGGTCGTTGACCGAGACCGTGCGCTACCTGAAGGAGCGCAAGCAGTTCAACCGCCCCGTCGGCGGCTTCCAGGCGCTCAAGCACCGGCTCGCCCAGCTGTGGCTGGAGGTCGTCCACCTCCGCGCCGCCGCCCGCAACGCCGCCGACGCGCTCGCCACCGGGCAGGACGCCGACGTGGCCGTCGCGGTCGCCCAGGCCTACGCGGCTCCCGTCGCCGTCCGCGCCGCCGAGGAGGCGCTGCAACTGCACGGCGGCATCGGCATGACCTGGGAACACCCCGTCCACCTGTACCTGAAGCGGGCCAAGGCCGACTCCATCGCCCACGGCACGGCGGGCGCCCACCGCTCGACGCTGGCCGGACTGGTCGACCTGCAAGCACCCTGACGCGAACACCCCGAACGCTTCGGACGGCCCGAACACCCCTGACGCAACGTGCGAAGAGCCCGCCCGGGCCCGGGCGGGCTCTTCGCGTGTGCGCCGCCACCGACGTGAACGAACGGCGGCGCTCCGGCCAACTCCCTCCACAGCTCTGCTTCTTGGCCCCACACGGGCCGCATACTCTCCCCAGTCCCGGACTTCGCCCGACCGAGCGGGACCCATCGGTCCCGCAAGGCCCACCAGGGAGGCAGAGCATGGCCCTCACCACCCGTCGCAGAGCCCTCACCACCCTCGGCGCCGCCCTCGCGGCCTCCGTCGCCCTGCCCGCCGGCACCGCGCTGGCCGGCGAACGGGCCCACCGCCCGCGCCCGTTGTGGCGCGCCCACGCCCACAACGACTACGAGCACCCCCGCCCCCTCCTCGACGCCCTCGACCACCGCTTCGGCAGCGTCGAGGCCGACATCTTCCTCGTCGGCGACCAGCTCCTCGTCGCCCACGACCCGGCGGACCTCGACCCCTCCCGCACCCTGGAGTCGCTCTACCTCGCCCCGCTCGCCGCCCGCGTCCGCGCCCATCACGGCTCCGTCCACCGCGGCCACCGCCGCCCCCTGCAACTCCTCGTCGACATCAAGACCGAGGGTGCGTCGACCTACCTGGAGCTGGACCGTCATCTGCGCCGCTACCGGTCCCTGTTCACGACCTACGCCCACGGCCGGGTCCTCCCGGGCCCCGTCACCGCCGTCGTCTCCGGCGACCGGGCGGCCCGCGCACCCATGGAGGCGCAGCGGGTGCGACGGGCGTTCTACGACGGCCGGCTCTCGGACCTCGGCAGCTCCGCCCCGGCCTCCTTCATGCCGCTGATCAGCGACAACTGGAACCTGAACTTCACCTGGCGGGGCACAGGCTCCTTCCCGGACGCCGAACGCCGCAAGCTGCACGGCATCGTCGGCGCCGCGCACGCCCGCGGACAGCGGGTCCGCTTCTGGGCCACGCCCGACCTGCCCGGCCCCGCCCGCGAGGCGGTCTGGAGCGAGCTGCTCGCCGCCGGTGCCGACCACCTCAACACCGACGATCTCGCCGGGCTGGAGGCGTTCCTCGACGCCCGCCGCGCCGGGTAGCGCCGGCGCCGGGACACCACACGTTCGGAGGACAGGTCAGCCGCCCGGACGAACCCTCCGCTACGCCACACTTACGGCCGAACGCCGCGAACCGGACGTGGCGGCGTGGCGGAGGAGGTTGACGCATGGCCATTTCCATCTCTGTGGTGCTGTTGCTGGCGATCCTGGCGGTGATCTTCCTGCGCAACGGCGGGCTGAAGTTCTCCCACGCGCTGGTGTGCATGCTGCTCGGTTTCTACCTGGCCAGCACGAGCATCGCCCCGACCATCCAGAGCGGCCTCACGGCGACGGCGGACATCGTCGGCAGCCTCAGCCCCTGACCGGGTCGCCGCCGCGCGGTTCACGGTGCCGTGAAGACGCCGATGCCGTTCGGGACGGCGCGCTCGGCACCGGCGCTGGGATGGTTGCGCACCGACACGCCGGACGCGCCCGGCTCCCGGGCGACCAGTGTCGAGGACCCGCCGCCGTCCAGGCTGAACGCGTCCACCGAGCCCACCGACCGCATGACGTCGGCGACTTCGGCGACGGTCAGTCCGGTGCGGTAGCCGGGCGAGCCGTCGACGGCCAGCAGCAGCACCCGTTGCCCGCCGTCCGCGACGCCGACCGCGGTGCGTACCGCCGACGCGCGCGCGTCCAGGCCCGGCAGCGGCCGTCCGCCGGTGAGCACGGGATAGCCGCCGAGTGCGAAGCGGTACGGCACCTGCGACTCCGGGGCCGTCAGCCGGTGGGTCACCCGCACGGCCTCCCCGGCAGAGACCTTGCGCAGCTGCCGGGCGCCCTCCTCCCGGCCGACCAGCACGGTCGTGTCCGGCGCGATCGGCCCGGCGCCGGGGGTGTCGGAGACGGACACCACCCGCCCGGCGCGGACCGTCACCTCGTAGGTGTCGGTGCTGCACGGTGCGGCCCGGTCGGTGTCCGTGCCGCAGGTGGCGCGCACCCGCGAGGCCTCGCCCCAGTCGCTGGTGAACGCCCCGACGGAGCCCACCGGCAGCGCGTACTGGTTGAAACCGCCGAGCGGCAGCCGCGCCTCCTCGGTGTCGACCGCGCCGTCGAGGGAGAGCCGCCCCAGCCGGGCCCGCCCGTCGGTGCCGACGCCGACCACGTCCTCGGTGGTCGTACCGGGCGGCAGGGCCGGGCCGAAGCGCTGGCCGTCCGGCACCGCCGCCTTGAGTGCCCGGCCGTCCGCGATCGCCGGGCCCACGCTCGCGCCGGTCGCCGCCACGCCCGGGTGCTGCGTCTCCGTGATGTTGAAGAAGTCGCCGTTGACGCCCGCGACGGCGCCCTGCGCGTCGGCCAGGCGCGAGACCGGGGCCCGCGCGGCCACCGCCCCCGGGTACAGCAGCCCGAGCCGGACGTGCGGGTCGCGCAGATCGACGCGGAGCAGGTGCGCGTGCGTGACCCCGCCCGCCGCCCGGATGTCGAACTCCTCGTACGTCACGCCCGGCGCGATCCGGACGGCCTTCTGCACGGCGCCGGCCGGTGCCGCCCCCGTGAGGGCGGCACCGGCCAGCGCGCCGAGTGCCGTGATGAGCGCCAGCGCCGATCTGTAACGGGTTGTCACCGAACCCCCTGATGCCTGGTCAACTGCCGCGGGACAGGGGCAGTGCACCAGACGGGGACGGCCGCGGAGGGGGTTACGCGCCGACGAGACGAGAACGGACGAGGAAGCGCACCCCCTCGGGCGCCTCCAGCGAGAAGCCGTTGCCCCGGCCCTCGACGACGTCCACGATGAGGCGGGTGTGGCTCCACACCTCGTACTGGCTCCGTGACATCCAGAAGGTCACCGGCTCCGCCACGCCCTCGACGTCCAGCTCCGCGAGCGGGACGTCCGCCCCGCCGGTGCGGAACTCGCCGGCCGGGCAGCACATGGGGGAGCTGCCGTCGCAGCAGCCGCCGGACTGGTGGAACATCAGCGGGCCGTGCTCCGCGCGCAGCCGGCGCAGCAGACCGGCCGCCGCGGGGGTCAGCTCGACGCGGGGCGTCTCCTCGTAGGTGTCCTCCATGCCGTACAGGCCACCACGGGGAAGGTTGCGACGGGGTTGCACGGGCGCGCACCCGGACCGCTTAGCTCTTTTGACATACCTATAGCGCCATATGTATTGTGTCCGGGTGACCGAATCCAGCCGCCCCCGCAGGGACGACGACCGCATGGCCTCCGGGCTCGCGGCCTGCATCCCCGCGCTCTACCGGGCGCTGGACCGGCAGGTCGCCGCCGAGTACCCGCACCCCAAGCCGCCCGAGGGTCAGCTCGCCCTGCTGCGGTTCGTCGCCCAGCGCGAGGGTGCCACCGTGCGCGAGGCCGCCGAGGTGCTGCTGATGAAGCCGAACAACGTCAGCACCCTGGTCTCCCAGCTCACCGAGCGGGGGGACCTGGAGCGCAGGCAGGACAGCGCCGACAAGCGCATCGCCCACCTCCACCTCACCGACCGGTCCCGCCGGCGGCTGGCCGAGGTGCGGGAACTGGAGACGGCGTTCCTCCGCCACGCCCTGGCGTCCCTCACCGAGGGCGAGAAGGACGCGCTCGGCTCCGCCCTGGGCGCCCTCCAGGCACTGGCCCAGCGGCTCCACCGCACCGCCCGCTGACCGCGCGGCCTCGCACCGTCCGCTGACCGGGCGGCCTCCTCGCACCGCCCGCCGGCCGGGCGCCCCCGCACCACCCCTCGCATGCACCGAAGAAGGCTCATCCATGCCGTCCACGTCCGTGGATCACTCCGCCCTGCCCGCGTCCGATCCCGCCCCGCCGGCCGCCGCCGGCCGGCGGTCCAACCCCTGGCTCACCCTGTGCGCCGTCGCGTTCGGCCTGTTCATGGTCCAGCTCGACGCGTCCGTCGTCGCCATCGCCAACCCGGAGATCGGCAGCGACCTGCACGCCTCGACCGCCGAACTCCAGTGGGTCACCAACTCCTACCTGCTCGCCCTCGCCGCCACCCTCATCCTGGGCGGCAAGCTCGGTGACCGCTTCGGCCGCCGCACCTACTACCTCGTCGGCGTCACCGGCTTCACCCTCGCCTCGGTCGCGATCGGGCTGTCCGGTTCGATCGAGGGAGTCATCGCCTTCCGTGCCCTCCAGGGCCTCTTCGGCGGCCTGCTGATGCCCAACACCCTCGGTCTGCTGCGGTCCGTGTTCCCGCCGCGGAAGTTCGGCATGGCGGTGGGCATCTGGGCCATGGTCTCCGCCGTGTCCACCGCCCTCGGGCCCATCGTCGGCGGCCTCCTGGTCGAGCACGTCAACTGGGAATCGGTCTTCTACATCAACGCCCCCATCGGCGTGGCCGCCCTCGCCTTCAGCGCCTGGGTGCTGCCGCAGAGCCGGAACTCCACCGGGCACCACCGGTTCGACGTCCCCGGAGTCGTCCTGCTCGCCCTCGGGCTCCTGGCCGTGGTCTTCGGTGTCGTCAAGGGCGAGACCTGGGGCTGGACCGCCGGCGGCACCTGGGGCACCATCGTCGCCGGCCTGCTGATCCTGGTGGTCTTCGGCTGGTACGAGACCCGTGTCGAGCACCCGCTGCTGCCCATGCGCCTGTTCCGCAGCCGCGCCCTGACCGTCGGCGCCGTCATCACCGCGCTGAACTTCTTCGTCCTGCTCGGCGTGATCTTCTTCGTCATGCTCTACCTGCAGAACGTCCGCGGCTTCACGCCCGTGCAGGCGGGTGTGCGGACACTCCCGCTGAGCCTGGCCTCCCTGGTCGCCTCGCCGCTGGGCGCGGCCCTGACCCAGCGCTTCGGTCCCCGGCTGACCATGCCGGTCGGCATGGGGCTCCAGTCCGCCGCCTGCTTCGGCATGCTGACCTGGCAGACGGATTCCTCGTACGCCACCATGTGGCCGCCGTTCATCGCGCTCGGCCTCGGCGTCGGCATGGTGCTGGCCGCCTCCTCCGACGCCATCGTCGGCAACGCCCCGGTCAGGGACGGCGGTGTGGCCGGTGGCCTGCAGGCCACGACCCTGCAGATCGGCGGCGCGCTGGGCACCTCCGTGCTGGTCTCCCTGATCAGCGGCAAGGTCGGGGCCACCCTCGTGGCGGAGCTGACCGGCGCGGGCGTCCCCCCGGGCGTGGCGCAGGGTCTGGAGGGGGCCCGGGACGCGGTCGCCATGGGCGTCGCGCCCGTCTCCGCCGCCATGCCGGCTGGCCTGAGGGCGGCGGTCGTCGAGGGCAGCGGGCAGGCCTTCCTCAACGGCGTCCACGCGGCCGTGGTCCTCACCGGTGTCCTCTGCGTGCTCGGCGCGGTGCTGGCCGCGGCCGGGCTGCGCCGCCCCGCGGGCCGGACGTCCGCGCACCGAGGCGGGTGACGGCGGCGATGTCCTGTGCTGTGGGACATCGCCGCCGTCGCCGTGCGGGTCAGTCCTCCGGCGCGCCGTCGCGGGTCAGCACGGTGACCCGGTGGAAGTTGCAGCCCGACGGGACGTCGGGGGAGGGCGGCGCCTGGTGGGCTTTGAGCGCGATGCTCACCAGGCTCAGCAGCAGGTCGACGTCCGCCTGGCAGTCCAGGTGCACGGTCACCCAGCGGGAGCCGGGGACCAGATGGATCGCGCTGGAGCCGCCGAGGTCGTAGTGGAAGCGCTGGATGACCCGGCGGGTGAGGTGGAGGTCCACGTCCCGGTCCGAGTGGAAGTGGGCGATCTCGCCGCCCGCGGAGCGGAGCGCCTGCCCGGTACCGCAGCTGGCCGGCCCGGCGGTGAGGTCGGGCCAGGCCTGCAGCCGCTGCAGGGCGCGCTGAGCCAGTGTCATGGCCCCATCGTCGCCCGATCACCGCGCCGCAACCAGAGGTTGAGCGATTTGTAACCGGCACGTGAGGTGGGCGGGGCGGCGGGAGCGCCGCGCGCGGGCGGCACGGCACTCCCTTCAGGGGGGAACGAAGGTCACGGAGTGACGCAGCCGATCGTCCCCGCGGGGAAGTCGTTGCCCGTGGACGTGGCCGTGAATCCGAACGTCACGGTGGCGTCCGGGGCGATGACCCGGTTGTGGTCCACGTTCCGGACCGTGACCGTGCCGTCGGACCCGGTGGACAACGAACCGTTCCAGACGCTGTTGATCCTGGTCCCGTCCCCGGGCTTCCACCGCACGGCCCAGCCGCTGCGCGGCTCCGCCGCGTGGTTCATGACCTCCACGGAGCCCTGGAAGCCACCGTTCCAGGAGTTCACGACCTTGTAGACGGCCATGCAGGAACCGGTGTGCGGCGGGTCCGTCGGGCCGGGCTCCGTCGGGTCCGGGCCCGGCGTGCCGCCCGGGCCGCGGATGCCGGTCACCTCGCCGTTGCCGCCGTCGAAGACGATGTCGGAGCAGGAGAAGAAGTTCTCCTGGCTGTCCGAGCGCACCCACTGGATGAAGAGCACCGCGTCACCGGTGCGGCCCGAGGGCAGCGCCAGGTCCCAGTGGTAGTGGCCGCCGTTGCTGCCCGCCCCGCCCTGCTGCGGCGGGTCGGTGACGGTCTGGATCAGTTCCAGGTCGTCCCAGCCCAGCTCGGAGGTGGGCGACCAGCCGGGCTTGGTCAGATACACCCGGAAGTCCCCTGGATGCGCGGCCCAGTTGCTGTAGCGCACCTTCATCGTCGCTCCCGACGTCAGGTGCGTCCTCGGCCAGTCGGCGCGGGCGGCGTTGTAGGCGGAGAAGTCGTACGGGGAACGGTCACCGGCGCTGCACAGGGTGCCGTCCGGCACATAACCCGGGCCCCGACCACCGGCGTTGGAGTCGAGCACCGCGAACCAGTTGTACAGCGCCGTGGCGCCGCTCCGGTTCAGCGCGTCCCGGCAGGCGGGGTTGGTCGGGTCCGGCGCGCCGGTGCCGGTGAGGGCGTCCAGCTGGCAGAGGTAGGTGCGCGAACCGGACATCATCGCGACGCTGTGCGCCTCGGCCCTGCCCTGGCCGAGGACGCTCAGGCCGAGTGCGCCGAGCAGGGTGGCCAGCACCGCCGCGAGGGTGAGGAGTCTGCTGCGTCGAGCCATGGGGTCTGCTGTCGGGATGATCAGTCCATGACATCCGGGGGTCGTGCTGGAGCCCCCGCCCGCCCGGGGAGACGGACCGACCGGACGGGCGGGGGAGCGGGTGGGGGGTGACCGAGTGCGGGAGCGCTCCCGACTCCCCCGTGTTGGGAGCGCTCCCACAGCTCGGCTCGATGGGGACTGTAGAAGCGGTCGTTGTCCCTGACAAGACCGTGCGCAGCGGATCGTGGAAGGAAATCGGAGGGAATGCGCAGGGCGAGGCGGGAAGAGGGCTTCGGCGGATCCGCCCAGGGGCGTGGCCGACCTGCTCGGAGGGCTCTCGGTCCGCGCTTCTCAGGCCGAGCCGCGCAACACCAGCTCGGTCCGGAGGATGACGTGCCGCCAGGCCACCGCGGAGTCCCCCGTCTCCTCCTCGATCTCCTCCAGCAGCAGTCGCACCATCGTCCGGCCCACCTCCTCCAGCGGCTGCCGGACCGTGGTCAGCGGCGGATCCGTGTGCTGGGCCAGGTGGAAGTCGTCGAAGCCGATCACCGCGACGTCGTCCGGTACCCGCCGCCCCGCCGCGCGAAGCGCTTTCAGCGCCCCCGCGGCCATGGTGTCCGAGGCGGCGAAGACGGCGTCCAGCCCCGGGTTCCGCCGGATCAGCTCGGTCATCGCCCGGCTCCCGCTCTCCTCCGAGAAGTCCCCCTCGGCCACCAGGGAGGGCCGGACGCCGATGCCCGCCCGCCGCAGCGCCTCGCGGTAGCCGCGCAGCCGGCATTCGGCGACGTACATGTCTGCGGGCCCGGTGATGGTCGCGATCGCCGTACGGCCGCTCTCCAGCAGGTGCGTGACCGCGTCGCGGGCCCCGCCGGCGTTGTCCGCGTCGACGTAGGTGATCCCTTCGTCGCCCGAGCGCCGGCCCAGCATGACGGTGGGCAGACCCGCCTCGGCGAGCATGTCCGGCAGCGGGTCCTCGGCGTGCACGGACATCAGCAGCACCCCGTCGACCCGGCCGCCGCGCGCGTACTCCACGAAGCGCCGGCGCTCGGTGTCCGTGCGGACCTGGGTCAGCAGCAACTGCAAGGGTGCGACCGGCGCGTCGGTCAGCGCGTCGCCGACGGTCCGGACGATCTCCGTGAAGAACGGCTCCCCGAACAGCCGCCAGTCCGTCTCGGTCATGACCAGCGCGACGGCGTCCGCCCGCCGCCCGGCCAGCGAACGAGCCGCCAGGTTGGGCACGTATCCCAGCTCCGCGATGGCCTGTTGCACCGCACGCCGCGTCGACTCGCGCACGCCCGCCGCGTTGTTGACGACCCGTGAGACGGTGCCGCGCCCGACACCGGCGCGGGCCGCCACTTCCTCCAGCGTCGGTGTGCCGGGCCGCTGCTTGCCCATGACCGCCTCCCCCCGCCACGCGATCAACCGATACTACGGCGGGCGCGCGTGCGCACCACCACCCAGGCGCGGCCCGGGGGGTCGTCCGGCGGAAAGACGCCGCCTGCGCGGCCCCGTCCGCCGGACGGGGCCCGGCCCCGGTGCTCAGTCCTCCAGACGCACCGGCATCAGCAGCGAGAACGCCCCCTCGTCACCGGGGCCGTCGGGGCCGTCGGGCCGACGGATCGCGAGCGGTGCCGTGGGGGCGCCGACCTCCAGGATCAGCCGGTCGCGGGCGCCGGCGGTGAGCGCCTGGAGCAGGAACTCGCGGTTGACCGCGACGCGGTCCGGAGCGTCGTCACCCTCCCCGCAGAGCAGCACCGTGCCGTCGTCCGCCACCCTGAGCACGCTGAGGTCGCAGGAGACGCCGTCCTCCTCGCGCGCCTCGCTCCCGCGGACGGGACCGGCCTCCAGCGCCTGCCGGAACCCGGCCACGTCGACGAGGGCCCGGCGTCCGGACGGCAGCTCGGTCAGCCGCCGGTAGTCGGGGAAGTCGTGCGCGAGGCACTGCCCGGCCGTCTGCCGGTCGCCGGTCTCCAGCGTCACACGGTCACCGTCGGCCGTGAGCCGGACCGGCTCCTCGCCCGTGAGCAGGGCCCGCATGGCGTCGGCGAGCGGGGCGGGCACGACAACCCGCATGCGGGTCCTGTGGTGACCGGTGACGGACGCGTGCGCGGCACCGGTGGCGGATGCCTGAGTGACGTCGGTGGCGGACGCTTGCGTGACCTCGGTGACGGGCGCCTGTGCGACGGCCAGGCGGTACCGGTCGGTGGCCACGACCCGGAGGCGGTCGCCCTCGGCGTCGAACAGGACGCCCCCGAGCACGGGCAGACCGGGGTCGGTGCCGACCGCGAAGCGGACCGCGTCCAACGCGGCGGCCAGCGCGGGCGCGGCGACGGACAGGGCGCCGACGGCGGTGCGGAGCGATGTCATGGGGTTCTCCCGGCGGTCGAGTAGGGATCGGAGCGCGGAGAACTCGGTGCGGGCGTCGGACAGCCCTCGTTCGAGACGGCGCAGGTGCGCCCGGAGCAGCCCCCGCACCAGATCCGGGTCGGGGCCGGCCCAGCCGGCCAGCACCAGCCGGATGTCCGCCAGCGGCATGCCGGCCCGGCGCAGCGCGGCCAGCAACCGGGCCTCCGCCAGCTGCTCCGGCTCGTACCACCGGTAGCCGCTGACCGGGTCCACCCAAGCGGGGACCAGCACCCCGGCCCGGTCGTAGAACCGCAGCGCACTCACGCCCAGTCCGCTGTCCCGGGCCATCTCCCCGATACTGCGCATGTCGTTCTCCACACCCGAGGACCCTGGACCCTTGACCAGGTCGAGGGTCAAGCGCGACGTCTGCGGAGGCCGCCGCCCTGTCGCCGGTCATTGTCGTTCAGGCCGGAGGGTCCGGCGGGTCCGGAGGGGCCGGGAGCCGGTACCGGGGCGCTGGCGCCCTCGCGTCCTCGGCCGGCGCCGGTACAGCCCGACCAGCGTGCCGCTCGCCGCCTGCCCGGCATACGCGTACATGCCGGACGCGCCACGCTCCTCGCGCGTCCGGGCCGCGGGCGGCGCTACGGTCGGCGGCATGGACGGTGATCTCCCAAAGTGGCGCGGGTGTCTGCTCAGCGGGGCCGTGTTCGCCGTCTGCATGGCCGGCACCACGCTGCCCACGCCGCTCTACGGCCTCTACCAGGAGAAGTTCGGCTTCGGCGAACTGACGGTCACCGTCGTGTACGCCGTGTACGCCTTCGGGGTCATCGGCGTCCTGCTGCTGGCCGGAAACGCCTCGGACACCCTGGGCAGGCGCCCGGTGCTGCTGTGGGGCCTCGGGTTCGCGGCCGTGAGCGCCGTCTGCTTCCTGTGCGCCACCGGGCTGGACTGGCTGTACGCGGGGCGGCTGCTGTCGGGACTGTCCGCCGGTCTGTTCACCGGTGGCGCCACGGCGTACGTGATGGAGACGGCACCGGCCTGCGGCGCCTCGCGCGCCACCTTCGTCGCGACCGCCGCGAACATGGGCGGACTCGGCTGCGGTCCGCTGCTCGCCGGAGTGCTCGCGCAGTACACGGCCTGGCCGCTCCACCTGCCGTTCGTCGCGCACCTCGCCCTGGTGGCCGCCTCGGCCGCCGTCCTGGCGCGGCTTCCGGAGACCGTGCGGGAGCGGCGTCCGCTGCGTACCGTACGGCCGCGGCGGCCCGGCGTGCCGCCGCGAGTGCGGGCCGTGTTCGGGCCTGCGGCGACCGCCGCGTTCGTCGGGTTCGCGCTCTTCGGGGTGTTCACCTCGGTCGGCCCCGCGTTCCTCGCCCAGTCCCTGAGCGTGCACGACCACGCCGTCAGCGGCCTGGTCGTCGCGCTGGCGTTCTTCGCCTCGACCACCGGGCAACTGGCCGTCGGCCGCGTCGGGGCGGGGCGATCGCTGCCGCTGGGCTGTGCCGGACTCCTCACAGGACTGGCCCTGCTCGCCGGCGCGCTGTGGTGGGACCTGCTGTCCCTGGTGTTCCTGAGCGCGGTCGTGGGAGGGACCGGGCAGGGGCTGGCGTTCCGCGGGGCGCTGTCCGCGGTGGCCGGGGCGTCCCCGGCTGACCGGCGCGCCGCGGTGATCTCGACCTTGTTCGTGGTGGCGTACGCCGGTATCTCGGTGCCGGTCATCGGCGTCGGGGTGCTGTCGGGACCGATGGGCCTCGAAGGCGCGGGGCTGGTGTTCATCGCGTGCATGGCCGGCCTGGTCGTGACCGCGGCCGTGTACCTCCTCCGGCGGCCGGTACCGGCCGGGTGAGGTCCGGGGGGCCTTCTGGAGGAGGCCGCCGAGATCGACGGCTGCAACCGCTGGCAGATCTTCGCGCGCGTGGTGCTGCCGCTGACCAAGCCGGCCCTGGCCACCCTGGGTCTGCTCGCCTTCCTGGCCAACTGGAACGACTTCCTGTGGCCGCTGTACGTCCTGCTCAGCCCCGAGACCCTCACCCTGCCCGCGGGCCTGGCGAACTTCCAGAGCGCGAACGACATCCACTACGAGCTGCTGATGGCGGGAGCCGTCATCGCCAGCGTCCCGCGTGCGCGGCGTCGAGCGCCCGCTCCACGTCCTCCGCCGTGCCGCGCGCGACCTCCGTGAACGGCTGCCCGTTCACCGGAGACGGGTTCTCGAAGTACCGCCCGCGCACCGGCGGTACGTACTCCCCGCCGACGAAGTGGTCGTAGCGCGACCGGTAGGAGACGATCGCGCCGTCGGTGCCGGGCGCCGCGTAACGGGTCATCCTGGTCTGCCTCCCTCGACAAGTGCTGCCCGCCCTTGGGCAGCGTCTGGCGTGAGGGTAGGAACCGGGACGTTGCAGCGACGTTGCGTGAAGCCGGTGAAGCCGGTGAAGCCGGTGAAGCCGGTGAAGCCGGTGAAGCCGGTGAGGCCGGTGAGGCCGGTGGCCTCGGTGAGCCGGGCATCGGGGCACGCGTGCGTGGGGCGATTCAGAGAGCGGGTGGGCGGGCGGGCGGTTCGCCGGGCACACCGCCTCGAAGACACGGTGCCGATGCTCACCGTGTGCCCGGTGCCGCTGCTCGCCGCACGTCCGGCGCTGCTGCCCGCCGTACGTCGGGTGCCGTTGCTGCTCGCCGTACGTCGGGTGTCGCCAGCTCAACTTCGAGTGCCGCCAGCCGGGAGCGCGTCGCGGCCGTCGGCCGTAGCGCGGCCAGGGCCCGCCAGACGTCGAGGTCGTCCTCGCCCCACGGCGCGTGTGCCCAGTCGGCCAGCAGGTCCGGGTCACCGCCCGCGATCAACGCGCTGCGCAGCCCGTCGGCGAGCCGGCGCCGCAGCCGGACCACCGACGGCGCCTGGGAGCCGGGCAGCAGCGGTCCGCCGTAGGCCGCGGCCGCCGCCGAGACCGCACCGGCGCGCAGCCGCCGCTCGACGACGGCGGCGTCGGACTCGACGGGCACCGTCAGCCGGTACGGGCGCGACGCCATCCGGCCGGGTCCCAGAACGCGGCGCAGCCGGGCCAGTTCGGCGCGCAGCGTCACCGGCGTGACCGTCTCGTCCTCGTACAGGGCGCACAGCAGCTCGTCACCGGTCAGTCCCTCGGAACGGCGGGACAGCAGCACCACGATCTCGCTGTGCCGCCGGCTGAGCCGGAGCCTGCGCCCGGCGGTGCTCAGCACGGCTTCGTCGCGGCCCAGGGCGGTCAGTTCGGCCGTGTCGGCGGCGGGTGGCCGCGGTGTCAGCAACGCCAGTTGGGACTCGGCGGCCCGGGCGACCGCCTGGACGAAGCCCAGGCTGTGCGGATGCGCGAGCCGGTCCCCGCCGGTGATGTCGACGGCACCGAGCACCCGCCCGGTGCGCGGATCGTGCACCGGAGCCGCCGCGCACGCCCACGGCTGCGCCTGCCGGACGAAGTGCTCGGCCGCGAAGACCTGCACCGGTCGGCCCACGGCGACCGCCGTACCCGGCGCGTTGGTTCCCACCGCGCTCTCCGCCCACCGCGCGCCCGGCACGAAGTTCATCAGTCCCGCCCGGCGCCGGGTGGCCGGATGCCCCTCCACCCAGAGCAGCCTGCCGTGCGCGTCCGAGACGGCGAGCAGGTGCTCGCCGTCGGCGGCGAACGTGCCCATGAGTTCACGCGCCAGGGGCATCACGCGGGCCAGTGGGTGCTCGGCCCGGTAGGCGCCGAGGTCGCCGTCCCCCAGCTCCACGTCCGCGGTGCCGTCCGGGCCGACACCGGCGCGGACCGAACGTCGCCACGACTCCACCACCACCGCGCGCACCGGCCGCGGGACGGTGCCGACCCGGGTGAACGTCTCGTGCGCACGCCGGAGCACCCGCGCATGCTCGACGGGGTCCGCTCCTGGCTCCAGAGCCACCCATGGATCGCTCAGCTCGGCCTCCCGGACGGCGACGCTGCCGGGGACATCGTCACTCCGGGGATGCCCGCCGACAACCACTTCGCCCGGCCCGGCCACCCGAACGTGGCGTTCTCTGGCGGTCAGGCGAAGTTGACCAGTCTGAGGTAGCGGGTCCAGTCCCACAGCGGGCCCGGGTCCGTGTGGTCGCTGCCGGGCACCTCGTGGTGCCCGATGATGTGCGCCCGGTCCCTGGGGATGCGGTACTTGGTGCAGATCGCCGCGGTGAGTCTGGCCGACTGCTGGTACATGGCGTCGGTGAAGTAGGCGGGACGGTCGACCCATCCCTCGTGTTCGATGCCGATGCTGCGTGTGTTGTAGTCCCAGTTCCCCGCGTGCCAGGCGATGTCGGCCTCGCGGACGCACTGGGCGACATGACCGTCGGCGGAGCGGATCACATAGTGCGCGGACACCTTCTTCTGCGCGTTGCGGAAGATCGCCAGGGTGTCGGCGTAGGTCTCCTGCGTGACGTGGACGACCACGTAGTCGACCGAATGGGCCGTGGGACGGCTCGACCTGGTGTAGTTGGCGGTGCTCGCCGGCTGCCACTCGGCGAGCGGGTAGTCGACGGCCTGGGGCCGGGCGTCGGCCCGGGCGCCGGGCAGGAGTGTGTGGGGGACTGCCGCGAGCGCGGCGCCGGTCAGGAGCCGCCGCCTGCTGGGGAGCGGTCGTGCTCGTTCCATGGAGGGCCGCCTTTCGGAGCTTGCCACGCGGGTGGGAGGGGTCGGACAGCCTGGGCAACGGCGGTGCGATGCCCCGGGTTGCGAACCGCTGATGCGTCCGGCTCAGCGAAAGTCACGCTACGGCGCCGGGCAGTTGCGCAGAAGTACGCGTCCCGGTCCGGTGGATGGCCCGGCGACTGTGAAGAACTCGGCCACTCGATCGAGTGATGGCGGCCGCTCAGTCCCGTCCCACGTCTCCTCGGAGCCGTCTCGGAGCCCCCGGACCGGCCCCGGGGTTTCTCAGGCCCGTTCCGCCACCGACGCCGGGTCGTCCAGCACGGCCCGCACCACCGAGTGCGCGGCTCCCAGCAGCGGGCCCTGGGGCCCGAGTCGCGACACGGTCACGGGACAGGCCGGACCCGCCGTCCGCCGGGCCAGTTCCTCCCGCAGCGATGTCAGCAGCCAGGGCGCGAGCCCGGACAGCGCGCCGCCGAGCACCACACACCGGGGGTCCAGCAGATTGACCGCTCCGGTCAGTGCGATGCCGAGCGCGGTCCCCGCATCACGCAGGGCCCGGCGTACGTCCTCGTCACCCTTCTCGGCGCGCTCGGCCAGCAGATCCACGCGGTCCTCGCCCGCTGCCAGGCCGGCCGCCCGCAGCAGCGCCCCCTCACCGGCGTACTGCTCCAGGCATCCGCGCCCGCCGCACGGGCACTCCGGACCGTCGGGATACACCGGTACGTGTCCCAGCTCGCCCGCGAAACCACGCGTTCCGCGCAGCAGCCTCCCGTCCACGACCACGGCCGCGCCGATACCGATCTCGGCGGACACGTGCAGGAAGTCCGCAGGCGTGCCGTCGGCGAGCCACAGCTCGGCGAGCGCACCGAAGTTGGCCTCGTTGTCCACGGTCAGCGGCACGTCCCGGGCGGGCGTCAGCTCCCCGGCCGGCGTCACGTCGACGGGCAGCAGGGTGCCGAGGTCCACATCGCGCCAACCGAGGTTGGGAGCGCGTACGACGGTCCGGGCGTCCCGTGCCACCAGACCGGGCACCGCCACGGCGAGCCCGGCCGGCCACAGGCCCTCGGCCTCCGCCTCGGCCACCACCCGCCGCACCAGGACGGTGAGCTGCTCGACCACCGGTTCGGGGGAGCGGCCTCGGTTGCTGCCGTGCCGCACCGCCCGCGCCCGCACCCGGCCGCGCAGATCGACCGCGCAGACCGCGAGATGGTCGACGCCGACCTCGGCGCCGATGCCCGCGGGGCCGCGCGCGCTGACGGCGAGCGCCGAGCCGGGGCGGCCCACCCGCCCCGGACGCTCGGGACCGAGCTCCTCCAGCAGACCGGAGCGGACCAGCTCGTCCACCAGCGTCGACACCGCCGCCCGGGTCAGCCCGATCCGGGAGGCGACGGCCGCGCGGGACAGCGGTCCCTCGGCGCTCACGGTGTGCATCACCCGGGCCAGGTTGCGACGGCGCATGCCCTGCTGGGTGTCCGGCAGGGCACGCCCGGAGCCGCCCGGGCGTGCCTCGTGCAACGGTGCGGTCATGCCTCCTCAGTCCTCGGTCGGGGGCCGCGGAGGGCCTCGGCCGGCGTCCACGGACGTCCTCGGCGGGGGAGGCCGCGGACGTCGCAGGTGGGTGCCCGGGGTGTCCCCGGTGCGTGCCGCCGGCGTCCTCGGTGGGTGCCCGCGGGCGGGGCCACCCAGGTGTTGTCCGGGCCCGTCCCGGTCAGCGGGCGTCCGTGCCCCGCTCCAGCAGCGGGGCCGCGTCGGAGAGTACCCCGGCGATCCTGGTCAGCGCCGCCTCGTCCCGTTCCACCGCATCCAGCACGGGCCCGGCGGCCGTGTTCCAGCGCCGGGCCACCGCGGCCGGGTCCTCTCCGGTGAGCAGGCCGGCCGCCTGGGCCGCAGCCCCGAGGGCGACCAGTTCCCGGGCCTCGGGGATCTGCACGGGGCGCCCCGACAACCGCCGCACGGTCTCCTGCCAGGCCGCTCCGCGGGCGCCGCCGCCGATCAGCAGCAGGGGCGCGGCGGGATCGGCGTCGGCGTCGAGGACCAGGTCCAGCGCGCCGAGCAGCGAGTGGACGGCACCGTCGTAGGCGGCCTGGAGCAGTTGCCCGGCGGTCGTGTCGTGGCGCAGGCCGTGCAGCAGCCCGGAGGCGTTCGGCAGGTTCGGGGTGCGCTCGCCGTCCAGGTAGGGCAGCAGCGTGACACCCGTACCGGGTTCGACGGCGTCGCGGTCCAGACCCAGCAGCGTCGCCACCCGGTCGACGGCGAGCGTGCAGTTGAGGGTGCAGGCGAGCGGGAGCCAGTCGCCGCGCGCGTCGGCGAAGCCGGCCACGGTGCCGGTCGGGTCGGCGGGCCGCCGCTGCGACACGGCGTAGACGGTGCCCGACGTCCCGAGGCTCATCACCGGCATCCCGGGTCGCAGTCCGAGTCCCAGCGCGGCGGCGGCGTTGTCGCCGGTGCCGGGCGCGACCAGGGTCCCCCTGGCGAACGGCAGGTCGTGGCTGTCGCGGACGGTGCCGGCCACTTCGCCGGGCCGGACCACCCGGGGCAGCAGCGCCGGGTCGAGCCCCACGCGCGCGAGCGTTTCCTCGTCGTACGCCTCCGTCCCGGAGGCCCACCAGCCGGTGCCGGACGCGTCGCCGCGGTCGGTGGTGCCCTGCCCCGTCAGCCGCTCGGTGAGGTAGTCGTGCGGGAGGCGTACGGCCTTGGCGGCGCGGACGGCCTCCGGCTCGTGCTCGGCCAGCCACGCCCACTTGGTGACCGTGAAGGAGGCACTGGGCACACTGCCCGTCCGCTCGGCCCAGGCCTGGGGCCCGCCCAGTTCCCCGACCAGACGGCGCGCCTGCGGCGCCGAGCGCACGTCGTTCCACAGCAGGGCCGGGCGCACCGGATCGCCGTGGGCGTCCAGCGTCACGAGGCCGTGCTGCTGTCCGCCGATCGACACCGCGGCGGCCTCCCGGGCCGCGTCGCCGCACTGCCGCAGCGCCTCGCACAGGGCGTCCCACCACTGGCGCGGGTCGCTCTCCCGGCCCGCCCCGGAGGACACGGTGTGCGGGGCCTGGCCGCCGGCGACGACGCGGCCGGTGGCAGCGTCGACCACCAGCGCCTTGGTGGACTGGGTGGATGTGTCCACGCCGACGACGAGCGGACCCTCGGCTGCTGACATCGGACTTCTCCCTCTTCCGCGGCTCTGCGGGATCTGACCTGGGCTCTTGCCGTGTGCCCGAGCCCTGCCGGCCCGGGCATCACTCCTTCGGGGACACCTTGTCCCTTCCCAGGGATGCGCCCGCATACTAATTTGTAAAGCGCCATGACGAAATAGTCGCAAGCGAGCAAGGAGCCGCGGCATGAGCTACCAGCCCACACCCGAGGACAGGTTCACGTTCGGTCTGTGGACCGTCGGCTGGCAGGGCCGGGACCCGTTCGGAGACGCCACCCGGGCCGCCCTGGACCCGGTGGAGTCGGTGCGGCGCCTGGCCGAGCTGGGCGCGTACGGCGTGACCTTCCACGACGACGACCTGATCCCCTTCGGCGCGAGCGGCACCGAGCGCGAGGCGGCCGTCAAGCGCTTCCGGCAGGCCCTGGACGCCACCGGCATGAAGGTGCCGATGGCCACCACGAACCTGTTCACCCACCCGGTCTTCAAGGACGGGGCCTTCACCGCCAACGACCGGGACGTGCGCCGCTACGCGCTGCGCAAGACCATCCGCAACATCGACCTCGCCGTCGAGCTGGGCGCGCGCGTGTACGTCGCCTGGGGCGGCCGGGAGGGTGCCGAGTCCGGCGCGGCCAAGGACGTGCGCGATGCGCTGGAGCGGATGAAGGAGGCCTTCGACCTGCTCGGCGAGTACGTCACCGCCCAGGGCTACGACCTGAAATTCGCCATCGAGCCGAAGCCGAACGAGCCGCGCGGGGACATCCTGCTGCCCACCGTCGGACACGCGCTGGCCTTCATCGAGCGGCTGGAGCGCCCGGAGCTGTACGGCGTCAACCCCGAGGTCGGGCACGAGCAGATGGCCGGGCTGAACTTCCCGCACGGCATCGCCCAGGCCCTGTGGGCGGGCAAGCTGTTCCACATCGACCTCAACGGCCAGTCCGGCATCAAGTACGACCAGGACCTGAGGTTCGGAGCCGGTGACCTGCGGGCCGCGTTCTGGCTGGTCGACCTGCTGGAATCGGCCGGTTACGAGGGGCCCCGGCACTTCGACTTCAAGCCGCCGCGGACCGAGGACCCGGACGGGGTGTGGGCATCCGCGGCCGGCTGCATGCGCAACTACCTCATCCTCAAGGAGCGAGCCGCCGCCTTCCGCGCCGACCCCGAGGTGCAGGAGGCGCTCCGGGCCGCCCGGCTGGACGACCTGGCCCGGCCCACCGCGGCCGACGGCCTCCAGGCCCTGCTGGCCGACCGCTCGGCGTTCGAGGACTTCGACGTCGATGCGGCCGCCGCCCGCGGCATGGCCTTCGAACGCCTCGACCAGCTGGCCATGGACCACCTGCTCGGGGCGCGCGGCTGAACGCACACGCGCGCGGAGCGCTCTGCATGCCGGGAGGAGTGCTCCGCAGGCCGGGTCGGGGGAGCCGCCCGCACACCGCGGGACGGCGGAGCGCGGGCGGCCCGGGACCCGGCCTCAGGACTTGTCGCCGGACATCGGCGTCGCCGAGGCCAGTGCCGTCGCCGGGTCCTGGGCCGCGGCGCCCGCCGGTACCCAGCGGCCGCGTTCCTTGCGGTACGGCCACCACCTGCCGTCCCGGCCCAGCCGGATCTGGTGCGGTGCGCCGGCGACCGTCCACCGGTTGGCGCGCGCCCGCAGCGACGGCCGCTCGTCCTCCTCCCAGGCCGCTTCCAGAGCGGCACGCGCGCGTGCGAGCGCCTCGCCCGTCACCGCCCATTCCTCCTCCAGCACGGACAGACCCGCCGCGCCTCCGTGCCGCCACGCCTGCACGGCCGCCGCGAACGCCTCCCGGCCGCGTCCCGTTCCGCCCGCGAGCCGGTCGGCGACGGCCGGCCCCGCCGCGTCCGCGGCCAGTCGTACGGCATCCTGCGCGATGGTCGGTTCGTCCTGCGGGGGCTGCCGGGCGTGGTCCGTGCGCAGGGCCTCGGCGAGCAGGTGGTGCGCCTGCGCCGCGGTGCGGGAGGCGAGGAACGCCAGCGCGGCCGGGTCGACCCCGGGCGGGGGAGCGGTCCCGGTGTCCAGGGACGGCGGCACGCCCGGCTCCCGGGGGAGTTCGGGAAGGGCGGGCAGCGCGGGCAGCATCTGCCCGGTCGCGTACGCCTCGGCGGCATCCACGCCCTCCGGCCGGGAGGCCGCATCCGCCGCGGGTGCCGGGTGGCTCGCCTGGAGAGCCTCCACCACGGCACGCTCGCCGCGCCCCCGCAACAGCAGCAGGACGAACGGATCCTGGTCCAGCAGCCGGGCCATCTGGTAGCAGAGCGCCGCGGTGTGGCCGCAGTGGTCCCAGTTGCCGCAGTCGCACTCCGGTACCAGGTCGCCCATGCCCGGCAGCAGTTCGACGCCCGCCGTCGCCGCGTCCTCCACCAGGTGCGTCGGCATCTCCCGGTCCAGCAGGGCCGCGACATGCCCGGCCCGCTCGACCGCCAGGTCGACGAACCGGTCCCACTGCGCGTCGGACAGCTCCGCCAGCAGGACGTCGGCCCGGTGCGCGGTGCGGTCCCGGTCGTGGACGACCGCGGTGATGCGCCCCGGACGCACCGACACCGCGCCGACCGCTCCCGCGCGCGCCAGGCGGCGGCCCGTCCGCACCTGCTCGCCGTCGAGTGCCGTGTCCTCCAGTGCCTTCAGCCAGGCCTCACCCCACCAGGTCTGTGCGAAGCCGCGCCCCCGCGCGGGCGGCAGCGCGGCGAAGGTGCGCTCCATGCCGTCGTCGTGCCGGGTCATCGGGCACCCCCTCGAAGTTCCACCAGATCGGCGAGTTCCGTATCGGTCAGTTCGGTGAGTGCCGCCTCGCCGGAGCCGAGTACCGCGTCGGCCAGTTCCCGTTTGCTGTGCAGGAGGGCGGCGATGCGGTCCTCGATGGTCCCCTCGGCGATCAACCGGTGCACCTGCACCGGACGGGTCTGGCCGATGCGGTGGGCGCGGTCGGTGGCCTGCGCCTCCACGGCCGGGTTCCACCAGCGGTCGTAGTGGATGACGTGCTCCGCGCGCGTGAGGTTCAGCCCGGTGCCCGCCGCCTTCAGCGACAGCAGGAAGACGGGGACCTCACCCTCCTGGAAGCGCCGCACCATGGCCTCGCGCTCGGTGACGGACGTGCCGCCGTGCAGGAAGAGCGAGGCCACGCCCCGGGACCTCAGGTGCCGTTCGAGGAGCCGCGCCATCTGCACGTACTGGGTGAAGACCAGCACGCTCGACTCCTCGGCGAGGATGGTGTCGAGCAGTTCGTCGAGCATCTCCAGCTTCCCCGAGCGGCCGGCGACGGTGGGGCGGTCCTCCTTGAGGTACTGGGCCGGGTGGTTGCAGATCTGCTTCAGGCCCGTCAGCAGCTTCACGATCAGTCCGCGCCGCTGCATGCTGTCGGCGCCGGAGATGTCCGCGAGCGCCTCGCGCACCACCGCCTCGTACAGGCCCGTCTGCTCCGCGGTCAGCGACACGGGGTGGTCGGTCTCCGTCTTCGGCGGCAGCTCGGGTGCGATGCCGGGGTCCGACTTGCGGCGGCGCAGCAGGAACGGCCGCACGAGCCGGGTCAGGCGCTCCGCCGCGGCCGGGTCCTGGCCGCCCTCGACGGCCTGCGCGTAGCGCCTGCGGAAGGTGCCGAGCCGGCCCAGCAGTCCGGGGGTGGTCCAGTCGAGGATCGCCCACAGCTCCGACAGGTTGTTCTCCACCGGCGTTCCGGTGAGCGCCACGCGCGCGCGTGCTCCGATGGTGCGCAGCTGCCGTGCGGTCGCCGAGTACGGGTTCTTCACGTGCTGGGCCTCGTCCGCCACGACCATGCCCCACGGCACCCCGGCCAGGCGGTGCGCGTCGAGCCGCATCGTGCCGTACGTCGTCAGCACGAACTCCCCGTCGGCGAGGTCCCCCAGGTCGCGCCGCGTGCCGTGGAACCGGCGCACGGGCGTACCGGGTGCGAACCTCTCGATCTCCCGTTGCCAGTTGCCCATCAGGCTGGTCGGACAGACCACGAGAGTGGGTCCGGCGGCCGCCGCGTCGGTCTGCCGGTGCAGATGCAGGGCGATCAGCGTGATGGTCTTGCCCAGGCCCATGTCGTCGGCGAGGCAGCAGCCCAGGCCCAGCGACGTCATCCGGGCCAGCCAGCCCAGCCCTCGCCGCTGGTAGTCCCGCAACGTCGCGGACAGCGCGGCGGGCTGCTCGACGGGCGCGAGCCCTTCCGGTTCGGCGAGCTGCCTGCGCAGGGCCGCCAGCCAGCCGGTGGGCCGCACCTCGACCCGGTGCCCGTCGACCTCGGCCGAGCCCGCCAGGGCCGCGGCGAGCGCGTCGACGGGCGTCATCTTGCGGTCCTGCCGCGCACGGGCACGGCGTGCCTCCTCGGGGTCGATGAGGACCCATTGGTCCCGCAGGCGCACCACGGGCCGGTTGGCCTCGGCGAGCCGGTCCAGCTCCTCGCGCGTGAGCCGTCGGCCGCCCAGGGCGAACCACCAGTCGAAGGCGAGCAGCGCATCGGCGGACAGGAACGACGGCCCTTGGCCGAAGAAGGCCCCCGCCGGGCCGGACTCGTCGTCGGGTGGCCCGACCTCCGCGCGGGCGCTCAGGTCCCGGGCCAGCTCCCGGGGCCAGTGCACGTCGACGCCCGCGCCGGCCAGCGCCCGGGTGCCCCGGCCGAGGAGATCGGTGACCTCCTCGTCGGCCAGTTCGACGGCGTCCGGAACGGCCGCCGACAGCAGGGGTGAGAGCGGGGGCCAGGCGCGGGCGGCCCGCCGCAGCGCCAGCAGGGTGTCCATCCGGGCGCGTGGGCCGAGTCCGTCGCCCGCGGTGCCGGCCCAGATGCCGGCCGCGTCCGCGACGAGCGCGGCGTCGCTCACGCTGTGCACCTGGAGCACGGCCCGGAACGACAGCGCCGCGTCGCCCGCCGCCTCCTCGATCGCACCGGCCGCCAGACCGGGCACCTCGATCCGCAGGGACAGCCGCACGCCCGCGTCGTGTCCGGCGGCGACGTCGTCCGCCCACGCCCGCAGCTCGGGCAGGCGTCGCGGCTCGCGGCCCGCGTACGCCGGGCCGCCCGTGGCCAGGGCGGCGGCGGGGGAGCGGGGCAGGGTGTCGGCGACGGCGTCCAGGAAGGAGCGCACCAGCCGTTCCGGGTCGGGCAGCCGCGGGGGCCGGGCATCGTCCACCGGCACGGCATGGGCCTCGGGCGGCATCGCGGCGGCGAGATGGCGGATCCGCTCGATCTCCGCCGACCGCAGCGGGCCGGCGCGCCAGGCGTCGTGGCCGCCCGCCGACAGGCCCGGCAGCAGCAGCCCGCGCGCCACGAAGGCCAGCGCCTGCACGGCGGCCGTACCCCAGAACACGGCCGCCCGGTGTGCGTCCGTGCGGGCACGCGCACGCGTGAGCACCGGCAGGGCCGCCCGCACCGGGAGCAGCACGGCGGGAACGCACGCCGCCTCGACACCGTCGTCGCCGGGCACGACGACCGTCAGCTCCGTCGGGGAGCCCGACGGGACGGCCGGAGGGGCCTCGCCGTCCGGGCGCCAGAAGGCGACGGCACCGGTGCGGGCCGGATCGCCGGGCACGAACACGGCACAGCACCGGGCCAGTTCGGAGGATGTGGCGGCAGTTGCCGGGGAGGTCGTCTGTCCGGCGATGGCGTATTCCTCAAATTTGACTAGCTGGTTTTGGAATCGCCGATTATACAGATTCTCGGATGCTGATCAGGTGTGATCGGCTGTTAAGTGCGTCACCCCTCAGGGGAGGGGTGCTGCTGCCCTCTCCGGCGGAGTCGCCGACATGCTCTCAGGGGCGAAGCGCGCCTCCCGTCTCAGGGACGACTCAGGGACTCTCAGGGACGTCTCAGGGTCGCGGTGCGGAACCACGGGAAGCGCGGGCCCGTTTTCAGGACAGAGAGCGGCAGAGGCCGCGAAGGAGGCGACAACATGTCGAAGAACGCCAAGATCGCCGCGGGAGGTGTGGCGGCCGGGCTCCTTCTGCTGATCTGGCTGCCCTGGTGGGCCGCCCTCCTGATCATCCTGGGGGTCCCGGCCGCCGCGTACCTCACGCTGGACCCGTCACAGCGGCGCAGGCTGCGCCGCACCACCCGCAAGGAGCTCGGCCGCTGAGAGGCTAGCGCCGCGCGGCAGGTCCGCCGGTCAGGGCGCAGGAATTGACCACGCCGCCGCCGGCGGGCCTGTCGACGGTGTGGTCCGCGGGCGGCGCCGTTCCCTTCTCGACCCACGCGACCAGCGCGTCGAACGACGCGCGGTAGCAGGGCAGGATCGGCCGGAGCCGCTCCGGATGGCTGTCGTACAGCCCGTCGACATGGGTGCCGCCCCGGACCGTGTAGTAGCGGTGCAGTGCGCCCCGTCCGCGCGCGTCGACCATGCGCGCGTAGACATCGGAACCGGCCGTCTTGGGCAGCAGTGCGTCGAGGTCGCCGTGCAGCGTGATCATCGGCTTGCCGATACGGCCGGTCAGTGCCACCCGGGCCACGGCGCGGTGGACGGACGCGGGACGCGAGGCGTAGTCGTACGTCGCGTCGGCCGGGCAGGGGGAGAGGATCTCTTCGAGGGTGCCGCCGGCGGACGGACCGGGGCAGCCGGGGTCGTACGACGGGTCGAACTCGGCCCGGTAGATCTTCTGCGTCACCCCCCAGTAGGCCTTCTCGTGATACGGCCAGAGGAACGCGGACCCCGGCGCGAAGCCCGCCGCGTGCAGGTCCTCGTCCCGCGCCGCACCGAGCGTCCACGCCACCGCGGTGGGCAGCGACGTGAGGAGGCTGGGGCCCTTCCCGGTCCACAGCGCGCCCTCCCAGTCCACGCCGCCGTCGTACAGCTCCGGGTGGTTCTCCAGTTGCCAGCGGGTGAGGTAGCCGCCGTTGGAGATGCCGGTCATGTACGTGCGGCGGGGTGCCTGTCCGTAGCGCTGGGCCACCGCCCGCCGGGCCGCCCGGGTGAGCTGCGTGGTCCGTGCGTTCCACTCGGCGACCGCGTCACCGGGCCGGGTCCCGTCCCGGTAGAAGTCCACGCCGCTGTTGCCCTTGTCCGTGGCCGCGTACGCGTACCCCTGCGCGAGCACCCGGTCGGAGATCGCCGTGTCGGTGGCGTACTGCTTGCGGGTGCCCGGCGCGCCCGTCACCACGAGACCGCCGTTCCAGCGGTCGGGCAGCCGGATCACGAACTGCGCGTCGTGCCGCCAGCCGTGCGTGTCGTTGAAGCGCGAGGAGTCCGGGAAGTAACCGTCGACCTGGATTCCGGGGACTCCGGACGGCTTGTGGGTGGCCGCGGCCGTCAGCCCGGCCTGGTCGGCCATGTCGGTGTACGGGGTACCCGCGAGCCCCGTGGTGGTCAGGTCGTTCAGGCAGGCGGTGCGCTGCAGGGCGGCGCCGGGCACACGGACGCGCTCCTGACGTGCGCAGTGATCACCGCCCGCCGTGGTCGCGGCGGCGGGTGCCGGACCGGTGAGCACCGCCGCCGTCAGGGCGGCGGCCACGAACGGAACACCACGGGACACAGGCATCACGGCCTCCAGGGCGCAAGGGGGGAGCGGAGCTGAGTGCTGCCCCATCGTGCGGGCCGGTGGACGGGCCATCCATGGGTGGGCAACACATTGCTCGCGACCGGGACATAGGAGACCGAGACACAGGGTCTGAAGACAGTCTGAAGACAGTCGACAGCGCCGCTCAAGGAGGGCGTGCCCCTGCCTGGTAGCCGGCTGCCGCGGTGTCGATCCGCCGACCGCTTCGGTGTCGGCCGCCACGGTGTCGATCTGCCGGGGTGCCGATCTGCTGCGGTGCCGATCTGCTGCGGTGCCGGACGGGCGGCGGATCAGCTGGGACGTACGGCCATCCGGTCGAGGGCCTCCAGCAGGCCCGGCAGCTCGGGCCCGCGGCCCACCGGAAGAACCTCACCGGGTTCCTCGTCCAGCAGCACGAAGGCGATGTCGTCCGTCCTGGCCACCAGCGACCACCCGGGGCCGTCCGCGCGCAGCGTGCGCGCGCCGCCCGGTGCGAACGACGACCGGACCCGGCCGAGCGGCGGTGGCGTGTCCACGTAGGCACGCGCCTCCGCGAGCACCCGTCGGACACCGCTGTGTCCCTCGGCTTCCCCCTCGCCGTCCCCCTCCGCGCCCTCGGCAGCGCCGGAGCCGCCGGTCGCCACCTGGAACGCCACCTGGAACTCGGTGTCGTCGATCTGCTCCCGCCACTGCGCCCACTGCAGCGCGATCTCGTCGGCGCCCAGACGGCGCTGGGCGGGCCCCCAGACGGTGGTGTCCGGCGGCGTCAGCGCCGGCTGATCACCGGGTTCCGGAGCCGGATCGTGCGGCGCGGGGACCCCGGGAGCCGCCACCGCCACCGCGAGCGGCCAGCCGGGCAGGGCGGCGACCACCGTGCGCTCGTCCGGCGACAGTTCGTACTCCATGCCGCAGTCCCATGACGCGATGGCGACGGCGACCAGCGAGACGTCGTCGATGGCGACGGTCCACCGGGCACCGGCGCCGTCCTGGCCCAGCACCAGCCCGTAGCCGTCGGCGAGCGGTGGGAGACCGAGCGCGGCACACGCCTCCGGGTAGTCGTCACCCAGCACGCTCGGGAACTTCGCCGGTGTCAGCAGCACCGCCGTGAGCACATACAGCGCGTCGTCCGCGGCGGCGACGGCGCTCTCATCCGGTCCGGCCATCACTGCCTCCCCATCGGTTCTCCCAACGGCGCGCACCCTAGTGCGACCGGAAGGGGCTTGTCACGACTCCGCGGCCCACTCGGACGCCCACGAGCTGCAGTTTTCCGGGTGGACGGGGCGAAACCGACCACTCGGGGTGTCCGGCGGGTCCGGCGGGTCCGGTGCGTCAGGCCGCCGGCAGCCCGAGGAGCGCGCGGGCCACGTCCCTCGGCGACTCGCCCCGTTCGCGCGCCAGGGCGACGACGGCGCGGCACGCCAGCTCGTTCACCCCGAACGACAGCGCCTCCGGGGACACCCAGCCCGCCGCCTCGTCGATGCGTGCCTGATCGTCCTCCGCACATGCCGACACATAAGCGGCGGCGGCCTCGAAGAGGTTGTGCGTGCGGGTGTCCCGCCCCTGCCCGCCCTCCGTGCGCCAGGCGCCGAGGAATCCGGCCCAGGCCTTGCGGACCCGGCTCATCATGCTGACCACCTACCCCTGAGTGCTTCCCCGGCTGACGGCACATCCCCCGCTGTTCAACGTAGAGTTGGAACCTCCACGGCAGAAGGGGACGGTTGCGGTGAAGCGCTTCGAACGGCTGGCACGGATCCGGCGGATGGACCCGTACGAGGACGCTTCGGAGATCTACCGGCTCGTCTCGGCCTACGAGTTCCCGTGGGACGTCACCCGCGCCCTGGAACTGGCCCTCTACCGCACCTACGCCGTACCGAGCATCGGCCGGCTGCTCGCCGAGACGGCGGAGCTCACGGACCGCGCACAGCGGCGCTACGACGACACCTCGCTCCTCCTCGACGCCGTCGTCGAGCACGGCTTCGCCAGCGAGCAGGGGCGCACGGCGATCCGGCGCATCAACCAGATGCACCGCAGCTACGACATCTCCAACGACGACATGCGCTACGTCCTGTGCACCTTCGTCGTGATGCCGAAACGCTGGATCGACGCCTACGGATGGCGCCGGCTGTCCCGCCACGAGACGGTCGCCTGCGCCGTTCACTACCGCACGCTCGGCAGGCACATGGGGATCAGGGACCTCCCCGAGTCCTACGAGGAGTTCGAAGCCTGTCTCGACGCCTACGAGGAGGCCCACTTCGACTGGGACGAGGGCGCGCGGCGGGTCTCCGACGCCACGCTCGACCTCATGGCCTCCTGGTACCCGCGCCCTCTGGCCCCGCTGCTGCGCACCGCCACCCTCGCACTGCTGGACGAACCTCTGCTGCGCGCCTTCCGCTACGACCCGCCGGGCTCCACCACGCGCGCCGTCGTGCGCCGCGCGGTGCGCCTGCGCGGGCGCGCGGTCCGGCTCATGCCGCCCCGGCGCGCCCCGCACTACGCCCGGCAGAACTGGGAGATCAAGAGCTACCCGAACGGCTACCGGCTGGCGGAGCTGGGCACGCGCCCGGTGCCGGGTGTAGGGGGCTGCCCGGTCCGCCACGTCGACACGTCAACCGCCGAGTGAGCCGGTCGCTCAGCTGAACCGGTGGCTCAGCCGGGTCGGTGGCTCAGCCGAACCGATGGTCCAGCCGAACCGGTTGCCAGCCGAACCGGTCGCTTCGCCGAGCGGCCGGTTTCCGCTGTGACCTCAGTCCTCGCGGACCGCCAGCGCCAGGAAGCGCGCGTCCTCGTCGACGTACGACGTCATGCGCCATCCCGAACCCGCCAGCAGTGGCCGCAGGTTGGGCTCGGCACGCAGGTCGTCCGGGGAGGTCTGCCGCCCTTGCCGGGCCGCGAGCGCCGCCCTGCCAATGGGGTGGAACAACGCCAGCAGACCACCGGGCCGCACCACTCGCGCCAACTCCCGCAGATTAGCCGCCGGTTCGGGCAGATGTGCGACGAGGCCCGCCGCGAACACGGCGTCGAGCGACTCCGGGCGCAGCGGCAGCGCGGCGACGTCGGCCAGCAGCAGCCGCCCGTCGCGGTCCCGGCCGGCCCGTACGGCGGCCTGGAGCATGGCCGGGGTCAGATCGACCCCGAGGACGACCCCCGAGGGCCCCACGGCCGTCCGCAGCGGCGTCAGCGCGCGACCGGTGCCGCAGCCCGCGTCGAGCACACGGTCACCCGGGCGCAGGCCGAGTTCGGCGACCGCCGCGGCATAGGCGGGGCCGTCGTCGGGAAACCGGGCGTCCCAGTCGGTCGCGCGGGCGGTGAAGAACTCCTGGACGTGTGTGTGGTCGTCGCTCATGGTCCGCATGATTCCTCACCGGCACGGATGACGCCGCAGTGCACACGTTCGAGCGGGACGCGATCGTTCCAGCACACCTCTGCGCCGGCTTCGCCGGCGCACGCCACTACGGTACCCAGGACGTCTCCCGCGCCCTGGACCACGACCGGGGCACACCCGTCGTGCTGTGCGACGCACGGGACCGGGACTCCGGCAAGGAGGTGCTGATCCGCCTGGTCGACCACACCGGGCGGATGCGCACCGCCCGGCTGCTCGACTCGGTCGGGTGACGCGATGCCCAGGTGCCCCACCGGGGGCACCGGTCGGGCCCCGGCGGCCGCGCCGCCGGCCCGTGGGGCCCGGCGCGCCGAACCGGCGGCACTCAGCGGCCTGCGGCCGTCCCTCAGCCCGCCACGTTCTTCTGCGCCAGGACCTTGTCGACGGTGACGCGGACGAGGAGTTCGCCCGGGACGCCGTTGCGGGCGCCGAACTCCTCGGCGCGGTCCTCGCCCATGTAGCGGGCCCCGATGCGGGCGGCCCAGCGCCGGAGTTCCCCGAGCTCCTCCGAAATGCGGGCGCGGCCCTGAAGGATGACGTAGTCGAAGGGCGGCCGGTCGTCGTCCACACACAGGGCGATCCGGCCGTCCCGGGCCAGATTGCGTCCCTTCACGGAGCTCTTGCCGGTGTTGAAGACGATCTCGTCCCCGTCGAGCAGGAACCAGATCGGCGTCACATGCGGACTGCCGTCGGCGCGGACGGTGGACAGTTTGCCCGTCCGGGTGCCGTCCGAGACGAACGCCCGCCATTCCTCGTCGGTCATCTTCTGTGCCATGTCCCCATCCTCCCTTGCCGGGAGCCGGGCGGTGGGGAAGGCTGGCGGAAGGTCTCCCGGCCAGGGGGGACCGCACGCACGGGGACGACACGGGGAGACCGGAGCATGGGGCAGAACCAGGGACTCGGCTGGCTGCTGGACGACCTGACCGAGCGCGTCGAACACGTACGGCACGCGCTGATCCTGTCCAACGACGGGCTGGTGACGGGCGCGAGTACGGGCCTGCGCCGCGAGGACGCCGAGCACCTCGCCGCCATCTCGTCCGGACTGCACAGCCTGGCCAAGGGCTCGGGCCGCCACTTCGGCGCCGGGCAAGTGCGCCAGACCATGATCGAATTCGATGACGCCGTGCTGTTCGTGACCGCCGCGGGCTCCGGCAGCTGCCTGTGCGTGCTGAGCGGCGCGGAGGCGGACATCGGGCAGATCGCCTACGAGATGACGCTGCTGGTGAACCGCGTCGGCGAGCACCTCGGCGTCGATGCGCGCAAGCCCGGGCGAACTCCGGTCATAGAGCTGTGAGCTGCCTTTACGCCTGCTCGTGGGCTCGTCCGCGGAGTTATCCACAGGCCGGCCACGGCAGTCGTCCGGGCGGCTACGGTTTTCCGTGAGGCGGGCGCACGGGGCGCCGGCCGCGCACACTCCACGGGGGAGACGGCATGTCCGGCAGCACATCGGCGTACGAGAAGACGGATGCGGAGCGTCAGAGCGCCGCTACGCACGGCATGTCACTCACGGCGAGCCGCGCCGCCCGGGAACTGGGCCTGAAGCGCTCCGAGTTCGACATCGGCGTGTGCCTCGGACGCATCCGTATCGCACCCGACGACGCGGGCGGCGGCGTCCGGCGCGTCACGCACGCCGAGCTGGAACGGCTGCGCGGCCAGGAGGACTTCCCCCAGGGCCTGCGCGAAAGCGTGCGGACCGTGGGCACCACGGAGGGCGCGGCCCTCATGGGAGTACCGAAGGCCCGGTTCACGCGCCTGGCGCGGCTGGGACCGCTGGTGCCGGTGAAGTTCTACCTGAACCGGTACCGAGCCGTCGTCTGGCTCTATCCGGCCGAGGAAGTGCGGCAGTTCGCGGCCGACGAGAAGAACGCCCCACTGCTCAAGGGCCGTACGCCCGAAGAGATGCGGGATCGCCTGGCGGCGGGAGCGGACCTGCGTCCGCGCAACTGGCGGGGCCGCCACCTCGGGTTCCTCCTCCGGCAGGCGCGCGACCCATGGGCGCGTGCCGCCGCCGTGGCGGCGCTGCTGGACAGGGTCCAGGTCGCGGAGGCCGTGCCGGACCCGTACGAGCGCGCCCGCCTGCACCGGCTCCGTCCGGCCGCACCGTCCCACGGCTCACCGGGCTCGCCCACGGCACGGACGGCCGAGGACATCATGACGGCGGCCGACCCCGACGAGATCGACTGGCTCCGCGCCGACCTGGCGCGCGCGGTGGATGCCGCCCGAGAGCACGACCCGGCACCGCGGGCGGTCCCTCGGCCGCCGGGCACGGCCGCCGCACCACCCGCGGCCGTGGACGACGGGGAAACGCCTGCGCGGCCGGCCTCGGACCCTCCGCGGAGCCGTGGACTGCTGGGCTGGCTGCGCCGCAGAGGCGCGTGACCTAGAGGGCCCGGAAGAGTCCTTCCTGGACGACGGACACCAGCAGCCGCCCCTCCACGTCGTAGATCCGGCCCCGGGCCAGGCCCCGCCCGCCGGTCGCGATCGGCGACTCCTGGTCGTACAGGAACCACTCGTCCGCGCGGAAGGGCCGGTGGAACCACATCGCGTGGTCCAGCGACGCCATGTCGAAGCCCCGAGGGCCCCACAGCGGTTCCACCGGGATGCGCACGGCGTCCAGGAGGGTCATGTCGCTGGCGTAGGTCAGGGCGCAGGTGTGCACGAGCGGGTCATCGCCGAGCGGTCCCACCGCGCGCATCCACACGGCACTGCGCGGATCGGCGTCCTTGATCTCCTCGGCGCTCCAGCGCAGCCGGTCGACGTAGCGGATGTCGAAGGGCTGGCGCCGGGCCATCCGCTCGAACTGCTCGGGCAGCGTGCCCAGATGCTCCCGGACCTCGTCGGCGACCGTCGGCAGGGAGTCGGGGTCCGGCACCACGCGGGCCGGCGGCAGCTGGTGCTCGAAGCTCCCTCGCTCAGGCTGGTGAAAGGAGGCGGTGAGATTGAAGATCGTGCGGCCCTGCTGCACGGCGGTGACCCGGCGGGTCGTGAAGGACCGCCCGTCCCGGACCCGCTCGACCTGGTACACGATCGGCACGCCCGGACGCCCCGGGCGCAGGAAGTACGCGTGCAGCGAGTGCACCGGGCGGTCGCCGTCCGTGGTGCGCCCGGCGGCGACCAGGGCCTGGCCGGCCACCTGGCCGCCGAAGACCCGCTGCAGGGATTCCTCGGGGCTGCGACCCCGGAAGATGTTGACCTCGATCTGCTCCAGGTCGAGCAGGGCGACGAGGCTCTCGGCCGGATTCGTCATGGGCGGGATTCTCCTTGGCTCACAGCTGGCCGACGTCGCTGACACGGACGACCGCCCGGCCCTCGGCGTCGGAGGCCGCGAGGTCGACCTCCGCGCTGATGCCCCAGTCGTGGTCGTCGTTCGGGTCGTCGAAGATCTGCCGCACCCGCCACAGGCCGTTCTGCGGCTCCTCCTCGATCAGCAACAGCTTGGGGCCGCGGGCGTCGGGCCCGGTGCCGAGGTCGTCGTACTCGTCCCAGTACTTGTCCATGGCCTCACCCCAGGCGTCGGCGTCCCAGCCGGAGTCGGCGTCCATCTCGCCCAGTTCCTCGACCTGGTCGAGGGCGGCCAGTTCGACCCGGCGGAACAGGGCGTTGCGGACGAGGACGCGGAAGGCGCGCGCGTTGGTGGTGACGGGGCGGACCTGGTCGGCCTTCTCCTGGGCCTCCTCGGCGGTCATCTCCTCCGGGTTGGCGAGCTGCTCCCACTCGTCCAGCAGGCTGGAGTCGACCTGGCGGACCATCTCGCCGAGCCACTCGATCAGGTCCTGGAGGTCGTCCGACTTCAGGTCGTCGGGGACGGTGTGGTCCAGGGCCTTGTAGGCGCCGGCGAGGTAGCGCAGCACGATGCCCTCGGTGCGGGCCAGTTCGTAGTGGGAGACCAGTTCGGTGAAGGTCAGCGCCCGCTCGTACATGTCCCGGATCACCGACTTCGGCGACAGCGGATGGTCGCCGACCCAGGGGTGGCTGTGGCGGTAGGTGTTGTAGGCGTGGAAGAGCAGCTCCTCCAGCGGCTTCGGGTACGTGATGTCCTGGAGGCGCTCCATGCGCTCCTCGTACTCGACACCGTCCGCCTTCATCGCGGCGACGGCCTCGCCGCGCGCCTTGTTCTGCTGAGCGGCCAGGATCTGCCGCGGGTCGTCGAGCGTGGACTCCACGACGGACACCATGTCCAGCGCGTACGACGGGGACTCCGGATCCAGCAGTTCGAACGCGGCCAGGGCGAAAGTGGACAGCGGCTGGTTCAGCGCGAAGTCCTGCTGCAGGTCCACGGTCAGCCGGACGATGCGGCCCTCGGCGTCCGGGGTCTCCAGCTTCTCGACGATGCCGCCGTCGAGCAGCGAGCGGTAGATGGCGATCGCCCGCCGGATGTGCCTGAGCTGGTGCTTGCGAGGTTCGTGGTTGTCCTCCAGCAGGCGGCGCATGGCCTCGAAGGCGTTGCCGGGCCGGGCGATCACCGACAGCAGCATGGTGTGCGTGACCCGGAAGCGGGAGGTCAGCGGCTCGGGCTCGGAGGCGATGAGCTTCTCGAAGGTGCTCTCCGTCCAGCCGACGAAGCCCTCCGGGGCCTTCTTGCGGACCACCTTCCGACGCTTCTTCGGGTCGTCACCGGCCTTGGCGAGCGCCTTCTCGTTCTCGATGACGTGCTCGGGCGCCTGCGCCACCACGAAGCCCGCCGTGTCGAAACCGGCACGCCCGGCCCGGCCGGCGATCTGGTGGAACTCCCGGGCGCGCAGGGTGCGCACCCGGCTGCCGTCGTACTTGGTCAAGGCGGTGAACAGCACCGTCCGGATCGGGACGTTGACGCCCACACCGAGCGTGTCCGTACCGCAGATCACCTTCAGCAGCCCCGCCTGCGCGAGCTTCTCCACCAGCCGCCGGTACTTGGGCAGCATGCCAGCGTGGTGCACGCCGATGCCGTGCCGCACGTAGCGGGAGAGGTTGCGGCCGAACTTCGTGGTGAAGCGGAAGTTGCCGATCAGCTCGGCGATCTTGTCCTTCTCCTCGCGCGTGCACATGTTGATGCTCATCAGCGCCTGTGCCCGCTCCACCGCCTGCGCCTGCGTGAAGTGCACGATGTACACGGGGGCCTGCTTGCTCGACAGCAGGTCGGTGAGCGTCTCGGTGAGCGGCGTGTACCGGTACTCGTAGGACAGCGGCACCGGACGGGTGGCCGAGCGGACGACCGCCGTGGGGCGGTCGGTGCGGCGGGTGAGGTCCTTCTCGAAGAAGGAGACGTCGCCGAGCGTGGCGGACATCAGCACGAACTGCGCCTGCGGCAGTTCCAGCAGCGGAATCTGCCAGGCCCAGCCCCGGTCCGGCTCCGCGTAGAAGTGGAACTCGTCCATGACGACCTGGCCGATGTCCGCGTTCTTGCCGTCACGCAGCGCGATCGACGCCAGCACCTCGGCGGTGCAGCAGATCACGGGGGCATCGGCGTTCACGGACGCGTCGCCGGTCAGCATCCCGACGTTCTCGGTACCGAAGAGCTTGCACAGCTCGAAGAACTTCTCGGACACCAGCGCCTTGATCGGCGCCGTGTAGAAGGTGACCTCGTCCCGGGCCAGGGCGGCGAAGTGCGCGCCCGCCGCGATCATGCTCTTGCCGGACCCGGTGGGCGTCGACACGATCACGTTGGCGCCGGAGACCACCTCGATCAGCGCCTCCTCCTGGTGGGGGTAGAGCGTGAGACCGCGTTCCTGGGCCCACGACTCGAAGGCTTCGTAGAGGGCGTCGGGGTCGGCGGTCTGCGGCAGCTGATCGATGAGGGTCACGCCCCCATCTTGCCTGGCCCGGTCCCGGATGCGGGAATCGGATGCCGGGCCGAAGATCATGAACGCTACGCTGGGTCGCCGACGACACGCCGGACGACACGTCAGCGGACCCTGACAACTGGACAGCGGCACACGAGGGATGGGGCGGGCAACGGGGATGATGGGACCAGCACACTCACTGTCGGGTGCCGCGGCCTGGCTCGGCGTGGGGGCGGCGACCGCCGCGGCCGGGCACGCGATGCCCTGGCCGGTCCTTCTCGCCGGTGCCCTGATCTGCGCCGGCGCCGCTCTCGCCCCGGACCTGGACCACAAGGCGGCCACCATCTCGCGGGCCTTCGGACCGGTCTCCCGGGGGCTCTGCGAGATCGTCGACAAGCTGTCGTACGCCGTCTACAAGGCCACCAAAATGCCGGGCGACCCGCGCCGCTCCGGAGGGCACCGCACGCTCACCCACACCTGGCTGTGGGCGGTCCTGATCGGCGTGGGCACCTCCGTCCTGGCGATCACCGGCGGCCGGTGGGCCGTGCTGGCGATCCTCTTCGTGCACATGGTGCTGGCCATCGAGGGCCTGTTGTGGCGGGCGACCCGCGGCTCCAGCAGCGACGTGCTGGTGTGGCTGCTGGCGGCGACCAGCGCATGGATCCTCGCCGGCATCCTGGACCGGCCGGGCAACGGCGCGGACTGGCTGTTCACCGCGCCGGGCCAGGAGTACCTGTGGCTCGGGCTGCCGATCGTGCTGGGCGCCCTGGTGCACGACATCGGGGACGCGCTGACCGTCTCCGGCTGCCCGATACTCTGGCCGATCCCGATCGGCCGCAAGCGCTGGTACCCGGTGGGCCCGCCGAGGATCATGCGGTTCCGGGCGGGCAGCTGGGTGGAGCTCAAGGTGCTGATGCCGGCGTTCATGCTCCTCGGGGGTGTGGGCGGCGCGGCGGCGCTGAACTTCATCTGACGCCGATCCGTCCGGGGCGCCCGCACCCTGGCCGGCGCGGAGGGCCGAGGTCAGCCGGCGTCCGCGGTGCCGGGTCCGGTGTCGCCGCCGTAGCGCCGCTCGAACCGCGCGATGCGCCCCTCCGTGTCCACCGTGCGGGCCCTGCCGGTGTAGAACGGGTGGCTCTCCGAGGAGATCTCCACGTCCACGACCGGGTAGGTCTCCCCGTCGTCCCAGTCGATGGTCTCGTCACTGGTCGCGGTGGACCGGGTGAGGAAGGCATACCCGGCGGCGCGGTCGCGGAAGACGACGGGGTGGTAGCCGGGGTGCGTGTCCTGCTGCATGGCTGCTCCTTGTCCGCGGCATCTCGGATGGCCGAGTCGTATCGGATGGCCGAGTCGTATCGGATGGGCGAGTCGTATCGGATGGGCGAGCCGTTCGGCGCCGTGAGTGCCGGGCCGGTCGGACCACACGGACCCGCCGCTCCGGCGGGGACACGGTGGTCGGCGTGCGGGCAGCCCCGGTGCGCACCGGCGGGCTCAACCGGGCAGGGTCTCCTCGTCGACGACGTGCACGGCGGCCTCCTCGGCGGACGCCGCCGCACCGTCGATGCCGACGTCCCGGGCCACCAGTGCGGGCTCCTCGTCCTCGTGCGTTCCCTCGTCGGGCGCCACCAGCCGGCCGGAGCGGGCGGCGCCGACCTCGTTGTCCAGCAGTTCGCCGTCGGTGCCCTGCGTGTCGCCGAGTCCGTCGCCGTCGGGCGCCAGGGAGTCCGGCTGCTCCTCGGCGAGCCGCTGGTCCAGCGTCTCGCCCCGGCGTCGCTCCGCCGCAGTCACGCCGGTGTGCTCCACGGCCCACGGCCGCTCCGGCGGGGACCAGCCCCGGTCGAGGGGATCGTCGACACCGTCGTACTCCAGGGTGTCCTCGGCGTCGAGCAGCCCGGTGTCCTCCCGCTGGTCGTCGTTGTCGGGCTGGTAGACGTCGTCTCCCCATCCGTCGGCGCTGTTCACGGGTACCTCCAGGGGGTGGGGACGGGCCCCTCGTCACCGCGGCCGCGGCGGGCCGCCGCTGCACGGGGTGGCACAGGCGTCGCCCGGTGCCGAGCCTGGCGGCGGTGGGGCGCTCCCCGAGCCGGTGCCTTCTCCCAGCCTTCCACTCCCGTTCGGGACCGCGCAACGGCACGCAGCCCGGTCGGGAAGGCGGCGCCGCCGACCTGCCCCCGGCCCCGCCTCCGAGGACTCGGCTCACTCCCCGGCCGGCCACGCGACGGGCCCCGGGGAGCGCCCGGCCCGGTTCTGTCGGCCGTGGGACCGGCGCGGCGAACGCCCCCTCCGGTCTCTCCGGCTCCGTCGGCCCTGGGACCGGTGCGGGAACGCCCGGCCCGGCCGGCCCCGCAGGCCCGGGGACCGGCGCGGGAATTGCAGCGTCCGCAGCGCGAGACGCCCGTGTTCAGGATGGAGTGGCCGCCGAGGGGTGTGCGGCCTGGATGATGCCGTGGACGGCTTCACTGATGCGGGCGCCGGCGAGGTCGGGGTCAGGCTGTCCGGCGTCGAGCCAGCCGATGACGGCGTCGATCGTGAACCTGGGGATCACGCCTGCTGCCCAGTCCAGCCAGGGCCCGGCCGGGATGCGCTGGGCGAGGTTCTGCTGCGTGATCTCCTTCGACGCCGCGGTGAGGGTGTCGACGAGGTCCCGGAACTCCGGTTCCCGGGCGGCATGGCGAAACAGCAGGCGGAAGCCCTCGGGATCGGCTGAGGCAGCCCGGAGCAGGGCGGGGATCGAGTCGTCGTCGAACGTGTCCGCGCCGACGGCGTCCGCGAGCCGGGTGCAGGCACGGTCGAGGACCGCGCGGTACATCCCGGCCTTGGACTCGAAGTGCCGGTAGAGCATCACGCGCGTGAGCCCCGCCTCGTCGGCGACGTCGTCGAGGCTGGTGGCGGCGAACCCGGCGCGGGCGAACGCGCGGGTCGCCGCGTCCAGGATCTGCTCCCGTCGCTCCGCCCGGCGCATGCGTTTGACCGGCTCCCGGGGCGTAGTCGGGGCCTTCGGGCTCTGTGCCGCCATAGGCTCACCACCTCCTCTTGTTAACTCGGCAGTATACAAGTAGAGTTGTTTGCTCTCGGATATACATTCTGGGATCCGCTTAGGGGGTCTCGTGACCGCTCGGCTTCCCTTCGACCAACCCGGTCTGCTGGACGTGCCGCCCCTCCTGCGCACGCTGCAGCGGCAGGGCACGATCCACCGCATCCGCACTCGGGTGGGGGACGACGCCTGGCTCGTCACCGGCTACCAGGAGGTACGCCGGCTCCTCGACGACGACCGGCTCGGCCGGTCGCACCCCGACCCCGCGCACGCGGCCCGCTCCGGAGAGTCGGCGCTGTTCGGCGGGCCGCTCGGGAACTACGAGACCGAGAAGGCCGACCACGCCCGCATGCGTTCGCTGCTCCAGCCGCACTTCACCCCAGGCCGGATGAGGGCCTTCCGCCGGCGAGTGGAGAGCCTGACCGCCGGACTCCTCGACGCGCTCGAAGCGCACGGGCCGCCGGCCGACCTGAACACCGCACTCGCCCTCCCGCTGCCGATCCTTGTGATCTGCGAGCTGCTGGGCGTTCCGTACGAGGAGCGGACCCAGTTCCGCGCGTGGACGCAGGCCGCCGCGGACGTGACCGACCGTGCCCGCTCAGAGCAGGGGCTGGGTGATCTGTTCACCTACGGCCAGGAGCTGGTGGTCCGCAAGCGCCGTGACCCCGGCGACGACGTGATTTCCGCCCTGTGCGCGACCGAGGGGGTGCCCGACGACGAAGTCGCCATGCTCTCCATGGCCCTGTTGTTCGCGGGCCACGAGACCACCGTCGTCCAGATCGGCCTGGGCGCACTGCTTCTGCTCACCCACCAGGACCAATGGCAGGCCCTGCTGAGGGATCCCGGCCTGGTCGCAGGTGTGGTCGAGGAAGTCCTGCGCGTGCCGGGCAAGGGCGGCGGAGGCATCCCGCGCTACGCCCGTACGGACATCGAGATCGACGGGGCCACGATCGGGGCGGGTGACCTCGTCATGCTGGACAACGGTGCCGCCAACCACGACGCGGCCGTCTTCGCCGACCCCGACCGCTTCGACGCGGCCCGTGAGGCGCCCGGACATCTGACCTTCGGACACGGCGTCCGCTACTGCATCGGCGCGCCGCTGGCCCGGATGGAACTGCAGGTCGCCTTCGGCCGGCTCGTCCCGCGATTCCCTCGGATGAAGCTCGCCGTGCCCGTCGAGGAGTTGCGCGTCCGTAGAGACATCCTGACCGGTGGTCTGGAGACGCTGCCAGTGACGTGGTGAGCCACGCGGCCGGGGCGATTGGCCGTCGACGACGTGCCAGGGGGCGTCCGGGCGGGTCCGGCGAGCCTGGGCGGTGAGGCGCACAGCGCAGCCCGGCGGCTCTTCCTCGGCCAGGAGCCCGAGGTGGGTGTGGCCGGTCATGCGACACCAGGCGGGCAGATCGAGCGTGGCGGCGGGGTCGGTGGCGATGACGTGCACAACGGTGCCTGGAGCGGCGTTGCCGATCTCCTTGCGCAGGCGGAGCAGGAGGGTGACGCGGAGCAGGCCCGGTGCCGTCGACGGTGATGTCGGGTGCTGGGACGGGGTGGTCCTGGCGGGTCATCGGCGATGGGCGGTGGCGATGACGGCGGGCAGGACGGCGAGGGAGAGGACGCCGCCGGCCAGGGCGAGCATGGGGTAGCCGGCGGCGTCGACGACGATGCCGGAGGCCATGCCGCCCGTGGCGCCGGCGATCGCGATGGAGACGTCCACCAGGCCCTGGGTCTTGGCACGGGTGGCCAGCGGCACGGTGTCCGTGATGATCGCGGTACCGGAGACGAGGCCGAAGTTCCAGCCGAGTCCGAGCAGGGCGAGCGCGAGCGCAAGCAGGGCGACGGAGTCCCCGGGCGCGGTGGCAGCGAGAATCCCGGCGGCCAGCAGGGTGATGCCCGAGGCGGCGGCGATCGTCATGCGTCCGTAGCGGTCGACGAGCCAGCCGGTCAGGGGCGAGGGCAGGTACATGGCGCCGATGTGGATGGCTATGACGAGGCCGGAGGCGGCGGTGCCGTGGCCGTGGTCGTGCATGTGGACCGGGGTCATCGTCATGATCGCGACCATGACGAGCTGAGTGAGGACCATGACCAGCGCGCCGAGAACGACGCCCCGGCGGCCTTCCTGGGTGTCCGCGACGTCGGCGGCGGCCGGGTCGGCAGCGGCGTCGGCTTCCTTCGCTGCGGCGAGGGCGCGGGCCAGGTTGAGCGGGTCGGGCCGAAGCCAGAGGGCGAGGACGAGCGCAGCCAGGGCGTAGGCGGTGCCGGAGAGGATGAAGAGTCCGGCCAGGTCGGGGATGCCGAGGGCTTCGGCGAGGGTGCCGGTGGGGGCTGCGAGGTTGGGTCCGGCGACGCCGCCGAGGGTGGTGGCGACCAGGACGGTGGACACGGCCCGGGCCCGGTGGCCGGGTGCGGCGAGGTCGGCTCCGGCGTAGCGGGCCTGGAGGTTGGTGGCGGTTCCGGCGCCGTAGACGAACAGAGCGATGAACAGCAGTACGGGGTTGTCCAGGACGGCGGCGGCGATGACGCCCGCGCTGCCGATGGCGCCGGTGAGGTATCCGGCGGCGAGGGCGGGGCGTCGGCCGCGGGCCTGGGAGATGCGGCCGACGGTGACGGCGGCGAGTGCGGATCCCGCGGTGAACAGGGCGCTGGGCAGTCCGGCGAGGCTGGTGGCGCCGAGCATGTCCTGGGCGAGCAGGGCGCCGACGGTGACGCCGGCGGCGAGGCCGGCGCCGCTGAGGACCTGGGAGGCGACCAGGACGCGCAGGATACGGCGCTGTGCTTGGCCGGTGTCGGCCATGGAGGCCGTCGTGCTGACTGGCGCGGTGCTGGTCATGTCTCTCCGGGCGGCAGGGAGTGGAAGGGGCGGGGCCGGTGGGGTCGGAAGGCCGGGGGTGTCACTGCTGGTCGTGCCGGGCCGGGGCGACGGGAGTGCCAGGGTTTTCGTACCGACGGTCGCTCACCAGCCCGGTGTGCTCGGGAACCGGGGTGGTGAGCAGGAGGAACGGCAGCCCGCGTTGAGGGTCTGGAGGGGGCCGGCGATGAGGCCGTCGGCGTCTCCCGGGCCGACGGACAGGCGGATCATGCTGTCGGCGATGCCGCGCCGGGCGTGCTCGTCCGCATCCAGGCCGTGGTGGCGGTGGGACGGGCTGGGTGATCAGGGACTTGACACCGCCGAGGCCGGGGGCGATGGCGAACAGCTTCAGCCGGTCCGCCACCGCCGCGGTTTCGGTCGCCTCCGCGTCGAGGACGGCGCTGGGCATCCCGCCGCCACCCCGCATCTGCAGGTCCACGATCCGCTTCTGCCCGCCCGTGGCCGGGCCCGGACAGTGCTCGGGCCACGCGCGCCCCGCCGCCCGGGGCGCTCACGTGAGATCCGCCGCGTCGACGGGCATCTCGGACAGGCGCCACTCGAGCATGCCGTCGTCGAGGCGGATCGCCCGGCGGCCCCGGTCGGTCAGCAGCCGCACCGCGTCGTAGGCGAGGACGCAGTACTCGCCACGGCAGTACACGACGATCTCGGTGTCCTCGGGCAGCTCGTTGATCCGCCCGGCCAGTTCCTCGACCGGGATGGAGACGGCGCCGGGGATGTGCCCGGCCTGGTACTCCTCCGTCGGTCGCACGTCGAGCACGACGACGTCGCCGGCCTCGATGCGGGCCCGGAGCTCCTCGCGGGTGACCTCGGCCGCGCCGTCCCGGCCGAGGTAGGCGTCGCGAGCGGCGGGGACAGCGGCCTGGTGGGCCTCGGCGACCTTGCGCAGCAGCGCGAACAGCTGGGCGACGTCATCGCCGGCGAGGCGGTAGTGGATGCGTACGCCTTCACGGCGGGTGGTGACGAACCCGGCCTGCTTGAGGGTCTGCAGGTGCGCCGAGGCGGTCGTCAGATTCAGCCCGGACGCCTTGGCCAGCGCGTCCACGGTGCGCTCGCCCTGGGCCAGCAGATCGAGCAGCTCCAGGCGCTTTCCGCTGGCCAGCGCCTTGCCGCTGGCCGCGAACGCGTCATACAACCGCGCCTTCGTCGCGCTCTTCGTGTGCTCCGCCATGACATCCTCCATAAATCCATGGATTATTGTAGTTGAGTCTGGTGGGTGTGACCGCACGCCTCCGTTCCCGAGATCCTGGAGGACGCCGTGGGCTTCGCGGACGATCACTTGATACCGCTGGTCGACGAAGGGCTGGGCAACAGCGCCTATCTGCTCGACCTCGGCGACGGACGCGCCCTGGCCATGGACGCCGGCCGTGACCTGCGCGCGCTGCGGGCGGCAGCCGAGCGGCGGGGGCTGCACATCGCGTTCGCCGCGGATACGCACTTGCACGCCGACTTCCTCTCCGGCGCCGTCCAGCTCGGGCACGACACCGGCGCCACGATCCTGGCCTCCGCCGCCGGACGGCGCGCCTTCGACCACCAGCGCCTGGCCGACGGCGACGAGGTCGACCTCGGCGGGCTCACGCTGCGGGCCCTGGCCACCCCCGGTCACACCGATGAGCACCTGTCCTTCCTGGTCCTCGACGGCTCCCACCAGCTCGGGGTGTTCACCGGCGGGTCGCTGATCGTGAACTCCGCCGCCCGCACCGACCTCCTCGGCCCGGAGCGCACCGAGGAACTCGCCCGCGCCCAGTACCGGTCGCTCAAGCGGCTGACCGCGCTGCCGGACGAGACCGCGGTCTGGCCCACCCACGGCGCCGGATCCTTCTGCTCCGCTCCGCCCGGCACCGAGCGCACCACCACCATCGGCGCGCAGAAGCAGGCCAACCCGCTGCTTGCCGCACCCGACGAGGACAGCTTCGTGGCCCAGCTGATCGCGAGCCTGGGCACCTACCCCGCCTACTTCGACCGCCTCGGCGAGATCAACCGGCGCGGCCCGGCTGTGCTGACCGCGCAGCCGACGCTGCCCGCCCTGTCCGCGCAGCAGGTCCGGGCCCTGATGGACGACGGCGGTCACGTCGTCGACGTCCGCCCGGCCGCCGACTACGCCGCCGGCCACATCCCCGGCTCCCTGTCCATCCCGTTGCGCGACCAGTTCGCCACCTGGCTCGGCTGGCTCCTGCCCGACACCGCGCCCCTCGCGTTCGTCACCGACGACGGCCAGGACCTGAGCGAGATCGTCTGGCAGGCGTACAAGATCGGCCATGAGCGTCTCGCCGGCCGTCTCGCGGGCGGCATGACCGCCTGGCTCGCCGACGGCAACGCCCAGGCCGCCACTGCGTTCCTCACTGCCGACCGTGCCGCCGGCCGCCCCTACGTCGATGTCCGGCAGGAAGCCGAGTTCGCCGCAGGGCACGTCCCTGGCGCGGTGCACATCGAACTCGGCGCCCTGAACGAAGCCGCCGCCGACGCCCCGACCGGACCGGTCGTGGCCTGCGGGCACGGAGAGCGCGCCATGACCGCCGCCAGCCTCCTGGAGCGCGCCGGCCACACCGATGTCGCCGTCCTCGACGGCGGACCGGACGACTACACCGCCGCCCACGGCCAGCAGCTTGTCCAGGACCCGCAGGACGCGCGCTCGTGAACGTCACGCCGCCCACCACCACGACCGACGCGTCCGGGCGGCCTGTCCAGTTGGGTCTGCGGCAGAACTGGCTGCAGTTCACCCTGCTGGTCATCGTCAACATCTGTGTCGGCGGCCTGGTCGGCCTGGAACGCACCACCGTCCCGCTCATCGGCTCCGAGACCTTCGGCCTGACCAGCGACCTGGCCATCTTCTCCTTCATCATCGCCTTCGGCCTCACCAAGGCGTTCACCAACCTCGCCGCCGGGGCGCTCACCGCCCGCTTCCACCGCAAGCAGCTGCTCGTGGCCGGCTGGCTGCTCGGCATCCCCGTCCCCTTCGCCCTCGCCTACGCACCGTCCTGGGGCTGGATCGTCGCCGCCAACGTCCTGCTCGGCCTCAACCAGGGCCTGACCTGGTCGATGACCGTCAACATGAAGATCGACCTGGTCGGCCCCTCCCGCCGCGGGCTCGCCACCGGCCTGAACGAAGCCGCCGGCTACACCGCGGTCGGCGTCACCGCCCTGCTCACCGGCTACCTCGCCACCGGCTACGGCCTGCGCCCCGTGCCCGAACTCATCGGCGTCGTCTTCGTCGCAGCCGGCCTCGCCCTTGCCCTCGCCGTCCGCGACACCGCCGCCCACGTCGCCCTGGAACTGGCCAACCACACCAAGCCCCTGCCCACCGACGAAGACACCGGCCTGAAAGCCACGTTCGCCCGCACCTCCTGGCGCAACCGCTCCCTGCGCGGCACCAGCCAGGCCGGGCTGATCAACAACCTGAACGACGGCCTCACCTGGGGCGTCTTCCCGCTCCTCTTCACCCACCACGGCCTCGGACTCGCCGCCGTCGGCCTGATCAAGGGCCTCTACCCGATCCTGTGGGGCCTTGGGCAGATCTCCACCGGCCACCTCGCCGACCGCATCGGCCGCAAACCGCTCATCGTCTACGGGATGCTCGTCCAGGCCGTCGGCTTCGTCCTCGCCCTGGCCCTGCTGGACCGTCCGCTGCTCGCGGGCATCCTCTCTGCGGTCTTCCTCGGCCTGGGCACCGCCATGGTCTACCCGGCCCTCATCGCGTCCATCTCCGACCACGCCCACCCGGCGTGGCGGGCCAACGCCCTGGGGACGTACCGGTTCTGGCGGGACATCGGCTACGCCGCCGGGGCTCTCGTAGCCGGCGTCCTCGCCGACGCCCTCGGCCTGAACGCCACCGTCATCGCCGCCGCCGTCCTCACCGCGGCATCCGGACTCCTCGCCGCCCGATGGATCACCGAACAACCTGTTCGTTGAAGGCGGCGAGGTTCACAGAGAGGGCCGCGCGCGGGAGCCGAGCAGCTGAAGCAGCTGCCGGGTCCGCCGAGGAGTGCATGCCCCTCCGCAATGACTCCGAACAGTAGCTGCCACTGTCCCTTCCGGCACTGCGGAACCGGTCAGCCGTGCCACGAGCGCCACAGGGCCGCATAGGCGCCGTCCGCCGCGACCAGTTCGTCGTGGCTGCCCAGCTCGCTGATCCTGCCGTTCTCGACCACGGCGATGACGTCCGCGTCATGGGCGGTGTGCAGGCGGTGGGCGATGGCGACGACCGTCCGGCCGTCCAGCACCCGCGCCAGGGACCGCTCCAGGTGACGGGCCGCCCGGGGGTCGAGCAGCGACGTCGCCTCGTCGAGCACCAGGGTGTGCGGGTCGGCCAGCACCAGCCGGGCCAGCGCGATCTGCTGGGCCTGCGCCGGAGTGAGCGCGAAGCCGCCGGAGCCGACCCCGGTGTCCAGACCGTCGTCGAGGGCGCGCGCCCAGCCGTCCGCGTCGACCGCGCTCAGCGCCGCCCACAGTTCGGCGTCGTCGGCGTGGACGGGTCTCTCCGCGCCCGGGTGGAGCCGGGAGTGGGGGAGGGCGAGCCGGAGGTTGTCGCGCAGGGAGCCCACGAACACGTGGTGCTCCTGGTTGACCAGGGCGACGTGCGAGCGGACCCGTTCGGCGGTCATCCGGGACAGCTCCGCGCCGCCCAGGGTGATCCGTCCGTCGCGGGGTGCGTAGATGCCGGCGAGCAGCCGGCCCAGGGTGGACTTGCCGGCGCCCGACGGGCCGACCAGCGCCAGCCGGGTGCCGGGGGCGACCTCCAGGGACACCTTGCGCAGCACGTCCACGCCTTCGAGGTAGCCGAAGCGCACCCGGTCGGCGTGCACGTCGCGACCGCGCGGTGCCAGTTCCGTGTCACCGGCGTCCGGCTCGATGTCCCGGACGCCGACCAGCCGGGCCAGCGACACCTGGGCCACCTGCAGCTCGTCGTACCAGCGCAGGATCAGGCCCACCGGGTCGACGAGCATCTGGGCGATCAGCGCGCCCGTCGTCAGCTGACCGACCCCGATCCAGCCCTGAAGGACGAAGACACCGCCGATCAGCGTGACGGAGGCCAGCACCGTCACATGGGTGACGTTGATGACCGGGAAGAGGACCGACCGGAGCCAGAGGGTGTAGCGCTCCCAGGCCGTCCACTCCTTGATCCGGCGGTCCGACAGCTCCACCCGGCGGGCGGCGAGGCGGTGCGCTTCCACGGTGCGCCCGGCGTCCACGGTCTCGGCGAACGCGGCGGCCACGGCGGCGTATCCGGCGGCCTCCGAGCGGTAGGCGGCGGGAGCCCGCCGGAAGTACCAGCGGCAGCCCACGACCAGCAGCGGCACGGCGAGCAGCACGGCCGGCGCCAGCGGCGGTGCCGTGACGACGAGCCCGCCGAGCAGCAGCACCACCCACACCACGCCGATCGCGAGCTGGGGCACGGCCTCGCGCATGGCGTTGCCCAGCCGGTCGATGTCCGTCGTGATCCGGGACAGCAGATCACCGGTGCCCGCCCGCTCCAGCACGCCCGGCGGCAGACCGACCGAGCGGACGAGGAAGTCCTCGCGCAGATCGGCCAGCATCCGCTCGCCGAGCATCGCGCCCCGCAACCGCACCTGGCGCACGAACGCGGCATGGACGAGGAGCGCCAGCACGAACAGCGTGGCGGTGAGCCCCGGACGCAGCTCGCGGGCTCCGTCGGAGACCCGCTCCACCAGCCCGCCCAGCAGGTAGGGACCCACCATCGAGGCGATCACGGCGATGGTGTTGACGGTGACGAGGAGCAGGAACGCGCGGCGGTGCCGCCGCAGCAGCTCCGCCACGTACGCCCGTACGGTCGCGGGGGCGCCGATGGGCAGGGTGCTCGCCGTCGTCGGTGCCGCCGGGTCGTAGGACGGTGGCGCCACGCCGATCATGCCGTCTCCTCGATCTCTTCCAGTCGGTGCAGTACGTCCTCGTCGAGCACGCCGTGGCCGCCCAGGACCTTCCGGGCCGCGGCCTCGTCGCCGGTCTCGCGGGTCACCACGGCGCGGTACCGCGGCTCGGTGTGCACGAGGTCGCGGTGGGTGCCGACGGCCGCGGCCTCGCCGTCGTGGAGGAACACGACCTGCTCGGCGCGGTCCAGCAGCAGCGGCGACGAGGTGAAGACCACGGTCGTGCGCCCCGCGCGCAGTCCCCGCAGCCCCTCCGCGATCCGCGCCTCCGTGTGCGAGTCGACGGCGGAGGTCGGCTCGTCCAGGACCAGCACCTGCGGGTCCGTGATCAGGGACCGGGCCAGCGCGAGCCGCTGGCGCTGGCCGCCCGACAGCGAGCGGCCGCGTTCGGTGATCCGGGCGTCCATCGGGTCCTCCGTGCCGAGCGAGCCCTGCACGAGCGCAGCCAGGATGTCCTCGCACTGTGCCGCGGCCAGCGCCTCCTCGGCGCCGACGGCACCGGAGGCGGGCACGTCGAGCAGCTCGCGCAGGGTGCCGGACAGCAGTACGGGGTCCTTGTCCTGGACCAGGACGGCGGTGCGCGCGGAGTCCAGCGGCAGTTCGTCCAGCGGCACGCCGCCCAGCAGCACCGACGGGCTCTCCTCGGCGGGGTGCCCGCCGAGCCGTTCCGCCAGCCGGCCCGCCGCGTCCGGGTCGCCGCACACCACGGCCGTGAGCCGGCCCGTCGGCGCCCGCAGACCGGTGGCCGGGTCGTACAGGTCGCCGGACGGGGCGTCGGCCGCCCGCGAGCCGGCGGTGTCCGTGGCCCGTTGCAGCGACAGCACGCGCGCGGCCCGCTTGGCCGAGGGCCGTGAGAAGGAGTACGCCATGGCGATCTCCTCGACGTGCCGCAGCGGGTAGGTGAGGATCATGACGGAGCTGTAGACGGTGACGAGTTCGCCGACGCCGATGCGGCCCTGGCGGGCCAGGTGGACGCCGTACCAGACCACGGCGATCAGCAGCAGCCCCGGCAGCAGCACCTGGATCGCCGAGATCAGGGCCCACATCCGGGCGCTGCGCACGGCCGCCCGGCGGACCTCCTGCGAGGCGCGGCGGTAGCGGCCGAGGAACAGCTCCTCGCCGCCGATGCCGCGCAGCACCCGCAGCCCCGCGACGGTGTCCGAGGCGAGTTCGGTGGCGCGGCCGGCCTTCTCGCGCTGGATGTCGGCGCGCCGGGTGGCCCGGGGCAGCAGAGGCAGCACCGCGAGGGCCAGCACCGGCAGCCCCAGGGCGACGACGGCGCCGAGGGCCGGGTGGTAGACGACGAGGCCCACGCAGACCAGCACGATGGTCAGCGCCGCCGCCGTGAAGCGGGACACGGCCTCGACGAACCAGCCGATCTTCTCGACGTCACCGGTGGACACGGCGACCACTTCACCGGCGGCGACGCGCCGGGTGAGGGCGGAGCCCAGCACGGCCGCCTTGCGGGCCAGCAGCTGCTGGACGCGGGCCGCGGCGGTGATCCAGTTGGTGACCGCGGCGCGGTGCAGGAAGGTGTCGCCGAGGGCGTTGCCGACGCACGCCAGCGCCATCAGGGCACCGGCCAGGGCGAGGCCACCTCCGTCGCGGTCGACGACGGCCTGAACGGCGAGACCCACGCAGAAGGGCAGCGAGGACACGGAGGCGAAGTGCAGCAGCCCCCAGGCCAGGGACCTGAGCTGACCGCGCAGCTGGTTCCGGAAGAGCCACCACAGGAAGCGGGGTCCGGAGCGTGCGTCCGGCACCCCCGGGTCGGGATACGGAAGGTCTTGGATCTGCATGACGTCCCAGTGGCTCGGGTCGGGGGATGCCGTGGCGCACGGCAGCAAGTGCTTGCAAACCGTGAAAGGTTCGCGCCGCAGCGTGCCGGAAGGCAACCGGTTTTCCGCGGGGGCGTGCGGATCCGGCTGCCGTGCGGCACGGTCCGGCATGGTGCGCGAGCCACCACTCGGCGGGGGCGCCCGGCGACGAGTGCGACGCCGGGTGCGACGATGGGGCGATGCAGAACGGCGGTGCTGTGCGGACGAGGGTCGCTGCGGTGGCCCTGGGGGCCCTGCTGACGCTCTCCGGCTGTGGCGGCGGGGACGGGCCCGCCCCGGATCCCGGAGCGCACCGGCCCTCGGGCGGTGCCACGGCCGAATCCCGCGGCACCGCCGGCCCGACGCGCCTCCCGGGCATCGGCGAGCGGTACCGGCAGCGCATCCCGGCCGCGTCCCGCCAGGTCGTCGCGGTGTACGGAGACGGCAGGAACTCCGCGGACTCCACGGTCGTGCTCTACACGAAGCAGGGCTCCCGCTGGCACCGGTCGCACAGCTGGCCGGCGCACAACGGCACCAAGGGGTGGACGACCGACCACCACGAGAACGACAAGCGCAGCCCCGTGGGCGTGTTCACGCTCAGCGACGCCGGCGGCGTCCTGCCGGACCCGGGCGCCAGGCTGCCGTACACCCGGTCCGCCGCCTTCGCGGCGCCGCGCTGGTGGGACAAGGCGTACTGGCACGACTTCGACTACGTCATCGCCATCGACTACAACCGCGTCAAGGGCACGCCGCCGAACGACCCGACCCGCCCCGAGGGCGCGTCCAGGGGCGGCGGGATCTGGCTGCACCTGGACCACGGCAGCGGCACGTCGGCGTGCGTCAGCCTCCCCCGGCCGGCGATGGAGCACCTGCTGCGCACCCTGGACCCGGCCCGGCACCCCGTCATCGTCATGGGAGACCGGGCGGAACTGAAGTCCTGACCCGGCCTTCCGGCCAGGGCCGGACTACGGTCCCGCAGGCCGGCCGTGCGCCACGGCGTCCCCGTCGACCAGCGTGTCCAGCAGTCCGCCCAGCGTGCCCCGCTGTTCGTCCGTCAGCGGGGCGAGGATCTCCTCCGCCGCCGACCGTCGCGCGGCGTGCAGCTCCCGCAGGGTCGCGAGCCCGTCGTCGGTCAACTCGATCCGGATCACCCGGCGGTTGGCCGGGTCCGGCACCCGTCGCACCTTCCCGGCCGCCTCCAGCCCGTCCACCAGCGTCGTCACCGCACGGGGCACCACCTCCAGGCGCGCGGCCAGATCGGCCATGCGCGGCGGCGAGCCGTAGTGGGCGAGCGTGCGCAGCAGCCGGGACTGGGCCGGTGTGACGCCCAGGCCGCGCCGCTCCAGATGGTGCTTCTGGATGCGGTGCACACGGCGGGTGAGCCGCAGCAACTGCTCGGCGAGCAGGCCGTCGTGGTCGGAGGCGGTCATGCCGGAACAGTATCAGGACGACGTTCATTGTGAGTATAGGTAACAATGAGCTACGATCCGTAAGGTCCTCGCTCGGCGCGGACGCCGCCCGCCGCAAGGCTGCGCCTGCCTCCCTGTCGACATGTCGCCCCTCGTAGGAGCCCATGCACCCCGATCACGAACCCGCCTGGAGCCCGCCCGCCGGCGCGAAGGAGCAGCCCCGGCAGGTGCGTCGCATCCTGAAGCTCTTCCGTCCCTACCGGGGCCGGCTCGCCGTCGTCGGACTGCTGGTCGGCGCCTCGTCGCTGGTGTCGGTCGCCACGCCCTTCCTGCTGAAGGAGATCCTGGACGTCGCGATCCCCGAGGGGCGCACCGGCCTGCTCAGCCTGCTCGCCCTCGGCATGATCCTCGGCGCCGTGCTCACCAGCGTCTTCGGCGTGCTGCAGACGCTGATCTCCACGACGGTCGGCCAGCGCGTCATGCACGACCTGCGCACCGCGGTCTACGGCCGTCTGCAGCGCATGTCGCTCGCCTTCTTCACCCGCACCCGCACCGGCGAGGTCCAGTCCCGCATCGCCAACGACATCGGCGGTATGCAGGCCACCGTCACCTCCACCGCCACCTCCCTGGTCTCCAACCTCACCAGCGTGGTCGCCACGATCGCCGCCATGGTCGTCCTCGACTGGCGCCTGACCGTGGTCACGCTCCTGCTGCTGCCGGTGTTCGTGTGGATCAGCCGCCGCGTCGGCAACGAGCGCAAGAAGATCACCACCCGGCGCCAGAAGCAGATGGCCGTCATGGCCGCCACGGTGACCGAGTCGCTCTCCGTCAGCGGCATCCTGCTCGGCCGGACCATGGGCCGCTCCGACTCGCTCACCCGCGCCTTCGCGGAGGAGTCCGAGGGCCTGGTGGACCTGGAAGTGAAGGCCAACATGGCGGGCCGCTGGCGCATGGCCGTCATCACGATCGTCATGGCCGCCATGCCCGCCGTCATCTACTGGACCGCGGGCCTGGCTCTCCAGCTCGGCGGCCCCGGCGTCTCCATCGGCACGATCGTCGCCTTCGTCTCGCTCCAGCAGGGCCTGTTCCGGCCGACCGTCAGCCTGCTGTCCACCGGTGTCCAGATCCAGACCTCGCTCGCGCTGTTCCAGCGCATCTTCGAGTACCTGGACCTGCCGATCGACATCACCGAGCGCGAGAACCCCGTCCGTCTCGACCGCATCAAGGGCGAGGTCCGCTTCGAGAACGTCGAATTCCGCTACGACGGCAAGGGCGGGGCCGTCCTCGACGGCATCGACATCACCGTCCCCGCGGGCGGCAGCCTGGCCGTCGTCGGCCCGACCGGCGCCGGCAAGTCCACCCTCGGCCACCTGGTGCCCCGGCTCTACGACGTGACCGGAGGCCGGGTCACCCTGGACGGGGTCGACGTGCGCGACCTGGACTTCGACACCCTCGCGCGCGCGGTGGGCGTCGTCTCGCAGGAGACGTACCTCTTCCACGCCTCCGTCGCCGACAACCTGCGCTTCGCCAAGCCGGACGCCACCGACGGGGAACTGGTCGAGGCGGCGAAGGCGGCCCAGATCCACGACCACATCGCGTCCCTCCCCGACGGTTACGACACGGTCGTCGGCGAGCGCGGCCACCGCTTCTCCGGTGGCGAGAAGCAGCGCCTGGCCATCGCGCGCACCATCCTGCGCGACCCGCCCGTCCTGATCCTCGACGAGGCCACCAGCGCGCTGGACACCCGCACCGAGGCCGCCGTGCAGCGGGCCGTCGAGGCGCTGTCCGTCAACCGCACCACGCTGACCATCGCCCACCGCCTGTCCACGGTCCGGGCCGCCGACCAGATCGTGGTCCTCGACTCCGGTCGCGTGGCCGAACGCGGCACCCACGAGGAGTTGCTGGAGCGGGACGGGCGCTACGCCGCCCTGGTCCGGCGCGACGCCCGACTGGAGCCGACAAAATGACGATATGCCAGGTTTGTGACGATATGCGGGTTACCGTGCCCGCATGCAGATGAACACTCCGCCACGGAGCACGAGGAGCACGATTCGACTGACGCGCCGGGGCCGTATCGCCCTGATCGCGACCGGAGCCGTCGTGGCCGGCACCGCCGTGGCGGTGCCGCTGCTGACCATGGGCGGGGAGGAGGACTCCCGTCCCACCTCGCTGGTGATTCCCGAGGGCTGGCGCGCGACGCAGGTCTACCAGGCCGTCGACAAGGCACTCGAACTGCCGCCCGGCACCACCAAGAAGTCCCTCCCCAAGGCGCGTCTGAAGCTGCCGAACGACGCGGAGGGCAACCCCGAGGGCTACCTCTTCCCGGCGACGTACCCCCTGGAGGAGAAGGGGAAGCGGGCCACTCCGGAGCAGCTGCTGTCGGCCATGGTCGACAAGGCCAACGAGAAGTTCCACGGGGCCCCGGTCGCCGCCGGCGCCCAGCGCAACGCCATGAACGTCTACCAGGCCGTCACGATCGCCAGCATCGTCCAGGCCGAGGCGGCCACCGAGGCCGACATGGGCAAGGTGGCCCGAGTCGTCTTCAACCGGCTGGAACGCGGTATGCCGTTGCAGATGGACTCCACCATCAACTACGCGCTGAACCGCTCCACGCTGACGACGACCGTCAAGGACACGAAGATCGACAGCCCCTACAACTCGTACCAGCGCATGGGACTGCCGCCCACGCCGATCGACAATCCGGGCGAGGAGGCGATGCGCGCCGCCATCAACCCGACGCCGGGGGACTGGCTCTACTTCGTCACGGTCAAGCCGGGCGACACCCGCTTCACCGCCGACTACAAGGAGCACCAGCGCAACGTCGCGGAGTTCAACGAGAACCAGCGCAAGGCCGCGCCCAAGGCGGCCGGCTGACCCGGCGGGGCATCACGCGGCGGCCCGTTCCGTCATGGCCGGCAGCCGCTTGATGTCCCGCACGGCCGCGCGCCCCGCCCGGTTCGCGCCGATGGTGCTGGCCGACGGCCCGTAGCCCACGAGGTGGACCCGCGGATCGGCGACCGCGCGCGTGCCGTCGACGCGGATGCCGCCGCCCGGCTCACGCAGGCGCAACGGCGCCAGATGGTCGACAGCGGCCCGGAACCCGGTCGCCCACAGAATGACGTCGGCGGCCACCCGCCGCCCGTCCGCCCACGCGACGCCGTCGGGCGTGATCCGGTCGAACACGGGCCGGCGGTCCAGGACACCGGAGTCGATGCCCGCCCGGATCGCGTCGTTGAGCGGCAGCCCCGTCACCGACACCACGCTCGTCGGCGGCAGCCCCCGCCGCACCCGCTGCTCCACGAGCGCCACCGCCGCCCGGCCCGCGTCCTCGTCGAAGGGCCCCTCCCGGAAGACGGGCGGGCGCCCCGCGTCACCCAGGTGGTGGCAGCGGCGTGCGGAGCGATCTCCAGCAGGTGCTGGGTGCCCGAGGCGCCCCCGCCGACCACGACCACCCGCTGCCCGGCGAACTCCTCGGGACCGGCGTACTGCGCCGTGTGCAGCTGTCGGCCCCGGAAGGTCTCCTGCCCCGGGTAGCAGGGCCAGAAGGGCCGGTCCCAGGTTCCGGTCGCGTTGATCAGCGCCCGGGTCGACCAGACCCCGGCCGATGTCTCGACACGCAGCCGCCCACCGTCGCCCTCGCGCACCGCACGGACGTCGACGGGCCGTCGTACCCGCAGGCCGAAGGCGCGCTCGTACGCGGCGAAGTACTCGGAGACGACATCCGCCGACGGCCGGTCCGGATCGGCGCCGGTCAGCTCCATGCCCGGCAGGGCGTGCATCCCGTTCACCCTGCCGTACGTCAGCGACGGCCAGCGGAACTGCCAGGCGCCGCCCGGGCCGGGGGAGTGGTCGAGCACCACGAAGTCGCGCTCCGGCTCGAAACCGGCGCGGCGCAGGTGATAGGCGCTGGACAGCCCCGCCTGACCCGCGCCCACGACGACGACCTCGACCTCGTGTGTGTTGTTCACGTGTCTACCAACAGTGGGCCGATGACGGATCTTCCCGGCCCCCGGCGGTGGTCCCTTCGTGCCCCGGCCCGCCCCGTGCGTCAGGATGGGAACCATGTCAGATGCCTTCACCACCCGGGTCCTCAACCTCGCCACCGGCTCCACGGAGAGGGTCGTCGACATCACCGGCGACTGCGAGTCCTTCCTGCGGGAGGCGGCGGCCGGCCGCGACGGGCTCCTCAACGTCTTCGTCCCGCACGCCACCGCCGGGATCGCGATCATCGAGACGGGCGCCGGCAGCGACGACGACCTGCTGGCCGCCCTGCACAGCCTGCTGCCCGCCGACGACCGCTGGCAGCACCGCCACGGCCACCCCGGCCACGGCCGCGACCACGTCCTGCCCGCCTTCGTGCCCCCGCACGCCACCCTGCCCGTGGTCGGCGGCCGGCTGGAGACGGGGACCTGGCAGTCGGTGTGCCTGGTGGACACCAACGTCGACAACGAGAACCGCCAGGTCCGGCTGTCGTTCCTCGGCTGACCACGATCGCTCCCGGGCGCCGTGCCGCCGCACCCTCTGGCCGAGTCTGAGGAGGCGGACGGGCAGCGGCTCGTCTCCCTCGTGGCCGTCGATCCCTCTTCATGCTCCGGGCATGGTGGCCCTGATCGCGCGGATTCTTCTCCGTCGCCTGGGACTTCCCTGCCAGGATCGGACACGTGACATACGTAGTGACCGTGGACGCACACATCCCGGACGACACTCCGGAGATGGACCCGCTCCAGCGCGCCGGCGCCGTGGCGCTCATCGAGGACGGTTTCGACTCGGTCCATGCCATCGAGGGTCCCGACGGCATGGAAGCCGATCTCCTCGACAGCATCGTGGCCGTCTACCCGGGTGGAGCGCTGCTGAAAGTGTTCGTGGATGCGCCGGCCCTGGAATTCGCCGAGGAGGCGGTGCGATCGGTCGTGGGCGAACTGCTGGAACGGTCCGAGCTGCTGGCGCACTGGCAGATCGAGCGATGCGAGGTCGAACTCCACCCGGAGCTCAGGAGAGTCTCGAGGCCGCCGACGGCCCTGACGCCCCGCCCGATGACCCGGCCGACCGTAAGGCCCGGCATACCGAGCGTCACACAGCCGAGGACGACAAAGAGAGCTACGACGCCGAAGCGAGGACCGAGACAGTACGCGGTCGGATGCTGGCACTGGCAGGCGAGCTGCGCTCCTTCCCTCCCGTGATGTTCGGCGTCCTCGACGACGCAGACGACGAGGAAGAAGACGGGCACGGCGAGTTCGCCGTCTCGCCGGAGGACGCCAAACTCGCTGCCGGCGCATTGGTGTACACGACGGACACCTTGGTGGACCAGCTGTTCCAGGACGTGCAGACCCTGACGGAGGAGGACACCGACGCCGCCCAATGCGACGGGGTCTTGTGGCACTTCGAGGACCTTCCCCAGCGATACGCACTCCAGTACGACGCCCGTTTCGCCCGCCGCTTCCTCGTGACGGTGATCGCGATGACCACCCGCTTCACGGACGGCAGCTTCCAGCGGTTGAGCTGTGTCGCCGAGGAACTCGCCCTGAGGCTGCTGCTGAATGCGACGAACGTGGCCCTGGAGACATTCGGAATGCTCAACGACGGTGTCTCGGCTGCGCTCGACACTTTCGCTGACAACGTCTACGAGGACATGGACCACGAGTGGCTCTACGACGATTCCATGGACGGGATTGACGACAGCGCCGTCGGGGCGGCTGTCGGAGTCGCGCCCATGGTGTTGAAGGCGTGGTTCACACCGTTCGACGAGGGCGGGTACATCCACCCGTGTGCGGCTGATGAACCGGAGGGGACACCGCAGTGACTTCGTCCCGCTGCCTGAAACCGGCCGCGTCCGATAGCGCCTTCAACGCCCTGGTCACCTCGGTGGGCACGGGAAGGATGCCCGCCGTGGTCAGGTCCGCCACCGTGATCAGTGGGCCCGCGCACACCTCGCTGAAGAGGTCGGCCTGCCCCACAGGCAAAGGTCAGCGGTGATGAGCGGCACGGTACGGCACGGGTGTGGCACCCAGTGCGCGCACATGAAAAGGGCTGCGGTGATCAGCGGCCCGCCTCGATGGCGGCGTGGCGCCGCCGTCGAAGCTCCTCGCGTTCAACGTCCGGGATGGTCATCGACTCGGCGAGCACGGCGGCGAGCGCGTCCACTTCGGTGTTGTCGATCTCAGCGCGGAAGAGCCACCGGATGCTCTCGTCGCGCGTGATGAGGTCGACTGCCAAGCGCGCGCCTTCGTCCTGTGCAGTCGCTGCCCGGACGTATCGCACTTGGTCGATCGGGATGTCCCGACGGACCTCGCCTCGCTCAAGGAATGCACTCGCCCTGGCCGTGATGACGCGGCGGTCCGTGACGGCGACCAGTGTCTTCGCCACAGCCTTGTCCATCGCCGCCGCCACCTTCTCCTTCGCTCCGCCGAGGATCGCAGAAATCGGACCGAAGGCATGGAACTCGTCGGGGAAGCCGAGGACACGCAGGGTCTCACCGCCCTCAAGCAACCATCACAGGATACGAAGGTACGGCTCGAGGTCCAGCGATACGGGTGCGCAGACGACGCCTGGAGCCTCGAGCGGAGGGGCTGGCGGATGAAGAGCGTCGGCAAGGGGCTCGATGGCCTCCAGAAAACGGGCGGAGATTTCGCGGGCTGCTTTCGAGTCCCTCCGCTTCCCAGGTAGTGGCAGCGTGTCGCGACCGGAGAGCTCGGCGATGATTCGTAGTTCCCGCCTCAGCGAGACGAGGAGGCTCGTCGTCTCGGCGACAGCGGAGTCGAGCTCCGCGCGAGTGTCGCGCGCGATGACGTCGACCAACCGTGCCTCGTCAGCGTCCGAGCCCCTGCACGCCGGCGAATTGGCTCGGTGCGGCGCGTTGTCCGGTTGGTCTGGGTTGTCTCGACGGACGCCGGCGGACCCCAACGTCGCGCGGACCCCGCGCCGCGGGCGGATTGATTGTCAGTGGTGGCCCCTAGTGTTCGAGGCAGTGGAACCCGCGGAAACACGCCGCGGGGCTCGGCCTGGGGGAGAGGTCTGCGATGACGACGACATATCTGGAGCTGTCGCAGGACGGCGGGGGTGCGCACAAGTTCTACGAAGTCACCGTCGAGGGACAGGTCGTGTCCGTGCGCTACAGGCGCATCGGCGCCGCCGGGCAGACCCAGACGTCGACGTTCCCGACCGCCGAGAAGGCCCAGGCCGCCGCAGCCAGGAAGATCGGCGAGAAGGTGCGCAAGGGGTACGCCCCGGCGGTCCGGGGACAGCGCGCGCCCCGCGCGGTCACGCGGCGCCAGGTGACCTCGGCACCGTCCACGGCCCGCGCGGTGGCCCCGGTGCTGTGGCGGTTCCGCACCGGCTCCTCCGCGTTCGGCATCCACATCGACGACGAGCACTGCTGGGTGGGCAACCAGGCGGGTGACGTCTTCACGCTGGCGCACGGCGGCGAGGTCCTCGCCCGCTACCACCTGCCGGACGGCGTCAAGTGCCTGGTCGCCGACGACTTCTGGATCTACGCGGGCTGCGACGACGGACGGGTCTACGACCTGTCGTCCAAACTGCCCTTCGCCGCCTACGACATCGCCGCCGACGTCGACATCTTCTGGCTCGACATCCACGAGGGCGTGCTGAACGTCGCGGACCGCGCCGGACGGCTCACCGTCATCGACCACGAGGACGAGCACCAGTGGGCGCGCGGCGGACGCGGTGAGCACGCCTGGATGGTGCGCGCCGACGACCGCGCCGTGTACCACGGTCACTCGCGCGGTGTGACGGCCCACGCCCCGGACGGCGGCACCGAGTTGTGGCACACCCGCACCCAGGGCGGCGTCCTCTTCGGCTGGCAGGAGGACGACGCGGTGTACGCCGGGACGGCCCACCAGGTCGTCCACCGGCTCTCCAAGGCGACCGGTGCCCTGGAGGCGACGTACCGCTGCGACAGCGCGGCGTACTCGTGCGCCACCTCACCCGGCGGCCGGTACGTCTTCGCGGGGGACGCGGCCTCCTCGGTGTACTGCTTCGACCGGGACGGCACGCGGCTGTGGAAGCTCGGCACGGGCGGTGGGTCCGCGCTGTCCATGCAGTACCGCGACGAGCGGCTCTACCTGGTCACCACGGACGGCTCCCTGGTGTGCGTGGACGCGAGCGAGGCCGCGGTCACGGCCGCCCAGCAGGGCTCGGTGCCGGTCGCCCGCGACGTCAAGCTCGCCGCCACGCTGCCCACCTACGCGCCCGCCACGGCGGCCGCCGCCGTGGCGACCGTCGCCGCGGTCCCCACGGGGTCGGTGGTCGTCGAGTGCGTGCAGGAGGGTGGCCGGACGCGGGTGCACGTGGTGACCGAGGGCTACGACCGGTTGTGGAACGTCCAGTTCCCGCGGGCGATACGGGAGCCGGGCGCACGGTACGTCGTCGACGCCCTGCACCCGGCGTCGGGTGGCTTCTACCGGGTCCGCGGCGACATCCGGCGGCTCCGGTAGCGGAAGGGCCCGCCCCGGGTCAGGCGATGGAGGCGCACATGACGGCCGACACCGCGAGGTTGCAGGACGCCGTCACCCACACCGCGGGGTGCGGCTCCTGTTCGACCAGCGTCGCGCCCAGCCGCCCCGGCGTGATCAGGTCCAGCACCAGGAACGCCACGGCCATCATCACCAGGCCCAGCAGCCCGAACACCGCGGTGGACACCAGGCCCTTGCCGAAGTCGTCGTACGTCGTCCAGATCGAGGTGAACACGATGCCGCCGACGCCGAGCAGCGCGGAGCTGAGTACCACGGCGGCGTTGCGGTTGCGCTCCTCCCAGATCTGCCGGCCGAGCCTTCCGGGCAACAGGATGTCGACCAGGACGATGCCGAGGACCAGCAGAACCAGGCCGAGGGCGCCGTACGCGGTGGTCCTGCCGAGTCCGTTGACGATGTCGCTCATGGGGCTGCCGGCTCCGTGTCGTTGAAGGAGATCGTGGTGATCGTGGTCAAGGCGCTGCAAAATGTAGCGCACATGTTCGGCCAACTGACCGGCGGAGCCAGGCCTCGCACGAGGGGGACGGGGGCACCCGCCCCCCCTCGCTCACCGGCCTCGCTCGGGCCGTCACCACGGCCTCCGGCCCGGCCGCCGCACCGGACTCCGGTCAGGCCGCCGCACCGGACCCCGGCCGGTCCGGGCCGCGCCCGCGGACCACGAGCCGCTTCAGCAGCGGCCAGGCCAGCAGCAGCACGATCACCGCGTACACCGTCACGGAGAACGGTGTGTCGACCAGGCCCTTGACGCTGCCGTCGCTGATCTGGAGCGCGCGCCGCAACTGCTGCTCGGCGGCCGGGCCGAGGATGACGCCGATGACGGCGGGCAGCACCGGCAGTCCGTAGCGGCGCATACCGAACCCGACCAGACCGATGACCAGCAGCGTCACCAGGTCGACGACCTCACCGCCGACCGCGTAGGCGCCGACGGCCGCGAAGAACAGGATGCCCGCGTACAGGTAGGGCCGCGGAATGCGCAGCAGCCGTGCCCACAGCGGCGCCAGCGGCAGGTTCAGCGCCAGCAGCAGCACCATGCCGACGAAGAGGGAGGCGATCAGACCCCACACCAGCTCGGGCTCGCGCTCGAAGAGGAGCGGACCGGGCTGGATGCCGTACTGCTGGAAGGCGGCCAGCATCACGGCCGCGACCGCCGTCGTCGGCAGGCCCAGGGTCAGCATGGACACCAGCGTGCCCGCCGCCGAGGCCGACGCCGCCGACTCCGGGCTGGCCACGCCCTCGATGGCGCCCTTGCCCCAGTCGTCCTTGTGCTTCGACAGGCGCTTCTCCGTGACGTACGACAGGAAGGTGGGGATCTCCGCTCCGCCCGCCGGGATGGCACCGAACGGGAAGCCGATGAACGGGCCGCGCAGCCACGACTTCCAGGTCCGGCGCACATCGCCCCGGCCGAGCCACGGGCGGCCCACCGGGATCGGGCCCTCAGGGCTGCGCCGCAGATGGGCCGCCACCCACAGCGCCTCGCCGATCGCGAACAGACCGACCGCGACGATCACCACGTCGATGCCGTCGGCCAGTTGCAGCGAGCCGAAGGTCAGCCGCTGCTGCCCGGTCATCCGGTCCAGGCCCACCAGGCCGATCGTGAGGCCGATCAGCAGGGAGGCCATGCCCCTGATCCGCGACGAGCCCAGCACGGAGGTCACCGCGATGAACGCCAGCACCATGATGGCGAAGTAGTCCGGCGCGCCGATGTCCACGGCCAGGCCGGCGACCGTCGGGGCGAGCGCCACCAGCAGGATCGTGCCGACCATGCCGCCCGCGAAGTGGCCGATGGCCGCGGCGGCGAGCGCCTGCGCGCCGCGCCCCGACTTGGCCATCGGGTTGCCCTCCATCGCCGCCACGACGGCGGCGCTCTCGCCGGGGGTGTTGAGCAGGATGGAGGTCGTCGAGCCGCCGAACATGGCGCCGTAGTAGATGCCGGCGAACATGATGAACGCGGCGACCGGGTCCAGTCCGTAGGTCACCGGCAGCAGCAGCGCCACCGCCATCGCGGGACCGATGCCCGGCAGCACGCCGATCGCCGTGCCCAGCAGTACACCGAGGGCCGCCCACAGCAGGTTGAGCGGGGTCAGCGCGGTCTCGAAGCCGTTCAGCAGGGAGTCGAGGGTGTCCATGTCACAGCACTCCCATCAGCGGACCGCCGGGCAGCGGAACTCCGAGCAAGTGGTCGAAGACGAGGTAGGTGACGAGGGAGAGCACCGCGGCGATCAGCGGATCGCGGTCGAGGCGGCGGCTGCCGAGCGCGAAGGCGGCGCCCCAGAACAGCAGCGCACCGGCGACGGGGAAGCCGAGCGGCTCGATCAGCACGGCGGCACCGAGGAACACCCCGGCGAGCAGCAGGACCGTGCGCCAGTCGGCGGGCTCGGACAGGTCGACGTCCTCACCGCCCTCGGCCTCGCCCCGGCCGCCGCGCAGCACGTCCACCGCGAGCAGGGCGGCCACGACGAGCAGCCCGGCACCGACGACGACCGGCACCGTGCGGGGGCCCACGGGCCCGCGCTGGGTGATGTCCACGTCCATGGTGAGCGCGTCGGTCAGGACCAGCACACCGAGGGCCAGCAGCAGGACGCACACGCCCAGTTCGGAGTGCTCCCGCAGCCACGAGCGCTTCTCGGACGCCCCGGCGGCGGGCAGGTCGGTCCGTGTCGTCACAGTCCCAGCTCCTTCAGCACCGACACCACGCGCCTGTCCTGCGCCTCCAGGAACGCGCCGAACTCCTCGCCGCCGAGGAAGGCGTCGTCCCAGCCGTTCCTCTCCATCGACGCGCGCCACTCCGGCGAGTCGTGCAGCTTCTCGAACAGGCGGGTCAGCTTGTCGCGCTCGGCGTCGGTGAGGCCGGGCGGAGCGACGATGCCGCGCCAGTTGGTGAAGTCCACGTCGTAGCCGGACTCCACGAGCGTGGGCGCGTCGAGCCCCTCCACCCGCTCCGGGCCGGTCACCGCCAGCACCCGCAGCTCGCCCGCCTCGATCTGGTCCAGGTACTCGCCGACGCCGGAGACGCCGAAGCCGACCTTGTTGCCGAGGATCGAGGCGAGCAGCTCACCACCGCCGTCGAACGGGATGTAGTTGACCTGCTTCGGCTTGATCCCGGCGGCCTGCGCCATCAGCATCGGCGCGAGATGGTCGGGCCCGCCGGGCGACGAACCGCCGCCCACCGGCAGCTTGCCCGGGTCCTTCTTCCAGGCGGCGATCAGCTCGTCGATGGTCCGGAACGGGGAGTCCTCGGCGACCACGACGACATCCTGCTCCTCGGTGAGCCGGGCGATCGGCGTGGTGTCGGCGAGCGTCCTGGGCGCGTGGTTGGAGCGGACGGCACCCACCACGCCCAGGCCCATGGACATCGCGAGCCTGCCGTTGCCGTGCTCGCTCACCAGCTGGCTCAGGCCGACGGTGCCGCCGGCGCCGGGCAGGTTGAACACCTCGATGCCGTGGGTGAGTCCGGCGTCCTCGGCGTTCTTCGCGGCCGTGCGGGCGGTGATGTCGTAACCGCCGCCGGGGGTGTTGGGGACCATGAAGCGCAGGCCCGGTATCCGGGTGCCGGTGTCGGCGCCGTCGCCGGTCTTCAGCAGCGGCGGCCCGACCAGCACGAGGAGGGCGGCCCCTAGCAGGGCGAGGGGAGTACGCAGGCGCACGAATGCCACCACCTGTCGTTGCGTCGATCGGTACGGGAAGCCCTGGGGGGGGTGAGGGGCGTGACGTCGGCCACATGGTGCCCGCGCCCGGACGGCGTGTCTTCCTTGCGGAACCAACGGAGGTTGTGGTCATTGCGGTCACCGGACCGCCGGGGGAGACCGTCGTCCGCGACTCCGGGCCCGGCCCGGCACCCGAACCGGCCCGCGAGGACTGCGCACACGGCTCCGCCACCGGGGCCGCCCGGCAGGACGAGCCCGGCACCGGTCTGGCGCTCACCCGGCCGGTCTGCGAACGTCACGGCGGTGAGATCTCGGTGACCGGCGCCCCGGACGGGGCGACGTCCACCGCACGCACGACCGTCAGCCACCTCGCCGACGCGGTGGCGGAAGGAGCAGCACGATGAATGGGACGCGTGGTACGCCCGGTACGCGTGACCGGCGTGACACCCGCGGAACCGGCGACGCCCCCGGGCCCCGGCGAACGGACCGAGCGCCGGGCGCGGCCCGTCTGCCCGGCCTCGCCCGGACGATCGACGTCCTCGTGGTCGACGACGACTTCATGGTGGCTCGCGTGCACCGCGCCTTCGTCGAGCGCGTCGAGCCCTTCCGCGTCGTCGGCGTCGCCGGCACCGGCGAGCAGGCGGTCACCGCCGTCGACGAACTCCGCCCCGACCTGGTCCTGCTCGACCTGTACCTGCCGGACCTGTTCGGACTCGACGTCATCCCCCGGCTGCGCAGCGCCGGCCACGACTGCGACGTGATGGTCATCAGCGCGGCCAGGGAGGCGGACGCCGTCCGCGACGCCGTACGGCACGGCGTCGTCGACTACCTCCTCAAGCCGTTCGAGTTCGGGGACCTGCGGGGCCGCCTGGAGCGCTACGCCGCCCGGCGCGGACGCCTGCGGGACACGGTCGTGCGCAGCCAGGCGGATGTGGACCGAGTCCTGGCCGGAGCGGCGGCGCCCGCGGCGGCCCCGGCGCTGCCCAAGGGCATGAGCGTGGAGACCGCCGAACTGATCGGGCGCACCCTGCGCGCCGCCGACGGCACCCTGTCCGCCAGCGAGTGCGCGGCCCTGACCGGTGTCTCCCGGGTCAGCGCCCGACGCTACCTGGAGTACTTCCACACCGTCGGCAGCGCCGAGGTCTCCCTGCGCTACGGGGTCGCCGGCCGCCCCGAGCGCCGCTACCGCCACCGCGACCCGGCGGCCGGCCCCACGGGGCTGCCGGCCGGCGGCGAGGCACGTGCCCAGGGGTGACGGGGCGGGTACGCCCGCGCGCCCCGTCAGCGCCGGGGCCGCGGGAAGGCACCCAGCGCCCGGGCCAGGCCCGCCCGGTCGGTGCCGAGCTTGCGGTAGACCGAGGACAGCAGCTGCCGTACGCCCTGTTCGGTGAGCCGCAGTTCCTTGGCGACCACGGCCACCGGCTCCCCCTGGGCCGTCAGGTCGGCGGCCTTGCGTTCGCGCGCGGTCAGCGCGTCCGTCTGCCCGTACCGCAGCGGCAGCGGCCGGAGCCCGGCCGCGGACAGCTCCGCCCGGGCCCGGGCGGCCAGCCCTTCGGCACCGCAGTGCACGGCCCGTTCCAGCCCCTGGTAGAGCCGGTCGGCGGCCTCGGGCAGCCGGCCGCCTCGGGACAGGGCGGCGCCGTGCCCCACCAGCGCGCGGGCCAGTTCGTACGACGCGGGGGACCGCTCCAGCTCCGCGACCGCCTCCGCGTACCGGTCCAGCGCGGCCGCCCCGCCGGTCGCCTCGGCCTCCGCGTGCAGGGCCTGGCCGATCACGGAGGCGGCGCCGAAGTCCCGGGCCCGCGCGACCGCGTCCCGGGCCAGCCGCACCGCCCGGCCGGGGTCGGTGGGGGCCAGGGCAGAGGCCAGACGCAGCTGCCAGGGGCACCACGCGGGGTTGCGCCAGCCGCGCTCGTCGAGCCGGTCGCCGACCTGGGTGAGCAGCCGCTCGGCCGCCCGGTGCCGCCCCTCGGCCAGCAGCAGCTCGGCGTGGACGGTGCGAGGGTCGGGGTAGATGACGGCGTTGGGGACGACCTCGCCGTACCGGTAGGTGTCCGCGAGCCGGCGTGCGGCGGCGGTCCGGCCGCGGGCCAGCAGCGTCTGGACGAGGATGCCCACGGCGAACCACTGGGCGGGCACCGCTCCCTCCACCCGTTCGGCGATCCGCAGCCCCTCCCGGGCCAGCACCTCGGCCTCGGCCAGGCAGCCCCTCCGGTAGCGGATGTAGCCGAAGAGCGCGTTGCCCAGCGCCAGATGCGAGCCGCGCCAGCCCTTCTCCTCGCACTCGGCCATGCCCGCGGTGAACAGTTCCTCGGCCCGCCCCGGCTGGTCGGCGTACATGAACACCAGGGCGACCGACACCGGTACCTCGAAGCCGCGGTTGTCGTCGGTCCAGCTCAGTCCGCCGCGCAGGGCTTCCTCGGCGTGGGCGAGCGCGATGCGCCGTGGCTCGCCGCGCAGCAGGGCGTCCCAGGCGCGCAGCCCGAGGACGTAGCGCTCCTCCAGGCCGCGGCCGGGCAGCCGTGCGGCCAGCCGGGCCAGCCGGCGGGAACGGGCGGGAGAGTCGGGCTCGTCGGTGCGGAACGCGCTCCACACGAAGTGATCGGCCCGCATGCGCAGCCGGATGCGCGGATTCGGGTTCTGCCGGGCCTCCTCGGCGGCCACCGCCGCGGCCTGGGCCACCTGGTCGGTGTGGGCCAGCGCCTGGGCGAGCCGGTAGACGATGGAGGCGCGCAGGCCGGGGTCGACGTCCGGTTCCGCCAGGGCCTCGCGCAGATGGCTGACGGTGGCCGCGGGGTCCATCAGGAAGGTGGCCCGGGCCAGTTCGTGGAGCAGCGCGGCCCGGTCCTCCGGCGGCGGCGGTTCCTGGAGGGCCCGGGACAGCACCCGCCGGGCGGCCTCGGGAGCGCCGGCCCGCAGGTACTCGCGGGCGGCCTCCCGCAGGCAGGTGACCGCCGCGGGCCGTCCCTCGCACGGGACCTCCAGCAGATGCCGGGCGGCGGCGGTGGGGCCGAGCCCGGCGGCCCGGACGGCCTCCGCGGCGGCGTTGTGCAGGCCGACCCGCAGGCTCGGCGGGATCGCCCGGTACACCGTCGTGGCGATCAGCGGATGCACGAACTCCAGTCCGCCGCCGGGCCCGGGCGAGTCCGCCAGGATCCGGGCCGCGCGCAGCCGCTCGGTCGCCTCCGCGGCCTCCTCGCTGCCGACCACCGCGATGGCGGCCGCCAGGCCCGGTGCGACGGACGTGCCCAGCACGGCGGCGGCCCAGGCGAAACGGACCGTGGACGTGCCGAGCCGGTGCAGCCGGTCGAGCAGCCCCGGCCCCTTGACCGCCGAGGCGAGACTGCGCATCCTCGGCAACTCGTCCAGGGTGCCGCGCAGCCGTTCCTCGCCCAGCCGGATGGCGAGTTCGACGGTCTCGAAGGGGCTGCCGCCGGTCACCGTCCAGCACTCGGCGCAGAACTCGTCCTCGGCGGTCTCGCCCAGCTCCTCCCGGACGATCCGCGCCACGCCGTCCGCGGAGAGCGGGTCCAGGACGAAGGGACGCTCACCCTGGCGGACGACGAGCGAGCGGAACGCGTCCGCGCCCGGTGGCAGTTCGTCGGGCCGGTAGGAGGCGACGATCAGCAGCGGCAGGTCCTCGGTCCGCGGGGCGAAGGAGGCGAGCCAGCCCAGGGATTCGACGTCGGCCCAGTGCAGGTCGTCCAGCAGCAGCACGACGGGCGCCCGCCGCACCGACAGCTGCGTCATGACCCAGTCCAGGCCGTCGCGCACCCCGGTGGGGTCCGGAGCCCGGGCCGCGGACGCCGCCTCCAGGCCGAGCGCGGTGGCGACGATGTCGTACCAGCTGCCGAGGAAGGCCCGGCGCTCGGGCTCGTCCATCGCCGCCAGGGAGGGCTGAAAGAGCTGGCGCACCACCCGGAACGCCAGCTCCTGCTCGTTCTCGCCGCCCGTGCCGGACAGGACCGTGCACCCACGTGCCGCCGCCCGGACGCGGGCCTCCGCCAGCAGGGTCGTCTTGCCCATCCCGGCCGACCCGGTGAAGACCAGCAGCCCGCCCCGTCGCGCGTGCCGCGCTCCGCCCTCCGTGTCGCACAGGACGGACAACGCCTCGTCGAGCGCCTCCAGTTCACTGCGGCGCTCCAGTAACATCCGACGCCCGGTGCCCGGTTTCCGCAGCCCATTCGCCATGTGCCGTGCTGCTTCCTGTCGTCGGCCCTCGGAGAACAGCGCCGAGCGTAACCCCGCCCGGGGCCGGCTGCCCGGATCCTGAGACGACAAGGGCGAGAACGGGTGAACCGGCCGCGATCGTGGGTTGAGCGACCCTCGGCTCGGGTAGCGTCTTCCGAATGGGTGCCCGGTCGGCGCACGCGCAATCGGCTGCGGAGCCTGGCATGCCCCCTGCCGCGGCGGCCCGGCCCCTCCCGGTCAGCGCGCCGGCCGGTCCGGCCGGGTCACCACGGGCACCGCGGCCGCGTCCGCATAGCGCGGCACGGTGCGCGACCAGTAGTAGCAGCCGCGGATCCAGCCCGCCATGCCGTCCACATAGCCCACGCCTGCCGGGCTCAGCTCCGGTTCGATGCTCCGGTACAGCCGCTCGAACTCGGCGATGGCCGCGTTGATCCGTCCGATGGCCAGTGTGGCGGCCCGGGGCAGGGAGCAGCGGTGTGCGCGCTGGTAGGCGAGGGCGAGATTGATCAGCCCGCCCGTACGGTGCTCCTTCACCGCGGAGAACAGGTCGGGTATCCACACGGCGGCGTCGGCCGACAGTCGCGCCAGCCGGCGCATGACGGGGTGGTGCAGTTCCTCGGGGGCCAGCTCCCGGGACTGCGCCGCCTCGCACAGCGGGTAGAACGGCTCGACGCCCGCGATCAGCGCCCGTATCGACGTGCACACGCCGATCCGGACGGGAACGGAACGGCTCTGGGCCACCGCCTCGTACAGCAGCCCGTGCACGTACTCCCGGCTGTGCCACGCCCAGCGCGCCGCCTGTGCCGGGGTGCACCGCTGCTGGACCCGGCCGTAGAGGTCGGCCAGGGCCGCCCCGAGCGGTGTGCCGGGGGGCTGGTCGTCGCGCAGGATGCCGATGCTCTCGCACAGCAGGGGAAGCAGCCGATCCGGTCCGTCCCGGCCGATCTCCTCCGCCCGGTCGTCGAAGACGAACTGGTAGGCGATCTGGTCGGCCACGAGCTGGAGCAGCTCGGCGTCCATGGCCGGGCCGTTGTAGGCGGCCAGCTCGGCCGGGCGGGTGCGGACGATCATGTCGGCGACCGCCGGGTCGTCGGTCAGCCCCCAGCGCGCCAGCCAGGCGTCGACGCCTGCCGCGGCCCGGCGTCCATGGGGATTGGCGCGGAACGGGAACGGCATGTAGAGGGTGGCCTCGATCAGCTCCTTGAGGCTCCCGGCCGGGGCACCCGGAGGGACCTCGGCGAGGGTGGCCGGAGGGACCTGGGCGAGGGTGGCCGGAGGGACTTCGGCGGTGGCGGCCGGAGGGGCTTCGTAGGTCAGGACCTCGTACGTCGCGGGCGTCTTCGTCACCTGCGCTGTCACCTGCCAATCGGGGGAGTCCGGTTGTCGGGGGCGTTGTGCCGCTCAGGACGCTGTGGACGGCTCACCGGCCGTGCTGCCCGCCGGCCGCCGGGTCCGCGGCTCGCAGACCAGCACCAGGGACCGCGGGCCCAGCGTCGCCGCGGGACGCGGCCGGCCGACCGGGCCGGACACCGTGCGCAGCCGCCAGCGGTGGGCGACGGAGGCCATCGCCGCCACGGCCTCCGCCATGGCGAACGCGTCGCCGATGCACTTGCGGCTGCCCGCCGCGAACGGCAGCATCGCGCCGTCCGGCGCGCCTCCCGCCGCCGTGCCGCCCGCCGTCGCGCCCCCCGTCTGCGGCAGCCACCGCTCGGGACGGAACCGTTCGGGCTCGGGGAACGACGCGGCGCGGTGGTGCAGGAGGTAGGGGCTGTACAGCACGGTCGCGCCCCGGGGCAGCCGGCGCCCGGCCAGCTCCGTCTCGCGCGTGGTGATCCGGGTGAACAGCCACCCCGGCGGCCGCAACCGCAGTGTCTCCGTGACGACGCAGCGGGTGTACACGAGTCGGGTCAGCTCCTCGTGGCCGGGCACGGCCCGGTCGGCGAGGACCGCGTCCACCTCCTCGTGCAGCCGGCGCTCCGCCTCGGGATGGTCGGCCAGGAGGCCGAATGCGGACGCCAGGCACATCGCGGTGCTCTCGACACCCGTGAGCAGGAGCGTGACGAGCTGGTCGCGGACCTCGCGCCCGGAGGGCGCGTCGGGGCCCCCGGCGTGGGCCGCCGCCAGGAGCGTCCCCAGCAGGTCGTCGCGGGGCGCACCGTGCCCGCGCTCGGCGACGATCGCGTCGACCAGTGCGTGCAGCCGCGCGATCGCCCGGTGCCAGCGGCGGTTGCCGGGCGTCGGCAGCCGGAACAGGGCGTCGACCGGCACGACCGTACGGACGAACAGGCCCTGGACGACCGCGGCGAGGCACTCCCGCACGGTGCCGGCCCTGCCGGCGTCCAGGGAGTCGGAGAAGAGCAGCCGGCTGGTCACCCCCGTCGTCAGCGCCAGCATCGCCGCCGGGACGTCGATCCGCTGTCCGGCCCGCCAGCCGCGGCACACCGCCTCCGCCTCCTCGGCCATGACCCGCGTGTAGCCGGCCAGGTGGGAGGCCCGGAACGCGGGCTGGAGCAGCCGGCGCTGCCGCCGGTGGTCGTCCTGGCGGCAGGTGACCAGGCCGTCGCCCATCAGCGTGCGGAGCCGGTCGTACAGCGGCCCCCCTTTGTCGAAGGTGCGCGGGTCCATGAGTATTCGGTGGACCAGCCGCGGGTCGCAGGCCACCCAGGCGCGCCGGGGGCCCAGACGGATCTCGACCAGGTCGCCGTGGGCGGGCAGGGAATCCAGAAAGTCCAGCGGACGACGGAACAGTGCGATAGCGTGACCGGCGAACGGGAATATGCCAGGGGCTGTGCCTGACGTCCAGACGGGTTCGGACAGGGCCTCACTCATGGACCACCACCTCTTCGGCCGGCACACGGACGGAGCCGGTGGGATGCACCGGCCCGCTGCTCGAGTCATTGTTCTGCCCGGTCCAACTCCCCGTCGCCGTCCGGCATCCCCATTCCGCGGGGCGCACGGGTGCACGCACAGGCGTGCGGGCGGCACCCGCGTGACCAGGTCGTCCACGCGGTCCGGGGATCAGGGGCCGAAGGGTGTCGCCGAACGCCGCTCCGGCCTGCGTGACCACGGCCTTGCGCGACACCGCTCAGCCGCCGGAGCGGCGCTCACCGCCCGGGCGCCCCCGCCCGCAACCCGTCCATGACGAGGTCCAGCAGCCGGCCGGCGCGCTCCTGCCAGTCACCGCGCGGGTCGAGCTGCCACAGTCCGGCGATGGCGAGCAGGAAGTCGTCGGCGCTCACGCCGGGACGGATGGTGCCCGCCTCCTCGTTGGCGCGCAGCAGCAGTTCGGCGGCGTCCATCACGGGGGTGTTGGCGGGTCTGCCCGGGCCGCCCGGGGCGCTGACGGCCTGGCGGATGGCATCCGCGATGCCGGCCTTGGTCATGAAGAACCGGGCGAGGCGGTCCATCCACGCGCGCAGCGCCTGCTCCGGTTCCCGGTCCGCGAGCAGCTCGGCGGCGCTGTCGGCGACCTGCCGCATCTCATGGCGGTAGATCTCCAGGACGAGCGCCTCGCGGTTGGGGAAGTTGCGGTAGAACGTGCCCTGCCCGACGCCCGCCTTCTTCGCGATGGTGCTCAGCGGGACGTCCGCGCAGCGCGTCAGTTCGGTGAGGGCCGCGGCGAGGATCCGCTCGCGGTTGCGCTGCGCGTCACTGCGCAGCGGCACCTCCCTCTTCGGCTGCCGCACACGTCCTCCTGGCGAGTCCATGGCCGAATGACGACCTTGCTAACCGGACAGCTGTCCGTTACGTTTTCCATAGCGGACAGTTGTCCGGTTGTTTCCACCATAGCGGCGGATGCCGCTGCTGTGAGCAGGCCGACGGTCTCCGACCGCGGCAATCATCGGCGTGTCGCTCCCCGATCCCGACTCATTCCGCCACGTACCAGCGCATTTTCCTGTTTCCGTCTCCTGACGCAGAAGAAGGCTGATCATGGCCCCAGCTCCCTCGTCGACGCACAGCCACGTCGTTCTGAACGTCAACGGCGAGAAGTACCCCCTGTCCGTGGACCACCGCACCACCCTGCTCGACGCCCTGCGCGAGCGACTCGATCTGACCGGCACCAAGAAGGGCTGTGACCAGGGGCAGTGCGGCGCCTGCACCGTCCTGGTCGACGGACGCCGGGCCGTCGCCTGCCTGCAACTGGCGGTGGCGGCCGAAGGACGCGAGATCACCACCATCGAGGGCATGGCCGACGGCGACCGGCTGCACCCGGTGCAGCAGGCCTTCCTCGACCTCGACGGATACCAGTGCGGATACTGCACACCCGGCCAGATCTGCTCCGCCGTCGCCGTGCTCGAAGAACACGCGGCCGGCTGGCCGAGCGCCGCCACCGACGACGTGCGCCCCGAGGCCGGGCCGCCGCCGCTCGGCCCCGAGGAGATCCGGGAGCGGATGAGCGGCAACCTGTGCCGCTGCGGCGCCTACGTGGCCATCGTCGAGGCCGTGGCCCGCGCCGCCGACGCGGCCGGAGCGGCCACCGAAGGGACCACCGAAGAGGCCGAGGGGGCGACGGCGTGAAGGAGTTCGGCTACCGGCGCGCCGCCGACGTCCCCGAGGCGGTGGCCCTGCTCGCCGCCGACCCCGACGCCCGTTTCCTCGGCGGCGGCACCAACCTCGTCGACCTGATGAAGACCGGCGTCGAACGGCCCGCCCGGCTCGTCGACGTCCGGGAACTGCCCCTGGACCGCATCGAGTCGGCGCCCGGGGGCGGTGTGCGCATCGGCGCCACCGTCACCAACAGCGATCTCGCCGCCCACCCCGACATCCGCCGCCGCTATCCGGCGCTGACCCAGGCGGTGCTGGCCGGCGCCTCCGGACAACTGCGCAACATGGCCACCGTCGGCGGCAATCTGCTCCAGCGCACCCGCTGCGGCTACTTCACCGACGTGACCATGCCCTGCAACAAGCGCCTCCCGGGCAGCGGTTGCCCCGCCGTCGAGGGCGAGCACCACAACCACGCCGTCCTCGGCGCCTCCGACCACTGTGTGGCCGTGCACCCCTCGGACATGGGCGTGGCGCTGGCCGCATTCGACGCCGTCGTGTCCTACCAGACGGCGGACGGACCCGGGGGAGCCCCCACCCGGGGAGAGGTGCCGCTCGCCGGCCTCTACCTCCCCGTGGGCGACACCCCGCACCTGGAGACCGCGCTGCCGCCGGGCGCACTGATCACCGGCGTCACGCTGCCGCCGTCGCCCACAGCCGCCCGCTCCCGCTACCGCAAGGTGCGCGAGCGCGCCTCGTACGCGTTCGCCATCGGCTCGGTCGCCGCCGCGCTCGACGTCCACGAAGGCGTCGTACGGGACGTGCGGCTGGCCTTCGGCGCGGTCGCCTCCCGCCCGTGGCGGGCCCACGCCGCCGAACGGCTGCTGACCGGTGCCCCGGCCGACGCCGAGACCTTCGCCGCCGCCGCGGACGCCGAACTGGCCGCTGCCCGGCCGCTGCCCGGCAACGCGTACAAGGTGACGCTCATGCGCAACCTCGTCGTGGCCGTGCTCACCGAACTCGCCGAGGAGGCCGCCCGATGACCACCGCCCCCACCACCGACCGGACGGCCGCGAAGGGAGCCGTCGGCACCGCGCACACCCGCGTGGAGGGCCGCGACAAGGTCACCGGAGCCGCCCGCTACGCCGGGGAGTTCCCGTTCCCCGGCCTCGCCCACGGCTGGCTGGTCGTCTCCGCCGTGGCCCGCGGCCGGATCCGGGCGATCGACACCGCCCCCGTCCTGGCGATGCCCGGCGTGCTCGCCGTCCTGCACCACGGCAACGCCCCCCGTCTGACCACCGACTACGTCGGCATGCTCGGCGTCCCCGACCCGACCGCCGCCGTCTTCCAGCACGACCGGGTGCCGCACGCGGGCTGGCCCGTCGCGCTGGTCGTCGCCGAGACACCCGAACAGGCCCGCGAGGCCGCCGAGGCGCTCGCCGTGACCTACGACGAGGAAGCCCACGACGTCGACTTCACCGCCGGCCGGCCCGACGCCCGCCCCGCCGACGGCCACATGCCGGGCGTCACGGAGAAGGGCGACCTGGAGGCCGAACTCGCCGCCTCCACCGTCGTCGTGGACGCGGAGTACACCACTCCCGAAGAGCACCACGCCATGATGGAGCCGCACGCGGCGACCGCGCGGTGGGAGGACGGCCGGCTCGACGTCCTCGACTCCAACCAGGGCGCCACCTGGGTCCAGGGCGAACTGGCGAACCTGTTCGCGCTCGACCCCTCGGCGGTGCGGGTGCGCTCCGAGCACGTCGGCGGCGGCTTCGGCAGCAAGGGCGTCCGCGCCCACCAGGTGGCCGCCGCGATGGCCGCGCGCGCCCTCGAGCGCCCGGTACGCGTCGTGCTGACCCGCCGTCAGATGTTCACCCTCACCGGTCACCGCAGCCCCACCGCCCAGCGGATCAGGCTCGGCGCCGGCGCCGACGGACGGCTGCGCGCCCTGGAGCACCGCTCGGTGAACCGGACCTCGACCGTGTACGACTTCGTCGAGCCGGCCGCCGCTCCGGCCCGCGTGATGTACGACGCCGACGCGCACCGCACGGCCAACGAGGTGGTCCGCCTCGACGTGCCGTCGCCGACCTGGATGCGCGCGCCGGGCGAGGCACCGGGCGCGTTCGCGCTGGAGTCGGCGCTCGACGAACTCGCCGAGCGGTGCGGCCTCGACCCGATCGAGCTGCGCCTGCGCAACGACACCGAACGCGGGCCGGTGTCCGGGCTGCCGTTCGCCGGCCGCAACCTCGCCGCCTGCTTCCGCCGGGGCGCCCGCCGGTTCGGCTGGGCCGGCCGCGACCCGCGCCCCGGCATCCGCGAGGAGGGCCGCTGGCTGCTCGGCACCGGTACCGCCGCCGCGTCCTTCCCGGCGGGCGCGGGCCCCTCCACGGCGCTGCTGACGGCGGAGCCCGACGGCACCTTCACCGTGCGGATCGCCGCCGCCGACATCGGCACCGGCGCCCGTACCGCCCTCACCCTGGTCGCCGCCGACGCCCTTCGGGTGGCCCCCGACCGGGTCCGGGTGCGGATCGGCGACAGCGCCTTCGGGCCCGCGATGATCGCCGGCGGCTCCATGGGCACCCGCTCCTGGTCGTGGGCGGTCACCGCCGCCGCCGAGGAGCTGCGCGGGCGGCTCGGCCCGGGCGCGGACATCCCGCCGGAGGGCATCACCGTGCGCGCGGACACCACCGAGGCCGTCGGCGCCCTCGCCCAGCGGGAACGGCACTCCTTCGGCGCGCAGTTCGCCGAGGTCGCCGTCGACCCCGCCACCGGCGAGGTGCGGGTGCGCCGCATGCTCGGCGTCTTCGCGGCCGGCCGGATCGTCAATCCGCTCACCGCCCGCAACCAGCTCGTCGGCGGCATGACCTGGGGCATCTCCATGGCGTTGCACGAGGAGGCGGTGCGCGACCGGGCCACGGGCGGCCACTACGGAGCCGACCTCGCCGGCTACCACGTCGCCACGCACGCCGACGTGCCGCACATCGAGGCGGACTGGGTGGAGGACCCCGACCCGGACGACCCGGTCGGCATCAAGGGCATCGGCGAGATCGGCATCGTCGGCGCGGCGGCGGCGATCGCCAACGCCGTCTGGCACGCGACCGGACACCGCCACCGGCACCTGCCGATCCGGCCCGACCGCGTCCTCGCGGCGGGAGCCCCGGATGCTTGACCTCGCCGGTGAACTGAGCGACTGGCTCGCCGAGGGGCGCAGGTTCGCGGTCGCCACCGTCGTCTCCGTCGGCGGCAGCGCACCGCGCGGCCCCGGCGCCGCCCTCGCCGTCGACACGGACGGCACGGCGATCGGCTCGGTCTCCGGCGGCTGCGTCGAGGGCGCGGTGTACGACCTGTGCACGCAGGCCCTGAGGGACGGCACGCCGGTCCTGGAACGGTTCGGCTACAGCGACGAGGACGCCTTCGCGGTCGGGCTGACCTGCGGCGGAGTCATCGAGGTACTCGTCACTCCGGTCGGTGCGGACCCGGCGGTCCGGGCGGCGCTGACGGCGGCCGCCCGGGGCGGGACCGCCGCCCTCGCCCGGGTCGTCCGCGGCCCCGCACACCTCCTGGGGCGGGCCCTGCTGGTCCGCCCCGACGGCACCCGGCAGGGCGGACTCGGCGGCTCCGCCGAGCTGGACCGGGCGGCGGCGGCCGAGGCCCGCGCCCTGCTGGACGCGGGCCGCACCGGCACCGTCGGCATCACCGAGGACGGCTCACACTGCCCGGGCGGTCTCACGCTGCTCGTCGAGTCGCGCGTGCCACCGCCCCGCATGATCGTCTTCGGGGCGGTGGACTTCGCCGCGGCGCTGGTACGCGCCGGCCGCTTCCTCGGCCACCACGTCACCGTCTGCGACGCCCGGCCGGTCTTCGCCACCCCGGCCCGCTTCCCCGACGCCGACGAGGTCGTCGTCGACTGGCCGCACCGCTACCTGCGGCGCACCGCGACCGACGAGCGGACCGTGCTGTGCGTGCTCACCCACGACGCCAAGTTCGACGTGCCCCTGCTGACGGAGGCGCTGCGGATGCCGGTGGCCTACGTGGGCGTCATGGGGTCGCGCCGCACCCACGCCGACCGCGAACGCCGGCTGCGCGCCGCCGGCCTCGGCGAGCCGGAGCTGTCCCGGCTGCGGTCGCCGATCGGCCTGGACCTGGGAGCCCGTACGCCCGAGGAGACCGCCCTGTCCATCGCGGCGGAGATCGTCGCGGCCCGCCGCGGCGGCACGGGCGTGCCGCTGAGCGGGGTGGACACGCCGATCCACCGCGAGGTGACCGAAACGGCCGCCTGAGCCGCCGTCAGGGCAGCTCCGGCGCGCCGTCGAGGCGCACGGCGCACTCCAGCAGCAGCGCGTGCACGAAGGCCTGCGGGAGATTGCCGCGCAGCTGTCGCTGGAGGACGTCGTACTCCTCCGCGAACAGCCCGGACGGCCCGCAGGCCGCGCGGGTGCGCTCGAACCAGCGGAACGCGCCGGCGCGGTCGCCCAGCCGGCGGGTGGCGAGCGCCATGAAGAAGCCGCACAGCAGGAAGGCGCCCTCGGCCTCGCCGAGCCGCTGTCCCGGATGCTCGAAGCGGTACAGGTACCCGTCCTCGGCCAGCCTCGACGCGATGAACGCCCGGGTCGCGGCACCACCCTCGTCGTCCGGCAGCCCGCCCCGGGCCAACGGCACCAGCAGCGCGGCCTCGGCTCCGTCGTCGTCGGCGGCCCGGCGCCAGTGCCCCTCGGCGGTCAGGCACCGGCGCCGCGTCTCCCGGTACACGGCGTCGGCCAGGTCCGCGCAGCGGCGCCCCGCCCTGCCGGGCAGCACGCCGGCCATCCGGCGCAGGCCGGCCACCACGCTCAGCCGGGAGTGGGTCCACCAGCGCTGCTCCAGCTCCCACAGCCCGGCGTCCGGCCGCAGCCAGTTGCGCTCCACGGCGTCCACGGCCACGGCGGCGGCGCGCTCGGCGTCGGCGGTCAGCCGGTCGTGCCCGGCCGCCGCCGCGAACAGCTGGAGCACCTCGCCGAACGTGTCCAGCTGGAACTGCTCGGCGGCCCGGTTGCCGATCAGGTCGCTGCCGCCGGGGTAGCCCGGCAGCCGTACGGAGCGTTCCGCGCCGACCGGACGTCCGTCGACCGTGTAGGCGGGGTGCACCGCGTCGCCGTCCGCGAGGACGCGGTCGGCGACGAACCGCACGGCCTCGTCGAGCAGTTGGTGGGGACCGTGCGCGGCGACGGCGAGACCGGCGTAGCACTGGTCGCGCAGCCACGCATAGCGGTAGTCGTAGTTGCGTCCGCTGTTCGCCCGCTCCGGCAGGGACGTCGTGGCCGCGGCGACCATGCCGCCGGAGGCGCTGGTCAGTCCGCGCAGCACGGCGTACGCGTGGCGGGCGTCGCGCGGCGCCGCCAGCCGCGAGCAGTCCGGGACGGCACGCGGCCACTCCCGCTCGGTCGACCGCCACAGCGCGTCCGCGTCCAGGGGCTCCGTCTCCCGGCGCTCGGCCAGTTCCAGGACCAGGTCGTGGGTCTCACCCTCCCGGAGCAGGAGCTCCCCGCGCGCACCGGCGCCCGGCCGCCAGCGTGCCTCGGCCGCTCCGGCCAGCCGCAGCCGCAGTCCCCCTCCCTCGGCCGTCCACACACCGTCCGTGAGCCGGGGGCCGGGCATCCGGCCGCGCCCGAAACCGGGCCGTGGGTCGAGGTCCATGCGCAGCCGCGCGGTGCCCCGCCGGACGCGCATCCGGCGCAGCAGCACCAGCCGGTCCGGTCGCGAGGGCAGCGCCAGCGCCTCACGGCACTCGATCACCGCGTCGGCCGTCACCCACCGGCTCGCCCGGATCAGGGTGCCCTCCTCGTAGGAGCCGCCCCAGACGTGCCAGGGGTCCACCGGCTCGACCGTGAAGTGCCCGGCGCCGCCGATGAGCGCGGAGAACACGGCGTCGCTGTGCCAGCGCGGCGCGCACAGCCAGACGATGCGGCCCTCGGGGTCCACCACCGCGCCCCGCTCGCCGTCGGCGAGCACCGCGTACTCGCGCAGCACCCAGGGCGGGCAGGCGGGTGTCGGCGGGGAAGGGGACTGGTCGGCTCCGTGACGCATGGTCCACACCTATCCCGGCGCCCCGGACGGAAACGGACGGGGCCCTGAGGGTGGCCGGGCCGGCCGGCGGCCGACACCGTGCCCGGCGAGCGGGCCCACCGGCAGTCCCGCCGCCCGGCAGCCGCCCACGAGGTCCGGGAGGGCGCCGAGAGCGGCCCGCCGGCAGCCCGGCGTGGCGGCGTGGCCGGTGTCGTGCAGCAGGATCGTGCCGCCGCCGCGCAGGCCGGCCGCGACCCGCGCCCGCACGGAGGCGGGTGTGGCCGTCGGCGTCCAGTCCTCGCCCCACGCCGTCCAGAGCACCGGACGCGGCCCGGCCCGGCGGGCGGCGGCCCAGCGCCCGGCGGTGAGGCTGCCGTAGGGCGGGCGGTACCAGCGTGGTCCGCGGCCCGTGGCGTCCGCCACCGTGCGGACCGCGCGGAGCAGCTCGCGGACGTCACCGGCCGGCGACGGCAGCCAGGGCCGGTCGTGCCGCCGGCCGTGCACGGCCGGCTCGTGCCCCCGCCGCACCGCCTCCCGGGCCACCTCCGGGTGCCGGACGACGCTCTCGCCCAGCACGGAGAACGTCGCCCGCACACCCAGCCCGTCCAGCGCGTCGAGGAACCGCGGGGTGGACGCCGGGTCGGGGCCGTCGTCGGTGAGGGCGACGCGGTCGGACCGGCCGTGCCCGGACAGCTCCGGGAACCAGCGGCGGCGCACGCCGGGCAGCCAGGTCGCGGCCGGACCGGCGTGCGCCGGCGCGACGGCGACCGGCACGCCCGCCCACACCGCGCGCCGCCCGGCGCGGGACCGCTCACGCATGAGGTGCGCATCCTCCGCCGTATGCCGTGGCGGGCGTGGCGTACACGCCCGCGGCCATGCCCGTCCGCATCCGCTCGTCCGCTCGTCCGCTCGTTCGCTCATCTGCTCGTGTCTGCTTCTTTGTTCACTGCTTGTGTGTTCGTCTGCCCGTCCGCTACGTCTGCTGCCGTTGGCGGCTGCGGCCCCCGGGACTGCCGCGCACCGCCGCGGTGTCCCACGCGCCGTGCACCGACGGGGCCCGGACAGACCCAGGCTGCCCAGGCCGATCAGCGCCACACCGATCACCTCCGGCAGCACCCGCACCCCGAGCGCGATCTCCTCGCCGAACAGCGCCCAGCCCAGCGCGACACTGGTCAACGCGTCACCGAGGGTGAGCGCCGGTTGCGACGCCGCCAGGGTCCCGGCCCGCAACGCGCTCTGCAGCAGCAGGAAGGCGGTCACGCCGACGACCAGGGTCGCGTACGGCGGCCACTGCGTCAGCACCGAACCCACGCCCTGCGGAAGCCGGCCGGTGACCTCCTTGAGCAGCGCCGCCGTGCCCACGAACGACACCGCGGACGCCGATCCGAACAGTGCGGCACGCGGCGCCCCCCGTACCAGCCGGCCCCCTGCGGCCAGCGCGGTCACCACACCCAGCAGCACCAGCCCCGCCACCCACCAGCCGCCGGGCGACGCGGTGTCCCGGCCGGACGACGGGGCCGCGGCGCCCAGGAACAGCGCCAGCCCCGCCGCCAGGGACGCGAACGCCAGCCAGGTCCGCCGGTCCGGCCGCCGGTGGAAGACCACGCTGCCGATCATCAGGGTGAACAGCAGCTCACTGGCCATCAGCGGCTGGACCAGCGCGAGACTGCCCACCGCCAGCGCCGCGCCCTGCAAGACGGTGGTCAGGGCGAGCAGTGCCGCGCCGCCCACCCAGTACGGGTCGCGCAGCAGGGGCAGCAGCCAGCGCAGCGGGCGGCCGGAACCGTCGCCGATGTCCCGGGCCGCCGCCCGGCGCTGCAGGACCGAGGCACCGGCGTTGGACACCGCCGCGAGCAGGGCCAGGACGACGCTGAGCGGGTTCACCGGCGCCCACCGCCCCTCCCGCTCATCCGAACCGGGCGGCCATCGCCCGGAAGAACCCCGGGGCCGCGCCGCGGACCCGGCACGGCAGGCGCAGCCAGCCGGGCACGTACACCTCGTCCCGGCCCCGCACGGCCGCGTCCCGGATGGCGTCGGCCACGCGTTCCGGCGGCATCGGACGGGGCCGGGAACGCCGGTAGGGCGCACCCCGGCGCTCGAAGAACGGCGTGTCGACGACGGCGGGCACGACATGGCTGACGCCCACACCGGTGCCGCGCAGCTCGTAGCGCAGGGCGTCGGCGAAGACGCCGAGCGCCGCCTTGGCGGCGGAGTAGACGGCCTCGCCGCGCACGCCCACGCTGCCCGCCAGCGACCCGACGAGCACGACGCGACCCGATCCGGCAGCCACCATGCCCGGCAGCACCAGCCGCACCAACCGCAGGGTGGCCACCACGTCGGTGCCGATCACCTCGTCGATGGCGTGCGGGGGCATCTCCCGGAACTCCCCGGCCCAGCCGATCCCGGCGCCGGCCACCAGCAGGTCCACCGGGCCGAGGGTGGCCAGCGTGAAGTCGGCGAGCTGCCGGCCGGCGCCGGGCAGGGAGAGGTCGGCGGCGAAGGCGGTGGCCCGCGTCTCCTCGGCGACATCGCGCAGCCGGGCCGGGTCGCGTCCGCTGAGCACCATCTTCCAGGTCCCGTCGGCCGCCAGCCGGCGGGCCACGGCGGCACCGATCCCGGAGGACGCGCCGGTCACCAGCGCGGTGCCGGTCCGGGGAGCCGCCTCACCGGCCCGGTGCCCGGCCTTCGCGGAGTCGGCGTCGGGCGCGGCGACCGGCGGACCGGGGGTCGGCCCGGTGCGGGAGAAGGCAGGGACCATGTCGGACCACCTCGGCTGCGAGCGGGACGGGCGGTGAGGGAGTATCCCGGAGCCTAACGCCCGAAACGATCGGGTGTGACCCGTTATGGCGGGTGGTGGTGCACATGGCGTAAGCCGTCGGACCGGACAGGGCGGAAGCCGTCCGCGGCCGGTTCGGAACAGGCCGGGCGGGTGACCCCGACAGCCGTGCAGGCAGCACCGCGGGACGCCCGCCACACCCTGGTGAGCAGCGCCGGCATGGGCGCCGGAGACGACACGGTCGCCGCCGAACTGACGCGCCGCGCCCGGGAGCACGGCGACGAGGCCCGGGTCGTCGACGTCCTCTGCTGGAGCCGGTCGCGCGCACCGGCGCGGACGTGGTGCCCGTCTTCCACGTCGGCGCCCGGCTGACCGGACATCTGCGCGCCCGGGGCCTGCTGTCCGTCCCCAGCGCGGCCCTTGTGCTCGGCCTCGCCGGGACGCGGAACGCACGACGCCGAGGCGTCCGTTCGCCTGTTACGCCGCCCGCCCCGCGGGCACCCGGGCGGGGATCGTCAGAAGGAGGCGCGTCGTGAGAGCGGACGAATTCCTGGCCCGGGTGCGCGACCGCGGGGAGTACCACAGTCAGGAGGAGGCCGAGCAGGTCACCGAGGCGGTCCTGTGGGCGCTGGCCTCCCGGATCGTCCCCGAGGAGGCCACCGACCTGGCCGCACAGCTGCCCCCGCCGCTGGACGAGGCCCTGCGCCTGGAGCGCGGCACACCCGAGGTGTTCGACCGCGGGGAGTTCCTGCGGAGGGTGGCCCAGCAGACCGGCGCCCGGCCGCGCACCGCGGAATGGGACGCGTGCGCCGTGCTGTCCACGGTCACCGACACGGTGTCCGAGGGCCAGGTGGGCCATCTCCTGGCTCAGCTGCCGCCGGACTGGGCGGACCTGTTCGGCAGGCAGGGCGAACTGGAGCCGTCCGATGCGGGACGCGAGGGAGGTGCCGATGGCCGAGGGTGAGCAGCGCTACGCCAGCGGGGAGGAGACCCCGCTCGCCGGCTACGCAGCCCTGACCGCGGTCTTCGCGACGGGCGCGGGACTCTTCGCCGTGGCGGCGCATCGCCGGGGGCTGCGGCTGCCCGAGAGGGTACCGCCCTGGGACGTGGTGCTGCTCGGCACCGCGACGTTCAAGGCGTCCCGGCTGCTGACCAAGGACAAGGTCACCAGCTTCCTGAGGGCCCCGTTCACCCGGCGGCAGGGCGAGGGCAACGCCAGTGAGGTGATGGACGCACCGCGGGGCACGGGACTGCGCCGTGCCGTCGGCGACCTCGTCACCTGTCCGTTCTGCACCTCCGCATGGGTCTCGGGCGCCCTCGTCGCCTCGTACGCCTCCGCGCCCCGGGCCACCCGGCTGCTGTGCGCGGGGCTGAGCGCCGTCACCGTGTCGGACTGGTTGCAGTACGCGTGGAGCCTGACCGAGCAGAAGGCCGAGGAGGACGAGGAGGACTGAGCCCCCTCCGGTCGCCTTCTTCACCGGTCGCTCCGGTGTCTCTCCGGCCGGTCCGGCCGGAGAGACACCGGAGCGACGCCGGTCCGGGACCTCGGTCCCGGACCCGAACCTCGGTCCCGGTCTCAGACCTCGGTCTCCATGGCACGCGTGGTCGGCAGCAGCTCCCGGATGTCCGCCGGCAGCGCCCCCGCGACCTTGGTCATCTCCTCGGGGGAGACGAAGGAGTCCAGGACGTTCGGCACCGCGGCCGAGCGCCGGAGCGCTTCTTCCTCGCCGATGCCGGCCCGCCAGGCCACCCGGCCGGCGAACGCGGTGAGCCCGAAACGCTCGCCGCCCGCCGGCTGCCCGCTCCCGTCCGATGCCTCCGGCCCGCTCCCGACGGCGTCGGTCAGCCCGGCCAGCTCGTGCGGCAGCTGGGCGACCAGATGGTGGGCGAGCCCCTCGGGAAGCCGCTCGACCAGGGTGCTCAGCACGGCCGACACCGAGCGCTCGGCCTCCTCCCGGGCGCCCGAGTGGCTCTGCTCCTGGACGGTGTGGACCAGTTCGCCGTACTTCATGGGGCTCACTCCCTTCGCCGGACCGACCGCATCCGCGAGACGGGTTTCCCGCCGGGCGGCGGTGACACCGCCCGTGGACGGTCCCGGCGCGCGTCGGCAAGGAGCGCGGCCGGGTGCGCGACGTCGGGTGCGCGATGTCGGGTGAGCGGGGTCAGCCGCGCTCTTCCCGCTCGGTGTGCAGCTGCTTCACGCGGGAGGCCTCCTTGCGGACCTCGGCCTGGACGGCGCGCTCCCGCTCCAGCCACTCGGGCCGCTCGCGCTTCAGCGCCTCGATCTGGTCCGTGGTGAGAGCTTCGGTGACCCCGCCGCGGCGCAGTCCGGCGATGGAGACCCCCAGCTTGGCGGCCACCACCGGCCGCGGGTGCGGACCGTCGCGTCGCAGGTCCCGCAGCCACGCGGGCGGGTCGGCCTGGAGCGCGTTCAGCTCGGCCCGTGAGACGACACCCTCCCGGAACTCGGCGGGGGTGGCCTCGAGGTACACACCCAGCTTCTTCGCCGCGGTCGCGGGCTTCATGGTCTGGGCGTTCTGGTGCGACGTCATGGGGTCCAGGGTATCGAGCGTGTGCGCCGGCCAGGACCACACCGATGGCCGGGGCCCCGGCCACGCCCGGTAACCTGGCCGGGTGACAGGCTCGGAAGAAACCCCCGCGTTCCGGCTCGCCTACGTCCCGGGGGTGATGCCCGACAAGTGGGTGCGCATCTGGCACGAGCGGCTGCCGGACGTCCCGCTGTCCCTGACCCAGGTCACCGCGGCCGAGGCGGGCGACGTACTGCTGGGCCGCGACGCCGACGCCGGCCTGGTGCGGCTGCCCGCCGACCGGTCCCTCCTCAGCGCGATCCCCCTGTACACCGAGACCACGGTCGTGGTGGTCCCCAAGGACCACCTGGTCACCGCGGCCGACGAGGTGTCCGTCGCGGACCTGGCCGACGACATCGTGCTGCACCCCCTCGACGACGTCCTCGGCTGGGAGCGGCTGCCGGGCCGGCCGGCGCTCGAACGCCCCGCCACCACGGCGGACGCCGTCGAACTCGTGGCGGCGGGCATCGGCGTCCTCGTCGTCCCGCTGTCCCTGGCCCGGTTGCACCACCGCAAGGACCTGACGCACCGGCCGGTCGAGGACGCCCCGCGGTCGAGCGTGGCGCTGTCCTGGCCGGAGGACGCGCACACCGACCTGGTCGAGGAGTTCATCGGGATCGTCCGCGGCCGGACCGTCAACAGCACCCGGGGCCGCGGGCCCGCCCCGCAGCAGCAGCCCACCGGTAAGCAGCCCACCGGCAAGCAGTCCACCGGGAAGTCCGGTGGCGCCCGGCCGGCAGCCAGGGGTACCCGGCGCGGATCCGGTGCCGGAGCCCCGAAGGGCGGCGGCAGACGCGGCCGCCCCCGCCGCCGCTCGTAGTACCGGCCCGTAGCACCGGTCCGTGCCCGGCCCGCGCCCGCCCGCCGCCTCAGCGGCCAGTGCCCGGTCCTGCCTCGACCTGCCGCCTCGGCCGCCTCAGCCCGCCGTCGTCGGTGTCGGCGTCGGGGAGGTGGTGTTCACCTCCAGGCCCGGGGGCTCGGTCAGGGTGAGCACCGGTTCCCCGGGCCGGGGCGCGGGCGGGGTGAGCTGGGCCTCGGGCAGGCCGGGCGGGGCGGTCTGCTGGAAGTTGACCTGGTCGAAGTTGACCAGGCCGGTCTTCTCCAGCACGGTGATGTGGTCGAGCACGGTGTCGTTGGCCTGGTCGGCGAGCTGACGCACCAGTGAGTTCTTGGTGTTCGCCCGGATGTTCGCGATGGCCGGGAAGATCTGGCCGTGCGTGATGCGCATGATGTTGACCGCGGTGGTGTCGAACTGCCGCCCCGTGGTCCCGTCCACGGTCGACACGAACTGCTGCTGCTGCGGGGACGCCTGATTGGGCAGCGTGATGCCCAGCTCCGGCGCGATCCTGCGGCAGGTGGCGTCGAGCCGGGCGTGCCCCACGACCAGGTGCTCGCCGGCCTCCTTCATCTCCGGCGTCGTGCCCCGTTCGATGGCCATCAGCCCGAGCGGGTGCTCCCACAGCCCGGCGGCCCGGACCTTCACCACGAAGTCGCGGTCGGCCTCGGTGAGCGGCCCGAACCGGGTGTTCGTGATGACACGGTCCTTGCCACTGGCCGTGTTCTGCATCCCGAGCATGGCGGGGTAGGCGAGCGCGCTGAGGGTGAGGACCAGGGCACCGCTCACGAAGACGGTTCCTGCCGTGGTGCGCGTGATGCGCATCGGGCCTCCTGGGACGAAGACGAGCTCGGACACCAGGACATACGGATCCGCCGGGCGAACCGATCACCGCCGCGGGCAAAAAACCCGGGCGACGTTTCCCGGACCCGTTCAGGCCGCGTACGACGCCCTCCGCGCCGTCCGCACCACCGCGTCGCCCTCCGCCCTCCCGAGCAGACCGGCGGACACCCACGCGTCCACGGTGGACCGCACGTGCGTCACCAGGGCGCCCTTGCCGCGGAACGGGGCCGCGGCCCAGATCTCGTCGAGCAGTGTGGTGCCGTCGTCCCTGGCCGGGTTGGCCACCCCCGAGTCCGTGCCGCCGAAGATCACCCGGGGCTCCGCCCGCCGGACGTAGACGTGCGTCGGATCCTCGGTCCCCTCCGCGAACGGCGCCCACTCGATGCCGTCCAGCATGAAGTGCAGCGGCTTGCCGGGCACCGGGGTGAACGTGGGCAGCAGGTCGCCGCTCAGACCCGCGTTGCGGTACAGGCCCACCTCCAGGTCGCCGGTGGCGGCGTCGCGCGCGGCGAGGTTCACCGGGCCGTGGAACAGGGCTTGCAGGGCGGGGTCGTCGAGGGCCTTTTCCACCCGCAGCCGGAAGGGCACGGCGACGCGCACCACGTCCCCGCGCCGCCACCTGCGGGAGACGGTGAAGTAGCTGCCGGGCACCGGAGTGCCGGGCACAGCGCGGCCGTTGACGGTCACGCGGAACCCGGCGGTCGCCCAGGACGGCACGCGCAGCCGCAGGGCGAAGGCGGCGCCGGTGCCGTCGACGGTGAGGGTGCTGCCCTGCTCCCGCGGGTAGTCCGTGGTCTGGGTGACGGTGACACCCCGATCGGCCCAGGTCAGCGTCGACGGACTGTAGAGGTTCACGTAGAGCGCGGAGCCGTCGGCCTCGGCGAAGTACACCGAGTCCTGGTACTTCGTGGCACTCTCCAGACCGGTGCCCTCGCAGCACGTCGTGCCCTGCTTGGGCGTGTAGTCCCGCACATGACCGGGCGTGAGCCCGACGAAATAGGTGACGAGCGGCTTCTCCGGGTCCGGCGCGTCCCGCTTGGAACCGAGCACCTGGTTGTACAGGGCCCGCTCGTAGTAGTCCATGTACGCCGGGTCCTGCTCGTGGAAGAACAGCGTCCGGCTCAGCTTGAGCATGTTGTAGGCGCAGCAGGTCTCGGCCGTGGTCGCGCCGATCGTCCCGGCGATCACGTCCCGGGCCCTCCAGAACTCGCCGGTGCTGGTGCCGCCGATGGCGTACATGCGGTGCGGCACGACCATGCCCCAGAAGTTCCGCGCCGCGGCGAGGTAGCGTTCCTCGCCCGTCGCGTCGTAGAGCCGCACCAGGCCGGTGAAGATCGGTATGTGCTGGTTGGCGTGCAGCCCGTCCAGGACGTCGGTGTTCGCGGCGCACGCGTCGATGAGCCGGTCGAGGTCGAACAGCCGGGCGAGCGCGAGGTGTTCGGGGCGGCCGGTGAGCGTGTGCAGATCGCAGATCGCCTCCACGATGCCGCCGAACTCACCGCTGGAGAAGATGCCCCACATGCGCTGGAGCGTGGCGGCGGGCAGCCTCGACAGACGGGAGTGCATCCAGTCGGCCATTGCGGACGCGAGGTCGAGCGCGCGGTCGTCGCCGGTGGCCAGGTGAGCGTCCAGCAGGCCCCGCAGGATCTTGTGCGCGGTGTAGTACGGCGCCCACACCCTCGAGTAGTCGCTGCCCGTCATCGACTCCAGCTCGATGAACTGCGTCTCGGGGTACGCCGCCAGGAATCCGGGATGGCTGGGCCCGCCCCAGGTGCGGCGCAGCGTGGCGGTCAGGCCGCGGCCGGAGGCGTCGGCGAAGCTTCCCCCGCTCGTCTCGTCGAAGGCGTACGACGCGAGGTCGCCGCGCCCGGCCGCCGTGCCGGAAGCGCGGGCGTCCTGCAGCGCCCCGATCTCGGCGGCGGTCAGGGCGCGCGACCAGATGTTCACCTCCTCGAAGGCGCCCGCGAAGACCGGGTCGGCGGGATAGAGCGAGCGGCCGAGCCAGTGGTGGGCGAGCGGACCGAGGGCCGCCGGGGTCAGGGTCATCGCCGGGTTCCGCGCCACCGCCGCGCCGTTGACGTACAGCGTGCCGATGCCGTCGGCGAGCGTGACGGCCAGGTGGCTCCACCGGTCCAGGGGCAGCGGGGCGGTGCCGTTCAGGCCCTGCTCGCCGCCGGCCCCGCGGTCGGTGATGGCGAAGCGCGGCACGCCGTCGGCGTTGCGGGCGGCGAGGTACAGATAGCGGGTGGTGTCGTCACCGAAGTCGAACACCCGAGCCCAGGTGGTGTCGTGCCCGGGCCGCACCCAGGCGGCGAATGTGCACGCCGAGGCACCGTCGAGGAGGGTGGCGGGCAGGTCGACGTACTGGTAGGACCCGCGCACCTGCTCCGCCGCCGTGCCGAACCTGCCCGGCACGCTCAGCACGGCCGGGTCCCGCCGCAGCGCCGCGCGGACCTCCGTCAGCGCCCCGACCATGGTGTCGATCTTCTCGGCGAACCCCCGCTCCCCGGTGCTGCGGTACGCCTGGGACAGCATGGTCAGGAAGTGACCGGTGTAGTGGCCCCGGAGGTTGCCGTTGGCCTCCCCGTCCAGCCCCTCCCAGCCGCCGGGCGCCACCGCGCCGCGGGTGGACAGCCCGGCGTTGGCGCGGAAGACCTGGAGCAGCCGGTGCACGTCGTAGCCCCGGGCGTGGTCCAGCATCAGCCGCCGCTTGTCGGCGAAGACGCCCGGGCCCAGCGCCACGTCCTCCAGTCCGAACGGCCGGACGGACCAGGCCGCCGGCGCCCCGCCGGGCGCCGGCGGCCGCGCCGCGGGGCCCCGGCCGGAGGTCGTGTGCGACATACCGGATGCGTTCGCGGCACCGGACGTCCCGGCGGTGATCGCCGCGGCCAGCAGAAGGGTCCGCCGGGAGAGGGGCGCTGCCATGGGCTCCTCGATTCTTCGGTGGGGGGAAGCGCGGGGTGTGTCTTCGACGGCGAGAGGCGTTCGATATATCGATCGTCGTTCGAAAGGTCGCCCAGAAGATAAGGAAGAGGCGCAGGCGCGTCAACGGTACTGATGAGTACGGTCAGTTGGTCCGGACCGGCCGCGCCAGCCAGTCGTACGCCGTCCGCGCCGTGAACTCCGCCTGGCCGCCGCGGAGCAGCAGGTCGGCGGTGGCGAACTCGGGGGCGTCGGCCTGCGCGGGTACGTACGGGACCGCGATGCACCGCATGCCGGCCGCGTGAGCGGCGGCGGCACCCGGCGCGGCGTCCTCCAGCACCACACAGCCGGCCGGGGGCGCCCCGAGCCGGCCGGCCGCCTCCAGGAACACGTCGGGGGCGGGCTTGCCGTGCGCGACCTCGTCCGCCGATACGGCTGTCCGCAGATACGCGGCCAGCCCCGTTCCGGCCAGGACCGCCGCGATGGCCTCGCGCGACGACCCGGAGGCGACGGCCAGCGGAACGCCCTCGCCCGCCAGCAGCTCGACGAACGCCCGCATCTCCGGGTACACCCGCGTGGCGGCGCCGGCCAGCTCCAGGTACCGGCGGTTCTTCGCGGCGAGCAGCTCCTCCACCGGCACCGGCAGGCCGTACCGCCGCTTCCAGTCGGTGACCGTCTCCAGCGTGCTGATGCCGATGTACTCCTCGTGTTCCGTCCAGCCGAAGTCGATCCCGTACTCGGCGAGGGTCTGCCGGCCCGCCTCGCAGTAGGTGGGCTCGCTGTCCACGAGTGTTCCGTCGAGGTCGAAGACGACCGATACGCCGTCGAGCGATACGCCGTCGAGTGCGCTCATCGGTCCAGCGTCAAACGATCACTTCGCGGCCGTGCGCCCGATCGACTCCACCAGCGGCAGCAGCCGCTGCGGCACCCGCTCGCGCAGGGCCACCTCGGTGCGGGTGCGGACCACGCCGGGCATGCTGATCAGCTTCTGGATCACATCCTCCAGGTGCGCGTTGTCCCGCGCCACCACCCGGGTCAGCAGATCGCCGCCGCCGGTGATCGAGAAGGCCTCGACGATCTCGGGCACCCCGGCGAGCGCGTCCCCCACGTCGTCCAGATGCCCCTGGGTGACCTCGATGTGCACGAAGGCCAGCACCGGGTGGCCGAGTGCCGCGGGGGAGAGGCTGGGGCCCGTGCCGGTGATCACGCCGTCCCGCTCCAGCCGGTCGAGCCGGGCCTGCACGGTGCCGCGCGCGATCCCGAGGATGCGGGCGTACTCGCGCACACTGGTGCGCGGCTGCTCCAGCAGCAGCCGCAGGATGCGGGTGTCCAGCTCGTCCACCGCCATGGCGCCCGGCCTCCTCGTCCGTCGACTGGTCCCGAGATGGACCGATGGTCCGCTCGTGGCTGTCCCACGGCGGCCTTCACTGTACCAATGGCCCACCGGCGAAGCACTCACTTGAGCCAGTGGCGGTCGGGATGCTGATATGGAGGCGTCGATGGCGCTGCGGACTCCGCGGCGCCTTTTTCATGCCGACGTCGATCATCGAGTCCCAGGGGGGCGGTACGCAGTGCTGAAGAGGGTGTTCGTGGCTCCGGACCCGGGACGGGCGCGCCTGCGCTTCGCCACCCGGGCCGTTCTCGGCATCGGCCTCGCCGTCGCCGTCACCGGCCTCGCCGGGCACTCCCTCCCGGGTGCCGTCACCGGCGGGCTCGCCGCGCTGCTCGCCCTGTTCACCGTCACCGACGCCACCGTCCGCGGCCAGGCGGTGACCACCGCGCTGCTGCCGGTCGTCGGGCTGCCCGTGCTCGCCGCCGCGGCCGGGCTGCACGATCACCCGGTCGCCCGCGACCTCACCTTCCTCGCCGTCGTCGGGGCGGGCGTGTACGCCCGTCGCTGGGGCCCGCGCGGCCACAGCCTCGGCGTGTTCGCGTTCATGACCTTCTTCGTGGCTCAGTTCCTGCACGCCACCACCGACCAGCTCCCCGAGCTGACCGCCGCCGTCCTGCTGTCCGTGGCCACCGCCGCGGCGGTGCGCTTCGGCCTGTGGTGCTACGAGCGCCGCCTCCCGCCGCCCGCCGTGCCCGCGCCGCCCGCCGGCCGCGGCCTCGCCCGCATCACCACCCGCCAGGCGATCCAGGCGACGGCGGGCTCGGGCTTCGCCCTGGTCGTGGGCCAGCTGGTGTCCGGTCAGCGCTGGTACTGGGCCGTCGGTGCCACCTGGTGGATCTTCGTCAACACCACCTCGCGCGGCGAGACCCTGGTCCGCGGCTTCCGCCGGGTCCTCGGCACGGTCGTCGGCATCGGCCTCGGGCTGCTCGTCGCCGTCCCCGTGGACGGTGCGGCGGTGCCCAGCGCCCTGCTCGCCGCGGCCTGCGTCTTCGGCATCTTCTACACGGCCGCCGTGTCGTACTCCTGGATGATGCTCTGCGTCACGCTGCTCGCCGCACTCCTCTACGGCCTCCTGGGAGTGCTCACCCCGGGCCTGCTCGCCCTGCGGTTCGCCGAGACCGGCGTGGGCGCGCTCGGCGCCGTGCTCGCCGTGCTCCTGGTGCTGCCGGTCACCACCCACGCGGTCACCGACGGCTGGATCCAGCGGGCGCTGCGCTGCGTGCACGCCTGCACCGCCGAGGCCGCCGCCCGGCTCGTCGGCGTCGAGGGCGCCGACCCCGCGCCCCGGGTGGCCGAACTGGAGCAGCTGCTCGGCCGGGTGCGGCTGTCCGTCGCGCCGCTGGTGCACCCGCTGAACCCGATGCTCGGCCGCAAGCGGCGCGCCCGCCTGGTGCTGGCCCTGCTCGACGACTGCGCCCGCGAGATCCGGGGCCTGGTCGCCGTCGCCACCGACCCGGAGGCCTCGCACGACGCCCGCCTGGCCGCCGCCTGCTGGCGCGTCGAGGCCGCCGTCGAGGCGCTCACCGGCGGCGGAGCGGTCCCCGCGCACCCGGACCGGCCGCAGGCCGCCGAACCGGCGCTGGCCCACCTCCACGGCCTGGAACGGGCCCTCGCCGAGCTCGCCACGCCGCTGCGCAGCCCGTCCCGGTCGCCCCTGGTCGGTGCCTGAGCCGCCCCGACGGACCGACGCCCCGACCCTCCATTTGGTCTAGACCGCGCGTGATCGACTGCTACCGTCACCACGGAGACGGACGGCGGGGACGGCCCGCACGGTACGGGCCGCACCGGCAGCACCAGCAGCACGGGCGGCACGGGACGAGAGGGGACAGCGGTGGCAGAGGTCGGCAGGCGGCGGCGTCGGGCGTTCATCGGGTCGTTCACGGCGGCCGGCGGCCCCGGGATCGTGACCGCGGCCGTCGCCCCGGACAGCGGTGCGCTGACCGTGCTGAGCAGCACGGACGGCGTCCCCGACCCGTCGTACCTGGCCCTGGCGCCCGGCGCTGACCTGCTCTACGCCGTCAGCGAGAGCGAGGACGGGGCGGTGGCCGCCTTCCACGTGACCGGCGACAAAGCCGAGCCCGCCGGGCCGCCGGTGCCCGTGGACGGCAGCGGGCCCACGCACCTCTGCCTGTTCGACGGGCACGTCCTGACCGCCAACTACGGCTCCGGCAGCGTCACGGCCGTACCGGTGCGGCCCGACGGCAGCCTCGCCGAGACGCCCTCGGGCGTGCTCGTGCACACCGGCTCCGGCCCCCACCCGGCGCGGCAGCAGGGGCCGCACGCCCACCAGGTGCAGCCCGACCCGAGCGGGCGGTGGGCGGTCGACGTCGACCTCGGCACGGACTCGGTGCGGGTCTCCGAGCTGACGGACGGCGTCCTCACCGTGCACCGGGAGGTCGCCCTGCGCCCCGGCTCAGGCCCCCGGCACCTGGCCTTCCACCCGAGCGGCCGCCTGGCGTACGTGGCCAACGAACTCGCGCCGACCGTCACCGTCTGCCGCTGGGACCCGGCCGACGGAGTGCTCAAGCCGCTCACCGAGACCCCGGTGCTGCCGGACGCCCCGGCCGGCGACGCCTACCCGTCCGGCATCGTCGCCTCGCCCGACGGGCGCTTCGTGTGGACCGCGACGCGCGGCGAGGACGTGCTGTCGGTGTTCGCCGTCGAGGGGGAGGGGCTGCGCCTCACCGGCACGGTGCCCTGCGGCGGCCACTGGCCGCGGGCGCTCGCCGAGTCGCACGGCTTCCTCTACGTGGCGAACGAGCGCTCCGGGGACGTGACCTGGTTCGCGGTCGACGCCCGAACCGGCCTGCCGCGCCGCGCCGGCGCGATCGACGTCCCGGCGGCCTCCTGCGTGGTCTTCGGCTGACCCGGACCGGCCCCGGCGGACCGGACCGTGACGACTGCCTCCCGGTACGGACCGCCTCCGGCTACGACCGGCACCGAGTACGACCGCCACCGAGGACGGACCGCCTCCGGGCCACGACCGCCACCGAGGACGGACCGTCCCGGCTACGACCGCCCCGGTACGACGAAGGCCCGCTCCCTGTCCGGAGCGGGCCCTCTTGGTCGTACGGGACGAGCGGCGTACCTCGGTCAGCGGACCGGCGCGCCCTGCGGCTGCTGCGGGGAGATGCCCAGCGCCGTCGTGTACTTGGCCAGCGCCAGCTTGCCGATCGCCGGGTAGGGACCGAGCGGCTCCGCCATCGAGCAGCCCGCCTCCTTGGCGGCCTCCTCCAGCAGGCTCGCGTCGATCTCCGGACCGATCAGGTACGGCGCCAGCGCCAGCTGCTGCGAGCCGGAGGACCGCAGTTGCTCGGCCACGGAGGCGATCGAGCCCTCCTGGTCCAGGGCCGCCGCCATCACCGGCACGGCCAGCCGCGCGGCGAGCAGCATGCCGGTGATCCCGGCCGCCTGCACGGCCTCCTCGCCGCCCACGGAGGCCAGGATGATGCCGTCGGCCGCGGTCGCCACGGTGAACAACCGCGCCCGGTCGGCGCGGGCCAGACCGGCCTCGGACAGCCGCACGTGCAGCGCCTCGGCCAGCAGCGGGTGCGGGCCCAGCACATCGGTCAGCTCGGCCGCCACCCGGCTGTCCATCACGGCCTGACGCACCTGACGCAGCAGCGCGCTGTCCGGTCCGGCGACCAGCGGCACGACCACCGCGACGGGGCCGTCGGGCTCCTGGGCCTCGACACCGGCGGCGAGCGCCTGCTCGTAGCGGGCGGTGCGCTCCTCGGCGGCGCGCACCAGCACGGACTGCAGCGACGGGAACTCCCCTTCGTCCCCGTCGAGGTACCCGATCCGGGCGTCGAGGCCGGGCAGCTCGGAGCGCGCGATGCTCACGACCTCCTCGGCGAGCCCCCGCGTGGCGCTACTGGGCGTGCCCGGCACCGCGAGGACGAGCGCGGGCGCGCCCTCGGGAGCCACCAGGGGTTCGGGACGGCGGTGCCGTCCGGGCTGGCGGGGGCGCGGCATTCGTACTGGCAGGCCGGACGCGGGCCCAGTGGGGGAACTCATGGCGCCGCATGTTACTGGCTCGGCGGGCTCTGCTGTTCGGGGAGGGTGCAGGTGAGCGGTATCCGTCCGGTTTTGTCGGAAGAGTGATGTACGGATCGGACGACATCGGCACGATTCCCCTCCCTCCGGGGGCGGACGTCAGCCACCCGGGACGGTCGTCACGCTCAGCATCCTCGCGTCCCCCGGAAGGGTGAACGAGCCGGTCGCCAGGTCCACCGCGATGCGCACCGAGCCGTCCAGCGGATCGCCCGCGGCCGGCACCGTCCGCGCGTGCGGCAGCCGCTTCGCCAGCTCCTCCTCCAGCGGTACGACAAGGGGGGCGCCCATCTTCAGCAGCCCGCCGGTGACGGCGACCAGGGGCTCGCCGCCGGCCGGGCACACCGCGGCGGCCGAGTCGGCCATGTGCCGGGCGGCGGTGCGCAGGATGCCCGCGGCCACCGGATCGTCATCCGCACCGGCGGCCACCTCGGGGGCGAAGGAGGCGAGCACCGCGGGCCGGTCCGACCGCGGATACAGCCGGCCCGGCAGCCCCGCCACCGGCCCGAACCGCTCCTCGGCGCGGGCCAGCAGCCCCGCGGACCCGCCGTCGCGCCCGTCATGGGCGCGCAGCGCCGCCTCCAGGCCGGCCCGCCCGATCCAGGCACCGCCGCCGCAGTCGCCCAGCAGATGGCCCCAGCCGTCCGCCCGGCGCCACCGGGCCAGGTCGGTGCCGATCGCGATCAGGCCCGTCCCGGCGGCGACCACGGCGCCCGGCCGCGGGCCCAGCGCACCGACATAGGCGGTGACGGCGTCGGCGGCGAGCGCCACCGTCCGCGCGCCCAGCTCCCGCTCCAGGGCGCCGGGCAGTTCGGTGCGCAGGGAGTCCCCCAGTGTCGCGAGCCCGGCCGCCCCGACGACGACGGTGCCGATTCCCGCCACCCCGGCCTGCGCGGCCGCCGCCCGCGCCATGGGCAGCAGTTGCTCCAGCAGATGCCCGGCGTCGATGCCCGCCGCGCCGGTGCGCACCGGCTCCCGCGAGGTCCGCCGCCCCAGCGCACCGCGCTGTGCCGTACCGACGACGACGCGGAGCCCGGAGCCGCCGGAGTCGACCGCCAGGAAGGCGGGGGAGCCGTCCGTCACGGCAGACGCCAGTCCACCGGCTGGCCCCCCGTCTGCATCAGCAGGTCGTTGGCCCTGCTGAACGGGCGGGAGCCGAAGAAGCCGCGGTCGGCCGACATCGGCGAGGGGTGGGCGGACTCCACGGCGGGCAGCCTGCCGAGCAGCGGGCGGAGGTTGCGGGCGTCGCGGCCCCACAGGATGGACACCAGCGGCTTGCCGCGTCCGGCCAGGGCGCGGATCGCCTGCTCGGTGACCTCCTCCCAGCCCTTGCCGCGGTGGGCCCCGGGCTTGCGCGGGGCCGTGGTGAGCGCCCTGTTGAGCAGCAGCACGCCCTGCCGCGTCCACGGCGTCAGGTCCCCGTTGGACGGCTGGGGGAGACCGAGGTCGGTGTTCAGCTCCCGGAAGATGTTGACGAGGCTGCCGGGCAGCGGACGCACCTCGGGCGCGACCGAGAACGACAGCCCCACCGCGTGCCCCGGCGTCGGGTACGGGTCCTGCCCGACGATCAGGACCCGCACCTCGTCGAAGGGCTGCTGGAAGGCCCTGAGGACGTTCGGTCCGGACGGGAGGTAGGTGCGGCCGGCGGCGATCTCCGCGCGCAGGAACTCACCCATGGCGGTGATCCGCCCGGCGACGGGTTCCAGGGCCTTCGCCCAGCCCGCTTCGACGATTTCATGCAAGGGTCGTGGTGCCACGGCCGTCACCCTACTGCCGTACGGGCGAGGGCGATCAACCGGTGGCCGGGGCCCGACGGGACCGGGTCGCGGCTAGGTGCCCGTCCGACGGCGCGTCATCCGACGACCGCGGCCCGCACGCACAGCACGTCCGGCAGGTGGGAGGCCAACTGCCGCCAGCTGTCGCCGTCGTCGGCCGACGCGAACACCTCGCCGTTGCGGTTGCCGAAGTAGACGCCCGCCCGCTCCCCGTCGTCGATGTCGTCGGTGCACAGCGCGTCGCGCAGCACCGTGCCGTAGTGGTCCTCCTGGGGCAGGCCCGCCGACAGCGGCTCCCAGCTCTTGCCCGCGTCCGCCGTGCGGAAGACGCGGCAGCGCCGGTCGGCCGGCACCCGGTCCGCGTCGGCGTTGATCGGGAAGAGGTAGGCCGTGTCGCCCCGGTGCGGGTGGGCCGCCGCCGCGAAGCCGAACGTGGACGGCAGGCCCTCGCCGATGTCCGTCCAGTGCGCTCCGGCGTCGTCGCTGCGGTACACGCCCCAGTGGTTCTGCAGATAGAGCCGGTCGGGGTTGACCGCGTCCCGGGCGACCTTGTGCACGCACTGGCCGAACTCCGGGTTCGGGTCCGGCAGGAACACCGCGGACACACCGGAGTTGGAGGGCGCCCAGGTCTCGCAGCCGTCGGCCGTGCGGAAGACGCCGGCGGTCGAGACGGCGACGGTCACGGCCCGCGGATCACGGGCGTCGGTGAGCACGGTGTGCAGGCCCTCACCGCCGCCGCCCGGCACCCACTGCGACCGTGTGGGGTGTTCCCACAGCGGCCGGATCAGCTCGAAGGTCTCGCCGCGGTCCGCCGAGCGGTACAGCGCGGCCGGTTCGGTGCCCGCGTAGACCACGTCCGGCTCCGCGGCGGACGGGTGCAGCTGCCACACCCGCTCCAGCGAAGCCCCCGTGTCCTTGGGGAACTTGACGGCCGGCTGTGCCGGTTCGGTCCAGGTGCGGCCCAGGTCGTCGGAGTGGAACACCGACGGTCCCCAGTGCGCGCTGTCGCCGCCGGCCAGCAGCCGCGGGGTGTCGCCGCGGGTGTCGATGGCGACCGAGTACACGGCCTGCGCGTTGAAGTAGGGGGTCTCGTCGAACTCCCAGGTGCCACCCCGCCGGCGCCCGATGAACAGGCCCTTGCGGGTGCCCACGGCGAGCAGTACCTCGGTCATGCCGATCACCTCCGCGGCGTCCTCGTCGACGCCTTTGTCTCGGACACCGGCCAGTCTGCACCCGGGCACTGACAATCACCTCTGGGCCGCGCATCGACGCAGGTCACGGCGGTGGCGAGGCCGTGCGCGGCGCCCGGACCGGACGCCGCGCACGGCCGCTCGCACCGTGGGGGGCTAGCGGTAGGTGATGTCGGACGCCGCGTACCTGCAGTACGTGCCGTCCGGGCCGGAGCCGTTCGAGTCCGGCTCGTCGCCGTCGTCGTTGCCGATGTACTTCTGGCAGGGGACGATCTTCCGGCCGGAGTCCCCGACGATCGTGATGTTCCGCAGGGTGGCGCTGTCGCCGTAGTTGGTGTTGATGCCGGCGATCCGCCCGCCCTTCCAGGTCACCTCGACATTGCTGAGGTTGATCGTCCGCTTGTACTGCGTGGAGCAGTTGCCGCAGGAGCGGACGAAGGTGCCGAAGTTCCGTACGGCGAACCCGGAGACGTTCAGCGTCCCGGCGCCGTTGAACTGGAACACCTTGTCACTGGCCTCCTTGGCCCCACCGCCGGTGACCGTGTAGACGTTCGACGACGAGGAGCCGCGGAAGGTGGCCGCGTCTTCGCCGACGTCCTCCCACCAGACGTTCTGCAGCGTGCAACTGCCCTTGCAGTGGATGCCGTCGGCCGCCGGGGCGCCGATGATGACGTTCTTCAGCACGGCGCCGGGGGCCAGCTCCAGGATCGGTCCCTGGTCCTCGTCCTGGCCGCCGGAGCCCAGGGCGCCGGTGCCGTACAGGCGCTTCATCCCGTAGTCCTTGGTGCCGGAGACGGGGATGGTGGAGGAGACGCCCTGGCTGCCGTTGGGTGCCGGCCAGGTGGCGGCGTGTGCCGGACCCGTCTCGACAGTCATGACCATGCCAAGCGAGAGGCCCAGTGCGGCCAGCGCGGCGATCGGTGCGCGACCCCGGGTGCGCGGTCGTGTTGCAGACGCCATGTTCCGCTTCTTTCCGTTGTGGGGGATCGGATGGAATGGGGGGTGAGGGGAGTGGATGGGAGTGGATGGGAGTGGATGGGAGTGGAGAGGGGGCCGATGTCGGACGGTCATGCATATGACCATCGTGCGTGAATCTGGGCCGGTGCACTCCCGTGCGTGCGCGGGCGGCCCAGGACACGTCGACCTCTGGGGTTCCTGCCGCGTGCGGGGTGCGGCAGCGGGTCACGGTGCTGAACGGAACGTAGAGGGAAAGCGCTTTCTGGTCAACGCTCCGGACAGCCGTTATTCAGCCATCCGTCAAGAGACTTGGTGCCGCACCGCGCGAGCGCCCCGGCGGAGCGCCGGAGGCGGCCGCGGGCTAGCTGTATTGCCCTGTGAGGTTGGGGACGCGGCTGGCGGGTGGCTGGCCCTTGAGCGCGGTGTGTCCGCGGTGGTGATTGTAGGTGTGCAGCCAGCTGGGGAAGGCGTCACGTCTTTCCTGCTCTGACTGGTAGGGGCGGGCGTAGGCCCACTCGTCGAGCAGGGTGCGGTTGAAGCGTTCGACCTTGCCGTTGGTCTGGGGCCGGTAAGGCCGGGTTCGCTTGTGGGTGATCCCGGCCGCTGCCAGCGCGTCGCGCCAGGCACGGGAGCGGTAGCAGGAGCCGTTGTCGGTCAGGACCCGCTCGACGCTGATTCCCGCCTGTGCGAAGAAGGTCTGGGCCCGCTGCCAGAAGCCGGTGGCGGTCTCCTTCTTCTCGTCGGTGTGTATCTCGCTGTAGGCCAGGCGGGAGTGGTCGTCGACGGCGGTGTGCAGGTAGCTGTAGCCGACGCTGGACCGTTTGGCACGACCGGCCTGGCGGCCGAGGACCTTGTGGCCGCCGCCGTCGGGGATGTTGCCCAGCTTCTTGATGTCGACGTGGACCAGCTCGCCGGGCTTGTCGCGTTCGTAGCGGCGTATGACACGGCCCGTTGCCCGGTCCAGATGGGCGAGGCGGGCCAGGCCGTAGCGGGTCAGGACCCGATGCACGGTCGAGGGCACCAGGTGCAGCAGGTGCGCGATGCGAGCCGGGCCCCACCGGCGCAGCACGCGGACCTTGATGATGCGCCGCTCGGTGCGGGTCGGGGTGCGGCGCGGGCTCGTGTGCGGGCGGGAGGACACATCACTCATCCCGGCCTCGCCGGACGCCCGGTAGCGGTCGGCCCACCGCTGAGCGATGGTGGGCGAGACCTGGAAGCGTTCAGCGGCCCGGCGAAGAGTCCAGCCGTCCTCGACCACGCAGCGGGCCAGACGCAGCCGTCCAGTCTCGGTCAGGGGTGCATTACGGTGGGGCACGAGGGCCTTTCTGTTGGTGTAGACGTCGCAATCCACACCGAACCGGAAGGCCCTCACCTGTTCAAGATCCCTCAGCCGAGACCTGGCTCACCCGTCCACAACCTCCCCGGACAGAACAGCTAGCCGGCCGCCGACCGTGCCGCCGTCAGCAGCGACTCCCAGTCGGGCAGCTTCACCACGCCGCGCCCCAGGGCGGCACCCAGCTCGGCCTCGGCCCGCTCGATGGCCCGCCAGCCCTCCCACTCCACCGGCCGGAGCCCCTCGGCGCGCAGCGCGGTCAGCGGATCGGCGGGCAGGTCCTGACGGACGAGCACGGCGGCGTCCTCCAGCAGCGAGGCCACCGTCTCCTTCGCGCACGGGCGGTTGGTGCCGATGACACCCGTCGGGCCGCGCTTGATCCAGCCGGCCACGTACACGCCGGGCACGACGATGCCCTCGCGCACTACGCGCCCGGCCAGATGCGGCACCGTGCCGCTCGCGGCGTCGAACGGCAGCCCCTCCTGCGGTACCCCGCGATACCCGACCGACCGCAGCACCAACTGGGCCTCGATCTCCTCGTACCGGCCGGTGCCGCTCACCCCGCCGCGGCCGTCCGGCGCCGTCCGCTCGAAGCGCACGGCGCCCACTCGGCCGCCGTCGGCCAGCAGTTCCACCGGGCGCAGGAAGAAGCGCAGGCTGATCCGGTGGCCCGCGTCCGGCGGGGCCGGGGCGGCCCAGCCGCGCAGGACCTCCACGTTCCTGCGCTGCGCCCCCGGCAGTGCCGAAGGATCCGCGTACGCCGGGTCCAGTGCGGCCTCCGCCGGGTCCACCGAGACGGCCGTGTCCGGCAGTGTGCCCAGCTCGCGCAGCTCCTTGGTGGTGAAGCGGGCCTGCGACGGGCCGCGCCGGACCACCATGTGGATGTCCCGCACCCGGCCCGCGGTGAGCGCGGTGAGCGCCGCCTGCGGCATGTCGGTGCGGCTCAGCTCGGCCGGACCGCGCGCCAGGATCCGCGCCACGTCCACGGCGACGTTGCCCACGCCGATGACCACCGCCGAGCGCGCGCCGTGCACGAAGCCGTCGTCGACGGCGTCCGGATGCGCGCTGTACCAGGACACGAACTCGGTCGCGGACCAGCTCCCGGGCAGGTCCTCGCCGGGGATGCCCAGCCGCCGGTCGGTGGCGGCGCCCACGCAGTACACGACCGCGTGGTACAGCTCCCGCAACCGGGCGGCGGGCACACCGCCCGCACCGACCGGGACGCCGCCGAGGAAGCGGACCCGCTCATGTTCCAGCACCGCGCGCAGGGTGTTCTGCAGCGACTTGATCTTCTCGTGGTCCGGTGCCACCCCGTACCGCACCAGGCCGTACGGGCAGGGCAGCCGGTCCAGGACGTCGACATGGACCGCGGCGTCCTGCTGCACGAGGCTCTGGGCGGTGTAGCACCCGCTCGGTCCCGAGCCGACGACGGCGACACGCAGCACGGCGGGTCTCCCTTCCGCGGATGCTTCCAGCATGGCACCGCTTCCCGTCCGCTGACAGGGTGCCGCGCGCCCTGCGGACGCGTGTCGTTCGTATGGAGTGTGATCATGCGGTTACGTTGCGTGTGTGTTCGAAGCATCCTTCGCTGATCGTTCTCTTCAGCTTTGCGACCGCTCCCCGGGCGACGGTGAGACGTCCGTGCGGCATGCGTGGGACGTGTGCGAGAACGGCGGCACCACGTCGTGGTTCGAGGTGCGGCTGACCTTCGCCGACGGGGCCCGGGTGGAGGCGCTGGCCGTGCTGTCCGCGCAGGGTGTGCGGGTCGAGGACGTACGGGCCCAGCCGGCCCTGTCCCTCGACGACCTGGCGGCGCTCCCCGAGTGGCTGGAGGGCCCGCTGGCCGAAGCCTGCGGGCCGGCGTCCGACGGTGCGCGGCGTCCCGCCGGGCGCCGCGCCCGGCCGGTGTGGCCCGGCGGCCGGGAGGGGCAGCGGCTGCTGGCGCAGGAGTACCGCGCCGCTCAGCAGGAGGGCGCCGACCCCGTGCTGGCGGTGATGCGCGCGACCGGGCACAGTCGCCGCACGTCGCTGCGGATGATCGGCCGGGCGCGCGACGCGGGGTTCCTCACGCCGCGGCGGGCCCGGCGCTGATCCGGGCGGTCACAGCATCTCGCGCATCCGGGTGATCTCGCTCGTCTGCTGCGCGACCACGTCGTCCGCCATCTCCTCGATCTGCACGTTGTTGCCCTGCGCCTTCACGTCCGCGGCCATGGTGATCGCCCCTTCGTGATGCGTGATCATCAGCGTGAGGAAGAGCTGGTCGAACTCCTTGCCCTCGGCCGCGCGCAGCTTCTTCAGCTGTGCCTCGGTGGCCATTCCGGGCATCGTGGTGTGGTCGTGCCCGCCGTCCGTCTCCCGTTCCGTCCTGCCGTGCGACGTCAGCCAGCCCCGCATGGCGGTGATCTCCGGTCCCTGTGCGGCGGCGATGCGCTCGGCGAGCTTCTCGACCCGGCCGGACTCGGCCCGTTCCGGGACAAGGCCGGTCATCACCAGCGCCTGCTCGTGGTGCCGGATCATCATGCGGGCGTACTCCACGTCCGCGGAGTTGGGCGAGTCGTCGTCGGCGCGCTGCTGCGCGGCGTCCTCGGCGGACAGGGTGCGGTTGTCCTCGCCCGGCTTGCCCGGCGCGATCACCGAAGGCCCGTCCGACGCCGACCGGGTCTCCTCACCGGCGCCGCCGGAGTCGCAGGCCCCGAGGCCGAGGACGGCCAGAACGACCAACGAGGCGGTGGCGAGCGACGCGCGGGACGCGGGGCGGAAGAGCACGACGACCTCCTGGGCGGGGTGCGAGGGGCGGCACCTCGTGAGTGCCGTGACCGTCTTAGCACGCTTCCGCGTGTCACTGATCAGAAAACTTCAACCCGTTCCCGTTGCCCTCTGTTGGTATGAGCATGTCGAAGACAATACTGCCGGGGTGCGTCACCGTTCCCGAGCGAACGGAACGAGGGAGGAAACAGTGATCCTGTTGAACGACCCGCGAACGCGGCGTAGACGTCTGGGAGTTGCGGCGGCCGCCGCCGGGCTCCTGGCCGCGCTGGTCACCGCCGGTCCGGCCACCGCGATCCCCGACCCCGGGGACGGGCCGTCCGCGTCCCAGGAGGTACCGGGCAACGCCCGGGCCGAGGTGCGGGAAGCCATCGAGAGCGGAGAGATACCCGCCCAGGACGAGATCGTCCACTCCGACAACATCTCGCATCTCGCCAACATCCCCAAGGACGTGCTGCCCGGCACCAATTCGGACCTGGCCTTCCAGGGGAAGTACGCCTTCGCCGGCAACTACGACGGCTTCCGCATCTTCGACATCAGCAACCCCAAGGCGCCCAGGACGGTCTCCCAGGTGCTCTGCCCGGGGTCGCAGAACGACATCTCCGTCTCCGGCGACCTGCTGTTCCTGTCCACCGACTCCTCGCGCAGCGACAGCAGTTGCAACAGCACCACCCAGCCCGCGACCGAGAAGTCCTCCTGGGAGGGCATGAAGGTCTTCGACATCAGCGACAAGCGCAACCCGAAGTACGTCGCCGCGGTCGAGACCGCCTGCGGTTCGCACACCCACACGCTGGTGCCGGAGCGCCGCAACGTCTACATCTACGTCTCCTCCTACTCGCCGAACGCCGCCTACCCCGACTGCCAGCCGCCGCACGACGGCATCTCGGTCATCAAGGTGCCGCGCGGGGCCCCCGAGAAGGCGGCGGTCGTCGGCTTCCCCGTGCTGTTCCCGGGTGAGGGCCCGGACGGCGGCGGCAACCCGGGCGGGCCGACCAACCCGGGCGTGTCCAAGACCACCGGCTGCCACGACATCACCGTGCTGCCGTCCAGGGACCTCGCGGCGGGCGCCTGCATGGGCGACGGCATCCTGTTCTCCATCAAGGACCCCGAGCGCCCGAAGGTGATCGACCGGGTCCAGGACAACGTCAACTTCGCGTTCTGGCACTCGGCCACCTTCAACCAGAAGGCGGACAAGGTCGTGTTCACCGACGAGCTGGGCGGGGGCGGCGGCGCCACCTGCAACGCCGAGATCGGCCCGAACCGCGGCGCGAACGGCATCTACGACATCGTCGGCAAGGGCAAGAAGAGCAAGCTGGTCTTCCGCAGCTACTTCAAGATCCCGCGCCACCAGGCGGACACCGAGAACTGCGTGGCCCACAACGGCTCGCTGATCCCGGTCAAGGGCCGCGACATCATGGTGCAGGCCTGGTACCAGGGCGGTGTCTCCGTCTGGGAGTTCACCGACTCCGAGCGCCCGAAGGAGATCGCCCACTTCGAGCGCGGCCCGCTGAGCACCGACCGGATCGTCACCGGCGGTTCCTGGTCGGCGTACTACTACAACGGCTACATCTACTCGAACGACATCGCCAAGGGCTTCGACGTCCTCAAGCTCAGCGACCGTCGCACCGACCCGGCGCGGTGGGTGCACCTGCGGGAGCTGAACGTACAGACGCAGCCGGACTACTTCGACTGATCCGGCCCGTCCGGACGACCGCCCGGCGCGCACCCCGGTGCCGCCCCGGTCGCGAAGAACCGCGACAGATCCGCGTCGCACCTCCCGCCGGGCGCCTCGGCGCCCGGCGGGTCACCCAGCTCCCAGGCCAGCCGGTAACGGCGGAACAGTTCGGCCCGCAGTACCCGCACCGGCATCGGCGCCCCCGGCACCAGAGCGGCGTAGACGGCACCCATCAGCAGCGCCCGCAGCAGCGGGTAGTCGCCGTCGACGTCCCGTGACCCGTGCCGGGCGACGGTGTCCCGCAGCAGCTCGGCCAGCCGCCGCTGCTCCGGGCACTGCACAAAGCCCTCGGCCTCCAGCAGGCCCGCCATGTGCTGGCGCATCAGCACGGGCCGGTCCCGGGCCAGGCCCAGGATCGCGTCGACGGCCCGCGCCATCCGCTCCGCCCCGTCGTCGGTGCGCGGCTCGCGCTCCAGCGACTCTTCCAGCGTGCGGTGCATCAGCCGGTGCACGGCCGACTGCACGAGCCGGCGCTTGCCGGGGAAGTAGTACGACACCAGGCCCCGCGCCGCGCCCGCCCGGTCCGCGATGTCCGCGAGCGTGGTCGCCTCGTAGCCGCGCTCGCCGACCAGTTCCACCGCCGCCTGCAGCAGCCGCTCCTTCGACCGTCTCCGCAACTCCGCATTGACCGAGGCGCTTCGCGGGGACATTCTGTAACTCCTGCGTTGACTGGCTGGCAGCCAACTATACTCAGCGCATCCGGACCGGCACCCTGTGCGCCAGGTCCGGTTGCCGTCCGTCTCGGGCGACGCGGGGGATCGTCCGAGACGGACGGACGCACTGCGTGCCGTCGGGGCCCGGTTAAGCGGCCTCCTCCACCGCCGGCGGCTTCCGCCCGTTCAGCACCTGCCGCACCCATCCCTCGCTCAGCCCCAGCCCCGCCGCCAGTTCCGGCACCGGCACCCCGCGCCGGTAGGCCGCGCGCAGCGCCCTGTTCCTCCGGTCCTGGAGCCGCTCCACCGCACGCTTGCCCGCCACCGTCCGGTGCAGCACCACCGCCAGCCGCAGCAGCAGCCGGCCCAGCACGTCGTCGAACCTGCCTCGCACCTCAGCCCCCTGTCCGTACACCATCATCCGACCCGGACCACAACGGTCAGCGGTGCACGACACCACCACAAGGGCGTGGAACCGGCGCACGAACGCCTTCGGGGGGCTTCCCGGCGACCTGCGCTCGGCCCACCGGGTCCTTGCACCGCCCGCAGCCCGTCCGGCAGTTCGGCCACCGTTCATGTGCCGCTCGTACAGCGCGTCGTCCGGGCCGGGACGCGGCAGCGGCACCCGGCGCGCGGGGCACCGGCGACCCGGCGCGGCACACCTAGGGCCCACCCGGCGGGTCGCGCCGCGGACGGAGGGGCGGCCTTGCGGCCCGCTCCGGGTGCCCCGTCCGGTGGGCGAGGACCGCCAGCACCACCGTCAGCGCGCCCAGGAGCCAGCCGCCGACCACGTCCGTCGTCCAGTGGACGCCCAGCCACACCCGGGTCAGGGCGACGCCGACCGCGGAGACCACGGCGACGGAGAGCGCGGCCGAACGCAGCGCGCGCGGGGCGCCGTAGTGGTGCAGGAGCCACAGCAGCAGGCCGCACACGAGGGTGGCGGTCATGACGTGCCCCGAGGGGAAGGACGCGTAGTGCGCGCTGTCCACGGGGTCCGGCCAGACCGGGCGGTCGCGGCCCACCGCCGCCTTCAGCGCCTGCTGCATCAGGGCGCCGAGGGCACAGGCCACCGCCAGCCACCCGGCGGTCCACCAGGCGCCGCGCCGCACCCCGAGCCACAGTGCCACGGCTCCGCAGAGCACACGCATCGTCACCGGGTCCCACACCCAGTCCGTCAGGACGCGGAAGGCCTGGGTGACGCCCCGTTCCTCGACCGCCCAGCGGTGCGTGGTGTGCGAGACCTCCTCGTCCATGGCGACCAGCGGGCGCCACTCGGCCTCCACCAGGACGAGCAGCAGCGCGGAACACACGCCGAGCACCCAGGCGGTGCGCACGGCGGTGCGGGGCCGGCGAGGTCGGGGCGGGGAGTCGAGGGGCGGCGTCTGCATGCTGCGATCCTCGTGGAAGCGACCGCTCCGGGGCCAGTCCGGCCGGATCCGCGGCGGGGCGGTAGCCGGGTGGGCGGGCCGCCGGACCGCCAGGGCCTGCCCGGCGACTCCCGCCTGCCCCGTGGGCGGACGACGGGGATCCCCGGACAGCGCACCTAGCCCATGGCCCGCAGCCCCGGCACGAAGGCCACGAGGACCGGCACGACCGGCACCAGCGAGGCCGCCGCGGTCAGCCGCAGACGGTGGCCCGCCGTCAGCCGGTTCGGCGGCGTGAGCAGCCGGTGCACCCGCTGCGGAACCTGGGCCTGGGCCGCCGGGCACGGGCCGAACACCCCGCGGTCCTCGTTCAGTTCCACCAGGGCCAGGGCGGTCGTCAGCCGGCCGAAGCGGCGGGAGGCCATGTCGTCGGCCGCCAACTCGACCAGGCGGTGCATCTCGTCGCGGAACGCGGCGAAGACCGGCACCTGCGGGAACCCGCCCGCGAGCGCCGCCGAGCAGTGCAGCAGCCAGTCGTGCCGGGCCTGCGCGTGCCCCTGCTCATGGGCGAGGACGGCGTCCAGCCGGCGCCCCTCCAGGCGGCGCAACGCGGCGGTGGTGACGACCAGTTGCGGGGGAGTGCCGGGCAGCCACCAGGCGTCGGGGCGCTCGCCCTCCAGAACGACCAGCCGGTCCGCACCGGCGGTCTCGCCCGGCAGCAGCGGGGCGCGGTCGAGGAGTTGGGCCCGGTGCCGCCGGCGCCGCGCGCGGGCCCGCACGACCTCCCGGACCAGCATCGCGGCGCTCCACAGCCCGCCGCACGCCAGCGTGACCGCGGTCGTCGCCGCCCAGTGGCCGGCCGAGCCGAGCGCGTAGGCCTCGACGACCGCGCGCGGCGCCGTGGCGAACACGTGACCGCCCACCGCGTGCCACGCGGCCGCCGCGCTGAGCGTCATCGACAGCGCGCAGCACACCAGGACGGCCGCCACCACGCACTGCCACGCCCACAGCGCGACCACCGGTTCACGGTCCGGCCAGTCGGCCCGTGCGAGCAGCCGGGGCGCGGCGACGGCGGTCAGGGCACCGAGCAGCAACAGGGCCGCGGGGAGGATCATGGGAGCAGCCTATGAGTGCCGGCCCGCGCGGGGCAGGGCCCGCCGCGGCAAAGTGACGCAGTCAACGGCCGTGCGCGGACCGGCGTCACATCGTCAGCAGCATCGCCAGCATCGCGATGCCCATCGACAGCCGGCACGCCCGCGCCAGCTCCGGCCGGTCGCCCCACCCTGCGGCTGGGCTGCTGCCCGCGACGGCGGTCACCGGGACCAGACGCGTCCCGGTCAGCAGGACGTACCCGGCGAAGTAGAGCAGCAGGGCGCCGGTGAGCAGGGGGACGCCCGAGCCGACGTGGCCGTGGGCATGGGCGGGGGCGGGGGTGCCGGCCATCACGACCGACATGTAGACCATGGCCCCGGCGCCCACGAGGTGGTGCAGGTGGTGACGGCTGCTCCGGGCCGCCCACAGGGCGCGCAGCCCGGCGGCCCCGAACACGACGGCATATCCGGGCCAGGCCCAGCCGGGCGGGGTGAACACCGCCGCCGGGACCGCCATGGCGGCCATGCCGAATCCCATCAGCGCCTCGTCGCCCGCGGCGTGGCGCTGCTCCTCGACGCTGCTGCGCATCCGCAGCAGGCAGTAGGCGCCGGTCGCCGCGCACAGCGCGACCAGCAGCCACCCGGACGACGCCGGTCCGTGCACACGCACCTCCCCGCTCGACGGTCGGTCAAGGGATGCCCGGACCACGCGGCGCGCACGCGAGCGCAAGGGCGCACCCGGGGAGCGTGCGGTGGAACGCGAGAGCCACACCCGGACGAGAGGAAATCTTTTACGGGTAAAACACTTGCTAACATGACGCGCATGAGCAGTGCGACCCCCGCCCCCACCTCCGGCAACCGGCTCGGCCGGCGGCTGCCACTGGCCGGTGTGCTCCGGCTGCGCCGCCCCTCCGACATCTGGTTCAAACCCGCCCTGAGTTCGGTCGCCGCGGTCGCCCCGCCCAACCTGATCCTGCTGGCACTCGGCCGGCTCGACCTGGCGATGTACACGATGGCCGGGTCCCTGTGCGCCCTCTACGCCCACGACCGCCCCTACGCCGCCCGCGCCCGCGCGCTCGCCCGGGTGGTGCTCGGCATGCTCGGGGGCGTCGCCGTCGCCCTGGTCACCGCCTCGCTCACGCGCGACCCGGCCGTCCTCGTCACCGTCGGCGCCCTGCTGGCCGCCGCGCAGAAGGCGCTGTGCGACGCCACCCGCATCGGCCCGCCCGGCAACGTCGTCCTCACCTTCATCAGCTCCGCCTCCCTCTTCGCCCCGCAGACCCTCGGCCAGGTCCCCGGCCACCTGGCGACGGCCGCCGCGGCGGGCGCCTGGGCCTGGGCCGTCGGCATGGCCCCCGGCCTGCTCCGCCCGCACGGCCCCGAGCGCCGCACCACCGCCCAGGCCCTGCTCGCCGCCGCCGCGTACGCCGACACGCGCGGCACCGGCGACGGCCACGCCGCGGCCCGCGCCGCCGGCTACGCCGCCGTGCAGACGGCCCGGCAGTCGCTGCTGTCCGTGCCGACGACGGGCGCCCGCGCCGCCACCCGGTGTGCCCTGGAGCGGCTCGTCGTCCGCGCCGAGGTGGCGCTCGCCGCGCCCGCCGACGCCGACCCGGAGCGGCTGCGCGGCTGGGCCCGCGATCTGCGGGGCACCGGCCGCGTCCCCCGCACCGGGGACACCCGTGCCACCGCCGGCGAACTCCTCGGCACCGAAACCGAGTTGCGCGTCCGGCCGGTGCCGCTGTGGCGCCGGCTCGGCCCGCTCGCCCCGATCGCCGCACGCACCGCTCTCGGCTGCGCGCTCGCCGGGTACGCCTCCCTCGCCCTCGGCATCGGCCGCCCCTACTGGGCCCTGGTCACCGCCGCCGCTCTCTACCAGGCCAACCTCACCCTCACCTGGAGCCGGACCGTCCAGCGCGTCGTCGGCAACCTCGCCGGAGTGGTGCTGTTCGCCGCCATCGCCCCGCTCGCCCACCTCGGCCAGGCCCTGCTGGTCCTGCTCTGTCTGGCCCTGAATTTCGGCGCCGAGGCGCTCATCTCCCGCAACTACTGGCTCGGCAGCGTCTGCGTGACCCCGATGGCGCTGCTCATCACCGAGTTCGCCGGCTACCACAAGCCCGGTGAGCTGATCACCGAGCGGGCGGTGGACACCCTCGTCGGCGCCCTGGTCGGATTCCTCGCCGCCGTCGCCGTGACCAACCGCCGCGCGGGCGACCGCGTCGAGCACGCGCTGCTCGCCGCCGACCGCGCCCGCGAGCACGCCGCCCGCCTGCTGGCCGAGCCCGTCCCCGCCCCCGGTGCCCTGGAGGCCGCCCGGCGCTCCCTGGCCGCCGCCCTGGCCGACCTGCGGGCCACGGCCGACGCCGCGGCCGGCGAGTGGTGGCCGCGCTCCCTCCCGCAGGACCGGGTGGTCCACGCCGAGCAGGCCGGACACCGTACGCTCGCCGCCATGGTGCGGCACCAGGAGCCGCGCCCGGAACGGGCCATGGCGTCCATGGACGCCATGGACGCCATGGACGCGGACACAGGCTCGGACACGGACACCACGACGGAGGACGTACGGCCATGACGGCACCGGAGGAGCGCCCGCCGCACGAGACGGCGGCGACGGGGGAGGGGCGCGGGGACACCGTCGCCGGGGTCGTACGGCAGTGGCGGGCCGTCCACCCCGGCCTGGACACCGGGCCCATGGAGATCATCGGCCGCATCAACCGCTGCGCCGCCCTCCTCCAGCAGGCCGAGGACGCCCCGCTGCGCCGGGCCGGGCTCAGCCGCCCCGAGTTCGACCTGCTCGGCGCGCTGCGCCGGACCGGGCACGAGCTGACCCCGGGCGAACTGGCCCGGGAGACCTTCTCCTCCGGGGCCGCCGTCACCAAACGCCTCAAGCAGCTCACCGAGCGCGGCCTCGTCGAGCGACGCGGCGACACCCGTGACCGCCGCGTCGCCCACGTCCGCCTCACGGACGCCGGCCGCGACCTCGTCGACGCGATCCTCCCCGACCAGCTCGCCTACGAGACCGCCGTCCTCTCCGGACTGACGGCCCCGCACCAGGCCGACCTCGCCCACCTGCTCGGGGAACTGCTCGTCCGCCTCGAAGGCCGGCTGGGCGGCCTGCGGACGTGAGGAACCGGGCGCCGGGTGCGGCTCAGGGCTCGTCGCCCGCCCGGTACACCCCGAACATCGCCCCCTGCGGGTCCCGCAGCACGGCGATGCGCGGCCCGTCGGGCAGCGAGGTGGGGACCATGAGCGGGACCCCGCCGCTCTCCACCGAGTCGGCCGTGGCGGCGTCCACGTCCTCCACCGCGAAGTAGGGCAGCCAGTGCGGCGGCACCTCGTGCGGGAACTTGTCGTCCATCGCCACCATGCCGCCGAAGTCCGCGCCGCCCAGGCTCCACTGGGGGTAGCGGTCGGCGGTGTTCACCCGCCAGCCGAACACCGTGGTGTAGAAGTCGGCGGCCCGTTCGGGCTCCCGGGTCAGCAGTTCCACCCAGCCCAGTGTGCCGGGCGCGTTGAACCGTCCGGCTCCCGCGAAGGCGCGGGCCTGCCACAGCTGGAAGACGGCGCCCGTCGGGTCCACGGCCACCGCGAACCGGCCCGCGTCGAACACGTCCTGCGGTCCGAGCAGCACCGCCCCGCCGGCGTCCGTCACCCCCCGTGCGGCGGCGTCCGCGTCGGTCACGGCGAACGACACGTTCCAGGCGATCGGCTGGTCCGCCTGGTAGAGCGGCGCCAGGGCCGCGACCGGTGCGTCGCCGAGATGCGCGACCGTGTAGCCGCCGGTCTGCTGCCGCGCGTCCGTCTCGGGGCGCCAGCCGAACAGCTTGGTGTAGAACCGCTTGGCCGACTCCAGGTCGCTGGTCCCCAGCTCGGCCCAGCAGGGCCCGCCGGTCAGCGGGGCGTCGAGCTTCATGGCGTGGGCGTCCCTTCCGCGGTCGGTCGTTCCCCTCAGCACGCTAAGCCGGGGCCCGCGCCCCGGCCATCCGGCGAAAACCGGTGGTGTGCGCTCACCCGCCGACGTACCCTCTCACCCGTACCGCACACCGCATGGCGGCCTCCCGCTTCTTCAGCCTGCCCGGAGGTTCCCCATGCCCGCGCCCACGGTGCGCCCCTTCCGCCGCGACGACCGCGACCAGCTGACGGATCTGGTCAACGCGCACATCGCCGCCGTCGCCCCCGGCGTCTCCGTCTCCGTGAACACCGTCCTGAGCGCTCTGGAGCGGCAGCCCGACGAGTTCGTCACCGACCCGTGGGTGGCCGAGCGCGTGACGCTCGTCGCCGCGGCCCACCTGCTGCGCTACCGGGACGACGCCGAGGTGGGCGCGGCCTACCGGGACGCCGGTGCCGTCGACTGGTTCGTGTGCCATGTGCCGGCGTCCTTCCGGCCGGAGCCCGCACCTGCCGCCGACCTGCTGATGCACGCCTGCCTGGCCCGGTTCGCCCGCTGGGACGTACGCGTCCGGTACGCCGACGGAGCCCTGCCCGCTCCCCTCGTGTACGGCCTGCCGCGCCCCTGGCCGCACGTCCGGGCCGTCTACGAACGCGCCGGGTTCCGGCACACGGGCGACTCGGAGGTGATCCTGCTCGCGCGGACGGCCGACCTGCCCGTCGACCCGCCCGGCCGCGGGATCACGGTCGAGCGCACGCTGGGCGCGTGCGGCACCCGGTTCACCGCGTACGCCGACGGACGCGCCCTCGGCTTCGTCGAGGTGGACACGGCCCTGTCCCGCCCTGAGCGCCACGTCCGGGCCGCGGGCCTCGCCGACATCGGCAACCTGCACATCGATCCGGCCGAGCGCGGCACCGGCCTGGAGCGGCGGCTGCTCGCGCGGGCCGCCGACTGGCTGCGCCTGTGCGGCGTGGACCGGCTCGCCGCTTACGAGACGGAGGCCGACCGCACGGCGATCGCGGACCTGACCGGCGCCGGCTTCCGGGAACTGACCCGCACCGACCGGGGCTGGGAGCACCTGCCGGAATGAGCCGTCCGGACGCCCGGCCGGGACGGCGGGCGGACCATCAACCCGGCCGGGACGGCGGGCGGGTCGGACGCCCGGCCGGGACGGCGGGTGGGTCAGATGCCCGGCCGGTACCGCAGCGGATGGTCCGCGGGCACCTCGACCAGCACGATCGGCGTGCCGTCCGGGTCCGCGATCCACATCTCCACCAGCCCCCACGGCTCGCGCACCGGCGGCCGGACGATCTCCACGCCCTTGTCGCGCAGCTCCTCATGGACCGCTGCCGCGTCCTCGACCTGCATCCACAGCTTGAGACCGGGATCCACCGGGCCCTCGGCGCGGCCGGAGACCTCCAGGAACCCGCCGCCGAGGAAATAGACGGTGCCGCGCTCCGGCCCGGTGCCGAACTCGCGGTGGACGGCGAGCCCGAGCCGCTCGCCGTAGAAGGCGCGGGTCCGTTCGGGGTCGACGGGGCGGAGGAGCACACGGCTGCTGAGTACATGCACCATGCGGCGGAGCCTAGTGCGGGCGCTACGCTCTTCGAAGTCGTTGCCGCGCCGAGAACCGGAGATCTGCGCCATGGACACCGCCGCCACCGAACTGACCTTCCGCGACGCCGTCGACGCCGACGTCGACGAGCTGGTGGCGCTGATCGAGTCGGCGTACCGGGGAGAGTCCAGCCGGGCGGGATGGACCACCGAGGCGGACATCCTCCAGGGGCAGCGCACCGACCTGGAGGGTGTGCTGGAGGTCATCAAGTCGCCCGACAGCAGGCTGCTGGCCGTCGAGCGGGACGGGCGGATCATCGCCTGCTGTCAGCTCGAACACCGGGGCGAGTACGCGTACTTCGGGATGTTCGCGGTCAGCCCGGCGCTCCAGGGCGGCGGACTCGGCAAGGTGATCATCGCGGAGGCGGAGCGGCAGGTCCGCGCCGCATGGGGCGTGCGCGAGATGCACATGACCGTGATCTCCGTGCGCGAGGACCTCATCGCCTGGTACGAGCGCCGCGGTTACCGCCGTACGGGCCGGATGACGCCCTTCCCGTACGGCGACGAGCGCTTCGGCATCCCGCAGCGCGACGATCTGGAGTTCGAACTGCTGGTCAAGCCGCTGGTGTGACGCCTCGGCGGGCGGTGCTCACGCGGTGAAGCGGCCGGTGCGCTTGATCTCCGGGAAGTCGGTGGTCGCGCCGTCCAGCCCGAAGGCCCGCACGAGCTTCAGGTGCTGCTGGGTGTTGATCGTCCAGGAGAAGACCCGCAGATCCGCCGCGCGCGCCCGCTCCACGACCTCCAGGGTGAGCCGGCGGATGTCCAGGCAGACGGTCCCGGCCCCGGCGGCGACCGCACGGTCCACGACCTCGGGGCCGTAGTACTGGGCGACCAGCGCGGTCCGCACGCCCGGCACCAGCCGGGCGATCTCGACGATCGCCTCGTCGTGGAACGAGATCACCTCCACCCGGTCGGCGAGGTCCCGCCGCAGCATCACCTCGGCCAGCGTCCGTGCCGCCGCCGCGTCCTTGATCTCGGCCTGCATCGGCAGCGACACCGCGTCCAGCGCCTCCTCGAACACCGGCACCCGCTCGCCGAGGCCCGCGTCCAGCGTGCGCAGCTCGGCCAGCGTCTTCTCGGCGATCGCTCCGGTGCCGTCGGTCGTGCGGTCCACGTCCGCGTCGTGCATGACGACCAGCTCGCCGTCCTTGCTCAGGTGCAGGTCCAGTTCCACGACGTCGAGTCCGGCCCGCTCGGCGGCGACGAAGGAGCGCAGGGTGTTCTCGGGCTCGACGCCCGCCACTCCGCGGTGACCGATGGTGAGGAAGTTCAACGTTCCGCTCTTTTCCGTCGACGGCGGGGACCTCATCCGGACCGCTTCCCCCGTGCCGCCCCGGGTATACGGCCACCGGCCCCGGAGTTTCGGTGGTCCACCGCACACCCCGGCGAAGTACAGGAAAAAATGCGGCGAAGATGAGGCGGTGCAGGAGATTTTCCCGGGGCTCACTTGCTGGGAGAAAGCTCCTATGCCTACGGTGTGGTCACGCGAGGTTCTCCCGTGGAGGATGAGACATGACGGAAATTCTTGTGCAGGTGGGTGCGGAGGAGAAGGTTCCTCCGGCGAGCAGGGTGATTGAGCACCCGGCCTGGCCCGTGCTCAAGGATGCCGTGGAACGCATCCGGCCATGGCAGTCGAAGGACGGGGCGATCGACTTCGACGCCGAGGGCGCCCCGGAGCGCGCCGAGGCGGAGGACGCCGTACGCCGCGTGGCCGACGCGGTGCGGGAGCTGTCCCCGCTGCTGCCCCACGACCGCGCCTATCACGAGGCGCTCGTGACGGACCTGGGCCGCTGGGCCGACGGCGGCTTCGAGGTGCCCGACTTCCTGGACTCGCTGCTGGCCTTCCAGCCGGCCGCGAACCGGCAGGACGGCCTCCAGCACCTGGTCGTCTTCCCGATGTACACGCAGAACGGCAACCCGGACCGCAACCTCGAGGCGGTCGTGCTGCGCATGGTGTGGCCGGACTGGCTGGCCGAGCTGGAGCGCACCCGCTACGACAACCCGCTGTTCTGCGGCATCACCTTCGAGGACTTCACCTCGGGCTACGACACCAACTCCGCGGTGCTCTTCCCGGAGACCATCGCCGTGCGCGAGGCCCCCGAGCGCTTCACCTGGGGCGGCATCTTCTGCGACCGCGAGGCGGCCCGGTTCCGCCGGGTCACCGAGGCGGCCGTCGACATCCTCGGCCTTCGGCTGCCCGAGGACGTCGCCGCGATGGTGCACGACCAGAAGCGCTGCGAAGAGGCGTTCGTGCTGTGGGACATGGTCCACGACCGCACCCACAGCCACGGCGACCTGCCCTTCGACCCGTTCATGATCAAGCAGCGCCAGCCGTTCTGGATGTACGGCCTGGAGGAGCTGCGCTGCGACCTCACCGCCTTCCGCGAGGCCGTGGAGCTGGCCGGCGAGGGCGTGCCGCAGGCGCGCGACGTACAGGTCGCGGTGCTGTTCGACCGCATGTTCCGCTTCCCGGTCACCGGTGAGCGGGTCCGCAACTACGACGGCCTCGGCGGCCAGCTGCTCTTCGCCTACCTGCACAGGCACGATGTCGTCCGGTGGACCGACAACAAGCTCTCCATCGACTGGGAGCGGGCCCCGCAGGTCACCAACCAGCTGTGCGGCGAGATCGAGCAGCTGTACCGCGACGGCATCGACCGTCCCAAGCTGGTCCACTGGTTCGCCGGCTACGAGCTGGTCTCCACCTACCTCGCCCCGCACCCGGGGTCGAAGTGGGCCAAGGGTCCCGACGCCCTGGACCTGTCCCAGCCGCCGCGCAAGCTCGTGGACGACGTGCTTCCGGACGAGTTTCCGCTGAGCATGTTCTACGAGGCCCTGTCCAAGAAGCTCAAGAAGGTGATTGCCTCGACCAAGGGCATCACGGCGGACGGTGCCGGGCGGACGGCCGCGTGAGCGACCGCACCGACAGGCAGATTCAGGTTCGGGAGGCGAGGACCATGGGGAACGGGGCGCTTGACGGCGCGGTGATCGCGGTGGCCGGTGCGGGCGGCCCCGCCGGCCGGGCGGCGCTGCTGCGGCTCGCCGAGGCGGGAGCGACGGTCGTCGGCTCGGACAACGACCCGCAGCGGCTGGCGGAGGCGGTGGACGCGGCGCGCTATGCGCACGGCGGCGCGTCGGTCACCGGTGAGACGGTCGACCTGCTCGACCTGGAGACCACCCGCCAGTGGGCCGGCCGCATCGAGAAGGAGTACGGCCGGATCGACGGCCTGGTCCACCTCGTCGGCGGCTGGCGCGGCAGCCAGACCTTCACCAAGACGGACCTCGACGACTGGGAGCTCCTGGAGAAGCTGCTGATCCGCACGGTCCAGCACACCTCCCTCGCCTTCCACGAGGCCCTCCAGCGCAGCGACCGCGGCCGCTACGTCCTGATCAGCGCGGCCGGCGCGAGCAGGCCCACCGCGGGCAACGCCGCGTACGGCGCCGCCAAGGCCGCGGCCGAGGCGTGGACGCTGGCCATGGCGGACTACTTCCGCAAGGCGGGGGGCGAGCAGGGGCCGACGTCGGCGGCTGCGATCCTGGTGGTCAAGGCGTTGGTGCACGACGCGATGCGTGCCGAGCGGCCCAACGCGAAGTTCGCGGGCTTCACGGACGTCAAGGACCTCGCCGAGGCCGTCGCCGGTGTCTGGGAGAAGCCCGCCGCGGAAGTGAACGGAAACCGTCTGTGGCTGACCGAGAAGCCGTGAACCCCCCGAAGACCGACGCGCGCCGCCGGCACGACCCGGAGCACCGCGGTTTCGCCAGCGACAACTACGCGGGCGCCCACCCGGAGGTGCTGGCCGCCCTGGCCCTGGCCAACGGCGGGCACCAGGTCGCGTACGGCGAGGACGTCTACACCGAGAACCTCCAGCGGGTGGTCCGCAGCCACTTCGGGCCCACGGCCGAGGCGTTCCCGGTCTTCAACGGCACCGGCGCCAACGTCGTCGCGCTCCAGGCGGTCACCGACCGCTGGGGCGCGGTGATCTGCGCCGAGAGCGCGCACATCAACGTCGACGAGTGCGGCGCGCCGGAGCGGGTCGGCGGGCTGAAGCTGCTCACCGTCCCCACGCCCGACGGCAAGCTCACCCCCGAGCTGATCGACCGGCAGGCCTACGGCTGGGACGACGAGCACCGCGCCATGCCGCAGGTGGTCTCGATCACCCAGAGCACCGAACTCGGCACCCTCTACACGCCGGACGAGATCCGTGCCATCTGCGAGCACGCCCACGCCCGCGGCATGAAGGTGCACCTCGACGGTTCCCGGATAGCCAACGCCGCCGCCTCCCTGGACGTCCCCATGCGGACGTTCACCAACGCGGTCGGCGTCGACCTCCTCTCCCTGGGCGGCACCAAGAACGGCGCCCTGTTCGGCGAGGCGGTCGTGGTCCTCAACCCGGACGCCGTGCGCCGTATGAAGCATCTGCGCAAGCTGTCGATGCAGCTGGCGTCCAAGATGCGCTTCGTCTCGGTGCAGCTGGAGGCACTGCTCGCCAAGGACCTGTGGCTGCGCAACGCCCGGCACGGCAACGAGATGGCCCAGCGCCTGGCCGAGGGCGTGCGCGCGGTGCACGGGGTGGAGATCCTCTACCCGGTGCAGGCCAACGCGGTCTTCGCCCGGCTGCCGCACGAGGTGAGCGAGCGGCTCCAGCAGCGGTTCCGCTTCTACTTCTGGGACGAGGCCGCGGGCGACGTCCGCTGGATGTGCGCGTTCGACACCACCGAGGAGGACGTGGACACCTTCGTGGCGGCGCTGAAGGAGGAAATGGCGCGCTGACGCCCCGATGAGTGCATAGTTATGCGGTCACCCGAAAAGTCATTGACTGGCGGGTGATCGCATTCCTATGCTCTGCGGGCATGGAGCTGATCCAGCAGAACCCAGACCTGTCCGCCTATTTGGCCGCTGACGATGTGATCGACCACGACCATCCCCTGGTCCGGGACACGGCCGCCCGACTCGCGAAGAAGGCGGAGGACTCGTATGACTATGCGCGGCTGGCCTTCGAGTTCGTGCGCGACACCATCCCGCATTCGCAGGACGCCGGTGATCCTCGCGTCACCTGGCGGGCCTCGGACGTCCTGGAGCGGCGGACGGGCATCTGCTACGCCAAGGCCCACGCCCTGGCCGCCCTGCTGCGGGCGGAGGACATCCCGGCGGCGCTGTGCTACCAGCGGCTCGGCGTCGTGCACGGCCTGATCGCCGTACGGTTCAACGGCGCCTGGCACCGGCAGGACCCGCGCGGCAACAAGCCCGGGGTGGACGCCCGGTTCTCCCTGGACGGCGAGCGGCTGGCCTTCACGCCCGATGCCGAGTCCAATGAGCTGGACTACCCAGTGCTGTATGCTGCACCGCATCCGGTTGTGCTGGACGCTCTGCGCGAGGCCAGGGACCGGGAGCACCTCTGGCAGATCCTCCCCACCGCACTCCGAGGCAGGCGATGACCCTCACCCTGACCGTGTCCGACGAGGTGCGCGCGCTCGCGCCGGGCTTCACCCACGTCGCCGTCGAGGCGCACGGCCTGGCCAACGGCCCCAGCACCGACGCCTCCTCGGCCCTGCTCGACGAGGCGGCCCGCCGGCTCGCCGCACGTCTGGACGGGCGCGCCCCGCACGAGGACCCGCACATCGCCGCCTGGCGGGAGGCGTACACGGCGTTCGGCGCCAAGCCCTCGCGCACCCGCAACTCCGCCGAGGCGCTGGCGAAGCGGGCCCTGTCGGACGCGGGGCTGCCCCGGATCAACGTCCTCGTCGACCTCTACAACGCCATCAGCGTCGCCCACCTCGTCCCGGTCGGCGGCGAGGACATCGACCGCATCCGGGGCGGGATGCGCCTGGTACGGGCCACGGGCGAGGAGGAGTTCGTGACCGTCGCCGGCGGCACGGAGGTGGTCGAGCACCCGGAGGCGGGCGAGGTGGTGTGGCGCGACGACGCCGGAGTCACCTGCCGGCGCTGGAACTGGCGGCAGGGGCCGCGCACCCGGCTCACCGAGGCGACGACCTCGGGCATCTTCCTGCTGGAGAGCATGGCGCCGATGCCGGTCGCCGAGGCCGAGGCGGCGGCGGGGGAGCTGGCGGAGCTGCTGGAGAAGTTCAGCCCGGGCGCCCGCGTCACCGTGCACCCCGCCGCCCCGGCGCGCGGCTGAGCCCGTGTCCGCGCGGCTCTCCGGCGGCCGCGGTCAGTGCGCCTCGGCCGCCCGGACCTGCTCCGGCGTCGGGGCCGTGCCGCCGAGGTGGGCCGGCATCCACCAGGTGTCGTCCGGCCCCTTCGGGCGCACCGGATAGGCGCGCTGCGCCGCCTCCAGCAGCTCCTGCACGCGCTCGCGCAGCTGCCGGGTGATCGCGCCGGCGTACTTGTCGCGGGAGGCCTCGATCGCCTCGCCGACCCGGATGGTGATCGGGGTGTGGCTGCGCCTGAAGTTGCGCGGGTGGCCCTTGGTCCACAGCCGCTGCGTGCCCCACACCGCCATCGGGACCAGTGGGACGCCCGCCTCCTGCGCCAGCCGCGCGGCACCCGACTTGAAGCTCTTCAAGGTGAACGACTGGGAGATGGTGGCCTCCGGGAAGACCCCGATGATCTCGCCCGATCTCAGCGAGTCCAGCGCGTGCGCGTAGGCCGCCTCGCCCTGGCCGCGGTCCACCGGGATGTGCTTCATGCCGCGCATCAGCGGTCCGGAGATCCGGTGGCGGAAGACGGAGTCCTTGGCCATGAAGCGCACCAGCCGCTTCTGCGGCAGCGCGGCCAGGCCGTTGAAGATGAAGTCCAGATAGCTGATGTGGTTGCTCACCAGCACAGCGCCGCCCGAGCGCGGAATGTTCTCCGAACCCCGGCAGTCGATCTTGAGGTCCCACACCTTGAACATCGTGCGGGCGAGACCGATGACCGGGCGGTAGACGAGTTCTGCCATGGGCGGGACAGACCCTTCCTGTGTCTCTGCCTGGGAAGGGGGCTCCCAGTGGAAGTTACGCGGCCGTAGGTTTGCGGCTTGTCGCAGATGGTGCCCCAAGAACGGCCGGCGAACCAGCCCTGGTGCCCCTCGATGGCGAGATTCTCATCACGTCGGACCACTGTCCGGCCACGGGAATCCCCGCGGCCCCATGAACGCTGTACGAAAGAACGACCGGACGAGCGGTGGGCCCGGCGAGGGGAGACCATGACAGCCGCGAAGGCGGCGGAGCGGAGCAGGCGCGTGCGCGAGGTGGACGACGGCAAGCGGCTCGGCGCCCGGGAACTGGGCGCGGACCTCGGCGGACGCGCCACCCTCGTGCAGTTCTCCACCGCCTTCTGCGCCCCGTGCCGGGCCACCCGCACCATCCTCGGTGAGGTGACCGGCCTGGTCCCGGGCGTCGCCCACGTCGAGATCGACGCCGAGGCCCGACTCGACCTCGTCCGCGCGCTGGACATCCGCAGGACACCGACCGTGCTGGTCCTCGACGCCCACGGCCGCGTCGTACGCAGAGCCGCCGGTCAGCCGCGCAAGGCGGACGTGATCGCGGCCCTGGGAGAGGCGGTGTGATCATCGCCACTGCCGCCGCGAGAGGCCTTCCACATCCCGGGCGGTCACTTGACTGCCCATGCCAACGATCGACAGCCTGGCCGTATGCCCTGAGGCCTTCCACCCGTCCCGGCCCAGGGCGCAGCGCAGAAGGACATCCCCTATGACGGCCCCCTCCGACCTGGTCGCCCCCCGACTCACCGGCCCCGACCTCCTGCGGTCCGTCTTCCGGCGGCACGCCGCCGGAGTCGCCGTGATCACCGCGCGCGGTGACGCCGGTCCGGTCGGCTTCACCGCCACCTCCCTCACCTCGGTCTCCGCCGAGCCGCCCCTGCTCTCCTTCGGCATCGGCACCGGCTCCTCCAGCTGGCCCGCGATCGCCGCGGCGGAGCACGTCGGCGTGCACCTGCTCGCGGAGCACCAGCAGCACCTGGCGGCCACCTTCGCCCGCAGCGGGGCCGACCGCTTCGGGCCGCCCACCGCCTGGCACGACGGGCCCGAGGGCGTCCCCGTGCTGGACGACGTGCCCGCATGGCTCGTGGCCCGGGTCGTGGGACGCGTACCGGCCGGGGACCACCGCATCGTGCTCGCCGAGGTGCTGCTCGGCAGCGCCGGCGGCCCGGGCCGGCCACTGCTGTACCACCAGGGCCGGTTCAGCCGTCTGCGCGACTGACCGCCGCCGCCCGCCCGCCTGCGAAGCCGTCGAGTTCCGGTTACGCTGCGTTGCAAAGGTCACAGTTCAAAGCGCTTGCTTAGCGGGAACGAACTGGGTGTACTGACGAGTAATATTCCGGGTGGAGCGGGGCCCGCTCCGACCAGGGATCGGCCGCTTGGGGCGCCTATGCTGCCTGCAAGCAGGCAGCACTGAAATGACGATGCAGTAGGAGAGCCGGCGTGAGCTTGAGGATCGTTGTCACCGTGAAGTACGTGCCCGACGCCACTGGCGACCGGCACTTCGCCGATGACCTGACCGTCGACCGGGACGACGTGGACGGTCTGCTCTCCGAACTGGACGAGTACGCGGTCGAGCAGGCGCTGCAGATCGCGGAAGACCGCCGGGACAAGGGCGACGACGACGTGGAGATCACCGTCCTGACGGTCGGCCCGGAGGACGCCAAGGACGCGCTGCGCAAGGCGCTGTCCATGGGTGCCGACAAGGCCGTCCACGTCGAGGACGACGACCTGCACGGCACCGACGCCATCGGCACCTCGCTGGTGCTGGCCAAGGCGATCGAGAAGGCCGGCTACGACCTGGTGATCTCCGGCATGGCCTCCACCGACGGCACCATGGGCGTCGTCCCGGCGCTGCTCGCGGAGCGTCTCGGCGTCCCGCAGGTCACCCTGCTCTCCGAGGTCTCCGTGGAGGACGGCACGGTCAAGGGCCGCCGCGACGGCGACGCCGCCACCGAGCAGCTCGAGGCCTCCCTCCCGGCCGTCGTGTCGGTGACCGACCAGTCGGGCGAGGCGCGCTACCCGTCCTTCAAGGGCATCATGGCGGCGAAGAAGAAGCCGGTGGAGTCCTGGGACCTGTCCGACCTGGACATCGACGAGGACGAGGTCGGCCTGGAGAACGCCTACACCACCGTCGACTCCGCGGCCGAGCGCCCGGCGCGCACCGCGGGCACGATCGTCAAGGACGAGGGCGAGGGCGGCAAGCAGCTCGCTGAGTTCCTCGCGGGCCAGAAGTTCATCTGAGCCCGGTTTCGCTGACCGCCCCTCATCTTTCGCAAGCAGGAGAGAAGAAGTCCCATGGCTGAAGTTCTCGTCTACGTCGACCACGTGGACGGTGCCGTCCGCAAGCCCACCCTGGAGCTGCTGACCCTGGCCCGTCGCGTCGGCGAGCCCGTCGCCGTCGCCCTCGGAGCCGGCGCCGCCGACACCGCCGCCACGCTGGCCGAGCACGGTGCGGTGAAGGTGCTGACCCACGAGGCCGCCGAGTACGCCGACTACCTGGTCGTGCCGAAGGTGGACGCCCTGCAGGCCGCCTACGAGGCCGTGTCCCCGGCCGCCGTGCTGGTGCCGTCCTCCGCGGAGGGCAAGGAGATCGCCGCGCGCCTGGCGCTGCGCATCGGTTCCGGCATCATCACCGACGCCGTCGACCTGGAGGCCGGCGACGAGGGTCCGGTGGCCACCCAGTCGGTGTTCGCCGCCGCCTACACCACCAAGTCCCGTGTCACCAAGGGGACGCCGGTCATCACGGTCAAGCCGAACAGCGCGGCCGTGGAGCCGGCCCCGGCCGCCGGTGCGGTCGAGGCGCTGAGCGTGTCCTTCTCCGAGAAGGCCACCGGCACCAAGGTCACCTCGCGCACGCCGCGTGAGTCGACGGGCCGTCCGGAGCTGACCGAGGCCGCGATCGTGGTCTCCGGCGGCCGCGGTGTGAACGGCGCGGAGAACTTCGCGGTCATCGAGGCACTGGCCGACTCGCTCGGTGCGGCCGTCGGTGCCTCGCGCGCCGCGGTGGACGCGGGCTGGTACCCGCACACCAACCAGGTCGGCCAGACCGGCAAGTCGGTCTCGCCGCAGCTGTACATCGCCTCCGGCATCTCCGGCGCGATCCAGCACCGCGCGGGCATGCAGACCTCGAAGACGATCGTGGCGATCAACAAGGACCCCGAGGCCCCGATCTTCGACCTGGTCGACTACGGCGTCGTCGGCGACCTGTTCGACGTCGTCCCGCAGCTCACCGAGGAGATCAAGACCCGCAAGGGCTGACTTCCCCGACGCCGCGCCGAGGCCCCCGCGACCGCTCCCCGGTCCCGGGGGCCTCGCCCTTATCCGGTCGGCCGGCCACCCGATCGGCGTGCGAGACGGTGTTGACCAGCGGGAAGGTCGCCGGATAACTTCGCTCTGCGGATTGTTGATTCCGTAAAGCGGAAAACAATGAACAGGAGCGTGTGGGAATGGGGCAGCAGGAGAAGGTGGCGACGAGCCTCGCGGGCGCGGTCAGCGAGGAGATCAGCGCCTCCCTCGCACCGGTCGACGCGGAGCTGGAGCGCCGCTACCCCGGAGACCCCGGCACCCGCCAGCCCGTCCACACCGTCTACGTCCCCGGCGACGTCTTCGCCGCCGACACCGTCCGCTCCTGGGGTGACCAGGCCCTCGCGGCCCTCGACGAACACGCACCGGACGCCGAGTCCTTCGCCGCCGTCCTCGGCCTGTCGGAGGAGCTGGCCGAGCCGGTCTACGCGCGCGTGCGCGCCAAGCTGGAGCGGGAGCCGATCGAGGACCTGCGCGTCGACTTCGAGGACGGCTACAAAGGCCGCGACGAGGACCAGGACGCGGCCCGCGCCGCCCGCCTGATCGCCGAGGCCTGCGCCACCGGCACGGCGGCCCCGTACACGGGCATCCGCATGAAGTGCATGGAGGCTCCGGTGCGCGACCGGGGCATCCGCACGCTCGACGTCTTCCTCTCCGGCCTGATGCAGGCCGGCGGCCTGCCCGACGGGCTGGTCCTCACCCTGCCGAAGGTGACGTACCCCGAGCAGGTCACCGCCATGGTGCAGCTCCTGGAGGCCTTCGAGAAGGTGCACGGCCTGGCGCCCGGCCGGATCGGCTTCGAGATCCAGATCGAGACCAGCCAGTCCATCCTCGCCGCCGACGGCACGGCCACCGTGGCCCGCATGATCCAGGCCGCCGAGGGCCGCGCCACCGGTCTGCACTACGGCACCTTCGACTACAGCGCCTGCCTCGGAGTGTCGGCCGCCTACCAGGCCAGCGACCACCCGGCCGCCGACCACGCCAAGGCGATCATGCAGGTCGCCGCCGCCGGCACCGGCGTACGGGTCTCCGACGGCTCGACCAACGTCCTGCCGGTCGGCCCCACCGAGAAGGTCCACGACGCCTGGCGCCTGCACTACGGCCTCACCCGCCGGGCCCTGGCCCGCGCCTACTACCAGGGCTGGGACATGCACCCCGGCCACATCCCCACCCGCTACGCGGCCGTGTTCGCCTTCTACCGCGAGGGCTTCGAGCAGGCCGCCGGCCGTCTCGCCCGCTACGCCAACCACACCGGCGGCGACGTCATGGACGAGCCCGCCACCGCCAAGGCGCTCAGCGGCTACCTGCTGCGCGGTCTGGACTGCGGTGCCCTCGACGTCGCCGAGGTCGCCCGGCTCAGCGGTCTGACCCGCGCCGACCTGGAGGGCTTCGCGGCGCCGCGGCGCGGCGACCTGACCGCCACGGCGCACTAGCCGACCGCCGGTGCCCGCCGTGGAGCGGCACCGTCACCCCGGCCACCACCGGCCGGCGCCGTCACCGCCGCCCCGTAGTCTGTACGCCGCGCATCGAACGCGCCAGGTGTCACAGGAACGGGGCGGCAGTGTCTTCGGGGGAGTACGAACAGCACGGCCAGGACGGCCAGTACGGCCAGTACGGCCAGGACGGCCAGGACGGTCCCCACGGCCCGCACGCGGAGGGCGGCGGATCCGGGCCGGTCGGCGACGGCACCGGCCGGCTGCTCGCCGGGCGCTACCGTGTCGCGGCCCAGCTGGGGCGCGGCGGCATGGGGGTGGTCTGGCGGGCCGTCGACGAGGTGCTGGGCCGCGAGGTCGCCGTCAAGGAGCTGCGCACCTACACGGACGCCGACGGCCCGGAACTCGCCGGCCTGAGACTGCGGATGCAGCGCGAGGCGCGCGCGGCGGCCCGGGTACGGCACCCCGGTGTCGTCGCCGTGCACGACGTGACCGAGGTCGACGGCCGCCCGCTGATCGTCATGGAGCTGATCGACGGCCCGTCCCTGGACGACGTACTGCGCGAGCGGGGCACCCTCGACCCGCGCGAGGCGGCCCGGATCGGCACCGAGGTCACCGGTGCGCTCGCCGCCGCGCACCGGGCCGGCGTCCTGCACCGCGACGTCAAGCCCGGGAACATCCTGCTGGACCGCTCCGGCCGCGTGGTCCTCACCGACTTCGGCATCGCCACCATGGAGGACCCGGGCGACGGCTCGGCCACCCACCTGACCCGCAGCGGCGAGATCGTCGGCTCCCTGGACTACCTGGCCCCCGAGCGTGCCCAGGGCGCCGACCCGGGACCCGCCTCCGACGTCTGGGCCCTGGGCGCCACCCTGTACGCGGCCGTCGAGGGCGCCTCGCCGTTCCGGCGCACGTCGACCTTCTCCACCCTCACCGCGATCGTCACCGAGCCGCTGCCCGAACCCCGCCGCGCCGGACCGCTGGGACCGGTGCTGCGGCAGCTGATGGACAAGCGGCCGGAGTCCCGCCCGGACGCCGACCGGGCCGGCGACCTGCTGCGGGCGGTCGCGGACGCGCACGTCGCGGACCGGCCGACCGCGGCCCTGCGCGGCCCCGGGGCCCCGCCGTCACGGGCGGAGACGGAGCACAGCCTCCCGGCGGTGCCCCCGGGCTTCGGACCACCGCGGCCGGCGCCCCCGGCGCACGGCGGCGCGGAAGGCCACGGCCCCGGTACCGCACCGGACGCCGTCGGCTCGGCCCCCACCGGGCCCATGGCCTCCAGCCGGCCCCGCCGGAGGGGCCGGACGCTGCTCGCCGCGGCGGCCGTCACCGTCGTCCTCGCCGCGGCCGGTACGACGGTCGCGCTGCTGAACGGCTCGGACGGCAGGGAGAGCGGGGCCGCGGGCGCCGCGCCGGCCGAAGCGGCCGGTTCCGCCTCGCCCGGCCGGACCGCGCCGGAGCGGTCCGCCGACTCCAGGCCCTCCGAGCTGGGCGACGACGGCGACGACGGCGACGACGGCGACGACAACGCGTCGGCCGCCGCCGAGACGCCCGGCCGGTCCGCGTCGGCGCCCGCCGAGAAGGAGGCCTCCTCCGCCCCGGCCGGGCCGGCGGACGGCGGCAGCACGGGAGGCGGGGTCGGCTCCGGGGACGGCGGCACCGCCGGCGCGGGCGCGACGGGCGGCGGTACGACGGGCGGCGGTACGACCGGGGGCGGCGGCGCCACCGGGGGAGGCGGGACCGCCGAGTCACCGGCCTGCCACTCCATGGGCGGCGGCAAGTACAACTGCCAGGTGTGGCGCACCGCCACCTCCTACACCGCCTCCGGCGCCGAGGCCGGCATCCTCAACGCCGGCACCAACTACTTCTACTGCCAGCAGAACCTCGGCCGCCGCGAGACGCACGGCGAGTGGACCAACGTCTGGTGGGCGAAGACGGACGACGACAGCGGCAACACCGACGTGTACGTCAGCGACGTCTACATCCGGGGCGGCGCCAACGACCAGCCGGTCCCCGGACTCCCCGTCTGCTGACCCCCCACGTACCGCTCCAGACCGGACTCCGTCACCCGCTTCTCCTCGGCGAACAGCCGGGTGCCCCGCGCGCACAGCCCCCGGTCGGCGCGCGCCCGTGCGCAGAACTCCTCGGGCGTGGCACCGAAGAGCGCGCGCAGCGCGGGCGAGCCGACGAGGAGTTCGGTGAGCAGGGCCCGCTGGCCGGGGTGCACGCGCGGCGCCCCGCTGCCGTCGTGCAGCACCCCGTGCCGGTTGACGTAGGCGTACGCCCCGCGCAGCACGGTGCCGTCGGCCAGCTCGATCCGTACGTCGGGCGCGGGCAGCCAGGCGCGGTCGTAGTTGCCGGTCGGCACGGGCACTCCCTCGCTCGCGTCGATCACCGCGAGCTGCTCGGCGTCCAGCCAGATGACGAACAGCGCCCGGACGGCGTCGGGGGCGGCCACCGGCGAGGCGGACACGTAGCCCATGCGGCTCACGTGCGCGGAGACGCCGACGTCGACGCCGGTGACCCGGGCCCTGACCATGGGGACGGGTGCCGCGATGCCGAACTCGGCCATCTTGTGGCGCAGCTGGCCCGGACAGGCGTTGGAACCGATCGCGAGCAAGGGGACGCGGTCCTCGTGCACGAGCCGGTCCAGCGGCAGCATCCGGTCCCCGTCGAGCAGCCCGGACTCCGCCGGCCACGCCCCCGGGTAGAGCAGCGGGTGCTCGCGCGGCACGCCGGCCAGTCCGAGCGAGCGGAGCGAGCGCCCGGCGGGACGCGGCTCGTGCCCGGAGCGCCGCGGCCGGGTCCCGTCGGGGCGCTCCGGATCGCCGGTGTACTCCTCCATGCGCCGCTCAGCCCGCCGGTGGCAGCTCGCCCGAGCCGCGGGTGATCAGCCGGGTGGGCAGCTCGATGCGCTCGGGCACGAGCAGGGTGCCGTCCAGCTGCCGGAACAACCGCTCGGCGGCGGTGCGGCCGAGGGCCGCCGCGTCCTGGGCGACGACGGTGACGCCCGGCTGGAGCAGGTCGGCCAGTTCGATGTCGTCGAAGCCGACCAAGGCGACGGGGCGGGGCTGCTCGGCCAGCACGCGGATCACCGTGACCGTCACCCGGTTGTTGCCGGTGAAGACCGCGGTGACCGGACGCGGACCGGAGAGCATCTCCTCCGCCGCCCGGCGCACCCGCTCCGGGTCGGTGACGCCGAGGGACATCCAGGAGTCCTCGACCGGTATGCCGGCGTCCTCCATGGCCGCACGGTAGCCGCGCAGCCGCTCCGCGGCGGTGTGGATACGGGGCATGTCACCGATGAAGCCGATCCTGCGGTGCCCGTGCGCGATGAGGTGCGCCACGCCGTCCCGGGCACCGCCGAAGTTGTCGGAGAGCACCACGTCGGCGTCGATGTGGCCCGCCGGACGGTCCACGAACACCGTGGCGACGCCCGCCTTGAGCTCCGGCTCCAGGTACCGGTGGTCGTCGCCGACCGGGATCACCACCAGCCCGTCCACGCGGCGTGCGCACAGCGCGAGCACCAGTTCCTGTTCGCGGTCCGGGTCCTCCGCGCTGGAGCCGTTGATCAGCAGGGCGCCGTGCGCACGGGCCACCTCCTCCACGGCCCGGCTCAGCGGCCCGTAGAAGGGGTCGGCCAGGTCCTCCAGCACCAGGCCGATGCTGGCCGTGCGTCCCTTGCGCAGCACGCGGGCGCTGTCGTTGCGCCGGAAGCCGAGGGCGTCGATGGCCTCCTGGACCCGGCGCTCGGTGTCGGGGGTGACACCGGGTTCTCCGTTCACGACGCGGGAGACGGTCTTCAGACCGACCCCGGCCCGGGCGGCGACGTCCTTCATCGTCGGACGGTTGCCGTAACGGTGCCCGGCGGGGCGGTCGGGGCGGCGGGGCGATGCGGGCACGGTGCGGTGTCCTGTCCTGTCGTCCACGGAGTGCGTCGGCTCCTGTCGTCCACGGGGTGACGTCCACGGGGGATGCGTCGGTCATGCGTTTGTATGAGGATGTGGCGTCGAGCATAGAGCCTGGACAACGTTGTCAGAGGCAGGAGACACTGTCCAGCGCAATCTCCGGCCCGTGTCCCCCACCACGCGGCCGGACGGCTCCTGTTCCTCTGCTGTTTCTCGTATGTGTTCCTCATTCGTGTTGTTCATGGTTGACGGGGAGATCCGACACTGATGCACACCGACCTCGTGGCCGCGCTGGACATCGGCGGCACCAAGATCGCCGGAGCGCTGGTGGACGGCTCCGGCCGGATCCTGGTGCGCGCCCAGCGTGCGACGCCCGCGCGGCAGGACGGCGACACCGTGATGCGGGCGGTCGAGGAGGTGCTCGGGGAGCTGACCGCCTCGCCGCTGTGGGTGCGGGCCACGGCGGTCGGGATCGGCAGCGCCGGCCCGGTGGACGCCGGGGCGGGCACGGTCAGCCCCGTGAACGTGCCGGGCTGGCGCGACTACCCGCTGGTCCGGCGGGTCCGGGAGGCCACCGACGGGCTGCCCGTCGAGCTGATCGGCGACGGCGTGGCGATCACGGCGGCCGAGCACTGGCAGGGCGCCGCCCGCGGCCACGCCAACGCGCTGTGCATGGTCGTCTCCACCGGCGTCGGTGGCGGGCTGGTGCTGAACGGCCGGCTGCACCCGGGCCCCACGGGCAACGCCGGCCACATCGGCCACATCAGTGTCGACCTCGACGGCGACCCGTGCCCGTGCGGCGCCCGTGGCTGTGTGGAGCGCATCGCCAGCGGGCCCAACATCGCGCGCCGGGCCCTGGAGGGCGGCTGGCGCCCCGGACCGGACGGCGACACGTCCGCCGCCGCGGTGGCCGCCGCCGCCCGCACCGGGGACCCGGTCGCCGTGGCCTCCTTCGAGCGGGCGGCCCGGGCGCTGGCCGCCGGGATCGCGGCCACCGCGGCCCTGGTCGAGATAGACATCGCCGTGATCGGCGGCGGGGTGGGCAAGGCGGGCGAGGTGCTCTTCGCCCCGTTGCGCAAGGCGCTCACCGAGTACGCGACCCTGTCCTTCGTGCGGCGCCTGGCGGTGACGCCGGCCCGGATGGGCACGGACGCGGGACTGGTGGGTGCCGCCGCGGCCGCACTCGCCCGGACCCCGACGGGCCTGACCGCAGCGAGCGTCTGAGCGACCGAGCAGGAACGTTCCCCTCGAAGTTCGGCGGGCCTGGCCGGTCTGCCCGACCTGCCCGACCTGCCCTTGGCCGGTTCGGCGGGTGAACCGGGCGTCGGCCCGGCCGGCCTGTCCGTGGCCGGTGCCGTCACCGCCGTCGGTGCCGACGGGCCGGGCCGCCTCCGCGCCGGTCACGCCGGCGGCGAGCGCGCGGGCCGGCATCGCGCGGGCGGGTATCGCGCGGGTCTGCAGCGCGTGAGGAGGACGCCGGGCGAGGGTGACCCGGCTGCCGTCCGACCGGCTCCCGAGGACGACGGTGCCGGAGGCGCCCTTCCCGTCGTCCTCACCGGCCCCCACAGCCACCTCTGCACCGGTTTCGGCTCCGGCCCCCACAGCCACTTCCGCACCGCCTTCGGCCCCGCCCTCGACAGCGACCTCGACGCCCGCCCCGGAGACGACCGCCGCGCAGCCGCCCGCCGGTGCGGTGGACGGCGGTGCGTCCGGCGCGCACGCCGAGCCCCTGGGCGTATCGAGCCGCCTTGGCGTACCGGGTCCTGCCGTCGTCCGCCGGCACCTCATTGTCGGACCGGGCGGAAGACGGCGGTAACTTCTGCCCGCTCGGGCAGTTGAGCAGGGCATGAAGAAGCGCAGCATGCTCGCCATCGCCTCCCTCGCCACCGGCTTCGTCGTCGCGGCCGTCACTCCGTCCCACGCCGCGGAAGGGCTGCCGCTCGGCCTCGACGTGGAGGACACCCTCAGCTCCGTCGACATCGCTCCCGACAGCCTGGCCCCCCAGGACGACTCGGGCCGGGAGGACTGACGCGCACAGACACCGCCACGGCGCCGGCACCCCGCTCCAGGGGCGCCGGCGCCGTCGCGTCTGCGCCCTCAACTGCGGCTGGTTTCCGTGACAGGGTGGAGCGGGCAAGCCACAGGGGGCCAACAGAAGAGGGGGACCTGTGACCGTCGTCTGGATCAACGGCGCGTTCGGTGCGGGGAAGACCACCACCGCACGGGAACTGATCGAACTGATCCCGAACAGCACGCTCTTCGACCCCGAGGTCATCGGCGCGGCGCTCCCGCACCTGCTGCCGCCCAAGCATCTCTCCGAGGCCGGTGACCTCCAGGACCTTCCGATCTGGCGCCGCCTCGTGATCGACACGGCGGCCGCGATGCTCGCCGAACTCGGCGGCACCCTCGTGGTCCCCATGACCCTGCTCCGCCAGGAGCACCGCGACGAGATCTTCGGCGGCCTCGCCGCCCGCCGGATCCCGGTCCGGCACATCCTGCTCGCCCCGGCCGAAACGATCCTGCTGGAGCGCGCGGCGGGCCGGGAGGCCCCTGCGGACCCACCCGACGGCGGGATACGCCCGCGCCAGTGGTCCTCCGACCACCTGGAGCCGTACCGCACCGCCCTCGCCACCTGGCTCACCGCGGACGCCCACCCCGTCGACACCGGTGCCCTCACCCCGTACGAGACCGCCGCCCGTATCGCGGAGGCGGTCGGCAGTGGTGCCGTGCCCGCCTGCGACATAGTGCAGACGCCGGAGCCCACCACCGAGACGCTCGCCGCGGGTGTCCTGCTCTTCGACGAACACGACCGGGTCCTGCTCGTCGACCCCACCTACAAGCCCGGCTGGGAGTTCCCCGGCGGCGTCGTCGAACCCGGCGAGGCGCCCGCGCGCGCGGGCATGCGCGAGGTCGCCGAGGAGACCGGCATCCGCCTCGACGACGTACCCGCACTGCTGGTCGTCGACTGGGAACGCCCCACGCCCCCGGGCTTCGGCGGTCTGCGGCTCCTCTTCGACGGCGGCCGGCTCGACGCGGCCGAGACCGGCCGGCTGCTGCTGCCCGGCCCGGAGCTGCGCGGCTGGCGCTTCGTCACCGAGGAGGAGGCCGCCGGTCTGCTGCCCCCGGTCCGTTACGAGCGTCTGCGCTGGGCCCTGCGGGCCCGGGAGCGGGGGGCCGCCCTGTATCTGGAGGCGGGCGTCCCCGTGGGCTGACCGCGCGCCGGACCGCCCCCGGGTCCGCGTCAGCCGGGCGTGCCGTGCGCCCGCGCCGGGTCCGCGTCAGCCGGGCGTGCCGTGCGCCCGCGCCGACTCCCGCAGCGCCCGCGCGGCACCGCCGATCACGGGATCGCCGTGGCCGAAGCAGGCCACCTCGGTGTCGAGGGCCGCCAGCCGGCGGAAGGAGGCGAGGGCCAGGGCCCGGTCGGTGTTGAAGACACCGGGGATCACCTGTCCGCCGGAGGGCGAGGCCGCCACGGTGTCGCCGGTGAACAGCACGCCGTGGCGGGGAAGGTGGAGGGCGATGCTCCCCGGTGTGTGCCCGGGTACGTGCAGGACCGTCGCGCCGCCGCCGAAGTCCAGGACATCGCCCTCGGCCAGCCGGGTGACCCGGGCCGGCCGGGCGAAGTCGCCCCGCGGCAGCAGCTTCAGCGCCGCCTCGTGCAGCGGACGCTCCCAGTCCTCGTACACCGGCGGCGGACCGGGCTCCTCGCCCCGCACCACGGGCGCCTCCGCCTCGTGGGCGAGCACGTCGGCGCCGCTGAGGGCCGCGAACTCGGCCGCCCCGCCCGCGTGGTCCTCGTGGAAGTGGGTGAGCACGATGCGCGTCACGTCGCCGGGGGCGCGGCCGAGGGCGGTGACCGCCTCGGCGATCGGCGCCCCGGAACCGGCCGGTCCGGCGTCGATCAGCGTCCATGTCTCCTCGTCGTGCCAGAGATAGGCCTGGCCGACCGGGAAGCGCAGGAGATGAAGCCGGGGGAGGAGCTCGATGACGTCCATGGGACGACCGTAGAAGGGCCCCCGCCTCCAAGGCGGGGGCCTCTGCCGACAGCAGAGCGGCGGAGTGTGCTCAGCTCGCCGCGTAGTTGCGCAGGAACAGCGCCTCGGCCACCGACAGCCGCTCGAGCTCCTCCGGCGACACGCTCTCGTTCACCGCGTGGATCTGTGCCTCCGGCTCGCTCAGACCGATGAGCAGGATCTCCGCGCGCGGGTAGAGCGCGGCCAGGGTGTTGCACAGCGGGATGGAGCCGCCCTGACCGGCGTACTGCATCTCCCGACCCGGGTACGCCACCGCCATCGCGTCCGCCATGGCCCGGTACGCCGGGCTGGTGGTGTCGGCGCGGAAGGCCTGCCCCTGGCCGATCTGCTCGACGCTCACCCGTGCGCCCCACGGCGTGTGCGTCTCCAGGTGCGCCTGGAGCAGCTTGGTGGCCTCCACGGCGTCCACGCCCGGCGGCACCCGCAGGCTCACCAGCGCACGGGCCCCGGCCTGCACCGAGGGCGTGGCGCCCACGACCGGCGGGCAGTCGATGCCGAGCACCGTGACCGCCGGGCGGGCCCAGATGCGGTCGGCGACCGTGCCGGAGCCGATCAGCTGCACACCGTCGAGGACCTTGGCGTCCCTGCGGAACTGCTCCTCGTCGTAGTCCAGGCCCTCCCACCGGCTGTCCGCCGTCAGCCCGTCGACGGTCGTCGAACCGTCCTCGGCGCGCAGCGAGTCCAGCACCCGGATCAGGGCGGCCAGCGCGTCGGGGGCCGCGCCGCCGAACTGCCCGGAGTGCAGGTTGCCTTCGAGCGTGTCGACCTGCACCCGGACCAGGGTCATGCCGCGCAGGGTCGAGGTGACCGTCGGCAGGCCGGCCCGGAAGTTGCCCGCGTCGCCGATGACGATCGTGTCCGCCTCCAGCAGCTCCGGGTGCTCCTCGGCGTACCGTTCCAGACCGCCCGTGCCCTGCTCCTCCGAGCCCTCGGCGATCACCTTGACGTGCACCGGCACGCCGCCGTTCGCCTTCAGGGCGCGCAGCGCGAGCAGATGCATGATCACGCCGCCCTTGCAGTCGGCGGCGCCGCGCCCGTACCAGCGGCCGTCGCGCTCGGTCAGCTCGAACGGCGGCGTCGCCCAGCCGGCCACGTCCAGCGGGGGCTGCACGTCGTAGTGGGCGTAGAGCAGAACCGTCCTGGCGCCCTCGGGGCCGGGCAGGTGGCCGTACACCGACTGGGTTCCGTCCGGCGTGTCCAGCAGGGCGACGTCCTCGAAGCCCTCGGCGCGCAGCGCGTCGGCTATCCAGTTCGCGGCCCCCTCGCTCTCGCTCCTGGGGAACTGGTCGAAGTCCGCCACCGACTGGAACGCCACCAGCTCGGTGAGTTCGGCCCGCGCCCTGGGCATCAGCGAGGCGACGGTCTCGGCGACCGGATTCGACGACATGGGCACGCTCCTTGTGGGTGCGACGTTGTACCGGTGCGATCCTCGCACAGTGGCCTGCGGCGATGCCGCCGTAGGATGCGGGGGACATCAGCGGCAGGCGGCTTGATCGGAGCGGTAGACCATCGTGAGCGGCGAGAACTCTTCGGCGGACGACGCGCGTCAGGTGTGGGACGTCGTCGTGGTGGGCGCGGGACCCGCGGGGGCCTCGGCCGCCTACGCGGCGGCGGTCGCGGGGCGACGCGTGCTGTTGCTGGAGAAGGCGGACCTGCCCCGTTACAAGACCTGCGGCGGCGGCATCATCGGCCCCTCGCGCGACGCGCTGCCGCCCGGCTTCGAACTGCCCCTGAAGGACCGCGTGCACGCGGTGACCTTCTCCCACAACGGACGCTTCACCCGCACCCGCCGCTCCCGGCAGATGCTGTTCGGGCTGCTCAACCGGCCGGAGTTCGACCGGCAGCTCGTCGAGCACGCGCAGAAGGCCGGCGCCGAGCTGCGCACCGGCGCCACGGTGACGCGGGTCGAGCAGCACGGGTCGGCCGTGCCGGACCGGCGCACGGTCGCCGTGGTCCTCCAGGGCGGCGAGACGGTGCTGGCCCGGGCCGTCGTCGGTGCGGACGGCAGCGCCAGCCGGATAGGAGCCCATGTCGGGGTCAAGGTCGACCAGGTGGACCTGGGCCTGGAGGCGGAGATCCCGGTGCCGGACACGGTCGCCGAGGACTGGAAGGGGCGGGTCCTCATCGACTGGGGCCCCATTCCCGGCAGTTACGGCTGGGTCTTCCCCAAGGGCGACACGCTCACCGTCGGCGTCATCTCGGCCCGCGGCGAGGGCGCGGCGACCAAGCGCTACCTGGAGGACTTCATCGGCCGGCTGGGTCTCGCCGGTTTCGAGCCGGCCATCTCCTCCGGTCACCTGACCCGGTGCCGCGCCGACGACTCGCCGCTGTCGCGAGGCCGGGTCCTGGTGTGCGGGGACGCGGCGGGGCTGCTGGAGCCGTGGACGCGGGAGGGCATCTCGTTCGCGCTGCGCTCGGGTCGGCTCGCGGGGGAGTGGGCGGTGCGGATCGCCGAGGCGCAGGACGCCGTGGACACCCGCCGGCAGGCCCTGAACTACGCGTTCGCCGTCAAGGCCGGGCTCGGGGTCGAGATGAGCGTCGGCAAGCGGATACTGGCGGCGTTCGAGCGGCGGCCGGGCGTCTTTCACGCCGCGCTGACCGGACTGCGCCCCGCCTGGCGGGCGTTCAAGGAGATCACGCAGGGTTCGACCTCGCTGGGCGAGCTGGTCCGCGGCCGTCCCATGGCCCAGCGCGCCCTGACCGCCCTGGACCGCCGCCCGCCGGTCGCGGCGGACGGCGAGGTCAGCCGCTGACTTCGAGCCGGAAGACCGGGTGGTCGCCGGCGGACGCCATGATCTCCTCGTCGGAGGACCTGGCGGTGACCCCCTGGAAGTACTGGTCGACCTCCCAGCCCCACTTCTCCAGATAGCTCCGCAGGATCGGGAGCTTCTCCTCGTCGGGAAGCTCCACCGCGGTGAACTCGCGGACCTTGCGTCCGACGCGCAGCTCCCCGCCTCCGGCGACGCGCATGTTGCGCACCCACTGCGAGTGGCCGCGCGCCGAGACCAGGAACCGACCGCCGTCGTGGGTGTGCGGGTTGACCGGGAGACGCTGCATCCGTCCGCTCCTGCGGCCGCGGACGGACAGCTCCGCGGCGCCCGCGAGGCTGATGCCGTGCCGGGCGAGCCGGCCCACGAGCCGGTTGAACCGGGCGGCCACCGGGCCGGCCTTCAGGTAGTACGGCGATGCGGACGACATCCTGGCCTCCGGAAGGAGATGGGAGAGCGCCGCTCACTTCCGTGAGCACTGCTCTCGTTCGGGGTCCCAGTCTGCACGAGACGGGCACGGCCGTGCAAGAGCACTGCTCTCGTTCCTGTGCAGTGCTCTTGCTTGTGTGCACTGCTCTGACCCCATGGGACACTGACCGGCATGAGCAGCACCGCACACGGCGCCCGGGCGCGGGCGAGGACCGAGATCACCACCGCCATCAAGGACGAGGCGCGCAGACAACTCGCCGCGCAGGGCGCCGCCAAGCTCTCGCTGCGGGCCGTGGCCCGAGAGCTCGGCATGGTCTCCTCCGCCCTGTACCGCTACTTCCCCAGCCGCGACGACCTGCTGACCGCGCTCATCATCGACGCCTACGACTCGATCGGCGAGGCCGCCGAAAGGGCGCACGACGCGGCGGCCGGCACCGGTCCGGCCGAGCGCTGGGTCGCGGTGTGCCAGGCCGTACGCGCCTGGGCGCTGGCGCACCCCCACGAGTACGCGCTGATCTACGGTTCACCGGTGCCGGGCTACGCGGCCCCGCCGGACACCGTCCCCGCCGCCGCCCGGGTCGGTCAGGTGCTCATCGGCCTGGCGCGCGAGGCGTACCGCGACCCCGGCCGGCAGCCGGCCGAGCCCGCGCTCCCCGACGGGCTGCGGACGGAAGCGGCGCGGATGGCCGCCGACATCGCCCCCGACCTGCCGCCCGGTGTGGTTGCGGCGCTCGTCACGGCCTGGGCGCAGCTGTTCGGATTGATCGGCTTCGAGCTGTTCGGACAGTTCAACCAGGTGGTGGAGGACAGGGAGGCGTTGTTCCGGTACGCCGCCGCCCGGCTCGCCCACGGGGTGGGGCTGGACCGCGCGGAGTAGTGCGGCGGCCACCGCACCGGCCCGGCCCGGGAACCCGGCGTTCACCGGAAGGTCACGCAACGGCGGGCAATGTTCATCCCGGACGGCTTTCCGCCCGTGCCGGCCCTTCGTAGCCTGCACCGATGTCCCCAAGCCCGCCCGGACACCGGCGGGCACGCGCGTCCTACCCGGGAGTGACCCCCATCGCCGCCGAGCCGCTGACCGCCACCGAGTCCGTACGCACCCCGGACCCCGCCGCCGCGGGGGCACCGGCCGCGCGCCCCGGCACCGGGTACCGGTACGACATCGACCTCATCCGGGTGCTGGCCGCCGTCGGCGTCATCGTCTGCCATGCCGCAGGCGAACTGATGAAGGCGGTGGACCGCGATCCCTCGGGGGGCGGGCCCGTCTACTGGACCGCGCTCGCCGGGGACGCGCTGAGCCGGTGCGCCGTGCCGCTGTTCTTCGCGATCGCCGGCTGGGTCGTCCTCAGCGGGGCACCGCCGCGGGACGGCGGGCAGATCCGCAAGCGGCTGACCCGCGTCGCCGTGCCGATGGCCGTGTGGACGATCCTCTACCTGGCGTGGGACCGGGTGCGGGGCGTCAACTCCCGTCCCACCGCCCAGCTCGCCTGGGACGCCGTGTTCGGCTCCGTGCGGCCCGCCTTCCACCTGTGGTACCTCTACGCCTACATCCCGGTGATCCTGCTGCTGTCGGTGGCCGTCCTGGTCAGGGCGGGCAAGCGGCCCTGGGGCTCCGGTGCCGTCCTCCTCGGCCTGGCACTCGCCCCGAGCCTGCTGGACGACCTCTCGCGGCTTCTCGACGTCAGGATGCCCGACTTCGCCTGGCAGTTCGGCGTCTACCAGATCGTGTACGCGGTCGCCGGGGCCGTTCTGCTGTCGCTGCCGCGCCCGATGGTCACCGGCCGGCGGCGGCGACTGCTGTGGCTGGCCGGCGGGCTCTGCGCCTGGGCAGCGGTGGCGGTCTACGAGCACCGCGTGCACTTCCCGGGCCCGTACGCCTCGGTCGTGGTGGCGCTGCTGGCGGGGACCCTGCTGATGGCCCTCGACCGCATCACGGTGCCCGAGCGGTTCCGCCCGCTGCTGGGCAGGCTCGCGGGGGCCTCCTTCGGGGCCTACCTGGTGCATCTGCTGTTCCTGGAGGCCGTGGCTCCCCGTGTGGTGTCCGCGGATGCCGGTGGGCCGGCCGCCGTGGGCACGCTCGCCGTCCTCACGGTGGTCACGGTCGTGCTGTCGTTCGCCGCCGCCCTGCTGTGGACGCGGCTGCGGCTGGGCCGCTGGCTGGGCTGAGCCGCGCGGCGCGGACACACCGGAGCCCCGCCGTTCGGCGGGGCCCACTGCCGGCGGAGTACCGCCTTGGCCGCTACTTCGCGCCGCGCCGCACCGCCCGGCGTACGACGCGCTTCGCACGCCGCACCTGGAGCCTCGCGCGGGCCCGCGGGCGGCTGCCGGGAAGACCGAGTTCGGTCAGCCGCAGTACGGGGAAGTAGTAGCCGGGACTCCCGGCCAGGTTGCCGCGCAGCCAGCCCGCCGTCGACTCCCGCAGATCCGCGTACGTCTTGGGCTGCATGCAGAACCCCATCGCCCGCACCAGCGGGGACAGCGACTCGGGGGCCGCGCCGACGAGCGCCGCGGCCTGCCCGCGCTCCAGGTCGGGCACCAGGTGGTCGACGAGGGCGAGCGGCACGCGGTTGCTGTTCGGGTACGGCGTGAGACGCTCCATCACCATCCTGGTCCCCACCCGGGCGACGGGCACGCCGTAATAGGCGGAGGCGGTCACCATGGCCGTCGAGAAGCAGCCGACGACCAGCTCGGGACGGCAGTGGTGGTAGAGCGTCTCGGCCAGCAGCGGCGCGTCCAGCACGGTGAGCCGCACGCCCGCGTCCGCCGCCGCCTTGCTCAGCGCCGCCGAGTAGCTGGGCGGAGCCGTCGGGTGCGGCTTGAAGACCACCGACCGGTGCCCGGCCCGCGCGGCTCCCGTGAGCATGCGGACGTGGAGGTCCTCCTCCTCCTGCGCGGTCAGGATGTTGATGGCCGCCAGGTACTGGCCCAGCAGTACGGCCGTCGGCGCCTCCCGCAGCACGGGCGCCAGTTTCGGGTCGTCCGCCGCGTCCTGGGAGATCTCGTCGAGCACCGCGCGGAACGCGGAGTCCGGGACGACCTCGGGCTCGACGCCGAACTCGGACAGCAGCATCGGCCGCAGGCCCGGTATCAGGTCGAGATGGAGCAGCCGCCGGACACGGCAGCCGATGGTCAGCGGGAGCCGGTCACGGGTCGGGCCGTAGCTCATCAGGCCGTCGGCGTACACGTCGATGGCGCTCTCGGAGAAGATGGCCGCCAGCGCACGGGCCGGGTTGACCTGGATCGACTCCACGGCGAGCTCGATCGGGTCGCGTTCGCCGATGCCCCAGGCGAGACGGAACGCCCGCTGCCACAGCGTCGTGTCGTTCCCGCGCGGGCCCCAGGTGCTGGGGTGGTACGGGCTGATCGCCTCGTTCCAGCTCGTCACCGTGTCGAACCGGGCGGCTATGCGCCCGTGTCCGTGCATCTCGTCCAGGCGCAGGGCGGTCTCGGGTACGGCGGCGTTGTTCGAGACCAGCAGGATGCGCCGGGCCGCGTCGCGCGGGCCGAACCGGCCCGCGTCGAGCGCCGCGGCGAGGGTGGCCGCCCCGTACAGGGTCGAGACCTGGAAGATCTGGGTCTTGTGGGGCATGGATCAGGCCGCCTTCCGCCCGTCACGCAGGCGGTTGAGCAACCTGCTCCGCGTACTGTCGATGGTTCCGAGGGTCTCCTCCAGCACGTGCTGGGGCATCCGGTGGAGGGCGGCGCTCGCCTCGCGCCGCAGCCGCTGGGCCGCCGAGGCCTCGTACTCGTCCACCTTGCCGACGTGGAACGCGATCATGGCGCAGTAGGTCCGCACGGCCTTGGGGAGGAACCGCTCGGCCTCCGGGTCCTCCCTCACGTCCCGCAGCAGGGCGTCGTACGCCGGGATGAAGTCCAGTTGCCGGGAGTCCTTGATCTGGGTGAGCGACGTGGCCACTCCCCGCCGGTAGAACACCCCGTGCAGGCCGAGGGAGGCGTATGTCCGGGCTTTGAGATGCAGGCGCCATATCCACAGCCGGTCCTCGGCCGTGCGCAGCTCGGTCGCGAAGCGCATTCCGCCGTCGTCGAACAGGTGCCGGCGGTAAATTCCGGCCCAGACGAAGGGGTAGTCGACCATCGTCTCCCGGTCGGCCGGCGCTATTCCCTCGCGCGGATCCATCACGGCGTTGCGCAGCCGGGCCGGAGGCCGCCGGACCACCCGCTCGGTGCCGGTGGCCTGGACGTGATCGGTGCGGGCGAAGTCGCAGCCCAACTCCTCCACCGCGGCGACCAGTTCCGAGAGGTGTCCCGGTCCGTACCAGTCGTCGCCGTCCAGGAAGGTGAGGAACTCGCCGCTCGCCGCGTCGATTCCGCTGTTGCGTGCCTGGGCTATCCCCATGTTCGTCTCGTGCCGGATCACCTTCGCGCGGGGAAGCCGCTCGGCCCAGCGGTCGATCACCCATGGGGTGGAGTCCGTGGAGCAGTCGTCGACGAGCAGGAATTCGAAGTCGGGGTGCGCGTTGTTGGCCAGACTTCTCAGAGTGCTCTCGGCGAAGGCTCCCACATTGTGCATGGGGACGACGACGGACAGTTTCGGCACGCGGGCCTCTCAGCTCGAAGGGTGGGGATTGGAACAGGTTAACGATGTTCCCGAAAGGGACGGTGTCGGCCGAGGCGCGGAGAGGTGAACACCGTTCGCAGCGGATATGAATTCTCGGTGTCCCGTGCCTGCCGAAGGCGTTGTTCACAGGTGTTTCAGGGTGTCCGGGGTGTTCGCGGCGTTCAGGGTGTTCCGGCGGGGGACCGGGGACGGCGGGGCCGTACTTCGCGGGGAGTACATGGGGTCACCACGCGCGGGTGACGTCGAGCGGGGCGGCACGCGTCTGGCGTGGCGGCCATGGACGAGCAGCAGGCGAGCGCGGGCGGCCCGCCGCGGTGGTGGCGGCACGGGCCGCCGTGGTGGAACCCCTGGGGCGAAGAGGAGCGCCGCCCCCGGTGGCCTGGCGCTCCACCCTGCTGATCACGGCCTTCGTCCTGGTCGGCACGGGCTTCGCCGCCCAGGGACAGCAGGGCAGCGAGCCGTCCTGGACCCCTTCGCGTACTGCTCGCCGACGACCAGTCGCTGGTGCGGGCCGGCTTCCGGGCCCTGCTCGACGCCCAGCCGGACATCGAGGTGGCGGGGGAGGCCGCGGACGGCGAGGAGGCGCTGCGGTCCGTCCGGCGAACTGCGGCCCGACGTCGTCCTGATGGACATCCGCATGCCCGTGCTCGACGGCCTCGCCGCCACCCGCCGCGTGACCGGGGAGGCGGAGCTGAAGGACGTGAAGGTCGTCATGCTGACCACCTTCGAACTCGACGAGTACGTCTTCGAGGCGATCCGCTCCGGCGCCTCCGGCTTCCTGGTCAAGGACACCGAGCCGGAGGAACTGGTGCGCGCCGTACGGGCCGTCGTCGACGGCGACGCGCTGCGGTCGCCGGGCGTGACCCGCCGGCTGATCGCCGAGTTCGCCGCCCGCTCCAAGGAACCGGCGGCCGGCGACGCCCTGGCCGGCCTCACCGAGCGGGAGCGCGAGGTGATGGCCCTCGTCGGCATCGGCCTGTCCAACGAGGAGATCGCCCGCAGGCTGGTGGTCAGCCCGCTCACCGCGAAGACCCACGTCAGCCGCACCATGGTCAAACTCGGCGCCCGCGGCCGGGCGCAACTGGTGGTGCTCGCCTACGAATCGGGGCTGGTACGGCCGGGCTGGCTGGGCTGAGACGGGCGGCCGAAGCGGACCAGCACGCTCACCACGCGGACGAAGAAGACCAGGACGGCCGCCACCGTCCCCGCGGCGACCAGCGCGCGCCGTACGCCGGCCGGCAGCCCGAACACGTACGCCGGTCCCGCCACCGCTCCGAACAGCACCGCCGCGGCGAACGCCGCGCTGAACAAGGCGTACCCGATCTCGACGGTGATCGCGTCCCGCTCGGCCTGTGTGCGCCGTCCCCCGTGGCTGTGAGTGCTGGTCATGCCGGGAAGTCTTTCATGCGCCCGGATGCGCTGCCGCTTCCGCGCCGGCGCGGACGGCGCCCGCTCTCTGCTACGGTGCCGCGCATGGCGGGGACAAGGGGCGAACAGGCGCTCGTGGAGCAGTGGCGCGGCATCCTCGCGCTGCACGCCCGCATCCAGTGCGAGCTGGACCGCGCCCTGCACCATCACGGCCTGTGCGCCAGCGACTTCGAGGTTCTCGACGTGCTGGCCGCGAACCGGCCGTGCGCCTACCGCGTCCAGGAGATCTCCGAGCGGGTCCATCTGAGCCAGAGCGCCCTGTCCCGGCTGATCGCCCGGCTGGAGAAGGACGGTCTCGTCGAGCGCACCATGTGCGCGGAGGACCGGCGCGGTGTACGGGTCGGCCTCACCGCGAAGGGCCGCGCCCTGCACGGACGGGTGCTGCCGGTGCAGCGGGCGGTGCTGAGCCGCATGCTCGCGGACTGACCCGGCGTCCGCCCCGCACGACGCGAGCGCATCCGGCCCCGACGCGGACCGGCCAGGTCCCGCACGACGTTGGTCCTACCCGGCCCCGCGCGACGTTGGTCCTACCCGGCCCCGCGCGACGTTGGTCCGACCCGACCCGACCCGACCCGACCCGACCCGACCCGACCCGACCCGGCCCGACCCGGCCCGACCCGCACGACGCGGACGCCCGCCGCCTCGGCTGAGGCGGCCTCAGCTCCAGGTCACGGCCGAGGACTCGCGCCACAGGGCCGCGAGCGAGGCATCCCCGGTGACCTCAGGGAACGACAGCCGGTTCCACAGCGCCAGGTACAGTCGCGCCGCCTCCCCGGCCACCTCGCAGTCCGCGTCCCCGGCGTCGCCCCGCTCGGCCACCGGCGGCCGGTCCGACAGCCGCACGTTCCACACGGCGCCGGCCACGTCGGTCACCCGCACCCGCAGCAGGCGAGGCTCCTCGCTGCGGACCCGGCTCTTCGCGCGGGCGTGGAAGCCGAGCAGCAGCTCCTCGATGCCGTCAACGGCGAACGCGGCGTCGATGCCGTCCGGGGCGGCACCGGTGGCCGACTCCGCGTCGATCCGGTGCACGGTCGTCTCGTGCGCCTGACGCCGGGCCCAGAACGCCAGCGGCGACGGGGCCGGCAGGAAGTGCCAGCACTCCACGTCGGGGGCGGCGGCGGACAGGGTGTCGACGAGATACCGGTGCCCCTCGCGGAACCAGGCCAGCAACCCGGCGCCGTCGAGGTCGGGCTGCCCTCCGTCGGGGTGGTAGGAGGTGTGCCCCTCGGCGACGAACGCCGCCGCCCAGCGGTGGACCATTCCCGTGTGCCGCAGCAGGTCCCGTATCTGCCAGCCGGGGCAGCTCGGCACTTTGGCGTCGGTGCCCGCCGCCTCGGCGGCCGCCGCCAGCGCCCGGCCTTCCCGGTCCAGGACGCGCACGTACATGGCAGTCTCCATGCCAGGAGTGTGCCCCATGGAGTGCCCTCCAGGGGACGGCACGGTCCCACTGCCCGTGGGCGGCGGCGGGTCAGCCCCGGGCCGCCGTGCGCCGGGTCGCGCACGTGATGAGCACGGCCACCGCGGCCAGGGCCGCCACGCTGGTGAGCGCGGCCGGCAGGGAGAACCAGTCGGCCATGAACCCGATGGCGGGCGGCCCGAGCAACATGCCGCCGTAGCCCAGCGTGGACGCGGTGGCGACGCCGCCGGGGCCGCCCAGCGCCCCTGCCCGCTCCACGGCGACGGGGAAGATGTTGGCGAGCCCCAGTCCGGTGATCGCGAAGCCGAACAGCGCCGCCCACACCGAAGGAGCGAGCGAGCCCAGCAGCATGCCGGCCGCCGCCACCGTGCCCCCGGCCACCACCGTGCGGGTCCGCCCCAGGCGCTCCAGCAGGGTCGTGCCGGCCAGCCTGCCGACGGTCATCGCCAGCGCGAAACAGGCGTACCCGGCCGCCGCGAGGCCCGGTGAGGCGTCGAGGTCCTGTTCCAGATGGAGGGCGCCCCAGTCGGCCATGGCCCCTTCGCCGTAGGCGGTGCACAGGGCGATCACGCCGAACGTGATGACCAGGGCGCGGGTGCGGCCGGCCATCCGCCGCGGGGCGGCCGCCCCGTCCCGGGGAGCGTCCCGGAGAATCCGCTCCGGCGGGACCGGAGGCTCGCAGCGCAGCAGGGCACGGCCCGCCACCAGCGTGACCAGCAGGCCGATCACGGTCAGCCCGAGCAGGTGCCTCACCGGCGACAGCGACCCGGCGACGAGCCCGCCCAGCCCGGCGCCGATCATGCCGCCGAGGCTGAACGCGGCGTGGAAGCTGGGCATGACGGGCCGTTGCAGCACGGCCACCAGATCCACGGCCGCGCTGTTGAAGGCGACGTTGATACCGCCGTAGGCACTGCCGAAGACGAGCAGCACGGCGCCCAGGGCGAGCGGAGAGTGGGTGAGCGGCGGCAGGGCGACGCTCAGGGAGAGCAGGACGGCGCAGACGACGGTGACCGGATGGCTGCCGTAGCGGCGGCACAGACGTCCGGTGAGCGTCATGGTGACGACGGCGCCCGCGGAGACGCCGAGCAGGGCCAGCCCGAGGGCACTGGCCGAGGCGCCGGTCTGTTCCTTGATCGACGGGATGCGGACCACCCAGCCCGCGAAGACGAACCCGTCGAGGCCGAAGAAGACGGTCAGGGCGATACGGAGACGTGAGAGGTCGTTGCGGGGGCCCGGCACGGCGTTGTGCGATCGGGTTTTGTTTATTAGCGGCACAAACTCAGGCTAGGCGGGGTCGCAGGGCGGGGCAAGGGCATTGCGGCCTCGCCGTCGCGCAAGGGCGCAGGGTGCCGTCAGCCCCGGTGAAGCTGCTGCCGGTGAAGCGCTTCGACGGGGCTTGGCGGCCGACTGCCGAAGCCCTTGACCTGCTGCGGGACCCGCTGTTCCCCCTGCCGGCACCGACGCCGGGGCCCGGTGCTGGACGGCGCGGTCACGGTCGCCACCGGTCGGCGAATCACCCCAGTTCAAGGAGGTGTTCCTTCATGTATACCCCTGTTCTCCGCGGGTGCGGTGTGTACGATCGGAGCACTGCTGCCGCCTTCCCGAGGAAGATCATGAAGTTCACCGACGGCTTCTGGCTCACCCGTGAGGGTGTGCATCTCTCGTACGCCACCGAAGTACGTGACGTGCGCCTCGAATCGAAGCGCTTCACCACCCATGCCGCCGTGACGCGGGTGCCCCGCAGAGGCGACACCCTCAACGGGCCGCTGCTCACGGTCGCGTGCTTCTCGCCGGCCGAGGGCGTCATCGGCGTCCGGGTCACCCACCACGCCGGCAGACGGCACCGGGGCCCCGACTTCGCGCTCGCGGAGACTCCGGACGGCGCCGGTGCGGTGCGCCAGGACGGCACCGTCACCGAGCTGACCAGCGGCCCGCTGACCCTGCGGATGGACCGCGACGGCCCCTGGGCGCTCGCCTTCCTCGACGCGGACGGCCGGGAGCTGACCCGGGCGAACGCCAAGGGCACCGCCTTCGCCACCACCGGCGACGGTGCCCACCACATGCTCGCCCGGCTCGCGCTCGGCGTCGGCGAGCACATCTACGGCCTCGGCGAGCGCTTCACACCGTTCGTCAAGAACGGCCAGGTGGTCGACATCTGGCAGGCCGACGGCGGCACCAGCAGCGAACAGGCCTACAAGAACGTCCCGTTCTACCTCTCCTCCCGCGGCTACGGCGTCTTCGTCAACCACCCCGGCGCCGTCTCCTTCGAGGTCGGCTCGGAATCCGTCGGCCAGGTGCAGTTCAGCGTCGAGGACCAGACGCTGGAGTACTACGTCGTCGCCGGGCCGGCCCCCAAGGACGTCCTGGCCCGCTACACGGCCCTCACCGGCCGCCCGGCCCTGCCGCCCGCCTGGTCGTTCGGACTCTGGCTGAGCACCTCGTTCACCACCTCGTACGACGAGGAGACGGTGATGTCGTTCGTCGACGGCATGGCCGAGCGCGGCATCCCGCTGTCCGTCTTCCACTTCGACTGCTTCTGGATGCGCGAGTACCAGTGGTGCGACTTCCAGTGGGACCCGGAGGTCTTCCCCGACCCGGACGGCCTGCTCGCGCGGCTGAAGGCCAAGGGACTGAGGGTCAGTGTCTGGATCAACCCCTACATCGCCCAGAAGTCCCCGCTGTTCGAGGAGGCCGCCGCCCTCGGCCACCTGGTGCGCCGGCCGAACGGCGACGTGTGGCAGTGGGACCTGTGGCAGGCCGGAATGGGCCTGGTCGACTTCACCAGCCCCGAGGCCCGCGCCTGGTACGTCGCCAAGCTCAGACCGCTGCTCGACCAGGGCGTGGACTGCTTCAAGACCGACTTCGGCGAACGCGTCCCCACCGACGTGGTCTGGCACGACGGCTCCGACCCGGAGCGGATGCACAACTACTACACCCACCTCTACAACCGGACCGTCTTCGAACTGCTGGAGAAGGAGCGCGGGCAGGGCGAGGCCGTGCTGTTCGCGCGGTCCGCGACCGCGGGCGGCCAGCAGTACCCCGTGCACTGGGGCGGCGACTGCTGGTCCTCCTTCGAGGCCATGGCCGAATCCCTCCGGGGCGGCCTGTCGCTGTCCCTGAGCGGCTTCGGTTTCTGGAGCCACGACATCGGCGGCTTCGAGGGCACGCCCGACCCCGCCGTCTTCAAGCGCTGGCTGGCCTTCGGCCTGCTCTCCTCGCACAGCCGGCTGCACGGCTCGGCGTCGTACCGGGTGCCGTGGGAGTTCGGGACGGAGGCGGTCGACGTGGCCCGCCGGTTCACGCTGCTCAAACACCGGCTGATGCCGTACCTGTACGGTGCCGCCGTCGAGGCCCACCGCACCGGCGTGCCGATGATGCGGCCCATGGTGCTGGAGTTCCCGCGCGATCCCGCGTGCCGCCCGCTGGACCGCCAGTACATGCTCGGTCCGGACCTGCTGGTCGCCCCCGTGTTCACCGGGGACGGCGAGGTCGAGGTCTATCTGCCCGAGGGCACCTGGACCCACCTCCTGAGCGGTGAGCGGGTCACCGGACCGGCGTGGCGCACCGAGCGGCACGGCTACGACAGCCTGCCGCTGTACGTCCGTGAGGGCGCCGTCCTGCCGCTGGCCGGCGACGACCGTCGCCCCGACGGCGACTGGCTGGACGCCCCGACGCTGCTGGTCCACCCGTCCGCCTCGCCCGCGTACGGCGCCGCGGTGACCGTGCCCGGTCCGACGGGCGCGCCGGCCGCGACGTTCCGGGTGCGGCGCGAGGGCGATCTGCTGCGGGTCACCGCCGACGGCACCGACCGCCCGTTCACCGTGCGGGTGCCGGGCGGCGCGAGCGCCGAGGGGGCGCGGGAGGTGACGGTGCCGCTGGGGTGAGGGCACAGCCGGCCCGGGCGCGCGTGGCCGGGGTGCGGGAGATCCCCGGGGAGTTGCTGAGGTGAACTGCGCTCACGTCGAGAACGCGACCGACTCCGGGTGGCTCGTCGGCTTCCCGGCCCGGAGGCCGAGCGCCGCCTCCGATCGGCTGACCGTCCGGGAGTTGTCGCATGGTGAGGGAGCGGTGCGGCTGCGGGAAGGACCGGCCGCACCTGGAGCCACCGCCCGGCCATGCCGTCCGAGGCCGGCATGGCCCTGGAGACGGACGCCTCCGGATACCCGTATGTGTCGGAGATGTGTCCCGCTCTCCTCGATGCCCTGACTCCGGCGCGGACGTCCCGCACGTGCTCCGTCTTCCGCACGGCCACCGGGCGGCCGGCCCGCTGCCGGTCATCCGGTGATGCCCATGCGCTGCCCCGCGGCTGAGCCGGCTCTCCCGCTGCCTGGAGCGCGCCACCTGGGCGGGCGGCCACGCCGTCCCGGGCCGGTGCACGTCCGCACGCCCGGCACCGTCACGGGCCGGCGTGTGCCGGGTGCTTCTCCCGGCTCCCCGGGTGCCGGTGCCGCCAGATCCAGAAGACCGTGCAGGACAGCAACGCCCAGCCGGCCAGCACCAGGAAGGGGAACGCGTGCTGGTGGTCGGGGAAGTACACCGCCGTGTGCTGGGCGTTGACCGACGCACCGGGCGGCAGCCACCGGCCGATCTCGCCCAGCGGGGACGGCAGCAGCGCCCAGGACACCGCTCCGCCGGACGACGGGTTGCCCAGCAGCACCATCAGTCCCCAGGTCGGCAGCATCGCCCAGCGCCCGACCAGGGTGTTGAACATGGTGAAGACCATGCCGCTGGCGAACATGGTGAGTGCCAGGATCAGCCACGACTCCACGAAGGGCAGGACCAGGGCGCCGAGCAGCCAGTCCACCGCCGCCGCGATGGCGAACCCCCCGAGCAGCGCGTAGGCGGCCGTGAACGCGATGCGCTCGGGCGGAGTGAGGGCCCGGGCGTGCACGCTCAGCTGGATCGCCCCGACGAAGCCGATGATGACGGCGGCCAGCGAGATGTAGAAGATCGCCAGTCCGCGCGGATCGCCCTCCTGCAGCGGGTTGATGTCCCGCACCGTCACCGCGACCCCGGTCTGCCTGCCGACCTCGGGTGCCGCCTCGGCCAGTACCTGGGCCACCGAGGCGCCCGACGCGCTCGACAGGTCCAGGACCGCCCTGCGTCCGTCCTCGCGCAACTCGAAGATCGCGAAGACGTCCTGCTCCTCGACGGCCCGGCGGGCGGCGGCCGCGCTGTCATAAGGGTGCACCTTCACCGAGGCGTTGAGCGCCTTCTCCAACCCGGCCAGATAGGCACGGCCGCGGGCCTCGTCGTAGGAGCCGACCACCGCCGTGGGGATCGAGCGCGGCGTGGGATCGGCCATGGAGTAGGTGTAGGACCACGCGAAGAGTCCGGCCGCCGCGGCGAGGATCATCACCAGCACGGTGGCTGGCCACAGCGGTGACGCACGGAACGCGGACCACCGCTGCGCCGGCGTCGGCGGCCGGCCGTGCGCACCGTGCGCTCCGCCGCGCGGGACCTCGTGCGAATCGCGCGGGACGTCGTGCGTACCGTGCGGTTCGCTGTGCGTGCCGTGCGGTTCGCCGTGCGCGCCGTGTGGTGCGCCGTGCGCGCCGTGTGGGATGTCGGCCATGTCGTCCGGTCCGCCCGGCGCGGTCAGACGCGCACCAGGGGCGTGTCGACGAGGTGTTCGGCCACGAACCAGGCCTGGAGCTCGTTGGTGCGGATGACGTCCGAGACCAGGATGTCGTTGGTCCCGTCGTCGCCCTGCTCCTGGATGCGGGCGGCGGCGTCGTGGCACTCGGCGAGGATCAGCTCGTGCGCCTCCAGCAGCCGCGACAGCATGGCCGGCACCTCCTCCACGCCGTCCGGCGGGCGCCGCACCGTGGTGATCTCCGCGACGTGCCGGGGATCGCCGACGGCGACACCGCCCAGTGTCTGGACGCGCTCGGCCATCGTGTCGATCAGCTCCAGCTGCTCGCCCGCGTGCTTGTCCATCAGCAGATGCAGCTGGTAGAAGGTCGCCCCGCGCATCAGCCAGTGGTACTTCTTGTACAGGTCGTGCAGGATGCGCGTGTCCGCCAGGACCTTGTTGAGCCGCTGGCAGGAGTAGAGGCGGGCGCCCATGGACAGGGCCACGGGGAACTGCTTGACGGTGCCGAACTCCTGAATGACGCGGCCCTGCTGGTGCAGCCACGGCTGGCTGCCGTCGGGGTGCTGCGCCGCGGCCGTGGGCTTCGGATCGCTGGTCACGCCTGGACTCCTTCCGGGGAGCGACGGGGAGGGTGCCGGTGCGCCGCGCGCGGCCGGCGTCGGGGCCCCTGCGACAGTCGATCAGCCGGTCACGGGCCCCGCAAACGCTGCGACCCGAGTGAGGCACGCGAGGCGCGCGGGCGGTGCCGCCGAGGCCGGGAGAGGGGGTTGTCCGGACCACGGGCCGCCTCTAAGGTCATCCGGAGTGCAAGCGCTTTCTGTCGTCGGTGTCCCGGGAGTCCGCATGCCCCCACCCCCCGCCCGTCGCCGCGTCGCCGTCGTCGGCACCGGCGCCATCGTCACCGGCGGTCACCTGCCCGCGCTGCGGGCCCACGCCGACCGGGTGGAGCTGGCCGCCGCCGTGGACGTGGACCCCGGCCGGCTCGACGCCTTCCGGGCCCGCGCGGGCGGGACGGTCGCCGGGTACACCTCGGTCGGCGCGATGCTCGACGCCGTACGCCCCGACCTGGTCCTCATCGGCACGCCGCCGTCCCTGCACCGGGAGCAGACGGTGGCGGCGCTCAAGGCGGGTGCCTGGGTGCTGTGCGAGAAGCCGCTGTGCCTGTCGCTCGCCGAGTACGACGACATCGCGGCGGCCGAGGAGGCCTCGGGCGCGTACGCGTCCGTCGTCTTCCAGCACCGATACGGCTCGGGCGCCGAGCACGCCCGCCGGCTGATCACGAGCGGCGAGCTGGGTGCCCCGCTCGTCGCGCACTGCCAGACCACCTGGCACCGCGACGCCGCCTACTACGCGGTGCCCTGGCGCGGGCGCTGGGACACCGAGGGCGGCGGTCCGACCATGGGCCACGGCATCCACCAGTACGACCTGCTGCTGCACCTGCTCGGTCCGTGGGCGGAGATCCGGGCCATGGCCTCCCGTCTGGTGCACGCCACCGAGAGCGAGGACGTCTCCACGGCCCTGGTGCGCTTCGCGGGCGGCGCCCTGGCCACGGTGGTCAACAGCGTCCTCTCGCCGGACGAGGTGAGCCGTATCCGGGTCGACTGCGCCGACGCGACGGTGGAGCTGACCCACCTGTACGGCCACCGCAACGACGACTGGACCTACACGCCCGCCCGGCACGTCGACCCCGCGCGCGCCGCCGCCTGGCGCACCCCCACGGCCGACGTGCCCAGCTCGCACACGGCGCAGCTCGGCGCCCTCCTCGACGCCTGGGACGCCGGTACCCGGCCCCCGGGCAGCGGCGAGGACGCCCGCGCCACCCTGGAGTTCGCCGCCGCCCTGTACAAGGCGGCGTTCACCGGACGGCCGGTGCACGCGGGGGAGATCGGCCCCGGCGACCCCTTCTACGCCGTCATGCACGGCGACCACCCCGACTGGGCCCCGAAGGAGCAGGCATGAGCGGTGGCAGCGGCGCCATCCGGGTCAGCCACACCCACGGGGAGGACATCACGGTGACCGCGGCGAACGGTACCGAGATCCTCCGTTACGTCTACCGTCCCGACCCCGACCCGTTCGAGTCCCGCAAGCCGTACGCCCACCCGGTGCGCACCCTCGCCGGGCGCACGGTGACCGGGTACCGGCCGAACGACCACCGCTGGCACAAGGGCGTGCAGATGACGGCCAGTCATCTGTCCGGGCAGAACTTCTGGGGCGGCAACTCCTATGTCCACGGCCGGGGTTACCTGCCCCTGCCCGACCGCGTCGGCTCCATGCGCCACGACGGCTTCGCCGACCTCACGGTCGAGGCGGACCGGCTCGCCCTCACCGAGCACCTCACCTGGATCGAGAACGGCGGCGGGGCCTGGGCGAGTGAGGAACGCGGGCTGGCCGTCCACGCGGTCGACGAGGAGGCCGGCGCCTGGGCGCTGGACTGGTCGATCCGCCTCACCAACACCCGTGACGCCCCGCTCGTCCTCGGCTCCCCGACCACCGCGGGCCGTGAGATGGCCGGCTACACCGGTCTCCACTGGCGCGGTCCCCGCGACTTCACCGGCGGCACGGTCTTCGCCCCCGAAGGCGAGGCCGACGCCGGGAAGCTGATGGGCACCCAGAGCCCGTGGCTGGCGTTCACCGCCGAGCACGACGAGGCCGACGCGCACTCCACCCTCGTCTTCGCGCACGCGCCCGAGAACCTCGACGAGAAGTCCGCGATCCACCCCTCGCACTGGTTCGTACGCTCCGAGCCGACTCCCACGGTGGCGTTCTCCTGGGCGTTCTTCGAGGAGTTCGCGCTGCCGCCGGGGGAGTCCTTCGCCTACCGCTACCGGCTGCTGGTCGCCGACGGAGCCTGGGACCGCGACCGCGTCGGCACGTATCTGCGCCGCCTGCCGTGGTGAGCGACGCCGGACCCGCGCTCCCGCGCCCGCTGCCGGGCGCCGTGGGACTCTCCCACCTGACCGCCTACGACTGGACCGCCGCGGACGGCGTGTGCGGCGGCAGCCCGCACCTGCACCTGGTGTGCACGGAGGCGTACGTCGTCACCGGCGGCCGGGGCGCCGTGCAGACCCTGAGCCCCGACGGCTACCGGGAGATCCCGCTGGAGCCCGGCTGCGTCGCCTGGTTCACCCCGGGCACCGTGCACCGCATGGTGCAGGGCGGCGATCTGCGGGTCACGGTGCTGATGCAGAACAGCGGTCTGCCCGAGGCGGGCGACGCCGTCTTCACCTTCCCGCCCGAGGTGCTGGCCGACCCGGACGCCTACGCGGCGGCGGCCACGCTGCCGCCGGGCACCGAGCCGGAGACGGAGGCCGCCGCCCGCCGCCGCAGGGACCTCGCGGTCGAGGGCTACCTCGCCCTGCGCCGGGCCCTGGCCGCCGGTGACGACGGCCCGTACCGGGCGTTCCAGCGGGCCGCCGCCCGCCTGGTCCGCGGCCGGGTGCCCGGCTGGCGGGCGCTGTGGCGGGCCGGTGCGCTGGCCGCCGCGGAGCGCACCGGAGCCCACCTGGAGGCGCTGGCCGCGGGCGATCCGGCGTACCTCGGCGAGGCGACGGCCTACCGGGCCGAGCCGACCCGGCGCGGCGGCTACGGCATGTGCGGCCGCCGCGACGAGTACGCGCTGCCGGGGACCACGCTGCCGTACCAGGGGGAGTGAGGCGGCAGCGCCCGAGGCGCGCGCCGCGACGGGAAGTCGGGCCCGCGGCGACGGGAAGTCGGCCTCGTTCTCCGGTCGTTCACGCACCGCTCTTCCGTACTGCCGTGGAATTCACGGGGTGTTGCGGCGGCAAGGGTGTAACGACCTTGTTGAGACGCGAATCATCTTGTCATGAACCTGCGGCCCGAGGGGCGGGTCGCAGTGCCTCATGGAGGTGTGGGATGCACCGAAGACTCGCCACCGGCCTCGCCGCCTCGGCCCTCTCCGTCGTCACCGTCGTCGGCACCGCCACGGCGGCCGACGCGGCTCCCTCCGACAGGGCCCAGGTGCTCGCGAGCTGGACGCAGACGAGCGCGTCGAGCTACAGCCTGTGGGCCGCCGCCCGCGCCAACCAGGCCGCCTGGGCCGCGTACGGGTTCGACTGGTCCACCGACTACTGCTCCTCCTCGCCGGACAACCCGTTCGGCTTCCCCTTCAACACCTCCTGCGCGCGGCACGACTTCGGCTACCGCAACTACAAGGCGGCGGGGTCCTTCAGCGCCAACAAGGCCCGTCTGGACAGCGCCTTCCACGAGGACCTCAAGCGCGTCTGCGCCCGCTACAGCGGCGGTACGAAGACCGCCTGCAACAGCACCGCCTGGACGTACTACCAGGCCGTAAAGGCCTTCGGCTGACGGGAGTCCGTCTGCGGTACAGTATCAGCTGTCGCTTATATAAGCGGCAGCTGATACATTTTTCCCATGCACGCCTTCGATGTGCTCGCAGACCCCGTGCGCCGCCGGATCCTGGAGCTCCTGGCCGACGGCGAGATGACCTCGGGGGCTGTCTGCGAAGTCGTTCAGAGGGAGTTCGGGATATCCCAGCCGGCGGTCTCACAGCATCTGAAGGTGCTGCGGGACAGCGGATTCGCGACGGTGCGCCCGGAGGGCGCCCGGCGGCTGTACGCCGTCGGCACGGCGCCCTTCGAGGACATCGACGCCTGGCTCGACCGGTTCCGCCGCTTCTGGACCCCCCACCTGGATGCCCTCGCAACCGAACTGGCCCGCGGCAAGCGCGAGCGACGCCTGCGCGGCGCCGACGAACCACCGAGGAGTACGTCATGATCGACGTGACACACCAGATCAGCTCCGTCCGCCGCGAGGTCGGAAAGCGCACGCTCGAGGCGGGCGAGGCCCGTGTGGTCACGATCGGCCGCACCTACGACGCCCCGCTCGACGACGTCTGGGACGCGTGCACCAGCGCCGAGCGCATCCCGCGCTGGTTCCTCCCGATCAGCGGCGAGCTGAAGCTGGGCGGCCGGTACCAGCTGGAGAACCACGCCGGCGGCACGATCGAGAGCTGCGATCCGCCGCGGCGCTTCACTGCGACCTGGGAGTACGACGGCGACGTCAGCTGGATCGAGCTGAACCTGAGCGCCGAGGAGGACGGTACCCGCTTCGAACTCCAGCACATCGCGCACATCGACGACGAGAAGTGGGCGCAGTACGGGCCCGGCGCGGTCGGCGTCGGCTACGACCTGCTGCTCGTCGGGCTGACGCTGCACCTGGCGAGCGGTGGCGCCGCCGTCGACCCGGAGGAGGCCATGGCCTGGACGATGTCGGGCGAGGGGCGGCGGTTCATCAGGGAGAGCAGCGAAAGCTGGTGCACGGCGAACGTCGACGGCGGCACGGACCCCGAGGAGGCGCGCGGGGCCGCGGACCGGACCACGGCGTTCTACACCGGGGAGACTGGGGAGACCGGGGAGACCGGGGAGACCGGAGAGGCTGGAGAAACCGGAAAGGCCGGAAAGGCCGGAAAGGCCGGGGAGGCCGGAGAGGCTGGAGAAACCGGTAAGGCCGGCGAAACCGGGGAGGCCGGTAAGGCCGGCTAGTCGGCGCCTGCCGACCAGCGGTTCTCCGGCGGCCGGGTGGCCGCCGCCGCGGCCAGCGCGGTGGCCGCACTGGCGATGCCCAGCACGGCGCCGGCCGCCACGTCGCCCGGGTAGTGCACGCCGGTGTGCACCCGGGAGTAGCCGACGGCGCTCGCCAGGGCGCCGAGCGGGACGGCCGCCGCCGGGAGGGCCACCCCGACGGCGGTGGCGAACGCGACGGCCGACGCGGTGTGGCCGGACGGGAACGACGCCGACGCGGGCATGGGCACATGCCGGTCCACCGTGACCCGGGCCGCCTCCCGGTCCGGCCGGGGCCGCCGCACCAGGCGCTTGCCGAGCAGATTGGCGGAGGCCGAGGCGACGGCCACCGCCCCGACCCCGAGCAGGGCCGCCCGGCGCGGGCGCGCACCACCCAGGGCGAGGGCCCCGGCGATGCCGAGCGACAGTTTGGAGTGGTCGGCGGCGTGCGACAGCCGGCGCAGCGCCCGGTCCAGCGTGGGCGTCGGGGTGGCGGCCACCGCCGCGTAGAGGGCGCCGTCCACGGCACGCAGATCCCGCAGCACGGCGCCGAGCCGCCTCCGGCGGGGGCGGACCGGCCCTGGCGTGTCGCCGTCGGTGTCGGTGTCGGTCGGTCCGGTCATGGTCTCCTTCTCCGTGATGGGCGGTGTGCCGCGCCCCGGCGGTGGACCCGGTGGGCGGGGTGTGCGCGGACCACCGGGCGGCCGGTGCCGGCCGGCCGGCCGGTGTCCGGCCTTGCCCGGCCACCTGCCGCACCAGCCTGATCCGCGTCCCATCGGGCGGCGCCCCGGAGGGGCCCGTCCGGGCGACGGGAACGCCCACCGGCACACCTGCGCGGGTGTCCCTTGCGCGGGTGCCCCGCGCCTCCGCTGCCCCACGCGTTCCGGCGGACGTGGCGCGGCACACTCCACGCCATGAAATCGGCCCAGAGGAGCCGCCTGCTGCGGAAGCTGACCGCCGAGATGCGCGGGGTTTCCGCCGCACCCCCGCATCGCGGACTTCCTCGATCGCTCCCGTGCCCTGCGGGCCTGACCCCGCGCGTGCCCGGACGGCGGGGCGAGCCGGGGCCGAGGGCCGGTGGCCCGGCGTCCGGCGACGGCGCAGATCCGGCCCTCCCGGCGTTGTGGGCGCAGCAGCAGCGCCCCTCGACGGCTTCCTGCGGGCAAGCCGCCCGGCGTCCGTGTGAGACGGAACGCCGGGTGGCGGTTCACCCTTGTCGCGGGTGGTCACGCGGTGGCGCGGAAGGACCGCAGCCGCAGGGAGTTGCCGACGACGAACACCGAGGAGAAGGCCATCGCCGCCCCGGCGATCATCGGGTTGAGCAGTCCGGCCGCCGCCAGCGGCAGCGCGGCCACGTTGTAGGCGAAGGCCCAGAACAGGTTGGACCTGATCGTGCCGAGGGTGCGGCGGGCCAGCCGGATGGCGTCCGCCGCGGCGCGCAGGTCACCCCGGACGAGGGTCAGGTCCCCGGCCTCGATCGCGGCGTCCGTGCCGGTGCCCATGGCCAGCCCCAGGTCGGCCCGGGCGAGCGCGGCGGCGTCGTTGACCCCGTCGCCGACCATGGCGACCGAACGGCCTTCGGCCTGCAGCCGCTCGACCACGTCCACCTTGTCCTGCGGCAGCACCTCGGCGATCACGTCCTCCGGGGCGATGCCCACCTCGCGGGCGACGGACTCGGCCACGGCCCGGTTGTCGCCGGTGAGCAGGATCGGCCGGAGCCCGAGACCGCGGAGCCGGCGGATCGCCTCGGCGCTGGTGTCCTTCACCGCGTCGGCGACTTCCAGGACCGCCCGCGCCTCCCCGTCCCAGGCGACCACGATGGCGGTCCGCCCGGCCGACTCCGCCTCGGCCTTCGCCCGCTCCAGCTCCGCCGGCAGCCGCATCGCCCACTCGGCGAGCAGCCGCTCCCGCCCGACCAGCACCGCATGGCCGTCCACCACGCCCTGCACGCCCAGACCCGGTACGTTCGCGAAGTCCTCGGGCGCGGGCAGCGCCCCCAGCCTCGTCAGGGCACCGTCCGCCACGGCCCGCGCGACCGGGTGCTCCGAGGCGTGCTCCAGCGCACCGGCCAGGCGCAGCACGTCGGCCTCCGGCACACCGTCGGCGGTGTGCACGCCCAGCAGGGCCATGCGGCCCGTGGTGACGGTGCCCGTCTTGTCGAGGACGACCGTGTCGACGCGCCGGGTGGACTCCAGCACCTCCGGACCCTTGATGAGGATGCCGAGCTGCGCCCCGCGCCCCGTGCCGACCATCAGCGCGGTCGGCGTGGCCAGTCCGAGGGCGCAGGGGCAGGCGATGATCAGCACGGCGACGGCGGCGGTGAACGCGGCCGTCAGCCCCGCCCCGTTGCCGAGCCAGAAGCCCAGGGTGCCCAGCGCCAGTGCGATCACGACCGGTACGAACACCCCGGAGACGCGGTCCGCCAGCCGCTGCGCCGCCGCCTTGCCGTTCTGCGCGTCCTCCACCAGCTTCGCCATCCGCGCCAGCTGGGTGTCCGCGCCGACCCGGGTGGCCTCCACCACCAGCCGCCCGCCGACGTTGACCGTGGCGCCGGTGACCGCGTCGCCCACCGCCACCTCCGCCGGCACGGACTCGCCGGTGAGCATCGACGCGTCCACCGCCGAGGAGCCCTCGGCCACCGTCCCGTCGGTGGCGATCTTCTCGCCGGGACGCACCAGGAAGCGGTCGCCGACCCGCAGCTCACCCACGGGGATCTGCTGTTCGCCGCCGTCCCGCAGCACCGTGACGTCCTTCGCGCCCAGCTCCAGCAGGGCCCTGAGCGCCGCACCCGCCTTGCGCTTGGACCGGGCCTCGAAGTACCGCCCGGCCAGGATGAACGCGGTCACTCCGGCGGCGGCCTCCAGGTAGATGTTCCCGGCGCCGTCCGTACGGGCGATGGTCAGCTCGAAGGGGTGCGTCATCCCCGGCGTGCCCGCGGTGCCGAAGAACAGGGCCCACAGCGACCACAGGAACGCCGCCGACGTGCCCACCGAGATCAGCGTGTCCATCGTCGCCGCGCCGTGCCGGGCGTTGGTCAGGGCGGCCCGGTGGAAGGGCCAGGCCGCGTACGTCACCACGGGTGCCGCCAGTGTCAGGGACAGCCACTGCCAGTACTCGAACTGCAGCGCCGGCACCATCGCCATCGCGATGACCGGCACGGCCAGCAGCACGGCCGTGACCAGTCGCTGCCGCAGCGGCCGCAGCCCGTCGGGCCCCTCGCCGGCCCCCGCCTCGGGCGCGGGCTCGGTGCGCGGGGGCTCGGGCTCGTGGGCGGTGTAGCCGGTCGCCTCGACCGTGGCGATCAGGTCCGGGACGGAGACGTCACCGCCGTAGCTGACCTTCGCCTTCTCCGTCGCGTAGTTGACGGTGGCGGTGACCCCCTCCATCCGGTTGAGCTTCTTCTCGATGCGGGCCGCGCACGAGGCGCAGGTCATGCCGCCGATGGCGAGTTCGATCTCGGCCGGGGCGTCGGTCGTACGGGTGGTCATGGCTGCTCCTGATACGGGGTCCTCGGCCGGGACCCGGCGTGCGGGTCCCGGCGCGTACGGGGGAGTGCGGGTCGGTCAGAGGCGACCGGTCAGCTCGTAGCCGGCCTCGTCGACCACCTCGGCGATGACGGCGTCGTCCGGGGCGGCGGCGGAGGTGACGGTCACCCGCCCGGTGTCCAGGTCGACGTCGGCCCCGGTCACGCCGTCCAGCCCGCCGATCGCCTCGGTGAGCGTGGCCTTGCAGTGGCCGCAGGTCATCCCGGAGACGGCGTACGTGGTCGTGACGGCTTCGACGGCCGCCGTCACGGCGGTCGCGGTGGTCGAGCGCTGGCCGTCGGTGGAGCAGCAGGACGAAGGCATGGGGCCCTCCTGTGGGTGGTGCCGCACGGATGCGGATGGACCGGAGATGGATGGGGATACCGGCGCGGATACCGCCAGGGGGTATCCGTGCCGCCGGGGTCATGTATACCCCTGGGGGGTAAAGGAAGCAAGCCCGTGATCCGCTTGACTTGGTACCCCCTAGGGGTATGGTGAGCTGCATGAAGCGCCTCCCGAACGAGCGGAGGCCGGGAGGAACGAGGAGACGACCGCCATGCGCACCGGACTGAGGATCACCGCGTTCGCCGCCGCACTCGCCGCGACCTTCGGCACGGCCTACGGCGTGGGCCGGGGCATCGACCCGGTCGTCGCCGACACCGCCCCCGCCCCGCACGACCGGCACAGCCCGTCGGCCCCGGCGCCCACGGAGCACGCGGGCCACGACAGCACCCCGGCCGGCGGACTGCAGATCTCGGAGAACGGCTACACGCTCGACCTCGCCACCCCGCGCGTCACCGCCGGGCAGCGCACCGAACTCCGGTTCACCGTCCGCGACGACCACGGCCGCGCCGTCACCGACTACCGGCGCGAGCACGGCAAGGAACTGCATCTGATCCTGGCCTCGCGCGACCTGGTGACCTACCGCCACCTGCACCCCACCCGCGCCGCCGACGGCACCTGGAGCACGCCCGTCGAGCTGCCCCGCGCGGGCGGCTACCGGGTCTTCGCCGACTTCACCCCGCAGCGGAAGGGCGCGCAGAACCTCACCCTCGGCGCGGACCTCGCGGCCTCCGGAAGCTACGCGCCCGCGAACCTCCCGGCGCCGGCCGGCACGGCCCGGGTCGGCGACTACCGCGTCGACCTGTCAGGCACCCTGCGCCCGGGCGAGCCGGCCGGCCTGACCCTGAAGCTCAGCCGCGACGGCGAGCCCGTCACCGACCTCCAGCCCTACCTCGGCGCGTACGGCCACCTGGTCGCCCTGCGCTCCGGCGACCTGGCCTACCTCCACGTCCACCCGAACGGCGAACCCGGCGACGGCAGGACGAAGCCCGGCCCGGAGATCTCCTTCACGGCGACCGCGCCCACCGGCGGCACCTACCGTCTCTTCCTGGACTTCCAGCACGGCGGCGAGGTGCACACGGCGGCGTTCACCGTGCGCGCCGGACAGGCGTCCACCACGCCGGAACCGGCGCCGGAGACGCACCCCGACGACGGCCACGGGCACTGACGCGCCCCGCGCTCACACCGCGACGACCCGGACCCCGGCCTCCTCGAACCGCCGCACGGTGTCCGGGTCGGCCGCGCTGTCCGTCACCAGCGTGCCCACCGCCTCGACCGGGCAGATCCGGGCGAACGCCCGTCGGCCCAGCTTGCTGGAGTCGGCGGCGACGACCACGCGCTCGGCCCGCTCGCACAGCAGCCGGTTGATCGCGGCCTCCGCCTCGTCATGGGCCGCGGCGCCGTGCGCCACGTCGAGGGAGACCACGCCCAGCACCGCCACGTCGAGGGTGATCTGGCCCAGCACCCCGTCCGCGAGCGGCCCGATCAGCTCGTACGACTGGGCCCGCGCCACCCCGCCGGTCACCACGATCTTGAACTGCGGCCGCACCGCCAGCTCGTTGGCGATGTTGAGCGCGTTGGTGACGACCGTCAGCGCCGGCGTCCCCGACGCCAGGTCGCTGCGCACGGCCAGCGCACGCGCCACCTCCGTGGTGGTCGTGCCGCCGGTCAGCCCCACCGCCTCGCCGGGCGCCACCAGATCGGCGACCGCCTTCGCGATGCGCTGCTTCTCCGAGGCCCGGCGGGCCGTCTTGTACCGCAGCGGCAGCTCGTACGACACCCCGTGCACGACCGCGCCGCCGCGCGTGCGCACCAGCATCTGCTGTTCGGCGAGCTGGTCGAAGTCGCGGCGGATGGTCGCGGCCGACACCTCCAGCTCGGTCGCCGCCTCGTCGACATCCAGCCGGCCGCGTTCGACGAGCAGCTCCAGCAGTGCCTTCCAGCGGGCGTCGCGCGACATGCGCACCCTCCGTCTCTCGGTCCTCGATCGACCCTAGCGCACAACGATCTCCCGCTGAATGCTTGATTGTGCTCGAAAAGCCGCTATACCTTGCAGTAATAGTCACCGCTAAGGGAGGGGTGCGGGATGACGCACGTCGAGGACGAACTCACCAGCCAGCCCGGGTGCTGGACGCGCGCCGCGGTGGAGGCCGCGCAGCACGGCGCGGCACTTCCGGCGCGGGGGGAGCGGGTCGCCGTGGTCGGCTGCGGCACCTCGTACTTCATGGCCCAGGCCGCCGCGGTACTGCGGGAGGAGGCCGGCCACGGCGAGACCGACGCCTTCGCCGCCTCCGAGTTTCCCTCCGGCCGCGCGTACGACCGCGTCGTCGCCCTCACCCGCTCCGGTACCACCACCGAAGTACTGGAACTGCTGGGCCGGCTGCGGGGCCGTACCCGCACCGTCGCGATCACCGCCGACCCGGACACGCCCGTGATGGCGGCCGCCGACGACGTGGTCGTCCTGGACTTCGCCGACGAGCGGTCGGTGGTGCAGACCCGGTTCGCCACCACGGCCCTCACCCTGCTCCGCGCCCACCTGGGCCGGGACACCGACGCGGCTGTCGCCGACGCCCGCACCGCGCTCGCCGCCGAGCTGCCCGCGGGACTCGTCGAGTGCACCCAGTTCACTTTCCTCGGCCGGGGCTGGACCGTCGGGCTGGCCAACGAGGCGGCGCTGAAGATGCGCGAGGCCTCGCTGTCCTGGGCCGAGGCCTACCCGGCGATGGAGTACCGGCACGGCCCCATCAGCATCACTACCCACGGCACGGCCACCTGGATGCTCGGCGAACCGCCCGAGGGACTGGCCGAACAGGTCCGGCGGACCGGCGGACTGTGGGTGGCCGGCGGCCTCGACCCGCTCGCCGAACTGGTCCGCGCCCAGCGGCTCGCCGTAGCCGTCGCCGCCGCCCGCGGCCTCGACCCGGACCGGCCCCGCCACCTCACCCGCTCGGTGATCCTCGCCCCCTGACGCCCGAAGGACATCCCGTGCCCCTCGCCACCACCGGCGGCCTGGTCACCCGCGCCGCCGCCGCGCGGTCCGCCGTCGCCGCCTTCAACATCATCACGCTGGAGCACGTCGAGGCCGTCGTCGCCGGCGCCGAATCCGTGGCCGCGCCCGTCGTCCTCCAGGTCAGCGAGAACGCCGTGAAGTTCCGCTACGGACGGCTGCTGCCGCTCGCCCGCGCCGCCGTCGCCGCCGCCGAACGCGCCAGCGTGCCCGTCGCCCTGCACCTGGACCATGTGCAGAGCGACAGCCTGCTCCGGCAGGCCCCGGACGCCGGGTTCAGCTCCGTGATGTACGACGCCTCCCGGCTGCCGTACGCCGAGAACCTGGCCGCGACCCGCGCCGCCGCCGACTGGGCGCACGCCCAGGGGCTGTGGATCGAGGCGGAGCTGGGCGAGGTCGGCGGCAAAGCCGGGCCGGGCGGGTGGGGGAGCGGGCGCCCGGGCGGGTGGGGGAGCGGGCGCTTGGCTGAGCGGGGGAGCGGGCGCTCGGCTGAGCGGGGACGCGGTGCGCGCCCGCCGCTCGACGCGCACGCGCCCGGCGCCCGTACCGACCCGGCCGAGGCCCGCGCCTTCGTCGCCGACTCCGGTGTGGATGCCCTGGCCGTCGCCGTCGGCAGCACCCACGCGATGACCACCCGCACCGCCACCCTCGACCACGACCTCCTCAAGCGCCTGTCGGCCGCGCTGGACGTGCCGCTCGTGCTGCATGGCTCCTCCGGAGTCCCGGACGGCCAACTCGCCGCGGCGGTCGCCGGGGGCATCGCCAAGGTCAACGTCGGCACCGCCCTCAACGCCGCCATGACCGGCGCCGTCAGGGAGTACCTCGCGGCGAACCCGGAAGCGGTCGACTCCCGCGGCTATCTGACCGTGGGGCGCCAGGCCATGGTGCGGACCGTCACGGAGATCATCCGCGTCGTCGACCGGACGGGCCCCGCCTGACCGCCTTCAGCACCACGAACTTCGGGTCGCTCGCCACCAGCTGACTGTTGCCGAACACCCGCCGCAGCTTGACGTGGTAGCCCAGATGGCGGTTGCCGATCACCCACAGCTCGCCGCCCGGGCGCAGCACCCGCCGTGCACCGGTGAACATCCGCCACGCGGTGGCGTCGGTCGTCGCCTGGTGGGAGTGGAACGGCGGGTTGTTGAGCACCAGGTCGACACTGCCGTCCGGGACGCCGGTCAGCCCGTCGCCGACCCGGAACTCGGCGTGCCCGGGCACTCCGTTCGCCTTGTACGTCGCCTCCGCCGAGGCCACCGCCTGGAAGGACTCGTCGGTGAACAGGACCTCGGCGCCGGGGTCGGCCAGCGCCACCGCCGTGCCGACGACGCCGTTGCCGCAGCCGAGGTCCACCACCCGCCGGGCGCGGCCGTCCCGCGGCGGCCGGTCCGGCAGGTGCTCCAGGAAGAACCGGGTGCCGATGTCGAGCCGGTCGGCGCAGAAGACGCCCGCGTGGTTCACCACGGTCCGGCCGGAGACCGGGCCGATGCCCTCGGGGAGCCGGTAGGTCAGCGGCCAGGGGTTGGCGGGCCGCCGAAGCGCGGGGTCCGGCGCGCAGAAGATCAGCCGGGCCTTCTGCTCGGCGAGGGAGGTGCGGGTCGGTCCGAGCACGCGCTCGAACAGCGTGAGCGTGGAGGTGTGGATCTCCTTGACCATGCCGGTGCCGACGACGACCGTGCCCGCGTGGACCGCGGGCGCCAGCCGCAGCAGCTGGTCCTCCAGCAGGGCCAGGCTCTTGGGCACGCGCACCAGCAGTACGTCGATCCGGGCGGGCGGCGGGTCCTGCGTGGTCAGCAGCCGCACCGCGCCCGGTGCGACACCGTTGCGCGCCAGGTTGGCCCGGGTCGCCTCCTGCGCGAGGTACGAGTCGGTGATCTGCACCGGTTCGTGCGCCGCCAGCGCCGTGACCAGCGCCCCCCAGCGGTCGCCGACGACCACCACCGTGCCGGACAGCGGTACCCGTTCCTCGGCGAGATGCCTCAGCAGGTACGCGTCGGAGGCGTCCCAGGCGCGCAGGCGCTCGCGCGGGTCCTCGGGGAACCGGGCCAGCGGGAACTCGCCCCACGGTGTCGTCATACGGTCGGTGCGGTCGTTCATCGCGTCCAGGCTAGCCGAGCCGCAGCTCAGGCCCTGTCCGGCAGGATGGGGGCATGGACGCCGAGCTGTTCCCCAGGGTCCGGGACGAGGTCGCGCCGGGCGCGGTGCACGTACCGGACTGGCTGGACGCCGAGCGGCAGCGCGGGCTGCTGGCGGCCTGCAGGGAGTGGGCCCGCCCGCCCGCCGGGCTCCGCACGGTCCGTACCCCCGGCGGCGGCACCATGACCGCCCGCCAGGTGTGCCTGGGCCTCCACTGGTATCCGTACGGCTATGCCCGCACCGTCGTCGACGGCGACGGTGAGCCCGTCAAGCCCTTCCCCGCCTGGCTCGGCGACCTGGGCCGCCGCGCGGTGGCCGACGCGCTCGGCGCGGAGGCCGCGACGGGAGCGGCGTACGACATCGCGCTGATCAACTTCTACGACGCCGGTGCCCGCATGGGCATGCACCGCGACAGCGACGAGCGGTCGGACGCGCCGGTGGTGTCCCTGAGCCTCGGCGACACCTGCGACTTCCGCTTCGGCAACACCGAGACGCGGACCCGCCCGTACACGGACGTCGAGCTGCGCAGCGGCGACCTGTTCGTGTTCGGCGGTCCCTCCCGCTTCGCCCATCACGGCGTCCCCCGGGTGCACGCGGGCACCGCGCCGCCGGAGTTGGGGCTGACCGGCCGGCTGAACGTCACGCTACGGGTCAGCGGCCGGTAGCCGACCGGATCATGGGAGACTCGGCCTCATGAGCGGCAAGGCGGACCCCCGGGCGGCGGGGGACGGGACCACCTCCAGGACGCGGCTGGACCGGGGGCGTGGTGCGCTCGGGCCCGCGTTGGAGCTCGTCCACACCGGACGGGCCCCGACGCGCGCCGTGCTCACCGCCGAACTCGGCGTCACCCGGGCCACCGCCGGCGCGGTCGCCGCGGAGCTGGAGGCGCTCGGCCTGATCCGGGTGGACGCCCGGCCCGGCGCGGCGGCCGGCTCGCAGGGCCGCCCCTCGCACCGGCTCGCGGTCGCCGAGGACGGCCCGGTCGCCCTCGCCGCCCAGGTGCACGCGGACGGGTTCCGGGCCGCCCTGGTCGGACTGGGCGGCCGGATCGTCGCCACCGCGCCCGGCTGTGAGGTCGTCGACGCCGACCCGGCGAAGGTGCTCGGCTCGGTCGTCGAGGCGGGCGCCGGGCTGCTGCGGCAGACCGGGCGGCGCTGTGTCGGCGCGGGCCTCGCCGTACCGTCCGCGGTGGCCGAACCCAAGGGCCTCGCGCTCAACCCCCTGCACCTGGCCTGGCCCGCGGGCGCGCCCGTCCGCCGGATCTTCGCCGAGCAGGTGCGCGCCGCGGGCCTCGACGGCCCGGCGTTCGCGGCCAACGACGTCAACCTCGCCGCGCTCGCCGAACACCGGCACGGTGCCGGGCGCGGCGCCCGCGACCTGCTGTGCGTGGCCACCGGCCACCGCGGGGTCGGCGGCGCCCTGGTCCTCGACGGCCGCCTGCACACGGGCAGTTCGGGCCTCGCGCTGGAGGTCGGCCACCTCACCGTCAACCCGGAGGGCCGCTCCTGCCACTGCGGCAGCCGCGGCTGCCTGGACGTGGAGGCCGACCCGCTGGCCTTCCTCACCGCCGCCGGCCGCGAGCCCGGCCCCGAGGTCTCCCTGCTCCAGCAGGCCAACGACCTGATCCGCGGCCACTACACCGACCCGGCCGTCCGCACCGCCGCCGAGTCCCTCATCGACCGCCTGGGCCTCGGCCTGGCCGGCCTGGTCAACATCCTCAACCCCGACCGCATCATCCTCGGTGGCCTGCACCGCACCCTGCTCGACGCCGACCCCGAGCGCCTGCGCGCGGTGGTCGCCGAACGCAGCCTGTGGGGCCAGAGCGGCGGCGTCCCCATCCTGCCCTGCACTCTCGACCACAACAGCCTGGTCGGCGCCGCCGAACTGGCCTGGCAGCCGGTCCTCGACGACCCGCTGGGGGCGCTGGCCTAGGACCAGGCGCTTGAGGCGGCCGAGGATCACCCGGTGCGGACGTCCTGGTGCAGCCCCGTCGAGGCCACCAGGCGCACCTCCGTCTCCCGGGACAGCGGCGGTGGATCCGCGGCCCGTCCGCCGAGCCCGTACGGCGTCAACCGCACCACCGCGCCCCGCCGGGCGCCCGGAACGCGGCCGGTTCCCCGCGGGCCGCTCAGACGTCGACCGTTTTCCCGGCCGGGCAGCCACGGACTGGCGAGGAACCCGTGGTCGTGGGCGTCGCACACGCCCGACTCGCCCGGCAGCACATCCCCGGGCACCGTCCGGACGGCACTCACTTCCGACGCTCCCGGGGCCCAACGCCTCCAGCCCCGGCGCCGACAGGTGCGGGACCCGGTACACGTCACCGCCGGCCGTCCGGGGCGCCCCGTGGGCCCAGAGCGAGAAGTGGACCGGTACATACCCCCGTGGATCCTGTTCTTCCCGCTGATCTGGCGCTGATCTGGGCGGCCGTCGTCGTCGGCGCCGTGGCGCTGCTGCACCGCACCGTGTGGCGTGGGCGGCGAGGGCCTGGCCCGTGGCGCGCCGCGGCGGCCGGCCACCGCCCGCCGGGTGACTCGCCCGTCGCCGTGCTCGGCCGCCGCTTCGCCTCCGGCGAGATCGACGAGGACGAGTACTGGCGCCGGCTGTCCGTGCTGGACGAGCAGTTCGGCCGGACCGGCAAGGACGGCCCGGTATGACCGCGCCGCCCGTCACACGGGCCGCCGCCCGGGAGCGTCGGCGCCGTGAAGGTGCGTCACATGGGCCGCCGCCCGAGGGCGTTGGCGCCGTGCAGCTGTGCCCCGGTGGCGACACCACCGCCCGCGCGGAGCGGCGCAGTGGCCCCGGCGGGGCGCGCGGCAGGCGCCCTCGCGGGGCTTCGGCCGGCCCGGCGTGCGGCCCGCCCGCACCTGCTGCGGGCCGTCGCCGCCGGGTGACCGCTCCGGGCGTGAGGAGGGTCACCGCCCGGTCAGCCGGCAACGGCCGACCGGGCGGGAGCGGGTTGCGGCCGGCCGAGGCCCACGGGCCCGACCTTGGCGAACGCGTCGGCGGGCACCTCCTCGACCAGGCACCGCGGCGGGCGCGCGACGGCGGGCGGCGCGGACGCGGGCGTGGGCAGCGTGAACCAGACGACCTTGCCGGACTCGCCGTCCGGCCGGGCACCCCAGCTCTCGCTCATCGCGGCCACCATGGCCAGGCCGCGCCCGGTGGTCGCGAGCGGATCGGCGTCGTCCACCACGGGAAGACGCGGGTCGTGGTCGTGCACCGAGACCGTGACCCGGTCGAGCAGCAGCTCGATCTCCACGGTGCACGTCTTGTCGGGGCGGGCATGGAGGTGGACGTTGGTCAGCAACTCCGTCACACCGAGCGCCGCCCGGTCGATCAGGGAATCAAGATGCCAGTAGCGCAACTGCGCAGATACGATTCTGCGGACCTGGCCGATCCGCGACGGCAGGGCTTGGAGCTCCACCGTGCAGTGCCTGCTTGGGTGACTGATCACGGCTGCGACTCCCCGACATAGAGGTCCGGAAGAACACGACGTTCGGATCCAGCAGGCGCCTGCGTCATACCACCGCCTGCTGTCATGGCCGGCGGGCTGGTTCGCAGCGTTATCGCCGGTAAACCCAGAGTGACGTGAGACCAGCGTGACGCAAGGGGTGAGGCACCGCAACTTACGGACATGTTCAGCCGCTGCGCCCCGCCGCCCGGCGTACGGCCTCGATGAAACGGTGTGCCGCGGGCGGGCCCGGCTCGCCCGGCGCGGGGTCGTTCTCCTTGAGGGTCAGCAGGTACCGCTTGCCGCCCAGGTCCGCCAGTGCCCGGTCCCCGGCCGCGAACCAGGGCCTGGAAGCGCGCACCGCCTGCACCGGCGCACTGTCGATCTCGGTGCCGTAGCTGGTGAGCAACTCCAGCCTGCCGCCGCTGATCCGGACCTGCCCGGCCCGGGTGAGCGAGCGCAGGCGCTTGTCGATCCGCACCCCGGTGGCCGTGAACTCTGGCTCCGCCATGCCGCCGCCCCCTCGTAGCGCGTCGGTGCGCCGGACCGTACTCCGCCTGGGCCGGTACCGGCTCGTGTCGTGCTCCAGTGTGCGCCCGTGGCGGGACGTCCGCCCCGCCCGGTGCAGTCTGCCCCCACCCGGAGCCGGAGCACCAGCCCGCGTGGCCTGCTTCCGGGGGGCGCACGATGCATACGAGCATGTGTACCCCTGCCACCCCTGCGCCCCCGTCCCCAGGGGCGCCTTGGGGGCGCTCAAAGGGGCGTTTATGCAGGTGAGAAGCGTGCCGAAGGTGCTTATGATCGGTGTGTCGGGCGCGCGACGCGCCATCGGCGCGCAGCGTAAGGAGCCCCGCCGTGAGTACCTCCCAGCCGATCCGAACCGGCCACACCCTGGACGTCGACCGCAGCGACGCCGCCTACCGGGCCTGGCTGAAAGAAGCCGTCCGCAAGGTCCAGGCGGACAACAACCGCTCCGCCGACACGCACCTGCTGCTCTTCCCCCTGCCGGAACACTGGGGCATCGACCTGTACCTCAAGGACGAGTCGACCCACCCGACCGGCAGCCTCAAGCACCGCCTCGCCCGCTCGCTCTTCCTCTACGGTCTGTGCAACGGCTGGATCCGCCCGGACCGCCCGGTGATCGAGGCGTCCAGCGGCTCCACGGCCGTCTCCGAAGCGTATTTCGCGAAGCTGATCGGCGTGCCCTTCATCGCCGTCATGCCCCGCACGACGAGCGCCGAGAAGATCCGCCTGATCGAATTCCACGGCGGCCGGTGCCACTTCGTGGACGACTCACGGAAGATGTACGAGGAGTCCGCCCGGCTGGCGGCCGAGACCGGCGGCCACTACATGGACCAGTTCACCTACGCCGAACGGGCCACGGACTGGCGCGGCAACAACAACATCGCCGAGTCCATCTTCCGGCAGCTCCGGCTGGAACGGTTCCCCGAACCGGCCTGGATCGTCGCCACGGCCGGCACCGGCGGCACCTCGGCGACCCTCGCCCGCTACGTGCACTACATGCAGCACGACACCCGTATCTGTGTCGCCGACCCGGACAACTCCTGCTTCTTCGAGGGCTGGACGACCGGCGATCCGGACGTCACCTGCGACTGCGGCTCCCGCATCGAGGGCATCGGCCGGCCGCGCATGGAACCGAGTTTCGTGCCCGGCGCGATCGACCGGATGATGAAGGTCCCCGACGCCGCCAGCGTCGCCGCCGTACGGGCCCTGGAACGGGCCATCGGCCGCAAGGCGGGCGGTTCGACCGGCACGGGACTGTGGAGCGCACTGAAGATCGTCGCCGAGATGGTGGCCGAAGGGCGGCAGGGCAGCGTGGTGACGCTGCTGTGCGACCCGGGGGACCGGTACCTGGACAAGTACTACTCCGACGCCTGGCTGGCCGAACAGGGCCTGGACATCACCCCGTACACGGCCGCCATCGAGTCCCTGCTGCACACGGGCGTGTGGCCCGGCGCGGGCGGTGCCGCGGAGGGGCCGGGCGCCGGTCCGGCGAGGTGACCGCGCGGCGGAAGGGCCGCCCCGGCCCCCTCACCGGTGGACGGGCGTGACGTCACCGCGGAGAACCAGCCACCCGGCCCGGCACGTCCCCGGCGAGGGCCCGGAAGCCCGTGCCGGGCGGAGGTCTCCCGTGCGAAGACCGGACGGACCGGAGCGGCCCCGGCGAAGCCGAGCCCCGAACCGGTGACGCGTCGTTCAGCCGGCGTCGTCCGGTTCGCCCGCCACGATCACCCGCAGATGCTCCGAGACCTCCGCGCGGGCCTCGGCCGGCAGCCCGGCGTCGGTCACCAGGGTGTCGACCCGCCCCAGCGCGGCGAACGAACTCAGGCCCACCACACCCCACTTGGTGTGGTCCGCGACCACCACGACCCGTCGCGCCGACTGCATCAGCCGCCGGTTGGTCTCGGCCTCCGCGAGATTCGGCGTCGACAGCCCGGCCTCGACCGATATCCCGTGCACGCCGAGGAACAGCACGTCGAAGTGGAGCGTTGCGATCGCCTGGTCGGCGACCGGCCCCACCAGCGAGTCGGACGGGGTGCGCACCCCGCCGGTCAGCACCACCGTCGCCGTGCCCGGCCGGGCCCCCGAGGTGCGCTGCGCCACGTGGAAGACGTCGGCCACCCGCACCGAGTTGGTCACCACCGTCAGGTCCGGCACGTCCAGCAGCCGGTGCGCCAGCGCATACGTCGTCGTACCGCCCGACAGCGCGATCGCCGCGCCCGGCGCGACCAGTTCGGCAGCGGCCCGCGCGATGCCCTCCTTGGCACTCTGCTCCAGGCCCGACTTGGCCTCGAAACCCGGTTCGTGCGTGCTCGCCTCGGCCACCGGGACCGCGCCGCCGTGCACCTTCTCCAGCACGCCCTGGCGGGCGAGCGCGTCGAGGTCGCGGCGCACCGTCATGTCCGACACGCCGAGCCTGCGGGTCAGCTCGTTGACCCGGACACCGCCCCGGCGGCGGACCTCGTCGATGATCAGGGCGCGGCGCTGCTCCGCGAGGAGGTTCTGATTCTCACTCACGTCGCTTCCGGTCCTTTCGCCTCAAACATGCACATGCGGTCCGACACACCCTGCGCACCTGCCCCGACGAGGACATTCTCCCCGCCCCGGTGCGCGGACGCCCCATCCTCGCACGCCCCGCCCCGGGGCGTGCCACCACCGACCGACGCGCACATGCCACGTCTGCCTCATCCGTGCGCCGTCCGTCGCACGATTCGGGGAGATTCCGTGCCGAGGGGTGTGCGCGGCCCGTTCAGCGGAGATCCTGGTGCCCGCACGGACACAGCCGACGGCGCGTCACGGGGGAAGTGCGGACAGTGGAACAGACCCAGCAGGGTGTCGCCACGGGCGGAACGGACCGGCCCGGACCGCGGGCCGGGGGCACCGGCACCGCACTGGAACTCCTGGTCCACGGAGTGGGCGGTACGACACCGGAGCGGATGCTCGACGACCCGCGCACGGTGCGGATCACCGGCGACGACGTCGCCGCCCTGTTCCGCCGCACCGAGGACGCCGACGCCGAGGCCCGCCCCGAGGACTACCGGGGCCGCCCGGTGCCCGAGGCGTACGTCTGGTGCAACCTCACCTCCGGCAACGGCACCCGGGCGCTGTGGCTGCTGCTCCTGCCGTTCATGGTGGTCAACCTCGCCCACTGGATGCGGCCCACCGCCCACCGCCGGGACCGGACCGTGCGGCTGTACGGAGTGCTGGTGCGACTGGCCGGACTGAGCCTGACCGTGCTGCTGGTCGCCGCGGCCTGCGAAGTCGCCCTCGACCTCGTCGCCTGGCAGTGCGCGGGCACGCGCGCGTGTGCCGACCGGCACTCCTGGCTGGGCTTTCTGTCCCCGACCGGATCGGGCGGCTGGTGGAGCCCGCCCGGCCGCAGGCTCGCCCTAGCGGCCGCCGTACCCGCCGCGCTCACCGGCCTGCTGTGGTACCTGTCGCTGCGCACCTGGCGTGCGTACGAGTCCCAGCAGCCGCTGGACCGCACCGCCGACGCCGACGAGGAGCCCGGGCCCACCGCGCTCGGCCGGCCCGGCTTCTGGTACGGGCGCCGGCTGGTGGCCCGGCTGCGCGCCGCGCACACCGCCGCGGGCCTGCTCACCGTCGCCGCGGCGGTCGGCGCACCGGCGGCCCGCTTCGACCGCCGGGCCGGCGGGCCCGCCGTGCTCGACACGCTGGGCTGGGCGCTGGAGGCCGTACTGATCGCCGGCGGCGTCCTCGTGGTGGGCGTGGTCTGCCGCCGGGGCCGCAGCGAGAACCGCCTCGACCGGACACTCGACGACCACCTGGTGCGCCGCCTGCCCTTCGCCGCCCTCGGCCTGCTCGCCCTCACCGTGCTGTACGCCGGCTGGGAGCGTCCGGGCTGGGCCTCGACCGGCCGGCTGCCGGGGGACGCGACCTTCGGAGGCATCGCCCTGGTGCAGGGCCTGCTCGTCATCGCCCTCGGCGTGGTCGCCCACCTGCTGCACCGCACCGGCGCCGACCCGCGCGCCGCGATGCGCGGCCTCGGCGGCCCGGCGGTCGCCATGCTGGCCTGCGCCCTGGGCGGGGTGATGTCCGGCGGTGTCTCCCAGCGGATGTCGGACTGGCTGGACGGCACCGGTGCCGCCCTCCCCGGACCCCCGGTCCTGCTGACCTGGCAGGCGTCCGTGATCCCTCCGCTGCTCCTGCTCCTGCTGCTGCTGTGCGCCGCGCTCGCCCTGCGCACCTGGCGGCTGGCCCGTGCCGAGCGCGCCGCCGTGGCCGACGACCACCCCGACGAGCCCGGCGACACCGCACGCACCCGGCGTATCGCCACCGTCCGCGCGATGGCCACCCTCACCGACCGCGCGCCCCTCGTCGTCGCCGTCACCTCCGCCGCGACCCTCCTGGCGGGGGCGGGCGCCCTCGTCGGCGCCCTGGCCACCGACCGCGCCCCGGCCGTCGCCGCCCGCGACACGCCCGCCTTCGTCCACGGCGCCGCCCAGACCGCGCAGGCCCTCGGCTCCTGGCTGATCGGCCTCGGCTTCATACTGTTCGTCACCTGGGGCCGCCGCGCCTACAAGGACGCCTCCGCCCGGCGCACCATCGGCATCCTGTGGGACGTCGGCACCTTCTGGCCCCGCGCCGCCCACCCCTTCGCCCCGCCCTGCTACGCCGAGCGCGCGGTGCCCGACCTGACCTGGCGCATGGCGACCTGGACCCGTACCACCGGCGGGCGGCTGGTCATCTCCGGCCACTCCCAGGGCAGCGTGCTCGCCGCAGCCGCGGCCTGGCAACTGGCGCCGTCCGCCCGCAGACGCGTCGGCCTGCTCACCTACGGCTCCCCGCTGGAGCGCCTGTACGGCCGCTGGTTCCCGGCCCACTTCGGACCGGCCGCGCTCGGCTCCCTGCACCGGGAGGTCGACTGCTGGCGCAACCTGTACCGGCTCACCGACCCCATCGGGGGCCCGGTGCGACTGCCCGGCGAGCGCGGTCCCGCGGTGGACCGCGAACCCCTCAAGGACCCCCTCGCCCACGGCCGTACCGACGCGCATCCGCTGCCCGCGCCGGTCCTCGGCCACTCCGACTACCAGGCCGACCCGGCCTTCGCGGAGGAACGGCAGCGGCTGCTGGCCCGGCTGCGCCCGGAGGTGCCGGCCCCGCGCGAGACCGCCGGGCCGCCGGTGCCGGGGGAGCAGGGCGCGCCGGGCGGGCCGCCTGCACGGGGTCAAACGTCGGTCCCGGGTGCGGACGGCGGGCCTCAGGGCTGCTCGGGCAGGTCCTCGGCGTAGAGCAGCGTGAGGTCGTCCGTGCTGGGGTCGGCCAGCTGGGCGACCCGGCTCGCGTGCCGCTCCACCATCGCCTCGAAGGTCTGGCGCGCGGTACGGCCGTTGCCGAACGCCGGGCCCTTCGGGATCGCCGTGAAATACGTCAGCAGCGCCTCACCGGCGCCCGGCGCCAGCCGGTACTCGTGCTCCTCGGCCTGCTGCTCCACGATCCGCAGCAGTTCCTCGGGGCCGTAGTCGCCGAAGGTGATGGTCCGTGAGAAGCGGGAGGCCACGCCGGGGTTGACGGACAGGAACCGCTCCATCTCCGCCGTGTAGCCCGCGACGATCACCACGACCGCGTCCCGGTGGTCCTCCATCAGCTTCACCAGCGTGTCGATGGCCTCCTTGCCGAAGTCGCGGCCCGCGTCCTCGGGGGACAGTGCGTACGCCTCGTCGATGAACAGCACGCCCCCGCGCGCCCGTTCGAACGCCTCCTGGGTGCGGATCGCCGTGGAGCCGATGTGCTCACCGACCAGGTCGACCCGGGAGACCTCCACGAGGTGGCCCTTGTCCAGGACACCGAGGGAGGCGAGGATCTCGCCGTACAGGCGGGCGACCGTCGTCTTGCCGGTGCCGGGGGAGCCCGTGAAGACCAGGTGGCGTTTGACGGAGGCGGCCTTCAGCCCCGCCTGCTGCCGGCGCCGGCCCACCTCGATCATGTCGGTGAGGGCCCGCACCTCGCGTTTGACGCTCTCCAGGCCCACCAGCGCGTCCAGTTCACCGAGCACGACCTTCGAGGTCCGGGCCGGCGTTCCCGACTCCGGGGCCGGGGCCGGGGCTTCCTGCTCGGGGCTGCGCTGCCCCGGGATCGAGCCCAGCAGCCCGGGGGTCCGGTCGACCGTCTGCACCACCGTCTCCCGGGCCGGGGGCGTGCGCAGGCCCGCGCTCTCGTCGCTGGTGCAGTCCTCCACGAGGGGGCCGCCGTCGAAGGACGAGGTGTCCTGGCCGGCCTCCGCGAACTCGTACCCGCCGCGCGCGCAGCGCTCCGTCCGGCACTTCCTGAGCGTCGTACGGCAACCGTCGATCACGTGGAAGCCGTAGCCTCCGCTGCCCGTCACCCGGCAGTTCAGGAAGCTTCCGCGCCCGCCCGCCGACACATAGACGCCGGCCTCGGCGGGGGAGTCGACCGTGCAGCGCTCGATGGTCGGGTCGGCGCCCTTGGTGACGATCACACCGGTCCGGGTGCCGTCCAGGGTGCAGTTGCTCAGGGTGCCGCCGCTGCCGTGGTCCCGGAACCAGGCGCCGGTCGCGGCGTCCCGGATGCGGCAGTCGTCGAGCTGGGCGGTGGCTCCGTCGCTCACCGACACGGCCGTGTTGCGCACCTGCGACAGGTCGCTGTCGACGACGTCCGCGCGCGAGCCGCGGTCCAGCACGAACAGCGCGTCCGGCACGTCGTGCACCCGGCAGGAGTCCAGCACCGCGGTGGCGCCGTCGCTGACCCACACGGCGGGGTAGTCACCGGTGCTGTCGAAGATCTCGCACTGGTTGGCGTCCACGCGCGTGCCCGGGTCCCACACCGACAGTCCGTTGCGGCCGAACTGCCGCACGCTGGTGCGGGTCAGGGTGAGCACCGAGCGGGAGCGCAGGTCGACCGCGTTCTCCGGGATGTCGTGGATGCGGCAGTCGGCGAGCGTCAGCACCGCGTCGGTGTCGAGCGTGACGCCGTCGGCGGTGGTGCGGTGCACGTCGCAGTCGGTGAGGTGGCCGGTGGCGCGGGCGGTGATCTGCACGCCGCTGCCCCGCACCTCGTAGACCTCGCATCCGACGGCCTCCAGCGCGGAGTGCTCACCGGTCGCCGTCAGCCCCGAACCGGCGGCGTGGTGGACCCGGCAGCGCTCCAGGCGCGGGTGGGCGCCGGTACGCACCGCCACGCCCGCCTGCCCGGCGGCGACGACCTCGCACTCCTCGAACACCCCGCCCCCGCCGTCGGCCACGGCGATGCCGATGCCCGCCGGGTTGTCGACCGTGCACCGCCGCACGGTCGGCCGCGCGCTGCCGCGCACCTCGATCCCGGAGGCGGACCGGGTGACCACCCGCAGGTCCAGCAGCTCCGGTGTGCCCGCCTCGACGAGCACCGCGGGCGCCGTCGGGTCCTGCCCCTCGACGTGCAGGTCCTGCACCACCGCCGAGGCGCGCACGATCAGCGGCACCCCGTCCGGGGGCGCGATGCGCACCGAGCCGTGGGCCCCCTCGGGGCCGCGCAGGGTCACCGCCCGCTGGACGACGAGGTTCTCCCGGTAGGTGCCCGGGGCGACGGTGAGGACGTCACCGTCGGCCGCGGCCTCCAGGGCGGCGGCGAGCGATGCGTACTCACCCGTGCGGCGCCGCCACCGCGATGTGCCGGTGTGCGTCACCTGGACGGTGCCCTGTGCCATGGCGTTGCTGTGCCCCCACCTCGTCGTACTGATGGCGTCGTTCGCCGGCAGGGCGCTGCGGCCCCTGCGGCTTCCTCGCCCGCGGGTCGTCAGCCGAATCGGGTCCGGCCGCTACACCGTAGCGTGCGCGCAGGCGGGGGGTTGACCGGAGGCGCAACCCCGTCAACTGCCCGCGCCGGTCAGGCCCCGGTCCCCTCCCGCGCGGTGCCAGGCCCGGTCCAGGCGGGCGTACCGGCGCAGGACCATGCGCCACAGGACGATCCGCCGGGCGGTCTCGACGACGGCCGCGGTCACCAGTGCGGCGCCGGATCCGGCGAGGACCGCGTGGGTGGCGGCCGTGGGGGAGCCGAGGGGGCGGGGCACCCTGCGGCCCTGCCGGTCGGTCCAGCCGGCGAGGACGCGGCTGCGCGGGTCACCGGCGGCGGTCGTCTCCGGGTCGACCGCCGGCGCGGAACGGTCGGGTTCCCTCACCAGGGTGGCCGTCACGAGGTGCCGGGACGCGTGCTGGCCGCGCACGGACCGCTGCAAGGAGTCCTGGGCCATGCCGACGACGACCGTGCCGGCCACGGGTGCGACGCACAGGATGAGCGGCAGCGCCGTCAGGCCCGGCCAGGCCTCGACCAGGTCGGTGGTGCGGCGCAGCGGAGTGTGCCGCCGGCGCCGGAGTCCGCCGACCGCTCGCACCGTCCGCGCCCCCCGGCCCCCTTCCCGCACCCCCCTTCCCGCAGCGGCCCGGACCGCCCCCCGGCTTCGGCGGCCTCTCAGGAACTCACACAGGCCGAACGCGTGGTTCGCGAGCCGGGTTCCCGGATGCGGACGTGCGGGGGCGGTCGTGTCACTCGATGACCGTGACCGGGTCGCCGACCCGGACCGTCCCGGGGCCGAGAGGCACCAGGTTCTGCCCGAAGACCAGCTTGCCGTCACTGCGGCGGTGCCGTCCCAGGGTGTGCAGCGGCTCCCGGCCGCGCCGGGCCGTGGCCTGGTCCGTGGTGGTCACCACGCAGCGGCCGCACGGCTTGGCGACCCGGAAGGCGACCTCGCCGATCGTGATGCGCGACCAGTCGTCCTCGGCCCAGGCGCCGGTGCCCGACACCACCACGTTGGGCCGGAACCGGTTCATGGGCAGGGGCCCCTCGTCCGGGTGGTCGCCCCGCGCGATCAGGGAGTTGAGGGCGTCGAGCGAGGCCGTCGTCGTCACCAGCAGCGGGTAGCCGTCGGCGAAGGAGACGGTCTCGCCCGGCAGCGCGTACTCCGGGTCGACGGGGCGTCGCGTGGCGGGGTCGTCCATGTGCACCAGGCGCACAGCCGTCCCGAGGTAGTCGCTGCACCACGCGTGCGCGGCCTCGCCCTCGGCGGGGACCACCTCCACCTTGTCCCGGAACAGCTCCACCGACACCGTGCCCGCCGGGCGCGGCACCGGCACCGTCAGCGGCTGTGCGCCGGGCGCGGACAGCCGGAGGCCGCCGCCGGGCAGCAGCTCGGCGGCGGCCAGCGCCAGACGCGGCTGCCCTCGTTGCGTGACGACCTTTCCCCCGTCGTCGACCAGCATCCAGCGGCGGTCACCGGCCAGCCCCCAGGGCTCCACGACGGCCTCCCGGAGTGACTGGCCCCGGAACGCCTTGACCGGATGGACGTGGATCGACTGCAGTCGCGTGTTCCCCATGGGGTCATCGTGCCAGGCGGCACCGACGGCCCGGTGGACGGCTCAGTAGCCGCGGTACTGCTGGTTGTTGTACGGGTCCTGGTACGGCGCCGGGGCGGGCCGGGGCGCGGCGGGACGCATCGCCTCGTACCCCGCGGGGCCGGGCGCGACCGGGCGCGGCGGCTGCGGGTGCTGCGGGCCGGGGTAGCCGCGTGGCGCGGTGGCCTGCTGCGGGATGTAGGCGGTGGGCGCCTGGTGCAGCGGTGCCGGCTGGGGCGCCTGCGGATAGCCGTAGGACGGCTGGGACGGGGCCGCCGGCAGGGCCGGCATCGCCGACGGGAGTGCCGGCAGATGGCTGCCGGGCGCGTCGTACGCGGCGGGGACCCGGATCGGGGCGATCTGCGGGGTGCCCCGCTCGGCCACGAGCGAGTCGTAGATCGGGGTGTCCGGGAAGGAGGCGGAGTAGTAGCCGCCGCCATAGGTGGAGCGGGGGGACGTCATGGCACATAAGTTAAGCCCACGATGTGCTGGTTGGGGAGACCGATAAGAGGGTTGTTTTCCGTGTCCGCCGTGACCTGGGATCCCCAATGCGAGCGAACATGTCGAAAAAGGGCAGACGCGAGGCATGATTTTCTGATAAAGGCCGGTTTCCGGCCGGGTTGCCGGCGGTCGCCCGCCCGTCCTGCCGCTCTCCCGCGGAAGTTCTCCGGACGGGGCATAGGTTGGTCACGACAGAATTGACGTGACGGCCGGGGTGCTGCCCGGCACGGTGACTGGTGATGGGGGCAGGCATGTCCATGCCGAAGGGATCGAACACTCCCGTGCCGACGACGGCGTTGCGGGTCGAGGTGGGCCGGCGATCCGGCCCCGGCGTGCCCGACACGGACGCGTCGGCGCTGCTGCTGGTCGGCGGGAAGGTCCGGTCCGACGCGGACTTCGTCTTCTACAACCAGCCGGCCCACTCCTCCGGTGCGGTCCGGCACGAGGGCAAGCAGGACGACGGCGGCCGGGTGACCGACAGCCTGCTGGTCGACCTCGCGCGCGTGGAGCCGGCCATCGAGACCGTGATCGTCGCCGCCTCCGCCGACGGCGGCTCGTTCGGGCAGATCCCCGACCTCTGCATCGAGGTCCGTGACCCCTCCCAGGACACGGTCGTGGCCCGTTTCGACAACCCGGGCGCGACGGTGGAAACGGCGTTCGTGCTCGGCGAGTTCTACCGCCGTCAGGGCGCCTGGAAGTTCCGCGCCGTCGGCCAGGGCTACGACAGCGGGCTGGAGGGCCTGGCCACGGACTACGGCATCTCGGTGGACGAGCCGCAGCAGGCGCCGCCGGCCGCCGCACCCGCGCCCCCGCCCGCTCCGGCGGCGACCGTGGCCCCGCCGCCGTCGCCGCGGCCGGCCGCGGCCCCGGTGCCGCCCGTCGCGCCCCCGGCGGAACCGGTCCGCCTCACGAAGGTGACGCTCACCAAGGCGGCCCCCTCGGTCTCCCTGACGAAGCAGGGCGGCACCTCGGGCTCCCTGCGCGTCAACCTCAACTGGGAGGTGCACAAGCAGTTCTCCGGCTGGGCCCGCAAACTGAGCCGCCCCGTCGCCCTGCACAACGACCTCGACCTCGACCTGTGCGCCCTGTACGAACTCACCGACGGCAGCAAGGGAGTCGTCCAGGCCCTCGGCAACGCCTTCGGCGACCTGCACCGGCCCCCGTACATCCAGCTCGACGGCGACGACCGCACCGGCGCCGTGGCGACCGGTGAGAACCTCACCGTCAACCTCGACCACCAGCAGTCGTTCCGGCGCATCCTCGTCTTCGTCACCATCTACGAGGGCGCGCGCTCCTTCGCCGACCTGCGGGCCACGGTCACCCTCCAGCCCCAGCACGGCGCACCGGTCGACTTCTCGCTCGACGAGTGCACCGTCCCCTCCACGGTGTGCGCGCTCGCCCTGATCACCAACAACGGCGGCGACCTGGTCGTCCAGCGGGAGGCACGCTACCTGGTGCCCGAACGTGGCGTGAGCCCGCAGCGGACCGTCGACCACGCCTACGGCTGGGGCATGAACTGGACCCCCGGCAGGAAGTGAGGCCGAGGGCTCAGCCCTCCTCGGGCACGGCACCCGGACGGGCGTAGGTGCGGCCCTTCCAGGCCGCGCCCCGCCCCCGGTGGTGCTGCACCGCGGAATCGACCGTCATCAGCAGATACAGGAACGCGGTGAACGGCAGCAGGAGCGCCGACCACGGCGGCAGGCGGTAGTAGCGCAGCATCGGCAGGTAGGTCCCCGCCATCACCAGCCACGCCGGCGCACCGAGGGCCACGGTGGCCGCGTTCCCGGTGACCGCGCCGACGACGACGGCGAGGGGCGGCACCAGATAGACGAGGGCGAGCCCGAGGACCGTCCCCGCCAGCAGCAGCGGCTGATGCCGCAACTGGGCGTACGCGCTGCGCGACACCATCCGCCACAGGTCGGGCAGCCCCGGATAGGGGCGCACGCTGTCGACCCCGTCGGCCAGGCCCAGCCAGACCCGGCCGCCGCCGCGCTTGACGGCCCGGGCGAGCGCCACGTCGTCGATCACGGCGTCCCGGATGGCGTCCGGAATCCGCGCCCGCTCGGCGGCCTCGGTGCGCAGCAGCACGCATCCGCCCGCCGCGGCCGCCGTCCGCGCCCCCTCCTTCGCGATCCGGCGGAAGGGGTAGAGCTGGGAGAAGAAGTAGACGAAGGCCGGCACCACGAGCCGCTCCCAGGCGCTCGCCACCCGCAGCCGGGCCATCTGGGAGACGACGTCGAACCCGCCGGTGCCGGCCGCCTCCACCAGCCGCCGCAGACTGTCCGGCGCGTGCGCGATGTCGGCGTCCGTCAGCAGCAGATACTCGGGCGCACGCGCGCGTGCCAGCACGATCCCGTGCCGCACCGCCCACAGCTTGCCCGTCCAGCCCGGCGGCGGTTCGCCGGGCGAGGCCACGGTGAGCGGCAGGCCGTCCTGGTGCCGGGCCAGCTCGCGGGCCAGCTCCCCGGTGCCGTCCGAGCTGCCGTCGTCGATGAGGAAGACCTCCGCCCGTCCCGGATACTTCTGGCCGAGCAGCGACGGCAGGCTCGCCGGCAGCACCGCCGCCTCGTCCCGGGCGGGCACGACCACGCACACGGAGGGCCACGCGTCGGGCCGGCGGCGCGGCGGCAGCCGGACGTCCGTGCGCCAGAACATGCCCTGGCCGAGCAGCAGCCACAGCCAGACGGTGAGGGACACGGCGGAAACGGCGGAAGTCCACAGGGCGGCGCTCACGTGCGCAGTCTGCCCCACCGGACCGGCCCGGCGGCGGACATCGTCTATCGTGGCCGGGTGAAGATCGCGCTCATGGACTCCGGAATCGGTCTGCTGGCGGCCACCGCCGCGGTACGGCGCCTGCGACCGGACGCCGATCTCATCCTCTCCCTGGACCCGGACGGCATGCCCTGGGGCCCGCGCACGCCCGAGGACCTCACCGGGCGCGCCGTGGCCGTCGCCGTGGCCGCCGCCGCGCACCGGCCGGACGCCCTGATCGTCGGGTGCAACACCGCGACCGTGCACGCGCTGCCCACCCTGCGCGCCCGCCTCGAACCCGACCTGCCGGTCGTCGGCACCGTCCCGGCGATCAAGCCCGCCGCGGCCGGCGGCGGCCCCTTCGCCATCTGGGCGACGCCCGCCACCACCGGCAGCCCCTATCAGCGCAACCTGATCGAGGAGTTCGCCGCCGGGGTCCCCGTCACCGAGGTGCCGTGCCCGGGGCTCGCCGAGGCCGTCGAGCACGCCGACGAGGCCGCCATCGACGCGGCCGTCACCGCCGCCGCCGCCCTGACGCCCCACGACGTCACCACCGTCGTCCTCGGCTGCACCCACTACGAACTGGTCGCCGAACGCATCCGGGCGGCCGTCCAGCGCCCCGGCCGTCCGCCACTCGTGCTGCACGGCTCGGCCGGAGCGGTCGCCGCACAGGCGCTGCGCCGCATCGGCGCCCGGCCCGCCGTCCCCGGAGCCCCGGCCGAGGGCACGCTCACGGTGCTGCTCAGCGGACGCGAGGGCGCGCTGCCCGCGCCCGCACTGGCCTATGAGGAGGGCCGGCTGCTGCGCGCGGTCGCGCCCGCGCGCTGACCGCCGGTCGGCCCAGTCACCCTCCTCGGCGAGCCATCCACCCAGCGAAAGCTGAGTAACCTCATAGCCATGAGGGACCACCGCCACGGCGAGCCCGCGCCCCACCCCGATGTCTGGACCGGACGCGCCACCAACCGGATGCAGTGGCTGCCGGCGCTGCTCGGTGCGGCCTGCCTGGCCCTCGGCATCGTGCTGGCCGTCGACCCCGCCTGGGAGTCCGGCATCGCCGCGCTGGTCATGGCGGTCGTCGGCTGCATCGCCGCCGGCCTGCTCGTCCTGTTCGGCACCCTGGCGTTCGTGCACGTGGCGCTGAGAGTCGACGAGGACTGCCTGGAAGTGCGCTGCGGCCATATCGGCGTGCCCCGCCGCCGGATCCCGCTCTCGCACGTCGCCGGCGCCGAGTTCACCCCGCACGTCACTCCGCGTCACTGGGGCGGCTGGGGTTACCGCTGGCGCCCGGAGAAGGGCACCGCCGTCGTGGTGCGGCGCGGTGAGGGCGTGATCCTTCGCCTGTGGGACGGCCACACCTTCACGGTCACCGTGGACGACGCGGAGGCGGCCGTACAGGTGATCAGGGACCGGCTGCGACCGAAGACGCCGGGCCCGGCCGCCTGAGGTCCGGCCCCGTCGTCTGAGACCCCGCCCGGCCGCCTGGGACCCGCGCGGCTCGCCCGGGGGCCGGCCCAGCACCCCGCGCCCCGGGTCCGGTGGTCCGGGACTCGGCGAGGCCGCTTGGGGCCCGCGTCGGTCGTCTGCGCCCGGGGGGCCGGTCGCCCGGTGCTCGGCGAGGCTGCTCGAGGCCTGCGTCGGCCGACTGGGCCCCGGCCCCGGTGCCCGGGACCCGGGCCCGGTTGCGCGGGACCGGCGAGGCCGCGGGCCGCTGCCCGGCCGTCCGGCTCCCGACGAGGTCCCGGTGCCGCGCGGTGGGCCGCTCCCGGCCTTGCGTGCGCCGGCCGTGCTGTCCGGCGGGAAGTCACCGGTCGTAGACTCCGCAGGGTGACCGTCACCGCAACACCCGTCGGCGAGTCGGAACCGGCCGAGCCCCCGACCGCGCCCCCCTCGCGCGCCGCGCGGCTCGCCCGCCGGCTCGCCCCGGCCGTCGCGTCCGCCCTCGCCGGCGTGCTGCTCTACGTCAGCTTCCCGCCGCGCACCCTGTGGTGGCTGGCCCTGCCGGCCTTCGCCGTCTTCGGCGGGGTGCTGCGCGGGCGCGGCTGGAAGGCGGGCCTGGGCCTCGGCTACCTCTTCGGGCTGGGCTTCCTGCTGCCGCTGCTGGTGTGGACCGGCGTGGAGGTCGGCCCCGGCCCCTGGCTGGCCCTGGTCGCGATCGAGGCGGTCTTCGTCGCCCTGGCCGGCGCCGGCACAGCCGCGGTGTCGAGGCTGCCGGCCTGGCCGGTGTGGGCGGCGGCCGTGTGGATCGCCGGCGAGGCCGCACGCGCGCGCGTGCCCTTCGAGGGCTTCCCCTGGGGCAAGATCGCCTTCGGACAGGCGGACGGCGTGTTCCTGCCGCTGGCCGCGCTGGGCGGCACACCGGTGCTCGGCTTCGCGGTGGTGCTGTGCGGCTTCGGCCTGTACGAGGGGGTGCGCCTGGCCGCCCGGGCGCACCGCACCGGCGCGGTACCGCGGGGTGCGGCGGCCCTGGCGCTGCTGAGCCTGGCCGCTCCGGTGGTGGCGGCCCTCGCCGCCCGGCCGCTGGTGACCGACGCCGCCGAGACCGGCACGGCGACCGTCGCCGTGATCCAGGGCAACGTGCCCCGCGCGGGTCTCGACTTCAACGCCCAGCGCCGCGCGGTGCTCGACCATCACGCGCGCGAGACCGAACGGCTGGCCGCCGAGGTCGGGGCGGGCCGGGTCGCGCGGCCCGACTTCGTGCTGTGGCCGGAGAACTCCTCCGACATCGACCCCTTCGCCAACCCCGACGCGCGCGACGTCATCGACCGGGCGGCCAAGGCCATCGGGGCACCGATCTCGGTCGGCGGTGTCGTGGCGCGCGACGGCAGGCTCTACAACGAGCAGATCCTGTGGGACCCGGTCGACGGCCCCGTCGACACCTACGACAAGCGGCAGATCCAGCCGTTCGGCGAGTACCTGCCGCTGCGCTCGCTGATCGGGGCGATCAACAGCGAGTGGACCTCCATGGTCCGCCAGGACTTCAGCCGGGGCAGCGAGCCGGGCGTGTTCACCATGGCCGGCACCGAGGTGGGCCTGGTCACGTGTTACGAGGCCGCCTTCGACTGGGCGGTGCGCTCCGAGGTCGCCGACGGCGCCCGGATGATCTCCGTGCCCAGCAACAACGCGACCTTCGACCGCAGCGAGATGACCTACCAGCAGCTCGCCATGTCCCGCGTCCGCGCGGTCGAGCACAGCCGGACCGTCGCCGTGCCGGTGACCAGCGGCGTCAGTGCCATCATCATGCCGGACGGCCGGGTCACCCAGCGGACCGGCATGTTCGTCGCCGACTCCCTGGTCCAGGAGGTGCCCCTGCGCTCCTCCGAGACGCCTGCCACACGCCTCGGCGTGCTCCCGGAGATCGCCCTGCTGCTGGTCGCCGCCGGCGGTATCGGCCGGGCCGTCGCCACGGGCGTGCGCGGTCGGCGCGCCGGTGACGTGTAGCCGTACGCCCGCCGCACGCCCCGCGAACGGGCCGGGTGAGCGATGGGTGGCCGGTTAGGCTCGGGCGCATGGCTACTCCCGACTTCATCACCGCCCTGCGCGTCTCGGCCGGACACCAGTTGCTGTGGCTCCCCGGCGTCACCGCCGTCGTCTTCGACGACGAGGGCAGAGTGCTGCTGAACCGTCGGTCCGACAACCTCCGCTGGTCGCTGATCGGCGGCATCGCGGAGCCGGGGGAGCAGCCCGCCGTCTGCGCCGTCCGCGAGGTGGAGGAGGAGACCGCCGTGCGGTGCGTCGCCGAGCGCGTCGTCCTGGTCCAGGCGCTGGACCCGGTGACGTACGACAACGGCGACGTGTGCCAGTTCATGGACATCACCTTCCGCTGCCGCGCCGTCGGGGGCGAGGCCCGGGTCAACGACGACGAGTCGCTGGAGGTGGGCTGGTTCGCGGTGGACTCGCTGCCCGACGTGGGCGAGTTCGGGTGGTTCCGGATCAAGCAGGCCCTGTCCGACGCACCCACGTGGTTCGAACCCACTGGTTCGGTCTGAACTATAGGGCGTGAGCACATGGGGCAGGGGGCGGGCGGTGCCTAGGGTCGGCATATGACCTCGCCCAGCGTCCTCCCGGCCTCCCACGCCTCCTCGCCCGACCTCGGCGGCCGAACCGCTCTCGTCACCGGCGCCGCCGGCGGCATCGGCCGCGCCTGCGCGCTGCGACTGGCCGCCGCCGGAGCCAAGGTCAGAGCGGTCGACCGGGACGCCGCGGGCCTGGACGCGCTCACCGAGCGCGCCGGTGATCTCGCGGGCACCGTCGAACCCCACGTGGTGGACCTGACCGACCTGGACGCCGCCGAACTCGCCGCCGCCGGCACCGACGTCCTGGTCAACAACGCAGGACTGCAGTTGGTGCGGCCCATCGAGGAGTTCCCGCCGGACGTCTTCCACACCGTGCTCACCGTCATGCTGGAGGCGCCCTTCCGCCTCATCCGCGGTGCCCTGCCGCACATGTACGGGCAGGGCTGGGGACGCATCGTCAACATCTCCTCCGTGCACGGCCTGCGCGCCTCCGCCTACAAGTCGGCGTACGTCTCCGCCAAGCACGGACTGGAGGGGCTGTCCAAGACCGCCGCCCTCGAAGGCGCCGCGCACGGCGTCACCTCCAACTGCGTGAACCCCGGCTACGTGCGCACCCCGCTGGTCGAGAAGCAGCTCGCCGACCAGTCCCGGGCGCACGGCATCCCGCGGGAACGGGTGCTGTCCGAGGTACTGCTGCGGGACAGCGCCCTCAAGCGGCTCATCGAACCCGAGGAGGTCGCCGAGGCCGTGGCCTACCTGTGCAGCCCGCAGGCGTCCTTCGTCACCGGCACCTCGCTCGTCCTGGACGGCGGCTGGACCGCGCACTGAACCGGCCGGCTCCTCCGGCCGCCGGGTTTTCCACAGGGCTGCCGGGGCGGCCCTGCGATGGGGAATCCTGTGAGCATGTCCCGCGATCACCTGCAGTCCGCCGAGCGCTCCGTCCACGGTGCCGGGGCGCCGGCCGGCGCCCCGGAGAACGGGGACCGGCCGCTGCCCCACGGCACCGAGACGCCGTTCCTGGAGCTGCTCGCCCGCGGTGCCTCCGCCGACGCCTACGAACAGCCGGTGCTGCTCGCCCGCGCCGAGGGCCGCCCGGCCGACCGGATCGCCGCGCTCGAACAGGCCAAGCTGCTCGCCCTGCGGGTGCGCTCCGAGCTGGAGGGACGGCGCCGGCGTGAGGCCGAGCTGTCCGCGCTCTTCGAGACCGCCCACGACCTCGCTGGACTGCGGGACCTGGACGCCGTCCTGCGCGCGATCGTGCAGCGCGCCCGCTCCCTGCTCGGCACGGACGTCGCCTACCTCAGCCTGAACGACCCGGAGCGCGGCGACACCTACATGAGAGTCACGGAAGGATCGGTCGCGGCCCGCTTCCAGCAACTGCGGCTCGGCATGGGCGAGGGGCTCGGCGGTCTCGTCGCCCAGACCGCCCGGCCCTACGTCACCGACGACTACTTCCGGGACGACCGCTTCCGGCACACCCACGCCATCGACGCCGGAGTGAAGGACGAGGGCCTGGTGGCCATCCTGGGCGTCCCCCTGACGCTCGGGGACCACGTCATCGGCGTGCTGTTCGCCGCGGACCGCCGGGCCCGGGTCTTCGAGCGGGAGCAGATCGCCCTGCTCGGCTCCTTCGCCGCCCTGGCCGCGGCCGCCATCGACACCGCCAACCTCCTCGCCGAGACCCGCTCGGCCCTGGCCGGCCTGGAGCGGGCCAACGAGATCATCCGCGACCGCAGCGGCGTCATCGAACGCGCCTCCGACGTCCACGACCGGCTCGCCGAACTCGTCCTGCGCGGCGGCGGGGTCCACGACGTGGCCGCCGCCGTCTCCGAGGTCCTCGACGGCACCGTCGAGTTCACCGAGGCCGCCGCCGCACCGGCGACCGCCCTGGAGGCGTCCCGGGCCGAAGGCCACGCGGTGCGGCACCAGGACGACTGGATCGCCGCCGTCGCCGCCGGCGGCGAACTGCTCGGCGCGCTCGTGCTGCGCGGCCACCCCGGCCTCGACCCCGTCGACCAGCGCACCCTGGAACGCGCCGCGATGGTCACCTCCCTGCTGCTGCTCGCCCGCCGGTCCGCCGCCGAGGCCGAGCAGCGGGTACGCGGCGAACTGCTGGACGACCTGCTCGACGCCCGCGACCGCGACCCGCGCCTGCTGCGCGAACGCGCCTCCCGGCTGCGCGCCGACCTCGACGCCACCCATGCCGTGCTCGCCGCCCGTCTCGACGGCCCCGCGGCCGACGCCGAGCAGGAGGCGGACGCGCGCAGACGGCTGTGGGCCGCCGCCTCCCACCTCGCCGCGACCCGGCACGGCCTGGCCGCCGCCCGTGACGGCGGCACCGTCCTGCTGCTGCCCCTCGGCGCCCGGGACACCGCCACCGACCTGGCCCGCCGCACCGCACGGCAGCTCGGCCGGGCCGTCCACGAGGCCGTCACGGTCGGCGCCTCGGCACCCGTGGAGGATCTCGCCGCCCACCCGGACGCCGTGTCGGCCGCCTACACGGAGGCCCGGCGCTGCCTGGACGCCCTGCGCCTGCTGGGCCGCACCGGGGACGGTGCGGCGGCCGAGGACTTCGGCTTCCTTGGCCTGCTGCTGGCGGGGGACCGGGACATCGAGGGCTTCGTCGGCCGCACCATCGGCGAGGTCGTCGCCTACGACGAGCGGCGCGGCACCGAACTGCTGCGCACCCTCGACGCCTACTTCGCCTGCGGCATGAGCCCGGCCCGCACCAAGGACGCCCTGCACGTCCACGTCAACACGGTCGCCCAGCGCCTGGACCGCGTCGGCCGGCTCCTCGGCGAGGACTGGCAGAGCCCGGCGCGCGCCCTGGAGATACAACTCGCCCTGCGCCTGCACCGGCTGTCGTCCCCGGCACAGCACTGACCCCCGCACGCGAGGGCGTACGGGGGCCGGTGCCGAAAGCCGTCAGACCTTGTGCGCGTCGGTGGCCCGGGCGGCCGGCACCGCCCGGTCGCCGCCGGAGCCGCCCACGTCGGCCAGGTCCCGGTTGCGGGTCTCCTTCGCCGCCAGCACGGCGACCACGGTGAGCAGGGCCGCGGCGATGACGTACAGGGAGATCGGGGTGGAGCTGCCGAAGTCCGACAGCAGCGCGGTGGCGATGAGCGGCGCGGGGGCACCCGCCGCAACCGAGGAGAACTGGGCGCCGATGGAGGCACCGGAGTAGCGCATCCGGGTCGCGAACATCTCGGAGAAGAAAGCCGCCTGGGGCGCGTACATCGCGCCGTGCAGCACCAGGCCCACGGTCACGGCGAGCAGCAGGCTGCCGAAGCCGCCGGTGTCGATCAGCCAGAAGAACGGGAACATCCACAGCCCGACCCCGACCGCGCCCACCAGGTACACCGGGCGGCGGCCGATCCGGTCCGACAGCGCACCCCAGGCCGGGATGACCGCGAAGTGCACGGCCGAGGCGATCAGCACCGCGTTGAGTGCCGTCTGCTTGGAGACGTCGGCCTCGGTGGTGGCGTAGACGAGGATGAAGGCGGTGATCACGTAGTAGCTGATGTTCTCCGCCATGCGGCAGCCCATGGCGATCAGCACATCGCGCCAGTGGTGCCGCAGCACGGAGACCAGCGGCAGTTTCCCGGCGTCCGTATCCTGGGCGGACTTGCGGGCCTCGGCCTGCGCCAGCGCCTGCTTGAAGACCGGCGACTCGTCGACGGACAGCCGGATCCACAGACCGACGATCACCAGGACCCCGGAGAGCAGGAACGGGATCCGCCAGCCCCAGCTGGTGAACGCGGCGTCCGACAGCAGCGCCGTCAGCAGCGACAGCACACCGGTCGCCAGCAACTGCCCCGCCGGTGCGCCGGTCTGCGGCCAGGAGGCCCAGAAGCCGCGCCGCCGCGCGTCCCCGTGCTCCGACACCAGCAGGACGGCGCCGCCCCATTCGCCACCGAGTGCGAATCCCTGCACCAGGCGCAGCACGGTCAGCAGCACGGGAGCGGCCGAGCCGATCGTCGCGTGCGTCGGCATCAGCCCGATCGCGAAGGTCGCCCCGCCCATCAGCAGCAGGCTCAGCACCAGCAGCTTCTTGCGTCCGAGCCGGTCACCGTAGTGTCCGAACACCAGGGCGCCCAGCGGCCGGGCGGCGAACCCGACGGCGTAGGTCATGAACGACAGCAGTGTGCCGACCAGCGGGTCGGAGTCCGGGAAGAACAGCTTGTTGAACACCAGTGCGGCGGCGGAGCCGTAGAGGAAGAAGTCGTACCACTCGATGGTGGTGCCGATGAGGGAGGCGGCGACGATGCGCTTGAGGTTGTTCGGGGTTGGCGGAGCGGTCGCGGGGGAGGACATCGGCACCACTTCCTGGCGTGTGACGGGGACGTTTGCGTGTCGCCACACGGTAGGAACGCGCAGTTCCGTGGCGTATGTGGTGGGACACCATAGTTCTGGGTGCGGAAGTGCGTGCATTCACTATGTAGGCGAGGCCAGGCCTTCCTGAGGCGTTCGAGCTCCGTGGACGCCCCGACCTCATCGCCCGCTTCGCGCACAACGGGGCCGGCAGAGGCGCTCCTCGCTCAGCCGACGTCGGCCCGATGACGGACGCGGTGCCCGTCCGTGCGAAAGGTCCGGGTCTGGGCCCGGTAACTCCGCACCGTCCCGGGCCAGACGGCCGTGTTCAGCCCTTCGCGGGCGTCCAGGTACCAGCTGTGACAGCCGCCGGACAGCCAGACGGTGCGCCGCATGCGCCGGTGGAGCCGCTCGCTGAACCCGAGCTGGGTCTCGGGAAGCACGTCCACGTCGGCGAGACCGCGCCGACGCATCCGCGCCAGGCAGTCGACCACATAGTCGAGCTGCGCTTCGAGCAGCAGTGTGAGGGCGGAGTGGCCCAGCCCGCTGTTGGGGCCGAGCAGCAGGAACATGTTCGGGAAGCCCGGCACCATGATGTTGCGGTGCGCCGCCATCCCCCCGCTCCAGGCCTCCGACAGGCGTCGCCGCTCGCGGCCGACGATGCGCCGGGCGATGGGCGGCCGGTCGGCCGAGAACCCGGTGCCGAGGACGAGTACGTCGGCCGGGCGGACGGTGCCGTCACGGGTGACGACACCGTCCGGGGTGACGCGGGCGACGGTGTCCGTGACGGCCTCGACGCCGGACCGGCGCAGCGCCGGGTAGTAGTCGTTGGACAGCAGCACCCGTTTGCAGCCGAGGCGATAGGACGGGGTCAGCAGTCGGCGCAGTTCCGGCTCGGGCACCCGGCAGCGCAGATGCAGGCGGGCCAGGGCGGCCACGCCCCCGCCGACGATGCGGTGGAGCGGCCCGGTGAAGCACAGCAGCCAGCTTTCGCGGAACCAGTAGGCAACGGCTCTGACCAGTCGGCGAAGGCGCGGCGAGCGGTGGTACGCGGACCACTCGGCGGCCGGGACGCGCCGTTCCAGCCGGGGCAGCACCCAGGGCGGGGTCCGCTGGTAGACATCGAGCGCCTCGGCCAGCTCCGCGAGGCGCGGGACGCACTGGACGGCCGACGCGCCGGTACCGATCAGCGCGACGCGCTTGCCCCTGACGTCACACGTGCCGTCCCAGCGCGCGGTGTGCACGACGGTGCCCCGGAAGGTGCCGAGTCCCGGCAGGTCGGGAACACGGGGCTCGCTGAGCAGACCCGTGGCCGTGATGAGGAACCGGGCGCGGTGGAGACGCCCGGCCGCCCTGACGTACCACCGCCCCTCGGTCTCGTTCCAGTCGGCCTGCTGAACCTCGCTGCGCAGGCGCACATGCGACGCGAGCCCGAAGTCGGCCACGCAGCGGCGCAGATAGGCGTGGATCTCCGCGGCGGCCGGCAATGTCGTGCGCCACCGGGGGACGGGGGCGAAGGAGTAGGCGTACAGGTGCCCCGGTACGTCGCAGGCCGCCCCGGGATAGCGATTGTCGCGCCAGGTGCCGCCGACGTCGTCGGAACGCTCCAGGACGACGAAGTCGTCGATGCCCGTCTGCCGCAGGCGGATGGCCGCGCCCAGCCCGGACAGGCCCGCACCGATGATCACGACTTGGTGGTCCTCGGCGGCGTGCGATTGTGGGGAACGTGCGTCTGCCGACTGCATGCGTGCGTCCATGGGAGAGGTGCGGTCGAGGGGGTGGTCGTGGGTCAGCCGGCCGGAGTGCGGGCGCAGTCGCTGCTGGTGCCGATGACGGTCGCCGGGGCGTCCACCCGGCCGGCTCGTGCCCACAGACCACGGGCCTCGACGTCGGTGAGCAGGAGGTAGGGCACGGGCAGGGGCGGCACCGCACGGGTGGACAGGGACACCGGGAGCAGCCCGAAGACCCGCCCCCGCAGGGACTCGGCACGCAGGCGGACGTCGCCCGTCAGGGTCAGGCGCCCGAACACCGTGCAGGTGGCGCCGCGGGGACCGGTGTAGTCGATGCGGGGGGCCCGCATGTCGACGCTCGTGGCCCGGCACGACGTGGACCCCGGTGGGCAGAACAGCCCGGTCACGGTGAGCGTGGCCGCCCGCAGGGTGGTGCCCGGGTCCCCGGCGGCCGGGGCGACACCGGGCAGACAGGCGGCCACGGCGCGCGCCGCCTGCGCGCGCCGGTCGCGAGCGGGGTCGTCGACGGGCAGGTTCTCCCGCGAGCAGCCCGTCGGCAGCGGTATGCGTGCCGGAACAGGCTGGGGCGCGGCACCGTCGGTCCGGTTCTCGGACCGGTCCGGTCCGGGCGCGGCCGTCGCCAAGCCGAAGGACATGGCCACCGTGCACGGGAACGCGAGCGCTGCCAGCGCCCGGCGCCAGGCGGTCGCGTCCGTCACTCAGCGCCTCGCATCGGCGGCTGCCATGCCAGCGCCAGACACCCGCCGATCAGCGCCAGCAGCATGCCGAGGAGGAACCCTCCGAGGTTGGCCAGCGGATACGACAACAGGCCGAGGACGATCGCTGCCGTGCCGCTGAAGGCGGCGTGGGCGGGTCTGGTCCACAGATGTACGGCGCACCCGGCCAGGGCCACGGAGAGGAGCACGGCCGTGGCCCCGCTCAGCCCCTGGACGGGGAGCAGCGCAGGGTCGGCCAGGGGGAAGTAGCCGAGTTCCAGCCCCGCGGCCGTGACACAGACGCAGGCGCCGACGGGGCGGCTGCCCGACGCTAGCCGCATCGGTGCTCCCCCGCGCGTACGTCCATGGTGGCGCCGTCCAGCGTGAACATCCCGGCCGACAGCGACCAGGCACGCAACCGCATGTTCTTGATCGTCAAGGTGCGGGCCTGCTGGCCGTACGTCCCCGCCGGTCCGGTGAGGCCGCCCTCGAGCGTGCTGGCGTCACGGCCCATCTCCACCGACCGGAACGTCATGTCGCCTTCCAGGCGGGCCAGATCGAGTGCCATTCCCTTGGCTCGTACGGGATGTTCCCGGCCCGCGCGGATCTGGAGGGTGGCGGTGCCGAGCGGGGTGCGGGCCACGGCGGACTGGCACAGGTCCCGGATGCGGGCCTGCCGGATGCCGACGACAGCGGTCGGACGGCTCCGGCCGGAGGCGTCCTCGCGGAAGGAGGCGAACTGGACGGCCCCGTCGGCATGCAGGTGTTCGGCCGTGACGGAGAAGGGGCTGCCCGCGACGGCGAAGGAGACGGGGACCGAAGCCGCCGTCGTGGTCGCCACGGTGCCGAAGGCCAGTGCCAGCGCGCCGACGCTCGCCGCGGCGAAGCGCCGCCAGTTGGTCCGGCCGCGGGGGCAGGCCGCATGGCGTCCGTGCCGTTTCCCGGCGGCCCGTGGCGCTGTCAGCCGGATCACGTTGTCCTCTCTTGATGCGTCGTGGTGTGCGTCGTGGTGCGTCGTCGGCGGATGGAGCGCCCCGGCGGGCGCCGGTGCCGGACCGGCGGGTGGCCGCCGGGAACCCGCCCGAGGAGCATCACGCGGGCAGGAGCGCCTCCGCGGCGCCGAAGGCGCGGGCGAGGTAGGCGTCGTCGACGGGCTCGGGATCGGGCAGGTCACCCACGGCCCGCAGCAGGTTCGAGCGGTCGTAGGTGCGGTGCTGGGCACTGAAGCCGAGCAGCCTCTCACCCTGCTGGGCGATCACGGCCTCCAACGGGCTGGGGCACGGCACGTCCGGGACCAGGTCCACGCGGATGCCCGGGTAGCGGGCCTGCAGTGCCGAAGTGACCGACCCGGCCGAGACGTTGTGCGGATGGGTCACGTGCAGGGTGCGCACGCCTGCCCGGCCGTCGGTGTGTGCGGCCGCCCGCACCATGGCCCGCGCGGCGTACTCGGCGGGCACCACGTTGCCCTCGCCGCCGGGGTCCGCCTGGACCCGCACCCGCAGGCGCTCCCCGCGCAGACCCGCACCCGTGAGGTACCGGGACAGACCGCGGACGCGGGTGGCGCGTGCCCGCACGACGTCGTCGATCAGCCGGAGGAGGACGTCCAGCGGTTGTCCGGGCAGGTGCGCGGGGACGGGCCGGTCCGTGGCCAGCAGGCTCGGCCGCAGGATCGTGGCCCGCCGCCCGTTGCGCCGCGCCCAGGCGTGCACCAGGCGTTCGGCGGTGTACTTGCTCTCCTCGTAGGAGGTCTGGAAGCCGTACTCCTCGGTGAGATCGTCCTCCAGGACGTGCCCGGTGAGGCGGCGGCCGGCCACGTAGGCCGTGCTGACGTGGAGCAGGTGGGCCCCTGGCGCCGCGTCGGCGAACTCCAGGACGTGCCTGGTGCCCAGGACGTTGGAGGTGTGCAGGGGGACGGGGTCGCCCTCCAGGTTCAGCAGGGCCGCGCTGTGCCAGATTTCGGTCAGGCCGTCGGCCGCCCGGGCGCGGTCCCCGGCCGACAAGCCCAGATCCGGCAGCGTGATGTCGCCGCTGAGGAACCGCAGCCGGTCGAGGGACCCTTCCGGCAGGGGCGGAGCGTCCAGCCACGTCACCGCGGCCTCGGTGCGGGCCCGCAGTCTCTCGCTGCTGCCCCGGGCCAGTACGACGATCGGTTCGTCACCTCCCTTGCCGAGCAGTTCGCGCAGGATGCGGCTACCGAGGAATCCGGTGGCGCCGGTGAGCAGGATGGACAAGGCGTCTCCTCACGCGCGGGGGTGAGTCGGGTCGGAGTGCGGCGCCGTCATGCTAGGACGCTTCTGACGGTTCGTCGCCGAACGCCGTGCCCGGCCGGTCGGGCCGGCTCCGGGCTTCCCGGTTCGACCGGCACCGCCTCGCCGTCCGTGCTCGCGCCGGTCGGCAGACGGGTTCGACAGCCGTCACAAGCGCCTTCGAGGCGTCGGCCGAGCGCACGGGACGAAGGCGTGACCCGGGCCCGGCAATCACTCCAAAGGGTGGTGGCGTGCGATGACTCACCGTATTGCTATTTCGGATGAATCGGGCGAAGGAGCGCCACTCGCCAGGAGTTTGTGACACTAGGTGATCGGCAGGTGACTTTATGCTGCGCCAGTGGAGCCGGCTGCCAGCCGGCCGGCAGACAACCCCGTTGCGAGGAAGGCCGGATCCGTGAACCTGGAGCCAACCCCCTACGACGAACGAGCCATCGCCGTCGTGGGCGTGTCCTGCAGACTGCCCGGCGGAATCGCCGGCATGGACAGTCTGTGGAGCGCCCTGCGCGACGGGCGTGACCTGGTGACCGACATGCCCGAGGACCGCTTCGACCCGGACCGCTTCGTGGACGCCGAGATGCCCCGGGCCGGCAAGAGCTACACGGCGGCGGGCGGTTTCCTGAACGACATCGAGCGCTTCGACGCCGCGTACTTCGGCATCTCACCGAAGGAAGCGGCGCACATGGACCCCCAGCACCGGCTGCTGCTGGAACTGACCACCGAGGCGCTGGACGACGCCGGCGTCGCCCCGGCGACCCTCGCGGGCACGGACACGGCCGTCTACATCGGCATCTCCGACGCGTCCTACGGCGCCCTGCAGATGCTCAGGCCGCGCGGCATCGGGCCCTACACGATGTCCGGTGCCGCCTCCTCCATCGCCGCCAACCGGCTCTCCCACGCGTTCGACCTGCGGGGGCCGAGCATGGCGGTGGACACCGCCTGCTCCTCCTCGCTCGTCGCCCTGGACCGCGCCTGCCGCACGCTCTGGGACGGCACGAGCCGTACCGCACTGTGCGGCGGCGCCAACATCCTGCTCAGCCCTTACCACTACGTCGGTTTCTCCCAGGCCGCGATGCTCTCGCGGCGCGGCAAGTGCGCGTCGTTCTCCGCCGACGCCGACGGCTTCGTGCGCGCCGAGGGCGGCGGAATGGTGCTCCTCAAACCGCTGAGCGACGCCCTCGCCGACGGCGACCGGGTGCACGGCGTGATCCTCGGCACCGCCAGCAACTGCGACGGACGCACGATGGGGCTGGCCCTGCCCAGCGCCGAGACGCAGGAGGCTCTGCTGCGCCAGGTGTACGCCGACTTCGGCGTGCACCCCGACGAACTGGTCTACTTCGAGGGGCACGGCACGGGCACCCCCGTGGGCGACCCGATCGAGGCGCAGGCGATCGGCCAGGCACTGGGCATCCGCCGCATCACCGGCCCGCTGCCGCTCGGTTCGGTCAAGACCAACCTGGGCCACCTGGAGCCCGCCTCCGGCATGGCCGGCCTCTGCAAGGCCCTGCTCGTGCTGCGCCACGGCACCATCCCCGCCTCGCTGCACGCCGACTCACCCAGCCCGATGATCGACTTCGCCGGCCTGGGCATCGACCTCGTCACCGAGAACCGCCCCCTCGCCGAGGCCGAACGACCGGTCATCGGCGTCAACTCCTTCGGATTCGGCGGCGCCAACGCCCACGCCATCGTCGCCGCCGCACCACCGCGGCCCGAACCGTTCCCGCCCACGGCCGCACCCGGCGAACTGCCCGTCGTGGTGACGGCGCGCACCGCCCAGGCACTGCGCGAAGCCCTCTCCCGCATGGCCGACCGCCTGGCGGCCGCGGACCAGGACGACTTCTACGACATCGCCTACACCTCCTGCCTGCGCCGCGGACAGCACGAGCACCGGGCGGCGATCCTCGCCGCCGGCGCCTCGGACGCCGCCGACCGGCTCACCCGTGTCGCCGACGAACCGTCCGGCGCGACGGTCCAGGCGGTACGCCACGGCCGGGTGGCGTTCGTCTTCGCCGGCAACGCCTCGCAGTGGGCGGGCATGGGCGCGGACCTGCTCGCACACGACGACGTGTTCCGCGCCGCGGTGGCGGCCGTGGACGCCGAACTCGCACCGCGGCTCGGCTGGTCGGTGGCGGACGAGCTGGCCCGGCCGGCGGATCAGTGGCGGCTGGAGGCCACCGAGGTCGCCCAGCCGCTGCTGTTCGCCGTGCAGGTGGGCGTCGTCGCCGTACTGCGGGACCAGGGCGTGGAGCCGGCCATGGTCCTCGGCCACAGCGTCGGAGAGGTCGCCGCGGCCCACACCGCGGGAGCCCTGACGCTCGCCCAGGCGGCGCAGGTGGTATTCGAGCGAAGCCGGGTGCAGGCCGCCACGGCCGGCACCGGCCGGATGGCCGCCGTCGGGCTGGGCCATGAGCAGGCCGCACAGGCACTGGAGCCGTACCGGGGCAGGCTGGAGGTGGCGGGCGTCAACAGCGACAAGGACGTGACCGTCGCCGGCGACGCCGCCGCGCTGGCCGCCCTCGGCGAGGAACTGACCGCACGGGGCGTCTTCTTCCGCGATCTCGGCCTGGACTACGCCTTCCACAGTCACGCCATGGACGGGCAGCGCGCCGCGCTCGCCGCCGCGCTGAAGGGGCTGGAGCCGGGCCCCGCCTCGGTGCCCTTCTACTCCACCGTCACCGGATCGCGCGCCGCCGGCCCGGATCTGGACGCGGAGTACTGGTGGCGCAACGTCCGGGAGCCGGTGCTGTTCGGCGCCGCCGTCGAGGAGGCCATGGAGGACGGCGCCGACGTCTTCCTGGAGATCGGCCCCCACCCCGTACTCCGCACCTACCTGCGGCGTATCGCGGGCACCCGCCCCCAGAGGACGACAGCCGTGCTGGCCACCCTGCACCGGGACGCGGACGGACCGCGCGACCTGACCGCCGCACGCGCCCGCCTGATCGCCGCCGGAGCGGTGACCGACTGGAAGCGGTACTTCCCCGCGCCGGGCAGGGTCACCGAACTGCCGGCCTACCCCTGGCAGCGGGAGCGCCACTGGGGCGGCGGCAAAGAGCTGTGGACCCCGGCCGGCCCCTACCGGCACCCCCTGCTGGGCTCCCGGATCACCGCACCCACTCCCCTGTGGTCGGGCGCCGTCGAACCGGTCCTGGTGCCGTGGCTCACCGACCACCGGGTGGCCGGGTCCTGCGTCATGCCCGCCACCGGCTACGTGGAGATGGCGCTGGCCGCGGGACGCGAGGCACTCGGCGAAGCGGCCGAGATGGAGCACCTGGAGATCAGCACCGCACTGGTCGTTCCCTGGGCGACCGCCTCCAGCGTCCAGCTCCACGTGTCGCTGAACCCGGACGACGGCGTCCTGCTGGTCGCCAGCAGCGACGACCAGTCCGACGAACCCCGCACCCACGCCCGGGCCCGCGTACGGCGCCTGATCACCCCCCGGCCGGCCCCGGCCGACCCCGCCCCCGGGTACGAACGGTGCCGGCAACGCCTCACCGCCGAAGACCACTACGCGCGCTGCGCGGCCGCCGGCCTCGGCTACGGCCCGTCCTTCCAGGTCCTGACCGAGCTGCACGTGGGCGAGGGAGAAGTCCTGGCCCACTACTCCTACGACCCGCCGGCCGCGCCCTGCGTCGTACACCCCGCCCTCCTCGACGGCGCCCTGCAGGCCGGCGTGCCGTTGCTCGCCGCGCGGCTGGACGAGGGCGAGGCCTACCTGCCCGCGCTCATCGCGGCCGTCCGCGTCTGGGACACGCCCGCGCCGACCGGCACGATCCGGCTGGTGGAACGGTCCCGGACCAACGACGAGGTGTGCTGGGACATCACCGTCAGCGATCCCGACGGCTCGGTGAGCGTCCAGCTCGACGGCTGCCGCATGCGCCGCTTCACCGCCGCCCAGCGGCCCCCGCTCACCGTCCTCGACACGGTGCTGCGCGCCGCGCCCTGGGAGCACGAGCCGAGCGCTCCCGCACCGATGCCCGCCCCCGAGCGGATCGCGGCGGCCTGCGCCGAGCCCATCAGGCGACTGCGGGAGGACTGGCGGACGCTGCGCTACGAGGACGTCGCACCCCTCGTCACCGACATGTACGCCGATCTGGTCGGCGACGTACTCGCCGACATGGTCCCCGACACCGGGTCACCGATCACCGACGACATGCTCCGAGCGAACCTGCACGAACGGCACACCAGGTTCCTCGACCTGATGCGACCCGCCCTGTGCCGGCGCGGGGTTCTCCTGCCCCAGCCGGACGGCCGGTACCGCCTCGAGCGCAAGGAGGTGGACCGCGCCTCGGTGATGTCGCGAGCCGCGAGCGAGGCGCCGGCGTTCGTGCACGTGCAGGCACTGCTCGCCCAGCAGGTGAACAAGCTCTCCGATGTGCTCCGGGACCGCCGCGACCCGATGGAACTGCTGGCCGACGACGCCTGCGTCAAGGCGCTGGAGCAGTTCTACGACACGGCCCCGGTCTGCCGCTTCCACAACCGGCTCGCGCGGGAGCTGCTGCGCGAGATCGTGCGCGCCTGGCCCGCCGACCGGCCGCTGCGGGTGCTGGAGGTGGGCGCGGGCACGGGTGGCACCACGGCCGCTCTGCTGCCGCTGCTGCCCGCGGAACGCACCTCGTACTGCTTCACCGACGCCTCGGCGTTCTTCTTCCCCCGGGCCCAGAAGCGCTTCGCGGACTACGCCTTCGTCGACTACCGCACCTTCGACCTCGATGTGGATCCCGTCGAGCAGGGCTTCACCGCCCACTCCTTCGACCTGGTGGTGGCGGGAAACGCACTGCACACGGCCAAGGACCTGAGCGCCGCCCTGCGCGGAGTCGCATCCCTCCTCGCCCCGAACGGCGGCCTGCTCGCCGTGGAGACCCACGAGGCGGACGTGCTGGCACCGTTGTTCGGCACCCTCGACAGCTTCTACGGGCAGACCGACACCGACCTGCGCCCGCACTCGCTGCTGCTGGCCCGCGACGCATGGCCCGGCCTGCTGGAGAAGTGCGGGTTCGCGGACGTGATCCAGACCGGTGACGACCGGGCCCCCGCCCGGGACCACTACTCCGTCCTGCTGGCCCGCGCGGGTGCGGCCCTGCCCGAGGCGACCGGGTCGACCGAGGCCCCCGAGGCGCCGGAGGAAACCGAGACCTCCGAGGGAGCCGGGGCGTCCGAGGCATCCCGGGAACGGGCCGCCGAACCGCTGGAGGTCCCGGCGACCCGGAAGGACACGGTGTTCCTGACCGCCGCCGAGACCCCCGGGGCACTGCCGCTGGCCACCGCGCTCACCGGCACCCTCACCGCGAGCGGCGGCAGGGCGACGGCACCGGCCCTGGCCGCCACCACCCGCCAGGACTGGCAGCGCCTCCTCGGCACCGCCGTCGGCGAGGAGAGCCCGGGCACCCTCGCCATCGTGCTGCTGCTCGGCGAGGCGGACGAGACGTCCCCGTCCGACGTGCTGGCGCGCGCCACGCAGCGGGCGGAGACGGTGCGCACCTGCGCCGTCGCCTGCACCGAACTGCCGGACGGTGTGCGGACGGAGCTGTGGCTGGTGACACAGCCCTGCGGGATCGCGGAGGGCGCCGAGAGCAGCCACCCCGCCGACGCCGTCCTGTGGGGGCTGGGCCGTTGCCTGGTCAACGAACTGCCGGACCTCGACTGCCGGCGGCTGTCCCTCCACCGCGGCGACGACGCGGACGGCGACGGGCGACGGCTCGCCCGCGAGCTGCTCCTCCCCGGTGACGAGGACGAGATCGTCCTCACCCGGCAGGGCCGGTTCGTGCCCAGGGTGGTGCCGCGCCCCGTCGCCGAACCCGCGACCGAGGGGATGTCGTACCAGCTGAACGTGCGCAACCCCGGCCTCTCCTACCAGCTCGAATGGCAGGAGACGGAACGTCCCGAACCGGGGCCGGGAGAGGTGCTGATCGACGTACGGGCCACCGCTCTCAACTACCGCGACATCATGCAGAGCGTCGGCCTGCTGCCCGCCGAGGCCGTCGAGGGAACGCCCACGGAGTCCGGCTGCGGACTGGAGTGCGCGGGCGTCGTCGTGGCCTGCGGACCGGACGTCACGCGATTCCGGCCGGGCGACCGCGTCGCCGGGCTGGCCGCCGCGTCACTGGCCTCCCACACCGTGACGACGGAGACGGGCCTGTGGCCGCTGCCCGACGACATGACGTACACGGAGGCGGCCACCATGCCGGTGGCCCTGACCACCGTCCACTACAGTCTCATCACCCTGGCACGGCTCCAGCCGGGAGAGACCCTCCTCGTGCACGGAGCGGCCGGCGGCGTCGGACTCGCCGCACTGCGCTACGCCTTCGAACGCGGTGCCGAGGTCATCGCCAGCGCCGGCAGCGAACTGAAGCGGGACTACCTGCGCGGCCTCGGCGTGAAGCACGTCCTGGACTCCCGCTCCCTCGACTTCGCCGACCACGTGCGGGACATCACCGGGGGCCGCGGAGTCGACGTGGTCCTCAACTCCCTGGCCGGCGAGGCCATCACCCGCAGTCTCGAACTCCTCCGCCCGGGCGGCCGCTTCCTGGAACTGGGCAAGCGCGACATCTACGAGAACAAGCCGCTGCTGCTCAACCCCTTCAAGAACAACATCGCCTTCTTCGGCGTGGACCTCACCAAGGTACTCAGCGAACCCGGACAGATCGACGCCCTGCTGCGGGACATGAACGGCGCGGTGGAGGGGGGAGCCTGGCGCCCGCTGCCGCACACCGCCTTCCCCGCGTCGCGGGTGGCCGAGGCATTCGCCCACCTGCAGCACTCGCGCCACATCGGCAAGGTGGTCGTCGCCTTCGACGACCTGGACGAACCACCGCTGGTGGTACGCCGACGCCAGGCACCGCGCCTGGACCCTGAGGGCACCTACCTGGTCACGGGAGGAACCGGAGGGTTCGGCGCGGCGACCGCGGCATGGCTCGCCGGCCTCGGCGCCCGGCACATGGCCCTCGTCAGCCGCCGCGGCGCACAGGCCCCGGAGGCCGAAGCGGTCCTCACCGGGCTGCGCGAACGCGGTGTGAGCGCCACGGCATACGCCGCCGACGCGGCCGACCCCGCCGCCATGGCGGAGGTGGTCGCGCGCATCGACGCCTCCGGACACCCCCTGCGGGGCGTCGTGCACGGGGCGATGCACCTGGACGACGAGGAGTTCGTCGCCCTGGACGCCGAGCGGATGGCCGCGGTGATGGCGCCGAAGATCGGCGGATCGATCGTCCTGGACACCCTGACCCGGGACCGCGACTGCGACCTCTTCCTCGTCCACTCCTCCGGCACGGGCACCGTCGGCACCGTGAAGCAGGCACCGTACGCCGCGGCCAACCTCTACATGGAGGGACTGGTCCGCAAGCGCCGCCGGAGCGGCGAGCCCGGCCTCGCCACCGCCTGGGGCGCGATCGGCGAGAGCGGCTATGTGGCACGCAACGAACTGGCCTCCGCCATGGCGGCCCTCGGCCTGCTGACGATCCACCCGTCCGAGGCGTTCGCCCAGGCGGAATTGCTTCTTCGCTCCGGCTGCGAATCGGCCTTCGTCTCACGGACCGACTGGGCCCGCCTGAGCAGACTGCTCGCCGTGGTCACCACGCCCCGACTGGCCGGCATGGTGCCGGCCGGCGGCGCCGGCGACGGGGTGAGCAAGGAGGAGCTGCTGCGCAAGCTGTCACAGATGACTCCCGAGGAGGCGCTCACCTACCTCACCGACCACCTCGCCGGCATGCTCGCCGAAGTCATGCAGATGGATCCCGCCCAGATCGACCCGCACCAGCGCGTCGACACCTACGGTCTGGACTCGCTCATGGCCGCGGAACTCCTCGTCACCCTCCAGACCCGTTACGAGGTCGAGATCCCGCCCATGGAACTGCTCCGCAGCGCCAACGGCACCCTCGCCGACATCGCCAAGCTCGTGCACCTCCGCCTCGGGCTGGCCGGCAGCGTGGCCACCGAGGCCCCGGGCCTGCCGTCACCGCGAGAGGCCGGCACACCCGGGACCGACGGGGTCCAGGTACCTCACCAGTCGGACACCGAAGAGCAGGCGACTGCCACCGGTTCCTGAACCCTCTCGTCGTCTCCGTCCCTGTGCCGGGCGCCGCAGCCCGGACGGCCACCGGGCCCGGCACAGGGAACCGCAGCGGCATCGAAGGAGAAGCGTCACCGTGACTGATCCGTTTACTCCGGGCGGCTGCGTGTCGACGCCGTCCGCGTCACCCAGCGGGCCGTGGACCCGGACCAGGAGCCGGCGGCCGGGCGCGGACGTGCGGCTGTACTGCTTCCCGTTCGTCGGGGCCGCGGCGGAGCTGTACCTGCCGCTGGCCGCCTTCCTGCCCGAAGCCGTCGACTGGTGTTCCCTGGAACTGCCCGGCCACGGCATCCGGTTCCGTGAGCCGCTGGTGCGCGACGTGACCGGGCTGGCCCGGGTCCTGGCGGAAGTGGTGGCTCGCGACGCGGCGGGCCGGCCGTTCGCCTTCTTCGGGCACTGCACCGGCGGGCTGCTGGCGTACGAGACCGCTTGTGCGCTGGCCGTCGCCCGGCTGCCCGGTCCCGAACTGCTGGCCGTCTCGGCGATGGTCCCGCCGCACCGTTACCAGCGCCACATGGCGAACGCAGTGCGGCGCCCCGCACTGCGTCCCCTGCTGTCCGACATGATCGCGGACGCGCACCAGCGCGGCGCCACCGTGGGGGCGTTCGCCAAGTGGGAGCTCGCCGCCTACATGACGCACACCCCGGTTCTCGCCCCGGCCCTGACCTGTCCGGTGACCGTCACCGGTGGCGACGACGACTACTTCTTCCCGCCCGATCAGCTCGACGGCTGGGCGGCCCACACCACGGCCGGCCCGGTCGTCGTCCGGCTGTATCCGGGACGCCACATGTACCTGATGGATCACTGGCAGCGTCTCGCGGAAGATCTCGCCGGGGATCTCGAACGGGTGACCGGCGTCGCTCGATGAGAGGAGCAGCCGTCGCCGGCGGGCCCCGCGGCACGGTGTGACGCCCGCTATCGCAGCCGTTCCATGACCAGAAGCGCCGCGTCGTCGTCGAGGTCGCCGTCGACGTGGTGGAGGAGGTCCTCGCGCAAGCCGGCGACGAGCGCGGGAAGCCGCCGGGAGGCGTGGGCCTGGGCGCGGGCGGCCAGGTCGTAGAAGCGACCCGTGCGGTCGCGGGCCTCGATGAAGCCGTCCGTGTACAGCAGGAGCCGGTCACCCGGGAGGAAGGGGACGGACTGTGCCGCCGGTGCGATGCCGATCAGGTCGCCCAGGCCCAGCGGCGCCCCGGGCTGCTCGCAGGTGTGGCGGCGGACCCGGCCGGAGCTGAGGCTCAGGGGCTCGGGGTGACCGCAGTGGACCAGGCGGGCCACCGGCCGGTCGGGAGCCACCTCGACCAGGAGGGCCGTGGCGAAGCGCTCGGTGAACAGCGCACGGCACTCCCCGTCCACGGACTCCCGTTCCAGGGCGGCGATCCGCCGCCGGGCGCTCTCGTCCAGCCGGCGGGCCACCGCGGCCAGGGACGGCTCTGTGTAGGCCAGTTCGCGGAACGCGCCGAGCAGCGCGGCCGACGCGCCGACCGCGGTCAGTCCCTTGCCCCGTACGTCACCGATCAGGACGCGGATGCCGTAGGGCGTGGGAAGCGCCTCGTAGAAGTCACCGCCGATCCTCGCCTCCGCCTCGGCGGGCAGGTACACGCCGCACAGTTCCAGGGGATCGATGCGGCGGGGCAGCGGGTGCAGCAGCGCGCGCTGCGCGGTCTCGGCGACGGAGCGCACCTGGCGCAGTTCCCGTTCCCCGCGCCGCCGCAGCGCACAGGCGGCGAGACCGGTGAGCGCCATGACGAACACGCTCAGCAGCGTCACGTCGGAGTCCGGGGTCCCCCACAGCCCGGTGGCCACCTGCAGCAGGGCGGTGGCGACGAGGGCGGCGCAGGCCATGACCGCCGTCCCCCACAGGGGCAGGGTGACGGCCGCCAGTACCGGGACGGCGGCCATGACCGGCGTGACGTGCAGCCAGCCCGGGGTCAGCAGGTCGGTCGCCGTCACGGCGATCAGCAACAGGACCGGGGCGAGGCCCTGCAGGGTCCGGAGCCGGTGCGCGCGGGCCGCCTTGCGCGCCGCCGTGGAGGCGATCTCGGGGAGTTCGGTGTCGATGGGGGCGTCATGCATGGTGCTCGTGGGGTGCCGGTCGGGAGGGTGCCTCGGGGGATGTGGCGGGCACGGCGCTGGCCAGGCCGGTCAGGATCGCGTCCAGGTGACACAGGAGGGCGTCCTCGACGCCGGGACCGGGGCCCGGGCCGGGATCGGGGGCGGTGCCGCGGCCGGGACCGGGGCCGTCGGCTTCGGCATGAGCCGTGTGGAGGCGGCCGAGCGCCCGGCGGGCAGGCGGCAGCGCCGGGTGGGGCCGGCCACCCCGGCAGTCGTACACGCACACGGCGGTGGTGCGCAGCAGCCGGGCGTACCACCGGGTGCGTGAGTGGCCGTCAGGGCCGGGTGAGCGCGCGGACTCCCGCGCCGGCCGCTCGTCCAGCAGGCGGCCCATCGCGCACACATGCTCCGCCACCTCGGCGAGGGCACCCAGGACGCAGTGGTCCAGATGCCAGCGGCGTCGGCGCGCGACGGGCCGGACGTTCCAGCGCATGCTCTCGTGCGCCTCCCGCACGGCGGTGCGTGCCTCGGCCACCGCCTCACCGACAGCGGACCGCCAGTCGGGTCCGAGCACGTCCTGGGGCCGCTCGCCCCGGTCCACCGCTCGGGCCAGCTCGTCGAGACAGCCGGCGAGCCGGGACCGCAGACGGTCCAGCGCGTATTCCGCCGGCCGTATCCGCACCGCGGGGAGCAGCAGCGCGCTGCTCGCCAGTCCCACCACGATGCCCACCGCGATCTCCGTGACGTGCGTCGACAGTTCGGCCGTGTGGCGTCCGCGGACCAGGGCGAAGGTGAGCAGGGCGGTCATCGGCACGTGCAGGCCGTGGTGTCCCAGGAACCCGCGCCGGGTCGTCAGCACGCAGACGAAGACGATCAGCCCCAGGCCCACCACGTCCGGCCCGCCGAGCAGGGCGGCCGGCACGGCGAGCACCGCGCCGATCAGGCATCCCGCCGCGTACCGGGCCGCGGACGCGGCCGTTCCCACGACGGTGGTCTCCACGACGAGCAGCGCTGCCAGCGCACCGCTGTACGGCTGCGGTTGGTGCAACAGGCTGTCGCACACCTGCCAGGACACACCGGCCGCCACGGTGGCCCGCGTGGCGTCCGCCCAGCCGGCCGTGTCCCATCGCGGGGCGGCCGCCGGTGGGCCGGTGCCCGGCAGCCCGGCGGACGGCACCGCGGCGGTGGGTTCGCCAGGAGGCCACGGACGGCTTCCGGGTGTCTGCATGCGCATACCGGGCGTCCCTCCAACCCTGTTGGCTCCGCCGTCACCGCGGCGCTCCACGGCCCGGCCGACGATCGACCAGAATAGTGCGACAAATAGGGCATAAAGCAAATAAGGTTCTCTTTGGGTGTCTCAAAGAGCGGCAGCGGTACTCCGGTCTCGGCGGATGGCGCGGGCGACCAACGCGCGCAGGAAGCGGACGTACGGGGACCACCGGGCCGGGCGGGACACCGATCCCGTGCAGGCGAGTTCGGCGCGGTCGAAGGCATCCTCCATGCAGGCGTCGTGCATGGGGCGGAAGGCCAGCGGCCAGGTGAGCCGGGCCAGTCCGCTGGTGGACATCGTCAATGTGTGGTGCAGCCGCGTGTGCTGCGGGCCGGCCGGCAGCACGGCCAGCTCGTGGAAGCCGTGGAAGCCCCGGGGGCCGGTGAACTCGAAGCGGATCCAGCGCCCGGGTGCGTATCCCGACACGGAGTACCGCACGGGCCCGTGGCCACCCACCGCGCCGGGCCCCAGCGGGCGGTCGAACTCCATCGGCGACCAGTGGTGGCCGGGCCACAGCCGGTCGCCGTCCCCGCTCGCCAGGGTGTCGATGAGCGCCCCCACCTCGCCCTCCTCGGCGGCCAACAGGCGTTCGTGCACGTTGTGGACGCCCATGCGTCCTCCCTCCCTCATATTGGAGACCTCTCTCCAATAAATTGGAGGGTACTCTCTGATTCATGGCGAGACCACCCCGCTTCCACACCGACCAGCTCCTCGACGCCGCCGTCCGTCTCGCCGCCGCCGGCGGACCGGCCGCCGTGACCATGTCGGCGGTCGCCCAGGCCGTCGGCGCCCCCAGCGGCTCCCTCTACCACCGCTTCGCCGGGCGCACGGCACTTCTTGCCGAGGTGTGGCTGCGGACCGTCGAGCGCTTCCAGGAGGGCTACCACGCCGTCCTCGGCAGCGAGAGCGACCCGCGCCGGGCGGCGCGTGCCGCCGCCCGCCACGTGGTCGCCTGGAGCCGGGAGCATCCGGACGAAGCCGCCCTGCTCCTCTACGGTGCCGCCGACTTCGGCCGCGCCGAGTGGTCCGAGGAGCACACCCGGCGTGCCGACTCCGGCAACCGGCGGGTGTACGCCTCCCTGCATGCCCTCGCCGAGGCCCTGGGTGCCACGGACGAGCAGGGCCGCGACCGGGTCGCCCTGGCCCTGGTCGACCTGCCGCTGTCCGTGGTCCGCCGCCACCTGCGCGCGGGCACGCCGCTGCCGCGGTACGCCGAGAACCTCACGGAGGAGTGCGCGGAGGCGCTGCTGCGCTGACGGCTCGGGGCACAGCCGCCGGCGTCACTTGGTCGCTCCCTGCGCGAAGCCGTTGTAGATGTAGCGCTGCAGGAACAGGAACACCAGCAGGGTCGGCACGATCACCAGGACCGTGCCGGCCGAGATGTGCTCCCAGTGCGCCCCGAAGGGTCCCTTGAAGCGGAACAGCGCGGTGGAGATGGTGCCGAGTTCCTCCGCGGGCATGTAGAGGAACGGGATGTAGAAGTCGTTGTAGACGGTGATCCCCTTGATGATCACGACGGTGGCGACGGCCGGCTTCAGCAGGGGCAGGATGATCTTCCAGTAGATGGTGAGGGCGTTCGCCCCGTCCAGGCGTGCGGCCTCGTCGAGGGAGACCGGGATCCCCCGGATGAACTGCAGGAAGACGTAGATCGAGACGATGTCCGTCCCCATGTAGAGCAGGATGGGCGCCCAGAGGCTGTTGAACAGGCCGAAGCTGTTGACCACTTGGAAGGTGGCGACCTGGGTGGTGACCCCCGGGACCAGGGTGGCGATCAGGAACAGCGCCATGACCGGCTTCTTCGCGCGGAAGTCGAACCGGTCGACGGCGTAGGCCGTCATCGACCCGATGAGGACGGTTCCGGTGATCGAGAAGAGCAGGATGAACGCCGTGTTCCCGAAGGCCGAGAGCATCCTGCCGTCGGTGAACGCCGTCGCGTAGTTGCCGAAGTTGAGCCAGTCGTCCGGCAACGACAGCGCGCCGCCGTCGGCGACCTCCTCGGACGTCTTCAGCGAGGTCAGGAAGACGACGGCGAGCGGGACCAGCACGATCAGCGACGCGACGACCAGCGACAGGTAGGTCAGGGCCGGTGCGATCCGGCGACGGCGCCGGGCGGGCAGGAGCGTGGTCATACGAGGTCCACCTTCTCGTCGGGCAGGACACGGCGCTGGATCCAGGTGATCAGCAGGATGATCAGCAGCAGGACGACCGCGGCGGCCGACGCCAGGCCCGTCTTGTTGAACTGGAAGGCGAGCTTGACCGTCTGGATGACGAACGTCTCGGTGCCGGTCGCGCCGCCGGTCATGATGTACGGGATCTCGAACACGGACAGGGACCCGGAGATCGCCAGGATGACGCTGAGGCTGACCACCGGCCGGATGCTCGGGGCGATGATGTGCCGGAACTGCTGCCACCGGGTGGCCCCGTCCAGCTCGGCCGCCTCGTACAGCTCGGCGGGAATCGACTGGATCGCGCCCAGGAACAGCACGAAGTTCAGTCCGGTGAACCGCCACACGGAGACCCCGGCGAGCGAGGTGTTCGCCGACGTGGGGTCGCCGAGCCACGCGTGGTCGGAGCCGGCGCCGAACCAGGACAGCACCGAGTCGAGCGTGCCGCCGTCCTGGAAGAAGTAGAGGAAGACGAAGCCGATCGCCACGCCGTTGATCAGGTAGGGGAAGAACAGGATCCCCTTGAAGAGGTTCCTCAAGCGCAGGTCGAAACTGAGGACGGTCGCGAAGTACAGGGCGATCGCGATCTGCACGGCGGAGGCCGCGAGGTAGTAGAGGCTGACGAAGAACACCCGGAACAGCTCGGAGCGGGTGAAGATCTGCCGGTAGTTGTCGAAGCCCGTGACGTCGCGGTCGGGGCTGACGCCGTCCCAGTCGGTGAAGCTGAAGTAGATCATGTTCCCCACGGGCACGTAGGTGAACGTGACCAGCAGGCCCAGGGGGAGCGCGAGGAAGAGCCACGGAGTGAGGCGGCGCAGCAGGGTGCCGCGTGGGGGCGGGGGCCGGCGCACCGCCTGGTGGGGACGGGCGGCGCTTGGCACTTTCGCGGGTGCCGTGTCGATCGTCTCTGGCATGTCGGGCCTTTCGTCGTCCGCTGATCCGCGGCGGGCGGCCGGCCCCGTCCGCGGGTCCGGGGGCGGGGCCGGTGAGCGACGGCTGGGGGAGTGGGAGGGCGCCCGTGGTGCGTCAGGAACCCACGGTCCTGGCCGCCTCGTTCCACCTCTTGTCGAGGTCCGCGAAGAAGTCCCGCACGTTGCCCTTCCGCGCACCGCGAGCGGTGTCGATGAGCTTCTGCCGGTAGTCCGGCTTGTTCAGGCCGATCTCGGCCGCGTTGTCGATCGCGTTCACCGCGCCGGTCTCGGCCTCGGAGCGCTCCAGGAGGGTGACATCGTTGTCAAGGAAGTCCCCGAGCGTGCTGGGCATCGGGGCGGACTTCAGCGCCGGCACGGCGCCCTCCTCGGCGGAGAAGCCGGATTCCTCCGTGAACCAGTCGATCCAGGCCCGCGCGGCGGTCTTGTGGCCGGAGTGGATGTTGACCGCCTGCTGGTAGTCGGAGGCGAGGACGGCGCAGTACGCGCCGTCCTTCTGTGCCGGGAAGGGCATGAAGCCGATGTCGTCCGGGTCGGTGCCGGCCCGTCGCGCCGCGTCGCGCATCTGGGTGATGGCCCAGGAGCCCAGCTGCATGGTGGCGACCTCCCCCTTGGCGATCATGCCCTTGGACGCCTCCCAGTTGGTGGTGTTGGGGTCCTTCTCGGACAGGCCGCCCTCGACGATGTCGTGGAGCAGCGAGTCGATCGTGTGCAGCTCGCTGCCCTCCCGCCACGGGGACACCGGCCCGGCGAGCTTGTCGTTCGCCTCGGCGTCGCAGGTGACCGAGCCGATGCTGTTGCTCCACGCGGTCAGTGGCCAGCCGTCCTTGAAGTTCGTGTAGTACGGCACCGAGTCCGTCCTGGACCCGATGGCCTTCAGGTTCGCGAGGAACTCCTCGGGGGTGGCCGGCCACTCGGTGATGCCGGCCTTCTTCCAGACCGCCTTGTTGTAGAGGAAGCCGTTGGCGGTGCCGAAGCTGGCGATGCCGTAGACCTTGCCGCCGACCTCGCTCTTGTCGCTGAAGCGGTACTTGCCGCCCAGCTCTCCGGCGCCGCCCAGCGGGGCGAAGAACTTCGGGTAGTCGTTCTTGGCGACGGCGGCCGGGATCATCAGGACGTCGCCGTAGTCCTCCGTGTTCATCCGGATCCTGACCTCACCCTCGTAGTCGGTGAGGGCCTCGAACTCCACCTTCACCTTGGGGTAGATCTTGTTGAACTCGGCGGCGTACTCGTCCATCGTCCCGTCCTGGACGAGGTCGGTGCGGTGGGTCAGGACCTTGATGGTGCCCGAGGCGTCGGCGGGACCGGCGGGTGGCTTCGCCGTCTCACCGGTGGCCGCGCCCTGTCCGCCGCATCCCGTGACGGTCAGGATCGCGACGGCCAGAAGCGCTCCCGTGAGCGTCTTCTTCTTCCCCATGTGCCCAGCTCCTTCAGGTTCGCGGCTCAGCTCTGCGGGTGGGATGTCGGCACTATGGCAGGCGGGTGTGAACCGGTAAAGCTCCGATATCCGGCGCGATGCCCAATCGTTACCCGAGGGGTCGAGTGGATGGATCTGACGTGCTGAAATCGATGAGGCACGAAACTCGTGATCACTAGACCGGTTTATGGACAGTGGCTGATCAGCGGGGTTAGGTTGTCGGCCGTCGACCATCCACCGGCCTGAGTCAGGCGATTGGAGCCGCGCCATGAAGGACGTCACCCAGCTCACCGAGGGCTGGAGCCTGTGCCATGGGGAGGAACTGCTCAAGGCCACGGTGCCCGGCTGCGTCCACACCGATCTGCTGGCCGCCGGGGTCATCCCCGACCCGTTCACCGGCCGCAACGAGACCGACGTCGCGTGGGTGGGGCGGCGCGCCTGGACCTACGTCCGTCACCTGGAGTACGACAGTGCGCACGAGCGCACCGACCTGGTCTTCGACGGCCTCGACACGGCCGCGTACCTGACGCTGGCCGGCCGCCCGGTCGGCACCACCCGCAACATGCACCGCCGCCACCGCTTCGACGTCACCGGCCGCACCGGCCGGCTGGAGGTCCGCTTCGCCTCCGCCTACGACGAGGCCGCGGCCGTGCGCGCCGCCACGGGGGAGCGGCCCAACGTCTATCCGGAACCGTCGCAGTACATCCGCAAGATGGCCTGCAACTTCGGATGGGACTGGGGCCCGACGCTGGTGACCGCCGGCATCTGGCGTCCGGTGCGGCTGGAGCACTGGTCCACCGCCCGCATCGCCCACGTGCGCCCCCTGGTCACCGTGGACGAGGACACCGGCCGGGTGCAGGTACGGCTGGAGATCGAACGCACCGCACCGGGGCGGGGACGCGCGCTGCGCGCCGAGGCCCGGGTGGCCGGCGCCCGCGCCGAGGCCGTCCTCGACGGCGACGAGGCGGTGCTCGACCTGGAGGTGCCCGGTGCGCGCCTGTGGTGGCCGCGCGGCTACGGCGAACAGCCCCTGTACGACCTCCACCTCACCCTGGGCGACGACGAGGGCGCCCTCCTCGACACCTGGCACCGCCGGATCGGCTTCCGCACGGTCGAGCTGGACCGCACGGCCGACGAGCACGGCACCGGCTTCACCCTCGTCGTCAACGGCGTGCGGATCTTCGCCCGCGGCGTCAACTGGATCCCCGACGACGCCTTCCCCTCCCGCCTCACCCCCGAGCGCTACCGGACCCGGCTCACCCAGGCCGCCGAGGCCAACATCGACCTGGTGCGGGTGTGGGGCGGCGGCATCTACGAGGACGACGCCTTCTACGACGCCTGCGACGAGCTGGGCCTGATGGTGTGGCAGGACTTCCTCTTCGCCTGCGCCGCCTACCCCGAGGAGCAGCCGCTGCGCGGCGAGGTGGAGGCCGAGGCGCGTGACAACGTTGTCCGGCTCATGCCGCACCCCTCGCTCGTGCTGTGGAACGGCAACAACGAGAACCTGTGGGGCTTTCGCGACTGGGACTGGGAGGGCCCGCTGGCCGGGGACTCCTGGGGCGAGGGCTACTACCTCGGCCTGCTGCCCCGCATCGTCGCCGAGCTGGACCCGACCCGCCCCTACACCGCCGGCAGCCCCTGGTCCGGTTCCTGGGACCGCCACCCCAACGACCCGGCGCACGGCACCCATCACTCCTGGGAGGTGTGGAACCGCCGGGACTACGCCGAGTACCGGGCGAGCGTCCCCCGGTTCGTCGCGGAGTTCGGCTGGCAGGCACCGCCCGCGCAGGCCACCCTGCGGCGCGCCCTGCCCGGTGAGGACCTCGCCCCCGACTCCCCGGGGATGCTCCACCACCAGAAGGCCGAGGACGGCAACGGCAAGCTCGACCGCGGCGTCGCCCGCCACTTCCCCCTGCCCGAGGGCGACTTCGACCGCTGGCACTACCTGACCCAGCTCGTGCAGGCCCGTGCCGTCGCGGCGGGCATCGAGCACTGGCGTTCGCACTGGCCCGTCTGCGCCGGCACGGTCGTCTGGCAGCTCAACGACTGCTGGCCCGTCACCTCCTGGGCCGCCATCGACGGCGACGGCCGCCTCAAGCCCCTGTACCACGAGCTGCGCCGGGTGTACGCCGACCGGTTGCTGACCCTCCAGCCGGGCACCGACGGCCCGGTGCTCGCCGCGGTCAACCAGTCCGCCGGGCCGTGGCGGACGACGGTGACGCTGCGCCGGTCGGAAGCGGACGGGACCCCGGTTCGCGAGGGCGTCCTCGACGTGACCGCCGAGCCCCGCTCGGTCGTGCGGCTCCCGGTGCCCCCCGGCCTCGTGCCGGACCGGCAGTCCGGCAAGGAGTTCCTGGTGGCCGACGCCGACGGGCTGCGCGCGCTGCACTTCCCGGTCGCCGACAAGGACTTCGCCTACCCGCGGCCCGCCTACGACGTCGACGTGGAGCCCGTGGCCGGACGGGAGGATAGAGTCGACATCGTGGTGAGCGCCCGTACCCTCGTCCGAGATCTTCTGCTCCAGGCCGACCGGCTCGGCCCCGCCGCCGTCTGCGACCGCGGCCTGCAGACCCTGCTGCCCGGGGAGCGGACACGCATGCGGGTCACCGGCTGCGGCACCGTCGGCGTGGAGGACGTCAGGGCCGCTCTGCACTGCGTGGACGTGACGTGAGTGGCTCGGCGGAGCGGGTCACGATCAAGGACGTCGCCGCCCGGGCCGGGGTGTCCAAGGGTGCGGTGTCGCTGGCCTTCAACCACAAGCCCGGGGTGTCCGCCGCCACCCGGGAGCGGATCTTCGCGGCGGCCCGGGAACTGGGCTGGGCCCCGAGCGCGACCGCGCGCAGCCTGTCCAGCCGGCGGGTGGACGTCGTCGGCCTCGCCCTGTGCCGGCCCGCCCGGCTGCTCGGCCTCGAACCGTTCTACATGGACTTCATCTCCGGTATCGAGAGCGTCCTGGTGGAGCGGTCCTGCTCGCTGCTGCTGCGGCTGGTGCGCGACCTCGACGAGGAGATCGCCCTCTACAAGGAGTGGTGGGGCGGCCGGATGATCGCGGGGGCGATCCTGGTGGACTTCCGCGAGAACGACCCCCGGCTGCCGTCCCTGCAGGGCATCGGGATGCCCGCCGTCGCCGTCGGCCACCCCTCCCTCACCGGCCCGTTCCCGGCGGTGTGGACCGACGACGCCTCCGCGGTCGCCGAGGCCGTCCGTTACCTGGCGGCCCTCGGCCACCGCAGGATCGCCCGCGTCGGCGGCCCGGCCGACCTCGGCCACAGCGCCATCCGGGAACGCGCCTTCGCGGCCACCACACGGGACCTCGGGCTGGAGGAGGCCCGGCAGATGGCCACGGGCTTCGACGAGAAGGAGGGCGCCCGCGCCACCCGCTCGCTGCTGCTCGCCGCGGACCGTCCCACCGCGATCGTCTACGACAACGACATCATGGCGGTCGCCGGCGCGGGTGTCGCCGCCGAGATGGGATTCACGGTCCCCGACGACCTGTCGCTGGTCGCCTGGGACGACTCCCAGCTGTGCCGCATCACTCACCCGACGCTGTCGGCGATGAGTCACGACGTGCACCACTTCGGTGCCGAGGTGGCGCGTGTCCTGTTCGACGTGATCAGCGGAACGCACACCGGTGCGCACCAGGCGCCGACGCCCACCCTGACACCACGCGGCTCCACCGCCCGGGCGCCGGAGGCCGGCCCGTAGGCGGTGAACGCGCGCAGGGCCGCACCCTCTGGGTGCGGCCCTGCGCGCGGTGACCCCCTGTCAGCTCTTCGTGCAGGCCGAGCCGTTGAGGGCGAAGGAGGCGGGAGCCCCGTTGGGCCCGGCGGAGGAGCCGTTGAAGCCGAAGCTCACGGTGCCGCCGGCCGGAATCGTCTCCGTCCAGGACTCGTGGGTGGCCCGCACCTGGCCGCCCTGCTGGGTCGCCCGGGCGTTCCAGACCCGGTGCAGCTTCTGATCCCCGGGGAAGGCGAAGTCGAGCCGCCAGCCCTTCACGGCCGTCGTTCCGGTGTTGCGTACGGTCACGTCCGCGTTGAACCAGTCGCCCCAGTCGCCCCAGTCGCTGAGCCGGTAGCCGACCGCACAGCTTCCCCCGGGGGAACCGTCGCCCGGGCCGGAGGCGAAGACGCTGGCCTCGCGCGCGGTCTGCCGGATGCCGTCGGCGCCCTCGAAGATGCGCCGGCCCCAGTCGGTGAGCCGGGAGGCGTCGAAGCCGGTGGCCATGTCGAGGTATTCGACGCCGCCGCCGTTGCCGCTCCAGGACCAGCCCAGGTAACCGACGCCGAGCTGCCGGGTGGCGGCCAGGATCGCGTCCTCGTCCGGGTTGCCGTCGGAGTGGTCGTGGCCGAACTCGCCCACCACGATGGGCAGACGCCGTTCGATGAACCGGTTCAGATAGTCGGTCACCTCGGCCGCGGTGTCGAAGACGCCGTACATGTGGATCGAGAACACCGTGTTGCGGTCGGGGTCGGCGGCGAACACCCGGTCGGCGTTGTCCCGCATGGTGAAAGACCAGTCCTGGCCCCAGTTGGGCGCGTCGACCACGAGGGTGTGGCCGAATCCGGCGTCGCGCATGCGCACGATGGCGTTCCGCGTGTCCGAAGTCCATGCCGTGTAGCCGGTGTTGCCGTGCGGTTCGTTCCCGAGGTTGAGGACGACGTACTTCTCCTGGCCCAGGAGCGCGTCCTTGATGCTCACCCAGTAGTCCACGGCACGGGACAGCGGCACCGCCCCCGCCTGCTCGCCGTAGCCGGTGGTGTCGTGCGCCTCCAGGACGCAGACCAGGCGGTTCTGCTTGCACTGGGCGACGATCGCGGCGACGTCGGCGGCCTCGGTCCTGGTCCAGCGGTCTCCCGTGGCGAGGACCACGCGGACGGAGTTGGCGCCCAGCGCCTTGATGTCCTTCAGCGCCCGGGGCGTTCTCGTGGGGTACCAGGCATGGGCGTGGTTCACGCCGCGCATGACGAAGTCCTCGCCGTTGGCGTCCAGCAGGCGGCCGTCACCGACGCGGAAGCCGGATGCCGCCCGCGTCTCCGTCTGTGCGGGCGTCGTGTCCGCCTGTGCGCGGGACGTCTCCGCCTGTGCCGCGGACGGCGTGGCCAGTAGCGAGGTCGCGACGGCCAGCAACGCTCCCGCCGCGGTGGCCAGTCTTCTTCTCAATGCTGCTCCCAGGGTTGTCGCGGACGCGGACACGCAGACTCACCGGTCCCGGCCGTGACCGGGCGAGGAAAGGGAGGCTGCGAGCCGGAGGGGAACCCCGCTGCCCGGGCTTCGGTGTGCGGCTCGCACCGGGCAGCGGGACGTCGTACCGCCGAGGAGGACCGCTCCGTCATTCGCCTTGAGCAGGGCAGAAGCACTGCCCTGCTCAAGGGGAAGGCGGGTGGCGGTGAACGCCTCACTTCGGCGACTGGAAGTGAGGCTAGAAGGAGATGTGTGCGCAGACAACCATTCGAGCGAAACCGGTTAAGTTTAGCTGCGGTTCAGTTCCCGGAAGGAATGGCGGCGGTGGCACGGAAGAGCGTTCCCGGGCCCGAGACCCGGTTCCCCTCACCGGCCGGCGCGTAGCCGGACCGGCCCGCTTCGAGCGCCGTCTCCTCCCGGCGGCTGGCGAGGCGGATCCGGCCCTGTGTGCAGTCCAGGATCTGCGGGGCGTACCCGCGCAGTACGCGGGCACTGTGCAAAACCGGTTCAGTTCCACAGCATGGTGCGCCGTATCGTCGTCGACAGGACGCAGGCATCCTGTGGGTGACTTTCCTCCCTTCCTGCCCCATTTCGTCTTCGGCGCCGCCACGGCGGCGTACCAGATCGAGGGCGCGGCCCGAGAAGACGGCCGAGGCCCCTCCATCTGGGTCACGTTCGTGCGGCGCCCCGGAGCGGTGCTCGGCGGCGCCACGGTGATGTCGCATGCGACCACTACCACCCAGCGCAACCTCATCTGGACCGAGCCGCTGCTGAAGGGGCGGTACCCGGCCTCCGTCCGCGGCGCGCCGTACCGGGAGGCGGACCCGGATTCGCGCACGGCCGACGACAACCGCTTCGAGGGGGCCGGTCTTCCGGGGGCCCGGTGCACGGCCATGGCTGGCCGGTCGCTCCGCACACCCCGCACGACCTGCTCGTCTCCCTGCGGGACCGGTACGGGGACGCGTTGCGGCCGATCCGGATCGCCGAGAACGGCTCGGCCGGGGATGACGTACTGACGGCCGACGTGGCGGTGCGCGACGCCGAGCGGATCTCCTCCCTCGACGGCCACCTGAGGGCCGTGGCCCGCGCCATGGCGGACGGCGTCGCCGTACGCGGCCACTACGCCTGGTCCCTCCTCGACAACTTCGCATGGGCGTACGGCTACAACAAACGGTTCGGTCTCGTGCACGTATCGGCCGGGTGCTGTCCCCGGGCCCGGGTCCTGGGCCAACAACTGTTGCGTACCGAACCGTTGACAAAGTCGATACCTGGTAGAAACCTGTGCCCTCAGCATTGCAAGAAATCGACGATCTAACTCAACTTTCCGATGAGCGCTCTGGAAAAGAGGCGACGGGACCGTCGTCGGGCGCCGGGGAAGGGGATGAGAGGGCACATGAGACGAAGGCATCACGGCCGGCGGTGGTGCGCCGGCCTGGTGACGGCGGGGCTGCTGGCCGCAGGGCCGCTCCCGGTGACAGCGAACGCCGCGGCGGGCACGCCGGACGCCGCGGCTCAGGCGGCGAACCTGGCGCTCGGCAGACCGGTGACGGCCGGCGGAGCGCACAGCGGCTACCCGGCGGGCAACGTCACCGACGGCAGCCAGGCCTCCTACTGGGAAGGCCCCGCGGGCTCGTTCCCGCAGTGGGTGCAGATCGACCTCGGAAGCACGGCCGACGTCGACGAGGTGGTGCTCAAGCTCCCGGCGCAGTGGGAGGCGCGCACCGAGACCCTCAGCGTCCAGGGCAGCACCGACGGCAGGGACTTCACCGGTCTGGCCGACAGTGCCGAGCGCGCGTTCTCCCCCTCGTCCGGCAACACCGTGGTGGTGGACGCCACCGGCGAGGCGCGGTACGTACGCGTGCGGATCACCGGGAACACCGGCTGGAACGCCGCCCAGCTGTCCGAGGTGGAGGTCCGCGGCGAGGCCGGCGACCAGGGCCCCGGCGAACCTCCGCCGACGGGCACCAACCTGGCGCTGCGCAAGCCCATCGAGGCGTCGTCGCACACCCAGAACTACGTCGCGCCCAACGCCAACGACGGCAGCACCTCCACCTACTGGGAGGCGAGCGGCCAGTCCGCGGCGCTGACCGCGAAGCTCGGCGCCGACGCCGACCTGACCGGCGTCGTCGTCAGGCTGAACCCGGACCCGGCCTGGAGCAAGCGCACCCAGAGCATCCAGGTGCTGGGCCGCAAGGCCGCGGAGTCGGGCTTCACCTCGCTCACGGACCGGGCCGACTACGTGTTCAGCCCCTCGGAGAACAAGAACACTGTGACCATCCCGGTCTCCGGCCGGTACGCGGACGTACGCCTGCAGTTCTCCGGCAACACCGGCGCCCCCGGCGGACAGGTCGCCGAGTTCGAGGTCGTCGGCACGGCCGCCCCGGCCCCCGACCTGACCCTCACCGACCTGACCTGGTCACCCGCCTCCCCGTCCGAGGCGGACCCGGTCACCGTCGAGGCGACCGTCCGCAACGCCGGTACCGCCGCGTCGCCCGCGGCCACCGTGGACGTCAGCCTGGAAGGCACGGTCGCCGGCAGCGCCGAGGTCGGTGCGCTGGCCGCCGGCGCTTCGGCCAAGGTCCCGGTCGAGGTCGGCAAGCGGCCCACGGGCAGCTATACCGTCTCCGCCGTGGTCGACCCGTCCGGCAAGGTCACCGAGCTCGACGACAGCAACAACAGCCGCAACGCCGCCTCGAAGCTGGTCGTCGGCCGGGCCCCCGGACCGGACCTGGAAGTCACCGGCATCACCACCGACCCGGCCGCCCCGGCCGTCGGCGCCGAGGTCACCTTCACCGTCAAGGTGCACAACCGCGGCACCAGCGCGGTGCCCGCCGGATCCGTCACCCGCCTCACCGTCGGCGGCACCACCCTGAACGGCACCACGGACGGCATCCCGGCCGGCGGCACCGCCACCGTGGCCGTCAGCGGCAGCTGGACCGCCACCAGCGGCGGGGCCACGCTGACCGCGACGGCCGACGCCACCGACGTGGTCGAGGAGACCAACGAGGACAACAACACCTTCGCCCGCTCCCTCGTCGTCGGTCGCGGCGCGGCCGTGCCCTACGCCGAGTACGAGGCCGAGGACGGACGGCACAACGGCACCCTGCTCAAGGCCGATGCCAAGCGGACCTTCGGGCACACCAACTTCGCCACCGAGTCCTCCGGCCGCGAGTCGGTGCGCCTCGACTCCACCGGCGAGTATGTCGAGTTCACCTCCACGACGTCCACCAACTCGATCGTCGTGCGCAACTCCATACCGGACGCCCCGGGCGGCGGCGGCCAGGAGAAGACCATCAGCCTCTATGCGAACGGCGAGTTCGTGCGCAAGCTGACCCTGTCGTCCAAGCACAGCTGGCTCTACGGCAACACCGACGACCCCGAGGGCCTGACCAACCGACCCGGCGGCGACGCCCGGCGGCTGTTCGACGAGTCCCACGCGCTGCTCACCGACACCTACCCGGCGGGCACCACCTTCCGCCTCCAGCGCGACTCCGGCGACGACGCGGCCTTCTACATCATCGACCTGATCGACCTGGAGCAGGTCGCGCCGCCGGCCGCCAAGCCGGAGCAGTGCGCGTCCATCACCGCCTACGGCGCCGTCCCCAACGACGGCATCGACGACGCGGACGCCATTCAGCGCGCCGTCACCGCCGACCAGAAGGGCGAGATCCCCTGCGTCTGGATCCCGGCGGGCCAGTGGCGCCAGGAGAAGAAGATCCTGACCGACGACCCGCACAACCGCGGCCAGTACAACCAGGTCGGCATCCGCGACGTCACCGTCCGGGGCGCCGGCATGTGGCACTCCCAGCTGTACTCGCTCACCCCGCCGCACGAGGCCGGCGGCATCAACCACCCCCACGAGGGCAACTTCGGCTTCGACATCGACGACAACACCAGGATCTCCGACATCGCCATCTTCGGCTCCGGCACCATCCGCGGCGGCGACGGCGGCCACGAGGGCGGCGTGGCCCTCAACGGACGCTTCGGCAAGGACACCAGGATCACCAACGTGTGGATCGAGCACGCCAACGTCGGTGCCTGGGTGGGCCGCGACTACACCAACATCCCCGAGCTGTGGGGACCCGGCGACGGGGTCGAGTTCAGCGGCGTACGGATCCGCAACACCTACGCCGACGGCGTCAACTTCGCCAACGGCACCCGCAACTCGACCGTCCACAACTCCTCCTTCCGCAACACCGGTGACGACGCCCTCGCGGTGTGGGCCAGCAAGTACGTGAAGGACACCTCGGCCGACATCGGCCACGACAACCACTTCCGCAACAACACCATCCAGCTGCCCTGGCGGGCCAACGGCGTGGCGATCTACGGCGGGTACGGCAACACGGTCGAGAACAGCCTGATCTCCGACACGATGAACTACCCCGGGATCATGCTCGCCACCGACCACGACCCGCTGCCCTTCTCCGGACGGACGCTGATCGCCAACAACGGGCTGTACCGCACGGGCGGCGCGTTCTGGGGCGAGGCGCAGGAGTTCGGCGCCATCACCCTGTTCGCCCAGGGCCACGACATCCCCGGCGTCACGATCCGCGACACGGACATCCGCGACTCGACCTACGACGGCATCCAGTTCAAGACGGGCGGCGGTGCCACGCCGGGCGTGCAGATCCAGAACGTGACCATCGACAAGTCCAACAACGGTTCCGGGATCCTCGCGATGGGCGGGGCCCGCGGCAGCGCGACCCTCACGGACGTCACCATCACCGACTCGGCGGAGGGAGACGTCGTGAAGGAGCCCGGGTCCCAGTTCGTCTTCCACGGTTCCGCGAACTGAGCACCACCGCACGAGGGTGCGCCGGCGCTCCGGACACCCCCACCGGTGCGCCGGCCGCGGTGGCGCACCGCGTCCGCCCATCCCACTGACCGGCCCCGCCGTCCGCGGCGGGGCCGAGATCGGGGACGTATGAGAACTGCGTGCGCGCCAGGGACGCGGCGGGCAACCAGTCCCCGAACAGCGACACCGTCACCCGCACCGCGGACGACCCGTAGGAGGCCGGCGGAAGGACCCGGGCAGACGACCTCGGCCGAAACGCGTAGCGCAAGCTCTTGCGGAGCTTGCGCTACGCTTGCGTTCATGACGCGACGACTTGCTCAGGTGGCGAAGAAGGTTGGGGTCAGCGAGGCCACGGTCAGCCGGGTCCTCAACGGCAAGCCCGGGGTCTCGGAGTCGACCCGGCAGTCGGTGCTGACGGCGCTGGACGTGCTGGGCTACGAGCGTCCGACGCAACTGCGCGGCGAGCGGGCCCGCCTGGTGGGCCTGGTGCTGCCGGAGCTGCAGAACCCGATCTTCCCGGCGTTCGCCGAGGTGATCGGCGGCGCGCTGGCGCAGCAGGGGCTGACCCCGGTGCTGTGCACCCAGACGAAGGGCGGCGTGTCGGAGGCGGACTACGTCGAGCTGCTGCTCCAGCAGCAGGTCTCCGGGGTCGTCTTCGCGGGAGGGCTGTTCGCGCAGGCGGACGCGCCGCACGAGCACTACCGGCTGCTCGCCGAGCGCCGCATCCCGGTGGTGCTGGTCAACGCCGCGATAGAGGGGCTCGACTTCCCGTGTGTGGCCTGCGACGACGCCGTGGCGACGGAGCAGTCCTGGCGCCATCTGGTGTCGCTGGGGCACGAGCGGATCGGGCTCGTGCTCGGCCCCGCGGACCACATCCCCTCCGGGCGCAGACTGCGGGCCGCCGCGCGGGCCGCCGGCGGCCGTCTGGACGACGCCTTCGTGGAGCGGTCGATGTTCTCCCTGGAGGGCGGCCAGGCAGCGGCGGCGCGCCTGCTGGAGCGCGGGGTGACGGGGATCGTGTGCGCCAGCGACCCGCTGGCCCTGGGGGCGGTGCGGGCCGCGCGCCGGCGCGGTCTGCGGGTGCCGGACGACGTGTCCGTGGTCGGTTACGACGACTCCGCGTTCATGACCTGCACCGAGCCCCCGCTGACCACGGTGCGCCAGCCGATCGAGGCGATGGGGCGCGCGGCGGTCGAGCTGCTGGCGTCCCAGATCCAGGGCAGCGACGTGCCGCACCGAGAGCTGCTGTTCGAGCCCGAGCTCGTCGTCCGCGCCTCCACCGCGCAGGCGGCCGGTCTGCGCGCGGTGATTCCCGCCTGACTGTCAAACAATTACGAAATCAGCGCGAGATATTGCGTTCACTTGTTCGCGGTGGTTGAGTGAGCGGCGCCCCACCAGGCATCGGCGGTGGGGCGCCTTCCACGTTCATGCCCGAAGGGGTCCACCCATGAGAAGTGCTCGGTTCCGCCGCGTCCGCAGTGCGGGCACCATGACCCTCGTCTCCGCGCTCACGCTCACCGCGCTGGCTGCCTGTGGCACGAGCAGCAGCGGCGACGAGTCCGGGGCCTCGAACGGCGGGTCCTCGGACCCCGCCGCTCCGCTGGACCCGAAGACGAAGGTCACCATCACCATCGACTGCATGCCCCCGGCGGCGAAGGCGGCCGAGCTGAAGGAGTGGAAGGAGGACGTCAAGGAGTTCCACAAGACGTACCCCAACGTCACCATCGAGGGCCACTCCACGCCCGGCCAGTGCCTGGAGCCCCCGCGGTTCACGGCCATGCTCAAGGCCAAGTCCCAGCCGGACGTGTTCTACACCTACTTCACCGACCTGCCGCAGGTGCTCGACCACGACGGCGCGCAGGACATCACCGCGTACGTCAACGACACCACCGTGCCGCTACTGGACGACATCGACCCGAACGTCCTCGGCACGCTCAAGCGGGACGGCAAGCTCTACGGCCTGCCCACCAGCAACTACACCATGGGCCTGCTGATCAACCGCAAGCTCTTCGAGCGGGCGGGCCTCGACCCCGACACCCCGCCGCAGACCTGGGAGGAGGTCCGCGCCGCGGCCAAGAAGATCGCCGGCCTCGGCGACGGCATCGCCGGCTTCGGCGAGTACAGCGCGGGCAACACCGGCGGCTGGCACTTCACCGCGCAGATGTACAGCATCGGCGGCGACATAGTCGACGACAGCGGCACGAAGGCGGCGTTCAACAACGAGAAGGGCAGGCAGGTCGCCGAGAACCTGCACGCCATGCGCTGGCAGGACGACAGCATGGGCAAGACGCAGCTGCTGAAGTGGGGTGACCTGCAGAAGCAGATCGCCACCGACAAGCTCGGCATGTTCCTCGCGGCGCCCGACGACATCACCTACATGGTCCAGCAGCTCGGGGCCGAGTACGAGAACTTCGGCATGGGGCCGATCCCCGGTGGTGAGCACACCCTCGCCGGCGGCAACAACTACATGATCAAAAAGGGCATCTCCGGCGACAAGATCAAGGCCGCGATCGCCTGGCTGAACTTCAAGAACCTCACGGTCGGCAAGGGGGAGTTCGACTGGGCGCGCAAGAAGGCCGACGGTCTGCCGGTCGGCATCCCGCAGCCCAACTTCTGGCAGGGCGAGACGAAGAAGAAGGACGACGCCGCACGCGTCGAGCACGCCACCATGCCGGTCGCCAACTTCAAGGCGTTCATGGACAACCCCGTCCCGGGCAAGGCCGAGCCGCCCAAGGCGCAGGAGATCTACAAGGTCCTGGACAACGTCATGTCCGGCATCCTCACCAACGAGGACGCCGACATCGACAAGCTGCTGGACACGGCCGAGAAGCAGGTCGACCAAGTCCTCGCCAACCAGTGACCGGACCCCGGCGGGGCCGGCCTCGCCGGGCCCCCGCCGGGCGCCGCTGCTCCGAGCGGCACGGACCCGACCCCCCCTCGCCGCGCGCGACAGCACCCCGGCAGACCAGCATCAAGGAGCGACGATGTCGGCCCCCAGCCTGACCCCGAGAAAGGCGGCCAGTCACCGCCGCACCCCGCCGCGCGCGGCGGACCCCGTGCCCCCCGGCGGACGCTTCACCCGGAGCCTGCGGCGCAACCTCACCGCCCACGGGTTCCTCATCGGCGCGGTGATCTGCTTCGCGACCTTCTCGTGGTACCCGATGGTCCGGGAGTTCTTCCTGGCCTTCCAGACCACGGCCGGCGGCGAGACCTCCTGGGTGGGGCTGGACAACTTCACCACCGTCTTCAACGACCCGGCGTTCTGGCAGGCCTGGCGCAACACCCTGCTCTTCACGGTCCTGGCGCTAATCCTCGGTTTCGCGGTGCCGTTCGTGGTCGCCGTCGTGATCAACGAGTTCCGGCACGGCAAGGGGTACCTGCGGCTGCTGGTCTACCTGCCCGTGATGCTCCCGCCGGTCGCCTCGGTGCTGCTGTTCAAATACCTCTACGACCCGGGATACGGGCTGCTCAACGAGATGACCGGGTTCTTCGGCATCCCGGAGCAGCAGTGGCTCCAGGACCCCGACACCTCGATGATCTCCGTCGTCATCGCCTCCACCTGGATGAACATGGGAGGCGCCGCCCTCATCTACCTCGCCGCGCTCCAGGGCATCCCCGGCGAACTGTACGAGGCCGCCGAGCTGGACGGCGCCGGTGTGCTCCGGAAGATCTGGCACGTCACGATCCCGCAGACGCGGCTCATCCTGTCGCTGATGCTGCTGATGCAGATCATCGCCACCATGCAGGTGTTCGTCGAACCCTTCCTGCTCACCGGCGGCGCCGACCCCGAGGGGTCGACCACGACGGTCGTCCACCTGATCTACCAGTACGCCTTCAACTTCAACGACTACGGCGCCGCGGCGGCCCTCGGCCTGCTCCTGCTCGTACTCCTCGCCGGTTTCTCGGCGGCGTACGTCAAACTCAGCCGCGCCGAGAACGAGTAGGACCGGGAGAGGCCCAGCATGTCCACACGCACGCTCATATCACCGGCCCAGCTCGCCCGGCCCCGGGGCAGGGCCGTCTACTGGCTGACGTTCGCCGTCGTCGTCGGGGGCTTCACCCTCGTGTTCCTCGGCCCCCTGTACTGGCTGGTCTCCAGCGGCTTCAAGGACGCCCAGGAGGTGATCCGGACCCCGCCGACCCTGGTCCCCGGTTCCTTCGAACCGGGCAACTACAGCCGGGCCTGGGAGGTCATGGACCTGGCCAAGCTGCTGTTCAACACCCTGTACTACGCGTTCGGGGCCCTGGCCTTCCAGCTCGTCCTCGACGTGGCCGCGGCCTACTCGCTCTCCAAGCTGCGCCCCGTCTTCGGCAAGGCCGTCCTCGGCATGATGCTGGCGACGCTGATGATCCCCGCGACCGTCCTCGTCGTCCCCCAGTACCTGACCGTGCTGGACGTTCCGATCGTCGAACGCAACCTGCTCAACACGCCCTGGGCCATCTGGCTCCCGTCGGTGGCGAACGCCTTCAACATCTTCCTGCTGAAGCGGTTCTTCGACTCGATCCCGAAGGAACTGCTGGACGCGGCGGCCATGGACGGCGCGAGCCCGATGCGCACGCTCCGGTCGGTGGTCCTGCCGATCTCCCGGCCGATCCTCGGCGTGGTCTCCATCTTCGCCGTCGTAGGCGTCTGGAAGGACTTCCTCTGGCCGATGCTCACCCTTCCGGACCCGGCCCTGCAAACCCTCAACGTCGGCATCTACTCGCTGTCCAACGGCGTCCCCGTGAACGTGCTGATCGCCGCGCTCACGATCGCCTCCCTGCCGACCCTGCTCATCTTCCTGATCTTCCAGCGCAACATCATGAGCGGCCTCACCGCCGGCGGGCTCAAGGGCTGACCCGTCACCGGACCGCGCGGACACTTCCCGCCCGGCCCGCGCCGACACCCCGTCACCTCACCGCCGTATCCCGAGCCTTCGCCGTCGGCACGTCCGACGCCCCGCCCTCCGTGCCGACGGCGAAGATCCACCCTGCCCGAAAGGACCGCACCGTGGCAGCCCCTCTCCCGCCCCGCACCGACAACTGGTGGCGCGACGCCGTCATCTACCAGGTGTACCCACGCAGCTTCGCCGACGGCGACGGCGACGGCACCGGGGACCTCGCGGGCGCCCGGGCGAGGCTGCCCCACCTCGCCGCCCTCGGTGTCGACGCCGTCTGGTTCACCCCCTGGTACGCCTCCCCGCTGGTCGACGGCGGGTACGACGTCGCCGACTACCGCACCGTCGACCCGGCCTTCGGCACCCTCGCCGAGGCCGAGAAGCTGATCGCCGAAGCCGCCGAGCTGGGCATCCGGGTCGTCGTCGACATCGTCCCCAACCACGTCTCCGACCGGCACCCGTGGTTCCGCGCCGCCCTGGCCGCCGGACCCGGCAGTCCGGAACGGGAGCGCTTCCACTTCCGGCCCGGCCGCGGAAGGAACGGCGAACTCCCGCCCAACGACTGGCCGTCACAGTTCTCGGGCGGCACCTGGAACCGGGTCCCGGACGGCGAGTGGTACCTGCACCTGTTCGCTCCCGAACAACCCGACCTCAACTGGGCGCACCCGGACGTGCGCCGCGAACACGAGGACATCCTGCGCTTCTGGTTCGACCGCGGCGTGGCGGGCGTCCGCATCGACTCCGCCGCACTGCTCGCCAAGGACCCGGCCCTCGCCGACTTCCGGGAGGGCGTCGACCCGCACCCGTACATCGACCGGGACGAGCTGCACGACATCTACCGCTCCTGGCGAGCGATCGCCGACGAGTACGGCGGCGTGTTCGTCGGTGAGGTCTGGCTGCCCGACGCCGAACGCTTCGCCCGCTACCTGCGACCCGACGAACTGCACACCGCCTTCAACTTCAACTACCTCACCTGCCCCTGGGAAGCCGATCGCCTGCGCCGCACCATCGACGCCACACTCGCCGAGCACGCACCCGTCGGCGCCCCCGCGACCTGGGTGCTCAGCAACCACGACGTGACCCGGACCGTCACCCGCTACGGGCGCAAGGAGACCGGCTTCGACTTCGCCGACAAGGCCTTCGGCACACCGACCGACCTCGCCCTCGGCACCCGCCGCGCACGCGCCGCCGCCCTGCTGACCCTCGCCCTGCCCGGCTCGGTCTACCTCTACCAGGGCGAGGAACTCGGGCTGCCCGAGGCGGACATCCCCCTGGACCGCATCCAGGACCCCATGCACTTCCGCTCCGGCGGCACCGACCCGGGACGAGACGGCTGCCGGGTGCCGCTGCCCTGGGCGGCCGGCGAACCGTGGTGCGGGTTCGGTTCGGCGTCCGAGCCCTGGCTGCCCCAGCCGGCGGACTGGGCCCGCTACGCCGTGGACGTTCAGCGCACGGACCCCGGTTCGATGCTTTCGCTGTACCGGGAGGCCCTGCTGCTGCGCCGGACCGGCGAGGGTTTCGGCGACGGCCCCATGACCTGGCTGCCCGCCGAGGAGGGAGTCCTGGCCTTCGGCCGGCCGCACGGCCTGCTGTGCGTGGTCAACCTGTCCGAAGAGGCCGTCGTCCTGCCGCCGCACGAGCGGACGCTGCTCTCCAGCGGCCCGCTCGACGCCGACGGCCGCCTGCCGCGGGACACGGCGGTGTGGCTGCGCGCCTGACCGCACGGCGTGGCACTCCCCGGCCGGAGGGCGGGCTCAGCTCGGCCGCGACCGGTACAGATCGCGGAGCAGCGCGATCTCGGCTCCGTGGTGCAGCACTTCCTGGTTGACCCACCACACGATGTCGAGGAAGAGGTCCTCGGCGGCGCTGCCGTGCGGGTAGGTGCAGTACCCGATGGTGTCGAGCGCGGTGTCGTCGGCACCCTCCAGGGCAGCCCGCCAGGCGGTCGCGCCCTCCTCGAAGGCGGCGACCGCCTCCGCGGCGGTGCCGCGGCTGCGGTAGTCGTCGCGGGTCAGCCGGTGCTCGCCGGCCGTGTGGTCGGCGCTGAGCGTCAGCAGCTCGGCGAGGTGGCTCAGCCGCCAGGCGAGGGTGGTGAAGGGCGGCGGCGACGGGTGCGGGTACGGCGCGCCGTCGCGGCCCCACTCGCCGGTGCCCGCCAGGGTCGTCGCCCGCGGCCCCGGGCCGTCCGCGCGGCGGCGCACCGACCAGCAGCCGGGCACCGGCTCCCAGAGGTACTCCTCGTCCGACAGCGGACCGACCCTGGTCTCCGCGCCGTCGCCACTGTCCATGACGGGGCCCGCGAGCCGCCCGACCAGGCGCTCGCAGGCGAAGTCGAACTGCTCCAGCAGCGGGGCGAGGCGGGGTGGCGTCGTCACGGGGCACTCCTGGGAAAGACCGGCGGCGGCCCGCCAGCCTGGCACAGCCGGGCCCCGGACGCACGCGATATACCGGCCGCGCCGAGTGTACGTTCGTACGCTTCAGGTGTACGTTCGTACGCTTGGTGCCGACCGACCCCTTCGCGCAGGACCCGCGCTCGGACCTGGAGCCCGGCCGATCACCATCGGGAACAACGTGTGGCTCGGCGGCGGCGCCATCGTGCTGCCCGGCGTCACCATCGGGGACAACTCGGTGATCGGCACGGGTGCGGTGGTCACCAAGGACGTGCCCGCCGACGTCGTGGCCGTGGGCAACCCGGCCCGGCCGGTCCGCGGGCTGTGAGCCCACCGCCATGGCCACCGGACGCACCGACCCGCAGCGCCGCGAGCGCATCCTCGCGGCCACCTTGGACCTGATCGCCGAGGAAGGCGTCGCCGGCGTCTCCCACCGGAAGATCGCCTCCCGTGCCGCGGTCCCGCTCGGGTCGATGACGTACCACTTCGACGGCATCGACGACCTGCTCCGGGAGGCGTTCGCCCGGTTCACCGACCACATCGTCGCCGTCTTCGACGCGCATCTGGCCGGCCCGGCCGGCCCGACGAGGCGAGGGAGGCGGTCACCGGCCTGGTCCACGCCCTCTCGGACGGGCGGCAGCGGGACCTGTTGCTGACCCAGGAGCTGTACACCCTCGCGGCCCGCCGGCCCGCCTACCGGCAACTCACCCAGGAGTGGATGCGGCGCAGCCGGGTCCATCTGGAGAAGCACTTCGACCCGGACACGGCCCGCCAGCTCGACGCCCTGATGGAGGGGCTGACCCTGCACCGCGCCCTGGCCCGCGAGCCGCACGGGCGGGCCCTGACCGCCGAGGCCGTCGCCCGGATCGCCGGGGCCGGCCGGACGGCCCACTAGCCGCCCGTGCGGCACGGACCTGACCGCCGTGCCGCACGGGCTCTCGCCGAAGCGGGCGTCAGACCGCCGGCGCCGGGTACGTCGGGTACTCCACGCCCGAGACCTGCTGCACGACGCGGACGACCTGGCAGGAGTAGCCGAACTCGTTGTCGTACCAGAGGTAGAGGATCGCGTTGTCGCCCTCGACCTTGGTCGCGCCGGCGTCGACGATCGAGGCGTGGCGCGAGCCGATGAAGTCGCTGGAGACCGCGTCGGGGGCGCTGATGAAGTCGATCTGGCGCTTCAGCGGCGAGGTCAGCGACACCTCGCGGAGGTGGTCGAGGACCTCCTCGCGGGTGGTCTCGCGGGCCAGCTGGAGGTTGAGGATCGCGATCGAGACGTCCGGCACGGGGACCCGGATCGAGCTGCCGGTGATCTTCGCCTTCAGCTCCGGCAGGGCCTTGGCCACGGCGGAGGCGGCACCGGTCTCGGTGATGACCATGTTGAGCGGCGCCGAACGGCCGCGTCGGTCGGCCTTGTGGTAGTTGTCCAGCAGGTTCTGGTCGTTGGTGAACGAGTGGACCGTCTCCACGTGGCCGCGCAGCACGCCGTACTCGTCGTCCATCGCCTTCAGCGGCGGCACGATCGCGTTGGTGGTGCAGGACGCGCAGGACAGGATCTTCTCGCCCGGCTTGATCGTGTCGTGGTTGACGCCGTGCACGATGTTGGGGACGTCGCCCTTGCCCGGCGCGGTCAGCACGACCTTGTCGATGCCGGGGCGCAGGTGCTTGGACAGGCCCTCGCGGTCGCGCCACTTGCCGGTGTTGTCGATGAGGATGGCGTTCTTGATGCCGTACGCCGTGTAGTCGACCTGCGTCGGGTCGTCGGCGTAGATCACCTTGATGATGTTGCCGTTGGCGATGATCGTGCTGTTCGCCTCGTCGACCGTGATGGTGCCCTGGAACTGGCCGTGGATGGAGTCGCGGCGCAGCAGCGAGGCGCGCTTGACGATGTCCTGCTCCCCGCCTCCGCGGACGACGATCGCGCGCAGCCGCAGTCCGTTGCCGGAGCCGGCCTTCTCGATCAGCAGGCGGGCGACGAGCCGGCCGATGCGGCCGAAGCCGTAGAGCACGACGTCGCGCGGCTCCCGGCGGTCGATCTTGTCGGCGCCCGTGGCGCCGGCGACGGCCTCGGCGGTGAACTCCGCGACCGACAGGCCCCGGTCGTCGTCCTTGTAGGTCGCGGCGAGCATGCCGATGTCGATCTGGGACGGGCCCAGGTCGAGCGTGGTCAGGGCCTGCAGGAAGGGCAGCGTCTCCGTGACCGAGAGCTCCGCGCCGGCGATCTGCCGGGCGAACCGGTGGGTCTTCAGGATGCTGACCACTGACTTGTTCACCAAGGAGCGGCTGTGCAGCAGGACCGTGACGTCCCGCTCCCGGTGCAGCTTCCCGATCATCGGGATCATCGATTCCGCGATCTCCTCGCGGTTCTTCCAGTTGGTGAACGAGTCGTCGTTGACAGTCACAGTTCGCATCTTTCGAGCTAGGCGGCGCTCATATGTTAACCACATCGTCGAAGTGATCGATCAAGGGGGGTGTGCACAGGGGTGCGCATGGGAGGTGTGCATGGGAGGTGTGCATCGCGCGTTCCCCGAGGGGACTCCCGACGCGGTGCCCGCCGCCGGCGACGAGACGGGCGCGCGCAGCGCCCCGGGGATGGGGCGGATCAGCGGGCGCCGCTCCAGTTGTGGGCGACGTCCACCACGACGCGGCCGTCCAGCGCCAGCACGCGGAACGGCAGCCGGGCCCGGACGCCGAGTCCGAGCTGTGTCTCACCCTCGAAGCTGCCGGCGAACCGGGTGTCCCGGAAGGTGCGGTAGCCGGTGAGGTCCACGCCCGGCAGGGGCTTGCCGACCCGTCCCGGATACGTGGGCGTACCGGTCTCCGGCCGGTAGGCGGGCGCCCCCACCCGGATCTCCAGCACCGCCCCGCCGCCGACCGTGATGGGACGGCCCGAGCCGGCCTGGTGCAGGCGGTCGACATACCCGACGGTGTAGCCGAGCCGGCCGGCCTTCGAGCCGGGGACGTCGACGACCATCCGGTCGAAGCACGCGTGACGGCCGGTGCGCACGTTCTTCACCGGCTCCGTGGTGCGTGTGGTGCGGATCTCGGCGCCACTGCCCCAACCGGTGGGGCAGGCCGTGGACGGAGCGGCGGCGGCCGCGGTGGCCCGCGGGGCGGCGTCGGCCGCGACCGTGGCCGTCCCCAGGGCAGCGCTCGTCAGGACCACGGTCACCCAAGCTGTTCTGCTTCGTCGCATTGTGTCCCCCCTGGGTCCACATGTTCTGTTATTGAATGAGACATACGAATTGGCCGGAAGGTTGCAGCAGCCGGGTCGACCGAATCCCCGGGGCAGGCCGACGTCCTTGAGGGCGTCCCCTTCCGGGTACCGCACGACGCCCGGTACTCACCTCACGTCGGCCCGACCGGATCCGTCCGCATCCGACGCTTTCCTGCCGTCGGCCGACCGAACAGGATTGCTCAGGCGACGGCCGGGTACGCGAGGACGGACCGACCCGCGCCGATCACGCCCGGGCGGGCCGCACGACCGCCGCTATTCAGGGAACCGCCATGGAGACACCCGCGAACGACAACACCACCACGCCCGCCCAGCGGGCGCTGGACGCGCTGGCCGAGAACACCGAGAACACGGCGGCGCTGGACACGCTGGCGAGCAGTGACGTGCTCGTTCCGGTACCGGACGACGCGAGCGACGAGGACGCCGCCAACCCCGAGACGCTGGCCCTGCCGGTGCTGGAGCAGTCGGGCGGCGGACAGGTGGTGCCCGTGTTCACCTCGGAGGTGGAGATGGCCGACCTGCTGCCGTTCGTCTCCCGCTACCGCATGGTGCCGCTGGGCGCTCTCGCCGCACAGTGGCCCGCCGACGATCTGTCGCTGTCCATCGACGCCGGATCCGAGCACCGGCTCACGCTCACCTCGGAGGGTGTGCGCACTCTGCTGGCCCGTCAGTAGGGCCGACGGCCCCCGGGGGGGGCGGCTCCGGAAAACGGGCGGCGGCGTCAGCCGTCGCCCAGCATCCGCTCCAGCGCGGCCCGCTGCAGCGGCAGCACGCGGGCGTGCAGGTCGCGGCCCTTGCCGGTCAGCGCCACGTACACGCCACGCCGGTCCTCGGCGCACACGGACCGCTCCACGAGCCCGTCCCGTTCCAGCCGGGCGATGAGGCGGGACAGCGCGCTCTGGCTCAGGTGGACCCGCCCGACCAGGTTCTGCACCCGGCAGTGGTCCGCCTCCTCGGGGGCCGCCGACGCCAGGATGTCGAGCACCTCGAAGTCGCTGGCGCCCAGGCCGTGAGGATGCAGCTCACGGTCTATCTCGCACATCGTGCGCGCGTGCACCGCGAGGATCTCCCGCCACCGCTCCTCGAGTCGTGCACCGGCCGTCGTGGCCGCCATACCTGCCATACCTGCACGGTAACACCGCGCCGGGCATTGGTTGCCTGTGCAACTAGAACGGCGGGTGCCGTGACCGGCGGGCCGCGCGGACGACCGGGGCCGTCACGTCGACCCCCACCGTCACGCGCCCCCCGCCGTCACGTCGGCCGCGGACGTCATGTCGACCGCCGCTTCACCAGCTCCGTCGGCAGGATCACCGCCGCCGGGTCGTCACCGCCGATCTGCGCCAGCAGCACCCGCACCATCTCGGAGCTGATCCGGTCCCAGGGCTGCCGGATGGTGGTCAGCTCGGGGCTGGCGGCCACGGCGGCGGGCGAGTCGTCGAAACCGCCGACCGCCACGTCCTGCGGCACCCGCCGGCCCGCCCGCCGCAACGCCGTCAGCACGCCCTGTGCCATCAGGTCGGACGCGACGAACACGGCGTCCATGTCCGGGGCCCGGGCCAGCAGCCGCTCCGCGCCGGCCTCGCCGCTCGCCCGGCTGTAGTCGCCGGAGACCACCAGCCGCTCGTCGACCTCGATGCCCGCCTCGGTGAGCACCTCCCGGTACCCGGCGAGCCGCTCGACGCCGCCCGGGGTGTCCGAGGGACCGGTGACCATGCCCACCCGGCGCCGCCCCAGCGACAGCAGGTGGCGCACCATGTCCCGGGCGCCGTCCCGGTCGTCCGCCGCCACGTAGCTCACCTTGGAGCCCAGCCCGAGCGGCTTGCCGCACGCCACCAGCGGCACGCCGGCCGCGCGCAGTTCCTCGGCGACCGGGTCCCCGGAGTGGCTGGAGACCAGCAGCACCCCGTCGACGTGGCCCGCGGTGATGTAGCGCGTGATGCGCCGCCGTTCGTCGTCCGTCCCGGCCAGCATCAGCAGCAGCGGGATGTCGTGGGCGGCCAGCGCCGAGGTGCAGCCGCGCAGCAGGACGTTGAAGTTGGGGTCCTCGAAGAACTGCTCCTGCGGCTCGGTGAGCAGGAAGCCGACCGAGTCGGAGCGGCCGGTGATCAGCGAGCGTGCGTGCCGGTTGACGACGTAGCCCGTCCTGCGGATCGCGGCGTCGACCGCCTCCCGCGCGGCCGGACTGACGTAGTGCCCGCCGTTGAGCACCCGCGAGACGGTGCCCCGCGAGACGCCCGCCTCACGGGCCACGTCGTGGATCGTCGGTGCCCGCCGCCGGCCCCCCGTGTTGCTCATGGTCATGACTTTACGGCTCCGGACAGCAGGTCGAGGCTCCAGAACCGCTGGATGACCAGGAACAGCGCGACCAGCGGGACGACCGCGAGGAACGCACCCGTGATCACCAGCGTGTACAGCGCGGGCGTGTTGGCCCCCTGTTCGAGCAGGGTGTACAGGCCGAGCGTGATCGGGAACCGCTCGTCGTCGCTGAGCATGATGTACGGCAGCAGGAAGTTGTTCCACACGGCCACGAACTGGAACAGGAAGACCGTCACCAGCCCCGGCACCATCATCGGCAGCGCGACGCGGGTGAAGATCCGCCACTCGCCGGCCCCGTCCGTCCGGCCGGCCTCCACGACGTCGGCGGGCACGGCCGCCGCGGCGTAGATCCGCGCCAGGTACACGCCGTACGGGGAGAGGATCTGGGGGAGCAGCACCGACAGGTACGAGTCCGTCAGCCCGGCCTCGGCCAGCAGCAGGTACTGCGGCACGGCGAGGATCACCGGCGGCATCAGCACCCCCGCCAGCAGCACGTTGAACAGCGTCTCCCGGCCGCGGAAGCGGTAGACGGCCAGCGCGTAGCCGCTCACCGCCGACACGGCGGTGGACAGCAGCGCGCCCAGACCGGCGTAGAGCGCCGAGTTGGCCATCCACCGCCAGTACACGCCGTCGCGGTAGGCGCTGAGGTCCGCGACGTTGTCGGTGAACCCGGTGCCCGGCAGGAAGGTGAAGGTCGAGAACAGCTCCCGGCCGGACTTGGTGGACGCGATCACCACCCACGCCACCGGCAGCAGGCAGTACACCGCGCCGAGCAGCAGCGTGAGCGTCGGGACCAGCGCGGCCCGGCGGCGCGGCGGTCCCTGGGCGGTGCCGGGGGTGGTGCCCGCCGCAGGGCGGGACCCGCGGACGGCGAGCGTGCTCATCGGGCTGCCTCCTGCTTGGTACGGCGGTTCGCGGCGCGCAGGAAGCCGAAGGAGAGCAGCAGGGTGGCCAGCGCGATGATGGTCGCCTGCGCGGCGGCCGCGTGGATGTCCCCGTTGCCGAAGGCGTCCTGATACACCTTCATCAGCGGACTCCAGGTGGTGGACACCGAGTTGGTGAGCGGCTTGAGCGTGGTCGGCTCGTTGAAGACCTGGAGGGTGGCGATGATCGAGAAGAAGAAGGTCAGCACCAGCGAGGGCGCCACCATCGGGATCTTGATCCGGAGCGCGATCTGCAGCGGTGTCGCGCCGTCCAGCTTCGCCGCCTCGTACACCTCCGCCGGGATGGCCCGCAGCGAGGTGTAGATGACGATCATGTTGAATCCGGTGCCGCCCCACACCGCGATGTTCGACAGCGCGAGGTACAGCGGACCGCCGTCCAGCAGGTCCGGCTGCGGCAGCCCCAGCCTGCCGAGCACGAAGGAGAAGGGGCTGACGTCCGGCAGGTAGAGGAAGCCCCACAGCAGGGCGGCCACGACACCGGGGATGGCGTACGGCAGGAAGATCGCGAGCCGGGTGACGGGGGTGAGGCGGACCCGCTCCGCGTCGAGCATCAGCGCGAACAGCAGGGCCAGGCCCAGCATCACGGGGACGACGATGCAGCCGTAGCCGAGCACGCGCAGCGCCCCGGCCAGCAGTTCGCCGTCGGTGAGGGCGTCCGTGTAGTTGCGCAGGCCCGCCCAGGCCTCGGTGCGGGCCCCGGCGCCCAGGCCCAGCCCGGACACCTCCACCTTGCGGAAGCTGAGCCAGACCGCGTAGCCGATGGGCAGGGCGAAGAACAGCAGGAACAGGACCGTGGCGGGGAGGAGGAAACCGTACGGGGCGCCCTTCACCCCGTACGGCCTCCGGCGTGCCGTCGTGCTGCTCATTCAGCGACCTCGAAGCCCTGCTTCTTCAGGTCGGCGACCGTGTCCCGCTGCATGGTCCGCAGGGCGGCGGTGAAGTCCGACTTGTTCTTGGCGGCGGCGCCGAACGCGTCCTTGAACGTCGTGTAGGCGACGTTGACGTTCGGGCCCCAGGCGGACGGCGCCGTGGTCTTCGCGATCTCGGCGGCCCGGGTGTAGAAGTCCGGCTGGTTCGAGAAGAACTCCGGCGGCTCGGCGAACGCGCCGCTGAGCTGGGCGGAGGTGGCGGCGGGGTAGATGCCGCCCTCCTTGGCCAGGGCGTTGAGGGCGGCCTCGTCGGTGTTCAGCCACGCGGCGAACTCGGCCGCGGCCTCCTTGTGCTCGGAGTCGGTGGTCACACCGGTGGAGGAGCCGCCCCAGCTGCCGGTGCGGTTCTCGCCGGCGGACCACTGGGGGAGCGGGGCCATGGCCCACTTGCCCTTGGTCCCGGGCGCGGCCGTGGTCAGTGTGCCCGGGGCCCACACGGCGCTGACCCAGGCGATCTGCTTGCCGGTGTCGAGCGCCTTGTTCCAGGCCGGGGTGTACATCGGCTGGTTGTCGACGACCCCCTCCTTGACCAGGCCGCCCCAGAACTCGGCCACCTTGCGCGTCGCCGCGTCGTCGATTCCGACCTTCCACTTCTGGCCCTCGGTCGTCCACCACCGCGCGCCGGCCTGCTGGGCGAGGCCCGCGAAGAGGCCGGAGTCGTTGGCGGAGAAGGTGGTGAGGTCCTTCCCGGGGGCCTTCTTCTTCAGCGCGCGGGCGGTCTCGGCGAACTCGTCCCAGGTGGTGGGCACTTCGAGGCCGTATTCCTCGAACAGGTCCTCGCGGTAGTAGAACATCATCGGCCCGATGTCCTGCGGCACCGCGTAGACCGCGTCCGTGCCCAGCGTGGTCTGCTGCCACACGCCCTCGGCGAACTTTCCCCGCACGTCACCGACCGCGCCGGATATGTCGGCGAGCGCGTCATTGCTGACCAGGGTCGGCAGCGCCTGGTACTCGGCCTGGACCAGGTCGGGCGCCTGGCCCGCCTTGTGCGCGGTGAGGATCTTGGTGACCAGCGTGTCGCCGGACGCCTGCTTCTTCACCGTGACGGTGATCTGCTCCTTCTTCCCCGGCCCCTCGTTCCACAGGTCGACGACCTTGTCCATGCCGGGCGTCCACGTCCAGTACGTCAACGAGACCGGCCCCGACCGGGCGTCGCCGCCGTCCTCGGACGAGCCGCAGGCGGTGAGTGCGGTGGCGCCGAGCGCGACCGCGACGGCGGATGTCACGAGGCGTCGGCGCTTCGTGTGCGGCATGGAACTCTCCCCTGACCTGGGCCCCCACCTGCTGCGGAGACCGGGATCGCTGTCTGTGAGCGTTCACAGTAGAGAAACGTTCCAGACACTTGTCAATGGTTGTTGCTGTGCGGTTATGTTGGGCTCGCCTCACCGAGGAAGTGTGTGCACGTTCCCAATCGATCGATCAATTCGGGAGAGATTCCATGCCGGAGACCACCCCCAGGGGCCTCACCGGGCTCGCCTTCGGCGGGGACTACAACCCCGAGCAGTGGCCGGAGGGCGTCTGGCAGGAGGACGTCCGGCTGATGCGGGAGGCCGGCGTCACGATGGTCAGCGTCGGGATCTTCTCCTGGTCCCTCCTGGAACTCGCCCCCGGGACCTACGACTTCGGCTGGCTCGACCGGCTGCTGGACCTGCTGCACGCGAGCGGCATCCGCGTCGACCTGGGCACGCCCACCGTGGTGCCGCCCGCCTGGTTCTACCGCTCCCACCCCGACGCCCTGCCCGTCACCGCCGAGGGCGTGCGCTACGAGTTCGGCTCCCGGGGCGCCATCTGCCACAGCAACGCCCACTACCGCGCCGCCGCCGCGAACATCACCACCCGGCTCGGCGAACGCTACGGTGCCCACCCGGCGCTCGCCCTGTGGCACGTCCACAACGAGTACGGCGTCCCGGTCTCGGCCTGCTACTGCGATTCCTGCGCCGCGCACTTCCGCCGCTGGCTGGCGACCACGTACGGCACCGTGGAGGCGGTCAACGAGGCCTGGGGAACCGCCTTCTGGGGCCAGCGGTACGCCGGCCTGGACCAGATCAACCCGCCCCGGCTCGCCCCCACCGTCGGCAACCCGGCCCAGGCGCTGGACTACAAGCGCTTCGCCGATGCCACCATGCGCGAGAACTTCGTCATGGAGCGGGACATCCTGCACCGGCTCTCCCCGGGCGTACCGGTCACCACCAACTTCATGACCGCGCTCAGCCAGTGCGACTCCGTCGACTACTGGGCCTGGGGCCGCGAGGTCGACCTCGTCACCAACGACCACTACCTGATCACCGACGGCCGCCGCACCCACGTCAACCTCGCCATGGCCGCCGACCTCACCCGCTCGGTGGCCGGCGGCACCCCCTGGCTGCTCCTGGAGCACTCCACCTCGGGCGTCAACTGGCAGCCCCGCAACCCCGCCAAGGCGCCCGGCCAGATGGCCCGCAACTCCCTCGCCCACGTGGCCCGCGGCTCCGAGGGCGCCATGTTCTTCCAGTGGCGCCAGTCCCGGCGCGGCGCCGAGAAGTTCCACTCCGCGATGGTGCCGCACGGCGGCACGGACACCCGGGTGTGGCGCGAGGTGGTCGAACTCGGCGCCTCCCTGGACTCCCTGGGTGCGGTCCGGGGCACCCGCACCCGGGCCGACGCCGCGCTGCTGTGGGACTGGCACTCCTGGTGGGCGCAGTCCCTCCAGTGGCGCCCCAGTGAGGACCACGACGCGCGGGAACGCGCCGACGCCTTCTACGAAGCCCTCTACGACCGCCACCTCACGGTCGACTTCGCCCACCCCGAGACCGACCTGACGGGGTACGCCCTCGTCGTCGTGCCCGCCCTGTACCTGATGACCGAGGCGGCGGGAGACAACCTCCGGAGGTACGTCGAGCGGGGCGGCACGCTCGTCGTGTCGTACTTCTCCGGCATCGTCGACGAGCACGACGCCGTCCACGAGGGCGCCCATCCCGGCCCCCTGCGGGACGTGCTGGGCCTGACGGTCGAGGAGTTCTCCCCCCTGCTGGCGGGGGAGACGGTCCGGGTCACCGGCCCGGACGGCGGCGAACTCACCGCCGACGTGTGGACCGAGTTCGTCGTGCCGCGCGGTGCCGAGCCGGTGTGGACGTACGCCGACGGCCTGACCGCGGGCCGGCCCGCCGTCACCCGGCACCGCCTCGGCGAGGGCACCGCCTGGTACGTCTCCACCCGCCTGACGGCCGAGGGCCTGGACGCGGTCCTCGGCCCCGCGGCGGAGGACGCCCGCATCGCCCCGCGCGCGGACCTGCCCCGGGACGTCGAGGTGGTGCGCCGCAGCGGCGCGTCCGGCACCTTCCTGTTCGCGATCAACCACACGGCGTCGGACACCAAGGTGGCCCTGGACGCCCCCGGCACCGAACTGCTGACCGGCGAACGCGCCGCGGGCCGCCTCGCGGTCCCGGCGGGCGCCGTACGGGTCGTGCGGCTCGACGGCTAGCCCCCGGGCCCCGACCGGCTCCGCCCACCCCATGCCGAAAGTCCGCCCATCCCCGCACGTCGAAGGGACGACGATGTTCCATCCCGGACGCACCCTCATCAGGGCCCTGCTGCTGCCGCTGGCGGCCGGGCTCTGCCTCACCGCCCTGCCCGCCCCGTCCGCCCACGCGGCGAGCACCCTCACCAACGGCGGCTTCGAAGCCGACGGCGGGGGAGCGGCGACGCCCGCCGGCTGGTCCGAGTACGGCTCGACCGGCGCCTCGTACACGGAGGCCGGCGGTCACGGCGGGAAGCACCGCCTGAGCCACTGGTCGCCCTCCGCCTACCGGGTCGAGACCTACCAGTACCTCTCCGGCCTGGCCAACGGCGCCTACCGGCTCACCGCCTGGGTCCGGTCCAGCGGCGGCCAGAACGCCGCCCACCTGGCCCTGAAGAACTGCGGCGGTGCGGAACGGCGCACCGATCTGCCGGTGTCCGCCAGTGGGTGGATCCGGATCGTCGTGCCCGTCAACGTGACCGCCGGTCAGTGCACCATCAGCGTCAACAGTGACGCCAACCCCGGCAACTGGATCAATGTCGACGACCTGACCTTCACGAAGGGGGCCTCACCCGGTCTGGCGATCAAGGGCGCCGACATATCGTCGCTCGCCAAGAGCGAGGCCAGGGGCGGGGTGTACCGGACCGGCTCCGGCACGACCGGCGACGCCCTCGGGATCCTGCGGTCCGCCGGCATGAACTACGCCCGGCTGAAGGTCTGGGTGGACCCGGCCGACGGCTACCACACCAAGGCACGGGTGCTGGCCATGGCCCAGCGGATCAAGGCCCGGGGCATGAAGCTGCTGGTCGACTTCCACTACTCGGACACCTGGGCCGACCCCGGCGCCCAGAGCAAGCCGGCCGCCTGGTCGGGGCACGGCTACGAGCAGCTCAAGAGGGACGTCCACCGCCACACCCACGACGTGCTCGACGCGCTCCGGGCGCAGGGCACCGCGGCGGACATGGTCCAGGTCGGCAACGAGATCAACAACGGCATGCTGTGGGACGAGGGCTCCACGGACGACTGGAGCCGGCTGTCCGGACTGATCAACAGTGGATACGACGCCGTCAAGGCGGTCAACGCGTCCACACCGGTGGTGCTGCACCTCGCCGAGGGCGGAGACCTGGCCGGCACCCGCTGGTGGTTCGACAACGCGGTGGCGCACGGTGTCCGGTTCGACGCGATCGGCCTGTCGTACTACGGCTACTGGCACGGCCCGCTGTCCGACTTCCAGACCACCCTGGACGACGCGGCCGCCCGCTACGGCAAGCCCGTCTTCGTCGCCGAGACGGCGTACCCGTTCCGCCTGGACAGCGAGGACGCGCACGAGAACATCATCGACACCGCCGCCGAGCTGGTCCCCGGCTGCCCGGCGACCGCGGCCGGGCAGACGGCGTGGATGACCACCGTCGCGGACATCGTGGAAGCCGTCCCGAACGGCCGCGGCCTCGGTGTCTTCTACTGGGAGGCCACCTGGACCGCGGTCGACGGCAACGGCTGGGACCCCGCCGACCCGGCCTCCGGCAACGGCTGGGAGAACCAGGCCCTGTTCGGGTACGACGACCGGCTGCTGCCGGCGACGGCCTGGTTCCGGCACCGCTGAGCCCGGGGCGGAGCCCGGTCGCGCGCGGCGTCCGGGCTCCGCCGGCCCCGTGGAGCGACTTGACAGCGCCCTTCCGGCGGCCGCAGGATCGCCCCCGTGAACCTGTCAGACAGCCGGACAGGTGGTCGGCCCGCCCGGCGTGTCAGCGCCATGGAGGCCGTGCTCGGCCACCTGCGCGACGCCATCGAGCGCGGCGAGTACGCGATCGGCGACAAACTGCCCTCCGAGGCGGAGCTGTGCCGCACCCTGGAGGTCTCCCGCCCGGTGCTCCGCGAGGCGCTGCGTGCCCTGCAGACCATGGGGCTGACCGTCTCCCGGACCGGCAAGGGCACCTTCGTCGTCGCCGACGCCGTCGAGGACCCCACCTTCGGCGACTACGCGGCCGGTGACCTGCTGGAGGTGCGCCGGCACGTGGAGATCCCCGTCGCGGGCTACGCCGCCCGGCGCCGCACCCCGGAGAACCTCGACCACCTGGTTCGCCTGCTGGACCGCATGGAGCGGGAGACGGACACCACCGTCTGGGTCGCGATGGACACCCTCTTCCACCTCGCCGTGGCCGAGGCCGCCCAGAACCCCGTCTTCCGCCGGGTCATCGAGGAGATCCGCGACGCGCTGGCCCGCCAGTCCGCCTTCCTCAACGAGCTGGGCGGCCGGCGCGAACAGTCCGACCGCGAGCACCGGGCGATCGTCCAGGCGCTGATCGACGGCTCCGGCCACGACGCGGAACAGGCCATGGCCCACCACCTGGACCGCGTCGGGACCGCCCTCACCGACATCGTGCGCGCCACGCGCGCGGACATCCCCGCACCCGGCGGCCCGCAGGCGTCGCCGTCCCGCCCGCCCACGACCCCCAGGCAGTGATGTACAGCATTTCCCCCGCGGAAGCCCCTCCGGTCCGCGAGCCCCGCCACGTCCCCGTCGCCCACCTCGTCCGCGGCGGAGTCGTGGAGGGAGTCCACCACGGCTCCGTCGTCGTCCTCGGACCGGACGGCGAGGTCCGTCTCCGGCTCGGTGACCCGGAGGCGGCCTGCTACCCGCGCTCCGCGCTCAAGCCCCTGCAGGCGGTGGCCATGGTCCGGGCCGGGCTCCCGCTCGACGGCGAGCTGCTCTCCCTCGCCGCCGCGAGCCACTCCGGCGAGGAACGCCACCTCACCGGCACCCGGCGCATCCTCGAACTCGCCGGGCTCACCGAGCACCACCTGCGCAACGTGCCCGACCTGCCGTTCGACCCGGTCGTGCGGGACGCCTGGGTGCGCGAGGGCCGGCTGCCCTCCCGCCTCGCGCAGAACTGCTCGGGCAAGCACGCGGCGATGCTCTACACCTGCAAGCTCAACGGCTGGCCCCTCGACGGCTACCTCGACCCCGGCCACCCGCTCCAGCAGGCCGTCGCCGCCCTCGTCGAGGACCTCACAGGGCAGCGCATCGCCCGGGTCACCGTCGACGGATGCGGTGCCCCGCTGTTCGCCGTCTCGCTGCACGGGCTGGCCCGCGCCGCCGCCCGGATCACCACCGCCGCGCCCGGCAGCCCCGAGGCCCGGGTCGCGGACGCGATGCGCGAGCACGCCGAGATGGCCTCCGGCTCCGGCCGGGACGTCGCCGCGCTGATGCGGGCCGTGCCCGGGCTGCTGGCCAAGGACGGCTTCGAGGGCGTCCAGGTCGCCGCCCTGCCCGACGGCCGCGCCGTCGCCGTGAAGATAGCCGACGGGGCGAACCGGGCGCGGGTCCCGGTGGCCGCCGCCGCGCTCGCCCGCGCCGGTGTCGACCCGGCGACGCTCGCCGAGTTCGCCGGCGAGCCGCTGCTCGGGGGCGGCCGCCCGGTCGGCAGCGTGCACCCGGTGCCCGCCCTCGCCCCCGTCCCCTCCGCGCCCCACGCCTGAGCGCCCGGGCCACCGCGGCCGGAGACGGCCGCGGGCGACGCCCGGGCCCTGGTCCGGCGAACGGCCACCGCCGCCGGGGCGCCGGGACCGGCCCGCGGGCAGAATGGCGATCATGACTGCGTCCACCACCTTCGAGCCGGTCCTGGAGCGCATCGCCGAGGAGATCCAGCGGACCCCCGGCAGCGGCAGGGCCGCCGACTACATCCCGGCGCTCGCCGCCCGGGACCCGCGCACCTTCGGCATGGCCGTGGCCGAACTCGACGGCACGGTGTACGGCGTGGGGGACTGGCGGCAGCCGTTCTCGGCGCAGTCCATCACCAAGGTCTTCACCCTCGCCCTCGACCTGGCGCGCGAGGGCGACGAACTCTGGGACCACGTCGGCCGTGAGCCGTCCGGCAACCCGTTCAACTCCCTGGTGCAGCTGGAGTACGAGAACGGCATCCCGCGCAACCCCTTCATCAACGCCGGTGCCCTCGTCGTCACCGACCGGCTGCACACCCGTACCGGCGACGCGGCCGGCGAACTGCTGTCCTTCCTGCGCGCCGAGAGCGGCAACCCCCACCTGGCCTTCGACGAGGAGGTCGCCGCCTCCGAGACCGCGCACGGCGACCGCAACGCCGCCCTCGCCCACTTCATGGCCTCATACGGCAACATCGACAACGACGTGCCGGAACTGCTCGACCAGTACTTCCGGCAGTGCTCGGTCGCCGCCTCCTGTGCCGACCTCGCCCTCGCCACCGGCTTCCTCGCCCGGCACGGCATCCGGGCCGACGGCACCCGGCTGCTCAGCCGCAGCCAGGCCAAGCAGGTCAACGCCGTGATGCTGACCTGCGGGACGTACGACGCGGCGGGCGACTTCGCCTACCGGGTCGGGCTGCCCGGCAAGAGCGGCGTCGGCGGCGGCATCATCGCCGTGGTCCCCGGCCGCTGCACCCTGTGCGTGTGGAGCCCGGGCCTGGACGAGCGGGGCAACTCGGTGGCCGGCGTCGCCGCGCTGGACCGCTTCACCACGCTCACCGGTCTGTCGGTCTTCTGACCCCGCCGCCCACCACCGCCCCGGTGCCGCTCACACGGCGGTCACACGGACGCCGCCGGACGGAGAGCGGCGCTTCGGTTTCCGGCCACCCGCCGGCTGCATGCTGCCCGGGTGCTGTCCGTCCCCCTCCCCGTCGGCCTCCGGCGCTGCCGCATCCTGGGCCTGGTGGGCACCGCGTGTCTCGCGCTGGGCGGTGAGACGGCCGGAGCCCTGCCCGTGCGCGAGCTGCTCGCGCCGGCCTCCCCGCGCGCCGCGCTCGGCCTGGTCGGCGTCCACTTCGGCGTCGTCCTGCTGATCGCGGCCTGGGCGCTCCTCGGGCGGCGGCTGCGCGGACCGCAGCCGCCGACGCCCCGCGCCCTGCTGCTGGTGCTCGCCCTCTGGTCGGCGCCGCTGCTGTCGGCGCCGCCCCTGTTCAGCCGGGACGTCTACAGCTACCTCGCCCAGGGCGCCATGGTGGAGGCGCACATCGACGTCTACGCCCACGGCCCGTCGCGGCTCGGCGGGCCGCTCGCCGCCGAGGTGGCCCCGCTGTGGCAGCACACCGGCGCACCGTACGGCCCGGTGTTCCTCGGCGTCGCCGCCGCCCTGTCCGGCCTGACCGGCGGCGACCTCCCGGCCGGCCTGCTCGGCATGCGGCTCGTCGCGCTGGCCGGCCTGGCGCTGATGGCCGCGGCGCTGCCCCGGCTGGCCCGCGCGAGCGGCGCCGACCCGGCCGCCGCGCTGTGGCTCGGCGCCCTCAACCCGCTGGTCCTGCTGCACGTGGTGGCGGGCGCGCACAACGACGCCGTCATGCTGGGCCTGCTCGGCGCCGGCCTGGTCGCCGCGCTCGGCCGGTGGCCCGTGCTCGCAGCGGTGCTCGTCACCCTCGCCGCCCTGGTCAAGGCGCCCGCCGCGCTCGGGCTCGCCGCGGTCGTCGTGCTCCGGGTCCGGGCCTGCCGCCACCCGGTGCGGGCCGTGCTGACCACCTCCCTCGCCGCGGCGGCCACCACGGTCGCCGCGACGGCCGCGGCCGGTACCGGATACGGCTGGACGGCGACGCTCAACACTCCCGTCTCGCCGGGGAACTGGGCCCTGACCGGCCTCCTGGGCCGGGCCACCCGCGCCCTTCTGGAGCGGGCGGGCAGCGATCTCGCGCACCTGGCCGTCCCGGCCTGGCGCACGCTCGGCGTGCTGGCCGCCGTCGTCACCGTCCTCGTCATCTGGCTGCGGCTGCGCCCGCACCCCGTCTACGCGCTCGGCCTGAGCCTGGCCGTGGTCGCCGCCCTCGGCCCCGCGATCCGCCCCTGGTACGCCCTGTGGGGCCTGTTCCTCATCGCCGCCGCCGCGCCCACCGCGTCCGTACGGCACCGCACGGCGGCCGTGACCGCGGTGCTCGCGGTCCTCGCCCTGCCCGGCGGCGGCCCGGCCGACCCGGGACAGCTCGCGCCGGCCGTCCTCGGCGGCGTGCTCGCGGTGGTCGTGCTCCGGCGGGCGCACCAGGCCCGGCCGGCGCCCGCGTGGGAGCGGACCGCGTGAGGCCGCCCCGCACCGACCGCGGCCGGCTGCTCCTGGTGCTCGTCCTGGCCGCCGCCGTCACGCTGTTCACGGCGACGGTGCCGCTGCTGCGGGACTGGTTCGACCTGCGCGTCTACCACGGGGCCGTGCACAGCTGGGTGCACGGCGACGGAGGGCTCTACGACTACCGGGTGCCGGGCACGCCGTACGGCTTCACCTACCCGCCGTTCGCCGCGCTCGTCATGCTGCCGATGGCCTGGACCGGCCTCGGCACCGCCATCGCCGTCACCCTCCTGCTGAACCTGACCGCACTCGCCCTGGTCCTGCGCATCCTGGCGGGACCGGGCCGGTGGCGGCACGGCTGGTACGGCTGCGCCCTGGCCGTCCCGGCCCTCGCCCTGTTCGAACCGCTGCGCGACACGATCAGCTTCGGCCAGGTCAACATCCTGCTGCTGGCGCTGGTCCTGGCCGACGCCCGGCTGCTCGCCTCCCGGCGCGGCCGGTGGGCCGGCGCCGGCATCGGGCTCGCGGCGGCGGTCAAGCTCACGCCCGTCCTGTTCATCGGCCTGCTGCTGCTCGCCCGCCGGTGGCGTGCGGCAGGCGTCGCGACCGCCGTCGCCGCCGGGGCGACCGCGTTCGCCGCCTGGGCGGCCCCGGGCGCCTCGCGGTTCTACTGGACCGAGGCCGTGTGGGACACCTCCCGTGTCGGCCGCCTCTCCTACGTCTCCAACCAGTCCCTCCAGGGCGTCCTGGCCCGGCTCGGCGCACCGGATCGCGAGCTGTGGGCGGTGGTGGCGCTGCTGGTCCTCGGCGGGTGGGCGTGGCGGGCCCGCCGGGCCGCCGCCGCGGGCGACTGGACGGCCGCGTTCGCCCTCACCGGGCTCGCCGCGTGTCTGGTCAGCCCCGTCACCTGGGTGCACCACCTGGTGTGGCTGCTGCCGTCCTTCGCGGTGCTGGTCCGCGCCGGGCATCCGCGGGCGGCGGGTGCCGTGTACGCCGTGCTGTGCACCAGCGTGGTCTGGCTGTGGGCCGACGACGCCTCCGGCCCCGGCGGCTTCCTCGGCGGCAACGCCTACGTCTGGATCGCGCTCGGCCTGCTGGCGGCGCTGCCCACCGGTCACTCCTCCTCCGGTCGGCCGACGACGAGCCGGATGCCCAGGGCCACGACGCCCGCACCGAGTCCGGCGGCGCCCGCGACCGCCAAGGACTCCGGCCAGCCGGGCCCGTCCTGTGCCGGAGCGGACGCCGTGACCGCCGGGGCGGCCGGGCCCGCCGGGGACGCCGCCGGGCCCGGCCGCCCCGGACCCGCAAGGCGTCCAGCGAGCCCACCGGTTCCACCCGTCCGGCCGCCTCGAACCCCCAGTCCAGCAGCGCGCGCGCCTCCTCGTACACCGCGAAGCCGCCGCCCCTTTGAGGGTTCATCACCGTCACCACCAGGGTGCGTCCGTCGCGCCGGGCGGCGGCGACGAGGGTGTGACCGGCCCTGCTGGTGTAGCCGTTCTTGACACCGATCGCCCCGGGGTACGGCTCGACACCGTCCGCTCCGGTCAGCAGCCGGTTGGTGTTGCGGATGGGGTAGAAGCCGCCGGCGCGGCCGGGGAACCTGGCCTCGACCCGGGCGCTGTACCGCGCGAACTCCGGGTTGCGCAGCCCGGCCCGGCCGAACACCGCCAGGTCGTACGCCGACGAAACCTGGCCCGGTGCGTCGTAGCCGTCGGGTGAGACCACGCGGGTGTCGCGGGCGCCGAGCGCGCGGGCCTCGGCCTGCATCCGCTCGGCCGTCGCCCGCCAGCCGCCGGTGAGTTCGGCCAGGACGTGCACGGCGTCGTTGCCGGAGTTGAGGAAGACCCCGTTCCACAGGTCGGCCACCCGGTAGGTGCGGCCCTCGGCGACGCCGACCAGGCTGCTGCCCGGCCCGACGTCCGACAGCTCCTTCGCCCGCACCTCGTGCCGGACGCCCCCGGGCAGGACCGGCAGCATCGTCAGCGCGAACAGCGTCTTGAGGGTGCTGGCGGGCGGCAGCTTGCGGTGCGCGTCGTGCGCGGCGAGCACGGCGCCGGTGCCGGCGTCGGCCACGATCCAGGACAGGGCGGAGATCTTCGGTACCTCCGGCGTCCCGGGGTGCGGCCGGACCTGGGTACCGGAGCGGTAGAGCAGGGCGGGCCGGGGCGCCGCCGCGCCCGGCCCGCCCTGGACACCCGGGTCCGGCGGCCTGGAGCGGGCGCCCGCCGCGGCGGGCGCGAGCGCCAGCAGACCCGCCACACAGAGGGCACAGGTGGACAGGGCCGTCCGGTAAGTAAATCCGACAGTCATGGCGCAAACGTAGGAATGTGTCGGCGGAACGCCGGGCTGCCCGGGCCGCGTCGTGCGCGCGAGCACCCGGATGCCGCACTGTGTCAGCCGGCGGGCAGCGTCGGCTGGACGCTCCGCAGGAAGGTGGCGTTGTCCGGTGTCGCGCGCAGACGCTCCAGCAGCGTCTCCAGTGCGGCCACCCCGTCCCGCGCCCCCAGGGCCCGCCGCAGTCCGCGTACGGCCGTCGACTCGGCCGGGGACAGCAGCAGTTCCTCCCGGCGGGTGCCGGACGCGTCGATGTCCACGGCCGGGAAGAGGCGCCGGGCGGCCGCCTCGCGGCTCAGCCGCAGCTCCATGTTGCCGGTGCCCTTCAGCTCCTCGAAGAAGTAATCGTCGGCGCGCGAGCCGGTCTCCACCAGCGCGGTGGCGAGGATGGTGAGCGAGCCGCCCTCCTCGGCCTGCCGGGCGGCGCCGAAGAACCGCTTGGGCCCGAGCAGCGCACCGGCGTCCACACCGCCGCTCAGCGTGCGGCCCCCGGACGCGGCGGCGTTGTTGTGGGCCCGGCACAGCCGGGTGAGGGAATCCATCAGGACGACGACGTCCTGGCCGGCCTCGACGAGCCGCTTGGCCCGCTCGATCACCAGCTCGGCCAGTGCGATGTGGTCCTTGGCGGGCCGGTCGAAGGTCGAGGCGTACACCTCGCCCCGCACCGAGCGGCGCATGTCGGTGACCTCCTCGGGCCGCTCGTCGAGCAGCAGCACCAGCAGCCGGCACTCCGGGTGGTTGCCGGCGACGGCGGCGGCGAGCTGCTGGAGGAGGACGGTCTTGCCGGTCTTCGGCGGGGCCACGATCAGCCCCCGCTGCCCCTTGCCGACCGGGGCGATCAGATCGGTCATCCGGCCGGCCGCGCCGGCCGCCGGGTGTTCCAGGCGCAGCCGCTCGTGCGGGTGCAGCGGCGTCAGGTCGCGGAAGTGCCGCCGGTCCCGCAGCCGGTCCGGCGTCCGGCCGTTGACGCGGACGACGTCGGTCAGTGCGCGCCCGGGGCCGCGTACCCCTTCGACCAGGTCACCCCGGCGCAGACCGTGACGGCGGACCAGGGCGGGGGAGAGGGTGGGGTCGGACGGGGTGGGCAGCAGGCCGGCGGGGCACAGACGGCCCTTCCCACCCGTGTCGATGTCGAGGACGCCGGTGGCGATCTCGGCGGGGGACTGCTGGACCGGAGGGTGTTCGAGTGTGGTGGTCATGGTGGAGCGGTCCTTTCACGGACGGCAGACAGGAGGCATGCGGAGGGGAAGGGGAGGAAGCCGCGAGGGGAGGCCGGTGGTCGCGCCTCGGGAACGGCGGGAACAGCACCTCGGGTACGGCGGAGAAGCCCTGCTCACGAGGTGGTGCGGGAAAGCCGGCGCGCCGGTCGACGGGGTCGAGCGGTATCGGCGAACCGAGTGGAGATCGAGAAGAACTGCACCGGAGCCCATCATCGGGGCGTACACGCGTGCTGATCGCACTGTAGCACGAGGGGACGGATGACTCCGCCCCCTCGTGCCGTGGCCGTGATCGGGACCCCTCCCTTCCGCCCGTTCATCGCACGGGCGGTGCCGCCTGCCGGGCCGTGCTCACCTCCCCGCCAGGGCCTCCGCCTCCTGTGCGATCCGGTCGAACTGTGCGCCCATGGCCTCGGCCAGCGCCTGCAGGCCGGACAGCGGACGCACCATCACCATCAGTTCGTCGATGCGCCCGTCCTCGTCGAGGTGCAGGAAGTCGCAGCCGGTGATCTCGCGGTCGCCCACCCGGGCGGTGAACACCAGCGCGTGGTCCCGGCCATCCGGGTCGCCGATCTCCCGCACGTACCGGAAGTCCTCGAACACCCGCACGACACCACGCAGGATCGCCGACGTGATCGCCTTGCCGCGGTACGGCTTGAACACCGCCGGGCTGGTGAAGACCACGTCCTCGGCGAGCAGTGCCTCGACGGCCTCGATGTCGCGCGCTTCGACGGCCGCACGGAATGGCTGCATCGACTGCTCCTATTCAACTAGTTGAGTAAGTGTGCAGTAGAATAGTCACCCGATTGCTAGCGTGTCGACATGTCTCTCAAATACGCCGTCCTGGCCGCCCTGCTGGAGGGCGAGGCCTCGGGCTACGAACTGTCCAAGGCCTTCGACGTGTCGTTCGCCAACTTCTGGCCCGCGACGCCGCAGCAGCTCTACCGGGAGCTGGAGCGTCTCGCCGGGGACGGGCTGATCGAGGCCCGGGTGGTGCGCCAGGAGCGCCGCCCCGACAAGCGGCTGTTCTCCCTCACCGCGGCCGGCCGGCGCCACCTGGGCGACTTCGCCGCCGAGCCGACCCGGCGGCCGACCGCCGTCCGGGACGAGTTCCTGATCAAGATGCAGGCCATGGACGGCGTCGGAGTGGACCCCGGGACGGCCCGTGCCCTGGTCGAGGAGCGCAGGTCCTGGGCGCTCGGCAAGCTCGCCCGGTACGAGCGTGTCCGGGAGCGGCTCCTGGACGGCCGCACCGAGGACGCGTACCTGCGGGAGGCGGACCGGGTCGGCCCCTACCTCACCCTGCTGGCCGGGATCGCCTTCGAGCGGGAGAACGCACACTGGTGCGACCGCGTCCTCGCGGTCCTCGCCGAGCGCGCCCAGCCGGCCGACTAGGCTGGCGGAATGTTCCGCCCCGAGGGCCCCACGCTGCGTGAACTCGCCGTCCAGGCGCTGTCGTCGGTCGAGCGGGGATACGACCTGCTCGCCCCGAAGTTCGACCACACCCCGTACCGGACGCCCGACGCCGTGCTGGAGGCCGTGGCGTCGGCCCTGGCGCCGATGGGGCCCTTCGACGCGGGGCTGGACCTGTGCTGCGGCACCGGCGCCGGGGCGGGCGTGCTGTCCCGGGTGTGCCGCCGCAGCGTCACGGGCGCCGACTTCAGCGCGGGCATGCTGGCGGTCGCCCGCGAGCGTGCCGGGCGGAGCCTGCCGGGACGGTCCGGGGGGCCGGCGCTCTCCTGGGTCCGTGCCGACGCCCGCGCGCTGCCGTTCACCGCCGCCTTCGACCTCGTCGTCAGCTTCGGGGCGTTCGGGCACTTCCTGCCGCGGGAACTGCCCGGGCTCTTCACCGAGGTGCGCTCCGTGCTGCGGCCGGGCGGCTGCTTCGCCTTCCCGGTCGCGGCACCCCCTCGGCCGGGCAGCCCCGGGTACTGGGCGCTGCTCGGCTTCGACGCGGCGATGCGGGTCCGCAATGCGCTGTGGCACCCGCCGTTCGTGATGTACTACCGGACGTTCCGGCTCGATGACGTACGGCGTGAGCTGGCCCGGGCCGGCTTCCGGGTCGCTCTGCACCCGCTGGAGCGGTTCGGCCGGCGCCCCGACGGCAGCCCGCGCGTCCGCCTGGTCGTGGCGCGGCCGGAGCCGTGGCCCGCCGTCCCGGTCAGCCCGCCGCCGGCAGCGTGAACTCGTAGACCAGCGCCTCCTGCTGGTCGTCCACCAGCAGGTCGGTGATCTCCAGCAGCCGGGCGTGCTGGTCCTGCACGCGCCGGGTGACCCGGACCGACGGGGTGTCCGGGAGCCGGGAGATGGTGTCCCGGTGGTGCAGGGTCAGGCCCGCGCGGCGCATCCAGTCGTAGACCCGGCGCAACTGGGCCGAGGCGGCGCCGTCGGCGCGGTCGCGGTACCGGGCCAGCTCCTCGACCTCGGCGAGCGCCACGGCCGAGAACGAGGTGACGGCCGTGCGCCGGCCGCGCCCGTCAGGGGCGGTGGACGCGTAGCGGTGCACCAGCGTCCGCCGGCCCGGCGACAGTCCCAGGACGGCGGCGTGCTCGGGCGGCGGCGCCTCCCAGGCGACGGTGGCCCGGTCCACCGTGCACGGGTCCGCCGGCCGCGCGCCGACCGGGAAGACCAGGCTCGCCGGGCTCTGGGCCGGCGGTCCGGACAGCGCGGCGTGGCTGCCCCGGCGGTCGGTGGCGACCAGGCCGTCCCGGCGCAGTACCTCCAGCGCCTGCCGCACGGTCTCCCGGCTGACCCCGAAGTGCTCGGCCAGCCGGCGTTCGCCCGGCAGCCGTTCACCGGGCGGGATGGTGCCGTCGTGCAGCTCGTCGAGCAGCTCTGTCGCGATCCGCCAGTACAGGGGCTGTGCGGCGGCGACGGGATCGGCGACGAAGTGGTGGTGCGGGGTGGTGCGGGCCATGCCGCGCCCTCCTGGTGGTGACGTTCGGTAGCCATGCGGACTCGGTGCGCCACCATGACTACCATTGGTCTAAACCAGCAGGGAAGAGCGGCCCGTGAGTTCGGCCGAAACCCGACCGCTCCTCACAGCCGCGAGCGCAGCCAGCGCAGCTTGGCGGCCTCCTGGTAAGGACCGCCGCCCTCGTGGTCGTTGAAGTCGTACACCTCGATCTCCTTGTCCTCGTGCGCCCAGGCGTTGAACGCCGCGAACACCGTCGAGGGCGGGCAGGTCTGGTCCTCCAGGGCGGCGGAGAACAGCGCGGGCGCCCGGCCGCGCGCCGCGAAGTGCACGCCGTCGAAGTAGGACAGGGTGCGCAGGGCGTCCGCGGTGCGACCGCGGTGGGTCTTGAGGTAGAGGCCGATCTCGCGGTACGGGTGCCGGTCGGTGAGCGTCGTCGCGCGCGGGAAGTCGCACAGGAACGGCACGTCCGGCGCGATGGCCGCGAGGTCCGGCACCAGAGCGCCGACGGCGAGCGTGATGCCCCCGCCCTGGCTGCCGCCGACGGCCGCGGTGCGCGCCGGGTCGGTCAGCGGATGCGAGCGGGCCGCCTCCACGGCACGCACCGCGTCCGTGAAGACCCGCCGGTAGTAGTAGTTCTCCGGCGCGTCCAGTCCCCGGGTCATGAACCCCGGGTACGCGGGCGTGCCGCCGACCGGGTCCGCCGTGCCGCCTCCGCCGCCCCAGGCGCTGCCCTGACCGCGGGTGTCCATCACGAAGTGCGCCCGGCCCGTCGACGCCCACAGCAGGTGCTCGTGGGGCAGCCCGCGCCCGCCGCCGTAGCCCACGAACTCCACGACCAGCGGCAGCGGCGCCTCGGCCCCCGCGGGCAGCACCAGCCAGCCCTTCACCGGGTGACCGCCGAACCCCGCGAACGTCACGTCGTACACCGTCACGGTGGTCAGCCCGGTCTCGACCGGCTCGAAGCGGGCGTCCAGGTCGTGCTCGCGGGCTTCCTCGAGGGTCTTGGTCCAGAACGCGTCGAAGTCCTCGGGCGCGGTGGACTCGCTGCGGTGGGCGCGGAGTTCGTCGAGCGGAAGGTCGAACAGGGCCATCGAGAACCGCCTTTGGGTCAGGGGACGGAGTGACGCCGTACGGATGATCACACCGTACGCGGGTGATCGCGGCCCTGACCAGGTACCCGGCCCCCGGTCGGCCCCCGGCCGGGCCCGGGTCCGCGGCGGACGCCGGGTCACGCCCGGCGGTGGGTCCACTCCGGTTCGACGCGCGCCCACGCCCGGTCCCACTCGGCCATACGGTGCCGCATGGCGACGCGGCGTACGGCGCAGCGCGCCAGCAGGACCACGGTCACGGTTCCGGCCGTGGTGGCCACGCCGATGGTGAGGGTGTGCTGCCACACCGTGGTGGCGTCGGCCGGCGGCAGCACGTACCGCCCCTCGGAGTCCAGCCAGACGTCGACCGTCTCGCCGCGCCGGGTGTCCGCCGGGACCCGCGCCGCGGTGGACTGCTCGATGCCGCCCGGCTCCGTCCAGCGCACGGTCGCCTGGTACGAGTGGTATCCGCCGGCATGCACCGACGGCAGCGCGTCGGGGGCCTTGCCGACCACCTCGGCGCGCACCTGCCGACGCTCGGCCCGCTGCTCCGCCGCGACCTCGCGCGCCTGGCCGTGCGCCCACCAGGCCGAGGCGGCACCGAGCAGCGGGGCCCCGACGAACAGCAGGACGGCGACGGCCAGCACCGTCCAGGCTTCCACGACGTCCGACCGGCGCCGCAGCGGATTGTGCCGCCAGCGCCAGCCGCGTACCCGGGTTCGCATCTCGACCTCCTCGCGCTCACCGCGGCCGAGGGCGGGACGGAAGGCCGTCCGAGGGCGGGACCGCCGCTCCCTCCGCATCGCGCCACGCGTGCGGGTGCCCGCACTGGTCTGGTACCCCGTCCGGCGGCCCTCGATCACCACGTAGCCCACCCCGGAACCCGGGTCAGGTGCCCGTGCGGGGCAGGGGGAAACCCGGCCCGGGCGCGGGGCCCACGGGTTCCGGCCGCGCGGGCCGGCCCGGCGTCAGCCGAAGCGCTCGATGCGGATGCGGTCGACGGGCTGCCCGCCCGCCACGAGCAGCCGCGAGGCGTGCTCGGCGAAGGAGTTCGAGCCGCACACATAGGCCTCCCAGCCGCCGGCCGGCCGCTCGGCCAGCAACGGCGCCAGGTGCGCGGCGCTCAGCCGGCCCACCGGCGTGCCCTGCGGGGCACTGCGGGTGAACACCGGCGTCGTCTCCGCGCCGTACTCCCGGGCGTAGATCAGCTCCTCGGGGCTGCGCGCGGAGACCAGCAGCCGCACCGGCACGGTCAGTCCCCGCGCCCGGTGGTGCCGGACCATGGACATCAGCGGTACGACCCCGGAGCCGGCGCCGATCAGCAGCGCGGGCCGGTCGCCCGGCCAGGCGAAGAAGCCGCTGAGCGGGCCGCGCACCTCGACCCGGTCACCGGGCCGGGCCACCGTGTGGAACCATCCGGAGACCTCGCCGTCCGCGACATGGTCGAGGGTCAGCTCGATGTGCACCGAGTCGTCGGGCGCCGAGGCCAGGGAGTAGTGGCGCTGGGCCACGTAGCCGTCCGCGGCGGTGAGCCGCAGCATCAGGTGCTGGCCGGGCAGATGGCCCGCCCAGCCCGGCACGGCGAACCGGAAGGTGGCCGCCCGCGGTGTCTCGCGGCGGATCTCGGTGAGCGTGGCGGTCTGCCACCGCGCGGCCACCTGCTCGCTCACCGCGATGCGGCCGGGCACGGCGAACCGCGTCGGGGGAGTGAAGGAGGGCACCGCGCCCGTCGCCGTCTCAGTCACCGGAGTACCGCTGTTCCTGCCAGGGATTGCCCCGGGCGTGGTAGCCGTTGCGCTCCCAGAAGCCCGGCTCGTCGTGGTCGAGCAGTTCCAGGCCCGCGACCCACTTGACGCTCTTCCAGAAGTACAGGTGGGGCACCACCAGCCGGGCCGGACCGCCGTGCTCGGGGGCGAGCGGCCGGCCGTCGTACTCCCACACGATCCAGGCGCGCCCGCCGGTCAGGTCCGCGAGCGGCAGGTTCGCGCTGTAGCCGGTGTGCGCGTAGGCCACCGCGTGGGTGGCGGCCGGCAGCGGGCCCGCGGCCCGGAGGAAGGCGTCCAGGGACACCCCGCCGAACCGCACGCCGAACTTGGACCAGCCGGTCACACAGTGGATGTCGCCCTCGTACGCCGACGCGGGCAGCCGGCGGGCCTCTTCCCAGGTCCAGGTGCGCGGCTCGGCCACCAGGCCGCCGATGCGCAGGGACCAGTCGGCGGCGGTGAGATCGGGCGTGACCTCGGCGGACAGCACCGGCCAGTCGTCGCCGGCGTCGTACTGACCGGGCGGCAGCCCGGCGCGGGCGGTGCGCGGGCGGCCGGTGAAGCCTCGGGTGATGTTCATGCGGGTGGTGCCTTCCGGGCCGCCGCGAGGGCCGCCCCCGGGTCGGACGTGATCGTGCGTGCGCACACCACCGTACGCGCCCGCGGCTACCGCTCGGCGCCGGGCCCTGGCCAGGCGTTGTACCGCTCCAGGTACGCGGCGAAGCGCAGCAGGTCCTGCTCCGGCCAGTCCGCGAGCCGTTCCCGCACGGCGGTCCGGCGGCTCGCCGTGACCTGGGCCAGGATGCTGCGGCCGGCCTGCGTCAGATGCAGCAGCTGCACCCGGTGGTCCTCCGGGTCGAGGCGCCGCTCGACCAGCCCGGCCCGCTCCATGGCGGCCACCTGGCGGCTGACGGTGGACTTGTCCAGCGCGTAGTGGGCGGCCAGGTCGGTGGCCCGGCAGCCGCCCCGCTCCTCCAGGTGCCCGAGGAGGGTGTACGACACCAGCGACAGCTCGGGGTGCATGCGTCCCGCCGAGGCGCGGGCGCGGCGGGCGAACGCCGTCATCTCCCGCTGGATGGTCTCCACGGCCGCGTCCGCCGCGGGGCCGCGGGGGGTGAGGGGCGTCTCATCGGGCGTCTCGGCTGCTCCCACGGGACCTCCTCCGGTCTTTGGTTGTACAGTACAACTTGCAGAGAGAGTTGTAGAAGCCAACTATTTTCCGGGAGGAAGGGCCGATGCCGTCGCACGCCCTGCGCCACGTGCTCACGCACCTGATCACCCCGCTACTGATGTGCGTCGGCATGGGGCTCGCGTACATGGGGGCGTTCGTCACCCCCGAGCCGAACCACCTGCCGGTCGCCGTCGTCGGGTCCGGGCCCGAGGCCGAGGCGCTCGCCCGGTCGGTGCAGGACGAGGCCGGTGACGCGCTCGACGTCCGGACCGTGGCCACCCGGGCCGAGGCCGTCGGCCTGCTGCGGTCCCGCGCCATCACCGGCGCCTACGTGCCCGGCGAGCGGACGCCCGAGGTCGTCGTGGCCACCGCCGCCTCCGACATGGGCGCCATGGCGGCGGAGAAGGTCTTCGCCCCCGTCGCGGAACAGCACGGCGTCCCGCTGACGGTGACCGACGTGGCCGCCCCGGTCGACGACGACCCCACCGGGCAGGGCCTGTTCTTCCTGCTGGTCGCGGTCAGCATCGGCTCCTACGCCTCCGTAGCCGCGATCGGCGCGGCCGGGTCCGCCCTGCCGATGCGCGTCCGGGCGCTGCTGACCCTCGGCGTCTCCGGCGTGGTCGGCGGCATCGGCGCCCTGCTCGCCGGGCCGGTGTTCCATCTCGCCCACCACGACCTGGCCGGCCTGTTCGGCATGGCCTGGCTGTACGCGGCCGGCATCCTGTTCCTCGGCGTCGGCCTGCACACCTTCCTCAAGCGATGGACCACGCTCGCCATGATGGTCCTGTTCGTGATGCTCAACTTCACCAGCTCCGGCGGCCTGTTCCGGCCCGAGCTGCAGAACGGCTTCTTCGGCACCCTGCACGCCTTCTGGAACGGCGCGGGCTTCGTCGAGGGCGCCCGCGGCCTGCTGTACTTCGACGGCGACGGACTGGCCCGCAACCTCTGGACGCTGGCCGCCTGGCTGGTCCTGGGCCTGGCGGCGGTGGCGGTCGCCGCCCTGCGCGAGCGCGCGACGGCACCCGCGGCGCCGCGGCACCGGACCCGGCGGGAGCGGGCGGCCGAGGAGGAGGCCGAGGAGGCCGTCGGCGTCTGATCACTGGGGTAAGGTGGCCGACGGCCGCGGACCGTCCCGGCCGTCGCAACCCGAGGAGGTGAGACCCATCACCGCTGTGCCGGTCCGGGTGCTCTCATCTCTCGGCAGGGTCACCGTCAGCAGGTGACCGCGGGAGCGCCCTTCGTACGTCGAAAGGCTCCCGCCTCCATGTCTCCCCTTCCTCCCGAAGTTCCCCCCGCAATTCCTCCCGCAATTCCCCCCGCGGTCCCCTCCCGTGATGCCGTCGTGGCCGCGCTGCGCGCCGCCGGCTGCGTCTTCGCGGAGGACGAGGCGGAACTGCTCCGCGAAGCCGCGCGCACCCCGGAGGAACTCACCGCCCTGGTGGACCGGCGGGTCACCGGGCTGCCCCTCGAACTCGTCCTCGGCTGGGCCGGGTTCCGCGGCCTGCGCATCGCCGTGACGCCGGGCGTCTTCGTCCCCCGCCGCCGCACCGAGTTCCTCGTCGAGCAGGCCCTGGCCCACGCGCCCGGTGCCCGGCTCGTCGTGGACCTGTGCTGCGGCTCGGGCGCGGTCGGCGCCGCCCTGGCCGACGCGCTCGACCAGCCCGAGGTGCACGCCGCCGACGTCGACCCGGCCGCCGTGGCCTGCGCCCGCGGCAACCTCGCGCCCTACGGCGGCCGGGTGCACGCCGGGGACCTGTACGAGGCGCTGCCCGGCGCGTTGCGCGGCCGGATCGACGTCCTCGCCGCCAACGTGCCCTACGTCCCCAGCGGCGAGGTCGCCCTGCTGCCCGCCGAGGCCCGCGACCACGAACCGCTGACCGCCCTCGACGGCGGAGCCGACGGCCTCGACGTGCTGCGCAGGGTCGCCGCCGACGCGACCCGCTGGCTGGCCCCCGGCGGCTGCCTGCTGGTCGAGACGAGCGAACGCCAGGCCCCCAGGGCTCTGGCCGCCTTCTCCGGCGCCGGTCTGCGGGCGCGGCTGGCCGTGTCGGAGGAGATGCACGCCCATGTGGTGACCGGCGTCCACGACCCGGCCGGAACGCCGCCCCTCAGGCCGGGTGCGTCGCCCGGGCGATGAGCAGCGCCACGTCGTCGGAGTTCTCCGGCTCGTGCAGGGTGCGCAGGAGCAGGTCGCAGACCTCCTCCAGGGGCCGGTCCGGGCCGTCCAGCAGGGCCAGCAGGGCGTCCAGCCGCTCGTCGAGCGGATGCCGCCGCGTCTCGACCAGGCCGTCGGTGTAGAGCACCAGCCGGTCGCCGGGGGCCAGGTCGACGGTGGTGGTGGAGAACGGGACGCCGCCCACGCCCAGCGGCACCCCGGTGGGCAGGTCGAGCAGCTCCGGGGGCCGGCCGGCCCGGACCCGGATCGGCGGCAGGTGGCCGGCGTTGGCGATCCGGCACTCCTGCCGGTTGGGGTCGTGGACGGCGTAGACGCAGGTGGCGATGGACTGGTCGAGGCCGGCGGTGGTCCGCTCCAGGTGCTCCAGCAGCCGCGCCGGGTCCAGGCCGAGGGAGGCCAGGGTGTTGGTCGCGGTACGCAGCCGCCCCATGGACGCCGCCGCCGTGATGCCGCTGCCCATCACGTCGCCCACCACGAGCGCCGTCTTGGAATCCTCCAGCGGGATCACGTCGAACCAGTCCCCGCCGACCTCGCTGGTCGCCTCGGCGGGCTGGTAGCGGGAGGCCACCTCCAGCCCGCCCGTCACCCGGGGGTGGCTCGGCAGCATGCTGCGCTGCAGGGTGAGCGCGCTGTTCCGGGCGTTCTGGTACCAGCGGGCGTTGTCGATCTGCACCGCCGCGCGGCCGGCCAGTTCCCGGGCCAGCAGCAGGTCGTCCTCGCCGAACGGCATCGGATTGCGGGTCCGCTTCAGGTCCAGGGAGCCCAGCACCTCCCCGCGGGCGATCAGCGGCACCGCCAGGTACGAGTGCACGCCCGCCCGCCGCAGCAGCTCGGCGGCCTCGGGGGAGCGGGCGATGCGCGGCAGGTCCGCGTCCCGCACGTGCCGGACCAGCACCGGGTGCCCGGTGCGCACGCACTCGGTGACCAGCCGGTCGGGCCCGTACCGGGCGACCTGCCCGGGCGGGTCGGCCGCCCGGAGGGCCTCGGGCTCGTCGACGGCCTGCACGGCCAGGGCCCGGATCACCGCGGGCTCGGCCGGGCCCAGGGTGCTGCGCCGGCCCTTCACCACGGCTTCCAGCAGGTCCACGGCCGCGACGTCGGCGAGGGCCGGCACCGCCACGTCGGCCAGCTCGTGCGCGGTGCGCTCCAGCTCCAGCGTGGTGCCGATCCGGGCGGAGGCGTCGGCGATGACCGCCAGCCGCCGCCGCGCGCTCTCCGCCTCGACGCTCGCCCGGTACTGCTCGGTGACGTCCACCACCGACAGGGCCACGCCCAGTACCGTCCCGACGGCGTCCTCCAGCCGGTACACCGACACCGACCAGGCGTGGTCGTGGTCCGGATCGGCGGGGGTCCGGCCGACCGTGGGCTGGTCGACCAGCGGCCGGCCGGTCTGCAGGACGCGGCGCGCCGCGTTCTCCACCGCGCTCGGGTCCAGCCGCGGCAGCAGCTCACGGGTCGTCCGCCCGATGTGCTCCTCGGCGGGGACGCCGTTGATCTGCTCCAGCGCCGGGTTGACCGAGACGTACCGCAGCTCCGTGTCGAGGACGGCCAGACCGATCGGGGACTGCTCGATCACCCGGGTGGACAGCGCCACCTCCCGTTCCAGCCGGCGCACGGTGGTCTGGTCGGCGGCGAGCCCCAGCGCGTAGACGTCGCCCCGGTCGTCCAGCAGCCGCATGTTGCGGAACTCCACCAGCCGGGTGGTGCCGTCCTTGCGGCGGATCGGGAAGGCCCCGGCCCAGCCCCGGCCGGTGGCCATGACGTCGGCGAACAGCTTCACCACGAGGTCCAGGTGCCGTTCGTGCACCATGATCCGGGCGGCGTACTGGCCCAGCGCCTCCTGCGCGGGGTAGCCGAACAGCTCCTCGGCCTGCGGACTCCACAGCACGATCCGTCCCTCGGAGTCCAGCACCACCGAGGCCACGCCCAGGACGTCGAGCAGCCCGCTCGGCCGCACGGGCCCGCGCGGCGGCTCCTCGCCCTGGAACGCGGGCGATCCGGCTGCACTCATCCCAGGCCCCGCCTTCGCCGATCCAGACGGCACGCCTCTTCGGTGCCGACTCCCCTGTTCTACCGCGTTCTACCGCGTACAGCGCCGTTTCCCCGAGGCCATCGGGCCCGACGGGTGAGAGAGACGGCCGTCTTGGTCTGTACATGCCGAACATGGACACACCGGACTGAGCGCCGTGCGCGCGGGGCCGTGGTTCGGCGGTTCCGCGCGCCCCGACCGCCCGCGCGGGGCCGCGGTTCCGCGCGGACGGCCCTGCCCTCCCGCGCGACCGTTACCCCCCACCGAGGAGCCGCCCATGCACCCGCGCGCCCGGCAACGATGTCACGCCGCCCTGACCGCACTCGTCGCGCTCGCGACCGCGGCCGTCCTCGCCGCCGCCCCGTCCGCCCGGTCCGCGCCCGCGGCCGACGTCTGGACCGAGGTGGGCTCCGACCGGGCCCGCCCGCTCACCGAGAGCCAGGGCCTGGCCTCCGTCGAGGTGCCGGCTGGCAGCCCCAACCGCTACACGGGCATCGGCACCATCCCGCTCGACGTCTCGGGCCGGGGCTGGAACCACGTCGGCGACCCCGACGCCTCCTGCGACGGCCACTACGTCGAGCCCTATCAGCGCGACGACGGCGGCGCGAAGATGTTCCGGGTGCAGGCGCCGGACGGCCGCTGGTCGGAGTACCTGCACGCGCTCGGCCCGGCGGAGGCGCCCAACAACTCCTGGGTCGCGATCTCCCCGGACGGCCGGTGGATGCTCGCCGGCGAGTGGGGCACCATGAACCGGCTGCTGGTCTTCCCGACCCCCGGCGTCAACCCGGCCACCTCGCCCTCGGCCGACCTCCCGCAGGTGGCCACGGTGCACCTGGACCGCCCCGTGCGCGACGTGCAGGGCTGCGACTTCGTCACCGCGACCCGGCTGCTGTGCTCCTCCGACGACCCGGCCGGCACCCTCTTCGGCATCACCAAACCGCTGCTCCGGGTCGAGCTGTCCGCCGCCCCGGACGGTACGGCCGACGTCACCGGCCGGGTCACGGCCCTGCGGCAGCTGCCCCTGCGCAGCGCCTGCTCGGGTGAGTTCGAGACCGAGGGCGGCGACTGCGACCGCCGCACCGGCACCCTGCGGGTGATCGTGCTGTCGCCGGGCTTCTGCCTGCTGACGGACAGCAGGACCTACCGCTTCACCCGCGGCTGAGTGGCGCACGGCCGCACCGCGCCGGTAGTGCTCCGCCCGGGGTGGTGCTTTTCTTGGTGAGGGGGTGCGGTTCCGCGGAGCGCCCGCGGTGCCGCGCCGCGGCCCGAGAGGAGCGATCACCATGGACGGCGAGCGACTGCACCCGGAATCCGTCTCGGTCGAGATCAGCGGATGCAGCAAGGAAGACGCCCGCATCGTGTTCGACGCCCTGTGCGCCTGCTTCTCGTCCGACCGGTGCGCGGAGGACGTGCCCCGGGAGTACCACCAGGTGCGCCCGACGGTGTGGCTCGGCACCTTCGACGTCGCCGACGCCCGCGGGGGCGAGCACCGTCCCGCGCCGCTGCGGGCGTCGGTGGAGGCCGACGCGCACGGCGGCTACTGGGCGATCGAGCGCTTCCGCACCACCCTGGACTCCCTGTTCACCGTGCAGGACCTGACCGGGGTCTCCGGGGATCAGGAGCGGGAGCTGCACGTACGGCTGGAGAACCGCTGACCGACGGGCCCACCGTGTGCGACGCCACCTTATGCAACTAGTTGCAAAAGGTGGCGGGTGTCCTCTACAACAGAGGCACCACACCGCGCACGGAGGGCCCCATGAGCCGTTACCCGCACCTGCTGAGCCCGCTCGACCTGGGCTTCACCACGCTGCCCAACCGGGTCCTCATGGGCTCCATGCACGTCGGCCTGGAAGAGGCCGAGCGCGGCTTCGAGCGCATGGCCGCCTTCTACGCCGCCCGCGCGCGCGGGGGAGTGGGCCTGATCGTCACCGGCGGCATCGCGCCCAACGACGAGGGCCGGCCGTACGAGGGCGGCGCCAAGCTCACCACCGAGGCGGAGGCCGAGCAGCACCGCGTCGTCACCGACGCCGTGCACGCCGAGGGCGGGCGCATCGCGCTGCAGATCCTGCACTTCGGCCGGTACGCCTACCACCGCGACCTGGTCGCGCCGAGCCCCCTCCAGGCACCCATCAGTCCCTTCCCGCCCCGGGAGCTGACCGACGCCGAGGTCGAGCGCACCATCGACGACTACGCCCGCACCGCCCGCCTGGCCCGCGAGGCCGGCTACGACGGCGTGGAGATCATGGGCTCCGAGGGCTACCTGATCAACGAGTTCATCGCCGCGCGGACCAACCACCGCACCGACCGCTGGGGCGGCTCGTACGGCAACCGCATGCGCTTCCCCGTCGAGATCGTGCGCCGGGTGCGCGAGGCGGTCGGCGAGGACTTCATCCTGATCTACCGGCTGTCCATGCTCGACCTGGTGCCCGACGGTTCCACGCTGGACGAGGTGACCACCCTGGCCAAGGCGGTCGAGGCGGCCGGGGCGACGATCATCAACACCGGCATCGGCTGGCACGAGGCCCGCATCCCCACCATCGCCACCTCCGTGCCGCGCGGCGCCTACACCTGGGTGACCAAGCGGCTGATGGGCGAGGTGTCCGTCCCGCTGGTCACCACCAACCGCATCAACACCCCCGAGCTGGCCGAGCAGCTGCTCGCCGAGGGCACGGCCGACATGGTGTCGATGGCCCGCCCGATGCTCGCCGACCCCGACTTCGTCGCCAAGGCCGCGGCCGGCCGCCCGGAGGCGATCAACACCTGCATCGGCTGCAACCAGGCCTGCCTCGACCACACCTTCAGTGGGCAGATCACCTCCTGCCTGGTCAACCCGCGCGCCTGCCACGAGACCGAGCTGGTCCTCTCACCGACCCGGCTGCGCAAGCGCATAGCGGTCGTCGGCGCCGGACCGGCCGGCCTCGCCTGCGCGGTGAGTGCCGCAGAACGCGGCCACGAGGTCACCCTCTTCGACGCGGCGAGCGAGATCGGCGGCCAGCTCAACGTGGCCCGCCAGGTCCCCGGCAAGCAGGAGTTCGACGAGACCCTGCGCTACTTCCGCACGCAGCTCGACGCCCACGGCGTCGCCGTACGCCTGGACACCTCCGTCACCAGCGCCGACCTCGACGGCTACGACGAGGTCGTCGTCGCCACCGGAGTCACCCCGCGCGTCCCCGACATCCCCGGCGTCGACCACCCGAGCGTCGTCGGTTACCTGGACGTGCTGCGCGACAAGGCCCCCGTCGGCGACCGGGTCGCGATCCTCGGCGCGGGCGGCATCGGCTTCGACGTCGCCGAGTACCTCACCGACGGCGGCGACAAGGCGCACGAGAACCCGGAGACGTACTTCCGCCTCTGGGGCGTCGACATGGAGTACGAAGCGCCCGGCGGCCTCGCCGCGCCCGAGCGGCCCGCGCCGCCGCGCACCGTCCACCTGCTCCAGCGCAAGACCTCCAAGGTCGGCGCCGGGCTCGGCAAGACCACCGGCTGGATCCACCGCACCGAGCTGAAGCACCGCGGCGTCACCATGGTGCCGGGCGTGGCCTACGACCGGATCGACGACGCCGGGCTGCACCTCACGATCGACGGCGAGAGCACGGTGCTGGAGGTCGACACCATCGTGCTGTGCACCGGCCAGGAGCCGCGCCGCGGCCTGTACGAGGACCTGGTCGCCACCGGCCGCAGCGTGCACCTGATCGGCGGCGCCGACGTGGCCGCCGAACTGGACGCCAAGCGCGCGATCAAGCAGGGCACGGAGCTGGCCGCGGCACTGTAGGGACCGGCGGGGCCCCTCCCTAGGATGAGCCCATGTCACTCCCGCACGCGATCCTCACCGCCCTGCTCGAAAAGCCGTCGTCGGGGCTGGAGCTGACCCGCCGGTTCGACAGGTCGATCGGCTACTTCTGGTCGGCGACGCACCAGCAGATCTATCGCGAGCTGGGAAAACTGGAGGCCGAGGGACTGATCCGGGCCCTGCCGGCCGAGCAGCCGGCCCGCGGGCAGAAGAAGGCCTACGAGGTTCTGCCCGCGGGCCGCGCCGAACTGACCCGGTGGACCGCCGCCGCCCAGGACCCCAAGCCGCTGCGGGACACGATGCTGCTGCGGCTGCGGGCCGCGGCCGTCGTCGGCACCGAGGGACTCGAAGCGGACCTGCGGCGCCATCTGGAGCTGCACGAGCGGCAGTTGGCCGAGTACGAGGAGATCGAGCGGCGCGACTTCCCGCCCGGCAGGGACAGTGCCGAGGACCGGCTGCGCCATCTGGTGCTGCGCGCCGGAATCGACCTGGAGACCTTCTGGACCCAGTGGCTGCGGCACGCCCTCGCGGAGTTCGCCGAACTGCCCGGCTCCGAGCCGGCCTGACGCCGCCCCGGAGCCGGCTGGCTCAGAACCGGTACGGCTTCGAGCGGCGGCGCAGGAACCAGGCCGCGGCGATCACGCCGGTGCCGACCAGCGCGCCACCGGCCGCGAGGGTGACCGTGCCGTAGTCCTGGACCGCACCGCCGAAGCCGCCCAGCACGCCGCGTGACGGCGAGGCGGAGGGGGAGGGCGTCCGGCTGGGCGACGGCGCGGGGGAGACGATGACCGTCTGGGTGCCCGCGGTGCTGTTGTTCGAGCACACGACGACCACCGTGTAGGTGCCGGGGCTGACGTCCGACCACGCGGCCGACTGGCCGGAGCTGGTCCCCGACAGCGCCACCTGGCGCCCCTGGGCGAAGCTGGACTGGCCGCTGCTGAGCAGCGAGGCGGTGCCCCAGCTGCCGTTGAGCTGGGCGCAGGCCGTGGTCGTGACCGACACCGTGGAGCCGGTGGTGCTCACCGAGATCCCCGGTCCCGCCGCGGCCGGCCCGGCGGTCAGGGCGAGGGGCAGCGCGGCCGCGGCTGCCACGGTCAGGCCGGAGCGGAGAAGTGGCTGAGAGATGCGCATGTGGACTGCCCTCCGGCGGCACGGTCGGCGGTACATCCCTGGCACCGTCGAAACGGGAACGCCGTGCTGCCTCCCACGCAGCCAACAGGCCGCCGGACCGGTCCGCATGCCGAGCGCAGCCGCCCAGGTGACGAGGGGCTGACCGGACCGGTCAGCGGTCGCCCGTCGTCACCGTCCGCTCCGCCGAGAACCCGCCCCAGGTCCCGTCGGGCAGCCTGGCCCGCAGCCGCACCCGGTGCGTGACGCCGGCCTTCTCGCCCGCGTAGAAGCTGTACTCCGCCCGGTCGCGCGGGGCGTCGGCGCCGAACACCAGCGAGGTGGCCGGGCGCCCGTCGAGCTGGATCTCGTACTCGGTGATCACGCCGTCGGCGCGCGGCGGGACCCAGGTGAGGTCGATGTGGTACGCCCCGTCGGCGAGGTGGCTGGCCGCGCGCAGCGCTGTGGGCGCACCGGCACGCCCGTCGTCGCGGCCCGGCGTGGTGAGCCGGACGGCGGCGCTGGGCGGGGAGACGTTGTCGGCCGCGTCCCTGGCCCGGACGGTGAAGCGGTAGCGGGTGCCCGGGCGCAGCCCGCCGACCACGGTCGCCGTCTGCCCCCCGCCCACGCTGTGGATCTTGGTGTCGCCCTGGTAGACCTCGTACGAGGCCACGCCGCGGTCGTCGGTCGCCGCCGACCACGACAGCTGGACGGCCCGGCCGTCGGCGGCCCGGCCCCGCGCCCCGCCCGGAGCCGTCGGGGGCGAGTCGTCGGCCGCGCCCGCCGCGGGGGTCGTCGCCCGGACCTCCCGGCTGCGCGGCCCCGGCCGGCCCTCGGCGTCCCGTGCCCGCACGGTGAAGACGTACGAGGTCGACGGCCTGAGCCGGGTGACGTCCACCATGCGCTCGTTCCCGGGCAGCGTCTTCACCTTCGTGGTGCCGCGGTACACCTCGTAGCCCTCGGCGCCGGGGACGGCGTTCCACATCACGTGCACGCTGGTCGCGCTCCCGGCCTCGGCGGTGACGCCGGTCGGCACCCCGGGCGGCCGGCCGCCGCCGTCCCGGCCGGCTCCGCCCCAGCCGCAGGACGCGACCAGCACGAGGGCACCGCAGAGCAGCGCACAGCGGCGCGCCGGAGCGGGGGCGGTGGGTGCTGCCGGAGGGGGAACGCCTCGCACGACTCTGCCTCCAGGGGACACGACACGACGGCAATGGTCCGGACCAATATGACGCGGCTGACGCGATCACATCAAGAGGCGGACGGTTGCCGAGCGCCCGGCGGCGTTACGTATGCTGAAGCCTCCCGCGGCCGAAGTCCCCCGCAGCGGCGGCGAGTTCGGCCGACGGCGCGGATCGCTGTCGTCGCTCGTCCCCGCGCCGGCGCGGACGGCCGGGTGGCCCGGAGCCGGTACGGGCTCGGGCCGCCCGGCCTTTGCCGGACCGACGCGCCCGTGCGCCGTCTGGCCCTCCAGTGCTGGACGCACGATCGATCGAGGACCAGATTGGGCTGAGTGTCCGTCATGTTCCCCAGGAGAGGCCTTCACGTGCGTGTCCAGTCCCTGACACTGGTCGCGGCTGGCGCCGCCCTGCTCGCCCCGACGACGCTCCCCGACACCCCGCCCCCTCCACGGCCCGGCCCGCAGGCGCGGCCCGACTCCCGTACGCCGTCGCACGACGACAAGGTCGGCGCCGCCGACCTGCTGGCCGAGGTGCGCGACTGCACCCCCGTCTCGAAGGGGCGTTACCGCAGCGACGCCGGGGCCCCGGCCGACATCCCGGTGTGCGGAACACGGGACGCCGTGTTCTGGAAGGCCGACCTGGACATCGACTGCGACGGGCGGGCCGGGGACCACTGCAACCCGCGTACCGACCCGTACTTCACCGCCGCCACCGCCTTCGCCCGGTCCGACGGCCGCCCGCTCGACGCCGAAGCCCTTCCGTACATCGTCGTGCCCGCTCCGAGCGGTCTGTGGGACTACCGCGAACACGGCGTGCGCGGCGGCTCCGTCGCCGCCGTGGTCCACAAGGGCCGCGTGCAGTACGCGGTCGTCGGGGACGTCGGCCCGCGCGGCATCATCGGCGAGGCCTCCTACGCCACCGCCGTGGCCCTCGGCATCCGGCCCGACCCGCGGGGCGGCGGCGTCCCGTCCGGCGTCACGTACATCGTCTTCAAGGACAGCCGGGTCGAGCCGATCGAGGACCGGGACGCGGCGGAGCGGGCGGGGGAGCGGCTGGCCCGCCGGTTGGTGAGCGGCGGCTGACACGCCGACGCGGCGTCGGCCTGCGCCGTCCCTTGCCGATCCCTCGCTCCCTGACCGGGAGTTCACGGACCGAGGGGGGCGAAGGCCGGTGCCGATGCGTAGGCCCGGCGCGGGAACGGCACGGCCCTGCACGGCCCCGGGCCGGACTGGAGCGGTGCCGGTCCGGCCCGGTCCGCGCCCCGGCCCCGGCACTCGCCGTCACGTCGGCGGGAGCCGCCCGGCGCGCGCCGTCGGCCGTCAGGTCTTTCGGTAGGAGTACGCCTCCGTCGCCGCCGCCTCCACCGCGGCCAGGTCGGCTCCGGTGGCCGCCGTGACCACCGCGGCCACCGCGCCCTCGACGAAAGGGGCGTCCACCAGGCGTGTGGGGTCGGGGAGTTCGTCGCCCTCGGCGAGGAGCGCCTTCACGGTGAGCACCGCACTGCCCAGGTCGGTGAGCACGGCCACCCCGGCGCCCCGGTCCACCGCCGCCGCGGCGGCCGTGACCAGCTCGGCGCTGGTGCCGAACCCGCCCCCCGCGGTGCCGCCCGCCGCCGCGACGGGCACCGCCGTGCCACCGCCCGACAGCGCCTTCGCCAGCTCGGCCACGGACGCGGCCACCTCCGCGCTGTGCGACACCAGCACGATCCCGACCAGCTTCTCGTCACTCACCGCCGACCTCCGCCGCGTGGACGAGCGCGGCGACGAGCAGCGCGGCCGAGGTGGCGCCCGGGTCCTGATGCCCGATGCTGCGCTCGCCCAGGTAGCTCGCCCTGCCCTTGCGGGCCTGCATCGGCGTGGTCGCCCGGGCCCCTTCCTCGGCGGCGTCGCGGGCCGCGGCGAACGAGTCGCGGAGGGCGTCGACGGCCGGCACCAGCGCGTCGATCATGGTCTTGTCGCCGGGGGCGGCCCCGCCGAGCGTCCTGACCGCCTCCACGCCCGTGCGCAACGCCTCGGCGAGCTGCTCCCCGCTCACCTCGGCGTCCTCGCCGAGCGCCTTGCCGGTGCGGCGCAGCAGGGTGCCGTACAGCGGCCCCGAGGCGCCGCCGACCGTCGAGACGAGCTGGCGTCCGGACAGCATCAGCACCGCGCCCGGCGTGGCGGGCGGCTCCTTCTCCAACGCGGCCACGACGGCCCGGAAGCCGCGCTGGAGGTTGCTGCCGTGGTCGGCGTCGCCGATGGGCGAGTCGAGGGCGGTGAGCCGTTCCGCCTCCCGGTCGACCGACGCGGCGGTCGCCGTCATCCAACGGCGGAAGAAATCGGCGTCGAGCACTGGATCTCCTTGCCTGGTAGGTACGGAGTGTTTCCTTCCCCGTCCGGCGTCACATGCCCCACCGCAGGCCGGGCGTCTTCACCGGAGCGTCCCACAGCCTGAGCAGCTCCTCGTCGACCTGGCACAGGCTCACCGAGGCGCCCGCCATGTCGAGCGAGGTGACGTAGTTGCCCACCAGGACGCGGGCGACGGGCACTCCCCGCTCGCCGAGCACCCGCTGCACCTCGGCGTGGAAGCCGTACAGCTCCAGCAGCGGCGTCGCGCCCATGCCGTTGACCAGCACCAGCACCGGGTTGCGCGGGGTGAAGTCCTGAAGGATCGCGTCGAGTGCGGCCTCGGCGATCTCCCCGGCGGTCATCATCGGCCGCCGCTGCCTGCCCGGCTCGCCGTGGATGCCGATGCCCAGCTCCAGCTCGCCGGGCGGCAGGTCGAAGGTGGGGCTGCCCTTGGCCGGGGTGGTGCAGGCGCCGAGCGCGACCCCGAAGCTCCGGGAGTTCTCGTTCACCTGCCGGGCGATCGCCTCCACCTGCTCCAGCGGCCGTCCCTCGTCCGCCGCCGCGCCCGCGATCTTCTCCACGAACAGCGTCCCGCCGGTGCCGCGCCGCCCGGCGGTGTACAGACTGTCCGTCACCGCCACGTCGTCGTCGACCAGCACCTTCGCGACCTGGATGCCCTCGTCCTCGGCCAGCTCGGCGGCCATGTCGAAGTTCAGCACGTCGCCGGTGTAGTTCTTGACGACGAACAGCACCCCGGCGCCGCTGTCCACGGCCGCCGCGGCCCGCACCATCTGGTCGGGCACCGGAGACGTGAACACCTCGCCCGGGCAGGCCGCGGACAGCATCCCCGGACCCACGAAGCCACCGTGCAACGGCTCGTGCCCCGAGCCGCCCCCGGACACCAGCGCCACCTTCCCGGCCACGGGCGCGTCCCGCCGTACGATCACCCGGTTCTCGACATCCACCGTCAACTCCGGATGGGCGGCCGCCATACCGCGCAGCGCGTCCGCGACGACGGTCTCCGGGACGTTGATGATCATCTTCACGGGGTACCTCCTGGTGGCACTGCCGGTCGGACGGCGCGCGGCCGGAAGGCCGCCGCCATCGGCAGTATCGGCCTTGCGGCAGCGAAGGTCACGCGCAGGAACCTCCGTGGGCGTGCCCGCGCGGCGCCCCCGGACTCACCGGCCCACGAGGTCGCGGTCGGGACCGTCCGGCTGGGGGAGCAGGACGGCGTGGCCCCCGTGCTGGAGGGCGGTGTCCAGTTTCAGCCGGTCGGCCTCGTGGCCGGTGCGGGCGTCGACGATGTGGACCTCGCCGTGGCCGCCGCGGGTGACGGCCACCCAGTCGGTGTCCGGGGAGGCGGCCACCGCCCGGCGCTGGACGCCCTCCCAGGGGGTGCTGCCGCGCCGGGGCGCCCCGTCCATGGCCGGCAGGGCGAGGCGGTGCGTCGCCCCGCCCTCGTCCAGCAGGACCAGTTCGTCACCGTCGGGGTGGATGCGGGTGAAGGCGGCGTGTGCCCGGGACAGGGCCAGCCGGAAGACGAGCCCGGGTCCGAGGTCGGCCCGGCTGGTGGTTTCGGTGCGCAGGTCGTGGCGCCAGGCCCAGTTGGGCCAGTCCGGCCAGCGCAGCGGGTCCGCGGGGCCGCCGCGCAGGGTCGACCACAGGGCGCGCCGTCGCGGGTCCAGCCGGAGGTACCAGCCGCGGCCGGGCGCGCCCCACGGAACGACGGGCTCCGCGACCAGGCCGTCGCCCTCCCGCCGCGCGCGGTGCACCCCTTCGCCGGTGGCGACGAACACCCGCGGCCCGTGCGGGTCCTGGGCGTCGCCGTGGCCGTCGTCGGGCAGGGGAAGGCAGGCGGCGGGCGTGACCGGCGGGCAACCGGGCGGTGCGGCGAGCAGGTCGGCGAGCCGGTGGACGGCCAGGGCGCCCGGCTCGCGGTGCCGGAGGACGACGAGGTGTTCGCCGGGTCCGAGCACCGTCACGCCGGGCTCGCCCGGGCGGGTGCGCACCCGCGAGGTGTCTTCCGTGGCCAGATCGACGACGGTGACCAGGTCCGACCACGGGGCGGAGTTCCGGCCCAGGCCCGTGGTGACGGCCACCCACCGGCCGGAGGGGTCGCCGGCGAGGTGCTCGGCCGGTACCGCCACCGGTATCGCGGCGGCCACCGGTTCCGGGCCGGAGGGATCGAGCACGAGCAACTCGCCCCGACGGTCGTCGACGCAGGCCACCCGGCCGCCCGGCAGGGCCAGGAACCCGGCGTGCTCGGAGAGGTGACGGCCGGGCAGCCGCCACGCGGGCACACCGTCCGGCACGGTCAGAGCGTGGACACAGCCCTCCACGTGGTCGGAGACGAGGAGCAGTGGCTCGGTGGTCATGTGCGGTCCTCCGTCGGCACATCGGCGTACATCTGAAAATGATTATCATGTATGGTCGGTGCGTTTCCGGACCACGAGCACACGAGAAGAAGCGAGGGCACCGATGCTGCGCTCACCCTTGAGAGTCATACGGCGCGGACTGGCCGCCGTGATCCTGGGATCCGTCCTGACGGGGTGCGGCGGCGCTGCCGACACCTCGGCCGAGAGCGCGGCGGCCAACGGTGACGCGAAGGCCGGCGTCACCGACGTCACGGTGGAACCCATCGAGGAGACGCGGAGGTTGACGGACGCGCGCGGCGTCACCGTCTCCCTCGAGAAGAAGCCCGAGCGCATCGTCTGTCTGGTGGCGCTCTGCGACGACATCCTGACCGAGCTGGGCATCGTGCCCGTGGCCACCAACAGCCGGCTCCTCGCCCACCCGAAGTTCCTGGGCAAGGAGAAGGCCGAGCGGGTGGCTGTCGTCCCCGGTGGCTTCATCGCCCCGGAGGTGGAGGCGATCCTCTCCCACAAGCCCGACCTGGTGATCGGACTCGAGGACACGCACGGCAAGCTCGCCCCCGCGCTGAAGGGCGCCACCACGTTCTGGCCCGTGCAGCCCGCCAAGTGGCAGGACAGCGTCGGCTACCTGCGCGACGTCGCCGCGCTCACCGGCCGTACGGCACAGGGCGAGAAGGCCGAGAAGGCCTTCCGTACCAAGCTCGCCGAGGCCGAGCGGCACAAGAGCGACAAGACCGCGCTCATCATCTACGGCAGCGACGAGAACTTCGGCGTCGCCACCCCCGGCACCGACGTCGCCGCCGGACTGATGCCGAAGCTCGCCGAGTACCCCTGGAAGTCCCGCGGCGTGGAGGGCAGTTACAGCCTCGAGGAGATCCTCGCGCAGGGCGTGGACGTGCTGTTCGTCGAGACGATGAGCTTCGGCGAGCCGGACGGCAAGCTCTCCGAGAAGCTGGCGGAGAACCCGCTGTGGGGCAAGATCCCGGCCGTCGAGAACGGAGACGTCCACGAGGTCGACGCCGAGGTGTGGGCCAAGGGGCGCGGCACCCGCTCGCTGGGCCTCGTCCTGGACGAGGCCCGGGCCGCGCTGCGGTGAGTGCGCCCACCGGGACCGTCGAACCGGTGGCCGTGGACCACTTGGCCGGCGCGCCGGGACGGCGGCTGCCGAGGGCGCGGCGCGGGACGCAGCTCGGAGCCCTGGCGGCCCTGCTCCTCCTGGCGTCGTGGTGCGCCCTGTGCCTGGGCACGCCCTACGTCCCGCTCGACCGGCTGCTCGGCGGCGACGACATCACCCGGGTCGTCGTCACCGAACTCCGCATACCCCGGCTGGTCCTGGCGCTCGTCGCCGGGGCCTGCCTGGGGGCGGCCGGGCTGGTGCTCCAGGAGGCGCTGCGCAACCCGCTGGCCGTCCCCGAGATGCTGGGCGTCTCCTCCGGAGCGGCCCTCGGGGTCGCCGCGCCCCTGGTGCTCGCGGTGGCGGTGCCGGCCGCGGTCCAGCCCCTCCTGGCCATCGCCGGGGCCGCGCTCGGCGGCGGACTGACGCTCCTCGCGGCCGGACTCGGACGCAGTCCGTCCGCCGTCCTGCTCACCGGTGCCGCCGTCGCCGCCGCGTTGCAGGCCGCGCTGCTCGTGCTCATGGTCATGGCCGACCAGCTCGACCTCCAGCTGATCTACCGTTATCTGCTCGGCTCCCTCTCCGCGCGCACCTGGGACGACGTGACGGGGCTGTGGCCGTGGCTGCTGGTCGCGGTCCCCGCGCTCGTGCTGTGCGCGCCCGTGCTCGCGGTGCTGCGTCTCGGCGACGACGACGCCGAGGCGCTGGGCGTGCGGGTGCGGCGAGCGCGGTTCATGGCGCTGGCCGTCGCCGTCGTGCTGATCGCCCCGGTGACCGCGGTGTGCGGCCCCGTGGCCTGGGTCGGCTTCCTCGCCCCGCATCTGGCCCGGCGCCTCAACCCCCGCTCGGACGCGGTGCGCTGGCTGCCCTGGTCGGCGGCCTGGGGTGCCGTCACCGTGGCCGTCGCCGACGTACCGGCCCGGCTCGCCCTGGCGCCCGTGGAGACACCGGCCGGCGCCTGGACGGCACTGCTGGGCGTGCCGGCCGGGGTCGCGCTGCTGCGGAGGGCGCGATGAGCGCGACTTCCGGTACGGCGGCGACGCGACGGCTCGCCGGCACGGCGACGCGGCGGTACCTCGTGCTGGGAGTGCTGCTGGTGCTGGCCGCGGCTGCCTCGCTGCTCGCCGGGCGGGCCATGTCCCCGGCCGTGGTCCGGGACGTCCTGGCCGGCGGGGGAGGGGCACTGGAACGCCATGTCCTGTTCCAGCTGAGGCTGCCCCGGCTGCTGGTGGCCCTCGGCGCGGGTGCCTGTCTCGGGGCGGCCGGCCTGGTCCTGCAGTCGGCCCTGCGCAATCCGCTGGCCGGGCCCGAGGTCACGGGCGTGACGCCGGGTGCGGTGCTCGGCGCGGTCACCGCGACCGGGCTCGGACTCGCGGGCTGGCAGTCGCCGTTCGCCGTGGTCGTCGCCGCGTGCGCGGGCGGCTGCGCCGGGGCGGGACTGCTGTGGCTGCTGACCGGGCGCGGCCGGGGCGACCCCGCGCAGACCGCGGTGCACGGCGTGCTGGTCTCGGCGGTGCTCGGCGGGCTCACCGCGGTGGTCCTGCTGGTCGCGCCGGGACAGCTCGGCAGTGTGGTGCAGTGGCTCGTCGGCAGCACCGAGGGCCGGGTGTGGGAGCACTGGCATCTGCTGTGGCCCTGGGGGCTCCCCTGGCTCGTCGTGGCCTGGCTGCTGTCCGGGCCGCTGACCCTCCTGCGCTGCGGGGACGAACTGGCCGCCGCGGCCGGGCTGTCGGCCGCGCGTTCCCGCACGCTGGCCCTGCTGTGCGCGGTGGCGCTGACGGCGGGCGCGGTCGCGGCGGTGGGCGCACTGGGCTTCGTGGGGCTGCTCGTGCCGCACGTCGCCGTGGCGGTGTTCGGCGCCGATCTGCGGATCACGCTGCCCGGAGCCGCGCTGCTGGGGGCGGTCGTGGTGGGCGGGGCCGACGCGGCGGCGCAGGCGGCCTCCCGCCTGCTGGCGTCGGTGGGGGACGCCGGCCGACTGACGCTGCCCGTGGGCGCGCTGACCACGTGCGTCGGCGCGGCACTGCTGCTGATCGTCGTGCGCCGCACGCCGGACCAGGGCTTCTAGACGTGGCAGCCCCCTCCCGGCGGGCGCCGCACCACCGACGTGAAGGACTGAGCATGAGCGAACCCGTCGGCATCCGTGTCGAAGGGGTCCACTTCGGATACCCCGGCCGACCCGTGCTGCGCGGCGTCGACCTGGCCGTCGAACCGGGCGAACTGACCGCCCTGGTCGGGCTGAACGGCTGCGGCAAGTCGACCCTGCTGCGGCTCGCGGCCGGGCTGCTGCGCCCCGGCGAGGGGCGGGTGCTGCTCGGCGGGCAGGACCTGGCCCGGCTGACCAGGCGAGCCGCCGCCCGCCAGGCGGCACTGCTGCACCAGGCGGCCCCGGCCGTGCCCGGCATGACGGTGCGTCAGCTCGTCCGTCAGGGCCGGTACGCGGCCCGCGGCCCGCTCGGCATGCTGCGCGAGGGCGACGACGCGGTGGTGCACCGCGCGCTGGCGGACGTCGGCGTGGGCCACTGGGCCGACCGCCCCGTCGACGCGCTCTCCGGCGGTGAGCGGCAGCGGGTGCGCCTCGCCATGGCGCTCGCGCAGGACACCCGCGTGCTGCTGCTCGACGAGCCGACCACCTATCTGGACCTGCACCACCAGCTCGACGTGCTGCAAACCGTGGTGCGGCTGCGTGCGGAACGCGGACTGACCGTCGTCATGGTGCTGCACGACCTCGCGCACGCCGCCCGCTTCGCCGAGCGGATCGTGGCACTGCGGGACGGGCGCGTGGCGGCCGACGGGGCGCCCAAGGAGATCGTCACGCCCGGCTTCCTCGCGGACGTGCTGCGGGTTTCGGGACGGGTCGGCCAGGACCCCGAGGGCGGTTGGCCGGTGTGTTACCCAGATCACCCACTCGCCAACTAGAAAAACGATAATCATATTCAATAAGGTTCCGGTGTGGCGCTCAGCAGAACGCCACAACCCCCTTGTGAAGGAGGAACGTTCATGGAGACGGAGCACGAGAAGGTCTTCGCGCCGATCGCCGACCCGGGGCAGCTGGCCCACGACTCGGCGTCCCACTCCAACGCCCTCGTGGAGAACCCCTTCGAGGACACCGAGGAGTAGGCGAAGGCCGCTCCGCCCAGTCGCGGGCCCGTCCGTCCACGGGCGGGCCCGCCTCCTTCCCACCCCATGGCCTCCAGGAGAACCGACATGTCCCCCAGCCGGCTCGCCCCGGGCGTCGAGGTCGTCGCCGTCGACGGGCTGGGGCTCGCCGTCCGCACGGCCGACGGCGAGTTCCTCCGCGTCCGGACGGGAGACGCGGACGAGCACGCCCTTCGCTCCCGGCTGTCCGGAGCGGCACCGGCCGGCCCGGACCCCGAACTCGACCGGCTCCTCAGCGCGTTCGGCGAGGCCGGTTACCTGACCGAAGCCGGACACCCGGCCGAGCAGGCCGCGACCGCCGAGTGGCCTGCCGGGCGCCGGCCCGTCCTGCTCCTGGGCGACCGGGCGCTCACCGAGCCGCTCGCCGGGTTGCTGCGGGCCGCGGGCGCCGAGCCACGGACCGGAACCGCCGAGGAGCCGATCGCCGAGGACGTCGCGGCGGTGGTGTGGTGCCTCGACGGCCCCGTCCCGGAAGGCCTGTGGGACCGGGCCGACCGGCTGCCCGAGCGGGGCGTCGCCTGGCTGCGCTGCCATCGCGAGGGCCGGCAGGCCTACGTGGAGCCGCCGGCGACCACCGCCGGCGACGTCACCTCGGCCCACCTGCGCGCCCGCCGCCTCGCCGCCACCCCCGCCCACCGCGAACTGGCCGCCTACTGGCGCGGACCGCGCACCGCCGGGGCGCCCGTCCGGCTCACCGCCCCGGCGGCGGCGCTCCTGGCCGCGCTGCTCGCCGACGACCTCACCCGGTGGGCCACCGACGCCCCCGGTCCCGGCCCGCTGCCCGCCCGGCGCCGACTGCGCCGCGTCGACCTGCGCACCCTGACCGTCACCGAACACCCGGTCCTGCCCGTCCCCGACGTGGCGCCCCGCCCGGCGGCCGCCAGGTGACGACGTACAGCACGGCCGTGCGGGGCCTGGCCACCGACGTCCGGCTCCCGGACGGCCCCGGGCCCTTCCCCGCGGTCCTCGTCCGCACCCCCTACGACCGGCGGGCCCACCGGGCCGAGCTGAGCGGCTGGGCACGCCGCGGATTCGCCGCCGTGGCCCAGGACGTGCGCGGACGGCACGCGTCGCCGGGGCAGTGGCGGCCCTACGCGGTCGAGGCCGCGGACGGCGCGGCCACCGCCCGCTGGATCCGCCGCCGGCCCTGGAGCGACGGGCGCCTGGTGGCCGCCGGCGCCTCCTACGCCGCCCACTGCGCCCTCGCCCTGGCCCTGGAGGCACCCGAGGACGCGCGCCCCGACGCGGTCGTCGCCGCCGTGCCCGCCCTCGGCACCGCCGACACCGCCCGGGAACCCTCGGGAGCGGAGCGGCTGCTCGCCCGCGCCGGGTGGTGGGCGGCACACGGCGACCGGCCGGACTCGGACGCCGGCGCGCTGGAGAGAGCGCTCACCGCGGACCCCGGCCTGCTCGCCCACCTGCCGCTGCTGGACCTCCCGCGACGGCTCGGACGGGACCTGCCCTCCTGGCCGGGCGTGTGGCGCGAGCGCGAACGGGGACGGACGGCCGCCCGGGCCGCCGGGGCCGGGATGCCCCTGCTCGCCGTCGGCGGCCACCACGACCACTTCGCCGAGGACACCGTCGAGTTGTGGCGCCACTGGGGCGGCCCCTCGGCGCGCCTGCTGATGGGGCCGTGGGGACACGGACTCGTCACCGCACCCGGACCCGGCGCGACGGACGCCCATCACCTGTGCCTCGGCGACCTGTACGCACGCTGGGCGCGGGCCGCGCTCGCCGGGCTCCTGACGGGCGGACGGTCCGGGGCGGTGGCGCTCGGTGGCAGTCCGCTGTGGACGGCGGCGGGCACCGAGGGCGAGCCGTACGCGCCCCGCCTGCGCCTGCTGCGCGGCGCCGCCTTCACCGCCGACCCGGAACGCCCGGTGAACTCCGCGGAGCTGACCGTGCCGTCCGCCGGGGAGCCCGACCGCTGCCTGCTCGTCACCGCACCCCTGCCCCGCCCGCTGGACCTCCTCGGCCCCGCCGGCGTACGGCTGCGCGCCCGCGCCGCCACCCCGTGCGCCGACTGGTTCGCACGGCTCGCCGTCCTCACCCCCGACGGGCACGCCGAGCGGCTCGCCGTCGGCGTCGTCCGGCGCCGGGAACCCCCCGGACAGGCGGCCGAGTTCACCGTTCCGCTCGGCCGGCTCGCCCGGCGGCTGCCCGCCGGGGCCCGGCTGCGCCTGGAGATCGCCGGGCACCACTTCCCGGCCCACGCCCGCAACCCGCACACCGGCGAGGACCCGGTCACGGCCACCCGCCTCACCGCCTCCGCACGCGAGGTGGATCCGGCGCGCCTCCGGCTCCGGCTGGCCGTGCTCCGCAACCGCCCCACCCCGACCGACCCCACCGAGGAGATCCTGCGATGACGCTGCCGTTGGAAGCCCTGGTCGACCCGGTCTGCGGCATCGTCCGCAAGGTCAAGCCCGTCGAACACCCGGCCAGCGCCCCGCCCCGCTACACGGCGATGACCGCCGAGGTCTCCGACGCCCGCAGGCTCGGGCTGTGGCCCGCCGACCGGGTCTCGCTCGGCACCTCCTTCGGCGACCCCGCCACCGCGCGCACCGCCGCCATAGCCGAGGGCATAGAACGCTACTGCGGCAACCGCCTCCCGCCGCCCGGCCACCCCGAGGCCCCGCTGCACGCCACCGCCGCCGAACTGACCCGCAAGGGCCTGCGCCGCTACGCCCCGGACGAACTCCCGGCGTACGCCGACTGGCAGTACGCCCGCGAGGGCTTCCCCTACCGGCGCCTCACCGAGGACACGCCCGCCCTGTGGACCCGCGGCACCGAACGGCTGCCCGACGGACGGACCGCCGAGGTGTGGGCACCCGTCTCCCTCACCCACCTCAACTGGCGCCAGGGCGACCTGCGCTCCCTGCCGCGCACCCACCACCTCAACTACGCGGGCATCGCCACCGGCCAGGGATTCGACGACGCCGTGGAACGCGCCCTGCTGGAGATCGCCGAACGCGACGCGCTGGAACTGTGGTGGCACCTCGACGGGCCCGCCCGCGGCATCGACCCGGACACCGTGCCCGGCCTCGCCGACGACCTCGCCGGCTCCGGACTGCGGGTGTGGCTCGCCGAGATGCCCTCCGAGTTCGCCCCCTGCATGGCGGCCCTCGTCCACGACCCGGTACTCGACCTGTACGCCGCCGGGTTCGCCTGCAAGTACGACCCGGCCGAGGCCGCCCGCAAGGCCGTACTGGAGGCGGTGCACACCTGGGTCTTCACCCAGGGCCTGACCGGCCCCGACGGCTGGGTCTTCCAGGCCGTCGACGCCGGCCTGCTCGCCAAGGGCCTCTACCTCGACCACCGCGAGGACCGCCGCTACCTCGACGCGTGCGGCGAACACTTCCGGCACGTACGGGACCTGGGCGCGCACGTCCAGGTGTGGCTGGATGCGCGGATGCAGTCCGAGGCCCGGCGGTTCACCGAGCCCGCCCTCGGGGTGGTCCCCCTCGACGCCGTCGCACCCGGCAGCCGGGAGCAGCTGGAGCGGGCGCTGGAGCGGGGCGGCCACCGGGTCATGACCTTCGACCTGACGACGGAGGACGTCGCCGAGACGGCGCTGCGCGTCGCCCGCGTCCTGGTCTCCGGACTGCTCCCCAACGCCCCCGCCGCCTTCGGCTACTTCGGCTGCCCGCGCCTGGCCGACACCGCCGTGGCCCGCGGCTGGCGCACCACGGCACCCAGCGCGCCGGAGGACTTCACGCTCGCCCCTCCGCCGCACATGTGAGCCGCGCCATGGATCTCGTCACCGCCCTCGCCCGGGCCCGAACCGCCGAGGAACCCGGCCCGGACACCCCCGCGGGCCCCGCCGTCCGCGACTGGCCGGGCCCCGCACACGACCTGCCGCCGGCCGCTCCCGGCCGGCTCGACCTGGGCCGGCTGCTGCGCCTGTCGCTGGCCGCGGCCGACCCGACCGGACGGTTGCGGCCCACCCCGTCCGCGGGCGCGCTCCACCCGGTCGACGCCAGGCTCGTGGTAGGCGCCGACTGCTCGCTGCCGCCCGGGGCGTACGGCTACGACCCGCTGCGCCACCGGGTCCACCGCCTCGGCCCGGCACCGCACGACCACCCGCCCGGGGCCACCGTCGAGCTGTCCGTCACCCCGCGGCGCACGGAGAGCCACTACGGCCATCGCGCCCTGCCCCTGCTGCTGCTCGACACCGGGCACGCCGCGGCCGCACTGCGGCTCGCCGCCCGGGCCGCCGGGACCCCCCGGCCCGCCCTCCGCCTCGACGGCACCACCGACCGGCCGCTGGCCGCCGTCCACGTGGCACCGCCCGCTCCCGGACCCGCCGCGCGGAAGCCGCGGCCGCCCACCGCCGCCGACCTGCTGGCCCGCCGCAGCGCCCGGCCGCCGCTGAACGGCACCCCCGCGCGCGACGACCTGCACGCCGTGCTCGCCACCGCACAGACGGCCGGAGCCGGCCACCTGCGCTGGTGCGTGGCCGTCGGCGGACCCCGGCCGGAACTCGTCGAGACCGCGCCCGACGGCACCCTGCGGCGGCTCGCCGCCGGGGAGGCCCGGCCCGCACTCGCCGGCTGGGCGGCCGGCCAGGGCTGGATCGCCACGGCCGGCGCCGTCCTGATCGGCTACGGCTGCCCGTCCGCCGCCGACGCCCCGCGCATCCGCCGCGACCACCTGCACGCCGGGCACGCCGTCGGCTGCGCCCAGCTCACCGCCCTGCGGCGCGGACTGCCCGCCCGCCCCGTCGGCTCCTGGCAGCGGGCCGACCTCGGCGCCGCGCTGGGCGGCGAGCCGGGACAGCACTGGATCGTCCACGGCCTGGCCCTGGGGGCCGGCCGACCACAGGAGGGGACCTCGTGATCGTCCACCCGGAGCTGCGCCGCGCCGCACGGCACGCGCGGCACACGCTGCTCGCGGCCACGCTCCTCCAGGGAGCCGTCACCCTCAGCTGGCTCCTCCAGGCCGTGCTGCTCGCCCAGGCGCTCGCCGCCATCGCACGCGGCGAGAACGGCTCACTGCCCGGGCTGCTCGCGGCGGCCGTCGCCGTCGTCGCCGTCCGCTCGGCGCTCGGCCGGACGCAGCGGCGCACCGCCACCCGGGCCGGCGCACACGTCAGGATCCGGCTGCGCGACGAACTCCTCGCCCACCTCGGCCGACTCGGCCCCGCCCACCTCACCACCGCCCGCACCGGAGCCGTGCGCACCACCCTCGTCGACGGAGTTGAGGGCGTCGACGCCTACGTCTCCCGCTACCTGCCCCAGCTGATCGTCACCCTCACCGCGCCGCCCCTGCTGCTGGCGGCCGTGGCGGTGATCGAACCGCGCGCCCTGCTCGGGCTCGTCCCGGCGCTGCTGCTCGCCCTCGCCGGGCCGCGGGCCTGGGACCGGCTCCTGGCCAAACGCGGGAAGGAGCACTGGGACACCTACGAAGGGCTGGGCGCCGACTACCTCGAAGCCCTCCAGGGCATGGCCGCGCTGCGTGCCGCGGGCGCCGTCGGCCGCACCCGGCGGCGGCTGGAGGAACGGTCGGCCCAGCTGCACCGGGCGACGGTCGCCAAACTCCGGGTCTCGCTCGTCGACACGGGCATCACGGACCTGGCCGTCCAGGGCGGCACCGCCGCCGCCGCGCTGCTGGCCTGCTGGTCCGCGGTGACCGGCGCCACCACCGCCACCGGCACCTACCTGGTCCTGCTGCTGGCCGGCGAGTGCTTCCGTCCCGTGCGCGACCTGGCCCGGGAATGGCACGCCGGATACCTGGGCGCGTCCGCCGCCGACGGGATCGCGGCCCTGCGCACCACCGAACCCGCCGTCACGGACGGGGGACGGGCACCGGCCGACTGGCGGACGCCGCCCCGAGTGCGCTTCACCGACGTCGAGTTCGCCTACCCGGGCGCCGACGGGCCGACGCTGCGCGGGGTCACCTTCACCGCCGAGGGCGGCCGCACCACCGCCGTCGTCGGCCCCTCCGGCGCGGGCAAGTCGACCCTGCTCGCCCTGCTGCTGCGCCACCACGACCCCCGGCGGGGCAGGATCACCGTCGACGGCCGGGACACGGCCGCCTACGCCCTCGACTCACTGCGGCGCGGAATAGCCGTGGTCTCCCAGGAGACGTACCTCTTCCACGCCACCATCGCCGACAACCTGCGCCTGGCCCGGGCCGACGCCACCGACGAGGACCTGGAGCGCGCCGCCCGGGCCGCCGGGATCCACGACGAGATCACCGCCCTCCCCGACGGCTACGCCACCGTCCTCGGCGAACGGGGCGCCACCCTCTCCGGGGGCCAGCGGCAGCGCCTGGCCCTCGCCCGCGCTCTGCTGGCCGACGCCCGCGTCCTCGTCCTCGACGAGGCCACCAGCGCCGTCGACGAACGCCGCGAGGCGGACATCGTCCGCGACCTGACGGCCGCGACGCGCGGACGGACCGTCCTGGTCGTCGCCCACCGGCTGGCCGCTGTCCGGCACGCCGACCGCATCGTGGTCCTGGACGGCGGACGCGTGGACGCCGTCGGCGACCACGACGCCCTCGTCGCCGCGGGGGGACTGTACGCCCAGCTCGCCGCGGCGGGCCGCACGCACGAGGAAGGGCTGGCCGCATGAGCAGCACCGGCACCACGCTCCCCGAACGTGGCGCGCTGCGCGCGCTGCTGCCCGCACTCGCCGGGCACCGCACCATGGTCGTCCGCACCTGCGCCGCCGCACTCGTCGAGCAGGGTTCGCTGGTCACGCTGGTCACGCTGGCGGCACACACGGTGGGCGACGCGGTCAGCACCGGCCGCGCCCCCTCGGCCGGCACGGTCGCCGCCCTCACCGCCCTCGTCGTCCTGCGGGCCGTGATGACCTGGCGGGAGATGGACCTCTCGCACGACCTGGCCTACCGGGTCCTCGCCGAGTTGCGGGTACGGGTCTTCGACGGGCTGGCCCGCAGCGCTCCCGCCCGGGTGGCGGGCAGGCGCAGCGGCGACCTGGCCGCCACCGCCATGGCCGACGTGGAGGCACTGGAGTTCTTCTACGCCCACACCACCGCCCAGCTGCTGGCCTCCGGCGCGGTCTTCGCCGGCGGGGCGTCGGTCCTGGCCGCGGTGGAACCCTGGCTTCTGATCGCCGTGCTCCCGGTGGCCGTCCTGCTGGCCGTGGCGCCCTTCGCCGACGCGCGGGGGCGCACGGCCCGGGGCGCCCGCACCCGGCAGGCCGCCGCCGAACTGTCGGCCGACACCGTGGAGACCGTCGACGGCCTGCGCGAGCTGCTGGCCTTCGGCGGGCTGGCCGAGCGCCGGACCCGGCTCAAGAAGAAGGGCCGGAGACTGGGGGAGGCCCAGCGGGCCGAGGCCACCTGGGAGGCCATGGCCGCCGCCGTGCGCGATCTGCTGATCGTCCTCGCCGTCCTCGGCGTGGTGGCCGCCGCCGCCCAGGCCGTGTCGGCCGGACGTCTGCACGGCGCCTGGGCGCCGGCCGCCATGGCGCTGGCCCTGTCCGTGCTGGGCCCGGTGGCCGAGTCGGCCAGGTCGCTGAGCCAGGCCATGGGACTGCGGGCCGCCGCGGCCCGGGTCGACGCGGGGCTGCGGGCCCCCGCCCTCGCCCCGCAGCCCACCACGGCCCGGCCGCTGCCCCCCGGCCCGCTCGGGGTCCGCCTGCACGACCTGAGCTTCGCCTACGGCGACCGCCCGGTGCTCCAGGACGTCCGGCTCACCGTCCCGGCCGGGCAGACCCTCGCCCTCGTGGGCGCCTCGGGGGCGGGCAAATCCACCTGCGCCCACCTGCTGGCCCGCTTCTGGGATCCCACGGCGGGCGCCATCGAGCTGGTGCCGGCCGCCGGCGCCCCCGTCGACCTGCGTGACCTCACCGACGCCGACCTGCGCCGCGCCATCGCCGTCGTCGGCCAGGACACCCCCCTCTTCCACGGCACCCTCGCCGAAAACCTCCGCCTGGCCGCGCCGTCCGCCGACGACCACCGCCTCGCCGAGGCGGCGCGGCTGTGCGGGGTCGACCGCATAGCCTCCCTGGACACCCTGGTCGGCGAACGCGGCGCCACCCTCTCCGGCGGCCAGCGCGCACGCATCGCCCTCGCCCGCGCGCTGCTCGCCGACCCCCGGGTCCTGGTCCTGGACGAGACCACCGCCCACCTCGACAACACCGGCGACGCCGAAATCGCCGCGGTCCTGTCCCGTACCGGCGAGGAGCGCACCACGATCGTCATCGCCCACCGCCCCGCCACCATCCGCCGGGCCGACCGGATCGCCGTACTGGAGGAAGGCCGCGTCGCGGAACAAGGCACCTGGCAGGAGCTGACCGCCCGGCCCGGCGGAGCACTGAACCGGGTCCTGGCCGTCGCGCCGCGCTGAATCCTCACACCTGGGCAGGCCCCACGCGCTTCACGTGCCCGGACCGGCCGGACCGACGTGCTCGGTGGGCCCGGCGAAGGCGAGAAACAGCAGGCGGGCAGCAAGCCGCCACTCACCGTCGACCCTGCGGAACGTGTCCTCGTAGTGCCCCACCTGCACAGGGGGCCGCGGGGGCACCATGCCCCCCGTGTGACCGTCGACGCGGTAGGTGGTGAAGTACGTGGTGGCCTCGGCGGTCGACGGCGAGGTGACCGTCACCAGGATGTTGGTGCAGACGCGGCGGGAGAGGCGGTCGGCGGGCCGGGAACCGAAGTAGGTCCGCAGCGCGTCGCGCCCCTGGATCCTGCGGTTGCCCTCGGGCCACTCCCAGACCCCGTCGGGAGTGAAGAGGTCCGCCACCGCACCGGGCCGGCCCAGATCCAGCTCCCGGACGAACTCGAGGATCAGACGCTCGCACGCGCGCTCGGCAAGCAGACGTTCTTGAGGATCGTTGGCCATCCGGACTTCCTATCAAGGGCGCCGGAGCGCGGCCATCACTTTTCGTCGCCGTCCCGGCCCTCGGCCTGCGCACCGTAGTGACGGAGGAACATGTCGACGCCACCGGTGATGAGACGGTCTGTCAGGTCCTCGTCGATCTCCGTGCCGAAGGAGCCGAAGACCAGGTGGGGGAAGACCAGGAGTCCGTAGAACTGGATGATCGCCACCTGGAGGTCACCGATCCGCAGCCGGCCCTGCTCGGTGAGGGTGCGCAGCGCGTTGGCGAGCGCGGGGTGGTGGCTCTCCGCGGCGCGCTGCTTCCAGGCTTCGCCCAGTTCGGGGAAGCGGTGCAGCTCGGCGGCGACGAGCTGGCGCAGCGCGGTGACCTCCTGGTCGGCGCGGACGGCGTGGACCCATGTGCGTGCCGCCTCGACGAGTGCGGCCGGCAGGTCCTCGGCTTCGGCCAGGCCTTCCAGTGCGGCCGATGACTCGCCACCGAGCGGCTCGTCGAGTGCGTCCGTGATCACCGCGGTGAACAGCGCTTCCTTGCTGCCGAAGTGGTTGTAGACGGTCACCTTCGACACACCGGCCGAGGCGGCGATGGTGTCCATGCCCACGCCGAAGCCCTCCCGCAGGAACAGGTGGCGGGCGGCCCGCACGATGGCCTGCCGCTTCAGCTCCGCACGGGGTCCGCCGGGGGGCCGTTTGACGCCGTCCACGCTCATGGGCCGACCCTAACACCCAGCTGAACTGTACTGTTGAGTTCATCTGAACTGAACTGAACAGTACAGTTCAAGGGTCGCCGGTCGAACCACATGGCGCGCCGGCGCGACCGCAACCGTCTGCCCGCCCGCCCTCAGGAGACCCCATGACCCACTCGCCCTCCGGGACACCGCACACCGCCGAACGCGTCCACCACCCGCCCGCCGACCCACGCCGGTGGACGGCGCTCGCACTGATCTGCCTCGCGCAGTTCATGCTGGTCCTGGACGTCACCGTCGTGAACGTGGCCCTGCCCGGCATGGCGGCCGACCTCGGCCTCGGTCGGCAGGCGCTGACCTGGGTGGTCACCGCCTACACCCTCTGCTTCGGAGGGCTGATGCTGCTCGGCGGCCGGCTCGCCGACGCCCTCGGCGCCCGCCGCACACTGCTCGCCGGGGTCGCCCTCTTCACCGCCGCCTCCCTGGTCGCCGGACTGGCGCTAAACGCCCCCGCGCTGCTCGGCGGCCGCATCGGCCAGGGCGTCGGGGCGGCCCTGCTGTCCCCGGCCGCGCTCTCCGTGGTCACCACGACCTTCCACGGCGCCGAGCGCAACAAGGCACTCGGCGTGTGGGCGGCGATAGGCGGCACCGGCTCGGCGGCCGGCGTCCTGCTTGGCGGCGCCCTGACCGACGGGCCCGGCTGGCAGTGGGTCTTCTACATCAACGTGCCGGTCGGTCTGCTTCTGCTGGCCGCCCTGCCCGCCTACGTGCGGGCCCGTGCTCCGCGACCCGCGCGGCTCGACGCCCCCGGCGCGCTGCTGGTCACCGCGGGCACCGCCGCCCTGATCTACGGCCTGGTCAAGGCGGGGGACGCCGGCTGGGCGGACGCCTCGACCCTGCTGCCGCTGGTCGGCGCGGTCCTGGCCTACGCGGCCTTCGCGGCGGTCGAGCGGGCCGGCCGGGCCCCGCTGATGGACCTGCGGATGTTCACCCGGCGACCGGTGCTCGCCGGGGCCTTCCTGATGCTGACGGCCACCGCCCTGCTGATCGCGTTCTTCTTCGTCGGCTCCGTGTATCTGCAGCACATCCGGGGCTTCAGCCCGCTGCGGACGGGGCTGGTCTTCCTGCCCGTCGCCGTCGCCACCGGTGTCGGCGCCCACCTCGGCTCCCGGCTCGTCGGCCGGATGGGCAGTCGCCCGACCGCCGTGGCGGGCCTGCTCGTCGCGACCGCCGGGACCATTCCGCTGACCCGGCTGTCGGAGACCGGCAGCGTGTACGGCGGGCTCCTGCCCGGTTTCGTGATCGCCTCCTTCGGCATCGGCGCGGTCTTCGTCACCGCGACGACCACCGCGCTGGCGATGGTGGAGCACCGGGAGGCGGGGCTGGCCTCCGGGGTCGTGAACACCTTCCACGAGGTGGGAGCCTCGATCGGTGTCGCGGTCGTCTCGACCGCTGCGGCCGCCGGCATCGAGCGGGGCTCGGTGAGTGGCTTCGCCGACGCCTTCACGGTGTGTGCCGTGACCGCCGGTGCCGGCGCCGTCGTGGCCCTGGGCCTGGTGCCGCGCGGCACGCCGCACTCGACCGGTGCTCCGCACGTGCACTGACCCGACGCCTCGGGCACCCCGCCGGAGCCCTGTCGGCCGTCCGCGCACTCCCCGAACACCGGCGCGAGGGGGGAGGGCGATATCGTCGACGGCGGCACGGCGACGAGGAAGGGACGCATGGGGAGGCAGAGCGCCGGCACGAAGCGGCCCCCCCGGGATGACGGATGTGGCGCGGGTCGCCGGAGTCTCGGCGCAGACGGTGTCACGGGTCCTCTCGGGCCACCCGAAGTGCAGGAGAAGACGCGCGTCAAGGTCCTGGCCGCCGTCGAACAGCTGGGCTACCGGCGGAACAACGCGGCCCGCATCCTCTCCTAGGGCCGCAGCCGCGCCATCGGCGCGGTGACGTTGCGGACCCGCAACTACTCGCGGGGGGCCGTCACCTCCGGTATCGAGAGCGCGGCCCGGGCCGCCGGTTACGCCGTCAACACGGCCACGGCCGCCTCACTGGACACGTCCGCCATCGAAGCCGCGCTGTCCCACCTGGCCGACCAGGGCGTCGAGGGAATCATCCTGGCCGTGCCGCTCATCCACACCAGCCGGCGGATCGAACAACTGACCAGGGCGATGCCGACCGTCACGGTCGACGGCTCGCGGACCTCCGCCACCGAGGTGGTGGCCGTCGACCAGGCCCTCGCCGCGCGCCTGGCCGGTGCACCGCGCAGCAGGCGCGAGGCCGGTGGGCACTCGCGCTAGTGTGCGCACGTGAGTCTTCATGTCGTCATAGGTTTTGGGCCCGCAGGAGCCGCAACCGCCCGCCTGCTGGCGGAAAATGGCCATTCCGTACGGGTCATCACCAAGTCGGGCCGCGGCCCGGAGCCCGGTATCGAGCACCTGGCGTTGAACGCGGCGGACGGCGGGGCGCTGAGCGAGGCCGTGAAAGGCGCGGCCGCGATCTACAGTTGCGCCGCACCGCCCTACCACCGCTGGACCCGTGACTGGCCACCGCTCGCCTCGTCGCTCTGCGCGGCGGCCGAGGCGAGCGGCGCCGTTCTGGTCATGCTGGGGAACCTCTACGGCTACGGTCCGGTGGACGGCCCCCTGACCGAGGACCTGCCGCTCGCCGCCACCGGGCCCAAGGGGCGGGTGCGCGCCGCCGTCTGGGAGCAGGCGCACGCCCTGCACCAGCAGGGCCGCATCAGGGCGGTCGAGGTGCGGGCCTCGGACTTCTTCGGGCCCGGCGTGACCGACGGCGGTCACCTGGCCGGGCGGGTCGTCCCCCGGCTGCTGCGCGGCAAGCCGGTCTCCACGCTCGGGGACCCGGACGCCCCGCACAGCTGGACCTACCTCCCCGACGTGGCCGGGGCACTGGCCGAGGTCGCCGGTGAGGAACGGGCGTGGGGCCGTCCCTGGCACATCCCGACACGGCCCGCGCTGTCGGTCCGGGAGATGGTCGACCGCCTGGCCGGCGAAGCGGGGACGGCACCGGTCGCGGTGCGCGGACTTCCGCCCGCCGTGCCGGCCGTGGCCTCGCTGGTCTCCCCGCTGATGCGCGAACTGAAAGAGATCCGCTACCAGTTCGACCGCCCCTTCGTCGTCGATTCGAGCGCCTACGAGTCGGCCTTCGCGGTACGGGCCACACCCGTCGACGAGCAGATCAGGGCCACGGTGGACTGGTGGCGCCGACGACTGGCCAACACCGGGTGACTTCTGCGAGACGGAGAGATTCCACGATGGATTCGACGGAGCCGCGGCACGACGACGTGGCGATCGTGGGGATGGCCTGCCGGTTCCCGGGGGCGCGGAACGTGAACCAGTACTGGCGGCTGCTGACGGCGGCGCAGCCGCAGTTCGCCACCGTGCCGGACTCGCGATGGCGCACCGCCGCCTTCCTCAGCGACTCGATGCGTGACACGTCCGCGGCGTACACGGACACCATGGCGCTGCTGCCGGACGTGGGTCACTTCGACGCGGCGTACTACGGCATTCCGCCGCGGCGGGCCAGAACGATGGACCCGCAGCACCGGTTGCTGATCGACCTCGCCCGGGAGGCGATCCAGGACGCGGGGTGGGAGGCCGGCGGCTTCGACCGCGAGGAGACCTCGGTGATCACGTCCCTCACCGAGAGCGGCTACCGGGAGATCAGCACCCTGCGGGTCCGCATGCGTCAGCTGGCCGGCGGGGAGTTCGGGCCCCGCCCGGCCGATCCCCGGTTCCAGGAGGCGGTCCGCGCGGTCGACGGGATGCACGGCACCTCCGTGGCCGGCCTCCTGCTCAACATGGGACCGAACACGATCAGTTCGGTCTTCGATCTGCACGGCGAGAGCTACGCGCTGGACTCGGCGTGCTCCGGCGGACTGATGGCCGTGGCCAACGCCGTGTTCGCGCTGCGCGCGGGTCGCTGCCGCATCGCCCTGGCGGGCGGCGCCCAACTGGTCCTCACCCCCGACCTGCTGGTGGGACTGTGCCGGATCGGCGCCATCTCGCGCAGCGGACAGTGCCTGCCGTTCGGCGCGGAGGCCGACGGTTTTGTCCTGGGGGAGGGCGCCGGCGTCCTGGTGCTGCGGCCCCTGGAGGACGCGCTGACCGCAGGGGACCGGGTCTATGCCGTGATACGGGGTGTGGGAACGGCCAACGACGGGACCGTGCAGGGCGGTATGCACCCCCAGGCGGCCGGTCAGCTCCGGGCGCTGCGCCGGGCCTACCGGGACGCGCGCCTGGCTCCGGACGCGGCGGGCTATCTGGAGGCCCACGGCACCGGCACCACGGTCGGCGATCCGGTCGAGGTCGGGGTCCTGCGCGAACTGCGCGGCGAGCGGGGCGCACCCGCCTTCCTCGGCGCGGTGAAGGCCGTGGTCGGGCACTCCCTCAACGCGGCGGGCATGGCCGGGCTCATCAAGTCCGTCCTGGCCGTGCACCGGGGAGTGATACCACCGCAGCCCGAGTTCGACCTGGCCGACCGGTCCGTCCTCGACGCCGCCCGGCTGACCGTCCCCACGAAGCCGGCGGGATGGCCCGCGACCGGACAGCCGCGACGGGCCGGGGTGAGCGCGTTCGGATTCGGCGGCACCGGCGTCCACCTGGTGGTGGAGGAGTGCACCGGGGCACCGGCCCGCCTCGCCCGGGACGACGGCCCGCACCTGCTGGTGCTCAGCGCCCGCGACCGGGCCGGACTGGCCGGTCACGCCCGGGAACTGGCGCGCACCATCGCCGAGGACCAGCCCTCGCTGGCCGAGGTGGCGGGCACGCTGGCCCGCCGGACCCCCCTGACCGAGTGCCTGGCCCTGGTGGCGCAGGACGCCGCCGACGCCGTCGGCAAGCTGTCCGCGGCGGCCGAGGCCGTTGCCGCCGGACGGACCGGCGTCCTCGGACCGGGACAGGCGGTCGGCACGATCGTCCCCGGCGACCCGGCGGAGGCCGTCGCCCCGGCACCGCAGACGCCGTCCGCCGAGCCGCGCACGGCCGAGCTCGCCCGGCTCGCCGAGCGTGCGGTCACCGGCTCGGGGCTGCGCCCGGTCATGGAGCCCATGCCGCCGTACACCCTGCCGCCCAGTCCGCTCGCTCCACGCCGTCACTGGGTGGTGGACGATTCGGCCCGGGAGACGGCGGAACGGCCCGGGGCCATGGACCCGGATCCGCCCGGGGCGGCACGCACGGCGTCGCGTCCCGACCGCGCCTCCGTCGCGTCCGTCGTGCTCGAGGAGGTGTCGCGGACCGGAGTCTTCCCGCTCTCGGACCTGAGCGAGCGGATGACGCTGGTGGCGGATCTCGGCTTCGACTCCCTGATGCTCCAGGAACTGGAGGTCAACATCGGCAAGCGAATACCGGGATTCCGCACCGAGGAGATCTTCTCTCCCGGCCTCACCATCGAGCGGCTGATCACCCTGGTCGCCCCGGACCGCACGGAGCGGCCGGTCTCCGGCGAACCCGGCGAACCCGCCGCCCGGGAGCCCCGGGCCACCTCGGGGCCCCGGGACTCCCGGGCGGCTCACGAGACACGGCAGGACTGGGACGCCGCGACCGCGCGCGTCGACGACTTCCCCGAGGTCGCGCAGTTCGAGGAGCGGCTGCACTCGATCACCGACAGCGGCGCGGACTTCCCGTACTTCCGGGTCCACGAGGGCACCATCCGCGACACCACCGTGATCGACGGCCGGCCGTACCTGTCCTTCGGCAGCTACAACTACCTGGGGCTGTCCGGCCATCCGGCGGTCAACGAGGCGGTGCACCGGGCGGTGGACCGCTACGGCACCTCCGTCTCCGCGAGCCGGGTGCTCTCCGGCGAGCGGGACCTCACCGTCCGGCTGGAGCAGGCGCTCACCGACTTCCTCGGCGTGGAGGACTGCCTGGCGCTGGTGAGCGGCCACGCCACGAACGTCACCGCGATAGGGCATCTCGTCGGCGCCGGGGACCTCGTCGTGCACGACTCCCTCGCCCACGACAGCATCCTGCAGGGCTGCGCCCTGTCCGGGGCGGCGCGACGCCCGTTCGCGCACAACGACATCGACCGGCTGGAGCACCTGCTGCGGCTGAACCGGTCCCGTTTCCGGCGGGTGCTGATCGCCGTCGAGGGTGCCTACAGCATGGACGGCGATCTCGCCGACCTGCCCGCAGTGATCGAGCTGAAGCGGCGCTACGGCGCGCTGCTGATGGTCGACGAGGCGCACAGCATCGGCACCGTCGGCGAAACCGGCCGTGGCGTGGGTGAGTTCTTCGGCGTCGCCCGGTCCGACGTGGACCTGTGGATGGGCACCCTGTCCAAGGCGTTCGCCAGCTGCGGCGGCTACCTCGGCGGTTCGGCCCGGATGGTGCGCTGGCTGCGCCACACGCTGCCCGGCTTCGTCTACAGCGTCGGCCTGACCCCCGCCAACGCGGCCGCGGCGCTGGCCGCCACCGAGCTGATCGCCGCGGAACCGCAGCGGGTGCAAACGCTCCGGCGGAATGCCGGCCTGTTCCTGCGGCTGGCCGCGTCGCACGGCCTGGCGACGGGCTCCAGCGCCGACACCCCGATCGTGCCGTGCCTCCTCGGCGACTCGGCGCGGACCCTGCGGGTCGCGGACCGGTTGTTCGACCGTGGTGTCGTCGCCGACCCGATCTTCCACCCCGCCGTGGAGGAGGGGCTGGCGCGGCTGCGCTTCTTCGTCACCAGCGACCACGGCGAGGACGACATCCGTCGCGCCGTGTCGGTCCTGGCCGAGGAGGTGGCGGCCGCCGGGGGCGGAGTGACCAGGTGAGCGATCGGGCGCGCGACGGGGTGAGTGCTGCACGTCAGATGAGGGTGCGTTCGATCCGGCTGAGCATGGCGTGCTTTCCGGCGTCCCCGCCCGCACCGGTCTCCTCGGCCGTGGGCGCGTCCGGCTGCTGCTCGTTGCTGTGCAGCCGCTGGGAGAGGAGGTAGGCGATGATCTCCGCCTCCTGTTCCTGGACGTCGTCGTAGGTCGCGCGCAGGAGCATGTCACGCACGAGGTCGGGGTCGAGGTTGGGGAAGAGGAGGCGGGCCGCCGCCTCGTCCAGCCAACCCGCCCCGCGATGGCAGCAGATGATGTGGCCCAGCTCGTGCAAGATGATGTGCTCCTGATGCGCGCTGGTTGTGTTGGCGTCGTAGAAGATGAGGTCCTCGTCGCGCGCGGCGACCCACATGCCGCACGGGTGCGAGGCGGGCATCTGCATCGGCACCAGCGTGATCGGACGGCCCCGGGCCTCGCCGAGGTGGCGGCAGAGTTCTGCCACGTCGGCCAGTTCCGGCAGGTCGAGTTCGGCGAGTCGTCGCGCGCCGGCCTTCCGGAGCCGCTTGAGCTGGCTGCGGCGGTCCTGATCGGCCGACCGTCCCCTTCTGGCGCCTATCACTCCGACTCCGAGGCGTCGGTGACGGGCGGGAGTCCCTGCAACTGCCGGTACTGGTCCATGATGGCCGTGATGGCCTGGAGGTTCTCCTTCTTCATGCCGGCCGCTCGCATCGCCACGGCCCGGACCCCGGACTGCCGCAGCGCCTCGATGGCGGCGACCTCGCTGAGGACGGACTTGGCGACCTCGTCGTCGAAGAAGTAGGCGACGGAAACGCCGAAGAAGCGTGCCAGGGCGGCGAGCAGGTCGGGCGAGGGGTTGGAGCGTTTGCCCGTCCGCAACTGCGACAGATAGACGCCGCCGACCTTGAGTTCGGGGTTGGTTCGCTTCAGCTCCTCCGCGACCTCGGCATTGGTCCAGTGCCTGCCTTTGGGGCGGACCGTCCTGAAGAGGTCGTCCAGACGCACTGCCAGCAGAGGCCGGTCGTCAGTCTCGGACATGGTGGATCTCCCTCCCGTCACCTCCCCGGCATAGCCCTCGGCTAAGCGACAGTCTCCCAGATTAGCGGACAGTTGACAATTGGCCGAGACTCCGCCAACGTTGGAGCCCGCAGATAGCTGGCAGCTAACTTGGCCTACGGGGGTAGTCGAGTTGGCGCCGTCCCGAGTCGGACGGGCCCGGCCCTCGGAACACAGGGCCGGGGCCGGTCGGCGAGGAGGGGCGTCGCCCGCCTGACCGAGAAAACGGGGGAAGTACGGGGAAACGGGGGGCAACGAGGGAAACGGGGGAGAGAAAACGGGAGAACCCGCCCGGTCTGACGGGGGATACAGGCCGGGCGGGAGCTCTCAACCCGCGTTCTTGAGTTTACTGTAAGCGGATGCGACTTTGGCGAGCCACGCCACTTCCGCGGTGAAGTTGTCCGTATCGCGGTCCTCGAAGTCGCCGGCGTCCTTGTTGTCGTCAGGGACGATGCCGGTTCGCTTGGCGTGCAGGGCCTGTCTGATCTGCGCCGCCTCGGCGTACGCCTGCCGGTGTTCCTCGCTCGCCTCCGGACCCGGGCCCGCTGTCGTGAGGGTGCCCGCGGTGCGGTCGATGTAGGGGCGCAGGTCGCGCCAGCCGTCCCGTATTTCCACGACCCGACGGTGCAGGCGGTAGTCGAGGTCGGAGACGGCGGCGGTCCCGGCCTGCTCCAGGACGATGTCCGGGGAGGACTCGTACAGGTCCCGCCAGAGCGGGTAGAGCGCCCGGTAGGACCGGTAACTGCGGGCCCAGTCGAGCAGTTTGGCGGCCGAGGCGCCCCAGGAGGACATGGTCAGGCTGAGCGAGAGGATGAGGATGCCGGCCGCGCTGAAGAGGGACGGTGTCACCGTCCAGGCTCCGATGTCGAGGCCGGCCGCAGCGGTGAGGATGTTGACGGTCCTGGCCGTGCAGTAGAGGAAGAGCACCACGGCGGCGACCGAGAGCAGCCGCAGGGCCTGGCGCAGCGAGGCGTTGTCGGTCATCCGGGCGTACGGTCCGCACTGGCGGAAGATGGTGACGCACGGCACCGCCTGGGAGACGATGAAGAACAGCAGGTAGGTGAGCACCAGCGGCTGGCCGCTGCCGGTGTCGAAGTCCGACGACGGCCGGCCGGGTCCGTCGGCCAGGAAGAAGAGAGCCGCCAGAAGCGTGTTGAGACCGACGCCGGTGATCAGCCAGTAACGGGTCTTCTGGGCCGCCTTCTCGTCGTCGGTCGCCCAGTGCAGCAGGATGATCTGCGCGCTGACGCAGAAGGCGACCGCCGACAGGTGCATCACCAGGATGGCGAGGTTGCCGACGCCCAGGAAGCTGTCGCCTCCCATGGCGACGGCGCCCATCGTGAAGGTGAGGCACTGGAACAGCAGGGTGACGACCAGCGTGCGGTAGGCGCCGTCACGCCAGCTGCGCCGGGCCTGGCTGAGTCGGTAGGCGAGCGCGGCGTAGGACGATATCGCCGCGATGACGAAGCAGATGGTTCTCGTGGTGTTCACGGCCTGATTCCTGTGGGGGTGCCGCCGCACTGCGGGGAAGGGAGAGCGGCCAGGGGGGTGAAGGGGACAGAGCAGGGGGGTTCAGTCGGCGTTGTCGCCGGTGCCGCCGACGGGGACGTCGAGGCCCACGCTCTCGGCCGCCACGGCGATGGCCTGGTCGAAGAACGCCGCCTCGTCCCGGACGCTGTCGTGGGTGCGGCTGAAGACCTGGAACACCAGCAGCCCGATCAGATTGCTCCACAGCACGATGCCGCGCTCGATGATGTCCGAGAACGGCGCCTCGGGCCTGCCGCCGAACAGCTCCACCGCCGCCGGCAGGAGCAGCGACGGTCCGGGCATCGACCGCCGGGGCGGGGTGAGTTCACCGGCGTGCAGTGCCGAACGGACGATGCCGGCGAGCACGGCGGGGGTGCGCGAGGCGGGCGGGACGGTGTCCTGCGGGGCGTGGTAGCCGGGCACGGGGGATCCGTAGATCAGCGTGAACTCGGCAGGGTTGGCGAAGGACCACTCCCTGAGCGCGCGGGCGCCCGCGAGGAGCCGGGCGCCCGCCGAGGCACCCGCCCGGCCGGCTGCCTCGTCCGCCTGTTCCATCGCGGCACCGGAGGCGTTGTAGGCGTCGATCACCAGAGCGGTCAGCAGGTCGTCCCGGTGCGGGAAGGCGGCCTCCACGTCGGTGACGGACAGACCGCCGGCCTCTGCCACGGCTGTCGTGGACAGCCCTCCCGCGCCCACCTTCGCCAGCAGTTGGCGCGCGGCGTCCGTGATGGCCGCACGGGACGTCAGGTCGCTGCCGTCGGCCGGGTCTGTTGCGGAAACCTCCATGCTCACACCGTACCCGGCGGCAACAACGGCCTTGGGCGCGGCGGTCCGGACCCTTGGCGTCGTGCGCCGCGATCCGGCCACCTCCCCCGGAGCGCCGGAATCGGGGCAAACCCTGGAAGTTCAGGCCCCGGTCCCCAGCCGGAGCCGGGAGCCGGCCGCCGGGATGGGATGATGACGGGGACAGGGCGACGGCGGTCCGAGGAAGCCGGTGCGAATCCGGCGCGGTCCCGCCACTGTGATCGGCGAGCGGATCCCGACAGGCCACTGCCCCGCGCGGGCGGGAAGGCCGGGACGAGCGATGACCCGAGAGCCAGGAGACTCACGCGGTCGCCTCCTCGACGGACACCGGGGCGGAGCTCCCCGGGGAGGGGAAGTGCGGCATGTCCGCAAACCGGGCCGGGGAACAGGCCGAACCCGTACCGTGCCGGGTCGTGGTGTGCCGGGACTGCTGCTGCGGCAGCCCCAAGATCACCGGCGTCGATCACGCGGCGCAGACCGCGCGCCTGCGTGCCGAGGTGCCCGTACGCATCTCCGCCTGCCTCGACGTGTGCGACCAGGCCAATGTCGTCGTCGTCCAGCCCTCCTCCGCCGGCCGGGCCGCCGGCGCCCGGCCGGTCTGGCTGGGGCTGGTCAACGACCCGGACGCGACCGAGGACATCGTCGCCTGGGTGCGCGCCGGCGGGCCCGGGACCGCTCCGCTGCCGGACGTCCTCGACCTGTACGCGTTCACCCCGCCGGGACGGCGAGCGGCGCCGAACGGGATCTGACCCCTCCTCACCGACCGCCGAGCCCGGCACCGGCAGGGGCGCGGGTGGCGTGGGCCAGGTGTGCGACTGTGGTCCGATGTGCATGTCGTACCGGACGTCCGACGCGAGACGAGGAGCCCAGGAGCATGCCGACGACGAGCAGCGGTGCGCGGGACGAGGGCGCGGGGGCGCTGGACGGGATCCGGATCGCGGACTTCTCCCGGGTGCTGGCCGGGCCGTACGCCACGATGCTGCTCGCCGACCTGGGCGCGGACGTCGTCAAGGTGGAGCGGCCCGGCACCGGGGACGAGACCCGCGCCTGGCATCCGCCGGCCGACGCCGACGGCACCTCCACGTACTTCCTGGGCGTCAACCGCAACAAGCGCTCCGTCGCCCTGGACCTGAGCACCGGTGAGGGACGGGAGCGGGCCCGGGAGCTGATCACCCGCTCGGACGTCGTCGTGGAGAACTTCCGGCCCGGCACCATGGCCAGGCTGGGCCTCGGCCCGGAGGAACTGCTCGCCGCCGACCCTCGCCTGATCTACTGCTCCGTCACCGGCTTCGGCACCGGCGCGGGGGCGGCACTTCCCGGCTACGACCTGCTGGTGCAGGCCGTGGGCGGACTGATGAGCGTCACCGGCGACCCCGACGGCGAACCCACCAAGACGGGCGTGGCGCTCGTCGACGTCATCACCGGCCTGCACGCCTCGCTCGGCATCCTCGCCGCCCTGCGCCACCGGGACCGCACCGGGCGCGGCCAGCTCGTCGAGGTGAGCCTGCTCGGCTCCCTGCTGTCCGCCCTGGTGAACCAGGCGTCCGGCTACGTCGCCGCGGGTGCGGTGCCGGGGCGGCTCGGCAACGCGCACCCGAGCATCGCACCGTACGAGACGTTCGACGCGGCGGACCGGCCGATCGCCCTCGCGGTCGGCAACGACGCGCAGTTCGCCGCGCTCGCCGCCGTCCTGGGGCGGCCCGGCCTCGCCGAGGACCCGCGGTTTCGCAGCAACCCCGACCGCGTCGCCCACCGCGCCGAACTCCGTACCGCCCTGCAGGAACGACTGCGGACCCGGGACGCCGACCACTGGGCCGAGGCGCTGCCCGCCGCCGGGGTGCCGGCCGGGCCGGTCAACGCCCTCGACGAGGCCTTCGCGTACGCCGAACGGCTCGGTCTCCAGGCCGTGGTCGACGTCGGCGGAACCCGCCAGGTGGCCCACCCCGTCCGCCTCGGCGCCACCCCGGCGCGGTACCGGCTCGCACCGCCCGAGCTGGGCGAACACACCGCTGACGTCTTCCGGAAGGGTCAGGCACAGGACGGCTGACACCCCGTGCGGCGTGGTCCTACGACTGTCCCCGCCGCGCCTGGGTACCCTCCGCCGCATGGCGGTGGACCGGAGGACGGAGCAGCCGCGTCGCGCGCCGGCGCGTACGCGGACGAACCGCACGCTCGGGCGTGCCCTGGTGCGGTGGGCGACCACGACCGATCACAAGGTCATCGGCAATCTCTACATGACGACGTCGTTCTGCTTCTTCCTGTTCGGCGGCGTTCTGGCCCTGCTGATGCGGGCGGAACTCGCCCGCCCGGGGCTGCAACTGGTCACCCAGCACCAGTACAACCAGCTGTTCACCGTGCACGGCACCATCATGATGCTGCTGTTCGCGACCCCGCTGTTCGCCGGGTTCGCCAACGCGATCATGCCGTTGCAGATCGGCGCGCCCGACGTCGCCTTCCCGCGGCTCAACGCCCTGTCGTACTGGCTGTACCTGTTCGGCGGCCTGATGGTGGTGGCCGGGTTCCTGACACCCGGAGGAGCGGCGGCCTTCGGCTGGTTCGCCTACGCGCCGCTGAACAACGCCGTGTTCAGTCCCGGCACCGGCGGTGACCTGTGGGTCATGGGCCTGGTGGTGACCGGCGTCTCCACCACGCTCGGCGCGGTCAACTTCATCACCACCATCCTGTGCCTGCGCGCCCCCGGCATGACCATGTTCCGGATGCCGATCTTCACCTGGAACGTGCTGTTCACGTCCATCCTGGTGCTGCCCGCGTTCCCCGTGCTCACCGCCGCGCTGCTGGCGCTGGAGGCCGACCGGAAGTTCGGCGCGCACATCTACGACGCCGCCAGCGGCGGGTCGCTGCTGTGGCAGCACCTGTTCTGGTTCTTCGGCCACCCCGAGGTGTACATCGTCGCGCTGCCGTTCTTCGGCATCGTCTCCGAGATCATCCCGGTCTTCAGCCGCAAGCCGATCTTCGGCTACGTCAGCCTGATCGGCGCCACCATCGCCATCACCATGCTGTCGGCCGTGGTGTGGGCCCACCACATGTTCGCCACCGGGGCCGTGCTGCTGCCGTTCTTCTCGCTGATGTCCTTCCTCATCGCCGTGCCCACCGGGGTGAAGTTCTTCAACTGGATCGGCACGATGATCAAGGGCTCACTCTCCTTCGAGACGCCCATGCTGTGGTCGCTGGGCTTCATGGTGACCTTCCTGCTCGGCGGCATGAGCGGCGTCCTCATCGCCTCCCCGCCGCTGGACTTCCACCTCACCGACTCCTACTTCATCGTCGCCCACCTGCACTACGTGCTGTTCGGCACGGTCGTCTTCGCGATGTTCGCGGGCTTCTACTTCTGGTGGCCGAAGTTCACCGGCCGGATGCTCGACGAACGCCTCGGGAAGATCCACTTCTGGACGCTGTTCGTCGGCTTCCAGACCACCTTCCTCGTCCAGCACTGGCTCGGCCAGCAGGGCATGCCGCGCCGCTACGCCGACTACCTGGCCGCCGACGGCTTCACGCTGCTGAACACCGTCAGCTCCATCGGGGCCTTCCTGCTCGGCCTGTCCACGCTGCCGTTCCTCTACAACGTCTGGCGCAGCCGCCACCGGGGCCGCGAGGCGGCCGAGAACGACCCCTGGGGCTACGGGCGTTCACTCGAATGGACGACGTCCTGCCCGCCACCGCGCCACAACTTCCACGCGCTGCCGCGGATTCGTTCCGAGTCCCCGGCGTTCGACCTGCATCATCCCGACATCAGCCGACACGACCAGAGGCACGTGCAGTGAAGACCGAGGCCCGTCTGTTCACCGGTGTGGCGGTGTTCTTCGCCGTCACCGCGATCGGCTACGGCTGGTTCTCCGAGGAACCCGCCGGCACCGCGTTCCTGATCGTCGCCTTCCTCATGGCCGCGCTCGTCGCGTTCTTCCTGTTCATGCAGTACCGCCGGCGCGGTTTCCGGGCCCAGGACCGCCGGGACGCCGAGGTCGTCGACACCGCCGGGCCGCTGGACTTCTTCCCGCCGCACAGCCCCTGGCCGATCACCGTCGCCGTGGGCTCCGTGGTCGTCGCGCTCGGCGTGGTCTACGGCCTGTGGCTGGCGCTGATCGGCGTCGGTGTGCTCGGGCTCGGCGTCTTCGGCCTGGTCTTCCAGTACGCCGGGCGGGACGATCAGCGCTCCAGCTCGCCCGCGGACGGCTCCGCTTCCGGTCCCGCCTCCTCCTCCGGCTCCTCGACGGGCTCGACCACGTCGTCGTAGTACCAGGCACTCAGCGTCGACCGCAGCCGCCGCACCCGCGGCGCCTCACCGTCCGGTTCCGCCGGCGCGAGCGGTGCGGGCAGCCGCCGCGTCCCCAGCACGTACCGTTCCTCCTCGCCGAGCGGCTCATGGCTCTCGGCGTAGCCGCCCGCGAGCGTCTGCCGCACCTCGCCCGTCTCCTCACCCTCGGCCAGCCGCTCGGCGTCCTTCTCCTGGAGGGCCAGGCAGACCCGCTTGGTCACCATGAAGGCGACCGGCGGCAGCAGCACCAGCGAGACCCGGAACACCCAGGTCAGCATGTTCAGCGAGACATTGAAGACATGGGCGAGGATGTCGTTGCCGCCGGCGGCCAGCAGCACCGCGTAGAAGCAGATCGCGGCGACGCCCAGCCCGGTGCGCACCGGCTTGTCCCGGGGGCGGTCGCACAGATGGTGCTCGTTCTGATCACCCGTCACCCACCGTTCGAAGAAGGGGTAGGCGTACAGCACCGCGAACAGGGCGGCCGGCAGGACGACCGCGGGCAGCAGGACGTTCCACATGATCGTGTGCCCGGCCACCACCGTCTCCCACGGCGGCACCAGCCGCAGCGCGCCCTCCAGGAAGCCCACGTACCAGTCCGGCTGGGACCCCGTCGAGACGACGTCGGCACGGTAGGGGCCGTACGCCCAGACCGGGTTGATCTGCGCCACGCCCGCCATCAGCGTCAGCACCCCGAAGACGATGAAGAACAGGCCCGACGAACTGGCCGCGAACTGGGGGAAGAGCGGCTTGCCCACGGCGTTGCGGTTGGTGCGGCCCCGGCCCGCCCACTGGGTGTGCTTCAGATAGAACACCAGGATCAGATGGACCGTGACGAGCGCGAGCAGCAGCCCGGGCAGCAGCAGGATGTGCAGCGAGTACAGCCGCGGGATCAGATCGTGGCCCGGATACTCGCCGCCGAACGCGAACATGCTGATGTACGTCCCGACCAGCGGGATCGACAGCATGATGCCCTGCGCGATCCGCAGGCCCGTGCCGGACAGCAGGTCGTCCGGGAGCGAGTAGCCGGCGAAGCCCTCGGCCAGCGCCAGCAGGAACAGCGTCACACCGATCAGCCAGTTGGCCTCACGCGGACGGCGGAACGCGCCCGTGAAGAACACCCGCAGCAGATGCACGCCGATCGCCGCGACGAACACCAGCGCGGCCCAGTGGTGCAGCTGACGCATGAGCAGCCCGCCGCGCACGTCGAAGCTGATCTCCAGCGTCGAGGCGTACGCCTCCGACATGGTCTGGCCCAGCAGCGGCCGGTAGGAGCCGTCGTAGACGACCTCGGTCATCGAGGGGTGGAAGAACAGCGTGAGCCAGACGCCGGTCAGCAGCAGCACGACGAAGCTGTAGAGGGCGATCTCGCCCAGCAGGAACGACCAGTGGTCGGGGAACGCCTTGCGCAGCAGCCCACCTCCCTCGGAGACGGGGAGCCGTCCGTCGGCCCAGTCGACGGTGCGTTCGGCAGCGCGACGGGCCCGCGCACCGGCGCGGGCCCTTCTCCTCTTCAACAGCACGGCGCATGGGTTCCCCACCGCCCGGGCGGGAAACTACGTGATGCTACGTACGGTCACCCTTCGGCTTGCCGAACTGGTCGGGCGTGCCGTGCGGCGGCGGGCTGTGCGGCTCCGGCGAGGTCGCGGGCGACACGGGGGAGCCCGTCCGGCCCTGGCTCTGCTGCTCCGGGCGCAGGGCGCCGGGGTCGCCGGACGACGGCTCGGCACCGGCCCGCAGCTGCTCCAGGCGGGACGACAGCAGTTCGGTCACCGGCACCCGGTCGGCGTGCGACCGCTCGTAGGCCAGCAGTTCCTCCACGTCCTCGACGCCCAGCGACCGGATGCGGCTCTCCAGTCCGCCGATCGGCAGATGGTCGTAGTCGGGCAGCGGCAGGGCGCTGCGGGCGGGGTCGGCCATGGTTTCTCACTTCCCTCTGTACGGCGGCCTGGTCCTGCGGGCGGCTCCGGAGCGGGCGGGACCCTCCCGGGGCGCGGCCCGGCCGGGGGTCAGCCCGGCCCACCGCTGCCGAACGAGCCGCTGGAACCCTCGTCCCAGCGGCGCCGTTCCTGCTCGGGGGCGGTCCGGCTGCCCTGGTGGCGCAGCTCGTGCGGCAGCAGCCGTTCGTCGCTCCGCGGCATCTCCTCGGGCTCGCGGGCCTCCTGGCTCTCACGTACGGGTCCCCCGTCGGGCGGGCTCGGCTGCTCGGCGGGGTCGGGCGGCGGTGGCTCCCGGCGCTTGACCCGGATGCCCATCGCGAAGGCGCCGATCAGCAGCGCCACCACCACGACGCCCGCCACGATCAGCCCGACGCCCACGGCGCCGGAGGTCGCGGCCAGGTTCGTCCATGCGCTAGTCATGTCGCGCGAGTACCCCGGGCGCGGGGCGCCAACCCGTTCAGCCGGACCGGGCCGATCGCGTCTGCGAACGGTTGGCCTTGCGGATCGCGCCCAGCAGCTCGTCCTTGGACATCTTCGACCGGCCCTCGACGCCGAGCCGCTTGGCGACGTCGTACAGGTGCTGCTTGGACGCCTTCTCGTCGACGCCCTCGCCGCTGCGTCCGCCGCGCCCGCGGGGCCGGCCCGACTGCGGGTCAGAGGGGCCCTTGCGGCCGCCCTCCTTGCGCTCCCAATGGTCGCCGACCTTCTCGTACTTGTGCTTGAGCGCTCCGTACGCCACCCGGTGGGCGCGCTCGCCCTCGCCGTATTCGTCCACGGCGGAGTCGTGCGCCTTGATCCAGGTGCGCTGGGCGTCCCGGGGGGAGCGCTCCAGGGTCGACGGCAGTTCCTGTCGTCCCGGCATGTCGTCCACCTCCCTCGTCCGTCGGTTGCGGAGCGTCACGGGTGCCCTGGTGCGAGGAACCGGAAACGGGCCGGAGCCCTTGGGAACACCGGGATCGGCGGGTTTGGCGCCGGCCGCAGCGGCAACCCGCGCGGTGTGACCACGACGACTTCACAGCAGGAGCTGTTCCGGTTCCTGGAGGACCGCTTCGCATGCGCACAGGCGTGCACGGAGTGCGCTCGGGCCTGCGCGCTGCGCGCGAGCCTCGTGGACCCGGACGGCACCGAGAATCAGGAAACCGTACGACGCAAGGGCATCATGTGCGCGGAGGTGTGCGACGCGACCTGCCGTGTGCTGTCCGAGCAGAACCAGGTGGACGAGGCCGCCATCCGGGTTCAGGTGGAGTGGTGCCGGCAGGTGTGTCTGGAGAGCGCCCAGGTCTTCGACCGGCAGCCGGGCGCGGAGGACAGCGCCGCCGCCTGCCGGGCCTGCGCCCGGGCCTGCGACGACTTCCTCACCACACTGCGCTGACGGCCGCCACGGCGGCGCCCCCGGCCGGGGTGCACCGGGGCGGGCCGCCGGTGCACGGAGTGCCCCCGCCCTTCTCCCTCGCTGAAGCACGCCGTCCCCGCTGACCGGGCCTGCTCGTCAGGGAACGGTTCGGCCCGGGCGCACGTCCGGCACCGTACGAACCTGGACCCTGGCCCGCCACCTGCTCGACCCCGACCACCCCGACACCCTGCGCTGCCGCCACAACCTGGCCGTCAACCTGGGGCGGCCGGGCCGGTTCGGGGCCTCCCACCGGATGACCCGCGAGGTGGCCGCCGCCCGTGCCCGGGTGCTCGGGCCCGACCACCCGGACACCCTCACCGCCCGCGACGACGAGGCGCACTGCCTGGAGCAGCTCCGCCGGAGCACCGAGGCCGTGGAGCTGTACCGCCGGGTGGCGGTGGTGCGGCGACGGACCCCGCACCCGCACCGACCGCCGGCCGCCGACTGCCGACCACCGACCGCGGACTGTTGGCCGCAGGGCCGTGTCGCCCGTGCCGTCGGGGTCCGGAGCCCCCTGGCACAGTGGATCACCGCGTGCTACCAAGAGCCATGACCGCACACCCGGGATCCCGAACCTACGACGCCGTGATCGTCGGCGGCGGGCACAACGGCCTGGTGGCCGCCGCCTACCTGGCCCGCGCCGGGCGCTCCGTGCTGGTGCTGGAGCGGCTGGACCACACCGGCGGCGCGGCCGTGTCCACCCGGCCTTTCGCCGGGGTCGACGCCCGGCTGTCCCGGTACTCGTACCTGGTCAGCCTGCTGCCCCGGAAGATCGTGCGGGACCTGCGGCTGGATTTCCGGGTCCGGGCGCGCAACGTCTCCTCGTACACGCCCGCCGAGCGGGACGGACGGCCCACCGGCCTGCTGGTCGGCGGCGGGGAGCGGCGGACGCGCGAGTCGTTCGCCCGGCTCACCGGCTCCGACCGGGAGTACGCGGCCTGGCAGCGGTTCTACGGCATGACCGGCCGACTCGCCGAGCGGGTCTTCCCGACCCTCACCGAGCCGCTGCCCACCCGGGAGGAGCTGCGCCGCCGGGTCGACGACGAGGACGCCTGGCGGGCCTTCTTCGAGGAACCGGTCGGCGTCGCGATCGAGCGGCACTTCGCGGACGACCTGGTGCGTGGGGTGGTCCTCACCGACGCCCTGATCGGGACCTTCGCCGACGCCCACGATCGCTCGCTGAAGCAGAACCGATGCTTCCTCTACCACGTCATCGGCGGCGGCACCGGCGCCTGGGACGTCCCCGTGGGCGGCATGGGCGCCCTCACGGACGCGCTGGCCGGAGCGGCACGGGCGGCGGGCGCCGTGCTCGCCACCGGCCACGAGGCGGTACGGATCGACACGGACGGGCGGACGGCCGAGGTCGCCTACCGCACGGCCGACGGCGAGGGCGTGGCCGCCGCCCGCCACATCCTGGTGAACGCCTCCCCGCACGAGCTGGCCGCGCTGACCGGCGCCCCGCCACCCGCGCCCGCCGAGGGCGCCCAGCTCAAGGTGAACATGCTGCTCAAGCGGCTGCCCGCGGTGCGCGACCCCTCCGTCGGCCCGCACGAGGCCTTCGCCGGGACCTTCCACATCGCCGAGGGGTACACCCAGCTCGCCGAGGCGTACGCCCGGGCGGCGGCCGGTGAGCCGCCGGCCGCCCCGCCCTCGGAGATCTACTGCCACTCGCTCACCGACCCCACGATCCTGGGCCCGGAGCCGGCCGAGCGCGGCCATCACACCCTGACCCTCTTCGGCCTGCACACGCCCGCCCGGCTGTTCGCCCGGGACAACGACGCCGTCCGTGCCGACCTGCTGAAGGCGACCCTGGCCCAGCTGGACGCCCACCTCGCCGAGCCCCTCGCCGACTGCCTGGCCACCGACGCGGACGGGCGGCCCTGCATCGAGGCCAGGACGCCGCTGGACCTGGAGCGGGACCTGCGGCTGCCCGGCGGCAACATCTTCCACCGCGAGCTGTCCTGGCCCCACGCCCAGGGCGGCACCGGCCGCTGGGGCGTGGAGACGGCGCACACGAACGTGCTGCTGTGCGGGGCGGGCGCGGTGCGCGGGGGAGGGGTGAGCGGGGTGCCGGGGCACAACGCCGCCATGGCGGTGCTGGAGCAGACGGACGCCTGACGGGGCGCATGCGTTCCAGCGGGACGGGTACCGCGACATAACGGAGATTTCGTACGGAACGGAACTCCCGTGCATGCCGCACGCGCGGAGCATGTATCCCCCCACGTGATCAGGAGACTGCCATGGCGGACCTCAGCCCCATCGACCTGCAGAAGGCCCTGAGCGGCGCGGACTACCCGGCGGACAAGAAGTCCCTCGTGGAACGCGCCCGCAAGAACCACGCCGACGACAAGGTCGTCAGCCGCCTCGACGGGCTGAAGCAGGACAACTTCGACGGCCCGAACGAGGTGCAGAAGGCCGTCTTCAACGAGTAGGACACCGGTCGGAGCGACCGGGCACCGGTCAGTCGGCCGACCGCGTCCAGCCCACCGGCTCGATCCGTGCCGCGTCCGCCGGACGCGCCTCGTCGAACAGGACGCCGTCGGCCGACTCCGCGCGCAACCCGTCCAGGTACACCCCGCGGCCCGCGTACCGCCGGTCGGTCGTGTACCGCCACCGCAGGGCGAGCCCCCGGGCGGCCGGGAGATCGGCCGCGAGCCGGTGCCAGGCGCGGCCCGACCAGCCGGTGGCCACGCCGTCCGGGTGCTCCCGCGGCTCGGCGCCCCGGCGGGTGGTCGTGAACGGCACCGGCCGCCAGGAGGCTCCGCCGTCGGCCGTGGCCTCCAGGACGAGGACGTCCGAGCGGGGCTCGGTGTCCCACCACAGTGCGCAGCGCAGCCGGGCACCGTCGGCGGACGTGTCCAGCGCGGGCAGCGTGAGCGTCGCGGTGGCGGCGGACGCCATGCCCGAGAACCACGCGGTGCGTCCCCGCTCCGGGCGGACCGGCACGGCCCGCGCCAGGTTGTCCGCCGCCGCCACCCTGGGCGCCGAGCCGGAACGCCAGCCGCGCACCGGGTGGACGGAGTTGCCCAGCACCACCAGGAACGAGTCCGTCGTGGGGTCGAGCACCAGCGAGGTGCCGGTGAAGCCGGTGTGCCCGGCGGTGCGCGGTGTGGCCATGGCCCCCATGTACCAGTGCTGGTTCAGCTCGAAGCCGAGGCCGTGCTCGTCGCCGGGGAAGCCGGTGTTGAAGTCGGTGAACATCAGCTCCACCGATTCCGGCCGCAGGATGCGGGCCCGGCCGTAGGATCCGCCGTTGAGCAGCGTGCGGCCGAGGATCGCGAGGTCCCAGGCGCAGGAGAAGACGCCGGCGTGGCCCGCGACGCCGCCGAGGCTGAAGGCGTTCTCGTCGTGGACCTCCCCCCAGACCAGTCCCCGGTCGAGGCCGGACCAGGGTGCCCGGGCGTCCTCCGTGGCCGCGATCCGGGGCCGCCAGGAGGCGGGCGGGTTGTAGCGGGTGCGGTGCATGCCGAGCGGGCGGGTGACGCCGTCGTGCAGAAGGGCGTCCAGGGAGCGGCCGGTGACCTGCTCCAGCACCAGCTGGAGCGAGATCAGGTTCAGGTCCGAGTAGCGGTAGGCCGTTCCGGGCGCGTCGACCGGCTGCTCGTTGAAGACCAGGGCGACCTTCTCCTCGTACGTCGGCGCCTTGTACAGCGGGATCCAGGCGCGGAACCCCGAGGTGTGGGTGAGCAGCTGACGGACCGTTACGTCCTGCTTCCCGGCCCGTCCGAACTCCGGCAGGTACGAGGCGACCGTCGCCTCCAGCTCCAGCCTGCCCCGCTCCATCTGCTGCACGGCGAGGATCGAGGTGAACAGCTTGGACACGGACGCCAGGTCGAACACCGTGTCCCGGGCCGTCGGAATCTGCTCGTCGGCCGGGAACTCGACGCCGGTGTCGGTCTCCTCGTCGTACGCCCGGTAGCGCACCGCCATGCCGATGGGCTCGTGCAGCGCCACGGTGCCGCCGCGCCCGGCGAGCAGCACGGCGCCCGCGTACCAGGGATGCTCGGGGGAGGGCCCGAGGAACGTCTCGGCGTCCGCGACGAGTTGCCGCAGATGCGTGCCGAGCAGCCCGGCGCGGGCGGCAGAGCCGTACCGCAGGGTGGGCCGGCGGCCCCGGTCCGCGACCGCCGCGGCGGGTCCGGCCGCGAGCGGGGTGATCGCCAGTGCGCCGCCCAGGGCCAGGGCGCGGGCGCCCAGTTGCCGACGGGTCAGTCCGCTCGCCGTCTCGTCCGCCATCGAGGAGCCTCCCGGGTCCGATCTGAAAGTATCTTTCGGGGACCGCCTTGCGGGGTGAAACTTTCCTGTCAGTGGCGGGGCGTGTCAATGGGGCGTGCGGGGCCGGTCGAGCGACTGAGTGAGCTGACTGAGTGTCAGGGGTAGTGGTGGGGGCAGGCCTTGCCGCCCGGAAGTGCTGTGATGCCTCGAATGCGTCAGCTACCGCGAGCCGGTCGACGTCCGGTCCAGAAAGCTGACGACGCGGCGTACGAACCACTCCGGATCGTCCATCCACGGATAGTGCGCGGCGCCGGGCTGCACCGCGTACTCGGCGCGCGGGAACACCTCTGCGCCCCGGCGGGCGAGGTCCGGGCGCGGCCCACCGTCCAGCTCGCCGGCGAGGACGAGCACCGGTCCGGGGAACCGGGCCAGCGCGGCGCGGGTCGCGGGCGGGTCGTAGGCGCCCTCGGCCCCGAACACCTCGGCAGCCTCGTCGTTGGTCTCCGCGTCCCCGCGGCTCTCGTGCGCGCGGGCCGCCTCGTCCCAGCGTCCGTGGAAGAAGGGGGCGAACGCCGGGGCGTAGTCGCCGGTGCCGGCCAGCCAGGCCTCGAACGGGCCGAGCGCCCCGGCGTACCACGGCTCGTCCCTGCGCAGCAGGGCCGCCGCCCGCCGGTCCTCGGCCGTCGCAGGCATCCCCAGCGCCCAGGGCGTGACCGTGACGAGCGCGAGCCGGGCCACCCGGGCCGGGTACCGGGCGGCGTAGAGCATGGCGAGGCTGCCGCCCGCCGAGTGGGCGAGCACGTCCATCCGCTCCAGGCCGAGGTGGACGCGGAGCGCCTCCACGTCGGCCACGAGCCGGTCGCAGCGGTACGTCGCCGGGTCCGCCGGCGCGGCGGAGCCGCCGGTGCCGCGCAGGTCCAGCAGGACCAGGCGGCGACGGGCGCTCAGGCCGCCGAGGTCGCCGAGGTAGGCCGAGGCGCGCAGCGGACCGCCGGGGAGCACGACGAGCGGATCACCCTCGCCCCGGAGGTGGTAGGCGAGTTCGGTCCCGTCGTAAGAGGTGAAGGCCGGCATGGCGTCGATCTTCACCGCCGGCGCGCACGGCGGCAACGCGTTCGCCTCCCGGAAAAGTGCGGACGGGCCCCTTGCCTGCGCGGACCCGGCCTGCCTTACTGATCTCCAGCACGCACGACCGAATGATCGGTCGACTGGAGCGAGACGGTCGACGAGGGAGAAGTCCCGATGGCGGATGCGACGACGGACCTGCTGGACCCGGGGGAACGGCTCGACGCGGAGGCGCTGCGGGCGCTGCAACTGGAGCGGCTGCGCACGTCACTGCGGCACGCGTACGAGAACGTGCCCTTCTACCGTGAGTCCTTCGACAAGGCCGGCGTCCGCCCGGAGGACTGCCGTTCGCTCGCCGACCTGGCCCGCTTCCCGTTCACCACCAAGGCCGACCTGAGGGAGAACTACCCGTACGGGATGTTCGCCGTGCCTCGGGACCGGGTCCGCCGCATCCACGCCTCCAGCGGCACCACCGGGCGGCCCACGGTCGTCGGCTACACCGACGGCGACCTGTCGCTGTGGGCGGACATGGTGGCCCGGTCGCTGCGGGCGGCGGGCGCCCGGCCCGGGGACACGGTGCATGTGGCGTACGGCTACGGGCTGTTCACGGGCGGGCTGGGCGCGCATTACGGGGCGGAGCGACTGGGCTGCACGGTCGTCCCGGCCTCCGGCGGCATGACCGCCCGTCAGGTGCAGCTGATCCAGGACCTCGAACCCGGCGTCATCATGGTCACCCCGTCCTACATGCTCACGCTGCTGGACGAGTTCGAGCGGCAAGGAGTCGATCCGCGGGGCACCTCGCTGCGGGTCGGCGTCTTCGGCGCGGAGCCGTGGACGGAGGAGATGCGGCGGGAGATCGAGGAGCGGTTCGCGATCGACGCGGTCGACATCTACGGGCTGTCCGAGGTGATCGGCCCGGGCGTGGCGCAGGAGTGCGTGGAGACCAAGGACGGACTGCACGTCTGGGAGGACCATTTCCTCCCGGAAATCGTCGACCCGGTCACCGGCGAGGTGCTGCCGGACGGCAGCGAGGGCGAGCTGGTCTTCACCTCCCTGACCAAGGAGGCGATGCCGGTGATCCGGTACCGCACGCGCGACCTGACCCGGCTGCTGCCGGGCACGGCACGGGTGTTCCGGCGGATGGAGAAGGTCACCGGGCGCAGCGACGACCTGGTGATCGTGCGCGGGGTGAACCTCTTCCCCACCCAGGTCGAGGAGATCGTGCTGCGCACCCCCGGCGTCGCGCCCCACTTCCAGCTGCGCCTGACCCGCGAGGGACGGCTCGACGCCCTCACCGTGCGGGCGGAGGCCCGGCCGGACGCCGGGCCCGAGGCGCGTGAGGCGGCGGCGCGGGCCATCGCGCGGCAGATCAAGGACGGGATCGGCGTGTCGGCGGGCGTGGAGATCGTCGACCCGGAGTCGCTGGAGCGGTCGGTGGGCAAGATCCGGCGGATCGCCGACGAGCGCCCTCGCTAGGCGTCGCGGGGCAGGCGGGACCTCGCGGACCCGGCCCGGGCCGCGCTGTCCGAGAACCGGTCCCGCAGCTCCCGCTTGAGGATCTTTCCGCCGGCGTTGCGGGGCAGTTCGTCCACGAACAGCACCCGCTTGGGCGCCTTGAAGGCGGTGAGCCTTTCGCGGGCGTGCGCGATCAGGTCCGCCTCGGTGACCTCGCCGCGCGGGACGACGACCGCCGTGACGGCCTCGATCCACCGCTCGTCGGGCAGGCCGATCACGGCGGCCTCGGCGACCGCCTCGTGGGTGTAGAGGGCGTCCTCGACCTGGCGCGAGGCGACGAGGACACCGCCGGAGTTGATGACGTCCTTCACCCGGTCGACGATCGTGAAGTAGCCGTCCGCGTCGCGCACGGCGAGATCACCGGAGTGGAACCAGCCCCCGCGGAAGGCTTCTTCGGTCTCCTCGGGCTTCTCCCAGTAGCCCTCGCACAGCTGCGGGGAGCGGTAGACGACCTCGCCCGGGGTACCGTCGGGTACTTCCTTGCCGTCCTCGTCGACCACGCGGGCCTCGACGAACAGCACGGGCCGACCGCAGGAGTCCATCCGGCCCTCGTGCTCCTCGGGCCCGAGGACGGTGGCCAGGGGGCCGATCTCGCTCTGTCCGAAGCAGTTGTAGAAGGCGAGTCGCGGCAGACGTTCCCGCAGCCGCTCCAGGACGGGCACCGGCATGATCGACGCCCCGTAGTACGCCTTGCGCAGGCCGCCGAGGTCCCGCGAGGCGAAGTCAGGGCGGTTCGCCAGGCCGATCCACACGGTGGGCGGCGCGAAGAGACTGTCCGCGCGGCCGGTCTCGATCAGCTCGAAGAGCCGGTCGCCGTCGGGCGCGTCGAGGACGGTGTTGGTCGCGCCGACCGCCAGGTAGGGCAGCAGGAACACGTGCAGCTGCGCCGAGTGGTACAGCGGCAGGGCGTGCACGGGCCGGTCCCCGGCGCTCAGGTCCAGGGCCGTGATGGCGCTCAGGTACTCGTGCACCAGCGCACGGTGGGTCATCATCGCGCCCTTGGGCGCAGCGGTGGTGCCGGAGGTGTACAGCAGCTGCACCAGGTCCTCGCCGCCGGGTTCCGGGCCGTCGTAGGCGTCCGCCGAGTCCAGCCGTGCGAGCAGCGAGCCGTCGGCGTCCCGCAGCGGCAGGGTGCGTACGCCGCCGGGGAGCCGCCCGGTCAGGTCCGGGTCGGCGAGGACGAGCCTGCTGCCGGACTGGCCGACGATGTGGGCGAGGTCGTCGCCGGTGAGGTTCTGGTTGACCGGTACGTGCACCAGGCCCGCGCGGGCGCAGCCGAGGAAGGCGATGAGGTAGGCGTCGGAGTTGTGGCCGTAGGCGCCGACCCGGTCGCCGGGCGCCAGATCCTCCCCGAGCAGGACGCTCGCCGCGCGGGAGACGGCGGCGTCGAGTTCCCCGTAGGTCCAGGAGCGGTCGCCGTACTCGACCGCGATGCGTGCCGGGGTGCGCCGGGCGCTGCGCCGCAGCACCCCGTCGACCGTGCTGCCGTGTCCGGGCGTCATGACAGACGATCCTCGGCCCGGTGGCGGGGCGGGTCAAGAAGCCCGAGCCCGTCCGGGCCGGTTGGTCATGGCACTGACACGTGCACATACCGACTGGTACGCTCAACCGCCCTTCCCCCAAGGACGTTGGGAGGCCCGATGCGCACCCGCCGCCTGAGACGACGCCTCGTCACGGCCGTCGCCCTGCTCACCGCCGTCACCACGCTGCCGGCCTCCGCGGCCGACCGGCACGAGCGGCCGGACCGGCACGAACGCCCCTCCCACGGCGGCCTGTCCGCCGTCATCCGGTACACCGAGTACGGCATTCCGCACATCCTCGCCAAGGACTACGCGAACCTCGGCTTCGGCACCGGCTGGGCGCAGGCGGCCGACCAGGTGTGCACGCTGGCCGACGGGTTCGTGACCGTGCGGGGCGAACGGTCCCGCTTCTTCGGGCCGCGGGCGGTGACCGACGGCTCGCTCTCCTCGGCCGGCACCAACCTCGCCAGCGACCTGTACTTCCGCGGGGTCCGGCAGGCGGGCACGGTGGAGAAGCTGCTGCGGGAGCCCGCCCCACGCGGTCCCAGCCGTGAGGTGAAGGAGCTGATGCGGGGCTTCGCGGCGGGCTACAACGCCTGGCTGGCACAGAACCGGATCACCGACCCGGCCTGCCGGGGCGCCGAGTGGGTGCGGCCGGTGACCGCGCTGGACGTGGCCGCGCGCGGGTTCGCGCTCTCCGTGCTCGGCGGGCAGGGACGCGCCGTGGACGGCATCACGGGCGCCGAACCGCCGACCGGGGGGACCGCACCGGACCGGGCGCCCGGCGCCGGGGCGGCCGCGCGGGCGGCCCGGGAGCTGTTCGCCACCGAGGACGCGGACATGGGGTCCAACGCCGTCGCCTTCGGCGGCGGGACCACGGCGAACGGCCGCGGCCTGCTGCTCGGCAACCCGCACTACCCGTGGCACGGCGGCTGGCGCTTCTGGCAGTCGCAGCAGACCATCCCCGGACGGCTGAACGTCGCGGGTGCCTCGCTGCTCGGCACGTCGACGATCTCGATAGGCCACAACGCGCACGTGGCCTGGAGCCACACCGTGGCCACGGGCGTCACCCTCAACCTCCACCAGCTCACGCTGGACCCGGACGACCCGACGGTCTACCTGGTGGACGGCCGGCGCGAGCGGATGACGGAACGGTCCGTCACCGTGCCGGTCAAGGGCGGCGCACCGGTGACGCGCACCCAGTGGTGGACCCGGTACGGACCGGTGGTCACCTCGCTCGGCGCCTCGCTGACGCTGCCGTGGACCCCCACCACGGCGTACGCGCTGAACGACCCCAACGCCGTCAACCTGCGCGCCTCCGACACCGCGCTCGGCTTCAGCCGCGCCCGTGGCACCGACGACGTGCTGGCCACCCTGCGCCGCACCCAGGGGATCCCGTGGGTGAACACCATCGCCGCCGACTCCCGCGGCCACACCCTGTTCACCCAGTCGCAGGTGCTGCCCCGCATCACCGACGAACTCGCCGAGCGCTGCTCCACACCGCTCGGCAGGGCGACGTACCCGGCCTCCGGGCTCGCGGTCCTCAACGGCTCACGCACCGACTGCGCACTCGGCCGTGACCGCGACGCCGTGCAGCCGGGCATCTTCGGCCCGGCGCGGATGCCGACGTTGAAGGACGCCCCGTACGCGGCGAACTCCAACGACAGCGCCTGGCTGACCAACGCCGACCGGCCGCTCACCGGGTACGAGCGGGTGTTCGGCACGGTCGCCACCCAGCGGTCGCTGCGGACGCGGGGCGCCGTCGAGGACGTGGCCGCGATGGCGGACCGGGGCGGGCTGACCGTACGGGACCTGGAGAAGCAGCAGTTCGCCAACCGCGCGCCCGCCGGTGACCTGGCCGCGGCCGACGCGGCGAAGGCCTGTGCCGCGCTGCCGGGCGGCACGGCGACGGGCAGCGACGGCAGGGCCGTCGACGTGCGGGAGGCCTGCGAGGTACTCGCCGGGTGGGACCGCACGGTGCGGACCGGCAGCCGGGGAGCGCTGCTCTTCGACCGGTTCTGGCGGAAGCTGACGGCGACGGTGCCGGCGGCGCGGCTGTGGCAGGTGCCGTTCTCGCCCGACGACCCGGTGCGCACCCCGCACACCCTCGCCACCGCCGAGCCGGGCCTCGCCACCGCGCTCGCGGACGCCGTGGCCGAACTGCGGGCGGCCGCCATCCCGCTGGACGCGCGGCTCGGGGAGCACCAGTACGTGGTCCGCGACGGCAGACGCATCCCGGTCGGCGGCGGTACGGAGGCACTGGGCGTCTGGAACAAGATCGAACCCAGGTGGGACGCCGAGCGGGGCGGCTACCCGGAGGTGCTCCACGGGTCCAGCTACCTCCAGGCTGTGGGCTGGGACGGCGGCCGGTGTCCGGTGGCGCGGACGCTGCTGACGTACTCCCAGTCGTCCGACCCCGGCTCGCCGCACCTCGCCGACCAGACCCGGCTGTTCTCCGACGGGAAGTGGGTGACCTCCCGCTTCTGCGAGAAGGACATCCGGTCCTCGCCGGAGCTGAGGGTGGTGCGCGTGCGCGAGCGGCGCTGACCACCGTCCTGACCTTCCGCTAGCCGTACGCCGTCAGAAAGCGGTCCCGGAACTCGTCCATGCCCCACCGAGGTGCGTCCCCGGCGGGTTTCAGGCCCCCCGTCCAGTCCCAGCCGGCGATCCGGTCGAGCACGTCCGGGTCCCGGGCGACCAGGGTGACCGGCACGTCCCGGCCGGTGTCGCCGGCGGTGACGGTCGGGACGGGCTGGTGGTCGCCGAGGAAGACCAGCACCGTGTCCGCGGAGCCGTACCGCTCCAGCCACTGGATCAGGCTGCGCAGTGCGTAGCCGACGGCCCGCCGGTACGCGGTGCGCACCCGCTCCGGGTCCTGCCAGACCTCCTCGGGGTCCTCGCCGTCCCGCTTGATCCGGTGGAAGACCGAGCCGTCGCCGAGGCCGTCCCAGTCGATCAGGCGCGGCAGCGGGGCCCAGGGGTGGTGGCTGGAGGCGAGGACGATCTCCGCCATCACCGGCCCGCGGCCGGCCCGGCCGTGCTCCAGGCGCTGGAACGCCTCCAGCGTGAACTGGTCCGGCACGGGCGTCCAGCCGAAGGACGGCCCCCGGTAGCCGAGGTGCCCGGAGTCGTAGACGTGGTCGAGCCCGAAGAAGGCGCCCTCCGGCCAGGCCCGGCGCACCCCGGGCACGATGCCGACGGTGCGCCACGCCCCGGTGTCGCGGAAGGCGCGGGTCAGGGTCATGCGGTCGCCGCTGGTCAGCGTCCGGTACCGCTGCTGGTTGCCGACCCACAGCCCGGACAGGAAGGTGGCGTGCGCCAGCCAGCTGCCCGCACCGGCCACGGGTGACCGCAGCCAGCCGCTGCGCGCCTCGAACCCCGCCGCCCGCAGGGATCTCGTGCCCTCCTCGAGCACCGCGCCGATCTGCCGGGCCATCGCCGGGTCCTCGATCGCCGTACGGCCGTAGCTCTCCACGAACGTGAACAGCACGTCCTTGCCGCGCAGCCCGGCCAGCAGCCCGCCCGGCGGGGTACCGGCGAAGGCGTCCGCCGCGGCCTGCCGCCCGAAGACCCGCGCGTCCCGCAGCGCGGCGCGGACCTGCTCCACCCGGTCGCCGACCAGCTCGGCGTTGCTCCGGGCGGCGACCGGGACACCGGCGGCCTGCAGGCCCAGCGTGGCGCACAGGAGCCAGGCCGTGCCGGCGGTCAGCGCCGTGCGGGAGGCGACGGGACGGTGCCGGGCGGCCAGGCGCGCCAGCCGGGCCACGGCGAGCGTGGTGAGGACGGGCACGGCGAGGACCACCAGGACCGCCCCCGCCACGGCAAGCACCTGGCCGGTCCGCCCGAACGACGCCCGCAGGAACTCGGCCGCGAAGCCGAGCAGGACCCAGTCCAGGACGAGGTCGAAGGGGCGGGCCAGCACCTGCCGGAAGCCCAGGTCGACGGCCTTCAGCACCGTCAGCATCCCCAGCAGGGCGCCCGCCGCCACCGCCGCCCACCGCCGGGGCCGGGGCGGCAGCACCAGCAGCAGGCCCGCCAGCAGCACGCCCTCGGCGGGGATGCGCCAGAACGCCGCCACCGAGAGCCGCTCCGGCCGGTCGGGCACCAGCAGCGCGAACAGGACCAGCGCACCGGCCGCCACGCCCGTCCCCGCGGACACGCAGCGGACCGTGGCGGGATGGCGGCGCAGCCGGGCGAACCGGCCGGGTGGCGGCCCGGGCTCGGCGCTCTCCTCGGCGGCCTCGTCGTCGGGCAGCTGACGGCAGCGCGGGATGTGCGGCACCCGGTGGTCCTTCCCTGCGAAGACGCGGTCCCGGTACGACGGACCACGACGGACTACGGCGGACTGCGACGGACCCGGACCGGCCGGCCGCCGCGACCAGTACGCCCGTACCTCACCCGCGGATCAATCCCACCGGCCGCACCGGCCGGTGTTTCACCCGTCCGCCGCCGAACGGGACGGTGACCTGCCCGTCGACCTGCCCGGCGGCCTGCCCTCCGGGTGCCCGGACGGGCCGGAGAACACCAGGCGGACGGTGCTCGCACGGTGCTCGGCCTCCTCTGTGGCGGCACTTGCGGTTCTTCTCCGGCCGGCTCCCGGGAAGCGAACCCCGGCCTCCCGAAAGGTCCACCTCACGTGGCCTGTTGGCACCCGGGACCGGTCGCTAGGCTGGCCGCGGACGACGCAACCGGGAGGAGCACGGACGTGGCCGAGACCACCACCCACCAGCGCCCGCTCATGGGCTGGGACAAGCCGGAGCTGGACCTCAGCAACGCGCAGTGGCAGTCCAGCAGCCGCGGCCGGGGGGATGTCCAGATCGCCTTCGTCGAAGGCTTCATCGCCATGCGCAACAGCGCACGCCCGGAGAGCCCCTCCCTGATCTTCACCCCCGACGAGTGGGGCGCGTTCGTCTCGGGAGCGCGCGAGGGCGAGTTCGACCTGACCTGAGCCCGGTCCCGCCCGAGTCCGTCCCCGCCGGTCGCGGCCGGGTCCGCCTCAGCTGAACCGGGGGTGTCGACCTCGTTTTTCCGGACACGCGACCCTCAGCGCCCTCCCGGCGCCGGCGCCTGAGCGAGGCTGACACCGGGAGGGGACAGGACGCAGCCCCGGAGGTGAGGAACCCATGAGCACCCTGCCGGTCATCGCGGCGGTCGACGGGTCGGACGACAGCCTGCGCGCCCTGGACTGGGCCCAGGACGCCGCCCGCAGGCACGCCGCCCCGCTGCGGGTGGTGCACCTGCGCCAGTACGCCGCCTGGGGCGGGCCCGAGGTACCGGCCGCCGTCCCGCCGCCGGCCGCGGACGATCCGGTGCTCCAGCAGGCCCGCACCCAGGTCGAGAAGCGGACCGACGCACCCGTCACGGAGTACGTCGGCATGGACGGCGTCGCCGCGGCCGTGCTGCCGGAGATGGGCGCCGAGGCCCAGCTGCTGGTGCTCGGCTCCCGGGGCCGCGGCGGCTTCGCCAGCCTGCTGCTCGGTTCCACCTCACTGGCCGTCGCCCGGGACGCCGAGTGCCCGGTCGTCGTCGTTCCCCGCCCCGGCCGTGAGGCCCCCGGCGAGAGCCCCGCCGAACCCGGCCCCCGGGTGGTCGTCGGCCTGCACGCGGACAGCCCCGACGAGGCCGCACTCGCCTTCGCCTTCGCCGAGGCCGCCGCCCGCGACGCCCGCCTCCAAGTGGTCGCCGCCTACCCGTCACCGGTGCAGACCTGGGCCGCGCCCGGGCAGATCGTGCCGCCGGTGATCGACGAGGTCGCCGTCGAGAGCGAGACCCGGGCCCTCGTCGACGGCTTCCTGGCCCCGCACTGCGAACGCCACCCCGGCGTCCCGGCCGAGCCGCACGTGGCACCGGGCGACGCCGCCGGGCACCTGGTCGCGGCCTCCCGGGACGCCGAACTGGTCGTCGTCGGCCGGCACCGCCGCCGACTGCTGGCACCGGCTCGCATGATGGGCTCGGTCACCCAGGCCGTCCTGCTGCACGCGGTGAGCCCGGTCGCGGTGGTGCCGCCGTCGCCGCCGGCGGAATGAGGCGACCTCCAGGTCCCGCGCGGGACCCGCCGCGGGACGCTCGCACGGCCCGGAACGGGGGTCGCCCGCACGCCACACGACCCGTTCGGCCACGTACCATGGCGGCATGTCGTTCCTCCGCCGCCGCAGTGCCACACCCGCCGGGCCCGACTTCGACGTACTGGCCATGGACCCGGGCGACTGGCCCGGAAATCTGGGTGCCGGGTTGCTGCCCGCCCCCGACGGCAGCTGCCAGGGCGTCTTCCTGCGCTACGACCTGTTCGGCGGCCGCGGCCCCGCGATGATCATCGGCAATCTGCCGGAGGGCTCCCCGGCCCGTGAGCTGCCCGAGGGAGAGCCGCCCTTCGAGGTGGCGCAGCTGCTGCTGGCGCTGGAGAACGACGAGGACGTGACCGTCGTCGGCACCGAGGACGTGCCGGTGATGCAGGGCGACAACCTGCTGATCGTGCGCCGCGTGAAGCTCTCCGAGGGCCGCATCTCCTGCGTGCAGTTCGACCGCAGCGACAAGGTCCTGGTCACCATCGCCGCCTGGGACCGCCCCATCACCGACGACCTGTACGCCCTGCTGAAGCCGCTCCCGGCGGAGCTTTTCCAGCAGGGCTGACCAGGTCCGGCAGCGGGGGCCCTACGGCAGCAGGCGGACGTCGGCGGCCCGCACGAACGCCACCCGGTGGCCGTACTGGATCTGGTAGTACCTGTCCGTCCCGGTCACGACCCGGTGAGTGGCCTCGTCGAAGGTGACCGAGTAGTAGTACCGGCCGGGCATCTCCTCCCCGACGACATACTTCTGTCCCTTCGGCAGCCGGTACGGCAGCGGGGACACCGGCTGCGCCGGGACACCCGCCGGGTAGGCGGCCGACTCCGGGTAAGCCCGCCCGTACACCGGGACGCTGTCCAGGCCCTCCCGCGGGGTGACGACCCGCCCCTTCGCGGGCACCGCCGCCGGCTGCTTCGGCGGGTTGCGGAACCACGCCTTCTGGCCCAGGTACCAGATGGCCGTCCAGTCGCCCCAGCGGTCGGCGACCGCGTACTGCTGCCCGGTGGAGACCCGCGACGACAGATCGTTCACACCGGTCGTCGGGGCGCTGCCCAGGCCGATGTCCCTGATCAGCGGTGCGTCCTCGCTGTGGTCGGCGTACAGCCGCACCGCGCTGGAGCCGTGCCCGGCGCACGGCTCGCCGCGCCGTTCGCAGCCCGTGAAGACGGGCCGGTTGGCGGCGTAGTCGGGCCGGATCGTCACCACGTCGGCGTCCGGGCCGGCGGACGGGGTGAAGGGGCGGCCCAGCAGCCGGAAGTAGTGCGCCCAGTCCCAGTACGGGCCCGGGTCGGTGTGCATGCCCCGGATGGTGCCGGTGGTCGGACCGGGCACGGTGTCGTGGCCGAGGATGTGCTGCCGGTCCAGCGGGATGTCGTACTTCTGGGCGAGGTACCTGACCAGCCGCGCCGAGGACCGGTACATCGCCTCCGTGTACCAGGCGTCCGGCTCCGCCAGGAAGCCCTCGTGCTCCAGGCCGATCGAGCCCGCGTTGACGTACCAGTTGCCCGCGTGCCAGGCCACGTCCTTCGCCTTCACATGCTGGGCGATGTGGCCGTCGGTGGAGCGGAGCGAGTAGTGCCAGGACACATAGGCCGGGTCCTGCACCATGTTCAGGACGCCCTCCCAGGCGCCCTCCGTGTCGTGCACGACGATGTACCGGATGCGCTGGCTCGCGGGCCGGTCGGCCCGGTCGTGGTTGCCGTAGTCGCCGTCCCCGAACTCCTCGTACGGCGCCGGGATCCACTCACAGGACACCGTCGGCGGGCACTCGGTGCCGGCCGGAGCCGCGGCCCGCAGGCCGGTCCGCCCCAGCCGCGTGGTGTCCGGGGCGAGGTCCGGGCGGGCGGCCAGCGCGACCCGCTGCCCGGCGTCCGTGGTGCGGGCCGCGCCGTCCCGGATCACCGCGTACACGTCGTTCGCGTACGCCGCCGCCGTCGCCGTGTCCTCGGCACCCGAGAAGCGGGCCACCGCCCCGTACCAGTCCGCCGGGTCCGCGCTCGGCGGCTCACCCAGGTCCCGCTGGGCGGCTGCGAGCAGCGCGGCACCCCCGGCGACGTTGGCGGCCGGATCGGTGCGCAGCGCCCCGGGAGTCAGCCCGGTCAGCTCCGCGGCCCGGGGCAGTGTCGTCAGCCGGTCCGGCAGGTCGGTGGCCCGCGGCGGCGACGGCTGGGGGAGCAGCGGCGGCCGGGCGTCGTCGCCCCGGGGGTCCTCGGTGCCCCCGTGGTGGTGGGAGGACGCCTCGGCCAGGGCGGTGCGGGCGTCGGTGAGGTGCATCGGGCCGTATCCGCCGGTCACGCTCGGCGCGCCGCCGTGCGCGTCCCAGCGGGACTGGAGGTAGGAGACGCCCAGCAGCACGCTCTGCGGTACGTCGTACTCGGCCGCGGCGGCCGCGAACGCCCGCTGGAGCCGGTCCGGGGCGGGCGCCGAGTCCGCCGGCCGGGCGGCGGTCGGGGCCGCGCCGAGCAGCGGCAGCAGCAGTGCCGCCGCGGCCACGGCACCGGCCGCGGTGCGGGCGCGTCTGCTGCCGGGTGCGGGCGCGGGTGCGGTGACGGGTCCTCGCAAGGCGGCCTCCTGTGACCGTGGGGCGTGACGGGGCGTGCGGGGCCGGGCGTCCGTCAGTGGTACCCGGCGGTCCGACGATCCGTCAATCATGCGGGAGACCTTGCGCCTTCCCGGACAATTCCCACGTCAGCAGGGGAGTCGAGCGAGTTTCGGGGTGTCGGTGCGCGGACCTGCGCGGCGTCAGTGGCGTACACCTGTGGACGCTCGCGAGCCGCGCGCTAGGTGTGCCGGTCTTCCGGGAACGCGGAAACGCGGAAACGCGGAGGCCCGCGGTGCGCCCGGACGTGCGCACCGCGGGCCTCCGTCGCCGTGTCAGCGGGTGCCGACCGCCGCGCGCACGGCCCGGCGGGCCAGCTGGCAGTCGTCGTGCAGCCGCCGCAGCAGCAGCCGCTGCTCCTCCCCGGACGGCACGGCGCCAGGAGGGGCCGCCGCCGGCGCCGTCGGCGCGGGCTCCTGCATGGAGCGCTGCACCGCCGTCTCGTAGGTCCGGATCTCCCGGGTCAGTACCAGCATCAGGTTCACCAGGAAGGCGTCCCGCGAGGCCGGGCCCGCCGACTGGGCGATCTGGCTGATCTGGCGGCGGGCGAGAGGCGCGTCACCGAGGACCGACCACAGCGTCGCGAGGTCGTAGCCCGGCAGGTACCAGCCCGCGTGCTCCCAGTCCACCAGCACCGGACCGGCCGGGGACATCAGCATGTTGGACAGCAGGGCGTCGCCGTGACAGAACTGGCCCATGCCGCCACGGCCGGCCGCGTGCGCGATGCCGTGCAGCAGCTTCTGCAGGTCGCCCAGGTCCCGGTCGGTGAGCAGCCCCAGCTCGTGGTACCGGGAGATCCGCGCCGCGTAGTCCAGCGGTGCGTCGAACGTGCCCGCCGGTGGCCGCCAGGCGTTCAGCCGGCAGATCGCCCCGAGGGCGGCCCTGATGTCCTGCCGTGGAGGCGTCTCCACCGGGTGCCGCTGGAGTGCCGCCACCCGCCCCGGCATCCGCTCCACGACGAGCGTGCAGTTGTCCGGATCCGCCGCGATCAGCCTCGGCACCCGCACCGGCGGGCGGTGCCGGACGAACGAGCGGTACGCCGCTATTTCGTGCCGGAACCGCTCGGCCCACGCGGGGGAGTGGTCCAGTAAACACTTGGCGACGGCCGTGCTGCGTCCGGTGGTGCCGACCAGCAGCACCGACCGGCCGCTGCGGCGCAGCACCTGCACCGGAGCGAACTCCGGGCAGATCCGGTGCACCGACGCGATCGCCGTGCGCAGCTGGGCGCCCTGGGGGCCGGACATGTCGATTCTTCCGCTGAGCGGTTGGGTGCCGGGCCCTGCCGCGCGTCGTGTCCGGCCCGCCCCGAGCGCCGGGGCCGCCGGGCGCGCCGGGGCGAGGTAGGGGCCGCTGCCCGCCGGGCGGGCATGCAGCGGCCGGGACGGGGCGGACACGGGGGACGATGCTGCGTACATGGGCGAGACAGATCCCTTCGTGTGCCTGCTGTGCCTGTCGGAGAACTCGTCGACCTGATCGGCCCGATCGGCCCGATCGACTCGGTCGATCCCGTCGAACTGGTCGAACTGGTCGGACTCGTCGCGCGCCCCGGACCGGCCGCCGTGGACGCACCCTGGGGAATGCCCCTGCGGCGACCTGGTCGGGGTGGCGCTTTCCTACCTGACACCCGTTGAGCCCTGGCACACCATCTGGCGCACCCTGGCGAACCCTGGCGAATAGTCGCCCGGCATGTCCGGCGCGGCTACTGTCAACTCCAGCCGAGTACCTGGGGGCTTGACGTGAGCGGACAACCCAACACCCGTCTGTCGGACCTGTTCGGCCTGGCCGGCTGGTCCAAGGGAGAGCTCGCGAGGCTGGTCAACCGGCAGGCGGCGGCCATGGGCCACCCCCAGCTGGCGACGGACACCTCGCGGGTGCGGCGGTGGATCGACATGGGAGAGATCCCGCGCGATCCCGTGCCGCGGGTGCTGGCAGCGCTGTTCACCGAGCGTCTCGGCCGTGTCGTGACCATCGAGGACCTCGGTCTGGTCCGGCACGGGCGCGCGGGGAAACGGCAGGGCGCCGGGAGCGAGCATCCCGACGGAGTGCCGTGGGCGCCCGAGCGGACTGCCGCGGTCCTCACCGAATTCACGGGAATGGACCTCATGCTCAACCGACGCGGCTTGGTGGGCGCGGGCGCCGCGCTCGCCGCGGGCTCCGCACTCAGCAGCGCCATGCACGACTGGCTGCACACCGACCCGGCCCTGGCGGCCGACGCTCCCGACCTCCACCGTCCCCTGCACACCGCCGACTCCGCCGGGTTCGACCGCTACGAGGCCGCCCCCGTCGGGTCTCAGGAGATCGAGGAACTGGAGCGCTCGGTCGAGGTGTTCCGCGCCTGGGACGCCGCCCGCGGCGGCGGTCTCCAGCGCAAGGCGGTGGTGGGCCAGCTCAACGAGGTGGGCGGCATGCTCGCCTACCACCACCCGCCCCATCTCCAGCGGCGCCTGTGGGGCGTCGCCGCCAACCTCGCCGTCCTGGCGGGCTGGATGTCGCACGACGTCGGCCTGGAACCCACGGCGCAGAAGTACTTCCTCATCGCCGCGCACGCCGCACGCGAGGGCGGCGACCGGCCCCGCGCCGGGGAGGCCCTGTCCCGGGCGGCCCGGCAGATGGTGCATCTGGGCCGGCCCGACGACGCGCTCCACCTGATGAAGCTCGCCACCTCCGGCTCCGGGGAGCGCCTGATGCCCCGCACCAAGGCGATGTTCCACACCATCGAGGCCTGGGCGCAGGCGTCGATGGGCAAGGGCCAGGCGATGCGCCGCACCCTGGGGCGGGCGGAGGACCTGTTCGTCTCCGACCGCAACGACACGGAGCCGCCGGACTGGATGCAGACCTTCAAGGACGAGGATCTGTACGGCATGACCGCGCTCGCCTACCGCACTCTGGCGGAGTTCGAGCCGGGCGCGGCCGCGCACGCGCAGTACTACGCCGAGAAGGCGCTGGAGCTGCGGGTCGACGGGCGCGAGCGGTCGAAGATCTTCGACCATCTGTCCATGGCCTCGGCCTGCTTCATCGCGGACGACCCGGAGCAGGCGGACCGCTACGCGCGGCTGGCCCTGATGTCGATGGGCTCCAACTCCTCTCACCGCACCTGGGACCGGCTGCGGCAGATGTACCGGCTGACCGCCGAGTACGCCGGTTACCCGAAGATCGAGGAGCTGCGGGAGGAGATCAAGCAGGCCCTGCCGAAGGGCAAAGGGAAGGGGAAGGCGGGCGGCAGCGCCCAGGCGTGACGGCACGGGGCCGCTGTTCGGGCGGGGGCGCGGCTGCTTCCGGCGGGGTCGTGCCAACCTCCGGCGGGCTGGTGGCTATGGGGTCACCCTGGCGATCAGGACACAGACGTCGTCGCCGCGGGAGCCGAGGGCGGACGCGCCGGATTCCTCCAGGACGGCCCGTAAGGCGTCCTGGGCGGTGCGGGCCGCGGCGAGCCGCCGGCCCAGGGGGAGCGGGTCCCGGAGGGCGCCCGCGTCCGGGGGCACCGCGGGGTGCAGGAGCAGCAGGTCGCCCGCTTCCAGACGTTCCTCGGCCTGACCGCCCGGCGCCTTGAGCCGGCGGCCCGTGCCGTCCCGGAACAGCAGCGGGCCGGGGTGGCCGGCGCACGCCCACACCAGGGTGCGGGTGCCGGGCCGGTAGCGGCAGCACACGGCACTCGCCAGGGCGGGCCGGCCGGTGGTGTCGGGCAGCCCGGCCAGCGAGGCCAGCAGGGGGCCGGGCCGGGTGCCCGCCATCGCCAGGCCGCGCAGGGTGCCCAGCAGCATCGCCGTGTCCGAGGCCTCGACGGCGCGGGGGGCAGCCAGGACGCCCGTGCTGAGCACGGTGTCGCCGTCGGCCAGGGCGAGTGCGTCGCACCAGCCGCCGTCCGGCAGTCCGCGGGCGGCGAGGTCCAGGCCGGGCGGCGGGTGCGACGGAAGCCGCAGGAGGCCCGGCCACCGGGCAGGTGCGGCCTCCTGCGGCTCCACCTCGGCTCGGTGCTCGTCCCGCGGGCGCGGCCGGTCGGGGTGGAGCGAGTCACGGGTCTCGCTCACCGCCCGCTGGCTGCGCCGCAGTTCGCTGACGTCCCGCAGGACCGCCCACATCGAGGCGGTGCTGCCGTCCGCGACGAGCACGGGCTCGCCCATCATGTGCACCGTCCGCACGGCACCGTCGGGGCCCACGACCCGGAACTCGCCGTCGATGGGCCGCCCGTCGACGAGACAGTCCGTGACCATCGCCGTCAGCTTGGGTCGGTCCTCGCCGAACACCAGCGACGGCAGCTCGTCCAGGGTGAGCGGGCCGGCGGCGGGATCGCGGCCGAGGATCTGGTAGAGCTCGCCCGACCAGTCGGCCTCGTCCGTCAGCAGGTTCCACTCCGCACTGCCGACCCGGCTGAGCAGCGAGCCGGTCCGGGGCGGCGCCGACGCGGCGGCGGCCGCCGGGGCGGGCAGCGGGCCGTCCCGGAGCTGTGCCAAGTGGGCGTCCAGGTCGTCGAGTTGGTGCAGCGCGAGATCGTACAGGGCGCGCTGCCAGCGCCCGCGCGGATTCGTTCCGTCGTCCTGCGTGCCACGCCGTACCGCGTCGACGTCACCCTTGAGCCGCCGTGTCTGCGTTATCAACGCCTCGACCGAGCCGCCGCCCGGCGGCTGGGCGGAGGGGCGGTCCGCGGAGAGATGGGACGGCATGACGCACTCCGGTGTGCAGACGGTTCGGCCGCGGCGGAACCAGGACTGAGGGAGGGACCGTTACGACTGTTGCACAGCTCGCGACGGCCTGTAAGGGGTTTGGCAACACACGGTACGGCGATGCCGGTGGCATATGCCACAGTCTCTGTGAAGCGACTTCCGTGCCGGGACGGTCCGGTCCGCACCTTTGCCAAGTCGCAGGCATCGTACGGGATTTGGGGAACCGCTCGACGCCGCCCGACGACCGGCCTGGTGTTCGACGTCCGCGTGTTCTAAGGAGTGTCGGGTTCCGCGTACAGCGCCGGACGCGGGGCCGGGTCGACAGGTGTGCGGGCGCCGCTCTCCAGGGCCCGCACGCCGGCCGCGGCGACGGCGGAGGCCGCGTAACCGTCCCAGGCGCTCGGGCCGGTGACCCGCCCCCGCCGGGTCGCGTCGACCCACGCCTGCACCTGGCGGTCGTAGGCGTCCGCGAACCGGACGAGGTAGTCCTGCGGCACCTCCTCGCGGGTGCCGCCCGCCGCCGTGACCGCCATCGAGTGCGCCTGCCCGATCCGCGCGCTGCCCGCCTCGCACACGGCCTCGCAGCGCACCTCGTAGCCGAAGCCGCAGTTGACGAAGACCTCCACGTCGACGAGGGCGCCCCGGTCCGTCTCGAACAGCACGAACTGCGGATCGAGCAGCCCCGCGGGCGCACCGCCCGACGGGGCCGGGTGCAGCACGCTCACCGCGGTCGGCTCCTGGCCGAGCAGCCAGCGGGCCGCGTCGATCTCGTGCGAGACGGAGCTGGTGACGAGCATGGCGGAGGTGAAGTGCGGCGGGGAGGAGACGTTGCGGTGGACGCAGTGCAGCATCAGCGGCCGGCCCAGCCGTCCGTCGTCCAGGAGGGACTTCAGCCGCCGGTACTCGGCGTCGTAACGGCGCATGAACCCGATCTGCGCCAGCCGCCGTCCCAGCCGCGTCTCCGCCTCCACCACCCGCAGCGCGCCCGCCGGGTCGGGGGCCATCGGCTTCTCGCACAGCACCGGCAGCCCCCGGGCGAACGCGGCGAGCAGCGCCGCCTCGTGCGCCTCGCCCGGCGAGGCGATCAGGACGGCCGCCACGCCGGGCGCGTCGAGGGCGGCCTCGGCCTCCGTGTGCACGGCGACCCCGTCGAGGCCGGCCGCGGCCTCCGCGGCCCGCTCGGCGTCGGGATCGGCCACCGCGGCGACCCTGGCTCCGCTGACCACGCGGTCAAGACGTCGTATGTGGTCGGCGCCCATGTGGCCCGCACCGAGGACCGCCACGCCCAGCAGCTCGCTCACGCTCCGTCGGCTCCTTCCCCGTCCGCCGCCCGCGTCACCGAGCCGGACGCGGGTACGGCGACCAGGGTGGCACGGCCGTCAAGACCGGGCCGGACGGCGCCGCGAACGGCACCCCGGGCCGGGGAGGTCAGTAGCGCAGCACGCCCGCGATGCCCTCCACGTCCCCCAGCGCGCCGTCGGGGACGAAGTGGATCTCGGCGCCGGTCTCCAGGCACTGCTCGACGATCTCGTCCACGATGTCCTCGCGGGCGTCGAGGTCGCCGTCGCCGGCCGGTTCCAGATGGTCGCCGGCGTCCACCACCGTCGTCCGGTAGTTCTCCTCGACGGCCAGCAGCCGTACCCGGCCGACCCGCGCGCTCTGCCAGATCTCGTCGACGCCGGCCGCGAAGTCCCGCCGCCCGCGGGCGGACTCCAGCTCCCGGGAGACGGTGTCGGCGGACCGGAGCGCCTCCGCCGCCAGCAGTGGCCGCACCGCCTGCCGCACGGCTTCCGGTGTTCCGTGGGCGAGGCCGCCGCGCGGGATGTGCACCGCGCCCCGGGCGGCGCCCGCCGCCCCTTCCAGGACCGCCAGCGCCGCCTGAGGGCCGGTGACGTACAGCGGGCGCGGATGCTCGCGCAGCACCCTGCCCAGTGCCGCGTCGGCCTCGCGCAGGAACCGGCGGGTGTCCTCGTCCCGGAAGGCGCTCGGGGAGTCGCCGGTGCGCTGCCTGCGCTCGGGGTCGAAGTTCTGTCCGGGCCGGGTCATCGGGAAGCCGCCGGTGCGCTCCTCGACGACGCGGTCCGTGCCGCCGCTCCACAGGGTGACCCGGTCGGCGGAGACCGACAGCACCCAGAAGGGCCGCTCCGCCGTGTGCGCGGCGACCAGGTTGCGGGTCAGGAAGGTGTCCGAGAGCACCACACGCTCGGGCACCGTGCGGGCGAGCGTCCACACCTGGTGCTCGCCCGGAGCGGCGAAGATCGCCAGCCCGTCCTCGGCGTGTGTCAGGTCGACCTCGGCGAGGGCCCGGTCGAGTTCCCGGGAGACCTCCACGCGGCGCTCCCGGCTGATGGCGGGATCGGCCTCCAGCCGCTTCTTGGCGTCGCCGACCGCGTGACGCAGCCGGATCCGGTCCTGGGCGTTGTCGGGTTCCCGGCGGTGCGTCGGCGTCAGCACGGACACCGCGGGATAGGGGCGGGGGCGCCGCAGTTCGGCGAGGGTGGCGGGAGTGAGATCGTGCTCCATGTCAGCACGATAGGCCCGATACGCTTGTCAGGCATTCGGAGTATCGAGGATCATTTCGGTCACTCCGGTCCCGCCGGGCCGGCCCCGGTCGGGCGGCTCGCCGCCCGACCGGCGCACCGCGGCCGGGGCACCGGTTCAGGAGCCGTCGTCGCCCGCGTCGCCCGCGTCGCCCGCGTCGTCCCGGGAGCCGCAGGAGCTGCCGCTGGGCGGCAGGGAACCGTGGAGCAGGAAGTCGTCGACCTTGCGGTGCACGCACTCGGAGGAGGCGTAGCCGGTGTGGCCCTCGCCCTTGTTGTCCAGCACCACGGCGGACGGGCCGAGCCGCTCGGCCGTCTGCACCGTCCAGCGGTACGGCGTCGCCGGGTCGCCGCGCGTGCCGACGAGCAGCATCTTCGGCGTGTCCAGGTCCTTGACCTCGTCGCGGATGAAGTCGGTGCCCTTGGGACGGCCGTAGCACATCAGCACCTGGGTGAGCCGGTACCGGCCGAAGACCGGCGAGGCCTCCTCGTACCGCTCGCGGAGCCGGCCGAGGGAGCGGGTGACCTGCTCGGCGCCGGGGCGGTCGGGGTCGTCGGCGCAGTTGATCGCCATCAGCGCCGCGGGCAGATTGTCGAGGGGGACGTCCTCGGGGTCGGTGAGGCCGCCGGCCGGGCCCCGGCGGACCGGGAAGGTGACGCCGCCGGAGACGAAGCTCTCCAGACCACGCGGGTCACCGTCGTGGACCAGCTGAGCTATGGCCCGCGACAGGGAGGGCCACAGCTCCCGGCTGTACAGCGCCTGCCCGATGGCGCCCACCAGGTCCTGGCCGGAGAAGGGCTCCCCGAAGGCCGTCGGCACCGGGTCCTCGTCCAGCGCCCCGACCAGCTGCACGACCTGCCGCCGGGCGTCCCGGGCGTCCTGGCCGAAGGGGCAGGCGATGTCCTCGGCGCACCAGGTGAGGAAGTGCTCCAGCGCGGTCTGCTGCCCCTGCGCACCGGCCAGAGCCTGCTCGGTGAGGGGCTCGGTCAGGGTGTCCACGCCGTCCAGCACCAGCCGGCCCACCTTGTCCGGGAACTGGGCGGCGTACACCGCACCGAGCCGGGTGCCGTAGGAGAAGCCGAGGTAGTTGAGCTTGTCGTCACCGAGTGCCGCGCGCATCACGTCCATGTCGCGGGAGGCGTTGACGGTGCCTATGTGGGGCAGGACGGGCCCGGAGTGCTCGGCGCACTCGGCGGCGGCCTGCCGCAGTTGGCGGAGCACGTCCTCGGGGTCGCGCAGGTTCTCGTCCCCGTCGGTCGCCTCCATGATCTCGACGGAGCCCGGGCCGCAGCTGACGGGGGAGGACCGGCCGACGCCGCGGGGGTCGAAGCCCACCACGTCGTAGCGGTTGGTCAGGTGCATGAAGTCCTTGCCGCCGGCGGCGAGTTCGGCGACGCCCGAGCCGCCGGGGCCGCCGAAGTTCAGCAGGACCGAGCCCTTCGAGTCGCCGGTCGCCCGGTAGCGGGCGAGGGCCAGGTCGAGCGTGCCCGCCCCGGGTCGGCCGTAGTCGAGCGGGACGGTGACCTTTCCGCACTGGAGGTCCTCGGGGGCGTCGAGCCCCTCGCATCGCGTCCACGTGACCTTCTGGTCGTAGAACCGGGCCAGGCCGGGTGTGCCGGCCCCCTCGTCCGCGGTCGCCGCGGGCAGCCCCGCACCGAGCAGGGTCAGCCCCAGCGCGCCGGTGACCGCGCAGCGCCGGACCGGCGACTTGGGCTCTTTCGACAGCTTGACCAGCATCGATGCCTCCCGGGCGCCCCGTCGCGGACCGGAGAACGGCGCCCTCGCTCACCATAAGGGCCGCCCGGACGCCTCGCCTCCGGGCGAGCGGTACGCCCGAATGCTTCGTACGCGTGTACGGGTGAGGGTGGCGTCCAGCTTCTTTGCCGTTCGTTCGACAAACGTGCCACTCGATGGAGTGACAGGCGGATCAGCCATAACTCGGATGGTGCGCCCGCGTTTTATCCGGTGCGGGCGAGTGCCCGCGACCATGTCTGGAAGGCAGGGAATCCTATGAGAAGGGTTACCCGATTCCGTGTGCTCGCCGTCGCCGCCTCCGGCGCGATGGCCGTTACGGTTCCGGGGTCGGCCTTCGCGTCCGACGGCGCCGCCGCGGAGGGGTCCGCGGCCGGCTCGCCCGGGGTGGTCTCCGGCAACACCGTCCAGCTCCCGGTGCACGTCCCGGTGAACGCGTGCGGAAACACCGTGAACGTGGCCGGGCTCCTGAACCCCGCCGCGGGCAACGGCTGCGCCAACACCGGCGGTCACCGGCGGCCGGGGCACGAGGACGCCGGCCCGGGGACGTCGTCCGGCGGGGCCGCCGCCGAGAGCGGCGCGAAGGATTCGCCGGGTGTGGTGTCCGGCAACGGGGTGCAGCTGCCGGTCGAGCTACCCGTGAACATCAGCGGCAACTCGGTGAACGTGGTGGGCATCGGCAACCCGGCGACGGGCAACGAGTCCGAGAACGGCCCGGGTGAGCCCCCGACGCGCCCGCAGCGCCCGGACCGCCCCGCCGAGCCGGACCCGGAGCCGTCCGAGCCGCCCGTGGACCGCGCGGAGACGAAGCCGGCGCCGCAGGCCGCCGTCCCGCCCCGAGCCGCCACGTCCCTCGCCGAGACGGGGACCGACGGTGTGCTCTCGGCCCTGGCGGGCAGCACCGCGCTGGTCCTCGGCGGCGCCGCCCTCTACCGGCGCTTCCGCCCCGGCACGGACGCCTGACCGGAGCGGCGCACGGGCCGCCGGCTGCGGACGCCCCCTTCCCGGCTGCGGTCGCCCCTCTTCCCGGCGGCGGCGCCGAGGCCGCGACCGACCGGCGGCGCCGTGGGGGCTTCCCTCGGGTGCCTTGAGGGCTTGCCGCGGGGGCCGTGGGATCTACGTCGGGGGCTGGGGCGCCGGCTTGCGTCGGACGCCGTGGGGCCCACCTCGCGGGCCGGGGGTACCACGGGCGCTGTCGGGGCCTGCCCCGGCAGCAGCCGTGCGGTCTATCTCGGGCGGCGTGGGGCCTGCCTCGGGCGCCGTGAGGGCCACCTCCGGCGGCGTGGCGGCCCGCTGCCGAGGGCCGCAGGCCTGTGCCCTGGTCGCCGCCCGGCACCGCTGGCGCGGACGGCGACGCGCATCCGAGTCCGGTTCACCCGCGCCGTGCGTCGCGGCCGGGCCCGTCTGGGCTCGAGTGGAGCCTGCCGGGGACCCGCCGCGCCGCCTCGGAGGGTGAGCCCGACAAAGGGCGCCCGTCTTCCGGGCGCCGCGTCGGGCGCCGCGTCGGGCCGTCGCCCTGGTCGGCGGCGGAGCCGCTCGGTGGCGGGCGGACGAGCCGACGGGCCCCGCCACACGCGGCCCGCACGCGGGCGAGACCTCGCGCCGGGCCGTGCGCGGTGACCGCGAGTACCGGCAACCATGCCTCGCGGCGGGCGACCGCGCCGACTTCTCGTCCGGGAGGCCGCAGCCACGCGTCGGCGGCTGCTTCGCCTTCTCGCTCGGTCCGACGGCCTCCGCCACCGGCCCGGTAGCCGCCCGGCACTGCTCGCTCGGTCGCCGCGCCGCCGGGGGCGGACGTACCGCCCTGGTCAGCGGCGTTCGCCGTGGAACCGCTGGTGCAGGGCGCGGACCCGCTCCGTCAGCTCCGGTACGGGGCCGTCCACGGCCACCTCGGGCGCGACCTCCCGCACCGCCAGCGTCCGCACCGGCGGTGCGGGTACGCCCAGTTCGGCCAGCCAGGCCGACAACTGCTCGGACGAGGCGACGTAGACGATGCGGCCGAGGCCCACCCAGGCGTGCGCGGCGGCGCACATCGGACAGTGCTCGCCGGAGGTGTACACGGTCGCGGCCGCCCGCTCCTCGGGCGCCATCCGGGCGGCCGACCAGCGGGCCAGCTCGAACTCCGGGTGGCGGGTGCGGTCGCCGGAGGCCACGCGATTGCGGTCCTCCGCCAGCACCGTGCCGTCCGCACCCACCAGTACCGATCCGAACGGCTCGTCCCCGGCCTCCAGCGCCTGGGCCGCCAGCTCCACGCACCGGCGCAGGTACGGCAGCTCGTCATCCTTCACGACCATGGCGTACGGCCTCCTCGCGAGCGGTCTCCGACCGATCACCCTACGTGCGCCGGCCCGCGGGGTCGCCTCCGTACCTCACCGGCTCCGCTCACCGCGGGCCCCGTTCACCACCGGCATCGTCCGGTCACCGCTCAGCGGCGTGCCTTCGCCCGGTCCAGCGCGCCCACGCCGAGCGCGGCCAGACCGATCTGGATGAGCAACTCGACCCAGTCCACGCCGTCGGTGTCGGCCACACCGAACGCCGCGGCGATCGCGGTGCCGATCAGTGCGGCCACGATGCCGACGGCGATGGTCCACAGGACTCCGATGCGCTGCCGGCCCGGGATCACCCAACGGCCCAGGATACCGATGACGATGCCGATCACGATCGCGCTGAGGATGCCACTGATCTCCATATCCGCCCCTCTTCATTCACTGTGGTCACGACCCCCGCACGGTGCGGGTGCCCACTGCGTGCGGGGACAGTCCGCGGGGCCGCCCGCTGTGATCGACACCGCCGGGTCACGCCGGAGGTCCGTCCGCGCGCGGACGTGCGGCAGGCCGGTCCGCGGGGTGCGGACCGGCCCGCCCTTGACGGTTCGGTCTTGTCTCGGTCCTGCCGGACTCCCGACTACGGCTTCGGGACGCTCTTCGCCGCCGTGGCGGCGCAGACCACGCCGAGTATCAGGGCCAGGGCGCCGATGACGATGTTGTTCCACACGACGCCGGTGTCCGGGCTCGTGCCGACGATCCAGGGCGAGATGATCATCCACACGCCGATGGCGCACATGGCCCAGCTGAGGCCGTACATGCGCTCCGGGGCCCTGGTGAAGCCGAGGGCCAGTAGTCCGATCGCGATGCCCACGATCAGGTTGTGGGGGACCAGCGACGGCTGGCTCGTCGTGAAGTGGAGTATCCACGGGGACACGGCACAGTACAGGCCGAGCAGGAACACCGGCCCGTCCACGAGTGCCACGTCACGACCGCCGAGCATTCGGGCGTAGCGAGCCCGCATTTCCTCGGCGTCAGGGTGGGCCGAAAGGTCACCTCTGCTGCGCGAGACGTTGGCCATGAGTCGTCTCCTTTACCTGACAGGGCCGACCGCTTCTGAGGCGGTATGCGGTATGCACCGCGTAAGTTCATTCTGCGCTTATTTGCCCCTTATGTGTAGTGGGCGGAAGAGACTGAAGGGGCAGCAGGGGCGGCAGGGGTGCGCCGCCGAGGCGCCGACCGCGAAGGTCCTCGTTCCGTACATGTCAGGCCCGTTCGCGGGCAGGCGGATGACACGCACTGGGTGCGTTCGAGTCGATGGTTCGAGGTTGTTCGATGCTGGAGGTGTGCCGCGATGGGCGCGAAGGTGTTGGAGCGCTTTCCCGCGGGGGATCCGCGCGGTTCGTGGCCGGCGGAGGAGTACGCGGCGGCCCGGCGCGCCGCGGGCGAGCCCGCAACGGTCGTGATGGATCTGAAGTCGGACGCGTTCCTCGTGGTGGTCCCGGCCCGCGACGAGGAATGACCGAGGGGCGGCCGGCCGGAGCCGCCTCGGAGGAATGACCGAGGGGCGGCCGGCCGGAGCCGCCTCGGAGGAGTGACCGAAGGGCGACCGGCCGGAGCCGTCCAGAGCGAGGCCGGCGCGGCGAGATGGGCCTCGCGCACCGGCGCCGTCTGGCCCTGCGCCAGCAGGAGCATGCCCTCGCGCGCGAGGCGCTGGGCCGGACTGTCCAGGCTCGTCGCGCGGCCGCCCCCGGCCACCACCGCCGCGGTCGTGGCCGCCCGCATCAGGTCGTACGCCCGCGTAACGCAGGGCCAGCCGTTCCTCGACGTGCTCGTGCGGAACGGGGTGCTCGGTGAGCGAGTACGCCCGGCTCCGCACCTCGTCCAGCCGTTGGCGCAGCGCCTCCGCCGTGTCCCGCGTGTCCGGCGCGCCGCCCAGCAGGCCCAGCAGGCCCAGCGCGGCGTACGCCACGCCGAAGACCGCCGGCGAGGTGTTGGCGCTGCGGGGATGTCGACGCGTGCGAACTCCTCGCGCGGCGTGCGCAGCACGACGGAGTCCTGCGGCACCCACAGTCCGTCCAGGCCGAGGGAGACCGTACGGGCGGCGGTCGGCGCGGCGAGCCGCATCGGCCGCCTCCGTGACGCCCGCGAGCAGCATCACGTCGTTCAGGCCCCAGCCCGTGTACCAGGGCACCGTGCCGTCGAAGCGCCAGCCGCCCCGGTCGGCCGTGGCCCGTACCGGGACCCGGGGGAAGGCGCGGACGTGCGCGTAGGCGATGCCGGACAGCAGCTCCCCCGCGGCCAGGGGGCGCAGCAGCCGCTCGCGCACGGGTGACTCCGCGTCCGCCTTCGCCGGCATCCGTACCGGCGTGTGGTGCTGGGTCTGCACGAACCAGGTCGAGCAGCAGGCCCCGGCCAGGATCTCCGCGGTCTCCCGGGCCACCGCGTCCGGGGCGCCCGCCCCGCCGTACTCCTCCGGTGCGCTCACTCCGAGCAGGCCGGACCTGCGGACCGCGTCCAGGCGGGAGGCGGGCACCCCCTCCTGGTCGACGCGCTGGGCGCAGGGGGCGAGGAGGTCGTCCGCGAGCCGGCGGGCGCGGGTGACGAGCGGGTGGGGCGTCGTGCTCATGGGGGAATTCTCGCCACCGGGCCGGGCGGGGTGCCGCCCCGGGCACGCTGTCGGTGCAGGAGGCGAACGGACGGAAACCCCCGTCGCCGGGAGTGGGGGCTGAACAGTCCGGAGTCCTCCACCGTGCTGCGTGCACGTGACGGCGACGTTTTGATCAGGGGCCGTTCGTACGCCGAGGGCCAGGAGACGCCGGACGGCGCCGGTGCCCACCCGGCCGGCGCCCGCTGCCAACCCGACCGGCTCGTCGCCGAGTTGGACTGGTCTACACCTTGACTGGTACAGACCAAAGCGGTTGAGTGTGCCTCCACACCCCCCACCACGGCCGCCCCCACGCCGTGGCCGGCCGGACCGGCGCGTGCGCACGAGGCTCCGCTCCGCCCTGCCCCGGTACGGGAGCGGCCGTGCTCCGCAAAGGAGTTGATCCCGTGTCGAGGCGCCGAATCTCCGCCGTCGTGGCCGCGCTCACCCTCGCGGGCGCCGCCCCCGTCCTGCTGCCGGCCGCGCCGGCCTCCGCGGCCGTCTGCTCCAGCTACCCGAACTGGGTGGCCGGCAAGTCCTACGCCGCCGGTGACATCGTCCGGTACACCGACGGCAAGGCGTACATCGCCGAGCACGCCAACCCGGGCTACGACCCGACCATCAGCACCTGGTACTGGGAACCGTACGCCTGCGACGGCGGCTCCGAGGCGCCCGTCGGCAACTTCGTGGTCACCGAGGCCCAGTTCAACCAGATGTTCCCGAACCGCAATTCGTTCTACAGCTACAGCGGCCTGACCGCCGCGCTGAACGCCTTCCCCGGCTTCGCCGGCACCGGCGGCGACACGACCAGGAAGCAGGAGGCGGCCGCCTTCCTCGCCAACGTCAGCCACGAGACCGGCGGACTGGTGCACATCGTCGAGCAGAACACCGCCAACTACCCGCACTACTGCGACTGGGGCCGGCCCTACGGCTGCCCGGCAGGGCAGGCCGCCTACTACGGACGCGGCCCGATCCAGCTCAGCTGGAACTTCAACTACAAGGCCGCGGGCGACGCCCTCGGCATCGACCTGCTGAACAACCCCTGGCTGGTGCAGAACGACGCGGCCATCGCCTGGAAGACGGCCCTGTGGTACTGGAACACCCAGTCCGGGCCCGGCACCATGACCCCGCACCACGCCATGGTCGGCGGCCACGGCTTCGGCCAGACCATCCGCTCGATCAACGGCTCCATGGAGTGCGACGGCCGCAACCCGGGCCAGGTGCAGAGCCGGGTGAGCAAGTACCAGCAGTTCACGCAGATCCTCGGCGTCTCGCCGGGCGGCAACCTGTACTGCTGACGGCACCGCCGCCCTACACCTGCCAGACCCCGTCCCGCATCAGGTGCCGGCCCTTGAGCTCATGCTCCTCGTGCCACGCCTGGACGGCGCGCGGTCGCACCCGGAAGTAGGCGTACGGGGCGCTGTCCTCGCGGGGGTCCCAGCCGGTCTTCGCGAGGAACGCCCCGGCCGCCGCCGTCGGGGCCTCGTGCGCGGCGAACACCTCCACGTCACCGTCGATCAGGACCACGTCGCGGGTGTGCCCGAACGCCAGCCGGACGCGGCGGCCGGTGCGCAGGTTGCGCCCGGTGGGGTTGGTGGGCCGAGTGGCCAGCCACAGGTCCGTGCCGTCCCACACGAACCACAGCGGCACCAGACACGGCACCCCGTCGGGGTCCGCCGTGGCCACCCAGATGTCCAGCTCCCGTTCGAGACGGTCGAGTACGTCCCGCTTGCGCCGGGCGGGGTCGCGCGGCCGATCGTTGATCTTCATGCCCCGGGACGCTAGCGGACGCGGCACGATCGCACCTCGGGCGCGGGGTGTAGGCCTACCGGCGGAGGGCCACCGCGGAGGGCCACCGGGGGAGGCCTTTCGGACGCGGTGGCGACAGAGGGTTTGGCGTAGGGTCGTTTTACGTATAACCTCTCCCGTCAACCGCTCGCCCCGAAAGGTCACGATGGCACGCATCGCCCTGGTCGCCCTCGTCGTCGACGACTACGACGAGGCGATCCGCTTCTACACCGAGGCCCTCGGTTTCCGGCTCGCCGAGGACACGCCCCGGCCCGACGGCTCCCGCTGGGTCGTCGTCGAGCCGCCCGGCTCATCGCCGGGCACGGCTCTGCTGCTCGCCCGGGCCAGGGGTGAGGCGCAGCGGGCCCGGGTCGGCGACCAGACCGGCGGGCGCGTCGGCTTCTTCCTGCACACCGACGACTTCGCCCGCGACCACGCCCGCATGACCGCCGCCGGCGTGACCTTCCTGGAGGAGCCCCGGCACGAGCCGTACGGCACCGTCGCCGTCTTCCGGGACCTGTACGGCAACCGCTGGGACCTGCTCCAGCCCGCCGCCTCCTGACCTGCCCCGCTCCATCGCTCACCGATCAGCCGAGGAACACCGCACCATGTCATCTACGCGCATAGACACCGACGCCGTCCGCCGCCTCCCCAAGGCCGTGCTGCACGACCACCTCGACGGCGGCCTGCGCCCCGCCACCGTGGTGGAGCTGGCCGCCTCCGTCGGCCACACGCTGCCCGCCACCGACCCCGACGAACTGGCCGCCTGGTACTACGAGGCCGCGAACTCCGGTGACCTGGTGCGCTACATCGCCACCTTCGAGCACACCCTCGTCGTGATGCAGACCCGCGAGGGCCTGCTGCGCACCGCCGAGGAGTACGTCCTGGACCTCGCCGCCGACGGCGTCGTCTACGGCGAGGTCCGCTACGCCCCCGAGCTGATGCTCAAGGGCGGGCTGACCCTGGCGGAGGTCGTGGAGACCGTCCAGGAGGGACTGGCCGCCGGCATGGCGAAGGCCGCGGCGGCCGGGACGCCCGTGCGCGTCGGCACCCTGCTGTGCGGCATGCGGATGTTCGACCGCACCAAGGAGACCGCCGACCTGGCCGTGGCCTTCCGGGACGCCGGAGTGGTCGGCTTCGACATCGCGGGCGCCGAGGACGGCTTCCCGCCCGCCGACCACCTCGCCGCCTTCGAGTACCTGCGCCGCGAGAACGTGCCGTTCACCATCCACGCCGGGGAGGCCCACGGGCTGCCCAGCATCCACCAGGCCCTCCAGGTGTGCGGCGCCCAGCGCATCGGTCACGGCGTGCGGATCACCGACGACATCCCCGACCTGGCGGGCGGCAAGCTGGGCCGCCTGGCCGGCTGGGTGCGCGACCGCCGCATCGCCCTGGAGATGTGCCCGACGTCCAACCTCCAGACGGGCGCCGCCACCTCGATCGCCGAGCACCCGATCACCGCGCTGAAAGACCTGGGCTTCCGCGTCACCCTCAACACCGACAACCGCCTGGTCTCCGGCACGACGATGACCCGCGAGATGTCCCTGCTGGTCGAGCAGGCGGGCTGGACGGTGGACGACCTGCGCACGGTGACGGTCAACGCCGTCAAGAGCGCCTTCATCCCGTTCGACGAGCGCACCGCCCTGATCCGGGACGTCGTCCTGCCGGGCTACGACGCGGCGCTCTGAAGCAGCCCTCGCACATAGGCGGCCTGTCCGACGTGCTGAAGATCGTCGGACAGGACGCTGACCAGCCGGACGCCCAGCGTGACCGGCGGGTCCCAGTTCTCGTCCACGACGCGCTCCAGGTCCTTGGCCGCCACCGAGCGCAGGGCGCCGAGGGTCTGCTCGTGCACGGCGTCGTGGTAGCCGGTCAGCAGCTCGGCCGACTCCACCCGCACCTTGCCGACCTCGGCGGAGCTGTGGCCGTACCCGGTGTCGTGGCGGGGCAGGTCCAGCCCGAAGCGCTTCTGCCAGCCCTGGGCGAGCCACACCTGCTCCAGCCCGAAGGCGTCCGCGATGTGGTCGTCCTGGACGCGGGTGAGGTGCCAGATCAGCCAGGCGATGGAGTTGGCCTCTCCGGAGGGGCGGGTGTCGAGATCGCCGGGGCCGAGGCCCTCGACGGCGGCACGGACCTCTTCCTGGATGCGGCCGTAGCCCTCGATGAGGATGTCCTTTGCGTGCATGCGTCCACCTTGGCGCATCCGCCCCTCAGACGCCGCCCGTGTCCAGGAGGTCCAGCAGGTCCAGCAGGGCCCGGGCGGCCGGGCTGGTGGCCTGCGGGGGCGGCAGCAGGGCGATGGTCTCGTACACCGCCTCGCCCGTGTCCTTCAGCGGCAGCGAGGCCAGGGACGCCCGCTTGTGCCGGAAGTGCCGGGGCACGACGGCGATGCCGAGGTTCTCGTCCACGAGGTCCAGCAGCCCGTGCACGTCGTTGACCTCCAGCGCGACCGTGCGCCGGACGCCCGCGGCCGCGAAGGCCGCGTCGGTGACCCGGCGCGGCCCCCAGTCCGGGTGGAAGTCGACGAAGACCTCGTCGGCCAGGTCCGGCGGGCCCAGCACGGCGGAGCCGGTGGCCAGCGGGTGGCCGGGGTGGCACAGCACCGTCATCGGCTCGCCGTTCAGCGAGACCGAGCGCAGGTGTTCCGCGTCCGCCTGCGTCCGGTAGGCGAAGGCGAGATCCAGCCGCCCGGCCGCGACCTCCTCCGCCAGTTCGCCCGAGCCCGCCTGCCGCAGCCGGATCTCCACGTCCGGATGGCGCTGCCGGAACGCCGCCAGCAACCGCGCCACATGCACCCCGGCGATGCACTGCTCGGTGCCCAGTGACAGGGTGCCGCGCAGCACCCCCTGCACGGCGGCGACCGCCTCGTGCGCCGACCGCACCTGTGCCAGGATGCGCCGGGCCTCGGTCAGCAGTGCCCGCCCGGCCTCCGTCAGCGTCACCCGCCGGGTCGTCCGCACGAACAGCGGGGTCTGCAGCTCCCGCTCCAGTGCCCGCACGGACGCCGACAGGCCGGACTGGGATACCAGCAGCCGTTCCGCCGCGCGGGTGAAGTGCTGGTCCTCGGCGACCGCCACGAAGTGCCGGAGCTGGCGCAGTTCCATGATTGAGCAGCGTAGCCGCTGAATCCCATCGGATTCTTCTGTTGGACCACTGCCCGCAGGCCGCGACAGAGTGGACCCGGTTCCGCACGAGCCCGTACCTCGGGTGCCAACCCCTCTGGAGTCGCGTTGTACACCGCACACCCCGACCGCTACGCGGACATGCCCTACCGGCGCACCGGACGCAGTGGCCTGAAGCTTCCCGCACTCTCGCTCGGCCTGTGGCACAACTTCGGACCGGACCGGCCGGTCGAGACCCAGCGCGCCATCCTGCGCCGCGCCTTCGACCTCGGTGTGACCCACTTCGACCTGGCCAACAACTACGGCCCGCCGCCCGGCGGCGCCGAGTCCGCCCTCGGCGAGGCCCTCCGGGCCGACTTCGGTCCCTACCGCGACGAACTGGTCGTCTCCACCAAGGCCGGCTACCTGATGTGGCCCGGTCCGTACGGCGAGTGGGGCTCGCGCAAGTACCTGCTGTCCTCGCTCGACCAGAGTCTGAAGCGCATGGGCCTGGAGTACGTCGACGTCTTCTACTCGCACCGTCCCGACCCGGAGACTCCGCTGGAGGAGACGATGGGCGCGCTGCACTCGGCGGTGCAGCAGGGCAAGGCGCTGTACGTCGGCGTCTCCAACTACTCCCCGGAGCAGACCCGCGAGGCCGCCCGGATCCTCGCCGGCCTGGGCACCCCGCTGCTGATCCACCAGCCCCGCTACTCGATGCTGGACCGCCGCCCGGAGCGCGAGGGCCTGCTCGACACCCTGGACGAGCTGCGGGTCGGCTCCATCGCCTACTCCCCGCTGGAGCAGGGCCTGCTGACCGCCCGCTACCTCGACGGCATCCCCGAGGACTCGCGCGCGGCGAGCGACAGCCCCTTTTTGAACTCCGACGCGGTGACCGGGGAGCTGGTGGACCGGCTCCGCGGCCTGGACGAGATCGCCAAGTCCCGCGGCCAGTCGCTGGCGCAGATGGCGCTGGCCTGGGTGCTGCGCGGCGGCCGGGTGACCTCCGCCCTGGTCGGCGCGAGCAGCCCGCGGCAACTCGAGGACAGCGTCGCGGCCACCCGCAACCTCGACTTCGACGCCGCTGAGCTGGACCGCATCGACGCGATCGTCAAGGGATAGTCAGGCGCCGAGCCGCTCCTCCAGCCGGACGGTGACGGTGTCGCCCTCCTGCTTGCCGATGGCCTCGCGGACGGCGGCCTTCACAGGCAGTTTGTGCGTGCCGTCGCCCAGTGCCGTGAAGGAACTGCGGAACGGGTGCCCGTCGATCGTGCCGCGGACCTTGACCAGTCCGCGCGTACCGAAGAACGCGACGGACCCGGGCCAGACCAGATAGGTCCAGCCGCCCTCGCTCGGGCTCTTGCGCAGTACGGCGGTGAATTCCTCGGGAAGTTCGCCGGTGGTCGCCATGATCTCCTCCGTCGTCGGTGGCCTCGCCACTGATGAGACCGCCGGCGACCGGGGAACTCATCGCCTTTCGGCCAACAGCGGCCGTGAATATGCCAGGAGACTGGCCGGAAACTCATGGTGACAGTGTTTCAGCAGTCAACATACTCGTCTGCTAGGGCGTCTCACAGCACGCGACAGCGCCCTCACGCACCGCACATGATCCGCACGGCCGCCCGGCCGGACCGGCCGCCGGCCGGGCGACGGGGGAGGGGACCAGTGCACGACGAGTTCCTGTGCCATGTCACCGCATACGGCGTCTGCGACGGCCGCCGCATCGGCGTGCCCCTGGGGACCTACCGGGCGCCCACTCTCGCCCTCGCCCTGTGGTGGCTGCGCGACCGCGCCACCTGGATCGCCGAGCGCCTCGACCCGCGACCGGACGACCCGCACTTACCGCCCGGCGCCCTGACCCCGGTCGCCGACACCGTGCCCGACGTGCCGACGGTGCTGCGGGCCTGGTGCGCCGACGACGTACGGCAGGAACAGGTCGCCGACGAGCTGGCCGCCGGGCGGCTGGTGCGCATCGCCACCAGCGACGACACCACCGAGTACGAGCTGCTCGCCGAGTCCGTGGACGCCCTGCGCATGCAGCGCGCCGCCCCGCCGCTGCTGGTCCCCGTCGGCTGAGCGGCCGGTCCCCGCCTCGGGTGCGCGGCACGTGCTCGCGCCCAGGCGCATCCATGGGCACATCGGTAGAATTCACGTATGGCTGAGCGGCCGGGCGCCCCGACCGCGCCCGAACTCGTCCTGGAGACGGACTCCGGCTCCACGGTGATGAGTCCGAGCCGCGACTACCACGTCGGGCGCGACCCGTTGAGCGACATCGTCATCGACGATGCCCGGGTCTCGTGGCACCACGCGGTGCTGCGGCCCGAGGACGGCCACTGGACGCTGAGGGACGAGCACAGCACCAACGGCACCTACGCCGACGGCCACCGCGTCGACGCCTGGGACGTCGGCCCCGGCAGCGTCATCCGCTTCGGCAGCCCGGCCGACGGCCCCCGCGCCGTCCTGGTCGGCCGGCCCGCACCGCCGCCCCCGGAGCGCCCCTCGGTGGTCTCGCACCCCGCACTGACCTCCACCTACCGGCAGCCCACGACCGTGCGCCCACTGCCCGCCCGCACGGTCCGCATCGGCCGCGCCGCCGACAACGACCTCGTCCTCGACGACCTGGTCGTCTCCCGGCACCACGCCGAACTGCGCACCACGGCCGACGGGACCTACGAGATCGTCGACCTGGACAGCCACAACGGCACCTACCTCAACGGCCTGCGCGTCACCACCGCCGAGATCGGCCCCGGCGACGTCGTCGGCATCGGCCACTCCGACTTCTGCCTCGTCGGCGACACGCTCCAGGAATACGTCGACACCGGCGAGATCTCCCTCGACGTGCAGGACCTCACCGTCGCCGTCGACCGCGGGCGCAAGACCCTGCTCGACCACGTGTCCTTCCCGGTGGGGGAGAAGTGCCTGCTCGCCGTCGTCGGCCCGAGCGGTGCCGGCAAGTCGACCCTGCTGAACGCCCTCACCGGGCAGCGGCCCGCCGACCGCGGCACCGTCCTCTACGACGGCCGCGACCTCTACCGCGACTACGCCGAGCTGCGCCAGCGCATCGGCCTGGTCCCGCAGGACGACATCCTGCACTCCCAGCTGACCGTCCGCAGCGCCCTGTCCTACGCCGCCGAGCTGCGCTTCCCCCAGGACACGGCCAAGGCGGAGCGCCGCGCCCGGGTCGACGAGGTGATCCGCGAGCTCGGCCTGGAGCAGCGCGCCCGGCAGGCCGTGCACAGCCTCTCCGGCGGGCAGCGCAAACGGGTCAGCGTGGCGCTGGAGCTGCTGACCAAGCCCTCGCTGCTCTTCCTCGACGAGCCGACCTCCGGCCTCGACCCCGGCATGGACCGCTCGGTGATGAACATGCTGCGCGGCCTGGCGGACGACGGCCGGACCGTCGTCGTGGTCACCCACAGCGTGCTGAGCCTCGAGGTGTGCGACCGGCTCCTGGTCCTCGCGCCCGGCGGCAAGGTGGCGTACTACGGGCCGCCGGAGGACGCCCTGCCCTTCTTCGGCTTCGACCAGTGGCCGGAGGCCTTCGAGGCCTTCGAGCGCGACCGCGACCGGGACTGGGCGGGCCGGTTCGCCGAATCGCCGCTGCACCGCCGCTACGTCGCCGACGAGACCGCCCAGCCGCAGCAGCCGCGGTCCGGTCCCGTCGTCATCGCCCCGCCGCCCCGGCCGCGCAGCCGGACGGCCCAGCTCGGCACACTGGTGCGCCGGTACGCCAGCGCGCTGGGCGCCGACCGCACCTTCCTCGCCATCATGATCGCCCTGCCCTTCGTGATGGGCGCGATGGCCCGCGCGCTGGCCGGCGGCCGGCTCACCCAGGAGACGGCGATGAACGCGCTGCTGATCCTGTGCGTCGGCGGTGTGCTCACCGGTGCGGCCAACGCGGTCCGGGAGCTGGTCAAGGAGCGGGTGATCTACCAGCGCGAGCGGGCGGTGGGCCTGTCCAGATCGGCGTACCTGATGTCCAAGGTCGTCGTCCTCGGCACGATCACCGTGGTCCAGGCCGTGGTGCTGACCCTGGTGGCGCTCCTCGGCGTCGATCTCAACGCGCCGGGCGGAGAAGGGGTGATCCTGCCGCCCCTCGTGGAGATCACCGTCGCGGTCGCCCTGCTGGCCTTCACGGCGATGATGCTGGGCCTGCTCATCTCCGCGCTGGTGCGCAAGGAGGAGGTGACGATGCCGCTCCTGGTGCTGCTCGCCATCGTCCAGGTCGTCTTCTGCGGCGCCCTGCTCGGGCTGGACGGGGTGCCCGGCCTGCAGCAGCTGGCGTGGCTGGTGCCGGCCCGGTGGGCGCTCGGCGCGATGGCCGGCACCGTCGACCTGGGACGCATCGTGCCCGGCGAGCTGACCGACGATCCGCTGTTCGAGCACACGGTGGGGATCTGGCTGCTCGACATCGGCATGCTGGTCGTGCTGTCCGTGGTCTTCGGCTTCGTCGTCTCCCGGCTGCTGCGCCGCCACGAGCCCGTCGTGATGCGGAAGTAGGCGTCCGTCATGAGCACTCCCGGCTTCCGGCCCACCCACGTCGTCCCGCAGCACGGGATGCCCGCCTGGGAGACGCCGGACCCCGGCCGGCCCACCGTGCCGCTCGACGCCCTGCTGCCCGTGCAGCTCGTCGAACGCAGCGGCGACTGGGCGCACGTGCTGTGCTCCAACGGCTGGTCGGCCTGGGTCGACGGCCGGCTCCTGGTCGCCGTACCGCAGGATCCGCCCGCCGCCGGCGGCCCGCAGGCCCGCACCGCCGACCCGCGACCGCTGCTCACCCGCGCCGAGCAGGGCCTGGCCCGCTACCGCGCCGCCGTCGAGGACCTGACGGACGGCACCCTCGACGGCGAGTCCTTCCAGGCCCGGACGCGGGGCCTGAGGGTCGGTGTCGTGGTCGACGGGGAGTCGGTGTGGCTGTACGACACCGACCGCTCCGAGTGGGTCCACGGCGACGGCACCCGGCTGAACACGTACGCGACGGACGACGGGCTGCCGCAGCACGCCTCCGGTGCGGGCCGTGCCGTGCCGGAGGAGACCCACCCGCCGACGCGCGTGGTGCCGGAGGGCGCGCCGGACGGGGCGGCTCCGGCGGAGCGGGAAGCGCGTCCCCCTGCCCGGCCGGCGCCCGGGGCGGGCCCGCCGGAGCGGCTCGCGCCCGGCGGAGCGGGCCCGGCGGGGACATCGGAAGCGGACCGTCGGCACGCCCCGACCCGGCTGGTGCCCGTCACCGGTGCACCGGAGCCACCACCCCGCCGGACGGGCCCGTCCCCGGCGGAGGACTCCACCGGCCAGGACCCCACCCGCTTGGCCGGCGAGCCCGGGCCCGAGCGGGAGGGCGGTGGTCGGGATCCGGGGCACGTGCCTACCCGGTTGGTCGGGGAGGCCGAGTCCGAGGCGGCGTCCGACGGGCAGGGGCCGCGTCAGGACCCCACCCGCTTGGCCGGCGAGCCCGGGCCGGAGCGTGAATTTGTTGGTCACGGCATGGGGCACGCGCCCACGCGGTCGGCCGGCGAGCCCGGGCCCGAGCCGGAGGGTGGCGGTCGGGATCCGGGGCACGCCCCCACGCGGTTGGTCGGGGAGGCCGGGCCCGAGCCGGAGGCCGACGGGCAGGGTACGGGATACGCGCCCACCCGTGTCGTACCGGAGGCCGGTCCGTCGGACGGTCCGGATGCCACCCGGATCGCCGGTGACGGTGAGCGGCGGTGAGCGACGGCACCGGTGCGTTCTCCGGGCGGCCGTCCGAGCTGGTGGGACGGCAGGTCGCGGGGTACCGGATCGAGCGCGAGATCGGGCGCGGCGGCATGGCCGTCGTCTACCGGGCCCGCGACCTGCGTCTGGAGCGCACCGTCGCCCTGAAGCTGCTCGCCCCGGAACTGGCCCGCAACGACACCTTCCGGCGCCGGTTCACGCACGAGTCCCGGGCCGCCGCCGCGATCGACCACCCGCACATCGTGCCGGTGTTCGAGGCGGGCGAGACCGACGGCGTCCTGTACATCGCCATGCGCTTCGTCCCCGGCAGCGATCTGCGCCACCTCCTCGACCGCCGGGGCCCGCTGCCGCCCGCCACCGCGCTGCGCATCGCCGCCCAGGTGGCCTCCGCGCTGGACGCGGCCCACGAGCACGGGCTGGTCCACCGGGACGTCAAACCCGGCAACATCCTGGTGGCCCGCGGCACCGACAGCGAGCACCCCGAGCACGCCTACCTCACCGACTTCGGGCTGACCAAGAAGTCGCTGTCGCTCACCGGCTTCACCACGGTCGGCCAGTTCGTCGGCACCCTCGACTACGTGTCACCGGAGCAGATCTCCGGCCGTCCGGTCGACGGCCGCTGCGACGTCTACGGCTTCGCCTGCGTCGTCTACGAGATCCTCGCCGGGCGCCCGCCGTTCCGCCGGGACGACGACCTGGCCCTGCTGTGGGCCCACCAGTACGACGAGCCGCCGACCCTCACCGAGGCGCGCCCCGACCTCACCGCCCGGGCCGACCCGGTCTTCGCCAAGGCCCTCGCCAAGCGTCCGGACGACCGCCACGACTCCTGTCTCGCCTTCGTCGCCGCCCTGCGCGCCGCGATCCGCCCCGGCGGGCCCGCCCCGCACCGGTCGGCCGACCGCCCCGCACCGCCGCCGCGCTGGGCCGAACCGGTCTTCGGCAAGCGGTCCTAGGACCCGCCGGACGGGCCCCGGACCTCGCCCCGCGCACGCCGCACCGCCCACCGCGCGAGCAGCGCGCCGAGGAAACCGGTGACCAGGCCCCACAGCAGGGCCAGGCCGAGCGCGCCCCACAGCCGCGGCCGGAGGAAGAGGTCCCCGGACAGCCCGCCGCCCAGGTCGCCGATGCCGAGCACGGACAGCCCGTACCGCGCGGAGAGCCGCCCGACGAGGCAGATCATGAGCACCGTGAGCGCCAGCGCCACCGCCATGTGCGCGCCGTGCCGCCAGGCCGGCAACCGGCCCGGCGTGCGCGCCGCCTTCACGAAGCCGGCGGCCAGCAGCAGCACCACGTCGGCGACCAGCAGCCACCACACCCGGCCGTCGTGCTCGGAGAGCGTGCCCAGGTTGAGCGTCGAGATGCCCGGCGTGCGCAGCACCTCGTCCAGGACGTGCGGCATCGGCAGCCCGAACGGCCCCTCCACCCGCCCCTCCCACGTCGCACCCAGACCGATCGTCAGCCCCAGCCACACCAGGTTGGGCAGGCCGAGCAGCAGCACCGCGAACGTCTCCGCCGGGTGCCCCCGGGTCGCCGCGACCACCAGCCCCACCACCACGCCGATCGCCACGTACGCCAACAGCAGCAGAACCATCGCGTACGCCGCCGGCCGCACCGAGGTCTCCCAGCGCAGCATCCGCCCGGGCAGCGGGGCGCCGTGCGAGACCAGCAGGGCCAGCGCCAGCACGCCCGCCAGCCACAGCAGCCCGAACAGCACGGTCAGCGGTACGTCGGTGGTGAACCCGACCTTCGGCTCGAACCCGAACAGGTCGCCGAGGTCGTCCAGTCCCTCCCCGAGGGAGATCTCGAAGGTCTGCCGTGCGGCGAAGGCCAGCGCGAGCAGCGCGAGCAGCCACAGCACGGCGATCCGGCCCGCCCAGCCCGCCAGTTCCGGGGCGCCGGCCACCGCCCGGTGGCGCAGCGGACGCAGAAAGCCCCAGGCGAACACCAGCGCGCCGGTCAGCGTGACCGACAGCGGGATCACGGTCATCGACGCCTCGGTGCCGGCGAGCCCTCCGGCGTCTCCGGACAACTCGACCGCCCCGCCCACGGCGGTCACGACGGTCGCCGTGACGACCCGGGGAAAGGCGTTGCCGGGCAGGTCGGTGGCGCCCGCCGCCCACAGCCCGAGCGCGGCGACGACTCCCATGGCGGCCAGCCCGGCCAGCACCGTGCCGAGCGCCTGCACCCAGCCGTGGCGGGGGACCCGGCGGCCGGCGGGGGAGGGGGTTGGCGAACTCACCCTGCCACGCTAAGCAGCGCCCGCGCCGGGCGCCCGCCGAGAGGGCCGTCCGCGTCGGCTTGCGCCCACCTCGGGAGGAGAGCACACAATAAAGGGATACGGCAGATAGCACGCATATCGGACTGAAGTCTCGTCAGAGCCGTTCAGGTCTTCGCGGAAGAAGAACTCGTGAGCGTCGAACCACCGTCGTCCGGCCGCCCCACCGGACCGCCCTCCGGGCCGCTGTCCGGACCCTCGTCCGGGTCCCCGTCCGGCCCCTCCCAGCCGCCCTCCGGCGGCCCCCCGTCCCCGCCGCCCGGGGGTGGCGGCGGCTCCACGGGACCCGGCCGGCCGCGCCGCCCGTGGTGGCGCTCCGCCCCTCGGCTCGCGGTGCTGGCCGTGGTCGTGGTGGCCGCCGTCGTCCTCGCCGTCGTGTTCTCCCGGACCGGCGGGGACTCCGGCACGGTCGGCGAGCCCGGCACCCAGGGCGAGGTGTTCCTCCAGGCCGCGGGCACCAGCGGCCCCGACCCGTTCACCGAGTCGACGGCGAAGGACAGCTCCATCCCCTCCGAGAGGCCGTCCCCGGACACCGAGTCCGGACCGCCCAACGAACTGCGCGGCGCGGACGGCGGCGAACCCGGCCTGTACGGCGGCACCCGCAACGTCTCCAGCTGTGACGTGGAGAAGCAGATCGACGCGCTCGGCGCCGACCCGGACAAGAACCGGGCGTTCGCCTCCGTCGCCGGTGTCGACCCCGCCGACGTACCCGACCACCTGCGCGGGCTCACCCCCGTACAGCTGCGCGTGGACACCCGCGTCACCAACCACGGCTTCCGCGACGGCAAGGCGACCCCCTACCAGTCCGTGCTCCAGGCCGGCACCGCCGTCCTCGTGGACGACCGCGGCGTGCCCCGGGTGCGCTGTGCCTGCGGCAACCCGCTCACCGAACCGGTGGCCCAGCCCGTCACGCCGAGGACGACGGGCGACCCCTGGCCCGGGTACCGCGCCTCGAACGTGGTCGTCGTCGAACCGGCGCCGCGGCCGGTGGAGGTGTTCGTCCTCTACGACCCCGAGCGCAACGAGTGGATCTCCCGGCCCGCCGGCGACACGGGCGGCAAGGACCGTGAGACCGAGCGCCCCACCGACCCGGCCTCCCCGTCCCCCGGCGAGCCGACCCCCGCGCCCCCGACCGAACCGACCTCACCGGCACCGGACACCGGGGAGCGGACCACCGAGGGGCCGACGACGCAGGACCCCGGCACGCCCGAGGCCCCGGGAACGACCGGCGACCCCGGCACGACCGACCCGCCGCCCGCCGACCCGGGCACCGTCCCCCAGTCCCTGCCCTCCGCACAGGTGCCGCCGTCACCGGCCGCTCCGCCCGCCGTGTGACTCAGCCGTCCCGTACGACCAGGGCGTGGTCGCCGAGCCCCAGCATCCGGTCGCCGGGCAGCTCACCGCGTGTGGTCAGGATCGTCAGGACGCGCCCGGACTCCGGGTCGAAGGCGACGTCCTGCACCGTCCCCCACGCGTCGCCGGTCTCCGTCAGCACCCGGCTGCCCGGCAGGTCGTGGCGGGGCGGGGCGGACTCCGCGGCGGCGGCCGAGCGGACCAGGACGGCATCCGGGCCGATGGCGTGCACCGCGTCCCAGGCCAGCACCGTCTCCTTGCGCGGGCGCCGGCCGCGGACCCGTACGTGGGTGAGGGCACCGGAGCGGGCGTCGACGGTCAGTGACGCCACCGTGCCCAGCTGAGCGGCCTCGGTGAGGGTGACCACGGGCAGGCCGCTCACCTGCGAGAACAGCATCATGGCGGCGAGCCCTCCGGACGGCCGGGCGAGCCGCCCATCAGCGCGGCCAGGTCGTGCAGATCGTCCGCGACGTGCCGGGTGGCGTCCGCGGGCAGCACCAGCGCCCGGCCGGAGACGGAGAGCGTCTCGCCGCGCGGTACGTACACCCGGCGCCGCCGGCGATGCGAGGCCGCCACGAACGACTTGCTCGCGGCGACCCGGAAGCCCACCACCCGACCGCGGGTGCCGCCCTCCACCACCGCGTCCAGCACCGTGCCCACGTCGGTGCCGTCGTCGGTCAGGACCTTCGCCCCCAGCACCCGACCCTGCGCGGCCTCCCGGCGCGCAACCACCGCGGCCGTCTCCACCAGCGCCCGCCGGTCCGCGATCATCACCGCGTCCCGGCCCAGCGAGTGCACCGCCGCCCAGGGCAGGCTCTGCCGCAGGGGCCCCGAGAACAGGCCCCGGCCGCTCAGGGTGAACCCGGTGATCCGCCCGGCCTCCGCGTCGAAGACGGTGTCCTTGATCTGGGCGACCGCGTCGCCGCCCAGGGTGACCACCGGGCGGGTCGTCAGGCTGCGGGCCGCCATCAGCTCGTTCATCGCACGCCCTTCCCGCCGGACCGGCGTCCCCGGCGCACCGCGACGACCGTCCCCGACCGCCGGCCGGCCTGCACGGCCACCGTCACCGCCGCGCAGGCCACCACCGCGACGAGCACCACGACCAGCCACATCCACCAGGCCACGGCTCACCTCCGGCCCTCCGTCCGGCCACCGTCGACCGGCCCCGGTACCATCCGGGTGCCCCCGGCGACTGTGACGATGCCCGCAGTGCGGCTCCGGGGGACTGCGGAGCCGAGGCCGGGGTACGAGGACTGGTGCAGCAGCGTCCGGCCAGTCCGGCATCCGAGAGAGAAACGCATGATCGAGCATCTGGACGGGGCAGTGATACCGACTGGTTTCGACGTGCCCGTGGAACCGCTACGGCGGGCGGCGCACTACACGGGCGACCCGGGAAGCATCGCCGAGGCGCGGTCCTTCGCCTCGCTCTTCCTCGACCAGCTCAGGACCGAATGGTGTGCCACGATCGGCCCGCGGGCCGACGGCGCCGTGCTGCTGGTGGTGAGCGAACTCGTCACCAACGCCGACCGGCACAGCAGGGGTCCCTACATCCTGGAGCTGGAGGGCACGGACGTCTCCGTGACCGTGTCCGTCTACGACAGCAGCGGATCGGTTCCCCGGCGCTTCCCCCGCGACCCGGAGCGCGTCGGCCGGCATGGTCTGGAGATCGTGCACGCCCTGGCCGAGGAGATCGTCGTCGAACGGGTCCCGGTGGGCAAGCGGGTACGCGCCGTGGTGCCGCTGCAGGAGAACTGAGCCGCAGGACTCTCGCGGGCCCGGTACCCTCAGGTTCCCGGGCCCCGTCCGGCGGTGGGGCGCCCGGCCCCTCGGCCAGGTGCCCGCCCCGTCCTGTCAGGCGCAGCCCAGCTCGCCCAGCATGCCCTCGCGCAGCCGGGTGAGGATCCGCTTGATCAGCCGGGACACGTGCATCTGCGAGCAGCCGAGCTGTTCGCCGATCTCGGCCTGGGTGGCCTCCTCGACGAACCGCAGATGGATGATCTGCCGGTCCCGCTCGCTCAGCTCGGCCATGAGCGGAGCCAGTGCGTGGAAGTCCTCGACGAGCCGCAGCCCGTCCTCCTCCATACCGATGAAGTCGGCGAGCACCGCCTCGCCGCCCTCGGCGCCGTCGCCGGTGAGCGCCGCGTCGAGGGAGGAGGAGTTGTAGCCGTTGGAGGCGATCTGGCCCTCGATCACCTCGTCCTCGCTGATGTTCATCAGCGTGGCCAGCTCCGCGACGGTCGGCTCGCGGTCCAGCCGGCTGGACAGCTCCTCGCGGGCCTTGGCCAGCTCCACGCGCAGCTCCTGGAGGCGGCGCGGTACGTGCACCGCCCAGGTGGTGTCACGGAAGAACCGCTTGATCTCGCCGACGATGTACGGCAGCGCGAAGGAGGTGAACTCGACCTCGCGCGACAGCTCGAACCGGTCGATGGCCTTGATCAGGCCGATCATGCCGGTCTGGACGATGTCCTCCATGTCGTTCCCGCGGCCGCGGAACCGTCCGGCCGCGAACCGCACCAGCGACATGTTCATCTCAATGAGCGTGTTGCGCGCGTACTGGTACTCGTGCGTGCCCTCTTCGAGTTCCGTCAGACGCTGGAAGAACTGCCGGGACAGCTCACGCGCGTCGCGCGGGGCAACGGCCCGGGGGTCCACGACTCCGGGCAGCGGCCCGTCGCCCGTCCCGGTCCCGCCGGTCTCCTCGACGACCTGTGCCTGCGACCGGATCACGGCGGTGTCCATTACCTCTCCCACGAAAGTCACGGTTTGGTCTCCCTGAGTCCTTCGGGCTTGCGTGTACCCGGGTCGTGGCTGCACATGCCCACCACTGTCCCGGGTGGCGGAAAACCGTCGGTGATTTTGCGTGGAACTCACCATCCCATCAGGATATGTCCCTGCCTCAGGGGCCGCATCATGGACGGATTTCGGCCGCTGGATTTCCCTCAGGGCGGAAGACCGCTCCCTTCCGCGAGGGCCACGCCCTCCTAGGCTGAAGAGGTGAGCAGCCAAGCGTCGAACGAAGCCCGCGTCATTCCCCTGCGCTCGCCCGCCGCGCGCCCGGGAACCCGCCCCGCCGCCGTCTCCCCGGCCCGCCCGTACACCCCGGCGCCGGCTCCCCGGGAGCCGCTGTGGCGCGACCTGGTCGGCGATGTCCTGCGCCGCGAACGGCTCGACCAGGAGCGCACCCTGAAGGACGTCGCGGAGGCCGCCCGGATCTCCATGCCCTATCTCTCGGAGGTGGAGCGCGGCCGCAAGGAGGCCTCCTCGGAGGTCCTCGCGGCCGCCGCGCAGGCCCTCGGCCTGGGGCTGGGCGACCTGCTGTCCCGGGCCCAGGGAGAACTGACCCGGATCACCTCCCGGCACGCGGCGGGCGGCCGCGGCACGTCGGGCACGCACCACGGCGGACTGTGCCTGGCCGCCTGACGGCTTCCCGGGGCCGGCACCGCCGCACCGTGCGGCGGCGCCGGCCCTCGTCCCCGCCCGCCCCGCGCCCCAGCCCCGCGTCCCCGGTCCTCGCCCTCGGCTTCGCCGCCGGCCCGTCTCAGGCCGTGGCCCGGACCGTGTCTCAGACCGTCACGAGACGCCGGCTGAGCACCTCGTCGGCCAGCCCGTACGCCACCGCCTCCGCCGCGGGGAACACCTTGTCCCGGTCCATGTCCGCGCGCAGTGTCGCCACGTCGTGGTGGGTGTGCCGGGCCAGGACCTCCTCGACCTGGGCGCGGATGCGCACCATTTCCTTGGCCTGGAGCGCCAGATCGGACACCGTGCCCCGGCTGCCCCCGGACGCCGGCTGCCCGAGCAGCACGCGCGCGTGCTCCAGCACGAACCGCCGCCCCGGGTCGCCCCCGGCCAGCAGCACGGCCGCCGTGGAGGCCGCCTGTCCGACGCAGAACGTCGAGATCGGCGCCTGGACGAACGTCATGGTGTCGTAGATCGCCATCAGCGAGGTGAACGAGCCGCCGGGGGAGTTGATGTAGATGGCGATCTCGTTCTCCGGTGCCGCCGACTCCAGGTGGAGGAGCTGCGCGATCACGACGTTGGCGACGCCGTCGTCGATCTCGGTGCCGAGAAAGATGATCCGCTCCGACAGCAGCCGGCTGAACACGTCGTAGGAGCGCTCGCCCCGCGGGGTGTGCTCGACGACGTTCGGAATCGTGTACGTCCCCATGCCTACAGCCCCATCCGTCGCCTGGTGGTGGCCGGCCGGATGTCCGCGAGGGACTCCACGACCCGGTCCACCATCCCGTACTCCCTGGCCTCCTCGGCCGTGAACCAGCGGTCCCGGTCGCCGTCCCGCGAGATGGTCTCGGGGGACTGCCCGGTGTGCTCCGCGGTGATCCGCTCGATGGTCCGCTTGGTGAACTCCAGGTTGTCCGCCTGGATCTCGATGTCGGCCGTGGTGCCGCCGATGCCCGCCGACGGCTGGTGCATCATGATGCGCGCGTTCGGCAGGGCGTAGCGCTTGCCGGCGGCGCCGACGCCCAGCAGGAACTGGCCCATGCTGGCGGCGAAGCCCATGGCGAGCGTCGAGACGTCGTTCGGGATCAGCCGCATCGTGTCGTAGACGGCCAGCCCGGCGTGCACCGAGCCGCCCGGGCTGTTGATGCAGAGGGTGATGTCCGTCCGCGGGTCCTCCGCGGACAGGATCAGCAACTGGGCGCAGACCCGGTTCGCGGAGACCTCGTCGACCTGCGTGCCCAGCAGGACGATGCGCTGTGCGAGCAGTTGGGCCGCGAGGTGGTCGTCGAACCGCGTCGGAAGGGTGTCGCCCTCCTCCGCCCGCGGCGGCATGGCCGGCAGCGGGCCGGCGGTCAGTGGAGACATCGGCGCTCCTTGTCGAGTCGTCGAGACGGTCGTACGCGGCCGGTCGGCACCGCGCGGTCTCCACTGTCCGCCCGGCCGGGCCCGGGGCGGGGGCTTCTCTGCCCGCGGCAGATTCGCCATGGGCAGAGCGGTCGCGAGCCCCGCGTGCGCAGCCGTCAGGAGTCACGCCCGGCCGCTGCGCGCCGAACGGCTCTTCTGGCCCGCCGATGAGTTTCCGGGGCCGGACCGGTCTCTGCATACGACCGCGTTCCCACCGCATCCCGTGCCCAGGAGGTACTCATGGCCACCGACGGATTCACCACCTGTCTCTGGTTCGACGACCAGGCCGAGGAGGCCGCCCACTTCTACGTCTCGGTGTTCAAGAACTCCAGCGTCGGCGGCGTCACCCGCTACCCCGAGGGGGCCATGCGCCCCGCCGGCACCGTGCTGACCGTCGACTTCACCGCCAACGGCCAGAGGTTCGTCGCGCTGAACGGCGGGCCGCAGTTCACGTTCAACGAGGCGATCTCCTTCCAGATCCCGTGCGACTCCCAGGAGGAGGTCGACCACTACTGGGCCAAGCTGCTGGAGGGCGGCGGTGAGGAAGGGCCCTGCGGCTGGCTCAAGGACCGGTACGGGGTGTCCTGGCAGGTCGTCCCGCGCCGGCTCAACGAGATGTTCGCCGACCCGGACCCGGTGAAGGCGGCGAACGTCAACAAGGCGATGATGACCATGCGCAAGCTCGACATCGCCGCCCTGGAGAAGGCCCACGCGGGGGAGTGAGGCGTCCGGGGCGTCGACAGGGGCCGGCCCTCCGGCCCCTGCGCGGCCTCGGCGAGAACCTCCCGCCCCGGGTGGGCGGGCCGGGCCCTCTTCCACCGCGCGCCCTCAGCGGCCCGCGGCTCGTTCGCCGACCACGCGCGTGATCTCCCGGACCATCCGCAGGATGCCGGGTGAGGGCACCGGGCACGGCTTGGGCGTGGACGTCGTGGGCGCCAGGCAGAAGTGCAGGTAGTCGTCGTCGCGATGCAGCGCGGTGCGGTCGCGGCCCGGCTCGGTGCAGTGGCCGGCACGGGCCCGCTCCTGGGCGGTGCACGGCAGGTGCTGCACCCAGGTGTAGCGGGCCCCGGCGGCGCTCACCGTTCTCCCGGCGTCGGCGACCAGGTCGCCGGAGGCGCGGGCCAGCCGTTCGTAGACACCGTTCACCAGCCGGACCCGCTCCGGGGTGATGGGGTCCGGGCCCTGCAGCACCCACACGATCCGCGGCCGCTGCTTCCCGCCGGCCGCCGCGATCTGCTCGGTCAGCCGCTTGGCGTCCGCCTCGTACCGCCGGAGGTACCCGGTGCGCGAGGCGTCGTAGGTGATCCCGTCCATGCACGGGGTGTAGCCCCAGGAGTTGCCCCAGAACTGCAGCACCACCACGTCCGGCCGCAGGGACCGGACCAGGGCCGCCGCCTTGTCGCCTGCCGGCACCAGGGACCGGCCGGGGACGCCCTCCAGGTAGTCGCACAGCGTGGTCCCCGAGTATGGCGCGCTGGTGTACGTCGCCCTCAACCGCTCACGCAGCTCCCGCCCGAGGGCCTTCTGGTTCTCCATGGCGAGCGAGTCGCCGAGGTAGAGCACGCGGGGCGGCTTCGCCGGGGCGGCGGAAGGGGCGGTGGTGCCCGGAGAGGCGGCGGCCCGCCGGTGGGTGGTGGCCGGCGCGTCGGGAGAGGGGGGCGGCGGCGCGGCCGGTCCGGACGCCGGATCCCCGCACGCGCCGAGCAGCACGCCGGCCAGTACCAGTCCCGAGATCCACGACTTGCGCATACGGCAACTCCCGCCCCGGCCGACGCCCATGGCAACCGAAAGGCCCCCAGGCAAGCACACCCCGGCGGCGGGTGGAAGACGCCTGCCGGACGTCCTGCCTCCTTCCACGCGCGCGGCGGCGGACGGATGACTAGCGTGAGGAACCGGACCCATCACTCATACGGAACATACGGGAGGCGTCGTCATGGCCGCACCACCTGAGGGAGCCCCTTGCTGGGCCGATGCGATGTTCGGCGACCTGGAGGGCGCCAAGCGCTTCTACGGGGAGGTCCTCGGCTGGACCTTCGGTGAGTCGTCGTCGGAGTTCGGCGACTACACGACCGCGTACGCCGACGGCAAGGCGGTCGCCGCGGTCGTCCCGCCCATGCCCGGCCAGGAGGGCCGGTCCCAGTGGTGCCTCTACTTCGCCTCCGAGGACGCCGCCGCGACCGCGGGGAGGATCCGCGACAGCGGGGGCGAGCTGCTGATGGAGCCGATGCAGGTCGGCGACTTCGGCACCATGTGTCTGGCCCGTGACCCGGGCGGGGTGCTCTTCGGCGTCTGGGAGAGCGGGACCCACCAGGGCTTCGAGGCGACGGCCGAGCCCGGCGCCTACTGCTGGGCCGAGATCTTCGCCCGCGATCCAGGGCCGACCGACGCCTTCTTCCCCGCCGTCTTCGGCTACCGGGCCAAGCGGATGGAGGACGGCGAGATCGACTTCCGGCTCTTCGACCTGGGTGAGCGCACCGTCCTGGGCCGGATGCGGATGACGGACGACATCCCGGCCGAGGTGCCGCCGTACATCAACGTCTACTTCACCGTCGCCGACTGCGACGAGGCGGTGTCCACGGCCACCGGACTCGGCGGCGTCCTGCGCTTCGGGCCGATGGACTCGCCCTTCGGCCGGTTCGCCACGCTCACCGATCCGCAGGGCGCGGACTTCTCGGTGATCGACGTCACGACCACCGAGGGCGAGATGCCGAAGATCACGGACCTGGCCTGAACCCCGCCCGGGGCCCGGTGCCGCCATGGCATGATCGAGCCCATGCGTGAACGTGTAGTGGCCGCGTGCGACGGCGCCTCGAAGGGCAATCCCGGCCCGGCCGGCTGGGCGTGGGTCGTCGCGGACGAGACCGAGACACCGGCCCGCTGGGAAGCGGGACCGCTGGGCCGGGCCACCAACAACGTCGCCGAGCTGACCGCACTGGAGCGGCTGCTGACGGCGACGGACCCGGAGGTGCCGCTGGAGGTCCGCATGGACTCCCAGTACGCCATGAAGGCCGTCACCACCTGGCTGCCCGGCTGGAAGCGCAACGGCTGGAAGACGGCGGCCGGCAAGCCGGTCGCCAACCAGGACCTCGTCGTGCGCATCGACGAGCTGCTGGCGGGCCGCTCGGTGGAGTTCCGCTACGTGCCCGCGCACCAGGTCGACGGCGACCGGCTCAACGACTTCGCGGACCGCGCCGCCAGCCAGGCGGCCACCGTCCAGGAACCCGCGGGCAGCGGTCTCGGCTCACCGGAGCCGCCGCCCGCGCCGGACGCCCCGGCGGCCCGCGGCCCGCGCCGCAAGCCGGTGGCGGCCCGCAAGGGCGGCGGCTCCGGCGCGCGGACCATCAAGGCCAAGTTCCCCGGGCGCTGCGTGTGCGGCCGCTCGTACGCGGCGGGCGAGTCCATCGCCAAGAACGACCGGGGCTGGGGCCACCCGGAGTGCCGCACGGCGGCGGCCGGGTAGCCCGGGGCGAGCCTGCCGCAGGCCCGTCACACGGCGCCGCGCCAGCCCCCGGTCTCCTGTCCGCGCTGTTCGATGAACTGCTTGAACCGCGCCAGGTCGTCCTTGGTCTGCCGCTCCACGAACCCGAGCTTGTCGCCGACCTTCTCGGTGACGCTGTCGGGCTGGAATTCCAGCTGCAGCATCACCTTGGTGTGCTCGTCGTCCAGCCGGTGGAAGGTCACCACCCCGGCCTGCCGGGCCTCGCCGTCGACCGTGGTCCACGCGACCCGCTCGTCCGGGATCTGCTCGGTGATCTGCGCGTCGAACTCCCGGCGCACGCCGCGTACGTTGGTCACCCAGTGGGTGAGCGTGTCCGTGCGCTGCTCGATGCGCTCCACCCCGCTCATGAACTCGGGGAAGGACTCGAACTGCGTCCACTGGTTGTATGCGGTGTGCAGGGGGACGTCGACCTCGATGGACTGCTCGACCTGTGACATACCGTGCGTCTCCTCCTTCGGTTGCTCCGCTCGGGGCGGCGCGGGTACCCGGGAGATGACCGGCGAATCGCCTTCCGGACCGGTCAGTCGGTGTCGAACGTGTAGTGCGCGGTGTGGTCGAGCAGCTCCGCCGGGGTCACGTCGTTCCACGGCCGCATCGGCTCGTTCAGGTCCACCACGTCCGCTGTCCCGCCGCCCGGCACGTACCCGGATCCGGGGTGGCGGCGCTGCCACTCGGCCCACAGCTTGTCGATGTAGGCGTGGTGCAGCCAGAACACCGGGTCGTTCGGGGAGACCCCCGTGGCCATCTGGCCGCCGACCCAGACGTGCACCCTGTTGTGCAGGTTGACGCCCCGCCAGCCCTCCAGATGGTTGCGGAAACCGTCCGAGGCGCTGTTCCAGGGCGCCATGTCGTACGTCGGTATGGACAGCACCGACTCGACCTCCGCCCGGGTGGGCAGCTGGACGCCGCCGGCGCCGAGCGAACGGCGCAGGAAGGTGCGCCCGTCCACGCGCACCCTGATCGGCCAGTTCCCGGCTTCCGCGGCGAACGGGCCGTCCGCCACCCGGCCGTCCCGGCTGCGCCCGGTGCCGCCGAGGAGGTCCGGCGCCCACAAGGAGGCCCGCGCCGTGCGGTCGGTGCTCCAGTCCCAGTACGGCAGTGCCACCGAGGCGTCCACCGACTGCAGGGCCCCCTCGAAGTCCAGCAGGAATCTGCGGTGCCAGGGCAGGAAGGACGGCGAGCGGTGTCCGGTCCGCTCGCCGTCGTCGGTGTCGGCGAGGATGAAGGCGTTGTGGGTGGTGACGAACTCGTCGTAGCGGCCGGTGCGTTTGAGCTCCAGGACCGCGTCGACGAAGCGTCGCTTCTCTTCGCTGGTCAGGCTCGCCTGGTTCTTGCGGACGGTCATGTGCGGGTGGCTCCCTGGGTGGTCGCGTGCGGTCGGATCAGCGGGCGGGCGCGGAGGACCGGATCAGTGGGCGGGTGCGGAGAAGGGGACGAGCCGCGCGCCCTGGAGCTCGTCGACGGCGGCCCGTGCGGCGGCGCGCGGGGTGGGCACCGGGTCGTAGTGGCTGACGACGCTGATCCAGGTGCCGTCGGCGTTGCGCATCAGGTGCAGTTCCGCCCCGTCGACGAACACGGCGTATCCGGGGCCGTGGTGGTGACCGCCGCCGGTGACGGGGCGGCCCTGTATCCGGCGGCCGCGGTAGACCTCGTCGAAGGCGGCGGGGGAGTGGTGGTGCTCCGCGGCGGCGGTGGCCGGGGTGCGGGCGGCCGTGGTCCCCGCGGCTGCGGCGACGGCGGCCGCGGCGGCGAGGGCGTGGCGGCGGCTGAGTCCGGGCATGCGGACCTCCCTGGTTCGTCGGGGTGGTGACGCCGCATGCCTACCGGCCCGGCCGGGAGTGGCGGAAATCATGGAGCGGTGGTTGGCCACGATCCGGACAATTGCCAATAACCGGTACAAGGTTGAATCAAGATGATCTTGCCCGGAGTGGGGGCCGCGGAGGCCCGGAAGGAGGAATTCCTTCTGTCCAGGCCCCTGTCGCGGGTGGTGTTTCGCGGGATGGCGCAGTTTCGGCGGCGCTTCCCGTGCCGGGAAGCTGACGTGAATCGAAAGGCCGGCCGCACGGTCGGTCACCTGTCGCACGGCTGCTACTCTGCGTCCGAAATGACCGTTATAGGTAGATATCAGAGGTGTGTGTGAAGGTCGTCTGCGTCGGCGGCGGGCCCGCCGGCCTGTATCTGTCGATCCTGCTGAAACGGCAGGACCCGTCCCACGACATCACCGTCCACGAACGCGACCCGGAGGGCTCCACCTACGGGTGGGGCGTGACGTACTGGCGCACCCTGCTCGACAAGCTCCACGCGCACGACCCCGCATCGGCGCACGCCGTCGAGAAGGCGTCCGTGCGCTGGCGCGACGGCGTCGCCCACATCCGCGGCCTGACCACCCGTCACCGCGGCGACGAGGGCTTCGGCATCGGCCGCCACCGGCTGCTCGAGATCCTCGCCGCCCGCGCCCGCGAACTCGGCGTACGGCTGGAGTACGGGCACGAGACCGGCCCCGACGACCTGCCCGCCGCCGACCTCGTGGTCGCGGCCGACGGCGTGGGCAGCGCACTGCGCACCCGCCACGCCGGCCACTTCGGCACCGTCTCGCGGGCCGGCCGCAACCCCTACCTCTGGCTCGGCACCACCAAGGTCTTCGACTCCTTCACCTTCGCCTTCGTCGAGACCGCCCACGGCTGGATCTGGGCCTACGGCTACGGCTACGGCCCCGGGCGCAGCACCTGCGTGGTCGAGTGCGAGCCCCGAACCTGGACCGGCCTCGGCCTGGACCGGGCGGGCGAGACCGAGGCACTGGCCCTGCTGGAGAAGCTGTTCGCCGACGTCCTGGACGGCCACCCGCTCACCGGCCGGCCCTCGGCCGGCGGCGGCGCCCCCTGGCAGAGCTTCCGCACCCTCACCAACCGCACCTGGTCCCGCGGCAACCTCGTGCTGCTCGGCGACGCCGCCCACACCACGCACTACTCCATCGGCGCCGGCACCACGCTCGCCCTGGAGGACGCGATGGCCCTGGCCGCCGCCCTCGGCACGCACGCCCGGCTGCCGGACGCCCTCGCCCGCTACGAACGCGAGCGCAAGACGGCCCTGCTGCCCGCGCAGAGCGCGGCCCGGCACAGCGCCCAGTGGTACGAGAACCTGACCCGCTACGTCGACCTGCCTCCGGAGCGGATGTTCGCCCTGCTCGGCCAGCGCCACTCGCCGCTGCTGCCGTACGTGCCGCCGCAGCTGTACTACCGGATCGACCGGGCCGCCGGGCGACTGGAGCCGCTGCGCCGGCTCAAGCGCTGGCTGGGGCCGCGGGTGGCGCGGACCGTGCACGCACGGCGGATGACAGACTGACGCCCATGGAAGAGCGCACATTCGAAAGGTCCGGTCAGCACGCGTCCGTGGTCGGTCTGGGCACCTGGCAGCTGGGTGCCGACTGGGGAGACGTCGACGACAAGGAGGCCCTAGCGGTCCTGGAGGCGGCCGCCGAGGCCGGGGTGACCTTCTTCGACACCGCCGACGTCTACGGTGACGGACGCAGCGAGGAGACCATCGCGACGTTCCTGCGCAGCCGGCCCGATCTGCATGTGCTGGTCGCCACCAAGATGGGCCGCCGGGTCGAGCAGATCCCGCAGAACTACGTCCTGGACAACTTCCGCGCCTGGAACGACCGCTCCCGGCGCAATCTCGGCGTCGACGTCCTGGACCTGGTCCAGCTGCACTGCCCGCCCACCCCCGTCTACTCCGCGGACGAGGTCTTCGACGCGCTCGACACCCTCGTCGAGGAGGAGCGGATCGCCGCCTACGGCGTCAGCGTCGAGACCTGCGCGGAGGCGCTGACCGCGATCGCCCGGCCGAACGTGGCCAGCGTGCAGATCATCCTCAACCCGTTCCGGATGAAGCCGCTGCGCGAGGTGCTCCCGGCGGCCCGCGAGGCGGGGGTCGGCATCATCGCCCGGGTGCCGCTCGCCTCGGGCCTGCTGTCCGGCAAGTACACCGAGGACACCGTCTTCGCCGCCAACGACCACCGCACCTTCAACCGGCACGGAGAGGCCTTCGACCAGGGCGAGACCTTCTCCGGCGTCGACTACGCCACCGGCGTGGCGGCCGCCGCCGAGTTCGCCGCCCTCGCTCCCGACGGCTGCACCCCCGCCCAGCTGGCCCTGCGCTGGATCGTCCAGCAGCCCGGCGTGACCACCGTGATCCCCGGCGCCCGCTCGCCGGAGCAGGCCCGCGCCAACGCGGACGCCGCCCGGCTGCCGGAGCTGCCCGAGCAGACCCTCGCCGCCGTCCGCGAGCTCTACGACCGGCGGATCAAGGACCAGGTCGAGGGCCGCTGGTAGGCGGCCGCCCGGCAGGTGAGCGGCCGCTCACGGCACCAGGAGCAGCTCCCGCTCCTGCTCCTGGTCGCCGGAGGCCGCGCCCTCGTCACGGGTGCTGAAGGCCTTCGCGAGTGTCTCGCTCGCCGCCGTCACGGCCTGCGGGGTGCCCTGCACGGTGACCGTCAGCGGGGCGGACAGCCGCTCGCCGCGCGCCTCGGTGGAGGCCACCGGCTCCGGGGTGAGCGGAGAGGTGAAGACGGCCGTGCGGACCGTCGCCCGCTCGTCGGACGGGACGTCCCGCGGCGCCCCGAACACCCCCTCCAGTACGCGGACCACCGCCCGCGCATCGTCGATGCCGCCACCGCTGAACGTCACAGTGAGCTGCGTGTCGGGCATTCTGCGCGACCTCCTCGGGCTCGGGTCCGGTCGCGGCCCGTGTAACCGTGAGCCGGTCCCCCAAACCGTCCGCCCCGCCGCACGGCAAGCGCTGGAACAGGAGCGCGACACGGCGTCTGACTCCGGGGAACCCGGGAAGAGGACAGTGCACATCCCGGTGAGGAGGAGAACAGTGGCGGACACGGGCGCGGCAGCCGAGGGGACGACGAGGCGCCGGGGGCGCAACGAGAGCGAGGAGGAGCGAGCCGACCGGATGTGGACCGAGCTGATCCAGGAGGTCCGCGTCGCACAGATGGGTGTGCAGATCCTGTTCGCCTTCCTGCTGACCGTCGTGTTCCAGCCCAAGTACGAGGAGCTGTCGGACGCCAATCAGACGATCTACCTGGTGACGGTCGTCCTCGGGGCGTGCGCGACCGGCGCGCTGATCGCCCCGGTCTCCCTGCACCGCCTCGTCTCCGGCCGGCGCATCAAACCGCGGGCGGTGCGCCTGGCGTCCCGGCTGACGCTGCTGGGCCTGGCGCTGCTGCTGGCCACGACGACCGCCTCGCTGCTGCTGATCCTGCGCGTGGCCACCGATGACGGCTTCGTCCCGTGGATCGTCGCGGGCGTGGTCGCGTGGTACCTGCTGTGCTGGCTGGCGATCCCGGTGTGGACCCGGTACCGCCACACCGCGGACTGACGGCGGCGCCCACCCGGGGGCGCGTCAGTGTCCCGTGAGGATCTCCGCCAGGGCCTCGTCGACGTGCACCCGCTCCTGCCCCGGCCGGACGACGGCGTGGGTCTCGCGCAGGAAGGCCGCGATCGCCGGCGCCCACGCGTAGACCACCGCGTGGTGGCGGCCCCCGTCCGGGCGGGGGTCGCCCAGGAGTTCCAGCCGCAGCTCGTCCCACATGCCCCGGGACACCGGACGCAGCCGCACGTCACCCACGCCGACCGGGCGCAGCAGTCCCTCGCCGACCATCTCCCGGTCCAGCGTCCAGCGCGCGAGCACGCGGCCGTCGGCACTGAACACCACGGTGACCGCGAACGGGTCGGCGGCGTCGTACCCCAGGTGGGCGAGAACGGGAAAGCGCTCCGTGTCACCGGCCTGAAGCTGTACGACCAGGGTCTTGTGCACGAAGGAGTTCACGGCGGGGCCTCCGGGAGAACGGGCGTGAAGCATCGGGAGCGGACGTAGAGCCTCCTAGTACCCCGTCGGCCCGTGAGATGCCCCATCGTTCGGGTGAATCGCGCGGAGCCAGGTCGTCAGGACCCGCCCAGTGCCTCGCGCAGCGCGGGCAGCAGCGTCTTCTCGGACCAGTCCAGGAACGCCGGCTGCGAGTCCCCGCCGATCTGGACCAGGGCGATCTCCGTGAACCCCGCCTCGGCGTACGGGCGCACCGCCTCGACGAAGGCGTCCGGGTCGTCGCCGCACGGGATGGACCCGGCGACGTCGTCGGGCGTGACGAACTGGGTCGCCGCCTCGAAGGAGTCCGGGTGCGGCAGCTCGGAGTTGACCTTCCAGCCGTTGCCGAACCAGCGGAACTGGGCGTGCGCGCGTTTGATCGCCGTGTCCCGGTCGGGGTCGTAGCACACAGGCAGCTGGCCCACGCGCGGCTTGCCCTGCCCGCCGTGCCGGTCGAAGGCCTCCAGCAGGCCCGGCTTGGGCTCCGTGGCGATCACCAGGTCGCCGAGCTCGCCGGCGAGCCTGCCGGACCGCTCCCCGGAAACGGCGATCCCGATCGGCGGCGGACTGTCCGGCACGTCCCACAGGCGGGCCGACTCCACGTCGAAGTGCTCGCCGCGATGGTTCACGTGCCCGCCCGCGAACAGGGACCGGATGATCTCGACGGCCTCGCGGAGCATCTCGTGCCGCACGTCGACGGACGGCCAGCCGCCGCCGACCACGTGCTCGTTGAGGTTCTCGCCGGACCCGAGCCCCAGCCGGAAGCGGCCCTCGGACAGCAACTGCATCGTCGCCGCCTTCTGCGCCACCACCGCCGGGTGGTAGCGGAACGTCGGACACGTCACGTACGTCATCATCGGGATGCGCGAGGTGGCCTGGGCCGCCGCTCCCAGCACGCTCCACGCGTACGGCGAGTGGCCCTGCGCGCGCAGCCACGGGAAGTAGTGGTCCGAGGTCACCGAGAAGTCGAACCCGACCTCCTCGGCCCGTACCAGATGGGCGACGAGATCGCGGGGACCGGCCTGCTCGGTCATCATCGTGTATCCGATTTGCACCATAAACGCCGAGTCCCCGGCGCGGGGCACCGAAAACGGCCCGTCACCCGGTCAGCCCGACCGCTCCCGGAACGTCCCCAGGAACGTGTCGAGCGCCAGCCCGTTCGCGGGGTCCTGCCAGTCGGCGGCCGGGGTGGTCCAGCGCAGGGAGAAGCTCCGGCCGCCGCCGAGCAGAAAGCCGCGGCCGAAGGTGCGGACCCGGGAGCCGCCGTCCTCGGCGAGCCACTCCATGTCGGCGGCCTCGCGCCCGCGGTAGGTCGTCGCGCGGATCGCGCCGACCCGCTCGTAGCCGCCGGACCGCTTCAGCCTGGGCTCGACGTCGTCGCGCCAGACGGCCACCGGGTCCGCGCCCGCGCGTTCGCTGTAGGTCACCGCCAGCGTCCGCGGATCGCCGGACGCACCGAAGACCACGCGGTACGCCACCCCGGGCACGCGCTTGGTGTCCAGCCGCCGCCAGTCCTCGGGCAGGGCGACGGAGAAGCCCTCCGGCGCCCGGTAGGTGCGGAACCCGGCCGGCGGGGCGGTGGCCGGCGGGGCGGTGGCCGACGGGGAGGGGGGCCTCGGCGGCGCCGTGTCCGGGGCCGGGACGACGGGCTCGGGAGGCCCCTCCGGCGGTGCGACGGGGGCCGAGGGGCGCGGCCGGCTGCCGGTCGCGGGCTCGCCGGTGCCGGGCGGCCCGTACGTGGCGGCCAGCACGGCGACCGTGACGGTGACGACGGCCAGGGTCGTCCCGGCGATCATCGTCCGCCTGCTCCACCGGTGTCCGGCGTGCCAGGCGGCGGAGCGGGCGCCGCGCGGACGCGGGACCGGCCGGACGGCGGCGTCGGCCTCCTCGCTCAGCACCCGGACGAGGGCCTCGCGGATCACCGGGCGGGTCAGCCGCTCGCGGGAGTCCTTGCGGAGCAGCCCCTGCACCGCCTGGGTGAGCGGCCCGGCGCGCAGCGGTGCCCGCATCGGCAGCCGGTCCACGCCCTTGAGGGTGTCCTCGGGCCGGCCCCGGTCCCGGAAGGGCGGACGCCCCTCGACCATCGTGTAGAGGATCGCGCCCAGTGCCCACAGGTCGGCCGCCGGGCCGATCCGCGCGTCGCGGGCCTGCTCCGGGGAGGCGTACGACGGTGCGGTCAGGCGCGGTGCGAGGGTGGCGCCGGCCAGGCCGAAGCCCGTGACCACGACGGGGCCCTCCTCACGTACGAACACCTGGCCGGGGCTCAGCTCCCCGTGGGTGATGCCCTGACCGTGCGCGGCCTCCAGCACGTCCAGCAGCCCGAGGCCGATGCGCGCGGCCCGCATGCAGGTGAAGGTGCCCGGCCCCGCCAGGAGTTCGCTCAGCGGCACCCCGCCGGGCCACTCGGTCACCGTCCACAGCGAGCCGTTCTCCACCACGGCGTCCACCACCGCGGCGACCCGCCCGGAGCACAGCAGCCGCATCGTCTCGCAGGTGCGGACGATCCGGCCGGTGGCCCGGCGCGCGGCCTCGCCGGCCGGGCCGTCGGGCAGCCGCACCTCGGTGACCAGACACGGGCGGTCAGCCTCGACGTCCTCCCCGGACCAGCAGACGCGGTTCGTCTCGCTGTGGACGATCTGGAGGAGGCGGTACCTACCGGCGACCCATTTACGTGTGGAGACGTGCGCCCTGCCCATGGCCATCCCTCGTTCGCGCCCCTGGCTCTCAGCTTGACCAGAGGTACGGTGAGCGGGCCCCGGTGCGTTCAAAAGGCACCGCAACTCCGGCTGTTTTTCCGCCCTTTCTTCAAATAGGCGAGCAGGTGGGTGAGCAGGTGTGCGAAGAAATGCGGCCGGCCCGGCGGCACCCCGCCTCACCTCGGCAAGCAGTTCCCCACGTACGCCCGGGAATTCCGCCGCCCGGCGCCCGCGGACCGGAATTCGCGCCCGACCAGGCAGTAACCCGCGGTAAGCAAAACCGTGTGCGGGTAAACGGAACTCAGCGCAGCCCGAACCGGGCGGCCCAGCCCGCAAGGTCCGCCGGGCTCGCGTTGCCCCCGCACACCACCAGAGCGAGCCGCGCCCCCTCGCCCACCCGGTCGACCACGCGCCGGGCGGCGGGCAGCAGGCACCCGGCGGCCGGCTCGGTCCACAGCTTGGCGTGGTCGGCGAACTCCAGCGACCCCTGCACGGCCTCCCGGTCCGGCACCACCAGCACCTCGGTGACGAGCGCCGACACATGCTCGTACGTCAGCCGCGACACCGACGGGGCGCTGAGCGTCGTCACCAGCGACGACAGCGGCACCGGCACCGGACCGCCCGCCGCCAGCGCCCGCGACATGGCCTCGGCGCCCGAGGTCTCCACCCCCCAGATCCGGACGTCCGGACGACGCGCCCGCAGCGCCGCCGCGACCCCGGAGACCAGCCCGCCGCCCCCGATGCTGACCAGCACGTCGGTGAGTTCCCCGGCGTCCTCGGCCAACTCCAGTCCCACGGTGCCCTGGCCGGCGACGAGCACGGGATCGTCGAAGGGGTGGACCGGGGTCAGGCCCTCCTCGCCCAGTCGCACCGCGAGCGCGAAGGCTCCGTCCATGTCGTCGGTCAGCCGCACCGACGCCCCGGCGTGCTCGGCGGTCTCCACCGACCGGGCGGGTGCCGAGCGCGGCATCACCACCGTCGCCTTCACATCGAGGGCGGCGGCCATCACCGCCAGGGCGATGCCGTGGTTGCCGCCGCTGACCGCCACCACACCGGCGGCGCGCTCGGCCTCGCTCAGCGACAGCAGCTTGGCCGCCGCGCCGCGCGCCTTGAACGAACCGGTGCGCTGCAACGACTCCAGCTTCGTCTCGACCGGCACGCCCAGCAGGGCGGACAGGCCGGGGCTCGGCACGGTCGGGGTGCGCACGACGAGCCCGGCGATCCGCTCGGCCGCGGTGGTGATCTCCGTGATACCGATCATTTCCGTCCCTCCCGGCGCGCTCAGTGCTGCTGGGACTTCTGCGGCGTCGCCTCGCTCGGCCGTACGACGACGTACCCCTGGCCCTGGAGCACCAGCTGGACCGCCTCCCCGGAACCGCCGCGCAGCATCGACCCGATGGACTGCGAACGGTGCAGCGTGGTCTGCAGCCCGGCGGTCCAGCCGACGACCGCGTCCGTGTCGACGTACACCGGGTACTGCGGGGAGACCGGGATGACCAGCGGCTCGCCGTCGCAGACCAGCCCCAGCCTGCCCTGTCCCGTGAAGACGCTGTTGAACAGGCCGCCGCCGCTGATGCCGGCGCCCTTCACGGTCGCGATGCGGTAGGACAGGGACGCGTCGAAGCACAGGACGTTGCGGCCGTTGACGGTGAACTCGTCGCCCGGGCCGACCTCGACGACGAAGCAGTTCTGCGCCTCGTGCGCGAACCAGGCCTCGCCCTGTCCGCGCACCGCCATCAGCGGCAGGCCCTCCCCGGTGACCGCGCGCTTGAGCATGCCGCCCACGCCCTGGCCCTTGCGCTCGAACTGGAGGTTGCCACGATAGGCGACCATGGCGCCCTGCCGGGCGAGCATCTCGCCGTCGACCGCGTACCGGATGCACTTGGAGTTCTCCACGGTCATGCCCGGCGCCTGCGCCGGCTGGACCATGTGCTCGCTGGAAAAGAGGTCACCCTTCATACGCGCATCCTGTCCCGGAAGGCCCCCGTCCGCCAAGATCGCCTCGGAGCCGGGAGATTCCGGTGTCAACCGCCGAACACCTGCGTCCAGTACGTGCCCGCCCGGCCGCCGCCCGCGAGGCCGACGCCGATGTGGGTGAAGTCGCGTCCGAGGATGTTGGCCCGGTGGCCGGGGCTGTTCATCCAGCCCTCCACCACATCGGCGGGGGAGCGCTGCCCGCAGGCGATGTTCTCGCCGATCGTGCGCCGCGTGGCACCGGCGGCCGCCGCCCGGTCCCGGGGAGCGCTGCCGTCGGGTGAGGTGTGGGAGTAGAAGTCCCGAGCCACCATGTCCGCGCTGTGCGCCTGCGCGGCCGCGGTCAGCCGGGGGTCGGCGGCCAGTGGCGGCAGACCCGCCCCGGCCCGCTCGCGGTTGGTGAGGTCCACGACCTCCGCCGCCGTGCGGGCCAGCCCGTCCGGGGTCAGCGGCGCGGCCCACAGCGCGGTCCAGTGGACGTCGCCCGTCCGGCCGTCGGCGGCACGGGCCACACCGGTGTGGCGGAACGCCGGGTCGTGCAGGGTGCGCCGGGTCCGGTCGGTGTCCAGGCAGTACGCGACGAACTCCGCCGGCGTGCGCGGGCCGGAGACCAGGTGCTCGCCGACGGTGAGGAACCGGTAACCGGCACCCAGGACGCGCTGGTAGACCGAGACCCCGTCCCTGGTCTGCACGGCCGGCCCGCCCGCCGCGGCCATGGCGGTGGCATGGGCGCGGGCCGCCGAGGTCAGCCGGGCGTCGAGGGAGACCGCCGGGGAACCGGCCGAGGCACGGGCGGCGTTGACGGCATCGAGGAATCCGCCGGCCTCGGCGGTGGGCGCGGCGGCGGGCGGGTCGTCGACGACGTCCACGCCGAAGTCGCGGGCGAGGCCGGCCAGCCCGTCGGCGTAGCCCTGGCCCAGGGCGCGCAGTTTCCAGCGGTCGCCGCGCCGGTAGATCTCCGCGAGCAGCAGCACGGTCACCTGTCCGGCCGGCGGCGGCGCGAACCGGGCGAGCACGCGGCCGCGCGCGTCCGTCACCTGCAGCGTGGGCGGGGGCAGCCGGTGCAGCGGGGTGCCGGGCTCGGCGGGGCTGACGGCCACGGTGACGCGGGTGGCGCCCGGGCGCAGCTTCGCCGGGTCCACGGTGAGCGTCCCGTCCCGCAGCCGGGCACCGGGCGCCTCCGGCTGGTTGTAGAAGACGAAGTCGCCGTCGCCGTCCACCGTCCCGCCGTCGTCCGTGACCAGCGCCGAGACGTCGAAGGCGCCGGTCACCCGCACACCCACGGGGCCGTCCGGCAGGGGGAGGTTTCCCCCGGGGACCAACTCGTACATCGTGCCCGCCCTGTCTGCTGGTTCGCGCTCCGATGGGGTGCCCAGGAGGACGTACGCCGCGGCGCCTCGGTTCCCGGGACGCCCCGGGCCCGGCGGCGCACCGGGCAGGGCGGAAGGGGGGAGCGGACCGCGCGGGAACGGTCCGCAGGGCCCGCCCGCCGGCGCCGGGCACGGCCGGACCGGCCGGTCAGCGCCGGACCACCGGGCCGGCACGGTTTCGGCGGGTCGGCCGGTCAGCCGGGGGCGCGGCAGGTCGGCACGGTTTCGCTGGCCGGCCGGTCAGCCCGGGACCGGCCACTCCGGTGCCACCAGGCCCTTGCGGCAGGCGATGGCCACCGCCTCCGTACGGCTCGTCGCGCCGAGTTTGGCGAGGATGTTGGAGACGTGCACGCTCGCCGTCTTGGCGCTGATGAACAGCTCCTCGCCGATCTGGCGGTTGCTGCGCCCGCGGGCCAGCAGCCGCAGCACGTCCCGCTCCCGGGCGGTCAGCGACACCGGCCGTTCCCCGGCGGACCCCGCGTCCGCCGGGCCGCCGCGGCGGACGAGGGCGTCCAGCCGCTCGCGCAGCGGCGTGGCGCCGAGCCGCTCGGCCGTCCGCCGGACGTCCGCGGCCTGCGCGGCCGCCTCCTCGCGGCGGCCCGCCGCCAGCAGCGCCTCCACCAGCCGCAACCGGCACCGGGCCCGTTCGTAGGTGTCGCCGTAGGCGAACGCGGCGACCGCCTTCTCCCATGCCGCCGGGTCCGGTCCGGACACGGCCCGGGACCACTCCGCCTCCGCCCGGGCCAGCCACGCCTGCCCCTCGGGTCCCTGCGGGACACCGTCCTCGCCGCGCGCGGCGGAGGCACGGGCCCGCTCCACCAGCTCCGCGGCGGTGTCGGCGCAGCGCCGCGCTCCCTCCGCGTCGCCGGTCTGCCGCAGCTCGGCGGCCGTGTCGGCGACCGCGGACAGCGCGAGGGCGGTGAGCCGCACCGTGGCGTCGGGCGGGGTGCCCATCTCGTCCGTCAGCGCCTCGATGGTGGTGCGCATCCGCTCCACCGCCTCCTCCGCGTCACCGCGCAGCGCGGCGGCGTCGGTCAGCACGATGCCCGCGACGAGTGTGCCCACCCAGTCGAACGGCCCCCGCAGCAGCGCACGCGCCTGCTCGACGGCCCCGGAGTCGCCGCGCGCCAGTGCCACGTACAGCAGCGGGCCGGCCACCGCGGACGGGTGGGGTCCGGCCTGCTCCGCCGCACCGCCGAGACCCTCGTCCCACTGGCCCAGCGTGTACCGCGCCAGCCGCTGGAGGTAGCGCATCTCCTGCGGATAGGGCGAGGAGAGCAGCCCGGAGTCGCGGGCCCGGTCGAGTCCCTCCGCCACCCAGGACAGGCACTGCTGAAGGTCACCGGACTCCAGGCAGCCGATCGCGAGGTTGAACAGCGCGCGCGTCTCCACCGGCGTGTTGCCCGACCGCCGGGCCAGCTCGCGGGCCTGGCGCAGGCGTTCGCGGCCCGGTTCGCCGCGCCGGCCGCCGCCCTCGAGGCCCGCCAGGGAGATCAGGAGGTCGGCGCGGGCGTCGGTGACGCCCAGTTCCTCGGCCACGCGCAGGGCCCGGTGGGCCACCCGCAGCGCCGTCCCCGTCTCGCCGACCTGGCGGGCGGCCATCACGTGCGTGGCCGCGGCCCACACCCAGGTCGGCGACGGCGGCTCGGCCGGGATCAGGGCCAGCGCCTCGCTGCTGTGGCTGAACGCGGAGCGGCGGCTGTCGACGTTGAGCAGGTTTCCGGCGAGGGTGTACCGGACCCGGGCGGCCAGCTCCAGATCCGCGTCCTGGCCGAGGCCGTCCAGCGCGGACCGGGTGAGGGAGACCGCCCGGTGCAGTTCCCCGGCGTGCGCCGCGGCGGCGGAGGCACGCAGGGTCAGCGTCACCGGGTCCGGGTCCGCGGGCCGGGCGGACGCCTCCACCACCGGCCACAGGTCGAGGGCCGCTTCCAGGTGGCGCAGCTCCTCGGCGGGCGCGCCGACGCGCTGGGCGTGGTCCGCGGCCTCCAGCGAGGCGGTCAGCGCCCGGGCCGGGTCATGGCTCTCCCGGTAGTGGTGGGCGCGTTCGGCGGCGTTCTCCGGACGGCGGTCCCGCCCGTCCAGCAGCCGGGCGAACCCGCCGTGCAGCCGGGCCCGTTCACCGGGGAGCAGGTCGGCGTAGACGGCCTCCCTGGCCAGGGCGTGCCGGAAGGCGTACGTCTCGCCGTCGCCGGGCACCAGCAGTTGCCGCCCCACGGCCTCGCGCAGCGCCGCCTCCAGCTCCTCCTCGGGCAGTCCGACGGCGTCCCGGAGCAGGTCGTGCCCGACCCGGCGCCCGGCGACCGCCGCCGTACGCAGCACCTGCTGGGCGGTGTCGGTCAGTTGCTCGAAGCGGATGAGGAGTACGTCGGCCAGACCGCTCGGCACCCCGCCGGCCCCGGCGTCCGTGGCCGCGACCAGTTCCTCGGCGTAGAAGGCGTTGCCCTCCGCCCGCTCGACGATGCGGCGGACCGTGGTGTCCGGCAGCGGCTTCCCGCGCAGCCCCCGCACCAGGCGCGCCACCTCGGCGTCGGCCAGGGGCCGCAGCTCCAGCCGCTCGACGCCGGGCAGCCGCACCAGCTCGGCCAGCAGCGGACGCAAGGGGTGACGGCGGTGCAGGTCGTCGGCGCGGTACGAGGCGAACACGGACAGCCGGTGGGCGGGGGCGTCGCCCACCGGCCGGTGCAGCACGCCCCGGCTGAGCAGGAACCGCAGCAGATCCCGGGAGGACTGGTCGGCCCAGTGCAGGTCCTCCAGGACCAGCAGCAGCGGCGCGACGTCCGCCAGGTCGGCCAGCAGCGCGGCCACGCCCTCGAAGAGCCGCAGCCGGCTGTCCACGTCCCGCGCGGCGTCCGTCCCGCCGCCCAGCAGCCGGTCCACCACCGGATGCGCGGCGAACGCGGAGGCGAACCGCCCGTCCGCCGCGAGCCCGCCGAGGACCTCGGTGAACGGCAGGTACGGCAGACCCACGTCACCGAGGTCCACGCAGTGCCCGGTGAGCACGGTCGTCCCCGCCGCGGCGGCCCGGGCCGCGACCTCCCCGAGCATCCGGGTCTTGCCGACACCGGCGTCCCCGGCGATCAGGACGGCTCGCGGCACGTCGGCGCCGGTGCGTTCGAGTACGCCGGTGAGACGCACGAGTTCGTCCTCGCGCCCGACGAGTGGCGTGTCGAATGGGGTCTGTGGCACATGGCCATCCTGGCACGCGGCGAAACCGCGCCACCGGCGAGGCGGAGACGGTTTCCGCCGGCTCCGCCCTGCGGCGCCGCGGCGGAGAGCCGGCGATCAGCCGCTCACCCCTGCGGAGTCACGGTCTCCCCGCGGGGAACACTGGGGGCGACGGACCGACCGCGACATTGAGGAGCCCGCATGACCCGCCCGATCACGGCAGGCGTGGACGGATCTGAGGAGAGCCTGGCCGCCCTGGCCTGGGCGGCCGGAGAGGCCGTCCGGCGCGGCACGGCGCTGCGCGTGGTGCACGCCTGGCGGTTCCAGGAACTGGAGGCGGCCGGGGTGACCGACCGGGAAGCCCAGGAGCGGTGGATCCGGGACGCGGTGACCCAGGAGGTCCGGACCGTCGTCGAGCGGCACGGCGACGTGGAGATGACCGTCGACGTCGTGGAGGGCCACGCCGTCGAGACGCTGGTCGCCGCCGCGGCCGACGCCGAGACGCTGGTGCTCGGCTCGCGCGGGCACGGCCGGCTCGTCGGCTTCCTGGTCGGTTCCGTGGGCCAGCGGGTGATCGGCGAGAGCCCGCGGCCCGTGGTGCTGGTCCGGGCCGGGGGCCGGGCCGCCGACGAGGCGGCCGGCCGCGAGATCGTGGTGGGCCAGCAGGGTGAGCCGGAGGACAGCGCCGACGTGCTGCGTTTCGCCTTCGAGGCCGCCGCCCTCCGCGGCGCCACCGTGCGCGCCGTACGGGCCTGGACGCTGCCGCCGGTGTACGCCTACAGCCCGGCCTCGCTGAAGCTCCTGGACGAGGCCGGGGGACCGGAGCCGTACGAGCGGAAGGCGCTGGCCGCGGCGCTGCGGCCGTGGCGGGAACGCTTCCCCGACGTGCCGGTCGTCGAGCACGTGGAGATGGGCAGCGCCGGGCAGGTGCTGCTGTCGGTGTCCGGCGGCGCCCGGCTGCTGGTGGTCGGCCGCCGGGCGACCCGTTCGGCGGTGGGCGGCCGGATCGGCTCGGTCGCCCACGGCGCGGTGCACCACGCCGACTGCCCGGTGGCGGTGGTGCCGCACACGTGACTCACTCGGCGGTCGGCTGCAGCGTCTCCCGGGCCCTGGGCAGGATGTTCTCGATGTAGTCGCGCACCGCCGTGTCCAGACCGATGTCGTGCTGCGCCCGCTCGGACAGGTACCAGCGGTGCTCCAGCAGTTCGTGGTAGATCTCCGCCGGGTCCATCGTGCCGCGCAGCTCGGGCGGCACCGCCCGCACGGTCGGTCGGAACACTTCCCGCACCCAGCGGTGGGCGAGCACCTCGGGGCGGGCACCGAGGGGATCGCCGGGGTCGTGGTCGTCCTGGGTGGCCATCCAGGACTCCAGGTCGTTGAGCAGCCGCCGGGCCTGGTTCTCCTCGGCGTCCAGGCCTGTCAGGCGCAGCAGTTGCCGCTGGTGGTGGCCGGCGTCGACGACCTTGGGCACGAAGGTGACCGTGTCGCCGTTGGAGGCGTGCTCGATCTGCATCTCGGCCACGTCGAAGCCGAGGTCGTTGAGCCGGCGTATCCGGCGCTCTATGTAGTGGTACTTGCCCGCCGGATAGACGGAGGTGCGGGTCAGCTCCTGCCACAGGCCCCGGTAGCGGGCGCAGATCTCGGTGCCGAACTCCACCGGGTCCACCGACGGGTGGAGGGCCCCGGACGCTTCCAGGTCGAGCAGCTCGCCGCTGATGTTCACGCGCGCGAGGTCCAGGTCGTAGCCGCGCTGTCCGTCGCTCAGCCGCGGGTGCAGCTCACCGGTTTCGGCGTCCACCAGGTACGCGGCATAGGCGCCCGCGTCGCGCCGGAAGAGCGTGTTGGACAGCGAGCAGTCGCCCCAGGCGAACCCGGACAGGTGCAGCCGGACCAGCAGCACGGCCAGGGCGTCCATCAGGCGGTGCATGGTCGCCGGGCGCAGGGTCGTCTCGAACATCGACCGGTACGGCATCGAGCCGCCCAGGTGCCGGGTGATCAGCACCGGCTCCAGCGGCTCGCCCGCGGCGTCGGTGCGGCCGGTGACGACGGCGAGCGCGTCCACGGCGGGGATGCCGAGCCGGTCCAGGTCGCGCAGCAGCTGGTACTCCCGCAGCGCGGGCCGCTCGGCCAGCTCCTTGACGGCGATCACCTCCGCGCCGGCGCGTGCGTAGCGGACGACGTGGCGGGAGATGCCGCGGGGCAGCGGCACGAGGTACTCCTCGGGCCACTCCGCCAGCGGCAGCTGCCACGGCAGTTCGAGCAGGAGCGCGGGGTGCTCCGGGTTGGTGGCACTGATCTGCAAGGCCATGGCCCGACTCTAGAGCGCCCGCTCCCGGGCCAGCCGGGCGGCGTCCTTCACCGGGCCGCGGTGCACCGGGCCGTGTCCGGGCAGCAGCACGTCGGCGTCCAGTCCGGCGAGGACGTCCAGCGAGGCGATTGCGCGGGCGCGGTCGCGGTGGAACATGCCGGGCAGCAGCTGCGGCCCCTCGGCGCGCGAGGTGGCGTGGCCGCTGACCAGGGCGTCGCCCGAGACCACCACCCCGGCCTCCGGCAGGTGGTAGGCGCAGTGGCCGTCGGTGTGGCCGGGGGTGTGCACCGGAACGGGGCGTCCGGGCAGGTCCAGGGCCCCGGCCCGCGGGAACGGCAGCGGGGAGGCGACCGGCAGCCGGGCCGTGCCGCCGGAGCGGACCACGTGCACCGCCCAGGGCAGCACCCCCGGCCGCCAGCCGTTGCGCAGCACCGTCGCCACGGTGACCTGGTGCAGGAAGTCCCGGCGCGCGTGCGGTACTTCGGCCTCGTGGAGGTAGACCGGGGCGCCGTGGGCGGAGCGCAGGTACTCGGCGGACCCGAGATGGTCGTTGTGGGCGTGGGTGATCAGCACCGCCGTCACCGCCCCCGGTGAACTCCCCACCGCGGCGAGGGACTCCAGCAGCCCCTGCCGGTCGCCCGGGTAGCCGGTGTCGATCAGGGTCACCGCGTCGCCGTCGGTGAGGATCACCCAGTTCGTGTCGCCGCCGTGCACCAGATAGGTGCCGTCGGCGACCTGCCGTACGGTGGCCCGCATCGGTCTCCCCGCGTCCGGAGGTGGCTGCCGGGGACAGCCAACCAGATCCCGGCGCCCGTCGCGGCCCCGGCTCAGCGCACGCCGTGCGGGCGGAACTGCACGCTGATGCGCGGACCCGCCGCTCGGGTCGTCTTGCACGCAGTGCTCCCAGGTGCGCTGGCAGGAGCCGCCCATGACGATCAGATCGCCGTGCCCCAGCGGCCGGCGCACCGTGCCACCGCCGCCACGCACCGGGCGCAGCAGCAGGTCCCGGGGCGCGCCCACCGAGACGATGGCGACCATGGTGTCCTCCCGCGCGCCCCGACCGGTCCGGTCACCGTGCCAGGCGACGCTGTCGCGGCCGTCGCGGTACAGGCACAGGCCCGCGGTGGCGAACGGCTCACCCAGCTCGGTGGCGTAGCGCGCCGACAGCGCGTCGCGCGCCTCGGCCAGCACCGGGTGGGGCAGCGTGTCGCCCGCGCCGTAGAAGGCGAGCAGCCGGGGCACGGCCACCTCGTGGTCGTACATCGTGCGCCGCTCGGCACGCCACGGGACCTCGGCTGCCAGCCGTTCGAACAGCGCGTCGGAGCCGCTCAGCCAGCCGGGGAGCACGTCGATCCAGGCGCCGGAACCCAGGTCGGTGCGGCGCAGCCCGTCGAGGGGGCCGAGCCGCACCTCGTCGGTCTGGTCGAACAGCGAGCCCTGGAGGTGCCTGGTGATGAGGCCAGCGTACCCCTTATTCGAAAGTGTGTTCCAAGCAGAGAAAGTCGGCACCGGCCCCTGTGGATACAGCCGTGTATCGGATACATTCGCGTATCGAACGCGGGACGGCAGCCTCGCACGGCGACCGGGAACGGCGACCGGGAACGGAGGGCGGGGCATGGTGGGGCAGAGCACGGCCGGGCGCGTGACCAGGCGCCGCGCCCGTACGCGCGCCGATCTCCTCCGGGCGGCGTTCACCGTGTTCGCGGCCAAGGGGTTCGGCCACGTGTCGATCGAGGAGGTCTGCGAGGCCGCCGGCTACAGCAGGGGGGCCTTCTACTCGAACTTCTCCAGCCTCGACGAGCTGTTCTTCGCCCTCTACCGCGAGCGCGCCGATCTGATCGCCGACCAGGTGTCCGGCGCCCTCGCCGCGGACGGGCCGGACCTCGACGTGCCGGCCGCCGTGGACCGCGTCACCGAGGTCCTGCTGCTCGACCGCGACTGGCTGCTGGTCAAGACGGACTTCCTGGTGCACGCCGCCCGCGACCCCGCCGTGGCCCGGACCCTGCTGGAGCACCGGGCCCGGCTCCGGCGGGCGATCGCCGACCGGCTCGCCCGGGCCCGCGGGCACACCACGCTGCCCGCCGTGCTCGGTGACGCCGACGGCGCGGCCCACGCCGTGGTCGCCGCCTACGACGGCGTCACCGTCCAGCTGCTGCTGGACCGGGACGTCGAGCGTGCCCGCGCCTGGCTGGCACGACTGCTCACCGCGCTGCTCACCGACGGCGGCGGCACCACCGGGTGAACGTCCGCCGACCAGGGACGTACAGGAAACGGACAGGAAGGGGACGGTCGCCATGGATGCCGACGTCATCGTCGTCGGAGCGGGCCTCGCGGGCCTGGTCGCGGCGCACGAGCTGACCAGCCGGGGCCGCAGGGTCGCGCTCGTCGACCAGGAGAACGCCGCCAACCTCGGCGGCCAGGCGTTCTGGTCCTTCGGCGGGCTGTTCCTCGTCGACTCACCGGAGCAGCGCCGCCTGGGCGTCAAGGACTCCTTCGACCTGGCCTGGAACGACTGGCAGGGCAGTGCGCGGTTCGACCGGACCGAGGACGAGGACTCCTGGGCGGTGCGCTGGGCACGGGCGTACGTCGAGTTCGCGGCGGGGGAGAAGCGGTCCTGGCTGGACGGGCACGGCATCAAGCTGCTGCCCACCGTCGGCTGGGCCGAGCGCGGCGACCTCACCGCGCACGGACACGGCAACTCCGTGCCCCGCTTCCACATCGCCTGGGGCACCGGCACCGGCGTCGTGGAGCCGTTCGTGCGCTACGCCGAGCAGGCCGCGCGCGACGGGCTGCTCACCTTCCACCACCGTCACCGGGTCGACGAGCTGGTCGTCGACCAGGGCACCGCCCGCGGCGTGCGCGGCACCGTCCTCGCGGAGGACACCTCGCCCCGCGGTGTCGCCTCCAACCGCGATGCGACCGGCGAGTTCGAACTGACCGCCCAGGCCGTGATCGTCACCTCCGGCGGCATCGGCGCCGACCACGACATCGTCCGCCGCCACTGGCCCGGACGCCTCGGCACCCCGCCGCGCGAGATGGTCACCGGCGTCCCCGCGTACGTCGACGGGCGGATGCTCGACATCAGCGCGGCGGCCGGCGTACGCCTGGTCAACCGCGACCGGATGTGGCACTACACCGAGGGTGTCCGCAACTGGGACCCGATCTGGCCCGGCCACGGCATCCGCATCCTGCCCGGACCGTCCTCGATGTGGTTCGACGCCCTCGGCCGCCGTCTTCCCGAGCCCTGCCTGCCCGGCTACGACACCCTCAGCACCCTGAAGCACCTGCGCACCGGCGACGGTCTCGTCGACCACGACCACTCGTGGTTCATCCTGACCCGGCGGATCATCGAGAAGGAGTTCGCGCTGTCGGGCTCGGAGCAGAACCCCGACATCACCGCCAAGGACCGCGGGGCCTTCCTGCGCGAACGCGTCCTGGGCAAGGGCGCGCCCGGCCCGGTCGACGCGTTCCTGCGCCGGGGCGCCGACTTCGTGACCGCGCCCGACCTGGAGCGGCTCGTCGACAGGATGAACGCGCTGACCGACGAGCCGCTCCTGGACGCCGCCCTGATCCGCCGCCAGATCGAGGCGCGCGACACGCAGCTGGCCAACGCCTATGCCAAGGACGCGCAGGTCCAGGGCATTCGCAACGCCCGCCGCTACATCGGCGACCGGCTCGGCCGGGTCGCGGCCCCGCACCGCATCCTCGACCCCGCCGCGGGCCCCCTGATCGGCGTCAAGCTGCACGTCCTCACCCGCAAGACCCTCGGCGGCATCCAGACCGACCTGGACTCCCGCGCTCTGGGCGCCGACGGCGAGCCGGTCGAGGGGCTGTACGCCGCCGGGGAGGTCGCCGGCTTCGGCGGCGGCGGGGTGCACGGCTACAACGCCCTGGAGGGCACCTTCCTCGGCGGCTGCCTCTTCTCCGGACGGGCGGCCGGCCGGGCCGCGGCGCGTCAGGCCGGGTGAGCGTGGCGGACCGGGTGAGCGCGGCGGGCGGATCGTGCGCGGCGGACGGGCCGCACGTGCCTGCCGGCCCGTCGCCTCACGGCCGGTCGAGGAGGCGGGCCAGCACGGCCGCGTGGCCGGCGTCGGGGGACTTGGCCGCGGTCAGCAGGGTGACCGGGCCCTCGCGCACCAGCTCTCGCACCCCGTCGAGCGCCTCGGCCGCCTCGGCCTCGCCCAGTTCGGCCTCGTAGCGCTCGGCGAACTCCTCGTAGGAGCCCTCGCCCGCGTGGTACCAACGGCGCAGCTCGGTCGACGGGGTGAGCGCCTTGGGCCACTCGTCCACGTCCGCCGCGTCCTTCGCCATGCCGCGCGGCCACAGCCGGTCCACCAGGACCCGCACGCCGTCGTCCGGCTCGGGCGGGTCGTAGATCCGGCGGACCCGGACGACCCCGGCGGAGGACCTGTCCCCGGTGCGGGGTCTGTGCCCGGCGGAGGATCCGCGCCCGGTCACCCGGACCGCCGGCGCGAGGCCAGGCGCCGCTTCAGCGCACGGCGCTCCATCTCGTCGGTCCCGCCCCAGACGCCGAGGGACTGGCCGGTGTCGAGGGCCCACCGCAGACACGGCTCCCGCACCGGGCAGCGGCGGCAGACCGCCTTGGCCTGCTCGGTCTGGAACAGGGCCGGACCGGAGGTGCCGATCGGGAAGAAGAGGTCGGGGTCCTCGGAGCTGCATGCGGCGTGCTGTCGCCAGTTGTCCATCAACGTCACCTGCGATCGAAGTCGTGTCGCGCCCTCGGGTATGGCTTCCTCGGTTGCGGGTCACCTGTCGATGCCGGGGTGAAACCGAAGGACGGCCTGGGAATCCGGAGCCGGTGCCGTCTCAGCGGCGCAGCGCCCGGGCCGCGGTCGTCACCACCGCCTCGGCCACCGCCGCCAGCGCCGGGGAGTCGAGCCGCCACTGCTGCCAGTACAGCGGCACGTCGACCGGCCGGTCCGGGGCCAGGTCGACGAGCCGTCCGGCGCGCAGCAGCGGGAGGGCCTGCGGTTCGGGCACCATGCCCCAGCCCAGGCCGGCCGCGACGGCCTCGACGAACCCCTCCGACGTGGGCACGTGGTGCCGGGCCGGACTCGCCGCCCCCTGCCCCCCGCCGAGCCGGCGGACGAAGCCGTCCTGGAAGTCGTCCCGCCGGTCGAAGACCACCACCGGCGCCTCGGCCAGCACCTCCCGCAGCGGCCCGGCCGGCCACCGGGCGGCGGAGCCGGGGCTGGCCACCGGGAGGTACCGCATCCGTCCCAGCGCCCGCACCGAGCAGCCCGGCACGGCGTCCGGCGACGAGGTCACCGCGGCCATCACCGTGCCCTCCCGCAGCAGGGCCGCCGTGTGGTCCTCGTCCTCGCGGCGCAGCTCGAAGCAGAGCCGCGGCTCCTGCGGCACGCGCGTGAGGGCGTCCAGGAACCAGATCGCCAGCGAGTCCGCGTTCACCGCCACCGAGATCCGGGTGGGCTCGCCGGCCCCGCCGCTCAGCCCCAGTTCGGCCTGCGCGTCCCGCTCCAGGCGGGCCACCTGCCGGGCCAGCCGCACCAGCACCGCGCCCGACTCCGTCGGCCGCACCGGCTTGGTACGCAGCAGCAGCACCCGGCCCGTGCGCTGCTCCAGGGCCTTCACCCGCTGGCTGACCGCCGAGGGCGTCACATGCAGCGCCGCGGCGGCCGCGTCGAACGTGCCCTCGTCCACCACCGCCAGCAGCGTGCGCACCTGGTCCAGCGGGAGGTCCGCCATCGCCGTCGTCATCACGAGAGCTAAGGATACGTAAGAATCTTTAGCTGTACCCGCGGAGATCCTTCCGCTTAGCGTCGAGGCCATGACCAGCTCCCTGACCGCCGCGGCCGCCGGGTTCGGCACCGGCCTCTCGCTCATCGTCGCCATCGGTGCCCAGAACGCCTTCGTCCTGCGCCAGGGGCTGCGCCGCGACGCCGTCCTCGCGGTGGTCGGGATCTGTGCCCTGTCCGACGCCGCCCTCATCGCCCTCGGCGTCGGCGGGGTCGGCGCGGTGGTGGTGGCCTGGCCGGACGCGCTGACCGTGGTCGGCTGGACCGGCGGCGCCTTCCTGCTCTGCTACGGCGCGCTGGCCGCCCGCCGGGTGTTCCGTCCGGGCGCCGCCCTCACCGCGGACGGCGACGCCGCGGGGTCCCGGCGGCGGGCGGTACTCACCTGTCTGGCGCTGACCTGGCTCAACCCGCACGTCTACCTCGACACCGTGTTCCTGCTCGGCTCCGTGGCCGCCGACCGCGGCGACCTGCGCTGGACCTTCGGCCTGGGCGCCGCCGCGGCCAGCCTCTGCTGGTTCGCCGCGCTCGGCTTCGGTGCCCGCTTCCTCGGGCGGTTCCTCTCCCGGCCGGCCGCGTGGCGGGTCCTGGACGGGCTGGTCGCCGCCACCATGATCGTCCTGGGCGCCACGCTGATCGCCGGCGCCTGAGCCCGGCCCCCGAGCGGTGCCCGCGTCCTGCGACGGTGCCTCCCGAGACCTGCGCCCACTTTGGCGAGGGCCTCGCCCGCGGGCTGCTGTCCGCCGGTCGTCCACGGGGCGGTCCTGCCGCCGCCGGCACGGACGAGACGCGCGGTCGGATGAAGGGCGCGTCCATCGTCGCCGTCGCGGGCGGCCCGCGCCTCGTCGACGTCCTGCACGGCACGGCTGGGCAGGACGTCGGCGCCCGTACCGCCGTGACCGGCGGCGGCCTGCCGGCCGGCGTGGCGATGCCGGGCCTGGCCTGCGCGGTGCCGGCCCCGCGGCGCTACCGCGATCGACGGCTCACGGCTCACGGCCCCGGCTCACGGTATGGCGCGCCGGTGTGCCGCGTACTCCATGAGCTTGCCCCGGGTCGTCTCCAGCCGGTGGGCGAGGATCTCGGCGACCGAGCGCACCAGCACCAGCCCCAGCGACGGATCCTCCTCGCACAGGGCGAGCACGGGCGCCGCCTCGAACTCGTAGGCGCGCACCGGGCTGAACGCCTCGGCGCCGAAGTCCCACTCGTGCGGCGGGAACAGCCAGGACCAGCCGAGCAGGTCGCCCGCCCCCAGACTGGCCACCGTCACCCGTTGCAGGGACGACACCCGCTGGGTGAGGGAGACCGCGCCGGAGCGGATCACCCAGAACCGGTCGGCCCGCTCGCCCGCCTCGAAGATCTGGGCGTCCTCCGGAAACGCCACCTCCCGGGCGAGCGTCATCAGGCGCTGACGCTGGGGCGGGGGAAGGGCGGTCAGCAGCTTGATCGCTTTGGTCATGACACGGAGCCTCTCGCCGACGATCCGGTTCCGGTGCTTTCCCTACGCCCATTTCATCGGCTGCGGCCGCGCCGGGCACCTCGGCGGACGGCGGATCCCGCGGAGATTCCGTGCCGGAGCCGAGGACGCGGCGGCCCGGTGGCCCCACGCGCCGCATCGCTCCCGCCCGTAGCCGTGGCCGGGCATGAAAAAGCCCTGGCTGGACGGGGGAAGCCAGCCAGGGCCGTAAGCGGTGGCGCGGAGGACTGCGGCGGTCGACTCCGTCACCACGTATGCGTGAACGCTAAACCATTTTCCGCGGTTCCGTGAAACCGGAACGGGGTGGCGTGACCCGTCTCACCTCCCGGACACCCGGACACCCGGCCGCGCCGCCGGGACCGCCGGTCAGCCCGGCCGGGCGCCGTCCGTCCGCCGGCCCGGGGTCAGGACCTCGTCCAGCACCCGGAGCACGGTCTCGTAGGCCAGCGTCCGCACCTCGGCCTCCCGGGATGCCTCCGGGTCCGTCGGCCGCAACTCGTCCCGGCGTGCCCGCCACGCCCGCTCCTCCCGCACCGCACAGGCCCTGGCCCGCTGCATCCGCCGCAGCAGTTCGTCGGAGTCCACAACTTCGGTCATGCCACCCGCGTACCCCCGTACGGCGCCGGAATGGCCGTTGGGCCGAAGGGAGGTGTGGATGTTTGGAGGTATCCGGAGGGGTCAGCCGAAAAGCACACAGCGCAGCGCTTTCCACCCTCGATCCCCACCGAACCAGGGAGCTGACGGATGCGCCAGAGGCACCCGACCCAACCCACCGTCGACCGGGCCGGTGACCGGGCCGTCGACTGGTCCGTCGACCGGCTCGTCGACCGGGCCGGTGACCGGGCCCGGCCCACGGGCCCGTGCCGGCCCGCCGAGGCCCGCCGGGCCGTGGAGCGCGCGGTCGCCGAGCACCGGCACCCAGGGCAGGCGCCCTGCGACGCCCACGCCCTCTCGGACGCCGTGCTCGTCGCCTCCGAGCTGACCACCAACGCGATCCTGCACGGCGGCGGTGTCACGGACTTCCGCGTCGACGTCGTCGGACCCGGGGTCCGCCTCTCGGTGAGCGACCGCAGCGACGCGCTGCCGGTGACCGCGCCGCCGGTCGACGAGCGGGGACACCGGCGGCTGGGCGGCCGTGGCTGGCCGATCGTGTGCCGGCTGGCACGCGATGTGTGCGTCTCCGACTTGCCGACCGGCGGCAAGCGCATCACGGTGGTTGTACCGCTTTCCTGAGAGTTTGGGACAAGCGGAGTTTGCTCCCCCAAGTGAGGGGCAGTCGCAGTTTCGTGCTTCGGACCGGAGGCGCAGCAGCGGGAGCGCTATGGCTGCCCGGGCCCCTCCAGGCGATCCGGACCGGCCACGTTCCCGCGGTAAGTCCCTGAGACCACCGTTCAGGAGCGATTCCGCATGCTCATCGACACGCCCACCAGCCATCCCGCCGCACCTGACACCACCACCCCGGACACCTCCACCGAGCCCGCCCGCCGGCGGCACGACGACGCCCCCGACACGGCGGCCCTGTTCGCCCGGCTGGCCTCCCTGGAGGACGGTCCCGAACGCGACGCCGTCCGCGACGAACTCGTCACGGCCTGGCTGCCCATGGCCCACCGCATCGCCGGACGGTTCCGCGACCGCGGAGAGTCCATCGAGGACCTGCGCCAGGTCGCCGCCCTGGGACTGGTGAAGGCCATCGACCGGTTCGACCCGGAGCGAGGCGCCTTCGAGAGTTACGCCGTGCCCACCATCACCGGTGAGGTCAAGCGGCACTTCCGGGACCGGATGTGGGCCCTGCGGGTGCCCCGCCGGGTCCAGGAACTGCGCAACAAGGTGCGCCTGGCGCGCCGCGAACTCACCCAGAACCCGGGCAGCCCGGAACCCTCCGTGGCCGACATCGCCGCCCACACCGGGCTGACGGAGGAGGAGGTCAGCGCCGGGATGGAGGCCCTGGAGAGCTTCAGCACCCTGTCGCTGGACGCCGAGCTGTCGGCCGGCGACGACGGCTACAGCCTCGCCGACACCCTCGGCGCCTCGGACACCTCGTACGACGTCGTGGTCGACCGCGAGTCCGCCAAGGAGGGCCTGCGCCGGCTGCCCGAGCGCGAACGGGCCATCCTCTACATGCGTTTCTTCGAAGACATGACCCAAAGCCGCATCGCTGACCGGCTGGGCATCTCCCAGATGCACGTCTCCCGCCTCATCAACCGCAGCTGCGCCCGGGTGCGCGACGAGGCGATGGGGCAGCGGACGGGCGGCCGGCAGGCGACGGCCTGAAGGAGGAGCGGATCACATGCTGAGGCCCCACCCCACCGTGCTGCGCCGGCTCGTGGACGAGTACGAGGAGGTCGTGGCCGCCGAGCCCGCCACCGGCTCGGCCCCACCGAGCCCGCGGGCCCGGGACCTGGCGTACACGCTGTGCGTGTCGACGGGCACCCGCGACGTACGGCTGGCCCTGGAGGCAGCCCACCGCTGGCTCGCGGCGGCCCCGGCGGCCACGCCCGCCGCCGCGCGTACGCCCGCCGGCGTGTCGGACTGACGGGCACCGGCCGCCGACGCGGTCCGGACACCAGGAGGACCGGTGTCCGGACCGACGTCTGTCCGGGGCCGGGCAGCCGCCCGCACACACCCGCGAGAACCGCGTGTGTCATGCACCGACCGCGAGGGGTCTGATCCGTGCCGGACGGGGAACACGGCCAGGATGAACGAACACGAGATCCCGCCGGACGGCCGTCCCGTGGACGTCTACCTCGACCTCCTGCGCGTGCGGATGGACAACGAGGACTACCGGCTGCTGCTCAAGGTCGTGGAACCCGTGCTGCGGGCGATCGACGAGGACGAGTTGCCCACCATCGACTTCTCCCTGGACGGCGGGGAGGCCGAGGCGCTGCCCCAGGAGATCCGTGACGAGGCCGCCCTCGTGATCGCCACGGCCGTGACCGGACGGCTGGACAACGAGGTCGTCGAGATCAGTACGGACGAGACCGGCCCGGTCAGAGTGGTCACCGACGCGGCCACCGCCTCCGACCCGGACCGGCTCGGCGAGATCGCCGACTACCTCAAGGAACGGCACCGGCAGAACGAGGAGCTGCGCGGCATCGCCGAGGTGAGCGGGCTGCCCACCGACTTCTGACCGGCCGCCCGCACCGCGGGCCCACGCCCGCCGCCCGTCACCGCTTCGGTGCCGTGACGGGCATGCCCAGCGGCTTGGCGAGACCGACGACCGCCTCGTCCAGGCGCTCCAGGTGCCGCAGCACCCGGCCGGTGATCCTGCCGTAGCGCGGGGAGCCGGCCGCGTCCGGCTTCAGCAGGGAGGCGATGCTCGGCCCCGTCTCCACCTGCGTACCGGCCCGTTCGTCCTCGACCCGGGCGGCGATCGCCTCGATGTTGCGCACGGTGCGCCGCACCGCGCCCCGCAGCCGCGGGTCGGCCGCGATCGACGGGTGGGTGGGCAGCAACTCGGCCGTCGCCGCCAGCGACCGCGCGTGGTAGGCGCAGGTCTCCAGGAGCGCGACCACGTACCGGGCGGTGTCCCGCCGGGCCCGCAGCGGCGTGATCGGATGGGTGAGCGGCTGGGTGGCGGCCCGCAGATCGCCGAGCGCCTGGTCCAGGTCCCGGGCCCGGTCCAGCAGGTCGGCCGCCGCGCCGCCGCTGAGCTGGTCCACGGCACCCTCGGTGACGTCCGTGAGGCGCTCCAGCACCGTGCCGAGCAGCTCGTCGGTCCGGCGGTCGGTGCGCACCGGCAGCACCAGTGCCGCCGCCAGGACCCCGCAGGCCGCACCGAGCGCCGTCTCCTCCACCCGCAGCAGCAGCACCGACATGCTGTAGGTGTGCAGCAGGGTGTACAGCAGCCCCAGCATCGCGGTGACGAAGAACGACATCAGGGTGTACGACATCGGTGCCGTGTAGAACATCGCGAAGATCAGCAGCAGCACCAGCGCGAACGCGACCCAGGTGTGGTTCCCGACCAGGCCCGCCAGCGCTATCCCGGCCACCACCCCGAACAGCGTGCCCAGCACCCGGCGGTAGCCCTTGACGAGGATCTCGCCGGTGGAGGCCGTGTTCAGGAAGACGATCCAACAGGCGAGCACGGCCCAGTACCAGCGCTGGGCGGACAACAGCTCGCCGCCGGCGATGGCGAGCGCCGAGCCGACCGTGACCTGCACCGCGGCCCGCGTGGTGGGCCGGCGCAGCCCGGTCTCCCCCTCGGGCTCGCTCTCCTCACCGGCGTCGATCGAGGCGTCCTCGGCGTCCAGTTCCTCGCGCGAGCGGGCGGTCGCGGGGGAGTCGTCCGACTCGTCCTGCGGGCCGTCCAGGGCGATCCGCAGCCCCATGACGGCCCGGGCGGCCTCGCCGAGGCCCCGGAAGACGTCCTGCACGGCCGGCGAGGCCGGCGGCAGGTTCTCCTCGTCGCGGTAGCCGAGCAGCCGGTTGCGCAGCTGGGACAGCGCGGTGCCGCGCGCCCGGTCGGGCGTGGCCAGCACCAGCACCCGCAGCGCACCGAGGTCCCGGCGCAGCAGGGCGGTCGCCTCGTCCGGCCCCGGCAGCCGGACCACCGACGGGGCCGGGGCGCCGGGCAGGTGCAGCGTCAGGGTGTCGGCCCGCTCGGCGCTGCGCGCGGTCAGCAGCAGCAGGCCCAGCCGCTCGGCGGCGATCTCGGCGTCCGCGATGCGGCGCTGCACCAGCCGCGCCGTGGGCTGGTCGGGAGTGCCCTCCTCCAGCCGGGACTGGATCATCAGCGCCGTCTCGTGCAGCCGCGCGGTGCCGTCGCGTACGTCCTTGAGGACCTTGTCGATGTCGTCCGGGCCGGCGTCCAGCAGATCGAGCTGTGTCTGGACCAGCTGCGCCAGCCGCGCGCGGAAGGCCTGCCGCAGCCGCAGCAGAATGCCCGCGGGCGTCGCCGGGACGATCGCGAAACGCACCAGGGCACTGCATCCGAAGGCGACGGCGACGGCCGCGCACAGCCCCGGCAGCGCCGAGACGGAGGCACCGACGAACAGGGACACGAAGTAGACCTGGAAGGCGATCAGCCCCAGCGCGTGCCCCCGGTCGCCGAAGCGGCGGCCGTAGACGGCGCAGAAGATCAGCCCGACGAAGAACAGGTCCCCGGCGACGACCCGGGAGGACAGCAGCGCGCCCAGCGTCACCGAGGCCAGCGCCACCGGCAGGCCGAGGGCCAGCGTGACGGCCTGCGCACCGCGCTGCTTCTCCCGGATGGCGAAGGTGGCGGCCATCGCCGCCATCGCGCCACCCACCAGATGGGTGACGTCGGCCCCGAACGGGGCCAGCACGGCCAGTGCCAGCGCGATGGCGCCCACCGTCCGCAGCGCGGCGATCAGCCGCAACAGGCCCGGGTCGGACGCGGCGACGCGGTCCCGCAGCCGTGTCCGACCCGACCGTCCCGCTGTCCTCACGCCGCCGTGCTCACTTCCGTCCGCCGCAGAGATCCACTTCTCAGCATGTCATGCCGCGGGCGGACCTCCGAGGCCGGGTCACCGGGCCGGCCGGCCCGACCCCTCCACGTGCGCCCGCACCTGCTCCGGTGTCAGATAGGCGTCCGTGTACTCGAAGTCCTTCAGCTTGGCGGGCTTGCGGGCCTGGAAACCGGTACGCACGAAGTCGTCGCCGGCGACCGCGTTGAGCAGCCAGTTGGTCATCACCCGGGTCTTGGCGACGCCGGTGCGCAGCGCGGACCAGTGGTAACCGCGGGCCACGGCCTGGGCGGGCAGGCCCCGCAGCTCCACACCGAGCGGCTTGGACACGGCGTCGGTGCCGCCGAGGTCGACCACCAGTCCCAGGTCCTTGTGGACGTACGGCCGCATCGGCTGACCCCGCAGGGCGGCGATGACGTTGTCCGCGACGTGCCGGCCCTGCCGCATGGCGTGCTGCGCGGTCGGCGGGCAGACGGCGCCCTCCTGGCCCTTGGCGAGGTCGGGCACGGCGGCGGAGTCGCCCAGCGCGAAGACCCCGTCGTGGTTCGGCAGGCACATCTCGGACGTCACCGCGAGCCGCCCCTTGACCGTCTCCGCGCCGAGCGTGGCGATGAGCGGGCTGGCGACCACACCGGCCGTCCAGATGAGCGTGCGGGTGGGGACCACCCGGCCGTCGGTGAAGGTGACCTCCTCCGCCCCGGCCTTCTCGATGGAGACGCCCAGCGAGACCTCGATGCCCCGCCGGCGCAGGATCTCCTGCGCGCTGCGCCCGAGCTTCTCGCCCAGCTCGGGCATCAGCTTCGGGGCGATGTCGATCAGGTGCCACTTGATCAGGCTCGGGTCCAGGCGCGGGTAGCGCTTGACCGCGGCGTGCGTGAGGCGCTGCAGACAGGCGGCAGTCTCGGTGCCCGCGTAGCCGCCGCCGACCACCACGAACTGCAGCCGGGAGGCGCGCTCGGCCGGGTCCTGGCTGGCGTCGGCCAGGTCCAGCTGCGAGATGACGTGGTCCCGGATGTAGGCGGCCTCGGCCAGCGTCTTCATGCCGAAGGCGTGCTCGGTGAGCCCCGGGATGTCGAAGGTGCGGGTGATGCTGCCGGGCGCCAGCACGATGTAGTCGTACGGCTCGTTGACGATCCGGTCGGTGATGGTGCGCACCACGCACACCTTGGCCTTGAGGTCCACGCCGATGGCACCGCCCGGAATGATCCGGGTCCGGTACTTCTTGCTGCGGCGCAGCGACAGGGCGATGGACTGGGGTGTCAGCACGCCCGAGGCGACCTGGGGCAACAGCGGGAGATAGAGCTGGTAGGCGAACGGCGTCACCAGGGTGATCTCGGCCTCGCTGGGGGAGAGCTGCCTCTCCAGACGGCGGACGCACTCGACGCCGGCGAAACCTGCGCCGACCACCAGAATCCTGGGTCGTGTCACGGTGTTCATCCCTTTCTGCGGCTCCAGGCGGTCTGCCTCGAACGCCATGCGCCTGCCCCCGTCACCGGTGCTTCGCACCTCATCGATCCCATCGTGCTGCCGCGGGTTCCGCCAGTCGAGCGCGGCGGACAGCGGAAGAACGGGCAAAGGCGCGGGCCGGGGTCAGGCGCGTTCGCGCAGATGGCACAGCAGCAGGCACACGTCGTCGTCGCGCTCGGAGTCGCTCAGCAGCGGGTGCAGGATGCCGTCCGCCGCCCCCTCCAGGTCCAGCTCCAGCTCCGCCGGAGCGAACGAGCCCAGCGCCGCCGCGAGCCGGTCGATGCCCGGGTCTATGCCCCGCGCCCGCCGCTCGACCAGCCCGTCCGTGTACAGCGCCAGCGTCGAACCGGGTGCCACCGGCACGCGGTGATCGGCGATCTCCTGCTTGAGCGGGATGCCGAGCATCGCGCCGGGCTTGTCGTCCAGGACGCGCACCCGCCCGTCGGGACCGCGCAGCACCGGCGGCGGATGGCCCGCCGCCGCCCAGGCCAGCTCGGGCTCGTCCGGGTGGAAGCGGGCGATGACCGCGGTGGCGTACAGATCGGGCTGGAGGTGGTGCAGGAACGTGTGCAGCCGGGTCAGCAGCCGGCCGGGGCTGCCGCCGTCGACGGCGTAGGCCCGCAGCGCGGTGCGCAGCTGGCTCATCATGACCGCCGCGTGCAGCCCGTGCCCGGTCACGTCGCCGACCACGGTGATGACCCCGCCGTCGGGCTGGCGGAAGGCGTCGTACCAGTCGCCGCCGATGTTCAGCCCGTGGGTGGCCGGCAGATAGCGGGCGGCCAGCTCCAGCCTTTCCGGCGTGGGCAGCTCGGTGAGCAGCGCGCGCTGGAGCGTCTCGGCGATGTCGCGGTTGTGCTGGTAGCGCCGGGCGTTGTCGATGGCGATGCTGGCCCGCCGGGTCAGTTCCAGCAGCATCACGGCGTCGTCCGGGTCCCAGCGCGCCCCGGGCGGGGAGAGCGTCACCACGCCCAGCGGTGCCTGCCGGGTGGGCAGCGGGATGCACAGCAGGGGCCGGGTGGGGTCCAGCGCCGAGGGCGGCTGGTCGTCCACACCGGGCAGACCGCCCGGGTGGTCTGCGGCGTACTGCGGGCGTCCGGTGCGGGCCGCGACCACCGCGGCCGCCGGGCGCGGGGCGGTGCTCTGTCTGTCGTCGTCCTGGTCGAACAGCCAGACGTCGACGCTGGCGGCGTACGTCGGCACCAGCAGGTTCGGCAGGTGGCGCACGATCTCGTGGTGGTTCAGCGACGTCGTCAGCACCGCGCTGGCGTCCGCCAGGAACGTCAGCCGGCGGCGGGCGGCCTCCGCCTCGTTGCGGGCCTTGCGCTCGGCGGCGAAGGCCTCCCGCTGCGCCCGCCCGGCGGCGTCCAGCTCGGCGTGCAGCGCGACGACGCCCTGGTTGGTCTGCTGCAGCTCCTCCCGGTGGAAGGCGACCAGGCGCTCCTGCTCGGCGAGCTGCTCCAGCACCAGCGCCGTGTCCTCGTCGGCGCCGAGCAGCGCCTCCGCCAGCGCGGCGCGGTCGTCCGCCACCACGTCGGCGTCACCGTCCCCGGTCACCTCCCGGCAGCTCACCGTCATCCGCCACGGCGGTTCCCCGGCGGCGCTCGCGTCCCGCGACGGTGTGATCAGGGCGTGCAGCAGGTTCCCCTCGGCGGTCCCGGTCTCCACCTCCAGGGTGAGCCGCCAGGTGCCGCCCTTGGTCAGGCACTGGCGCAGCCGGCCGCTGAGCGACGCGGCGAGCCGGGTCCGCTCCAGGGACGGCACACCGTACGCGGCGGCCAGCCGGGCGATGGCGATACGGGCCCGTGCTGCGGCCGTGACGTCGGCGATCTGCCAGGTGCGCATCATGGGTGGTCCGGCGGGGTCGGAGCGAGTACGGCCACGGCGGTGTCGTCCCGCACCGGACGGGCGGAACTGCTGGCGTCCCGTATCGTCACCGCGGCCGTCAGGGCCGGGTCGACCGCGGGCTCGCAGGTGTCGGGCGCCGGCGTCCAGCGGCTGGGCAGGCCGTCGCTGTGCAGGACCAGCAGCCGGTCGTCCGCCCACGCCGTCTCCTCCTCCCGCACCCGCGCCGGGCGGTGCACGCCGACGATGCCGGGCCGCGACACCAGATGGCGCCAGGTGCCGCCCTCGCACAGCCGCGCCCCGATGTTGCCGATGCCGGCGAAGGACAGCCGCCCCAGCCGCAGATCGACCTGGGCCACCGCGACGGCCGCGCCCCGGGTGCCGCGCAGCGCCTCGTGCAGCCGCCGCAGCACCTCGGCGGGCGGCAGCCCGGCCGCGCCGCGCAGCGCCTCCGCCGCGGCGGTCGAGGCACCGGCCGCGTCCGGTCCGTGGCCCAGCCCGTCGGCCAGCATCAGCGTCAGCCGGTCCTCCGCGCGGACCCACTCCCAGGCGTCACCGGAGTACTCCGCCCCGCCGTACGGGACGTTCACCCCGCCGGCCCGTACCCCGGCCGGCGGTCGTGCGGCCGTACGGGTACGGCGGGTGGTGCGCCCGATCCGGGCCAGCGCGACCGTCCCCCTGCCCGCCGCGCTGTGCACCTCGAAGCCGTCGGCGATGCGCCGGCAGGTGCCGAGGCCGGCGCCCAGCGACTGGGTCGTGGAGAAGCCGTCGCGCAGGGCACCGGGCACGTCGGCGATGCCCGGGCCGTGGTCCACCGCCGTTATCTGGACCATCCGGGCCCCGTCCCACGCGTCGGTGAGGACGGGCGGCGTCACGACGTCGATGAGTATCTGGCCGCCCCCGGCGTGCTTGAGCAGATTGGTGGCCAGTTCGGTCGCCACCAGCGCCGCCGCCGCGGTGCGCGGTTCGTCCAGCTCGGCCAGCGCCGCCGCGTGCTCGGCCGCCACCCGGGTGTCGCGTACCCGTGTCGAGTCGTGCACCGGCACGTCCCACACGCGTGGCATCAGGACTCCTCGCGTGGCCGCGGCGGCCGACCCGTCCAGGAAGTGACCCGGACCGTCGTGCCGGCGCCCGGAGTGCTGTCGATCGCGAACTCGTGCACCAGGCGCCGGGCACCGCCCAGCCCCATGCCGAGCCCTTCGCCGGAGGTGAAGCCGTCGCTGAGCGCCTGCTCCACGTCCGGGATGCCGGGGCCCTCGTCCGTGAACGTCAGCCGCAGCCCGTGCGAGCCGCCCTCGACCAGGTGCTCCGTCCGCATCGTGCCGCCCCCGCCGTACACCAGGGTGTTGCGGGCCAGCTCGCTGGCCGCCGTGACCAGCTTGGTCTGGTCCACCAGGCCGAAACCGAGCTGAGCGGCGGCCTGCCGCACGTGCTGACGCACCCACACCAGATCCATGTCCGAACGGATCGGCAGGCGGGCCTCGACGCCCGCTGCGGTGTCCATCACGGCCGCTCCCGGCGCAGGCCGCCGGAGCGGGCCGTCACGATGGGCTGCCGGAGCAGTTCCATGGCCACCTCGGTGCTCAGCGCGGTGCGCAGATCCGGCAGCGTCAGGCCCAGCTCCACCAGGGTGATGGCGACCGCGGGCCGCATGCCCACGATGATGGTCCGCGCCGCCAGCAGGTCCGACTGGGCCGCGATCTCGGCCAGCACCCGGCCCAGGAAGGAGTCGACGATCTCCACACCGGAGACGTCGATGATCACACCGGTGGCTCCGCTGGCCGAGATGGTCTCGGACAGGTCCTGCTGAAGCTGCTGTGCCGTGCTGTCGTGAAGGTCCCCCTGGAGCGTGACCAGGAGGATGTCACCGAGCCGGAGGACGGGTACGTGTCCCGGGACGGGGCCGGGGGAAGCGTGGCTCACCGGGGCTCCGCGCCGTTCGAGGCCGGGTGCACGATGCCCGCGCCGAGCCGGTGCAGGGCGTGCCCCAGCGCGTCGGCGAGTCCGGCCCGGGTGACCACCGTGCCGAGGTCCAGGCCGAGGTGGACGATGGTCTGCGCGATCGCGGGACGGATGCCGGACACGATGCACTCCGCGCCCATCAGCCGCGCCGCCGCGACCGTCTTCATCAGGTGCTGGGCCACCAGGGAGTCGACCGTCGGCACACCGGTGATGTCGAGGATGGCGAAGCGGGCCTGCTGCTCGACGATGGCGTCCAGCAGGGTCTCCATGACCACCTGGCTGCGGGCGCTGTCCAGTGTGCCGATCAGCGGCACGGCCACGATGCCGTCCCACAGCTTGATGACGGGCGTGGCCACCTCCAGCAGCTGCATGCGCTGGCGGGCGATGAGCGCCTCGCCCTCGCTGAGCGCGGTCTGCATCACCACCACCCGCAGCGTCCCCATCAGGACGCTCAGCGTGGTCGTGCACTCCCGTACGCGCTCCGCCGGGACGTCCGCGAGATCGCTCAGCAGCATGTTCTCGACGGGCTGGCGCAGCGCGGCCAGCTCGCTCGAGACCTGGGCGGTGCTCAGACCCGCCCGGGAGCGGGCCGCCCCCATCCGGGCCAGCTGCTCGCGCACCCCGCTGAAGCCGGCCGCGTCCGGGTCCTCGACCCGGGCCCCGTCGGCGACCTGGGCCAGCGCGTCCACCACGGCCTTGCCCGCCTCCACCGCCTCGTCCCGCGACACGGTGAACACGGCCCGGAACAGGGGCTCGTCCGCCCAGCGCTGGGCGATCTGCTCACGGCGGCGGCGCAGGAAGTCCCTGACCTCCCGCGTCGGCGATCCGGGGGTTCCCTCCGCTGTGTGCTCCGGCACCTGCTTCACTCCTCATCCGCCTTGCGTCGCACGGACGGCCCGGGCGGGCCGACGACGTGACTCTGCCGGGCGACAACTGTAACCACCCGTCGACCTCGCACGACACCGCGTCCCCAAGGTGCGATCGGGTTGAGGGCGCGAAGGCCGGCGACGGCGGCCACTCAGGTGTCACTCAGGTGTGAGGAAGCGAACGGCGGTTCGGGTCAGCTCTCCTGCCGGTCCGGTCCCGGCCCCCCGTCGACCAGCGCCAGCGCGTCCTCCACGGTCGGCGAGACCGGCACCGTGATGCTGACGCCGGTCAGGTCCAGCACCCGCCGCACGGCCGGGGTGGGGTCGATGATGTGCACGCTGCCCGGCAGCTCACGGGCCTCCTGGTAGACCCGCAGGATGATGTTCATGCCGGAGGAGTCCATGAACGGCACCGCCGACAGATCGAGCAGGAAGTGCCGTCGGCCGTGGTGGAGCTGGTTCGCCAGGTGGTGCTGGAACTCGGTCGCCGTGTCGACGTCCAGGTACCCCTCCACCTTGAGCAACGCGACGTCCTGGCGGGGGAGCGTCACCTCGACGGACAGCGGGTTCTGGGCAATGGGCACGTGTACCTCCAACGAATGGGGACCGCGGGTGCGGAGGGCCAGGGCTGGTTACCCCTGTGCATGACTTCGATGCATGCCGGTGACCGGACGCACATGGTGATCAAGATCTCATCGGATGCAGCACCCCTCCCCGCGGTCGTCGTGTCACCGCGCCCCGCGCTTACCCCGCGAGCCGGGCGCCATGCCTGCCGGACGGCGCCCGGCCCGTCACCCGAGGCGGACGCCGACCAGACACGTGTCGTCGTCGGTGTCGGACCTGCTGTAGGTGAGGAGCCCGTCCAGCTGCTGGTCGAGGGTGCTCGGCGCGGTGCGGACGGTGGTCAGCAGCTGGGTCAGCGACTCCGACACGGAGCGGTCGCGGCGCTCGATCAGGCCGTCGGTGTACATCAGCAGCGTGTCCTCGGCCGCCAGCTGCACCTCGGCCTCCTCGTACGCGGCCTCCGGCACGGCACCCAGCAGCATGCCCTTGACCAGCGGCAGCGGCTCCGCCTCCGCGCCGCGGACCAGCACCGGCGGCAGATGACCGGCCCGGGCCCAGCGCAAGGTCCGCCGGACCGGGTCGTACAGCCCGCACACCGCCGTGGCGGTGACGGCCCCCGTCAGATGGTGGGCCACGATGTTGAGCCACGACAGCAGCTGACCGGGCCCGGCACCGGTCACCGCCAGGCCGCGCAGCGCGTTGCGCAGCACCACCATGCTGGTCGCCGCCTCTATGCCGTGCCCGGCCACGTCGCCCACGCACAGCAGCACCAGCCGGTTCGGCAGCACCACGGCGTCGTACCAGTCGCCGCCCACCAGCTGCTCCGTCTGCGCGGGCCGGTAGCGGACGGCCACCTTCACGCCGGGCATCTCCAGCGGGGCCTGCTCCGGCGGCATGATGGCGTGCTGCAACTGCAGCGTCAGCCGGGCGCGCTCACTGGCCTGCTGCTCGGTGTGCGCCAGCTGGTCCCGGGTCGCGGCCAGCGCCACCTCCGTCCAGTGCTGGGCGGAGATGTCCTGGAACGCCCCCCGGACGACGAGCAGGCGGTCGTCGGTGTCGAGGACCGGCTCGGCGACGACCCTGATGTGCCGGGTCACCCCGTCGGGCCGTTGCAGCCGGAGCGCCGCCGACGCCGGCCGCCGGTGGTGCAGCAGCGTGCGCAGGAACCGCCCGATGGCCACGGCGTCGTCGGGATGGGCGTGCGCGGGCAGTTCCTCCAGCGGCACGGGGGTGCTGGACCGCGGGCGCCCGTACAGGTCGAACAGCTGCCCGTTCCAGGTGATCTCCCCGGTGAGCAGGTTCTCCTCGAAGCCGCCGATACGGCCGAGGCGCTGGGCGTGCTGGAGCAGGCTCGCCAGGCGTGCCGTCTCGTCCTCGATGCGCCAGATCAGCAGCACGGCGCTGCCGTGCCGGCTGATGCTGATGTCCGCGATCGCCGACAGCGGCACCTGGTCGACCAGCGCGGTGAGGTTCATCCGCCGGGCCCGGAACGGCTCCCCGGTGGCGTACACCCGCTCCACCCGCTGGAACAGCTCGCTCTGACCGACGGCCATCGGATAGGCCTCCAGCAGCAGCGCGCCGTTCACCACGGCGCGGGCTCGCCCCGCCGGGTCCAGGAAGCGGCTGTTGACGTGGTGGATGCGGAAGTCCACCAGGCTCCCGGCCCCGTCCAGGTGCGGTACGAGGACCAGAGCGGGGTCGTGCAGCCCGTCGGCGAGGTCCGTCAGCTCCGCCGCGTCCGGCACCACCCTCGGATCCTGGCCGGTGCCGGGCACCTGCGGGTACGTCTCCAGCGTGTGGGCGCACAGCTCGGCCAGGGCCTCCACCTGGCGGACGACCTGGGGCGGCTGCGGGGCCAGCGGCGCCGGCCAGGCGATCTCCAGGACCCCGTGGATGCGGCCCCCGGTGCCCGCGGGCACGGCGACCCGCCCGCCGTCGGGGTGCTGGTGCCGGCCGATGCTGGGCAGTCCGGTGTCCGCCAGGGACGTGATCCACTGCCCCGTACGCTCGGTCAGGCCGCGCCGCGCCACGGTCGCCACGTCCGGCGGCACATACCGCCAGCGGGCGGCCTCGGCCGGGGAGAAGCCCGCACTGCCCGCCAGGGTCAGCGACCCGTCGGGGCCCGCCGCCCAGATGGCCACACAGGCCGCGCCGAGCGGACGCAGCGCCTGCTCCAGCAGGGCGTCGGCGACCGCCTGGGTGTCGTTCGCGGCCAGCGCACCGCTCTCCGCGGCCCGCAGCCGTACGGCGGCCGACTCGGCCGTCGCGTCGGTGCCGGTCTCCGCGTCGGTGCCGGTCTCCGCGTCCGTGCCGGTCTCCGCGTCGGTACCGGTGTCGGCGGCGGCTTCGTCGGCTGCGGCGGTGGCCGCCAGGAACGCGTCCGTCACCTCCGACATCCGGTCCCGGGCGGCCTGGTTGATGACGTCGACGGCGAACTCCAGCGGCGTCACCTGGGCCTGCTCCGCCAGCTCGGCGAGCTGCCGGGCGGCCTGGGCCGGACCGCACCGCAGCCGCTCGACCAGGATGCCCTTGGCGAGTTCGATCAGGGCGCGCCCCTCGGCCTCCGCCTGGGCGGCCCTGACCTCGCGGCTGAGCCGGTCCACGGTGGCCGCCAGCCGGCCCACGGGCGAACCGGGGGCCGGGCCCGCGAGGTCGGCGGAGCCCGCCTCGGACGGGACGTCGCCCGGCTCGGCGCCGGACGGCTTGCGCGGGTCGTCGAAGGAGTTCACGGTGCGACTGCTCCTCGGCCGGCGGGCGCCGCCGGGGCGCGCGACGGAAGCCGGCGCGCGCCGCCCGGTCCGCCGGGGTGCGGGACGGTGGCCGGCGTGCTCATGCGGGCAGCCAGCGCCGGACGCAGGCCATCAGGTCGCCGGTGTCGACGGGCTTGGTGACGTAGTCACTGGCCCCCGCGGCGAGCGACTTCTCCCGGTCGCCGGGCATGGCCTTGGCGGTGACCGCGATGATCGGCAGCTCGGCGTACTGGGGCATCCGGCGGATCTCGGCCGTCGCCGTGTAACCGTCCATCTCCGGCATCATCACGTCCATCAGCACCAGGGAGACGTCCGGATGGTTCAGCAGCGTCTCGATGCCCTTGCGGCCGTTCTCCGCGTGCAGCACCCGGAAGCCGTGCAGTTCCAGGATGCCGCTGAGCGCGAAGAGGTTGCGCGCGTCGTCGTCGACGACGAGGACGGTGCGGCCGGACGGCGCGTCCTCGCCGGGCGGTGGCGCCACGCGCCGCGGTTCCTCCGGCCGGACCAGCGACAGGACGTCTCCGGGCTCCTCGGCCGACAGGTGCAGTGCGATCCGCTCGCGCAGCTCGTCGAGGCCGGCCAGGAACTCCAGCGCCCCGCCCGGCGCGTCGGAGCGCAGCCGCTCCTCCAGGGCCGGGTCCGCGTGGTGGCCCCGGTGCACCAGCACCGGCACGCTCGCCAGCGCAGAGTCGCCGCGCAGGGCCGCGAGGAAGCGGGACGTCTCGGCCTGCGGCAGGCCGAGGTCCAGGACGACGCAGTGGCAGGGGTCGGCGGCCAGCGCACCGGCCGCCTCCTGCGCCCCCACAGCGGTGATCACGTCGAGCGTGGGGCGGGTGCCGGTGTCGTCCCGGCCGTGCGTCAGATCCGCGACGACGCTCTCCGCGACGAGGGTGAGCAGCCCGCGCGGTCGCTCCTCCACGACGAGCAGCCGCCGGGGGCGCGGCCGGCTGCCGACCGTGGGCCGGGGTGCCGGTGCCGGACGGGCGAGCGCGTCGGCGGCTGCGCCGGGTTCGGCGGCCCGGCGGCCGAGCAGCTCCCCGTAGTCGGGGCGGGCGACGGGCAGGAACAGCGTGAAGGTGCTGCCCTGGCCGGGCGTGCTGTCCACCGTGACGGCACCGCCGAGCAGCTGGGCGATCTCCCGGGTGATGGACAGGCCGAGTCCGGTGCCTCCGTACTTGCGGCTCGTCGTGCCGTCCGCCTGCTGGAAGGCGCCGAAGATCGACTCCAGTTGCTGTTCCGGGATGCCGATGCCGGTGTCCTTCACCCGGAAGGCCACCACGGCGCCGCCGCGCACCACGCCGTCCGGAATCTCATCCTCCGCTGCGGGCTCGACGACCAGCTCCACGCCGCCGCGCTCGGTGAACTTCACCGCGTTGGACAGCAGGTTGCGCAGCACCTGGCGGAGCCGGGAGTCGTCGGTGAGCAGGTCGGCCGGGGCGCCGGCCGACGTCGTGACCGTGAACTGCAGGCCCTTCTGCGTCGTCATGGGCCGGAAGGTGGCCTCGACGTACTCGATGAGCTGCCGGAGCGTCACCCGCTCGGGGGCGACGTCCATCTTGCCGGCCTCGACCTTGGACAGGTCCAGGATGTCGTTGATGAGCTGGAGCAGGTCCGAGCCCGCCGAGTGGATGATGCCCGCGTACTCGACCTGCTTCGGGGTGAGGTTGCGCGAGGGGTTCTGGGCGAGCAGCTGGGCGAGGATGAGCAGGCTGTTGAGCGGGGTGCGCAGCTCATGGCTCATGTTCGCCAGGAACTCCGACTTGTACTTCGAGGCCAGCGACAGCTGCTGGGCCCGGGCCTCCAGCTCCTGCCGGGCCTGTTCGATCTGGAGGTTCTTCGCCTCGATGTCCCGGTTCTGCGCCGCGAGCAGGGAGGCCTTCTCCGCCAGCTCGGTGTTGGAGCGCTGGAGCTCGTCCTGCTGCACCTGCAACTCCGTCGACCGGGCCTGCAGCTCGGCGGTCAGGCGCTGGGACTCGGCCAGCAGTTCGTCGGTCCGGGCGTTGGCCACGATCGTGTTGACGTTGACGCCGATGGTCTCCATCAGCTGGGCCAGGAAGTCCCGGTGGATCTGGGTGAACGGGGTGACCGACGCCAGTTCGATCACGCCGAGGACCTGGTCCTCGACCACGATGGGCAGCAGCATCAGGGCGGTCGGCACGACCTGCCCGAGACCCGAGGAGATGGTGACGTAGCCGGGCGGCAGCTCGTCCACCGTGATGGTCCGGCGGCTGCGCGCGGCCTGGCCGACCAGGGTGCGGCCGAAGGGGATGCGGGTGGGACGGCTGCTGTCGTCGGGCGAGCCGTAGGAGCCGACGAGCCGGAGCTCGGGACCGTCGTCGCCGTCCTCGGCGAGGTAGAAGGCGCCGTACTGGGCCGAGACCAGCGGCACCAGCTCGTCCATGATCAGTTCGGCCACGACGGGCAGGTCCCGGTGGCCCTGCATCAGGCCGGAGATACGGGCCAGGTTGGTCTTGAGCCAGTCCTGCTCCTGGTTGGCCCGGGTGGTCTCGCGCAGGGACTCCACCATCGCGTTGATGTTGTCCTTGAGCTCGGCGACCTCGCCGGACGCCTCCACGTTGACGGACCGGGTCAGATCGCCCTCGGCCACGGCGCTGGCGACCTCGGCGATCGCGCGGACCTGCCGGGTGAGGTTCCCGGCCAGCTCGTTGACGTTCTCCGTCAGCCGCTTCCAGGTGCCGGAGACACCCTCCACCTCGGCCTGGCCGCCGAGCCGGCCCTCGGTGCCGACCTCCCGGGCCACGCGGGTGACCTCGTCGGCGAAGGCGGAGAGCTGGTCGACCATGGTGTTGATCGTGGTCTTGAGCTCCAGGATCTCGCCGCGTGCGTCGACGTCGATCTTCTGCGACAGGTCACCGCGGGCCACCGCCGTCGTCACCAGCGCGATGTTGCGCACCTGCCCGGTGAGGTTGTTGGCCATGGAGTTGACGTTGTCGGTGAGGTCCTTCCAGGTGCCGGCGACGTTCGGGACGTGCGCCTGGCCGCCCAGCCGGCCCTCGGTGCCGACCTCCCGGGCCACGCGGGTGACCTCGTCGGCGAAGGCCGACAGCGTGTCCACCATCGTGTTGATGCCCTCGGCCAGGGCCGCGACCTCGCCCTCGGCCTGCACCGTGATCCGCTGGGACAGATCGCCCTTGGCCACCGCGGTGGCGACCTGGGCGATCGAGCGGACCTGCTGGGTGAGGTTCGACGCCATCACGTTGACGTTGTCGGTCAGGTCCTTCCAGGTGCCGGACACGCCCCGCACCCGGGCCTGTCCGCCCAGGTTCCCGGCCGTGCCGACCTCGCGGGCGACGCGGGTGACCTCGTCGGCGAAGGCGGAGAGCTGGTCGACCATCGTGTTGATGGTGTTCTTCAGTTCCAGGATCTCGCCGCGCGCGTCCACGGTGATCTTCTGGGACAGGTCGCCCTCCGCCACGGCGGTGGCCACCTGGGCGACGTTGCGGACCTGGGCGGTGAGATTGCCCGCCATGAAGTTCACCGAATCGGTGAGGTCGCGCCAGGTGCCCTTGACGCCCTGCACGTCGGCCTGGCCGCCGAGCCGGCCCTCGGTGCCGACCTCGCGGGCGACGCGGGTGACCTCGTCGGCGAAGGCGGAGAGCTGGTCGACCATCGTGTTGATGGTGTTCTTCAGTTCCAGGATCTCGCCGCGGGCGTCGACGTCGACCTTCTGCGACAGGTCGCCCCTGGCCACGGCGGTGGCCACCTGGGCGATGTCCCGGACCTGCGTGGTCAGGTTCCCCGCCATGGCGTTGACCGAGTCCGTCAGATCGGCCCAGGTGCCCGAGACCCCCGGCACCTTGGCCTGGCCGCCGAGCCGGCCCTCGGTGCCGACCTCGCGGGCGACGCGGGTGACCTCGGAGGTGAACACCGACAACTGGTCCACCATGCCGTTGAAGACCGTGGCGATGTCGCCCATCAGGCCGTCGGTGTCGACGGGCAGACGGGTGCCGAAGTCACCGTCCCGCACGGCCGTCAGGCCCGCGAGGAGGCGGCGGAGCTCCTGATCCCCCGGTACCGGGACCGCATCGACGCTCCCGGTGCTGTCGCTGGTCATGCGCACCCTCGTTCCGCTCCCCAGGAGTCCTCCCGGCCGAGGACTCGGAACCCGCCCGGACCGTCGGTCGGCCCGGCCTGTTGTGCGTGCATTTCCGCAGTTCACGGATTTGCCCGATCAGAAAAATACGTCAGAGGCTAACCCACGCCCGGGGGCGGGACAAACGCAGGGGCACGGTCGTGCGCCCGGGGTCGCACCCCGGCCCGGGCGGGTCGCGCCGACGTGCCGCGGCGCACACCGAATGCGGGTGCGCAGGGCGGGTATCCGCTGCTGTGGGGCCGGGACGGCGCACCGGGGCCGCCCGGACCGGACCCGTCAGCGACCCGGTAGGGAAGGAGCAGCGTGCCGAGGGACAGGATCTGGTCGTACGCGCCGGACAGCGGGCATGCCGAGGGGCAGGACCTGACCGGCTGTACGGTCGTCGCCGGGGACGGGGCCGTCGGCCAGGTGGACCGCCAGGCCGACCATTTCGGCATGCGGCACCTGGTCGTCGACACCGGTGTCTGGGTCTTCGGGCGCAGCGTGCTGGTGCCGGTCGGGCTGATCACGGGGATCGACACCCGGGCGCGCAGGGTCACCGTGTCCTGCACCCGGGCCGACATCAAGGGGGCACCCCGGTTCCGGACCGACAGCCAGACCATGGACCGGGAGTACCTGGCGGCCGTGGGCGACTACTACGACCGGCTGCCGCCGAGGGAGACCTCCGCGACCTGAGCCCGGTGCCCGGACACAGCCGGCGGAATGCGGGGACACGACTGACATGGAGCCGACCGAGCAGACCGCCGCGCCGGTCACCGCCCTCTCACCCGACGAGGTGACCGGCCCCGCCGTGGCACGGGCGTACGCGGAGGCGGTGGTGCGCGAACAGTGGAGTGCCCACGGCCGCCGCCCGCGCGACGAGGACGTCATCGACCTGCTGCTCGTCGTCTCGGAACTGGTCACCAACGCGATCCGGCACGGCGGCGGACTGGCCGGGTTCGAGGCCCGCCCCGCCGCCGAGGGCGTGTGGGTCCGTGTCCACGACTACAGTGACGTGGTGCCCGAGGCCGTGTACGGATCGGCCCCGTTCCCCGCCGGGCACCGTGGCAACGGGTACGGCTGGCCGCTGATCGTCCGGCTGGCGCGGGAGCTCACCGCCGACCGGCGCCCCGGAGGCGGCAAGACGATCGGCGTGCTGGTGCCGGTGCGGGAGGCGCGCGGCCTGTGACCCGCACCGCCGCGTGGCGGTTCACCAGGGCAGGAAGACGTGGATGTCCTTGCCGCGCTCGTCGGTGACGACGCTGACCTGGTCGCACAGCGTGTGGATGAGGTGCCAGCCGATGCCGCCCCCGCCGTTGCTCGGATGGAAGGGGCGCGGCGCGGGCGGGGTGGTGTTGGTGTCGTGCATGATCACGTGCACGCCGTCGAAGGTACGGCGCAGCCGCAGCTGGAAGGGGCCCGGGGCATACTGCACCGCGTTGGCCGCCAGTTCCGTCACGACCAGGAGGATGTCGTCCCAGTGCTCGGGGGCCGCCGGCGGCGCCACGCGCGAGAGGTCGTAGAGGAATTCCTCCGTGACCAGTCGCGCACCGGTCACATTGTGCAGCTCCCCGGTGAAGCTGGCGGTGCGGTTCGTGATCTCCTCGGAAGCCAGTGTCCTGTCCCAACGCGACTCGGCTGCCATCTCGCCTTCCCTGGCCCGGCCTGCGGCTGGGCTGTCGTCCTCTCCCTTGCGTCCCCTTCGTTTGTTAGTTCCCGTGCGGGCCGAGGCTACGCGCCCGTATGCCGGACCGTGTCACGTGACGGGGAGTGACGGTCCGAGCGCTCATCGTCCGCCGGTGGACCGCGGGCCGGAATGCGCGGCCGGTCCGGCGGGCACACGGACTGCGGAACACCCCGCAAGCGCTCCGCTGGAGAGCGCTCGGTTGTCCAACTTCCCGACCACCAGGAGATCCTGATGACCGGTTACGGCAGTTCTTCCGCAGCCTCCAGGTCCGGCACGAACGGCCTGGCCGTCGCGAGCCTCGTCTGCGGAGTCATCGGCGTGTTCGTGTTCAGCGTGATCCTCGGGCCGATCGCGATCGTGCTGGGCGTCCTCGGGCTTCGGCAGGCACCGGCGAAGGGCGGGTCCGGCCTGGCCAAGGCAGGCGTGGTGCTCGGCGTCGTCGCCCTGGTCCTGTACGCCGTCCTGCTCGCCGTCGGCGGGTTCAGCTGGTACGTCGGCGGCTGACCCGGCCCGCGCCGCGGGTCAGCGCAGGAACACGTTGTCCGAGTCGTCCCAGGCCGCGGTCTCGTCCGGCAGAGACCGCGGCCGGCGCGACCGGGCCTCGTACATCGCGTCGATCTCGGCGGCGTAGGTCCGCACGATCTCGTCGCGGCGCAGCTTCATCGAGGGCGTCAGCAGCCCGCTGGCCACGTCGAACGGCTCCGGCAGGATGCGGAAGACCCGGATCGACTCCGACCGCGACACCGCGCTGTTGGCGGCGGCCACGGCACGGGCGACCTCCTCGCGCAGCGCGTTCTCCTCCCGGGCCTCGCGCAGCGCCGCGTCACCCGGCAGGGCCAGCCCCGCCCGCCAGTGCGTCAGGAACTCCGGGTCCAGCGTGATCAGCGCTCCGACGCAGGGCCGGTTGTCGCCCACCACGACCGCCTGGTGGACCAGGGGGTGCATCCGCAGCCGCTGCTCCAGGGCGGCCGGGGCCACACTCTTGCCGCCGCTGGTGATGATGATGTCCTTCTTGCGGCCGGTGATCGTCAGATAGCCCTCGTCGTCCAGCTGGCCGAGGTCCCCGGTGGCCAGCCAGCCATCGCGCAGCGCGGCCCGGGTGGCGGCCTCGTCACCGATGTAGCCCTGGAACACCGACGGGCCGCGCAGCAGGATCTCCCCGTCGTCGGCCACCCGGACCTCGGTGCCGGGCAGGGGCCGGCCGACGGTGCCGGACTTCTCCCGGCCGAGCGGCTGCATCGTCACCCCGCCGCTGGTCTCCGTCAGCCCGTAGCCGTCGTGCACGTAGATGCCGATGCCCTCGTAGAAGAGCGACAGCTCGCGGCTCAGCGGGGAGCCGCCGCAGGTGGCACGCCGTACCCGGCCGCCGAGCGCGGCGCGCAGCCGGCGGTACACCGTCCGCTCGTACAGCGCGTGCTGCAGCCGCAGGTCGAAGCCGGGGCCCGCGCCTCCGGTCAGCCGCTGCCGCTCCAGGGCCGCGGCGAAATCCCGCGCCGTGTCCGCGGCCCGCTCGAACAGCCCTCCGCGGCCCGCCTGCTGCGCCGTGCGCAGGAAGTTCTTGTAGATCTTCTCCAGCAGGGACGGCACGGCGTAGAGGTAGGTGGGCCGGAAGGAGAGCAGGGCCGAGGTCAGCGCCGCCTCGGTCATCTCCGGCTCGTGGCCCATCAGCAGCCCGCCGCGGATGCACAGGCCCTGGATCATCAGCCCGTACACATGGGAGAAGGGCAGGAAGGCGAGGACGGCGCCCTGTTCTCCCGGCGGTGCCACGGTGTGCCCCCAGCCGGCGAGCAGCGTGTCGCAGACGCCGGCCAGGCCGCGGTGGCTCAGCGCGCAGCCCATGGCCCGGCCGGAGGATCCGGAGGTGTAGGCGACGACCGCGGTGGAGTCCGGCAGCACGATGCGGCGCATGGAGTCCACGGTGGGTGGCGGGATGAACTCCCCTCGGGCGGTCAGCTCCTCCAGCGCTCCGGCGTCGAGCTGCCAGACGTGGCGCAGTCCCGGCAGCGAGGCGCACACCGAGCCGACCGTCATCACGCTCTGCTCGTCCTCGACCACCACGGCCACGCAGCTGGCGTCCCGGAGGATCCACTCGACCTGCTCCCGCGAGGAGGTCGGATAGATGGGGACGACCTCGGCGCCCACCGTCCACAGGGCGTAGCTGAGCACCGTCCACTCGTACCGGGTACGTGCCATGATCGCCACGCGCCGGCCGGGCGCGATCCCGGACGCGATCAGGCCCTTGGCCAGGCCGGCCACCTCGTCGCGAACCTCCGCGGCCGTCACCTGCTCCCACTCGGCCGAGGCCGGGCCGGGGCGGCGGGCGAGCAGCGGCCGGGCGGGGGTGCGGGCCGCCGTGTCGAAGAGACTGTCGGCGAGCCCTCCCGTCAGGGGCGGGGTGGCCGGGGGAGCGAGGGCGACGTGGCGCATGCGCTGCTCCTGACAGGTACGGGGTGTGACGGAGCCGACGAGCACCGTCATCGGCGGTGCTCGAATCTATCCGAGGCGGCAGCGGGCGGGGGCGGGGACGGCAGAAGTGTGTCCGCTTTGATGATCTCGGCGGAATGGGGGGACCCGGACGGCATGAGTTACACGAATCCCGACCCCGAACCCGAACGCACCTCCGGCCTGGAACCGGGGGGCGGGGTGCCACCCGGCGAGACACCGCCCGCGGAGAGCAGCCTGCCCGAGGCGGGCCCGAGGGAGGACCACAACCCGCCCAAGGGCTGGGCCAAGGCACCGCTGACGCTGATCCTGGCGGTGGTGCTGCTGGTCGCCGCCGGCCTCCTGGCCTACGCGCTGGTCCTGATCCTGTGACCGGCCCGCCGGGCCCGACGGACGGAACGCCTCACTCCTGGGTGCGGCGCACGCACCCGGTGACGACGTCCCGCAGACTCCCCGTGCGCTGAAGCAGGTCCCGCTGCACCTGGGCGCCGTTGCCGCTGCGCAGCAGCTCGGCGGAGGCCGAACGGGCACGGTCGAGGTCGCCGTCGGTGGCCAGCGCCTCCCCGACGTGCTCCAGCAGCGCCCGAACGACCGCCTCCGCGGGCATCCGCCGCATGGTCGCGGGGTGCAGCAGCTCTCCGGCGAGCCCGGAACGGGCGGCCCGCCAGGCGGCCAGCCGCAGCAGGCTCACACTGGGGTCGACCGGCTCCAGGCCCTCCCGCCACTCCCGCGCGGCGGTCTCCACCAGGGCCCTGGCGAGTGCGGCCACCAGGACCGCGGTCCCGGCGTCCAGGCAGACGTCGGCGACCCGGAACTCCACCGTCGGGTAGCGCTCGGACAGGCGGACGTCGAAGTAGACCATGGCGGTGTCGAGGATGGTGCCCGTCGCGACCATGTCCGCGACCCGGCGGTGGTAGCGCTCGGCCGAACCGAAGAGTTCGGTCGGACCGGCCGACGGCCAGCGCTGCCACACCCGGCTGCGGTAGCTCTGGTAGCCCGAGTCCTTGCCCTGCCAGAACGGCGAGTTCGCGCTCAGCGCGGCCAGCACCGGCAGCCACGGCCGTACCCGGTCGATGACCGCGACGCCCTCCTCGTCGGACTCCACGGAAACATGCACATGACAGCCGAGGACGAGTTGCTCCTGGACCACCACGCCGTACTGCTCGGCCATCCACTGATACCGGCGGTTCACGCCGACCGCGGGGGTGACCGGGAGCGGGGAGGTGGCCAGCGCGGCGACGGCGCAGCCGATCTCCCCGGCGTACTCCGCCGCCTCCCCGCGGCACCGGACGATCTCGGCGTGGAGGCGCGCCATGTCCGTCTGCGGATGCGTGGCGAACTCCACCATCTGGTCGTGCAGTTCCTTCTCGAAGACGTCCTGCCCGGCGTCCTCGTGCTCGGCCCGGGCGAGCACCGCCGCGGACAGCGCCCGCGGCTCGCCGGACTCGGGATCGACCAGGAGGAGTTCCTCCTCCACTCCGACGGTGCGCACCGCGATGCCGCCCTTCTGTAATTCCTGCACAGCGACGACCAGGATTCTCGGTCGTACGACCCCGGATGCCCCTTACCGGCGGGTCGAACACCTGGTCGTGCCGCGCGGGCTCACAGATCGGCCGGCATCAGCCACACCGTCGCCAGCGGGGGAAGGGTGATCCGGACACCGCCGTCCTCCGGCTTGACCGGGTCGGGGTTGATCACGCCGCTGCCGCCGTAGGGGGCGGCGTCGGTGTTGAGGACCTCCCGCCAGGCGACCACGTCCTCGGGGACGTCGAGCCGGTAGTCGTGGCGGACGACCGGGGAGAAGTTCGACACCGCCAGCAGCGGGGTGCCCGCCGTGTCGAACCGCAGGAACGCGAGGACGTTGTCCTCGGCGGCGTCCACGGCCACCCACCGGAAACCGCCGGGATCGGTGTCCCGCTGCCACAGTGCGGGCGTCGCCCGGTAGCGGGTGTTCAGGTCGCGCACCAGGTCCCGCACCCCACGGTGGTCGCCCGCCGAGTGGTACCCGTCGTCCAGCAGCCACCACTCGGGACCCTGCTGCTCGGACCACTCCGCCCCCTGGGCGAACTCCTGCCCCATGAACAGCAGCTGCTTGCCCGGGTGGGCCCACATGAACCCCAGGTAGGCGCGGACGTTGGCGCGCCGCTGCCACCAGTCGCCGGGCATTTTCGACACCAGGGCCTGCTTGCCGTGCACGACCTCGTCGTGCGAGATCGGCAGGACGTAGTTCTCGCTGTAGGCGTACACCATCGAGAAGGTCATCTCGTGGTGGTGGTACTTGCGGTGGACCGGCTCGTGGGAGATGTACTCCAGCGAGTCGTGCATCCAGCCCATGTTCCACTTCAGCCCGAAACCGAGGCCGCCGGTGTCGGTGGGCCGGGTCACCCCGCCCCACGCGGTGGACTCCTCGGCGATCGTCACCACGCCCGGGCACCGCCGGTAGACGGTGGCGTTCATCTCCTGGAGGAACGCCATGGCCGCCAGGTCCTCCCGGCCGCCGTAGGCGTTGGGCTCCCACTGGCCGGAGTCGCGCGAGTAGTCGAGGTAGAGCATCGAGGCGACCGCGTCGACCCGCAGACCGTCGATGTGGAACTCCTCGCACCAGTACACGGCGTTCGCCACCAGGAAGTTGCGCACCTCGGTCCGGGCGAAGTCGAAGGTGTACGTCCCCCAGTCCGGGTGCTCCGCCCGGCGCGCGTCCCCGGGCTCGTACAGCGGGTCGCCGTCGAAGCGGGCCAGCGCCCAGTCGTCCTTCGGGAAGTGCGCCGGCACCCAGTCCATGATCACGCCGATGCCGGCCCGGTGCAGGGCGTCGACCAGGAACTTGAAGTCGTCGGGCGAGCCGAGCCGCGCGGTGGGCGCGTAGTACGACGTCACCTGGTAGCCCCAGGACGGGCCGAAGGGGTGCTCGGCGACCGGCATCAGCTCGACGTGGGTGAAGCCGAGGTCCTTGACGTAGGCGGGGAGCACGTCGGCCAGCTCCCGGTAGGTCAGGCCCGGGCGCCAGGAGGGGAGGTGGATCTCGTACACCGAGAACGGGGCCTCGTGCACGGGCGTGTCGGCGCGGTGCCGCATCCACTCCTCGTCGCCCCACGTGTAGTGGGACGCCGTCACCACGGACGCCGTGTTCGGCGGCTCCTCGGCGAGGCGGGCCATCGGGTCGGCCTTGAGGAACCGGTGGCCGTACTGGGAGGTGATCTCGAACTTGTACCGGGTGCCCTCGCCGACGCCGGGCAGGAACAGCTCCCACACCCCGGACGCGCCGAGGGAACGCATCGGGAACGCCGTGCCGTCCCAGTACGTGAAGTCCGCGGCGACCCGCACGCCGCGCGCGTTCGGCGCCCACACCGTGAAGCGGGTGCCGGCCACGCCCTGGTGGGTCATCGGCTCGGCGCCCAGCGCCCGCCACAGCTGCTCGTGCCGGCCCTCGCCGATCAGGTGCAGGTCCAGCTCGCCGAGCGCCGGCAGGAACCGGTACGGGTCGTGCACCTCGTGCTCGCCGGCCTCGTACGCCACCAGCAGCGTGTAGCCGGGGACGGCGTCCAGCGGGAGCACGCCCGAGAAGAGGCCGTCGCCCTCCGAGGCGAGGGGGTGCCGCTCGCCGTCGACGACCACGCTCACGGCGCGGGCGAAGGGCCGCAGCGCCCGGAAGGCGACGCCGCCGGACACGGGGTGGGCGCCGAGCAGCGCGTGCGGGTCGTGGTGGGCGCCCGCCAGCAGGCGGCCCCGGTCGTCGGGGTCCAGCGGCGGCGCGGTGCCGACCGGTCCGGTGGCGGACGGGACGGGACCGGACGGCTCGGGGAGCGAGGTGTCACGGAGGGCCATGTCAGTCTCCTCTCACGGCGAGTCGTTCGATCGCCGCCATGGGTACGGGAAGCCAGTCGGGGCGGTGCCGGGCCTCGTACAGCACCTCGTACACGGCCCGGTCCGTTTCGTAGGCACGCAGCAGGCCGTGCTTCTTGCGCGGGTCCCAGCCGGCCCGGGTGGCGTAGCCCGCGCAGTAGGCCTCGCGGCAGCGGCGCGCCCACTCCGGGCGCCACGGGCGGCGCTGCCGGGCGGCGTAGTCGAAGGAGCGCAGCATGCCGGCGATGTCCCGCACGGGGGAGTGGACGCTGCGGCGCTCGGCGAGCGGCCGGGACGGCTCGCCCTCGAAGTCGATGACGAACCAGTCGCGGCCGGCCCGCAGCACCTGGCCCAGGTGCAGATCGCCGTGGATGCGCTGGGCGGCGGGCCCGGCGTCGCAGGTGGCCAGCGCGGCGAAGGCGGACCGCAGCCTGGGCACGAAGGGCCGCAGCGCCGGCACCGCGTGCGCGGCGGAGGTCAGCCGCTCGGTCATCGCCGCCGCCGTCCGGCCGTTCTCCCCGGGCGCCCCGGCCGGGAAGGCCGACGCCAGGGCCAGGTGCACGTCCGCCGTGGCCCGGCCCAGCTCCTGGGCCTGCGCGGTGAAGTCGTCCGCGGCGGCCAGTGCGTCCAGGGCGAGCGTCCAGCCGTCGGCGGCGCCGGGCAGGAACGGCTGGAGGACTCCCAGCGTCGCCCCGTACGGGTGCGTGGTCCGGAACCAGGCCACCGGCGCGGGCACCCGGCCGCACCCCTGCCGGGCCAGCGCGCCCGTCACCTCCAGGTCGGGGTTGACGCCGGGCTGGATGCGCCGGAAGAGCTTCAGGATGAACTCGTCCCCGTACACCAGCGAGGAGTTGGACTGCTCCGCGTCCAGCAGCCGGGGCACCAGCCCGGCGGGCACCGGCCGCAGCGGGTCGCACTCGAAGCGCAGCGGGCCGGCGGTGCCGGGGTGCCGCAGCCGTTCCAGCAGCAGCTGGGCCGTGCGCGGATCGTGCAGCGCGTCGTAGACCGTCAGGCCGGCCAGCGGACCCTCCTGCACCCGCCCGATGATCGCGCGGCCCAGCCGTGGCGACGGCCGCTCGCGCACCCCGAGCAGCAACTGGTAGCAGTCGCCGGCCGGGGGTGTGCCGCCGGGCGCGGGCACGGACCCGTGCCCGGTGTGGACCAGCAGGTGCAGACAGCCCGGGAACAGCTCCGTCATCGACAGCAGGCCGAGGTCGGTGACGGGCCGGTCCTTGCCCGCGAACCAACGCTGCCGCGGCAGCCACTCGCGCAGCAGCCCGCCGAGCGACGCCATGGGCTCGGCGAGTTGCTGCGCGGGCCTCGGGCGCAGGGATGCGGTCTTCGGCATGGTGACGCGTCCTTTCCTCGGCCTGTGCCGCTCACACTCGGCGGCCGATGCGGGATGCGACTCGGGTGAGCCGGAACCAGTAGAAGCCGTGGCCGCCGAGGGTCAGCAGATACGGCAGCTCGCCGATGGCCGGGAACCGCACCCCGCCGAACAGCTCGACCGGATGGCGCCCGGCGAACTCCCGCAGGTCGAGTTCGGTGGGCTGGGCGAACCGGGCGAAGTTGTTCACGCAGAGCACCAGGTCGTCCTCGTACTCCCGCAGGAACGCCAGGACCGCGGGGTTGGAGGAGGGCAGTTCGGTGTAGGTGCCCAGGCCGAAGGCCGGGTTCTGCTTGCGGATCTCGATCATCCGCCGGGTCCAGTGCAGCAGCGAGGATGGCGAGGCCATCGACGCCTCGACGTTGGTGACCTGGTAGCCGTAGACCGGGTCCATGATCGTGGGGAGATAGAGCCGGCCCGGATCGCTGGTGGAGAAGCCGGCGTTGCGGTCCGGCGTCCACTGCATCGGGGTGCGGACGGCGTCGCGGTCGCCGAGCCAGATGTTGTCGCCCATGCCGATCTCGTCGCCGTAGTAGAGGATCGGCGAGCCCGGCAGCGACAGCAGCAGGGCGGTGAACAGCTCGATCTGGTCACGGTCGTTGTCCAGCAGCGGGGCGAGCCGGCGCCGGATGCCGATGTTGGCGCGCATGCGGGGGTCCTTGGCGTACTCGGCCCACATGTAGTCGCGCTCCTCGTCGGTGACCATCTCCAGGGTCAGCTCGTCGTGGTTGCGCAGGAAGATGCCCCACTGGCAGCCCGAGGGGATCGCCGGGGTCTTGGCCAGGATCTCGGAGACCGGGTAGCGGGACTCGCGGCGCACGGCCATGAAGATCCGCGGCATGACCGGGAAGTGGAAGGCCATGTGGCACTCGTCGCCGCCGGCGGAGTAGTCGCCGAAGTAGTCGACGACGTCCTCCGGCCACTGGTTGGCCTCCGCCAGCAGCACCGTGTCCGGATACAGCGCGTCGACCTCGCGCCGCACCCGCTTGAGGAACTCGTGCGTGGCGGGCAGGTTCTCGCAGTTGGTGCCCTCTTCGGCGTAGAGATAGGGCACGGCGTCCAGCCGGAAGCCGTCGACGCCCAGGTCCAGCCAGAACTTCAGCGCCGCCAGCATCTCCTCCTGCACGGCCGGGTTCTCGTAGTTCAGGTCCGGCTGGTGGGAGAAGAACCGGTGCCAGTAGTACTGGCCCCGCACCGGGTCGAAGGTCCAGTTCGACGCCTCGGTGTCGACGAAGATGATGCGGGCGTCGGCGTACTGCTTGTCGTCGTCCGCCCAGACGTAGTAGTCGCCGTAGGGGCCGTCGGGATTCTTGCGGGACTCCTGGAACCACGGGTGCTGGTCGCTGGTGTGGTTCATGACGAAGTCGATGATCACCCGCATGCCGCGGTGGTGGGCCGCGTCCACGAACTCCACGAAGTCGGCGAGGTCGCCGAAGTCGGGCAGGACGGCGGTGTAGTCGGAGACGTCGTAGCCGCCGTCCCGCAGGGGGGACTTGAAGAAGGGCGGCAGCCAGAGGCAGTCGACGCCGAGCCACTGGAGGTAGTCGAGTTTGGCGGTCAGGCCCTTGAGGTCGCCGATGCCGTCGCCGTTGCTGTCCTGGAAGGAGCGGACGAGGACCTCGTAGAAGACGGCGCGTTTGAACCAGTCCGGGTCCCGGTCCTTGGCGGGCGTGTCCTCGAAGGTGTCCGGTACGGGCTCGTTGACGGTCATGAGACGTACGACCCTCCGTTCGGCGCCGCGGCGGACGACTGCTGGACGTGGAAGACGTGCGCGGGGGCCCGGCCGGGCTCCAGCCGCACGTAGTTCGCCCTGCCCCAGCGGTAGGTCTCACCCGTCAGTTCGTCGTGGACCGGCGTGGACTCGTGCCAGTCGAGGCCGAGTTCCGGCATGTTCAGTGAGATCGTCGCCTCCTGGGTGCGGTGCGGGTCGAGGTTGGCGACCACCAGCACGACGTCGGACCCGGTGCGTTTGCTGTAGGCGATGACCGCGTCGTTGTCGGTGTGGTGGAAGCGGAGGTTCCTGAGCCGGTGCAGGGCCGGGTGGGCGCGCCGGATGGTGTTGAGTCTGGTGATCAGCGGGGTGATGGTGCGGCCCTCGCGTTCGGCCGTTTCCCAGTCGCGGGGTTTGAGCTGGTACTTCTCGGAGTCGAGGTATTCCTCGCTGCCCTCGCGCAGCGGGGTGTTCTCGCACAGTTCGTAGCCGCTGTAGATGCCCCAGGTGGGGGAGAGGGTGGCGGCCAGGACGGCGCGGACCTCGAAGGCGGGCCGGCCGCCGTGCTGGAGGTAGGCGTGCAGGATGTCGGGGGTGTTGGCGAAGAAGTTCGGCCGCATGTAGGAGGCCGCCTCGCCGGACAGCTCGGTGAGGTACTCGGTGAGTTCCTCTTTGGTGTTGCGCCAGGTGAAGTAGGTGTAGGACTGCTGGAAGCCGATCTGGGCGAGGGTGTGCATCATCGCCGGGCGGGTGAAGGCCTCGGCGAGGAAGATCACGTCGGGGTCGGTGCGGTTGATGTCCGCGATGACGCGTTCCCAGAACACGACGGGTTTGGTGTGCGGGTTGTCGACGCGGAAGATCCGCACGCCGTGGGCCATCCAGTGGCGCAGGACGCGCAGCGTTTCGGCGATCAGGCCGTCCATGTCGGCGTCGAAGGCCAGGGGGTAGATGTCCTGGTACTTCTTGGGCGGGTTCTCGGCGTGGGCGATGGTGCCGTCGGGGCGGTGGTGGAACCAGTCGGGGTGTTTGGCGACCCAGGGGTGGTCGGGGGAGCACTGGAGGGCGAAGTCGAGGGCGATCTCCAGGCCGAGGCCGGTGGCGCGGGCGACGAAGTGGTCGAAGTCGTCCAGGGTGCCCAGGTCGGGGTGGACGGTGTCGTGGCCGCCCTCGGGGGAGCCGATGGCCCAGGGGACGCCGACGTCGTCGGCGGTGGCGGTGAGGGTGTTGTTGCGGCCCTTGCGGAAGGTGGTGCCGATGGGGTGGATCGGCGGGAGGTAGACGACGTCGAAGCCCATCGCGGCGATCGCCGGGAGGCGGCGGGCGGCGGTGCGGAAGGTGCCGTGGGGCTGCTCGGGGGTGCCCTCGGAGCGGGGGAAGAACTCGTACCAGGAGCCGTACAGGGCCCGCTCGCGTTCCACCAGCAGCGGCAGCGGGTCGGAGGCGGTGACCAGCTCCCGCAGCGGATACCGGGCCAGCACCGCGTCCACCTCCGGCGTCAGCGCCGCCGCCAGCCGGGTGGCCACCGGCAGTGCGTCGTCGCGCAGCGTCCGGGCCGCGGCCATCACCACGGCACGCCCGGCGTTGCGGGGGACCCCGGCGGCGGCGCGCGCGAACAACTCGGCGCCCTCCTCCAGGACCAGACCGGTGTCGATCCCCGCCGGGACCTTGATCCGGGCGTGGTGCCGCCAGGTCGCGATCGGATCGCTCCACGCCTCCACGCGGTAGCTCCAGTGGCCCGGGGTGCCCGGCGTGACCTCGGCGCCCCAGCGGTCGGTGCCCGGGGCCAGCTCCCGCATGGGCGTCCACGGGCCGGGGCGGCCCTCGGGGTCGGTCAGGACGACGTTGGCGCCCACCGCGTCATGTCCCTCCCGGAACACGGTGGCGGTGACCTCGAACGTCTCCCCGGCCACCGCCTTCGCCGGGCGCCGGCCGCACTCCACCGCCGGGTGGACGTCCCGCACCGGGATACGCCCGATCTCCGCGGTCGTACTCATCGGTTCTCACCTCCGCCGTGCTCGAAGCCGGGCCTCATCCAGCCCGTCCAGGGGTCAAACCGCGCCGGAGGGGCTCTTCCGCACGGCCGGGGAACGCCGGTCCGTCACCGGCGGGCCCCGTCTGGCCGCCCGGGCCTCCCGGGGACGTTCGTTCTGCTCCCGCGCATAGGTGACCAGGCTCGTCCGCAGATACCGCTCGGCGGCGTCCGCGGCCTCCCGTGCGCAGCGCTTGCCCATCAGCACGCACAGGGTGTAGCCCGAGTCCTCGAACGTGGCCCGCACCGCCCGGTCGGCGGGCGAGGCCAGCATCAGGCGCTCCCAGGAGCGGTAATGACGCAGCTGCCGGGCGACTTCGGCTTTCGCGGGTAGCAGCATGGCGACGTCCCCTTCCGGGACTCGATGCGGGCGATCGAGTTCTTCACACATGGTGCACGTGCGGACACACACCGTCCTGTTGGATCTTCAACTACCTCGGGTGTCTCTCGTGTTGCACGAATGGACTACTGCTCCCACTCTGGAGTGACTCAGAAGCGACACATGCTCACGCTCCGTTCACGGGGCCCGGCCCGCCTGGGCCGAGGGGAGCGAGAGCTTCGCGGTGAGGAGCCAACAGCGATGAAGACCGCAGTGCCCTGCTACTACCACCTCGACGTGGAAGTCAGCCCGGAACGGGTCGGACAGGTCAGGCGCATCCTGGCCGCTCACCTGAAGTTCTGGGACCTGGAGAACCTCGTGGACCCCGTGTGCGGCGGCGCCGAGATGCTGCTGCGGGCGATCGACGAGCACGCGAGCGACAAGAACACCTCCATCGAGATGTGGTGGAACGGTCAGCACCTCATCACCGCCGTGGGCGGCAAGGACCACGCGCTGCGCCCCCATCACGACCTGCGCGGCTGCCTCCAGCACCTGGCCGCGACCAGCGACGGCTGGGGCTGCTGCGCCACGGATACCGGGGCCAAGGTGATCTGGTTCTCGCAGCGCGCCCGCGCCGGCGAGCGCATCCCGCTGGTGCCGACGGCGCCGGAGCCCATCACCCAGGAGGGCCTGGAGGTGCCGCGCGAGGTCATGCCGGTCGCCCGGCTGGCCGGTCCGGGCAGCACCACGAACGGTGTCCTGGAGGAGGCCCGGTGAGCGCCGCCAGGCCTAACTGGAAGGGGATGCCCGTCTGGAGCGGGCACCCCTACCCGCTGGGCGCCGCGTTCGACGGACAGGGCACCAACTTCGCCCTGTTCAGCGAGGTCGCCGAACGCGTCGAGCTGATCCTCGTCGACGACGACGGCACCCACAGCAGCATCCCGCTGCCCGAGGTCGACGGCTTCGTCTGGCACTGCTACCTGCCCGGCGTGGGCCCGGGGCAGCGCTACGGCTACCGGGTGCACGGCCCCTGGGCCCCGGCCGTGGGCCACCGGTGCAACCCGGCGAAGCTGCTGCTCGACCCGTACGCCAGGGCGGTGGACGGGCAGGTGGACAACCACCCCTCGCTGCTCGAACGGACCCCGGGCCGGCCCGACCCGGCCGACAGCGCCGGGCACACCATGCTCGGCGTGGTCACCGACCCGTTCTTCGACTGGGGCGACGACCGCCCGCCCCGGCGGCCGTACGCGGACACCGTCATCTACGAGGCCCACGTACGGGGCATGACCCGGACCCACCCCGAGGTGCCCGCCGAACTGCGGGGTACCTACGCGGGGCTGGCGCACCCGGCGGTCGTCGACCACCTCACCTCGCTCGGCGTGACCGCCGTGGAGCTGATGCCGGTGCACCAGTTCGTGCAGGACGGCGTGCTCCAGGCCCGCGGGCTGTCCAACTACTGGGGCTACAACACCATCGGCTTCTTCGCGCCGCACAACGGCTACGCCGCCCACGGCACCCGCGGGCAGCAGGTCACCGAGTTCAAGTCGATGGTCAAGACGCTGCACGAGGCCGGCCTGGAGGTCATCCTCGACGTCGTCTACAACCACACCGCCGAGGGCAACGAGAAGGGCCCCACCCTCTCCTTCCGCGGCATCGACAACGCCTCGTACTACCGTCTGGTGGACGGCGACTGGCAGCACTACTACGACACCACCGGCACCGGCAACAGCCTGCTGATGCGGCACCCGTACGTGCTCCAGCTGATCATGGACTCGCTGCGGTACTGGGTGACCGAGATGCACGTCGACGGCTTCCGCTTCGACCTCGCGGCCACCCTGGCCCGGCAGTTCCACGAGGTGGACCGGCTGTCGGCGTTCTTCGACCTGATCCAGCAGGATCCGGTGATCAGCCGGGTGAAGCTGATCGCCGAGCCCTGGGACGTCGGCGAGGGCGGCTACCAGGTCGGCAACTTCCCGCCGCTGTGGTCGGAGTGGAACGGCAAGTACCGGGACGCCGTACGGGACTTCTGGCGCGGGGAGGAGCACACGCTCGGCGAGTTCGCCTCCCGGCTGACCGGCTCCTCCGACCTGTACCAGCACAGCCGGCGCCGCCCGCGCGCCAGCGTCAACTTCGTGACCGCGCACGACGGGTTCACCCTGCGTGACCTCGTCTCCTACAACGACAAGCACAACGAGGCCAACGGCGAGGGCAACCGGGACGGCGAGAGCCACAACCGGTCCTGGAACTGCGGTGCCGAGGGCCGGACCGATGACCGGGCCGTCCTGCGGCTGCGCGCCCGCCAGCACCGCAACTTCCTGGCCACCCTCCTGCTGTCGCAGGGCATCCCGATGCTCTGCCACGGCGACGAACTGGGCCGCACCCAGCGCGGCAACAACAACGCCTACTGCCAGGACAACGAGATCTCCTGGATCGACTGGCGGCTCTCCGGCGAGCAGCGCTCCCTGCTGGACTTCACCCGGCAGCTCATCGCGCTGCGCGCCGCCCACCCCGTGCTGCGCCGCAGGCGCTACTTCCGCGGCGAGACGGTCACCAACGCCGACCAGCCGCTGCCCGACCTGGTGTGGCTGCGGCCGGACGCGCGGGAGATGACCGACGACGACTGGCAGCGCTCCGACGCCCACGCCGTCGGTGTCTTCATCAACGGCGACGCCATCGCCGAGCCCGACCCATGCGGCCGGCCGGTGGTGGACGACTCCTTCCTGCTGCTGCTCAACAGCCACTGGGAGCCGGCCGACTTCCGGCTGCCGGACGTCACCTACGGCGAGCGCTGGACCGCGCTGATCGACACCGCCGGCCCCGAGGACGCCCCGGACGAGGCGGAGCACAAGGCCGGCACGGTGCGGACCGTCGAGCCGCGCAGCCTGGTGCTGCTGTCCCGGCCCTCCCGGACCGGCCGGCCGACGCCATGAGGTCAGCGTTCGCGGCGCGCGGTCACCGTGAACTGCGCGCCGTCCCGGTCACGGAGCACGGCCTCGTCGCCGCCCTTGGACAGCACGCTGCCGCCGTGCAGCTCCGCGGCCCGCGCGCAGGCCTCGACGTCGTCGGCGTAGAAGTGGACCTGCCAGTGCGGGCGGATGGTCGGGTCGGGGGCCGATTCCAGGGCGCCCGACTCGATCCGCGCGACCACGTCGCCCCGGCTGCGCAGGACGACCTCCTCCCCCTCGTAGTCGACCTCGCAGCAGCCGGGCCGGCCCGACGCCCAGTCGAGGACCTGGCCGTAGAAGATGGCGGCGTCGAAGGCGTCGCGCGTGTGGAGTCTGATGAAGGCGGGCTGCGCGTGCCGCCAGGTCTCCCAGTCGGTGAACAGCTCCCCCTCCCAGACCCCGAAGGTCGCGCCGTCCCGGTCGGCCAGCAGCGCCGCGCGCCCCGGTGGCAGCGAGATCGGTCCGACCGCCGCCGTACCGCCGCGCTCCTGGACCCGGGCGGCGGCCTGGTCCGCGCTGATCACCGCGAAGTACGGCGTCCAGGCCACGGCCATCTGCCACATCGAGGCGACCGCGGCGATACCGGCGACCGGCGCTCCGTCCGCCAGGGCGATGCGGAAGCGGTCGCCCAGCCGGGCGGGCCGCCACCGCCAGCCCAGCACGGCCGAGTAGAAGTCCTCGGTGGCCGTCAGATCATGGCTGGTCAGACTCACCCAGCAGGGGGCCCCGAACACCGAGTGGGTGGAGAGGACGTTCTTCGCCTTCGCACCGGTGGGGGAGGTCATGTCGTGGTTCATCACTGTCGCGTCCTGGTCTCGTCCACCGGCAGCCACCGGTTCCCCACCAGTGTCCGGCCGGAAGGGCTGGGTGCGCCTGCCGAGTACCCCGACCGCACCAGTGAAACGACGGCACAACGGCCCGGACGGCCCAGTGAGCAGAGCGGTGGCAGGAGGAGACGGAGATGACGACCATGGAAGCGACGGGGCGAAACCCGCGCGGCACAGGCGGTGGCGGCGCACCGCACCCGGAGGTGACCATGCCCGGTGACGGGGGTTCGAACGAGATTTTCGAGCTGCAGGAACAGGTCCGGCAGCTGAAGGAGGCGGTGGTCTCGCACGCCGTCGTGGACCAGGCGATCGGCATGATCGTCGCCCTGGGCCGGGTCGCCCCGGACCAGGGATGGAGCGTGCTGAAGGAGGTCTCCCAGCACACCAACGTCAAGCTGCGCAACGTGGCGGAGCTGATCGTCCTGTGGGGACGCACCGGAGTGATGCCCGCCGAGATCCGCGCCGAACTGGAGGACGCGCTGGACCGCCACGGCCCCGCCCAGATCCCCGGTGCTCCGCCCGAGCGGCCGCGGAGGTAGCCGCCTCGAGCGGCCGCGGAGGCAGAGGGGCGGCCGGGGGCCGGGGGAGGCGGGCTCTGGGGGCCCGGTGGGCGGCCGTCGTCAGTTCGTCTCCGCGAGGATCTCCTCGCGGAGCTGGGCGAAGCAGCCGCTGAGCAGGCGGGAGACGTGCATCTGGGAGATGCCCAGCTGCTGGGCGATCCGGCTCTGTGTCATGCCCCGGAAGAAGCGCAGGTAGAGAATGGTGCGCTCGCGCTCGGGCAGCGCTTCCAGGCAGGGCCGTACGGCCACCCGGTCCACCACCGTGTCGAAGGCGGGGTCCGGCCCGCCGAGCGCGTCCCCGAGGGCGTAGCCGTCGGTGCCGGGCATCTCGGCCTCCAGGGAGAGGGCGGAGAAGCACTCCAGCGCCTCCATGCCGGTGCGCACCTCGACGGCCGTCAGATGGGCGTGCTCGGCGATCTCCTCCACCGTCGGGGCCCGGCCCGGGGTCGTCTGCGCCAGTTCCTTGAGGGCACGGCGTACCCGGTTGCGCAGGTCCTGGATCCGGCGGGGCACGTGCAGGGTCCACATGTGGTCGCGGAAGTGCCGCTTGATCTCACCGGTCACGGTCGGTACGGCATAGGCCTCGAAGGCGTGACCGCGAGCGGGGTCGTAGTGGTCGACGGCCTTGACCAGGCCCAGGGCCGCCACCTGGTAGAGATCCTCCAGATTCTCGCCGCGTCCGCGGAAGCGGACCGCGATCCGCTCCGCCATGGGCAGCCAGACCCGGATCAGCTCGTCCCGCAGCGCCTTGCGCTCCGGGCCGTCCGGCAACCTCGCGAGCCGCTCGAAGGCCGCGGCCGTGTCCGGGGCGTCGTCGTGCGGATGCTGCTTGGTTCTGCCGGCGATACGCGTCATGCGCACCTCCCTCAGCAGGGGTGCTGGATGGCGTGCCTTCCGGTCCGAAGCACTTCCCTGCCCCTTCCCGGCCGCACCGATTTCCAAACAATCACCCATATAACCCCCTGAACTACGCCAAACGGATCCGTGGGGCCAGGTGTGCGCGAGAGCGGCCAGGGCCGTGCGGAACCGGACGGTCACCGTGCGGAACGTGATGTGCGGCACGCCGGGGGCGGCCCGGTGGCGGGGCGCCGGCGGATTCCCGCTGCGCATCGCTTGATCACCGATCAAAACGGGTGAAGGCCCTGGCCACAGCGCATTCTGCTCATTTGACAGTGCACTGAGCACACAGATAGGAAGCAGCTCTCAGAGGTCGAGAGGTGCAGTGTGTACGAGCCGAACGTGGTCGGGGACTGGCAGGAGTACGACGAACACGCCGGTCTGCGGGTCCGCGTCCACCGTGTCGAACCGGCCGAGCCGCCGCGCGGACGGGACGACGCGGCCGAGGGGCTCACGTACTTCAGCGTCCGGGTGACCGTCGAGAACCGCGGGGAGCGGCAGGCCTGCGTGCACCTGGAGGACGGCCAGATCGACGTACGGATCGGGCCCGACGGGGAGGGTGCCTTCCTCGACTGGCGCAGCTCCCAGTTCATCGAGGGCTTCGACGTCTACCCGCTGCGCCGGGCCACCGCCGTGCTCTACGCCGCCGGCCCGGAGGCGCACCTGGGCCAGGTGGACGTGCAGGTGCAGTTGCGTGTCGACGACGAGTGGACCGGCCGGCGGCTGTGGACGGGCGGCATCGGTCTGCACGACCAGCCCCCCGGGCCCGCCGCGGGCGCCGGGCGGGACGGGGGCCTCGCGCACCAGGTGAGCGCGTTCCTGCGGGACCAGGCGGGGGAGGGCACCGCCTGAGTCCGGCCGCCCCGCGTCAGTGCGGGATGGCGTCGATGATCTCGCGGGCGCCCTGCCGCAGCAGTGCCACGGCGGCCGAGGTGCCGAGGGCGGCCGCGTCCAGCCGGCCGGCCCATTCGTGGGCGTTCAGCCGGGTCTTGCCGTCCGGGGTGAACACACAGCCCCCCAGGGAGAGTTCGCCGCCGCGGTCCACGCGCGCGTACCCGGCGATCGGGCTGTTGCAATGCCCCTGCAGGACGTGCAGGAACATGCGCTCCGCGGTGGCCTCCCGGTGCGTGTCCGGATGACCGAGGGCGCTGACCGTGTCGATCAGCCGGGTGTCGTCCGCCCGGCACTGCAACGCGAGGATGCCCGCCCCGATCGGCGGCATCATCGTCTCGGGGGAGAGGATCTCGCTGATCACGTCGGTGCGGCCGATGCGCTCCAGGCCGCTGGCCGCGAGCAGCAGCGCGTCCGCCTCGCCCGCGGCCAGCTTCGCCAGCCGCCGGTTAGCGTTGCCGCGGAACGGTACGCACTGCAGATGCGGATGGGTGGCGGCCAGTTGGGCGACGCGGCGCACCGACGAGGTGCCGATGCGCGTGCCCGGCGGGAGTTCGTCGAGGGCGCGGCCGGCCGGGTCGATCAGGGCGTCACGGACGTCGTCCCGCTTCAGGAACGCCGCGAACACCGTGCCGGCGGGCAGCGGCCGGTCGGCGGGCACGTCCTTGAGGCAGTGCACCGCCAGATCGGCCCCGCCCGCCAGGAGCGCGGCGTCCACCTCCTTGGTGAACGCGCCCTTGCCCTCGACCTGCGACAGGTCGCCCAGCCACTTGTCGCCCGTGGTCTTCACGGGCACCACCTCGGTGCGTACACCGGGATGCAGGCCGGACAACTCGGCGCGGACCCGCTCCACCTGGGCCAGGGCCATGGGGGAGTCGCGGGAGACGATGCGGACCGGTTCCGGGGCGGACATGCGGACACCCTAGTGCCGACGGGTGCCCGCATTGGCGCCGTTCCGGATCAGGCGTACGGGTCGAACGGGATGCCGGCGGGTTTGGCCGAGGCCAGCTGGGAGGCGAAGCTGCCGTCCTTGAGGCCGAAGTTGGCGCTGCCGAAGTCGTGGGCGCTCAGCTTCTCCCGCAGCCCGGCCGGGTAGCCGTTCCAGCCGACCAGCGCCGGGTACTGCCAGCTGCGCTCGTGGTTCTCCGGCGGTTCGTCGTTCGCGCCGGCCAGGCGGAAGCAGTGGGTGCCGACGCCGTCCTTGTGGTAGACGACCTTCGGGTGGGTGCCCTCGAAGCGGACCGCCGAGCGCGCGTGCACGGCGTACGAGCCGTGCCGGGAGGTCGAGACGTACTCGACGGTGCCGTCGCGCACCCACACCACCACGTGCTCCCAGTCGTGCCGGTGGCCGCCCAGGCTGCTGCCCGGCAGCGCCTGGTCCTTCTCGAAGTACAAGCCGTACAGGTACGCGCACCAGCCGTTGTCGCACTTGGCGCGCGAGTAGGAGTTGGTGTTTTCCAGGTCGAAGGCGTCCCGGCAGTTGCCGTTGAGGGCGCCGGTCGGTTTCAGGCCGCCGTTGACCGTGCCGTCGGGGCCGATGGCCGGCGCGGGGTAGCAGCCGTCGGTGTCGTAGTCGAAGGCGGGCTGGTACGCCCGCTCCTGGGCGTCGGCGTTGCCCGGCAGGGCCGGGGGCGGAGCGGCGAAGGCGGTGGTGGCCGAGGCGACGACGAGAGCGAGGGCACCGGCCGGCACGGCGAGCAGTCTTCGGCGGCGGTTTCGGGACGTACGTGACGTCACTGCGTCCTCCTTGGGGTCCGGGCGCAGCCCAACGGCTGTGGGGGGCAAGGGAGTTCAGCTTGACGGCTGGTGCCCCGGCGGGCCAAGGGGGTGTGGGCGCACCGGTGGTGAAGGGCGGCTCAACACTCGAGGACGGGCCGGTGCCCGGCGCCTGACGTGGCGTCAGGCGAGGTCGTCCGGGATGTCGGCGGCCGACTCCTCGGGCGCCAGGTCCGGGCGCAGCCGCAGCCAGGAGGGCTGGCGCAGCATCCCCTCCCGGGTGCGGGTGCTGAACCGGACCTCCCCGACCAGCCGGGGCACCACCCAGCGCGCCCCCGGCACCGCCGGTACGGGGTCGAAGGGGCACACGCCGGTCGCGGCGGCCCGCAGCAGCGCGGCCAGCTCGGTGCGCTCGGCCGCGCTCCAGCCGGTGCCCACACCGCCGACGTAGCGCAGTCGGCCCGCCGCGCGCTGACCCACCAGGACCGCGCCCGGCAGACCGGTCAGCCGCCCCTTGCCGGGCAGCCAGCCGCCCACGACGACGTCCTCGCTGTGCATGTTGCGGATCTTGATCCAGGCGCGCGACCGCACCCCCGGTTCGTAGACCGAGTCCAGCCGCTTGCAGACCAGGCCCTCCAGGCCGTGCTCGCGGGTCGCGCGCAGCGCCTGCTCGCCGTGGCCGACCAGTGCGGCCGGGGTCGACCAGGAGGGCCCGTCGAGGCCGAGATCCTCCAGGTGTCCGCGCCGGCGTGTGTAGCCGAGGGACACCAGGGAGCGGCCGGACAGGTGCAGGGCGTCGAAGAGCACGAGGTGGACGGGGACCTTCGAGGCCCGGCGCGCGGCCAGGGCGGGGTCGTGGGCCAGGCCCATCCGGGACTGCAGCAGCTGGAAGTCGGCGCGTCCCTCGTCGTCGAGGGCCAGGATCTCCCCGTCCAGGACGGCCGGGGTGGAGCCGAGCGCGGTGGCCAGCGGGTGCAGTTCCGGATAGGCCACCGTGATGTCCTGGCCGGAGCGGGCGCGCAGCCGCACGCTGCCGTCGCCGGGCAGGTAGACCACCACGCGCTGGCCGTCCTGCTTGGTCTCGTACGCCCACCGCGCGTCCTGCGCGGCCGGCGGCAGGGTGCCGGGCGTGGCGAGCATCGGAGGGATCAGCGGCAGCTCCACGCAGGAGTTGTCGACGGGTCCGTACCCCGCCACGCGCGTTCCCCGGCAGGTTCGCCTGAACGCCGGGGCGCTTACTTGAGTCACGCAAAGAGAGAGTAAAGTGGCCGCATGTCCACGCCACAGCCGCCCGAGGACGCCGCGACCCCCGAGGTGACCGAGATCGAGCGCGCGCTCGCCCGCATCACCTATCTGAGCACGCGGCACCGGCAGCACGACCGCCTGATGGCCCTGGCGGGCGTGCCGCTGGACCGGGCCGCCGTGGTCCTGCTGCGTCAGGTGGCCGACTGCGACGGGGTGCGCCCGGGTGAGCTGGCCGCGCGGCTGGGGGTGGAGGCCTCGCACGTCACCCGCACGGTGCAGCAGCTCCAGCGGTCGGGATACGTCACCCGTGTCCCCGACCCCGAGGACCGTCGCGCCCAGCGCGTCGAGCTCACCGAGGCCGGCTGGCGGGCCGTGGAGCGGGTACGGGCCACGAGCGCCCGCGGCATGCAGGCGGCCCTGGCCGACTGGTCGCCCCAGGAGCTCCGGCAGCTCGCCACCCTCTTCCACCGCATGGTCGACGACTTCTCCGCCCACGCGGCCGACGAGGACACCGCCCGGCAGCCGGCCGCCCCCGCCTGACGTCCGCGCACACCGCACACCGGAGGGTGGGGCAAAAGACCCTGGCCGCCGCCACCGGAGCCGGTGAACCGGCCCCCGGCCGGGTCGCTGCCGGGCGCGCCGCCGCGTGGTCGGCCGCCCGCCCGGCATCGACCGGCGCCGTGGCCGAGTGGAGCCGGTCCGGCCGCCACCCTTCTTACCGTCCAGTAATATCGCGCGGCAGGCCCCCCGGAGGAGGAACCATGTCCCGTTCCGAACGCTCACCCCTGTTGCTCGCCGGTCTGCTGGCCGCCGCCGGCGTCGCCCACTTCGCCCAGCCGCGTCCGTTCGACGCGATCGTGCCCCGCGGCCTGCCGGGAACGCCCCGCGCCTGGACGTACGCCAGTGGCGCCGCCGAACTGGCGCTGGCCGCGGGCATCGCCCTGCCGCGCACCCGGAAGGCCGCCGCACTGGGCACCGCCGCCTTCTTCGCCGCGGTGTTCCCCGCCAACGTGCGGATGGCCGTCGACTGGCGTCACCGCCCCGCCCCGCTGAGGGCCGCCGCCTACGGGCGGCTGCCGCTGCAGGTGCCGCTCGTGCTGTGGGCCCGCAGCGTGAGCAAGGGCGCCGAGGGCCGGCCGTGAGCGGGCGCCCCGCCGTGGGCGACACGGTCGAGGACTTCGCGCTGCCGGACGAGACCGGCACCGTGTGCCGGCTGTCCGGCCTGCTCGCCGACGGGCCCGTCGTGCTGTTCTTCTACCCCGCCGCCCTCACCCCCGGCTGCACCGCCCAGGCCTGCCACTTCCGTGACCTCGCCGCCGAGTTCGCCGCCGTCGGAGCCCGGCCGGTGGGCATCAGCGGCGACCCCGTCGAGCGGCAGAGCGAGTTCGCCGGGCGGCACGGCCTCGGCATGCCGCTGCTCTCCGACGCGGACGGCACCGTGCGTGAGCGGTTCGGCGTGCGGCGCGGGTTCTCCCTGGCGCCCACCAAGCGGGTCACCTTCGTCGTCGGGCAGGACCGCACGGTCCTGGAGGTCGTCCGCAGCGAACTGCGGATGGCCGCCCACGCCGACCGCGCCCTCGCCGCCCTGCGTGCACGCCGGGGCGGAGCGGCCGGGCAGGACACCGCCGCGGTTGATACCGGGCCGTAAACGGATAATCCTGGACGACATGGAGCACGCCTCGGCTGCGGCGATCGTGGACACCCACGGCATGGTGACGGGGTGGAGCGCGGGCGCCCGCCGGCTGACCGGCTACTCGGCCGAGGAAGCGGTGGGGCGGCCCGCGCGGGAGCTGCTGGCCGAGGACGTGGCACCCGGTGCCCTGTCCGCGCTGTCGGGCCCCGTCCTGATCCGCCACCGGGACGGCTCCACCGTCCCCCTCGGCCTGCGGGCCTGCCGGCTGCTGGCCGGGGACGGCGAGCCGGGCGCGTACGTGGTCACCGCCGATCCTCCCCAAAGGGGCCGTGAGCCCCTCACCGGGGAGGTCTTCCGGCAGGCGTCCGTGGCGATGTCCGTCTTCGACGTCCGGCAGCACTACCTGGGGGCCAACGACACCGCGTGCCGCATGCTGGGCATGACCGAGGACGAACTGCTCGGGCGGTATCTGCCGGACACGATGCGGAACATGGACGTCGACCACCTGGCCATCGCACGGCAGCTGCGGACGGTGGCCGAGACCGGCCGCCCCGTCAGCTGCGAAAGCGTCACCAGGGGGCCCGTGGTCCGGGAGGAGGCCCGGACCATCGAGATGTGGCCGATCCTCGACCCGTCCGGCGAGGTCACCGCGGTCGCCGTCGCGGCGTTCGACAGCACCGAGCAGCACTGGGCCCGGCAGCGACTGGTCGTGCTGAACGAGGCCGCCGCCGCCATCGGCACCACCCTGGACGTGGTGCGCACCGCCGAGGAACTGGTCGAACTCCTGGTCCCGCGCTTCGCCGACTTCGCCAGCGTCGACCTGCTCGACTGGGTGCTCGGCGCGGACGAGCCCTTCACGGTGCCGGCCGACGCCGTCGAACTGCGCCGGGTGGCCCACGGCGCCGCCATCGAGGGGGAACCCCGACCCTCGATCCATCTCGGCCAGAGCGACCTCTACCCGCCGTACTCGGCGCCCGCGCGGGCCCTGAGGGAGGGACGGGCGATACTGACCGCCCCGGGCGACCCGGACTTCGACCGGTGGATGCGGAAGCGCAACGCCGAGGCTCCGCAGAACCGCTCCTTCCGGGACCGTGTCTGCTCCGCCCTGGCAGTGCCGCTGCGCGCCCGCGGCACCAGTCTCGGCGTCGCGGTACTGGCCAGCGCCGCCCCCCAGGACCCCTACGACGCCGACGACGTGGTGCTGGCCGAGGAACTCGCCAGCCGGGCCGCCGTCTGCATCGACAACGCCCGCCGCTTCGCCCGCGAGCGCAGCACCGCGCTGGCCCTGCAGCACAGCCTGCTGCCCCGGGGCCTGCCCGGACAGGCCGCGGTCGAGGTCGCGCACCGGTACCTGCCCTCCGGGTCGGCGGCCGGTATCGGCGGCGACTGGTTCGACGTGATCCCGCTGTCCGGCAGCCGGGTGGCCCTCGTCGTCGGGGACGTCGTCGGCCACGGCATCGCGTCCTCGGCGACCATGGGCCGGCTGTGCACGGCCGTACGCACCCTCGCCGACGTGGACCTGCCGCCCGACGAACTCCTCACCCACCTCGACGACCTGGTCACCCACCTCGCGGCCGACGACAACGGCGAGGTCGCCGAACTGGGCGCCACCTGCCTGTACGCCGTCTACGACCCGGTCACCCGCGAGCTCTGCCTGGCCGCGGCCGGCCATCCGCCGCCCGCGCTGGTCCTCCCCGACGGCACCGCCCGGCTGGTCCCCATGACCGCCGGGCCCCCGCTCGGCGTGGGCGGGCTGCCGTTCGAGGCGACGGGGCTGACGCTGTCCGAGGGCTCCGTCGTCGCCCTCTACACCGACGGTCTCGTCGAGGGCCGCGACCGCGACGTCGACCACGCCACCGACGAGCTGTGCCGCACGCTGACCGCCCCGGCCAGCTCCCTCGACGCCCTGTGCGACACCGTGCTCAAGGCCGTGATGCCGGAGGACCCCAGCGACGACGTGGCGCTGCTGCTGGCCCGCACCCGGGCGCTGGGCGACGGCCAGGTCGCCACCTGGGACGTGTCGCCGGACCCCGCCCGGGTGGCCGCCACCCGGCAGTCCGCCACCGAGCAGCTCATGGCGTGGGGCCTGGCCGAGACCGCGTTCGTCACCGAACTCGTCGTCAGCGAACTGGTCACCAACGCCATCCGCTACGGCGAGCCGCCCATCCAGCTGCGCCTCATCCGCGACCGCAGCCTCATCTGCGAGGTTTCCGACGGCAGTTCCACCTCACCGCACCTGCGCCGGGCCCACGCCTACGACGAGGGCGGGCGCGGACTGATGCTGGTCGCCCAGCTCACCCAGCGCTGGGGGAGCCGGCAGACCGGCAGCGGCAAGACCATCTGGGCCGAACAGACACTGCCCCCGGGCTGAGGCCTCCGCTCGCTCGTCCGTCGCCGGCGCCGGCCGTTCCCCGGCCGGGCCGCCCGGTCACTCCTCGCTGCCGGCCGCCGCGACCTGTGCCAGCGTGCGGCCGGTCCGCGCCGACCGCGCCCGGTGCGGGTCCGGCGTGCCGTGTCCGGCCCCGGCGCCCGCGGCCTTGACCAGCAGCCACGCCTCCTCGCCGTCGTCGCCGGTGCGGAACCGGGTCAGCGCGTACTCGCCGCGCAGTTTGGCCCCGCGCAGCCGGAATGTGGCGTGTCCGCGCTCCAGCGACTCGGCGAAGTCGACCGGCCGCCCCCGGCGGTCGTGGCTCAGCGGCTCGTAGGTGCCCTGGTCCCAGACGATCACCGTGCCGCCGCCGTACTCGCCCGCCGGGATGACGCCCTCGAACTGGTCGTAGTCCAGCGGATGGTCCTCGGTGGGCAGGGCCAGCCGCTTGTCCCGCGGGTCGCCGGACGGCCCCTTCGGCACCGACCAGGACTTCAGCACGTCGTCCACCTGCAACCGGAAGTCGAAGTGCAGGGTGCTCGCGTCGTGGATCTGCACCACGAACCGGGGCGCCTCGTCCCCGCCGGACGGTGCCCGGCGCCCCTGCGGCTCGCCGGTCCGGTCGAAGTCCCGCTTGCCGCGGTACTCCCGCAGCCCGTTCCGCTGACCCACCGTGGACCCCTTTCCCGCGGGCTTCCCGCGGTTCTCCTGCGCTACCCGTGCCGACCGGCCACGAGTACCCCGGTCAGAACTCCTCGTGCACCTCCGGATCCCCGCCGAGCCGCCGGGGATCGCGGTCGGCCACGGCCCGCATCTGGGCGTCGTCCAGGCGGAAGCCGAAGACGTCGAGGTTGGCGCGCTGCCGCCCCGGGGCCGCCGACTTCGGGATCGGCACCGCGCCCAGCTGGGTGTGCCAGCGCAGCACCGCCTGGGCGGGCGTCACGCCGTGCGCCCCGGCGACGGCGACGACGGCCGGGTCGTCCAGCAGGTCGCTGCCGCGCCCCAGCGGGCTCCAGCTCTCGGTGCGGATGCCCTTGCGCTCGTGGAAGGCGCGCAGCTCGTCCTGCGGGAGCAGCGGATGCAGTTCGATCTGGTTGACGGAGGGCAGCACGCCGGTCTCCTTCTCCAGCCGTTCGATCTGCCCGGCCGCGAAGTTCGAGACGCCGATCGACCGTACGAGGCCGTCCTCGCGCAGTTTGACCATGGCCTTCCAGGAGCCGACGTACTTGTCCACCCGGGGCAGCGGCCAGTGGATCAGGTACAGGTCGACGTAGTCCAGGCCGAGACGGGCACGGGACTCCTCGAAGGAGGCGAGGGTCTCCTCGTAGCCGTGGTGCCGGCCGGGCAGCTTGGTCGTGACCACGACCTCCTCGCGGGGCACGCCGCTGCCGGCCACACCGCGGCCGACACCGGTCTCGTTGCGGTAGTTCGTCGCCGTGTCGACGAGCCGGTAGCCCGCCTCCAGGGCGCTGCGGACCGCCTGCTCGGCCGCGGTGTCGTCCAGCGGCCAGGTGCCCAGGCCCAGGGCCGGGAGCGTCGTGCCGTCGTTGAGCGTGTGCGTCGGGATGCTGATCACCGGGGGGCCTTTCCCTCGACTAGATACGGCCGGTGCGACGGTGCGCCGTCCCTCCAGAGTCACGGACAGGGCGCGCACCGATCAACCGGAGCGCGTCGCACACCGCGGTCCCGGGCAGCCGGCCCGGACGTCGGCCGCCTCGGCCCCGAGGCCCTGTCGCCACCGCCGCCGAACGCTGTCACGATCTCTGGTGGAGCCGACGACGGACGACCGACGGAGTTGCGCATGACGACGGACAGGGCCACGGCGGACGAGGCGTCGCGGGCGGCGGAACGGGCCGCGGGCGTCGAAGTGAAACCGGCCGCCGGCCACATCGGCGCCGAGATCACCGGCGTCGACCTGGCCGGCGGCCTCGACGACGCCCAGGTGGCCGTGATCCGCGCGGCGGTGCTGCGCTGGAAGGTGGTGTTCTTCCGGGACCAGCGACTCGATCACGCCGCCCACGTCGCCTTCGCCCGGCGGTTCGGCGAACCGGTCGTGCTCGGGCGGCGCGGCACGGCTTCGCCGCCCGACGTCCCGGAGATCGAGACCACCGCCGACCGGCTGGAACTGGGCGGCCGGTTCGGGATGGAGCACGACGAGTGGCTGCGGCGCCGCCGCCACACGCTGCTGCGCGGCTGGCACTGCGACCACGGAGCCCGCGTCGACCCGCCGGCCGCGACGATCCTGCGCGCGGAGACCGTCCCGCCGTACGGCGGCGACACCACCTGGGCCAACCTCGCCGCGGCGTACGCCGGACTGTCCGGGCCGGTACGGGACTTCGCCGACGGGCTGCGGGCCGAACACCGCTTGGGCGTCGGCTACCAGCCCCGGCCCGGCGACGACGCCTACGTCCGGCACCTGCTGGACCATCAGGTGGCGAGCGAGCACCCGCTGGTGCGCGTCCACCCGGAGACGGGGGAGCGGACGCTGTTCGTCAACGGCTACTACGTCGAGCAGATCGCCGGGCTCTCCCGGCACGAGAGCCGGGCGGTCCTCGACATGCTGCTGGAACAGGCGACCCGGCCCGAGTACACGGTCCGCTTCCGCTGGGAGCCGGGCAGCGTGGCCTTCTGGGACAACCGGGCCACCATCCACCTCGCCCCGAGCGACGCCGCCCACCTGGACCACCCCCGGATCATGCACCGCGTGATGCTGGCCGGGGAGGTGCCGTTCGGTGTGGACGGCCGGCCGTCGGAGCCGGTCGCCGGCACCGCGCCGGGACGCTGGTGACCCGCCGCCGGGCGGCCCGGTGCCGTGGGCCCCGCTCCTACTCGAAGCGCGACGTGTCGCCCGCTCCCTGGCGTACGATCTCCGCCTCGCCGCCGGAGAAGTCGACGACCGTCGTCGGCTCGGTGCCGCAGTCCCCGGAGTCGACGACCGCGTCCAGCACGTGGTCGAGCCGGTCCTTGATCTCCCAGCCCTGGGTCATCGGCTCCTCCTCCCCGGGCAGCAGCAGCGTGCTGGACAGCAGCGGCTCACCGAGTTCCCTGAGCAGGGCCTGGGCGACGACGTGGTCGGGGATGCGCACGCCGACGGTCTTCTTCTTCGGGTGCTGGAGCATCCGCGGCACCTCGCGCGTCGCGGGCAGGATGAAGGTGTAACTGCCGGGGGTCGAGGCCTTGAGCGCCCGGAACACGTCGTTGTCGATCCGCACGAACTGCCCGAGCTGCGCGAAGTCCTGGCACACCAGCGTGAAGTGGTGCCGGTCGTCCAGCTGACGGATCGTGCGGATCCGGTCGATGCCGTCGCGGCTGCCGAGGCGGCAGCCCAGGGCGTAGCAGGAGTCCGTCGGGTACGCGATCAGCGCGTCGGCGCGGATGCTGTCGGCGACCTGGGCGATGCTGCGCGGCTGGGGGTTGTCGGGGTGCACGTCGAAGTACTTCGCCATCCGTCGAGCTTATGCCTCCGGCGGACGGGCGCGGAGCACGCCCGGGGTGATGCCGCCCGCGGGCCGGCCGGGGGCGGCTTCGGTACCGGCGGGGCGCCGGCCATGAGGTAACGTCCCCGGCCTGGAGCCGACAGTGGGGCGAGGACGAGGAGCGGGCCGACGTGGCGGGCCGAGACAGCGACGGGACACGGCAGGGCGACGGGACGACCGACGGGGTGTGGGCGGCGGAGCTGCTCGACCACCTGCGGCCGGCCGGCCGCGATGTGCGCAGGGTCGTCTCCTGGCTGGCCGGGGCCGTCGACGCCACCGTGACGCTGCAGGACGGCACCGGGCACCTGCTGGCGGGGACCCCCGGCGCACTCGACGAGGACCTGGTCCGGGACATCGCCACCGGCCGCATAGCCTCCGCCGCCTGCGAGGACCGGGGGCGGCACCTGCGCCTGGTCCGGGTGGAGCGGCCCCGGCCGGCCCCGGCCGCCGTGCTGTCGGTGGCCCGCGCGACCCCCTTCGACCGGCCGGCCGCGGAGATCGTCACGCACACCGCCCAGGTCGTCGCCCTGCTGCTGGCCGCTCAGGAGTCGACCTCGGCGGGACAGCGGCTCCGGCGGGCCGCCTCCGACCTGCGCCTGGCCATCCTGCAGTTGCTGATGGTGGAGGACACCGTCTCCGCGCGCCGGGTCGCCGCGGGCCTGTGGCCGGGGCTGCTCGACACCGACACGGCCTGCGTCTACGTGATGGAGTGCGCCCCCGCGCAACGCGACCGCCTCGCCGAGGAGTGCCTCGACGCGACCGGCGAACGGGCCCTCGTCGTGCGGTGCCCGGCCATGGACGGCCACGTGATCGTCCTGACGCCGCGCGAGGCCACCGACGACATCCTGCGCACGCTGGTCGACCGGCATCCGGGGACCTTCCTCGGCGGCAGCGCACGGCACGGCCTCGCCCGCACCGCGACCGCCTACGGGCAGGCGGTCAGTGCCCTGGCCGTGGCCCGGTTCCGCGAGGAGCGCGCCGCCGTGTACGCCGAGCGGACCCGCCCGGAGCGGCTGATGGACCCGGCCGCGCTGTACCACTGGACGGCCCATCTACTGCGCCCGCTGGACACCCTGCCGCACCACACCCGAGCCGAACTCCTCGCCACCACCCGCCTGGGCCTGGAGTTCACCGCCGTCAGCACGGCCAAGGTCCTCGGCGTCAGCCGGAACACGGTCCGCGCCCGGATGGACCGGGTCGAGAGCCTGCTGCACACGGACTTCACCGATCTCACCGCCCGCGCAGCCGTCCACCTCGCGCTGAACGCCCAGGCCGGGCTGGACCGGCACCCGGCCGGCGGCGCCCCCGGCAATCCGGGCGCCGCCCGGCTGGCGGACCTGCTGACCGGGCCCGCGCTGCGCACCTGGGCGCACGATCTGCTCGGCCGGCTGGAGACCGATACCCGGAACCTGCGCCGCACACTGCGCGCCTGGCTCGCCGTCGGCGGCAACGCCGAGCGGGCCGCGCGGACCCTCGGTGTCCACGCCCAGACCGTGCGGGAGCACGTGCGCAGCGCCGAGCCCGTGCTCGAACGCCGGCTGCTCGACGCCGGCAGCGACCTGTACGAGGTCGTCCTGGCCCATCTGGCGGTGGGGGACCTCGACCAGCCCGTCCTGCACGGGACGAACCCGGACAACGTGGACTCACCTGTGCACGGCTGAGCCAGGACGGCCCGCCGACGGGCATCGACACGGTTCACAACGGCCGAGTCGTCCGCGTACGTTCAACGGGCCGCGGGGGCACGACCGGAACGGGGGACCGGTCGCGCCCCCGCCGCCCCGTTCCTCCCTGCCGGTCCCTTCCTGTCCTGCCGGCCCCTTCCGGGGGCTGTGTGCACCGCTCGGGTACGGGTACTCGGCCGTCCCGAACGAACGAGGACGGCCAAGAGGAAGAGGAGGCCCGCATGACCAGCGGCACGGAGACCGGCGGCCTGACCGGTACGCAGGACAAGGACTACAACCTGATCTGGTACGTCGAGTCGTGCCTGAACAACGCGCTCCGCCTGGAGAACTACATCCAGGACGCGGAGCGCCAGAAGGACACCGAGGTCGCGGAGCTGTTCCGCAAGGCGCAGGCGGACAGCCGCAAGGGCGCCGAACTGGGCAAGGGGCTTCTGCGCGCACGGCTCAACGGCGGCTGAGGGGATCGACGGCCGCCGGGCCCGGACACCGTGACGTACCGGTGTCCGGGCCTTCGGCGCGGCCGCGCGGCCGGCCGGGTGTCACGGCTGCGGCGACAGCTCCGCCATCCCGCCCCACCCGTGCTGGTCGGGAACGTCGACGTTGATGATCTCCGGCGTCTTCGCGATCGCCTCGACGGGTGTCACGTATGGGTGTGCGGCGACCGGCCCCGGCTGGCGGGGACCCGGGTCCGGCCCGAGGCTTGGTCCCGGGCGGTGCGCCGGAACGGCCGGTGAGTGACCCGCCGGTGCCGGGTACTCGGGCGGCCCGCGCGGGCCGCCGAGCGCTGCCCGCGGCAGCACCCACGCCTGACGGAAGCCACGAGTCGGACGTCACCCGCCTGACGTCACGCACGAAGGAGCCCACGAAACCATGACGGACGTATCGAGCCAGGGCCCTGCTCCCGGCGACGACCGCAAGGTGCTCACCAACCGGCAGGGCCATCCGGTCTACGACAACCAGAACCAGCGCACGGTCGGCGCCCGCGGCCCGGCCACGCTGGAGAACTACCAGTTCCTGGAGAAGATCAGCCACTTCGACCGGGAGCGCATCCCGGAGCGGGTCGTGCACGCCCGCGGCGTCACCGCGTACGGGTACTTCGAGGCGTACGGCGCCTGGGGCGACGAGCCGATCGACCGGTACACCCGGGCCAAGCTGTTCCAGGAGCGCGGCAAGCGCACCGACGTGGCCGTCCGCTTCTCCACCGTCATCGGCGGACGCGACTCCTCCGAGGCGGCCCGAGACCCCCGCGGTTTCGCGGTGAAGTTCTACACCGAGGACGGCAACTGGGACCTGGTCGGCAACAACCTCGGCGTCTTCTTCATCCGGGACGCGATCAAGTTCCCGGACGTCATCCACGCCCTCAAGCCGGACCCGGTGACCTTCGAGCAGCAGCCCCGGCGCATCTTCGACTTCATGTCGCAGACGCCGGAGTCGATGCACATGCTGGTCAATCTGTTCAGCCCGCGCGGCATCCCCGCCGACTACCGCCACATGCAGGGCTTCGGCGTGAACACCTACAAGTGGGTCAACGCCGAGGGCCGCACCGTGCTGGTCAAGTACCACTGGATGCCCAAGCAGGGCGTGCGCAGCATGACCGAGGAGGACGCGGCCAACGTCCAGGCCGACTCCCTCGGGCACGCCACCAAGGACCTCTACGAGGCGGTGGCGCGCGGCGAGTACCCGGAGTGGGAGCTGCTGGTACAGATGATGGACGACCACGACCACCCGGAGCTGGACTTCGACCCGCTGGACGACACCAAGACCTGGCCCGAGCAGGACTTCCCGCCGAAGCCGGTCGGCCGGATGGTGCTCGACCGGATGCCGGAGAACTTCTTCGCCGAGAACGAGCAGATCTCCTTCGGCACCGGCGTCCTCGTCGACGGCCTGGACTTCTCCGACGACAAGATGCTGGTCGGCCGGACCTTCTCCTACAGCGACACCCAGCGCTACCGGGTCGGCCCGAACTACCTGCAACTTCCCGTCAACCAGGCCAAGAACGCCCAGGTGCGCACCAACCAGCGTGACGGCCTGATGACGTACCACGTGGACGGCGGCGGCGAGAACCCCGTCGTCAACTACGAGCCGTCGATCACGGGCGGGTTGCGGGAGGCCGAGTACCCGACGCACGACGAGCAGGGACCGGAGATCAGCGGCCGGGTCACCCGCAAGCGCATCCCGCGCACCAACGACTACCAGCAGGCCGGCCAGCGCTACCTGCTGATGGAGCAGTGGGAGCGGGACGATCTGGTGAAGAACTTCGTCAACCTGCTCTCCCAGTGCCCGAGGCCCATCCAGGAGCGCATGGTCTGGCACTTCCTCCTGGTCGAGAACGACCTGGGCCTGCGGGTCGGCGAGGGCATCGGGATCAGCCCCGAGGACGTGGCGGGCCTGGAGCCCCTGGCGGGCCAGGACCTGACCGACGAGGACCGCAAGAGGCTGTCCAGCCTGGGCAAGAACCCGCCGCGGGACGTCGAGGGCCTCACCATGACCCACTGCGTCCCCGACGAACGGCACGTGGTGACCCGCTGAGCCCACCGGGCCCGGTGAGCCCGACGGGTCAGCCCCGCAGGGCCGCCCGGGCCACCGAGAGGGCCTGCGCGGCGTAACCGCGCCCGAACAGCACGGCGTGCACCAGCAACGGGAAGAGCTGGTGCACGCCGATGCGGTCCGCCCACCCGTCGGCGAGCGGCGCCGCCTCCCGGTAACCGTCGACGATCCGGTCCAGGTGGGGGCAGCCGAACAGGTGCAGCATCGCCAGGTCGGTCTCCCGGTGCCCGCCGTGCGCGGCCGGGTCGATCAGCCACACCCCGCCGTCGGCGCCCCACAGCACATTGCCGCTCCACAGGTCCCCGTGCAGCCGGGCGGGCGGCTCCGGCGGCCCCGCCAGCTCGGGCAGCCGCTCGCAGACCCGCTCGACGTCGGCCGCCTCGGCCGGCCGTACGGTGCCGTCGTCGACCGTGCGCCGCAGATACGGCAGCACCCGGTGCTCGGCGTACCAGGCCGGCCAGTCGGTCCCGTGGACGTTGCGCATCGGGGCCCGGCCGATCCAGGCGTCCTCGGGCCCGCCGGGCGGAGCGGCACCGAACGCGGGCGCACCCGCGGCGTGCAGCGCGGCGAGTTCCCGCCCGAACCGCAGCGCCGCCCCGGCACTCGGGCGGCCCTCCGCGACCCGGTCGACGACCAGCCGGTGCGGGTCTTCGCCGTACACCGCCGGCACCCGGACCGCGCCCGCGTCGGCCAGCCAGCGCAACCCGGCCGCCTCGGCCCGGGCCGCCCCGTCATGATCACCGTGCTTGACCATGACCACCCGGCCGTCGTCCAGGGCCACCTCGGCGAGCCCCGCGGACAGCGGGCGCTCCCGGACGACGGCCCGGCCGGTGAGCCGGGCCGCGACGGCACCGGGGCCCGCGCCGTCGAACGAACCGAAGGGGGAGGAGTCGTCGGCATGCACGGCGCCCAGACTACGACCCCCCGCCGCCCGCGTCCCCGGCCCGCCCGACGGTGGGACGCGCCCCGCCGACCCGGTGAAAAAGCCCCGTCGGGCCGTGGGAAGCCCCACGGAGCGGGGGAGCAGTGGGACCATGACCAGTTCAGCGTTCCACCGCACCGTCACCCTCCCGGCCTCCATCGCCGAGCAGGCCGCACAGCACCTCGAGCACGCCGTGCAGCGGGCCATCGACGGGGCCGCGACCCCGTGGCGGGCCTTCCGCGGTGCCGACGGCGGCGACTTCTCCCTGCCCGTCTCCGTGGTCGAGCAGGCCGCCGGCTGTCTGCTGGTGCTGGCCGCCGAGAGCGCCCAGAGCCTGCGGCCCTCGGCCCTGCGCGCCCTCATCGGCGTCGCCCTGCACCTGCGGGACGCCGCCGAGGCCGTCCACCGGCCGGCCGTGACGACTCCCGCCTGGTAGGAGGGCGGAAACTCGGTGACGCACCGTTGGCCTCTGCGCGCATGGGGGCCGGCGGATGTGTCCGAGGCCACGTGTTGCGGGAGACCCGGACTATGTCCTGCGGAAGGACCGGCGGCTACGGTTTCCGTACCCCTGTCTTCTCGAAGATCAGTTCGGACGGTCCGGCAGTGCATGCAGAACTCTCCCCGGTCATCGCGGCGACCGCCCAGTGGCTGACCCGCGCCTACCCGGCGTCGGGCGGCGCGCTGGCCGCGGCCCTGTGCGAGGTGCAGGCACGCCAGGCCGTGACGGTCGCGGCCTGGCTGCGCTATCCGACGCCGATGGACGCGGCCCTGGTGGGGGTCGCGGGCCCCGGCGGATCCGCCCGGCTCGACTGGGTCTCCGGCGCGGACGACGCCGCGGCCGGTGACTCGGCCGACGACGCCTGGCGCACCTGGGTCGACGAGGTCGTGGCCAGCTGGGCGGCCACGCTCCTGACCGATCCGGAACTGGCGGTCCTGGCCGTGACCAGCGTCGCCGACGACCACCACCGGGACGCGACCCCGGCCGCGTTCCGGCGCCTGCTCGACCCGGACGACCAGGACCGCCGGGCGGCGGCCCTGCTGCGCCACCCCGACCTGCTCGCCGCGGTGGCCGACCTGCACCGCACCGAGCTGCTCGGCCGCCTGGGACCGGGACGGACGCTGGCGGCCTGAGACGGAACGCCGGGCGGCCTGCGGCCGAACACCGGTGGTCTGCGGTCGGACGCCGGCGGTCTGCGCCTGAACACCGGCGGTCTGAGGCCGAACGCCTCGGCGGCGGCACCCGTCGCTCCCCGGGACCGGACCCCCCGGCCCAGTGTTTTCCCGAGTCCGGCCTGGGACACCGTGCTGTCCCGGCCCCGGCCCCGGCCTCTGGCCCCGGCCTCTGGCCCCGGCCTCTGGCCCCGGCCTCTGGCCCCGGCCTCTGGCCGCGGCCCCGGTCCCGGCCTTCGTACGGCCCCTCCGCCCCCCGGCCGGGGGGAACGCCGTCGGAGCCGCCGGGCCGACCCGGCCCTCGGCCGGCTGACCCGCCGGACCTGCCGGGCGGGCTCGTACGCTCCGCCCTCAACCGTCAGACGTCGTAGGGGCCGCCGGGCACGTTCGTCCGCCCAACTCCGTCTGCTCCCGGCTAGGCCACCGCGCTCGCCCGGCCCCGGCTGTCGAACCCGGCCGGAGCCGCCGGGCCGGCGGGGCGGGTCGCCCCGCCCCGGCAGGGCACGCGTTCAGGCCGCCGTGCCGATGGCCGCCCGGTCGGCCAGGTCGCCGCCCTCCGCGCGTATGACCAGGGGCGCCGCCGAGCGGCGGGTGTGCAGCAGGTAGCCCGCTCCGATCGCGGCGGCGATGGTCAGACCGCCCATGATGAGGGCGCCCCGGGCACCCGCCAGCTCCATCAGCAGGCCGACCGCGGGCGGACCGCCGAGGCTCCACACCGTGCCGACGCTGCCCCACACACCGAGGACGCGTCCGCGCATGTGGGCGGGCGGATCGGTCTGGAGGACCGCCGTTCCCGCGGTGTCGGAGACGGACTCCACCACGGCCATCGGCAGCACCAGCACCAGCAGCACGGCCAGCGACGGCGACATGCCCGCCACCACCTGCAGCAGCCCGCCCGCGGCGGCCAGCGTGCCGACCAGCCGGACGGAGGGCCTGCGCAGCCGGCCGCCCAGGACGGCGCCGATGATGCCGCCGACCGCCAGGACCGTGGAGACCGTGCCGAAGGACCCGGCACCGCCCGCCAGCGGCCCGGTGACGAGCACGGCCAGCGTCAGCGCGTAGTTGCGGCCGAAGACCGCGCTCACCCCGGTGACACCGGCCAGCGCCAGCAGGCGGGGACGACGGGCGAAGAAGGCCAGACCCTCCCGCACCGTCATGTCGCCGCCCGCGCCGCGGGACCGGCCGGGCGCGGCCTTCCGGACGGCCCCCCGCGCGGGACGCAGGAACGGGACGACCGAGGCCACGAACAGGAACGACACCCCGTTGGCCGCATACGCCGCGGCCGTGCCGAGGAAGCCGACCGTCACACCGGCCAGCGCCGCCCCGGTGAGCCGGCCCGCCTGGTGCACCAGGGCGCCCACGCCGATGGCGGACGGCACGTCCTCCGCGGGCACCAGGTCGTTGCCCAGCAGGGAGCACGCCGGGCCGTCGACGGTGGCGATGACGCCGGTCACGGCGGCCAGCACCATCAGGGAGGTCAGGTCCAGTCGGTCCAGGGCCACGAGCACGGCCGTCGTGAAGGCGACCGCGCCCAGCAGGGCCTGACTGACGGTGGCCGTCAGCTTCCGCGGCCAGCGGTCGACGGCCGCGCCGCCGAACACGCTGATCAGCAGCGCGGGCGCGGCCTGCACGGACATCGACAGACCCGTCGCGGCGGCGGATCCGGTGATCTGCAGGACCAGCAGGTTCTGCACCGTGAGCTGCATCCACGTACCGGCGTTCGACACGAAGTTCGCGAGGGACCACCAGCGCATGCTGCGGTAGCGCAGGGACCGCCACGGCGAACGGGAGGCGGGTGCGGGCGTGGACGGCGAGCCGGCGGGTTCGGGCGCCGGGACAGGGCGGACGGAGGCAGGAGAGGTGGAGGACACAGTGCGCTACTCGAAGGCGAGCCGAGAGACCCGGAGGGGAAAGGGACCGGAGCGAGGTCGCCGGCTGCACTGCACGGCCGCTCCACTGAGCCGGTGTATGGCGCGGACCATGGTGGCAGAGGGGGCCGGTCGGTCGGTGCCGGCGCACTGCGCCGGGCCGTCCTCACCGCGGCCAATCTTCCCTGAGCGGACGCCACTTGGTGCCGCGAGTGTGGTTGATCACAGCCGACGGGAGCCGTCGCTCCGGACCCGACGGCCGTGACCGCGGACACAGCGTCTCTGTTCACGGCCCCGGCCACAGCCCCGGTCATGGGCCGGTCATCGCCCGCTCCTCGGCCGTCGACGCCGTCACGTGGCCGCCCACCCTGCCGGGGTGGGACACAGTAGGCGTCAAGGTATGAAAGCGACTCACTGGGGCACCCGGGGACGCGTCTGTCGGCGCCGCGCAGCGGAAGGATGGTGGTCCTCGTGTTGCCGATGGCGGCATGCACCATGAAGACCGAGCCCACCGCGCCCTGGTCCCGCGCCCTGGTCACCGGTGGCGCGGGGTTCCTGGGCTCGCACCTGTGCACCCGGCTGCTCGATTCAGGAGTCGAAGTCGACTGCGTCGACAACCTCTCCACCGGCCGGGCGGAGAAGGTGGCCCACCTGGCGGGCCGGCCCGGCTTCCGCTTCCTCGAACGGGACATCACCGACCCCGGCTGCCCCGAGGTCCTGACCGGCCCGTACGACCTGGTCCTGCACCTGGCCGGCCCCGCCGTCGCCCGGCCGGACCGGCCCGCGGAGGTGCTGGACGCCGCCGGCCTCGGCACCCGCGTGGCGCTGGCCGTCGCCCGCCGCGACGGCGCCCGGTTCCTGCTCGGTTCCTCGCCGCCGCAGTCGCACGCCGCCGCCCACGGAGGCGACGCCGACCCCCTCGGCCCGTACGGTCCGTACGCCGCCGCCGTCCGGTTCGCCGAGGCCCTGGTCGCGGCCCAGGCGGGCGACCCCGACGCGAACGCCGGGATCGTCCGGCTGTTCCCCACCTGCGGGCCTCGGATGCGCACCGACGACGGGAGCCCGCCCGCCAGCTTCATCGAGCAGGCCCTGTCCGGAGAGCCGGTCACCGTCGCCGGGGACGGCAGCCGGACCCGCTCCCTGTGCTACGTCGACGACCTGGTCGACGGCGTGCTGCTGGTGGCCGCCGGCCGGTCGGTCCGGCCCGTGGACATCGGCGGGGACGAGGCGCCGTCGGACGCCGAGGTCGCCCGCCGGGTGATCGAGCTGACCGGTTCCGCGTCACCGCTCACCTTCGTCGACGGTCCGCAGGACCCCGCCCCTGCTCCGCGGCCGGTCACCGGCTTCGCCCGGGAGATCTTCGGCTGGATGCCGAGGGTGACCTGGCAGGACGCCGTCGAACGCACCGTCGCAGCCCTCCGGGACCTGCCCGAACCCGTGCCGACGGTGACCGTCGGGCGCGACGGCGGGGAGTGGTGGGCATGAAGGCACTCGTCGCCCACGCCGGCGAATTCGGCGACGTCCTCCAGACCGGACCGGCCGTCCGGGCGATCGCCAACCGGGCCGGCCGCGTCACGATGCTGTGCGGCGCCCGCGGCGCACCGGCCGCCCGGCTGCTGCCGCACGTGGACGACGTGGTGACCTGGGAGACACCGGGGGAGGGGACCGCGCCGGCCGCACCGGACGGCACCGGCACCGACACCGACGCGGTGGTCCGGCGGCTGCGCCGGGAGGCATACGACGTGGCACTCGTCCTCACCCCGGAGCGGCACGACCCGCTGCCTCTGGCGCGGCTGCTCCGCACCGCCCGGGTGGGCCGCATCGGCGCCGCCGGCGGCGGCACGGCCGACGGCTCCTTCTCCGACGATCCTCTCCTCGACGTCCGGCACCCCTGCCGGCCGGGCCGGCCCGAGGCCGAGGCGGCGCTCGGCACCGCCCTCGCCATGGGCTTCGGCCTGCGCACCGGGGACGACGGCCGGCTCCGCGTCCGCCCGGCCCCCGACACCGCCTCGCTCACCGGCAACGGCCCGTACGTCGTCGTCCACCCAGGCGCGGGCGACCCGGCCCGCGCCTGGGACGCCGACCGCGGCGCGGAGGCCGTCGCCCTGCTCTGCGACGCCGGCCACCGGGTCGTCGTCACCGGCGGGGCCGACGAGACCGCCCTGACCCGCAAGGTCGGCGGGGACACCGCCGTGGACCTCGGCGGGCGGACCACGGCGCGGGCGCTCGCCGGGGTGCTGCGCTCCGCCGACGTGCTGGTCACCGGCTCGGCCGGACCGGCCCACCTCGCCGCCGCGGTCGGCACCCCCGTCGTCTCGCTGTCGGCCCCGACGGCCGCCCCGGCTCCGTACCAGGTGCCGACGGCATGCGTCGACGCCCGAGGCCCGGCCGACGACGTGGTGCGCGCGGTGCGCGGGCTGCTGGGCGCGGGCGTCTGAACACACCCGGGAACCCACCCGGCGGAGAGCCCGCGGAGCCCACACGGCAGGGGGAACCCACGGCAGAGTGCCCGTGGAACGAACACGCACGGCTGAGGGCCCGGCGCTTCGGCGCCGGGCCCTCCACCATGTCGTCGTCCGCCAGGACGGACGGGACGTCTCAGTCGGCCTTGCCCCGGCCCGAGAGCGCGTCCCGCATCCGGTCGACCAGCCCCGCACCGGGGGCCATCAGCTTGTTCATCGGCGGCTTGTCCGGCGCGGACGGGTGCGGCCGCGTCGGGGCCGTCTTCTTCGCCTGCCGGACCTTGTCGCCCAGTTCGTTCAGCGCGTCCGGCGGACACGCCTCGCGCAGCCGGGGGAAGAGGTTGCCCTCCTCGTCGGCCACGTGCGAACGGATCTCACTCATCAGCATGCCCATGAGCCGGTCGAACTCGGGGTCGTCCGCCGCGCAGCCCTCCAGATCCTTCATGATCTGCTCGGCCTGGGCGTGGTCCTCGAGTTCCCTGTCCGCGAGGGCGTCGCCGTTCGCGACGTGCTCACGGACGGCCGGGTACAAGTAGGCCTCCTCCGCCACCGAGTGCCGGACCAGCTCCATCGTGGCCTGATCGGCGTACAGCTTGCGGTCCTTGTGACCCGACGGCAGGGCCTCGATCTTGCCGAAGAGCTCCTCGACCTCCCGGTGATCGGTCGTCAGCTCGTCGATGACGTTTCCACCATGTCCCATGCTTTCACCTCCACATAAGTCGCGGCGGCCTCGGGACCGGCCCGCCACGGGCATCGGGTCCCCCTGTCCCCGGCGGGCTAACGCCGGATCTGCTGGGGCATCCGGAACCAGCCGACCACGGACGGCCCTTCGCCGCCCGTCCGGCTACTCCTTCGGCGGCTAGCGGTGCAGCTTGGTGCGGAGACCGCCGGCCTTGGTGCGGAGACCGGCCGCTGCCGACGCCGGGCGCGTGGTGGCCCGCACCGAGCGGCGTACCAGGTGGGCGTCCCGCCGCAGGTCGTGAGCGGCGTGCCGGCCGCGCCACAGCAGCGACGGGGCGCTGCCGGTGTCGTCGGCCGCGATGAGCAGACCGCCCAGCATGGACAGGTTCTTGAAGAAGTGGATCTGCTGCCGGCTGCGTTCGGACGGATCCTCCGCCTCCCAGAACCGGTGCGCCGCCAGTGTGGTCGGCACCAGTGTCCCGGCGATGGCCAGCGCGGACAGCCGCGGGAAGCGGCCCAGGCCGAGCAGGATCCCGCCCGCCACCTGCACGGCGCCGCTGAGCCGGACGAGCTGTTCGGTGCGGTCCGGCAGCTGTGGCACGTTCTCGGCGATCGGCCGGACCACGGGTTCGGCCACGGGGGCCACGGATTCGGGATTGCGGACGGAGTTCAGGCCGCCGGTGACGAACATCGACGCGAGGAGGGGGCGGCCGACCAGACGCAGCGGACTCATGGTGTACTCCAGAGGTGTAGTGCTCTGCGGTCTCCAGCGGTCACCGGGTGCCCCGCCCGGTCGCCGCCATGCGGCACGGCTCCCCGGCCGGCGAGCCGTGCCGCATGGCGGCGACCGGTGCCGCGACCGGTCGGTGCCCGCGATCAGCCGGCGCCGTGCAGCCGGTACACGTTGAAGGCCCGGCGGATCACCGGCTGAGCCACATTGCGCACCCGGACGCCACCCGCCGTCATGCCGTGCTCCGTGCCCAGGTGCGCGTGTCCGTGCACCGCGAGATCGGCGCCGGCCGTGTCGATCGCCTCCGCCAGCAGATAGCTGCCGAGGAACGGGTAGATCTCCAGCGGCTCGCCGGCCAGCGTGTCGGCCACGGGAGAGAAGTGGGTCAGCGCCACCCGCACGTCGCAGCCCCGGTCCTGAAGCTCCTTCAGCGCGGAGCCCAGCGCGTCGGCGCTGCGTCGGGTGGTGCGCACGAACTCCTTCATCAGCGGCTCGCCGAACTCCCCGGCGCTGCGGCCGACGAACCCCCCGCAGAAGCCCTTGACGCCGGCCACGCCGACGCGGGCCCCGTCGCACTCCACCACGGTGCTGTCGCCCTCCAGGACCGTCACCCCGGCGTCCTGGAGGATGGCGGTGACCTTCTCGGGCTGCTCGTCGTGGTGGTCGTGGTTGCCGAGCACGGCGACCACCGGCACCGGCAGACCGCGCACCTCCTGCGCCACCACCCGCATCTCCTCCGGCGTGCCGTGCCGGGTGAGGTCCCCGGCGAGCAGCAGCAGATCGGCGGACTCGGGCAGCGTGTCGAAGGCGGGGCGCAGCAGGCCCTGGCTCTCCGGGCCCATGTGGATGTCTCCGACGGCGGCGACGCGGACCATCACAGCTCCTCCGCATGATCGGGCCGGGTGGTCTCCGCGACCACGATGTCACTGTGCACGGTCAGCCCGGCCAGCTCCTCGTGGACGACCCGCAGCAGGGTCTCCCGGCACTGCACGGAGGGCACCGTGCCGGTCACCACGACGGCCCCGGCCCGGATCTCGGACCGCACCCCCAGTTCGCCCAGCTCCTCGGCGGCGAGCCGGTCCTTGAGGTGGGCGACCCGGTACTCGACGTTCTGCGCGGGGGGCGGGGCGCCCGCCGCGGGGCCCTGGTGGGCGACGGGGTCGCTCATCGGTCCTCCTCCTTCGAGTCCTTCGGGGGAATGATCTCCAGCCGCTCCAGGATGAAGAAGAAAGCGGCCGGCATCGCCTCGTCCCCGCAGTCCCGGCGCACCGCCGCCCAGTCGATCTTCTCCCGCAGGGTGCGGGCGATCGGCAGCACCGCCCCGAAGTCGCAGTGGTGCTCGGAGAAGGCCGCCAGCAGGCTCCGCATGAGGTCGGTCGGGGACAGCACCGGCATGAGGACGGAGTCGACCGACAGCTCCTCGGCCCGCCCCAGCAGCTCCGCCGAGACCGGCTGGTGCGCCATCTCGAAGATCAGATCGACCTGCTGGCCGAGGCAGGTCGCCTTCAGCAGCCAGTCCTCGGGCGGCGTGTAGACCGTCAGCCCGGCCTCCCGCAGCGCTTCGGCGACGGACCCGGCGTCCTCGGGACGGATGCAGAAGTCGACGTCGTGCTGGAGGTTCTGGGTGCCGCCGTGCGCGTACACCGCGACGCTGCCGGCCAGGGCGAACGGCAGCCCGGTCTTCTTGAGCAGCGAGCCGACCTGCTTGGCGGCCTGGAGAATCGCCTGGTTGCGGTCGATCGGCAGGTCGTCACCGGCCGGGCCGGCCATGCCGTGCTGGGGGACCGGCCCGGGGGGCCCTGCTGCCAGACGGAGTTCGGACACGCCGGCGCGCTGGTCGAGAGCGTTGTCGTCGGCGGGCTGCGTCATCGCTGTCCCCTTTCCGGACCGTGCCGTGCTGCTCCGGCCACCAGGGAGGACGGGTTCCCCCGAGGCCGCCTCGATGTCCTTCGGGTACCCGGCGCCGAGGCGTCGACACGATCCGCGCCGATCCGGGCACTCGGGGGGCATGAATCCGGGCACTCGGGGGGCATGAACACGAACGACAGGCAGCACAGCGGCGCGGACGAGCGCCGGACCGTCGAGCGGCTGGTGTCGGCCTGGCTGGCGGAGACCGAACGGCACGACGACGCGGCGGCCCGCGAGGCCCGCGTCGGCTGGGAGCAGGGCTCCCTCAGCCCCCGGGCCGCCGAGGACCTGGCCACCTGGGTGACCGCCCGGGTCACCGACACCGGTTTCAACGAGGACGAGGGCCCGCAGGTCGAGGGGCCGCTGCGGATCACCCCGGCCGACAAGGACACGGTGCACGACTGGCTCCGGTCCCAGGGGCACCCGGTGTGAGACCCGCACGCGGACCGGACGGGCGGTGGGACCCGCGGCCCCCGGCCGGTGGGGACCCGCTCCGCCCCGGCTCACCCGGACGGGGGCCGCCACTCGAACATCAGCAGCGTCGCGTCGTCCCGCAACCGGTCGGTCTGCGCGTCCAGGATCGAGTGGATCAGCCGGCGCAGCGCCTCCGGGGCCAGCTCGCCGCCGGCCGTGGCCCGGATGACGTAGTCGGCGAACCGTTCGAGGCCCATCATCTTGGCCTCCCGGGTACGGGCCTCGGTGATCCCGTCGGTGTACATCAGCACCCGGTCACCGGGCTGCAGCGCCATCTCGTGGGTCTGGCGCGGCCGGGAGGCCAGCAGGGACGGCAGCCCCATCGGCGGGTCCGGCTCCCGCTCCATCGCGTCGATGAGCAGCTCGTCGTCCCGGATGAGCAGGGGCGCGGGATGCCCGCAGTTGCTCCAGCGCAGCACGCCGGTGGCCAGGTCGAGCTGGGCGACGACCCCGGTGCAGAACTTCTCGGGGAGCCACCGGGACAGCGCGTCGTCGATGCAGTCCACCAGTTCGGGCAGGTCGGCACCGGTCCGCCGGGCGTTGCGGCAGGCGGCCTGGGACACCGAGCTGGTGAGACCGGAGGCGAGGTCGTGGCCCATGGCGTCGAAGACCGAGACGTGCAGGGTCGTCTCGGTGAGCGCGTGGTCGAAGGCGTCGCCGCCCATCTCGTAGGCCGGCTCCAGTACGGCCGTCGACACCACGTGGGCGTTGCCGATCGTGCGCGGCGGCAGGAAGGCCCGGAGCATCTCGGAGGGAAGCTGCATCCGCTCCGTGCGGGTGCGCCGTACGAAGGAGTCCTCGAAGGCCCGCTTCGACGTGATCATCATCGCGAGCAGGGAGGCGAGCGCCCGGCCCCGGGTCAGCGACGCCGCGGTCAGGGAGGCCTGGTTGACGGCCAGGACACCCAGCCGCTCCGCCCCGTCCAGCAGGGGGTACCAGGCCGTGATCCCGCCCGTCTCCGACTCCTCCACGCGCAGCGACTGCGTGCGGTACGCCCAGCCGGCCAGCGAGCCGTCCACGGGCATGGCGGAGGCCACGTCGGTCTGCGGGACGAGATGGCGCTGCTGGATGTCGACGAGGTACACCACGGCGTGCTGCAGACCCAGCGCCCGGGCGCAGCGCGCCACGGCGGTGGACAGGTCCAGCGTCAGATGCTCCGGATCGGCGAGGAACTCCAGGAGCAGTCCCTCGCTCGGCTCTGCCGTCGACACTTCGTCTCCCCTCGTCGGAGATCCGCCGGAACGGGACGCACTGCCCAGCAGTCTGGCACCGGCCGGCCTGCCTCGCGCGCCGAGCGGATCACCCCGGGCACGCTTCGTGCCCGCCGTCCGGGGCACGCGGTCGGTGCGCCCGACACCGAGCCGAGGAGGGACGCCATGACCGAGTACGAACGCTCCCGCACCATGACCGCCCGGCCCGAGGACGTCTTCGACCGGGCCGCCGACATCGACGGACTCGACACCTGGCTGCCCCGGGACCTGCACGTGCACGCCGGGGAACCGCCCGCCGTCACCGTCCACGAGGACCGCACCGACCAGGACACCTCCGCGCTGCTGCGCGCCCGGCGCGAGCAGATGCGGCTCGAATGGGGCACCCGCGAGCAGGGCAGCTACGCGGGCTGGCTCCAGGTCGCCGGTATCGGCAGCGGCGCCAGTGAGGTGACGGTGCACCTGTCGTTCTTCGACGACAGCCACGACCCGGGACGGCGGGAGGTGACCGAGGCCCTCGACACCAGCCTGCGGCGGCTGGAGGAGCAGGTACAGGGGCACACCGGGCGCGCGGCGGACTGACGGGCCGGGCGGACTGTTGCCCGGCGGTGACAATCGGGACGGATCCGTTGCGGTGGAGGAGGGCAACGTTCACGGGTGCTGCCGGGTCGTACAGGGTGCCGGGACCGGGAGCGAACGGGAACGCGGTGCGCGCTCCCGCCCGGTCCGGCCCGACCGGCACCGTGACCGACCCACATGGGGGAAACATGTCCGTCCGTGTCCGAACCGCCCGCATCGCCCTGACCGCGTCGGCAGCCGCGGCGGCGCTCGCCGTGACCGCCGTCCCGGCCGCCGCCGCTCCGTCCGCCGCCACGCCCCGCTTCCTGGCGCCGGCCGAACTGCCGCCGCACCCGACCTCCGGCTGGTACGCCGGACCGGTCACCGCCGGGCAGCCGGACCCGCTGCCCCTCTGCGTGGGCGAGGCCCTGCCGTCCACCTCCACCCACCGCCGGTACTGGACCGAGTACGACACCGGTGCCCTGCAGGTCACCGTGGTGGAGCGCACCACCCAGCGGGCCAAGGAGTTCGCGGCCCAGCTGCGGCGGGATCTCGCCGACTGCGCGCGGACGCTGATGGAGCAGTACCCCGAGATCACCGCGAAGCAGAAGTACTACGGCCGGCTCGACGTCCAGGAGGGCGCCCACGTCTACGGCATCCACACCGAGGCGACCTGGGGAGCCTCCGACATCGGCCTGATCTCGGTGGGCCGGGACGGCCGGACCGTGACCGTCGTGAACTGGGGTCAGATGGGCACCTTCCGGCACGCCCAGGTCGCCGACTTCAAGGCGACCACCGTCCGGGCCGTCGAGAAGCTCCACTGACCGCATGCGTGCGGGGGCGGGCCGGTCGATCCGGCCCGCCCCGGCGCGCCGTGCGGCGCGCGCCGACGTGTCGCCCTCAGCAGTCCGGGACCCCGGCGATCTTCTCGCCGCCCCGGAGGTAGAGGTTGTCGACCCAGGCGATGCCGCTCCCGGAGAACTCCTGGACCGCCGTCCACCAGCGGTTGCCGCCGACGGCCGGGTCGTTGACGTACGCGCCGCGCTTCTGGCACACGGCGTCCAGCCAGTACTGCGACCGGACCGCGAGCACGTTGGACTTGGTGGTCGGGTGCTGGCGCAGGTTGACGTCGGTGGCCCGGATGCAGACGTCGGTGAGTGCCGGGTCGCCGCCGGCGGGCGCGGCCGGAGCGGCCTGTGCCGTGGTGGCGGGCGCGCCGGCGGTGAGCGCGGCCGCGGCCAGCACGGTGGCGCAGCGGCGCATCGGTCACCTGGCGTCCGGACCCTCCGGCTCCACCGCGTCCCGCCGTCCTGAGTACTCGGCCTGGTCGAGGCGGGAGATGCCGGGGTGGTGGAGGTCGAAGGCGGGGGATTCGGAGCGGATTCGCGGCAGTTGGCAGAAGTTGTGGCGGGGTGGGGGACAGGAGGTGGCCCACTCCAGCGAACGCCCGTACCCCCAGGGGTCGTCCACCTCGACCTTCGTGCCGTGTCTGGCGGTCTTCCACACGTTGTACAGGAACGGCAGGGTGGACAGGCCCAGCAGGAAGGCGCCGACCGAGCTGAGTGTGTTCAGCGCCGTGAAGCCGTCGGCGGCCAGGTAGTCGGCGTAGCGGCGGGGCATGCCCTCGGCGCCCAGCCAGTGCTGGACCAGGAACGTGGTGTGGAAGCCGACGAACAGCGTCCAGAAGTGGATTTTTTCCAGGCGGTGGTCGAGCATCCGGCCCGTCATCTTCGGCCACCAGAAGCTGAATCCGCCGAACATCGCGAACACGATCGTGCCGAACAGCACGTAGTGGAAGTGCGCCACCACGAAGTACGAGTCGGTGACGTGCCAGTCCATCGGCGGCGAGCCCAGCACGACCCCGGTCAGGCCGCCGAACAGGAACGTCACCAGGAAACCGGCCGCCCACAGCATCGGCGGCTCGAAGGACAGCGAGCCCTTCCACATGGTGCCGATCCAGTTGAAGAACTTCACGCCGGTGGGCACGGCGATGAGATACGTCAGGAAGGAGAAGAACGGCAGCAGTACGGCACCGGTGGCGAACATGTGGTGCGCCCAGACGGTGGCCGACAGCCCGGCGATGGCGATGGTGGCCCCGACCAGGCCCATGTAGCCGAAGATCGGTTTGCGGGCGAAGACCGGGATGATCTCGGTGATCACACCGAAGAACGGCAGCGCGAGGATGTACACCTCGGGATGGCCGAAGAACCAGAACAGGTGCTGCCAGAGGATCGCCCCGCCGTTGGCCGGGTCGAACACCTGAGCGCCGAAGCGCCGGTCGGCCTCCAGGGCCAGCAGCGCCGCGGCCAGCACCGGGAAGGCCAGCAGCACCAGGACCGAGGTGAGCAGGATGTTCCAGGTGAAGATCGGCATCCGGAAGATCGTCAGGCCGGGGGCGCGCATGCAGATGATGGTGGTGATGAAGTTGACCGCGCCGAGGATGGTGCCGAACCCGGACAGTGCCAGCCCCATGATCCACAGGTCGCCGCCGACGTACGGGGAGCGCAGCGGGCCGCTCAGCGGGGTATAGGCCGTCCAGCCGAAGTCGGCGGCGCCCTGCGGGGTGAGGAAGCTGCCCAGCACGATCAGCCCGCCGAACAGGAACAGCCAGTACGACAGCATGTTCAGCCGCGGGAACGCCACGTCCGGCGAGCCGATCTGCAGCGGCATCACCGCGTTGGCGAACCCGGCGAAGGTCGGGGTGGCGAACAGCAGCAGCATGATCGTGCCGTGCATGGTGAAGGACTGGTTGTACTGCTCGGCGGAGAGGAACTGCAGTCCCGGCCGGGCCAGCTCCGCGCGGATCGCCATCGCCAGCGCCCCGGCGATCAGGAAGAAGGCGAACGACGTGACGAGGTAGAGGTGACCGATCCGCTTGTGGTCGGTCGTGGTCAGCCAGGAGACGACCACCCGGCCCCGGGCGCGGCGCCGTGCCGCCCGGGCCGGAGCGATCGGTTCGGTCTGTGTCGCCATGGGCATCCTCGGTCGGTGCGGGACGCGCGGGCGGGTTCCGCGGGGCGGTCGCCGCGGCCGCGCTGTGCGTACCAGCGCAGCCCACGCCCGGGCGCACCGGCGGACGCCACGTCAGATGACGGGCGAACTGAGGCCGAATGGCTGAGCGTTTCTATCCGACCGGGTGGGTCGCCGGACGCCCTGGTGAGCCGGGCCGTCGTCACCCGAATGGCCCTCGACCGGTTCAGGTCACAGGGCGATCCGGTGTCTCCTGGAGAGTGACAGCGGCGTCCACGCTGGGAGGCCGAAATGTACGAGATGTGCGTGGGCCCGGAAGAGCCGGGCGGAGCACTGGTGTGGCATGTGATGGCCAAACAGGCCGCGGCCACCCTGTGCGGACAGAAACTGCGCGAACGGATCGCGGCGACCGACGGCGAGCGGGCACGGCACTGCCCGGACTGCATGGCGTCGTTCGAGAAACTGATGGCCACGACATCGTGCTGACGGACGTCGTGCGACCGGGGCCGCCCCACCGCATCCCGCGGCGCGGCGGCCCCGGCCGTGCGGTCGGAGTGATTGTCGGCTGGGTGCATGGTCATAGGGCTGCGCTGCCCCGGTGATCTTTCCGCGGCGGGTGCGCCGTGACGTCTCCGGGCGGCGTGTCAGCCGATTGACTGGCGCAGCGGCCGACGCCGTGCGCCGCCGTCGGCCCCCGAGGTGTCCCCCGGTCGCCCCGTCCTTCCGTCCTGCCCGAAACCCCGTGTCCTCGCAAGGAGTTGTACGTGTCGCAGATCACCGACCCGGCCCCCACAGGTGTCGTTCCACGTCTGGACTGGGTCGACGACGCATTCTCCCCCGCCCTGCGGGCGGCGATCGAGTCGCTGCCGGCGGCGGAGAGCCTGGTGGCCCGGTACCACCGGGGATGGTGCGAGGCCGACGGTGCCCCCCGCGCCACGGCGTCCGGCGGCGGCAAGACGGTCCGTCCGGCGCTGACGCTGCTGTCCGCGGTGGCCGTGGGGGCGAGCCCTTCGGACGCGGTGCCCGGCGCCGTGGCGGTGGAGCTGGTGCACGACTTCACGCTGCTGCACGACGACGTCATCGACGGCGACGCGCTGCGCCGGCACCGGCCCGCCGCCTGGTCGCTGTTCGGCACCCCGGCCGCCGTGCTCACCGGGGACGCGCTGCTGGTCGCCGCGCTGCGGGCACTGGCCGACGGGCCGCCGAACCGGGCCGCGGCAGCGGTGCAGGAACTCGTCTCCGCGCTGCTCGAACTGGTCGAGGGGCAGAGCCGCGACGTGGCGTTCGAGAAGGCCCACGAGGTGTCGGTGGCGGACTACCTCGACATGGCGGCCGGCAAGACCGGTGCGCTGATGGGCTGCGCCTGCGCCCTGGGCGGCGTGCTGGCCGGCGCGGACGCAGCCCGGATGGGCGGGCTGCGGGAGTTCGGCCGCCGGCTGGGCGTGGCCTTCCAGTGCGCGGACGACGTCCTGGGCATCTGGGGCCGCTCGGCGCGCAGCGGCAAACCGGTCGGCGCGGACCTCGCCGCACGCAAGAAGTCACTGCCCGTCGTCGCGGCCCTGGCCGCCGGCGGCCGGGCGTCCGAGCGGCTGCGCGCCCTGTATCGCGCACCGCAGCCGCTCGGCGACGACGACATCGCCCTGGCCCGCCACCTGGTGGAGGAGGCGGGCGGACGGCAGGCGGCCGAGGAGGAGGCACGGCGCCAGCTGGCGGCCGCGCTGCGCTCCCTGTCGTACGCCCGGCCGACCGCGGACGCCTACCGGCAACTGCACGACATCGCCTGGGCGATGACCCGGCGCGAGGCCTGAACCGACCCGTAACGACGAGCCGACCCACCGGGGCGGCGGGCCGGCGGTTCCCGTGACTTCGGTCCCGGAGGGGCGTTGTCCCAGCCGAGGCCGCCTTCGGACCCTCGCCCCGGCCGTGCCGTGGCCGCGTCGCGCGGCCCGGCCCGACGAAAAACAGTGGAGCCGTGCAGCACACCGAGCACAGCACAGCACTTCCGGACGACCTGCCGGCCGTCGCCGCCTACGGGCTGCAGGTGGCCCGCGGCACTCATCCGGTGCTGCGGAACGTCAGTTTCACCATCCCCCGCGGCTGCATCGTCGGCCTGCTCGGGCCGAGCGGCTGCGGGAAGACGACGCTGCTGCGCTGTGTGGTCGGCGTCCAGCAGCCGACGGCCGGCCACGTCCAGGTCCTCGGCCACGCCGCCGGCGCCTGGGCGCTGCGCACCCGCGTCGGCTACGTCACCCAGGCCCCGTCCGTCTACGCGGATCTGACGGTGCTGGAGAACCTGCGCTACTTCGCCGCCGCCCTCGGCATGCGGGGCTGGCGGCGCGAGGACGCCGTGGTGCGGGTGGTGAAGGAGGTGGACCTCGCGGCGTACGCGGACCAGCCGGTCGCCCGGCTCTCGGGGGGCCAGTACTCGCGGGTGTCCCTGGCGGTGGCCCTGCTGAACCGGCCCGACCTGCTGGTCATGGACGAACCCACGGTCGGTCTCGACCCGATGGTCCGCCGGGATCTGTGGCTGGTCTTCCAGCGGCTGGCGGAGGAGGGCACCACGCTGCTGGTCTCCAGCCACGTCATGGACGAGGCCGACCGCTGCGACCGGCTGCTGCTGATGCGCACGGGCCGCCTGCTGGCCAGCGCCGACCGGGAGAGCCTGCTGGAGCACACCGGCTGCGGCGAGGTGGAGGAGGCGTTCCTGCACCTGGTGCGGGCCGCGGCAGCGGCCGAGGCCCGCGCCCGGCAGCGTGACTGTCCCGACGGCCCCGTGCCCCACCTCCTCGACCAGGCCGGCGCACCCGACGCCGAGCGCACCTTCTTCGCCGCGGACACCCTCACATGACTGCCACGCATCTGACCGACCGGCTGCCGTTCTCGCCCACCATCACCACCGCCACGGCGGTCCGCGTGTTGCAGCAGATCTCCCGGGACAAGGGCAGCACCGCCCTGCTGCTGGGCATTCCCTGCATGCTGATGGTGCTGCTGAAGCTGATGTTCCACGACTCCGAGGCCACCTTCGAACGGGTCGGTCCGCAGGTCTTCGGCATCTTCCCGGTCATCGTCATGTACCTGGTGGCGTCGGTGTCGACGCTGCGTGAGCGCACGTCCGGCACCGCGGAACGGCTGCTGACCATGCCGGTACGGCGCCTGGACATCGTCCTCGGCTACAGCCTCGCCTTCGCGTTCCTGGCCCTGCTCCAGGCGGTGCTGTCCACACTGCTGGCCGTGGGCCCGCTGGGGCTGGACATCAAGGGCCCGGCCTATCTGCTGATGGTCATCGCCATGCTCGGCGCCCTGCTGGGCCTGGCGCTGGGCCTGCTGGTGAGCGCCTTCGCCCGCAACGAGTTCCAGGCGGTGCAGTTCCTGCCCGCCGGGGTCCTGCCCCAGTTCCTGGTGTGTGGCCTGTTCGTGTCCCGGGACGAGATGCACGGCGCCCTGTCCGCCGTGGCGAAGGTGATGCCGATGACGTACGCCGTGCAGGCGGCGGGCGAGGCCGCCGGACACTCCGGCATCACCGGGCTGTTCGTGAGGGACGCCCTGCTGATCCTCGCGTGTGTGATCCTCGTGCTCGTGGCCAGCGCCGCCACCCTCAAACGCCGGTGAGGGCCGTCGGATCGACGGCCCTCACGCGCACAGCCGACCGCGTCCCTAGCGCTGCAGCCCCCAGGAGAAGCCGCCGGAGACGCTGCCATACTTCGGGATCTCGAACGGGCCGAAGTGCATCGGCGGCTCGTGACCGCCGTGACCGCCGTGCCCTCCGCCGGGACCGGGCGAGATGACGCCCGGGGCCGGCAGCGGCGCGGCGCCGGCGGCCGACACGGCACCGCCCGCGGTCACGGCGAGCGCCACCAGCGAGACGAGGGCGGCACGACGCAGCAACGACATGGATAACCTCCAGGAACGATTCGGAAAACGGGGAAGTGGACTGTCGCCACCATATCCAATGCCGCTTGCCGAAAGCGTTGGAAATAGGGTCGTGTTCCCCCGAATGAAGGGGGAAGTCGAGCTGCGAATACACGAGCCGAAAAACACCTCCCCATACAAATTCAGGTATGGAGGGTGGCGTGTGAAAGGAAAGGTGGAACCGAAATTGTCCGGGACCTGGAAGACGGTGATCGCGGCCTGCGCGGCGCTCGCGGCGCTGTGGGAGATCCGCACCGCACCGGCGTGGGCGGGGCCGCCGCCCGTGCCGTCACCGCCCGCCCCCTACCAGGCACCCCTGTGGCCGACGCCCGAACCGGGCCGGTGGCAGGCCCCGTCCGCCCCCCCATCCGTCCCGGCCGCCCCGCAGAGCCACGAGCCCGCCGGGGGCGACCGGCGCGTCCGCATGGTCGCCGCCGTCAACCAGCACCGCCGGAAGGCCGGCTGCAAACCGGTGCGCGCGGACGCCGCCCTCGGCAGGGCCGCCCAGGCGCACAGCGAGCAGATGGCCCGCCGTCACCGCCTCACGCACACCGGAACCGACGGCAGCAGCCCCGCCGACCGGATGCGGGCCGCCGGATACCCCGTCGGCTCCGCGGGCGAGAACCTGACCGCCGGTCCCGGCACCGCCCAGGCCGCCGCGGCGGTGTGGATGCGCAGCCCCGCGCACCGCGTCATCCTGCTCACCTGCCGCTACACCCACGCCGGCGTCGGTGTCGCGGACGGGGCCGGCGGCCCGTGGTGGACCCTGGACCTGGCCTCGGGCCGCTGACACCCGCCGCCGGCGCAGACGGCCGGTCAGGCCAGGTCCGCGTCCCACCACCAGGCGATGCCGGGAGCGCCCTCCACCGGCCCGGGGCGGGTGTCGGCCGGTGCGTCGGCCCAGGGCGGCAGCGTGTCGTCCATCGCGTCGGGCCAGTGCCCGAGGCTCAGGTAGCGCGGCACCCGCAGTCCCCACTCGTTGTTGCCGCGGATGCCGTACCTGAGCCCCTGGAGATAGGTGGCCAGCGCACTGCCGGCCGACGGGCGGACCCGGTCGTGGAGCTGCAGGAACCGCAGCAGGATCCGGTCCCGCACGGCGGTGGCGAGTTCCACCGCCTCCGGCAGCGAGCAGGACCGCTCCTGCATCAGCACGGTGTAGATGTTCTGGTCGGCCTGCCCGCCGGACAGCTCCTTGACCAGCGAGTGCCGGTCGTTGTCCAGAGCGGCCACCATGATGGCCATCTCCGTCAGCGCACGGACCGCCGGCCGGTGCATCTCCCGGTCGGGGACTTCGGCGCCCGTCGCCAGTTCCAGCAGGGCGAAGGTGGGCAGGCCGCCCGAGGACAGCAGCCGCAGGCAGAGGAAGTCGTCGAGGTCCGGCATGAGCCCGGTCGCCTGGTTGCCGATCTGCCAGGCCACCCCGGACAGCCACGCGCGGTGGGCGTGCGCGAACCGGCTCACCTGCGTGGGCGGGGAGAAACCGCGGAAGCGGCGCACGATGTCCTGCAGCGCGGGGACGAACCGGTCCGTGTCCGCCGCCGAGTCCGTCTCGCAGGCCCGCTGGACGCGCCCGGCCAGAGCGTTGAACTGCGCCGGCCGGGTGCTCAGCGGGCCGCTGTCGCAGCGGGCGTCGTCGAAGGCGAAGCCCCAGTACACCCACAGGGCCGTGGCCAGCAGCCGGTCGTCCTCGGCCACCGGGGCGAACCGGGCGAAGAAGTCGGTGCTGTGCGTGGCCACGGTCCACGCCTTCTCACGCTCGGTGGCGCACATTCCACTGGCGCCGATCCATTCCACGGCCCGTTTCTCGACCTGCCGGACCCGGGGATGAATGGCGGACTCGAGGGGGCAGTAGATCGGCGGCAATTCCACGCCGGATACGGTGGATGCGCGAGAACCCATGACGAACGGGCACCTTCCGGTTGGGAAAACGGGAATGTGCCAACGATCATGCGGAAATGGCCGAGCCGATGACGGCAGGCCATCCCGCCGGGCGGACCGGGTCATTCGAAAGAGTGGTCGCCGCTTGGCCGTTGATGCCGGTTTCGGGGGGCGAGGGGGTCACGTGCGGCACCGGCCGGGCCGGGTCCGGCCATCACCCGCATGACGCAGTGTCATGGCGTCGGGCCGGGGCACCCGCAGTTGTGCCCGGGTGTGCCGTCCTCCCGCGCCCGGGCCGGGAGGGTGCGCCGCGGCCGGTATCCCCGAGTCGGCCGCGGCCCACCCGTTGCGCGACGACGCCCGGCGGCCGGGGACCCGCGCTCGACGACGGACGACATCAGGACTCGCCGGCAGAGCCGTCCGCCGGGTGTTCCGTGCGAGCGCCGTGTTCTTCGGCGCTCCGCCAGAACCTGCGCAGGGCGACGACGAGTTCCCCGGGCGCCTCTTCGGCGATGTGGTGTCCGGAGGCGATCGGGCCTCCGTCCAGCCGGTCGCCCGCCCAGTCGCGCCAGACGCTCAGGACATCGCCGTAGAGGTCGGCCATGTCGTCGCGGGTGGCCCACAGCACCTGCAGCGGACAGCCGATCCGTCGGCCGTCCCGTCGGTCGGCGTCGTCGTGCTCCCGGTCGACACCGAGGCCGGCCCGGTAGTCCTCGCACATGGCGTGCACGGTGGCCGGGTCGTGGACGGCGCGCCGGTAGTCCTCGTAGGCCTCGCGGCCCATCTGTTCCGGGGTGGCCTTGTACCACGCGTCCGGGTCGGCATTGATGACACGTTCGGCGGGCTTGTCGGTCTGTCCGAGGAAGAACCAGTGCCACCAGCTCGCGGCGAACCCGGCGTCGCAGCGCCGCAGTGCCTCGCCGATGGGGACGGCGTCCAGCACGCTGACGGCGGTCACGGCCTCCGGGTGGTCGAGGGCAAGGCGCGTGGCCACGTACGCGCCCCGGTCGTGGCCGACGACGGCGAACCGCTGGTGCCCGAGGCGGCGCATGACCGCCAGGCAGTCACCGGCCATGGCGCGTTTGGAATACGGGCTGTGCCGCCGGTCGGTCGGTGGCTTGCCGGACTCGCCGTAGCCCCGCAGATCGGGGCAGACCACCGTGTGACCGGCCGCGGCCAGCAGCGGGGCGACGCGGTGCCAGGTCGCGTGCGTGCGCGGATGACCGTGCAGGAGCAGTACCGCCGGGCCGCTGCCGCCGTGACGCACTCGCAGTTGTGCCCCGTCTCCCTCGCAGCGCGTCAGCTCGAAGCCGTCGAACACGTAGCCTCCTGTGTCTCGGAAACCCCGCTCCTCTGCCCCGAAAGCGCTCCGTCCATGTGAGGGCCGTCCAGTGGGGGCCCGGACCTCTTCGGGTCCGGGCCCCTTCGGGCCGGGGCTTGGCCGGGCCCGGGCTCCGTCAGGCCGTGTGCAGGGTCAGCCCGTAGCGGGACAGGATCTCGTTGACCGGCTGGAACCAGGTCTGACCGCCGCCGGAGCAGTTGCCCCAGCCGCCGGAGGTGACCCCCTGCGCCTGGTCCCCGCTGATGAAGGACCCGCCCGAGTCGCCGCCCTCGGCGCAGACGCTGGTCTTCGTCATCTGGTGCACGGCACCCTGGCTGTAGTTGACGGTCTCGTTCTTGGCCAGCACGGTGCCGCAGTGCCAGTGGGTGGTGGACCCGGAACGGCAGACGGAGGCGCCGACCGGGGCCTCGGCCGACCCGCGCACCAGCCGGTCGGGGACCGTGCCCCAGCCGAGCACCACCGGCACGGTCCACCAGCCGCTGCCCACGCTGACCCAGGCGTAGTCGTCGCCCGGGAACGACGAGCCCTGGAACGTGCCGATGTGCGAGCCGTCCCAGCCGCGGACGCCGGCACCCGTCCCGCCGCAGTGTCCGGCGGTGACGAAGCCGCCGTGCACCGAGAAGCCGATGGAGCAGCGGACGTTGCCCGTGTAGTACGGGTCGCCGCCGACCGTACCCGCCGCGAAGGTCCGCGGCGCGGACGGCACGGTCCGCACGGTGACCGGTCCGGCCTCGCGGGCCTGCCGCAGGAAGCGCCGGACATCGTTGTCGGCACGCTCGCTCGCGACGACGTCCACGACCACCGCGTTGGCGGCCGGATCGACATGCCAGCTGCTGACGCCCGCGGGTGCGCCGAGCCGGTCGACGCGTGCCTTCACGGCATCGAGCCGGCGGGCGCTGTGCTCGACGGTGCGCACGTCGGCGCCGGCGGCCTTCACCGCCCGTACCGTCGCGGGCGCCGCGTCCGGGGTCAGGGCCACGGTCAGCCGGCCGCGGTCGGCGTCGAACCACGAGCCGCCGTAGGCGGCCCCGGCGGTCCGGCGGGCCTTCGGCGCGAGCTCGGTGGCCTCGCGCTCGGCCGCCAGCCGCGCCTCGGCCTGTGCCCGGGTGAGGCCGAAGTCCCGCTGCATCGCCGTCAGAAGACCGGCGGAGGCGGGTTGGGTGGCGGGAGAGTCGTCGGCGGCGGCGGGCACGTTTCCGGCCGCGGTCCAGCTGCCGAGCATGAGCAGGACGGCGAGCCCGGCGTGCTTGAGTCTGCTGCGTCTCACGGGAGTTGCCCTTCGTCGTTCCAGCAAGGTGGGGTGGAACAACCGCGTTCTGAGAGCGCTCTCACGGGTTGGGCAGAGCTTAGCCAGCGCGAGGCGTCAGGTCCATGCCAATGGTGGGCGTTCTCCGGTACACGCCGGCCGCCCCTCCGGCCTGTGGGGTGGCGAAGAGGCGGCCGGGCCGGCCGTCAGTACCAGCCGGTCTGGGTGAGGACGTGGCCGTCGCAGGCGAGCCGGGTCCGCGAGACCCGCCCGTGCAGGTTGTTGCCGATCATCGTGCAGGCGTAGGTGATGCCCCGGTCGACGGTCTCGGAGACCCAGCCGTCGGCGCGCCCGGCACCGGAGTTCGAACGCTCCAGTACCGCGGCGCAGTTGGTCCGAGAGTTCTCGATCCGGGCGAACGACCCGCACTTGCCGGAGTAGAAGTACTTCAGCGCCATGCCCTCGGCGTACCGGGTCGGACCGATCTGCCGGAAGGTGCCGGCGCAGCCGGAGACGGTCGGGTACTGGCTCTCCATGCCGTAGGCCCCGTAGTTGCCGCCCGAGTGCGGGGCGGCCTGGGCGGGGGCCGGGGTGAGCGCCGGCATCGCGGCGGCTCCGGACGCGGCCAGCCAAGTGGTGAGCGAACGACGGCCCATGAGCCTCATTTCCGTGTCGGCGTGTGCTGGGACAGCGGACGCGACCGGCCGACGGCGGGGCCGGTCCCTGTTCCTGCCGCGACGTCAGGAGGCGGCCGGGGCGGCCGGTACCTCGCACATGTCAGGGCGGGGCCCGGCGAAGTCTCCCGTATCGCCGGTGCGGCCGTCGCCACCGACGGGTGCGCGCGTGATCGCTCCGGTCCGCCCGCGTGGCCCGCGCGCCGGCGCCCGGCGATGCGCGATGCCGCCGGTACCGGTCGCCGGTGGTGCGCGACCCCGCCCACGCGCCGGCTGCCGCGCGACCGCGGGCGCGTCACCCGGATGATCATCGCGAGGCGGCACCGACGCGCTGCTGCCGGGCCGCGGAGGCGCGGACGGAGCGGACGGAGCCGGGTCGCCCCGGAGCGCGAGCCGTGACGGCGGTGGTCCGCCGGGACGAGGCGCACACTTGAGGCAGGAGGCGAGGTGGCCACCGTGCTGTCGGGAACCCGCGAACAGCTGGGCCGGGCCCTGTTCCGCCGGGTGGCGGGGCCCCAGGGGCCGGCCAACCGTGCCCGGATCCACGACACCCCCGGCCCGCGGTGGTTCGGCCCCGAGCGTCCGATACGCGTGGTGCACGGCGACGCCTCGATGTTCGTCGGCGGGCTGCGCGCGCTGCTCCTCCAGTCGCTCCACCCGTCGGCCATGGCCGCCGTGGCCGCCCACTCCGGCTTCCGCGGCGACCCCTGGGGACGGCTCCAGCGCACCAGCACCTTCCTCGCGGTGACGACCTACGGCACCGCAGCCGACGCCCGGGAAGCGGTCGAGCGGGTCCGCGCCATCCACGAGCGGATCCGCGGCACGACCGCGGCGGGCGAGCCCTACCACGCCGCCGACCCGCACCTGCTGACCTGGGTGCACATCGCCGAGACGGACAGCTTCCTGTACGCCCACGAACGTTACGGCGCCCGCCCCCTCGACGCCGCGGGCTACGACGCCTACGTCGCCGACACCGCCCGCGTCGCCCGCGCCCTGGGCGTGCCCGACCCGCCGCTCACCCGGCAGGAGCTCACCGACCGGCTGGCCGCCTACCGACCCGAGCTGCGGGCCACGCCGGAGGCCCGCTCGGCCGCGCGCTTCCTGCTGCTCCGGCCGCCCCTGCCGCTCGCCGCACGGCCCTTCTACGCCGTACTGGCCGCCGGCGCGGTGGCGAGCCTGCCGCCCTGGGCGCGCGACCTGCTGCGGCTGCCCCGCATCCCGGTCGTCGAGGACCTCACGGTCGTACCGGCCGGAGCCGTTCTGACCCGGACCATCCGCTGGGCCATGACCCCGCCGCCCCGGCGTGCGGACTGAACGGACCTCGCGGCGGACGGTGACGTCTTCCGGCCGTCGATTGGTCCTCGACGGCGCCCGGAAAGTGGACCTCTCGGCGGGCCGCCGTGCTCCCTAGCGTCGCTGCCATGAACGCCACCACCACGCGCGGCGCCCTGCTCGCCGCCCTCGCCTGTGTCCTCGTCGGAGGGTCCTTCACCGCCAACAGCGTCCTCGGCGACTACCCGTACGCCGGCGGCCAGTTCCTGCGCTACGCCCTGGCCTTCCTGCTGCTCGTCCCCCTGGCCGGCGGGGGCGCGGCGGACCGGCTGCGGATGCCAGGGCCGGGCGGGTGGCTGCGCCTGGCGGTGCTCGCGGCCGTCGGCATGGTCGGCTTCAACCTGGCCGTCCTCGCCGCGGAGCGCACGGCGGAACCGGCGGTCCCCGGCGTCTTCGTGGGCTGCGCGCCGGTCGTGGTCGCCGTCCTCGTCCCGCTGCTGGACGGACGCCGCCCGCAGCGGCTGGTGCTGTGCGGGGCGCTGCTGGTGGCCGCCGGGGCGTTCACGGTGCAGGGCTGGGGCCGCACCGACGCGGCCGGCATCGCCTTCTCCGCCTGTGCCCTGGCCGGCGAGGTGGGGTTCGCGGTGCTCGCCGTTCCCGTGCTGCGGCCGCTGGGCCCGCGGCTGCTGTCGGCCGCCGTGTGCGGTGTCGCGGCCGTCGAGTCGGCGGTGGCCGGGATGCTCCTCGACGGCGCCGGGTGGCTGCGGCGGCCGGACGCCGTGGAGACGACCGCGCTGCTGTGGCAGGCCGTGGTGGTCACCGTCGTCGGGTTCGTGTGCTGGTACGTCGGCATGCAGCGGATCGGCGCCGAGCGCGCCACCCTGTTCTCCGGTCTCATCCCCGTCGCCGCCGCCTGCACCGCCCCGCTCGTCGGCACCGGCGCCTACGGCCTCGCCCAAGCCGCGGGCAGCGCGCTCGTCTGCGCCGGGGTCGCCGTGGGCTCCGGCGCGGTGCCCCGCCGCCGGGCGGCGCCGCCCGGGCCGGACGCCTTGCCGGCGGGGCGGGCGGAATCCGGGCGGACTGCGGAATCCGGGCGTACTTTGGAGAAGCGGTAGCGCGCCCGGGATGGGGCCAGGGCTCCGAACCCGCCCTCGGCCGCGAGCCGTTCGGCGGCCGCCGGCCGCGCCCGGTCCCGGACGCGAGAGGCACGGCACCGAAGTGGCCGGAATTCCCGGGTGCGTTCCCGGAATTCCGGGGTACCCGGACTGACGTCGGCCCGGCACGGGCAGGCACGGGGCACCGGCAACTGCGGGAGGACACCAGATGAGGACGGCGGCAACGACCCAGACGGCCAAGGCCGGTACGGACGCGGCGCGGCTGCCCGTGGTCGAGGACCCCTCCAAGGTCGCTCCCAAGGACGCCCGCGAGCTGTCGCGGCTGTTCTTCGACCAGCTGGCGGTGCTGGAGGAGGGCACGCCCGAGCACCAGTACGCGCGCAACACCCTGATCGAGATGAACATGTCCCTCGTGCGGTACGCGGCCTCCCGGTTCCGCAGCCGCGGCCCGGAGGAGCGGGAGGACATCGTCCAGGTCGGCATGATCGGGCTGATCAAGGCGATCGACCGGTTCGAGCTGACCCGCGAGGTGGAGTTCACCTCCTTCGCCGTGCCGTACATCGTCGGTGAGATCAAGCGCTTCTTCCGCGACACCTCCTGGGCGGTGCACGTGCCGCGCCGGCTCCAGGAGGCCCGGGTGGAGCTGGCGAAGGCGACGGACGAGCTGCGCAGCCGCCTGGGCCGCACCCCGACCGTCAAGGAGCTGGCCGAGCTGATGAGCCTGACGGAGGAGGAGGTCATCGAGGCCCGGGTGGCCGCGAACGGCTACAACTCCGCCTCCCTGGACGCCGCGCTCGGCGGGGGCGAGGACGGCGAGACGGTCCTCGCGGACTTCATCGGCGCCGAGGACGCGGCGCTTGAACTGGTGGAGGACTTCCACGCGCTCGCCCCGATGATCGCCGAACTGGGCGAGCGCGACCGGCGGATCATCCACATGCGGTTCGTGGAGGAGCTGACCCAGGCCGAGATCGGCGCACACCTCGGGGTGTCCCAGATGCACGTCTCCCGCCTGCTGTCCCGCACACTCGCCCGGCTGCGCGAGGGCATGCTCACCACGCGGTGATGCGGGTGGCAGGCCCTCGCGGCGGGTCGTCGCGGCGCACGGCTCAGGGCTGCACGGGCATGCTCCAGCAGTTGGAACCGGCCGGCTTCCCGGCCAGGCGGTCGGTGAGCCAGGAGATGGCCTTGCCCTGGTCGGCGAGGAGCGGCGAGACGTGGTTGAGCAGGTCGTTGCCGACGGCGGGCAGCAGCACCGCGTCGTAGGTGACCTTCGCGCCCTTGCGGCACCAGTCGACGGCCAGTCGGCGTGACTGGGCGTGCGGGACGAGGTTGTCGGCGACGCCGGTGGCCACCCGGACGGGGCTCTCGGGCTTGAGCGTGCCGATGCGTTGCTCGGCCAGGAGGGACCGCAGCGCGGGCTCCGACCGGACGATCTCGCCGAGCGACTGGCCGGTGGTCGTCCACGCCGTGGTGCGCGCGCCGTTGTAGGCGAACAGCGCGTCGCCGACGCACATGGTGGACAGGTCCTCCAGCGCCTCCCGTCCCGCCCGGTTGATGTACCGGTCCGCGATGGGCCGCAGGGACGGCTCGGTCTGCAGGAAGCCGTTGAGCGACCAGCCGATCGCGCCGGCCAGGTCGCCGCCGTCGATCGCCTCGGTGACCTCCGCCAGATCGGCGGGCGGGGCGCCGGCGTAGGTGCCCGCCAGCCGGACGTCCGGGGCGTAGGAGGGCTGGAGTTCGGCCGCGGCGGCCGCCGCGCCGCCGCCCTGGCTGTAGCCGAACAGCCCCACCGGTGACTCGTCGGTGACCGACGCCGACTCCAGCGCCCGGGCGGCGCGTACCGCGTTCAGCACGGCGTGCGCCTCGTCGACCCGGTTGACGTAGGTGTGCAGCCGGTCGGTGGCGCCGAGGCCGACGTAGTCGGTGACGACGACCGCGATGCCCCTGGCCAGCAGCCGGTAGATCGACACGTCCTCGTAACCCACCGACACCGTCCGGCCGTTGAACAGCAGCGGGCGCTCCAGGCCCATGGAGGCGGCGCACTGGTCGCCCTGGCCCATCGTGCCGGGGGCCACGGCCACCAGGGGGCGCGGTCCGTCGCCGCGCCACTTCGCGGACGGCTCGATGTAGGCGCCGGTCACGGCGACCGGACCGCCGTTCGCGTCCGTCGACTTGTACATCAGCCGGGTCGCCCGCCCCGGCAGCGGGCCGTCGAGGCCGGGCAGGCTCAGCGCGAGGCGGAGCGGTTCGCTGCGGACCAGCGCGCCGTCCTTCTCGGGCAGGTCGGCGGGTGGGGTGTAGAACGCCGGGATCGTGACGCCGCGGGACACCTCCGTGGCCGATCCGGTGGTGGCGGCGGCCGGGACGGCCTGGGCGCCGAGGGCGAGTGCCGCGGCGATGGACGCGGCGAGCAGGCGTGGGCGTGCGGGCATGGCGCACCTCCTGGGGAGGAAGGGGCGGACGGACCGGTCGTCCACGGTCCGGTGGGGTGGGTGGCGCTGCTCCTGTGGGGGTTACCGGACGGTATCCGCACAGGAGTTACCCCTGGTAGCACCATGCTGATTACGGTTCAGTAACTTGACGCTCTGTCTAACAAGCGCCACGGTGTGCGCAGCCGTACGCACGCGCCTCAGCCGGGCGGCCACCCCGGCCGGGCGCCCCGGCACACCAGGTCCGGGACCAGCGCGGCGATGTTCCAGGCGTCGCCCTCGCCCCGGTGGTGCCGTCCCTCCGGCGGCAGCCGGCGACCCGGAGGGCCTGGCCATGCCCGGCCGGCGCTTCAGCCCGTGGGCCTCGGCGAAGACCGCCTTGGCATGGGCGTGGGCGTGGTCGCGTCCGGGCGCCCGTCCGAAGGGCAGGCCGACGCCGGTCGCGCGGCACTGGCGGACGGACCGGCGCCGGGTCGTGGTCGCCCCGCCTCGCGCAGGGCCGGACCCCGGCGCCGTGCTCGCGCGCCAGGGTCCGGCAGTCCTCGGCGAAGCTCACGCCCGCATCGGCCACGTCCCGGGTGGAGCCGGTCAGCCCGCTGCAGAACGCGCCGGCCCCCGACCGGGCGGGCCCCCAGGATCCGGTGCCTGGCTACTGGCTTACGGGCCCGCTGGCCCAGGACGGCGAGCCCGATTTCGACGGTCTCGCTCACCGCGCCCGGCGACGGCCCGCCCGTCCCGGCAGGTGGCCTCCACGTCGATGACGTTCAGCAGCTCACCGTGCCCTCCCCCGGCGGCGAGTCCCTCCATGCGGGCACGGTACGAGGGCCCCGGCTCGCCGGCATCCGGTTTTCGGCGCGCGGCGCCTACCGCCTGCTCCGCACGAGCAGGTAGAGGAAGTACGGCGTCCCGATCACCGCCGTCATCAGGCCGGCGCCGAGCTGCGCCGGGGCGATCACCGTGCGGCCGGTCAGGTCGGCCGCGCACACCAGCGCGGCGCCCAGCAGCAGCGCGACCGGCACGACGCGCACGTGCCGCCGGCCCACCAGGCCGCGGGCCGCGTGGGGCGCCACCAGCCCGACGAAGCCGATGGTGCCCGCGCAGGCGACGGCGGTCGCGCTGAGCAGGACGCTCACCACCAGGAAGCCGAGCCGGCCCGCACCCAGCCGGAGCCCGAGCAGCCGGGGCGTGTCCTCGTCCAGGGACACCAGATCCAGCTCGGTGCGCCGGGCGACCGCGACGACGACGCCCACGGCCAGCACCAGCGCCACCGGCAGGACGTCGGGCATGGTGCGCCCGTAGGTCGAACCCGACAGCCAGGTCAGCGCCTTCGTCGCGTTGAACGGGTCGGTGAGCACGATCAGCAGGCTGATCAGTGCCGTCGAGGCGGCGGCGACGCCGACGCCCACCAGGACCAGCCGGTTCTGCCGGAAGCCGCCCCGCGCCGCCAGCCCGAAGACGAGCACGGCGGTGACCGCCGCGCCCGCGAAGGCCGCGCCGGCCACGCTCCACGTCGCGGCGGCGGGCACGGTGGTCACCAGGATCACGGCGCCGAGCGCGGCCCCGCCGGACACACCGAGGACACCGGGTTCCGCCAGCGGATTGCGGGTCACCGCCTGCACCAGCGTGCCGGCCAGGGCGAGCGCGGCACCCGCGCAGAGCGCCGCGAGGACCCGGGGCACCCGGGTGTCCAGGACGAAGGAGACGGTCCGGCCGGCCCGTCCCTGCGCCCAGTTGGCGACGTCACCGAGCAGCAGCTTGGTGTCGCCGACCAGTACGGCGGCGATCACCAGACCGACGAGGGCGGCCACGAGCACGGCCACGGTGGCCAGGAACGCCGCCCGGCCCGGGATGCGCAGCCGCTCCGGCGCGCCGGCCCCGGCCGTGTCCCGCAGCCGCAGGGCCATCACGACCAGGAAGACGGCGCCGACGAGGCTGGTGACGACGCCGGTGGGCACCGCCACGGCCGTGTCCGACGGGACGAGCGCCCGCAGCAGCACGTCGGAGCCGAGCACCAGCGCCGCCCCGGTCAGCCCGGCCGCGGGCAGCGCCGTACGCGACCGGGCGAAGCCGTGGAACCGGCGCACGAGCGGGCGCACCAGCGCAGGCGCGCACAGGCCGACGAACCCGATCGGCCCGGCCAGCGTGACGGCCGCGGCGGACAGCAGCGCGGCCAGCGTCACCACGGTGACGCGGGTGGCCCGCACCGGCACGCCGAGGCCGCGCGCGGCGTCGTCGCCGAGGGCGAGCGCGTCGATCCGGCGTCCCGTCAGCAGCAGCCCCACCAGACCGGTCAGCGCGAGCGGCAGCATCCACAGGACGCCGTCGAAGCCGTTCTGGCCGATGCTGCCCTGGTTCCACTGGTAGAGGCCCTCGGTCTGCTCGGGGAAGAGCAGCAGCAGACCCTCCGTCATGGAGTTCAGGCCCAGCATCAGCGCGGTGCCGGCCAGTACCAGCCGGACGGTGCCCGTGCCGAGCCCGGACAGCCCGAGCACCACGGCCGCCGCCGCCAGGCCGCCGGCGAAGGCGACGCCGGAGGACGCGAGCATCGGCAGGGAGAGGCCCGCGGCGCCGGCCACACCCAGGGCGAGGTACGAACCCGCGTTCACGGCGAGGGTGTCGGGGGAGGCCAGCACATTGCGGCTGACCGCCTGGAGGACGGCACCGGCCACGCCGAGGACGACGCCGACCAGGATCCCCGCGGTCATCCGCGGCAGCCGGGAGGCGATCACGACGGAGGCGTCGGCCGGGTCGGCCCGGCCGGTGAGCGCCTTGACCACCTCGGCGGGGCCGACGGCGGCGGTGCCCTGGGTGATGTCGACGACGGCGAGGGCGGCGACCAGGAGGACCAGCGCGGCCGTCACCGCGGCCGCACCGGGCCGGGACGTGACCGCCGGCGGACCGAGGACGGGCTTTGTCGCGGTGACGGCCATGGCCCCGCTACTTCGTCAGCGCGTCGACGACGGCGTCGATGTACGCCTGCATCGACCCGGGACCGCCGAACATCCAGATGCCGTCGGGCAGCCGGTACACGTCGCCGGCCTTCACGAACGGCAGGTTCTGCCACACGGAGTTCTTCGCCAGCGCGCCGGTGAAGGGCGTGCTGTTCTTGTCGCCGTCGTTGCCGATGTAGGCGAAGCGGGTGTCCTTCGGCAGCTCGGTCAGGCCTTCCACGTCGGTCGAGGCCAGGCCGTAGGCGGCGTCGCCCTCGACCTTCCAGGCGTTCTTCAGACCCAGCTCCTCGCTGACGGCGCCGATGAGGGAGCCGCTGGTGAAGGGGCGGATCGAGACCTGGTTGGAGGTGACGTAGCCGTCGGCGAAGGCGAACCGCGCGCCGTCGAGACCCGCGTCGGTCAGAGCCTTCCTGCCCTCGGCAGCCTTCGCCTCGAAGTCCTCGCGCACCTTCTCCGCCCGGTCCGTGGTGCCGGTGGCCTTCGCGATCAGGTCCAGATTGTCGAACATCTGGCCGATCTGGTCGGAGGCGTCGGCGGACTTCACCGCCAGGACCGGAGCGACCTCGCGCAGCTGCTTCACGGCGGCGGGCGGCAGGTCGCTGCCGGCGACGATGAGATCGGGGGAGAGCGAGGCGATGGTGTCCATGCTGGGCTCGCCGCGGGTGCCGATGTCCTTCGGCTCGTTCTTCAGCGGGACCGCGGTGTCCCAGGTCTTGTATCCCTTGACGTCGGCGACGCCGACCGGATCGACCCCCAGGGTGACGAGGCTCTCGACCTCGTTCCACTCGGTGGCGACCACCCGCTTCGCGGGGCCGTCGAGCTTGACCTCCTTGCCCGCGCCGTCGGTGAGGGTGATGGCCTCGGCGGGCTTCTCGGAGCTGTCGGCGGCGGGCTCGGTGGTGCCGCAGCCGGCGAGGGTGAGCGCCGCGGCGGTGACGGTCGCGGCGGTGAGCAGGAGGCTTCTCATGAGGTGGTGCCGAGCCTTTCGGGTCGTATGTGGTGGCGGCCGATCGGGCGGGTGCGCAGTCGGCCGGTGAGGGGGTCGGTGTCGACCTCGATCCGGATGCCGTAGACGGCGGTGAGGCGGTCCGCGGTGAGCACGTCCTCGGGCGGGCCGTCGGCGACGATCCGGCCCGCTTCGAGCAGCGTGATCCGGTCGGCGACGGCCGCCGCCTGGTCGAGGTCGTGCAGGACGACGCCGACGGCGATGCCGTGGTCGTCCGCCAGGTCGCGGATGAGGTCGAGGAGTTCGACCTGGTAGCGGAGGTCCAGGTAGGTGGTCGGCTCGTCGAGCAGCAGCACGCCGGTCTCCTGGGCGAGGCAGCTCGCCAGCCAGACCCGCTGCAACTGCCCGCCCGACAGGTGGTCGGCGCCCCGGTCGGCGAGGTCGGTGACGCCGGTCAGGGCCAGCGCGCGGTCGACCGCGGCGGGACCGTCCGGGTCCGGGCGGCCCCAGCGGCCCCGGTACGGGTAGCGGCCGAACTCGACGACGTCCCGGACCGTCAGCCCGCCGGGCGTCGGCCGCCCCTGCGTCAGCAGGGCGACGTAGCGGGAGAACTCACGGGGCGACAGGGCCAGGCCGTCGGTCCCGTCGATCCTGAGCGTGGCGCTGCGGGCTCGCTGCAGACGCGCCACGGTCCGCAGGAGCGTGGACTTGCCGCTGCCGTTCGGCCCCACCAGGACGGTCACTTCGCCGGGCCGGAGGCCGACCGCGGCGCCGTGTACGACGTCCACGCCGTCGTAGGCCACCGTCACGTCGGTGGCCGCCAGCTCATGACCGCGCAGCCGGAACGAGCCGTCCGCTTCTTCACCAGATCTCACGCGGCGAAGGTTAGCCTAACCTAATATCGGCTGGTGACGGTGGGGTCGGTCTGCCGCGCGTCACGCGGCCGGGCGCACCAGGCGGGGCGGGGAAACCCGGCGGCGGTGTTCACCGGGACGGACCGGGGCGTCCCGGCCGCCCCGGTCCGTGTTCGCCGGGCGGACGGGGGCATACGGGTGACACACCGTTCCGGACCACCGTCCGGAACCACCGACGACCGAGGGAGCGCACCGTGCTGGCCATCATCGCGGCGGTCCTGTTCTTCATCGCCTTTCTGATCAACGCAGCGGACATCTCCACCAACGACGTCTTCGCCTCGACCAACATCATGCTGATCGGGCTCACCGTCCTCGCCCTGCACCTGGCCGGGATCGGCGGCGGCTGGTCCGCCCGCGGCCGCCGCCGCTGAATCCCCGTCCCCGGCCGCCGCCCGGCGGCCGGGGACGGGGCCGCGGGTCACGCCCGCGCGGATGCCCGAGGCGTCAGCACGCGGGACGGCCGAGTGTGCGCGGCGGCCGGTGGGTCCACTCCCGGTCCGCGTCGGTGATCTCCCGCAGCACGCGCGCCGGGCTCCCGGCGACGACCGTCATGGGCGGCACACGCGCCGTCACCACGCTGCCCGCGCCGACGAGCGAGCCCCGGCCGACCGTGACACCCGGCATGATCAGCGCCCCCGCCCCGATCCACACGTCGTCCTCGACGCGCACCGGCGCCGAGAACTGGCTGCCGTCCCGGCGCAGCGCGGGGTGGACGGGGTGCCCGGTGGTGCTGACGGTCACGTGCGGGGCGAACATCACGCGGTCGCCGACGACCGCCTCGACGTCGTCGACCGGTGTCAGACCGAAGTCGGCGTACACGTCGTCGCCGAGGTGCACGTGGTTGCCGTGGGCGACGTGCAGCGGCGGCTCGATCCACACGCCGGTGCCCAGCGGGCCCAGCATCTCCCGGAGAAGCGCCCGGCGGCCCTCCTGGTCCCGGGCGCCGGTCCGGTTGCAGGCGTCGGCGAGTTCCTTGCCCCGGAAGCGTTCCTCCGCCAGGCCCTCCAGCCCCGGCCCGCCGTCGGAGTACAGCTCCCGCGCCGCCATTGTCCGGCGCACCTCGCGCTCTTCGGGTGTCATGGTCCTCTCCGGTGCGGTCGTTGGCCGTGGCGGGGCCTGGGTCAGCCGGTCACGTCCGTCACCGTCCAGCGCTGGTTGGCGCCGGAGTTGGGCGGCCACGTGGTGACCGAAGCGCCCTCGTGGGTGGCCTGGCCGCCGACCTCCAGCAGCCGTCCGGTGGCCGCGTTGACCAGCGTCCAGGTGCCGTCGCCGGTGGTCGACGCGATCCACTCGGCGGCCTCGTCGCGCCGACCGGTGCCGGGCTCCGCGACGGGCACGTCGTCGCGGACGGCGAGCCGCCTGCTCTGCGCCGGGTCGGTGAAGACGTAGCGCTGCCGGACGCCGTCGCCGGGGCGCACCGCGCTCAGCCGCCACCGCTGGGCGGCGCCGCCGTCACCCGTGCCGATGACGAGGCGCCTGCCGTCGCCCGCGACGGTCAGCGCCTTGCCGCTCTGCACGCCGGTCAGCGTGTAGGTGCGGCCCTCGCGCAGCGTCGCCGCGTCCCCCACGACACCGGACACGCCCGTGATCTCGAAGGACGTCACCGACTGCGCCGGCACGGTGAAGGTGGCCGTGCGCCCGTCGACCCGGACCGGCCGGTGCCGCTGGAGCTTGGCGCCGGCGCTGGTGACCACCGGGGTGACGGTGGCGTCGCGGCCGACATGAGCGAACTTGGACAGGTCGAGGGTGACCGTGCGGGACGCGGTGGTGCGGTTGACGTGGACGACCGAGGCGCCCCGCCCGTCGCGGGTCACGGCGGCGGCGCTGGAGGTGTCGTTCACCTTGACGAGCCGGTCGCCGGGCTTGATGAAGTGGGTGAAGTTGCGGGCGGTGTCGTACTTGGTGTTCGTCCGGATCGGGCAGGTTTCGAGGGTGTCCTCGGACGTGCAGCTGAACGGGATCTGGATGCTGCCCCAGTTGCCGCCCTTCGCCGACTCGCCGCCCGGCTGCATGTTGTCGTAGTCCTCGACCGGCTGCCAGAACACCCAGGCCCGGGGCTCCAGTTCGCGCAGGTCGTCGACGATGTGCTGGGCGAGCCCGAGGCCGGGGCGCATGTCGGTGAAGTCCTGGCCGTCGCCCCAGTCGCCGCCCACCTCGCTCATCCACAGCGGTTTGTCCGCGGCCTTGGCCAGGTCGCGCACGGTGGTGCGCTGCCCGGTGCCGTAGGTGTGGACGTTCATCCGGGCGACCAGGGCTCGGTCGGCCGGGGTGTAGGCGCTCCAGTTGCGGGCGAAGGTGCCGGGGTTGGTCTCGTCCATCGCGGAGATCCGTGCCTCGGTCCTCGCCTTCTTCAGTGCGGGCGCCAGGGCCTGGAGCACCTCGCGCTGGAGCCCGGGGCTCATGTGGGCACCTTCCTGGCGTCCGCCGACGGGTTCGCCGTCGGGGCCGAGGCGGGTGCTCCAGTAGGGCGTGTTGGGCTCGTTGAACGGGTCGACGGTGCGGACCCGGATGCCGTGCGCCTGCTCCAGCCGCTCGGTCGCGCCCGCGAGGTACGCGGCGAAGTCGTCGACCGCCTCCGGCTTGAGCTGGTCGGCCTCGGCGTCGAAGCCGCCGGAGACGTAGCCGCTGACGGTCATGAACCAGGGCGGGGAGTTGCTGAACGTCTCCCAGTGGTCGATGTCGTCCTTGACGCGCTCGACCCACCAGCGCTGGGTGGCGTCGGCGTCCTTCTTCCAGTCGGCCGGGTCCTCGGCGCTCCACCAGCCGGTGTCCTCGCGGGTGGTGCCCTCGGGCGCCCGCCACCAGCCCTCGACGGCGCCGCCGGCCCGCAGGTAGTCCCGGACGTCGGGGGCGTTGCCGCCGCCGATGTTGTAGCGGGCGATGTTCAGCGCCAGCCCGTCGTCGCCGAAGAGCATGCCGGCGAGCTTCTCGCGGATCTCGGGCGGGTAGTCGCCGGTGGCGTTGGCGAACCAGACCAGGCTGGTGCCCCAGCCCTCGAACCGCTCCTGCCGGTACGACGGGTCCGGCTGCACGGTGACGGAGGCGGCGGCCCCGGCCCGTGCCGCCGGGGCCGGAACGCTGACCAGCGTGGCCCCGGTGACCAGGGCGGTCAGGGCCGCGGCCGGGAGGAGCCGTCTGCTGGGGGTGCGGCGTGCCATCGTGTGCTCCCAACTGAAGGTGTGGTCGCTGCGGTGGCCCCTGCCGGCCGCGGGCGGGCAGCAGGGGGCGGCCCCGGAACGGGCGCGTGCCGTTCCGGGGAGTCGTGGGCGTGCGGCGGTGCCTCGGGTGCGGTGTGCGGGGGATGTCTCAGGCGGTCGCGGGCTGCCGCAGGACGGCGACCTCCCGGGGACCGAGCACCACGGTGCCGTCGGCGTCGGCGGTGCCGGTCAGCACCTCGCCGGTGAGCCCCGCGACCGGCACCCGCTCGTCGGTCCGGTTCACCAGGAACAGGAACCGGCCGCCGGGTCCCCGGCGCACGGCCGCCTCGACCCGGCCGCGCACGGCGGCGGGCAGTTCGCTGCCCACGCCGGCCGGCTCCAGCAGCCGCGGCAGCAGCGCGCTGAGCCCCTCGACGCCGAGCCGGGTGGAGACGTAGGCGGCGGACCCGGTGCCCGTCGGACGGCGGGTGACCGCGGGGCGGCCCGCCTGGTCGCCGGTGCGGTAGCGGGCGAGGACCTCGGTCTCCGGCGCGGTGACGGTGATCCGGTCGGTCCACAGGGCGCCGGTGACGGCGTCGTCGAGTTCCACGGTGTCCCCGGCGGGCAGCGGCCCGAACTCCTCGATGCGGATGCCGAGCAGTTCCCGCAGGGCGCCGGGGTAGCCGCCCAGCCAGACGTGGTCGTTCTCGTCGACGATCCCAGAGAAGTACGTGGTGACCAGGTGCCCGCCCTGCTCGGCGTAGCGCGTGAGGTCCTTGGCCAGCCCGCCGGGGACCAGGTGCAGCACCGGCGCGATCAGCACCCGGTGGCGGCCGAGGCCGGCGCGGGTGGTGACGACGTCCGCGCGGATGCCGAGGGCGAGCAGCGCGGAGTACCAGTCCAGGGCCTCCCGGTGGTACTTCAGCAGGGAGGTGGGGTGGGAGTCCTGCTCGGCGGCCCACCACGACTCCCAGTCGAAGAGGATGCCGACCTCGGCGGGCTCCCGTTCGCTGCCCGCCACCGGTGCGAGGGCCCGAAGCGTCTGCCCCAGGCCGGTGACGGCACGGAACAGGTCGCTGTCCGCCCCGGCGTGCGGCACCATCGCCGAGTGGTACTTCTCGGCGCCCGCCGCCGACTGCCGCCACTGGAAGAAGCAGACCGCGTCGGCGCCGTGCGCCACGTGCAGCAGCGAGTCCCGGGCCAGTTCGCCGGGCCGCTTGGCCAGGTTGACGGGCTGCCAGTTGACGGCGCCGGTGGAGTGCTCCATGAGGAACCAGGGCCGCCCGCCGGCGATGCCGCTGGTGAGGTTGGCGGAGAAGGACAGCTCGTCGCGGTCCTGGGGGCCGGGGTGGACGTAGTGGTCGTTGGAGACGAAGTCGACCTCACCCGCCCAGTCCGCGTAGTCCATGCCGTTGATGCCGCCCATCACCATGAAGTTGGTGGTGACCGGGACCTCGGGGGTGATCTCGCGGAGGACCGCCCGCTCCGCGCGCAGGTGGTCCTTGAGCGCGTCGGAGGAGAACCGCTTGAAGTCCAGCTGCTGCGTGGGGTTGGGGTGGGAGGCGGCGAGCCGCGGCGGCAGGATCTCCTCCCAGTCCCCGTAGCGCTGCGACCAGAAGGCCGTCCCCCAGGCGTGGTTGAGCGCCTCCAGCGTCGAGTACCGGGCGCGCAGCCAGTCCCGGAAGGCGCGGGCCGCGTCGTCGGAGTAGTCGTAGACGTTGTGACAGCCCAGCTCGTTGGAGACGTGCCAGGCGACCAGGGCCGGGTGGTCCGCGTACCGGGCCGCCAGCTCCCGGACCAGGCGCAGGGCGTGCTCGCGGAAGACGGGCGAGGTCGGGCGCCAGTGCTGCCGTGCCCCCGGCCACACCGTCTCCCCCCGCTCGGTGACCGGCAGCACCTCCGGGTGGGCGGTGGTGAGCCAGGGCGGCGGCGAGGCGGTGGCGGTGGCCAGGTCCACCCCGACCCCGCCCGCGTGCAGCAGGTCCATCACCTCGTCCAGCCAGCCGAAGTCCCACTGGCCGGGCCCCGGTTGCAGCCGGGCCCAGGAGAAGATGCCGACGGACACGACGTTGACGCCGGCCTCGCGCATCAGCCGTACGTCCTCCTCCCACACCTCCCGGGGCCACTGCTCGGGGTTGTAGTCGGCGCCGTACAGGAGCCGGGGGGCGGGGGCACCGTCCGGCCCGCGCCGCGGGCGGGACAGGAGGGTGGAGATCATGGGCGGTCCTTTCCGGTGGGTGACACGGGGCGGCGGTGCTACTGCTCGACGGTGAATCCCTGCTCGTCGCCGTACTCGGCGGACGCCTCCTGCCAGGACCTCAGGCCCTCGGCCAGCGTGGTGGAGGAGACGTAGGCCTTGCCGACGGTGTCGTTGAAGATCGAGTTGGCGTACACCTGGTAGGGCAGGTACGACCAGTCGTCGGCGACGTTCGCGGCCGACTCGGCGAAGATCTTGTTGGCCCGCTGTCCGCCGAAGTGCGGGAACTCGGCGTCCTGGAACTCTGCGGACTCCAGGTCCGCGGTGGTCGCCGGGAAGGCGCCCTCCTCGATCCGGGTGCGGACGCCCTTCCCGGCGTTGGCGTACTCGACGAAGGCGTAGGCCAGCGCCTCGTTCCGGCCCAGCTCGGGCAGGACCAGCGCGCTGCCGCCGTTCTCGGCGCCGGCGTCGCCGCCCGCGGCCCACTGCGGCAGCGGGGCCACCCGCCAGTCACCGGCGGCCTCCTTGACGCCGGAGGCGAGGTTGGCGGGCATCCAGGCGCCGATGGCGAGGGTCGCGATCGTGCCGTCGCCGAGGCCCTTGTACCACTCGTCGGACCAGCTGGTCACGGGTGCGACCAGCTTCTCGTCGAGCAGCTTCTGCCAGGTGGCGGTGTACTGCCGGGCGCCCTTGTCGCCGAAGTCGATCTGCACGCGGGTCCCGTCGACCGTGTACGGCCGCGAACCGGCCTGCCAGAGCATGCTGGTGGTGAAGCCGGCGTCCCCGGTGTCGTTGGTGATGTACGCCTTCGGGTCCGCCTTGCGCAGGGCGCGGGCGGCGTCGACGTACTCGTCCCAGGTGGTGGGTACGTCGATGCCGTGCTTGTCGAAGACCTTCTTGTTGTAGAACAGGGCCATCGGGCCGGAGTCCATCGGCAGGCCGTAGATGCCCTCGCCGCCGGGCCGCACCCCGTTCCACGGGCCGGGGGAGTAGCGGCCGGCGAGCTTGCCGGCGCCGAACGCCTTGAGGTCGGTGAGCTGCTCGGTCAGCGCGTACTGGCCCATCGCGTAGTACTCGACCTGGGCGACGTCCGGGACGCCCTTCTGCGCCGACATGGCGTTCTGCAGGGCGGTGTACTGCTCGTTGTTGGTGCCCGCGTTGACGAGGTTCACCTCGACGCCGGGGTGTTCCTTCTCGAAGTCGGCAGCCACCCGCTTGAGCGTGGGCTCCCACGCCCAGACGGTGATGGTGCCGCCCTTCTCCAGGGCCGCGCCGATGTCCGCCTCGGTCACCGCCTTCCGGTCCGGTCCGCCGTCGTCGGAGCCTTGGCAGGCGGTCGCCGCCAGGGCGAGGGCGCAGACGAGGCCGGTGCCGCGCAGCAGGCGGCGCGAGTGCTTGCGCATGGTGGTGGTTCCACTTCCTCGTGAGACAGGGACAGGGACAGGGACAGGGACAGGGCGTGGGGGTGACGAGCCGGGAAGAGGGGGCCGGGTCACTCCTTGACGCTTCCGGCGGCCAGCCCCGACCGCCAGTACTTCTGCAGCAGCAGGAACGCGACGACCAGCGGCAGGACGGTGATCAGCGATCCGGTGACGACCAGGTGGAAGACGGGCTCGCCACCCGCGGTCTCGGCCTGGGCGTTCCAGCTGTCCAGGCCCAGGGTCAGCGGATACCAGTCCGGCTCCTTGAGCATGATCAGCGGCAGGAAGTAGTTGTTCCAGGTCGCGACCATCGTGAACAGCAGGACGGTGACGATCCCGGGCGCCGGCAGCGGCAGCGCCACGGTGAAGAACGTGCGCGCCTCGCCCGCGCCGTCGATCCGGGCGGCCTCCATCAGCTCGGTGGGGACGGCCTCGCCGGCGAACACCCACATCAGATACAGGCCGAACGGCGAGATCAGCGACGGGACGATCACCGCCCAGGGGGTGTCGGTGAGGCCCATCTCGCTGAACATCAGGAAGGTCGGCACCGCCAGCGCCGTACCCGGCACGGCCACCGCGCCGGTGACCACGGCGAACACCGCCCGCCGGCCGGGGAAGTCGAACTTGGCCAGGGCGTAACCGCCGAGCACGGCGAGGAAGGTGGCACCGCCCGCGCCCACCACCACGTACAGCAGGGTGTTCAGCAGCCAGCGGGTGAAGACGCCGTCGTCGTAGGTGAACGTCTCGGCGACGTTGTCCCACAGGGCGAAGTCGCCGTCGAACCACAGACCGAAGGAACCAGACAGCCCCTCCTGTGTCTTGGTGGCGCTGAGCAGCAGCCAGACGAGCGGCACCAGACTGTAGAGCAGCACCAGGCCGGTGAGGACGGTGAGCAGCACGCTGCGCCGGGGCCGGCCGGGCCGGTACGGGCGGCGCGGGCCCCGCAGCCGGGGCGCGGGGCGGGGGCGCGGGGCGGGGGAGCCGTGGAGCGGCCGGAGACGGTGGCGACATCGCTGGTCATCGCTGCTTCACGCTCCCTTGCGCATGCCGCGCAGCTGGACGGCACAGGCGATGACCATGGTGATCAGCCCCATGACGATGGCGACCGTCGCGGAGTAGTTGTGCTGCCGGCCGTTGAAGGACAGCGAGTAGGTGTAGAGGTTGGGCGTGTAGTCGGTGGTGAGGGTGTTCGGCGCCAGCGGCCGCAGGATGGTGGGCTCGTTGAAGAGCTGGAAGCTGCCGATGACCGAGAAGATCGTGGCGATGACCAGGGCGCCGCGGAGGGCGGGGAGCTTGATGGCGGTGATGACGCGGAACTGCCCGGCGCCGTCGATCTCCGCCGCCTCGTACAGCGAATGCGGCACGACGCGCAGCGCCGAGTAGAAGATCAGCATGTTGTAGCCGACGAACTCCCAGGTGACGATGTTGCCGAGGGCGGCCAGCATCAGGTCCGGGGAGAGCGGGTCGGGCAGCGAGACGCCGAGCGCCTCGTTCACGTCGCCCACCAGCCCGAAGCGGCTGCCGTACAGGAAGCCCCACATCAGGGTGGCGACCACCGCGGGCACGGCGTACGACAGGAAGATCGAGACCCGGAAGAAGTCCCGGCCGTAGAGGCGCCCGCTGTCCAGGGCGAGCGCCACCAGCAGCGCGATGCCGAGCATGACCGGCACCTGGACGGCCAGGAAGAGCGAGACCCGGCCGAGCGCGGCCCAGAACCGGTCGTCCTGGAGGGCCTGCCGGTAGTTGTCGAGGCCGACGAAGGCGGTTCCGCCGATGAGCTGGTCGCGGAAGAGGCTCAGGTGGAGCGAGTACGCGATCGGCGCGAGGAAGACCAGGGCGAAGACGGCCGCGAACGGTCCGAGGAAGCCCCACCCCGTCCAGGAGCGGCGGTCCCGTCTCGCCGGGGGCGGTGCCGGCCGCGGCCCGGCGGCCGCCGGCGGTTGCAGCGTCGTCATGTACCCCTCGCTCGTCCACGTCCCGGAGGCGTCCGACGTTTACGCAAACATCGAACACCGCGAAAGAACGGAGGTCGACGAGGGGGTGGCTATGTTTACGTAAACATCCAGTGGCGGCATGCCTACACTGCCCCGAGGACGGCGGTCAAGGGTCCTTCGGGAACCCCGAGCCGGCCGCCGGGCGGACGACGGAGAGGCGGCGGACGGCCAAGTGGACACGGTGGAGAGCGCCCCGGCGGACGCGCCCGCGCCCGACGGCACCGAGGACCTGCCGTCCGGCTCGGCGGACGCGCCGGCCGGGCGGAGCGGGGGACGCGGGCGCCGGCGCGGTGCCCGCGCCCACTCGGCCTCCATGGCGGACGTGGCCCGCCTGGCGGGGGTCTCCTCGCAGACCGTCTCCCGGGTGTCCAACGGCTACGCCGGCGTCACCGAGGAGACCCGGCGCCAGGTGCTGGCCGCCATGAAGGAGCTGGGCTACCGGCCCAACAGCGCGGCCCGGGCGCTCAAGCGCGGCGAGTTCCGCACCATCGGCGTCATCACCTTCACCCTCTCCACCACGGGCAACGTGCGCACCCTGGAGGCCATCGCCACCTCGGCGGCCGCAAAGGGGTACGCGGTGACCCTGATGCCGGTGGCCCTGCCCACCCAGGACGAGGTCCGCGGCGCGTTCACCCGGCTGGAGGAACTCGCCGTCGACGCCGTCATCGTCATCATGGAGGTCCACCTGCTGGACGCGGCGACCGTCAGGCTGCCGCCCCATGCGCAGGTCGTGGTCGTCGACTCCGACGCGGGCGCCCACTACACGGTCGTCGACACCGACCAGGCGGGCGGCTCCCGCACCGCCGTCCGGCACCTGCTGGACCTCGGGCACCGCACGGTGTGGCACCTGGCCGGGCCCGAGGACTCCTTCGCCGCCCAGCGCCGCGCGGACGCCTGGCGGGCCACGCTCACCGAGGCCGGCCGCACCCCGCCGCTCGTCAGGGGCGACTGGTCGGCGGACTCCGGGTACCGGGCCGGGCTGGAGCTGGCCGCCCGCGAGGAGTGCACGGCCGTCTTCGCGGCCAACGACCAGATGGCTCTGGGGCTGCTGCGCGCCCTGCACGAACACGGCCGGCGGGTCCCCGAGGACGTCAGCGTCATCGGCTTCGACGACATCCCCGAGGCAGGCTCCTTCCTGCCGCCGCTGACCACCGTGCACCAGGACTTCGCCGAGGTGGGGCGGCTGTGCGTGGACGCCGTGCTGCGCAAGATGCGCCAGGAAGGACCGGAGCGGGGGACGACGCTGGTGCCGACCCGGCTGGTGGTGCGGGAGAGCACGGCGCCGCCGCCGCGGCCCGGGGCCGCTCCCTGACCCCGGACGGGGTCCTCTTCCACGTCCGGCGGCTCACCGGCGGTCGGCCCGCGGCCACCAGTGGTGCTCGCAGAACCAGCGGCCGACCAGGGCGCCGCCGAACACCACGAAGCCGACCCCGATCAGCCACGACTCCACCACCAGCACGATGCCGACCGTGCCGTAACTGATCGCGTTGTCGAGGATGAGCGGCGTGAAGACCAGGTAGGAGAAGCCCCGCAGGCCGATCAGGCCGGCCATGGTGGCGACGGCCCCGGGCAACAGGTCCCACCAGCGCACCTGACTGCCCAGCAGGAAGTGCTGCCCCCACCAGAAGAAGAGCACGCTGGCCACGATGGACAGCACGATCCGCAGCGACCCGTGCACGGCGGTCCGGGTCTGCACCTCCTGGTAGAGGTAAGCGGTCAGCGCCACCACCCAGGTCAGCTGGCGCCAGACCCGGTGCCACGGACCGGACGGCAGGCCCCAGATCCGCTCGTACCCGTTCTGCACGCTGCCCGCGAACGACACACCGAACACGGCGAGGGCGATGGCGCCCCACACGCTCGTGGTGCCGATCACCTTCGGCGGCGGGCTGATGATGTCGGTCAGTACCCGGGCGGACCGCCCGGTCAGCCCCATGCCGTCCGCCAGCCAGGCCGCGAAACCGCCGCGCCCCAGCGGATCGGCGGCGGCCACCACGATCAGCAGCGGGCCGAGGGTGACCAGGGCGAGCGTGGCGAACCCGAGCGCCCGGTGCAGCAGCTCCACGTCACGGCCGCGCCGGATGAGGGCGGTCGCGGCCAGCTGTTCCCACAGGTGCGGGAGCCGGTGCCGGTACCGGTTCACGGCATGCTCCTCGGGCACGGCATGCTCCGCGGAGAGGTCCTCCGACGGCTCGGGGAGGTGAAGGGGGTGACCCTGGTGGCGGCCCGGCAGGCGTGGCCGCCAGGAGACCCGGGCGGCCGGGCGGTCCGCCGCCCGGCGCGCCGGAACCGCGGGCCGCGGGACACCGCCGGACCGAGGAGAGCGGCGGCCGGAAAGCCGGCGTGGGCGGCGGTCCTGGTCCCGGCCGGCGGTGCCGTGGTGGCGGGGCCGGGATGGGGCGGGTCCGCCGTAGTGCGTTTCCTGCTCGGCATCCTGCTCCTCGTCGTCGTGACCGGCTCGTGCCCCCTGGCCTACGAGGCGGCCTTCGCCGGCACCGTGGCGGGCGCGCTGTGCTGCGACCCGGCGGGTGGTGGTACCGGCTGCTCCCGGAACCGGGGACGGCCGTGCCACCTGCCGCTCACCGCGACCGGCTCGGTGGTGGGCTTCTGCGTGCTCCTGAGGGCCGGCGGCCCGCCGCTGCCCGCCGCCGTCGCGGAGGCGCCGCGCCGGGGGCGGGGACATACAGCTGGAACAAGGGGTTTTCGGTCAGGACGTTACGGTCGTGCGATGACGCCGCCGCCCCGCGACACGCCGCTCGCCCGCCGTGCGGCGCCGGTCGTCAGCGGTCACCGAGGCCGGCGTGCCGGGCGTACGGCAGCAGGGCCGGCGGGCCGCCCGCGGCGCGCGGCGCGGGCTGACGGCACCGACCGCGGCGCCCGGGTCCGACACCATGTGCTCGTCCGGCACGGCCGGTTCGCAGCCGGCGGCGGCCGGCTGCTTCAGCAGCACCAGGACCGCGGCGGGGTCCATGCCGTACCGGGCGGAACCACGCGCGAAGGGCCGACCGGAAGGGTGACCTTTGCATGGGCCAAACGAAGCGGGGGACTCGCTCCTGCGAGCAGTGAGACGACGACCCGCCGAGAGGATGACCACCATGCGGGCACTGACCGTCCGCCCGGGCCGGCGCGGCTCGCTCGCGGTCGAGGATGTCGAGGAGCCGACACCGGCCGCCGGTGAACTCCTGGTCAGGGGCCTGGCGCTGGGCGTCTGCGGCACCGACCGCGAGATCGCCTCGGGCGACTACGGCCAGGCGCCGCCGGGGCGCGACCGTCTGGTCCTCGGCCACGAGTCGCTCGGCCGGGTCGAGCGGGCCCCGGAGGGCAGCGGGTTCGCCGCCGGGGACCTCGTGGTGGGCGTGGTACGGCGTCCCGATCCCGAGCCGTGCGGGGCCTGCGCCCACGGCGAGTTCGACATGTGCCGCAACGGCCGCTATCGGGAGCGGGGCATCAAGGAACTGGACGGCTACGGCGCCGGGCTGTGGCGCGTGGAGCCCGACTACGCCGTCGGCGTCGACGCCGGGCTCGGTCTCGCCGGCGTGTTGACGGAGCCCACCAGCGTCGTCGCCAAGGCATGGGAACAGATCGAGGCCGTGGGCCGGCGGGCCTGGTTCCGGCCCCGCCGGGTGATGGTGACCGGCGCCGGGCCCATCGGCCTGCTGGCCGCCCTGCTCGGACGGCAGCGGGGTCTCGACGTGCACGTCCTCGACCGGGTCACCGACGGGCCGAAGCCTGAACTCGTCCGCTCGCTGGGCGCCACGTACCACAGCGAGGACGCGCCGGACGCGCTCGCCGCCGTCCGGCCGGACATCGTCGTCGAGGCCACCGGCGCCGGGCGGGTGGTGTTCGACTCGATCCGGGCGACGGCGGCGTACGGCATCGTCTGCCTCACCGGCGTCTCGCCCGCCGGACGCCGGCTGACCGTCGACGCGGGCAGCATGAACCGCGAGATCGTGCTGGAGAACGACGCCGTGGTGGGCTCCGTCAACGCGAACCTGCGGCACTACCGGCAGGCCGCCGAGGCCCTGGCCCGCGCCGACCGGGAGTGGCTGCACCGGCTGCTCACCCGCCGGCTGCCGCTGGAGCGGGCGGCGGAGGCGTTCGACCACCACCCGGACGACGTCAAGACGGTGATCACGCTGGACGCCGACGCCGGCTGACCGGCCCGCGGTGCCCTTGCCCGGAGCCGGACCGGTTCGCGGAGCCGCGCCGGTTCAGGGGTCCGTGCGGTGCCGCAAGTGCTGGTTGTGCCACGTGATCGCGCGCCGGATCTGCGGTTCGTCCAGGCCGGTCCGGCAGCCTAGCTGCTCCATGCTGAGGGCGGACGGGCCGATGGTCAGCGCCCGGGTGAGCTTCGCCGCCCACAGCTCCTCCTCCACGAACGGACGGTGCCGGTAGCCCTCCCGGACGGCGTCGAAGTGGGGGTCGCTGCAGGCCGTGATCAGCCGCAGGCCGTCGTACCGGTCCTGGGTGGGGTGCGCGGCGGAGGAGTCCGGGACGTAACCCGTCACCGCCCGGTCCGCGGGGAACGTCGTGCCGCACAGGTCGCACAGTTCCAGCGGAACGGGCTCCTGTGCCCGCCGCTTGTTGCGCCGGCGCTTCCACATGGCGACTCCCGGTGCTAGCGCGTCGGCGTCCCGGCCATGGGGGACCGGTGCCGCTTTCCTGGAGTTACCCGGTCCGGCGGACGCAAACGCGTTCGGCGTCCGCACGCGGGACCGCGGGCGACTTCTTCACGCCGCGCCGCGGCTGCCGGAAGCCGGTCCGGCCTCCTCCGCCTGCTTGTGCTGCACCTGCAGACAGCGCACCGTCAGCCGCACGGCGGCGCCGGGCACAAGGACCCGCAGCAGGCACTCCGTCTGCTGGTACCAGGAGTCGGCGGACCCAGACCCCCCGGACACGACCGGCCCGTCCCGCTCCACCCAGTCCCGGGGGAAGAGGACGCCGAACCGCCATCGCACCCGGTTCTTCGGCGGGGAACGGCGGTACGGACAGAGCAGACAGTCCTCGTACAGGGCGGCGTCGGCGACCGCGCTCAGCCGGGCCAGGGCCGGCCCCGGCCCGGTGACCTCGGCGGTGGGCTCCGGCATTCTGCCTCCTCGACGGCAGGTGGGCCCGTTCCGCACCCACCTTCACACCACCGGGAGACCACCGCCGCCCACGGCGCGGGCCAGTGGACCGACCAGGTCACGGACGTCCTCAGGCCAGCTTCACCGGCAGCTCGAACAGGTCGTTCTGCGTCACCACGGGCTTGTTGCGCAGCTCGGACGCCGGCACCGCCAGGTCCAGCCGGGGGAACCGGGCGTACAGGGCGGGCAGCGCCACCCCGGCCTCCAGGCGGGACAGGGCCGCGCCGGGGCACACGTGCGGGCCGTGCCCGAAGGAGATGTGCCGGTTCTCCGACCGCCGGGAGACGTCGAAGTCACCCGCCGTCGGGCCGTGCGCCCGCTCGTCCCGGCCTATCGCGCCGTACGACACGATCAGCGCGTCCCCCGCGGGGAGCACCTTGTCGCCGACGGGGACGTCCTCGGTCGCGAAACGGATCAGGACGTGCGAGGTCGGCGTCGAGAAGCGCAGGGTCTCCTCGACCACCGCGGACCAGTCCACCTCGCCGGACAGGACCAGGGCGCGCTGCTCGGGGTGGGTGGAGAGGTTGACCACCGCGTTGACGATCAGCGAGATCGTGGTCTCGTGACCGGCGGCGACCATCAGCTGGAGGGTGGAGACGATCTCCTCGTCGGTGAGGCGGTCACCGTCCTCCGAGGCGAGGATCAGCGCGCTGGTGAGGTCGTCGCCGGGCGCGGCACGTTTGGCGGCGACCGTGTCGGCCATGATCCCGGCCAGCTCGGTGAGGGTCGCGACGACTTCCTCGGGCGGCGTCTGGGTGGAGAAGAACTTGTCGAACAGCACCTTCAGGCGCGGCAGCCGGGCCTCGTCGATGCCCATGAGGTCGGAGATCACGTACATCGGCAGCGGGTAGGCGAAGGCCGCCTTGAGGTCGACCACGCCGCCGTCCGCCGGCAGGCCGTCCAGCAGCCGGTCGGTGAGTTCCGTGATCCGCCCGCGCATGTGCTCCACCCGGCGCGGGGTCAGCGCCTGCGCGACGAGCGTGCGCAGCCGCCGGTGCTCGGCGCCGTCCACGGTCAGCATCGAGCGGCCGGGGTTGGCCAGGCCGATCAGCGGCCAGTCCGCGGGTATCTCGCCGCGCTGCCAGGCGCCCCACACGTTGATGTCCTTGACCAGTCTGGGGTCCGTCAGCAGCGCCTTCGCCTCGGCGTGGTGCGTGACCGCCCACACGGGCACGCCGCCCGGCAGCTCCACCGCGGCGAGCGGCCCCGCCGCGCGCAGCCGGGCGCTCTCGGCGTCCAGGTCGGTGACGAACGGGTCCAGCGGGATCCGGGCCTGATCGATACCGGTCGTCATGGCTGAACGCCTCCCAGGGCAGGGGTCGGGGTGAACCGCACGGGCAACTCGGTCAGCCCTCGCAGCCAGGGCGAGGGACGACGGGTGAGGGATGCGGCGGGCACCGCCAGGTCGATGTCCGGCAGCCGGTCGAGGACGACCTCGATGCCCGTCCGCGCGATCACCTCGGCGATCTCCTGCGCGGGGAACGGGCAGCGGTGCTCGCCGTGCCCGAAGGAGAAGTGCGCGCTGTTGCCGCCGGTCAGCGCGGAGCCGTCGGTGCGCACCTGCGGGTCGGAGTTGGCGCCCTGCAGACCGAGCAGCACCAGGTCGCCGGCGCGGATGCGGCGACCGCCCAGGTGTGTGTCGCGGGACGCCCAGCGGCCGGCCACGTTCTGAGTGGGCGTGTCCTCCCACAGCACCTCGTTCATCGCCTCGGCGACGCTGTTGCGGCCGCCGAAGAGGGAGGCGGCGAAGCGGTCGTCGGTCAGCATCAGGCGCAGCGAGTTGCCGATCCAGTCGGCGGTCGGCTGGTGGCCGGCGGCCAGCATCACCATCAGGTCCTGGGCGATCTCCTCCTCGCTGAAACCGCCGCCGTCGGCCAGCATCCGGGAGGCGACGTCGTCCGCGGGCCGCTCCTTGCGGTCGGCGAGCAGCCGTGCCATCGAGGTGGCGAGATGCGTCTGCCCGGCGATCGCCCGCTCCCGGCCGTCGATCATGTCGTTGAGGGCGGTGACCAGGGCGGGCCCCTGCTCGTCGGGGAAGCCGTACAGCCGGGCGAGGACACGCACCGGCAGCAGCATCGCGTACTCCCCGACGAGGTCGGCCTCGCCCTTGGCGCACAGCCGGTCGACGAGTTCGTCGGCGAACCGCTCGGCGTGGCCGCGCAGTTCGGCGGCGGGGACCTCCTCCAGCGCGTTGCTGATCATCGCGGCGCGCTCGCGGTGCCGTTCGCCGACGGTGTAGAGGATCGACGGCTGCTTGCGGCCGATCATCGGCAGCAGCGGCCAGTCGGCGGGGATGTCGTCCCACTGGTTCCACAGGTCGGAGTCCCGGCTGAACAGCACCGGGTCGCCGGTGACCTGGTGCAGTTCGCGGTAGCCGAGTACCAGCCAGGCGGGGACGCCGCCGTCCAGGAGCACGGGCGTGACGGCGCCGTGCTCGCGGCGCATCTCCCGGTACAGCCGGGCGGGGTCGGTCTGGAAGCGCGGGCCGCTCAGCGGAACGGCTTCGGTGGTGATGTCGGCGGCGGTGCCGGTCGTGATACCGGTCGTGGTGTCGGTCGTGATGTCGGTGGTCTCGGTGGTCACACGAACTCCCGTCGGGCCAGGGCGGCCTGGTCGGCGTAGTGGTCCTTCAGGTGCTCGACCAGCGTGATCAGGACCTGCTTGCTGGACTCGCGGGACCGGGCGTCGCAGTCGATCAGCGGCACCCGCGGATCGAGGTCGAGGGCGTCGCGGACGTCGGCGGGGGAGTGCCGGGGGCCGCCGAAGTCGTTGCAGGCGACGACGAACGGGGTGCCGTGGTGCTCCAGGCGGTCGATGGCGTACCACGAGTCGTCGATGCGGCGGGTGTCGACCAGGACGACCGCGCCGAGCGTGCCGGAGAACAGCCGGTCCCACAGGAACCAGAACCGCTCCTGGCCGGGCGCGCCGAACAGGTAGAGCACGTTGCGCGCGTCGAGGGTGATGCGGCCGAAGTCGAACGCCACGGTCGTGGCGGTCTTGCCGCGCACCTCGCTGATGTCGTCGACCGTCTCGCCGGCCTGCGTCATCGTCTCCTCGGTGTTGAGGGGGCGTATCTCGCTGACCGAGCGGACCATGGTCGTCTTGCCGACGCCGAACCCGCCCACGACCACGATCTTCAGACCGTTGTCGGCGGTGGCACCCAGCGGGGTACGGGCGTCAGAGATTGCGGAGTCCAACGAGCACCTGCTCCAGGAGGTCGGGGTCGGGGACGGCTGCGCTGCGCGGGTGGCGGGCGCTCACCCGGCCCGCGGCGTGCAGGTCGGCGAGCAGGATCCTGGTGATGCCCACCGGCAGCCGCAGCTCGGCGGCGATCTCCACCACGGCGGTCGGGAACCGTGTCATCCGCAGGATCGCCGTGTGCTCCGACTGCATGCCGGGCACCGGATCGCACTCGGCGACCACCAGCGTGACCAGGTCGAAGGGGTTGCCGGGCCCCGAACGGCTGCGCCCGCCGGTCAGGGTGTACAGGCGGTCCGGGGCGTCGTCCCTGCCGGGGCGGCTCATGACTCGCGTGGCGAGGCGCGCAGGTGCTCGCCGAGCTGCTCGACCAGTTCGCTCATGTTGTGGCCGACGAGCCCGACGTCCGCGTCCTCGCCGGTGACCACGGCGAGGTGCGCGCCCTCGCCGGCCTCCACGATGAACAGGATCCCGCCGTAGAACTCGGTCATCGCCGAGCGCACGCCGCCGCTGCCGTCGCCGAACTCCACGGACGCGCCGTGGGACAGCGACTGGATGCCGGCGGCGATCGCCGCGAGCTGGTCGGCCTGGTCCACGGACAGCTCCGGGGTGCGGCACAGCCGCAGGCCGTCCCGGGACAGCACGAGCGCGTGCCGCGCGCCCGGCGTGCGCTCCAGGAGACCCTCGATGAGCCAGGTGAGCTTCTCGTCGGCGGTGGTCGTGCCGGTCATGAGGTGGTGTCGCCTTCCGGGTGCGCATGCGAGTGGGACGGGTGGTCGGAGGGGGCCTCGGCCGGTGTCTCGGCCGGGACCCCGGTCGGTACGGGGCCGGCGGGGTCCGATTCGGTCTCCCGTGGGGCGGCGGGGCCGCCGCCGGAGGCGCGTACGGCCTGGCGGAAGCTGCTGAAGCGGGCGGCGCGTGTCTTGGCGTCGTCGGCGGCCGGCGCAGGGCGCGGCTCGGCGGTCCGGGCGCCCGCGCGGGCGCGTTCGGCCTCGGCGAGGGTACGTCCCCGGCGGCGCCTGGGCAGGCTCACCGGCCGTTCGCCGGTGTCCTGGCCGTCCGGTTCGCGGCCGGCCGGTTCGTGGGCGGGCGCGGGCTCGGCGTGGGCGGTGCGGTAGGAGGGCGCGGCCGGTGGCGGAACGGCGAGGTGCGAGGGGCCGTCCGGGGCGGGCCGGGCCGGCTGCGTCACCGGGGCGGCGGCGGGCGTCGGAACCGGAGTGGGCGCCGGGTCGCTCAGGATGTCCTGCGGGATGAGTACCAGCACCCCGGTGCCGCCCCGCGCGGACGGCCGGAAGGACACCTTCAGGCCGTACTTGCGGGACAGCCGGCCCACCACGGCGAGTCCCAGCCGGGTTCCGGACAGGCCGCCCAGCCCGGCGAACTCACCGGACACCGCCCGCTCCGCGCGGCGCAGCTGCACCTCGCCCATCACCAGGCCGCTGTCCTCCACGGACACGATGAGCCCGGACGGCACCTCCTCGACGTACACGTGGACCTCGGCCGTCGGCGGCGAGAAGTTCGCGGCGTTGTCGAGGATCTCGGCCAGCGCGTGCATCACGCCCTCGGCCGCGTGCCCGGCGACGGCCGTCTCGCTGGTCGAGTGCACCCGCACCCGCTGGTAGCCGGCGATCCGGCCCATCGCACCGCGCAGGATCGACTCCATGCCGATGGGGCGTGCCCAGCGGCGCCCGGAGCGGGCCCCGGCGAGCACGGCGACGGAGTCGGCGAGGCGGCCCGCCTGCGCGGTTCGGTGGTCGAGGTGGAGCAGGTCGGTGAGCACCTCCTCGTCGCTGTGCCGCTCCTCCATGGCGCGCAGGTCGGCGAGCATCCCGGTGGCCAGCGCCTGCATCCGGGCGGCCGCGTTGGCGGTGGCGGCGACGGCGGCGTCGCGTTCTGCGGTGGCCCGGTCCAGCCGCGCCCGGACCCGGTCGGTCTCGGCGCCGAGCCGCGCGACCTCCTCCGCGTGCCGTTGCGCCAGCCGCTCCCGCTCCTGCGCGAACTCCGCCGTCAGCCGGGCGCGTTCGTCCGCGAACTCCATCCGCAGGCGTTCCTGCTCCCGGCGGGTCCGCTCGGCCAGCCGGACGCGCTCCTCGGCGAGGCGTCCCGCGTCCGCGGTGGCCGCGTCCAGCCGGCGGCGGAGGAGCCGGAGGGCCCACAGCGCGTGGGCGGCCAGGGTCACGGCCACGCACAGCAGCAGCGCCGCGGCGCTCGCCCCCAGCCCGAGCGGGGCGCGCACCGAGGCGGGGGCCGCGGCGACGGCACCGCCGACGACGAGCGCCGACACCACCGCGCAGGGCAGGGCCACGGCGGTGAGGATGCGGGGCAGGGCTGGTCGGTCGCCAGGGCGGGCGGGCGCGGTCATCTTCGGGTCCTCGCCAGGCCGCCGGAGCGGCCCTCGTGTCGTCCATGGGGGCGGAACTGAGCGGGCGTCGGTCACACGGTGCTCAACCGGCGATCACTATACGAGAGTTCGTGATCGGTCAGGGGTGGGTCTTGTTCAAAGCTCGCCCATCTTTCTGGCGAAGCCGTCACGCCGCGCAGGACGACAGGGGCGAGGACGGTGGCGAGGAGGGTGGCGACGAGGATCACGAGGACGCGGGCGGTGGGGGCGAGTGGCAGGTCACGGAGGCCGGGGCTCCGGCGGCCGGGCTCAGGGGCCGGCGCTCAGGGGCCGGGTCTCAGGGCAGCCGGCCCTTCTCGCAGACCTGGCGGGCGACTTCGCGGAGCTTGACGTTGCGGTCCTGCGAGTAGCGGCGCAGCGCGTCGAAGGCCTGGCGCTCGGTGAGGTGGTGGCTGCCCATGAGGATGCCCATCGCCTCGCCGATGAGGTGCCGGGTGTCGATCGCCTGCTGCAACTGGGCATGCGTACGGGCGCTGGAGAAGGCGACCGCGGCATGGGAGGCCAGCAGCCAGCCGGCGGTCTCGCTGGCCTCGGTGAAGGCGCCGGGCCGGTGGGAGTAGAGGTCGAGCGCGCCGAGTTCCTCGTCCTCGGTGTACAGCAGGATGCCCATCATGCTGCCGATCCCGAGCTTCCTGGCCTCGGGTACGTAGGCGGGCCAGCGCCGTGCCGCGTCGGTGCCGCCGCCGAAGTCGACGATCCGGAACGTCCGCTCCGCCGAGGACGGGCGGGCCGCGTCGAAGCACGGGCCCTCCGACAGGCGTTCCTGGAGCCCGTCGCTCTTCACGACCAGTTCATCGGTGGGCGCCAGTGACTGCACCCGTTTCCCCCGCAGGATGAGGATTCCCGCGGCGTCACAGCCTTCCACCAGCTCGGTGGCGGATGCGGTGATCCGCTCCAGGGTGTCGTCCAACGACTCCTGCGCCAGCAGGTCGCGCGCCATCGACGCCATCTGACGAGCGAATGTGCGCCAGTCGTCCATGCGGTCCTCCTCCGTTGACCCGAGGTCCCCGTGCCCGACCCATGGTCGCCGGGGACCTCCCTGTTGTCCCCGGTGGGTCGAGGGCCCAAAGCGCAGCGGGCGGCTTCTGCCCGGCCGGGCGACGTCCGGTGCGCCGACCGCCGTACGGTCCGAGGCTGCGGTGCCGGGTGCCCCCCCGGCCCGGAGCGCCACTCCGGTGAGCAGGCCCGTGGCCGATGCGGCCGAGCCGGGGCGGGGACGGGGGTGCGCGGACTCAACCGCCCGCCGTGCCGTGCGGCCGGATGCGCATCCCGGGCCGGCCCCGGGCGGCGGGCCTCCGTGGGCCGGCTGGTACGGGAGCTGGAGGACGAGGAGGAAGTGGTCGGCTGCGAGGGCGAACCGCCCTGCCCGCTGCGGGCCGCCTGCCGGCTGCGCGGGGCGCTGCGCAGGGCGCAGGAAGCCTTCCACGCCGCTCTCGACCCGGTGACCGTGTCCGATCCGGTGGCCTCGCCGACCGGGCCGGTGCTGCTGGGGCTGACGACCGAGCGCCCCTACGGGCAGCGGCCCGGGACGCGGGCGCCGACGGTCCGCGGGCCGACCGGCTGACGGCCACCGCACGGCCGGAATCACGAAGATCACCCACCGATGACGACCATCTGCCGATGACCCCGACCTCCGGCTCGCCCGGCAGCGGCCCTCCCGCAGCCGATGGGGACCTCCCGCGACAGCAGGTCCAGCCCCCAGTGCGTTGAAACGGCTCTTCCGGAAGCGGCAGCCCGGGGCGGGCCATCAGCGCCCGCGCGATCAGGAGGCGGGCCCGCCGCCGGACCTCGTCGTCCTACATCCGCCCGCGACGAACGGCGTACCCGCTCGCGCCCGGAGGCCGTCGTGGGAAGCGGAAGGCTGTCGCCGGAAAGCGGAGGCCGTCGCCGGAGGCGGATGCCGTCGCGGGGGGTGGAAGGCCGTCGCGGGGAGTGGAAGAGCACACCGCCCGAGCAGGGGGCACGGCGGCCTGCTCCTCGGCGGGCGGCACGTACGATCGTCCGGTTCCACCCGACCGCCCCGTCCTCCCGAGGAGCCACCGCCGGTGCCCGCCGTCCTGCCGCATCCCCGTACCGGCCCCGGTCCTCGCACCGGTCCGCACCTGCTCACCTGGGACCGTCTGACCCGGGTGGAGGACGGTGAACGGCTGCACGCCCTGCTGTGGCGGGCTGGCCCGGGCTGGCGGACGGCCAGCAGCGCCGTCCTCGGCGGCGGCATCGCCGAGCGGGCCTGGGTGCTCAACGCCCAGGTGTCCCACGGCTACCGGCGCACCGACCCCGCCCGGCACCTGGCCGACCTCGCCCGGGAGGCGGGCGCCGGCGGCCCGGGGGTCGGCCTGATGACGGCCGCCGACGTCCGTGCCGCCGGGTGCGCGCGGGACGGCGGCGTGGAAGCGGTCGCGACCGCGGGCATCGCGGTGCGCGGATGGGCGGCCTCGCCCCGGGAAGGGGCCGCCGGGGCCGCCCCGCCCGGGACGATCAACATCGTCGCCGCGCTCCCGGTGCCGCTCGACGACGCCGCCCTCGTCAACGCGGTGATGACGGCCACCGAGGCCAAGGTGCAGGCGCTGCTGGACGCGGGGCTCGACTGCTCCGGCACGCCCACGGACGCGGTGTGCATCGCGGCCCGTGCCCCGCACGACGGTGCCGAGACACATGCCTTCGCCGGTCCCCGCTCGCTGTGGGGCGCCCGGCTGGCCCGCGCCGTCCACCGGGCCGTGCACTCCGCCCTGCCCGCCGGCGCACCCGGCTGACCGTCGTCTTCCGCGGACCGTGGGGCGCGAACGCCGAGCCGGGGATCCGCGCCGCGTCACCACCGTCCGCACGGTGGGACGCACACGGACGCGGGGCGGCCTCGGCCGGCCGCCCCGCGCCCGCTCGTGCGGTCACCGCTCGTGCGGTCACCGCTCGTGCGGTCTCGTGCTCGACGTGCGCTAGCGCCGGGCGGACTTCTCCAGCGCCTTGTCGAGAGCCTGCGCGAAGCCGTACGCCCACAGCTGGTTCACCCGCGCGCGCTCACGGGCGTCCGGGTAGGCGTTGGTGCAGGACGGGCCGGGGCCGCCGCCCGACATCAGCTCGCTGCACGGGCCCGAGTAGCGGTCGGGCAGGCCGAGCACGTGACCGGTCTCGTGCGCGGTGACCCGGGTCGAGTCGTACACCTGGTTCTGCCGGTAGTCGAGGAAGATGTAGCCGTTGCCGCGCCCGTCGGTGGAGGCGTACGAGCCGCGCGAGTCGTTGCCCTCGTAGTAGGCGAAGTCGGCACCCGAGCTTCTCTCCTGCAGCCGCACGTTGGACACCGAGCTGTTCCAGATCTGGGTGCTCCGGGATATCTGCGAGCGGAAGCTGGGCGCGCCGGAGGCGCTGTAGTAGACCGTGACGGCGGCCGTGGACTTCGGGTCGGCGGCGCGCCGCTCGGCGACGGACCTCAGGACCGCCTCGAAGAACTCCCGGGTGTCCTGGGCCTCCTGGGCCTTCTGGCTCGACGGGCCGGGCGTCGGCTGATAACCGGCGTACGTACCCTGGGCCTGCGGGGAGTGCGGCTGGGGAGCGGCCGCCGTCGCCGCCGGACCGGTGCCGAGCGCGGTGGCCGTCAGACCGAGACCGACCGCGGCGGACAGCATGGGCAGGGACAGTCGCATCGATGACTCCTTGTGTGTGGGGGAGAAGTCGTCATCGGTGAGTGTGAGGTCCGCTTCCGTCCACCGGGATGATGGCAACCGCCGATAGTTCCGCGCTATCACCGCCCCGACGAGTCGGACCGGAGTTGCCGGAACTCGCCCTGGTCCGCCGCCTTTTGTTCACCTGGCGCAACGAACTGTTCCGCTCTACGCTCCCCGCATGGAGCTCGAGGTGAGGCATTTACGCGCGCTGTGCGCCATCGCCGACGCCGGCAGCCTGCACCGGGCGGCCCGTCAGCTCGGCGTCGCCCAACCCACGTTGAGCACCCAGCTGGTCCGGATCGAACAGGCCCTGGGCGGCCCGCTGTTCGTCCGTGAACGCACCGGCTGCCGCCCCACGCCGCTGGGGCGCACCGTCCTCGGCCGGGCCCGGCCGCTGCTGGCCGACATGCGGGCCCTCGTCCGGGAGGCCCGGGCCGCCGCGGCCGGCGGCGACAGCCGGCTGCGTATCGGCTCGACCGCCAGCCGGGCCCTGGCCGGCTGGCTGCGCCGACTCAGACGTCCGGGCCTGGAGCCGACGCTCCAGATGGACGTCTCCGCCAACGCCCTGCTGCGCAGGGTCACCGACGGCCAGCTCGATGTCGCCTTCGTGCACGAGGTCGAGGGCTGTCCGCTGCACGTTCCCGAGGAACTGTGGCTGCGGGTCCTGGTCGAGCGGGAACCGCAGTTCGTCATGCTGCCCGCCGGCCACCCCGCCGCCGCCCGGCCCGTCGTCCACCTCGCCGACCTGGCCGCCGACTGCTGGATGGTCGACCCCACCGTCGACGGCGAGTGGGACGGCGTGCACCGCATGCTGCGCGCGGCCGGACTCGACCCGCGCGTCCTGCACGGCGACTACCACACGGCCGCGTCCCTGGTGGCCACCGGCGACGTCGTGACCGTCTGCCAGCCCAGCTCCCAGTCCCGCCCCGACGCGGCCGTACGCCGCCTGTACGGGGACCCGCTCGGCGTACGGCTGCTGCTGGCGGCCCGTACCCGCGCCGAACTGGATGCGGTCTACCCGGCGCTGGAGGAGGCGTACTGGGAGGTGGCCCGGCAGTCGTCCGCCTACCGCGAACTGCTGGAGAGCGCCGACCCGACCGCCCCCGCGCAACCCGCGTCCGGCCGACCGGTCCCCGGCACGCACCGCCCGGTGTGCGCGCCGGTCCGCTGAGCGTCCGTCACCGGCGGCACGCGGCACGGTCCAGCCGAGAGCCTCGGCGCGATGGGTGCCGTACGCCGTGTTTGCCACCGGAGCGAGCGGCAAAGCGGTGTCCATGACCGAATCGAACAATCACACGCAGCGTAAGACCGACGGCGCCCGCACGGCCGCGGGCAAGGCCGAGCGGACCGCGGACCGGGCGACCGCCCCGGCGTCCTCGGCCGCGACGAGCACCGCCGCCAAGGCCGGTGACACGGCATCAGCGGCAAAGTCCGGTGCCCAGCGGTCGGCCGAGGCCGCCACCGGGGTCGCGCACAGCGCGGCCAAGGGCGTCGAGGCGGGACGCCGGGCGATCGTCACGACGTCGGGTCAGGTCGCGGCCGGCGCCAAGACCGCCTGGACGGTCATGGCCGACCGCAAGCTCGTCGCCGCGGGGGCCGCCGCCGGTCTGACCGCGCTGAGCGCCGCCTCGTTCGCGGTGGGCCGCCGCTCGGGCCGCCGGACCCAAGGCCCCCTCACCCGCCTCACCGGTGGCCGCATCTGAGCCCCCGGGCCGTACGGGCCTGAGCGGTGTCCGGGTCCGAGCCGCAGGCGTCTGCCGGGTGGCCGGGTCCGAGTCGCGAGCCGCGCGGGTGTGACCGGCGGCCGGGTTCGGGCCCCGGGCGGCGCGCGCCTCACCGGTGGCCGGATTTGAGCCCTGGGCCGCACGTTGTCTGCCGGGTGGCCGGGTTCGACCCGCGAGCCTCGCGGGGGTGACCGACGGCCGGGTTCGAGCCCGGGGCGGCACCCGTCTCACGGCGCCGGTCGTGAGCCCGGGCCGTGCCGGCACAACCGGTGGGTGGGCTGAGGCCCGGTCGTCCGGGGGCCGGCTCCGGTCAGGTCGCGGCGGCCGGGTCGCGGACGACCCGGAACGTCGCCGGGCCGACCTCGAGCACTCCGTCGCTCAGCGGCGTGCACCGCACCCCGCCCTTGCCGCGCAGCGCGCGCTGGGCACCGGGGCCGACGGTGACGTCCATCCACGCACACGGCCGCGCGGGACGGTTCACGGCCAGGGTCACGGGCCCGTGTCCGCAGTCCAGGGCGATGGTCGCGCCGACATGGGCGTCGATGTCGACGCCGCGCAACAGCACGTTCCGGCGGGTGTGCCGCAGATCGGCGGCCGGGGCGATGGCCGTCGGCAGGTTCTCGGCGGACATGAGGGTCACCGCGGCGTCCCGATGGGCGGGCCGGGCGAAGAACCGGTCGCCGGCCAGCCCGAGACCGCGGCGTACCTCGACGCGCCGCACCCGCTCGTCGGCCGGGCCGGGGGCCGGTCCGTCCGCGGGGCGCCCGGCCAGCCGGTGGGCTGGCGACACCAGCAGTTGCAGCACCTCCACCTCGATCACGGTGCCCAGCCTACGCCCGGCCCTCTGGCAGTGGTCCCGTTCGCCCGAGGCACGGGGGAAGATGGGGACCGCGAGCACAAGGAGCACCGACGAGGAGGAGCGGGGCATGCACCCTGACCGAGCCGGCAAGCCGGCCGGACCCGAGGACCTGATCGACGTCGCACGGCTGGTGACGGCGTACTACGCGCTGCACCCCGACCCGGCCGAACCCGGCCAGCGCGTGGCCTTCGGCACCTCCGGACACCGGGGCTCGTCCCTGGCCGCCGCGTTCAACGACGACCACATCGCCGCGACCAGCCAGGCCATCTGCGAGTACCGGCAGGACCGGGGCATCGACGGGCCGCTCTTCCTCGGCGCCGACACGCACGCCCTGTCCGAGCCCGCCAGAGTCACCGCGCTCGAGGTCTTCGCGGCCAACGACGTCACCGTGCTGATCGACGACGCCGACGGCTACACCCCCACCCCGGCGGTCTCGCACGCCATCCTCACCCACAACCGTGGCCGCACCTCCGGCCTGGCCGACGGCGTGGTGGTCACCCCGTCGCACAACCCGCCCGCCGACGGCGGCTTCAAGTACAACCCGCCGAGCGGCGGCCCGGCCGGCTCGGACGCCACCTCCTGGATCCAGGACCGGGCCAACGAGATCATCGCGGCGGGCCTGAAGGACGTACGGCGCATCCCGCACGCCCGGGCACTCGCCGCGCCCGGCACCGGCCGCTACGACTTCCTCGGCACCTACGTGTCCGACCTGCCGAGCGTGCTGGACCTGGACGCGATCCGGTCGGCCGGGGTGCGGATCGGCGCCGACCCGCTGGGCGGGGCGTCCGTGGCGTACTGGGGTCGCATCGCCGAGCAGCACCGCCTCGACCTGACCGTGGTCAACCCGCTCACCGACCCCACGTGGCGGTTCATGACGCTGGACTGGGACGGCAAGATCCGTATGGACTGCTCGTCGCCGCACGCGATGGCCTCGCTCATCGAGCGGCGCGAGCGCTTCCGGATCGCCACGGGCAACGACGCCGACGCCGACCGGCACGGCATCGTCACCCCCGACGCGGGCCTGATGAACCCCAACCACTACCTCGCCGCCGCCATCTCCTACCTCTACGCCCACCGCACCGAGTGGCCCGCCGACGCCGCCGTGGGCAAGACGCTGGTCTCCTCCGGCATGATCGACCGGGTCGCCGCCGATCTCGGCCGCCGGCTGGTCGAGGTGCCCGTCGGCTTCAAGTGGTTCGTGGACGGACTGGTCGACGGCTCGCTCGGATTCGGCGGCGAGGAGTCGGCCGGGGCGTCCTTCCTGCGGCGGGACGGCTCGGTGTGGACCACCGACAAGGACGGCATCATCCTGGCGCTGCTCGCCTCGGAGATCACCGCCGTCACGGACCGTACGCCCTCCGAGCACTACGCCGCGCTCACCGAGCGGTTCGGGGCACCGGCCTACGCCCGCATCGACGCGCCCGCGACCCGTGAGGAGAAGGCCCGGCTGGCCAAGCTGTCCCCGGCCCAGGTCACCGCCGACACCCTGGCCGGAGAGCCGGTCACCGGCGTGCTCAGCGAGGCGCCGGGCAACGGCGCCGCCATCGGCGGCATCAAGGTCACCACCGAGAACGCCTGGTTCGCGGCCCGGCCCTCGGGCACCGAGGACGTCTACAAGATCTACGCCGAGTCGTTCCGGGGCCCCGACCACCTGACGCAGGTCCAGGAGGAGGCCAAGCTCGTCGTCCTGTCGGCCCTGGGCGGCTGAGCCGGCGGCCGGCTGGAGAATCCGCCCCCGACGGACGGGTGTGCACCGGCGGCCGGTGGGCACCCGGCTTCCGCGGGAAGGTGCAGGGGCGTGGCGGCGCGGCAAGGGACGGCCGCGCCGCCACCTGCATGCGGTGACGCTCGCCGGCACCGGCCGGTGACCCCCGTTCGACGGGAGCCGCAGGCCGGTGCCGGGCACGGTCACCGGCCACGCCTTCGGTCTCACGGTCCGGCCGTGGTCTCGCGGTCCGGCCGTCGCGTCGTCGGTCAGGGCGTTGTCCGGCCGGTCAGCCGGTCAGGACTTCGTCTCGCCGGTCAGGGCGTCGCGTCGCCCGGCTTGCGGCCCACTCCGCCGAACATGGCGACCTCCGCGGGCAGCGTGTCGCCCCCGGGTTCCGGGCGCCAGCGGTTGCAGGAGACGACACCGGGGGAGAGCAGCTCCAGACCGTCGAAGAACCGGGCGACGTCCTCCGGGCTGCGCTGGGTCAGCTTGGGCGTGCCGTGCTCGTTCCAGAAGGCCACCGCGGCGTCGACGTCGGGCATGTCCGGCCGAGTGACGGTGTGCGACAGCACGAGGTGACTGCCCGCCGGCAGGGCGTCGACGAGGCGCCGCACGACGCCGTACGCCTCGGCGTCGTCCTCGACGAAGATGACGACGCCCAGCAGCATCAGCGCCACGGGCTCGCTCAGGTCCAGTGTCCGTGCGGTGTGCTCCAGGATGGTGTCGACGTTGCGCAGGTCCTCGTCGAGGTAGTCCGTGCGGCCCTCCGGTGTGCTGGTGAGCAGCGCCTCGGCGTGGGCGAGGACGATCGGGTCGTTGTCGACGTAGACGACGCGTGACTCGGGCGCGATCCGCTGGGCGACCTCGTGGGTGTTGTCCGCGGTGGGCAGCCCGGTGCCGATGTCGAGGAACTGCCGGATGCCGCACTCGCCGACGAGATGCCGCACGGCGCGGCCGAGGAACTGCCGGTCCGCGCGTGCGTAGTCGCCGATCCCGGGGTGCAGTTCGCGTATCCGGTCACCGGTCTGCTGGTCGACCGGGTAGTGGTCCTTGCCGCCCAGCCAGTAGTTCCAGATCCGGGCCGTGTGCGGCTGGTCGGTTCTGATTCTGTCGCGCAGCTCGCTCGCCACGGGCCTGTCGGTCATGCGAAGTCCTCCGTCGCGGGCCCGATCGCCCGCCGTGATCCCTTGCCGTGATTCCTTGCGGAGTACGGTAGTTGACCCGGCGGGGGGCCGGTCACCGGACACCGGGCTTCACTGCCACACCTCGTGGCTGTCGCACACCCGCGCCCCCATGTTGCGCTCCATCATGCGCAGGGCGGCGTCCGCCAGATCGGCGTGGATGTGGGCGACGGCGTCGCGCGGCACTACGACGTCGAGGTGGCGGATGTGCGCGTCGAGCGACGAGTAGAGCACGCACTGCTCCGTCACCTGCCCGCACAGCACGAGCCGGTCGATGTCCTGTTGCTGGAGCAGGTAGTCCAGCGGAGTCCCGAAGAAGATCGAGTGCCGCGCCTTGACCACGAACAGGGAACGGTCGTCGGGCCGCAGCGGCTCGACGAGACCGGCGTGCGGGCCGGACAGCGCCTTGTCCAACAGCTCGCCGTGGTGCGAGCGCCACTCGCCGAAGTTGTCGTTGACGTAGATCACCGGTGCGTCCCGCTCCCGCGCCTGCCGCAGCAGGCGGGTCAGGACCGGCACCACGGACTTCACCGAGGGGATCAGCAGCTCGGCGTCCTTGTGGTCGTACGTGTTGATCATGTCGATGACGATCATCGCGGTCTTGCCCATACGGCCAAGGCTGCCACCCGCCGACCGCGGAGCCGGTCAGGCGCAGCCGCCATCCGTCCGGAGTACCCGGCGGCCCGTACGGCGAGTGCGTTCCGTGAGTGTATGTAACAGTCCGTTCATGATGATGTGCCAGAATGATCATGTGACCGGCCTGTGTGGTGCCGGGAGGCGCCGGATCGGGACCGCCCTGGTGACGCTGGCGGCCGCGGCGGCGCTGAGCGTCCCCACCACCGCCGTCGCGGCCTCGGCCGCCCCCCTCGGGCCCGACTGGGACGCCATCGCCGCGTGCGAGTCAGGGGGCGACTGGCAGGCCAACACCGGCAACGGCCACTACGGCGGGCTGCAGTTCGCGCAGTCGAGCTGGGTCGCGGCCGGCGGGCGCAAGTACGCCCCGCGCGCGGACCTGGCCACCCGTGCGGAGCAGATCGCCGTGGCCAAGCGCCTGGCCGCCCTGCAGGGCCTGTCCGCCTGGACCTGCGCCTGACCTCGCCTGCGCCTGGGCTTGCGCCTGGGCCGGACCCGGTCTGCGCCTGCGCCTGCGCCTGCGCCTGCGCCTGTGCCTGTGCCTGTGCCTGTGCCTGTGCCGGACCCCGCCTGCACCTGACCTCGCCTGCGCCTCGCAGGCGGGGTCGCCGACGGGGCCGGCATCGCACCGCGGCCTCCCGCCGCAGCGCGGCCAATCCGGTGGTTTCCGGCCCGTACCGGCGTGACCGGGCGGCGCCGGTGATACCGACAGCTCCATGAGCTCTGCGCGACGTCATCCCTCTCTTCCACACTCTCTTCGCTCCACGGCCCTGCGTACGGCGGCCGCACTCTGTGTCCTGGGCAGCTCGGCACTGGTACTGGCCGGCTGCGGAGACACGGACACGCGGGCCACCGGCACCGCGGCGGCACAGACCACCGGCCCGGCCACCGCCTCCCCCTCGCTCACCGACGACCAGGCCGAGCGGAAGGACCTGATCTCCCGGACCGAGGTCGGCTGGGACGACGCGGTGGACACCGCAGTCAAGGAGGTCCCCGGCGGCAAGCTCGTGGACCTCGAACTGAAGGCCACCCCGCGCGACGCCACGGCGTCGCCGGGCACGGACGACCCGACGCCCAGCACGCCGAACCCCGCGCCGTCCGCAGGGGCCCCGGAATGGGCCGTCAGGGTGGCCGCGGCCGACGGCACCGTGCACCACGTCGACATCGACGCCGTCAACGGCAAGGTCTTCCGCACCCAGTTGGACCCGGACCAGGACGCGGACGACAAGCGAGAACTCGCCGACCGGCTGAGCCGCGCCACCCAGACGCCGCAGCAGGCCGTCCAGAAGGCCACCGACCGGACCGACGGCACCGTCACCGGCATCGAGCTCGGCGAGAACGACGACCAGCGTCTCATCTGGTCCATCGACATCGTCACGACCGACAAGTGGGACAAGACGACCTACGACGTCGACGCGACCAACGGCGAGATCCTGCGCGAACACGTCGACCGGGACTGAGCAGCAGGTCGGTCACCACGTCGGACACCGGGCCGGCGCCGTACGCACACGGCGCCGGCCGATTGAGGGATTGGCCCCCGGGACCGGCGGGCAGTGAGCCCGACGTATGTCATGCGCACGACTGCCTTCCCCCACAAGGAGGTCGACCATGCACGTCCGCAAGCTCACCCTCGGCGCCGCTGCCGTACTGGCGGTGGCCTTCCCCCTCTCCGGCGGCCAGGCCACGGCCGCCCCCGCCCCGAACGCCGACCGCGCGCAGGCCGCCCGCGTCCTCACCTACGACGCCCGCGGCGCCGCGGAGTTCAAGACCGCCGTCGACCGGGGAGCGGCGATCTGGAACGAGAGCGTCGACGCCGTCGAACTGCGCCCGGTCACGGCCGGGCAGCGCGCCAACATCCGGGTCCTGGCGGACAACGGCTGGCCGCGCGCCCTGCCCACCTCCCTGGGCAACGGCACCGTGTACATCGGACGGCAGGCCGTGAACCAGGGCTACGACACGGTCCGCATCTCCTCCCACGAACTCGGTCACATCCTGGGCCTGCCGGACCGCAAGCCCGGCCCCTGCTCCAGCCTGATGTCCGGGTCCACCGCGGGAACCTCCTGCACCAACCCGTACCCCGACGCCGCCGAACGAGCCCAGGTCGAGGACAACTTCGGCGGCGCGCTGACCGCCCCGCGCGGGGAACCGGCGCCGCGGGCCGTGCTGATCGTGGACTGACGCCCGCCGGTCCCGGGCCGCACCGGCCGGCCGCCGGGCGCGCCACCAGCCGACCCGTCAAGCAGCCGGAGGCGGGTCGGCACCCTTCCCCGCCGTCCCCCCGTCAGGTCCGGACTCGGCGAGGGGTGACGGGGGCGGGTTGCCGCCCTGGGCCCGAATCGATCACCGTTGAGCCGCGAAGGTCCAGTCAATCCTCGGGTGTTCTTGCACATCCCCAAGCAACTTCTTGGGGGAGGCGCCGCATACTGTGTCGCCCGTGCCGATGACCTTCGACGATCTCCGCGTCTTCGTGGCGGTGTGCCGGGCGGGCAGCCTCAGTGCCGTCGCCCGTGACCTGTCCTGCACCCAGTCCGCGGTGAGCCAGCACGTCAAACGCCTGGAGCGCGCGACGGGCGTGCGCCTGCTGGAGCGCCGGCCGCGCGGTGTCGTGCCCACCCCGGCCGGCCAGGTGCTGCGCGCGGCGGCCGTGGAGGGGATGGCCGGACTGGACCTGGCGCTGCGCCGGCTCGGCGAACTGGCCCGCGGTGAGACGGGGTCGGTGCGGGTGACGACCGGCGCCACGACGGTGCGGCACTTCATGGCCGACGCCGTCGTCGCCTTCCGGGACCGGCACCCGGGCGCCACGCTGGAGTTCCGCACCGGCACCTCCAGCCGGAGCTGCTTCGACGCGCTCGCGGACGGCACGGTCGATCTGGCCTGGGTGACCATCGGCGGACCCGTGCGGGGCATCGAGCAGCGCCCCGTCGTCGAACTGCCGTGGGTCCTCGCGGTCCGGGCCGACGACCCCCTCGCCCGGTGTACCGGGATCGGGCCCGCGGAGCTGGCCGCCGCCCGGCACATCCGCCTCCCCGAGAACTCCTCGTCACGGGCGCACCTCGACACGGCCCTGGCCCGCCTGGGCGTCCACGTCACCTCGGACACCGGGGTCGCCGACTGGGACACCGCCATCCTGCTGGCGGAACTCGGCGTCGGACACGCCGTCGTCCCCGCCCTGCCCGGCCGGCGCTCCACCGGCACCCTGACCTTCCTGCCACTGCCGGACCTGGCACCGCTGCCGGTCGGCTGGGCGGTCCGCCGCTGGACCGCGCTGTCCCCCTTGGCCCGTACGTTCGCCGACACCGTGGCCCGCAGCTGTGCCCCGGCCGGTGCCCCCGCCGACGTGGCCGAGGACCACCTCGTACCCGCAGGATCCGACGATGCAGCAGGTGAAGGAGACGCCACATGAACGACCACGCCGACGAGGCCGGCACGGCACGGCTCAAAGAGCGGCTGATGGCGCGTGCCGCCGGATACGAGTCGGCGTTCGGCGCACGGTTCGAGGAGTACTTCGACACGCTGGAGGCCACCTTCGACGCACCCTCGTTCAGCCGCTACACCGCGGACTGCCTGCGCCTGCTGCGCAGCCTGTCCCTGCGCGGCGGGAAGCGGATGCGGGTGGTGCTCCTGCACGAGGCGGCCCGCCTGGTGACGGCCGACCCGGTCGAAGGGCTGGACGCCGCGGCGCTGAGCATCGAACTGCTGCAGACACACGGCCTGATCCACGACGACCTCATCGACGACAGCCCGCTGCGGCGGGGCGGCCCGTCCACCTACTACGCCTACCGGGAGAGGTTCCCGGACCATCCGCAGGCCGCGCTGGGCCTCACCGTGCTCGCCGGCGACCTGGCACTGGCGCTCTCCCTCCAGGTGCTGCTGGACGCCGGGGTTCCGCTGCCGGTGCGCCAGGCGATGGCCGAGGTGCAGACGCAGGCCGCGGCCCACACGTTCGTGGGTCAGATCGCCGACCTGGAGCGCGACTTCACCGACCGGCCCGGCGAGGAGGTCCTGCACGCCGTGGCCGACTACAAGTCCGCCCGCTACTCGGTGCTGGCCCCCATGCGGCTGGGCCTCCTGGCCGCCGGCGGGGACCCCGAGCGCCACGCTCCCGAACTGCGCCGCTACGCACGGCTGGTGGGGATCTGCGGCCAGATGCGGGACGACTACCTGGACCTCTTCGGCGATCCGGACGCCATGGGCAAGCCGGTGGGCACCGACCTCCGGGACGGCAGGCGCAGTTACGCCGTCGCCGCCCTGCTGTCCACCGTCACCGGCCCGGACCGCGCGGTGGTGGAGGCCGCGCTCGGCGACGCCTCGTGCACCCCGGAGACCATCGCCGCCGTCCGGCGGATCGGGCACGACCACGGGGTCGCCGACCGGATGCGGCGGGACATGGCCCACCATGCGCGGCAGGCCGCCGAGACGGCCTCCCACTGGCGGTCGCACTGGCGAGACGACGCGGTCGCCTTCTTCGAGGCGCTGCCGAGGTGGAGCGTGGAACGGGCCGGATGAACCGACCGGGCCGCACGGGCAGCGGCCCGCCCTCCGGCGGCGTGCTCCGGCCTAGGATGGCGCCATGGCCGTGGTCCACTTCGCAGGTGTCCCCGTCGACGACCGCGCTCCGGCCCAGGCGGCGCGGGCCGGAGCCCACCCGGCACGACGAGACCCACGACAGCGGCGTCCGGAACACCGGCCACCACGATCCGGACGGTGGGACCGGGTCCCCCTCGACGGCGGCACGCGCTGAGCCCCGGGCACCGTGCCCACCGGACGGTCCCGCCCGGGCCGCCCGGACGATCCCCGCGAGAGCTGGAGCACCCATGTCCTTCCCCACGCCCCTGTGCGGCGTCGTCCCGCCGGTCCTCACCCCCCTCACCCCCGCCGGGGAGGTGGACGTCCCGTCGGTGCGCCGGCTCGTCGAGCACCTGATCGGTGCCGGTGTGCACGCAGTGTTCCTGCTCGGGTCGAGCGGAGAGGCGGCCCACCTGACCGACGCCCAGCGATCGGCGGCGCTGGAGGCCGCCGTGGACACCGTCGCGGGCCGCGTCCCCGTCCTGGCCGGCGTCATCGACATGACCACGCCCCGGGTACGGGAACGCGCGGCCGACGCCGTCCGCGCGGGCGCCGACGCGCTGGTCGCCACGGCACCCTTCTACACCCGCACGCACCCCGTCGAGATCGCCGACCACTACCGCCGCGTCCGCGACGGCGCCGGCCTGCCCCTGTTCGCCTACGACATCCCGACCGCCGTCCACACCAAGCTGCCCCGCGGCGTGGTGGCCGACCTGGCCGCCGAGGGCACGCTCGCCGGGCTGAAGGACTCCAGCGGTGACGAGGGATCGCTGCGCCGTCTCCTGGCCGAGCTGCGCCGCCGCACCCGCGCCTTCTCCGTGCTCACCGGCTCCGAACTCACCGTCGACGGCGCACTGCTGGCCGGTGCCGACGGCGTCGTGCCCGGGCTGGCCAATGTCGACCCCGGAGGTTACGTACGGCTCTACGAGGCCGCCCGGGCCGGGGAGTGGACCGCGGCCAAGGCCGAACAGGACCGGCTCGCGGCCCTGTTCGCGCTCACCGAAGCCGGCGACCCGGCCGCCATGGGCCCCAACTCCCGGGCCCTGGGCGCCTTCAAGGCGGCGGCCCGGATGCGCGGCCTCATCGACTGCGCCGCCACCGCCGTACCGCACGTACCGCTCGACCCGGCCGCCGAGGACCACATCCGTACGTGCCTCGCCGAAGCCGGTCTCCTCTGACCCCGGGGCGGTGCCGTGCCCTACGCCCCGCCACCGGTGCGCGGCTCGGCCCAGCCGGTGACGGACAGCACTTCCCGCGCGATCTCCCCGACCGTCCGCCCGTCCGTCTTCACCCGCACCGCCTCGGCCGGTGCCCGGTCGTCCAGGAGCCGTGCCTTGCGGGTGCTGCTGCGCAACTCCCGCTCCAGCTCCGAGCCGATCTCCCGGCCCCTGAGCCGCTCCGCGGCGGTGACGTCCGAAGCGGTGAGCACGACACGGACGCTCCGCACCCCGGCGCCCATGGCCCGCTCGACCATGGCCGTGGCCTCGGGCAGCACACACAGGGTGTTCGTGTAGACGAGCCGGCGATACCCCCGCCGGGCGAAGTTGGCCCACACGTCCCGGAGATTGGCCTCCGCGATGCCGGAACGGTCCGGGTCGCCCTCGGGTGCCGGGTGCACCATCCCCATGAAATCGCCCTCCACCACCGCGTGCGGCACTTGCGCGGCCCGCAGCAACGCCGAGACCTCGAACGCCACGGTCGTCTTCCCCACTCCGGCCCGTCCGCCGATGAGCAGCACTTCCGTCTGATCCATGCGCACAGACTGCCGCAACACCGCAGGTGGCGGCACCGGGATAACGGGTGGCCCCCTCGCCGCCGGGCAGCGACAATCCCGTTCGGGACGGGACGGACGGGGCGGGAAAGGAAGAGGGGCGGGAAAGGAAGAGGGGCGGGACGGGAAGGGGGAGCACAGGGTCCTGACCGTGTTCGGCTGCGGGCGGTGCGGTACTCCGCTGACCGTGCCGGTGTCCCGGGTGGCGCTGCCCGTCCACGCCCATCAGTCCTACGGGCACGAGCTGTTGCCCCCGCTGATGGAGCCGGGGACGTACGCCGTGGACCCGGAGCCGTCCGGGCCGCCGTGGCGGAGGTGGAGCGAGGTCGGGGCCGAGGAGGCGGAGGCCAGAGGCGTCCACGCCCCGGTGCCTGTCCTGTCGTTCGGGGAGCCGGGGGCCGTCGTCGTGGCGCCGGGCGACGTCCGCGACACCGTCCTGATCCCCGAGCGGTGCGACGGCTACTGCGTGGGGCCCGACGGGCGAGACGGCCCCAACCTTGCCTGCGCGCAGTGCGGCCTGCCGGTGGCGACCCGCATCGACGACTGCACGTTCTGGCAGGCCGTGTGGCTCGCCCCGCACGCCGTGCACCGTATCGCCGAGGACGCCCCCCGCCGTCCCGGCGGCCGACTGGGAGACGGTGGTGGACCAGTGGCCCAGGACGCCGCCGGTCGAGCCGTCGGGGTGGTGGGACCCCCGGTGGGAGGCGGCGCTCGGCGCGGCGCTGGCCCATCTCCTGGCCGCCTCGCGGGGTGCGCCCGTGGCCCTGCCCGAGGGCCTGCTCACGCAGACACTGGGCCGTGCGCTCGACGTGCTGCTCCCGTCGGGCCCGCCGGCGCGGACCGCGGTCCTGGCCGGGCCGGGCCTGCCCGCACCTGACCCCGCGACCGACATCGCCCTGGTACCGCGGCATCCGCAGACGGGGGAGGTGTGGCGAGCGGGTGGCGACACGGCCAGGGTGCCCGTGGCCGCCGAGGTGTGGCTGCACCTGGCCTTCCCGCACGACCGGCCGCTGGTTCCGGTGGCGGGCCGCATGCCCGACGGGGTACTGCGCGACGATCCGCCGCCCCCGCGCCCCTGGTCCCTGTTCCGCCCGGACCGGCGGGTGTTCCTCGGCACCCTCGCCCGGCTGCCCGACGTCCGCCTGCCCTGGTCGCGGGGCATCCACGACCGGCTGACCGGGCAGCCGTGCGCACGCCCCTTCCAGAGCCTGTTCAGCGGGCGTCACGCAGGGGTTCCCCGACGCTCCTGAGGTGGCGCAGCGCCTCCCGGTGCGAGGCGAGCAGGCCGGTCTGGTGGTAGGGGATGCCCAGTTCGGCGCAGTACCGCTCGGTGATGACCTGGGCCCTGCCCAGGGCCGGGGTCGGCATGCTCGGGAAGAGATGGTGCTCGATCTGGTAGTTGAGACCGCCCATGAAGGCGTCGACCAGGGGGCCGCCCCGCACGTTGCGGGAGGTGAGGACCTGGCGGCGCAGGAAGTCGAGCCGCATGCCGTCCTCGATCATCGGCATGCCCTTGTGGTTGGGGGCGAAGACCGAGCCGAGGTAGATCCCGAACAGGCCCTGGTGGACGGCGATGAAGGCGAGTGCCTTGCCGGGGGAGAGGACGGTGAACACGCCACCGAAATACACCAGGAAATGGGTGACGAGGAGCGTGCCCTCCAGAACCGGCCGCTTCACCGAGGGATTTCGCAGAGCCCGGAAACTGCTGAAACTGAGGTTGAGGCCCTCCAGGGTCAGCAGCGGGAAGAAGAGGACGGCCTGATGCCGTCCGATGAAGCGCGGAAGTCCGCTGGCCCTGAGGGCCTGACGGCGGGACCAGACCAGAATGTCCGGGGCGACGTCCGGGTCCTTTTCCTCGTGGTTGGGATTGGCGTGGTGGCGGGTGTGCTTGTTCATCCACCAGCCGTAGCTCATGCCCAGCAGCAGGTTGGCGACCACCAGCCCACCGGCCTCGCTGGGGCGCCGGCCGGAGAAGACCTGCCGGTGGGCGAGGTCGTGGGCGGCCAGCCCGAGCTGGCCGAAGACCACGGCCGCCGCCGCGGCGACGAACAACTGGGCCCAGCTGTCACCCAGGGCGAGAAATGCGCCGACGCATCCCGTGAGGACGAGGGCGACCGTCCCGAAACGCAGGGTGTAGTGGAGCGGGCGGCGGCGCAGCAGACCCGCTCGGGATATGCGGCGGGACAACTCGGAGAAGTCGCTTCCCGTGTGCCGGTCGCGCGTGGACGAAGGCTCGGGGAGCACGATGGAATGGGCCATGTACCTCAGTATGGGAACGGCGCGGCGCCCGCAGAATGCGGCAGGCCCCCCGGGTGAGGGTGCAGGTAGCACCACCCCGCGGGGCGTGATTACCGGCATTTCCGGGTGACCGTGTCGGCCGCCCGTCAGCCGAACGCCTCGACGTACTCCTCGACCGGGCCCGGATCGGGCCCCTCGCGCAGGGCGAGGCGGTCGCCGAGGCGCTCCAGCTCCAGGACGGTGATCGTGTTCGCGCCGGGGCGGAGCAGCCGGCCGGCCCCGGCGGTCAGTAGCGGTACGGCTGCTGCTGCGGCTGTCCGTGCGGCCGCCCGTCGGGGTCACCGGCCGCCCGGTCCTGCAGCTGCTCCGCCTGCTCCGCGGTCAGCCGCTGCTCCGCGCCGCAGAACGTGCACTGCGTGGCGTACTTCGTGGAGACGGGGAACAGCGGCACGAAGAACAGCGTGAACTTCGTGACGCGCTTCCTCAGCGTGTGCGCGGCGGGATTCCCGCACTGGGTGCAGACCAGCGTCAGTATCGCGAGCTGGTACAGATACCCCTTGGTGCCGAAGATGATCATCTTGATCCCCGTCCTTCCCGTTCGATGCTGCTCACACAGTGCCAGAGAGCGGCGACAGGCTGTCGTGGAGGGCCCGATCGCCGTGCCCCGCGCCCCTCGCGTTGCGACAATGGACCCGTACCGCGTACCCAGCACCTGCTACGAGGAGGTCGCCGTGGCAGAGGAACACCCCGCGCGACCCGGAGCGGGGACGGCCCGGATCGCCGAGGCCGACGAGCAACGCGCCGTCCTGGTGCTCTCCGGCGATCTGCGCGGCGCCCCCGCGCTGCGGGACCTGGAGGAACTGCTCCTCAGCGAGCGGCTGCGCCGGTCGCGGAGCTGGGTGCTGGAACTGGCCGACCTGGACCATCTGGGCCTCGCCTGTGCGTATGCCGTACTGCGCGCCGTGACGAGTGCCCCGCAGCCGGTGGACCTCACCGTCCGCGGTGCCCACCGGCCGGTCCACCGGACGCTGCGCGAGGCGGGCATCGACGCGCTGGCCCGGTTCGAGCACTAGGGCCCGTCCGGCAGACCCTGACCGGCGGGTCACCGCGTGACGGACGCCCGGCACCCGGCGGCGCACAAAAATGAACGGTTCGTTTCCTTGAGTCGGTCGGGTTATGGGGATAGGTTCGCCCGCATGACGGGACCCCAGCCTCCGACCCCCGCCGAGGAAATCCGGGGCGTCGGCCTGCGCGTCACCGCGGCCCGTGTCGCCCTGCTCGAAACGGTCCGGCAGGGCGACCACCTCGACGCCGAGTCGATCGCCGCCGGGGTGCGCCACCGCGTCGGCCACATCACCCTGCAGGCCGTGTACGAGGGCCTGCACGCGTTCACCGCCGCCGGCCTCGTCCGCCGCATCGATCCCCCCGGCAGCCCCGCCCGCTTCGAGGGACGGGTCGGGGACAACCACCACCACCTCGTGTGCCGGTCCTGCGGTGCCCTCGCCGACGTCGACTGCGCGGTCGGCGAGGCGCCCTGCCTGACCGCCTCCGACGACCACGGCTTCGCCATCGACGAAGCCGAGGTCATCTACCGGGGCCTGTGCCCCGCCTGTTCCACCGCTCCCACAACCTGAGCACCGCGATCCGCCAGTTCGGAAGGAACGGAACACCATGTCCGAGAACCACGACGCCATCGTCACCGATGCGAAAACCGAGGACGCGGGCGGCTGCCCGGTCGCGCACGGGCGCGCCCCGCACCCGACCCAGGGCGGCGGAAACCGTCAGTGGTGGCCGGAGCGGCTCAACCTGAAGATCCTGGCCAAGAACCCGGCCGTGGCCAACCCGCTCGGTGAGGACTTCGACTACGCGGAGGCGTTCCGGAGCCTCGACCTGGCCGCGGTGAAGCGGGACATCGCCGAGGTGCTCACCACCTCGCAGGACTGGTGGCCCGCCGACTTCGGCCACTACGGCCCGCTGATGATCCGCATGGCGTGGCACAGCGCGGGCACCTACCGCATCAGCGACGGCCGCGGCGGCGCGGGCGCCGGTCAGCAGCGGTTCGCCCCGCTCAACAGCTGGCCGGACAACGGCAACCTCGACAAGGCCCGCCGTCTGCTGTGGCCGGTGAAGAAGAAGTACGGCCAGAGCATCTCCTGGGCCGACCTGCTGATCCTCACCGGCAACGTCGCGCTGGAGCAGATGGGCTTCGAGACCTTCGGTTTCGCCGGCGGCCGCGAGGACGTCTGGGAGCCCGAGGAGGACGTCTACTGGGGCCCCGAGACCACGTGGCTCGACGACCAGCGCTACTCGGGCGACCGCGAGCTGGAGAACCCGCTCGGCGCGGTCCAGATGGGTCTGATCTACGTCAACCCGGAGGGCCCCAACGGCAACCCGGACCCGATCGCCGCGGCCCGCGACATCCGTGAGACGTTCCGGCGGATGGCGATGAACGACGAGGAGACCGTCGCCCTGATCGCCGGCGGCCACACCTTCGGCAAGACCCACGGTGCCGGCCCCGCCGACCACGTGGGCGCCGACCCCGAGGCCGCCTCCATGGAGGAGCAGGGCCTGGGCTGGCGGAACACCTACAACACGGGCAAGGGCGCGGACGCCATCACCTCCGGCCTGGAGGTCACCTGGACCACCACGCCCACCCGGTGGAGCAACGGGTTCTTCAAGAACCTGTTCGAGTACGAGTACGAGCTGGAGCAGAGCCCGGCCGGCGCCCACCAGTGGGTCGCCAAGGACGCCCCGGAGATCATCCCGGACGCGCACGACCCGGCGAAGAAGCACCGCCCGAGAATGCTCACCACCGACCTGTCGCTGCGCTACGACCCGGTCTACGAGCCGATCTCCCGCCGGTTCTACGAGAACCCGCAGGAGTTCGCCGACGCCTTCGCCCGCGCCTGGTACAAGCTGACCCACCGGGACATGGGCCCGAAGTCGCTGTACCTCGGCCCGGAGGTCCCGGAGGAGACCCTGCTGTGGCAGGACCCGCTGCCGGAGCCGGAGGGCGAGGCCATCGACACCGCCGACGTCGCGGCACTGAAGGCCAGGCTGCTCGACTCGGGCCTGACCGTCGCCCAGCTGGTCGGCACCGCGTGGGCGTCGGCCTCGACGTTCCGCGGCAGCGACAAGCGCGGCGGTGCCAACGGCGCCCGCATCCGCCTGGAGCCGCAGCGCAACTGGGAGGTCAACGACCCCGACCGGCTCGCGGTCGTGCTGCGCACCCTGGAGAGCATCCAGCGGGACTGGAACACCGGGGCCCGGAAGGTGTCCCTCGCCGACCTGATCGTCCTCGGCGGCTGCGCCGCCATCGAGAAGGCCGCCAAGGACGCCGGGATCGACGTCGAGGTGCCGTTCACCCCGGGCCGCGTCGACGCGACCGAGGAGCACACGGACGCCGAGTCGTTCGCCGCGCTGGAGCCCGCCGCCGACGGGTTCCGCAACTACCTCGGCAAGGGCAACCGGCTGCCGGCCGAATACCTGCTGCTCGACCGGGCCAACCTGCTCACCCTGAGCGCCCCCGAGATGACCGTCCTCGTCGGCGGCCTGCGGGTCCTCGGCGCCAATCACCAGCAGTCGCAGCTGGGCGTCTTCACCAAGACCCCGGGCGCGCTGACCAACGACTTCTTCGTCAACCTGCTCGACCTGGGCACGACGTGGAAGTCGACGTCCGAGGACCAGACCACGTTCGAGGGCCGTGACGCCGCCACCGGCGAGCTGAAGTGGGCGGGCAGCCGCGCCGACCTCGTCTTCGGCTCCAACTCCGAGCTGCGGGCGCTCGCCGAGGTCTACGCGAGCGACGACGCGAAGGAGAAGTTCGTGCACGACTTCGTCGCGGCGTGGGACAAGGTGATGAACCTGGACCGCTTCGATCTGGTCTGATCTCCCCGCCCCTCCAGGCCGGCCGGTGTCCCACCGGCCGGCCTGTCGCGTGTCCGGACGAACCGCGCGATGCGCAATGTTGATTGAAGTGGCTTGTCTCTGAACACGTATTGACATGGAAATGGCACTGCCCGCAGAGTCGTGCCTCGACAGTGATGCAGGCCTCCACTCATCGAGGAGCGTTGCCGCCATGTCCCACATCCCCCCTGTCTCCCGCCGACTGCTCCTGGGCGGCGCCGCCGCGACCGGCATGCTGGCGGCCGGATTCGCCGGTTCGGCCCAGGCCGCGTCGGCGGCGACCGAACAGGCACCCCGTCGCAGACCCGGTCAGAAGTCGATGATCGGCGTGCCCTTCGACACCCACCGGACCGTCCGCGTCGGCGTGATCGGCCTGGGCAACCGCGGCGGGGGCATGATCACCGGCTGGGCGGCCGTCCCCGGCTGCACCGTGACCGCCGTCTGCGACATCCGCGCCGACCGCGCCAAGCGCGCCGCCGACCGGCTGGAGGGCAAGGGCGAGCCACGCCCCGCCGAGTTCGGCGGATCCGCGGACGCCTACCGGCGGATGCTCGCGCGCGACGACATCGACCTGGTGTACATCGCCACGCCCTGGGAGTTCCATCACGAGCACGGCCGGGCGGCACTGCTGAGCGGCAGGCACGCCATGGTCGAACTCCCCGTCGCCACCGAACTGCGCGAGCTGTGGGACCTGGTCGACACCTCCGAACGCACCCGCCGGCACCTGATGCTGGCGGAGAACTGCAGTTACGGCCGCAACGAGCTGGCCATGCTCAGGGCGGCGCACGCCGGTCTGTTCGGGGACATCACCAACGGCCACGGAGGCTACCTCCACGACCTGCGCGAACTGCTGTTCTCCGACACCTACTACACCGACGCGTGGCGACGCCTGTGGCACACCCGCAGCACCGCCTCCCTCTACCCCATGCACGGACTGGCCCCGATCGCCGCGGCCATGGACGTCAACCGCGGTGACCGCCTGACCACCCTGACCGCCACCGCGTCGGCCCCGAAGGGCCTGGCCGACTACCGGGAACGGTTCGTCCCCCGGGACCACCCGTCCTGGAAGGAGACGTACATCAACGGCGACCGGATCACCTGCATGATCGAGACGGCGCGAGGCAGGATGATCCGCGCCGAGCACGACGTCAGCTCCCCGCGTCCCTACAGCCGTATCAACACCCTGGCCTGCAGCCGGGGGATCATCGAGGACTACGCGGGCCCCGCGCCGACCGGTGCACGGATCTACATCGAACCCGACCACGGCGGCCACTCCTGGCGCGACTTCGACACCTACCGCAAGGAGTTCGACCACTGGCTGTGGCTGAAGGTCGGCGACGACGCCGCGAACAACGGCGGCCACGGCGGCATGGACTACGTCCTGCAGTGGCGCACGGTCCAGCTGATGCGCGCGGGCCTCGTCCCGGACATCGACGTCTACGACTCGGCGGCCTGGTGCGCCCCGGTCCCGCTGAGCGCCGCGTCCCTGGCCCGGAACGGACGCCCGGTGGAGGTCCCCGACTTCACCCGGGGCGGCTGGCGGAGGGCGCGGCCCGGCCTCGACTCGCGGGAGACCGAGATGCCGCCCGCGGCGTGAGAAGGCGGAGCGCGGAACCGTTAAGTTCGATCATGTGCATGCAGATCCAGTGAAGTTCCGTGAACACAGCAGGCGCCTCAAGAACCTGGGGATCGGGCTGCTGTCCGCGGCGGCCGTGCTGTGGGTGTGGTGCGGTGTACTGCTCACCACCTCGTACCGGATTGGTGACGCACTCTCCGGCAACAGGCTGACGTGCGAGCCCCGGCTGACCGCCCGCGACGGTACGGCCAACAACGGAAGCCCGGAGGACCGCTGCGCGGACGAGCGGGACTGGCCCGAGGCGCTGGCCGTGCTGGGCCTGTCGGTCCCGCTCTCCGCCGCGGGCGCCGGGCTGCTCGCCCACGGCGGTCTCGGCCTGCGGCTGAGCGAGCACGGAGCCGTTCTGCTCGGCCTGCGCGTTCACGCCGCGCGCACGTCGCAGGCCGTGGCGGAGCGGGCGGCAGCGGAAAAGGAAGAGACGGGGACGGACGAGGCGGGGGAGGATGAAGCCGTGAAGGACGAGGGCAGGGGGAACAGCACGTGAACGACACTCCGGACCTGGCGGCCGCCCAACAGGCGCTGGCCGCACAGCCGTTCAGCAAGCTCCTCGGCGCCCGCCTGGTCGGCTTCGGTGCGGGCGAGGCGACGCTCGAGCTGGACATCCGCGACGACCTGCGCCAGCAGAACGGCTTCGTGCACGGCGGCGTGCTCGCCTACGCGGCCGACAACACGCTGACCTTCGCCGCGGGCACCGTGGCCGGCGCCCGGCTGCTGACCGCCGGGTTCACGCTCGACTACCTGCGCCCCGCCGACGGCACCCTGCTGCGGGCCCACGCCCAGGTCGTGCGGGCCGGCCGCTCCCGTGTCGTCTGCCGCTGCGACATCTCCGCCGTGGACGGTGCCGGGGCGGCGACCCTGTGCGCCGTGGCACAGGGCACCATCGCGGTCCCCGAACCTCCGCGGGAAGCCTGAGCCCGCAGCACCGCCGGAAAGGCACCCGGGCCGGCAGGGCCGGTCGCCACGTGACGAGAGCCGCGGTCACGTCCTGAGAGCCGCGGTCACGTCCTGAGTGCCGCCGCCGGCCCCATCACCACGACCGGCTCCTTCTCCGGGTCCAGGGCGCGCAGCAGCGCACGCATGTGCTCCCTGCGCAGGGACAGACAGGCGTTGGTCGGTCCGCCGTGGTCCACGTGGATCCAGACCCCGCCGCCCCGGTCCGCGCCCAGCGGCCGCTCCTTGTTCAGCGGGGTGGTGCCGGGCACGCGGTTGTAGTCGATGGCGACCACGTAGTCGAACGAGCCCTCCAGCGATTCCCCGAGGTGGCCGGTGCCCGAGATCGCGAACTCGGGGTCCTGGTCGTACGGCAGCCCGCTCCCCGGATCGGGCAGCCGGCCGCCGGCGTCCCGCAGCCCGAACACACCGATGGGCGTACGCAGGTCGCCCGCACGGTGATCACGGGTCCAGCCCCGCAGACCGTTGTGCGCGGGCCAGGGCCCGGCGACGGTATGCCAGCCGCGGACGGGGTCCTTCTCGTACAGCACGGCCTCCGCCCCGGCCGTGTTGATCGTCGTGCCCTCGACGACCAGGACCTGCCCGGTGCCCGCGGGGACACGGGACCGCATCACGGGCCCGAGGCCGGGAAGCGGACGGTCCGAGGGCGCGGGAGGAGCGGCGGGGGGAGCGGGGGCGCCGGATGCCGGGCTCGGAGCGGATCCGCCCCCCGGCTGCTGCTGCGCACAGCCGGTCGCAAGCGCCCCGGCGCAGACGACAGCGCTGATCACGAACGTCAGAGCCTTCCCGACGGTCATACAACCTCCGACTCCATGGGTGGACAACTCATTGCTTGACCGCCGAGGAGCCGGTTCCTCCGTCCCCCCGCCCGGGTCCCCCGTACGGCGCAGGAAGGCGGCGACGGTCGCGGCGACACCGGACGGCTCCCGGCCCACCCGGGTGACCGGCACGGCGTCTGCCCGTGCGGCCGTCGGCATCGAGTGGTCCGAGTCACATGGCGTACCGCCGGTGCCCCCGACACGATGGTCTTCCGTCACCGGCAGGCTGAAGGGATCACCGATGTTCCGCAAGGTGCTGGTAGCCAACCGCGGTGAGATCGCGATTCGCGCGTTCCGCGCGGGCTACGAGCTGGGCGCCCGAACCGTTGCCGTCTTCCCGCACGAGGACCGCAACTCACTGCACCGGATGAAGGCCGACGAGGCCTACGAGATCGGGCAGCCGGGCCACCCCGTGCGGGCCTATCTCTCCGTCGAGGAGGTCGTCCGGGCGGCCCACCGGGCGGGAGCGGACGCCGTGTACCCGGGGTACGGCTTCCTGTCCGAGAACCCCGATCTGGCGCGGGCCTGCGAGGAGGCGGGCATCACCTTCGTCGGGCCCGGCGCCGACATCCTGGAGCTGACCGGCAACAAGGCGCGCGCCGTGGCCGCCGCCCGCGCGGCCGGTGTCCCGGTCCTCGGCTCCTCGGCGCCCTCCACCGACGTCGACGAACTCGTCCGGGCCGCCGACGGCATCGGCTTCCCCGTCTTCGTCAAGGCCGTCGCGGGCGGCGGCGGGCGCGGCATGCGCCGCGTCGAGGACCCCGCCCAGCTGCGCGAGGCCATCGAGGCCGCGTCCCGGGAGGCGGTGTCCGCGTTCGGCGACGCCACCGTCTTCCTGGAGAAGGCCGTCGTCGAGCCCCGCCACATCGAGGTGCAGATCCTCGCCGACGGACAGGGCAACGTCATCCACCTGTTCGAGAGGGACTGCTCGGTGCAGCGCCGCCACCAGAAGGTGATCGAGCTGGCGCCAGCGCCCAACCTCGACCCGGCGCTGCGCGACCGCATCTGCGCCGACGCCGTGCGCTTCGCCCGGCAGATCGGCTACCGCAACGCCGGCACGGTGGAATTCCTCCTCGACCGCGACGGCAACCACGTCTTCATCGAGATGAACCCCCGCATCCAGGTCGAGCACACGGTCACCGAGGAGGTCACCGACGTCGACCTGGTCCAGTCCCAGCTGCGCATCGCCGCCGGCGAGACCCTGGCCGACCTCGGCCTCGCGCAGGAGACCGTCAGCCTGCGCGGCGCCGCGCTGCAGTGCCGGATCACCACCGAGGACCCCGCCAACGGGTTCCGCCCGGACACCGGCCAGATCAGCGCCTACCGCTCACCCGGCGGTTCCGGCATCCGCCTCGACGGCGGCACCACCCACGCCGGTACGGAGATCAGCGCCCACTTCGACTCGATGCTGGTCAAGCTCACCTGCCGGGGCCGGGACTTCGCCACCGCGGTGGGCCGCGCCCGGCGCGCCGTGGCCGAGTTCCGCATCCGCGGCGTGGCCACCAACATCCCGTTCCTCCAGGCGGTGCTGGACGACCCGGACTTCCGGGCGGGCCGGGTCACCACCTCCTTCATCGAGCAGCGCCCCGAGCTGCTCACCGCACGCCACTCCGCCGACCGCGGCACCAAGCTGCTGACGTACCTCGCCGACGTCACGGTGAACAAGCCGCACGGCGAACGGCCCCGCACCGTCGATCCGATGACGAAGATCCCGCCGCTGCCCGCGGGCGAACCCCCGGCCGGCTCCCGGCAGCGGCTCGCCGAACTCGGCCCCGAAGGCTTCGCCCGCTGGCTGCGCGAGTCGCCCACCATCGGCGTCACCGACACCACCTTCCGCGACGCCCACCAGTCACTGCTCGCCACCCGGGTGCGCACCAAGGACATGCTCGCCGTCGCCCCGGCCGTGGCCCGCACCCTGCCGCAGCTGCTGTCGCTGGAGTGCTGGGGCGGCGCCACCTACGACGTCGCCCTGCGCTTCCTCGCCGAGGACCCCTGGGAGCGCCTCGCCGCCCTGCGCGAGGCCGTGCCCAACATCTGCCTGCAGATGCTGCTGCGCGGCCGGAACACCGTGGGCTACACGCCGTACCCGACCGAGGTGACCGACGCGTTCGTGCAGGAGGCGGCGGCCACCGGCATGGACATCTTCCGCATCTTCGACGCCCTGAACGACGTCGACCAGATGCGGCCGGCCATCGACGCCGTACGGGAGACGGGCACCGCCGTGGCGGAAGTGGCCCTGTGCTACACCGGCGACCTCTCCGACCCCGCCGAGCGGCTGTACACCCTGGACTACTACCTGCGCCTGGCCGAGCGGATCGTGGCCGCGGGCGCCCACGTCCTCGCGGTCAAGGACATGGCCGGCCTGCTGCGCGCCCCGGCCGCCGCCACCCTCGTCTCCGCCCTGCGCCGGGAGTTCGACCTGCCGGTGCACCTGCACACCCACGACACGGCCGGCGGTCAGCTCGCCAGCTACCTGGCGGCGATCCAGGCCGGCGCGGACGCGGTGGACGGGGCGGTGGCGTCCATGGCCGGCACCACCTCGCAGCCCTCCCTGTCGGCGATCGTGGCCGCCACCGACCACTCCGACCGGCCCACCGGCCTCGACCTCCAGGCGGTCGGTGACCTGGAGCCGTACTGGGAGAGCGTCCGCAAGGTCTACGCCCCCTTCGAGGCGGGACTGGCCTCGCCGACCGGCCGCGTCTACCACCACGAGATCCCGGGCGGCCAGCTCTCCAACCTGCGCACCCAGGCCATCGCGCTGGGCCTCGGCGAGCGGTTCGAGGACATCGAGGCGATGTACGCCGCCGCCGACCGGATGCTCGGCCGCCTGGTGAAGGTGACCCCGTCCTCCAAGGTGGTCGGCGACCTCGCCCTGCACCTGGTCGGTGCCGGTGTCTCCCCGGAGGAGTTCGAGGCGGCGCCGGACCGGTACGACATCCCGGACTCCGTCATCGGCTTCCTGCGCGGCGAGCTGGGCACCCCGCCCGGCGGCTGGCCCGAGCCGTTCCGCAGCAAGGCGCTGCAGGGCCGCGCGGAGGCCAAGCCCGTGCAGGAACTGACCGCCGAGGACCGCACCGGCCTCGCCAAGGACCGGCGGGCCACGCTCAACCGCCTGCTGTTCCCCGGCCCGACGCGCGAGTTCGAGACGCACCGCAGCACCTTCGGCGACACCAGCGTCCTGGACAGCAAGGACTTCTTCTACGGGCTGCGCCCCGGCAGCGAGTACACCGTCGACCTCGAACCGGGCGTCCGGCTGCTCATCGAGTTGCAGGCCGTCGGCGACGCCGACGAGCGCGGCATGCGGACGGTGATGTCGTCCCTGAACGGCCAGCTGCGTCCGATCCAGGTCCGCGACCGGGCCGCGGCCTCCGACGTTCCGGTCACCGAGAAGGCCGACCGGGCGAACCCGGGCCATGTCGCGGCGCCGTTCGCCGGCGTGGTGACCCTCGCGGTCGCCGAGGGCGACGGGGTGGAGGCCGGTGCCACGGTGGCCACGATCGAGGCGATGAAGATGGAGGCCGCGATCACCGCGCCCAAGTCCGGCACGGTGGCCCGGCTGGCCATCAACCGGGTCCAGCAGGTGGAGGGCGGCGACCTCCTGGTCGAACTTGCCTGAGCCCCGGCTGCCTTCGCCCTCTCGGACGGGGCCGGTCACCGCTGCGCGGTGCTGCCGGCCCCGTCCAGTGCTTCCCGGATGATGTCCGCGTGACCGGCGTGCTGGGCCGTCTCCCTGATCAGATGGAGCAGAATCCGGCGCGCGGACCAGTGGACCGTCTCGGGCGGAGACCAGGGAGTCCTCGGCAGCGGCACCCGCCCGTCCAGGTCCGGCAGGGCGCCGACGGCCTCCTCGGTGCCCCGCGCGGCGGTCGCGTAGGCGTCCAGCAGGCCGGCGAGCGACTCGCCCTCGGCCATGGCGTACTGCCCCATGTCGAGCATGCCGTCCGGGAGTTCCCCGTTCCCCTCGGCGAGGAAGCGCGTCCATACGCGTTCCCCGCACGCCAGGTGCTTGACGATCCCGCCCAGCGTCAGCTCGCTGACGTCGTGCGCCGCGCGGCCTGGGCGTCGGTGATGCCGCGGACGGTGATCAGCAGCAGCTCCCGCTGCTCGGCCAGGGCCTGGAGCAGGTCGGGGACGGGGACGGGGGCTTCAGCAGGAGTGGTCATGAACCTCACGGTAGGAGGGCAGTAGGACAGAGTGTGTCCTCGATGGGCCTCGGGTCCCCACGCTGCTCCGACGGCGCCGAGCCCGCGCGACCGGCGTGCCCACGGGGTGGAACGCCGTGCCGACAGGGCGAAACGTGAGGACTGCCACGTCGGTTCGGCGCGGGTACTGGTGTGCGGTGAGTGGCGGATGGGCAGTCAATGCCTGTCGGGGGAGGATCACGTGTGAGTGCCGGGGAGAAGCTGTGCGTGTGTGTGTCATCGGTGCGGGGCTGTCGGGGCTGGCTGTGGCACACGCCCTCAACGAGCGCGGCATCGGGTTCGTCTGCCTCGAGCGGGCTGCCGACGTCGGCGGCATCTGGCGTCAGCCCGGGGCCGGCGAGCGGGGGCCCGGCTACCGGTCACTGCACCTCAACACCGCCAAGCAGCTGACGGGTTACGCCGACTTTCCGATGCCGGACTGCTACCCGCTCTACCCCCGGCACAGCGATGTCGCCGCCTATCTGCGGTCCTTCGCCGAGTGGGCTGGCCTGCTGGAGCACGTGGAGCTGCGCACCGAGGTGGTGTCCGCACGCCAGGAGCCCGACGGCACCTGGACGGTGGTCAGCCGGAAGCCGGACGGCACGTCGGCGACGCGGCGGTTCGAGCACGTGGTCGTCGCCTCCGGGCACCACACCGACCCGGCCCTGCCCGACCCGCTCCCGCCCGGCGCCGCATCCTTTGCCGGAACGATCCTGCACTCCCTCGACTACCGCGACGGCAGCGATTTCGCCGGACGACGCGTCGTCGTGGTCGGTCTCGGGGCGTCCGCGGTGGACATCGCCGCGGACCTCTCCCGGCACGCCGCGCGGACCCTGCTCTCGGTGCGCCGGGGGCTGCACATCGTGCCCAAGCAGCTCTTCGGGGTGTCGGTCGACCTGATCGCCGACGCCCCGTGGTGGGGAAAGATGTCCTTCACCGAGCAGCGCAGGTTCGTGGAGCAGGCCCTCCTGGTCGCGCGCGGCCGGCTCGGGGACTACGGCCTGCCCGAACCCGACCACCCGATCTTCTCCTCGGCCGTGACCATCTCCGACGAGATCCTCAGCCGCATCCGGCACGGCGCCGTGACGCCGAAGCCCGCCATCGCCTCCTTCGACGGCGACCGGGTCGTCTTCACCGACGGAACCGCCGAGGAGGCCGACGCGGTCGTCTACTGCACCGGCTTCCGCATGGCCTTCCCGTTCCTGCCCGACGGCTGCCCGCTGGGTCCGGGCGGCGCCGTCGAGCTGTACAAGCGGGTCGTCGCACCCGGCCGGCCCGGCCTGTACTTCGCCGGCCTGGTCCGTCCCGTGGGCGCGATCACCCGGCTCGTGGAGGCCCAGGCACGCTGGCTGGCGGGGATCATCGAGGGCGAGACCGCACTGCCGTCCGAGGACGCCATGCGCCAGGAGATCGACACCTACCTCGAAGCCATCGCCCAGCGATACGGCCGGACCCAGGGCGCCTCGATCCAGGTCGACGTGACCCCGTATCTGGAGGAACTGCGGGAGCTGCTCGGCGTGTAGCCGCTGCCGCCCGCCCGCCGCCCCATGGGCGCGAGGCTCCCGGTGCACCCGTGCCGGGAGCCTCGTCACGTCAGCGCAGGGCCTCCGCCGCCAGCGGCGCCCGGGCGACCGGCGGCCGGACCGCGTACGCCTCGGAGGAGACGTACGCCGTCACCCGCGGCGGCCGTCCGTGCTGATGGGCCAGTGCCAGGTAGGCGATCAGCCCCACCCCGTCCTCGGGCCGCCGCTCGGTGACGGCGGCCAGGGAGCGGGCGAGCACCCCGGAGTCCAGACCGTGCCGGCGCAGCGCGCTCACCGCCCGCGCCAGCGCCTCCCCGTCGTGCCGGACGTAGTCCCGGACCGGCACGTGCAGGGTGAAGCCGGTCGGGTGCGCGGCCGCGGTGTCGGTGAAGGAGTGGCAGGTCAGGCCGGGGCGCCGGCTCAACCGGGAGTCCCCGGAGCCGGCTCCCGCGGCTGTGCGGAAGAACCCCTCGATCCCCGCCGCGGCGGGACCGGGGTCCATGCGGGACAACCGCCCGGCACGGACGGCCGTGAGGCCGTCGTGGCGCAGATAGACCTTGGCCCGAGGCTCCTGCCAGTCCCCGAGGTCCAGGGCGAAGAACGGGTATCCGTCGGCCTCGGGCAGCGCGGGGGCGGCGTGCCGGTGACCGAGCCGCCGCAGAGCCTCCCGCACCGTAGCGGCGGCGCGTTCCGGCCCGGAGGCGGACGGGTCCAGGTAGACCTTGACCTTGGGCACGCCTCCGGGCCGCAGCTCCAACGCGCACCACAGGGCCAGCGTGCCCCGGGGGGAGTCGGGCAGGAACAGGTCCTGGAGGTCGTCCAGCTCGGCGGTGGAGAAGCGCCAGCGCCGGGCCATCGCACGGACCGTCGCGAGCCCCGCCCGGCCGGCGGCGGCCAGGCTGCCTGCGCCGCAGCCTGGTTCCACCAGCACCCGCAGGGCCGGGTCCGCGCCGCGCTGGAAGGAGAGCGAGAACTCGACGGGCGTGTGGTCGTCGGACAGGAAGGTGCGGTTCGCGGGGGGCAGGTCCAGTGGCCGCCCGGCCACCGGACCCAGGGAGTCGGTCAGGACCTGGGCGTAGGTCTCGGCGTCGGCGTCGGACAGGCCGACGACCCCGCACAGCCGCCGCAACTGGCCGCTCGTGAACGCGCCGAGAGTCGGTGTGCCGGGCTCCTGGCGACCGGCCGGGGCGGCGCTCACCGGGCCGCCCGGAGCCGCAGGGCGTGCGGCCGCGGCGGGCGCACATGAGGATACCCGCCCGGTGGGGCGGGTATCTGGGGTCTGACCGACAGGAAAGCAGCGTTCGTGGATATGTGGTCCACGACACCTCCTTCACCTCGTAAGCAACTCGAATGCCGCGTTGCTCACTACCCCTGCCGTCGAACCATCATGCGAAGGGGGAGAGTTCAGGAGGGTGTTGCGCACATCACCGTGTGAGCCAGTTGAGGAACTGGCTCCACAGTCCGGCGCGTCCGGCCGAACGCGCCGCCCCCGCCGCCTGCTCGTGCTCGGCCGCCGCCGGAGCGGACCGGTCGGCCGGCCGACGGGCCGGCTGCACCGGCGTGAACCGGGCCGGAAGCGTGACCAGCGCCCGGTTGAACGGCCCCGGACGCCACGCCAGACTGTCCTCCGGCACGGCCAGTTCGACATCGGGCAGCTCGTTGAGGAGGTTCTCGATGGCCGTCACCGTGATGTGCCGGGCCGGTTCCTTCGACGGGCAGGCGTGCGGGCTGGCGCTCCACGCCAGATGCGCCCGGTTGCTGCCGGCCTGGCGCGAGGCGGTGAGCGTCGGCCCGGTGTTGGCCGCGGCGAAGCTCACCAGCAGCAGGTCGCCGGCCTGCAACTGCTGTCCGGCGAACTCCATGTCGGTGGCCGGGTAGTGCGGCGCGTAGTTCGCCATGGGCGGGTTCTCCCACAGCGTGTCGTCGAGCGCCTCGTCGATCAGCCCGCCCTCGTGGGCGTACCGGTCGTGGGTGAGCAACCGGTGCAGTGTGTTGCCGATGAGATTGCGCAACGGCTCGGCACCCGCCCCTAACAGCAGTGCCAGCTGGTGGACCATCTCCTCGTCGCTGAGCCCGGCCTGATGTTGCATCAGCCACGAGGTGACGTCGTCGCCGGGCTTGCTCCGCTTCAGCGTGACGAGTTCCCGCACGGCCTGGAACAGCACCTCGGTGGCCTTGTCGGCGTTGACTCCGTCGAACATGCCGGAGATGCCGAACAGCACCCGGTCGCCGATGCCGGCGGGGCAGCCGAACAGCTCGTTGAACACGAACAGCGGCAGCTGCTTGGCGTAGTCGCCGAGCAGGTCGGCCGAACCACGGGCGCTGAACTGGGAGATGAGGTAGCCGGAGATCTGCTCGGTGCTGTGGCTCAGCCGGCGGGTGTCCACCCGCGCCATGCTGTCGGTGACCGCCTGACGCAGCCGCAGATGGTCGGCGCCGTCGGCGAACATGCAGTTCGGACGGTAGGCCAGCAGCGGGGCCACCGGGCTGTCCGGTCCCACCTTGCCCTCGTTGAAGGCCCGCCAGCGGCGTGCGTCCTTGCGGAAGGAGGCGGAGTCCTGCAGCAGTTGCAGGGCCGCCGCGTAGTCGGTGACCAGGGTCGCCTCCACGCCCGGAGCCAGCTCGACGGGCGCGGCGGGCCCGTAGTGGCGCAGGAACTCGTAGTAGCCCTGCGGGTCGGCGGCGAACTCCGGCCCGTGCAGCGGCACCCGGCCGCCGGAGCCGTGGGCCGGGCACCCGGGCGGCGGCACCGGGGCGTTGTCGTGAGCGTGCATGTCTGCTCTCAGTTCCTAGTGGGCACGGTCCAGCAAGTGGCGGACGAGCGTGGTCAGCACGGCGGCCGAGGACTGCTCGTCGCGGGCGTCGCAGGTGACGACGGGGGTGTCGTCCAGCAGGTCCAGCGCCTCGCGCAGCGCCCGTTCGTCGCGCGGCGGCGCACCGTCGAAGTGGTTGACGGCGATGGCGTAGTCGAGCCCGTAGTGCTCGATGAGGTCGATCACCGGGAAGGAGTCCGCCAGCCGCTCGGGATCGACCAGCACCAGGGCGCCGAGCGCGCCGCGGGCCATGTCCTCCCACATCTGTACGAAGCGCTGCTGTCCGGGTGTTCCGAAGAGGTAGAGCACCACCCGGTCGCTGATGGTCAGCCGGCCGAAGTCCATGGCGACCGTGGTGGTGGTCTTGCCCTGGACCCCTTTGAGGTCGTCGACCGACTCGGCGGCCCGGGTCATCGTCTCCTCGGTGGACAGCGGCTCGATCTCGGAGATCGAGCCGATGAACGTGGTCTTGCCCACCGCGAAGTGCCCGACGACGAGAATCTTCACCGCGGTCTGGGTCGCCCCGCCGCGGACATAGGCCTGCTCATCCAAACTTGGCGCGGAGACCATTGAGCACCTCCTCCAGGATTTCCTTGTCGGCGAGGTGGGCGCGGGCCACCGGCGGGCGGGTGACGACATGGCCGCCCTCGATGAGCGAGGCCAGCAGGATCCGCACCACGCCCAGGGGCAGCCGGGTGTGCCCGGCGATCTCGGCGACCGAGAGATAACCGGCGGAGCAGAGACCCAGCAGGCTCTGCTCCTCGGGAGACAGCCGGGCGGCCGGCCGCCGGCCGTGTGCCTCGGCCGCGGTGACCAGCGTGATGAGGGAGAGCTGCTCGTCGTCGGGCAGGTCGCGCCCCTTGGTGATGACATACGGCCGTACTAACTCCGCGGCCTCGGGCTCCCAGGCGTCGTGGTTCATGAGCGGGTGCCGAGGTTCTCGCGCGGCGGAGTCGTCAGCTCCTTGCCGAGCTGGGCGACGAGCTGCTGCATCCGGAAGGTGATGTCCGCCATGTCGACGTCGGGAGTGGCGGACACGCCGAGGTAGGCGCCCTCACCGGCGGAGATCAGGAAGACCCAGCCGCCGTCGAACTCGACCAGGGTCTGCCGCCACCGCTGGTGGGGGTCCTCACAGAAGAACCCGAGGGTCCGGCTGAGCGACTGCACACCGCTCATCGCCGCCGCGACCCGGTCCGCGTCATCCTTGTCGAAGTCCTTCGTCCGGGCCATCAGCAGCCCGTCGGCGGATATCAGGACCGCGTGCAGGGCCCCGGGTATCTCCAGCGCGCTGTCGAGCATCCATGACAGATCGTCCTTCACGAGACCTCATGTCCTTCGCTGCTTGCACCACGTGTGCTGCTCGTCTGATCCGGGTCGTCCGGCTGCGCCGCCCGGCCCGACTGCGTGCCCCGCTGGAAGGCCGCCATGACCTGTGCCTGCTCGGCCTCGGAGCGGGTCTCCGAACGCGGGGCCGAGGTGCCGCCCGGCACGATGGCCATCGGCCGCTTGCGGCGCCGCCGGGGCAGGCCGTCGGCCGTCGAGGAGGCGGTGAGCGCGGCTTCCGGCCCGCCGTCCGTACCGGACCGGCCGGCCGCGCGGACCGCGGGCGCCGACGGCGCCTTCTTCTCCGGCATGGCGGTGAGCAGGTCGTGCGGCAGCAGAACGACCGCACGCACCCCGCCGTACGGGGAGGAGGAGTCCACCGACACCTCGAAGCCGAAGCGCTCGCACAGCAGGCCGATGACCGCGAAGCCGAACTGCGGGGGGTTGCCGAGTCCCGCCACACCCGAGGCACGCTCACTGGAGAGCAGCTTCTGGGCGCGGTCGCGCTCCTCCTCGCTCATGCCGACACCGGCGTCGTCGACGACGATGCAGATGCCCTTGGGAACGGTCCGGATGTTGATCTCGACAACGGTGTCGGGGCTCGAGTAACTGGTGGCGTTGTCCAGCAGTTCGGCCAGGGTCAGGGCCACGGGCTCGACGGCCCGGCTGGTGATGCCGAAGTCGACCTGGGACAGGATCTCCACCCGGCGGAAGTGCCGGATCCTGCCCTGGGCGCTGCGCACCACGTCGTACACCGAGGCGGTGTCGCGCCGCCCGCCCAGCCAGCCGTCGCACAGCACCGCGATGGACTGCGCCCGCCGCCCGAACTGCGAGTTGGTGTGGTCGATTTCCAGCAGGTCCTGCAGCATCGCCGAATCGCCGTACTTGCTCTGCAACCGGGACAGCACCAACTGCTGTTCGGCGGCAAGGCCCTGAAGTGTCCGCATGGCGGATTTCAGGACGGTCTTGGTCTCTTCCTCGGCCCGCTCCTGCGCCGCACGCACGGACTTTCCGTAATCGTTCTCCAGCTCTGCGTAATGAACCTTGAGGTCCTGGACTTCCTGCCGCAACGCGCGCGCCGCCCTGCGCTGGCGGACGACAAGGGTGATGGCGGCAAGGAGGGCGAAGAAGAGAACCCAGAGCAAGGGGTTCCCTATGTATTCCGTCATAAGACTCTCTTCAGGCGACTGACGGCCAGCTTGCTGATTTCCCGTCAAATGCGGGCGGCCGCGGACCGCCCGCTCGGGATTGCCGCCCGGGCTGTCCCTGAAGCCGGACATGTCGTCACTCGGTCGTCCGCCCGCTCCGCAAACGCGGTGATCGTATCACCGCTCGAACAGGTGACTGGACGTCAAGACTCCGGAGACGCAGCGGTGTTGGCCACCTGCCCGGGTCATGCGCACCGGCGGGCGGGAAAGCCGGCTCCGGGCGGGCTCGCGGCAGGGGCGAGGCGCGGGCGGCCGGTCAGTCGAAAGGGGCCGGTCAGTCGAAATAGGACTCGAGAGCCCCGCGGCGCCGGATGTCGAGTGTCGCGCAGTGGAACGAACCCCCGAACGGCGCGTAGTGCAGCAGGTCGCAGGGGATCGGTTCAAATCCCCATTTCTCCAGTGCGCGCAGCATGCCGGTGTGATGCCGTTCCGCGATCACCCTTTTGTCGTCGATCATGAGGACGTTCATGCTGAGCCACTTGCCGCACATCGACGTGAGCTTGAGCAGACGGTCCCCGATCGGATCCGGCTCGGGGGCGATCAGGACGTCCCACGACTTCAGGGTGTCGGGCAGGCGGTCGACATCGATGTACTCCGGGTTGACCAGCACCTTGCCCGGGGCGAGCAGCGCCAGCGTCGTGTCGATGTGCATGGGCGTACGGCAGCGGCTCTCGATCTCGTGGATCCGGTACCCGGGGCCGAGGTGACGGCGCAGCCAGTCGATGCCCATGCCATTGGTGACGTTGCTCCGGGTCACGAACAGATCGCGACCGGCCCGCACGAAATCCGCCGCGTCGAACACCGGCTCGAACTCGGTGAGGATGTAGCGCATGGGCTCATCCTCCTTGGGGATGCGGAAGTCCGGGTCGAACAGCTCATCGGTGAGCTGCGGCCTCGGCGCCGCCGTCCAGCGGGCCCCACGACGGAAGTAGTCCTTGAGCAGCGAACGGTAGGAGTGGGTCTCGAAATACCGGCACGGCCACGCCATCGGCGTCTCGATGATCTCGTCGCCGATGACCAGCATGCTGTCCCTCGGACAGGTGTTGCAGAAGCCGCGTGACGTCCAGTCGGGAGTGGCGAAGCGCTGCCGGTGGTCGACCGCGTCCGGACGCGTCACCGTGATGCCGAGGGACTGCAGCAGCGCGACGAATCCGTCGAGTTCCTCCTGCGCCTGCTCGATCAGCCTGCGCGGATACTTGAAGCCTGCGGCGAGCCCCTGCAGCCGCGCCGCCCACGGCGGAATGTTGCAGGCCACCACCGGGTGGTTCGCCGGGATGGTCGCGCCGTCGAGACGCCCGACGACGATCTCCTCCAGTGGATCCCACTCGTTGTGCGAACGGACCGGCGACGCGAGGGGCTCGGCGGCTTGGTCGGTGGTGACCGACGGGGCCGTCATCGCGTGCAGTCCACGGCCCCCGCGGGGGCGTCGCTGATTTCCGCGGCCTTCAGGAGGCAGGGCCTTTTCGCAACCGGCATGCTCAACCGCTTTCGATTACGGAACCAGTGATCCTTTGCACCCACCAGACTACTCAGGGTGGCGCCGGAGGGCGCTCCGCGTCAATGATTCTGCGCGTCGCGCGCCGGGTCGGCGCAGGCCGAGTCGCATCAGCACGCGGGGTGGCCGGCCAGTACCGAGGAGGTATCGAGGAGGTGTCGGCGACATGGACGGACCCCGCCCGTTCGAAGTCCTTCCCGGGGGGCGTCGTACGCCGTACCCGGACGCACCGCAGGGCCCGGACCGGCAGGCCGCCGGGGTGCGGGATGTGCGACTGCGCGCGAACGAGGTCTGCGTGCGCGGCGCCGCCGCCCGGCCGACCGGTGGGTACGGGGATGCCGCCGGGCCCGGCACCCCGCCCCAGGGCCGGCGCTAGGACGTCTTCGGCGCCGCCTGCTGCACCACCTCGAAGGACCACAGCGTCGCATTGCTCGCCGCGGGCGCGGGGCGCTCGCCGCCGTCCCCCGGCCGGCCCTGGTGGGCCGCCTTCATCGGTCCTTCCATCCAGGCCTGGAAGGACTCCTCGTCACGCCACCGCGTATAGACCAGGTAGGTGTCGGTGCCTTCCACCGGACGCAGCAGCTCGAACCACTCGAAGCCGTCCGAGCTCTCCACGGCGTGCGCACGGGAGGCGAAGCGCTTCTCCAGCGTCTCGCGCTGCTCGGCGGGGACGGTCAGCACGTTGATCTTCACTACGCTCATGCCCACATCCTGCCCCACCCGTCCGGCGGCCGCGGGGCGGGCCCCGCTCATCGGGGGGAGGCGCGGACGCGCACGCGGTGGCTGTCGCCGTCGGCGAGGAACGCCGCCAGTGCCCGCCCCTGTTCCCCCACGGCGGTGCGCTCGGTCCGGGTGAGGCGGCGCAGCGGAGTGACGCTCACGGTGCCGTCCGCCACCGTCCAGGTCGCGGCGACCCGGCCGTCGACCAGGACGACGCGGGCGCCGGCGACCGACAGCCCGCGGTGGGCGTCGTCGATGATCCGGCTCCGGTCGTCGTAGCCGAGGATCGCGTTGTCGAACGCCGGCAGGAACCGCACGGGGGCGGGCGTGTCCGGGTCGGGCCGCGGCGCGTCGGGAAGGTCCAGCAGTTCCCGGCCCCGCTCGTCCCGGAAGGCGACCAGCTCCCCCCGGAGCGCGGCCACCGCGGCGGGAAGTCCGGCGAGCCCGCACCAGGCGCGCAGGTCGGCGGAGGCCGCCGGGCCGAACGCGGCGAGATAGCGCCGTACCAGCACCTGGCCCACCGGATCGTCCTCGTCCGGGGACGCCGGGTCGATCTCGCGGCCCAGCCAGGACGACAGCAGTACGTTGCGCACCCCTGCGTTCGTCCGCCACAGTCCGCGCGGCGGCAGCTGCACCACCGGGACGAGGGCGATCAGCATCTCACCCAGGGGCCGCGCTCCCGGCTCCGGCCAGTGCTTGGCGAGGGCCCGCCCGAGCTCGGCCATCGAACGCGGCTCGCCGTCGGCCAGCACCGCCCGGCCCGCCGCGGCGATCTCGTCGAGGTCGGTACCGGCGAGTTCGCGGCGGTAGACCCCCAGCACCCGTTGGCGCAGCATGGCCCCGTGGCGGGCGCGCCAGGCCAGCGCGTCCTCGGCGGTCACGAGGTGGACGGTGCGGCGCATCAGATGGGTCCGCACCACCCTGCGCCGGAGCAGCAGGCCGGAGAGCGCCGCCGGGTCGAACGCGCGCAGCCGCGACCAGAGCCCGACGAACGGTTCCTGCGGCTCCTGCGCCTGAAGACCGCACAGGTGCGCGACGGCGTCCCGCGGCGGTACGTCGGCGCGCTCGAGCAGCCACTGCCGGGCGAGCGTGGCCCGGTTGAGCGAGCGGGCGTCGAGAACGGTCATCGCGGCCGTACCTCGGTGCGGTCGCCGTCGAGAGGGCCGAGAAGGCCGGGAGAGGAGGGTGGTGTGGTCGGCGTGGTCACCGTGGCAGGCCCTTCCGGTTGTGATCCTCGCTGGGGGTGGGACCACGGTCGCAGGCGTTGCGGTCAGGACGTGTCCTCATCCCCGGCGCAAGCGCGCGGGCGCGCAGGGGCCGGCCGAGCACACCGTGAGCCCCCGCGGGACAGGAGATCCGGCGCGGGAGAGTCCGGTGCAGGAAGAGACCCGGCGGGGAGGGGGCGCGGAGCCTCAGGAACGGTCGGCGGGCCGTCCCGAATCGGACGTCGCCTCCAGGAACCGCTGCCGGTCGACGACCGCCCGGTCGATCTCGCCCTCCGCGACCGGCCTGCCGGTCCCGTCGACCGCCCGCACCCGGAACGTGAGGCGGCGTCCGGCGGCGTCCGGCGGCTCGGCGGAGACATCCACGTACCCCCCGACCGCGGTGGCGCGGAGGTGTTCGACACGTACCGCGGTGCCCACCGTCGTCTGCCCCGCCGCGGTGAACGGGGCGGCCGCCCGCACCGTCGCCGCCTCCAGCCAGGCGATCAGTCGAGGGGTGGCCAGCACGGGCACGTCCCCGCTGCCCAGAGTCACGGCGGTATCGGCTTCGGTCACCTCATGGCGCATCGTCACACGCTAACCCGTCGCGCCGGCCCCGGGCGAGGGCCGCCCCCGCCGCCGCGAGGGCAGCCCGCCGCCGGCTTCGGATCGCGCGGCCCGCGGCACTGTGCGATCGTGACCACCACAGCTGACGAGAAGCCGACGAGAGGGGAGTTCACATGTCCTCGAAGCGACGCAGGAAGAAGAAGTCCCGCCGCAACAACGCCGCGAACCACGGCAAACGGCCCCAGTCCTAGCGGCCGCGGACTCCCCACGAGCGCCATCTGCTCCGGCCGCGGATCGGTTCCGCGCCGTCCGCGCCGGAGTGGTCGGGCGCGTCGTCGGGACGTCCCGGACGCCTCCGGGCGCACCCCGCGCCCGCCTGGTCGGACCCGCCCGGTGGTGCGACGCTGGGAATGAGAGGGGTCCGAGGCCGGGAGCCGGGAGGAGACCGATGGGACGGGACGTTCCGGCGCTGGTCTTCACCCGCGAGGACCGCCGCCGGTACCGGGTCAAGATGCAGCAGTGCCTCGACACGTTCGCGCAGATGCTGCGCGAGGCGCGCTTCGAGGCCGAGCGTCCCCAGGTGGGTCTGGAGATCGAGCTGAACCTGGTCGACGACCGGGCGGAGCCGGCGATGCGCAACAGCGATGTGCTGGAGGCGATCGCGGACCCGGCGTGGTCCACCGAACTGGGCCGCTTCAACCTGGAGATCAACGTGCCGCCCCGCCGGCTGACCGAGGGCGGCCCCGACGCCTGGGAGTCCGAGATCCGCGCCGCGCTGAACCACGCGGAGGAGCGCGCCGGATCGGTCGGCGCGCACCTGATCATGACCGGCATCCTGCCCACGCTGCGACAGGAGGACGTCGGCGAGGCCGCGCTCTCGGCGAACCCGCGCTACCGCCTGCTCAACGACCAGATCTTCGCGGCCCGGGGCGAGGACCTGCGTATCGAGGTGGACGGTGTCGACCGGCTGCGGACCTACGCGGACACGATCACGCCGGAGGCCGCCTGCACCAGCACCCAGTTCCACCTCCAGGTGTCACCGGAGCAGTTCGCCGACTACTGGAACGCGGCCCAGGCGATCGCGGGTGTCCAGGTGGCGCTGGCGGCCAATTCGCCCTTCCTGTTCGGCAGGGAGCTGTGGCACGAGACGCGCGTCCCGCTGTTCGAGCAGGCCACGGACACCCGCCCGGAGGAGATCAAGGTGCAGGGCGTACGGCCCCGGGTGTGGTTCGGGGAACGCTGGATCACCAGCGTCTTCGATCTGTTCGAGGAGAACCTGCGCTACTTCCCCGCCCTGCTGCCCCTGTGCGACGAGCAGGACCCGACGGAGACGCTGGACCGGGGCGACGTCCCCGACCTGGCCGAACTCACCCTGCACAACGGCACCATCTACCGCTGGAACCGCCCCGTCTACGCCGTTGCCCACGACAAGCCGCACGTCAGGGTGGAGAACCGGGTGCTGCCCGCCGGCCCGACGGTCGCCGACACCCTCGCCAACGGCGCCTTCTACTACGGCCTGACCCGCGCCCTGGCGGAGGAGGAGCGGCCGGTGTGGTCGCGGATGTCCTTCTCGGCCGCCGAGGAGAACCTGCACACGGCGGCCCGGCACGGCATCGACGCCCGGATGTACTGGCCGGGCATGGGCGAGGTCCCGGTGGCCGAGCTGGTCCTGCGGCGCCTGCTGCCGCTGGCCCACGACGGCCTGGAGCGTTCCGGCATGGACGACTCCTGGCGGGAGCCGCTGCTCGGCGTCATCGAACAGCGCTGCGTGACGGGCCGCAACGGAGCGGCCTGGCAGAAGGAGATGTTCCACCACATCGAGGCCACCGCCCACTGCGGCCGCCACGAGGCGCTGCTGCGGATGACGCAGCTGTACATCGACTACATGCACCTCAACGCCCCGGTCCACACCTGGCCGGTCGACTGAGCCGGGCGGCGGGCGTCAGGCGTAGTGCCGGTACACCGCCTGAGCCACGCAGGCGGGCTTGTCGCCGCCCTCGACCTCCACGGTGAAGGTCAGCGGCATCTGCACGCCGTTGCCCTTGACCTGCTCCACGGAGCCGACGGCACCGTGCAGACGGATCTTCACGCCGACCCGCACCGGGCTGGGGAAGCGGACCTTCTCCAGGCCGTAGTTGACGCTCATGGAGACACCCGTGATCTCCAGCAGCTCGCCGAAGAGCGGGATGATGAGCGACAGGGTCAGGTATCCGTGGGCGATCGTGCCCCGGAAGGGGCCCTCCTTGGCCCTGTCCGGGTCCGTGTGGATCCACTGGTGGTCGCCGGTGGCGTCGGCGAAGGTGTCCACCCGGTCCTGGGTGATTTCGTGCCAGTCGGTGCGTCCGAGGTCGGCCCCGCTGAGGGACGTGAGGCCGTCGAGGCCGTGGGCGGTGGTGGGCATGGGGTTCCTTTCGACGGTACGGGCGGATCGCCGGTACGGGCGGTTCAGGAGGAGGGCCGGTTCGCGAACGTCTCGCGCAGGGCGGGCTTGACGATCTTCCCGGAGGGGGTGCGGGGCAGACCGTCCGTGAAGGTCACGGACTTGGGGATCTTGTACTTGGCGAGCCTGCCGAGCAGGTGGTCGAGGATGTCCTGCTCGCCGGCGGTGCGGGAGGGCTTCAGGACGACGACGGCGTGGCCGACTTCGCCCCAGACCGGGTCGGGCACTCCGACGACCGCGCATTCGGCGACGGCCGGGTGGCCGAGGATCGCGTCCTCCACCTCGGCCGGGTACACGTTCTCCCCGCCCGAGACGAACATGTCCTTGATCCGGTCGACGATGTAGGCGTAGCCCTCGGTGTCGGTCCGTGCGACGTCGCCGGTGCGCAGCCAGCCGTCGCCGGTGAAGGCCGCCGCGGTGTCGTCCGGCCGGTTCCAGTAGCCCGTCATGACGTTGGGGCCGTGCACGAGGATCTCCCCGCGCTCGTCCGGCGCGGCGTCGCGGCCGTCGGGCAGCACCACGCGGGCGTCGGTGAAGAAGTGCGGCACACCCGCGGAGCCCGCCTTGGCCGCGGCCTGCTCCCGGTCCAGGAAGAGGACGCCGGGGGAGGCCTCCGTCATGCCGTAGCCCTGGCTGAAGGCCAGACCGCGGCCGAGGTACACGGCGATGGTGCGGGCGGGGACCGGTGCGCCGCCGCAGGTGAGGGTGCGCAGGCTGGACAGGTCGGTGTCCGCCCAGCGCGCGGCGGCGGCCATCGCGTCGTACATGGTGGGCACGCCGAACATGTAGGTCACGCGCTCGGTCTCGATCAGCTCCAGCACCCGGCCGGGGTCGAACGCGCCGAGCAGCAGCACCCGCCCGCCCTTGAGGAGGGTGGGCAGGCACGTCATGTTCAGCCCCGCGGTGTGGAACAGCGGGGCTGCGACGAGGGTCACTTCGTCGCCGGCCAGATCGGTGTCGACGAGGACGTTGACGCTGTTCCAGATGACGTTGGCGTGGGAGAGGACGGCGCCCTTGGGCCGGCCCGTCGTCCCGGAGGTGTACATGATCATGCAGGGGTCGCCGGGGGCCACGTCCTCGTCCAGCGCCTCGGCGGCGGCGCCGGTGAGCAGGTCCTCGTAGCCGAGGGCGCCGCCGCCCGCCGTGCCGACGGTGATGCGATGACGTACGCCGGCCCGGTCGGCGGCGGTGGCGGCCGCCCGGGCCTGCTCCGGGCCGTGGACGAGGACGGTGCTGCCGGAGTCGGCGAGGTTGTGGGCCAGTTCCGGGGCGGTCAGACGGGTGTTGAGCGGGACGAAGACGGCTCCGAGCGTCCCGGCGGCGAACAGCGTCTCCAGGAACGCCGGATGATTGGCGCCGAGGTAGGCGACCCGGTCGCCGGGGCCCGTGCCCAGGGTGCGCAGCGCGTGTGCCAGGCGCAGCACCCGCTGGTGGAGTTCCCGGTACGTCCACGCGCGGCCGTCGTGCACGACGGCGGTCCGCTGCGGGGTCTTGCGGGCCCGGCGGGCCGGCCAGGAACCGATGCCTTGGTTCAGCACGGCGACTCCCTCAGTCCTCGGCCAGGCCGAGCAGTCGGGCGGCGTTGTCCTTGAGGATCTTCGGCCGGACCTCGTCCTTGATGTCCAGCCGCTCGAAGTCGGCGAGCCACCGGTCGGGCGTGATGACGGGGTAGTCGGAGCCGAAGAGGACCTTGTCCTTGAGCAGGGTGTTGGCGTACCGCACGAGCTGCGGCGGGAAGTACTTCGGCGACCAGCCGGACAGATCGATGTACACGTACGGCTTGTGGGTGGCGACCGCCAGCGCCTCGTCCTGCCAGGGGAAGGACGGATGGGCCAGGATGATCCGCAGCTCGGGGAAGTCCACGGCGACGTCGTCGACCAGCATGGGATCGGAGTACTTCAGCCGTATCCCGCCCCCGCCCGGGACACCGGCGCCGATGCCGGTCTGCCCGGTGTGGAACAGGGCCGGCACGCCCAGTTCCTCGATCGCCTCGTACAGCGGGTAGGCGAGTCGGTCGTCGGGTGAGAAGGCCTGGATGCTGGGGTGGAACTTGAAGCCGCGTACGCCGTACCCGGTCACCAGGCGACGCGCCTCGCGCACCCCGGCCCGGCCCTTGTGCGGGTCGACGCTGGCGAAGGGGATGAGCACGTCCGGGTGGGCGGCGCAGCTCTCGGCGATCTCCTCGTTGGCGATCCTCGGATGTCCGGTGGCGTGCTCGGCGTCCACGGTGAACACCACGGCGGCCATCCGGCGTTCCCGGTAGTGGGCGGCCATCTCCCCGATGGTCGGCTGCCGGTGCCCGTGCGCCTTGAAGTACTTCTCGGAGGCGCCGAACAGCTCGGGGCTCAGCGCGCCATGACCGTCCTTGGAGATCTCCGCGTGGGTGTGCATGTCGATGGCGGTCAGATCGTCCAGGCGCAGTGCGGGGCGGCTCATCTCAGACCCCCGGTGCCTGGGGAGCGGGGATGCCGTACGTCTCGGGCTCCGCACCGACCCCGTCGTGCCAGTGCTCGGCGATCGCGTCGGCGCTCCAGCCGCCGTCGGCGAAGGCGACGGCCTTCTCCTTGGGGTGCGCCCACAGGGCCAGCCGGTCGCCGCCGACCCCGATGGCCTGTCCGGTGATGCCCTTGGCCGCGTCCGAGGCCAGGAAGGTGATGAGTCCGGCGACGTCGTCGACCGTGCCGAGGCCCTCGTCCCTGCGCAGCCAGGCGGGCAGCGGGGCGCCGGTGCGCTCCGACTCGGCGATGACCGGCCCGAAGGCCGCAATGGTCTTCGTCATCTCGGTGGCCGCCACGGGCACCACGGCATTGACCGTGATGTCGGCCCTGGCCAGCTCCAGCGCCCAGGTCCGGGCCATCGCGACGATGCCCGCCTTGGCGGCGGCGTAGTTCGTCTGGCCGAAGTTGCCCCGCTGCCCGGCCGGTGAGGAGATCAGGACGATGCGGCCGCCCGTGCCCTGCTCCCGCATCCGCACGGCGGCCGCCCGGGCGCAGGTGAACGTGCCCCGCAGATGGACCCTGACCACGGCGTCGAAGTCGTCGTCCGTCATCTTCCACAGCACCCGGTCGCGCAGGATGCCGGCGTTGGTGACGAGCACGTCCAGCCGCCCGAACTCCCGCACCGCCGTCCCGACGAGCCGCTCGGCCGCATCGGTGTCACCGACCGCGGCCACGACGCCGGTGGCCCTGCCTCCCGCGGAGGTGACGGCGGAGACCGCGGCGTCGACCAGGTCGCCGTCGACGTCGTTGATCACGACCGCGGCCCCGGCCGCCGCGAGGGCCTGGGCGTACCCCAGGCCGAGTCCGCGTCCGCTTCCGGTGACGACGGCGACTTTTCCGTGCAGATCCATCTCTGGCACCTCTGATGTGGTGGGCGTGCCGAGGGCGTCGGCCTCACGGCTGATCGACAGGAATCCTGATGAAAGTAGTGTTGCGATAGGCAGGATTCCTGTCAATGGCCTAGGGTGGGCTCCCTTCGGCGCAGGTGACACCCAGTGGAGGACGACATGGCCGAACCCGCACGGACCGCGGCCCAGGGGGGAGTGGGGATGAGCCCCTCGCTGCTCTATCTGGTCAAGAGGACCGAACTGGTGGTGCGGGCACGTCTGGAGGAGATGCTCAAGCCCGCCGGTATCACGGCACTTCAGTACACCGCGCTCACCGTGCTGGAGCGGCACGACGGCGTGTCCGCGGCGCAGCTCGCCCGGGACTCCTTCGTCACGGCCCAGTCGATGGCCGACATGGTGCGTGCGCTGGAGGGCCGCGGGTTGATCCGCCGCGAGCCCAATCCCCGCAACCGGCGGGAGCGGCTGATCCTGCTCACCGGCGCCGGGCGGCGGCTGCTGGCCGAGTACGCCGAACCGGCCGCCCGGCTCGAGGAGCGCATGGTCGGCGAGCTCACCCATGAGCAGGCCGACGGCTTCCGGGCCGCCCTGAACCACGCGTACCGGGCGCTGTCCTGAGCGGCTTCGGGCCGGCCCCCGCTACCTGAGGGCGTACATGCGGATGACGACCACGTCGTCGCCGTCCGGTCGGGCGAGTCCGACGAAGACCGTCTCGGCCAGCCACCGGTGGGCCGGTGCGTCGGTCCGGAACACCGGGGACGTCCGGTAGTAGTGGCCGGCCTCCGAGACCTTGAGGTCGCCGTCGTACTGGTCCGGGCTGTCCGGCTTCGGCCGGTAGTAGCCGCGGTTGGCGATGTCGATCACCGTGCCGTCCTCGGCCCGGATCAGGTAGCGCGCGTCCAGCTCGCAGACCTCGCCCCGCGTGCTGCTCCAGTCGCCGCCGCCCGCCAGCACCTCTCCGCGCAGCAGGGGGCCGTCGACGCTGCCCCCGACGATGGGCGTGAATTCGGTGACCTCCCCGTCGCCGTGGCCGATGTGGAGCGTCTCGGCCACGTGGGCGCGGATCTCGAACGCGAAGTCGAGGGCAGGGGTGAAGGGCATGGGGTGCTCCTTTGCGGAAGGCGGAGGGGGTGGGATGCGGGGCCCGGGGCGAGTGCCCGAGGTCTTGACTCGGTAGCTCACCAGATGCAAGCGTGAGATGCAACAGTGTTGTATGACGTTCGTTTATGTCGACCGGCCCACTTCTCCCGCGCCTCGACGGTGAGCGTCCCTCTCTTCTCCCTCGCTTCCCCCTCTCTTTTCCTCCTTCCCCCTCCCGTCCTCCCCTCGGCAAGGAGCTCCAGCCATGGCTGTGAAAAGACCGGCGCTGACGGTGTGCGTGAGCATGGGCCTGCTGGCCACGGCCGCCTGCACCTCCCCGTCGAACGGAGGAGACGGCGCTCCCGGCCCCGTCCGCCTCACCACCACGACCCCGCCCGGTACCGCCGCCGTGGACCGCGTCGGCTGGGCCCTGCCCTACGGGGAGCCGACCACCCTGGACCCGGCGAAGACCGGCGACTACTCGCCCCAGACCGTCGGAGCCAACCTCTGCGACACGCTGACCCGGATGAACCCGGACTTCTCCCTGAGCCCCGGGCTCGCCGAGAAGGTCACCTGGACCGACGACCGGACCCTCGTGCTCGACCTGCGCTCCGACGTGACGTTCTGGGACGGCTCGCCCATGACGCCGCGGGACGTGATCCACAGCCTGGAGCGGCAGCGGGACCCGAAGACACAGGCCCTGTACGGCAACTACCTCTCCGCGGTGACGTCGATCGAGGCCACCGGCCCGCACCAGGTGACACTCCGTACCAAGACGTACGACCGGACGCTGCCCAAGGCGCTGTCGACGTCGTTCGGCGCGGTGAACCAGAAGGCGTACACCGAGCAGGCCGTCCCGGCCTACGGCACCGCCGAGGGCGGCCTTATGTGCACCGGACCGTTCGAGCTGGGCTCGTGGAAGTCCGGCGCCGGCATCGTCCTCGAACGCAACGAGCGGTACTGGGACGCGAAACTGAAGCCGAAGGCGGGCCGGGTCGAGTTCACGTTCATCACCAACAGCAACACACTGACCAGCGCCCTGCTCTCCGGTGAGGTGGACGGCACCTACGAGCTGCCGCCCAGCAGCGCCACGGCGCTCGCCAGGGCCGACAGCGGCGCGGTCCACCTCGGCCCGTCCACGCAGAACGTCCTGCTGATCCCCGGCAACGCCGAGTCCCCCGCCGCCGATCGCCGGCTCCTGGACGCGCTGTCGCACGTCATCGACCGCGAAGCGTTGATCAAGAACGTCTTCGGCGGCGACGCCACCACCCTGAAGTCGCTCGTCCCGCCGCTCACCTGGCGCGGCGACCCGGCCGCGGAGCGGTTCGACGCGGCCTACGAAGCGCTGCCGGCCGTGCCGAAGCCCGACCCGGAACGCGCCAGGAAGCTGCTGGAACGCGCGGGCCCGGTCGCCCGGCCGCTGGTGGCCGCCATCCCCGCCGGTGACCAGCGAGGCCTGCAGGCACTGACCTTCATCCGGGCGGCGGCCGGGAAGATCGGCGTGGACATCCGGATCAAGCAGCTCCAGCCCACCGAGATGTCCTCGCTCTTCTACGACCCCTCCGTCCGCAAGGGCCTGGACCTGATCCTGACCTTCGGCTACGTCGGCATGCCGGACCCGGCCTCCTACGTCGCGGAGATGGTCACCCCGCGAGGCCTCTTCAACTGGACGAACTACCGCAACCCCGAGGTGACCCGGCTGCTCGCGCAGGCCCGCACGTCCTCCGACCCCGAAGCGTCGGCCACGGCGTACGCCGAAGCGCAGGCCCTGTTCACCCCCACCATCCCGGTGGTCTACCTCGCCACCACCCATGAACGGATGTTCATGAACAAGCGCCTCAGTGGTGCGCCCACGTCCTTCGCTTACATGGGCATGCCGTGGGCCGCCCACCTCGGCGGAACCGGCAAGTGACCCGCACGCCCCCCACCACCCAGGAGACAGACGATGACCGACACCCAGGGCGACAAGCCGCTGTGGGACCGCCCAGCCGGCGAACTGGCCGCCGGCATCCGTGACAGGTCCTTCTCCGCGACCGAGGTCGCGGAATCGTTCCTGGAACGGATCGACGAGACCAACCCGGCGCTCAACGCCCTGGTGGACCTCCGCCCCGAGGAGGCGCTCGCCCAGGCGGCGGCCGCCGACGCGGCGGTGGCCGCCGGGCAGGACCTCCCGCCGCTGCACGGCGTGCCCGTATCCACCAAGATCAACACTTCGCAGCGCGGCTACGCCAGCTCCCACGGCCTTCCCGCCTGGGCCGGCGCCGTCGCGCAGGAGGACGCCGCCTGTGTCGCCGCGCTGCGCCGGGCGGGCGCGAACCTCATGGGCCGCAGCAACAGCCCGGCCTTCGCCGTACGCTGGTTCACCGGCAACGACCTGCACGGCAGAACGATCAACCCGTGGCACAGCGGACACACGCCCGGCGGATCGTCCGGCGGCGCCGCCGCCGCGGTGGCGGCCGGGATGGTGCCGATCGCGCAGGGCAACGACATCGGCGGCTCGATCCGCTTCCCGGCCTACTGCTGTGGCGCGGTGGGTCTGCGCCCCACGGTCGGCCTCGTCTCCGGCCGTGAGCCCCGCGGCGAGGAGGAGTTCGACAGCCCGCTGTCGTTCCAGACCATGGCCGTCCACGGCCCGCTCGGCTGGACGGTCGACGACGTCCGGCGGGGGCTGCACGCCATGGTCACGCCGGACCTCGTCGACCCGGTCGGGCTGCCGGCGCGCCCACCGCTGGGCGAGCCCCGCCCGGTCAAGGTCGCGCTCGTCCGTGACGTCGGCCTCGCCAAGCCCCACCCCGCGGTGAACGCCGCGCTCGACGACGCGGCGCGGTGGCTCGGCGAGGCGGGACACGAGGTGACGGAGGTCGAACTGCCGCTGCTGTCGGAGGCGGCCCGGCTGTGGTCGCTGCTGCTCTACGAGGAGCTGCGCACGATGCTGCCCGAGATCGAACGCTTCGGCGACGACCCGGTGCGGGTCTCCCTGGCCGCCTCGTTCGCCGCCGCCGCCGAGACCTGGGGCGAGCGGCCCACCCTGGAGGCCTACATCAAGGGCTACGCGCGGCGCGGCACCCTCATCGGCCGTCTCCAGCAGTACCTGGGCGACGACCGCGTCCTTCTGACACCGGTGTCGGCCGAGCCCCCGTTCGAGCAGGACGCCGACCTGGGCGGCGACCACCGGGTCCGGGAGCTGCTCGCCGCCCAGTGGCCGATGCAGGCCGTGCCGGTGCTCGGCTTCCCGGCGATGGCCGTGCCCACAGGCACCGCGGACGGGCTCCCGTCGGGTGTCCAGCTGATCGGCGGACGCTTCCGCGAGGACCTGCTGCTGCACGTGGCCGCGGCCATCGAGGCACGGGCCCCGCGCACGCGGCCGTCCCCGGGCCGGGTGAGCGCCGGCTGACCCGGCACCCGCACCAACGATCGTGCCCCCGTCGGTCACCCGGACCGACGGGGGCACGATCGTTTCCGCGGTGGGCGGCGCGGCGCGGCGCCGCTCAGGCGGCAGGCTGGCGCGTCCTTCTGCGCGGCTTCCAGCCCGGCTTCGGGATCGACTCGATGAGACGCCGCGTATAGGGGTCCCGCGGGTCGTCGAGAACGGTCGTGACCGGGCCGTGCTCCACGAGCCGGCCGGCCCGCATCACCAGCACCTCGTCACTGACGTGCCGGACGGCACCGAGGTCGTGCGTGATGAACAGCAGCGCGGTACCGGTGGTCTCGCGGATGTGGGCGAGCAGGCCGAGGATCTGCGCCTGGATCGACACGTCCAGCGCCGCGATCGCCTCGTCGAGGACGAGCACCCGGGGTTCGGCGGCGAGCGCGCGGGCGATCGCGACGCGCTGGCGCTGTCCGCCCGACAGGGCCTTCGGCAGGGACCGTGCCTGCCGGTCGTCCAGGCCCACCATGTCGAACAGTTCCGCCACCCGGGCCCGCAGCGCGGGCGCCGGCAGGGACCGGTGCAGTCCGACCGCCTCGGCGACGGCGTCGCACACCCGCTGACGCCGGTCGAGCGAGGCGTACGGATCCTGGAAGACCAGCTGGATCTGCCCGGCGCGAGCGCGCCGTTCCCGTGACCGCGGCCGTCCGGGCCGCCGTTCCTTGCCCGCGACGACGATCCGGCCCGCGCTGGGCGTCTCGAGGCCGGCGATCATGCGTGCGGTGGTGGTCTTGCCGGATCCCGACTCGCCGACGACGGCCAGCGAGCCGTGCTCCGCGAGCGAGAAGGTGACGTCGTCCACCGCGACGAAGTCACCGTAGACCTTGCGCAGGTGCTGTACCTCAAGCATGTCGGCCGGCCTCCTCGGGCGAGGGCGTGTAAGGGAAGTGGCAGGCCGCCGTGGCGTCGCCCACCGGGTGCGGCCGGGGCCGCTCCTCGCGGCACCGTTCCCGCACCCGGGGGCAGCGGTCGCCGAAGGCGCATCCGGCGGGTGCCTCGAAGGCGGACAGGGGGCGGCCGGCGATGGACCGCAGTTCCGCGTCACGGTCCGCGACCGAGGGCCGGGACGCGAGCAGCGCGCGCGTGTACGGGTGGGCGCCGCTGTCCCGGAGCCGGCCGGCCGGGAGTTCCTCCACGGTCGTGCCCGCGTACATCACCACGACCTTGTCGCAGACGGCGGCGGCCAGCTCCAGGTCGTGGGTGATGAACAGCATGGCGAGGCCGCGGGCCGCACGGGCCTCCGTGACGATGGCCATCACCTCCTCCTGCGTGGTGACGTCGAGGGCGGTGGTCGGCTCGTCGGCGAGGAGCAGCCGCGGCTCGGCCGCCAACGCCGCCGCGATCATGACCCGCTGCAGCAGGCCGCCCGACAGCTCGTGGGGCCGCTGCCGCATCCGCCGGTCGGCGTCGCCGATGCCCACCTCCCGCAGGATCCTGGTGACCTTGGCGACGGCCTCGGCGGTGGGCACCCCGCGCGCGGCCGTCAGGCCCTCCACGAGGAAGTCGCCGACACTGCGCGCGGGGTTGATGTGCGCCCTAGGATCCTGGAACACCATGGCGACATCGGCGGCACGGAAGGCGCGCAGGCGCTCCGGCGGCATCCCGGGCACGGACTCGCCCGCGAAGAGCAGCTCCCCGTGGACCCGGGCGCCGCCGGGCAGCAGCCGCAGCACGGACCGGGCCGTCAGCGACTTGCCCGACCCGGACTCGCCCACCAGGGCCACACCGGCGCCCTCGGGGATGCGCACGTCGGCACGGTGGACGACGGTGCGCACGATCCCGTCGACGGGAAGCTCGACGCGCAGCGCGTTGATCTCGAGCAGCGGTGACGGACTCATCTGTCGCCTCCGAGCAGACGCCGGGACAGTCCCGTACCCAGCAGGTTGAACGCCACCACGACGAGCAGGATGACCACAGCCGCGTACAGCGACTGCTGGGGGTGGCCGGCGAGGAGCGACGGAGCCCCGTTGGCCACCATCAGCCCCCACTCCGGATCGGGCGGCTGGCTGCCGAGCCCGAGGAAGGAGATCGCGGCCACGTCCAGCAGGGCGTAGCCGAAACCGATCGTGGCCTGTACGAGGACCAGGGGCCACAGATTCGGCAGCAGGTGGCGGAGCCAGATGCGCGCGGTGGGAGCGCCGAGGAGCTGCAGCGCCGCCACGTAGGGGAGATGGCGCTCCTTGAGCGCCGCGGACCGTACGACGCGGGTGATCAGCGGCAGATACGCGATCGACAGGGCCACGATCGGCGCGACGAGGCCCGCCCCGAAGACGGCCGCCGCCAGCACCGCCATGATCAGGCCCGGGAAGCCGAACACGACGTCCAGCGCACCCGAGACCAGGCGGTCGGGCCACCCGCCGAACCAGGCGGCGGACAGCGCGAGCAGGGTGCCCAGGGTCGTGGAGACGGCGATCACCGCGGCGGGCGCGGCCAGGCTCGCGCGGGTACCGCTGATCAGCCGGGACAGGATGTCGCGTCCGGTGTCGTCCGTCCCGAGGAGATGGGCCGCGGACGGCCCGGCGTTGACGTTCAGCGGGTCGACGGCGTTCGGATCGTGCGGGGCGATCAGCGGTCCGAGGACGGCCAGCAGCACGAACAGGGCGACCACACATCCGGCGCCGAGCGTCAGGCGGTCGCGCGGGCGTCCGCCGCGCGACCCGGTACGGGTGCGGGCGGTGCCGGTGGACAGGACGGTGCTCATCGGGCCCCCTTCCGGGCGGCCCGGGGATCGAGGGCGGCGCCGGCCAGGTCGACGACGGTGTTGATGACGACGAAGACGACCACGAAGATCAGCGACACGGCCTGGACCACGGCCATGTCCTGCTTCGACGCGGCCTCGATCATGAGCGCGCCCAGCCCTCCCGTGCCGAACGCCTGCTCGGCGACGGCGGCCGTGGCGATCAGTCCGGCGATGCCGACGCCGGACACCGCCAGGACGGGGCCCGACGCGTTGTGCAGCACATGGCGTCTGATCACCGTCCACTCGGGTACGCCACGGCTCCGGGCCGTCTCCACGTGCTCGGCGCTGAGCTCCGCGCGGACGGCTGTCCGGGTGACCTGGGCGACGTAGCCGATCCAGGTCATCGCCAGGGCGAGGGCCGGCAGGGTCAGGTGCGCGAGCGTGCCGGTGAGGCCCTCGCCGGAGCCGTACACCGGGAACCAGGGCAGCCGCACGGCGAAGAGCCAGATGAGCAGCACCGACATGACGAAGGTCGGTACCGCCATGGCACCCGCCGTGAGCGTGGTGGCCAGCGTCTCCGTGCGGCCGCCGCGCAGCGCGGCGACCGTGCCGATGACGACGCCCGCGGTGAGGACGAGGACGGAGGCGTAGCCGACGAGGGCGAGCGTGTCACCGGCCCGCGCGCCGATCAGGTCGGCGACGGAGTCGCGGTAGACGAGGGACCTGCCGAAGTCCCCCCGCAGACAGCCGCTCAGCCAGTGCCAGTAGCCCTGGACGAACGGATCGTCGAGGTGGTACTCGCGGCGGATCTGCGCCAGCACCTCGGGGTCGGGGTCCCGGCTGCCGCCGACGAGGAGCGTGGCGGGGTCCCCGGGCGTGAGGAACATGGCGCCGTAGATGGCCAGACTGGAGACGAGGACCGTCACGACGAGCGTGGCCAGCCGGGCGGCGACGAACCGGAGGGTCATCGTGGGCCGTCTCCTTCGCCGCGCCCCGCCCCGGGCAGGACGGTCAGCAGCAGGCGCGAGGGATGGGCCGGGCCGGTGTGGAGCGTCTGCAGGCTCGCCTTGGGGGCGGTCGTCAGCCAGGGGTCCTCCCGCGTCCCGGAGTTGGGCACGTGGTTCGGGAAGTCACTGCCGGCGATCATCAGCGCCAGGCGGTGGCCCGGGCGCAGCCGGTAACCGGTGTGGCCCAGCGCGATCTCCACCGCGCCGGGCCGGTCCGCCTGTGCGCACCCGCGCACGATCAGCCGCGCCGTCCCGTCCGGCGCCAGATCGAGCAGGCGGACGAACACGTCGTACGTGGGTGCCGTGCTCTCCGTGTGCAGCACCGCCTGTACGGGTCCGGCCAGGTCCAGCGGCGCGTCCGAGGCCTGGGTGGTGAAGACCAGGACGTCGTCCCGCTCCAGGGTGCGGCGCTCGTCGGGGTGGTCGCGCAGCAGCATGAAGGTGTTGTCCGCGGCGGACGGCACGAGGTCGTCCGGGTCGTACCGCCACTGCGCCGATTCCGCTCCGCCGGCCGGACGGGCGGCGAGCCTGCCGCCGGGGACCGCGCCGGTCGCCGCGGCCGGCTCCGCGAGGTACAGCTCGGTCCGCGTGGCCTGTGGCGGCGGCCAGCGGGCCGCGGTACGCCAGCCCACGTGACCGAGCTTCCAGCGCACCCGGGGCAGCCTCTCGGGCGGGGCCACGCCCTTGAGGAAGACGTCGAAGAACTCGAGAGCGGGGGCGGTGTAGGTGTCGAGCATGCACTCCAGAGCGGTGTCGTCGGTCTGGTGATCGGCGTCGGGCGACACCGGGGCGTTCTCCAGCGAGTAGTTCTCGTGGTCGGTCGCGTCGGCGATCAGGTACTGGACGGCCGCCCAGCCGGGGCGCCGGGCCAGCTCCGTGTAGTCGCGCAGGTGAGCGATGCCGAGGTTGTCGAACCAGCCCACGCAGTGCAGGACCGGCACCGGCCGGGCGTCGTAGGGATGCGGTCCGTTGTACGGGGAGAGCCGGATGCCGCCGGTCATCAGGTCGAAGCCCGCCGAGCGCTTCCCGATGCTCGCGAACGCCTCGTCGTAGGCGGTGATCAGGGGCCGTACGGTGAGGTCCGGGGTGAACTCGTACGTGTCCTGGTCCACCCAGATGTGCGCCTGGTAGTCGGCGCCCTCCAGCCACGGCGGCTGCGGGCCGCCCCCGGTGTCGTAACCGGCCACCCCCGGCCCGTTGTTGGTGCACGTCACCCGGGGGACGATCGCGCGGAGCGCGGGATGCTGACCGGAGACCGCCGACCACTGGGTGAACCCGTAGTAGGAGTCGCCGAACATGCCGACGGTCCCGTCGGACCACGGCTGGCGGGTGACCCACTCGATGGTGTCGTACCCGTCGTCCACCTCACCGGTCCAGCCGAGCGTCTCGCCCTCGGACCGGAACTTGCCGCGCACGTCCTGGACCACCATGACGTAGCCGCGCGCGGTGAACCGTGCGGCGATCCGGTCGAAGAACACGTAGCGGCTGTTCTTGTCGTAGGGCAGGCGCACCAGCACCGTCGGCGCGGGGCCGGCCGCCGGGCCGGTGCCGTACACGTCGGTGGCCAGCAGCACGCCGTCCCGCATCCGCACCATGTGCTGCTGTGCGTGCGGGGGGACGGGCTCGGGGGTGACGCGCCGGACAGCGAGGCTCATGGGTCCTCCGTAAGTTGTTGGGTGGCCCGGGAGGGCCGGGTGTGGCTTATGGGTTCTTGCCTTCAGTGGCTTGCCTGGAGTGGCCGCCCGGCTCCCAGGACGGGGCAACAGTGAAAAAACATCGTGATACAACAACGTTGCATCTCGCTGTGTTCAGCGTCAACCCCCCTCTGAGTTAGGTTGCCTCCATGCCGATCGACGTCGACGAAGTCCAGCGCCGCAGGGAAATCGCCGAGGCCACGCTCGCCGTCGCCGCCCGTGACGGGGCGCGCGCGATCACCATCCGCGCCGTGGCGAAGGAACTGGGCGGCTCCACGGCGATGGTCACCAACTACGTGCCCACCCGGATGGCGTTGATCACCAATGCCGTCCGTGCCGCGGAGTCCCGCTGGCGCGCCGACCTGGACGAGCACCTGGGCGACCTGGACGGCACGGACCGGCTGCGGGCGACGGTGGAGTGGCACCTCAGCACCGAGCCCGAGGACCTGCTGCTGCGCACCCTGTGGGTCGAGATGCTCTCGTCGGCGCGGACCGACCCCGAGGGGGTCGACCACCGCGAGCCGCGCGAGTCCCGGCAGGAGTTCCTCGAGGCGTCCGTCGCCGCCGGCGTGCCCGACGCCGAACTGGCGGCCGACGTGCTCTCCCTGCTGACGCGCGGGTACTTCGTCTCGACGGTGGAGGAGCCGGCCTACTGGACGCCCGAACGGGCCGGCCGCGTCGCCCGCGCGGTCGTCGACGCCCTGGTGGGGAACCAGGTCCGCCCGACTCCCAGTTGAGCGGGCCCGGGTGATCGCGGTACCGGAGGCGTTCGCGCGGGCCACCGTCGAGCGCGAAGGACGGCCGGGGGAGGCGTGGCTGGCCGAACTGCCCGGGATCGTCGACGACCTGCTGGAACGCTGGGAGTGCGCACCGGACGGCGCGGTGCTGCACGGAGGCGTCGGTGTCGTCGTTCCCGTACGGCGGGCCGAGGGCCCCGCCGTGCTCAAGGTGTCGTTTCCGCATCCCGGCAACGTCCACGAGCCGGACGCCTTCGCGGCCTGGGCCGGGCGGGGAGCCGTGGCGCTGTACGAGCGCGACGACGAACGGTTCGCGATGCTGCTCGAACGCGCCCGTACGACGACGCTGGCCGAGGCCGAGGACGGCGACCGCGTGGCGACGGTCGCCGGCCGGATCAGCCGCCGGCTGGCCGTCCCCGCACCGCCCGGTCTGCCCCGGTTGCGGGACCGGGCGGACGCCTGGGAACGCCGGCTGCGCAAGGACGCCGGGGAACTGGCGCACTCGCTCCCGCGCCACGTGGTGGACGCGGCCCTGGCGACGGTCCGGGAACTGGGCCGCGACCAGCCGGACACCCTCGTCCACGGCGACCTGCACGCCAGGAACGTGCTGCGGGCGGACCGCGAGCCGTGGCTCGCCGTCGATCCGAAGGGCTGTGCGGGGGACCCCGCCCACGACACCGGCACACTGCTGACCTCACGGGCGTTCCAGCTCCTCGCGGCGGACGACCTGCGCAGGGCCGCCCACCGGGTGATCGACGTCTTCGCCGAGGCGGCGGAGCTGGATCGCGAGCGTGCCCGGCGCTGGTGCCAGTTCCATGCCGTTCAGGCCGCGTTCGGCGGGCGGCGCCGTGGCTTCCGGGTCGCTCGCCGGGGACCGCTGCTGACCCGGCTCACCGGGTTCGCGGACGGCCTGGCGGAGCTGCTCACCTGACGCCGGGGTGGCGCACGGCCGCCTGGCAGTGCTGCTCACCCGACGCCGGGGCCCGACGACCGCCTGGCAGCGCCGGACGGTGCGGCCGGCAACCGGATGCCACCCCTCCGAAGACCGCCGTCCGCTCATTACCCCCGCGGTAATCGACCGCTCCCGCCCCGCCCGGCAGGATCGGACACACCGACGGACACCCGCCGGAATCCGAGAAACCAGCCGCCAGGAGTCACAGACATGTCCGCCGAGTCCACCGCTCCCACCACGAGTTCCGCCACCACTGGGCCCGCCGCCACGAGTTCCGCCCCCGCCGCGGACTCCGTCGCCGAGGCCACCCGGGCCGTCGTGCGTGAGTTCCTCACCGCCCGGCTGGCCGGGGACACCGAGCCGCTCGTCGCGCTCTTCGCCGACGACGTCGACTGGCTGCTGGCCGAGAACCCCACCGTCCCGTGGATCCGCCCGCGGTCCACCGCCGCCGAGTGCGCCGCCCAGTTCACCGAGTTGACGGAGCACACCGTGCCCGAGGACGCGCGCGCCGACGTCGACACCTTCCTCGTCGACGGCACCGACGCCGTCCTGATGGGCCACGTGTCGGGGACCGTCCGGGCCACGGGCAAGTCCTTCGAGGGCCCGTTCGCGCTGCGCCTGACGGTCGAGGACGGCCGGATAACCCGCCACCACCTCTACGAGAACAGCCTGTCGATCGCCCGGGCCTGCACCCCGTGAGAAGGCCGGTGGCCCGCGGCCCGCGGCCCGCGGCCCGCACCGGGCGCCGGGGCCGTCAGCGGTGACACGGGCCGTGGACAGAGCTCGCGCGAACGGCAGACTGGGCCCATGACAGCCTCGGACCCCAAAGCCGACCTCCACTTCTACCTGCAGTCCGCCCGCGACGCCCTGCTCTGGAAGCTCGAAGGGCTCCCGGAGTACGACATCCGCCGCCCGCACACGCCGACCGGCACCAATCTCCTGGGCCTGGTGAAACACGCGGCCACCGTCGAGCTGGGCTACCTCGGCGACACCTTCGGCCGTCCCTCACACGAGCCGCTTCCCTGGCTCGCGGAGGGCGCGGAGCCCAACGGCGACATGTGGGCCACGGCGGACGAGTCGCGCGAGGACGTCGTGGGCCTCTACCGCCGGGCGTGGGCGCACGCGGACGCGACGATCGACGCGCTCGCGCTGGACACGACCGGCAGGGTGCCGTGGTGGCCGAGCGGCCGCGACGAGGTCACGTTGCACCACGCCGTGGTGCGCGTCATCGCCGACACCCACCGGCATGCCGGGCACGCCGACATCGTCCGGGAACTCCTGGACGGCTCCGCCGGGATGAACGAGGGCAACGACGGCATGCCGACGGGCGACGCCGCCTGGTGGGAGGAGTACCGCGGCCGGCTGGAGCGCGCGGCCCGGGACGCCGGCCGCACGGCCTGACACCGGACGGGCCCGAGGGGGCGCCGTCCGGTGCTGCGCGAGTGCGGCGGGAGGCGCGGCAGGAGGTGCGCCCGGAGACCGCCTTCCCGTCCTGGGCAGCGGTTGCGGGAGGCGGTACGGCGCGTGGATGATCCGGTTGAGGCCGCTCAGCGCCGCCCGATGCCCGACAGCGCCCCGGAAGAAGGGACATTCCCCATGCCCGAGCAGGACGAACGCTTCGACGTCGTGGTCCTCGGAGCGGGTTCCGGCGGCTACGTCGCCGCCATCCGTGCCGCCCAGCTGGGCAAGCGGGTGGCGGTGGTCGAGGAGAAGTACTGGGGCGGCGTGTGCCTGAACGTCGGCTGCATCCCGAGCAAGGCGCTGCTGCGCAACGCCGAGCTGGCGCACATCGTCACCCGCGAGGCGAAGACCTTCGGCATCAGGATCGAGGGGCAGGTGTCCTTCGACTACGGCGAGGCGTACCGCCGCAGCCGCAAGGTCGCGGACGGCCGGGTCAAGGGCGTCCACTACCTGATGAAGAAGAACAAGATCACGGAGTTGGACGGCCGCGGCACCTTCCTGGACCCGCACACCCTCCAGGTGGCCGGATACGACGGCGAGACCCGCACCATCGGGTTCGACCACTGCATCATCGCCACCGGCGCCACGCCCAAGCTGCTCCCCGGCACCCGGCGCACCTCCCGGGTGGTGACCTACGAGGAGCAGATCCTCGCCGACGACCTGCCCCGGTCGATCGTCATCGCGGGCGCCGGCGCGATCGGCGTCGAATTCGCCTACGTGCTGCACAACTACGGGGTGAAGGTCACGATCGTCGAGTTCCTGGACCGCATGACCCCGCTGGAGGACCCCGAGGTCTCCGCCGAACTGGCCAAGCAGTACCGCCGCCTCGGCATCGACGTGCTCACCTCCACCCGCGTCGACGCCATCGACGAGTCCGGCCCGCAGGTCCGCGTCACCGTCACCGCGGAGGACGGCTCCCGGAAGGTGCTGGAGGCGGACAAGGTCCTGCAGGCGATCGGCTTCGCCCCGAACGTCGAGGGCTACGGCCTGGACACGACCGGCGTACGGGTCACCGAGCGCGGCGCCATCGACGTGGACGGCCGGTGCCGTACGTCCGTCCCGCACATCTACGCCATCGGCGACGTGACCGCGAAGCTGATGCTCGCCCACGCGGCGGAGGCGATGGGCGTGATCGCCGCCGAGACCATCGCGGACGCGGAGACCATGGAGCTGGACTACGCGATGATCCCGCGCGCCACCTACTGCCAGCCGCAGATCGCCAGCTTCGGGTACACCGAGGCCCAGGCCCGCGAGCTGGGCCACGACGTGAAGGTGGCCAAGTTCCCGTTCACCGCCAACGGCAAGTCCCACGGGCTGGGAGACGCCACCGGCTTCGTGAAGCTGATCAGCGACAGCAAATACGGCGAGCTGCTCGGCGGCCACCTCATCGGCCCGGACGTGACCGAGCTGCTGCCCGAACTGACCCTGGCCCAGCAGTGGGACCTCACCGTGCACGAGGTCGCCCGCAACGTCCACGCCCATCCGACCCTGGGCGAGGCGGTCAAGGAGGCGGTGCACGGACTGGCCGGTCACATGATCAATATGTGAGACCTGCCGGACCGGACTGGGTTGGGACCCGGGTCGCCCACCTGCTGGACCGCACCCGGCTCGGCCTGCTGCCCGACGGCGCCACGCTGATCAACACGCCCCGGGACTCCCTCGTCGACCCTGGACGGGCTGGAGCGCTGCACGCGGGGCCTGCCGTACGCGGACCCGGTGCGGGCCGGGCGGCCGGCGCGCTCCGCGTGACGGCGGTGCGGGGCGACGCGGCGCGGTGAGGAGGCGTTGTCGGGAAGTCGTCGAAGTGTTGCTGCGCCTGCACGGTCGGTCCCGGCTCCGGGGAGCGACCGTGCAGCTGCTCTTGACGGTGGGGCGACGGCCTCACATACTGACGGCCAAATCGATTTGGCCAAATCGATTTGGCTCTCCGTCCAGGGCCGGATCGCGGCTGAAATCCGAGCGTGCCCGTACGCCCGAACGGAGCCCGAACGTGTCCAGTCCCCGCCAGAACCGGCCCGGTGCCGGCCAACCGCCGACCTCCGACCGCCCGGCGACCACCCACCCGGCGACCGTCGACCCGGCGGCCGGCCACCCGGCCGCCGACGACCCCGCCGCCCCCGCCCCCGTCCCCGCCGCCGCGGCCGCGGCCGTCCGCCGTCCCGCCCCGCCCGTCCGCCCTGACGACGGCCCCCGTCCCGAGGACGCCCCCGCCGGGGAGGCCGCGTCCTTTGCCGTGGAGGACGGCGCGCGGCCCGCGATCCACCCCGTGGACGAGTCACGCCCCCTCGGCCGGATCCTGCTCTTCGGGGTCCAGCACGTCCTCGTCATGGCCGCCACCCCCATCTCGGCGATCTTCCTGATGAGCGCCACCCTGGGGCTCGGCGCCGAACTGACCGTCAATCTGCTCTCCGCGGCCTTCGTGCTGTCCGGCGTCGGATCGCTGATCCAGTCGCTCGGGCCCTGGAAGTTCGGACCCCGGCTGCCGTTCGTGATGCTGCCGGGCGGGGCGCCGCTCATCCTGTTCCTCGCCATCGCCGAGCAGCACGGACTGCGCACCGCGACCGGCGCGGTGATCCTGACGGCGGTGTTCTACTTCGTCGTCCTTCCGGTGTTCTCCCGGCTGCTGAAGTTCTTCCCCGCCCTCGTCATCGGCACGATGATCGTCATCGTCGGCGTCAACCTCGTGAAGGTCGGCGCGGTCCTCGTCACCGGACGACCCGGCACCCCCGGCTTCGCCGATCCCGTCAACCTCGGGCTCGGCATGGCGACGATCGGGTTCACCGTCCTCTTCTACCTGTTCTCCACCGGCATCCTGCGCCAGCTCGCCGTGATGCTCGGCCTGCTCGCCGGCACCGCCCTCGCCGCCGTCGTCGGCGCGGTCGACGCCTCGAGCGCCGCCGGCGGCGACCTGGTCAGCCTGCCGCAGCCGATGCCCTTCGGCTCGCCCGTGTTCAACCTCGTCGCCGCGCTGCCGCTGATGCTCTACAGCCTGGCGTCCATGGCCGAGGCCACCGGCCAGACCGTCATCAACGCCGAGGCCGTCGGCAAGGACATCGACAAGCGGACCGACGTGCCGAAGACCGTCCGCGGCGACGCCGTCACCTCGCTCTTCGGCGGATGCTTCGGACTGCCGCTGCTGGTCACCAGCGGGGAGAACATCGGCATCGTCCGCGTCACCGGCGTCCGCAGCCGGTACGTCACCGCAGCGGCCGGCGTCGTCCTCATCGTCATCGGATTCCTCGCCCCCGTCACCCGCGCGATCAGCGTGATCCCCTCCGCGGTCGTCGGCGGCACCGCCATGGTCGTGTTCGCCGTCATCACCGTGCTCGGCATCCAGATGCTCGGCCGCTCCGACCTCGACAAGCACACCAGCACCTTCATCTGCGCGGTCGCTCTCTCGCTGGGGCTGCTGCCGATCCTCGTTCCCGGCGTCTACGGCCACTTCCCGCCGAACGTCCGCATCCTCCTCGAAAGCGGCGTCGCCGTAGGCGCGTTCGTCGCCGCCGTCCTCAACCTCCTCTTCCACCATGTCCGGCCGGGCATCGCCGCCCGTCTGACCACCGCCCGCACAGGAAGCGACCGATGAACCAGTCCGACCGCGATCTCCTGACCGCCCCCGGCCCCCTCCTCCTCGTACCGGGAGCGGTGCTGCTCCCGGAAGGCCCCGTCGGCGGCTGGGCCGTCGTGGTCGGCGACGGCCGCTTCGAGGCCGTGGGGCCGGCGGACGAACTGGAGCGCACACACCCGCAGTTGCGGGCCGTACGGCTGCCCGACCGGCTGCTGATGCCCGGCTTCGTCGACGCCCACCACCACCTCACCCAGAGTTTCGGCGCCGCGCTCGCCTTCGGGGAACCCTCGGAGATCTTCCGCCGGGTCTGGGTACCGCTGGAGGGCGCGCTGGACGAGGAAGCGGCCTACACCGCGGCCAAGCTCGCCGCCCTGGAAGCGCTGCGGGGCGGCTTCACCACCGTCGCCGACGCCGGCACCCGCGCCGACGTGGACGTCGACGTCGTCGCGTCGGCCGCCCGCGACGCTGGGATCCGCTGCGTCCTGGGACTCGTCTGCAACGACGCCGACGGCGGCCCCGAGGACGAGAACGGTGCCGGGAACGGGGCGGGGCGGCCCGCCGTCCTGGAGGACGCCGAGAAGCACCTCGCCCGGTACGCGGACGACCCGCTCGTCCACGCCTCCCTGGCCGTCTCCGTCCCGGAGGCCGCCACCGAACGGACCCTGCACGCCACCGCCCGACTGGCCGCCGAGGCCGGAGCCGTCGTCCAGATCCACGTCAACGAGCACCTCGCCGGCGTGGAACGGTCCCTGGTACGGCACGGGCTGCGGCCCCTGGAACACCTGCACCGCGTCGGCGCGCTCGGCCCCCAGCTGCTCGCCGCGCACGCCACGCTCCTGACCCCGCACGAGCTGACCCTGCTCGCCGACACGGGAACCGCCGTCAGCTACAACCCGGTCGCCAGCGCCTGGAAGGGCAACGCGGTCGCGCCCGCGACCACCATGGCCGAGCGCGGCATCCGCTTCGGACTCGGTACCGACGGCACCCGCGGCGACGGCTTCCGGCTCGCGGACGCCGCCGAGTTCGCCCAGCGGCTGGCGTACGGGCTGAGCACCGGAGACTCCTCGTGCGGTGCCGGCTGGACCTGGCTGGAGCACGCCACCCGCGGCGGTGCGAACGCCGTCGGCCTCGGCGCCCGCACCGGCACCATCGCCCCGGGCCTGGCGGCCGACTTCCTCCTCGTCGACGTCGACACCCCGGAGCTGGCGCTCTCCTGGGACCTGCCCTGGGAGCTCGTACGCCGCGGCAACCGCGACCAGATCACGGCCGTCTTCGTCGCCGGGCGGCTGCGCATGTGGCACGGCCGGCCGGCCGACTGGGACGGGGCCGCACTGGTGCGGCGCGCGGCCGAGCTGGCCCGCGCCGCCGTCGGCCGGGCGGACATCACCCGGGTGCATCCCACCTCCGCGGCGGCCCGGGCGCTGCACCGGTCGCGGGAACGGAGCGCGGCGCAGTGACGGTGCTGACGCTGACGGTCCTCGCCGTCACGGTGGCCGTGGCCGCGTTCGTCCAGGGCAGCAGCGGACTGGGTTTCGCGCTGATCGTGGCGCCGGTGGCCGGGATGCTCGACCCGCACCTGGTCCCGGTGTTCGTGCTGGCGTCGATGATCCCGCTCAACCTGTACGTCGCCTGGCGCGAACGGGCATCGCTCGACCTGCGCGGCGCGGGCTGGATCACCGGGGCGCGGCTCGCCGCCACCCCGGCCGGGCTGGCGCTGCTCTGGCTGATCCCGGAACGCAGCCTCGGCGTGTTCGTGGGCGTCGCCACCGTGCTCGCGGCCGTCGTGAGCCTGGCCGCGCCCGCGTTCACGCCCGGCCGGGCCGCCTACGTCGGCGCGGGCGCGGTGACCGGGCTGACGGAGACCGCAACCGGCGTCGGCGGCCCTCCGCTCGCGCTGGTCTACCAGCACCGGCCGCCCGCCGAACTGCGCTCCACCGTCGCCGCCTGCTTCCTCGTCGGGGAAGTCGCCTCCCTGGCGCTGCTGTTCGGCACCGGGGAGGCGGACGCCGCGGAGCTGGGCCACGCTGCCGTGCTGCTGCCGGCGATCGCCGTGGGCGCATGGCTGAGCCGCCTGGTCCACCACCGCTTCGACGCCCGCAGGATGCGCCTGTTCGTGCTGGTCTTCGCGCTGGTCTCCGGACTCGTGCTGATGCTGGGGGTGTGACGGCGTTACGGGCCGCCGCAGGGCCGTCCGGCAATTCCCCCCTGCCCCGCGACGCCTGGCATGCGACGCCTGCACCGCGACGCCTGGCACGCGCGTTCGCTCAGCTCCGGCCGGTCCGCAGCGACGACGCCCGGACGATCACCCGCGGCTCGGGGGACACCGCCACCGACGGCGTGGCGGTGTCCCCGCGCAGCCGCCCCAGCAGCAGCTCCACCGCGTCGGACGCCGCCCGGTCCAGATGCAGATCGACCGCCGTCAGCGGCGGCTCGCAGGTGCGCGCCCGCAGCCCGTCGTAACGGGTGACGACCATGACGTCGTCCGGCACGGCACGCCCGCTCTCCCGGATCGCCCGGACCGCACCCACCGCGAAGGCGTCCACCAGCGCGCAGACCGCGTCGATGCCGGGGTGTTCGGCCAGCAGCGCGGCGCACCGCTCGTACCCGGCCTGCTCACCGCCCGACTCCGCCACCCGCGCCACGATCGGCGTCCAGCCGTACTCCTCGGCGATCCGCTCGTAGGCGGCGATCGCGTCGACGGACGAGTGCCGGGAACCGGCGCCCACGATCAGCGCCGGCCGGACGGCGCCCTGCTCGTGCAGATGCCGCAGCAGCAGCTCCGCGACCGTCCTGCCGCGCAGGTCGACGTACGGGGCGTCCTCGTCGGGCGAGACCGGCCGGCCGAGCGCCACATACGGCAGCCCCCGCTCGCGCAGCTGGGCCGCCGCGACGTCCTCGACGTCCGGTTCCACCACGATGGCCCCGTCGATGTCGACGGAGTACAGCGCCGCACCCGACTGCACCGGCGGCACGAGCACGAGTGCGTAGTCGTGCAGCAGGGCGCTCTCCGCGGCGGCCGCCGCCACCTCCATGTAGAACCCGAGCCGGGACGGGCCGCCCGCGACCGCGAACGGCATCGAGGAGGCGAGCGCGATCGCCTTCGCCTGCCCGCGCCGCAGCCGCTGCGCCCGCAGATTGGGGCGGTAGCCGAGTTCCGCCGCGACCTGCCTGATGCGCTCGCGCGTGCGCGGGTCGACCTTGCCGAGCCCGTTCAGGGCGTGCGACACGGTCGTGCGTGAGACTCCGGCGACGCGTGCGACATCCGCGATCGTCGGCGGCCGCTGGCCGGGGGCGGACGTAGCCATCTGCCCGGACACTCCTCGCTGGCGGGAACGGTTGACCCGACCATCTTCGCCGACCCGCCGCCCGCCGGCGCGGCCCGGGGCCGCCTTCGTCCGCGCCGTCGGGCCTGCCCCCCTTCACTTCAGGCGGTGGCGTATCCGGTCGGCGTCGACCGGGGTGCGCAGTGGCGCGGCGGTGCGGCAACCGGGCAGATTGGCCTTGGCCAGGGTGCTGAGCAGGGCGCGCGGGCCGCTGTCGATGAAGGTGGTGCCGCCGGCCGCGTGCAGCATCCGCAGGGTGCGGTCCAGGGCCATCGGCCGGGTGAGGTGGGCTGCCGCGGCGCCGCGCAGCTGGTCGCGGGTGTGCAGTGGCCCGTCGCCGGTGGCCGTGTGGAGCACGAGGGCGGGCGGCTGCACCGGCTGGCGCCGCAGGAGGCGACGGAAGGCGCGGTCGACGTCGTCGAGCAGGGGGTGGTGGTAGGCGGTGCGGGTGGTCAGGGCGGTGGCGCGGTGGCCCCGGCTCCGGGCGGCCTGCCGGACGCGCTCCAGGTCGTCGTCCGGGCCGGCGAGGACGACCTGCGCGGGGCCGTTGCGGGCGGCGACGCGTATGTGCGGCGACCGGCAGGATTCGAGCAGGGCCGCCGTCTGGTCCGGGGTCGTGTCGGTGGCCAGCAGGCCCGCCGGGGGCAGTGCGGCGTCCCGCAGGAGTTGGTCCCGAAGGCGCAGCAGACCGGCGCCCTGGTGCACGGTGATGACCCCGGCCACGGTGAGCGCCGCCAGGTCGCCCACGCTGTGGCCGAGGACCGCGTCGACGGGTGTGCGCAGGTGCTCGAGCAGGACGGCCGCGGACGCGACGACCGCGGCGTACGTGGCCAGGTCGAAGGCGAGGGGATGGCGGGCCAGCAACTCCTCGGGCCCGGGCGCGCCGTGGTCGGTCAGGAGCCGGCTCACCGGTGGCGCGGTGTCACCGGGGCCGCGGGAACGGGCGTCGACGGCCTGCAGCACCCCGCGTACGGCCGGGATGCCGTGCAGGTGCCGGAGTGCGCCGGGAAGGTAGGCACCCTGCCCGGGGCACATCAGCACCGTGTGCGGCGGCCGGCCGTCGACGACCGGCTGACGGTGGGTCATGAGTCGGTGGCGAAGGCCAGGGCCACGTTGTGCCCGCCGAATCCCATGCTGGTGCTGATGGCGGCCAGCGGACCGGAGGGCAGTGGCTGCGGGCTGCGGCCGACGACGTTCAGTTCGATGGCCGGATCGAGGCGGTCGAGGGTGCACACGGGCGGTGCGGTCCGCTCGCGCAGGGCGAGGACCGTGGTGGCGGCCTCGATGGCCCCGGCGGCCCCCAGTGTGTGCCCGAGGGCGGCTTTGGGGGCGCTGACCGGGACGTTCTTCAGCGCGTCGCCGAACACGCTGCGCAGCGCCTGGGCCTCGCCGAGGTCGCCCAGCGGGGTGGAGGTGGCGTGGGCGTTGATGTGCTGGACCTGGCGGGGGGTGAGACCGGCGTCGCGCAGGGCGGCGGTCACCGCGTCGGCGCAGCCGGTCCCTCCGGGGGCGGGCTGGGCCACGTGGTGACTGTCGTTGGTGATGCCCGCGCCCGTCAGGTAGCAGTGCACCCGGGCGCCACGGGCGGCGGCGTGCTCGGGACGCTCGACGACGAGGATGCCGGCTCCCTCAACCATGACGAACCCGTCCCGGTCCGCGTCGAAGGGCCGGGACGCCCGCTGTGGATCGTCGTGCCGCCGGGACAGCGCCTGCAGACGGGCGAACCCGGCGAGCGCCAGTGGCACCAGCGCGGCCTCGGTGCCGCCCGCGACCACCACGTCGGCATGACCGTCACGGATGATGGCGAGAGCCATGGCCAGGGCCTCGGCACCGGCCGCGCAGGCGCTGACCGGTGTCTGCACCCGCGCCTTGGCGCCGACGAGCAGCCCGACCTCGGCCGCCGGATGGTTGGGCAGCATGATGGGGATCGTGCGCGGCGTGACCCGGTCGGCCCCGCCCGTCTCCAGACGGTGCTGCTGCTGCAGGATGCTGGAGAGGCCGCCGAGGCCCACGCCGACGACCGCGGCCGTCCGGGTGCCGGACGCCGTACGGGCCGCCGGGTCCGCCAGCCCCGCGTCCCGCATGGCCTCCTTCGCGGCGATCAGGGCGAGCTGGGCCGAGCGGTCGCAGTGCGCGGCCTTCGCCGCCGGGAGCACCGAGCGGGGGTCGACCGCCGCGCGGGCCGCGAGGTAGTCCTGTGAGGAGCCGTCGGGCATCTCGAAGCCGACGCGTTCGACGCCGCACAGCCCGCCCAGCAGCGCCGCCCAGGTGGAGGGGGCGTCACCGCCCAGCGCCGTGGTCACGCCCAGTCCGGTGACCGCCGCCGCCGTGTCCTTGCGGACCGGCGTGGCCCGGTGCGGAGCACTCACGAGACCTCACCGGCAGGAGCGGTGACGGCGGCGATGTGGGCGACGATCTCCCGCACCGTGGTGAGTCGTTCCGCGTCCTCCAGCGGCACCTGGATCTGCCAGTGCTCCTCGATGGCGGTCACCAACTCCAGCCGGGCCAGGGAGTCGACGCCCAGGTCGTCCTTGAGCGAACTGTCGAGCCGGACGTCCTGCACGGACAGGTCCTCGACGGTGGTGGCCAGCAGTTCCTGGAGCTCTCCGAACAGCTGTCGTTCGTCAGTGGCGGGCAGCATGGAAGTTCCTCCTCGGTCCGCGCGGCGGGCGCCGGATCGACGCTCCGCCGAATCACAACCGCAGGCTTTCCGGCCATCCGGAACCCCAAGCGCCACTTGAGGTGGGCGGAGGGTGCATGCGAGGCATCCGGTGGGCGCCCCGTCGAGGGACCCGCCGCGGCTTCGCCCACAAGCGCCCCGTGCCCGGGTAAGGGTGCGGCCCGGCGGACGCGTAACGGAGGCGACCGGTGGGCGGACCGCCCCACGGCGGGTGATCCACGGCGGCGGTCTCCGGCTCAGGCCGTCCCTGTGGCCAGGCTGCGCTTGGCCAGTTCGTAGGCGGGGAGCATCGCCTCGTGCTCCTGGGTGTCGAGTCCGCCGAGGTGGACGACGACCGGACCGCCGGGGGTGCTGACGGCGAGGGCGCGCTCCTGCTTCGTCTCCTCCAGCACTTCGCTCGTGCGGAGGTACGCCACCTCGACGCCTTCGACGCCGCCCGACTCGAACGCGCTGTACTCCTCCTCGCTCACCCCGCTTTCCGCCGCGACGAACTCCTCCAGCACGCCACGGGGGTCCGCATCGCCCGCCTCGCCGGTCCAGATCCGCAGGAAACCGATGTGCCCGGCGGGCTTGGCGTCCACCTCGCAGACCAGTGTCACCGGCCCCTGGCTCAGCAGCGCGTCGGAGAGCTCCGCGGCCGACTCGCCGCCGGTCGCGCCCGGGGGGCCACCGACGGCCTCCGCCTGCCATCCCTCGGCGACGTCGAGGGTGACGGGCAGTTCACAGGCCGAGCCCGTGGCCCCGATCGTGCCGCCGCTCTTGACCTGCGGGCCGCCGCGCCCGGCCAAGGCCGCGGACGTGGATGCCGACGCGGATGCTCGGGGGCCGCCTCCGGCGCCCTCGTCCTCGCCGGCACACCCCGTCAGACCGCCCACCGCGAGCGCCACGAGTGCGGCCGTCCCGCGCCACGCGTTCCCCACCCCGACCTGCACTGCGCTCTCCTCTCGCTCGAACCGCGTCACTGTAACCGGGTGTTGCTTCACGGCCGCGGACGGGGTGGCTGAACGATGCCCGCCGGGCCGGGCCGGGCGCCGGCCTCAATCAACTGGCCGTCCGGCAGGCGAGGTGATTGGGGTGTGCCTCAAGTTGCGTGGAATTGAACGGAGTTCAGGGTGGAGGCCGTGGTTCGGGGGACAGCGTGCGCAGTGGCGCTGATGGCGGCGTCGACCGGCTGTGGAGGTGACAAGGACACGGCTTCCGGATCGGGCGGCGGGGAGGCCGGGGCGTCCGCCGTGCTGTCCGCGGAGCAGATCCGGTCGGCGCTCCCGACCGACAGGAGCTTGGGCGATGTCTTCGCCGGGGATGACGCGGTCGTGGTCGTGGGGGAGGAAGCACGCCGGTTCTGTGCGGAAAGCAGCGGGAAGACGTGCGACGGACTGGTGGCCGGAGGACACAAAGAGCTTGCGGTGAGGGGCTCCGCGGACGACGGCAAGGTCGAGTTCACCCTCTTCTCGTTCGATTCCCCGCAGGCCGCGAGCGCGGTGGCGAAGGGCATGGCGGCCCGCAAGAGGGATGGCGGCGGCACCGCACTCGAGCCGGTGCGGATCGAGGCCGGTGCGGACGACACCGACGCGTTCTCCTCCGGCAGGCTCACCGACGTGGTCATGCGGGTCGGCGGTGTCGTCGCGTACGTCCGGGCGGTGGAGACCGAGACCGGCAATGTGAACCACGCGGCCACGCATCAGGCCGACCGGATCAAGAACGTCGCTTGAGCGCGACCGCCGACCGGCACTCAGGGCGCGCGCGGCACAGGCGCCGCGCGGAAGTCGGGGGCGGCCGTGGATCGGACGTCGCCGCCTGTTCGTCCGGTGGTGTGGGTATCGTTCGGCCTTCGCATTGGCTTGATCGGGGGAGCGGCCGATACGCGCGGTCCCCTGGGGGACGTGGAAAGGAACCGTGCGTGAAGATCAGCAGGGCGGTGATGGCGCTCGTGGCGGCCGGTGCGCTCTCGGCGTGCAGTACAGGCGGTGACGCCGGTACGGCGCCGGGCACCGCGGTGCCGTCGAAGGGCGCGACCGCCTCGTCCGGACCGGGGTAGGCCGCGCCGCCGACAGCCGGGCTCAAGGTGCCTGCCGCCTATGACTCCTCCCGAGGCCGGCAGCTGACGAAGGAGCAGGCTCCGCAGTACCAAGTCCTGCCGCAGGCGGGACTGGTGGCCGTGCTGGTGGGCGAGGACGCCACCTATCGCGTACGGGCGCTCGAAGCGGCCACCGGCCGACTCCGGTGGGAGAGCAAGCCGTTCAAGAGCCTCCAGCAGCGGTGGGCTCCGCGGTTGCTGGTCACCGGTTCCGGCGGGGAGGAACACCTGGTCGTCTGGTCGACCGGCCGGGTGGGCGGGGACGCGGTGACGAAGGCTCGGGAGGTGTACTCCATCGACATCTATCGAGCCGACGGCTCCGGTACGGGCCTGGCACCCCGGCACCTGGAGGTCCCGATGCCCACGGGTGGCAGGCACGAGGTGCTGGACGGGGGCGCCGGGCTGCTGCTGGACTCGACGACCGCCCGGTCACGGTCATCGACGCCGGCACCGGCGCGCCGGAGGTCATCGAGCCCAGGTCCTTCACCCCGCCGCCGGGTTGCACGTCGTGCAGTGGCCGACAGGTCAAGGCGATGACGTCCCAGGGCCCGGTGTTCACCGACACCATGAACTCCGGCCGGTTCTGGTCCCCGGCCGGCTGGGACTCCACGGAGGTCGCACCGCCCGAGGCCGAGGCCGCCAGGGGGTCGATATGGCCGGTGGCCGGCGGTCATCTGCTGGCACGCTGGGAAGAGAAGAACGACGGCGACCACAATGTGTGGGCCGTGCTGGACGGTGACAGCGGCCGGGTACAGGCATCGGTCCTGTGTGACAAGCCGTTCGCCGCGGTGAACGGTGACCCGCATTCCGCCGTCTCCCCGAACGGCCGTTACCTGGTCTCCGGACACCTCGCCTTCGATCTGGACGGCAAGAAGGGCTACTGCTTCGAGGAGAGCGAGACCTCCAAGCCACTCACCTTCCGTTCCGTCACCGAGGAGGGCACCGCCTACGGCACCTCACGCACCCGGGACGGCAGCGTCTCCGGCTCGGCGGCACCTGTTGTGCTGCCGATGGACACCGGCACCCCGCAGCCCATGGGGAGCGGATCGGCCGCTCCCGTGGCCGACTTCGCCGGTGTCGGGGTCTTCGAGATCCCGCGGCCGGAGGGCGGCGGCCTGGTCGTCCACCCGCACAAGGACTGAGTCCCGTGTTTCCGGATGGGCGCCGACCGGGCTGATCGTCGGTGGCTGCGCGCCGCCGGAGCGCGAGCGGCGTCACGCCCGCGACGGAACGCCTGTGGCGACCGACGGTGCCGCCCTCACCGATGTCCGCAATGGTCCCTATATGCTCGATCAGTGCCGATTGTTCCTAAATGGGCTTTGGTCTCGTCGGCGTGCGCGCCCGTTCTGCTCGTCCTGGGCTGGGTGGTCGCGGGCGGCCTGGAAGGCCGCGCCTACGACCCTGCCACGCAGACCATCAGCGTCCTGGCGGCGTACGGCGCCTCGGGGTACTGGGTGATGACCGGGGCGTTCCTCGCGCTGGGCGTCTGCCACCTGGTGACGGCCTGGGGGCTGCGGCCCGCCGCGCCGGCCGGACGCGTGGCGCTGGCCGGTGGCGGACTCTCGGCCCTGGCGGTGGCACTGGTCCCCGCGCCCAGCAGCGGGGGTTCGCTGCGCCACGGATCGGTGGCCGCCGTCGGATTCGCTCTGCTGGCCGTGTGGCCCGTCCTGGCCGCCGACCGCAGCGGAAGCGCTCCCTGGGCTCTCCGGCCCGTGCCCTCGACCCTGGCCACGGTCGCCATGGCCGCGGGCGCCGCCTGGTTCGTCTTCGAGATGCAGTGGCAGGGCGTCGCAGGCGCGGCCGAACGCGTCGTCACGGCCATGCAGTCGGTGTGGCCGTTCGTGGTCGTCGCGTCCTGCCTGCACGGCTCCGGGCGTTCCCCGGACCCGGGCGGCCCCCGGTCCGGACAGCGGAGCGCCGGCTCCATCGAGCCGTGAGGGGCCCGCCGCTCCCGCCACCCCCCGTGACGATGTCCGCAGGGCCTACTCCTCCAGTCCGTCCCGGTGCCGAAGCGCCTCGCGGGCCTGACGTGTGGGGTCCTCCACCGGGGCGTGCTCCTGCAGCGAGCCGGGGGCCGCCCGGTCCGGGGCGGCGGGACTGCGGGAGGTCTGCGGGGGCGGAGGCGGGCCGTGGTCGCCGGGGGCGCCGGCGCCGGCCGCGGGCAGACGCAGGGCGAGCAGGGCGGTGTCGTCGCCCTCGGGGGAGAGGCGGGTGAGCAACTGGTCGCAGAACACGTCCACGCTTCGCCCGGTCAGTCGCTGAGCCAGCACGGAGGCGTGATGGCGGAGTTTCGCCATGCCGGCGTCGATGGGACGGCCCCTGCTCTCGACCAGGCCGTCGGTGTAGAACAGCACGGTCGCGTCGGCGGGCAGGTCCTCGTGGGCGTCCGGCCAGCTCAGTCCGAGGTGCAGGGTGGCGCTCATGCCGATCAGCGGTCCGTGCCCGCCGGTGAGGAAGCGGGTGCCTCCGTCGCGCGTGATCAGCAGTGGCGGGGGATGGCCGGCGTTGACCCAGTGCAGTCGCCACGGCCCTCCGTCGGGGCCCTCGAGGCGGGCGAAGACGAGTGTGGCCATGGGCGCGTCGCTGGTGTGGGTCACCGCCTCGTCCAGCCTGCGCATGATCACGCTGGGGGGCTCCGTGTGGGTCCACGCGAGGGCGCGCAGCATGTTGCGCACCTCGGCCATGTGGGCGGCGGCCTGCAGGTCATGACCGACCACATCGCCGATGACCAGCGCCATGACGCCGTCGGCGAGCAGAAAGGCGTCGTACCAGTCGCCTCCGATCTCCATGGCGCTCTGCGCGGGCAGATAGCGTGCGGTCATCCGCAGATGGTCGACCTGTGGCAGGGGCGCCAGCAACTGGCGTTGCATGGTCGCGGCGACGTTGCGCTGCTCGTCGTAGAGCCGGCCGTTGTCCAGCACCAGGGCCAGGCGCCGGCCGATGTCCGCGAGCAGGCGCACTTCGGTGTCGGGCGGCGCGGGGGAGTGGGCGGCACGCGCCACGGTCAGCGTGCCGTAGTGGTGCCGGCGGGATCTGATCGGGGCCACGGTGGCCCAGTGGCCGCCGAGCCGGTCGAACAGGATGCGGTGGGTGGCGGCGAGCGGTGCCTCCGGATCCCGCAGGCCGGTGGCGTTCACCACGAGCGGGCGGTCGCCGCGGGCGAGCGAACGGTCCGCCCGACGGTGCCGGGCGGGCAGCGGCAGCGGTCCCTCCAGGCGTTTCGCGCGGCGTGGGCGCGCGGGACTCCGCACCGCGACGCGCTCCAGCTGCCCGGAACGGGCGTCGGCCAGGTCGACGGCCGCCCACTCCCCGAGTTCCGGCACCAGCAGGGGGAGCAGCCGGTGCGTTGCGGCAAAGGGGTCCATGCTCGACATCAGCACCGAGGAGACGTCGGCCAGGAGGTTCAGCCGGCCGGTCAGCGCCTCCAGGGCGGCGGTGTGGGCGGCGGCCCGGTCCTCGGCGTCCCGGTGCATGCTGAAGTCGCTGAAGACGACCACCAGGCCGCTCCTGTGGCCGCCCAGCACGAGGGGCGTCGTCGACCAGATGATCGGCAGGGTCTTGCCGTCGCCTCGCAGGAAGTACTCCTCGCTGCCCTCCTCGGCGTCCCGGCTGCCCAGCAGCGGAGTCCGCATCAGGCACTGCTCGCGCGGCACGGGGCTGCCGTCGGGGCGCCGGTGCAGCAGATCGTGCGCGTCGCGGCCCAGCATCGCCGCCGCCGACCGGCACAGCAGCCGTTCCCCCCAGGGATTGACGTACGTGATGAGCCCGGCCGTGTCCAAGGTCAGGACGCCCGCCCCGATGCCGCGCAGGACGGCATCCGCGAAGTCGGGATCCAAGGTGTCGCCTGATCCGGTCATGGGCTTCCACTCCTCGTGGCACAGCTCCTACGTAGCAGACCACATCGCGCGGCCCTCGGCGTGGGTGACGCGCTGCGGACGGGCCCGTGCCCGGACACCGGACAACGGGCACCGGCGGCCGGCGCGGCGGCCCGCCGGCCGGCGGGCAGCGCCTGCGCCGTGACGGACCAGCCGCGTTCTACGGCGTGCCGTCGCCGTCGAGGAAGCGAAGCAGCACCGCGGCCTCCGCGCGCAGCCGCGCGACTCGGCCGGCGTGGGCGGGCGCGGTCAACTGCGCTGCGGCCGCCAGGCGTTCGGTGGCCTCGGCGCGCACGACTTCCGCCACGGTGTGCTCACTCAGCTCCCGCCGCGTCACCTCGGTGGCACCGGCGCCGACCGGTGACTGTTCGAGGGCCGGGCCGCGCATGCCGGCCTCGTCCACGGGCACCGCCTCCGCGTTGTCCAGCGCGGCCAGCGTCGCGCGCAGGGCGCTCACCGCGGCCTTGTCGCGGGCGCGCATCGCTTCCGGAAGGGCTTGACGCATACGAAGACGCAGAGACATGCCGGGACCCTATGGCCGGGCCCCCGACCCCACAACGGGATATCCCCGCACCATCAGGGCCCGGCCACCAGGGCCCCGACCGCCGGACGGCTCGGCTCACCGCGTCGGCGAAGGACTCTCGTCGCGGACGGGAACCTGCGCCGCGATGTTGAAGGTGATCGGTCCCGCGTTCTCGAACCGCAAGGTGAACTTCATGAAGTCGCCGCCCCTGATGGTCTCGCTCACGTCCCGCAGGACCAGGTGGGGCCTGCCGGATTCCAGCTCCACGAGCTGGTTCACCGGTAGCTCGACGCCGTCGGGAAGCACTTTGCCGTCGGAGTCGACGATGTCCACGGAGGCCGCGTTCGGCGTTTCGGCGCCCACGAGCCTGTCCGCCTCGTCGCCCTTGTTGTAGAGCCACAGGTATGCGGGGACGTCGTCTCCGGGCTGCCACGGTTCCTCCCGCGGCTCGGCCACATGCGCGTACCGGATCATGATGTCGCCGACCCGGGCGTTCTGGCCCGGCGCCCCCCAGTCCGGCAGGGAGAACTCGTCGTCCCCGCCGCATCCGCTCGCGGTCACCGCCAGGGCGAGGGCGGCCGCCGCGAGCGCGCCCCGGCCGCGGAACGCTGACAAGGCTGTCACGGTCACTCCTCTCACGAGCCCACGCGTTCCACCTTGAGTGCCCCATGGCGTCAGGACAAACGGAGTGGGCTGATCGGTACGGCGAGCGCCGACATCGACGCGGCCCACCCACGGGCCGCTAGTCGACCTTGACCCAGCCGAGAGTGCGTTCGACCGCCATCTTCCAGCCCTCGTAGCCCGCCGCGCGCCGTTCCTCGGACCACTGGGGTTCCCAGCGCCTGGACTCCTTCCAGTGGGTGCGCAGTTCGTCGGTGTCCCGCCAGAACCCGGTGGCCAGTCCCGCCGCGTAGGCGGCTCCGAGCGCGGTGGTCTCCGCGACGACGGGCCGGCTGACCGGGACACCGAGGACGTCGGCCTGGATCTGCATGCACAGTTCGTTGGCCGTGACACCACCGTCGACCTTCAGGACGTCCAGGTGCACTCCGGAGTCCTGTTCCATGGCCTCGACGACATCGCGGCTCTGGTAGCAGATGGACTCCAGCGTGGCCCGCGCCAGATGCCCGTTGTCGTTGTAACGGGCGAGGCCGACGATGGCGCCCCGGGCGTCGGAGCGCCAGTAGGGGGCGAAGAGCCCCGAGAAGGCCGGCACGAAGTACATCCCGCCGTTGTCCTCGACGGTACGGGCGAGATCCTCGCTCTCGGCCGCGGTCTTGATGATCTTCATCTGGTCGCGCAGCCACTGCACGGCCGACCCGGTCACCGCGATGGACCCCTCCAGGGCGTAGACCACGGGAGCGTCACCGAACCGGTAGGCCACGGTGGTGAGCAGCCCGTGCTCGGAACGCACCAGGTCCGTTCCGGTGTTGAGGACGAGGAAGTTGCCGGTGCCGTAGGTGTTCTTGGCCTCGCCGGGAGTGAAGCAGACCTGTCCGACGGTGGCCGCCTGCTGGTCGCCGAGTACGCCGGTGATGGGGACGGCGGCGCGCAGGGGCCGGGAGGTGCGCGCCGCACCGTAGGCCTCGCGGTGGGAGGAGGCGTTGATGGTGGGCAGCATCTCCCGCGGGATGCCGAAGAAGCCCAGCAGCTCGTCGTCCCAGTCGAGGGTCTCCAGGTCCATGAGCATGGTGCGGCTGGCGTTGGTCACATCGGTGGCGTGGATGCCGCCGTCGGGCCCGCCGGTCAGGTTCCACAGCACCCAGGCGTCCGTGTTGCCGAACAGGGCGTGCCCGCGTTCGGCCGCTTCCCGGACGCCGTCGACGTTCTCCAGGATCCACTGGATCTTGCCGGCGGAGAAGTACGTCGCAGGCGGCAGACCCGCCTTGCGCCGGATGACGTCGCCCTTCCCCGAGCGTTCGAGGTTCGCCGCGATCCCGTCGGTACGGGTGTCCTGCCACACGATGGCGTTGTAGTAGGGGCGGCCGTTGCGGGGGTCCCAGACCACCGTGGTCTCCCGCTGGTTGGTGATGCCGATCGCGGCCAGGTCCGTCGCCGACAGACCGTTGTAGCGCAGGGCGTTCTGCATCACCGAGTTGGTGCGCTCCCAGATCTCCACCGGATCGTGCTCCACCCAGCCCGAGCGCGGAAGGATCTGGGCGTGTTCCAGCTGGTGCTTCGCCACCTCGTTGCCGCCGTGGTCGAAGATCATGAAGCGCGTACTGGTGGTTCCTTGGTCCACCGCACCGACGAAGTCCGCCATGATTGCCGCCTCTCCGGGCCGGGGTCAGGGCTCTGGCGCCGGGACGCGTCCCGGCGGCTCGGGCTCCGCCTTCGGCAGGAACCGGCCGACGAGAGCCTTGTACAGGCCGGCGCCGAGGACACCGCCGACGAGGGGACCGAGGATCGGCACCCAGAAATAGAGGTTCCCGTACTGGTCCCGCCACGCCCCGCCGTAGCCCGTGAGGAAACTGGCCAGCCGGGGCCCGAAGTCACGCGCGGGGTTGATCGCGTAGCCGGCGTTGGTGCCCCAGGCCATGCCGATCGCGACGACGATCAGGCCGATGATGAAGGGGGCCAGGTTGGCGCCCGGCGGGGTGTTCAGCAGGTCCGTGACGGCCATGACGAGCAGCAGCAGGATGGCGGTGCCGATGACCTGGTCGCGGAACGCGCCCCACTCGCCGATCGGCAGGTTCGTGTTGCCGTTGGCGGGGAGCGTGGAGAACACCGCCTGGGTCTTGATGGTGTGCCCGGGGTCGGCCTTCGCCAGTGCTTCCGTGTAGTTCCAGCGGACCAGGAGCGCCGCCACGAAGGCGCCGGCCGTCTGGGCCACCATGTACGGTGCCACCTTGCGCCACGGGAACCCCTTGAACACGGCGAGCCCGAGCGTGACCGCGGGATTGATGTGGGCGCCGCTCAACCGCGCCGCCACATAGACGCCCAGCGTGACGCCGAGGCCCCAGGCCCAGGCGATGCTGTCGTGGTCTCCGAGGCCGCCCGCCGGATCTGTCAGTGCCCCGCCCGCGATCACCTGGGCGACCACGCCACAGCCGAAGAGGATGAGGATCATCGTGCCCGCGAATTCGGCCGACAGCTCTCCTGCCAGACCGGACCCGGTACGCCGCTCAGCCATGGAAGCTCGCCTTCCGCCGGCTCAACCGACCGTTGGTTGCCCGCGTCTCTCCTCTGAGAGGTTAAGGCGATATGTGGCATATCGCACGCAGGGGGGGCGTACCGGTAGTGGGGGCGCCGGGGTGAGGGCGCGGTCGACGGCGAACGCACCGTCCACCTCGATCACCCGGGTGGGGGGAGGGGCGAACCCGCCGTCGGATCGTCACGCTGCCGCCCGGCCTCCGCCGCGCCGCGCCGACCGCCCGGCCACTCGAAGAACTTGAGGCTCCAGCCGGTGTCGTGGGGCGCGCCGGGAACGTCGCTGCGGCTGTAGGTCGTGTTTGCCCACCAGGCGAACGTCCCGGTGTACCAGTGGCGGTCCTCCCACGCGTACGGCGTTCCCTTCGGCACCGCGTGGAACATCAGCGGGAACCCGGGGCCTGCCGGAGGGCTCGTGCCGATGTCGCCGTCGAGCAGGACGAAGCTGTGGTGGCCGGGTCCGTCGGCGTGCAGCGTCGGGTCCCAGCCGGCCATCATGGTCGCCCGGTGGGAGCCGAACAGGCAGCCGTTGGACTTGTACCAGTCCCACACGTGCGCCGGGTCGCCACCGGGGCGCAGCCGCGGGTCGGCCAGGCAGTACCCCGGGTGGTCTCCGCAGAGTTGAACGGGCGCCGCTCGGACGGCACCGGCCTCAGACGGCACCGGCCGGAGCCAGGGCCTCCCGTACCGTCGCCCTCGCCAGTGCGGCCGTGGGGTCGACGACCGGCAGGCCGGCGCTCAGCTCGCCGAGGAGCAGGGGCAGTTCGGTGCAGCCCGCCACGAGCAGGCCCGACCCCCGGGCCGCCAGCTCCTCGGCCGCGCGCTCGATGAGGCAGACCGCGGCGGGACCGACGTCGCCCGCCTTGACCCGGCGGATGGCGCCCGTCACCGCCTCGCCCTGGCAGAGTTCGCCCGGCACCACGACCCGCAGCCCCGCCGCCTCCAGGGCTCGCTGATAGAGCCCGGCGCGCACCGTGCCGGTCGTGGCCAGCAGCCCGGCCGACGTCACCTCGGGGTGGCGGGAACGGATCTCGCCGACCGTCTCCGCGATCATGTCGAGCATCGGTGCGCGCACACTGGTCCGCACCGCGTCGAGGAAGGCGTGCGCGGTGTTGCACGGGGTCGCGATGACCCGCGCCCCCATGGCCTCGAGCCGGTGCGCACCCCGGACCAGCCACGGCGTCGGGTCCGGCCCGCGACCGGTCAGCGCCGCGGAGCGGTCCGGGACCGTCGGGTCGGCCCACACCACGACCGGCAGATGGTCCTGGTCGGCACCGGCCGGGGTCGCGTCGATCACCTTCCGGTAGAAGTCGACCGTGGCCAACGGGCCCATTCCGCCCAGGATTCCGATGGTCATCTCAGGTCCCCCATTGGTCGAGTGCCAGCTTGCCGACCAGCACGGTCACCACGACGAGCAGTACCGCCCGCACGAAACCGCTGCCGCGTTTGAGCGCCATGCGCGCGCCCACCGAGGCGCCCGCCAGATTGAACATCGCCAGGAAGGGGGCCAGCGCCCACAGCACCGTTCCCTGGTACGCGAACATCGCGAGCGCGCCCAGGTTCGTCCCCACGTTGACGACCTTCGCGGTGGCCGACGCCGTGACCATGTCCATGGACAGGACCGCGACCAGGCCGATCACCAGGAAGGTTCCGGTGCCGGGCCCCAGCAGACCGTCGTAGAAGCCGATGCCCGCGCCGACGACCACCACGGCGGCCAGGACCCGCTGCCGGGACACGGCGCCACCGGGCCGCTGTCCGAACTGCGGCTTCAGAACGATGAACGCGGCGACGGCGAGCAGCAGCACCATGATCACCGGGCGCAGGACCTCGCTCTTCACGCCGGCCGCGAAGAACGCCCCACCCACCGCCGCCAGGGCCGCCACAGAGCCGAGCCGGGCCGCGAGCCGCACGTCGACGGGGGCTCTGCGGGCGTACGTCACCGCCGCCGCCGAGGTGCCCACCACGCCGACCGCCTTGTTGGTGCCGAGGGCGTACGCGGGGGCCAGCTGCGGAAAGGCGATCAGCAGGGCGGGCACCTGCAGCAGCCCGCCGCCGCCGACCACCGCGTCCACCCAGCCCGCGAGCGCCGCGGCGATGCAGAGCAGCACCGCCGCGGTCAGGGTCAGGTCATGCACGGGCGTAGCTGTCCTTGCTGAGCACCCGGCCACCGGCCCGCACCAGGACGTCGGCGCGCAGCTCGCCGGGGTACGGGTAGAAACGGCGCAGCCAGCGGTCGTCGCCGTCGTAGCGGGGCGTGAAGTCGCTGCGGCCGTGCACCACGATCCGGTTGTCGACCAGGAGCAGTTCGCCCCGGTCGGCCCGCACCGCGCGGTGCACCGTGTGCATGGCCCGGTTGAGGCGCTCCAGGGCGGCCTGTGCCTCCGCGTCGGTGCCGAAGGTGTTGTGCATGTTGAACCGGACCCGCGTACCGGGGGCACCGTCCGGGCCGTCCATGAGGACCGGGTGCGGCTCGGTCACCGGCCGCTCGTCCTCGGCGAGACCCCGGGTGAAGGAGAGCGGGAAGCGGCTCCGGTAGCGGTCGGTGCGCAGCAGCTCCCGGTCGGCGGCGGAGAGCAGCGGCTCCGCCTCGCGGACCGAGGCGACCATGGTGGCCGCCCGCCGGTCGTGGTCGGGGCGCAGGCACAGCAGGCCCAGGTGCGAGGGCCGTACCGGGTGGTGGACGTTCTCGGTGTGGAAGTCGAAGAGGGTGGAGCCGGAGTTCAGAGGCTTCGCCGCGTCACCGGCGACCGGGTACACGTCGTGCACGAGCGCCCCGGACTTCTCGTCCTCGTAGCCGATCAGCCCGCCCAGCGGGTGCGCGACCAGGGCGACGAGCAGACTGGAGGCGTGCCTCTCGCCGAGGACGTTGGCGCCGTACGCCGCCGGAGTCGCCGGGATGTCGCCGACGGGCAGTCCGCGGACCACGAGCAGACCGTGGTCCGGCGGTGTGTCACGGAAGGACTCGATGCCGGCGCGCAGCCGGGACGGCAGACGTCCGGCGAGCGAGGCGAACTCCGCGGTCTGCAGCATCTGTTCCAGGGGACCCGGCAACTGCGCCGCGTCGCGCAGCAGTTCGTCGAGAAGGGCGGTGTCGGCCGGCTCCAGGGCGAGCGCGGCGAGGTCTGCACGGGGTTCCGCATAAGTCGTCATGCCGGAGATCCTGTGGCCCCGGCGAACGCCGTGACCAGGGAAGTTGACCGTCCGGAAACGTCCATGACCCACACCGGTCACGCCTCGGACCTGTCCGGTAGGGGACGCGGCCTGAAGCGGACGCCCCCCGGGGTGCCACCGGCCCGTGCGGTGCGGCAGCATGTGGGACGGCGCGGCAACGGCTTCGGGGGAGGTGTCGCGATGTCTGAAATCTCTTTGTTCTCCTTCATCTGGGGATGAGTCGGTGCGAGTGATGCGGTCGGTGTCCTTCTCCGCGGTCAACGCGGGCGTGGTGGCGATGGCGGTCTCCTACGCGGGGCCGCTCGCCCTCGTCCTGGCCGCCGCCGACGCGGCCGGCCTGAGCGCGGCGCAGAGTTCCTCGTGGGTGTGGGCGATCTCCATCGGCGCGGGCCTGACCTGCGTCGGGCTCAGCTGGTGGACCCGCACACCGGTGATCACGGCGTTCTCGACGCCGGGCGCCGCCATCCTGGTCACGGCCCTCGCCCAGCACGACTACGCCGAGGCCGTCGGCGCCTTCCTCCTCGCGGGCGTCGCGGCCACGGTGCTGACCGCCACCGGGGTGTTCACCCGCGTCCTGGCCCGGATCCCGGAGGGCGTCGTCTCGGCGATGCTCGCCGGGATCCTCTTCTCGTTCGGCACGGCGATCTTCACCTCGTTGCGCTCGGCCCCACTGCTGGCCGGCGCCATGGTGGTCGGCTACCTGCTCGTCAAGCGCCTGTGGCCGACCTACGCGGTGATGGGTGCGCTCGCCGCCGGGCTCGCCGTCGCCGCGGCCGGCGGCGGCCTCGGCCCGGACATCACCGACATCACCGGGCCCGGCCTGGCCGTGCCGCATCTGACGGCACCGCAGTTCTCGGCGGGGGCGCTCATCGGCATCGGCGTGCCGCTGCTCGTCGCCACGCTCGCCGGGCAGTACGCGCCGGGCATGGCCGTGCTGCGCGCGGACGGCTACCGGCCCGACGAGCGACTGGTGTGCGGGACGACCGGCGCGGTCTCGACGCTGCTCGCGCCGTTCGGCTCGCACGCCGTCAACCCGGCGGCCATCACCGCCGCCATCTGCACCGGCCCCGAGGCGCACCGCGATCCGGCCAGGCGGTGGGTCGCCGGAGTGAGTTGCGGCATCGGCTACCTGGTCGTGGGTTGCTTCGGCTCGACACTCGTCGCCCTGTTCACCGGGTTGCCGAAGGCGCTCGTGGCGACCCTGGCCGGGGTGGCGCTGCTCGGCGCGCTCTGCGGAAGCCTGGCCCGTACCGTCGCCGACGAACGCCACCGGGAGGCCTCCGTCATCACCTTCCTCGCGACCGCTTCCGGAGTGACGGTCGCCGGCATCGGCTCACCCTTCTGGGGACTCCTCGCCGGGGTCCTCGCGCACATCCTGCTCAGGCGCCGCCGGGACCAGCCAGCCGGCCCGCTCGGCGAGGACCGCGACCTGGAACCGGCTGGTGGCGCCGAGCGCCGAGGTCAGCTCGCCGACCATCCGGCGGACGGTGCGGTCGGAGACGCCGAGCCGCCGGGCGACCGCCTCGTCGGTCAGACCCTCCGCGAGTAACCGCAGGACCGCCCGCTGCCGCCGGTCCGGCCGGCCCCCCGCGAGTTCGTCCTTGACGGTGTGCGCCCCCGAGCCGAAGGGGGCCGCCTGCGCCCACGCGTACTCGAACTGGCTGCGGAACACCTCGACCAGGGAGGGGTCGTAGACGACGACGGCCGCCTGCTGCCCGTCCGTGCCGGTGGCGGGCACGATCGCCAGATGCCGGTCGACGACGATGAGCCGGTGCGGCAGCGTCACAGCGGTACGCACCCGGCCGCCCGCCTTCTGCAATTCCCGGAGATAGGCGGCCATGTGGGGCAGTGCGGCGGACGAGGCGAGATGGACGGTACGCATCGCGACCCCCCGCCGCAGTGCCCGCCGGTCGCGCGCGAGGCCCTCCTCCACCATGTGCTCGGGCGCCCCGCGGCCCGGGTGCAGCGAGACCACCTCTTCGTGCGCCTGCTGCGCGGCGTCCTCCAGGGCGGTCGCGATATTGGCCGTGCCCTCCACCAGCTGGGCCTGGGTGCCGGAGACGCGCATGGCGTGGATGGGGTGGAAGTCGGTGAGCATGCGCACCATCGCCTCGCGGGTGCGGGTGGTCTGCTCGACGAGTTCGGCGACGCGGCGGGCGTCGGCGGCGAGGAGGTGATCGAGCGCGGACTCGGACGACACGCAGGCCCAGCCGCTGGGCGTGGCGGTGGTCCGCACCAGCAGGCCGAGTTCGGACAGGACCTGGATGGCCGCCGTGTACTCCTCACTGCTCCAGCCCAGCCGCCCGCACACGGCCGCCGGTGACCAGGCGGCGTCCTGGACGGCGATCACATAGAGACGCTGCGCGAGTTTGTGCTCCAGCGCAGTACTGCCGGTCAATGGTTCCCCCCTCATCGACGCCGCCCCCGAGCGCGCGGAAGGGCCGGCCCTCCCGCGCGGGGGAGTGACGGCCCTCGTCATACAGCACCAACACCCTACGCCGACCGCTCCGGTTGACGGCTGCGGACAACGGCGAAGGGCCGGCCCCGCGCCACCGGCGCGGGGCCGGCCCGATGTCCCCCGGGCCGCCGGAGGTCAGTCCGTGCCGGACTCCATCGCGGCGCGGTCCAGCAGCTCGTCCTCCCCGGAGACCTCACCGCGGGAGGCGATGGCCTCGGCGCCGCCCTGCGGCATCTCCGGCATGGTCCCGATCAGTCCGGTCGCGGCCGCCTGGGCCGCGCCGATGGCGGAGCTGCCGGTGCCGATGAGCCCCAGGCCCGCGTACTGCTCCAGCTTGGCGCGCGAGTCGGCGATGTCGAGGTTGCGCATGGTGAGCTGGCCGATCCGGTCGACCGGGCCGAACGCGGAGTCCTCCGTACGCTCCATCGACAGCTTGTCCGGGTGGTAGCTGAACGCCGGGCCCGTGGTGTCGAGGATCGAGTAGTCCTCGCCGCGCCGCAGCCGCAGGGTGACCTCGCCGGTCACGGCCGCGCCGACCCAGCGCTGCAGCGACTCCCGGATCATCAGCGCCTGCGGGTCCAGCCAGCGCCCCTCGTACATGAGCCGACCCAGGCGCCGGCCCTCGACGTGGTACTGGGCGAGGGTGTCCTCGTTGTGGATGGCGTTGACCAGACGCTCGTAGGCGGCGTGCAGCAGGGCCATCCCGGGGGCCTCGTAGATGCCCCGGCTCTTGGCCTCGATGATCCGGTTCTCGATCTGGTCGGACATGCCGAGACCGTGCCGGCCGCCGATGGCGTTGGCCTCCATCACCAGCTCGACGGGAGAGGCGAACTCCTTGCCGTTGATGGTGACGGGGCGCCCCTGCTCGAAGCCGATCGTCACGTCCTCGGCGGCGATCTCGACCGACGGGTCCCAGAACCGGACGCCCATGATGGGCTCCACCGTCTCGACGCCGGTGTCCAGGTGCTCCAGGGTCTTGGCCTCGTGGGTGGCACCCCAGATGTTGGCGTCGGTGGAGTACGCCTTCTCGGTGCTGTCGCGGTAGGGGAGGCCGTGGGCGAGCAGCCACTCGGACATCTCCTTGCGGCCGCCGAGCTCGGTCACGAAGTCCGCGTCCAGCCAGGGCTTGTAGATCCGCAGGTGCGGGTTGGCCAGCAGGCCGTACCGGTAGAAGCGCTCGATGTCGTTGCCCTTGAAGGTGGAGCCGTCGCCCCAGATCTGGACGTCGTCCTCGAGCATCGCCCGGACCAGGAGGGTGCCGGTGACGGCACGGCCGAGCGGGGTGGTGTTGAAGTAGGCGCGCCCGCCCGAGCGGATGTGGAACGCCCCGCAGGTGAGGGCGGCCAGGCCTTCCTCCACCAGCGCGGCGCGACAGTCGATCAGTCGTGCGATCTCGGCGCCGTACGTCTTCGCGCGACCGGGCACCGAGGCGATGTCGGGCTCGTCGTACTGGCCGATGTCGGCCGTGTACGTGCAGGGGACGGCGCCCTTGTCACGCATCCATGCGACCGCGACGGAGGTGTCGAGGCCGCCGGAGAAGGCGATGCCGACGCGTTCGCCGGAGGGAAGGGAAGTGAGAACCTTGGACACGAGGAAAAGTATGCAAGATCTCGCATGATCATGCAAGTCGGGCCGCGAATACGGCGGTGGGGCCCTGCCACCGGTGCAGGGCCCCGCGTCGCTCAGCCGGTCAGCGGTGCGTGTCGCGGAACCGGTCGTGCAGTCCCGGGACCCCGGGCGGGGCCGGAACCGGGAGCTGGAGCCGGTCCCGGCGCTGGTCGGCCGGGGCCCTGCAGGTCAGGTCCTTCGCCGGGAGCCTGCCGGTCGTCAGGTAGGCCGTCGCCGTTCTGTCGGCGCAGGACTTCGAGCCGTAGATGCCGTGGCCCTCGCCGCCGAGGACCGTGACCATCCGGGCGCCCTTCATCGCCCGGCGCAGGCCCTGCCCGCTGGTCAGCGGGGTCTGGGAGTCCCACTCGTTCTGCAGGATGAGCGCGCCGACCTTGTTGTTCACCTTGGTGGCGGGCTCGGCGCCGCGCTTCCAGAACGCGCAGGGCTTGATGTGGGAGGCGAAGTCGCCGTACAGCGGGTACCGGGCCTTGTCGCGGACGGCGTCGCGGCGGTACTGCTCGGGGTCGCGCGGCCAGGAGCGGGTGTCGGCGCAGACGACGGCCCAGAAGCTCGCGTCCCCGTTGTCCGAGGGGACGGCGCGGGCGAAGGACGGCGGGACGTGGCTCGGCGACGAGCCGCGCTCGCGGGACGGCGCCGGCTTCTTGCCCGCGGCGGCCCTCTTCAGGGCGGCGACCGTCTCGGCGGCGTAGTCCACTTCGAAGAAGATGGCCCGTCCGGCGCGGATGTCGTCGCCCGTCACGGGCGTCCCGTCGAGGTCGACGGGTGTGCGGTCGGCCCGCGCGACCAGGTTCCAGAAGGTCTTGCGGACCTTGGCCGGGGTGTCGCCCAGCCGGTACTTCGCGTGGCGCCGGGCGGTCCACTCGGTCCATCGGTCGAACGCGGGCTCCGCGCCCTCCGCCCACACCTGGATCATGCCCCGCCAGATCCGCTGCGGATCGACGGCGCTGTCCAGGACGAACCGGTCGGCGCGCCTGGGGAACATCTGCGTGTAGACGGCGCCGAGGTAGGTGCCGTAGGAGTACCCCAGGTAGGAGATCTTCTTCTCGCCCAGTACGGCGCGGATGACGTCCATGTCCCGGGCGGTGTTGCGGGTGGTGAAGTGCCGCAGCGCGTCACCGCCCTTGGCCCGGCACTTGTCGGCGACGGTGCGCGCCCACTTCACGTCCTTGTCGAAGGTCGCGGCCTTGTACGGGCGGTCCCAGTCGAGTTCGCTCTCCTTCAGTCCGCAGCCGAGAGGAGAGCTCCGGCCGACGCCCCGTGGGTCGAACCCGATGAGGTCGTACTGCTTCTTCACGGCCGCCGGCAGCTCGGTCGCCAGGTACAGCGGCATGTCGAGGCCGGCGCCGCCGGGACCGCCCGGGTTCAGCAGCAGCACGCCGCGGCGTTCCTTGGTGCCGGTCGCCTTCATCCGCGACACGGCGAGGTCGATCGTCTTGCCATCGGGGCGGCTGTAGTCGAGCGGCACCTTGAGGGTCGCGCACTGGAGGGCGGCCGGGCTCTCGGCGTCGCAGCGCTTCCAACGCGCCTTCTGCTGGGCGTACTTCCGCAAGGGGTCCGCGGCCGCGGAGCCCTGGGGTGCCGTGGTGGCCGCAGAAGCGGTGGCGGGCGTGAGCGCGGGCACCAGGGCCGCGGCCGCGCTGACGGCCAGGACGGATGCTATTCGTCTGTTTCGCACAATAATGCCGGTCCTTGTGAGGGGGGTGGCTGAATCGCCACCCACCCTGTCGCGTGCGGCAGTTCGGCACATCCGCCGCCGGGACCGAGGTGGGTCCCACCGGAGGAGTAGGCGCCCGCGAGCCGAATGGATCTCGAGGCGGAGAACGGAAACCGCGGTTTTCCCGTCCGGGGGCCGGACCGCGGCCTCCTCGGCCCCCGCGGACACGTGACGGACGATGAGGCCGTCATCCCGTGCTGCCGGGCCGTCAGCCGTTGCGGACGCAGCGCCCCGTGGGGTTCGTGGCCGGGGGGCGGCACTGGAGGGGCGCGTCGGACGGGTCACGGCTCAGGTACCGGCCCAGGCACGTGTTCGCCGTCGTACGGCCGTGCTCGGCGCAGTACTCGAGTGCCGCACGGCCGTCGCCGAACGGTCCGGGGGCATAGACCACCCAGTATCCGGGGCGCAGCGAGGCGTAGTCGTCGCTCCGGAGCAGTCGGGCGTCCGGGACGGTTGCGCGGACCAGGGCGAGTCGCCGGTCCCGGGCAGCCGTGCCCGAGGACACGGGCTCGGAGTGCAGCTGGGCGATCCAGCGGCCACTGGGATCGCGGCCGTCGGGCGGTGCGGTGGTGGCCGGAGCGGGGGAGTGGGACGGGGACGTCGCAGCGGACGGGCCGGGTCGCCGGGCCGGGCCTTGTTCCGGGTCGGGCGACTGCGGCTGCGTGGAGGGAGTGGGGCTCGGGGACGGCGTGGTGGACGCGCCTGTCGTCCGGCCGCCCGTCGCGCGGCCGGTGCCGTCCTTCCCGCCCGTCCACGGCGGCGACAGGGCGACCGCCACCGCGGCGGCGATCGCGGTGACGGCCACGCCGGCGAGGACGGGCCTGCGCAGCCGCCGCGGCGGCGCCGGGACCGGCACATCCGGACGCGGAGCGGGGGCCGAGGCGTCCGGCCACGATGCCGGTGCCGGCACGTCCGGCTGCGTGGGCGTCGCCGCGGGCGCCGGTGCGGGACCGGCCGTCACCGTCGGCCGGTCCCAGTGCGCGGCGGCACCCGACTCCGCCTGCGCGAGCATGGCGTCCAGCCGGGCCGCGTCGGGCCGTGCCGCCGGATCGCGCACCAGCAGCGCGGTGAGCGCGGGGGCGAGCGGGCCGGAGCGCACGGGCGGCGGCACCGGGTCGTCGAGGACCGCCGCCAGCGTGGCGAGCGTCGTCGTGCGGCGCAGGGGGTTCACGCCCTCGGCGCAGACGTACAGCACGAGGCCGAGGGACCACAGGTCGGAGGCCGGGTCGTCGTCCCGGCCCCGGATGCGCTCCGGAGCCATGTACTCGGGCGAGCCGACGAGTTCGCCGGTGGCCGTGAGCGCGGTCGCGCCGTGCAGCGCGGCGATGCCGAAGTCGGTCAGGACGGCGGTGCCGTCGGCCCGCAGCAGGATGTTGGCGGGTTTGACGTCCCGGTGCCGGACGCCCGCCGCGTGGGCGACACTCAGCGCGGACAGCACCTGCCGGCCGACCCGCGCCGCCTCCCGAGCCGTCAACGGCCCCTGGGCGAGGCGCTGTTCCAGTGAGACGCCGGGGACCAGCTCCATCACGATCCATGGGTGGGGGCCCGCCTCGATCACCTGGTGGACCGTCACCACGTGCGGGTGGTTCAGCCGCGCCAGCGCCCTGGCCTCCCGCAGCACCCGCTCACGGACCACGTCCGTGGCCTCCGCGTCCGGACGCACCGCCTTGAGCGCCACCTCGCGTTGCAGCACGGTGTCGAGGGCCCGCCACACCGTGCCCATGCCTCCGTTGCCGAGCCGTTCCAGCAGCTCGAACCGCCCGTCGATCACGTCCCCCGGTGTCTGCATGACGTCAGCCTAGAACGACGCCGCTCGCGGCCGGCCGCGCGGTGGTCGTCTGTCACACTGGCCCGATGACGGTGAGACCGGCACAGGAGCAGGACTTCGACGGCTTTCTCGGCCTCGCGGCACAGGTCGAGCACTGGTTCGGCCCGATGGTCGCGGAACCGGGCTTTCACCGTGCCGTGCGGGAGCACATCCGGCGGTCCACCGCCCTGGTCGCCGATGCGTCGGGGCCGGGGCTCCTCGGCGGCCTGCTGTTCGGCGCCGAGGGCCCGGTCCACCACATCCACTGGCTGGTCGTGTCGCGGGAGCAGCGCGGGACGGGGGTCGGCCGCGCCCTGATGGCGGAGGCCGTGCGCCGGTTCGTACGGCAGCCGGGCACCCTTGAGGTGGTCACCTTCGGCGTCGACCACCCGGCCGCCGTGGCCGGCGGCGCCCGTGTCTTCTACGAGCGCCTCGGCTTCGAGCCGGCCGAGGTCACCGACCCGGGCCCGGAAGGCGGTTCACGCCAGGTCTTCCGCCGTGCCGTCTGACCGCCGCGCCGTGTGGCTTCGCCGGCCGCCCCCGCGAACGTCTCAGCGCAGCAGGAGCTGGACGATGGCGAAGGTGCCGACGACGACGATGAAGAGGCGGAGCGCCGCCGCAGGCAGCCGGCGCCCGATCCGCGCGCCGAGCTGCCCGCCGATCGCGGAGCCCACGGCGATGAGCAGGACGGCGGTCCAGTCGAAGTCGGCGACGAAGAGGAAGAACAGTGCCGCGATGCTGTTCACGATCGCGGCGAGGACGTTCTTCACGGCGTTCAGGCGCTGGATGCTGTCGTCGAGCAGCGTGCCCATCAGGGAGAGGTAGATGATCCCCTGGGCCGCCGTGAAGTAGCCGCCGTAGACGCTGGCGAGCAGGAGGCCGCCGAAGAGGACCGGACCGCCGTCGGTCCTCGTGGCCGTGCCCGCGCGGGCACGGCGCCGCTGGACCAGCGCCGACAGTCGCGGCTGGAGGACGACGAGGACCAGCGCGAGCGCCACGAGGACGGGGACGATCGTCTCGAAGGCGGTCTCCGGGAGCATGAGCAGCAGTACCGCCCCCGCCAGTCCGCCGATCGCGGCCGCGGTGCCGAGCCGCAGGACCAGTGGGCGCTGCCCCGTCAGCTCCGCCCGGTAGCCGATGGCGCCGCTGACGGACCCGGGGATCAGCCCCAGGGCGTTGGACACGGTCGCCGTCACCGGCGGCAATCCCGTGGCGAGCAGCACCGGGAACGTGATCAGGGTTCCCGAGCCGACGATGGTGTTGATGGTGCCGGCACCGATGCCGGCGGCGAATATCGCCGATGACTCCCAGATGGACAACGCCATCTCCTTCGCGTTCGGTAGGCGCCTCCCCGCCCTGAGGTCGAGGGGCCTCACCGATCATGCACGAGGCGGGTCCGCGCCGGCGGACCGGGGTGCGCGGGGGCCCGCGGAAACGCAGGCCGGCGCGAGTTCCGGGCGCCGAGTGCGAACGGCACCCACGCTCGCCACCCGCTTCGTTCGCACCGGGCACCCGCCGGACCGCCGCGATACCCCATCGGCCACGGCGACCGCTACGCCCAGCGCATCCCGATCGCGGACAGCCGCTCGACCCGTTCCGGCGTGAGCGCCGCGGCCCTGCTGCGTTGATTGCCGATCCACGCCCCGAGCCGGATCTCCAGCTCCTGCCGCTCATCGCCGTCGCCGGCGCGGTCGTCGTCCCCGCCGCCGACCACGATCCGCTCGACGTGCCTGCGCGGCACGCGCAGGTGCCCTTCACGTTCGTAGAACTGCCGCGCGGCGGCGTAGTTCACGGCCCACTTCTCCGCCTGCGTACGACGCGCGGGCGGCCTCTCGCCCTCGGTGGCGGGCCGGATGCCGAGGATGTGCTCGCACATCCACTGCTGTACGCCGGTGAGCCCGTCCCAGCCGAGCCTGACCGACGCCACCCACCGCCCCAGGTCCTCGCCCTGGCGGACGACCTCGCCCGGCGCCGTGGGCAGCGTGCCGCCGGCCTCCAGGTGCAGCCGGGTCAGATGGAAGCAGCGCTGCCACTCGACCGGCCATGCCGGGCACCAGGCCGGGTCGATGTCCTCCAGCTGCTCACGACGCTCCTGCGACAGGGCACCGGCCGTCGGCCTCCCCGGCCGGCCCTCGGCCCGCCGCCGCTCGTTCTCCTGTGCCCGCCGCGCGGCCGCGCGCGCGTTCTTCAGCCAGATGCCCACCTTGTGACCGCGGTGCACGGCGTCCAGCGGTGCCAGGAGGTGCCCGTGCTCGGCGGCCCACCCGCGGGCGGCGGCCAGCCCTTCCTCCCACGCGACGTCGTGGTGCGACCAGACCATGTCCAGCTTCTCCAACTGCACCACGCGCTCGTCGTCCATGGCGCCGCGGGCGTGGAGGCGTCGGGCGTCGGCGATCCACTGCCCCAGCGGAAAGGCGGCGAGCGAGGCCGACCACCCTGCCTCCCGGGCCCGGTCGCCCTCGGGGACGCGGTAGGTGAACGGCACCTTCAGGTCGCCGTGGAGCCGGTGGTAGACGGCGGCGGCCTCCATGCCGCGGCGCCAGTGGGCGTGCTCGGGCCGGAGGACCCGCAGCTTGATGAACGCGGCCAGCTGCGCGGGGTCGCGCGGGGTGCTGAACTTCAGCAGCGCCTGCGCCGGCAAGGACACCGCACCGCGGTCCTCGTCGCCCGCGGTCCGTGTCTGTACACCCCTGACACCGCTTCGGGCCTGGGGTTCGGCCAACTGCTCCACGATGCGGGCGTCGTGCGCCCTGAGTGCCTCCAGGAGCTTCGCCAGCCCGCCGTACGCCCGGGAGGTGAGCATGGTGTCCGGCGTCTCGCCGGGGCCGAGCAGGACCGGCACGACCAGGGAGGCGAGCTTGCCCTCGCCGGGGCGCATCCGCAGCGCCCGGCCGACGGCCTGGACGAGGTCGGGCATGGAACCGCGCACGTCGGCGAAGTAGACGCTGTCGCAGTCGCGGATGTCCACGCCCTCGCCCAGGACCTTCACCGAGCCCAGGAAGGCCTTCTCGGCGACCGTGCCGTCCGCGGCGACGCCGCCGGCGAACTCGCCGAGAACCCGGCGGCGGTGCCGGGGCGCGTGTTCTCCGCACAGCCAGTCGGCCCATACCGTGCGCGGATACGACCGCGCGTCCACGGCGTGCAGCCGCCGGGCGACGTCCGGCAGGCCGGCGGCGAACGCCTCGGCCTCCCTCACCAGGTGGTGGAAGACGAGCGTACGCGCGAAGCCCTCCTCCGAGGCCGCCTTCACCAGCGCGGCCTGCAACGCCGCGAGCCGCGCCCCGCGCACCCGCTCCGACCGCCCGTCCGCGCCGAGCAGCACCGCCGCCCGGAAGTGCGTGTCCGTGACATCCACGCACACCACCTGGTACGGCGCACAGATGCCGCGGTCGATCGCCTGGGACAGCGTGAGGGTGTGGCAGCGCGCCCCGAACGGCCCGTCCGGATCGTCCTCCATCGAAGCCACCAGCTCACCCGGCGCGCCCCGCCCCTGCTCGCCCCCCAGTCCCTGCTCCTGTCCCCGTCCCTGCTCCTCGTCCAGCTGCCACAGCCGGGGCGTGGCGGTCATGTACAGGCGGCGCAGCGACGGGATCCGCCGGTTGTCGTGGACGACCGCCCACGGCTTGCCGATCCGGCCCGAGGTCCGGTGCGCCTCGTCGACCACGACCAGGTCCCAGCCCGGAAGGCCGGCGGCGTGCGCGCGCTCCAGCGTGCCGAGCCCCAGCGAGGCGTACGTGGCGAACACCGTCACCTTGTCGAACGGCCGGACCCGGGCGACCAGCTCGTCCACGTCCGTGGTGTTGGGGAAGGACGCCTCCGTCCCGCGCAGGGACGACACCCCGACCACCGGGCCCGTACGGCCTCCCTCGCGCCACGCGGCCTCCGTCTGCGCGAGCAGGTCCAGCGAGGGCACGAGCACCAGCACCCGGCCCGCCCGCAGCTCCTCCGCGCTGCGTACGGCGACGAGACTCTTGCCCGACCCGGTCGCCATGACCACCTGTGTCCGCAGTCCCCGCTCCGGCACGGTCCGCCCGGCGGGCAACTCCAGGGCCCGCAGTACCGCGTCCACGGCTTCTCGCTGGTGGGGGCGGAGTTCCTTTGCCGCCATGTCGCTGTGCTCTCTCCTGCGGGCCGGGGTGGCGGTCGTTGCGACAGCCGTACGACAGGTAACGGTAGACCGTGGACGAGCCGGAAAACCTCGTTGCCTCCCGGCGACCGGCGGAAGTACGGTCCCGATCATGCTTCCTCCCGTGGAAACGTCCGGGCAGTGGGACGCGGTCGTCCCCGACGAGACGGTGATGCGTCCGGGAGCGGAGGATCTCTGTGCGCGTCTCGGTCTCGCCGGCGTGCCGCTGACTCGGTTCCCGGACGGGTCCCAGCCGGTCTACGCGGTGGGTGACGAACACGTGCTCAAGCTCTTCCCCGGAACCGCCGCCCGCCGGGGCGTCGCCGAGGGCCGCGTCCTCACCCACCTCCAGGGGCGGCTTCCGGTACCGACACCGCAGGTACGTGACTTCGGCCCGTACGAGAACGGCTGGCGGTACGTCCTGATGTCCCGGCTCCGCGGCGAGAACCTGGCCCACGCCTGGGACCGGATGCCGCGGAGCCACCGGGAACGGCTCGTCACCGAGATCGGTGAGACCCTGGCGGCGCTGCACTCCCTCGGCCCCGATCCCCTCGAGGACGTCCTCGGCCCCGGGGACTGGGGCGCCTTCCTGGACCGCCAGGCTGCCGGGGCCGTGGAACGGCAGCGCGCCCACGGCCTGGCGGCCGCCTGGCTGGAACAGATCCCGGATTTCCTCGCCTCGGTGCCGCTGCCGCGCGCCCCGCACCGTGTTCTGCTGCACACCGAGGTCATGCGGCAGCACTTCCTGGTGGACCCCGACGGCCGGCGCCTGACCGGGGTCTTCGACTTCGAACCGGCCATGATCGGGGACCGCGCCTACGATTCGTGGGCGCCGGCCTGTTCGTCACCCGGGGCGATCCGGAACTGCTGGCCCGGCTGGCCGGGGCGTACGGGCACACCTTCGAGCCGTCCACGCTGCTCGCCCACACGCTGCTGCACGTGTACAGCGACCTCCCCTGGTACATGCGGGAACTGGGTGTGCCTGCCGAGGGAACGCTGCCTTCACTCGCTGAGGCGTGGTTCGGCACGGTGTGACGCCGGTGCGCCACACCGCCGACCGGCGTCTCGTCGCCACCGGCGTTCCCTCTGCAGTCCGGGCGAACAGCCATACCGTCACTCGGGAGACGTCAACGCATGAATGCTCCGCCACCGCCACCGCCACCGCCACCGCCACCGCCACCGCCACCGCCATCGTCCTCACCGCCGTCGCCCGTCGCGGAGCGGGCCGACGGACCAGCCGTCCGGATCGGAGCTCTCGTCCCGCTGACCCGGCCCGGCTGGGTCGAGGCGGGCCGGCACCTGCTCGCCGGAATGGAGCTGGCCGTTCGCGACGTCAACGACGCCGGCGGGATCGTCGGAAGGCCGCTCCGGCTGGTGGTGCGCGACACCGCGGCCGACCCGGAGCGGGCCGCGGCGGCCGTGGACGAATTGGCCCGCCTGGACGTGGCTGCCTTGGCGGGGGAGTACCACAGCGTCGTCGCTCGCGCCGCTGCCGCCCGGGCCGACGCCCTCGGTCTGCCGTTCCTCTGCTCGTCGGCGGTTCTCGACGCGCTCACCGAGCAGCCGACGGAATGGGTCGCGCGCCTCGCCCCGGCACAGTCCCACGGCTGGCGGATCTACGCGGACTTCCTCCTCGGGGCGGGCCACAGCCGCATCGCCGTGGCAGCCGAGCCGAGTGTCTACTGGGCGTCCGGGGCCCGCATCCTGCGGGACCACCTCGCTCCGCGCGGCGGCACCGTCACCGAACTCGACATGCGCGCGCTCGGCCCCACGGGCGTGTGCGACGCCCTCGCCGGCCGGCGTGCGACAGCCCTCCTTCTTCTGGTCGGCCACCCGGAACCGGCGGTGTCGGTCGTCCGGTCCGTCCGCCGGGACCGGCGCCTCGCCGAGACCGTGATCGGTGCTCCGGCCGGGCAACCGGAGTTCGCCGAATGGGCGGCCCTGCTGGGCGGCGACGGCGCCGCGATCCCGTTCCTGCGCTACCTGCCCGAGCGCCTCGGCCCACTCGGCGCGCGCGTCGAGACGGCCCTGCGGGAGCGGCTGGCCGAAGCGCCCTCCTTCGTCGCCTTCGAGGGCTACGACACGGTCACCGTCCTCGCCGATGTGCTCCGCACTCACGGCGCGGACCGGGCGCGCACGGCCGGAGCCTGGCCGCGCGTCGCAGTCGAAGGCACTCGCGGCCGGATCCGGTTCTCCCGCACACCGGGCACCAGCGTCTGGCAAGGGGCTGGGACGCCGGTCCAAGTCGTCGATCGAGACCCGGCGGATCCCGATCGCTTTCGGATCCTGCACGCCGGCTGAGGACGTGAGACCGGCCCGTCATCGCGCCGGCTCGACGGCTGCGGCACGGCCAACTGCCCCCCGTTGCCCCGGCGGTGCCGCAAAAACTCTTGTGACGCGCACCTGACAAGCCAGGTTTTCCGTGGCACGCTGCGTAACGCACGTCTATCCGCACCGCTCTTCGTACCCCCACCCTGCCCGGGCGCGGCCGTTCGGGCACGGCAGAAGGAGACATGCGTGAGACGCCATCGTACTGCCGCGGGCATCCTGCTGACCGTCGGAGCCCTGTTCACCGGCGGCCTGGTCGGGGCTGGCGCGGCCAACGCGGAAACACCACCGTCGACTTCCGGAAAGCCCGTGCCGGCTCGCGCCGTCTCCCAGGCCGAACAGCACGCCTCCCGCACCTACTGGACCGCCGAGCGCATGCGCGGCGCCACCCCACTCGATCTGCTGCTCACCCCGCAGGCCGCAAAGCGGCTGAAGCCTCCCGTCGACGCCGGACGCACGGCCGCGGCCACGACTACGGTCGAGCCCACCGCGGCCCCTGCCGCCTTCCCGCAGGCCGGCGGTGCGTGGACCGGCGGCGGAGCGGTCGTGAAGACGTCGGGCCGCGTGTTCTTCACCTTCCAGGGGCGGACCGCCTCCTGCTCCGGGAACGCCGTGACCAGCCAGAACGCCAGCACCGTCATCACCGCCGGACACTGCGTCAAGTACCAGGGCAGCTGGCACACCAACTGGGTCTTCGTACCGGCCTACGACAACGGCAGCGCGCCGTACGGTCAGTGGACCGCGACCAAGACGCTCACCACCCCGCAGTGGGAGGCGAGCGAGGACATCAACCACGACGTCGGCGCGGCGGTCGTCGCCCCGCTGAACGGCCGGACGCTCACCTCGGTCGTCGGTGCGCAGGGCCTCCAGTTCAACGGCGGTTACAACAAGCCGATGTACGCCTTCGGCTTCCCGGCCGCCTCGCCGTACGACGGCTCGAAGCTGGTCTACTGCAGCGGCAACAGCTCGAAGGACTTCCTGTTCTCGCAGGACCACAGCCTCGCCTGCAACATGACGGGCGGTTCCAGCGGCGGACCGTGGTTCACCGGCTTCAGCGAGGCGACCGGCACGGGGCTGCAGGTGTCCGTGAACAGCTTCGGCTACACGTTCCTGCCGAACCGCATGTTCGGCCCGTACTTCGGAAACGAGGCGAAGGCCCTGTACGACAAGGCCCAGGTCTCCTAGCCGGCAGCGGCGGGGCGCGGCGCGGCGCCCCCCGGGACACAGACACCTCAGGCGCTCGGGCCCCGGCACCCGCCGGGGCCCGCACTCACGGGCGCCGGCGCCGGTCCCCGTCGCCGGTACCGGCCCCGGGGTTCAGCCGGACGGCGACACGAGGTCCGGTCCGCCCCTTCCGCACCTTTCCGCTCGTCCTCCGCTCGGTTCGCGCTCGGCTTCCACTCGACACGGGCACCCGGCCGCCGCGCGGGAGGCACCGTCGGTGGGAGAGTGACGGCATGTGCGGCCGTTACGTCTCCACCCGCAGTCCCGAGGACCTGGTCCAGCTCTTCCAGGTCACCGACTGGCGTGCCGAGGAGCGCCTCGCGCCGAACTGGAACGTCGCGCCGACCGACGACGTGTGGGCCGTCCTCGAGCGCACTCCCCGCGACGAAGACGATGCCGCCCATGCCGCCCACGCCGCACAGGCGGCGCGGGAGCTGCGGACGCTGCGCTGGGGCCTGGTGCCCTCGTGGGCCAAGGACGTGAAGACCGGCGCGCGGATGATCAACGCCCGGGTGGAGAGCGTCCATGAGAAGCCGGCCTTCCGTGCCGCGTTCGCCCGGCGCCGCTGCCTGCTGCCGGCCGACGGCTTCTACGAGTGGCAGCAGCGCGAGGACCCCAGGACGGGCAGGTCCCGCAAGCAGCCCTACTTCATCCACCCGGAGGACGGCCGGGTCATGGCGCTGGCCGGGCTGTACGAGTACTGGCGCGACCCGGAGGCCGCACCGGACGACGGGTCCGCGTGGCTGATGACCTGCACGGTGATCACCACCGAGGCCACCGACGCCGCCGGTCGCGTGCACCCCCGCATGCCCCTGGCCCTCACCGAGGACCACTACGACGCCTGGCTCGACCCCGCCCACCAGGACCCTGACGAACTGCGCGCCCTGCTGACCCGGCCCGCCGACGGGCGGCTGAACGCCCGGCCCGTCTCCACGGCCGTCAACAGCGTCCGCAACAACGGCCCGCAACTCCTCGACGAGGTGACCGAGGTGACCGAGTAGAGGCGGCGGGCCGCGGCCGTCGGGCCGTCTCCCGCACCGCGCCGAACGGGCCGCCCCGCCCATTCCGCCCAACTGCGCTGACGTGGTGTTTTACAGTAGCTTCCACCAGTTCCGACGACAGGACCTGTGAGGTATTCGCGATCATGCCGGCCGAGACGTTTGAGTTTCAGGTAGAGGCCCGTCAGCTGCTGCAGCTGATGATCCACTCGGTCTACTCGAACAAGGATGTCTTCCTTCGAGAGCTCGTCTCCAACGCCTCCGACGCGCTGGACAAACTGCGCCTCGAGAAGCTCCGGGACGACACGCTCGACGCCGACGTCTCCGACCTGCACATCGAGATCGACGTCGACAAGGACGCCCGCACCCTCACCGTGCGGGACAACGGCATCGGAATGTCGTACGACGAGGTCGGCCGGCTCATCGGCACGATCGCCAACTCGGGCACCGCGCAGTTCCTCCGGGAACTGCGGGAGGCCAAGGACGCGGCCGGTGCGGAAGGGCTCATCGGCCAGTTCGGCGTCGGGTTCTACTCCGGCTTCATGGTGGCGGACGAGGTCACCCTGCTGACCCGTCGCGCCGGCGAGAGCCAGGGCACCCGCTGGACGTCGCGCGGCGAGGGCACGTACACGCTGGAGACGGTCGACGACGCGCCGCAGGGCACCTCCGTCACCCTCCATCTCAAGCCGGCCGACCCGGAGAACCAGCTCCACGACTACACCTCCCCCTGGAAGATCAGGGAGATCATCAAGCGGTACTCGGACTTCATCACCTGGCCCGTCCGGATGATGCCCGAAGGCCCCGCCGCCGAGGACGAGAGCGGTGAGGAGCCCCGGCCCGAGACGCTCAACTCGATGAAGGCACTGTGGGCGCGGCCGCGCGACGAGGTGTCCGACGACGAGTACCACGAGCTGTACAAGCACATCGGCCACGACTGGCGGGACCCGCTGGAGACCATCCGCCTCCAGGCGGAAGGCACCTTCGAATACCAGGCACTGCTCTTCCTCCCCGCCCACGCCCCCCACGACCTGTTCGCACGGGAGTTCAGGCGCGGCCTGCAGCTGTACGTCAAGCGCGTGTTCATCATGGACGACTGCGAGGCGCTGCTGCCGTCGTACCTCCGCTTCGTCAAGGGCGTCGTCGACGCGGCCGACCTCTCGCTCAACGTGTCCCGCGAGATCCTCCAGCAGGACCGCCACATCGAGATGATGCGGCGACGGCTGACGAAGAAGGTCCTGTCCACGGTCAAGGACATGATGGCCAAGGACCAGGAGCGCTACGCCACCTTCTGGCGGGAGTTCGGCACGGTGGTGAAGGAGGGACTGGTCACCGACGCAGAGAACCGCGACGCCCTCCTGGCCGTCGCGTCGTTCGCGAGCACGCACCGCGACTCGGAGCCGACCACGCTCAAGCAGTACGTGGAGCGGATGCAGGACGGACAGGAGGAGATCTACTACCTGACCGGCGAGTCCAGGCAGAGCATCGAGAACTCCCCGCACCTGGAGGCGTTCCGCGGCCGGGGCATCGAGGTGCTGCTGCTCACCGACCCCGTCGACGAGGTGTGGGCCGACGCCGTCGGCGAGTACGAGGGCAAGAAGCTGCGGTCCGTCGCCAAGGGCGACATCGACCTCGACGCCGGGGGCGACACCGCCGACGGCGGCCGGGAGAAGCAGGCCGAGGAGTACTCCGCGCTGCTCGGCTGGATGAAGGAGCAGCTGGACGAGGACGTCAAGGAGGTCCGGCTCTCCTCCCGCCTCACCGTCTCACCGGCCTGTGTCGTCTCCGACGCGCACGACCTGACCCCCGCCCTGGAGAACATGTACCGGGCGATGGGACAGGAGGTCCCCCGCGCCAAGCGGATCCTGGAACTCAACCCGGACCACCAGCTGGTGAAGGGGCTCAACCAGGCGCACCGGGACAGTGCGGACCGGACCGACCTCGCCGAGATGGCGCAGCTCCTGTACGGCCTGGCGGTGCTCGCCGAAGGGGGTCAGCCGAAGGAGCCGGCCCGGTTCGTCCAGCTGATGGCGGACCGCCTCCAGCACGCGCTGTGACCGGCGCCCGGCAGCCGCTTCACCCGTTGGACTGACGGGGAAGCGACCGGCCTCGGCCCATGATGCCGTGACCGTACGGTCCGGGGCATGAACCATGGAGACGACATCCACGGCATCGTGGGCCGCGTGCGCAGCGAGATGGGTGACGAACTACGGAGCCGGGTCCGGCGCGCTCTGCGCGACCGGCCGCGCGACTGGCTGGTGCAACAACTCCTCGACCTGGCGTTGCCGCCGGCACTGCCGGCGCCCCGCGCCGGGGAGGCACCCGCCCCGCGGGAGGAGACGGAGGACGAGCGCGCCGCGCGCCTGGCACGCGTACGCGCGCTCGCCCTGGACCACGCCGTGCTACGGGCCTGGGTGGACGAGCACCGCGGACTGACCCGGCAGGACCTGACCGACCGGGGCGCCCTGCGCACCCCGCCACCGAAGGGCGGCCCGGTGATCGGCCCGCAGCACCGGTCGCCGGAGGCGGAGGACTTGCTGTGCCGGTCCAAGGACGTCCTCTGCGCCCTGCTCTTCGGCGACGAGGAGACCGGCGTCCGGCTGCGGCGGGCGGAGCGTGAGCTACTGACACTGACCGTGCCCCGCGCCAAGGCGCACACCATCGCCTTCGTCTTCCAGGCGGCGACCGAGATCGGCGCGCACGGCACCTGGCGAGACCCGCACGGCACCGCCGACGACGACCGCGCCGCCAACACCGTCTACCAGGTCGAGTACGGAGAGACCGCCGACGAGCTGGTCGGCAACGGCATCAGCACCTGCCTGAAGCTCATCAACGAACTCGAGACCAACGAGCAGGTGCTGTACGGACGTACGGAGAACGTGGAGGAGAGCACACTGACCTGAGCGACCGCCGCGCCCCGCCGCACCGGCGAGCGCGAAGCCGTCAGGCGGACGCCTTGGTGAGCCGGTCGAGTTCGTCGTCCGTCAGTCGCAGCTCCGCCACCTTCAGCAGGGCCGGCAACTGGTCGACCGTCCGGGCCGAGGCGATCGGCGCGGTCACCGTCGGCCGGGCCGCGAGCCAGGCGAGGGCCACGGAGGCGATCTCGGCGTCGTGGGCCCGGGCGACCTCGTCGAGAGCGGCGAGGACCCGCCGGCCGCGCCCGGTGTGCAGGTGTTCGGCGGCGCCCTGCGCCCGCGCGCTGTCCACCGTGGCGCCCGGCCGGTACTTGCCGGTCAGGAAGCCGGATGCCAGCGCGTAGTACGGGACGGCGGCGAGTCCGGCACGCTCGGCGACGCGCTGCAGCTCACCTTCGTAGGTGTCGCGGGAGACCAGGTTGTAGTGCGGCTGGAGCGCCACGTAGCGCGCCAGGCCCTCGCGCTCGGAGAAGTCCAGGGAGGCCCGCAGGCGGTCGGCGGAGATGTTGGAGGCCGCGATGTGGCGGACCTTGCCCGCCCGCACCAACGCGTCCAGCGCGCCGATGATCTCCTCGACCGGCACCTCCGGCTTGTCGAAGTGCGTGTAGTACAGGTCGATGTGGTCGGTGCCCAGGCGGCGCAGGGAGGCCTCGGCCGCGGCCTTGATGTTGGCGGCGGTCAGGCCCCGGTACTCGGGGTGCTGGCTGACCTTGGTGGCGATGATCACGTCGGAGCGGTTGCCGCGGGCCCGCAGCCACTCGCCGATGACGGTCTCGGACTCTCCGCCGCGGTTGCCCTCCGCCCATGCCGAGTAGGAGTCGGCGGTGTCGATGAAGTTCCCGCCGGCGGCCGTGTACGCGTCCAGGACGGCGAAGGACTGCTTCTCGTCGGCGGTCCAGCCGAAGACGTTGCCGCCCAGGGCGAGCGGGAAGACCTCGAGGCCGGACGTGCCGAGCTTGCGTGCGGAAGTCATGCCGGGCAACAACAACCACATGGGAGCCCTGCATTCCCCCGCGCTGCTCCGCGGCCCCGGCGGGGGACCACGGCAGCCGCAGCGGCCGCGCCGGGCTTGCCCGCACGGCCGCGGCCCGCACCGCACCGGCGGTCCGGACGCAATGGAGAGGCGGTACGGAAGGGAGGGGCGGTCAGGGCCGGGGACGGAAGGTGTGCCCGTCCGGGGGCCGGCCTCCACCGATGTTGGTGATCAGTTCCCTGCACAGGTCACGGAGCTTGACGTTGCGGTGCTGGGAGGCCTTGCGCAGCAGGGTGAACGCCTCCTCGGCCGGGCACCGCTGCTGGGCCATGATCACGCCGATCGCCTGGTCGATGACACTGCGCGACTCCATGGCCGTTTGCAGGTCGGCGGCGTACTGCTGGGCGTCGGAGATCCGCTGCGCGAGCGCGATGGCCCCGGTGGCCTGGGACGCGAGCGCTCGCAGACCGAGGAGATCGGTGTCGGTGATGCCGGACGCCTTCGGTGAGTAGACGTTCAGCGCGCCGGCCGTGTGCGTATGGGCGGCGATCGGCACCGAGGCGGACGAGCGGGTGCCCTGGGCGGCCGCGTAGGCCGGGTAGGGGCCCCAGCGGTGCTCGTCCAGCATGTCCGCGACGATGATCTCCTCGCCCGTGCGCAGCGACTGGAGGCATGGCCCGTCGTCCTGCCCGTACTGCGCCTCGTCCAGCTCGGCGGCGCTCAGGCCGGCGCTCACGACGGTCAGTGAGGTTTTCTCAGTGAAATGATCGAAGCGAACCGGTGTGGATCACCGGCGAGAGCGGGCCGGCCACGGCCTCGGACAGACGTAAAGCCCCTGGTAGGACAGGTCTCACCACAAGATCATGTCCGTAACCACCAGAGGCCTCACGTTGGTCACCTATGTTGTCATGCTCGATGTCCCGCGCCATGTCGTGGAGTACCTGTCGCGTCTGCTCGCCGCGCACCGACGGCACATCGGTACCCCGCGCGGCAGCCGGGCGCTTGGCCCGTTCCGCCAGGCGGTGCTGGTGCTGCGCTGGTTCCGAGAGCGCGGCTGCGTACACTGCCTGGCCCGGGATGCCGGAGTCTCACAGGCCACCGGGTACCGCTACCTGCACGAGGGCATCGATGTCCTCGCCGACCAGGCCCCGGACCTGCATGAAGTCCTGGACCGTTGTCGGCGCGAAGGTATGACCCACGTGATCCTGGACGGCACGCTGATCGAATCGAACCGGCTGGCCGGTGTCCGCGACAACGGCAACGACCTGTGGTTCAGCCAGAAACACAAGGCGTTCGGCGGCAACGTGCAGTTCCTGGCCGCTCCGGACGGCACCCCGCTGTGGGTCTCCGGCGTCGAGCCCGGCTCTACCCCCGACATCACCGCCGCACGCATTCATGCCCTGCCCGCCCTCTAGAAGGCGGCGGCCGACGGCCTGCCGACCCTGGCGGACAAGGGCTACATCGGCGCCGGCATCGGCATCCGCATCCCCGTCCGACGCCCAAAAGGCAAGTCCGAGCAGGCGCTTCACGTCGACACCCGCATGTCCAACACCCTGCTGCGACACCTACGGGCGCTCGGCGAGCGCACCGCCGCCGAACTCAAGCAGCGATGGCGCACCCTGCAGCACGTCACGCTCAGCCCCAGCCGCATCGGCGACATCGCCCGCGCGGCCCTCGTCCTCAACGGAATCTGGAAGTGATCACCGTTGAGAAAACCTCAGTGGCCGGTGCTGCCGCTCCAGGGTGATTCCGGTACCGCCGGCCGCGGGCACCAGGGACAGCGCGCTGTCCGCGAGGGCCTGGAGGAACTCCTCCAGCGAGTCGGTGCTCAGCAGCAGCGAGGTGACGTCCGGCAGGTCGGACGGCTGATCGGTCATGGTCGTCGCATCCTTCCGGGCCCGGGCCCGCGGTCGGACAACGTGTGCCGCCGGGGCCCGCGGGGCACCCCGGCCCGAAGCGGCACCTTCAGTGAGACGGGTCCCCCCGATCCCGGAAGGAAACGGTCCGTTCGCCGGTCATCCGCCGCCGGAGCACGGTGCCGCCGCTCGTCGGTCCGGGTGTCCGCGCAGGCCGGGAGGCCCGGTGCCCCGTCTCCGATGCTTGTTCGGACCACTCGGTGGTACCCGCCGCCTGCGTGCGGTCACCGGCCCCGCCGGGCTCCGCACCGGGGCGTGCCACACAGGGGGCGTGCCGGCGATCCTGAAAGGAGATTCATGTCTGACGACGACGTGAAGAACGTCTTCGTGGTCGGCCTGGACGAGGCCAACCTCGCGACCCTCAAAGCCGTACCGGGCGCCGATGCGCTGCGCTTCCACGGCCTGCTGACCGTGGAGGAACTCCAGGTCGGCGAGGTGTCGCTGCCGACGGTCATCGAGAAGGCGCAGAGTGTGCTGGACGCCTTCGACGGAAGCATCGACGCGATCGTCGGCTACTGGGACTTCCCGGTCAGCACCCTGGTCCCCATCCTGGGCGAGCGCTACGGCACCCGCACCACGAGCCTGGAGTCGGTGGTCAAGTGCGAGCACAAGTACTGGAGCCGGCTGGAGCAGCAGAAGGTCACCGACTGCCACCCGCGTTTCGGCCGGGTCGATCTCGCCGCCGACCGGCCGAGCCCCCCGGACGGCCTGCGCTTCCCGATGTGGGTCAAGCCCGCCCTGTCCTACTCCTCGGAGCTGGCCTTCGGAGTCGGTGACGAGGAGGAGTTCCGCAGCGCCGTCGCCGAGATACGCGAGGGGATCTCCCGCGTCGGCCGCCCCTTCGAGAGGATTCTCGAACAGGTCGAGGTCCCGTCCGAGATGGACGGTGTCGGCGGCCGGGTGTGCCTGGCGGAGGAAGCGCTGACCGGCATCCAGGTCGCCGTGGAGGGCTACGTCCACCAGGGCGAGGTGACCGTCTACGGCACCCTGGACTCCATCGACTACCCGGACTCCCCGTGCTTCCTGCGCCACCAGTACCCCTCGACGCTGCCACCGGACGTGGTCGCCCGGCTCCATGACGTCACCGAGCGCGTGATGCGCCGTATCGGGTTCGACTCGGCGACCTTCAGCGTGGAGTACTTCTACGACCCGAGCAGCCAGGAGATCAACCTGCTGGAGATCAACCCCCGCCACTCCCAGTCGCACGCCGAGCTGTTCCAGTACGTGGACGGGGTGCCCAACCACCACTGCATGCTCGCGCTCGCCCTGGGCACCGACCCGCGGATGCCGCACCGGCAGGGCCCGTACGCGATGGCGGCCAAGTGGTACTACCGCTGGTTCACCGACGGTGTCGTGCGCAACGTGCCCTCGCCCGAGGACATCGCCCGCATCGAGCGCGAGATACCGGGCGTGCGGATCGAGGTGGTCCCCGAGGAGGGACAGCGGCTGTCGGACCTTCCCCAGCAGGACAGCTACAGCTACGAGCTGGCGCACATCTTCACCGGCGGCGACGACGAGGACGACATGCGCCGGAAGTACGACAAGTGCGTGGCGGCCCTCGGACTGTCCTTCGACGAGCCGCCGCAGGAACGGTGACGCGCCCCCGCGGCGACCGCAAGGAAGGAGGAGAACGCCGGCCCATGCGTTACGTGACCCATCTGCCGTACGCGACGAAGGAAGAGGAACACGTCCTCATCCCCATGTCCGACGGCGTCCGCCTGTCCGCGCGTATCTGGCGCCCCACGTCGTCCGACCAGGAGCCCGTGCCCGCGGTCCTGGAGTACATCCCGTACCGGAAGCGGGACCTCACCGCCGTCCGCGACTCGGTCAACCACCCCTACATCGCCGGGCACGGCTACGCCTGTGTCCGCGTCGACCTGCGCGGTACCGGCGACTCGGAGGGCGTCCTGAGGGACGAGTACCTGGAGCAGGAGCAGACCGATGCCGAGGAGGTCCTGGCCTGGCTCGCCGACCAGCCCTGGTGCGACGGCAGCACCGGGATGATGGGCATCTCCTGGGGTGCCTTCGCGGCCCTCCAGGTGGCGGCCAGGCGGCCGCCGAGCCTGAAGGCCGTCGTCATCGCCTCCTTCACCGACGACCGGCACGCCGACGACATGCATTACATGGGCGGCGCGATGCTGTCGGACAACCTGGCCGAGGCGGGCACCATGTTCGCCTACGGCACCTGCCCGCCCGACCCCGCCCTGGTCGGCGAACGCTGGCGCGACATGTGGCTCCAGCGGCTGGAGCACACCCGGCCCTGGGTCCTGCAGTGGCTGCGCCACCAGCGCCGCGACGACTACTGGCGGCACGCCTCGGTCGCCGAGAACTACCAGGACGTACGCTGCCCGGTGCTCGCCTCCAGCGGCTGGGCGGACGGCTACTCCAACGCGGTCACCCGGCTGCTCGCCAACCTGGACGTGCCCCGCAAGGGACTGATCGGCCCCTGGTCGCACAAGTTCCCCCACCTCGGCCAACCCGGCCCCGCCATCGGCTACCTCCAGGAGGTGGTGCGCTGGTGGGACCACTGGCTCAAGGGCGCCGACAACGGCGTGATGGACGGCCCCATGCTGCGCACCTGGATGCAGGACAGCGTGCCGCCGTCCACGTCGTACGAGGAACGGCCGGGCCGCTGGGTGGCGGAGCCGAGCTGGCCCTCGCCCAACGTCCACCAGGTCACCCACCCGCTCACCCGGCACCGGATCGCACCGCCCGCCGAACCGGCCGGGCAGCCGGCCCCGGCCGGGGCGGGGGCGGCGCTGACCGTGCAGTCGCCGCTGTCCGTCGGCCAGTTCGCGGGCAAGTGGGCCTCCTACAACGCACCCCCCGACCTGCCCTACGACCAGCGGGAGGAGGACGGCGGCTCGCTGGTCTTCGAGACCGAGCCGCTGACCGAGCGGCTGGAGATCCTCGGTTCGCCGACCGTGGACCTCGACCTGTCGGTCGACGAGCCGGTCGCCATGGTCGCCGCCCGCCTCTCCGACGTCCGCCCCGACGGAGCCGCCACCCGGGTCACCTACGGACTGCTCAACCTCACCCGGTGCGAGAGCACCGAGGAACCCGAGCCGCTGGAGCCCGGCCGGCGCTACCGCGCCACCGTCCACCTCAACGGAGTGGGGCAGACCTTCCCGCCCGGACACCGCATCCGGCTCTCCCTGTCCACGTCCTACTGGCCGCTCGCCTGGCCGCCGCCGAAGCCGGCCCGGCTCAGCGTCCACGAGAACACCAGCACGCTCACCCTCCCGGTCCGGCCGTCCGACCGGCCCGAGGACACCTCGGCCGACCTCTTCGGCGAACCGGAGGGCACCCCGCCGCTCAGCGTCACCACGCTGACACCGCGTGAGGAACGCTGGGAGGTCAGGCGCGACCTGATCGGCTACAAGGCCGAACTGGACATCGTGAAGGACGGGGGAACGACGCGCTTGGAGGAGATCGGGCTGGATGTCGGCCGCCGCGCCCGCGAACGCTACGCGAACGTCGCCGACGACTTCACGTCCGTCAGCGGCGAGTCGACGTGGACCATGAGCTTCCGGCGTGACGACTGGGACGTCCGCGTGGTCACCCACACCCGTCTCACCTGCGACGAGCGGGACTTCTTCGTGGACGCCACGCTGGACGGCTACGAGGGCGGCCGACGGGTGTTCTCCCGCACCTGGAACGAGACGGTCCCGCGCGACCTGCTCTGACCGGTCGTCTTCGCGTCCGCGGCGGAGCGGGCGACACTGACGCCGAAGGTGCCCGGCGTTCCACCGGCCGGTGGACGCTCCCGTACCGGAGGCGGAGAAGATGACCACGCAGACCCATCACGTCGACCACGAACTCGTCCAGGCCGCGGCGCGGGTCGCGCGTACTCGCTGCCGGGGCGACAACCACACCATGGCAGCCGCCGCCCGCGCCCGGGACGGCCGGATCGTCACCGCGGTGAACGCCTACCACTTCACCGGAGGGCCCTGCGCGGAACTGGTCCTCATCGGCGCGGCGGCTGCCCAGGGCGCCTACGAACTGGAGACGATCGTCGCCGTGGGCGACCGCGACCGGGGGGTCGTTCCTCCGTGCGGCCGGTGCCGGCAGGTGCTTCTCGACTACTTCCCGGCCCTCAGGGTCGTCGTCGGCGAGGGGGACCGCACCCGCACCGTCCTGATCACCGACCTGTTGCCCGAGAGCTACGTCTGGGCCGACCACCAGCTCGACGCCGACGAGGCACGCTGCGCGGCCGTCAACGGGCAGCCGGCGGATGGCAGTCGGGCGGCGTTCCCGGCGACGGCGACGGCGCTGCCTCCCTCACCCGATGACCACCCGGACCGGACGGCGATGCACCCGTCTGCCCCACCGCAGGACTGATTGCGGCGACACCGGGCACCCATGGCTGTCAATCGGGGAACTGCCCCAGGACGATCGACACGAGTCGGTCGCACACCGACGGCCCGGGCGTCACGAAGGAGTTGAAGCGGTGCTGTTCCTGCTGGCCGCCCATGCGGGGGTCGCGGCGGCGATCCCGTGGTGGCAGCGGCGGCTCGGCCGCACCGTGTGGCTCGTGGCGGCCCTGGTGCCGCTCGCCACGGTGGCCTGGGCCGGCACGCGGGCGGCGCGGGTCCTGGACGGCGGGGAGTACCGGGCATCCCTGGCCTGGGCGCCGTCTCTCGGGCTGACGGTCGACCTGCGGCTGGACGCCCTGTCCCTGCTGATGCTGTGGATCGTCGCCGGTGTCGGAGCCCTGGTGCTGCTGTACTGCCGGCACTACGTCGAGGAGGAGGACGCCGGCCGCCTGGCCGCCCTGCTGCTCGCCTTCGCCGGGGCGATGGTGGGGCTGGTCCTGGCGGACAACCTCTTCGTCCTGTACGTCTTCTGGGAACTGACCACCGTCGCCTCGTTCCTGCTCATCGCGGGGCGGGGGAAGTCGGACGAGGAGCGACGGGCCGCCCGGCAGGCGCTGCTGGTGACCACGGCCGGCGGCCTGGTCATGCTGCTCGGCCTGATCCTGCTCGGGCAGACGGCCGGCACCTACCGGGTCTCGGAGATCCTCGCCGCCCCGCCGCACGGCGGCGCGGTGCCCGTCGCGGCGGTGCTCATCCTCATCGGGGCGTTCGCCAAGTCCGCCCAGATGCCGCTGCACGGCTGGCTGCCCGCCGCCATGGTGGCTCCCACACCGGTCAGCGCCTACCTGCACGCCGCGGCGATGGTCAAGGCCGGTGTCTACCTGATCGCCCGCCTGGCACCCGCCCTCGCCGAATCGGGCCCGTGGCGCCCGATGGTGCTGGGCGTGGGCCTCACCACCATGGTGCTGGCCGCGTGGCGGGCGCTGCGCGCGACCGACCTGAAACTGCTGCTGGCCTACGGCACCATCAGCGAACTGGGCCTGCTCACCGCCCTGCTGGGCGCCGGAACCCGCACCGCCGCGCTCGCCGGGGCCGTGATGCTGCTCGCGCACGCCATGTTCAAGTCGGCCCTGTTCCTGTCCGTCGGGATCCTGGACCACCAGACGGGCACCCGTGACCTGCGGGAGCTGTCGGGACTGGGCCGTCGTATGCCGGCGCTGTGCGCGATGGCCGCGCTCGCCGCGGCCTCGATGGCCGGCCTTCCGCCGTTCATCGGCTACCTCGGCAAGGAGGCCTACGTCGAGGCGTTCCTGTACGGCACCGAACTCGGCGGGCACGGCTGGCTCACCGCGGCGCTGCTCGTGGGCTCCGCGCTGACCGTGGCGTACGCCGCACGGTTCCTGCAAGGGGCCTTCGGCGGGCGCCCCGGCGCGACGGCGGACCGGGCGGAACGGCCGGCGCCCGGGTTCCTCGCGCCGGTGGCCGTACTGGCGGCCGCCGGCCTGGCCCTGGGCGTCGGCCACGCGGGCACCGCGGCCGTCGCGACCGCCTACGCCGACGTCTATCCGCCGGGGCCGCACGGGCCGTACGAACTGTCGCTGTGGCACGGGTTCACGGCCGTGCTCGGCCTGTCGGTACTGACCTTCGCCGTGGGCGGCCTGGTGCACGCGGCCAGGCGTTCGCTGCCCGCCGTGCCCCGGCTGCCGGACGCGCAACGCGCGTTCGACCGTACGCTCACGGGCGCCGACCGGTTGGCCGTGGCCGTCACCCGGCACACACAGGTCGGCTCGCTGCCGCTGTACCTGACGGCGCTTCTGGTGACCGTGGTGGCGGTGCCCGGCGCGGCGCTGATGGCCGCCACGCCGTCCCTGGGCTCCCCCCGGCCCTGGTGGTCCCCGGTCGAACCGTTCCTGGCCGTGGTGGTGCTGACGGCCGCCGCGGCGGTGGTGGCCACCCGGCACCGTCTCACCGGCATCCTGCTGGCGGGCGCCGTCGGCTACGGCGTGGCCGGCACGTTCCTGGTGCGGGGGGCGCCGGATCTGGCGCTCACCCAGTTCCTGGTGGAGACCATGACGTTGGTCGTGGTCGTCCTCGTGCTGCGCAGGATGCCGGCCCGGTTCAGTCCCGGCCGGACGCTGACCCGGGTGCGACTGGTGCGGGCCGCGGCGGCCGGGGCGGTCGGTGTCCTCGTCACCTGCTTCGCCCTGATGGCGTCCGCCGCGCGCAGGACGTACCCGACCTCGGCGGAGTACGCGCACCGAACGGCCGAGACGGGGGCGCACAACATCGTCAACGCGATCCTGGTCGACTTCCGCGCACTGGACACGCTGGGCGAGATCTCGGTGCTGCTGGTGGCGGCGGTCGGGGTGGTCAGCCTGGTCCGGGTGGGCGGCCGGGGCCGGGGCCGGGTGAAGACGTCCGGCGGCCGACCGGGCGCCGGACCCGGCGGCCGGACCGCCGGTGGCACGGGCGGGCCCGGTGGCGGGCGCGGTCGCGGACAGGGCGGTGGTGCCGGAGGCGGCTTCGGCGGCGGACCGGGCGCCGTCTTCCCGACGGCGCACTGGGACGAGCCGGTACAGACCTGGCTGCCGGGTGCGGGTGAACGGCCCGGCGGTGAGCGTTCCGTCCTGCTGGAGGTGGCCACCCGCTTGCTCTTCCCCTCGATCCTCGTACTCTCCCTGTTCCTGCTGTTCTCCGGGCACTACCGCCCCGGCGGCGGGTTCGCCGGCGGCCTGGTGGCGGGCCAGGCGTTCGTGCTGCGGTACGTCGTGGGCGGACGCGCCGATCTCGGGGCCGCCGTACGGCTGCCCGCGGGCGCGGTCGCCGGCTCGGGGCTGCTGCTCGCCGCCGCCGTCGGGCTGTTCCCGCCGCTCCTCGGGGGTGCCCCGCTGGAGAGCACGGTGGTGACGCTGCATCCGCCGGTGCTGGGCACGGTGAAGTTCGCGACCAGCCTGTTCTTCGACGTCGGTGTCTACCTGCTCGTCGTGGGCGTCGCCCTCAAGCTGCTGGCGGCGGTGGGCGTCTCACTCGCCGAGGACAAGGCCGCCGCGGGCCGGGCCACGGCCATCGCCGAAAGGGCGACAGCCCCCGGCGGGCCGCCGACCACGCCCGGAGAGACGGCCACGCCCGGAGAGACGGCCACCACGGCCGGGGAAGAGACGGAAGGCGGTACCCGGTGAACGCGATGGACGTGACGATGTCCCTCGTGGTCGGTGGCCTGTTCGCCGTCGGCTTCTACCTCATGCTCCAGCGGTCGGTGATGCGGATCCTCCTCGGCTTCATCCTCCTGGGCCACGGAACCAACCTGCTCCTCCTGGTCGCCGGGGGCACACCCGGCCGGCCCCCCATCCCCGAGGACGGAACCGCGGACCCGGCGCGGCTCGCCGACCCGCTGCCCCAGGCCATGGCACTGACGGCCATCGTGATCACCTTCGGTCTCACGGCGTTCCTCGCGGCCCTGGCCTACCGGTCCTGGCGGCTTTCCGGGCACGACGAGGTGCGCGACGACGTGGAGGACCGGCGCATCGGCAGCGTGCGAGAACGCGACGAGGCCCACTCCGTCCACGGCCGGGAAACGGGCGGCACCACCCGCGGGGGTGAGCGATGACCTCGGTGCTGCCCGCCCTGCCCGTCATGCTGCCGGCGCTGGGCGCCGGCCTCTCCCTGCTCGGCATGGGCCGGGCGGTGGTGCGCGGGCTCGCCATCGGCGTCCTCACGGCGGTGGTCGCCTGCGGCGCGGCGCTCGTGGTGCTGGCCGACCGCCACGGGCCGCAGACCGTCCATGTCGGCGGCTGGCCCGCGCCGCTGGGCATCACCCTCGTGGCCGACCGCCTGTCGGCCCTGCTGCTGACCGTGTCGGCGCTGGTGGCGCTCGCGGTGCTGCTCTTCGCCATCGGCCAGGGCACGGCGGAGGAGCGCCGCGCCTCGTCGGCGGTCTTCCATCCGGCCTACCTGGTGCTCGTCACGGGGGTCAACCTGGCCTATCTCACGGGCGACCTGTTCAACCTCTTCGTCGCCTTCGAGGTGATGCTCGCCGCCTCCTACGTTCTGATCACCCTGGACGCGGACGAGAAGCGCACCCGGGCCGGCATGACGTACACGGTCGTGAGCCTGACGTCGTCGCTGCTGTTCCTCACCCTGGTCGCCCTGGTCTACGCGGCCACCGGCACCGTCACCCTGGCGCAACTCGGCCCGCGGCTGGCGGAACTGCCGGACGGCCTGCGCTCGGCACTGGCCCTGCTGTTCCTGGCCGTTCTCGGCATCAAGGCGGCGATCGTCCCGCTGCACTTCTGGCTGCCCGACAGCTACCCCACCGCGCCCCCGCCGATCACCGCCGTGTTCGCCGCGCTGCTGACCAAGGTGGCCGTGTACGCCCTGCTGCGCACCCAGACGCTGCTCTTCCCCCGCACCGGGGTGTGGACGCTGCTGGCCTGCGCCGCGATCATCACCATGATCGTGGGCATCCTCGGCGCCATCGCCCAGGACGACCTCAACCGGCTGCTGGCCTTCACCCTCGTCAGCCACATCGGCTTCATGCTGTTCGGCCTCGCGCTGTTCGACACCCCCGGAGTGACCGGCACCATCCTCTACGTCGTCCACCACATCGTCGTCCAGGCGGCCCTCTTCCTCGTCGCGGGCCTCGCCGTGCGCCGGACGGGGACCGCCGCGCTGCACCGCATGGCGAAGCGCCCGCCGCTCGGCACGGCGGCCGTCGTGCTGTTCGTCCTGCCCGCCCTGAGCCTGGCCGGCATCCCGCCGTTCTCCGGCTTCGTGGCCAAGCTCGCCCTGCTGCGGGCCGGCGTCGCCCAGGGCGGGCCGATGGCGTACGCGCTCGCCGCGGCCGCCCTGCTGACCAGCCTGCTGACGCTGTACGTGATGACCCGCGTGGGCACGTCGGTGTTCATGGGACGGCCGTCGCGCCGCGCGGAGGCGCGGCCGTCGAGGTCCGCGGTCCCCCGGCGCGGGCGTCGGCGCGGCACCCGGCTCATGCTCGCCGCCGCGGCCGGGATGACGGCGACCGGGGTCGCGGTCGCCGTGTGCGCGGGCCCGCTCGCCCGCCTCGGCGAACGGGCCGCCGACGACGTGCTGCACCCGCACGCCTACCGCTCCGCCGTGCTGGGGGAGGGGCACCGATGACCCGGTCCACCGGCCACCCGGAACGGGCCCGTCGAGTCCTGCGCCACCTGCCGATGATCGCCTGGCTGTGGCTCCTGTGGATCCTGCTGTGGGGATCCACCGGCGCGGTGGTGCTCGTCGGCGGACTGCTCGTCGCCGTCGCCGTGGTGCTGGCCTTCCCGCTGCCCACCCTCGGGACGGCGGCCGCGCCCCGGCCGCTGCGGGCCGGGTGGCTGCTGGTCCAGCTGCTCACGGACCTCGTCAGGGCGGGATGCAGCGTCGCCTGGCAGGTCGTCCGCCACGGCAGAAAGGTCCCCTCGGCGATCATCGAGGTACCCCTGGAGGCCGACAGCGACCTGCTGATCACCATCGTCGCCGAACTCACCACCATGACCCCCGGAACGCTCGTGGTGGAGATCGACCGGCGCCGCAAGCGCCTGTACGTGCACGCGCTGCCGGTCCGCGGCCGGCAGGACATCACCCGTCGCCGGAACAAGGTCCAGGACGTGGAACGCCGGGTCGCTCGCGCCGTCGTCCGCCACCGGGGCGCCGACGGCGGCGGAGCGGCCCCGGATCGTCCGGACGACACCTCACGGCACGGCCGAGGGAGGAAACCATGACCGTCCTGTACGTCGTCACGCTGTCCATGGTCGTAGCGGCCGGCCTGCTCACCCTGCTGCGTCTGGTACGCGGCCCCCGCGCGCTCGACCGGATCATGGCGCTCGACGTCCTCGTGACCATGTCCATCGCCGCGACCGCCGTGGGCATGACGGTGCGCGGCGACACCACCGCCGTCCCGGTACTGGTCGTACTCGCCCTGCTGGCCTTCATCGGGTCGGTGACCGCCGCCCACCTGATCGAGAAGCGGGAGGGCATGCGATGACCGTCGTGCGCGACACGATCACCGCCGTGCTGTTCCCCGCCGGAGCCGCCTTCTGCCTGCTCGGCGCCCTGGGGCTGCTCCGCTTCCCGGACACCACGAGCCGTCTGCACGCCGCCGCCAAGGCCCAGACCCTCGGCCTGCTGCTGCTCCTCGTCGGAGCTGCCGCGCAGATGTCCCTCAGCCACGCCCCGGTCCTGCTGCTCGTCGCCTTCTTCCAGCTGCTCACCGCGCCCATCACCAGCCAGGTCGTCGGCCGCGCCGCCTACCGCACCCACGGCCTCGAACGCCGGCTGCTGGTTCGCGACGAACTCGCCGACCGCCTCGCGCGCGAGGGCACACCCGTCGACGGGCGCGACCGGCCGCAGGGGGACGAGGACGCCGAACGCTGACGCCACCCCGCCCGTCCGGGCGGCGCAGCGCAGGGCCGCACCCGCCGCCTCACGCAGGGCATCGAGCGTTTCGCCCGGTGCGTCACCGGTCACCCGTGCGGCAGGGCACACCCACACACGACGAGGTGAGAACCATGCTGCTGCTGGGTTTCCTGCTCATGGCGGGCGCCGCCGCGTTCGCGGGCCTGCTGATCGCGTACAACCTGTCCGGCAGTCCGGACTACACCGTGACGCTGCTGGGGAGCCAGCCGTTCACGATCAGCACGCTCGGGGCGTTCCTCGGCGGCATCGCCCTGACTCTGATCTTCGGCCTGGGCCTGTGGATGCTGGTGGCCGCGACGGCGCTCGCGCGTCACCGCAGCAAGAAGCGCCACAGGGACCGGACGACGGCCAAGCGGGCCACGGCGGAGCGCGACGAGATGGCCGGCCGCCTGGAGGACGAGCAGGGCCCCGGCAGCGCGGGCGAGACCAGGGGGCACCGCCGCCCGAACCACCGGCCGCACTGGCCCCGGCTGCGGAGCCACTGACCGACGCTCTCGGCGTCCGGTCCCGTCGGGGAAGCGGCCGGAAAAACGCCGTACCACTTGGACGGCGATGTCGAGAACGCGGAACTGGCTCCGTCCCTGGGGTGAACGCGGCCCACAAGGGGGCGCACCAGTACCGAGGAGACGACACGACGGCCAAGTATCTGCTGCTCAAGCACTACCGCGGCGCCCCGGCTGCGGTGAACGACGTGCCCATGGACCAGTGGACGCCGCAGGAGATCTCGGCGCACGTCCAGTACATGCAGGACTTCGCCGCCCGGCTGGAGAAGACCGGCGAGTTCGTCGACGGCCAGGCGCTCGCCCCCGAGGGGACGTGGTCCGGTACGACGGTGAGGGGCGCCCGCTGGTCACCGCGCCCGCCGGTCACCGACGGGCCGTTCGCGGAGACCAAGGACCTGATCGCCGGCTGGATGGTGATCGACGTCGACAGCCACGAGCGTGCCGTGGAGCTGGCCGGGGAACTGTCGGCCGCCCCCGGGGCCGGCGGCAGGCCGATCCACGAGTGGCTCGAAGTGCGCCCGTTCCTGGCCGCGCCGCCCACCATCACGGAGTGACCTCATCGATGGACGAGGTTCTGCTCCGGAGCCTCACGCCGAGCGTGCTCGCCGTCCTCGGCCGCCGCGGAGCCGACTTCGCGGCGGCCGAGGACGCAGTCCAGGACGCCCTCGTCGAGGCGGTCCGCGTCTGGCTGGCCGACCCGCCCCGGGACCCCAAGGGCTGGCTGGTCACCGTGGCCTGGCGCAAGTTCCTCGACGCGACCGGGCGGCCGCCGCCCGCCGCCGGCGGGAGAACTTCGTCGAGGAGGAGCCGGCGCCCGGACCCGCCCCCGACGTCGGCGACACGCTCCAGCTGCTCCAGCTCTACTTCCTGTGCGCCCACCCCTCGCTGACGCCGTCGTGCGCCGTCGCGCTCACGCTGCGCGCCGTCGGGGGGCTCACCACCCGTCAGATCGCCCAGGCCTATCTGGTGCCCGAGGCGACCATGGCGCTGGGGGTGCCCCCTCTGGGGGAGCGTCAGCCGGGCCAAGCGCACCGTCTCCGGCGTGCGGTTCGACCGGCCCGGCGATGTCGCCACCGTGCTGCGCTTCCTCTACCTCGTCTTCAACGAGGGCTACTCCGGCGCCGTCGACCTCGCCGCCGAGGCCATCCGGCTCACCCGGCGGCTCGCGGCCGCGATCGACCACCCCGAGGTGGCGGGACTGCTCGCCCTCATGCTGCTCCACCACGCCCGGCGGGCCTCCCGGACCGCGCCCGACGGCAGCCTGGTGCCGCTCGCGGAGCAGGACCGCGGGCGGTGGGACACCGGGTCCATCGCCGAGGGCATCGGGATCCTCCAGGCGGCCCTGGCCCGCGACCGGCTGGGTGAGTTCCAGGCCCAGGCCGCCATCGCCGCCCTGCACGCCGACGCGCCCACCACCGAGGAGACCGACTGGGCGCAGATCGCCGAGTGGTACGACGAACTGCCCCGCCTGACCGACAGCCCGGTCGTGCGGCTCAACCGGGCTGTGGCCGTCGGCGAGGCCGACGGACCGCGCGCCGGGCCGGCGGCGCTCGCCGCGCTGGACGACTCGCTGCCCCGCCACGCCGCCGTGGCGGCCCACCTCCACGAGCGCGACGGCGACCCGGCGACAGCGGCACGGCTCTACGCCGAGGCGGCCCGGAGGGCACCCAACCTCGCCGAGCGGGACCACCTGACCCGCCAGGCCGCCCGGCTCAACGCCCTGGGGCGCCGCTGACGGACCGAACGGCCCGGCCGTCGTCTCGCGGGCCCGGGTGGGCTCTCCGGCCCGCCTGTGCGGCGTGTCCCCTCGGCGGCACCGGGAGCGGACGTACGACGGCGCATCCCCCGGCTGTTCCCGGACCGACACCCTGCTGCGCGACCCGCGCCTCGAGGAGGCGGCGCGCCGAGCCCGGCACGGGTGCCCCCGGCTTCGGCGGCCGAAACGGGCGCGGAGGGGGCACCGCGTGCCGCCGTCGGTCTCGCGCGGGTCCCCGATGTCCGGCCCGTGACGGTCCCACCAGGCATGACCGGAGGTGATCACGGGAACACATGGCGGGCCGGTTCGGGTTCGCGCCATCACGGATGACCAGGTGCTGCATGATCATCACTGTTCTGGCCGCGCTCGCCGCGGGCGCCTGCTTCGCGGTGGCCGGTGTGCTGCAGCAGCGTGTGGCGAGTGCCCGGCCGGACAGGGAGCGGCTGTCGTGGCGGCTGCTGTGGCATCTGGCCCGGCACCCCGTCTGGCTGTCCGGCATCGCACTGGCGGTCCTCGCCTACGGGTTCCAGTCCCTGGCGCTGGCGTTCGGGCCGTTGAGCCTGGTGCAGCCGCTGATCGTCTGCGAGCTGGTCTTCGCCGTGCCGCTCGCCGCGCACCTGCGGGGCGTTCGGCTGGGACCCAGGGAGTGGCTCGGCACCCTGGCCGTCGCCGCCGGCCTCGCCGCCGCGCTCGTCACGGCCCGTCCGACGGGCGGTGATCCGGCGTCGGCCCGGGTCGGCGCGTGGCTGCTCGCCGTCGGCGCGACCGTCCTGGTCGTGGCCGCGGCCATGGTCCTCCGCCTGGTCGTCACCGGCGTGGGACGGGCCTCCTGCACCGCCCTGGCCGGCGGGACGGTGATGGGGTTCCAGTCGGTGCTCCTCGACGCCACCGTCGACCGGATGAGCCGCGGCCCGGTCGCGCTCGCCTCGGCATGGCAGACCTACGCGCTGGTCGCCGTCAGCGTGGGCGGCCTGCTCCTCATCCAGAGCGCGTTCCAGGAAGGCCCGCTGGCCGCCACAGTGACGGTGATCGACACGGTGGAGCCGGCGGTGGCGGTCGCCGTCGGAACCACGCTCTTCGGCGAGACGCTGCACCTCGGCTGGCCGGTCGGCGCACTGACCGCGCTGGGCGTGGCCGGGACCGTCTTCGGGATCGTTTGCCTGGACACCTCGCCCGCGATCGCCGCTCTGCACCGCGGTGACGCGGGGTACCCGCCGACGGGTTCACGGGCGCCGGACGGCCGTACGCGTCCGGGCGCTCTCGGTCCACACGGGCAGTAGGTCCTCCTCCAGCACCTCCGTCCAGGTGGGGTGCCGGGAGCGCGCCGTCCGGGCGGCGCGCCGGCCCATCGCCCGCCGCGCCTCGGGCCGGACGAGCAGCTCCTCCAGAGCCCTGGCCCACCCCTCGGTGGTGTCGTCCGCCACGACCATGCCGTCCCGTCCCGGGTCGGCGAACCACTGGGTCGTGGTGGCGTTTGCCGGCAGGACGACCGGCAGACCGCAGGCCATCGCCTCGGCCACCACGTTGCCGGCCGTCTCGGTGCGGGAGGGGAAGGCGAACACGTCACAGGCCGCGTACACGCGTGCCAGGGTGTCCTGCGGCTGCGGGCCGAGCACGCTCGCGGCGGGGCCCAGCAGTCCCGCGATGCGGTCGGTGTCGGAACCTGAGCCCACGACGACGAGGTGCGCGTCATGGCCGCACCGCCGGAGGCGGTGGACCGCCTCGGCGACGAGCAGGGCGCGTTTGGAGGCGTCCACCCGGCCGGCGAACAGCACCAGCGGCCGGTCGGCCGGGACCCGGTGGGAGAGGGCCAGCTCCGCCCGGGCCGCCGGGTCGGGGCGGAACCGTTCGTGGTCGATGCCGCGCCGCAGTCCGGCCACCCGTTCCGGGCCGATCATCGCGCCGACCTCCTCGCGCGCGCCGGGCGAGGCGGCGAGCACGCGGTCGCACAGGCGCAGCAGCCGGTCGCGGCGGCGCCGGAGGAGACCCTCGACCAGTCCGGGCAGTCCCGCCGCCGGCCGCCCGGCCGAGGACGGGACGCCGGGCACCTTGCCGAGCACCTGACGGGTGTAGACGGACGCCAGGGCCGGGACGTCCGTATGGAGCGAACACACCATTCCCGGCCGCCGGCCCGGCGGGGAGCGCCGGACCAGGCGGGCCGCGGTCGAGCCGAAGGAGAACGTGTGGGTGAGGTGCCAGACGTCGTGCCGTGGCAGCAGCCCGGCGAGACCGGGGTGGAAGGGCGACAGATCGGTGACGTCCCCGCCGCCCACCGCGGGCATCACCGGGGCGGTGCTCAGCACGGGCCGCAGGGCCGCGAAACGGACCCGGGGAGACAGCTCCTCGAGGTGGGCGTGGTCCCCGAGGACGTAGACGGTCAGGTCCACCTCGCCGGGCCCGCCGTCGGGAGCACGCCGGGCCGCGGCCTCGGCGAACCTCTCCCAGCACTTCACGTGCCCCCCTGCCGAGGCGTTCCTCAGCAGGTCCACCAGGACCGCCACGGACAGGACGCCGGACCGGCCGCCCTCGACGGCGCCGGGGACCGGGTGGGGTGGGGGCGTGGGCATGGCTCAGGGGTACCCGACCGCTTCTTCGCTCAACCAGTCCCCTCCTTCGCTCAACCGGTCCCCGAGCCACCGGACCGCCGGGCCGGGCCGCGGGTGGTGGAGGCCGGCATCCGGCCACGCCGACGGCGAACGGCGCCGGGGGGGGCCGGCCCGCCGGCCCCCCACAACGTTGCCGGGCGCCGGCGTCCGGGCTACTCGCCGCTCGAGTCGTCCCCGGGCCTCGGGTTCCGGACGCTCCGCTGGCTACGGAAGTCCAGGACGTCGGCGGCCTGGCGCCGGGTCTGCTCCGCGACGCGCTGCACCTCGGCGACGACGTCGCCGCGCTCGTCCAGCAGACGGTCGTAGATCGGTGCGGTACTCGATGCGGTGATACTCACGCGGTTATCCGTTTCTCCGGTAGACATCACGGGCCGGGCACAGCGTAGACGCCGGTCGCTGCCCGGCGAGCGGCGGTCCGGAGTCCGGGCGGCCGGCGGGGCCCGCCGGAGCTACCGGGTCAGGGTGCTCGTGAGCGCTCCGAGGCCGGTGGCGCAGGCGAGAACGACTGCCGCCGCGGCGGCATGGCGCTTCAGCAGGTCACGTCGCAGTGCCGCATAGCGGGACTCGTATTCGTCCCGCAGCTGTTCGGCGCGTTCGGCGGTCGTGCGCAGAATCCGGCGGGTGAGGTCGAGCCGATGGTGCACGTACCTGCGGGACACCTCCTCGGCCTGCGCGGTGGTCAGCCAGGGCAGCTGCGCGCACAGGGCCGCGGCCTCCTCGCGCGCCGCCGCGTACTGCCCGTGGGCCAGCAGATAGCCCTCGGCCTCGGCGGCGAGCGCGGAGCCGCCGGTGTCCGGCCGGTCCCCGGAGTACGTCATGGCCGGCCGCCCTCGTGCCGGGGCGGCGGGCAGGCCGTGGCCCACTCCAGGGAGCGGCCCCGGCCCTCGATCAGCCGGCCCCTGCCCCGGCGTCCCCTGGCCGGCGCCACGGTGACCGGATCGGTCTGTGTCGTCATCAACGGCTCGATCCACGCAAGAGGGTCCATGGCTGATCAAACAGTCAAGATGCCCCGGTCGCGGGGGGCCGAGCCGGGGCGCGCGCGTCGGCGGGACTGCCACCCGTGCGGCGGTACGGCGGACGGTTTACGGGCCGGTGGGCGAGGCAACCCAATCGAGCACTGACCCTCCCTCGTTCAGGAGCAGCCCATGACCCAAGTCTCCGATTACGTACTGCAACGCCTGACCGAGTGGGGTGTCCGGCGCGTGTACGGATACCCCGGCGACGGCATCAACGGACTGCTGGGTGCCTTCGACCGTGCCGAGGGGGATCCGGAGTTCATCCAGGCGCGGCACGAGGAGATGGCGGCGTTCATGGCGTGCGCGCACGCCAAGTTCACCGGCGAGGTGGGCTGCTGTGTCGCCACCTCGGGCCCCGGCGCCATCCACCTGCTCAACGGCCTGTACGACGCCAAGCTCGACCACCAGCCGGTGGTGGCCGTGGTGGGCCAGCAGAAGCGGCTCAGCCTCGGCACGCACTACCAGCAGGAGGTGGACCTCGAGCGGCTGTTCGCGGACGTCTCCGAGTTCTGCCAGATGATCGTCCACCCGGGGCAGGCCCGGCACGTGATCGACCGGGCGTTCAAGACGGCGCTGACCACGCGCGGGGTGGCGACGATCATCATCCCGAACGACGTGCAGGAGGAGGACGCCCAGCCCTCGCCGCCCAAGGAGCACGGTTCGGTGTTCTCCAGCGTCGGCTGGAGCCGCCCCCGTGTCCTTCCCGACCCGGACGAGGTGCGCAAGGCCGCCGACGTCCTCAACGCGGGCGACAAGGTCGCCATGCTCGTCGGGCAGGGAGCGGCCGGCGCCCGGGAAGAGGTCGTCGAGGTGGCGGAACTGCTGGGCGCGGGAGTGGCGAAGGCGCTGCTCGGGCGTGAGGTGCTGCCCGACGACCTGCCGTTCGTCACCGGCCCCATCGGACTGCTCGGCAGCAAGGCCAGCGACGAGATGATCCGCGGCTGCGACACCCTGCTCATGGTCGGCAGCAGCTTCCCGTACTCGGAGTGGCTGCCCGACGAGGGGCAGGCCAGGGGCGTGGAGATCGACATCGACGGGCGGATGATCGGGATCCGCTACCCCATGGACGCCCACCTCGTCGGCGACGCGAAGGAGACGCTGCAGGCGCTCATCCCGCTGCTGCGGCGCAAGGAGGACCGCTCCTGGCGGGAGAAGATCGAGAAGAACGTCGCCGAGTGGAGCGACGTGGTGGACAAGTGGGCCGCCCAGCACTTCGGCGGTTCCATCAACCCGCAGGCCGTCGCCTCACAGCTGTCCTCGCGGCTGCCGGACCGCGCGATCCTGACCGCCGACTCCGGTTCGGGCACCAACTGGTGGGCCCGCAACATCAAGCTCCGTGACGACATGCACGCCTCGCTGTCCGGCACCCTGGCCACCATGGGCCCCGGTGTCCCGTACGCGATCGCCGCGCGGTTCGCCCACCCGGACCGTCCCGTCATCGCGTTCGTGGGCGACGGGGCGTTCCAGATGAACGGCATGAACGAGATGATCACGGTCAAGCGCTATCTGGACCGGCTGTCCGGGCGGGCGCCGTTCATCTTCTGCGTCTTCAACAACCAGGACCTCAACCAGGTCACCTGGGAGCAGCGCGCCATGGCAGGCGATCCGAAGTACCCCGGCTCGCAGGACATCCCGGACATCCCCTACGCGGCCTACGCCCAGCTGATCGGCCTGAAGGGCATCGTCTGCGAGGACCCGGAGAAGATCGGTGCCGCCTGGGACGAGGCCCTGGCCTCCGACGTGCCCGTCGTCCTGGAGTTCAAGGTCGACGCCGAGATCGCGCCGATCCCGCCGCACATCATGGCCGAGCAGGGCAAGAAGGCGGCCAAGGCGGCGCTGCGCGACCCGGAGAAGGCGGGGATCACCACCAAGGGCGTACGCCAGAAGCTCACGCAGTACGCGGAGCACCTGCCCGGCAGGGGGAACTCATGAGCCACCGGAACGGGACGCACGCAGCTGCCGGGGTCGTCGTGGTGACGGGCGCGTCCGGCGGTGTGGGCCGGGCCACGGCCCGGGCCTTCGCCGCGCGCGGCGCCGCCGTCGCGCTGCTGGCCCGGGGCCAGGAGGGCCTCGAAGGCGCCGCCCGCGACGTGCGCGAGGCGGGCGGCGAGGCGCTGGCCCTGGCCGTCGACGTCGCCGACGCGGAGGCCGTCAACGCGGCGGCGGAGCGGGTGGAGCGGGAGCTCGGCCCGATCGACGTGTGGGTGAACGCCGCGTTCTCGACCGTGTTCGCGCCCGTGACGGAGATCCGGCCCGACGAGTACCGCCGGGCCACCGAGGTGACGTACCTCGGCTTCGTCCACGGCACCCTGGCGGCCCTGCGCCGCATGCGGCCGCGCGACCGGGGCACCATCGTGCAGGTCGGCTCGGCCCTGGCGTACCGCAGCGTGCCGCTGCAGTCGGTGTACTGCGGTGCCAAACACGCCATCCGGGGGTTCACCGAGTCCCTGCGCTGCGAACTGCTGCACGAGGGCAGCGGCGTGCACGTCACCATGGTGCAGCTGCCGGGGCTGAACACCCCGCAGTTCAGCTGGGTGCTGTCGCGGCTGTCCCGGCATCCGCGCCCGGTGCCCCCGGTCTACCAGCCGGAGGTCGCCGCGCGGGGCGTCCTGCACGCGGCCGACCATCCGCGGCGGCGCGAGCACTGGGTCGGCGGATCGACCGTCGCCACCCTGCTCGGCCAGCGATTCGCCCCCGCTCTGCTGGACCGGTATCTGGCCCGGACGGGCTACGACTCCCAGCAGACCGAGGACCCGGTCGACACCTCACGTCCGGCCAATCTCTGGGACCCCGCCGACGGCACGACGGGCCGGGACCACGGGGCGCACGGCGTCTTCGACGACGAGGCGCACGGGCGCAGCCTCCAGCTGTGGCTGTCCCGGCACCGCCGTCCGCTCGCCCTCGGCGCGGCCCTGGTCGGCACCGCCGGCACGGCCCTCGCCGCCGGGCTGCGGCAGGACGGTCACGGCGGCAGGGCCGAGGCGTCGCTGAGGCGGACCGCGCACTCCAGCGGCAAGGCGTGGACGAAAGCCTGCGGCGGGTTGCCGCGCAGCCGGCGCTGACGTACGTCGTACTCCTCGGCGTACAGCCCGGGCGGTCCGCAGGCCGCCCGGGCAGGACGTCCGCGATGCCGCGGCGCAGGGGCCCGGCACCGCTGGGCCGCGAGTGGGGCCACCAGCGCTCCCCCGGGCTCCCACAGGCCCTCCGGACGGTGCCGGTCATGTCTTCGGATCCGTGGGCATCCGTGGGCAGGGGAGGAGCCCGCGCCGGTCGCCCGTCGCGCGGAGCGCGGCCCGCCTGCCGCGCGGACCATCGGGCGGCCGTCGGTGTGTGCCGTACCGCCCCGGCGCCGGTCCGAGGCGCCCGGCGGTGCGGCACGGCAGGGTCCGGAGTCGTCCGGCGGGTGCGGACCGGCGTCCCGCACTCGGATCGCCGCCGAGACGCCCGGTCCGTCCCGGCCGTCGCGCACCGTCTCACCGGAGCGGGACGACTCACCGGTGCGGAACGCCTCGCCGTGCGCCGGGCGGGTTCCGTTTCCGCGGCGGCCGTGGCACCGGCCGCCGGACGCGCCGGACCGAGGGTTCCCGCGGGCCGCACCGCCTCCGCCGGACGACGGGAACCGCGCCTGGAGCGCGTCGGCCGCGCCACCTCCATGCCGCGGAGCATCGACCGGTGCTCCGGCCGGTCCGCCGGCCGCTCATCCGGCCGGTGCTCCGCCCTCTGCTCCGCCGCCGCGCCCTCGCCCAGCGACCCGTTCGCCAGCAGACCCTCGCGCAGCCGGCCGAGACAGCGGCGCAGAATGCGCGAGACCTGCATCTGCGAGACCCCGATGACGTCGGAGATCTGCTGCTGGGTCCGGTCCCGGTAGAAGCGCAGGTGGAGCACCTCGCGCTCCCGCTCCGGAAGCTCCTTCACCAGGGAGGCCAGGGCCACAGTGTCCACGACCCGGCCGTAACCGGCGTCCTCGGCGCCGATCAGACAGGAGAGTGGTTCCTCCCGTCCGTGCGCCGCCGGCTCATCGAGGGACCGCGGACGGCACTCGTGCAGGGCACGCAGGGTGGACAGCACACGGCCGTGGTCGAGCCCGGTGTGCTCGGCGATCTCCTCCGCGGTGGGGGACCGGCCGCCGAGCCGCTGCTCGAGTTCCTCGACGGCCTGGAACACCGGCCCGCTCGCCTCCCGAAGGGGACGGGGGAGCCGTACGGTGTCGCAGTGGTCGCGCAGGTGCCGCCGCAGCTCACCGGTGACCTTGGGCAGCGCGTAGGACAGGAAGGCGTGCCCCAGCGCCGGGTCGTAGCCGTCGACGGCCTTGATCAGTCCGAGGGACGCCACCTGTACCAGGTCGTCGGGCTCCTCCCCGTACCGGTGGAACCGGCGCGCCACGCGGCGGGCCATCGGCAGCAGCAGCCGGATGACCCGGTCCCGGAGCGCGGCACGCCGCGGCCCGGGCGGCTGCTGCGCGAACTCCAGCAGCAGGGCGTCCAGGTCGTCCGAGGAGGGCTGCTCGGCCGCGGAGGCACCGTGGTGCGTCCGGAGCGGGGCGGTGATGCAGGAAGACATGGGCCTCTGGGGATCGGGCCGGGCGGGGACGCACGGCCTCGGGACCGTGGACGCCGAAGGCGATGCTGTCGTCGACGTGGCGGTGATGCTGTTGTCAGGGACGTCCGACCGTGGCCGCCGCCCTCTCGTGGCGGTTGCCGAATGCGCGTCTGTGCTTGGGTGACCCGGCGGACACGCCCCGAAACACGGCATCACTCTTCGTCACCGGACCGGGCGCCACCCGGGTGACGCCGATTCCGCCACCCGACGGCCGGTCCAAGAGAGTGGCGAAGCGCGGCGCACCGTTTACGCGTCCGGGCGAGGGGTCACCCACAGACACGGCAGAGCTGTGTCCGAGGGAGGACGTCATGACGCTGGTCGCGGATTTCGTGCTGGAGCGCCTGCGGCAATGGGGTGTGGAACGGGTGTACGGCTATCCCGGTGACGGGATCAACGGACTGCTCGGCGCGTTCGACCGTGCCGAGGGGGATCCGGAGTTCATCCAGGCGCGGCACGAGGAGATGGCGGCGTTCATGGCGTGCGCGCACGCCAAGTTCACCGGTGAGGTGGGCTGCTGTGTCGCCACCTCGGGCCCCGGCGCGATCCACCTGCTCAACGGTCTGTACGACGCCAAGCTCGACCACCAGCCGGTCGTCGCGGTCGTCGGCCAGCAGAAGCGGCTGTCGCTGGGCACGCACTACCAGCAGGAGATCGCCCTCGGACAGGTGTTCGCGGACGTCTCCGAGTTCTGCCAGATGATCGTCCACCCGGGGCAGGCCCGGCACGTGATCGACCGGGCGTTCAAGACGGCGCTGACCACGCGCGGGGTGGCGACGATCATCATCCCGAACGACGTGCAGGAGGAGGACGCCCAGCCCTCGCCGCCCAAGGAGCACGGTTCGGTGTTCTCCAGCGTCGGCTGGAGCCGCCCGCGTCTGCTGCCCGACGACGGGGAACTGCGCAGGGCGGCCGGTGTGCTGAACTCCGGTGAGAAGGTCGCGATGGTCATCGGCCAGGGGGCCGCGCACGCGGAGAGCGAGCTCGTGGAGGTGGCGGAACTGCTGGGCGCGGGAGTGGCGAAGGCGCTGCTCGGGCGCGAGGTGCTGCCCGACGACCTGCCGTTCGTCACCGGCCCCATCGGACTGCTCGGCAGCAAGGCCAGCGACAACATGATCCAGGGCTGCGACACCCTCTTCATGGTCGGCAGCAGCTTCCCGTACTCGGAGTGGCTGCCCGACGAGGGCCAGGCCAGGGGCGTGGAGATCGACATCGACGGGCGGATGATCGGGATCCGCTACCCCATGGACGCCCACCTCGTCGGCGACGCGAAGGAGACGCTGCAGGCGCTGATCCCGCTGCTGCGGCGCAAGGAGGACCGCTCCTGGCGGGAGAAGATCGAGAAGGACGTCACCGAGTGGCACGCCATCTGCCAGAAGCGGGCCGGCCAGCACTTCGGCAAGACGATCAACCCGCAGGCGGTGGCCTCGGAACTCTCGCCCCGGCTGCCGGACGACGTCATCCTGACCGCCGACTCGGGCTCCGGCACCAACTGGTGGGCGCGCCACCTGAAGCTGCGCCGGGGCATGCAGGCCTCGCTCTCGGGGACGCTGGCCACCATGGGCCCCGGTGTCCCGTACGCGATCGCCGCGCGGTTCGCCCACCCGGACCGCCCCGTCATCGCCTTCGTCGGGGACGGGGCGTTCCAGATGAACGGCATGAACGAGATGATCACGGTCAAGCGGTACCTGGACCGGCTGTCCGGGCGGGCGCCGTTCATCTTCTGCGTCTTCAACAACCAGGACCTCAACCAGGTCACCTGGGAGCAGCGCGCCATGGCCGGCGACCCCAAGTTCCCCGGCTCGCAGGACATCCCGGACGTGCCCTACGCCCAGTACGCCGAACTCCTCGGCCTGAAGGGCATCCACTGCGACAAGCCGAAGAAGGTCGGCAAGGCGTGGGACGAGGCACTGGCCAGTGACCGGCCGGTGGTACTGGAGTTCAAGGTCGACGCCGAGATCGCGCCCATCCCGCCGCACATCATGCTGGAGCAGGGCAAGAAGGCCGCCAAGGCCGCCGTGAGGGACCCGGAGAAGGCCGGCATCACCACCAGGGGCGCCCGGCAGAAGCTCACCGAACTGGCCGAGCACCTCCCGGGACGGCACTCGTGACCGGCCCGGACGCCGTCGGCGGAGAGGCACTGGCGCACTGCCGGATCGACGCGGTCGACGTGCACGCCTTCGAGGTGCCCACGGACGGCCCCGACGGCAGCGAACAGGACGGGACGCTGGAGTGGGACTCCACCACCATGGTCCTCGTCCGGGTGCACGCCGGCGGCAGGACCGGCCTGGGCTACACCTACGCGGACGTGTCCGCCGCCTCCTTCGTCGACTCCAAGCTGGCCCCGCTGCTGCGCGGGCAGGACGTCACCGCGCCCGCGGCGCTGTGGCACCGCATGGGCGCGCAGATCCGCAACGCCGGCCGCCCCGGAGTCGGCGCCATGGCCGTCTCCGCCGTCGACGTGGCGCTGTGGGACCTCAAGGCCAGGCTGCTGGACCTGCCGCTGATCCGGCTGCTGCCCGCCTACCACGACCGGGTACCGGTCTACGGCAGCGGCGGTTTCACCAACTACTCCCTCGACCGGCTCACCGAACAGCTCGCCGGCTGGGTCGCCCAGGACATCCCCCGGGTGAAGCTGAAGACCTCCCGCGAGCCCGACCGCGACCCGGAGCGCCTGACCGCGGTGCGGAAGGCGATCGGCGACGGGCCGGAGATCTTCACCGACGCCAACGGCGCGCTCACCCGCAAGGAGGCCCTGTACTGGGCGCGCAGGTTCCACGACGAGTGGGACGTGCGGTGGTTCGAGGAGCCCGTCAGCTCCGCCGACCTCGAGGGGCTGCGCATGCTGCGCGACCGGGGCCCGGAGCGCCTGGAGATAGCGGCGGGCGAATACGCCTTCACCTCCCGCGACTTCGTCAACCTCGTCGAGCCGCCCGCCGTGGACTGCCTCCAGGCCGACGTCACCCGGTGCGGAGGCATCACCGCGGTCCTGGAGACGGCGGGCCTGTCCGCGGCCCGGCACCTCGACCTGTCCGCCCACTGCGCCCCGGCCGTCTCGGCGCACGCCTTCTGCGCGGTCCGCCGCCTGCGGCACCTGGAGTACTTCCACGACCACGTACGCGTCGAGAACCTGCTGTTCGACGGCACCCTGACGCCCGACGGCGGCACCCTGCGCCCCGACCCGGGCCGTCCCGGTCTCGGCCTGGACGTCAAGTGGGCCGACGCCGAGCCCTACCGGGTGTACGGAGCACGGCCGGCCTGACCGGCCCGCGGAGAGACCGGGGCCCCGGCCGCCCGCGTGACGTGCGCTCAGGGCTCCGTGCCGGTGCGGTCGTCGATGCCCGCCCGTGTCCGGTAGTACCGCACCAGCCGAGTGGCGGCCGGTCCGCGGGGCCGGCGCCCCGGCCGGATGTCGACGGCGAAGGCCTTGGACTCCTGGATGTGGGTGTTGGGGTCCAGGGACATGTGCAGCAGTTCGTTGGCCGCGTCGCCGGTGCTGTATCCGTTCGGGCCCCAGTGGTAGGGCAGACCCACCTGGTGCAGGGCGCGTCCGTGCACGGTCAGGGGCGCCATCCGGTCGGTGACCAGCACCCGCGCCTCGATCACGCCGCGGGCGCTGACGATCGTCGCCCAGCCGATGTGCTCCAGACCGCGCTCGGCGGCCAGCTCGGGGGAGACCTCGCAGAAGAACTCCGGCTGCAGTTCGGCCAGGTAGGGCTGCCAGCGTGACATGCCGCCCGCGGTGTGGTGCTCGGTCAGACGGTAGGTGGTGGCCACGTACGGGAACACCTCCGCGCCGGGCTCGTCGCCGCTGGGCTGGTAGCGGTTGTCCGGGTGCGGCGGCAGCAGGTGCCGTACGGGGTTGCGCTGCTGCCGGTACAGCGCGTTCGGGAACGGGGAGTCCTGCGGCTCGTAGTGGGTGGGCAGGGGCCCGTCGGTCAGCCCGGCCGGCACGTAGAGCCAGGCCTTCCCGTCCGCCTGCATGATGAACGCGTCCGTGCCCGTGAGGGCCTCCGGGCCGCTCGCGTCCGGCGGCGGCTCGTGGCCGGGGGCTTTGTCGGGTTTGAAGTCCGGGATGTCGTGGCCGGTCCACTGGCCCTGCTCCGCGTCCCACCACACCAGTGCCTTGCGCTCGCTCCACGGCCTGCCGTCGGGGTCGGCCGAGGCGCGGTCGTACAAAATCCGGCGATTGGCGGGCCAGGCCCAGCCCCACTCGCCCGCCACCCAGTCCTGCTGCTCGCCGGGCTTGCGCCGGGCCGCCTGGTTCACGCCGTCGGCGTACACCCCGCAGTAGATCCAGCAGCCGCAGGCGGTGGAACCGTCGTCTCGCAACTGCTCGTAGGAGGCCAGCGGGCCGCCGCTGGAGTCGCGGCCGTTGATCTCCGCCAGCACGGCATCCGATGTCCCGCGATCTGCGGGCCATGGTCGACGGCTTCGCCACCCTCGGGCCGCGCCACTGGCGCGCACGGCTCGGGCGCCGCCGCCAGGAGGACCGGCTGGCCCGCCTGGTGGACGACGTCCGCTCCGGCAATACGACCGCACCCGCGGACTCGATGCTCGAACGGATCTGCCATCACCGGGACACGGACGGACGACAGCTCGACCCGCACACCGCCGCCGTGGAACTGCTGAACGTCCTCCGGCCGACGGTGGCCGTCAGCCGGTACCTGGCCTTCGCCGGCCACGCCCTGCACCGCCGGCCCGAACACCGCGAACGGCTCCGCGAAGGCGACGACGCGTACGCGACGGCGTTCGCCCATGAGGTCCGGCGCTTCTACCCGTTCACGCCCTTCCTCGCCGGGTATGCGGCCAGGGACCTGTCCTGGCGCGGCGAGGAGATCCCGGCCGGGGGCCTGCTGGTGCTGGACGTCTACGGGCAGGACCACGACGAGGGCCTGTGGAGCGACCCGTACACATTCCGGCCGCAGCGGTTCCTGGAACGCGCACCCGATCGCGACGAGCTGATCCCGCAGGGCGGGGGCGATCCGCGGACGAGCCACCGCTGCCCCGGCGAAGCGGTCACCGTCCGTGTGCTGGCGGCCCTCGCGGTGCGCCTGGCGCGGCTGGCCCACACGGTCCCGGACCAGGACCTGACGATTCCGCTGTCGCGCATCCCGACCCGTCCGCGCAGCGGCTTCGTGATCGGCGACGTACGCCTCCCGGCCGCCGGCCGGCTCGCCGTCGCCGACTGAACGGCTCCCGGTGGCGGAGCCGGTCCGGGCGGTGCGGCCGGCTCCTCGTGCTCCTCACCGGGCGGGGGGCCCCGCAGAGGGCGACGGGCCCGGGGCCGGCGCGTAGCGCGCTCGCAGCTCGTTGACGACTCCGAACGCGGCCGCGGTGACCGGCACCGCGAGCAGCACTCCGACGATCCCGGCCACGGAAGCCCCCGCCGTGAGCGCCACCAGGACCACCGCCGGGTGAATCCGCACGGTACGGCTCTGGACCATGGGCTGGAAGATGTTCCCCTCCAGCACCTGGACCACGAGCACCACCCCCAGCGCCCACAGCGCGATGACGAGCCCCCGGTCGGCGAGCGCCACGAGCACGGCCGCGGCCCCGGAGGCGAACGCGCCGAGGTACGGGACGTAGGCGCCGAGGAAGACGATCGCGCCGAGCCCGAGCGCCCCCGGCACGCGCAGGACGAGCAGGCCGACGGTGATGCAGACCGCGTCGATGAGCGCCACCACGGTGGTGCCCCGCATGAACCCCTCGACGCCCTCGAAGGCCCGTCGGGCCATGGCTTCGACGGTGTCGGCACTGTTGCGCGGGACGAGCGAACGCAGGGTGCCGGCGGCCCCGTCGGAGTCGCGCAGGAAGAAGAAGACGAGAAGCAGTGCGAGCACCGCCATGCCGAGGGCCTGGAGGACCAGGCCGACCCCGCTGACGATGCCGGAGGCGGCTGTCCCGCCGAACCTGGCCAGCAGGTCCAGGGCGTCGTGGGCGAGATCCTCCAGCGACGTGCCGGACGCACCGAACCGATCGGCCAGTTGCCGCACCGCCCTGCGCAGCGAGGCCACGATCTGGCCCCAGGTGTCGACCAGCGCGACGGTGACGGCGTACACGGCACCCCCGACCAGGCCGAGGACGGCGGCGCAGGTGAACCCGGCGGCGACGGACCGGTTGACCTTCGCCCGCACCAGCCGCCGGTGCAGGGGGAGGAGCAGCGCGGTGCCGAGCAGGGCGAGCAGCACGGGAACGACGGCCGGCCGGAGTGACACGCACACCTGGATCCCGACGTAGACGACCCCGGCGACCAAGAGGATCACGGCGCACCAGGCGGCCAGCCGGCGAACGGGCTCCGGGAGCAAGTGCACGCGCCCAGCGTAGGGACCGGCGGCCTGGTTCCCCGCGAACGGCTCGCCCGCGTTCACACCGGGGGACTTCCGCACAGGACCAGAGCACAGGCCGCTGTCCTCCGACGCGGAGTCATCCCCACCCTCCTTCGCCACAGCGCCCCCGGCCACGCGACCCGGCGAACGTTCCCGCGCAGCAGGACGGAGATGCACAGCTGTGCGGAACCGACCGGCCGTACGGCGGCCGGACCGCAGAGTTCGCTTTCGCGGATCGGCGCCGGAAGCCTGAGGACGGACGGCGCCACTTCGACAGGTGCCCGCACGTCGCCGCGAACGCAAGAACCGGGCACGCCGCCCTCAAGTGGTCGCTCACCGAGGGCTCCACGGTGCACATGGGCCGTCCATCGCCGATCGTGTCCGGCTCTCGGACAATCCGGTGCCGCCGGACGAGGGCCCCGACGTCATCGCCGACCCGGGCCTTCCCGCTTCCATCACCCGCGCAGCGTCTGCCGGCCGCCCGTGTCCGTGCTGCCGTGGAGGAACACTGCCGTGCCGGCACCGGCCGTCGGCCCATGTGCGTCGATCGGAGGCCCGGCTATCTCTCCGGACGCCGCCTCGATACGCCGATGGAGGAGGTCTGCGGCACGCGCCGCCAGGACCCCCGGTGCGGAAGGTCGGGTTCAGAGCATCGACAGGCGGCCGAAGTCGGCAAGCGCCGAACTCAGACCTCGCCGTCCGCACGCTGCTGAGCTTCCGTCAGTTCTTCCAGGACTTCCAGCAGCGCCTTGGCTGTCCCGGGGCCTGCTCCCGGCAGCGCGGTCGAAGTGCCCGCACTGTCCCAGCCTTCGGTGCCGGCCAACTCCGGCGCGCCGTCGACCGTGCTCATGAGCGTGGTCCGTGAGGTGGCGACGCATTCCACCGCCCATGGCTCCTCCCGTACCCACGCTCGCTGCACCGCGTCGTGGAACGCCTGCTCCGTCGCGTGCTCGTCCTGCCCGTGTTCGTCCAGCAGCCGTTCCAGCAGCTCGGTCACGTACGGCACGGTGGTGTTGCTGATCCGCGGGCCGTCCGTCGGCCCGCCCTGCTGCGTGGGGCGATCGTCCATACCCCGGTCAACGAGCCGCCCGCCCGGGCAGCGGGGTGAAACCACGTGCCGCGGGCTGACGCCGGCCCGGAATCCCTCCGTTGCCCGATCCGCTCAGACACCGAGGGAGGCGCGGACGGTCGCGATCTCGTCGAGCAGCTCCTCCATGCGTTCGAAGCCCCGGTCGACGCAGCTCATGTCGACCCTGCACGCGGCCTGCCGGGCCCGCAGCAGCGGGTGATGGGCCACGGACACCGGGAAGGCCAAGGGATCGAGGTCCGGCGCTCCGGCCTGGAGCAGGTCGAGGCCGGAGCGGGTGCCGTCGGAGACGGAGAGCGACAGGGTGTCGAGTGCCTCCCCGTCGGCCGGCCACGGGAGCAGTTCTCCGCCGTTGGTCAGGAGCCGCTGCCCATGCCATCCCCGGGGCTGGAGCCAGGCGACCTGCTCCGCGACACGGTCCACGCCGAAGAGCCGGTGGACGAGGTCCGGCGGGGGCCGTACGCCGGACGGGGCGTCGGCCGCGGGCCAGGTGAGGCCCACGGCGGACGCCGCCGCCCGGTAGCCGTGCGCTGCCTTGCGCAGGGCCGGCAGGTCACCGAGCATCACGGGGTTGCCTTACACGACGGGTTTGCCTTCATGTCCTCACGGACGTGCCTTGGGTTGCATGCACAGGCCGGTCCCGCCCGGATTGATCCGGAATCCGAAGCTCGGCCCTTTCCCCCCCGACCCAGGGCGATCGGCAGCACGATGAACCTGTCCGTGTCCTTCACCTGGCACTTGCCGAAGAACGCGGAGAGGTCATGGGCTGAGGCAGCGACTCCGAGGTCGGCACCGGCCTCAGGGAAGCCCCCGCTCGCCGGCTACTACGCCTGGTCGCTCGGAAGTCGCCGCCGAACGGCCACGTCGCGACCCTCCGGTACTGGTCGGTGACCTCGTCGCCGTCGGTGTCGTTCAGTTCGGTCAGCTCGTGCTTCCGCGAGACGTACAGTTTGCCGTCCACGTACTTGATGCCCATCGGCTCCTTGAGGTTCCCGGCCTCGCCGACCGTGTTGTTGCTGCCGCCCCAGGTGGCCACAGCGAGGCGGCCGTCGGGCAGCCGGTCCATCGCGGAAACCTGCGGCTCGAAGCCGTTCGGCCGGAGGTCGGTCAGGGTGTAGTTCGGGTGCACGCCGGTCAGCGGCAAGCCGTCACCGGGCGAGTCCGTGCCTCCCTCGCACTCCTTGCGGCCCGGCGACGTCACGCGTACGACATCGGCGTCCGTGCTGAGCGCGGAGTTCGGTACGACACTGAAGCCGGAGGCGCCCGGAGGCTTCCAGGCCAGTGTGAGCTGCTGACCGCCGTCGCGCTCGAAGCGCTCGATGCGCAGCGAGCGGTGACCGGACGTCAGGTCGACCGTGGCGTCCTTGGGCGTCGGGCCGTGCGCACCGTCGTGATTGACGACCAGTTGGTCGTCGATCCACAGCCGGGACCCGTCGTAGCTGGTGAGCCGGAAGGTGTGGCTTCCGGCGGTGGGGACACGGAGGTTACCGATGACGTGTGAGACGAAATGGGACTCCAGGCCGAAGTCGTCGGCCGAGGACCAGTTGACCACCGGCATCAGCTTGTCGGTGCTCGGTGTCTGACCCGCCTTCAGGGTGCAGACCTCGCTCAGCGGTACCTGAACGTCGAAGACGCGCAGGGTGACTCCGGGTTCCTGGGGAGGGAGACCGGCGCCTGCTGAGGCGGGGGGCCTTGGTGACGACACCCAGGTCGATGGGCGGGTCCAGCGTGTCGAGGTTGGCCGTGGGCGGGATGAGCTGGTGGTCCAGGGTCAGCACGGCGACGGCCGCTTCGATGGCGCCCCCGGCGCCGAGCGCGTACCCGATGACAGTCACCACAAGCGGTCAGCAGCGCAGCCGAGGCGTTTCACGCAGATGCGCAGCCGGGTTCGTCGACGCCTGCCGAGAACTCTGCGGTGAACGCCGTCATGCCCAGCGCTGCGAGCGCGCCGGCGCTGATGCGGTCCACGTCGCCGCGTTCGGCCTTCGGCAGGGGAGCACCGGCGGCCTCGCGGGCGCGGGAGGCCGTGCCCAGCAGGCGGGCGGCCCGTGTCGGCTGCCCCAGCAGGACGCAGGCGCCCGCCAGCCCCTCGTAGGCGAGGGCGACGGCCCGCGGGTCGCCGCCTTCGCGGGCGACCGCGAGGCCTTGGCGGTGCAGGGAGAGGGCCTCGTCGGCGCGGCCGCGCTGTTCGGCGAGGAAGCCGAGTTCGGCGAGCAGGAGCGCGGGGCCGGGGCCGAAGTCGGCCTCCCGGTGCCAGGCGAGGGTCTTGTGCAGGTGCTGTTCGGCGAGGCCGAGGTCGCCCTCGCGCCGGGCGGCGAGCGCGAGGCCGATCTCCGCGTGGATCTCGCCCGCCGCGTAGCCGTGCTCGGCGGCCAGCTCCCTCGCCTTCCGGTGCAGTGCGGTCGCCTGTGGGACGTCACCGGTCAGCAGGGCGATCCTGCCGAGCCCGGTGAGCCTGTCCGCGGCGTGGGTCCAGAAGCCCAGTTCCTCGGCGCGGCGGAGGCCGTCCCCGTGCAGCTGAGCGGCGCGAGCGTAGTCACCGGTGATGCCGGCCAGCGCGGCCAGCGGATAGCCGGTCTGCAACTGCCCCCAACGGTCGCCGAGATCATCGAAGAGGGCGTGGCCCTCCTCGGCGCTGCGGCGCACCGTGGCCAGGTCGCCCCGCAGCAGGGCCTGCGTGGCCCGGGTGCTGAGCGCCGCGGCGGTTCCCCACCGGTCGCCGGCGGTACGCAGGCGGTCCAGGGCGCGGTCCACCAGGGTCTCGCTGCGGGACAGGTCCTCGCCCGCGCTGAGCAGGGCGTGGCCGAGGAACCAGACGCCACGCGCGCAACCGGCTTCCTCGGCGGCTGCCTCGTCGGGCGTCCGGACCGCACGACCGGGTCCCTGCGCGGTCAGCACGGTGAAACCCGCCTGCCACAGGAGTGCGTCGGACCGCAGCGCGGCCTCGGTGTCGCCGGGAACCCGCAAGGTCTCCTCCAGCGACCGCCGGGCCTCACTCAGCCGCCCGCGCAGGAACCAGTACCAGGCCGAGGCGAGCGCCAGGCGCAGCGCCCCTGAGGCGTCCTTCGACCGCACGGCGCGTTCCAGGGCACTGCGCAGGTTGGCGCGCTCCTGGTCGAGGAGTGCCAGCCGGCGCTGCTGCCCGGATCCGTGCAGGTCGGCTGCCGCCTGCTCGGCCAGCTCGGTGTAGTGGGCGTGGTGGCGCAGGTGCAGGGCGTCGGTCTCGCCCGCCTCCGCCAGCCGTTCCCGCGCGTACGCCGCTATCGACTCCGGCAGCCGGTACCGGGGGCCGTCGGCCACGGTGACCAGCGAGCGGTCCACCAGACGGATCAGCGGGCCGAGGACGTCCTGGTCACCGCCGCCGCACACCGTCTCGGCCGCTTCGAGGGTGCAGCCGTCGGTGAAGACCGCCAGGCGGCGCAGGACCGTCCGTTCGCCGTCGGTGAGCAGCCCCCAGCTCCAGTCGATCACCGCACGGAGGGTCCGCTGGCGCGGTGGTACGCCTCGGTGGCCGCCGGACAGCAGACGGAACCTGTCGTCCAGCCGGGCGGAGATCTCGTGCACGCCCAGCGCACGGACCCGGGTGGCGGCCAGTTCCAGCGCGAGCGGGATGCGGTCGAGGCGACGGCAGATCGTCGCGACGGCCGCCGCGTCGTGCTCGGTGACGGCGAATCCGGGCGCGGCGGCCGCGGCGCGCACCGCGAACAGGCGCTCGGCGTCGGCGTGCGACAGCGGTGGCACGGTCCACACGGTCTCCGCGGCCAGCCCGAGGGGTTCCCTGCTGGTGGCCAGGACGCGCAGCCCCGGGGCGGCGGCCAGGATCCGGCGTACGGTCTCGGCGGCCGAGTCGACGACGTGCTCGCAGTTGTCCAGCAGCACCAGCAGCCGCCTCGGACGCAGGGCCTCCTCCAAGCCCACCGCGCCCTCTTCGCGGATGTCCAACGCGGCGCTCAGCTGCTCGGCCACGTCCGTGGAACCGGCGAGGCCGACCATCCGGACCCCGTCGGGGTAGGCACCGGCCAGGCGGCCCGCCACTTCCTCCGCCAGACGGGTCTTGCCCACTCCGCCCGCCCCGGTCAGCGTCACCAGCCGGTGCGCGGCGAGCAGTTCACGTACCGCGGACACCGCTTCGGTCCTGCCGATCAGCCCGGTGAGGGGGGTCGTCAGGGTGCCGTGCCCGCTTCGCCGGGGGACCGGAGCCGCCCGCAGCGCCTGGTCGTGCTGGAGGACCGCCTGGTGAACGGCGGCCAGTTCAGGCCCGGGATCCACGCCCAGCTCCTCGGCCAGCCGCCCCCGCACCTCGGCGTAGACGGCCAGCGCCTCGGACTGCCGTCCGGACCGGTACAGCGCCCGGAGTTGAACGGCGCGCAGCCGCTCCCGCAGCGGGTGACGGGCCGACAGCTCCGCCAGTTCGCCGGTCAGAGCCTGATGCTCGCCCAGTGTCAGACGGGCCTCGGCGAGCGCTTCCAGGGCGGTCAGCCGCTGCTCCTCGAGTTGCCCGGCCGCGAATCGTACGAAGTCCAGGTCGCCGAGGCCGGCGAAGGCATCCCCCTGCCACAGCGCCAGGGCCTGCGTCAGCAACTCCGCCCTGCTGCGCGGGTCCTCGGTGGCGTACGCGGCAGTGGTCGTCGCGGCGAACCGGCCGGAGTCCACGTCGTCCGGGCCGACGCGCAGCAGGTATCCCGGTGCCCTCGACTCGACCAGCCGCTCGGCCCCGGGTTCGGCCCGCCCCAGGGCGCGGCGCAGCCGGGAGACCTTCGTCTGCAGGGCACCGGCCGGGTCGCGGGGCAGGCGGTCGCCCCACAGATCGTCCACCAGCCGGTCGGCCGAGACGGTACGTCCCGCGTGGACGAGCAGAACTCCCAGCAGCGCGCGGACCTTCGCCTCGGGGATGCCGACCGGCTGTCCGGCGGTCGTCGAGACGGTGAGCGGCCCGAGCACGGAGAAGTACATGGCCAAACCGTAACCGGGCGCCTTCCCGGCGCGGCCGCCCGGAGACCGACATCGGCCCGACAGCGTCCCGACAGCGCCGTTCCGCACAGTGAGGGCACACCGGATGAACCGGTCCGGGGAAACCCACGAGAACGAGCAGGAGTTGCCGCATGCCGGAGAGCGAAAACGAGGAACGGTCGGACGTCTCGGTGATCGGCCTGGGACAGATGGGGACCCGGCTGGCCCAGGCGTTCGTCGCCGCCGGCCACAGGACGACCGTATGGAACCGCACCGCCGCGAAGGCCGACGCACTCGTCGCGCAAGGCGCCTCCCGCGCGGCCACCGTGGACGCAGCGGCCGCCGCGAGCCCGCTGGTGGTGGCCTGCCTGCCCGACTACGCGACCGTACGGGACCTGCTCGGGCCGGTGGCGGAGAACCTGAGGGGCCGGACGCTGGTGAACCTGACCTCGGGCACGCCGCAGGACGCCACGCGGATGGCCGACTGGGCGGGCGAACACGGCGTCGGCTACCTGGACGGCGCCGCGATGAGCGGCACCCGGCTGGTCGGGCGCCCCGAGGCGCTGTTCGTGTTCAGCGGCTCCGAGCACGGCTTCGCCACCCACCGCGCGGTGCTGGCCGGTCTCGGCAACTCCGTACACCTCGGCCCCGACCCGGCGCTGGCCCCGGTGTACGACACCGCGCTGTTCGGCCTGGCGTGGGGCGCACTGTCCGGCTTCTACCACGCCCTCGCCCTGGCGGGCGCCGCCGGAATCGACCCGACCGCATTCGCCGCGGTGGCGACGCGGCACATGCCGTTCGTCACCTCGCTGATGACGGACCACGCGCACCAGGCCGAGGAAGGCCGTTTCCCGGACGACGACGGCACGGTCGAGGTGCACGCGGCAGCGGTCGAGCACCTCGTCCGCACCAGCAGGAGCCACGGCCTGCGCACCGACGTACCGGATCTGTTCGCGACCCTGCTGGAGCGGGCGGTGGCCGACGGGCACGGCCTCAGCGGCATCGCCGGCGTCATCGAGACGATCACGGAAGGAGAGCGGAATGCCTGAGCGGGCCGAGCCGCACATCACGGTCCTCGGCCTCGGCAGGATGGGCCTGCCGATCGCCGAAGCGTTCATCGACGCCGGCTACCGGACGACGGTATGGAACCGCACCGCCGCCAAGGCCGACGCGCTCATCGCGCGGGGCGCCACTCGCGCGGCCACCGCGGCCGAGGCGGTCGCGGCCGGCTCCCTGGTGATCGCGCCGCTCCTCGACCACAGCGCCGTACGGCGGACCCTTGACCCCGCCGGCGCGGCACTGCGGGGCCGCACTCTGGTCAACCTCGCCACGGTCACCCCCGACCAGGCCCGCGAGCTGGCCGCCTGGGCCGCCGGCCACGGCGCCGACTTCCTCGACGGCGCGATGATGGCCCTTCCTCAGACCGTCGCCACACCGGAGGGGTTCTTCCTCTACGGCGGCTCCCACGACGCCTTCACCGGCTACCGCCGGGAGCTGGAGACGATGGCTCCGGCGCACTACTTCGGTCCGGACCCCGGCGCGGCGGAGACCCATTCCCTGGCGCTCCTGGGCACCGGCTACGCGGCCCTCACCGGATTCCTGCACGCCGCGGCACTCCTCGACACGGTGGGCACCACCCCGGAGGAGTTCGCCCCGCTGGCGGCCCGATGGCTGCACGGCATGGCGGAGTTCGTGCCCGACCTCGCCCGCGAGGCGGGATCAGGGACATACGCGGACGGGGTTTCCACCGTCGACCTCAACCGGGTCGCGGTCGACGGCCTCATCCGCCTCAGCCGCGCCGGCGGGATCGCCTCCGACGTCCATGAGCCGCTGAAGGCCCTGCTCGACAGGCGGTCGGCCGACGGGCACGGGCAGGACAGCTTCTCCAGCGTGTTCGAGCTGCTGAGACCGCAGGGCACCCCCGAAGGATGAGCGCTCACCACACCGGCGGTGGCTCACCGTCCGGTCGGACCGGGTCGGCGACCCACCGACGAGCAGCCCGGCGAGGCGCCCCTCACCCACCGGTGCCGACTGCCGTGGGCCGCCGCCCAGGCCCCCCACGGGAGACCATCCCTACGACCGCTGGTGCGCAGCAGCCGGCGACCTCGCTAGGGTGGGCACCGTGCTTCAGCATCGGATCATCTGCCCGCCGCCCCGCTTCTGAGCGGGGCGTCGACCGGGGCCCGGCCGGATGAACAGGCCGTGGCCCTCCTCCGTGTTGCCTGATCGGCCGCTGATCCGCCGCTGGTCGGTTGACGCCCCGCTTTGACGCCGTTTCCTTTGTCGCGTCGAAGCCGGAGCCCAATTCTCATGTCCGCACGCTCATCTCTTTCCGCTGCGCCCATGCCGCGGAACGGCATCGCCCTGCTCGTTCTCGCCGGGGTGCTGTGGGGGACCGGTGGCCTCGCCGGTTCGGTCCTCGCCTCGTACACCGGCCTCGCCCCGGTGGCTGTGGCCACCTACCGTCTGCTGACCGGAGGCATCCTCATCACCGGATACGCCCTGGTGACGGGGCGACTCACCACCATGCCGCGCGAACCGCGGGCGCTGGCCCGCATCGCCACCGCCGGCCTGTTGCTGGCCTGGTTCCAGGCTGCCTACTTCGCAGCGGTGGCCGCCACCTCGGTCGGCCTGGCCACCTTGACCACGATGGTGGCCGTCCCCGTCCTGATCACTGCTGGGACGGCACTTCTCGACCGGCGCCGGCCCACCCGCCGTGCCGTCGTCTCTTTGGCCATCGCGCTCACGGGACTGGTCCTCCTGATCGGCTCGCCGGCCGCGGGTGCTCACCGGGTGGCCGGAACCGGCCTGGCACTGCTGGCCGCGGCAGGCTTCGCCGCCCTGTCCCTGGACCGCCGCGAGGCGCTTCCCGGCCTGGACCGCGTCTCCATGACCGGGCTGGGCTTCCTGGCCGGAGGTCTCCTGCTGCTGCCCGTGGCGCTGACGGTCGGCATGGACATCCCGGCCAGGCCCGGGGCGATCGGCGCCGTGCTGTTCCTGGGCCTGGTTCCGACCGCCATCGCCTACAGCAGCTACTTCGCCGGCCTGCACCGCGCCGGTGCAGGCGCGGCGGTCATCGCCGTCCTGCTCGAACCCCTCACTGCCACCCTGCTCTCCGCACTCATCGGCCAGGAACGGCTGTCCGGCCCGCAGGTGCTCGGAGCGCTCCTCATCCTGGTCTCGACCGTGATCCGCCAGGAGCCCGTCGCGCGACCGTCAGCACCCTGAGACGCCCTCGCCGGTCCGGCCGTGCGGATGGCCGTACGCGCCGCTCCCCAGGCACCTGTCCCGCGCTGGGACAGGTGCCTGGCGTCCGGCGGAGAAACCGCTCGGTCTGCGGGTCCGGTGCGTGTGCGTCAGCACGGCGCGTCCAGCGAGCTCGTCAGCCGGGATCGATCCAGGCGGTGATGTCGGCGTTGCGGGAGTGGACCAGCTCGGAGAGCACGACCGCGGTGGTGGTGTCGCCGAGGGCGGTGAGCTCCTCGATCACCTCTTCGAGGTGGCGAGCGTCGCGGACAGCGATCGAGAGCTCGTAGCAGTTGTCGCCGGTGAGGTGCACACAGGACAGGACATGTCCGGTGGCGAGCAGACGTTCTCGCAGCCGTTTCGCGTCCCGGCTGGAACGGTACCGGGGGCGCAGCGCGACACGGGCCTGCAGGTTCAGCCCGAGCCGAGCGAGATCCAGTTGCGCGCTGTACCCCTGGATCACGCCGCTGTCCTCGAGCCGGCGGATCCGCTCGGCGACTGCGGGGCGGCTCAGGCTCACCCGGCGGCCCAGTTCCGTATGGCTGATCCGGGCATCCCGCATCAGCTCCCGGATGATCTTCAGGTCGGTGGAGTCGACGGCCGACACTTCGACGGTGGACATGCGCAAGAGCCTCCGGATCGTTCGGTGAGAAGCCGCAATGCCTGCACTATGGCATGTGCTGACCCGAACTGGACCCCTAGTGTTCCGATCATGAAAGCAACCGTTCTGGAGGGCGTCCGCGACATCCGGCTGATCGACGTGCCCGACCCAGTGATCCGTGCACCCACGGACGCGGTGGTGCGCGTGCAACTGGCCGCCGTCTGCGGATCGGACCTGTGGCCCTACCGGGGCCGGGAAGAGTTCCGGTCCGGCGACCGGATGGGCCACGAATGGATCGGGATCATCGAGGAGACGGGACCAGAGGTCACGCGCCTGCGGCGGGGAGACCTCGTGGTCGCACCGTTCGCATTCGCCGACGGCACCTGCCCGGCGTGCCTCGACGGCATCCATACGTCCTGCCGCCGCGGGGGTTTCTGGGGCGGCCGCAACGACGGTGGCCAGGCCGAGGCGGTCCGGGTCCCGTTCGCCGACGCCACGTTGGTCCCTGTCCGTGCCGACGTCGACGAAGACCTCGCGCGCAGACTCCTGCCGCTCACCGACGTCATGGTCACCGGCCACCACGCCAACGTCCTGGCGGGTGTGGCCCGTGGCGGGACCGTCGTCGTGATCGGCGACGGCGCTGTGGGTCTGTGCGCTGTCCTGGCCGCCCGGCGAGCGGGAGCCGAACGCATCCTCAGCGTGGGGCACCACCCGGACCGGGCCCGTCTCGCCCGGCGCTTCGGCGCCACGGAAACCTATCTCGGTGACCCCACGGAGACCGCTGAGCTGATCGTCGAACTCACCGGCGGCGGCGCCGCGTCCGTCGCCGAATGTGTCGGGAGCCAGTCCGCGCTGGACCTCGCCCTGGCGGTCACCCGCCCCGGCGGCACCATCGGCTCGGTAGGAGTGCCCAACGGCGTCAACCAAGTGGATCTGTACCCCTTCTTCCGCGCCAACATCGCCCTGCGGGCCGGCGTCGCGCCGGTACGGGCCTACCTCGACGCGCTCATCGCCGACGTCCTCGGCGGAACGCTCGATCCGTCGCCGGTCTTCACCACCGACGTCACGCTGCCCGACATCGCCGACGCCTACAGCGCCATGGACCGACGCCGAGCGATCAAGGCCCTGGTACGACCCACCACGAACTGATCCCGGCCCGGCACACCACGACCGGAGGGAGGAGCCCCGGCAACGGCGTGCTGCCGAAGTGCCCTTCGGCGGTGGCGCTCCGGGCCGTTCACGGTGCGGCACGATGACCCGCTGTGCGCCTTCAGTGGTCCAGACCGGGTCGTCGATCCAGTCGACGCAGCTCTCCGGCTGCCAGGACGGCATACGCGGCGCCGACGAGGAGCAACCCCGGGATCGCAAACATGCTGCGCTGATCACTCTCCAGAACGGCCTGGTAGCGGCTCCGGGAGACCTCGACCGTGCCGCGCGCGTGCGGGGTGGTGTCGAAGGCGTAGTACCGCCCTCCCTTGACCTCCGCGGACTGCAGGTTCCCCTGCGCAGCCGTACTGAAGACCATCATCACAACACCCGACACGGCCAATGCCCCAAGTCCCGTCTGCACTCTACGAGGAAGGCACCGAAAGGCCAGCCAAAGCGAGTGCCGGTCCGCCCGTGTCACGAACACACGCACCAGAGCGGATATGAAGATCGGGAAGAGCAGCACGACAATCACCGCCATCGGCCACCCCGACTCCGTCAGCGGCAGAGTCCCGGGCAGCCAGGTGAGCGCTGTCAGCACCAGCAGTACGATGCCCGGCACAGCCGCCGCACCGGCGTGCAATTTGTATGTCCACCCCATGCTCCGCAGCCTGTCACAGGGACCGTCCCAGCTCATTGCCGTACGCCGGCAACGATGACCACTGGGCGATGCCGTCCGGCAGGAGCCCCACTGTGCGGGCTGCTGCCCGGCCGGTGGTGCCGGGTGTCAGCGCGGTTGCCGGAGGAAGGTCATGAGAGCGGCTGTGAGTTCGGCAGGGGCGTCTTCCTGGACCAGGTGGCCGGCACCGGCAATGGGCTGAAGTCGCGCGCCTGGGATGTGGGCGGCGAGCTCCCGTCCTTTCGCCAGAGGGACCCAGGTGTCGTCCTCGCCCCAGCACACCAGCGTCGGGAAGCCGATCTCCCCGTACCGGCCTTGCACTTCGTCGGTGTGGAGCTGGTCGGCCTGGGCGATCTGCCGGTAGAAGGCCGCTTGGCCGAGGTCGCCCAGCCAGGGCTGGACGAGCCGGTCGACGACGGCCGGGTGCAGACCGGGGCTGCTGGCCGAGCTCACGTACTCGCGCACCAGCGCCTGGTGCAGTGCGGGCGGCAGTTGCTCGAAGACCTCGGAATGCTTGCCGACGAGCCGGAAGAACGAGGTGCCCCAGGGGGCCAACGCGACCGGGTCGACCAACGCGAGCGCACGGTAGCGGGCCCCGTGCAGCAGATGCGCCCGCAAGGAGACGGCACCGCCGAAGTCGTGGGCGACCACCAACGGTTCCTCAAGGCCCCAGTGCGCCAGCAACTCGGTGAAGACCCTGCCCTGGGCAGCCAAGGAGACATCCTGGCCGACAAACTTCTCCGAGGCCCCGTAACCGGGCATGTCCCACACGAACACGTGGTGGCGGCCGGCGAGTGCGCGGGCGACAGCGCGCCAGACATACGAGGAGAAGGGGGTGCCGTGCAGGAGCACGACCGGATCCTGGCCGGGTTCGCCGAGGCTGCCCCAGCGGACATCGCCCGACGTGCTGCGGAACGTCTCGGACAGCTGCCATTCGCTCACGGGTGCTGTTCCTCTCGGTTGTGTCTGCGGGCCGAAGGGATGATCAGGCCGGGGGAGGCAACGGGCATCGGCATTGCGCCGGCGAACCGGGGCCCCGGTGGCAACACCTGATTCCCAAGCGATCGCGCATCACACCACCCTACGGCGCGCCGGCGTCGGCGCGCGGCACAAAAGAAGCCCCCGTGATCACTCGCGGAAGCTCCCTCGCGGCAACCCGGTTCAGCCGCGGCCAGGGGCGACGACGACGGCCGTCCCGTTGTGTCGGAAGCCCCGGAGTACGGGGCGGCATCGCCTCATGGCCGACCGTGTGCCCTCCCCGGACGAGGCAACTGTCGCAGGACCTGGGAGCCCGGGCCGGCGCCCTCCCCTGGGAGATCGACTTCTGAGCGCGAAGGACCATCCCGTCAGGGGTTCCGAGAACTCCTGACGGAATGCGAGGGACGTCGCCCTTGTCAGGCGCCGGGCGGGCGCGTTGGAAGGTGGCGCGCAACCAGCGCGCGCATTCCATCGACGTCCGCCCCGTCACGCAGTCCGCGCTTCGGCAGCAGTGCCATTCCGCCCACTGTGTCGTCGATGTCCAGTACGAAGAGGTTCACCGTCTCGACGGAGTACCGGAACGACGACCAGGGGATCCGACTCTCGGCAACCGCCGTGACGGCGTCTATGCCCTCGTCGTCCGCTCGCATGGTGTACGCACCCTGGGAACGCGCGTACCTGGTCATCTGCCGCACTTGGTGGAGCCGGTTCACCCACCCGCCCAACAGGCTGCCCAGCGTCGTCGCGGCGCCTGCGGCTGCCACCGCGGTGGCGCCTTCGGGCACACCGAGCACTTGGAGAACAATGACAACGGCCGCTGTGATCAGCCCGGCGGTCAAGGGAAAACGCCAGCGGGCAGCGGGACTCGTCCGAGCGCGTAGTGCCTCGGCCATGTCGGACCGGCTCGGCAGATACACCACCTCCACGGCGGCTGGCCCGGGCGCGTTCCTCCGCTCCTTGTTCTCCATGAGGCGGGATCGTAGTGCCGGCGGCGGGCCACCCCGAGGGCGGGGGCTTCCGGTTCCCGAGTGGGAGAATAGCTCTCGGACCGCGATCAGCTCTTCGCGGCGGGGCCACAGCGGCTCCCGGCGCTCGGGAGTTTCCGCTCCGTGAGGTAGTCGTCCACGGCGTCACGTGTGCGTCACTGCGCCCGTAGACGCTGTGTCCCGGGCCCTCGTACGGCAGCAGGACGGTCGTTCTGCGCGTCTGCCGGTGCACATGGGCCGGCCCACGCGTAGCTGTTCGCCGGATCGTGCAGGGAACGCAGCAGGAGGATCTTGGGTGCCGGCCGTCACACGCTCGCCGGTGAGGACGGTCGTGGGACCGTCGAGCCTGGGCACCTGCGTCCGACCTGCCGCGTCGGCGGCAGCGGGTCGTGACTTCCCGGACCGCGATTTCACGGTCCGTCGCCCCACACAGCCGGACGTCCACCTTCTCCTTCCTGAACGAGAGCCGGCCGCACTCGTCCCCGAACTCGCGCCGACTCGGCTTTCCGTAAGGGCCAGCAGCGGCAGGGGAACGGAGTAACCGGCAGGGCCTTGCCAACGCCCCGCGTGCGACGGTAAGCGCGCCGGAACCCACGAGGACGGGGCGCCTCGCCGGTACCTCGGCTCGGTGTAGGCACGTCCGCCGAGGTGGCCCGCCTCAGGCACACCATCGCTCTCGTCTCGGCGTGCTGTGGCACCGTAGCGTAATCGATTCCGCATGACGAGGACGTGTCAGGCATTCCGCGAGACGTTCCGCGAACGCGCAGGTCAGCTGCGGGTTAGCCGCTCATGGTGATGTATCGAGCTGGTCACGAAGGGGCCTCGGAAGGCAGGAATTCATCTCGGGGTGTTGACTTCTGTGGGGTCCTGATGTCTCTTGTGGCCACCGCTTCGTCGGAGCGGACCTCGGCGCAAGGAGCACCCATGGCGATGCGTGATCGCATTTCACCGGCCAGACGCACCCTGATCGGCGGAACGATTCTGGCCCTCACGGCGCTGACCGCCTGCGGTGGAGGTGGCGGTGGCGACCAGGCCGACGGCGGGGCGGGGGCGTCCTGTGAGCCCGCCTCCGGCAAGGTCACCCTGGACTACTGGTCCTGGGTGCCCGGCATGCAGGAGGCCGTCGACCTGTGGAACAAGGAGAACCCCGGCATCCAGGTCAAGCTGAAGACGACTCCGGCGGGCAACGCCGGCACCTACCAGAACCTCTCCAACGCCCTGAAGGCCGACAAGGCTCCGGACCTCGGCCAGATCGAGTACGACTCCCTGGCCAGCTTCCGGCTCAAGGAGGGGCTGCGAGACATCTCCTCGTGCCCCGGGGTGCGTGAGGCGGCGAACGGGTTCGTGGACTGGACCTGGTCGCAGGTGGAGTTCGGAGCCGGCGGCAAGGACGGAGTCTGGGCGATACCCCAGGACACCGGCCCCATGGCCCTGTTCTACCGCAAGGACATCTACGACAAGCTCGGCCTCGAGGCCCCCACCACCTGGGACCAGTACGCGGAGCAGGCCCGCACGCTGAAGAAGGAGGGCAAGTACATCACCCACTTCTCCCAGACCGACCCCAACTGGTTCACGGGCCTGCTGTGGCAGAACAAGGCCACCATGTTCGAGCGCGACGGCGACAAGTGGAAGGTCACCGTCGACCGGCCCGAGAGCCGGGAAGTCGCCGACTACTGGCAGAAGATGATCGACGACAAACTCGTCGCCACCGACTTGCAGGGCTTCTCACCCGCGCTCTACAAGGCCTGGAACTCCGGCGAGGTGGTCACCTGGATCAGTGCGGCCTGGGGCTACAGCACCATCCGGGACAACGCCAAGTCGACCGACGGCAAGTGGGCGGTGGCTCCGATGCCGCAGTGGGAGGAGGGGCAGCAGCAGGCGGGCAACTGGGGAGGCTCCACGACCGCGGTCCTGGGAAGTACCGAACACCCCGCGGAGGCGGCCGAGTTCGCACTGTGGCTGAACACCGACCGCGAGGCGCTGGAGATCCTCAACCGCGAAGGAGGGCTCTACCCGGCGGCGAAGGCCGGTCTCGGCCTCCCGGCGCTCCAGCAGCCGGTCGACTTCTACGGCAAGCAGCCGATCTTCGACGTCTTCGCCGAGGCCTCGGCGAATGTGGACACCGACTTCACCTGGGGCCCGACCATGACCGACACCTACCGCTACCTCAGTGACGGAACGGCGGACGTCATCGCCGGCCGGGACACCCTCGGCGGCGTGCTGGAGAAGACCGGCGCGCAGAGCGCCGAATCCCTGCGCAAGCAGTCACTCGACGTCGCCGAGTGACCGGTCCCCTCCTGTCTGCCCCGCCGCCCCCGGGCGGCGGGGGACAGCACCGCAAAGGCTGCCCGTGACACCCACCACCGCAACGGCACCGGCCCGCCGCCGTTCACGCCGTACCCTCGCCCCTTACGCCTTCCTGGCCCCCTTCCTCATCCCCTTCGTACTGTTCACCCTGGTACCCGTCGGCTACGCGTTCTGGCAGAGCCTGCACAGGACCGAACGAGTCGGCGGGACCTTCGGCCGGACCGAATCGGTGTTCGCCGGATTCGACCAGTACGCACAGGTCGTTCAGGAGCCCTACTTCGCCGAGAGTGTCCTGCGCGTCACCGCCTTCGCCCTGGTCCAGATCCCCGTCATGCTGCTGCTGTCCCTGGCCCTCGCCCTGCTGCTGGACTCGGCGGTGGCGCGGGCCAAGCGGTTCTTCCGGCTCGTCTACTTCGTGCCGTACGGCATTCCCGGTGTCGTGGCCGCACTGATGTGGGCGTTCCTCTACGACCCGCGGCTCTCCCCCCTCGTGGACCTGCTCGAGTCGGCCGGTGCCCACGTCGACCTGCTGGGCCCCGACGCGATCCTGTGGTCCATCGGCAACGTCGTGACATGGACCTACACCGGCTACAACATGCTGATCCTCTACGCCGCCCTGCAGGCCGTCCCCGCCGACATCGGCGAGGCGGCCCGGGTGGACGGCGCGAGCGGCTGGACCATCGCCCTGCGCATCAAGATCCCCATCATCCGGCCCGCACTCGTCCTCACCGGGGTCTTCTCCATCATCGGCACCTTCCAGCTGTTCACCGAACCGCAGGTCTTCCGCTCCATATCCACGAGCGTGACCAGCACCTACACCCCCAACCTCGCCGCCTACTCGCTCGCCTCCGGTGACAACTACAGCGAGGCGGCCGCCCTGTCGGTGATCCTCGCCGTCGTCACGTTCGTGCTGTCGTTCGCGTTCCTGCGCTTCACCTCCAGGAGACAGGGATGAGCTTCCTCACCCGCACCGCGGGGGCGCACGCCGCCTCCGCCCCGTCGAGTCCCCGGCCCCGCACCGGTGCGTCCACCGTGGCCGCCATGGGCTTCATGACCGTGGTCGCCTGCTACATGCTGCTGCCGGTGTACTGGCTGCTCGTCTCGTCGACCAAGAGCCAGAGCGACCTCGTCACCACACCCGGGTTCCTGCCCGCCGACTGGCACTTCGGCGACAACCTCTCCGCGCTCTTCCACCAGCAGGACGGCGTCTTCGCCCGCTGGCTGCTCAACAGCCTGCTGTACGCGGGCGCGGGAGCGGCCGTCGCCACCCTGCTGGCCGCGGCGGCAGGATACGCACTGGCCAAGTACGCCTTCCGCGGACGCGAGGCCGTCTTCTCCGTCGTCCTGGGCGGCGTCCTCGTACCGGCGACCGCGCTGGCACTGCCCCTGTTCCTGCTCTTCGCGGAGGTGGACGCCACCAACACGTTCTGGTCGGTGTTCCTGCCCAGCGTCGTCAGCCCGTTCGGCGTGTACCTCTCCCGCATCTTCGCCGCCGCCTCCGTACCGGACGAGGTCATGGAAGCCGCCCGCATGGACGGGGCCGGGGAGTACCGCATCTTCCGCACCATCGCGCTGCGCCTGATGGCTCCGGCGCTGGTGACCATCTTCCTGTTCCAGTTCGTCGTGATCTGGAACAACTTCCTGCTGCCGCTGGTGATGCTGCAGGACGAAGGCCTCTACCCCGTCACCCTGGGCCTGTTCACCTGGCAGTCGCAGACCAGCCGCCTGCCCGAACTGCAGACCCTCACCATCGTCGGCGCCCTGGTCTCGGTGGTGCCGATCGTCCTCACCTTCCTCCTCCTGCAGCGCTACTGGCGTGCCGGACTCGCCGCTGGAGCCGTGAAATCGTGAACCACTCCCTCGCCGCAGTGACCCACCGACTCGGCGGAATCGCCTACGGGGGCGACTACAACCCGGAGCAGTGGCCGAGAGAGACCTGGTACGAGGACGTCCGCCTGATGCGCGAAGCGGGGGTCAATCTCGTCACCGTCGGCGTCTTCTCCTGGTCCCGCATCCAGCCGCGGCCCGGCACGTACGAATGGAGCCTGCACGACGAGGTCCTGGACCTGCTGCACGACCACGGCATCGCCGTGGACCTCGCCACCCCGACCGCCGCACCGCCCCCGTGGTTCACCCGCCGGCACCCCGACGCCCGGCCGGTCACCGCCTCGGGCACCCGGCTGGCCCACGGCAGCAGGCAGGTCTTCTGCCCCAGCAGCCCCGCCTACGCGGAGGCCGCGGACGCCCTCGTCACCGAGCTGGCGACCCGCTACGGCACACATCCCGCGCTCGCCCTGTGGCACGTCCACAACGAGTGGGGCAACCACAACGCCCTGTGCTACTGCGACGTCAGCGCGGACGCCTTCCGCACCTGGCTGCAGGAGAGGTACAAGACCCTCGACGCCCTCAACGACGCCTGGGGCACCGACTTCTGGAGCCAGCGCTACGGCGACTGGGGCGAGATCGACCCGCCCCGGGACACCACCGCGTTCCGCAACCCGGGGCAGGAACTCGACTACCACCGCTTCTCCTCGGACGCGCTGCTCGCCCGGCACCTCGCGGAAAGCGCTCTGCTGCGCCGGATCGCACCCCACGTGCCGATCACCACCAACGTCATGGGGACGCTGGAGAAGAAGGTCGACGGCCACGCCTTCGCGGCGGAGTGCGACCTGGTCTCCGTCGACCACTATCTGCCGGCCGCCGACCCCGACGGCCACATCGACCTGGCGCTCAACGCCGACCTCGCCCGCGGCATGGCCGCCGGCCGGCCCTGGCTCCTCATGGAGCACTCGACCTCGGCCGTCAACTGGCAGCCGGTGAACGTGGCCAAGCGGCCCGGAGAGACACGGCGGAACAGCCTGACCCACCTCGCGCGCGGGGCGGAAGGCCTGATGTTCTTCCAGTGGCGGCAGTCTCGCGCCGGCGCCGAGAAGTGGCACTCCGCGATGCTCCCGCACGCCGGAACCGCCGGCCGCATCTGGAAGGAGGTCAGCGCGCTCGGCGCGGAACTGGCCTGCCTGCGGGAGGTGACCGGCACCCGAGTGCGCGGCGATGTGGCCCTGCTGTTCGACTGGCACAGCTGGTGGGCCCTGGAACTGCAGGCCCGGCCGTCCGGCGAGTTCCGCTACCTCGACGCGGTGCGCGACTGGTACGAGGCGCTGTGGACCATGAACATCACGTGCGACGTCCTGCCCCCGGGCGCCGACCTGACACCGTACCGGGCCGTCGTCGCCCCCAACCTCTACCTGCTGTCCGACGACGACACCGACAACCTCACCGAGTACGTGCGGCAGGGAGGCCACCTCGCCGTCGGCTGCTTCAGCGGAGTCGTCGACGACTGCGACCGGGTGCGACCGGGCGGCCATCCGGGAGCCCTGCGGGAGGTGCTCGGACTCGTCGTGGACGAATTCCTGCCCCTGCGGCCCGCCGACCGCGCCCGGCTCGCCGACGGAACGTACATCCGGCAATGGGTGGAACGCGTCGAACCGCGTGGCTGCACCACGGTGCTGCACTTCGCGGACACGGCCGACGGCGGCCCGTCCCGCGGCGGTCCGGCCGTCACGCGGCACACCTTCGGCCGCGGCACCGCCTGGTACGCGGCCGGCCGCCTGCCCGTACCGGCCCTGCGCCAAGTGGTCCGCGCGGTGTGCGAGCAGGCCCACGTCAGCCCCGTGGTCGAGGCACCGCCAGGTCTGGAGGCGGTGCGGCGCGTGGGAGAGCGGCACTCCTGCCTTTTCCTGGTCAATCACACGGAGGACACTGTCACCGTGCCCGTCACCGGAGTGGGCCTCGCCGGTGGTGAGGTCACCGACGGCCGGGCAGTGGTGCCGCCCGGGGGAGTGGTCGTCGTCCGTGAGGACCACTCGCCCGACGCGGCCTGACCCCCTGACACTGCCGGGAGAACTGTGAGGAACGGTCACGTGACCACCAAGCCCGCCCGTTCGGCCCCGTCCTCCACCGGGGCGCCACGCCGTGTGGAAATGGACGAGGGCAGCGGCACCGTGCTGCTGCGCACCCCTCACGTCGCCTACGTCTTCCGGGTGGACCGGGCCGCGGGCACGGTGCGGCACGTCCACTGGGGCGATCCGCTGCCGCTCGTCGACGCGGCCTCGCTGCCGACCTGGTCCGAACACGACAACAGCTTCGCCGGCCGCTGGGACGGCACCGAGGAGTACCCGGTCGACGGCGGCGCCCGATTCGGCATGCCCGCCTTCGAGGTGCGTTTCGCCGACGGCAGCAGCCCGGTCGAAGCGGCCGTACAGGACGTCGTCGTGCTCGGTCACGACCATGTGGCCGTGCACATGCGTGACCGCACCCGCCCGCTGGCCTGGCGCCTGCACTACCGCGTCCCGGCCGGCGGTGACGTGGTGGAACGGTGGGTGGAGTTCCTCCACACGGGCACCCCGGACGACGGGGACGTGCTGCTGGTCCGTCCCGCCTCGGCCCACTGGCCGCAACCGCAGCGGCCGAAGTGGCGGATCAGCTCCGTGCACGGTCAGTGGTCGGCCGAAGGCCGTCTCCAGCAATCAGAACTCCCGGTCGGCGAGACGGTGCTGGGCAGCAGGCGAGGCCACACGGGCCACCATGCCAATCCGTGGGCCGCCCTGGACCCCGGCGACGCGGGGGAGGAGCACGGGGAGGTCTGGGTCGTCGCGCTCGCCGCGAGCGGCAGCTGGCGCATCACCGCCCAGCGCACCGCCGCCGGCCGGACCGGGGTGCTGGCGAACGAAGGCCACGACGGGGCGGAACTGCGCCTCGCGCCCGGCCGGCGGCACAGCACGGCGGTCAGCCTGGGCCTGTACACGAGCGGCGGTTTCGGCTCGGCCGCCAGAGCCTTCCAGCGCCACCTCCGCACGCACGTCCTGCCGCACCCCGAGGAGCCGCGGCCGGTGCTGTACAACTCGTGGGAGGCGACGTCGTTCGAGGTGACCGAGGACAATCAGATCGCCCTGGCCCGCCGCGCCGCCGCCCTCGGCGCGGAACTGTTCGTGCTCGACGACGGCTGGTTCCGCGGCCGTGACGACGACCGGTCCGGACTCGGCGACTGGACGCCTCACCCGACGCGATTCCCGCGAGGGCTGCGCCCGCTCGCCGACGAGGTGCACAGGCTGGGCATGTCGTTCGGCCTCTGGGTGGAGCCCGAAATGGTCAACGCCGACAGCGACCTCTACCGCGCCCGTCCCGACTGGGTTCTGCACCTTCCCGACCGCACACCCACCGAACTGCGGCACCAGATGGTCCTGGACTTCTCCCGGCCGGAGGTGACCGAGTGGGCCCTGCGGTGGCTGCGCCGGGTGGTGACCGAGAACGCGGTCGACTTCCTCAAATGGGACTTCAACCGATCGTTCACCGAAGCGGGCCACCGCGGCGGCGGGCCCGACGCCAGGTGGGTGCACGTCGAGCACGCAAGGGGGCTGTACCGGGTGCTGGACCGACTGCGGGCGGAGTTTCCGCGGCTGCGGATCGAGGCGTGCGCGGGCGGTGGCGGACGCGTCGACCCGGGAATCCTGGGCCGCACCGACCAGGTGTGGACCTCCGACAACACCGACGCCGTGGACCGCCTGCGCATCCAGCACGGATTCAGCCGGCTCTACCCGGCGGGCGTCATGTCGGCCTGGGTGACCGACAGCCCCAATCCGCTGACCGGGCGGTCGGTGCCGCTGCGGTTCCGCTTCCACAGCGCCATGGCGGGTGTGCTCGGCATCGGAGGGGACCTGACGCGCTGGACGGACGCGGAACTCGACGAGGCCGCGGAACTGGTCCGGGTGTACAAGGACATCCGTCCCGTGGTGCAGCGCGGAGAGCAGTTCCCTCTCCTGGCACCCGGACAGGGGCCCTTGACGGCCGTGCAGTATGTCGACGGTGACCGAGCGGTCGTTCTGATCTGGCGACCCAGCACCGCCTTCGGGCCCGCGGAGCCGCCCTTGCGCCTGCGCGGCCTGGAACCGGCGGCCCGGTACCGCGACGAGGACACCGGACACGAGTGGTCGGCGGCGACCTTGACGGGCTTCGGCCTGCCGCTGCCCGACCTGCCGCCGGGCGACTGTGCGAGCGCGCTGGTCCGGCTGCGCCGCGTCGGGAGCGCCGAGGGGGACGCCTAGCTGTTCTGTCCCGGGAGGTTGTGGACGGGGGAGCCAGGTCTCGGCTGAGGGATTTTGAACAGATGAGGGCCTTCCGGTTCGGTGTGGATTGCGACATCTACACCAACAGAAAGGCCCTCGTGCCCCACCGTAATGCACCCCTGACCGAGACCGGCCGCCTGCGCCTGGCCCGCTGCGTGGTCGAGGACGGCTGGCCGCTGCGGCGGGCCGCGGAACGCTTCCAGGTCTCGCCGACCACGGCCCAGCGCTGGGCCGACCGCTACCGCCAGTTCGGCGAGGCCGGGATGTGCGACCGCTCTTCCCGCCCCCGCACAAGCCCGCGCCGCACCCCGACCCGCACCGAGCGCCGGATCATCAAGGTCCGGCTCCTGCGCCGCTGGGGACCGGCCCGCATCGCGGGCCTGCTGCGGCTGGTGCCCTCGACCGTGCACCGCGTGCTGACCCGATTCGGCCTGGCCCGCCTCGCGCACCTGGACCGGGCCACCGGCCGGGTCATACGCCGCTACGAACGCGCCAGGCCCGGCGAACTGGTCCACGTCGACATCAAGAAGCTCGGTAACATCCCCGACGGCGGCGGACACAAGGTCCTGGGCCGGCAGACAGGCCGGAAGACCCGCTCGAACGCCGGCTACAGCTACCTGCACACCGCCGTCGACGACCACTCCCGTCTGGCCTACAGCGAGATCCTCACCGATGAGAAGAAGGAGACCGCCACCGGCTTCTGGCAGCGGGCCCACGCCTTCTTCACCAGGTGCGGGATCACGGTCGAGCGGGTGCTGACCGACAACGGCTCCTGCTACCGCTCACGCGACTGGCGCGATCTGCTGGCAGCGGCCGGGATCGCCCACAAGCGCACCCGGCCCTACCGCCCGCAGACCAATGGCAAGGTCGAACGCTTCAACCGCACCCTGCTGGAGGAGTGGGCCTACGCTCGCCCCTACCGCTCTGAAACCGAACGACGCGAGGCATTCCCCGGCTGGCTGCACACCTACAATCACCACCGCGGACACACCGCGCTGAAGGGCCAACCACCCGCCAGCCGCGTCCCCAACCTCACAGGGCAATACACCTAGCGCGGCGTTCGGGCACCGGGGGCCGTCGTTGGAGAGCGCTCTCTTGATGGAGTCGCACGTGAAGTAGGGTGACCGTCGAAGGGAGCGTGTGTGGTGCGAGAGCGGGTCACCATGGCCGACGTCGCCCGTGCGGCAGGGGTGTCGTCCGCCACGGTCTCCTATGTGCTCTCCGGCAAGCGACCGGTGGCGCCCGAGACCCGGGCCGCGGTGGAAGCCGTCATCGACGAGCTGTCGTTCACCGTCAACGTCACGGCGCGCAGCCTGCGGACCGGCCGGTCGAGCCTGGTGGCGCTGATCGTGCCGGACATCGCCAACCCCTTCTTCGCGCAACTCGCGGCGACGCTCCAGGAGGAGCTGCGCGGCCTGGGGCTGCACGTCGTCGTCTGCGACACCCGAGCGCGCCGGGACGAGGAGCAGGCCCTGCTGGCCGAGGCCGTCCAGCAGCGTTTCGCCGGCGTCGTCATCACCCCTTTCCGGCTCAGACCGCGTGACTTCCAGCCCCTCGCCGACGCCGGCATGCCCCTCGTCGTCAGCGCCGACGTCTCCTTCGGCCCGATCGATCTCGTCACTCCCGACGCGCGAGTGGCGACCCGGCGCGCTCTGGAGCGGGTCGCCGCGGCACAACGACGGCGCATCGCCATGATCGCGGGCCCGCGGGACGCCACCGGCGGGGACCCCCGCCTGGAGCATCTGCGGGCTCTGGCCCTTCAGTACGGCATGTCACTGCCGCACGACCTGGTGGTCAGGGGCGAGCACACCCGGGAGGCGGGGGCGGCCGGATTCGGTGAGTTGATGAGCCGGCGCTACCGTCCGGACGCGGTCTTCTGCGGCAATGACGTGATCGCCGTCGGAGCCATGGACAAGGCGCACGAACTGGGCATCGACATCCCCGGTGACGTGGCCCTGATCGGCCACGACGACGCCTCCTTCGCGTCCCTGGTCCGCCCCCGGCTGACCACCATCCGGTATCCGGCGGCCGAGGTGGGCAGGGCGGCCGCCCTGCTGCTCACGGAGCGCCTGAACGGCCGACAGGTCCACAAGACGGTGCACGTCAAGGCCGAGTTCGTCGCACGCGCCTCGGTGTGAAGCCGGTTCCGAGAGCTCGACCGTGCGATGAATCCGGCGGACCTGACCCGGCTCGGCGGTTAACGTGAGCCGGAACGATCAGAGTTGAGGCAGGCGAGGGCACACAAGCCGCGTCGAGCAGGCCGGCCAGTGCCGCTCTGTGGAACAGCAGGCGGTCGAGCCCGGCAGGGGCCGCGCGCCCGGCCGTGCGGTCCATGAGAGGCAGGGTGCGGGGCATGCGCGTAGGCATCATCGGTTTGCGAATGGGCCTGTACCTGGCGACGTGGTGCCGTCGGGTGGGCATGGACGTGGTGACGGCTTGTGACCTGGATCAGGAACTCCGCGCCCAGGCGGCCGCCGAGCTGCCGGGCGTGGTGGTGACCGACCGATGGCAGGACCTGTTGGACCAGGGTCTGGACGGCGTTGTGCCGGCCAATGACTTCGATGCCCATGCGCCGATGGCCATCGCGTTCCTCGACCGCGGCATCCACGTGCTCTCGGAGGCTGCCGCGTGCGTGACCTACGAGGAGGGGCGCCGGCTCATCGCTGCGGCCGAGCGATCGTCCGCGAGCTACTCGCTCGCCGAGAACTACGTCGTCCATCCGCACGTACGCGCCATCAAACAGGCCGCCGAGAACGGTGAGCTGGGGCGGATCGGTCTCATCGAGGCCGACTATCTTCACGGTATGTCCCCGGACGAGGTCACCGCACTCATCGGTGACCCCTCGCACTGGAGGGGACGTATCGCGCCCACCGCGTACTGCACGCACACGGTCTCGCCCGTGCTGGCGCTCACGGGGGAGTGGCCCGTCGAGGTGACGGCCTTCTCCGTGGACCAGGGCGATCCGCGTGCCGCCGTCGTCATGGCGGTTCGCCTGTCGAGCGGGGCGCTGGCCCTGACCCGTCACGGCTTCCTGCAGGGGGAGCCCGACAGCCACTGGAGCTGGGTGTCGGCGCGCGGCTCACTCGCGTTGGCGGAATCGGTGGGGGGCCCCGCCGATCGGGCCTGGTCCGTGCGCCTCCGATCGGAAGGCTGGGCCACCCCCGACGGCCTTCCCCGCGACGAGGAACGGGTTCCGCCGGAACTGTCGCTCGCGGGCGAGCCTGTCGAGCGCAAGGCGGAGGGCACCGTGCTCGTCCTCCAGGCGTTCCGGGCCACCGTGGAGGAAGGAGCACCACCTTTGGTCCCGGTGCGGCCCGCCGTCGCGGCGTCGCTGGTCGGCGTTGCGGGGGCCGAGTCGCTGGAGAACGGCTCCCGGCCGGTGGCGCTGCCCGGCTTCTTCCTGCCGGCCGGTAGCGCACCTACCTCGCTCGGCGTCGCCCTCACCAGCGCTTGGGGAGGCGGGTCGCAGTCCTCCGGCGGAGGTGATCGGTGACGAATCGGACGGGCTCCTCCACGGGCACGCGCGGGAGGTAGCGGAGCGTGCGGACGGCGGTGTGCGGGTGTGGGTGCGAACGGGGCGTCCTTCGAGGCGCAGGCAGCCGATGATGCCGGGGATGCCCCGGTCGAAGAAGACGTGCCCCTTCCGAGTCGCCGCGCCGCAGTAGGAGCGCGGTTCCCGGCAGACTCGGCACGCAGGATCTACGGCGCGGCCACCTCGGTGAGCTCCAGGGCCGGCGGCCCGTCCGGATCGGCACGGAAATACACCGTCCCCTGGCCCTCCGTGTAGAGCTGGATGCCGTCGATCCTGCCGAGGCCACCGTCGTCGATCGACAGGTAGATGAAGTCGCTGGACGACTGGTTGTCGAGAACCTCCCATCGACCACCGAAGCCGGCGGGGCCGCCGGAGTGTCCGGTCGATACGTCCGTGGCGGAGAACGTCCGGTCGGAACCGAGCAGGATCTCGCCGCCGGTCGCCTCATTGCGGTACACGCCGGGCAACTCGTCGGTGTCGACAGAGGCCGTGCACCCTGAGGTGAGTACCGCGGAAGCGGTCAGGGCGCCGACGAGCCACTGTCCACCTGTCCTCGTGTCCACTGCCCTCTTGCCCGTCACTGCCCCAGGCTGACGTCGAAACTGCCCCAGGCTGACGTCGAACTCGATCACCGGGCCTTGGCGGGCGCTGAGGGAGCCGCAGCCGGGTGCTCCGCCACCGTGGCCGCAGAGGCCGGTCGGCCCCGGGCCAGTGGACGACCGGCTGTGCCGGTAGAGGCCTTCCGCTTCGGCGAGTGACTGCTTGCGGTCGGCGTTCCGCCGGTGGATCTCCGGCCGTTCGCCTCGGCGGGACGTCCTGAGCGGCCCCGCGGGGCGCTCCCGTGCCAGGTGCCGTCACTCCCTTCGTCCGGCACCTTCCGGACGTAGGAGATCCGGTGGCTGAGGGCCAGAGTCACGGCGTTGAGCGGTGTGCGGGGGCGGAGCGGCCGCCCGCTGCCGGTGCCGATCAGCGGGGAGTGCTGCTCCCTCCTCCCTCGGGCACGAGGTTCAGTGCCGCCGGCGCGGCCGCCGCCCCGGCGGCATGGGCCGAGGCCGTCCCGGCGGAACCCGCCGAGCCGGAAGCCTGACCGCGGCGGAGCCCGCACCGTCACCCGACGACAGGCGGCGACGCCGACGCCGGCCGCACGGAGCCCCGGCCGCGCCCGCAGGAGCCCCGGCCGCGCCCGCAGGAGCCCCGGCCGCGCCCGCAGGAGCCATGTCCGCGCCCGCGCGGCGGATTGATTCGGCCTGCCCGGGTGACTTGCCTGCTCATGAATGTGGAAGCGAAGTTGTGCCAGGCGGAGCAGGGCCCCTTGCGGGGCGTGGCCGAGTGGCGGCCCGAGTGGGTGCGCAGGTGTGCGCCGGTGGTGGCGGAAGCAGCAGAGCGGACCAAGCTGTGGTGGGGCGCCGCGCTGGCCATGGCTGCCTGGGGCGGGGTGCGGGGCAAGCGGGCCGCGCTGTCGGGACTGACCGCGATGGCTGTGTCCGAGATCGCTTCGAACGCGGTGCTCAAGCCGCTGTGGGATCGGCGGCGCCCGCCCGAGGAGTTCATTCCCGGCGACGATGTCCACGACCGCCCCGACTCGTCCTCCTTCCCGTCCGGGCACACTGCCGCCGCGTTGGGTTTCACCGCCGCGGTCGCGGTGGTGTGGCCGGCGGCCGGTGCGGTGTGTGCGCTGCCGGCCGCGGCCGTGGCGGTGCAACGGGTGCACTCGGGAGCGCACTATCCCAGCGACGTGGCCGCTGGTGCCGTCATCGGCGGCGTCGGCGCGTGGGCGGTGCACCGGCTGCCGCGCCTGCTGCGCAGGGCGATCTTGTGAACGCTCTGTGCCGCTGCGGCCGGACAGGTGTTCTTTCCCCTGGTGGTGGGACTCGGGTGGTCACTACGGCAGGAAGGTGATGACCATGGCTGAGACGGGCCGCCCCGCCTCCGGCAGCCACACCGAGCGTTCTGCTTCGGGTGGTGAGCCGGTGGGGGAGCTGGTGCAGCGTGCGTCGCAGCAGCTGACCGAGCTGGTTCGGGCGGAGATGCGGCTGGCGCAGGCGGAGATGAAGGAAAAGGGCAAGCGCTACGGCAAGGGCGGCGGTCTGTTCGGCGGGGCCGGCCTGGCCGGGTTCTTCACCCTGCAGGCGCTGATCGCCACGGTGATCGCCGCCCTCGCGGTGCCGCTGCCGGTCTGGGCCGCCGCCCTGATCGTCACGGCCCTGCTGGGTGTGATCACCGGTGTGCTGGCACTGACGGGCAAGAAGGAAGTCAGCCAGGCCGCCCCGCCGGCTCCGGAGCAGACCATCGACAGCGTGAAGGCCGACGTGGCCGAGATCAAGGAGAGTGCCAAGCGATGACCCAGCCGCCCCACGACGAGCCCACCGCCGCCGGCCCGCAAGAGTTGCGTGAGCAGGTCGAGCAGACCCGCCAGGAGCTGGGCGAGACGGTCGAGTCCCTGGCCGGCAAGACGGACGTCAAGGCCCGGGCCCAGGAGAAGGCGGCCCAGGCCAGGGACCAGGCGTCCGCGAAGACGGCAGAGCTGACCGGTCAGGTCAAGGCCAAGGCGGCCGAGGCCGCGCACCTCGTGCAGGAGAAGCTGCCCGACCCGGTCAAGGACAAAGCCGCCGCAGCCGCGGAACAGGCCAGGGCCAGGGCCGGGCAGGCCCAGCAGATGTGGCAGGACCAGGCGCCCGAACCGGTGCGCGGCAACCGCGCCCCGCTGATCGCCGCAGGCGCAGCCCTGGTCGTCGCCTGCCTGCTGCTGCGCCGCAGGAAGAGGAAGTAGACGCAAGGAGGCAGAGCATGCAGGCGTCGAAGGCGGCCTACAAGCCGGTCGGGCTGGCGCTCGGAGCCCTGAGTGGTGTACTGGCGGGCGGGCTGTTCAAGCAGGCGTGGAAGATGCTCGGACACGACGAGGACGCACCCGATGCCACCGACGAAGAACGCCGGTGGGGCGAGGTCGTGACGGCTGCCGTACTGCAGGGCGCGATCTTCGCGGGCGTCAAGGCGGCTGTCGACCGGGGAGGGGCCGCTGCCACTCGGCGCCTGACCGGTGACTGGCCCGGCTGATCAGGAAGAGGTGCCGCTCGTGTCTGCACCCCGTCTGATGCCCGCACTGATCGCGGGCGCGGTCACTGCACTGGTCCTGATACTGCGCCGGGCCGCCACCCGCTCGCGCGCCCAGCGCCCGGGGGCGGGCACAGCCCGCCCACCGTGGCGCCGCGCCGCCGCACCACGACACCCGGCACCGCGCAGGAGTCCTCCGCCGCGGCCGGACGCGCAGGCCGACGCCCTCCTGCGGGAGGCCGAAGCACACGTCCACCAGCACTGGGAACGGCTGCGCGCCCAGCACCCACCGTTCGACTGAGCGCACCATGGCGTCGTTGTGCCGTCGGTCGTTCTGCCGCGACTCACCCGGAGTCCCCGTGCGGAGAGTCAGGCGGCAGCTTCCGGGTGTCGCGCGGCTCGGCGTAGCGCTCGGCATCCGGTGAGTGGCCGCCTTCGATCGCCCTCTGCCGCTCGGTCTCGGCGTTGAACTCCAGGCCGAGCAGGATGGCGATGTTCGTGATCCACAGCCACACGAGGAAGATGATGATGCCTGCGAACGTGCCGTAGGTCTTGTTGTAGCTGCCGAAGTTCGCCACGTAGAAGGCGAACGCCACCGACGCGACGATCCAGATGAGGACGGCCAGCAGGCTGCCCCGGCTGATCCAGCGGAATCGGCGCTTGACGTTGGGCGCGCCCCAGTAGAGCAGGGCGATGGCCACGCTGACCAGAAGGACCATCACCGGCCATTTGGCGATGTTCCACACGGTGACGACGGTGCTGCCCAGCCCCAGGACGTCCCCGGCCTTCTGGGCCAGGGTCCCGGAGACGACGACGCCGACCGCGGTCAGGGCCAGCAGGATGATGACCGCGATGGTGATGCCCACTCGCGTCGGCAGTGTCTTCCACACCGGCCTGCCCTCGCCGATGTCGTACACGCTGTTGGAGGCGCGCATGAAGGCCGCCACATATCCGGAGGCGGACCACAGTGCGAGGGCGAGGCCGATGACGAGGGCGATGCCGGCTCCCCCCCGGCCGCCGCCGAGTTGGTTGAGCATGGCGGTCAGGATGTCGCCCACGGCACCGGGAGCGAGGGTGGCGACGTTGTCGAGCAACGGCTGGATCGCCGACTGCCCGATGAGTCCCAGAATGGAGAGCAGGGCCAGCACAGCGGGAAAGAGCGCCAGGATTCCGTAGTAGGTCAGGGCCGCTGCCCAGTCGGTCAGCGCATCGGCCTTGAACTCTTTGACCGTCCGCTTCAGCACACTGGTCCAGGACCCCTTGGGGAGGTCTCCCGGCCTCTCCACCGGATCAGACCCGCGATCCCCGGCTGGGCGGTCAGGTTCTTCGGATCGTGCCATGAATCCTCCGACACATTCCATCCCCGCCGCTGATCGGCGGGGATGCTGCTGTAGCACCACCGACGCTAGGGCCGCGGAACTGCAAAGTCGGCGAACGAAGCCCTGCACCGCTGCGCTGTCGCTCTGATGCAGCAACGAGCCATCGGGAGTCAGGCGGCGTTCCTGCGCGGCAGGGACCGCTGGTGAGAGGGCGCCGTGCCACTGTCGGCGCTCTTTCCGCCGGTGACCAGGCGTAGGCGGCGACGGGCGTGCCGGGCGTGGTGAGCTGAACGGGCGTCCTCGAGCAACCGATCCTCGATGCGGCTCATGACCAGCAGCAGCAGACTGAGTGCAGGAAGTACCAGGACGGCAAGCAGCAGCACGGGTTTTCCCTCCCTCGGGGCGGAGAGAGGCGGGTGCCCGCGCACGGCGGATGGATCGCCCGAGTCGTGTGAAGAATACGCAACCGTCCGGCAATCCGGCTATACCGGGACAGAAGTGCGGAGTCGGGGTCGGGGTCGAGGTCGGGGCCGGGAGCGGGGTCGTGCGTATCCCCGCGCACGGCCGACAGGCGGATCAGCCCCCGGCGCCGCGCAGCCGGTGAAGGGTCATGCGCAGGTCACGGATCGCCGCGGCGCGCAAGACCGGACGGCCGTCGCGGTGCCGGTTCCACCCGGCGCCCTGGAGTGCTGTTCCGGATACGGGCCCCCGACGGCGGTGGGGCCACGAGGGCACGCGCGATGCCCCCCCGGGCACCACGGGTCACGTCACCGTGCTCGAGGCGGCGCGCAGCATGGACGCCCCCACGGGCGTGAGGGTGTGCAGCACGGTCGGGCCGTTCCGGATGCTGGCGATGAGCCCCGCGTCGCGCAACGCGGTGGCGTGCCTGCTGGCGGAGGAGGCCGAGACGCCTACCGCACGGGCGATCTCGCCGGTCGTGGCGCCGGCGGACGCGGCACACAGGGCAGATGCCCGTGCGCGCCCAAGCAGAGTGATCAGGGGCTCGCCGGGAGCGCTCGCAGAACCGTCCGAGGTGTCCCGTTCGTGGCGCGGGCTGCTCGTGGAGCAACGGATACCAGAGTACGGGCGGTAGTTCCGGGTCGGCGAAGGTGACCGGTTCCCCCCAGAGGAAGTACGAGGGGACGAGCGTGAGCCCACGGCCGTCCAGATGGAAGTCCCGGTCCCCGGCTGGGTAGGTGGTCTCCAGGACGGGAGGACGCCAGCGGATCGAAGGCCCGAGCCCCTTCAGCATGCCGTCCAGGCCCCCGTCCAGGAGCCCACGGCAGCGCGCCGCCCGCTCGGCCTCCACGCGTGCCTGTACCTGCTCCTGGTAGGGGGTGACGACCGTGTCGTAGTACGCGCGCAGAGTCCGCACGAACTCCTTGCGTGCTTCCAGCCGGGCCAGTTGCCGGGCCCACGAGGGGGCTCCGACGGTCCGGTCGAGAAGGGCCACTTCCTTGAGAATGCGCTGCGGAGAGGTGGCCAGAAGTGATTCCGTTCCCGCGTCGAAACCCTCCACTCCCTGCACCGGATTCAGAAAGTCCGGAAAGTACGCCGCCCTCGGATACATGGGGAGGAGCGCTGCGCGTGACGTGTTCGAGTCCCTTCTCCCGCAGCTGACGCCGTGCCGTGCGGTACCACTCGGCGTAGGCCCACCGCCCCTTCCGTGTCTGAAGCCGGTGCAGGCTCGCGGTGATTTCCCGGAGCGGATCCGGAGCGGTGGCAAGCCTGGTCCTGGCCAGGTCTGCGTCGCTGAAATGAATGCGGAGCATCCCGTTCTGGCCCCGATGAACTCAGCTTTTGCGGTCAGCTGCACGAGCATGGCTCAGCTCCGTCGTATCGGCAATCGTAGGGCGCACGGATCAAGCCCTTTCACGCGGACCTGAAGAATTTCAGGCTGCGTTTTCCGGTTCTCTGTAGGCAGGAAGCACGCCGGTGCCGCCCGAAGTGGTGCCGCGGCAAAACGGGGGTTCAACGAGCATGAAGCGAACATTCGTTTCCGCCTGTGCGGGTGTGGTGATCGTCGCCGTCACCACCGCGGGCTGCACCGCGGCGGCGACGGACGATCCGGCCGGATCCGACCGTCGGCAGCGGTCCGGGAGCACCGGCGCCGCCGAAGCCGGCGGCCAGGGCCGTGAACTGACCGACGCCGAGCGGATCCTGGTCCAGCGCGCCGAGCAGACGCTCGTCAAGGAGTGCATGGAGAAGGAGGGCTTCAAGTACTGGATCGGGCCCCTGCCGACGGTCGACGAACTGAAGGGCGGCGGCTACGTTCTGACCGACGTCGGCTGGGCCAAGCGGCACGGCTACGGCAGCCGACTTCGGGCGAGGCTTCAGGACCTCCAGAGCAGCGACCCGAATCACGCGTACGCGGGCACGCTTGCGCAGGAGGAACGCGTTCGCTACAGCAAGACGCTCGAGGGCGGGCCGTCGAGCGGGATGCTGACGGCGGAGCTGCCCGGGGGCGGCACCGTCCGAACTCCCGGCCGCAGCTGCCAGGTTGAGGCCAAGGAGCAGCTCTACGGCGACTTCGAGACCTGGTTCAGGGCAGAGAAGACGGCCACGAACCTCAGCTCCCTCTACACATCGGCCCTGCTCGAGGACAAGCGCTTCGTGAGGGCCCTCGAGAGCTGGTCGGCGTGCATGCGGAAGGCGGGCCACGCCTACGCCGACCCGCCGGAGATCCGTGCGAAGCTCCCGGCGCTCACGGAGGGGCTGAGCGCACAGAAGGCGTACGCCACCGAGGTCGAAGTGGCGGTCGCCGAAGCCACCTGCGCCACCGGGACGCCCTTGGCCAGGACAGCACGCGAACTCGACGACGAGTACCGGAAGAAGCAGCTCGAACGGTACGGCGAGGACGTCGCGACCTACGAACGCATGAGCCTCACCGCCCTCGCCCGGGCAGAGGACATCACCGGCTCGACGGCCTGATCCCACACCTCGTGTCCGGAGAACCGGACATCACGGACTTCCGCGACGTCACGGTCGCGGGGACACCCGCACAACACCCGAGTACAAGGAGTGATGCACCATGCGCAAGATCCTGGCCACAGCCGCGACTCTCGGCCTCGCCGGCCTCGGAGCGATCGTCCCGGCGACCGGCGCCCAGGCTGCGACTCCCTGCGACAACGCGTGGCACAACGCCGTCTCCGGCAACTTCTACGCCTACAACTACACCAACTGCAGCGGCTATCTCGGCAGCACCGCCAGCTGGGACTCGGACTGGGGCAACAGCTCCGGGCCCTTCCAGGGCGGTGACACCAACAAGGCGTCGTCGATCCTGCACAAGGGGACCTCCGGCATGGCCGTGCAGGTCTTCAACGGTACGGGGCAGGACTGGGGCGGCGGTCACACCTGCATCAAGAAGTCCGAGTACTACATGAGCAGCCTCTCCGGGCACACGTTCACGAGCGGCGCCGGCGTGAACAACGGCATCAGCTCGCACCGGTGGGTGTGGGACTCGTCCTGCGGCAGGTTCCTGAACTCCTGACCCAGCCGGTCATCCGTCGCCCCCAGGCACGCCCAGGCCGCCTCGCACTGCGAGGCGGCCTGGCGGTACGCGACCGGGACCGGCGCACCGAAAGTTCCGCGATGGAACGAATGCGGCGTACACCCATCCTCGGGATCTACGCCCCGGGGAGAGGAGTACGGGGAGGCACTACACCCAATGCAGTACGCCGGTCCAGCCCCAGGGGCGGATCAAATGAGGCAGAACCCGGGTGAGCATGAACGGGTACCCCGGTCAGAACCCCTGCCTCCCCCATCTGCCGGGTCTCGTCCTGCCCGTATCCGACGGATTGGTCCCAGGTGGCTACGTTCCTCTATCGACTCGGCAGACGCGCGTTCCGGCGCCGCGGTCTCGTCGCCCTGCTGTGGGTAGCCATACTCGTGGGCGCCGGCGTCGCCGCGTCCACCGCGCCCGCCCCGCCCGAAGACTCCTTCTCCATGCCCGGCACCGAGTCCCAGAAGGCGTTCGACCTGCTCGATGAGCGCTTCCCGGCGGCCAGTGCCGAAGGCGCCACGGCGCGTGTCGTGATCCGCGCCCCCGAGGGCGAGAAGATCTCCGACCCGGCCGGCAAGGCCAAGGTCGAGCAGCTGGTCACCGCCCTCGGAGACGGCCCGCAGGTCGCCTCGGTGGCCGACCCCTTCGAGGCGAACGCCGTCAGCCAGGACGGCACGACCGCGTACGCGTCGGTGACGTACAAGGTCAACGCCATGGAGCTGACCGACCGGGCCCGAGAGTCGCTCACCGCGGCCACCGACGACGCGCGCGGTGACGGCTTCACCGTCGAGACCGGCGGCGACGCGGTCATGGCCGAGCAGGAGATGGGCGGCACCGCCGAGCTGATCGGCATCGGCGTCGCCGCCGTCGTGCTCCTGCTGACCTTCGGCTCACTCGTCGCGGCCGGTATGCCGCTGCTTTCGGCGATCACCGGTGTCGGCATCGGCATCTCCGGTATCGGAGCACTCGGCAGCACGCTGGAACTGTCCGCCACGACCTCCACGCTCGCCATGATGATCGGCCTGGCGGTCGCCATCGACTACGCCTTGTTCATCGTCTCGCGCTACCGCGCCGAGATCGCCGAGGGCCGCACCCCCGAGGACGCGGCCGGACGCGCGGTCGGCACCGCCGGCTCCGCCGTCGTCTTCGCCGGACTCACCGTCATCGTGGCCCTGGCGGGCCTCGCGGTGGTCAACATCCCGATCCTCACCAAGATGGGCCTGGCCGCCGCCGCCACGGTCGGCATCGCCGTGCTGATCGCGCTCACCATGACCCCGGCCCTGCTCGGCTTCGCCGGTAGGAAGGCGCTCAGCCGCAAGGACCGCAAGGCCGCCGCCGGACAGCGCACGGCGTCCGCCAAGCCGAAGCTCGGCACCCGCTGGGCCCGCTTCGTCCTGCGCCGTCCGGTGACCGTGCTGCTCACCGCGGTGATCGGCCTCGGCGTGGTCGCCGTGCCGGCCACCAGCCTGGAACTGGGCCTGCCGGACGAGGGCAGCTCGGCGCCCGACACCACCCAGCGCAAGGCCTACGACATGCTGTCCGAGTCCTTCGGCGCGGGCTTCAACGGCCCGCTGATGGTCACCGTCGACACGCGGGGCGCCGACGACGCGAAGGCCGCCGCCGAGACCGTAGTCGAGGAGATCACCGGCCTGGGCGAGGCCGCGGCCGTCACCCCGGCGAACTTCAACGAGCAGGGCGACACCGCCGTCCTCACCGTCGTGCCCAAGACCGGGCCGAGCGACACGGCCACCGAGGAACTGGTCAGGGACATCCGCTCGCTGTCCGGCGACATCAGGTCCGAGACCGGCGCGATCATGCTGGTCACGGGCATGACCGCGATGACGATCGACTTCTCGCAGACCCTGGACGACGCGCTGGTGCCGTACCTGGCTCTGGTCGTCGGCCTCGCCTTCCTGCTCCTGATGCTCGTGTTCCGCTCCGTCCTCGTCCCGCTGAAGGCGGCCCTGGGCTTCCTGCTCTCGGTCGCGGCGGCGCTCGGCGCGGTCGTCGCGGTGTTCCAATGGGGCTGGCTCGCGGACGTGTTCGGCGTGGACCAGCCGGGCCCGATCATGTCGATGATGCCCATCTTCATGATCGGCGTGGTCTTCGGCCTGGCGATGGACTACGAGGTCTTCCTCGTGACCCGCATGCGCGAGGCCTACGTCCACGGATCGTCCGCCGCCGAGTCCGTCACCACCGGCTTCACCCACGGAGGCCGGGTCGTCGCGGCCGCCGCGATCATCATGATCAGCGTCTTCTCCGGCTTCATCATGGAGAACGACGACATGATCAAGATGATGGGCTTCGGCCTCGCCATCGCCGTCCTCTTCGACGCGTTCGTCGTCCGCATGGCCATCGTGCCCGCCGTGCTCGCACTGCTGGGCACCAAGGCGTGGTGGCTGCCCACGTGGCTGGACCGGATCCTGCCGAACGTCGACGTCGAGGGCGAGAAGCTCCACAAGGAACTCGGCGACACCTCCGAGTCCGCGGAGCGCACTCCTGAGCCCGAGAGGGCCGGGGTCTGACGGGTACGCGCGAAGACGCGGCTGCTCCACGGCAGCCGCGTCCTCGCGGACGGAACCTGACCGCGAGTGTCCCTACGGTCGTTCCATGACTCACACCGAGACTCAGTCCCAGGCCCGGCCCCAGAAGATCCTCGTCACCGGCGCCACCGGGACCGTCGGCCGGCAGGTCGTCGCCGAACTGCTCGCCCGCGGGCACGCGGTCCGTGCCCTCACCCGGGACCCGGCAGGGGCCGGCCTGCCCGGTGGCGTCGAGGTCGTCCAGGGCGATCTGACCGAGCCCGACAGCCTCGCCCCTGCCCTGGAGGGCGTCACCGGCCTGCACCTCATCACCTTCGGCGGGCCCTACTTCGCCCCGCTGGAGACCGGCCCGAGGATCCTGGAACTGGCCCGCGCGGCGGGCGTACGCCGCGTCACCGTGCTGCACGGCGGCGGGCCTTCACTCCTGGAGGACGCCGTGCGTGCCGACGAGGGGGTGGACTGGACGGTTCTCATGCCGGTCGAGTTCATGGCCAACGCGCTGGAGTGGGCCGACGGCATCGCGGCCTCGGGCGAGGTGCGCGAACCGTTCATGTCCCGGCTGAGCGCCATGGTCCACGAGGGCGACATCGGAGCGGTCGCGGCGGTCGCGCTCACCGAGAAGGGGCACGGGCGCCGGGAGTACGTGATCACCGGACCGGAGCTGCTGACCGTCGCCGACAAGGTGGCGGCGATCGCCGCCGCCCGCGGCCGGGAGATCACCCTGGTCGAGCTCACCGAGGAGCAGGCCGTCGCGCAGTGGCGGGCGGCGGGGCACCCGCAGGAGGTCGTCGACTTCCTGCTCGAGGCGTACGGCAACACCCCCGAGGTGGGACGCACAGTCGTCGACACCGTCGAGAAGATCACCGGTCATCCGGCCCGTACCTTCGCCCAGTGGGCCGCGGACCACGCGGACGCCTTCCCGGCGGCCATCGCGGAAACGGCGTAGCGCACGTCGAGCGCCTGCCCCGCCCGGGGCAGGCGCTCGACACCTGCGGAGGAAGCGCCAGGCGACCTGCACGGGCGGCCAACGGCCGTACAGGTCAGCTGAATGACGCCGCGTCAGCCTTCGGCCCGCCACCCGTCCCGTCGAGCACGGTTGGTACCCTCCCGGAGTGACTGCGACCTTCGACCAAGCCGTCCGCGCTCGGCTGCAAGCCCCCAACATCTGGTACGTCGGCACCGTGTTCGCCGACGGAGCGCCGCAGGTCAGCCCGATGTGGGTGGATCTGGAGGGGGAGGGGGAGCTGACGTTCAACACCTCGGTGGGCCGAGTGAAGGAGGAGAACCTGCGCCGCGACCCCCGCGTCTATCTCTCGCACGCGGACGCCGGCAACCCCTTCGACCGAGTGCAGATCAGCGGTGTGGTGACCCGCTTCATCGAGGGCGAGGAGGCGCACGACCGGATGGACCGGCTGGCCCGGAAGTACCTGGGCGGCGAACGGTTCGAGTGGATCATGCCGGGGGAGCAGCGGGTCGCGGTGATCGTGCGTCCGGTCAAGGTGCGGCACATCGTCGGGGTGGAGCGGTTCCGGCCCGGCGGCCCTGTTCCCGCCCCCTGACGGCCCACCCGAGCGCCGCCCCCTTCTCCACCATCGCGGCGCCGCATCCGGCGCCGCGATGGGTCCACCGCCCGGCCCCCGGCCGATGGAGGCCATGTGGGCAGCGCGGCCGGCCCCGGCATGACAAGCTGTGCTTCCACTGCCCGACCTCAGGAGGTCACCATGACCGCAGAGTCTTCATCAGAGTCTTCATCAGGGTCTTCACCGCAAGAAGGTCCGGAGACGGCTGACACCACGAACCGTGCCCTGACGCCTGACGACGACGGCCAGTACGACCTGAAGGGCAAGTTCCGGGAGGCCTTGGCACGCAAGCGAGGCAAGCAGGCGGAGGGTGCGGCCCTCGCTGCGAACACCGACGCCTCGAAGATCCGCGGCGCGCACGGCCCGGCCGCGAGCCAGCGGTCCTTCCGGCGAAAGAGCGGCGGCTGAGGCCACATCGCACCGCCGCCCCGGTTGCGCAGGCGGGCCGGACTCGGTGAACCACTCCGGCCGCCGCCGCACGACTGACCTGACCTGACCGGATCGTCCGCGCCGTGCAGGAGCGGCTCGTCCGGCCTACGGAGTTCGCCCGGCGGATTGCCGAAGACCGCCGGGCGAGCGGCCCGTGCCGAGCCGGGGGCGGGGCCGGCGGGCTGGGTGCCCGACGGTACGGACAGCCGGACACGGCGCCCACCTGATGCGAAACCAGTCTGCTCCCCGGACCCCGGCGGGGCCCCGTCGCTGCGATGGTGTGCCTCGGGTGTCGCCTCAGACGGGCAGTTCCGTTCGGAACGCCGTCACCGCCGTACCGGCGATGGAGACGAGCAGTTCCCCGCCGGTTCCTGTCTCCACGTGGACCTGGACCTCACCGGGGCGCCCCAGGGCCGCTCCCTGCCGTCCGGTGAAGGCCAGGCGGCCGCCGGGAGCGGGGACGATGCCGTGCCGGAGCAGATACGCCCCGAGGGGACCGTGGCCGTTGCCCGTGACGGGGTCCTCGTAGATCCCGATCGCGGGGGCGAACATCCGGGACCAGGTCAGCAGGCGTTCTTCGCCGGTGGCCCTGGTGAACACGAAGAATCCGTTGGTGTCGACGTCACGGCTGAGGGCCGTCAACGCGGCCGGGTCCGGCCGCAGTGCGTCAACGGCGGCACGGTCGCGCAGTTCGACCAGTACTTTGGCGTGTCCCGTGGACACGATCTGGACCGGGCCGTTGTCCGCGAGATCCCCGGGGGCGGCGCCCAGGGCGCGCAGCAGCCGGCTGACCTGGAGACTGTCCAGTTCGGGTCCGAAGACGGCCGCCCCCTGATGCATGCCGATCCGCACTCGGTCGGCGTCGCGGTGGATCCGCACGCGTTGCAGCAGCCCGGTGCCGGTCTTCTGCACCAGTGAGCCGGAGGCCAGCCCGTATTCGACGGCCCTGGCGAAGTGGGTGGCCACGGTGGCGTGTCCGCAGGTGGGGACCTCCGTCGTCGGCGTGAAGAACCGTACCCGCAGATCGTGGTCGATGCCGTCGGCGGGCAGGACGAAGGCCGTCTCGGAGTTGTTCAGCTCCCGCGCGATGGACAGCATCTGCGCGTCCGTCAGGCCGTCGGCCGCCGGCACCACGCCGGCCGGGTTGCCGCTGAAGGGGGTGCGGGTGAACGCGTCGACTTGGTAGAGAACTCTCACCGGGCCTCCGTTCTGCTGCACGCGCCGGCGGTGGCCGGGGTACGGCACCCGAGGCCGCCGCCGGCTGCCGCGTTCTCGGCGAGCCGGACCAGGGTGCGCACCGCGCAGCCCGTACCGCCACTGGGCGTGCAGCCGTGAGGCCCGCCTTCGTTGAAGGCCGGTCCGGCGATGTCCAGATGCGCCCAGGGAACACCGGCCGGCACGAACTCCCGCAGGAACAGGCCGGCCACCAGACCACCGCCCATCCGCTCGCCGTAGTTGGCGATGTCCGCCACCCGTGAGTGCAGGCTGTCGCGCAGTTCCTGCGGCAGGGGCATGGCCCAGGCCTGTTCCCCGGTCTCCCGGGCGGCGGCCAGCACCCGGTCACGGAAGGCGCCGTCGTCGGCCATCACCGCGAAGACATGGTCCCCGAGGCCGAACCGCGTCGCGGCGGTCAGGGTGGCCACGTCCACGATGGCGTCCGGTTGTTCCTCGCCCGCCCGCACGAGCGCGTCGGCCAGCACCAGGCGCCCCTCGGCGTCGGTGTTGAGCACCTCGACGGTCCGGCCGCCGTACATCCGCAGCACGTCACCGGGGCGCACGGCCGAGCCGGACGGCATGTTCTCGGCCAGCGCGAGCCATCCGGTGACGTTGACCGGGAGATCGAGCCGGGCGACGGCCAGCACTGCGGCGAACACGGCCGCCGCGCCGGACATGTCGCGCTTCATGATCTCGTTGGCGCCGACCGGCTTCAGCGAGATGCCGCCCGAGTCGTAGGTGATGCCCTTGCCGACGAAGGCCAGCGTCGTCGTGGCCTCGGCGTGGGTGTGGGCGATCCGTACCAGCCGCGGTGGGCGGGCCGATCCCTGCCCGACTCCGAGGATGCCGCCGTAGCCGCCCGCGGCGAGCGCCTCCTCGTCGAGTACTCGGACCACCGCACCGTGCTCCGCACCCGCCGCGGCCACGGCGGCGGCGAAGCTGTCCGGATACAGGTCGTTGGCCGGGGTGTTGACGAGGTCGCGGGCTCGGTTCAGTTCCTGGCCCAGCGTGCGGGCACGCCGTACGGCGGCCTCGGCGAGTGTCCGGACGCCGTCGTCGACGAGGATCGTCACCTCGCGAACCGGCAACGCCCGGGTGGTGGTGCGGTAGGCGGTGAAGGCGTAGGCCCGAGCAGGGCGCCCAGCGCCACCGCCTCCACGGCCTCGCCCGTCCCGGCCGGCAGCGCCAGGGCGACCGTGCCGGCGCCGGCCAGGGTCCGGGCGGCCACACCGGCGGCCCGGCGCAGCGCCTCGGCGTCGTAGCCCGCGCCGTCCTCGGCGGGGCCGAGGCCGACCGCGAGTACCAGCGACGCCCGGACGCCGGCGGGCGCGGGAAGCCTGAGCGCCTCACCCCGGGCGCCGGTCGCCCCGAGGTCGGCGAGGAGCCGGGTCAGGCTGTCGCCGAACACTTCGTCCGTGCCCGCCCCGGGCGCCGGCACGGGCCCTTCGGCGCCCTGGGCGACGCCGATCACGACCCAGTCGGCGGGCACCGATGCCGCGGCCGTCGTGGCCACTGTCAGCACTGTCACTGTCGTACGTTCCGTTCCTGTCGTGGGAGCCCCCCGCTTCGGGTGGGCGCCGGCGGTCGTCGTCCGCCCCGGTGCGAAGGCCCGGGCCGGCCGGCGGGTCAGTCCGACCCCGGCGAGCACGACCGCCATCCCGAGGGCGATCCGGAGGCTGAAGTCCTCGTGGAGCAGGACGACCCCCAGCGCGACCGAGACCACCGGGAGCAGATAGCCGACGGTGGCCGTGTTGGTGGCGTCCTCGGCGGCGATGTTCCGGTAGGTGAGGTGAAAGGTGAAGCCGGTGCTGACGACACCCAGGACCACGACGGCGACCAGCTCCTTCGCGCCGATGTCGATCGGCGTCAGCCCTCCCGCCGGCAGGGTCGGCGCGGTGAGGGCGGTCGCCGCGATGAGCTGCGCCGCGGACAGCGAGACGGTCGGGATCCTCTTGCCGACCAGGAAGCGGCTCATGAACGTGAACCCGACCGCGTAGCTCGCCGCCGCGCCGACGATGGCGAGCGCTCCCCAGCCGCCCGACTTTGTTGCCTGCCACGGCGCGAAGATCAGCACGACTCCGGCGAATCCGAGCAGCAGCCCACCCAGCCGGGACGGCCTCAGCCCGCGTTCGGATCCCATGACCACGCCGATCAGCAGCGACCACAGCGGGGTCGTCGCGTTCAGGACACCGGCGACCCCCGAGTCGATGGTCTGCTGCCCGATGCTGAACATGGCGAACGGCAGGGCGTTGCAGAAGAAGGCGGCCACGACGACACGACCCCAGATCGCCCGGCTGCCCGGCAGCCGCCGGCCCGTGCCCAGGCAGACCGCCAGGAGCGTGACCGACCCCAGTAAGCACCGGCTGAAGGTCACCTGCACCGGGGTCAGCGCATCGAGGGCCATCTCGATCCACAGGAAAGTCGATCCCCACAGAAGGGCGAGCACGCCGATGCGCGCCCATCCCCGGCTCCTGTCCGTGAACCCGTTCAGCGTCGTCTCCTTGATCAGCCCTGATGAAACGGTGCCGTACCTCTCCTTCAAGGACAAGAAAAAGGTTCTGCACCATCGTTAAGCTGGCCTACATGCTCGACGTCAGACGTATGCAGGTGCTGCGCGCCGTGATCACCAGCGGCTCGGTGACCGCGGCGGCGGCGCACCTCGGCTACACACCCTCCGCCATCAGCCAGCAGGTCTCGGCGCTGGAGAAGGAAACCGGGATGGCGCTGTTGGAACGGGTCGGCCGGGGCGTCGCGCCCACGGCGGCCGGCCTGCTGCTCACCCGATACGCGGCCGTCATCAGCCGGCACCTCGCCGAGGCCGAGACCGCTCTGGCCGATCTGCGCGCGGGGCGCGCGGGCCGGCTGGCCCTCCGCTACTTCGCCTCGGTCGGTCCGACCTTGCTGGCGCCCGCCCTGGCCCAGGTGCGCCGCGAACACCCGGGGGTGGCGATCGACCCGAAGCTGGCCGACCCGGATGACGCCTTGTCAGAGGTGGACCGAGGCGACGCCGACCTGGCCGTCGTCGTCCGGCGGCCGGCCGGGGCCCACCACCAGGGCATCCGCGTGGTGCACCTGATCGACGACGCCTACCGGGCGGTGCTGCCCACCGGACACCCGCTCGCCTCCGGACGCGTGGTCGACCTGGCCGATCTCGCCGGTGAGCCGTGGGTCGGCAGTGAACCTCCCGGCCCCTGCCTCGATCCGATCATCGATGCCTGCGCCGCGGCAGGCTTCAGCCCGGACTTCGTGACCAAGTCGGAGGACTACGCCACCGCTCAGGGGTTCGTCGCAGCGGGCCTCGGCGTCAGCCTCATTCCCCGACTGGGATTGAGCGCCCGCCATCCCGGCGTCGCCATCCGCCGGGTCCGGCGCCCCGAGCCGATCAGGACGATCCACGCCGTGATCCGGGCGAGCTCCCTGGACCAGCCCGCCCTGCGTACCCTGCTCGACGCCCTCAAGGACTCGGCACAGCAGTGAGTGACGCGGCGGTATCGCCAGAGGACGCCCGCCCCGGCCACCACATCGAGCAACAGAAGGCGTACTTCGGTACGCGGTACCACCACGGCGTCGGCCTCGGCCGCCTGGTGCTTCCTCTTCGGCCGGTCCATGGGGGCGTACCCCGTACAGAAACTCGCCAGGGCGGGCGGCGCCCACTGGCGGCGACGCCCGGTGGGGAGGCCGGCGGACGAGAGGTGGGGGGCGTGGTGCCAGCGCACGGGGTGCCGCCGGCGTCCTCCGGCCCGGCCGCCACCGTCCGCCCCCCATGCCCGCGCCCGTTGCCGCCCTCGCCGCCTGCGCGGACACCCGTGGGGGTGACTCACGGCCTGGCCCTCGCCGTGGCTTGGCGGCTGGACGGGTCGTCGCGGCGGGTGGTCAGTCGACCAGGCCCAGGATGCCGAGGCCCGCATTCCCGCACTGCGGCGTGTTCACGTTGGGGTTGAGGGGGATCAGGCCCTGGGCGGCGGAGGCGGCCGACTGCGCGGTGGAGCACACGTCGGGCATGTCGGCGCCGCCGCACTGGTTGAGGGGGCTGCCGACGGGCAGTCCGGCGAGGTTGCCGTTGGCCGCTCCGGTGTCGTGGGTGGTGGTTCCTTCGACGCGGGCGGAGTGGTCGTTGGCACAGCTGGTGCCGAAGGCCGGGGACAGGAAGTCCCCGACCCCTCCGGCGGACGCCGGGGCGGCCGTGGTCAGTGCGGCTCCCGCTGCTGTGACGGAGAGCGCGAATGCGGTGAGTGCCGTGCGCATGGTCATACCCGCGCAACGACCACCGGCCCTTGCCAGTCACGCGTGCCGGCCACCGCCCCGGACACGCCCGGCCGAGCCGAGCTCCCCAGCTCTCCCAGCCCCTCTGCCGTCACCCTGACAGTGGGGAGATGACACAGTCGGCATCCAGCACGCTGACCACATCACCCGGCGGGTGGGCTCTCCTGCGGTGCAGGCGGAGGCTCGCAGAGCCGGCGTCGATCCCTCGCCCATCAGGGTGAGACGTCGATGGAGAAGACCACGCGGTCACCATTGCCGGTGTCGATCTTCTCGTTCAGTCCCCACAGCCGACCCCACTGAAGTGCCCAGGACAGGTTCTGCGTCATGCGGGGGCCATGGCGAAAACGTGGGGTGCCTCTCCCGGTTTGGCGTGGTGGATGCAGCTGTAGGCCATGTTGTCGTCCGCTGGGACGTCGTTCCAGCCCTCCGGGCACTGTCCGCTCATGTAAAAGCGCTCGCCGTCGGTAGCGACTCCCTGCATCGACCAGACCGGGGTGGTGTAGGCGCGCACGGCCTCGGCCGTGACGATCTGGCTCCCCTCCTTGGCCGTGGGCAGCGCCACGCCGGCGTTCAAGTGCCACCGGATGATGCGTCCACCCGCGGCCCTCCGGTACTCGCCCGAGACCAGGGTGTCCGCCCCCGTGCGGTCGAGGCTGAGCGAACGAGGCAGACCGTCGTCCCACTGCCCGGCGTGCACTGCCGAGACGTGGCGCTGCGGTCCCCGGTCCAGTAACGGCCGATCATGGGCATGGCGCCACTGGTGCCAGAGCGCGGAGGAGCTTCCGTTGTCCACGCCCACGCTTCCGGAGATCTTTCCCACCTTCCACAAGTGCCCGCATGTCGTAGACCTGAAGCTCCGACCCATTGGCGACGAAGAGCCGGTTTCCGTACCACACCATGCCGTCCACGTGGATGTCGCGGGTGGGTTCGAAGGACCCGCCGGCCGTGGGGGTGACGAGGAGGACGTGGCCGTAGGTGACGGCCGTGTTGTCGTTCTTGACGAGGGAGACGCGCGCGTATTCGTTCTGGCTGCCACCCGTTCCGTGATACCAGCCGGCGAGGTACAGGTGGTTGCCGTTCACCGTGCCCTCGGGGCTGGCGCCGTGGCTTGCCGTCAGGCCCTGCGGAACCCAACCGCCCTTCTCGCTGTCGGCGCGAGATCTTTCCCAGGTGTTGGGCGTGAATGCCAACACGGTGCTGCGCGGTCTGAGAACCCTGCGCGACGAGGGGCTGCTGGAGTTCCGGCGGGGGCGAGGCGTGACCGTGGCTCAGGGTGCGGACGAGCGTTCGGCGCTGCTGGATCGTGTGCGTGATGTCGTGGCTGATGCGGCACGTCTCGGATACAGCAAGAACGACGTCATCGACATGATCGAGGGAATCTCGTGACCTTCCGAGCAGTGCGCGGGAGTGCTGCGGCGTGGGGTGCCGGCGGCTGGATCTCAGGGGTGCTGGTGCTGTTGGTGGCCTTGCCCCTGGCTGCCGGCGGCCGGCTGCCGGATCGGCTGGCAACCCACTGGGGCGCAGGATCCGGTGAGCCGGACTCTTCCATGCCGCTCTGGGCCGCGACGTTCGTCCCTGCGCTGATATCGGTGGTGATGACGGCGGTTGTCGCGCTGGCCGCGTGGCGGGCTCGCGGCAGTACCGACGGGGCACCGCGCGGCTGGGTCGGCGCGACTCTGGGGTCCGGTGGTGTGACGCTCCTCGGCGGACAGGCGTCTGTCGTGCGGGCGAATCTGGACCATGCGGACTGGCGCCAGGCCGATTCGGAGACGGACTGGGTGGTGACGACCCTCGTGGTGGCGGTTGCCGTGGGTGTGGTTGCGTTGCTGGCCGGTCGCCGGGCACCTGCCGCGGTGCCGGCGGCAGCCGGGCCGATGATGGAGATACCGGAGGGCGAGCGGTTTGTGTGGCTGTCCCGCACGTCCAACCCGTGGCTTCATGCCACGGCGGCCGTGACCGGAGTCGTCGCGGTGGCAGCGTTGGTGGTGGCGGTGGGTGGCTTGATGGGGTCGGAGGCTGCGCTGCTGGCCGCGCCCTTCGCTCTCGCCTCCGTGCTGGTGCTTGGCTGCGCGTCGGTGCAGGCGCGCGTCAGTGAGAAGGGACTGGAAGTCGCCCTCGGTCCGCTGGGCTGGCCGGCACGGCGGTGGGCGCCCGAGAGCATCGCCTCCGCCCGCGTGGAGACGCGGACGGCTGCCCAGGTCGGCGGCTGGGGGTACCGGCTGAGCGGGCTGGGCACCACCGTGATGCTGCGTAGCGGCGAATGTCTGGTGGTCCGCACCGAAAAGGGCAAGGACTTTGCCGTGAGCGTCGACGACGCTGAGCGTGGCGCCGCCCTGCTGAACTCCTTGATCGGTCAGCGTTCAAGGTAATGAGCCGGTCCAGGCCGGCGAATCCTCCGCGCCGGCCCGGACCAGCCTGAACAGATGCCAACATCTCTTCCCGGCCCGGCGAGTCAAGCGAGAAACAACTCCTACGCCGATGTTCAGCCACTGCTCTCTCGCGCCTCGACGGTGATATTTCGCATGTGACTGCATGATGGAGAAAGGTGAGTTCTGGGACGGCTGTTCGGTGACGCGAGCGCGCTCGCGGCCGGGGGAGAGGAAGCCGTTGTGCGTCCGGGATCGGCGTGCCGTTCGGTGATGTCGAAGGCTCCTGCCGTCTCGTGGGTGGCGGTGATGCCGTTGATGAGCCCGTGTGTGTGGGGGCGGGCCGGTTGGTGACTGCGGGCCGGTGTGCTGGGGGTGCCCAGGCAGGTACCGCCCTCAGGCGTGGAAGGGGTCAGTCGGCCCCTGGTGAATCCTGCTCCGCAGGGTCGCCCCGTCCTACGATGACTGCCCAGATGACGGTGGATGGCGCGGTCACCTTCACGGTGCCGGCCTTGTGGGCGGCTTTCAAGGCGAGCTGGTTGTACGTCACGGCGGGTCCCCCGGGGCTGCACTCCAGCGGGAAGGTCGTCTGGAGCACGGGCACTTCGACCTTGACCGTACCCGTGCCCTGGCAGCTCACCGCGACGATGAGAGCTTTGCCCTGAGCGCCGGCCCTATAGGGAAAGTTGGCGTTGCCGCGGGTGACGCCGTGCTGTCCGGCCGTGCTTTCGCCGAGTCCGGGGTCGAGCGCGGGCGGGGCGACCGCCGCGGTCTGTCGTGCGGTCGGGGTGGGTGAGGAGGCGGCCGACGTCGCGGGAGCGGCGCCGTCGCCGGTGTCGTTGTCCGGCGTGCAGCCGGCCGCGACCAGCAGTATCAAGGTGCAGGCCGCTGTCCTGCGACGCAGTGTCACTTGCTCTCCCACAGCGCCCAGCCGAGCCGGCGGGGCGGGCAAATGGTGGACGTTCTTCTTCACGCGTCTCGTGCAGTTGGCGTACACGTACTGGCTGTAGTCCCACGACTTGAGCCGGTGGACGCCGTAGCGGGCGTGGGTGGTCTTTTTCGAGGCGGCGTCGTCGGAGATGGTGTTGCCCATCTTCGCGGTGAGCTCCACAGACAGGATCACGTCGACCTTGCCCTCGGTCTCGACGACCGCGACGGACCCGCCGACCTTCAGCTCGCCGCTGCAGGCGATGCCGACCTTCCTGGTCACTGGTGAACGTCGACTTCGCGGTGTGGGAGGTGCCGTTGTGGTTGGCCTGCTCCTTGCCGACGCCCTGGTGGGAGTCCTTGCCCTTGCTCATCGGCACATACCGGTAGCCCGGCTCGCAGGCTCTGGCGTCCAGGCCGGCACGCAGTCCGACCCCACGTCCGTGATGCGCGGGACGAGGGCCCGAGGCCCGGGCACCGGGTGGGGTGCTGTGCGGCGGAGGCTGTCTGCTCGCCGGTGGTTCCGTATCCGGACGACAGCTTCACCTCCTGCCCCATGGCCACCTTCGCCGACGCCGCATCGGACGCCCGGCCTCGGGAGGCAGAATGGGAGGAACGAGGCCTGTGATGCTGCCTCGTTCCTGGAGGATTCTGATCATGGCCTGCTCCTGCGCGGCCGCGTACTCGGCATCGGCCTGGCGAGCCAAGTGGTGGTAGCCGTGCAGCCAGATGTACGTTCTGGGCGAGAGAATCGACGTGTTGACGACAAGTTCGTTGAGTTCGCTGACTGCCGACCTCCACCCGTCCAGATGCGCGGGATAGGTTCCACCGCCGCCGATCGTCAGACACGGCTTCCCCTGGTCATACTTCAACTTACAGTACGTACCGCCATATTCGACGTGGCGTACGTCGAAGTGATACTCGCTCGCGCCGTCTTCCAGCCTGGGCAGATCGCACATCAAACCCTTCTGCATCCACCCGTCCACGTCGAAAGGCAGCGGCCCCATGAAGCACCGCAGTCGCAACTCGCGCCCGGCAGCCAGCAAGACTTCAGCGGCCTCACTCGTCATCACAGCAGTATGCGGCAGGGGGCACGGCGCCGGGGAGTGTCCGGTCAACGGCCCTGTCGCGTATGCGGCTTCTTCCGTGGTAGCGGTCAGTTCGGGCAGCGGTTGATCGGTGGCTCTTCCCACGCCGGTCTACCGCTACTGGGCGGTACGGAAGTCCACGAGCCGGTCTCCCTGCACGAGCGAGTGGAGGCGGCTCCGCTGCCCTTGGCCGGCCAGGGACCGTCCGGGCGGAGCGTCAGTGCCATGCGGGGTCGGCCGGAAAGGTGATGCCTCCGGTGTGCCAGGTACGGTTCTCGTAGAGCATTGCGTCGGTTCCGCTCGCGTCGGGGGTGGTGGAGTGATGGGAAGCGGTACGCGGTCGGACATGGCAGTGCCTGCACGGACCACGTCGGCGCACGCCGCGGGCTGGGTGCTGCGTTCTGCGGTGGCAGCGGACATGGAGGTGATCGCGGAGTTGCGGGCCACGGTCCTGCGTGCGGACTTGGAACGCCTTGGGCGCTACGACGAGCACCGGGTACGGCAGCGGCTGCGGGAATGCTTCTCCCCGCAGCACACGTCGATCATCATGATCGACCGTGAGCTGGCAGGATGCATCACGGTCCGGCCCGCCGAAGGCAGACAGTGGCTGGAGCACTTCTACCTTGCTCCGCACTGTCAGGGCCGAGGGCTCGGATCCGCTGTGTTGCGCACGGTACTGGAGCGAACGGACGCGCAGGGTATGACCGTGAGCTTGAACGTCTTGCAGGGCAGTGCTGCCCGTCGACTCTACGAGCGCCACGGATTCGTCGTGGAAGCCCAGGACCCGATCGACGTCTTCATGACGCGCCCGCCGGGGGCGATGGCGAGTGCTCCTGCGAAAGGCTGACCTGCAATGGTGCGAGGGCCCCGCCGCGGTCCGAGAGGCTGTTTTCTACGGCCGTGACATGACAGCGGTCGCATGGTGCTTCGAGTGTGACCAAGAAGTGGGCTCGTGCGGCCATGTCCCATCCTGCCTTCTGCGGCATCTCCCGTGCGCATCGGGGGAATTTCATTCAGGGTTGGCAGACTTGTGGCTGGCTGTACGGCACGGCCCGCTCCCGGTCTCCCGCGCCATCGGCGTGATCCGCCCGCTCCTGGCGGCGCAGGGCTTCTCCGTCCCCGACCGCCCCGGGATGCGGCTGCACAGCCTGACGGACGTGTTCGCCTATGTCGAAGCCGAGGGGGTCCGGCTGAGGATCGATGGAGGCGCGGACCGACCGGGCGGCATGTACGACCAGACCGTGGTGCGCACCGAGGGCATCGCCGAACAGTCCCAGCTCCGCCCGGAAGTGGGAGCCGAGGTCGACGAGGGCTGCCGGGGTCTGGCCGACGCATTCCGTGACCAGGTCAGCGCCCCGCCGAAGAAGCCGAAGCGCAACGCACGGCCAGCACGCCCCGGCCTCGATCGCGGACCGGGTCGTTAGCGGGTTGGGACCGGCACGGTCGATGGCCGCCATTCTCGCCTGATCAACCCGAACACCCACGTGTCGGATACCTCGCCGTTCACGACGCACTCTTCCCGCAACGTCCCCTCCCGTACGAATCCGATCTTCTCCAGGACCCGGGCGGATGCCACGTTGCGCGTATCGGTCTCGGCCTGGACTCGATTCAGGTCCAGTGTGTCGAATGCCCACTGCAGCAAGGCGTGCGCGGCTTCCGCCGCGTAGCCGTGGCCCCACATGGCATCGTCGAGGCAGTAGCCCAACGACGCGCTGCGGTGACCCGGGTCCCATTCGGTCAGACCGCACCAGCCGACGAAGGCCCCGTCAGAAGCACGGTCGATGGCCACCCGCGCCCCGGTGCCTTCGGCCGCCACCTTCCGGCACATCGCGATGAAGCGCTCGGCGCGAGCCCGTTCGTTCCACGGCGGTGAGTCCCAGTAGCGCATCACGAGGGTGCTGCTGTGCAGCGCGAAGAGGGGGTCCGCCTCGGCTTCGGTAAAGGGTCGCAGTCGCAGGCGAGGGGTGCGCAGTGTGGGGGTGGCCAAAGTCATGGGCGCCATCTTGCTTCCTCACGGGGCGGACAGGACACCGAATATCCGATCCCGGTCCGGTCCTCAGGACCGATGCACCGCCTATCAGCAGGTCGTGCACGCCTTCCTCCAGCACTCCGACCGGGCATTGAGGTTCGCGGCCGACTTCGACCTGGAGCTGATCGGGAACAGGACGCTCGATGGTCACATCCAGGAGCTCACCTACCGACCCACCCTCCACTGACCGGGACGCGTACGAAGAAGATCTCCGGCCCTGTCGCGCTTCGGGTACGGAGGGCCGCACCCGCCGCCGTCAGGAGTCGGTGATGGACGCATGGCGGGCCAACTCCGTGGCCAGCCGCTCCATGACGGTGCGGTTGGCGCGCCGCATCGCGGTTCGCACGACGGGGGCCAGGAGCCGGTCGGCGAGAGGGGCGCGCGCCCAGGCGTACGTGAACGAGATGCGACTCCCGCCGGTTTGCAGCGGTTCGATGGTGTAGGTGCCGTGGGCCAGGCGCCGGCCGGCCGCGCTGACGTTGCGCTCGACGATGGTGTGCGGCGCTTCGGTCTCGACGACCTCGATGGTGACGTCGGTCTCCGTGCCCCCCAGCGCGGCCGTGACCGTGGCGCACGCTCCGATGCCGCGGTCGGGGCCGCTGTAGCGCCAGTCGCTCAGGTAGTGGTTGGTGAAGCGCTCGTGGTGTGCCAGGACATCGAGAAAGTCGAAGACTTGCTCGGAGGTCTGCGGCACGTCGACCGTCACGGTGACAGACTTCATGTACCACATGGTACATACGGCCTGTGCTGATGGGTACACTCGCGACGTGGTGCATACGGAAGACTCCCGTCCCCCGGGCGGGACCGGACGGGGTACGGACGCGGACGCGGACCGGCGCGCACAACTGGTGGACGCCGCCGTCGACCATGTCGCGGCACACGGCATCACGGACCTGAGTCTGCGCCGTCTGGGCGCCGCGATCGGCGTGAGTCACCGCATGCTGATCCATCACTTCGGGTCCAAGAAACAGCTGTTCGTGGAGATCGTCCGGGCGTCGGAGCGGCGCCAGCGCGATCTGCTGTCCAAGCTCCGCCTGGAGCCCGGATTCTCGCCCACCGACGTGGCACGGCTGCTGTGGCGGCAGCTGGCGGACCCCCGGCTGGCCGGTCAGGAGCGCCTCTTCTTCGAGATCTACGGGTACGCGCTGCGCGGCCGCCCCGAAGCCGTCCCCGTCCTCGAAGGGCTGGTGACGGACTGGCTGGAGCCGCTCGTGGCCGCCGAGATCGCGGCGGGGGTGGCTCCTGCCGCGGCCCGGAGGCGCGCCAGACTGGGACTCGCCACCGTCCGCGGTCTGCTCCTCGACCTGCTCGCCACCGGTGACCGCGCCTCCGTCGACGCGGCGATGGAGGAGTTCCTCCGGCTGTTCTACGGCTCGGACTGACACGGTCGCCGATCCGGTGGCTGGACGGTGCGTCGGTCAGCGGCCGAGCCACGACCGCCGTGACCGCCGACGAGTACCGATGTCAGTGGCGGCTGGAACCATGGAGGCATGAACGGCGATGAGCAACTGCTGCGCGGCCGGGTGTACGGCCAGGACCACGACAACCCCAACCCCGGCCCGCTCCCGCATCAGACGTACGCCGCGCTCACGGGCGGGCCGCTGGACGGACTGCTGCTGGACATCACCGGCTGGCGGCCGCAGGAGATCGACCACGGTGTCGCTCTGCCCACCGAGCTGTCGCAGTGGCCCGGCGGCCGGGCCCTGTACGGCCCGCACCTCGGAGAGCCGCGCACGCCGGGTCCGGGGGTGATGTGCCGCTTCCACTACTCCGGCGACACGCCCTGACCGCTGCCGGTGGCCGATGCGGCCGATAGGCGTGACTGGACGCCGGCTGGCGGTAGCGCTTGAAGTGACGCTTCATCAGGAGGCGGTGGCCTCCAGTCGTCCAGTTGTCCAGGGTGCCGTCGGCCGGATACAGGGCCTCCATGGAACCGACCTGGGACCCACCCGGAACCGCCGGTCCGGGTACGCCTCGCGGGCGGGGCGTGCGGCCCGGCGACACGCGTGACGGGTGCCGTCTGCTGCCCGTTCCGGGGTGGCGGCGTCGGTGGCGGGAACGGTGCGGTGAAGCGGACCTCGTTCAAGCACTGGACGGACGCGGACAAGGACGGCTGTACGACCAGGGCGGAGGTGCTGAAGGCGGAGGCGCTCATCGCCTCCCGTGCAGGCCGCGGGCTGCAAGCTCTCCGGCGGCGAGTGGTACAGCCCCTACGGCGACGTGTACGTCGACGCCCCGAGCGAGCTGGACGTCGACCACCTGGTTCCGCTCGCCGAGGCCTGGGACTTCGGCGCCTCCGCCTGGACGGCTGCGGAGCGGGAGGCCTGCGCCAACGACCTCGGGGACGACCGGTCGCTGATCGCGGTCAGCGCGCGCGGCAACCGGTCCAAGGCCGACCGGGACCCCGCCGAGTGGCTGCCGCGGTATGAGGGGTACCGCCGCCAGTACCTCACGGACTGGATCGCCACCAAGCTGCGCCGGCAGCTCTCCGCGGACGACCGCGCGCGCAGCACCCTCACCGAGGTCATCGCCGCCTGCCCCAACCTGCCGGTCAAGGTTCGCCTTCGCCCGCTGGTAGTGCTTCGTTACGACGGGTGATCTCACCTGATGACGGGCATCTTCTTCGGTATGAGGCTGGGGGAGGTGGAACGGCTCCGGGGTGAGTTGTCGGAGTCCGTTGCCGATGTGTTCGCCTCGCTGCCGCGGGGGATCAGCGGCGGTGACCCAAGCCGCCTGCACCCCCGCTGGTCCCCGCCCGACCTGGACTAACTAACGTATGCCGTCCGGAACAAAGGAACGGAACACGGCATGGCGCACCAGGGGTGGGGACCACAGGGGCCGAACGGGCCGCAAGGACCGTACGGTCCGCAGGGGCCATATGGTCCCTACGGCTGGGGCGGCTGGCAGCCGCCGCCCAGGCCGGGCGTGATACCGCTGGCACCGCTCGGGCTCGGGGCCGTCTACAACGGTGCGTTCTCGACGATGGGGCGGTACGCGCGGCAGTTGTTCGGCGCGATGGGCGCGGGCCTCGCCCTGCTCCTCGCCGTGACGGCCGGCGCGTTCGCGCTGGCCTGTCTCAGCGTCGAGGACGACTGGCAGGCATTGATCCACGCCGACGAGCCGACCTGGGCCATGGTCCGCCCGATCGTGATCTCCGTCGTGGTGGCGTACGCGGTGCTCATGCTGCTCATCCTGCTGGTGAACTCGTTCCTCTCCGCTGTCAGCCCGGTGGTCCTGGAACACGCCGTGCTGGGCCGGCGCACCACCTTCGGCGCGGTATGGCGCCGTGCCTGGGCCCGTACACCGTCCGTGCTCGGCGTGACGCTCCTCATGTATCTGCTGGTCGCGATCCCGATCGTCCTCTTCTTCCTGCTCTGGATCAGCCTGATCGCCCTGCTGTTGGCGGCCGAAAGCCCCCTGATGGCGCCGGGGCTCGTGCTCGTGTTCTTGCTCGGGCTGCTGATCCTGCCCTTGGTGACGTGGCTGCTGGTGTCCTTCTCGTTCGCGCCCGCCACCGCGGTCCTTGAGTCGGCCGGCCCGATCACCGCCCTGAAGCGCTCGTTCCAGCTGGTCCGCGGTGCCTGGTGGCGCACGTTCGGCATCCTGTTGCTCACCTGGGGCATGGTGGCCGTCGGAGGGTGGATCGTGCAGATCCCACTGCTGTTCGCTGCTCCGCAGCCCTCGTACGACGCCTACGGCCCGTACGACGAACCGCCCGCCGACGTCGGCGACTTCTTCATCGACGTGTACGGCGACGCGCTGCCCGGACTGTGGACCTATCTGGTCCTCACTGTCGTCGCCACGCTGGTGGTCCAGCTGCTCGCCACCGCCTTCACGCAGCTGGTCAGCACCCTGCTCTACATCGACCAGCGCATCCGCCGCGAACGCCTCGGTGAGAGCCTGGCCCGGGCGGCCGGCCACCAGTAGACCGGCACACGGAGGCACAGGAAGCACACGGAAGGGCGGTCGGGCACTCGGCGGTACCGACCACCGGGCCGCCCTGTTGATAACGTCGGGGTTCGCGGTCCGTGCCTTGCGCGGACGGGACCCGGCGGGCACCGGCCGGCCCTCCGACGGGGCCCCACGAAGAACCGGTTGTACCAGCAGCCCCGCTTCCCCAGCTGAGCTTCCATCCCGTAGAACTCCGCGTCGATCGACGACTTCGGCAGCCGGTCTGCAACGGCCAGTCCCTCGTCGGAGGCGTCGTTCACGTACAGCTCGGCGGCCGTCTGCGGCAGCTTCTCCGCGAACGCGGCCTCCTCCTCCACCCGCTGGTGGAACGGCACTCTGCGACGCCGGGGAGCCGCCCGATCCGCACCGGAGTCTCCTGGCGTGACCTGCCGGAACGGCTACGGACCAGGGAAGACGGTCTACACCCGCTTCCGCCGCTACGCCCTGGACGGCCTGTTCATCCGCGCCCCGCAACAGATCCAGGCCCAGGCTGACGCCATCACGCCCCCGGCCGATCCCGAGGAGGCCTGGCCACCGAGATCCACCTCGCCTGCTACGACAATGGCCGCCCACTCACCGTGCTGGTGACCCCGGGACAGCGGCACGACAGCATCTGTGCGCGCCCGCTCCTCAAGCGCATCCGGGCCCCGCGCGCCGGCCTCGCCGGCCCCGCTGCAGGCCCGATCAGGTCATCGCGGACAAGGCCTACAGCTCCCGTGGGTTCCGCGCCTATCTGCCTAAACACGGTGTCACGCACACCATCCCAGAGAAGACCGACCAGCGACGCAGCCAGCCGGGCCGCGGTCACCGTGGCGGACGGCCGCCGACATGCGTCCGGGACGCCTACCGGCAGCGCAACACGGTCGAGCGCTGCTTCAACTGCCTCAAAGGCTTCCGCGGCGTCGCCACCCGATACGAGAAGACCGCCGTCCTTTACGGGGTGACCCAAGCCGCCTTGCTGACTGTCGCGCACCCCACCGGGGGAACCTTCCGCCCGGCCCCTCGCCATCCGCTCGATGACGTGCTCCACCACGACACCTGGTAGGGGGCGCCAAGCCGTCCGGTCGCCAGTTGTCTTGCGCAGCAAGCAGCACGGCAGAAAGGTCACCGATCATGGTGGATCCGGGCAACCCGCCCGCCCCGCCGGCACCCCTGCCCGTGGGCATCGACGGTCCCTTCGCCGCCGCCCGGCGCACGATCCTGCGCGAGATCGACGCCCTGCTCGCACGCGCCGACGAGGAACAGGCCAAACAATTCGTCGATGCTTTGTACGGCGCCCGCCGTACCGTCGTCCTGGGCGTCGGCCGCTCCAAACTCGCGGTGGACGCATTCGCCATGCGGCTGATGCATCTTGGACTGCCCGTTCACGTCGTCGCCGACGTGACCTGCCCCGCGGTCACCTCCGGGGATCTGGTTGTCGCGTGCAGCGGCTCCGGACAGACACCGACCGTCGTCCAACGCGCCACGGCCGCGAAGGAGCCGGGAGCGCGGGTCGTCGCCGTCACCGCCAACGACGACTCGCCCCTGGCGCACCCGCGGATCTCGTCGTCCACCTGGCCGAGTACAGCGAAGACCACGAGCAGGACGGCTCGACCCAGTTCGTCGGCACGCTGTTCGAACAGGGCGCGCTGGTCTTCTTCGACTGCCTGGTACTGGCCATCCAGCGCACGCGCGGCATCGATCCGAACGCGATGTACGGACGCCACAACAACCTGGAATGACGCCCGTCCGCGTTCGCCGCTCGCTCTTTCGAAGGGAGGACCCGGCCGTGCCGGAAGCCGAAGTATCGACCGTCATCAGCTGCACCAGCACCAAAATGAACCTGGGCCTGGCCGACACGCTCCGCTGGTTGGACGACGTGATCCCGCCGCACGCCACCACCCTCGCCGCGCTGTCCTTCTTCGCCTGCCTGCCGCACCCCCTCCTGATCCCGGCCCGCGACCGACTGGAGGGAAGCGGCGTGAACGTGGGCGCACAGGACGTCTGGACCGAGGGCGGGGCTGTGACGGGCGTCGTCAGTCCCGGCCTCTTGGCCGAGATCGGCTGCACCCATGTCATGGTCGGCCACGCCGAACGCCGTAGCATCTTCGAGGAGGACGACGACCTCGTCGCCCGAAAGGCCGCCGCCGTGTCCGCCGCCGGAATCACACCCCTGGTCTGCGTCGGCCGAGACAGCACAGCAAGGCCCCGTCACCGCCGCGGAATGCGCCGTCGCGCAAGCGTGCGCTGCCCTGGAGGGTGTCCGGCCCGATCACCCGGCGCTCGTGCTGTACGAACGTGTCTGGGCCATCGGCAGCAGTGCGGGCGCCGATCCCGAACACGCTGGTCACGTCCTGCGTGCCCTGTGGGCGGCCACCGCAAGCCGCAACGTGCGCTTTCTCTACGGAGGCGCGGTCCTGCCCGGTACCTAAACCCGCATGCGACAGCCGCCAACTGGGACGGTGTCGCCCTGGGGCGTGCCGCGCAGGACGCCGGAATCCTCGCGGAGACCATCGCCGAAGTACTGGACAATGCCGAAAACCGAGCCCAGCACCAGGTCCGCTGAGATGCGGTGCCGATCTTATGCGGGGCGGGAGGTGCTCGTTGGCTGGAGCAGGAGAGGCCCGCGGCGAACGGCTGGTGGCCCGGCCGACACTCCTGCCGGGGTAGTAGCGCTGTAGCTGTCTGGAGATCTGCACACGGGATGAGCGGCAGAAATGGACACCGCTCTCCGAGGTGGCCGGCCACAAGGCGGGGTGATGGACGAGCAGGGCGCTCTGCCGCGACCTGGAGGCGAACCAGTGAGCGTTGTCAGTGTTGCCTCTCCGGGCTTGAGGACGGCCTTGGCGACTGACGTCATGGGGTTGGGGCTGATCCGGAACCTTCGGAAGATGCGCCGGGACTTCAGCAGCGTCATGCCCCGTTCGACGGGCGCCCGGGACGTGGCCAGTGCCCGGTTGACCGTCTGCTGTGTCGCAGACAGCTGCCCGCCGGGCGGCCGTCTGCGCCCGGTGGTGACCCAGGGGCCGGCGCCCTGCTCGACCGCTACCAGCACCTGAAGAAGGCCCTGGGCACCGATGTGGAGCGTGTCCGCTCTTGGCGGCTGCCGAGTACGCGCAATCGCCCGCTGAACCGCCACGCGCCAGGCGAAGCGGAGCAGTTGAAGGCGCACCGGCTCCTCGTCCATGCCGCCGAAGCCGCCACCGGCAGGCCTCCGCAGGTTTCGGCCTGGAGAGGCGTTTCTTGAACGAGCGGGGAGTCAGGCATCCGGCACTTGGGGACAAGCGTTCCGGTGGGTCTGGGGGGACGCGCACCTGGCTCTCGGTGAGTGGAGGGGGGCAGGTGCGGGGCGGTCAGCCGGTGACCGTGCCGGCTGCGCCGAGGGGGGAACGGTGCCGATCCAGGACCCCCTCGACGGTCCTCATCAGCCGATCCCCCGCCTGATCGATGCTTCCGTTCTGCGTGCTGACCTGCGCGCCTTCGAGTACGAAGGTGATCTCCGCAGCGGCCTGCTCGGGATCGGACAGCCCGGCCTCGGCGCACATGCCGACCAGTCTGCGGGTCTGATGGGCCTTGTGCTCCTCGATCACCTGCCGTGCGGGATGGGAGCGGTCGGGCAGCTCGGCGAGGGAGTTGATGAACGGGCAGCCCCGGTGTGAAATGGCCGGCAATCCGTCGGCAATGAAGCGGGCCAGGCCCAGGATCTGCTCCCTGGCCCGGCCGGGGTGTTCGGCCTCGACCCGGTCGAACGCCGCCTGGTAGTCGGCGGCGACGATCCGCATCCACTCCGCGACCAGCGCGTCCTTGGTTTCGAAGTGCCGGTAGATCGCCATTTTCGTGGTCTCGGCCCTCTCGGCGATCGCCTGGACGCTTACCCGCCGGATCCCCTCGCTTTGGAAGAGCTCTTCCGCTGCGTCGAGGATGCGCTCACGGGGCGGCAGTTTCGCCACCCTGCTCGGCCTTCTGGCGGTCGATGCCATGACTTCTCCGTGACGTCCGGTCCGGTGCGGTCCCCGCACCCACAGCTACGGTACCAGCCCGTTCCATGTGATACCGTCGGGTATCGTTAAGGACCGAACGGTATCGCTCTGTCTGCTGGGAGTGGCAGTGAGAATTTCCGAGTACGTGAGCTGCGACGCGGTCGGGCTCGCGGAGCTGGTGGCCAAAGGCGAGGTGACCCCCGCCGAAGTGGAAACAGCCGCACGCGAGGCCGCGCAGGCGGTCAATCCGCAGATCAACGCCATCGTGGAGACATGGCCGGCCGATGACGCGCCCATCCCCGGCAGCACCCCGCTGGCCGGGGTCCCTTTTCTGATCAAGGACATCGCAGTCTCCATGGCCGGGAGGCGAATGGAGCTGGGCAGCCGTCTCGCGCTCGGCAACGCCACCGACGCCGACTCGTTCCTGATGCTGCGCTTCCGCCGCGCCGGCCTCGTGACGTTCGGGCGGACCGCGACACCGGAGATGGCTTACAGCATCACGACGGAACCACTGCTGTACGGCGCGACCCGCAACCCGTGGAACCTGAAGCGGAGCGCGGGGGGATCCAGCGGGGGCGCGGGCGCGGCTGTCGCCGCCGGAGTTGTCCCGATCGCACACGCCACCGACGCCGCCGGCTCACTGCGCATCCCCGCCGCCTACAACGGCCTCTTCGGGTTGAAGCCCACCCGTGGCCGGGTCTCCATGGGCCCCGGCGTCGACGAGGTCTTCAGCGGCCTGGCCGTGCACGGCAGCGTCAGCCGCACAGTACGCGACAGTGCGGCACTGCTCGACCAGATCCGCGGCCCGGAACCGGGCGACCCCTACTTCGCCCAGCAGCCGTCCCGGCCGTACGCACAGGAAGTCACCCGCCCCCCGGGCTCGCTGCGGATCGGTGTCCTCACTCAGGCATGGGGCGGACGCCGCACCACCCCGCCCGTGGCCGACGCGCTCTCTCACACCGTGCGCCTGCTCGAATCCCTCGGCCACCGGGTGGAGGAGACCGTCGTCGACCTCGGGGCCGACTGGGAGGAGTTCATCCTGGCCAACGCCCGCCTGATGACGGCGAATCTGACGGCCCAGGTCGACGAGCTGGCTGCCGCCTTCGATCGGCCCGTCGACTCCTCAACCCTCGAGCCGCTCACCCTCGCCGGCTACCACTACGGACAGCGGGTCAGCGGCGCGGAGTTCGTCACCGCTCTGACCATCCGGAACCGGGTCGCCCGAAGCCTGGCACGGTACTTCGACGCCCACGACATGCTGCTCACGCCCACTCTGCCGGAACTGCCCGTGCCCCTGGGCACCTATGCCGAGGGCGCAGAGGCGCTGGACGGCCTCGGCTGGATCGACCGCCTCAACGACAGCTCACCGTTCACCATGGCGTTCAACGTGGCGGGCACGCCCGCCATGTCCGTGCCCCTGACGGCCGACGCCGAGACGGGGCTCCCGATCGGTATGCAGTTCGCCGCCGGTTACGGACTCGAAAGCCGCCTCTTCCGCCTCGCCGGCCAACTCGAACAGGCAAGCCCCTGGTCGGGCCGAACCCCCACGGTATGGGCAGGGAGTCCCACCGGCCCCTGAGCGGCTCCTGAAGAGCCTCCACCCTAAGGGCTGTCCCGTAACGGCTGGTCACAGGTGAGATGATCTTGCTGTGTCTGGTGTGATCACGGCGTCGGAGCCTTCCTGGATAGCCCCGTTCACCGGGCTGAGCCCGCGTCAGTTCGGCAAGCTGATCACCGCGCTCCGGCGTGAGGGTGCGGATCCGGTGCGCAAGGGCCGGCCCTGGAGCCTGCCACTGGAGGACCGCGTGCTCCTGGTCGCCGCGCACTGGCGCACGAACCTCACCTTGCGCCAACTGGCACCATTGTTCGGGGTGTCCAAGTCGGCGGCCGACCGCATCATCGGCCACCTCGGGCCCACACTCGCGCTCCAGCAGCGCAAGCGGTTCCGCAAGGACACCGTGCTGATCGTGGACGGCACCCTGGTCCCCACCCGCGACCACACCATCGCCGAGCAGTCCAAGAACTACCGGTACTCCACCAACCACCAGGTCGTCATCGACGCCGACACCCGCCTCGTCGTCGCCGTCGGCCGGCCGGTCACCGGCAACCGCAACGACTGCAAGGCATGGGAGCTGTCCGGAGCCAAGGACGCCGTCGGCCACACCACAGTGATCGCGGACGGCGGCTACCGGGGCACCGGCCTGGTCATCCCGCACCGCCGTGACCCCGGCCAGAGCGAACTCCCGGACTGGAAGGAAGAGCACAACCGCTCACACCGCAAGGTCCGCGCCCGCGTCGAGCACGCCTTCGCCCGGATGAAGACCTGGAAGATCCTCCGCGACTGCCGCCTCAAAGGCGACGGCGTCCACCACGCCATGCTCGGCATCGCCCGCCTGCACAACCTCACGCTGGCCGGATGACCCAGAAACCACCAGGTCACCAGGCACATCAAAGATCATTTACGGGGCAACCCTTAGGCGGTCAGTCACGGTAAGTAATGTCGCCGTCGCGGTCGTTGGTCTTCTTGGTGTAGGAGTGGACGTCGGCGCGGGCGCCGGAGGGCTCGGGTCCTCCCAGTGGTGAACGGTGGAGACGGCCATCGCGACGTCGAAGGAGTGGTCTTCGAACGGCAGGCTCTCCGCGGCGGGGGCCACGCACGGCGCCGAGCCGGCAGGTCGCTGTCCTCGCATGACCGCCGATGGCTCCACCGCGGTCATGTCGCGATCTGCAGGCTCGTAGGAGCCGGTGCCGGCCCCGACGTTCAGTACCGTCTGTGCGTCCCCGAGCGCGTCCAAGATCTGTGCGGCGATCCGAGGCTCGGTACGCCGGTGTCGCGGTGTAGGCGCCGCCGATCGCGTCGTACAGGCGTGCTCCGAGCATCTCCAGTTGCTCTTCCGGTGTCACCTTCAATCCCTTCGCCCGTGCCTCCAGTTCCTTGTCGATGGCCGCCACCATGGCGTTGGCGCGATCACGCCGCTCCAGTAGCAGGCCGCGCAGTTGGCGCAGGTGCGCGACCGCGTCGGTGGACGAGTCACCAACCAGTTCTTCAACCTCCTGCAGACCGAAGCCCAGGCGCCGGTAGGCCAGCACCTCCCTGAGCCGCTCCACGTCGCCCGCCGAGGAGGCCCGGTACCCGGCCGCGGTCCGCGCCGACGGACGCACGAGCCCGATCTCGTCATAGTGATGCAGCGTGCGGACGCTCACGCCGGCCAGTTCGGCCACGCGTCCCACGGTTCAGTGATCCTCCACGGCGCCGACTAGGCAGCCTGACGTCACGTGAGGGTCAAGCCTCACTCGCGGCATCACGACAAGTCGGGCCTTCCGAAACAACCGAACAACCAGCGTGCGCACCCTCGCTACCGCTACCGCTACCGCTACCGCTACCGCTGCCGTCGCTGCGCTCGTCGCCCGCCCACGCCGACGCTCCACTTGGTGAGAAGGGCCCGTCGTCCCCGGACACTGGTCCGCATCTATCTCGTGCTGGTGCTTCACTCAATTCCGCAGCTCTCGCAGGAGCCGATGCCGGGCCCTTCCGTGATCGCCTGCACAGCGGCCGAGGGCGCGGGGCCGTTGCTCAAGCGGCCCTTACCGCATGGCAGTTCACCTGACGAGTGACCAGTCGACTTGGTGAGGCTCAGCGCACTGGTCGGGGGACCCGCGCGGGCCCGGCGATACCGTTGTGTTCTTACTGAGCTTGTTGGCGTGGTGTCGTTGGGGGCTGACGGCGTGTGATCGTCGCGTGCGGTAGGCACTGGGCCACCAGGCGGTACCCGGGCACCAGGCCGACTGCCTGGTGCCCGACGCCGGCGGCAATCCGTGCTTGCACGCCGCCTTCCTCCGTCAAACCGGGCACAGTTCGCCTTCCGCCTTCGCGAAGCCTTCCAACGGCATGCGCCCTCGCCTGGAAAGCCATGAGCCTGCCATGGGCGATCACCGGCTGACCAGAGCTTCGCCGTGCGGCGTCCAGCTTGGTGACCTTGTGGTGTGACCATCAGCCCCTGATCTGCGGCCGGGCTGGGCGGACGAGCCCAAGTGGGGCGGGTTCAGGGTGGCCGCCTCCATTTCCGGTGGTCGTGATCGTGGTCGTGGCCGTGCGGCTGCGCGGTGCAACCGCGCTGTACGGCGACTGGTCGTATGGGACGCCGCGGGTCGCCTCGCGTTCGAGCGGTTGCAGAACCGGCTGGCCCGGCGCGGTGACCGACCTTGAACTGGCCGCCCAGCCCTTCGCCGAAGGCCCCGACCGCCTGGAGACCCAGCTCGCCGTTCTGCTGCGGCGGGCGAAGACCGAGGGACGGCTCGCCACGACGGCGGACCCGGACGTCGAGTCCGCCCGGCTGCTCGCCCTCAGCCGCGGCCTCGGCATCGGCACGAGCGTCCTGGTCGGCAGGCGCACCCCGGTGTCGGCCATGGAGCTGCTGGGATACCACCTGGACCGGCTGTTCACGCTCCGCTGAGTCGCAGGGTCCGCTTCAGGTGCCAGCGCCCGCCGTGGATGAGGCGCACCCCGGGCGTACCGGAGAAGATTTCGTGCCCCTTGTCGTGGTCACCGGCCTCGGCCGCCTCCTGGTGCGCCTCGACGCCGGTCCACTCCGTGTACAGCAGGACGCGGCTGCCGTCTGCGCTGTGCAGGAAGTGACCTGAGATCGCTCCGGGGTGCCCGCCACCCTTGGGCTGGGCGGCGATCACCGCGTCGGTGAAGGAGCGCTGCCGCTCCGGCCCGTCCACGTCGAAGGCAGCCGTGATCAGGCAGCCGGGAACGCGGGTCTCGTTCTCCTCGGCAAGGCTGCGGTACAGCTGGTAGCGGGGCGGACCGGTCAGCGGGGCGGCGTAGCCGCCGCGGTGCAGGCAAGCGTCGTACGCCAGGGCGCTCTCCCACTGGGCGACCGACAGCACGGTCCCGCCGTCCGTGCTCGCGAACCAGCTCACGGAGACGAGGCCGCGTGGCGGGGAAGTGCCGTCCAGCGCATGTACCTCGGCATCGACGAGCTGCTGCTGCCGGTCGGGACCTCCGGCATACCGCGTGCCGATCACGGCGGTACCGGCGCGGGCGATGTCCGGGAAGCGGTCGGTGGTCAACGCGGTCTCCCTGCAAGGCGATGGGCGGTCGGATCCTGGTCCGACGATGATGCGGGGACGACGGCTTGAACCGGCAACTGCTTTACCGAGCCCGTGGCCCGTGAGCCTGCCGCGGTGCCGGCAAACCGCTCGCCGGCCTCGGCGGTCGGTTCGCCGATGTCGCGGGCTGCTCGGCGACGACGACGGCGTGGGCGTCGGCCGCCACGCACCCACCCGGTGGGTCGCCCACCGGGCTGGTGCAGGGGGGCTTCGCCGGGCAGGCCAACAAGACCTGACCCGACTGCCTACGCTCACCTCACTCCGGGTCACCTGTCTGGACTGCGACGCGCGGTGGATGCGCGGAAGTCTGCGCTGCGCGGGCTGCGGTGGGCACGGCATCGCCCATCGTCCGCAGGCCATGACCCGGCACTCGCGGGGCACTCAGCTGTCCGTCATCGGCTGGCGCGAACTCCCGCTGTGCCGCAGGTGCGACGCCGAGGTGCCGGAGACCTCCATCTCCCAGAACGTGCCCGTGCCCAGCGACTACGTCGCCGCCTGTCTGGGTGCCGCGCGGAAACCGGTGGTGGCCGCCGCGCCGTGGAAAGGCCGGCCGGCCCCCGCGCTGGTCCCGAAGCCCCCTCCCGCCGCCGCGGCCAGATCCGCTGCAACCGCGAAGGGTTCGCCGCCGCGCGCCCCGGTGCGGCCGCGGCAGGCCTGGCCGAAGACCGTACCGTCACCGAGCATGGTGCCGACCGTCCGGCAGGCCATCGCCGCCTTCATGAGCGAGTCCTCCGGGGATGCGGATGCCACCGCGATGCTGCCGCTGGGTACTCACCTCGGCTCTCACAATCGGCTGACCGTACTCGAGAAGGACGGGGCCGCCGACCGGTTCGCCGAGTGGTGCCTCGGGCACTGGGGCGACGGCAGCGACCGTGCGCAACGATGCCCGGGCACGATCTGCCGAGCCGTCGAGCGTCAGGAGCGGCTTCGGCTGCGCGCGTCCGGCCCAGAGCCGGTGCAGGCCGGGGACGGGATGTCCGCCCCGGATGCTGTGGCGCTGGTCGAGGTTGAGTACGCAGGCCGAGACGCCCGAGACCAACCAGTCAGAACGACGCGCCGATCATCGAGGTCGACTGCGGGTGAGCACGGGTCGGGCAGCTGGAGGAACTGGTCCACCAACGCGATACGGCCGCCGAGCGCGGCCAGCACCGCTGAGAGTCCTCCGGTGACGGAGGCTGTCCCGATGCGCACCAGGCGCTGCTGGTCCTCACCTCGGTCCGGTCCGTACTGCTGTCACCGCCGGTCGAGCGCGGTGAGCTTGCGCGCCAGTACCGCCCGCTCGCGCCGGTTGGCGCAGAGCCTGACGGCGTGCTCCAGTTCGGCGCGCGCCTCGGTGGAGCGTCCCAGGCGGGCGAGCAGTTCTCCGCGGACGCTCGGCAGCAGATGGGAGTGCGCCAGCGCCTTGCCCGCGGCCAGTTCGTCCACGATGGGCAGCGCCGCGGCCGGTCCGCGCGCCATGCAGACTGCCACCGCCCGGTTGAGGTCCACCACCGGTGAGGGTGCGAGCCGGCCGAGCGCCTCGTACAGGAGCACGATGCGCTCCCAGTCCGTCTCGTCGGCCGTGGCGGCGACGGCATGGCATTCGGCGATCGCGGCCTGCAGCCCGTAGACGCCCAGGCCCCGGCCGACCTGCGCGGCGCGGGCCAAGGCGGCTCGTCCCCGGCGGATCGCGGCACGGTCCCAGCGGCGGCGGTCCTGGTCCTCCAGCAGCACCGGATCGCCGTCGGGCCCGATGCGCGCGGGGAACCGCGCCGCGGTCAGCTCGCACAGCGCGAGCAGCCCGTGGGCTTCGGGTTGCTCCGGCATCAGCCGGCTCAGCACCCGCGCGAGACGCTGCGCCTCACCGGCGAGGTCGAAACGGATCAGCTCGTCACCCGAGCTGGCCGAGGACCCTTCGGTGAAAATCAGATAGATCACGCTGAGCACAGAGCCGAGCCGCTCGCCCCGCTCCTTGGCCTGTGGCGTTTCGAACGGCACCCGGGAAGCCCTGAGGGTCTTCTTCGCCCTGGTGATCCGGGCCTGCACCGTGGCGGTCGGGATGAGGAACGCCCTGGCGATCTCGTCGCTCGTCAAACCGCCGACCACCCGCAGGGTGAGGGCCACCCGCGCCTCCCGGGAGAGCACCGGGTGGCAGGAGATGAACATCAACGCGAGAGTGTCGTCGTCGATCTGGTCGGGATCCCACAGTACGTCCGGGGTGTCCCGGGCAGGGTGGGCCGGTGCGCTCCCCGAGACGACGCCGCCCTCGCCCAGGCCGTGGGCCAGGGCGGCGTACCGCTCATCGAGGGCGGAGCGGCGGCGGAACGCGTCGATCGCGCGGCGACGGCCGACGGTGAGCAGCCACCCGGCGGGGTCACGCGGCACCCCGTCGCGCGGCCAGGTCACCAGAGCCTCGGCCAGGGCCTCCTGCGCGAGGTCCTCGGCCAGCGGGAAGTCGCCGGTGTACCGCGCGAGCGCACCGACGATCCGCGCGGACTCGATCCGCCACACGGCGGCCACGGCCTCACGGCCGGTGAAAGCAGCCATCTCCGACCCGTCCTCGTCAGAGCTGACCGGTGGCCTCGCGCCACGCCCGCTCCTTCTGGATCCACTCATTGTCCTGGGGGAACTCATCGATCGTGGTGACCCGGCGGATCTCGGTCTTCAGGCCCGGCCCGGTCATCGGCGACCGCTTGGCCCACTCCACGGCCTCCTCCTTCGAGGAGACATTGAGGATGTAGAACCCGCCGAACAGCTCCTTCGTCTCGCCGTACGGGCCATCGGTGACCACCGGCGGCTCCGATGAATGGTCCACGACGACCCCTTCGGCCGCGTCATCGAGTCCTTCGGCAGCCACCAGCACCCCGGCCCGGACCATCTCGTCGTTGTACTTGCCGATCTTTTCCAGCAGCTCACCGAAGTCGATGTTCGCCATACCCGCGACGGCCTCATCAGTGGCGCGCATGATCAGCATGTACTTCATGATTCTGTCCCTTCCGAGCAGTGTGCGGGCCCCTCTCGGACCCTTCACCCATAGGTCGAACGGAGACACCGCGGATCGACACAACCGCCGAATCCATTTTCGGCAGCCCCTTACAGCACAGGACCTCCAGCCGCCACGGCCCGGTTCCTGCACCTGCGGACCCGTGTGCCGACCACGGCCCGCCGGAAAGCCACGTACTGATCGACATGGCCACCCACCGACCGCTGCACCTCTATGACGGCCGCGAGAGCGAAGACCCGGCCGCCTGGCTTCGAGGCACCCCGAGGTGAAGGTGACCCACCGGGACCGGTCCAGCGGTTACGGGGAGGGCGCACGGGTCGGAGCACCGCAGGCCGAGCAGGTCGCGGACGGATACCATCTGTTGGCCACCTTGGCCAGGCGGTCGAGAAAGCGGTCAACGCCCATCGCCCCCGCCTGGCCGAACCACCTTGCGGCCAGGGAGGCGACCCCGACCACCTGGAAGCGGAACCTGAGGTGGTCCAGCCGGCGAAACAGATGAACCTCGACTTCAACGCCGTCCGCAACGGTCTTTCCCCGCCCCCACGGCTGGCCCGGATCACAGGAGGGCCGACAGCCCCCCCGGATCCTCACGTGGACCGCGCCGATGAAGACGACCGGGCAGACGGCGTCCAGGGGCAGCTTCTGCCACGCCAGCATGCCGTCCATGACCGTGCCGGTGATGGCGGAGTGACGGTCTGCTTGGAGACATCGCCCGTGGCCGGTGATTTCAGAAAAGTAGTCATGGCGGCCCAAGATCAGCAGGACCAGGCGCTGCCTGGTCCTGCTGATCAGAAGCTGCTTCGAGCGCCGGAGCCGGGAGACGGCATGGAGGCCGGCGCTGACGTGTTCGGCTGCCGCTGGCAGTGAGTGAAAGGGCACGGTGGGCGGCGTGGCCGTGGCCGGAAATTGGAGTACCGGTCAGTCGGTTGCACGCCGACGGGGCGCTTTGCGCCGTGCTGGCATCAGCGCGGGGCCGAAAAGGGTGAACGCGGGGCCGTAAAGGGGGAACCTGGAGGGCTGGGAGTGCGTCCAGGGGCCCGAGCATGTGCTTCGCGGGGCGAAGGCAGGTGCCTCCACCTGGGGCAACGGCGCCTGGAAACGATAGGAGGTTCCCTCTCGTGGCGCATCCTACTTGGTGCGGTGCCCGCGGGTGAGCAGGACTGCCAGTGCGATCATTCCGAGGCCGAGCGACAGGTGGAGCCAGTTGTCGGCGGTGTTGACGGGGACGAAGTTCGCGGCGCTGTCGTGGTCGATGATCACGCCGTACAGCCACAGGACCAGGTAGACGGCGCCACCGACGAGCAAGTAGAGCCGTGCTTGTGCGGCGGCGCGCGACAGCGCCAGCCCGGCGATGCCGAAGGCCAGATGCACCAGGTTGTGCAGGATGGACACCTGGAAGATGCCCAGCAGCTTGGCGTCGGAGTGGTGAGCGGCGAACTCCATGGTGTCGTAGTTGGTGGTGACGCCCGGGATGAATCCGAGCACACCGACCAGGAGGAAGACGACTCCCACGACCAGGGAGGCCTGCTGGACCGGTGTCCGCCCGGTGCGGGCGGTGCGTGCGTGCGTGGACATGGAAACTCCCGTTGAAGCTCGACAGCCGACCCGGGTTTGTCAGGTCCGCCATGGACCCCTCGAGTGCCCTCAGCCGCCGCAGACATGTCACAACAGCACGAGCACACACCACGCACGGGACCCGGCCGATGAGGACCACACCGGTCCGTCCCGCGAATCCTTACGGCATGAGGTGGGTCGCGGAACGGGCCCGCTCCCACCTGCCGGGAATCTGCTCCGTCGGGCGCTGCCGTTCTCGGGCGAGTCGCCGCTGCGCCTTGTCCAGGCCGATGGGGTGCTGCTGCGCCTTCTCGGCGCCAGCGGGATCGGAGGAGGAGGCGAACGTCGCCTTCTCGCCCAGAACCCGGGTGTACCTGGTGGCGGCCAGAGCGCCGGCCGACTCGGGACCAGGAAGCCGATCACCTCCCGTAGCGCAGACTCGGGCAACAGCTCCAGCGACAAGGTCATGCCCGCCTTGATCACCTTCACGGAATGCGTCCCAGATCCATATCGAAGAACGGTGTTTGGCCCGACCGTGTCCGATCACCCGACGGAATGTCCGAAATGTGCAGAGTTGTTCCGCTCACAAGGTCGTGAGCCGTGGGGCCGGACACGCCGGTCCCACGGCTGAAGGAGGAGTAACCGATGAGTGACGTTGCGCAAGGGGACGCCAGGGGTGTCCGGCAGGCAGGGCAGACGGCGAAGGAGCAGGCGTCGGCCACGGCCGGCCAGGCCCGGCAGGCGGCTGGGACGGTGGCCGGAGAGGCGCGGCAGCAGGCCGGAACCGCGGTGAGCGACCTGCGCGAGCGGGTGACACAGGAAGCGGAGAGCCAGACTCAGCGCGCGGCAGGCACCGTGCGGCAGTGGTCGGACGAGCTCTCGGAGTTGGCGCGGAATGCGCCCGAGGATTCCCCCGCCCGCAGCCTGGTGTCGCAGGTGGCCGATGGCGGCCACCGCGCGGCCGAGTACCTGGACAAGCAAGGCGTGGAGGGCATGACGGAGGACCTGAAGGGGTTCGCGCGGCGGCGGCCCGGGGCGTTCCTGGCGGGAGCGGCGCTGGCGGGGCTGGTCGTCGGCAGGATGGCCAAAGCGGGCAGCAAGGCCAGCCAATCCTCGCAAGGGCCGCAGCAGGACCCGGTCCGCGACGGCAGGCCGGGCGTGCAGGAGGCAGCCGTGCGGCCGGAGCTGCCGGGTTCCCCGGAGGTGTGAGATGTCATCGACGGCGCCAGAACCGCGCGGACAGGACCGCTCGGTAGGAGAGCTGTTGTCGGAGGTGACCTCGGACGTACAGGCGCTGTTCCGGCAGGAGGTCGAGCTGGCCAAAGCCGAAATCCGAGAGGAAGCCACCAAGGCGGGAAAGGCCGCCGGGATGTTCGGCGGGGCCGGGTTCGCCGGCTACATGGTCGCGGTGTTCCTGTCGCTCGCCGCCGTACTGGGCCTGGCAAACGTGATGGACGGGGGGTGGGCGGCGCTGATCGTGACCGGCGTCTGGGCAGGGATCGCCGCCGTGCTGTTCGTCATGGGCCGCTCCCGGATGCGGGAGGTGTCGCCGAAGCCGGAGCAGACCGTGGAGACGCTGAAGGAGGATGCGCAGTGGGCACGTCACCCGACCAAGTGAGGACCGAGATCGAAACGACCCGTGAGCGGCTGTCGGAGAACGTCGACCGGCTGGCCGAGCGCACCAGCCCCCGACGTATGGCGCGCCGCCGTACGGATCGAGTCCGCAGCGCGGTGTCCGGTGTACGCGAGCGCGTCATGGGCACCGCCTCCGAGGCCGCGGGGAAGGCTCAGGGCCGCACTCAGCAGGCCGCCGCGTCGGCGCAGGAGAGCACGGGACAGGCCGCGGACACTGTCCGTCAGACCGCCGGGCAGGTCAGCGACGCGGTCAGCAGCGCCCCGGAGCAGGCGGTGCGGCAGACGCAGGGCAATCCGCTGGCGGCCGGGCTGATCGCCTTCGGCGCCGGGATGCTGGCCGCATCGCTCCTGCCGGCCTCGCAGACGGAGGAGCAGGCAGCCTCGCAGCTCTCCGAGAAGGCCGGTGAGGCGATTGAGCCGGTCAAGCAAGCGGCGATGGAGTCCGCGCAGCATGTGAAGGAAGACGCCACCGAGACGGCCAAGCAGGCCGCTCAGGAGGTCAAGGACACAGCGGCGGAAGCTGCCCGAACCACCAAGGAGGAGACGCGCGATAAGGCGGAGCAGTTCGCTGAGCAGGCCCGACAGTCCGGCCAGGTAGCCGGTGAAGCCCGCGGGCGGCCTGCCCCCGGCCCCTGAACCATCCCCGAGCCACCGCGCCGTCCGGGCTTTTCCTGCTCCGGGCGGTGCGGCAGCACCGAACGGAAGGGGTCGGCTACGGCACGGCCCCACGCGGACGGCAACGGCGCCTCCCCTTCCGGGAGCGAACGCGCAGCCACCGGCCACCGGCCGAGTCCTGTTCGATCCCGAGGCTCGCCTGCCGCTGGCCGCCCTGCTGACCGACGCGTCCGCCGACCGGCAGACCCAACTCCTCACCGTTCTGGTACGCGCTGCCACGGTACGCGAACAGGCGGGATCCACGGCCAGGGCCCAGCGCATCGAGCGGGAACTGCTGGACGCGCTCGGCGATGCCCGGCTGCATCCGTGGACGCTGCGGCGACTCGGCTCCCTGCTGCCGTACGGAGAGCAGTTGAGGGAACTCGGCTTGGCGGTCGCGGCGGAGACGGTCGCCGTGAGCGGACGCCTGATGCGGGACGACACGTCGCTCGACGCGATCGTCGGCCACGCCCTCGCCCTTGACGTACCCGGGCGCGCGACTCGGCTCCGCTCAGCGCCACGGGGAAGCGGTGCGCGCCCGCCAGCGGGCTGTCGAGCTGCTGTGCCGTGCGGCCGAGGCCGGTCACGGGTACGGCGAACTGCACGCCGGAGCACTGCACGGCCTGTACGCGTCGCTGCGCTCCGTGGGCAGGGAACGGGAGGCGCTCGCGGCCCTCGACGAGGCGGTGGACCTCCTGACCCGGATCGCCGACGAGGCCGCTGCGGGCCGCGACGCCCGAGACGACTTCAGCGGGCTCGGGTGGCGGCTGACGGGCCTGGAACCGGACCTCTGGAAGGCGGGTCGCCAGGACCAGGCGGTCCGGGTCCTCCGCCGAGGGGTGGAGCTCCTGCGGCCTCTGGCCGTACCGTCCTCGGGGAATGAGGTGTACCTGGCGAGCGCCGTGGGGAAGCTCGGCGTCCGGCTGATGCAGACGGGACACCTCCACGACGCCTTGCTCACGATGCGGGAGACGGTGGAACGCACCCGCCTGCCGGCCCGGGCCGACCCTGCCGGCTTCGAACCCTGGCTCGTCTCCGCTCTGGTGAACCTGAACAACCTGCTGCAGCCGCTGGGACGTGACGAGGAGGCGATCGACGCCCTGAAACAGGCGGTCGGCATCATGCGGCACCGTATCCGCATCGGTCTCGGGGACGACCCCGGAGAACAGGACCTCGCCCTGTGGACGGCCGAACTGGGCCACCTCCAGGCCGAAGCCGGACACGACGGGGAGGCACTGGAGACCCTGGAGTCCGCCGTCGGTATCTGGCGACGACTGACCCGGGCCGACGCCGAACGAGACGAGGCCTCCTTCGCCCGGGCGCTGCTCAGCGTCTGCCAGCTGCGGTTCCAGGAGAACCAGTACCTGGAGGCGCTGGAGGCGGCCGCAGAGTCGGTGGATGTCTGGCGCTGCGTGGTGAAGGCCGCCCCCGACCGGTACGCCCCCCGTCTCGCTGGCGCGCTGGCCATCCAGGCGACACCCCTCTTCCTGGTGGACGATCTGCCCGGTGCCCTCGGAGCGACGGGTGAGGCCGTGGAGATCCACCGCGGCCTGGTCGCCACCAGGCCGGAGGAGTGCGCGTCGCTCCGTCGCGTGCTGGACCTCCAGGCGCTCGTACTCGACGGCCTCGGACGCACCGGGGAGGCGGCTGTGGTCCGCGCCTGGCTGGCCGCGCCCCCGGTCGTTCCCCCGGACGCCCCCGGGCGGGTGGACAGCAGCGTGACCAGGACGGTGTGCCAGATCCACCACGAGACGGTCTGCGGGTGCACGGCGGGGACCATGCCCCAGTGAACGCCGTCGAAGACGATCCCGTACGCGGTCAGGGCCGGTGCGTCGATCACGAGGTGCCGATCCGTCCGGAACGGAAAGAACCCCGACCAGATGACGATCCCGCCCAGGAGAAGGACGGTCACCGGTACGGAGGCGCCGCGCAGGCCCTGGTCCCGCTCCGCCAGTCGTGCAGCTGGGTGCCGGGACACCCAGCGTGGCCGGCAGGGCGAAACCGCCTGACACCGCGAGCGCGAACGCGGCGTGAGGGTCGATGCGCTCCAGCAGCTTCACCGAGCGTTCGTCCCAGTCCAGCTTCTTCCCGGGCTCGTCGGTCTCCCCGGGCTCCGCGGCGACGTCAGTCATGGTGTGCCCCCCTCCAGGGGGCACGGGCGGCCGCGTCCGAGCGGACCGTACGAGCACTGGGAGGCAGGCGTCCGAGAAACCGGAGCACATGGTCCTTACGGGTGAGTGGAGGGCCCGGACCGGGCGTCAGGAGTCGAGATCTGATCGAAGCCACGCAGCAGCGGCGTCAGCTGCGGAGCGCAGCCGTGCAGCGTGCGCGGCCGCGTCCCCGGGTTCTCCGCGACGGTCAGCGCGTGCTCCAAGATCGAGCAGCGGCGCGCCCTGCGGCGCCTCTTCGCCTGCATTCACCCCGAAGGCGGCGTTCCCCGAGGATCTCGCCGACCGACGTGGGCGACGACTCCAGGCGCTGGCGGGCCTTCTGGCCGGGCAGGTGGAGCGGGCGCGCTTGGTGCGGAGACTCGCGCGGAAGCAGCCGGCGCGGAACCGTCGTCCCACGAGCTATGGCAAAGTCCGGGGTTCGGCTCTTCTATCTCTGATCGTCGTTGTTCCTAGAATGGGCAGATGAAGGACATCGAGGCGATCGCGGCGTTGCAGGATCCGGTACGACGCCGTCTTTATGAGTACGTGGCAGTACGGGGGCGCGAGGTCGGCCGCAACGAGGCCTCCGAGGCGGTCGGAGTGGGACGCACCCTCGCTGCGCACCATCTGGACAAGCTGGTCGAGGCAGGACTGCTGGAGAGCGGCAGCCGTCGACTGACGGGTCGTTCGGGGCCGGGGGCGGGGCGCCCTGCCAAGGTGTACATGCGGGCGCGGGTCGAGCGGTCGGTGTCGCTGCCCGCCCGTGATTACCTCACCGCCGCGGAGCTGCTGGCCGAGGCCGCGGAAGAGGCAGGGTTGGACGACCGGCTCTGTGCGGTCGCGCGCGCCCGCGGGGAGGCCCTGCGCGGCAGAGAAGCACCCTGCGGAAGCCTGGAGGAGGCCATGGAGGTGCTGTCCGCCCGCGGTTACGAGCCGCATCTGGAAACCACCGAGGGTGCCGGGGGAGCTGACGGTCTCGAAGGCGGACAGGAGGCAGAAGGCGCCGGGGCGGGTCGGCGAGTCGTCCGTATGCGCAACTGCCCCTTCCATGTCGTCGCCGAACGTTTCCCGCCGCTCGTCTGCGGCATGAATCTCGCACTTCTGGAAGGGCTGTTGGGTGCGGACGGTCCTGTCCGCGCCCGCATGGACGCCCGCCCGGGCGAGTGCTGCGTCGCGGTCGAACATTCTAATGACAATAACCGTTGACATAGAAAAGTATGGCGTGCTGATATGGGTCCATGACCGCATCCGCGCATGGCGCACATCTGGCCCAGCTCAACGTCGCCACGCTCCGTCACCCTCTCGACGACCCGCGCATCGCGCCCTTCGTCGAGATGCTCGACACCGTCAACGCCGCCGCCGACAGCGCGCCGGGCTTCGTGTGGCGGCTCGTGGAGGAAGGGCAGGGCGACGCCACCGGTCTGCGTCCGGCGGGCAGGGACGTCATCGTCAACCTGTCGGTGTGGCAGACCCAGGAAGCTCTGTGGGACTTCGTCTACCGCAGCGGGCACCTGGAGGTGATGCGCAGGCGTCGTGAATGGTTCAAACGGCACGTCCAGGCCCACATGGTGCTCTGGTGGGTTCCCACCGGCCACCTCCCGACGGTCGACGAGGCCCTGGCGAGGCTGGAGGATCTGCGGGCGAACGGACCCTCCCCGCGCGCCTTCACTTTCGTCTCCTCCCACACCGCCGCCGGACGCATGTAGCGCCTGCAGGCCGCACCGCCGACCTGAGCGGGCCGCTCGAACGGTGCGGTTGACGCCAGCCTGATCGACCGCTACCACCTGCTCGTCTTCCCCTTGCTGCTCGGTGCGGGCAAGCGGCTGTTCAGCGACACGGACAAGGACGCGCAGAAGCTGAAGCTCGTCGAGCACGAGGTGTACGCCAACGGACTGCAGAAGAACGTCTCCGACGCGTCCGCTGACAAGGCGGCGGTACTTCAAGCGACAGCACATCTTGGCTGGTATGAGCGGTAGCCGGAGGAGGACCAGGTAACACCTTCGCGGAAATGTGCAAGAGAACCGAGCTTTGTGAACGTCGTACGTGTGCCGGGCGAGGTCTTGACGCCCTGGACGTCGATCACGCAGGCCGTCGGCTTGGATTCCGGCCTTCCTTCTCTCGTAGAAGTTACCGGAGTAGGCCGTTGAGGTCGGCGAACACGCCTTCGTCGCCATTTGGAGAAGTTAGCCGTAGACGGTTTTCCAGGGCGTGAGATCGTGCGGGAGGTACCTCCACTGGATCCAGGACGAGACCGCCACAGCGGCACTGTGTTGTCGCTGACCTTCTTCAGCAGCGCGTCGGCGGCTCCCGTGTCCGTTGCCGTGGCAAGCCGCACCCGGGTGCGGGCAGGGCCGGGGGCCGGCCCCTTCCGTAGCCGGTCGGCGGACAGCCGCACTGGTCTGCTGCTGCCCTCCTTCGCGGTGCGCTTGGCCATGGACAGCCCCCTGGGACCGGCATGAACCGGGACGGCGCTGAGCGCCATGAAGGATGCCGTCCACGGTGAAGGCCGTTCTAGGACCGTCTCCCGGCCGAACGCTCTTGCTCCGTTGACCAGTTGGCGCCTGCCTGGATGGGTGATGATGACGCGGCGGGTCGGCACCGCAGCGGGGCCGACTCCGAGGACCTGTCCGATCGCCCCGGTCCCTCGGACGATCCGTGGGCCAGCACTACCCCCGGCTGGGGGAAGCGGGGCTGGATGGACGAGCGGGACTGGCTGACGGAGCTGGTCAGCCGCGCAGCCGAACTGCGGTATGCGGCCGATCCGCGACCGTACTGGCCACAGCGGCAAGGCCGCGGCCTCTCGCACGACGGCAGCGCAGCGCGCGACACCCGCCGTGGCTTCGCCCGGATCCTCAGCGACTTCGCCGACAACAGCTACGTGGTGGAAGTCTTCGGCGAGGAACGCGCCGACGACTCCACCGAGCCGCCGGACGCCTCACAAGCGATCGAGCGGCGACTGGGCATCCCGGGCCTGTGGCCTCTGGACCCCGAGACGTGGGACGAGGACACCTTCTTCGGTCTGATCGAGGTCTTCCACGACCTGATCAGCCGACCCCGCACCCGCCGCTTCCACCGCTGGAACAGCTGCGGATGGCACCACTCGGAGTTCCACAACGGCCCCGCCCGCATCCTGTACCGAGGCAAGGTCAACGACCTGCTGCGCGAGGCCGGCATCGAGTACGAGCTGACTGCCGAAGGCGAGGACCTCGGGCGCCTGGTCGCCGTCACCGACGACGCTCGCAGCGCGCTGGTGCACCGGGCGCTCAACGACAGCGCCCCGGACGTCACGACCCGGGTTCGCCACGCGATCGCCCTTTTCCGCGCACGGGACACGACGGTGGAGAGCAAGCGGTCGGCGATCGTCACCCTCGCGGCCGTCCTCGAGGAACGCCGCGCCCTGCTCAAAGACAAGCTCGGCAAGGACGAGGGGGCACTGTTCGAGATCGGCAACCGCTTCGACCTGCGCCACACCAGCAGCATCGCGGTCGTCGCCAACTCGCCCGGCTGGTCAACCACACCCCCCACCTCCCGCACTCGGCCGGTGAGGAGCTGACGGCGGCGCCCCTCGAGAGGCGCCGGGCGCCGTGACCCGCCCGATGCCGCAGCTCCGCCCACTGCGTGCCGCCCGCCACCGGCAAGTCGGAGATGCACCGCCCTTCCCGTATGCGAGGGCGCGCCCCGACAGGCCGAGGCGGCCTGCTTCGCCAGCGCGGCGAGCGGGGAGCGGGGAGCGCCGGCCCTTCGCCATCGTGCGCAGCTGCTCCCGGTCGACCGACCCTCGAAGGGCGGGTTCTTCACCGGTGCTGTCCGTCACTGTGCGGCACGACTGCAGTCCGGTGCCGTGAAGGGCCAGGAGGTGACTGCCCGGGACAACTGCGGCAGGTGGATGCCGGCGTAGGCGGGCCCGGCACAGCACGGGCCCCGAGGGAGCAGCCAGGGCATCCCTGGGGGCCGCGGCGGGGGAGTGGCGCTCCGGGCAAGGGCTACGACGTCAGTTGGCCCAGGGTGGCCGGGAATGCCGTGAAGTCGGCCCGCAGGCCGTCGTCTGCGGTGAAGGTGGGCAGTTGGGCAGCCGAGTAGAGGGCGCCGCCCGTGGAGGAGCCGTCGGCGTTCGTGATGTGGGGTGGCGGTGGCCAGCTCGGCATGGTCGCGGTCGCCTTGAACGGCTCTTGCGTGAGCAGGACGAACGGGCCCGCCTGGTCTGCCGACCTCTCGAAAGTGATCTGGAAGGACTCGTACCAGGTCTCGGTGAGTTCGCTGGGCGACACCCACCGCAGGATGCTCAACGGTGCCGTGCTGATGTCCGGCGTGGTGATGGTGATCGTGCCGAACAGCGGGTGATGGGCCTGGATCCGGAAGTCGAGCGTCTTCAGCCGTACCCAGTCAGCGCCTCCAACCAGCACTTCAGTCATACGGCTGCCGGTGAAGCTGAGCGTGTGCCGGCCGGGCTGGAGCCCGGTTGCCATGACGGCGCCGGGCACGCTGACCGACAACCGGACTCTCTGCCCGACTGGCGGGACGGCCCACGACGGGCCCGCAACGGCCGGCACCAGGGCGCCACCCGCTGCCGCAGCCAGCGCGCCCTTCAGGAACCGGCGGCGTACGACGCCGGATGTGTCACTCGATGCATGCATGAGCGCATAGTCGCGCCTGCGTGCACTGGCGGCCGGGCAGATCGCTCCGCCACCACCCATACGGATGATCGACAGCCCCCAGCCGCTCACCATCCTGCTCATGGGCCACCTGGTCCTCCCTGGGGGCCGTACAGAGGCGGTGGCCGTCCGGGCTGCCTGTTATGGATACGGCTGCCTTCCTCACCCGGTGGGCTGCGGCCCGACCGTCTGCCAGGCCGCGGCCCGCCTCCACGATCTCCACCTGGGAGCCGCGGGTGTCTGCGAAGCAGATCGCCTCCGCACCGCGCTCGCCGGTGATGTCCACGCCCCACCGAGCACTCGCACGGACGCGAGGAACGCCCGGTGCACGCGCCAGTTGTTCGCGTCGATGCCGTTCGCGAACTGCCGCAGGACCTCGCGCCGCTCGGACACGAGGTGGTCGCCGCACAGCCACGCCGGCCACACCCTCTCCGGCGGGACGTGGCGGCCGGCCTCCAGCTCGTGGAACTCCGCGTCGATCGACGACTCCGGCGACTCCTCCGCCCTCGCCAGGTCCTCATCCGAGAGGTCGTTGACGTACAGCTCGGCCGCCGTCTCGGGCAGCTTCTCCGCGAACGCGGCGGCCCCCTCCACCCTCTGGTGGAACGTCATGACCGTACGCAGGTTCCACTTCGCGGCGTGCTCCAGGAGTGCCGTCTGCAGGAGCGCCATGCGCCGACCCTCGCTGCGCCTCCTCCGACTCCCCGAAGACGGGGGAGGGGCCGCGGATCTCCAGCACGTCGATCTCGAACCCGGCGAGGATTCCCCGCTCGACCGCCTCCGAGAGCCCCAGTTCGGCCCGCCACGGCCCGTAGGTGACCGAGTCCTGGCCCATCGACGCGATCACCAGCTCCCTGCCCTCAGCGCCATTCTGAGGCCGGGGCGAGGCGAGGAAGAGCGGCCTCCAGCGGCCCGCGAACCTTCCGCTGCCCTTCGGGTGCGTCGATGTCCTCGCGGCCCACCAGGGAGGCGTACGTGGCGAACACGACGACCGGCCCGGAGGCGGCCCAAAGCGCGAGCTGGATCGGTTTCGTGGTGGTGCGCCCGCCCAGCTCGTTCAGCACAGGATCGTTCTCCAGCGAGCACACCGCGACCATGGGCGCCCGATGGCCCACCAGGCGCCACGCCAGGGCGGTCTGCACGAGCAGGTCCAGGGTCGGCACCGGCACGAGGATCCGGCCACTCGGGAAGCACTCCAGCGCGCACGCGGCAGCGGTGATCGTTTTGTCCGATCCGGTCGCGGGCACGAGCGTGCCCCGCGCCCTGCGGGGGCACAGATGGCCTTGCAGGGAATCCAACCCACTTGCTGAGCCGAAGCACCATAGTTGTCACCAACGGTCGCCGCCGACCTGTGATTTCGGCGCGGCGAGGCACAGCGGTTGCCACCTGGTTGGCGTGCCACTTGTCGCCAGCAGCACGGAAACCATTGCTGGTGTCACCGCCGGCTACCTGAGTTGTCCGGAGGATGGCAGCTCAAGGTGCCCTGTGTACGGTGCCGTTCGCCTGGTCGCACGTGGCGACGACTCTCGGAGGCCTGGTCCCAGGCCATCCGCCACAAGCGCTTGACCTGGAGCGCGCTCCAGATCCGAACATGGGGGCATGAACATCACCGACCCCCAGATCGTCCTCGGGACGATGGACTTCGGCACCCGCATCGACCCCGCGCGAGCCTTCGCGATCCTCGATTCCTTCGTCGCCGGCGGCGGTGTCTGGCTCGACACCGCGAACTGCTACTCCTTCTGGACCGATCCCAGCGGCATCGGCGGCGCCAGCGAGCGCGTCATCGGCGAGTGGCTCCGGGCCCGCCCAGGCGCGCGCGACACCGTGCGGATCGCTACGAAGGTCCGGCACAACCCACTCGTCCCACACTCCTGGCCGGAAAGCGCAGAGGGACTGTCCGCCCGGGCCGTCCAGGCCGGCGTGGAGGCGAGCCTGCGGCGTCTCGGAGTCGATCACGTCGATCTGCTGTGGGCCCACGCCGAGGATCGCACCGTGCCGCTGGAGGAGACGGTCGGGGCCTTCGGCAAGTTGGTCACGGAAGGAGTGGCCCTGCGGGTCGGAGCGGCGAACCACGCCGCCTGGCGCGTCGAGCGCGCTCGGTCGCTCGCACGGGAGCAGGGCGTGGAGCCATGGACGGCCCTGCAACTGCGCCACTCACTCATCCAGCCGCGCCCGCTCACCCCCCTCGCGGAGTCCGGCCACCGCCTGCTCACAGCAGAGGATCTGGACCTCGCACGGTCGGACCATCTCACCGTGTGGTCATACAGCTCGCTGATGTGGGGTTCCTACGTGCGGGCGGACAAGCCGCTTCCGGAAACCTATGATCACCCCGGGACTGCCCGGGTGCTCGCGGCCCTGGACGACATAGCCAACGAGCTGTCGTCCACCAGGAACCAGGTCGTCCTGGCCTGGCTGATGCGGCAGGGGATCGCCCCCATCGTCGGCGCGAGCCGGGTGGAGCAGATCGAGGAGGCACTCGCCGCGCGCCGGGTGCGGCCCAGCGACGAGCACCTGGCGCGGTTCGCCCAAGCGCGGTAGCAGCGGTTACACACGGAGTCTCCATGACCATCTTCACCCCGGCGATGGCCGCCGACCGCACCGGCGTCTCCATCGACACGCTGCGCTACTACGAGCGCGAAGGGCTCATCCGCCCGATCCGGCGCTCCTCCGGCGGCCGCAGGGAGTACACCGAGGAAGACGTCTTCTGGATCGGCCTGGTCACACGCTTTCGTGAGGCTGGTCTCGGCATCACGGATCTGCGGGGGTTCGTCGCCATCCTGCGTGCCGACCACCCTGCGCAGGAGAGGGTCACTTTCCTCCGCGAGCGCCGTACCGCTCTTGAGGAACGGGTGGCAGCGCTGCGCCGGGCCATCGTCGTCCTCGATGAGAAGATTGCGTACTACAGCTGAGCGCGGAGGTGCTCGCACCCGGCTCACGCCCTGTCCATCGCGCAACATCCACCCTTTGAACCACTCGGAGTCTGAAGCCGGCCCGCAGCAGCAGGTGACAACCAGCCTGCCTATGTGACGACTATCGTGCTTCGGCTCACTTGCGGAAGGCCGCTTTCTGGTCGACCTGGTGTTTCCGGAGTTGAATAGCCGGCATTCAGATTCCTTCCCGCTTCCCAGTGAACGCTTCTCATCCTGAGCGCCAGATGATCTCGATGGCGTGAATGGCAGCGACCGTGCGACCGATGCGGTTGGTGCTGCACCGGGCCTTGCGGAGGATCCGCCATTGCTTGAGGCGGGCGAAGGCGCGTTCGCCCGGTGCTCGCAGCCGGGCGTGGTCCCGGTTGTACTGCCGGTAGTGCTCGGGAAGCTCGTGGTGGCGGTAATAGGGAGTGCGGACGGTGGCGCCGGCCCCCTGGTAGGCGCGGTCGGCCAGGACGAGGAGCTGACGGGACAGACAGGCGTGGATCACACCGTGTGCACGGGCGGCTGTCAGGTCGTGGGTGCGGCCGGGCAGAGCACGGGAGAACCACAGGGGTGTTCCGTCCGGAGCGGCCACGGCCTGCACGTTCATTCCGTGGCGGCGGTGCTTCATCGAGTAGTACGGCTGGTCCGCCGCGATGCGGTCGGTGGTGATCAGGGTGCCGTCGAGGATGACGAACCCCTCCGGAGGCGGCTCGCGCAGGGCCTCGTGCAGGCTTGGGGCGCGCTCGGCGAGGAGGTCGATCGTCTCGCTCACGTACCGGCCGGCGGTGGCGGTGGAGACGCCGAACCCCGCGGCGACCTGGGCCAGAGTCTCGTTCTTGCGCAGGTGCACCAGGACGAGCAGGGCCTGCCGGAAGCAGCTCAGCCTGCGCCAGCGGGAGTTCAGCTCACACCTTCGGGCGTAGATCAGCCAGGAAACATGCTCAACGACCTTGAGTGGGACGTCGAGCATGGCACGATACGGGACCAACAGGGCTCCTGCGTCGAGACGTTGGCGAGTGAGATCACCAGCCGAAACGACCAGGAGCCCTGCCACGTCACGGGCCCTGACCGCCAGCCGTCGTCACCCGCGAACCACAGGATGAGAAGCGTTCAGTGTGACCACTGCCGTTCAGGGAGTGCGTCTTCCCCGGTGCTGTGTCAGGACGGGTCGGTGACGTGGCGCCGGGTGGCGAGGACGACCAGGCCGCCGATGACCGCGAGGGCCATCAGGACGCTGCCGAAGACGGTGGCTCCGTCGGTCAGGCCGATGCCGTCGCTGAGGTAGCCCGCGGCCACCGGCAGGGCGCCGGCGGGGATGTAGCCGCCTACGTTCAGCGCGGCGTTCGCCTCCGCCAGACGCTGCGGCGGGATGCTCGAGTTCAGCAGTGACAGGCCGCCGAGCTGACCCATGCCCTGCCCGGCACCGGCCAGCAGCGCCGACAGCACCAGGAGCGGCACCGACGAGGAGTGGACGGCGACGATCAGTGCGGTCATGCTCAGCGTGGTGCTCACCGCCCCGGCCGTCAGGACGGTGCGCCGCCGCAGCCGCTGTACCGCGAACTGGACCCCGGTCGCGGTCAGGAACATCACGAAGGCCATGGCCCCCGCCACGATCCGGCTGGTGGTGCCGAGCAGCCCGGACAGCAGCGAGGGGCCGAGCGAGAGCACGAACGACGTGGCGGTGATGCCCGGCGCGAACACCGCGATGCCCAGGGCGAGCTGACGGCCCCGGCCGCGGGGCACGCCCGGTACGCGCACCCAGGATCCCGTGCCACGTGTGGCGGGACGCCGCACCGGCATGCGCAGTACCGTGATCACGGCGGTGACCAGGAGGGCGGCCTCGACCAGGAAGACCGTGACGGTCGGGGCGGGAGCCGCCTCGGAAAGGATCCCGGCGAGCAGCGGGCCGAGGCCGGCTCCGAACACCATGGCGCAGGAGGCCAGCAGCGCGGCGGTGCCCTTGCGGTCGGGGCCGGCCACGTCGGTCACCGCCGCCATTCCCGCGGACACGACCGCGCCGACCGCGATCCCGGTGAACAGGCGGGCGGCGATGAGCGCCGCCACGGTTCCGGCTGTCGCGAAGATCAGGCAGGCGGCCAGCGCCAGGGCCAGCGCGGGAAGCAGGACGGGTTTACGCCCGAGACGGTCGGAAACCACGCCCGAGACCAGCAGCGAACCGACGAGGCCGACGATGTAGAAGGCGAACACCACCGTCAGCGCGCCCTTGGAGAACCCGATGTCGCGCTGCCACAGCACATACAGCGGTGTCGCTGCGTTCGACAGTACGAACACGGCCGTGACCGGCCACGCCGCCAGCCAGATCCACCACAGTGGCGCGACGGCTTGCCCGCCCGCCTCGGTGGAGCCTGGGCTCGGCCTCCCGCTGGGTGCCTGGACCGACGCGGTCCGCGTTTCGGACATGCCTGTTCCTCCCGGTCTTCCATGCCGGCCATCCGGCTCAGTACGACTGGAGTCGAACTTAGCATGCAGTACGATCCTAGTCGTACATAGGAATCGCGTCATGAGGAGTTGCCTATGTCCGCGACCACGCCCCCGGCGCCCGCCATCAAGGTGCTCCCCGAGCCGCCCGGCCTGCCCGAACCACTGCCGGAGCCCGCCGCCGATGACCTGCGGCTGGAGACCGTCCTGGGGGCGCTCAGCGATCCGCTGAGACTGACCATCGTGCGAAAACTCCTGCTGGAGTCCGAGGCGTTCGACCACACCTGCGGCTGGTTCGGCCTCGACCGGCCCAAGTCGTCCCTCACCCACCACTTCAGGGCACTGCGCGAGGCGGGTATCACTCGCCAGCGCCAGTACGGCCTCGAACGCCGCAGCCACGTCCGTGTCGACGACCTCAACGCCCGTTTCCCCGGCCTGCTGGACCTGGTCGCGGCCTGGACCCCGGAGAGCTGATGCGAAAACCGAAGAAGACGGTCCACCAACTGCCGGACGGCGACCGGACAGCGGCTGCGGCGCCGCCGCATTGACTCGGCCTCGACCGGGTCGGTGGCGACGGGCGGCGTGCTTGGGAACAGCGGTCGGTGCCGGGGGGCGTTGTGCTGGGCATGGTCGTGGAGGGGACGGTGTCCCCGGGCCTCACCTATGGCCTGCAGGGACGATCGTTCGGCTGAAGCCCTGCGGAGCCTTTCGCCGCGTGGGCGACCGCCCTTCACGGCCACACAGCGATCAGCCCTCGCCCGGACGGGGCAGGGCACGGTGGGAGGTCTGCCCGGCGCGGATCCCGTGCGCCTCTGGCCGATCGGACCGGAGGCAGTGGTGGGGACCGAGGCTGACCAGCCGCGGCTGGAGTTCGGTGTCGGTTGCGCTCGTCCGCTGGGTGCGCGGGCCGACTCTCTAATCCGGAGCGGCCACCGCCCCACGTAGTGGCATTCGGGAAGGTACGCGTGGGTGCATGCTCAGAGGGCGGAGAAGGCCGCCGCGCGGAAACCGCGCCGCAGTGCATAGGCGTGGCGTGCATGCCGCCGTCAGGGAGCGCAGGTGGTGCTGTCGCGGGGACCCGAACGGTGTCGCGGGCCCCGGCATCATCCCGCTGGACGCTGGGCGAAGTCGCCGCCGCGCTGAGGCAGAGTAGCCGTGAGCTCCTGCGGTCCCGTCTCATCGGAGTGGGCCGGTCTCACCGAACTTTGACCTGGCTCACGGGGGCTCGACGCCACCGACCGTTCTGACGGCCTGCCCCGACCGCTGTCGAGGGCTCGGGATACCGTGGCCGGGTGAACGAATCGCACCCACCGGCCGAGTCCGGTGGACCTGCCCGCCACCCCGACAAGCCAGGGGCATTGCTGCCCCTCCTGGAAACCGACGACGCGGCCGTCGCGTTCTTTGCCGGCGTGGCGGACCTCGACGCGACGGACCCGGTCTCCCGCCAGCTGGAGGAAGGGATCCAGCTCGCCTCCGGAGCCCGGCTGGAGCAGTTCGCGCGGGCCGGCTCGGGGGATGCGTTCTGCTTCGTCGGCGAGGGCGGCGAAGAACGTCCGGTGGTATACGTGAGCCTCGAGGACCAGGCTGGCCCGCTCGCGCTCGGACTGCCGGAGTTGGTGCGACTGTGTCTCGTGGCACCGTGGTGGCGGGACGCTCCCGGTCGGACCGCCGAAGAACTCCAGACGGTCGCCGACGAGTATCGGGATGACCTGCCAGACCTCGACCGGCGACGCGACCTTGCGGCCCGGGCGCTTGGTATCGACCCCGCCGAGTTGCCATCCGAGACGACGGCCCTTGCCCGGCTCGTGGAGCTCTCCCGTGGACCAGTGGCCGAGGCCTGTCTTGTCGTTGGGTATGAGGGCGATCCACTCGATCCCCTCTTCGATGCCGCCGACCTCTGATCGACTGACCATCGGGCCAGACCGGGTGCCGAGCCGCCGGCCTCCCATGCCTGGCGCGCAGCCAGCTGGTCAGCGGCGAGCAGTCACAGTTTGGTGTCACTGGTCAGGGCTCACTGAGGCCAGACACTTGGTGCTGCTTCAGGCCCGTGTTGGGTCTTTGATGCCCGGTGGCCATGGGCCGCCTGGACGTACTTCATCGCCGTATCGGGGGCGATCCCGAAGACTCGCATGAGGTGGACGGGGTCGGCGGTCTCATGTGCTTCGTCGAGAAACCGGTCGATCCTCAACAACCTCTATGGCTGGCGTGGAAGCCGAGTTGAGTGGAGATCGGTTGGATGCCGGTCCGATCTGGTAGACGGCCACGTTCTGCGAGGGCTGAACCCGATTCGTCATTCTGGCCTGCATGGATCTCTGAGCCAGTTGAGACGACTGACAGTTCAGCGGGACGGCGCCCCTGTTATGGACGAGTACGGGGCTCGAACCAGCCAACACGAAGTACGTGTGCTGGCCCTCAACGGTGAGGTTGTGGACGCGCTGGGTGCAGTGGGCGGTGTCGATCGCGGTGATCTGGACCCAGGTGCCGGCTGCGGTCTGGAGCCACATGCCGGGCTCGAGATCCTCGGCCTCCACCCACTTGCCGAAGTCGGGCACCCAGAACGGGTGCTCGTCGGTAGCGGTGATTGGTGTCCGCCTTGGCGTTGCCGTCGTTGCCGTCGGGGTCGACGGTCAGGGTGATCAGGTGCTTGATGCCGTCGCCGGTGATGGTGTCGGTGACGGGGCGGGGCTGGAGGTTGCCGGTCTCCGGGGCGGAGGCCAGAACGTACTCGCCCTCCTGGACGTCCTCGATGTTCTTCGTGGACCCGTCCGCCATCAGCACCTTGGTGCCGGGAATGAAGCTGTTCTTCTTCGCTCCCTTCTTGCAGGACTTCGCTGGGCCGGACCCCTTGGCCTTCTTCGGCTTCGGCTTCGACTTGTGCTTCGGCTTGGGTTTGTCGGCCTTGGCCGCCTTGCTGCCCTTGCCCGCCTTGTTGCCGCCCTTGACGGCATCGACGGCCTTGGCGCCCTTCCGCGCCCACTTCGCCGCCGTCACCGCGTTGCCGGCGCCCGGGATGGCCGCCGCCATGGACAGTGCGGCGTCGGTGTAGTTGCCCTCGACCCGGACTGGAACTGCCCCTGGCCGCTCAACTGGCAGCGCCACTACCGGATGCTCGCCGACCTGGTCGACGCCGACGGCCACCTGCCGACCATCGAACCCGGGGTGCTGTTCGAGGGCGACGACCTGGGCAAGTGGCTCCAGCAACAGAAAAGTCCGGGGACCTGGGCGCAACTGTCGACCGAGCAGCAGGAGCGACTGTCCGCGCTGGGCGTCCAGCCCACTGAGGCCCCGTCTCCCGCCCCGGTGGCCACCCGCGCGACGAGGGGCGCAGCAGGCGTTCCAGCGGGGCCTGGCAGCCCTCGCCCAGTGGGTGGAGCGGGAAGGCGCCGGCCGTCCGGTGCCGCGCGGCCACAGCGAGGAGATCGCCGTCGACGGGGAGGAGCCGGTGGTCGTGAAGCTGGGCGTATGGATTTCGAACACCAAATCCAGGAAGGACCGGCTCACGGCGGAACAGTTGGAGGCGCTGCGCGGGCTGGGAGTGAGGTGGGCATGACGCCGCTCCCGTCCGGCCATTGAGTCGACCCGCGCGAGGCCTCGGGACACGATCTCGGGGCCTCGCATTTCACTGCCCCGGGAAAAGAGGGGCTCTGCTGCGCCCCGGCACGTCCTGGGACCGCCGTGCTGCGCCTCGGTGGCCTGGGAACACCATGGGCGTACGCGTGCTGTGAGCTTGAGTTTTAACCTTGCCTGGCGCCGGAAGACCTGCGCGAGGCGGGACACAACAGGCCGCGAGTTCTGCTGGCGGGCTCAGCCAAGGACGCACGGAGGTTTCCTTGCACCGGCGGTGAGACCTCCCGCAGTGGCGGTGTTCCGAAGCTCCCCCACCCGCGTTCGCGGCTGTTCATCGTCACGATCGGATCGGACTTTCCCGGCGATGCACTGGGAATCATAGTGAGGTTCCCCAATCCAAAGACCCACCACTCGCAGTCGACGGTCGCGGCAATAACTTGGTCTCCTTCGCACGCGGGTCCGAAGGCGCGCCCCCGCTTGACGCGCCGCTGCCGGCGGCGTTGGTCGCCATCTGGCACGCCGACCGTGTCCTCATGGTCTTCGATCGATTCCGCCAGGTCTGGGAACTGCCCGGTGGCCGCATAGAGGAAGATGAATCCCCTCGACAGGCAGCCGCGCGCGAGTTGCTGGAGGAGAGCAGCCAGGTACCCGACGGACCGTTACGGTTCACCGGCTACGCGGGCTTTGTACTCGCACCCGACCAGCGAGCTGAGTACGCAGCTTTGTTCGCAGGCCGTACCGCTGTTATTCGGGACTTCCAGGCCACCGAGGAGACCGCGGCCATCCGCTGGTGGAACCTCCGAGAATCCCTCCCGGGACGTGTTCATCCCCTGGACGCCTACCTCGCCCGACTCACGCGCGAGTCGGGCCCCGGCCTCTCCCACGAGCCACGGCGAGGTTAAAACTCAAGGTGAGTACCTGTTTTCATTCCTGAGCCGCGGATCTGACCAGCTCAGGAATCGAACGGTGACTGCGCGAGACGGGGGCTCGCCCGGCTGCGCCAGGCGACGGCGTAGCATGCGCTCCATGATCACTGCCAGACGCGGCCTCCGGGGCCGCTCCATACGCGTGACGCTGCTGTTCGCCATGTCGCTGCTCTTGATGGCCATCAGTGCACCGCCCGCTGCAGCCCTGCCGTCGCCCGACTGCAAGGAGAACGGGAACTACGAGGTCTGCTTCACCTACGGCGGCACCATCCAGGACCTGGTCGCCCGCAAGATCAAAGCGAAGATTGACGCCACGGCTTCCTCGCCGCAGAGCGGCGACTACATCCGGGTCGCCATGTACGCATGGACGTTCGAGGACGGCGGCTACGGACGCGAGATCTTCGACTCGCTCAAGCGCGCCGCCCAGAACGGCGTGAGCGTCCGTGTGGTGACGGGCGACGAGAGCGCCGAGGTCAAGCGTGCGTTCGACGACGCCGGCATCGACGCGAACTACTGCGCCGACGCGTGCACGGGCGAGACCGGTTCGATGCACAACAAGTTCTTCCTGATCCGCAAGGGCGACACCCAGCTGGTGCTCCAGTCCTCTTCCAACCTCACCCTCAGCCAGGCCAAGCACGCTCAGAACCTGCTCATCAGCCGTAACGACCCGGCGCTGTTCGAGCACTACCTGGACTACTGGCAGCGGCTGTACGCGAAGAGCTGGACGCACGGCGGTCAGACGTGGACCGACGTCGACAAGGCCCGCGCCGGGACCAACGACCTGTCCCGCGTCTACTTCTACGCCATGCAGGACAAGACACCGCTGGTCGGCGTCCTGCAGAACGTCACCGCGTGCACCACTGGCAACGACCGGATCTGGCTGGAGGCCAGCCTTTTCAAGGAGAGCACCGACAGCACGTACACACAGGACGTCGCCGCCGAGCTGAAGCGGCTGGTGGGTCTCGGCTGCAACGTCAAGGTCATCTTCCAGAAGGAGTCGAGCAAGCGGACGCTGTTGGGCTACGGCTTCCCCGCGGCCCGTCTCAAGTGCGACGGCGCACACCACAACAAGCTGCTGCTGATCGACGCGAAGTACGCGGGGGAGTGGCGCGAGGCCGTCTTCGTCGGCTCGTACAACATCGGCGTCAACTCACTGCAACGGTCCAACGACACCATGCTGCGGGTCATCAACGAGTGGGTCACCCAGCAGTACGTCGAACAGTTCCAGGCGCTGTGGACCAACAGCGCCGAGCGGACGTGCGACCAGGACGTCTGAACGGCATCCCCCTTGTCCAGCGGGTGAAGTGCCACGCTCACCACCTCATAAATCCGGCATTTGACGCCTATCGGTATCTACGGTGTCCGAGGTCGTCGAGAAGCGGGTGGTCGGGCCTCCCGGCAGCCAGCGTCGCCGGTTCTCGATGGAGGTGGGCGTGGTTCCGCAGGGAGATCCGCGAGAGGAACGGTATGACGTCCGGTCCGTACCGGAGTCCGGTATCTCCCGTACGCGGATGGTGGCCCGGGTCGTGCTCACCCCGCTGCTGCGGTCTGCGGCGACATGGCTGGCGGTGGTGGAGCTCGGACACGGGCCCTTCCTGCACGACATCGCGCTGGTTGCGGTGGTGTCCTTCGTCGTCGCGAGTGCGTTCCTGCTGTGCGGGGTGTGGCTGAGGCGGAGGGAGGAGCACCGTGGCACCCGGTGACCTGTTCTTCTGCTTCGCCGTCTTCTACCCGGTTGCGACCGGCGCCGTATGGATGGCGGGAGGTCTGCTCTTCCGCCTGCTGGAGGAGCGCAGCGTCATCCGCGTCCCGGCGGGCGGCTGGCCCGGGGTGACCGTCCTGGTCCCCGCGTACAACGAGGAGGCGGTGATCGCCCGCTGCGTGGAGGCCCTGCGCCGGGTCGACTACCCGCAGCTGGAGGTACTGGTCCTCAACGACGGCTCCCACGACGGCACGGTACGGGCGGCCGTGGCGGCGGCGGCCGGGGACTTCCGCGTGAGGGTGCTGGACGACGGGGTCAACCTCGGCAGGGCCGACCGGCTCAACGACGGCATGCGCAAGGCCCGCCACGAGCTGGTCGTGGTGACCGACGCGGACACCCACCTCCATCCGGACGCGATCAAGTACCTGGTCGCCCGCATCACCCGGTCACCCCGGTACGCGGCCGTGGCCGGCGCACCGTTCGTCACCAACCGGCGCAACGTCCTGTCGGCGATGCAGGTGCTGGAGACCGCCTCGCTGATCGGACTCATCCGTCGAACCCACGCGCTGGCCGGCCGGGTCGGCACGGTCGCCGGTGTCCTCGGTCTCTTCCGCCGCGACGCGGTCCTGGCGGTCGGCGGCTACGACCCGCGCATGGCGACCGAGGACATCGAGCTGACCTGGCGGCTGCTGGAAGGCGGATACCGCACGAGCTTCGAACCCAACGCCCTGGTCGGCCCTGGTCGGCATGGAGGTCCCCCTCACCCTGCGGTCCCTGTGGAAGGAGCGCACGCGCTGGGCACGTGGTTAAGAGGCCGGCGGCCCAGTAGGGTGGCGGTGGAACCTTCTTCGGGAGGCTTCTGCTGGCCGGTGCCCGTGCCACCCGCTTCGGCGGACTGAGGGCACCGGCCGTTTCTGCGTCCAGCGGCCCCACAGCGTGCGGTGGGCTTCTACTGGGCATGCCGTGGGCGATGGGGCCGCGTGAGCGCCTCAGAGGCGCTGTGCGGCGCTCTTGCGGGCCAAGCGGGCGAGGGTAGTCGGCGGCCTCGCGTTCTGGCAGGGAGTCAGCCCCAAGTCTGGCGGCACAGATTACCCGGATGCGCGCTGAGGAACGCAGTTCGCCTCACGACGCTGACGGGCTGAATCTGTCCCTTGGTGCGCCTGCATGATGGAATCTCCGTTCTGCCCATGTGGGCGGTTCGAGAGAGGCGCATCCCGTGCTGCGCAGGCGTTGGGGATGCGCCTCTTGCTTGCGACTGTTTGTCAAAGCGCGAGGCTGGCGGCGGCCAGGGCGAGCAGGGCCAGGGCGTTGAGCGTGAGGTCGACCGCGCGTCGCAGGTGGGTGAACTTGCTCGGGGCGAGGGTGGACAGGACGCGGATGCGGGCGGCCGGGCCCGGACCTGGGCACCCGGATACGGCCCAGGATGACCTGGAACTGCGGGGAGTCACCGCGCTGTCCGGCGGTGATGACCAGCGACATCGGCTTCTGGGCCTGCTCGACCGCCAGGTGGAGCTTGGTGGTCAACCCGCCCCGGGACCGTCCGAGCCCGTGGTCGTCGGGCTCGGTGAACACACCACCGGGCGGCTCGATCTGCAGATCCCCTTTTTGCGGGCACCCGCCGCATGCTGGTGGGCGCGGGAGATGGTCGATGATCGCCGCCAAGCGGCGTTCTGTCCGATCGCGCGTTTCGGCTGGCTGAATATATCGGGAGTCGATATATTCGTGTTCATGGCACCCAGGAACATGACCCAGGCGGCGTTCTTCGTTCTGACCGCCCTCGCCGACCAGCCGCGGCACGGCTACGGCATCCTGCGCGAGGTCGAGGAACTCTCCGAAGGTGCCGTGCAGATGCGCGTCGGCACCCTCTACGGCGTACTGGACCGGCTCACCGCCGACGCACTGATCGTGCTGGACCGCGAGGAGGTGCAGCAGGGCAGACTCCGGCGCTACTACCGCCTCACCGACGAGGGCACCGCGGCGCTGGACGCCGAGGCGGAGCGGCTGGCCGCCGGAGCGAGCGCGGCGAAGAAGCGGATCGCCGAGGGGCGTCGTGGCCCCGCAATCACCGACGCGCCCGCCACCGGGCCAGGACTCGCCGGAGGTCTGGCATGACGACCCTGCTGGAGACCCGCTACCGCGCCGTCCTGCGCCTGCTGCCCGCCTACTACCGGCGCGAGCGCGAGGAGGAAATGGTCGAGACCTACCTGTGGGACGTCGACCAGGAGACCCAGGAGCAGAGCCGGACCACCCTCGGCGAAGTGGCGAGCATCGTCGCCCTGGCCGTGCGCATCAGGCTCGGTGCAGGCGGCGCGCCCCGCCGGTACGTCGTGCTTGGCTCGGCCGTCCGGCTCTTCGCGCTCTTGGCCGTCCTGCTCCAGGCGGCGTCCGCCGTGGTCGACCGGGTCCTGGGGCTGACCTGGGCGTCGACCCGTGGCGGAAGCCAGTGGGCCCTGTTCACTGACGGCTTCACCGGCCACGGGGTGTGGGCTGGTGTCGGCGCGGTCGCCCAGTGGTTCCTGCCGCTGCTGTGGACGGTCTCCTACTTCGCCCTCCTGCGCGACCGCCGCCGTCTGGCCCAGGTGTCCGCGCTCGTCGCGGCCGTGCCGAACCTGTGGCCGCTGCTCGATCTGTGGGCCCGCGACTTCGCCCCCTCGGACTCCGCCTATGTCGTGGCGGCCGCTGTGCTGGCCTGGTCGTCGGCGCTGGCACTGTGCGCGGCCCACCACCGCGACGCGCCCCCGGCGGCTCTCCCGGCGGGCGCGCCCGGCCTGGTCTTCGCCGCCTGCTGTGTGCTGATGGGCGGCTCCGTCGTGGCCCTGCCCGGCGGGGTCGACACCGTCTGGGCGCTCGTCACGTGCTACCTGGTGACGGCTCTCGCCTGGTTGCTGTACCGCGCCCGGGGCGAACACCGCGTCCCCGCCGGAGAGGCCGCCGCCCTCGCGGCGCTGGGCCTGCTCCTCCTGGTGGTCCGGATCACCGCGGTCTACCCGTGGCTGGACGTGCTGCCCGGGGCGCTGCGCGTGGGTGTTCTGACCCAGGCGGCGGCCCTGGTCGCACTGACCGCCGCGCTGACCGTCGTGAGCGGACGCGGACTGCTCAGCCGGGGTACGTGATGTACCCGTTGCCGTCCCGGTCGTCGGCGCTCTTGGTGAAACGCGTGGTGGAAGGCCCATGCTGCCTGGGTCTCAGCGACATGGCGTTCGATCCGTCGCTGCTGGCCTACTTCCGCCGCCGACTGGCCCGTTCCACTGCGCGTAGTTGCGCGTCTGACCGTCCCGCGCGCAGGGCCCTCGGTCAAGACGGCCCCCTGGTCTGCTGCAGGTTCACAGCCGGGTCGCTCGGTGGTGTGGCCGGGGTCTGGCAGTTGGGGCGGCTGACCAAGCTCGGCGTGCGGCCCGCCCAGGCGTGGGCGGGACGTCAGCCGTGAGCGGGCGCAGAACCTGTCGGACGCGCACGATGCCCCGGGCTGTCATCGCGCCCGGGGCATCGTGCTGTCTGCGGGTTCAGGCCGTGAGCTTCTTGAAGACCGCCTCGAAGCGGTCGAGGGTGTCGTCATCGACCTGCGCGAAGAAGTCGTGCTTGTCCCGGGTGAGCTGGTGTGCGGGTCCGACGTGGTCGAAGTCCCGCGGCTTGTGCTGCTTCTCCCGGGCGATCCCGATGCGCTTGAGAATCGGGAGGGGGCTTATCGGGGGTGATCAGGTCTTCCTCGTTGATGATCACCTCGGTCGCCTTGTTGTAGAGCCAGAGGTAGTCCTTGGTGGAGAACAGGTCCTCGATGTCGGCCGTCTCCGGGAGCCCGTCGAGCTGGCCGATGACGGTGATGTGGGACGTGTCGACTTCGGCGGCCTCGGCCCGGCGAGTTCGGGCGCGGCCGCTGAGAGGAGGGCCTGCCGCTGAGCGAGGACACTGCCGCCGGCGGCCGGGGTGGCCATGCCGCGCTCGGTCATCATCAGCTCGATCGCGGTGCCCAGGCCGAGCGGCTCTCGGCCGTCCCGCCGTACGGCCTGCCTGTGCACTGCCGGGGCTTGCCCTTGCGGGCGGTGCTGCCATTCTTCCTCGCCGCCTCGCGGGCCGCGACCAGGGCCTGCCGCGCGAGGTCGACGCCGGACATCTCGCCGCCGCTCATGCCTGCCCCCAGGTGAGGTGCCCGAGGACCAGGTGCCGGGTACCTGCCAGGCGCTGGACCTCATCGACCAGCCGGTTGCTGAACAGTCGCCTGGCCGGACGCCTTGCTCGACAAGGAGACCGGAAGCTGCCGGAAGACGTCTTTCCGGCCCTGAACGCTCCACCGCCACCGCCCGCTTGGACGTCGCTTCCGACGCGTCGGCGTACGGTACGAAGCTGCGCTGGAGCGCGCCGAAGTTGCGAGTCGTCACCTCACGGTACGCGCGCCGGATCGCCGTGGACGCGGTCATGGGCAGATCCCTCCTACAGGATGAGTGACACGCGCGAGGGACGGGCCCCGGAGTTGCGATGCCGGGTCCCGTCCTGTGGCGTGCCGCCTGGGGTTTCAGGCGGCGGGGCTGAGGGCCAGCGTGCAGTGGCGGCCGGTGGCCAGGTGGACCGTGAGGGTGTCGCCGTCGGCGGTGGCGGCCCGGTAGGCAGGGTGGGCCAGGAGCGCGAGGACGACAATGGTGCGCAGCACGTCGGCGGCGGGGCCGTCGGCCGGACGGGGGCGCTGGTCGGGTCCTGGAACACCTCGCCGTCGGCGCCTTCTTGGAAGTCGAGCACCCAGGGGCGCCCGGCCGCGGTGAAGGCGAGCCGCCGCGGGCGCCGGAGTCGGTGACGTCGCTGGTTCCCAGGTGGGCCTCCAGAACGTCGGCGAGGCGTGCGGCCTCTTCGTCCACGGCGCTCAGCCGGCTCTTGTCGCGGTCGATGGGCGTGTTCCGACGCGCGGTAGTTGTCACTCCCGGGTCGTGCCGCCCTGCTAGTTCCCGTGGTTGTCACTGGTGAAGCAAGCTACTTATCACCAGCTGGGGCGAGGCAGGGCAGTTGTCACCACCTACCCTCGCGGAGTGTTTCGCTGGCCTCTGCAATCGTCGCCGGGTTTCCTGTCGAAGTGCATCTGTTGGTGCCATCCTGCAGCGTCAACGGAGCGCAGCCGGCCAACCCCGTTGATCTGAAGCTACGTTGATTGCGGTGCCTTGTCGTAGCGCACCGGCGCGCAGCACTCTGATTCCATCCACCCCAGGTGAGGTAAGACGCACCGATCGGCTTCCGGCGTGGCATGACCACCGCGCGCGTGTCGCGACAGCTCGCGATGGTCGCGGTCGCTGTCGAAAGGAGTCCGACCGATGTGCCAAACCCTCGAGCCGAACGGCCCGGACCAGGACGAGGAGGAGAATGGGGCAGGTGCAAACGGAAGCCGGCCCCCGGTTCTGCACCGTCGACTAGGTGTATTGCCCTGTGAGGTTGGGGACGCGGCTGGCGGGTGGTTGGCCCTTCAGCGCGGTGTGTCCGCGGTGGTGATTGTAGGTGTGCAGCCAGCCGGGGAATGCCTCGCGTCGTTCGGTTTCAGAGCGGTAGGGGCGAGCGTAGGCCCACTCCTCCAGCAGGGTGCGGTTGAAGCGTTCGACCTTGCCATTGGTCTGCGGGCGGTAGGGCCGGGTGCGCTTGTGGGCGATCCCGGCCGCTGCCAGCAGATCGCGCCAGTCGCGTGAGCGGTAGCAGGAGCCGTTGTCGGTCAGCACCCGCTCGACCGTGATCCCGCACCTGGTGAAGAAGGCGTGGGCCCGCTGCCAGAAGCCGGTGGCGGTCTCCTTCTTCTCATCGGTGAGGATCTCGCTGTAGGCCAGACGGGAGTGGTCGTCGACGGCGGTGTGCAGGTAGCTGTAGCCGGCGTTCGAGCGGGTCTTCCGGCCTGTCTGCCGGCCCAGGACCTTGTGTCCGCCGCCGTCGGGGATGTTACCGAGCTTCTTGATGTCGACGTGGACCAGTTCGCCGGGCCTGGCGCGTTCGTAGCGGCGTATGACCCGGCCGGTGGCCCGGTCCAGGTGCGCGAGGCGGGCCAGGCCGAATCGGGTCAGCACGCGGTGCACGGTCGAGGGCACCAGCCGCAGCAGGCCCGCGATGCGGGCCGGTCCCCAGCGGCGCAGGAGCCGGACCTTGATGATCCGGCGCTCGGTGCGGGTCGGGGTGCGGCGCGGGCTTGTGCGGGGGCGGGAAGAGCGGTCGCACATCCCGGCCTCGCCGAACTGGCGGTAGCGGTCGGCCCAGCGCTGGGCCGTGGTCGGCGAGACCTGGAAGCGTTCCGCGGCCCGCCGCAGCGGCCAGCCGTCCTCGACCACGCAGCGGGCCAGGCGCAGGCGGCCGGTCTCGGTCAGGGGTGCATTACGGTGGGGCACGAGGGCCTTTCTGTTGGTGTAGATGTCGCAATCCACACCGAACCGGAAGGCCCTCATCTGTTCAAAATCCCTCAGCCGAGACCTGGCTCCCCCGTCCACAACCTCCCGGGACAGAACAACTAGGCCATTTCTGATGGCTCTTGGTGGGCTGGGTGGATCTCGTGGTTGCCCGGGCAGGACGCCCGTATGGTGCGGCGACACGAACTCACGGACGCGCAGTGGCGGAAGATCGAACCCCTCCTGCCCGGCAACGGCAAGCGGGGCGGGCAGTGGGCGAATCACCGCAGGGTGATCAACGGGGTGCTGTTCCGAGCCCGGACCGGAGTGCCCTGGCCTGACCTGCCGGAACGGTACGGTCCCTGGCAGACCGTCTACGAGCGTCACCGCCGCTGGTCGGCCGACGGCACCTGGAAGACCGTCCTTCAGGAGTTACAGATCGAGGCGGATGCCGGCGACCCGGACAGGGCGCTCGCCCGCCAGGCGGACCGGCAGGAGTGGGCCGTGAACATCGACTCCACCTCCTGCCGTGCGCATCAGCACGCGGCCGGGGCGCCCGGTAAGCCCCCGGCCGACCACCCGGAAAAAGGGGCGGGGCGCGTGAGGAGGCTGATGGGCGCGAGGCGTTGGGGCGCTCACGGGGCGGGCCGACCAGCAAGGTCCATCTGCTCTCCGACGACCGGGCCCACCCGCTGCACTGGCTGACCTCGCCCGGTCAGCGGGGTGACAACCCGATGTTCGCCCCTGTGCTGGACGGCTTACGCATCCGGCGTCCTGGGCCAGGCCGCCCGCGCAGCCGCCCGGACCGGGTACGCGGCGACAAGGCGTACTCCAGCCGCGACAACCGCGCCTACCTGCGGCGGCGCGGCATCAAGGCCACCATCGCTCAACCCGATGACCAGCGGCTCCACCGCAAGCGCCGGGGACGAGCCGGCGGCCGTCCCCCGGCCTTCGACAAGGCCCAGTACCGCCGCCGCAACGCGGTCGAGCGATGCGTGAACAAGTGGAAGCAGTTCCGCGCGGTGGCCACCCGGTATGACAAGCGCGACTACATCTTCAACGGCACCCTGACCGTCACCGCGATCGTCATCTGGCTCCGCGACACAGTCCAAGAGCCATCAGAAACGACCTAGTACTGCAACGGTGCTTGCCGTGACTGCTGACCAGCTCGGTCGTTGATGTGGTCATGGGTGGGGACCTTGCTGATGTCAGGTTGTGGGCGCATGAACTCGAGGCGGTGCATGAGCGGTTCGTGCACCGGTTCCAACGGGAGGAGCCGCGTCAGTCGGCGCTTGCCTATATGCGGGGGCTGGTTGCTCCGCTGGAGCGGAAGAACGGCTGGACGCTGGCGGAGGAGGCCGGGCACGCGGGGCCCGATCGCATCCACCGGCTGCTGAACCGCATCGAGTGGGACGCCGACGAGGTCCTGGACGACGTACGCGACTACGTCGTCGAACACCTCGCAGACCAGGAGGCCGTCCTGATCGTCGACGACACCGGGTTCCTGAAGAAGGGCATCCGCTCGGCCGGCGTGCAAAGGCAGTACTCCGGTACCGCGGGACGCACCGAGAACTGCCAGATCGGCGTCTTCCTCGCCTACGCCACGAGCCGCGGACGCACCCTGATCGACCGGCGACTGTATCTGCCCACGTCCTGGACGGACGACCGGGAACGCTGCCGCCGGGCCGGCATCGACGACAGCGTCGCCTTCGAGACGAAGGTGGCCACGGCCAAGACGATGGTCCGCCGGGCCATCGCCGACAAGATTCCGTTCGGCTGGGTGACGGCGGACGCCGCCTATGGCTTCAGCAAGGGCTGGCGGTCCGAACTGGAGCAGGCTGACGTCTTCCACGTCATGGCCACCACCCGCCACGACACCGTCGTCACCCGCTGGTCCCTCGACCACCCCGTCCACGACCTGTTCCCCGGCCTGCCGCGGCAGAAGTGGAAACGCCGTTCCTGCGGCGACGGAGCCCACGGCAGGCGGATCTACGACTGGGCCCGCGTCGAGGTCCGGCCGTGGCACCGAGAGGACCGCCGGCACTGGGTTCTCGCCCGCCGTACTCGCGCGGTATAGGCAGGAGGCGCCGGAGTCCCTACCAGGCACAAAAGGCTTTCTGCGTTTTTCTCATCCTGCGGCGTAGGGTGAGTTGCGCTGTCACAGCGCATCGATCTCCACCGCGTCGGTCCGCGGCGCGTACCTCTCGGACGCCAGGGCAGCCAGCGTCCGGCGGCAGACCTTCCCGGTAGGCCCGGACGGCATGTCGCTCACCAGAAGCAGGAGTTCGGGCAGTTTGCGACGTTCCAGCCCGCGCTCACGCTCCAGGAACACCCTGAGTGCCCGTAGGGTCGGTGCCCGTGTGCCCGGCACCTCACGGACGCATGCGCACAGCCGCTCCCCCAGATCGGCGTCGGGCACGCCGACGCACGCGACCTCGGCAACGGCGGGATGCGTGCCGAGTTCCCGTTCCACCTCGGCCGGGCTGATGTTGTAGCCGCCACGTACGACGATCTGTTTGAGGCGACCGAGCACGTGCAGCCGGCCGTGTGCGTCCAGCATCCCGCGGTCACCGGTACGGACCCATCCCCTCGCGGTCCGGTAGCGGGCGTCGAGTTCGGGGCTCGCGACGTAGCACAGTGGGGTCATCGGCCCTCTGGCGCAGATCTCGCCCGGTTGCCCAGGAGGCAGTACGCGGTCGTGGGCACAGTGGCCCACGGCCTCCTCGTCAGGGGCGATGGTCCGGTCGTCGGCGGCGCGGTCGTCCCCGGCCCGGCCATCCGTCGTACGGTCGCGGTCGCTGTCGTCGATGATGCGGATCTCCGCGACCGCGGGGTCGGGCCGTCCCGTGCCGGTCCGCGGAGTGAGTCCCGTGGCGGCGGTGTGGCAGTTGACGCCGTCGGACGACCCGTACACGGTCACGACGGGGCGGTTGAACCGGCCGCGGCACGCGTCGGCTGTGGCGTACGGCAGGGAGGCTCCGCTGGACACCACGGCGTGCAGGGAACGGAGGTCCTCGCCGGGCAGGACCGGATGGTCGGCGAGCCGTCGCAGCATCGTCGGGACACCGAGAACGTGGGTGGGACGGTGATCGGTGATCGTGCGGAGGACGCCGGCCGGGTCGAAGGAGTCCCGCACCAGCAGCGTGCCGCCGAGCGCCGCCAATGTGACGGGGACTCCGCAGGAGCCGAACGATGAGGCGAGCGGAACGAGGACGAGGTTGCGCATCGGACCGTCGCCGTGGTGCAGGGCACGCAGGTAGTTGGCGCGGCCACCGGCCATGGCGTTGTGCGAGTAGGCGATCATCTTCGGTTCGGCCTCCGAGCCGGAGGAGACCAGGATGCGGGCCGGCGCCTCGGGGTCGACCGGCCGCGGATGCCAGGGGCCCCGGGCGGGCGCGTCGAGCGACCGCACACCGCTGCGGGTACGGGTGTGGGTGCGGCCGAACGCGAACACCGCCTTCACGTCGGGCAGTCGCGCGCACGACGCGATGTCGGAAGGGTCCGCGAAAACGGCTCCGCTCGCCCGGGACCGGCCCAGCAGGCTCAGCGTGTCGCGGCGTCCCCGACCCGGTGGATAGGGCAGTGACACCGCGCCGATCGCCGACACCGCGAGTTCGGCGATCACCGCGTTCCGGCCGTTGGGCAGGCTCAGGGCGATGATGTCCCGCGCTCCCAGGCCGGCTTCGGTGAGCAGGGCGGCGACGCGCCGCACGTGGGCGTCGAGCGACGCGTAGTCCAGTGACCCGGCCGAGTCGACGACGGCTTCCCGGCCGGGGTGCCGCCGGACGTGCCCGGAGAAGAGCGTGTACAGGTCCCGGTCCGGGCAATACCCCCTGGCCACCCAGGCGCGTCTGTCCTGCGGCGGTACCAGGTCGCGGATCTCGACGCCGTTGTCCGACACCCACACGTCGCTCACACGAACTCCCACGGTGTGAGGGGGGCCGCGTGGTCCCCGACGGAAAGAGCCCTGCGAAAACGCGGGTCCCGGGCCAGTTCCCGCAGGTCGGTGCAGACCGCGGTCGCGCTCATGCCCGCTTCGTCCAGCCGTGGCAGCCAGTGGCCCGTGGGCCGCGCGCGGAACCGCGAGACGATGTCGGTGATACTCGCACGGGCGCCGAGCCCCGCGACGCCCGCGATCAGCTCCGGCTGGTCGCGCGCCTTTCGGCCCAGCTGGAGATAGCCGTCCTCCGTACACAGCGGGCGGTCCAGCGCGGTCCACTCGGTCCGCCGGGGCGGGCGCGGCAACAGGGCCGTGGCGGAGTACAGGGAGGAATCGACGCGTCCCCCGCGCCCGGTGCGGACGCGGGTGAGCAGGGCCGCCAGCACACCTTGTGCAGACACCAGTCCGCCGAGTACGTCGGTGAGTGTCATCAGGGAAGGGGCCGGTGGTTCGTCCGCGGGGCGCACGGCCGCCGCGAGCCCGCTGTGGGCCTGCACCAGGAAGTCCGTGCCGACCGGTGGCGACGAGCCGAAGCCGTCGCCCCATCCGGAGGCCCAGGCGTAGACCAGGTCGCGGCGCACACGGCGCAGGTCGTCGGCGTCGAGTCCCAGTCGCGCCGCCTTGCCCGGCGCCCAGTTGTGAAGGAAGACGTCCGCGTCGCACACCAGGTCCCGGACCGTCCGGCGTCCTCGGGCCGAGGTGATGTCGGCCTCTGTGACGGTCTTGTCCCTGTTGAGCGCGGTGAAGCGGGCCGAGCATCCGCCCACGACGGGCGGGCTGCCGCGCATCGGGTCGCCTCCCGGCGGCTCAACGCGTACCACGTCAGCGCCCAGCATCCGCAGGACGTGCCCGGCCATGGGGCCCTGGACCCGGCGTGTCGATTCGACGACGCGCACACCGGCGAGTGGGCGCCCCCGCGCCGGGCCGCTCCGCGCGCGGTTCCTCTGCGATTCGGTGCTCCGAGCGTCGGTGGCCTGCGGGAAGGGCAAGAGCGTCCAGGGCCGAGCGGGCCCTGACGGGCGCGGATCCTCACTGACAGGCAGCACACTGGCCCCCGCGCTGTCGGCCGCCGTGCGGATGACCGCGAAGGGTGTCCGTCGCGTCGTCTCGTGCAGCGACGGCGGCAAGGGGCATACGGCGGTCGCGAAGCGGGCTTGGAAAGGCCGCCATCCGCGTGCGACGGCAGCCGGTTCCGCGCCGAGCCGTTGCCAGAAGCGCAACCAGCACTCGGGGTCGAGCGTCTCGTATTCGAAGCGCACTCCGTCCGCGGAGACGAACACGGAGCCGCCGGGGGCGGTCGGTTCCTGTGCGTCGTCGTCGGCGGTCGCGGCCGCGAGGTACTGCGTGAGGGCGAGCAGTGCGGCCTGGCTCACCGAGGTGCGGACCCCGGACACGTCCGAGCCCCTGGACCGGGCGATCCGTGCCGCGAGGACTCCCTGCGCCGCGAGGATGCCCGCCGTCGCCGAGGCGTAGTCGATGGCGAGCGGCAGGGGACGTCCGGTGGCGCGGCCGTGGACGTGCATGATGCCGCAGGCCGCTTGGACGGCTCGCTCGTCGGTCAGCGGGAGCTCGACCGGACCCGCCCAGCCGATCTCGTACTCGATGCCGCCGGTCCCGTTCCAGGGCCTGCCGTCGTCCGGCGGTCCCTCCACCATGTCCAGTACGCTCCCGGTGACGCGTGCCGCCACTGCGGGCCCGGCGGTGCCCGCCACAGGCGTCACCGCTGCACGCCTTCCGGCTGGCGCCGCCGTCCTGGTGTGTCGGCGTGCCCGTCCTCCCGCGGCCGTCGGCCCTGGACTGAGTAGAAGACGCTGGATGCGGCACGGAACGACGGGTCGCGCATCAGTGCCCGGACCTCGTCGAGCTGTCGCGCGGTCATGCCCGCGGCGATCAGCCTGTCCTGCAGGTGGTAGGTGTGGTGCAGGGCGAGCTGGAGGCTCGCCGCTCCGGCGTGCCGCACCTCGATACAGGGCTGCGGGTCGATGTCGACCAGACCCGCCGCGCGCATGGCTGCGGGCGCGCGCCGTCCCCATTCGGGGTCTCCGCCTGCGGCCCGCATCACGGCGCACTTGGTGCGCAGGAACGTCTCGTACAGCTCGGTGGCAGGAGCGTCCGGAGTGAGCAGGGGCGGTTCGTAGGAGGTGTCGAACTCGTCGATCTGGAGCCAACCGCCCGGTTTGAGGGCGGCCACCAGCTTGTCGAGCACCGCGAGCCGTTCCGGCAGGTGCTGGAGGACGAGCCGGGCGACGACGAGGTCGAAGGCCGCTTCGGGCAGCGGGTCGGTCGTCACGTCGTGGGGGAGTACGACCAGCCCCGGCCGTCCCGCGATGTGGCGCGGTTTGATGTCGGTGGCCACCACCTCCCCGGTCGGGGCGACGCGGTCGGCGAGCCATCGCGCCACGGTGCCGCCGCCCGATCCGATCTCCAGGCATCGCCAGCCGGTGGTGACGCCGGTCCCGGCCAGTCGTTCCAGGGTCACCGGGTCATAGGCCTCGGCAAGGCAGCGGTGCTGTTCCCGGCTGTGCGCGTTGTCGTTGTCGAAGACGTAGGCGAAACCCTCGGCCAAGGGCTGAAGCACTCCTGGTCCTCCCTTTTCTCCCGTTTCCTTTTCCTTCCGTTCCCGGCTCCCTGGGGCGATCTCGGTCAGGTCCGTGGCGGTCAGGTCTGCCGGATTCGCCCGGGTCAGGTCCATCGGCCGGTCCCGCAGGTCTCGGTGCGTCCGGTGAGTTGTTCCAGCAGCGCAGCCCGCCGTACCTTGCCGGTGCCGGTACGCGGCACCCGCTCCCAGGTGACGACGACCGGTGCGCGCAGGGGCGGCAGGTCGTGGACCGCGCGCCGCCAGGTGTCCTGCTCCAGCCGTCCGTCCGGGGTGACGACGACCGGCAGGGGCGCCTCGCCCGGGCTGCCGAGCACGACGCATTCGACGGCCCGGGGCAGCCGTTCCTCCAGGACGTCCTCCATCTGCAGGCAGCTCAACTGCGGTGTGTGGTCCACCTCCCGGTCGAGCAGCTCGACGGTTCCGTCGCGGTGGCGTACGCCGATGTCACCGGTGTTCCACCAGGGACCGACCCGCTTGGCCGACCAGCGGTCCGCCTCTCCCACGTAACCGAGGGCGCAGGCGGTGGTCCTGGCCAGTACGAGACCGGCCCGTCCGGGCCTGAGGGGTTCGAAGGTCTGCGGGTCGACCACGCGCAGCCGTGTCTTGCCCGGGACGGGGCGGCCCAGGTTGCGCGTGGAGGACCGGGACGGCCGTGCGGACAGTGAGCGGCGGGTATGGAAGCGGAATGTCAGCGGACCGGTCTCGGTCTGCCCCCATCCCTGCATCCACACGGGACCGCGGTGCCGACTCGCGCGCAGATAGGCGCGGATGGTGGGGGGATGCATCGCGTCGTAGGTGCTGACGAACGTGCGGACCTGCCGGAACGGGTTGTCCAGCCGTTCGGTCAGCGGCCGGAACCGGACGTAGGAGGCGGGCAGCGCCTCCATGACGGTCGGGGGGTGGGCGCGGAGCACCGGATCGGCGAGGTCGGGGGCCTGACCGCTGATGATCACGATCTTCCGTGGGGCCAGGCACAGCGCGCTCGCCGTCCAGCAGAACGTCCTGCCGTGCGCGAACGCGCTCGCGTTGACCAGAGTGTCGCCGCGCCGCACCCCGATCACCGGATAGCGCACCGTCTCGAATCGCGCGAGCTTGCCGATGATGGTGCGGGTCGAGTGCACGACGAGTTTGGGTACGCCGGTGGTGCCGGAGGTGTGGTTGATGACCAGGGGTTCGTCGTCGTGCCGCCGACGGGGCCGGGCGGCGGTGTGTCCGCGTACGTCGTCCGGACCGAGCGTGCCGGGCAGCGCCGCGTCCAGCGCGACGGTGACGGGAACGGCGGACGCCAGGTCCACGCCTGAGCTCCTGCTCCGCTCCAGGACATCTGCCGTGGTGACGAGCACCGTCGGTTTGAGGCGCTGGATGAGCGTCGCGAGCGTCTCACCGGGCAGGTGCGCCGACAACTGGGCAGGGACGGCGCCCATGCGCACCGCCGCGCAGGCCAGCAGATCGTAGTCCCAGTGGTTGTCCTTGACGATGGCCACGCGGTCGCCGTGCCGCGCTCCCGCGGCCGTCAGCCAGCCGGCCGCGTCCTGGACGAGGGCGGCCAGTTCGGCGATGCCGTATTCGGTCTTGCCGTCGCCGGTCCCGGTGCCACGGATCTCGGCGTCGTCGGCCGCGGCGTCCGCGCGGATGTCGAACGGCCGGTCCAGGTGGAAGCGCGTTTCCGTGCCGCGTTCCGCACACGCGTCGAACAGCACCCCCATGTCGTACGGTTTCACGTTGCGCCGTCCTTTCCCGCACTGGTGCGGATGGTCGTACGGGCATTCGTCCGAGGCTTGCGCAAGCGGCTGAGGACGCGGGACGCGGCGAGCGCGCCCGAGCGCACGGCGCCCTCGCTGGCCGGTCGCAGCATTACCCAGTCACCGGCGTACTCCACCGGCCGGACATCGCGTGCCATGAAGCGCGGGCGGTGGCGCAGTGCCTCGGGGGTGGCTTCCGGCAGGCCGTGAGTGAAGGAGTGGACGAAGTTGCGCCCACGAGCCGGCCGTAGTCCGGGGACGTAGCGCCGGGCCGCCCCGACGAGCCGGTCGACGACTTCGTGCGGGGGTGCGGTGAGCAGGTCCGGCGCAGTGCGGGCGGCGGCTATGAGGGTCAGCAGGCCCTTGCCCTCGGGGACCCGCCCTGGGTGCTTGGCATGGTCGACGATGATGCCGGAGAGCGTGCTGTCCTCCGCTTCCGGCGTGAGCAGGATGTACAGGGGCTTGCGGGAGGGCGGTGTCAGCGGCCGGTCCAGCAGGCAGCTCACCTTCAGCGTCGGTGTGAAGGTGCAGGCCCTCAGGAACGACAGCTCGTCCTCGGGAGCGCCGGCGTGGAGCCGGGCCGCGACCGGGGCCGGCACGCACAGCACCACGGAGCGCGCGGTCACCGCGCCGTCGCCGACGAGCAGCCGTGCACCGTCGCGGCCGCCGACGACCTGGTGGACCCTGCTGCCGGTGACGACGTCGACCTCTTCGGCGAGGCGGCGCGCGAGCAGGTCCATGCCGTCCCGGTACGTGCGCCAGCTCCCGGCCGGGCCCACGGACAGCAGCAGGCTCACCATCGGTGCCGCCGCGGACCGAGCGGTGTCCCAGCCGAAGAAGCAGCCCGAGACCGGCTGGAAGAGGTAGTCGTGCACGTCGCGGTGGTACCGCGCGGTGAACTCCCTGATCGTCGCCGCTCCCAGCGGCGTCCGCTCCGGGTGGTCGGGGTCGAACGCCGCGCGGTGCGCGGCGGTCCAGGCCAGGATCCGCGCCAGATCGATCCGGGCGCGTGGTGCCAGCCCGGCGCCGGACAGCACCGCGGCCCGGTCCGCCACACCCGGGTGCGCCCGGCCGTCGCGCCACGTCCCGACACCCTTGTCGATGCGCGGCACGTCGCTGAGGGGCACGCCCAGCCGCGCGAGCAGCTCCCACGTCGCACGGTAGCCGTGCGGCGAGATCTGCTCGGCTCCTTCGTCGATGGTGTAACCGTCGTGGCGGAAGCTGTGCATCCGGCCGCCGACGTGGTCCTGTTCCTCGAACACCCGGACATCGAGACCGGCACGCCGCAGTTCGTACGCGGTGGTCAGTCCGGCGACTCCGCCGCCGACCACGGCGACATCGAGGTCGGGGCTCATACGGCGGCTCCCAGGAGGAGATTCGCGGCGATCAGCAGGAGCACACTGACGCGGTGCACCGTGAAGCCCAGCGCCCTGGCCCGCATGATGTCGCCCCGCCGGAAGCCGATGGCGTACTGCGTGGCGCGCAGCGCGGTCACGGGCAGCATCCAGAGGACGAACCACCACGGGGCGACGCCGGTCGCAGAGGCGACCGCGCCCATGAGGAACTCGGCTGCCGACAGGGCCCCGATGAAGACCGCGTTGCCCTTCGGTGACACCAGACAGGCGACGGTCAGCCGCCCGACCCGGCTGTCCCCTTCGATGTCGTTGGTGTTGGAGTACACACCGAACATCAGCGGACCGAACCCGAAGAGCACCCCCTGGAGGAGTACGAAACCGGAGAACTCCCCCGCCACAAGCCCGTACGGCGCGACCACCAGTCCCACGCCCAGACCGACGAGGAACACTTCCTGGAAGCCGTGGTAGCTGATCCTGAGGCCGTAGGAGTACTGGAGCGAGAGAACGAACAGGGCGGCGATCAGCACCACCGTCCACTGCGGCCGGTGCGGTGCGATCGCGACGGCGGCGGCCCACAGCGCCGCACCGGCCGCGGCGCAGAACCATGCGAAGCCGAGTGCTTCGGTGAGCGTCAGGGTGCCCGCCACCAGCGGCTTCCGCAGTTTGTTGCGCAAGGGGTTGTCCGGGCCGTAATTCACGAGGTCACTGCCGTCACGGAACCCGGTCACATCATCCAGGGCGACCATCGCCATGATGACGAAGACCTCGCCGGCCAGGAACAGCAACAAGACCCAGGCAGTGGCGGGCGCGAACTGGGAGAGAGGCAGCAGCACCGCGGACAGCGCGACGGCGATGCTCGGGTAGTAGTCGTAGACGTCGAGCTTGCCCAGGCGGGCATAGCTGCGCATCTTGCTCTCCGGCCGGGGGGCCGCGACCGGCCCGACGGCGGCATGGTCCGTCATCAGCTCCGCTCCTTTGTGATCTGCTCAGGTCACCCGTCTCCGGGTCACGAAGGTCACTGCCGCGCGAAGGCGCACACGGCATCGGCGATGTACTCGACTTGGGCATCGCTCAGGTGGGGGTAGACGGGGATCGCCAGGGCCCGCGCCGCGGCCCGCTCCGCGTTCGGCCACCGGTCCCCCGGTCGTGTGAACGGGGCGAACGCCGCCTGCCGGGGCAGCGCCAGCGGGTAATAGGCGTGGGAGGCGATACCGTGGCGCAGCAGATGCCCTTCCAGGGCGTCGCGGTGTTCCGCGAGGACCGCGTACACGTAGTGGCACCGGCCGTTGCGGCCTGGTGGCGGGGGCAGCACGCCCCGCTCGGCCAAGTCGGAGAAGCGCTCGGTGTAGTAGTCGGCGATGGCCGCCCGCCGCTCCAGCCGTTGGGGGAGGCCGGGCAGGCGATGGATCTGGAAGGCGGCCTGGACCTCGTCGAACCGGCTGTTGTGGCCCACGACGTGATGGACGAACCGCCGGGTGCCGTCCTGGCCGTGGTTGCGCAGCATGCGCACGCGCCGGCCGATCTCGGCGTCCCGGGTCACCACCGCCCCGCCCTCGCCCGGCATACCGAAGGACTTCACCTGGACGAACGAGAAGACACCGGCCTCTCCCCACAGGCCCGCCGGCGTGCCGTCGAGCACCGCGCCCTGCGCGACTGCCGAGTCCTCGACCAGCCGGACACCGCACCGCCGGGCGATATCCATGAACCGGGGCATGTCGGCCATGATCGAGAACATGTGCGCGGGCATGACCGCCTTGGTGCGACCGGTGATCCGCCGCTCAACCTCGCCGGGGTCGACGACCATCGTGTGCGGATCAATATCGGCGAACACCGGTGTGGCGCCCCTGAGGACGACAGCGGCGGCCAGCGGTGCGCAGCCGAAGGCCGGTACCACCACCTCGTCTCCCGGGCCGACTTCCGTCGCCGTCAGGACGAGGCCGAGCGCGGACGTCCCGCTGCCGCACGCGACCACGTCGGCGGCGCCGAGGGAGTCCCGGAGCAGTTCCTCGAATCTGCGCGTGTACTCGCCGAGGATGAAGCGCTGTTCGGGCGCGCACCCGATCTCGTGCAGGAGACCGAGCATGACCTCACGGTCGTCCTCGAACAGGTCCGGTGGGAAGAATGGGATCGATGTGGCGTGCGGCGTGTCCGCACGGCCGGTGACCCGTGGGATCCGCTGATGGGGCGTCACATGGCTCTCCCGGTATAGAAATCGCGCACCGCCCCGCAGACGCGGTCGACCTGGTCGAGAGTGAGGTCCGGATAGAGGGGCAGTGCCACCGCTCGTTCACTGGCCGCTTCGGCGCGGGGAAAATCTCCCTTCGAATAGCCGAGTTCGGCGAAGCAGGGCTGTAGGTGCAGTGGCGTCGGGTAGTACACCTCGGTGCCGATTCCGCGCCGCGCCAGATGTCCGACGAGTTCGTCGCGGTGTTCGACTTCCACGAGATAGACGTAGAAGACGCTTGAGGAATCCGGGCCCTGGTCGACCACGTGGGGCAGGCGTCTGATTCCGGGCACGTCACGAAGCCGCTCCCGATAGGCCCCGGCCAGTTCGGCGCGTCGGCGGATGTCACTGTCCAGACAGGTCAGTTTGGCCAGCAGGACGGCGGCCTGGATGTCGTCCATCTTGCTGTTGGTCCCGGGGATCGTCGTCTCGGCGGAGATTCCGGGAAAGTGGTCAATCGTGCGGGCGAACCGGCCGTGGTGGCGAAGCCCCGCGACCAGTTCCGCCACTCTCGGCTCGTCGGTGAGGACGGCACCGGCGTCACCGATGGCGCCTAGGGTCTTGCTCGGGAAGAACGACAGGACGCCACCCAGGCCGTGCAGGCCCGCGTGGACCCCGCGCTGTCGCATACCGATTCCCTCGGCGCTGTCCTCCACCACGGACAAGGCGTGGCGGGCCGCGACACCGGCCAGCCTCGCCATGTCCGCCATCTGACAGAACAGGTGAGCGGGCATGACGAACCGGCTGGCCGGCGTGACGGCGGAATCGAGCGCGGCGGGGTCCATGGCATAGGTGACGGGGTCGATGTCGACGAACTGGGGCCGCCCTCCGGCGAGCACGACGGAGGTGGCGGTGGCCACGAACGAATAGGCGGGTACGAGCACCCCGTCGCCGGAAGTCAGCCCGCACGCGCGCAACAGCAACACCAGTGCGTCCGTGCCGCTGTTCACCCCGATCACGTGACGAGCGCCTGTGGCACAGGCCAATGCCCGTTCCACTTCCGCGACATGGCGGCCGTGTGAGAACTTCCCGTGGTCGAAGACCTCTCGCACCAGGGAATCGATCCGCGGCCACAAGCGTTCGAAGGTCGCCGCCTGGGAGAAGAAAGGAACATGGTCGGAGATGATGCGGGAACGGACGTCGTTGCCACGGCACATCTCGTTGGAACCCCCACCGAGAAACATGCCCCCCACCTCTGGAACGCGTTCGGCAGAATCTGTTGCGGTAGGAGAACTACCCAGCGAGCTGCAGGAATGAGCGGGACGGCGGCCATATTCACACCTTGCGGTACAAGCCATTCCCAACTCTTGACTCGCTTCCGCCGACACGCGAAAGTCGCTGGGGCTGCCCCCGCGTCGGCGCCCGTGCGCCCGTACCTTCACCCGTTCCGGACCAACGGAGGAAGATGCTGCAACCCCTCATCGTCGGCCTGGGCCGCTCCGGCGCCGGACTGCACCTGAAGGTTCTGGCCCGCGCGAACTCCACGCCGGACGGTCCGTTCTTTTCCGGCCCCTTGATCGCCTGTGATCCACGCCCTGAAGCGGGCCGGGGACTGCGTGGCGTGACCGTCACCTCCTCCATCACGGAAGCCGCCCGGCTGGTCTCACCGCCGTCCACCGTCGTCCACGTCTGCACACCACCATCCAGCCGGGCGCCCGTCCTCACGGAACTCGCCCGGCTCGGCTTCACCCAACTCCTGGTCGAGAAACCGCTGGCGACGGACCGCCGCCAACTCGACGACATCGTCCGGCTGACACGGCGCCACGGTCTGCGCCTCCTGGTCGTCTCCCACTGGCTCGACTCGGATCTCACCCGCAGACTGCGCCTCCTGGTGCGGGAGCGTCCGCTCGGTGGACTGGTGTCGATCTCCGTCACCCAGGACAAGCCGCGCTTCCTCCGGTCGTTGACCACCGACGGCCATCCCACCGCGTTCGACGTGGAGGTCCCGCACTCCCTCGGCGTCGTCCTCGATCTGGCCGGTCCGGCCCGGCTCCTCGACGCCCGCTGGACCGACCTGCGCTGCGGGGACACCGTCCGCCCGCGGATGGGCGGCGCGTGGCTCGCCCTGCGCCACGATTCGGGCGTACGCACAGAGATCTCCTCCGACCTCACCTCGCCCGTCCAACAGCGCAGCCTCACACTCCACTTCGAGCACGGCCGCGCGACCGGGCACTACCCGTTGAGCGAACACGACGACCACACACAGCTGTTGGTCTCGGGAGCCAGACCGCGTCACGGCTCCGGCGAACGCCAGGTGTTCCGGGACGACGCGCTGACCGCCTTCATACGGCGGGCGTACCGGCTCTTCGCAGCGGGCCGGGGCACGGAGTTGTCCCTCCCCTGTGACGTCGTCCGCCTGCTGTGCGAGGCCAAGGACCACTGCCGCGCCCGCGACGACCGCGACACCGCGGACGGACCACCTGTGGAGGACGCCCATGCAAAGTGACCACTCCCGGCCTCCGCTGTCTGGCAACCGGCTCGCGGGAATCGGTGACGAGGCGGCCGTCGGTCTCGACGGACAGATCGCCGCGATCCACCGCCTGAACTGGTCCGCGTTGGAGCTGCGCACCGTGGACGGCACAGCGATGGCCGACCTCGACCCGGTCGCCTTCCGTACGGTGGCCGACCGGCTCCGGGCGGCTCGGATAGACGTGGTGTGCCTGGCCTCCCGCATCGGGAACTGGAACCGGCCCGTCACGGGCTCGTTCGACGACGACCTGGCCGAACTGGAGACGCTGGCGGAACAGTGTGCCGTCCTGGGCTGTCGCTACGTACGGATCATGTCGTACCCCAACGACGGTCTGACGCAGGCCGACTGGGGGCGGCGCGTCCTCGGCCGGATGTCCCGGCTGGCGGCCCGTGCCGAGCAGGCGGGCATCGTCCTCGTCCACGAGAACTGCGCCGGCTGGGCCGGTGAGAGCGCCGATCGCATGGTGCGTCTGGTCGAGGTCACCAGCAGTCCCGCGCTGCGGCTGCTCTTCGACACGGGTAACGGCGTCCCGTACCGCTACGACGCCTACGAGCTGCTGGAAGAACTGCTGCCGTACATCGCTCACGTACACGTCAAAGACGCCGTCCGGACCGCGGGCGGGGTGGTGTACACCCTGCCCGGTGACGGCGAGGCCCGGGTCGCCGCCTGCCTGCGGCTGCTGCGGGAGTCGGGCTACTCCGGTTCGCTGTCCCTCGAACCCCATCTCGCCGTCCGGCCCCATGAAGGGCTGCGCGCTTACGGTGACGCGGCGGCGCTCTTCGTCCGCGCCGGGCAGCGGCTCGGGCGGCTCTGGGAAGGGCCGTCCGCGCCGGACACGGCCGACGGCGCCGCCACCGGGGCGCGGTGATGAGCCTGGGAGCGACGAGGCCCGCAGCCCGCCCCCTGCTCGGTGCCGACGACCACGAACTGCTCCTGACGTTGCTGCGGACACCGACCGTGGGGCCGTTGGAGGCGGGCCCCGACGACGGACCGGCTCAGCTGTGGCAGGCGCAGCGTGCGTACGCCTGCGCGGCGGGGGCCGTCGGCATGCGGGTGGTACATCATGCCGCCCCGTCCGCCGAGTCGGTGCGGCGCGGTGACGTGCCGAGCGTCGTCCGGCTGGCCTCCGACGACTCCGGTTTCCTGGCTGGGCAACCGAGCCTGGTGCTGCGTTTGGGCCCGGACCTGCCGCCCGAATCCACCGTGATGTTCAACGTGCACCTCGACACTGTCTCCGGCCTGGAACCTGTACGGTTCGACGGCTCGCGCTTCACCGGGCGCGGCGCGGTCGACGCCAAGGGACCGGCGGTCGCCCTGCTGGCCGGAGTGCGGGCGGCCATCGCCGGGCACGCCGCGATCGGCCGCGACGTGGGCGTTCTCATGCAGGTGGTCTCCGGTGAGGAGGGCGGCGCGATGGGCACCTTCGGGACGCGGCCCCTGGTCGAGGCGGGGTACTTCGGGCGCCTCAACGTTTTCTGCGAGCCGACCGGTCTGCGCCACCTTCCGCGCTCCACGGCGTCGATGACGGCCTGCGTGACCGTCGATGGTGAGGGGTCGGTCGATGACCGGCCCGACGCGGGGCACAACGCCACGGTGCTACTCGGCTTCCTCGCACAGCATCTGGCCGGAGCACTCGACTCCCGGGCACCGGGCGGCAGGGTGTGTATCGCCGGCCTGCACACCGGAAAGCTGCACAATCGCGTCTACGGCCAGGGGCGGCTGCTGCTCAACATCTCGTACGGGTCCGCCGCGCAGGGTGCCGTGTTCGAGGCGGCGGTGGCCGAAGCGGTCGCCTCCGGAGTCGGGCAGTTCGCCGAACGATTCGCCGACTGCCGGAACTTGGTGCGTACCGCACTCGACGCGACGTCGATCACCCGCCTGGAGTGGGACAAACGCGGGCTGCCCTGTCTGGACAACGCCGACCCGTGGTGCGAGGCGGTCCTGAGCTCGGCGGGGGTGGCCCGCGTGCCGGACAGCGAGCCGGCCTTCACCTGCGATGCCATCTGGATGGACGGTGTTCCCGGCGCTTTCACCACGGTGCTGGGACCCGGCTCCCTCGACGCCAACAACGCCCATGCCGAGGGTGAGTTCGTCGACCTCGCCGATCTGGAAGCGTTCGCGTCCGCGGTGTCCAAGCTGCTCACCGCCTTCGCCGAGCATCAGCAAAGGAGTGCCGTATGACGGTCCCACGACAAGTCGACGCACGGCGGCGGACCGTACTGGTCGATCACGACGACCTGGTCCGCGGCACCGCCGGCCTGTTTGTCGCGCGGGGAGTCCCGTCGCCGCGCGCCACCGCCGCCGCCACGGCCTTGTGCCACGGAGATCTCACCGGGCTCGACTCCCACGGGGTGTTCAACCTCGGCCGCCTGTACCTGCCACTGTTCACCTCCGGCCGCACCGATCCGGCGGCGGAGCCCGAGGTGCTCACCGACCTGGGGGCGTGCGCGGTCCTCGACGCCCGGCGCGCGCTCGGCCTGTGGGCAGCGTCCGAGGCGATGGACTCCGCGGTGGCCCGTGCGCGTCGGCACGGGATCGGCCTGGTGTCGGTCCGCGGCGCGACCCACTTCGGCTGCGCGGGGTTCCACGCGGCCCGCGCCGCCGAGCAGGGCATGATCGGGGTGGTCGCGAGCAACTGTGGAAGTCAGCGCATCGCACGGCCGCCGCGGGGCAGGCTCGCGATGCTCGGCACCAACCCGCTCAGCATCGCCGCGCCCGCGCTCGACGGCCACCCGTTCGTCTTGGACATGAGCACGACGGTGGTGCCGACCGGCCGCATCCGTACGGCGGCCCGTCGCGGCGACGTCGTCCCCGTGGGATGGCTGGAGGATCCGGCCGGGAATCCGGTGACCGACCCGGCCGCGTTCGACCGCGGGGAGGCCTTCCTGCGATGGCTCGGCGGGGACCCGGACACCGGCGCCTACAAGGGGTTCGGTCTGGGTCTCGCCGTCGAACTGCTGGCAGCCGTGCTGCCCGGAGCGGCCGTCGGACCGGCCCCCGCCGCGTTGGGCGGCGACGGCCTGCCGCACGGCCGCGACGACGACATCGGTTTCCTCGCCCTCGCCATCGCCCCGCAGACCCTGCGCCCGGAGGGGGACTTTCGCGGTGCGGTCCGCTCGCTCTTCGGCACTCTGGCGAGCTGCCCACCCGTCGACGAGAGCCACCCCGTTCGGTACCCGGGCTGGTGGGAGGCCGAGCGCGCGCAGGCACGGCGGCGCGACGGCATCCCCCTCCCGACCGCCCTTCACGAGGAGCTCACCGGTCTCGGACTCGTCCTCCCCGTGAAGGGAGCTTCCTAATGCTGTTGTCAAGCGGCAAGCGTGACGGGTGGTGTGACTTCGTAGCACCGTCGGTCACGGATGAGGGCCCACAGAACGTTGACGCGTCGGCGGGCGAGCGCGAGGACGGCCTGGACGTGGCTCTTGCCCTCGGCTCTCTTGCGGTCGTAGAACCGCTTGGAGTTGGGATCGCTCCAGGAGCTGACCAGCGCGGACGTGTAGAAGACGCGTTGGAGGCGCCGGTGGTAGCGCTGCGGGCGCCGCAGGTTGCCGCTGGTCTTGCCGTCGGCGTCCATGGCGACGCAGTGGTGATGGGTCTTACCGCAGTCGATCCCGGCCCATATCCGGCTCATCGTGCTCCCGAAGTCGTTCCTGCCTTGCGTACCACGGACGACCTCGCCGGCATTGCCCTACACAGCGATCTTGTCGCACTTCCTAATCGGCGGCCGAGTCGTCGTGGGGAGCAGGGCGGCCAAGCCTCCGGAGCCACGAACAACGGCAGCCAGTCTGAGGGCCGCACCCCGCCCCCCTGGGTGCCACAACCTTACGAATGGCTGCGGTTCACCCGTGAGTTGAAAGGTAGGGCCGTCTGATGTCGCACCGCCGCGTGGGCGTCGTAGGGCTCGGCGTCATCTCGAAGTACTACCTGGCCGCGATCGGCCGGCTTCCGCACTGGGACCTGGCGGCCGTGTGCGACGTACGGGCGGCGGCGCTCGACCCGTACCGCGGCCGTGTCCCCTGCTACGGCGACCACCGTTCGATGCTGGCGGATGCGGAGCTCGACGCCGTCGTCGTCACCGTGCCGAACGACGCCCACGCCGAGGTGTGCCGGGACGCCCTGCTGGCCCGCGTGCCGGTCTGCGTCGAGAAGCCGCTCGCCCTCTCCCCGGCCCGAGCGCGCGGCCTCGGCCTACTCGCCGACGAGCGGGGGACCGTGCTCTTCACCGCGTTCCACCGCCGCTACAACGACGACGTGCTCGCCCTGCGACGGCGGCTGCCCGCCGGGGTCCGGATCGCGTCGGTACGGGTCCGCTACCTCGAACGGATCGAGGAGCACGTCGGATCGGACGCCTGGTACCTCAATCCCCGTCGCTGCGGCGGCGGATGCGTGGCCGACAACGGCCCCAACGCCTTCGACCTCGTACGGCGGTTCCTCGGGGACGTCGAGGTGACCGACTCACTGATCCACCGTGATGGCGAAGGTGTCGACCGGCAGGCGGTGATTACGCTGAGGGCCGCGGGAGAGGGCAGTGCCCGGGTCGAACTCGACTGGTCGTACCCCGGCGAGGTCAAGGACATCGAGGTGCGGCTGGAGGACGGCACGGTGCTGTACGCGGACATGCTGGCGCGCCACCCGGGGTTCAAGTCGTCGCTGTGGCACGAGTATGCGGGCATCCTCGATGCCTTCGCAGACTCCCTGAGGGACGGGACGCACGAGGACGGCGGCCTCGCCGCAGCGGAGTTGGTGGCGGCGAGCTACCGCGGGGAACGGGCCGCGACGACCGTTGGGGAGGCGCCGTGACCGGCCAGGACGAGGACGGCGCCAAGCGATCCGTGCGTGGCGTCCTGGTGAAGACGCTGCTCCACCGCAGGACCGACCGCGGTATGTCCCTCGAACCGTACGCGAGCCGATGTGTGCGGCGCGGTGAGGTGCACGAGCTGGTCACCACCGATCACCGGGAGACTGCTCCCGGCTTCCGTATCGACCGCGTGGGATTCCTCGGCTTCGCCGAGATGAGCTGCGCTGGGGTGATCGACCGCGGTGACGGGTTCTGGATCGGCGACACGCGTGTCGGTACGGTGCTGGGGTTCGACGCCTGCCACTTTCCCAACCACTACAACATCCTCATCAGCACCGGCCGGCTCCTCACCGGATGCGATCTGCGACTGCGGCCGGAGCTCCCGGTCCGCTTCACCCCGGCCTCGGCGCCACATCCCCCGAACGGCTCCGGCCTTCGAGAGGCGCCGGCCTGTTGAAAAGACCCCGGGTCCCGAAGAAGGCCCGGAGTCCGGAAGAGAGCTCCAAGGCCCCGGAGAGGACTCCGGGGCCTTGGAGAGGTTCACGTCCCGGCGAAAGTCCGGCCCGGCCACGCGGCCGGAGCAGCGGAGCACGGTACGGCCGGTGGTCTCCGCGGGGCGGGTACCACCGGCCGTGACGCTTTACCGCGTCAACCGGGTCTTCAGCCCAGCAGTTCGACGTCCAGACGACCGAAGTGGTAGTCCCTGACCGCGGCGAGCAGTTCGTTGAGCGACAGTTCACCGTCGCCGTTGGTGTCCACCTGGGTGAACGCCTCCCGGGCCTCCGAGCGGTTCACGCCGATCCCGGCCATCCAGGCCTCGAACTCCTCCGCGTTGATCTTGCCGTCGGCGTTCTTGTCGCAGATGCCGATGATGGCCTTCACCACGGGGCCGAGAGCGCGGTTGAAGTTCGCCTCGCCCCCCTGGTAGATCAGGTTCCCGGTGACGCGCAGGAAGGCGTCCTGGGAGATGGCGCCTCCGCTGGGGACTCCGGCCTCCCGGGCCAGGTAGTTGTACAGGGAGTCGAAGGCGTCCCGCAGTGCCTGCACCTCCCGTGCGTCGGGTGCCTTGCCGAAGGCGTGGGCGATCTTTGCCGCCTCCTCCGTGAAGTCCTCCCGTTCGAGTTGTCCGTCGGCGTCCGCGTCCCACTTCTGGAAACGCTTCAGCAGTCGGTCGTTCGCGAGGGCAGTAGTCATGCGTCTGCACTCCTTTCTTTTCCGATTCACCGGCAGACTCACGACGCCGAATCCCGTTTCGGCGCCGTCTCGCGCGGGCTTCCAGGGACACGGAAGTCCGACGCAAGCTTGTGAGGCCCCGACGCGTCACGGGAAAGCGGGGCCGGAATTGTTTTCAGAGCAGGGTCACGCGGGTCCCCGCCGTTTTTCCCCGTGTGTCCAGCAGGGCACATCCGGAGCGGGCCAGCATGGCCGGGTCATAGGGGGAATGGTCCTGGAGGAGGATGGCCAGATCAGCGTCGGCCAGGGCGTCGGGCAGACAGGTCACCCGCCGCAGAGCCACACCGTCCACGACGAATTCCGGTACGTACGGGTCGTGGTAGACAACCTCCGCCCCCCGGTCCCGCAGGCGCCGTGTGACGGGTGCCGCCGGTGACTCCCTCGTGTCGGCGACATCCGGCTTGTACGCCACCCCGAGCAGCAGGACGCGCGCCTCGCGGCCCGGCGTTCGAAGTCCGTCGAGCAGAGCGGCCGCCCGGTCCGCCACGTGCACGGGCATCCGCGTGTTGACGTGTTGGGCTGCGGACACCATCCGGAGCGGGAAGCCCTCGCTCTCGGCCTTGGCCGCCAGGTAGTGGGGATCGACCGGAATGCAGTGCCCGCCCACCCCGGCGCCCGGGCTGAACGACGCGAATCCGAAGGGTTTGGTCGCGGCGCAGTGCAACACGTCCCAGACGTCGATGCCGACGCGGTCGCAGAACAGCGCAATCTCGTTGACGAGCGCGATGTTCACATACCGGTATGTGTTCTCCAGCAGTTTGGCCATCTCGGCCTCGCGGGTGCCTCGCGAGACCACCAGCGTGTCCACGAACCGGCTGTAGAAGGCGATGGCGTGTTTGGTGCACAGCGCGGTGCAACCACTCACGATCTTCGGGGTGTTGCCAATGCCGTACACCGGGTTCGCCGGGTCGACCCGCTCCGGCGAGTACGAGAGGTGGAAGTCCGCACCGGCCCGCAGGCCGCTGTCCCGCTCCAGGATCGGCCGTACGACCTCCTCGGTCGTACCAGGATGGCTCGTGGATTCCAGGACGACCAGTGTTCCCGGACGCAGCCGGGCCGCGACGCTGCGCGATGCTGCCCGTACGGCGGCGAGGTCGGGCTTGCGGTCCTCAGAGAAGCCGGTGGGCACGCAGATCACGACCGTGCCGGCGTGGCCGATCACCGACGGATCGGTCGTGGCGCGGAACCCTGCCGCCAGCATGTCGGCGACGTCCGAGTCGCGGACGTCGCCGACATGCGAACGCCCTGCGGTCAGCCCAGCCACCACGGATGCGGAGACGTCGTATCCGACGGTCGACAGACCCGCCGCGCACGCCTGCCGCGCCAGCGGCAGCCCAACGTACCCGAGGCCCACCACCACGAGTTCGATGTCCATGCCGGTCGGTGGCTGGGGCATCAGACGGAGAAGCTGCCGCTGCCGGGGGCGACGTGCGACCCGTGTCCCGGCTCCACCGTCAGGCCCGGCGTCAGACAGAACGGATCCGCGTGGATGCGGACGGGCGCGTCGGTGCGGTTGGTGAGCACGTGGGCTGCGACCGGCAGCTTGTAGCAGCCGGGAGCGGGGTCCGGGTACACCGTGAGCGGGACGGTCTCCAACTCGAAGACGACGACTTCACCTGTGGCAGCCTGTGCGGGAACGGCGGTGGCACCCAGGGCGAGAACTGCCGCCGCCAGGGCGATTACCGTTGAACAGATTCGACGCAACTGATTTCCCCTCCCGAGAAATTGCTTCTCTCGTAGCGTCTCCACTCATCGACTCGTCTAATGTCCGCGCCGCGTGAATACACTCGAATCAGCGATTCGCAAGCAGCTAATCGTACAAATAAAATCCCTTTTCGATCACCACTTCCGTTTCCGGCGATTCTCAATTCTCGCCAGCATCACCGGCAACATTCATTTTCCGTCCACACGCCGAGTTTTTCTCGTACTTCATGATCGTCAGCGCTCTCGAGGGCGATGGCGAACTGACAGGGCTTACGCGGACGCCTACCGGGTGGGTTGAGCGTGGGCCAGGAGGAACACGTTCGCCTGTGCGATGGCCTCCGCGGAGATGTTGTGGACGGCCTCGGACTCCACTTCCTGATGGTCCGCGGCGGTGGCGGTGTACCCCCAGGCGCCGGCGTCCGGGGCATCGGGACAACCCTGTTGGGTCCCTGTTCGGAACCTTCGGAGGCACCTAGATCTCACGTGTCCCCGAGGCATACGCCCTCGTCAGCTTTACGTCGAGTTGGATCACGTGATCCCGGTCGCGGAATTCGGGGATAGGTTGCCGAAAATCTGCGTGACCTCTTTCCAACCTGGCTGACAGTGAACGCTTCTCATCCTGAGCGCCAGATGATCTCGATGGCGTGAATGGCAGCGACCGTGCGACCGATGCGGTTGGTGCTGCACCGGGCCTTGCGGAGGATCCGCCATTGCTTGAGGCGGGCGAAGGCGCGTACGCCCGGTGCTCGCAGCCGGGCGTGGTCCCGGTTGTACTGCCGGTAGTGCTCGGGAAGCTCGTGGTGGCGGTAATAGGGAGTGCGGACGGTGGCGCCGGCCCCCTGGTAGGCGCGGTCGGCCAGGACGAGGAGCTGACGGGACAGACAGGCGTGGATCACACCGTGTGCACGGGCGGCTGTCAGGTCGTGGGTGCGGCCGGGCAGAGCACGGGAGAACCACAGGGGTGTTCCGTCCGGAGCGGCCACGGCCTGCACGTTCATTCCGTGGCGGCGGTGCTTCATCGAGTAGTACGGCTGGTCCGCCGCGATGCGGTCGGTGGTGATCAGGGTGCCGTCGAGGATGACGAACCCCTCCGGAGGCGGCTCGCGCAGGGCCTCGTGCAGGCTTGGGGCGCGCTCGGCGAGGAGGTCGATCGTCTCGCTCACGTACCGGCCGGCGGTGGCGGTGGAGACGCCGAACCCCGCGGCGACCTGGGCCAGAGTCTCGTTCTTGCGCAGGTGCACCAGGACGAGCAGGGCCTGCCGGAAGCAGCTCAGCCTGCGCCAGCGGGAGTTCAGCTCACACCTTCGGGCGTAGATCAGCCAGGAAACATGCTCAACGACCTTGAGTGGGACGTCGAGCATGGCACGATACGGGACCAACAGGGCTCCTGCGTCGAGACGTTGGCGAGTGAGATCACCAGCCGAAACGACCAGGAGCCCTGCCACGTCACGGGCCCTGACCGCCAGCCGTCGTCACCCGCGAACCACAGGATGAGAAGCGTTCAGTAGCGGAGACGGGTAAGGGCTGTCCCGTAACTGCTGGTCACGGGTGAGATGATCTTGCTGTGTCTGGTGTGATCAAGGCGTCGGAGCCTTCTTGGATAGCCCCGTTCACCGGGTTGAGCCCGCGTCAGTTCGGCAAGCTGATCACCGCTCTGCGGCGTGAGGGAGCGGACCCGGTGCGCAAGGGCCGGCCCTGGAGCCTGCCGCTGGAGGACCGCGTGCTCCTGGTCGCCGCGTACTGGCGGACGAACCTGACCTTGCGCCAACTGGCACCGCTGTTCGGGGTGTCCAAGTCTGCCGCCGACCGCATCATCGGCCACCTCGGGCCCTCGCTCGCGCTGCAGCAGCGCAAGCGGTTCCGCAAGGACACCGTGCTGATCGTCGACGGAACCCCGGTCCCCACCGCGACCACACCATCGCCGAGCAGTCCAAGAACTACCGGTACTCCACCAACCACCAGGTCGTCATCGACGCCGACACCCGCCTCGTCGTCGCCGTCGGTCGACCGGTCGCCGGCAACCGGAACGACTGCAAGGCGTGGGAGCTGTCCGGCGCGAAAGACGCCGTCGGTAAGACTACGGTCATCGCGGACGGCGGCTACCGGGGTACCGGCCTGGTCATCCCGCACCGCCGCGAGAAAGGCCAGGCCGAGCTCCCGGACTGGAAGGAGGCGCACAACGCCTCCCACCGCAGAGTGCGTGCCCGCGTGGAGCACGTCTTCGCCCGGATGAAGGGCGGCCTGGGTGATCGACGACGTGTCGGTGCCCAAGGACGGAAGAATGTCGGTCGCCGTGGCCCCGCAGTACTGCGGCGCTTTGGGCAAGCAGGCCAACTGCCAGGTCGCGGTCAGCGTGCACGCGGTCTCCGACGCGGCCTCGTGCCCGCTGAACTGGCGGCTGTTCCTGCCCAAGGAGTGGGCCAGAGACACCGTCCGGCGGCGGCGGACCGGCGTTCCGGAAGACGTCGGGCACCGGGAGAAGTTGCGGCTGGCCCTGGACGCCCTGGATGAACTGACCACATGGCATCTGGTGCCGCCGGTCGTGGTGGCGGATGCCGGCTACGGCCAGAACACCGACTTCCGTGCCGCCCTGGCCGAACGGGAGATCCCGTACGTGGTCGGCATCCGCGGCGATCTGACCGTCCAGCCTCATGAAGCGGTCCCCACTTCTCCCGCCTGGTCCGGCACCGGCCGACGGCCGGTTCCCCGTTACCGGCAGCCATCGGTGCCGGTGGCGGAACTGGCAGCAGCCGCCGGACGGGAAGCCTTCACGGAGGCGACCTGGCGGGAAGGCTCACGCGGTCCGATGACCTCGCGCTTCCTCACCATGCAGGTCCGTCCCGCAGGGACACGCCCGCGCCGGCTGGCCCAGGCGGCGGCGGTGGCCGAGCACGGTCGGTGGGACGGCGTGCTGCCCCAGGCACGGCTGCTGGCCGAATGGCCCGACGGCCAGGACGAACCGACCCGGTTCTGGCTGTCCGACCTACCCGACGACACCCCGATCGCCGACCTGGTCCGGCTGGCAAAGATCCGCTGGCGCATCGAGCACGACTACCGCGAACTCAAACACGGCCTGGGCCTGGACCACTTCGAAGGCCGTTCCTGGCCGGGCTGGCACCACCACACCACCCTGGTCACCGCCGCCCGCGCGTTCCTCACCGAGCAGCGGCTGGCCCCAAAAGCCGACACACCGGGCTCACCCTCTACCAGATCCTCGACACCCTCCAGGACCTGCTGAACTGCTGGACCGGCACCTGCACCACCTGCCACCAACCCCTGCCCAGCAGGACCACACCAAGATCAAGACAGACCTAACGGAGTCCTACTAGGGAGCGTCTCCGGTTGTGATCAAGAGCCCTGCGTGACCTGTGAGGGGGCGCAGGGCCGAGGCGAGAAGCACAATCAATCGGAAAAGATCATGTTTTACACTTTTCCGGATTCTGATTGAGTTCTACCCTCATGTACAGATGGCGGGCGATGGCCGGCCAGCCGACCACCGCTGCCAGTAACGAGCGGAGGCGGAGATGAAAGCGTCGATACGGCGGTCCGCGATCTTCGCAAGCGCGGCTGCTCTCGTGATAGCCGTCTGCGGTACGACGGGCACTGCCCAGGCCGAGCCGGGCGATGGTGAGCTCCAGTTCGGCTACGTCCTGCCGGAGACGGGACAGCTGGCCTACCTCGGCCCACCCCAGATCGAGTCGCTGAAGTTCGCGATACAGAAGATCAACGACGCCGGCGGAGTTCTGGGGAAGCCGGTGCCGAATGTGGTCTCCAGTGACGAGGCGGGTCAGGAGGCCGTTGCCGCCCAGTCGGCGGGCCGGGTCCTCGCGGCAGGCGTGGACGCGATCATCGGCGCCGCGGCTTCCGGGATGTCGCTGGCGTTCATCGACCGGGTGACCGGAGCGGGCGTCGTGCAGTGTTCGGGGTCGAACACCGCTCCCACCTTCACCGACTACGAGGACGACGGCTTCTACTTCCGTACCGTCCCGAGTGACGCGTTGCAGGGGCCCATCCTGGCGGACGTCGTTCGCGACGACGGCCACAACCGGGTCGCCCTGGTCGCACGGGCGGACGACTACGGGCGCGGCCTGATGGATGCCACCCGGAAGTCGCTGGAGGACCGCGGCGCGACGGTGACGCTCGCCGAGACCTACGACCCGAAGGCGACCAACTTCGACCAGGTCGTCCAGCAGATAGATAACTCCAGGCCGGACGCCGCCGTGGTCATCGCCTTCGAGGAAGGCACCCAAATCCTCCAGGGCATGCTCGAGTCCGGACTCGGACCCGACCGGATCGGCGTCTACGGCGCCGACGGACTGCGCAGCGAGGAACTGCCGTCGCTGGTGTCCCCGGGCCAGCCGGAGAGGCTCTCCGGGATGAAGGGGACCGCGCCGGCATCGGCGGAGAACGAGCAGTACGTGAAGGATCTCAAGGAATTCGCGCCGGACCTGAAGGAGCTCCAGTTCGCACCGCAGGTGTTCGACTGCGTGACGACGATCGCGCTCGCCGCCGAGAAGGCGCAGTCCGACGATCCTCGCGAGTACGTGAAGGAGATGAACGGGATCACCAGGGACGGCGAGAAGTGCAACTCGTTCGCCGCCTGCAAGGAGCTGCTCGCCGACGGCAGGGACATCGACTACGACGGTGTGAGCGGTCCGCTCGAGTTCACCGACAAGGGCGAACCCCGACAGGCGACGATCGAGGTCTACGGCTACAACGACGAGGCACAGCTGGAGACCCTGCGTACCGAGACCAGCAGGGGCGTGGAGTGACCGGGAGGACCGACAGCGGAAGTCAACGGACGCGGGCGAGCGTGCCGAGGTAGAGCTCGATCACCTTCTCGTCGTGCAGCAGGGCCGTACCCGTACCGGTGTACGCGTTGCGGCCCTGGTCGAGGACGTAGCCGCGGTCGCAGAGCTGAAGGCACCTGCGGGCGTTCTGCTCGACCATGAGCATGGCGACGCCCGCGCTGTTGATCACCTTGCACCGGTCGAAGACGTGGTCCTGATGGACCGGTGACAGGCCGGCCGACGGCTCGTCGAGCAGCAGCAGTTGCGGCTCCATCATCAGCGCGCGGGCCATCGCTAGCATCTGGCGTTCGCCGCCGGACATCGCACCGGCCTTCTGCCTGCGGCGGTCGGCCAGCACGGGGAAGAGCTCCTCGACCGCCGCGACCCGCCGCGCGTGGTCCTTGGGCCGCAGATACACGCCCATCCGCAGGTTCTCCTCGACGGTCAGCGTGGGGAACACGTTCTGCAGCTGCGGTACGTAGCCCACCCCCCGCCGGACCACTTCGTGCGCGGGCCGGCCGGTCACGTCCTCGCCGCGCAGCCGCACCGTCCCGCCGCGCACGCGCAGCAGCCCGAAGACGGCCTTGACCAGCGTCGACTTTCCGGCGCCGTTGGGGCCGATCACGCCGACCACCTCGCCCGGCCGCACCTCGACGCTGCATCCGCGCAGCACGTCGACACCGGGGACGTAACCGGCGACGATGTCGTCGGCCGCCAGCACCGGTGCCTGTTCCTCGGCTGACATCGCTACTCCTCCTTCTCCTCGGTCGCCTCCGGCTCGTCGTGCCGTTTGCCCAGGTACGCGTCCACGACGGCGGCGTTCCGGCCGACCGTGTGCGGTGGGCCCTCGGCCACCAGGCGGCCGTCGGCCATGACGGCCACCCAGTCGCTGATGCCCATCACCACGTCCATGTCGTGCTCGACGAAGCACACCGTGAGCCCCTCGTCGCGCAGCTGCGTGATGTGTCCGAGCAGCGACTGGGTCAGCGCGGGGTTCACCCCGGCCATCGGCTCGTCGAGCAGGAGCATGACGGGCCGGGCCATCAGCGCCCGGGCCAGTTCCAGCAGTTTGCGCTGACCACCGGAGAGCGTGCCGGCATGGTCGTCGCGCAGGGGCCCGAGCCGGAACCGGTCCAGCAGTTCATCGGCCCGGCGCTCGGACTCCCGCTCCTGCCCGCGCCACAGGGGGCGCAGCAGCGCGGGCAGCGCCCGCTCGCCGCGTTGCCCGGGCGCGGCGAGCAGCATGTTCTCCAGCACGGTGAGCCGGGCGAGCGTCCTGGTGAGCTGGAACGTACGGACCATTCCGCGCCGCGCCACCCGGTGCGCCGGGGATCCGGTGAGCGGCTGTCCGTCGAACGACCACCGGCCGCCGTCGGCCCGGTCGAACCCGCTCACCACGTTGAACAACGTGGTTTTGCCCGCGCCATTGGGCCCGATGAGCGCCGTGATGGCCCCGCGCTGCACCTCCAGGTGCTCGACCCGCACGGCGACGAGGCCGCCGAAGGTACGGGTCACCTGGTCCAGGACCAGCAGGGGGTCGGGCTTGCGCACCCCCGGCTCGGGATCGACCGCGGAGAGCCGGCCCGGGTGGGATTCGACAGGTTCAGCGGCCACTGAGCAGCATCTCCTTCCTGCTGCCGAGGATCCCCTGCGGCCTGAACGCGACCAGCAGGATCAGGGTGATCCCGACCAGGGCGAAGCGCACCGCGCCGACCTCCGACGTGCTGATGAGGTCCGGAGAGATGTACTCGGCTTCGATGGCCTGGCGGAGCGCGCTGTCGAGGAAGCTGAGGACGAACCAGAACAGGATCGCGCCGACGACCGGCCCGAGGATCCGTCCGGCACCTCCGAGGACGAGCAGCGTGTACAGGAAGAACGTGACGCCCGGGTCGTAGTTGTCCGGATTCACGGACTGCACCTGAATCGCCTGCACCATGCCCGCGACCGCCCCGATGACGCCGCCGAGCACGAGGCTCTGCATCTTGTACGCGTAGACGTTCTTGCCGAGGCTGCGCGCGGCGACCTCGTCCTCACGGATCGACCGGATGACACGGCCCCAGGGGCTGTGGATCAGCAGGGCCAGCAGACCGCCGATCACCAGCACCAGCGCCCATCCGACGATCATCACCCAGAGGTCGCGGGAGCTGAACCGCACGAGCCACACACCGTAGGTGCCGGGCTCGATGGGGTTGAGCGCGTAGAAGTCGTTCGCGAACCTCTGGAGCCCGAACACCCCACCGGTGACCGGCTCGGCCCAGTTGGAGCGGTAGAACAGCCGTAGTGTCTCCCCCGCCGCGATCGTGGTGATGGCGAGGTAGTCGGCGCGCAGCCGCAGGGTGGGCAGGCCGAGGAGCAGTGCCAGCACGATCGCGCAGGCCATTCCGCCGAGGACGCCGAGCCACATCGGGCCGTCGTACGTCGACACCGTGATGGCGAGCCCGTAGCCGCCGACCAGCATGAAACCGACCTGGCCGAAGTTGAGGAGCCCCGTGTAGCCGAAATGCAGGTTCAGCCCCATCGCGGCGAGCGCGTAGACGGCGGCGATGGGGCCGATTCCCGAGCGCAGGGCGTCGGTGACGATGGCGGAGAAGTCCATGGCGCACCCCCTCACCCGACGCGTTCGGCCCGGCCGAGGATGCCCTGCGGCCGGACGAGGAGGACGAGGATGAGGACGATCAGCGCCCAGGCGTACTGCAGGTCGACCGGGAACCACAGGGTGGACGTCTGGGCGACGATGCCGATGACGAGGCTGCCGACCATGGCACCGTAGGCGGTGCCGAGCCCTCCCAGGATGACCCCGGCGAACATGAGCAGCAGGAGCTTGAAGCCCATGTCCCAGGTGACGATCTCGACCAGGCCGAAGAAGACCCCGCCGAGCGCGGCCAGACCACCGCCGAGCATCCACACGAACAGCACCACCCGCTGTACGTCGATGCCCGACGCCTCCGCGAGGTCACGGTTGGCGGAGACGGCCCGGACAGCCGTGCCGATCCGCGTCTTCTGCAGGAGCGCGGCGACGCCGAGCAGCACCAGCACGGCGAGCAGGGTGACGGTGAGGTCCCGTGGGGTGATGCCGGCCGGCCCCAGGTCGATCGTGCTCTGGATGTCGTACTGCGCGTAGGAGGCGGGCCGGGTTCCGTACAGCACGAGGACGACGTGGCGCAGCACGAGAGAGAGCCCGATGGTGACGATGAACATGTTGATCAGCCCGGTGCCCCGAGCACGCAGCGGGCGCCAGATGCCCCGATCGACGGCCCCGCCCAGCAGGGCTCCGAAGACCACCGCGGCGAGGGCGGCGGGGATCAGGTGCCAGCCCGGGCCGGCCGGGGAGACGTTGAGGAAGAACGCGAAGGTGGCGCCGATCGTCACGAACTCACCGTGCGCGAAGTTGATCAGGTGGATGGTGCCGAAGATCAGCGAGAGCCCGACCGATGTGATCGCGATGATCACCCCGAACTGGATACCGTCGATCAGCGCCTGAAGAGCGCGGGCGGCGAAGGTGGGGCCGCGCGGAACTTCCCCACCCTGTGCCCGGGCGGAGATCGCGGGCACCGTCACGAGGACCAGGGCGAGGGCCGGTACGAGCAGCCGCTGATAGCGCACGACAGTTCCGGTACGTCACGAACGTCCCTTATGGGCTCAGTGTAAGCGCAGGTCCGGGCGGTGACACGGGCGGTGCGCCCAGTCTGTGCCCAAGGAAGCGGAGGATGCGGGATAGACGACAGCGGGGACCTCGCCAGTGCGTACAGCGACGACAGTGTGCTCTTCCGAGTGCTGCGGCACCTCGGCTGGGACAGCCTGGCCAACATCGGCTACTTCACGCCGCCCACCCTGCCGTTCGCGGCCCTGACCGGACCGGTGCCCTTTCAGCGCCGTCTGGTCCGCCGGTCGCTTGCGCTGCTGGTCGCCCGGCCCGGACAGCTCGTCCTGGACGCCGGATGCGGTCGCGGCGACACGACGGCGCGGTTGGGTGCCGCGGGGTGCCGGGCGCTGGGGGTGGACATCCAGGCCGCGCAGATCGACCAGGCACGTCGCCGCTTCGGCGGCCTTTCCGGCGTACGTTTCGCCGTCGCCGACGCCACGGCTCTGCCGCGGCGGGCGGCGGAGATCCCGCTGACGGATGGTTCGTTCGACCGAGTGCACTGCCTGGAGGCCGCCTTCCACTTCGGCCATGGGGTCTTTCCCGAGGTGCTCTGGCCGGACTTCCGGGCCCCCGACTTCCTCGCCTGCCTGCACACCTACGGGCGCCGCGACCGCCGCTTCGGCGGCGTGCCGCCCCGGACGGACGGAGACGCATCATGACCACCGAAACCACGACCACAGCCGCCGAGACGCCTCTGTTCGGCCCGGAGTCCCAGTTCAGCGCCTTCTTCGACGACCCGCGCTGGGCGCTGGCCATGATCCGCGCCACGGTGCTGGAGGCCGCTCATCCGCAGATCGGCGCCGCCCTCGTCGACAACTCCACCTTCATCGCTCACCCCTGGCGCCGGCTGCGCAACACCTTCCTCAGCATGCGGCGCATGTTCGGCACCGACCCCGCGGTACGCGAACGGGAGGCCGCCCGGCTCAACCGGCTGCACGCCCGCATGAGCGGCTCCGACTCCCGCGGCCGCGCCTACGACGCGATGGACCGGGCGACCCGGGCCTGGGTGGTCGTCACCCTCTTCGAGAGCGCGGTCACCATGTGCCGGCTGAGCGGCCAGCCGCTCGACCAGGACACGATGGAGCGGATGTACGCCGAGTACCGCGTGTTCCTCGCCGCGCTCGACCGCGATGCCGCAAAACTTCCCGAGGACCTGAACGACTTCTGGCGGTACTTCGACCGGGTCGTCGAGGACGAGCTGGAGAACACCGAGGCGGCCCGTGTCATCCTCTACCGGCTCTTCGACCACCTGCCCGCCCCGGCGCTGCTCAACGGGGCACCGACACTGTGGGCGGCCGGCCGCGCCGTCGCCGGTCCGCTGCTGGGCGCGATCACCGTCGCCTCGCTCCCCGAGGCGTACCGGCGCCGGGCCGGCCTGCCCGAGATGCCCGGCGCCCCGACCCTCATGCAGGGCGCCTACCTCGCCGCCGGGCTCGCCCGCTTCCTGCCCGAGGGCTGGATCAACGCCGAAAGCATCATCGAGGTCCTCTCCCTCTCGCCCGACAGCGACGACCCCCGCGCCCGGACCGTGGCCGCCCTGAGCTCCCGTATGAAGCGGGCATCGGCCCTGCTCCGCCTCCTCACGCCACTGGGCGGCGACAACACCGACCCGGAGCCGGCACCTTCGCCGGGCGCGGCGGAGGGCCGACGCTCGGCGGGAGATTTCTTCCGCCGAGTACTGGACCAGACCGGCGACGGCCACCTCGACTGGCCCGACCTCGCCGCGATGGCCCGCGAACTCTCCACCTGCCTGGACCTGGACGAACCCGAGGAGACCCGGCTCTATGACGCCTTTGCGGCCTGGTGGCGCGAGCTCCAGGCCGCCCTCGACACCGACGGCGACGGCCGCGTCAGCGCCGACGAATACGCCGCCGCCGTCCCCTCCCTCGCCGGACCCGCGCTCATCCGCGTCGCCGAGGTCCTCTTCGACGCCACCGACAAGGACGGCAGCGGAACCATCGACGCGGACGAGTACCGGGCCCTCTTCCGCACCGCCTTCCACCGCGACCTCACCACCACCGACGGCACCTACGGCAAAAGCGCCTTCGTGGGCGACTTCCTCTCCTTCATGGCGGGACGCCGCACGAGCACCCCTTACGACCCTCTCCTCGCCGACGCCTAAGACCGTGTCCTACGTGGTGAGGCGGATGAGTCGCTTGTAGCAGCAGAGGGCGGCGGCAAGACCGAGGAAGCCCAGGTAGTTGTGGGGATCGCATTCGTAGCGGGGCTGAGGCGGCGGTAGCCGGACAGCCAGGACATCGTCCGCTCGATGACCCATCGACGGCGCCCCAATCTCTCGCCGGACTCGATGCCTTTGCGGGCGATCCGTACGCCGATCCGCTTGCCTCGCAGCCATGTGCGCAGGTCGGCCCGGTCGTAGGCTTTGTCGGCGTGGAGGCGCTGGGGCTTGAAGTGGCGGCCGCGGTGGGGGTCGTGTCTCGTTTGGTGACCCTCCACCATCGGCTTGAGCCCTTCGCTGTCGTGGACGTTGCCGGCGGAGACGCCGACAAGGCGGGGCAGGCCGTTCGCGTCCGACAGGATGTGCATCTTGGAACCCGGCTTGCCCCGGCCCACGGGGCTCGGACCTGTGTGTTCGCCTCCTTTTTGGCCCTGACGTGGGCGGTGTCGAGGATGAGGTGGAACCACCCGCTGGAACAGCTCCCACAACTCATCTGGCACCAGACGTTCAACGATCCCCACAAGGCCAGACTACCCAACAGCCCAAATGAGATGAGGTCTTAGTACTCCAGCAGCGGATCGTGCCCTGAGCTGCGTTTTCGGTAGTGGCAGCTGCGGGCGACGGCCTGGCGGCGTCTTCTCCAGGCCGACCATTTCAGTGGGTGGGTGATGGGATCGTGGTCGGCCCGTGGGCGGGGCAGGAGAGCGTCCAGGAGTCGCCGTATCTCTGCCACGGTGAGCGGGATGAGGGCTGATCCGTTTCTGCAGCCCCCTTTGCGGCCTCGCCGGCCTGGGCGGCGAGTGCGGTCAGGACGGTATGGGTGAGCATCGCCAGGGTGATGTGCCGATACCAGCCGGGATAGCGGCGGACCTCGTACTCGTCCAGGCCGCACTCGTTCTTCGCGGCCTGGAAACACTCCTCGATCGCCCAGCGGGAGCCGGCGATGCGGGCCGGCTCGGCGATCTCGACACCCACGGGCGCGTAGGCCAGATAGTAGGCGAGTTCGCCGGGGTCGGACAGGCTCCGGCGGGCCATGACCCACCGGTGATGGATTGGCGGGTCGGGGTCGAAGACGATGTTGGGGGGCAGCTTGGCCCCGGCCCAGTCGTAGATCCGCGGGCCCTTGGCGCCGTCACCGCAGGACAGCCGCTGCCAGGCAACACCGGGTGCCTCCTCGATGAGCTCATCGATGCGCCAGATGCCTGCCAGGGACTTGATCTGCTGCGACTTGGGCACCGCCACCACATAGCCGACGTCGAGTTGTTCGAGCAGGCGGCGGAAGTGCCAGTCCTGCCCATAGGCCTCGTCCGCGGTGACCCAGGCGGCGGGCAGGCCGGCGGCCAGGCAGCGGCGGACGATGTCCCGGGCCGGCTCTCCCTTGGTCGCGAAGCCGCGTTCGTCGGGGATCTTCGCCGCCCGGCACCGCTGCCGGTCGGACGTCCAGGCTTTGGGCAGGTAGAGCTCCCGGTCCACCAGGGCCCGGCCCGCACTGGTGGCGTAGGCGGCGAACACCCCGATCTGGCAGTTGTCGATCTTTCCCGAGGTGCCGGTGTACTGCCGGCCGACCCCGGCCGAAGTGGTGCCCTTCTTGACGAACCCGGTGTCGTCAATGATCAGCACCCCGCCCGTTCCGAGCCGTTCGGCGACGTAGGCACGGACGTCGTCACGCAGGGCATCCGCGTCCCAGACGCTGCTGTTCAGCAGCCGTTGAAAGCCGTCGGGGGTGCGGTGGCCTGCCCATTCCGCGAGCTGCCAGCCGTTCTTGCGTGTCGCCCGCCCCAGCAGACCGCGGACGTAGTCCCGCATCCGCCACCGCAGATCTGCCCGAGCGAACCGGCCCGCCACCCTGGCAAACACCGACTCCGACTCGTCAGCCCAGCAACCGACTTCAGTCATGCCCTCCATGCCAGGACAGCGACAACCGCCGGCTCAGGGCACGATCCGCTGCTGGAGTACTAAACCAATGCCACCCAGGCCTAGTTGACACACGATACCCTCACGAATGTCACGTCCCGCTCACCTATAGAAGCCCCCTTTCCTCTACGCTTCCCCTCCGTGCCGCGCGCAGAACCCGGCCGTCCGGCACGGAGCACCCGCGCGGCCAGAGCCTGTGGGGGTTATCGGTCATGAGCCGTGTGAAGAGAGCGTTACAGCATGCCACCGTCGTCCTGGCAACGGTCCTCGGCCTGCTGGCCATGCCGTTCGGGCCGGGCGCGTCGCAGGAGGCGCAGGCCGCGACGAGCTCGGGGAAGATCTACGTCGACGACGAGCTCTTCGGCATCGCCAACTTCAACTCCGGCCTGCACTACTTCCATCACCACGCGGACTCCGATCCCGACCGGCACAACTTCTTCCAGATCATGGACATGTGCAACGACGGGGCGAGCCTCTCCCTCAGCTGGTCCGGTGATGACGTGGGGGATGGTGAGTGGCGCCAGGACGACTGCACCGGCTTCCTGCCCTTCCGTACGTATGTCGTCGAGACCGACTACAAGTGGCGGTCGGAAATGGCCGCCATGGCCTGGAGCATGAATGCCTACGCCGCCGACGGTGACCGCCTGGGCGGCACCGGTGTGCAGAGCGACTGGGCCGGCTCCTTCTCACGGGACGGCGACGATCTGTACTGGTACTCCAGCGTCTACGAGGAGGCGTACTCGTCGACCAGGGACTCCGTGGTCCTCACGGTGATCCCGACGGACAAGGCTCTGGGCGTCCACCTCCCCGGCACCGTCGACGCGTACACCGAGCAGATCTGGAACCGCGCCACGGAGAGGACCCCGCTCCCCGCCTCCGTCTCCGCGGACGAGCGGGAGTCGATGTACAAGCAGCTGTGGTGCCACGTGCAGTTCAACGCCAACGGTCTCGCGGGCGGCCACACCTGGGACCTGGAGGCGGCGCACCCGAACGTCAGCTGGGAACGGGTGAGCAACGACATCGTGGACCACGGGTGCAACTGGGGCACCCGAGGTGACGGCGGCTGGTGGAGCATCCCGCCCACCGACCCTGGTGCCCCGGAGGACATGGAGCCCATGGTGGACGCCGGCATCGACGTGTCCGTCGACGAGGGGTCGCCGGTCACCCTCAAGGGCACGGCGGCCGACGACAACGGCACCCCCGCCACCACCTGGAAGTTCGCCCCCGGGGACGACGTGGACGAGGGCGCGACCTGCACCTTCGGCGACGCGTCCGCCCCTCGCACCACCCTCACCTGCACCGACGACGGCACGTACACCGCGACCCTCACTGCCGACGACGGCGTCAACTCCCCTGTCTCCGACTCCGCCACCGTCACGGTCCGCAACGTCGCCCCGACCCTGAAGGTGGCTGCTCCCGCCGACTGGGACGTCCACCGCGTGAACTCCGACGTCGAGGTGAAGGCGTCGTTCACCGACCCCGGCAGCAACGACAGCCACACCTGCAAGGTGACGTGGGACGACGGCACCACCTCCGCCTTCCCCGCCAAGGACGGCGCCTGCGACACCACCCACGTCTACGACCACGCCGGAATGGACACGCTCACCGTCGAGGTGACCGACGACGACGGCGGCAAGGACGACAGCGAGCACATGGTCGTGGTCTACGACCCCCGGGCCGGCCTGGTCAGCGGAATCGGAACGCTCGCCGACGGCGCCGGCTACGGCATCGTCGCGAAGTACCCGACGACCCGCTCCACCGTGCCGGCCGGGACGGTGACCCTGGCCGTCCCCACAGAGGACGGGAAGCGGGCCCTGGTATCCACCCACCTCGACTGGCTGGTGATCACCCCCGAGGGCAAGGTCGCCGTCAAGGGCCGCTCGGCCACCCACGGCTTCGTCGGATACCTGGAGAAGGACGCCTTCCGGGGCGTCGTCTGGCCGCTGTCCGAGGGGCCGAACCCGCCCGGGAAGCCGCTCTACGACAGCACTCCGGGAGCGGACTGGGACGTGGACAAGGCAGCTCCGCAGCCGCTGCGTACCGGCCTCACGGTGATCGACACCGGCTGGATCCCGGGCCTGCCGGTCCTCTCCGGCGGCCTCCTCGGGGGCCTCGGCTCCACGCTCGCCTCAGTCATCGACGGCCTGCCCACGCTCGGGGCGGACGTGTCAACGACGGGCGGCGGCACGGTCTGACCCGTTCCAGACCGGCGACGGGACGGTGTGTCGGTCGGGCTCCGTGCCCCACCGACACACCTCGGCGCCCCTGCTCCGAGTTCGGCGATCCGCATCGTCAAGACGAGAGGAACACCAGCTGCGCCGTCTTCGTCACACAGCCCCGAAAGCGGTGACCTCTCCCCAAATCCGGCACCATGGGGCATGATTCCGCGGCACCCCTCAAGATCTCGTTGCGCGTGGGTGTCCGGCCGGGTGGCCTGCCCCCCCCCGCGTGCGGCCCCAGGGGTACGCGGTTCGGGCGCGAGGCAGGGAACCTGGAGCGGGTTACAGGCCGCGGGCGTCGGCGAGGTGGGCGGCCTGGTCGAGCATGCGGATCGGGACGCGTCCGCTGCCGTGTGCGTCATTGAACGCTTCTCATCCTGTGGTTCGCGGGTGACGACGGCTGGCGGTCAGGGCCCGTGACGTGGCAGGGCTCCTGGTCGTTTCGGCTGGTGATCTCACTCGCCAACGTCTCGACGCAGGAGCCCTGTTGGTCCCGTATCGTGCCATGCTCGACGTCCCACTCAAGGTCGTTGAGCATGTTTCCTGGCTGATCTACGCCCGAAGGTGTGAGCTGAACTCCCGCTGGCGCAGGCTGAGCTGCTTCCGGCAGGCCCTGCTCGTCCTGGTGCACCTGCGCAAGAACGAGACTCTGGCCCAGGTCGCCGCGGGGTTCGGCGTCTCCACCGCCACCGCCGGCCGGTACGTGAGCGAGACGATCGACCTCCTCGCCGAGCGCGCCCCAAGCCTGCACGAGGCCCTGCGCGAGCCGCCTCCGGAGGGGTTCGTCATCCTCGACGGCACCCTGATCACCACCGACCGCATCGCGGCGGACCAGCCGTACTACTCGATGAAGCACCGCCGCCACGGAATGAACGTGCAGGCCGTGGCCGCTCCGGACGGAACACCCCTGTGGTTCTCCCGTGCTCTGCCCGGCCGCACCCACGACCTGACAGCCGCCCGTGCACACGGTGTGATCCACGCCTGTCTGTCCCGTCAGCTCCTCGTCCTGGCCGACCGCGCCTACCAGGGGGCCGGCGCCACCGTCCGCACTCCCTATTACCGCCACCACGAGCTTCCCGAGCACTACCGGCAGTACAACCAGGACCACGCCCGGCTGCGAGCACCGGGCGAACGCGCCTTCGCCCGCCTCAAGCAATGGCGGATCCTCCGCAAGGCCCGGTGCAGCACCAACCGCATCGGTCGCACGGTCGCTGCCATTCACGCCATCGAGATCATCTGGCGCTCAGGATGAGAAGCGTTCATTGAAGGACGGCACGGAGCCCACGTGGTCGCCGAACTTGCGGCGGGTCGCGTCCAGGAGCACGGAGGCGGCGCTGGTCTCCAGGCCGCTGTCGCCGCGGGCCTCGGCTCGGATGGCTCCGAGCATGCAGCGCGCGCCGTCCTCGTCGACCAGGGCGCCGGAGCACCAGCCGCCGGTGAGCAGCCGGTGGTGGGCGCGCTGCAGAAGGGCGGCGACCGGGGTTGGGTAGGAGGCCAGCGGCGGCTGGAGTGTCGGGGTCAGCGGAACGGTGACGACGTCGGCCAGGTTCACCGGCTCGTGGGGATGTGCGCGGTGTTGACCTCGTAAGCGACGGCCGCTTCGTCCAGGCGCGCGGTCATCTCCGCTTTCACGAGGGTGAGGCGTTCCTCGAGGGTCAGTTCCGCCGGCGGCGCGGCGGCCGGGACGGACGGGGTGGGCTGCGTGGTCGGGGCGGGGGGGGGCTATGACGGGGAAGGGCGAGGTCTGGGACATCGGGGCTCCAGGCAGGGGACGCCGAAGGGCGCCGCCAGGATCGTTCTCCGGCGGCGCCCTTCGGCGTCGTGCAGCGGGGGAGGGGAGCGGGCGCTAGTAGTGCTTCGTTGAGTTCTGGGGGCTGGCAGGGGGTAGCCGCAGGTGGTGCAGGTGCCGCTCCAGCACCTCAGCAGGTCTTGGAGGCCGTCGAGGACCTGGTAGAGGGTCAGGCCGGTATGCGGACTTTTGGGTCGAGCCGCCTGAGGGTGAGGAACGCCTGGGCGGCGGCGACGAGGGTGACGTGGCGGTGCCCGGACATGACCTGTGGCCTCTGGCCCCTGAAACGTGAAACGAGGACACTTTCTTCGGTCCGATCGAGGTCTTCCACGACCTGGAAAGCCGGCCCCGCACCCGCCGGTTCCACCGCTGGAACAGCTGCGGGTGGCACCACTCGGAGTTCCACAACGGGCCCGCCCGCATCCTGTACCGGGGCAAGGTCAACGAGCTGCTGCGCGAGGCCGGCATCGAGTACGAGCTGGCTGCCGAAGGCGAGGACCTCGGGCGCCTGGTCGCCGTCACCGACGACGCCCGCAGCGCCCTGGTGCACCGGGCGCTCAACGACAGTGCCGCGGACATCACCACACGGGTCCGCCACGCGATCGCCCTGTTCTGCGGCCGGACGCGACGGTGGGGAGTAAGCGGTCGGCGATCGTCGCCCTCGCGGCCGTCCTCGAGGAACGCCGCGCCCTGCTCAAAGACAAGCTCGGCAAGGACGAGGGGGCACTGTTCGAGATCGCCAATCGCTACGACCTGAGCCACCGCAAGGCAGACCAGCGCGGCGACTACGACGAAGCGTTCCTGGACTGGATCTTCTGGTGGTACCTCGGAACGGTGGAGCTGACCAACCGGCTCCTTGCGTCGCGGACCGCTGGCTGACCCTCGCGCACTATCACCCGAATCCGTGGTCGAAGCCTTTCAAGACCGGGTCAAGCTCGGCGGCGCCGCCGCGCAGCGAGCACAGCCGGACACCCGGCTGCTCGGCTGCGTCCCAGCGCCCGGTCCAGCGGAAGCCCCGGCGCCCCGGCCAGCGCCTCTTCGCAGTCGACGGCGTGCACGACTCCGCCCCGGCCGGCCCCGCGGCCGCCGGCCTTCGCCAGCACTCAGCCGGACGGCCGCCGCGGCCCCGGCGCCTCCTGTACGGGCGAGGGCGGTTTCAGGTACTCGGTGGGCACGGCGTCGTAACACCGTCCCCGGGCCGCACGTGGTTCGGAGCGCGCCCAGACCCGGTACTCGGCAGGCTTCACGGAGTCCCCAAACTGGTGGAGAAGCAGTATTCCGATGGTGCGCTATGCATCGGGTGGGCTCTGACAGGGTCATAGGGAGCCGAATTGACGCCGGGTCTTCGTTCACTTCAAGCAGCAGCGATTATCTGCCCGTGTGGGCAGCAGTCGGCCATCTTGACACTCGTAAATGTTCATGAGAAGTGACATCAAGTCCCCACATTGCCGGGTGCCGGAAATCAGCGCGCAGGCCGACTGCCGTGTCCGGCAGAGGAGGGGGCGCGCTCGGACGGTCATGATGCTGTATGGGGCGCTCCTGGCATCCGGGGCTGCGGGAAATGAAATAGCGAGGCGGGGGACAGTGATCGATGTGTTCGGCAGGGCCGTGGACGTGTTCATGGTGGCCGTGGGGCTGGGGTGCGTGGGGCTGGGATGCTGGGCTGTGCTCCGGCCGCGCCGGCCACCGGAGCCGATCCAGGGGCCTGTGTGGGTGGTCCTTACCTGGGGGCTCGGCTTTGTCCTGCTGGGAATCTCCATCGCCGTTGAGACGGTGACCCTCATGGCAGGCGGGGAGCCGGGCCGGGTGGCGGACGTGACCCGCTGGGTCGCCGGGCCGCTCGTAGTCGGCTCGATCCTGGCTGCCTTCGTCGCCCGGCGGCGGGAGCGGTGCCGGGACCGGGCCGTTCATGAGCGGCGGCCGCAGTGAACCGGTCCGCTTCCTGGAGCGAGGCGACGCTTGTGGCCGCAGCTTGCTGGGCGGTCAGCGGCCTGGGATACGGTGTGCTCGCCGCCCTCGACGAGCCTCACCTGTCCGTTGCGCCATTCATTGGAATGGGGCTCGTCCAGTGGTTCTGGGCGCGCCATCGCTTCTGATCAACAGCGGTCGCAGCCGGCCTCGCAGGGGATGTCGTGCTGTTCGCGCTCGCTGACGTTCTGCGGCCGGAGCTGGGCCGGTATGTCGCGGACGCGCTGGCTACGGGGACCGCGGCGACCGTCTCCGTAGTGCTGTGACCGCATAGGTTCGCGGGGTTGGCGGTCGGAGCGGTTGGATGTGGCGCTGGGCGAGATGGACCACGGTGCGCAGCAAGGAAGTCTCGACCAGGAGGGCGCCGGCTTCATCGACACGGTCGCCGTACACCACACCTGGGGCTCGATGAGCCAGGGCCACGCCGCCTCGGTCTCGAACCCCTGTGCCGCCATGCCGTCGATGCACATCGGCTGGTCCACCTGGTGCGGCACGATGATCGCGGTCTTCGCGGGGCACCGCTGGGCCAAGGTCCTGGGCATCCTCTATCCGGTCGCCACCCTGCTCGTGATCATCTCCACCGCCAACCACTTCTGGACCGACGCGCTCGGTGGTCTGATCTGCCTCGGCTTCGGGTTCGCGTTCAGCTACGTCTGGTTCGGAGCCTTCCCCTGGCAGCTGCCGCAGTACGTCATCCCTGTCCCGAAAGGCCTACGACGTAGCGGAGGCTGTCCGCAGTGACGTGGCCGTGAACTGGCTTCTTGGCGCCGGCCAGGAACACCACGGACGCGAGGAGAAGCGCGCGTACGCCGGCGTCCAGTCCCAGCCGGCGTGGAGCAGCACCGGAACGGCGATGGCCCCGTTGTTGCGGGTGGACGAGGGCGACACCGGACACTTCAGGGTCTTCGTCGGCATGGCGGGCGCTGACCATGCCGTCGAGACGTCAGCTGCCCGTCGTGACAGTCCGCTCCGTCGAGAATGCTCCCCAGGTGCCGTCCGGCCGCCGCGGTCTGATCCTCACGTCATACGTCTTGCCTTCTTCCGTGCCCAGGTTGACGGTGTGCCTCGCCCGTCCCCCGCGCGCGTCGTCACCCCCGGCCAAGGTCGTCACGAACACCTCGTCGAGGTAGACCTCGTACTCGGCCACGAGTCCGTCCGACCTGGGCGGTGTCCACGACAGATCCAGGTAGTACGCCTTGTCCTTCGTGTCCTTGCGCACCGAGACCTGGAAGTCCTCGGGCTCCGCCCCGCCGCCTCCGCCCTGAGCGGTGGTCAGTCGCAGTGGTGCACTGGCAGGGGAGAGGTTGTCCGCCGCGTCCCGGGCGCGCACCGTGAAGACGTAGCCGGTGCCCGGTCGGAGACCGGTGAGGACGGCCCTCGTCTCCGCACCGTCGACCGTGTGAATTTTCGCGTCGCCCTGATAGATGTCGTACGAGACGACTCGCTGGTCGTCCGTCGAGGCAGTCCAGCGCAGGTCGGCGGCTCGCGATCCGTTGGTCTTCCCGCGAAGCCGACCGGGGCGGGTCGGCGGTTGGCCGTCCTCGGCGGGCGCGGCGAGGGTGGTGACGGCGACCTTGCGGCTAGGGGCGGAGTAGTTGCCGACGGTGTCTCGGGTGCGGACGGTGAACACGTAGTCGGCGGACGGTTTCAGGCCGACGATGTCGACCATGGTGCGGTCCGCGTCGACCTCCTTGACCTTCTTCCCGGCCTGCAGGACCTCGTACGCCTGCACAGCCTGGCCGTCCTTGGCGGCCTTCACCCGCTTCCACATGACGTGGACGGTGGTCGCACTGCTGGACTGCGCGGTGACCCCGGTCGGGGGCGCAGGCGGCCGCTCTTCACCGCTGCTGCACGCCGTGAGCGCCAGCAGGGCGACGGACAAGAGAAGGGCAGGCCGACGCCCGGGTGTGCGGGACTCGGGCATGACTTTCCTCCGACGCCGGATTGAGGATGAGATCATGTCAACCTTCGGGACCATGCGATCTGCGGAGATGTCGGAAGAAGGAGCGAAGAGGGCGGATGGGCCCGCCGTTGACGGCACGGCGGGCCCCGGTGCGGACCGTTCAGCGGCCGATTGCGCAGGCGTCCCCGTTGAGCGTGAACCGCGGCGGCGGCGAGGAGTCACCGGTGTGGCCGGCGAGGTAGCCAAGGGTGACGTGTGCGCCGGGTGCGATCGTGGCGTTGTGCGAGGCGTTGCCGGCCGTGATCGTGTTGCTTCCCTGCGTCAGGTCGGTGTTCCAGTCGGAGGTGACGGTCTGGCCGAGAGCCAAAGGGAACTTCAACGTCCAGCCGTTCACCGGGGTGCTGCCGGTGTTGGTGATCGTCAGGTCGACGGTCGTGCCGGTCCCCCAGGTCCGCACGGTGCGATCCACCCGGCAGGTGGGTTCCTCCCGCGCGAACGACACGCGGTGCAGGCCGCCGGGCAGGTCGTTGACGACGTAGAACTCTCCGTCGACGGTCACGCCGATCGACGTCACCTGGGTGGGCATCTCCCCGATCTCTGCCTGCTCGTAGCCGCCTTCACCGTCGGGGCGCAGCGCCCAGACCGTGGACGAGCAGTAGTCGGTGGCGATGTACGTGCCGCCGACGAGGCCGGCGTACTTCTGGCCCCGGTAGACGTGACCGCCGATGATCGAGCAGCCGCCGGTGTACGGGGAGTAGGTGAAGACTGGTTCGGTGTGCTGCTCGCCGGGTACGCAGTGGCCTCCTCGGAACTTCTCCAGACCCTCGTAGCAGGACCAGCCGAGGTTCAGCCCACCCTGACCGGCCGGGAGGTGGTTGACCTCTTCCCATCGGCCCTGTCCGACGTCCCCGATCCACATCGAGCCGTCGGCGTCGTCGAAGGAGAACTTCCACGCGTTGCGCAGCCCGTACAGCCAGATCTCGTCACGGGCGCCGGGGGTGTCCACGAAGGGATTGGCACTGGGCACGCAGTAGCCGAGTTGACCGCAGCTGCGGCTGACGTCGATGCGCATGATCTTGCCGAGGAGGGTGTCCAGGCGCTGCCCGGCGCGCAACGGGTCGGCGGAGCCGCCTCCGTCGCCGATGCTCCAGTACAGGTTGCCGTCGGGGCCGAACGCGATCTGGCCGCCGTTGTGGTTGCTGTACTCGGCGTGTGGCTGGGAGAGCAGGGGTTCCAAGCGGGAGTCGTCGAGCCGGTATCGGGCGAGCGTGACCGCGCCGTCGGGCAGCGCCGTGTACACCAGGTACAGGTGGCGGCTGTCGGCGAAGTCCGGCGGGACGGCTATGCCGAGCAGGCCGCGTTCGTTGCCCGATTCGTCCACGGCGGACCTGATGTCGATGAGCGGGTCCCGGGCCAGACCGGTGCCCGGGTGGTAGACGCGAACGGTGCCCGACTTCTCGGCGATGAGCAACCGGTCCGTGCCGTCGTCGGGGGCGACGAGGGCGATGGGCCGCCGCAGGCCGGAGGCGACCTGGGTGGTGGTCGCCTTCAGCGACGGCAGGGGGACGGCCGAGGGGTCCGCCGCCGTGCGGGCACGCACGGTGTCCGCCGACGCGGGCGGGGCCGACGCGGGCGGGGCCGACGCGGCGGCGGACAGCGGGGTGAGGGTGGTGAACAGGAGGGCCAGCAGGAGCGGTCCGGTCCAGCGGCGTCTTGGCATGTCGGCTCCAGGTATCAAAACGCTCGTCAGGTGGTGGTGTTCGCATACGGGGGACGCGGCCCGGTGGCGTATCCCGTAAGACGCGCACATGGCGGCGAACGCCACCCCTCGGGGCCGGTCAGGCGGCCCTGATGTTCGGGCGGCGCGTGGGTGTGTCCGAGCACCGTGGTAGGGCGGAGAGCGGTGTCCCGCCGGACGCGGGCTCGTCCGGCGGGACAGCTCATGGGCGCCGGCTCAGCGGAAGTTCACGTCGCTGCACAGGAAGTACGTCTGGTCCATGTGCGACGCCTGCCAGATCGTGTAGACGATGTGGCGACCGCTGTACCCGGACGTACTGACCGGGATCGAGTAGTTCTGACTGGGCCCGTAACTGCCGGTGCGGGCCACCAGCTGGAGGTCGCTCCAGCGCAGCGGCTGGGTGGTCGGGTCGAAGCCCTGCCGGCTGACGTAGACCAGGAAATAGTCCGCGCCGTGGCTGGCCTGGTCGTACAGCTTCACGGTGAAGTTGCTGGCGATATCCGTGGTCTTCCAAGCACCCACGGCGTCCAGGGAGTTGTAGCGCCCCCCCTCGGTGCGGCCGCCGCTGCACAGCTGGCCGTCGGGGACTGCTGCCTGGAAGTTGCCGCCGGATCCGTTGCGGTACAGACCGTTCCAGTTCCACATGGCGTTGGGGTTGGCCTGCCACGCCTGCCAGCACATGGGGTCTTGCTGGGCCATGGACGGATCCATGTGGTTGCTGCCCCATCGTTGCCAGCAGCTGTAGTTACGGGTCGCGGGGTCGACGACCGAGCCGTGGGCCACGGCGGTGCCGCTCCAGGGGAGCAGGCTGAGGAGCATCGCCGCGAGGAGGCTCAGAACGAGCGTCGAACGGCGCCGCACCAGACTGCTGTGATCATGACAAGTCACGGTCTCCTTCTTTCCCATGGGGGGATGCCGGGTCTCGGCGTGGGGATGAAGCGATTGGGAGCGCTCCCATAAACTCCAGATTGAGTGTCATGAGACGAAGCGGCAACGTTCATTTGCGCCACTTCCGCGCCAGGTGGCGCGAACCTTCCCCTGCAGAGCGGGAGTCGACGCCCGTCGCGATGCCCTGCGGCAGGAGCGGCGGTCCTGGTCCACTGCGCGCGCCCTCGCGATCCACCGTGCCCGGCCGGCCCTCCCATCCCGACGGCCGTCCCTCCCATCCCGACGGGGTGCCTGGCGTCCCGGACGTGCGCCAGGTGCGTATCAGCAGGCCGGAGCCGGTCGATCACGGACGGCCATGGCCCTAATATTGGGCTTCTTGTGGGTGGGGGGAGAAGTTCATGGGCAAGCAGCGCCCCGGCGCGGGGCCGACCTTGGAGGAGGTGGCCGCGCTCGCCGGTGTGGGGCGGGGCACTGTCTCCCGCGTGATCAACAACGTGGCAGGAGTGAAGGAGTCGACGCGCCGCGTCGTGCAGCATGCCATCGCCGAGCTGGGGTACGTACCCAACCTGGCGGCCCGGTCGCTGGCCGGGCGCCGTACGGACGCGATCGCTCTGGTGATGACGGAGCCCGACTGGCGGAAATTCGCGGAGCCGTTCTTCTCGGAGACCATTCGTTCCGTCGGGGAAGCGTTGACCGACACCACGATGCAACTGCTGCTCACCCAGGTGCGCATGGACCAGGAGCGAAAGCGTTTCGTCGAGTACGCGCGTGGCGGCCGGGTGGACGGCGTGCTGTTGATGTCCGTGCACGCCAACGACCCACTGCCCGACATGCTCGCGGACGCGGGCGTGCCCACCGTGATGCTGGGCCGTCGCTCGGCCGACGAGAGCATCACCTACGTGGACGCGGACAACGCCGGGGGCGCCCGAAGCGCGGTCACCCATCTGCTGAACAGCGGCCGCAGCGCGGTCGCGACCATCACCGGGCCGCTCGACATGTACGTCGCCCAGTGCCGGTTGCGCGGCTACCGCGAGGCGCTGGGGCGCGCGGGCCTCGACGCGAAACCGTCCTGGGTCGCCGAAGGAGACTTCACCGAGGAGAGCGGCCGCGCGGCGATGGCGGAGCTCATCGCGCGGGACCCGGGGATCGACGCCGTGTTCGCCGCATCGGACAGCATGGCCGCCGGAGCGCTGAACGCCCTGCGCGCGGCGGATCGCCGAGTACCGCAGGACGTCGCCGTGGTCGGATTCGACGACTTCCTCCTGGCGCAGCGTACGGAGCCCACATTGACGACAGTGCGCCAACCGCTCCAGGAGATCGGCCGGACCATGGTGCGGCTGCTTCTAGAGGAGATGGAGGATTCGGGGGTGGCCTGGCGGCATGTCAGCCTGCGCACAGAATTGGTGCTCCGCGGCTCCGCCTGACCCGCTCGCCCCACTTCACCACACGTGGCGCCTGTCGGCCCCGGCCCGCCGGGCCGGTCTCCGCGCCCGCCGTGACGCTGTGCGTCGACTTGCCGTCCCATTCCTCGGGTTGGCCCCTCACCGACGCCGTCCGGGAGCGCTCCCAGCGCCCCGGGCGTGGAGCCCCTGACTGCGGCGATGACGAGCAGGCGTTGCGTTCGACCGCCTTGCCGTGGCCGTACTTGAACGTGACGTGTTTCGTCACGTCGGCCGTGTCGTGCAGGAGTGATCCGCCGGTTGACTCGTCCGGGAGCGTCCGCGACCGAGCCCGAGGGTGGAGCGGTCCCTGCGATGGCCCCGTATCGCGCGCGCCGTTCCCAGTCCAGCGTGACCGACGGCGGCCTGCCGGTGGGCGTGTAGGTGGACCTGATCCAGACCGGCAGCGCAACCGCGGCCACGCGTCGGCGTGGGGAAACCGGGCGAGCGCGTCCGCACCTCGGTCTCCGCACAGCAGGGCTTACCTCGCAGAGCATGGCGTTCTCCCCCTGCAGTAAGCGGGGGCTCCAGCACAAGGCTGGAGCCCCCGAGGGAGTCAGCTGGTGGGGAAGGCGTCGGGGGTACTGATGCGGCTCTTGAGCAGCGCCCCCGATTCCGTGAGCACACCGGCGCTGCTGTAGTCGGTGCCATTGCAGGTGCCGGGTTTGAACGCGGCGCTGCCCTCATTGGCGTCGGAGTAGGTCCAGTTGGCGTAGCCGATCTTCAACTGGTCCAGTAGGTCCAGCCAGGCCACGGAGCTGGCGCGGTCGACCGCGCCCCCGCCGGTGTAGGTAACCGTCCCGAACTCGGTGACGAACAACGGCAGTTTCGTGGCCGCACGGCTCACCGTGGCACGGTAGTTGTCCTTGTGGCTGGCGGCGTAGAAGTGAAACGCGTACATGATGTTGGTGGCGTTGACCGGGTTGTTGATGATCTCCGTCTCGTTGGAGCCGTCCGAGACGCCCAGCGAGGACCAGCCGCGGGTGCCGACGATGATGACGGCGTCCGGGTCGGCAGCGCGGATGACCGGGATGACCTGCTCGGCGTAGCTCTTGATGGTCGCCCAGCTCACGCCGTTGGGCTCGTTGGCGATCTCGTAGATCACGTTCTTCTTGTCGGCGTTGCGGGCGGCGACGGACGCGAAGAACGTCTTGGCCCGCTCGAGGTTGAAGTTCGGGTCGCCCGGCGTCAGGGTGTGGAAGTCGATCATGGCGTACATGCCGCGTGCCTCGGCCATGTCGACGAGGCTGTTCACCCGGCTGGTGAAGCCCGCCGGGTCGGTCTCGTAGCCGCCCTCCTGCACGTACATGGCGATGCGGAACAGGTCCGACTTCCAGTCCTTGGCCAGCGCGTCCAGGGAGGCGTTGTTGTAGCACTTGCTGAACCACTGAATGCCGTGCGTGCTCATGCCGCGCAGCTGGATGGGGCGGTTGTACTGGTTGCACAGGTACACGCCGCACACCTTGAGCTGCCCGTTGATGCCGACCGGGGTGCCGGTGGGCGGCTCGGGGTCCGGGTCCGGCGGGGGCTCCTCGCCGCCGATGGTGCCGGTGCAGGCCACGCCGTTGAGCGTGAAGGCGGCGGGCTTCGGATTGGCGCCCGTGAACGTACCCGTGAAGCCCAGGTCGGCGGAGCCGCCGGTGGCCAGGGTGCGGTTCCAGTCGGCGTTGGTGACGCTGACCGCGGAGCCGGACTGCGACCAGGTGCCGTTCCAGCCCTGGTTCACCTTCTGCCCGCCGTCGGCCCAGGTCCACTTCAGGGTCCAGCCACTGACGGGGTCACCCAGGTTGGTGACCTTCACCCCGGCCTGGAAACCACCCGACCACTGGTTCGTGATCGTGTAATCGACCTTGCAGCCCGTGGCGGCCGCCGCCGGTGGGCTGACGAGAACGGTGAGGCCCAGGACCATCGCGCAGGTCGCCAGTAAGGCCAGTAGACGTTTCACAGCTCTTTCTCCTTGTCTGCCGATAGAGCTTGAATTGGGAGCGCTCCCAAAACAGGGCGGGGATATGTTCCGCCCTGTTCGATGTGTGGCGGGTCAGGCCGGGGGCGTGCCCCAGGCCAGGGTCGTGCCGGTGTATGCGGGAACGGCCGGTGCATCGGTGTACGTCGTCGAGGTCGTACGGCTGTAGTCGTTCGCTTCGTTGAAGTTCGACCAGTCCGCCTTGCTCATCCTCAACTGGATGTCACCGCTGTTGGCGCCGGCGGCCAGCGAGCCGCCCGTGAAGCTCACCTCCAGATAGGCGTCCGCGCCCGAGACGGGTGTCGCCAGCGGCACGACCCGCAGCTTGACCTGCGCGCAGCCCACGGCCGCGTAGTCGCACCAGGCGCTCACGGAGGCCGATCCGTCGCGGGTGAAGTAGTAGCGCAGCGCGATGGCGTCGAGTTTCACGGTGGAGCTGCCGGTGTTCACGACCTGGAGCGAGGGCCGGATGGCGTTGTCCGTCGCGGAGCCGTCGTTGTTCTTGTACCGCACCTTCACGGCCCCGGACGAGGTGTCAGAGGACTGCGTGGTCACGTTCAGCGCCGCCGAGGGAGCGGAGACGTTACCTGCCGCGTCCCGGGCCCGCACGGTGTAGCTGTACGCCGTGGAGGGCGAGAGCCCCGTGTCGGTGTAGGTCGTGCCGGTCACCGGCGCCGCGTTCACCTTGGTCGTTCCCCGATAGACGTCATACCCGCTCACCCGGGTGTTGTCGGTCGACGCCGTCCAGGACAGCGCAACGCTGGTGGAAGTCTTGGCGGTACTGGCCAGGCCGGTGGGGGCGGTGGGCGCCTGGGTGTCCTCGGGGTCCGTCGGCCCGTCGTACACGTCGCTCAGGCTGATGCCGGTGGTGCTGCCGGCGCCGCCCAGGGGAACCTCGTGGTCGAGGCTGACGAACTTGCCGCCGTGCTGCCACAGCGCCGGCTTGAGCAGAGCGTATTTCTCCTCGTCCCAGGACTTCCAGTCGCCGAGCAACAGGCCGCCGGTGTCACCGGAGTTGGGGTTGAGGCACCAGAACGTCTGGTGAATCCGGTGCTCGACGATGAGGTCCCGCAGTGCGGTCATCCACTTCTGGTTCGGGCCGCCGTCGAGGAAGCCTCCCCACTCGCCGATCAGGAGCGGGGCTTTGTTCTCCTTGTGCAGGTAGAGCCAGTTGGGGTCCCAGACGTCGCGCTCGAGCGTGGTGCGGTTCCAGTCGCCGGTGAACCAGGGCTGCTGGTGGACCAGCGGCCCGTAGTCGTGCGGGGAGTACACGAGCTGGTCGTTGTGCGCGCCGAGGTCCACGGGATGGTCGCGGACGCCACGCAGGTTGCCGCCCCACCAGTTCGAGTGGTAGTCGGTGGGAGTGGTGGAGGTCCAGCTCGCACCGGCCTTGGGATAGATCTCGATGCCCTCGCAGAGCACCAGCAGGTTGGGGTTGATGGCGAGCATCCGCTTGCCGGCGGTCTCGCACACGTGCTTGAAGTTGTCCTGGTCCGTCGAACCGTCCCACTTGGCGCGCGGGGAGGTGCTCGCCGTGCCGTGCGGCTCGTTCTTGACGTCCATGGCTACGACGGTGTCGTCGTTCTTGTAGCGGGCGGTCACCCACTCCCAGGCGGTGTAGAAGTCCTCGGAGGTGATGGTGCCCTTCCACCACACCGGGTAGATATGGCCGGAGTTGTCGGCCTCGGCGCTGTGTACGTCCAGCATGACCTTGATGCCGTACCGCTCGCACAGGGCGAGCCAGTGGTCGAAGACCTCCAGGGAGGTCTTGCCCGCGATCTCGGGGTTAGCATAGGCGTTGACGCCGCTCGGGACGGCGGCCTTGCCGTCCTTCCACTCCAGGAGGAGCTGGGTGGAGATGGGCACCCGGACGATGTTGATGCCCCTGGATGCCATCGACTTGGTGATGTCGGTGATGTTGCCGGACCACAGTCCGTGGAAGACCCGTTCGCCGGCGTTGAAGCCGAACCAGTTGGTGCCGGTGAGCCAGACCTCGTCGCCGTTCGCGTCAACGATCTTGTTGCCCTTGGTGTGCAGCCAGTCGTCGCCGGGTGCGGCGACGGCCGCCTCGCTGCGCGCGGGAGCCGGGCGCTCCTCTGCCCCCAGCGCTGGGCCGCTCGCGAACAGTAGTCCTGTGGTCAGCGCCGCAGCGAGTACCGCCTGGATGCGCCGCAATGGCCGGCTGCGGCCGCGTCTTGATGACAGTCCCACGATGTCCCTTTCTGTCGCATGGCCAGAACAAGAAGCACGGAACAGCGTTGGGAGCGCTCCCAAAATTGCGCGCTGTTCATGAAGCCAGGCGCCTTGAGGGCTGTCAACCTTTTGAACCAAAGCGGCCGACTCGCGCCGGAGCGTGGGGTGTGGCTGCCGCTTTGAGACGAGCGGCAGGGGCGGCTGGTGACGGCCGGGAGGAACACTGGCGGATCATGACGGAGGCGGGGGCGTTCGCGGTGAGGTCGCCCACGGTTCCGCCGAACCAGAAGTTGACGCCGGTGAAGCCCAGCGAGGGGACGCGCACCCCCTGCTGGTCGTTGCTGTTGGCGAGCACGGTGAGCCAGCCGGTGTCGGCGGCGCGGGCGGCCGTCCGTTCCGCGGTCGCGCCCGGCATCAGGACGTACGCGTACGTCGCCCAGGTCGGGTCCGTGCCGTGGTCGAACCACAGGGTCAGGTAGCGGCGGATGACCGGGTCGGTGACGGCGCCCTTGTTGATGTCCGACCAGGCGCCGGTACGGGCCTCGCGCAGTGCCTTCACCGTCGCCCCGCCGGGGAAGACGTACCCGGCGTGTCCGGCGAGGTGGGCCCAGCGCGCGTCGGTGAGGGTGGCGCTCCAGCCGGGGGTCGCGGACTGCGCCGCGCCGTCGACGGTGAAGCCGTGGACGCCGCGGCGCCCAGGTTGCGGTTGTCGACGACCGACTCGACGCCCGTGCCGTCCCGGCCGTGGATGCCCGCGCCGAGGCAGACCACCGCGTCGTCGAGGAAGAACCACGACTTCTTGGCGAGGAGCGTGGACGACAGACCCTTGAGGTACTGGCCGACGGCGGCGTACGTCCCGTCGGTCGCGCCGCCCACCCAGCGGACGTCGGGGCGGGGCGCGCCCCAGGTGCCGCCCTCTCCGTCCGCGGGCGCTTGCGGGAGGCGGTGGTGCCGGGCAGCCGGTACGGGTCGACGGTGGGCCAGAAGTCGTCGCTGTACTGCCCGTTGGCGAAGTCGTCGCCCCACCAGTAGAGCATTCCGGAACCGGTGTGCCAGCCACGCAGGTTCTCGCCGTTGCCGTTCTCGTAGTGCGTGATGCGGTGCGAGGCCATGGAGACGGCGGCGGCCCAGCCGGGGCGGCGGTGCACGGCCCGGTCCATGCCGGGGAAGAGGCGGTGCCCGGACGGCTCGGGGCTCGCCGGTGCGGCGCTGTCGGCGACGGCCTTCAGCCGGGCGAGCTGGGCGACGCCGAGCGAGGGGCTGGAGAGGACCGGGCGGTAGTAGTCGCGGGCGATCCATCCCTTGACCATGGCGTCCCAGCGCGCCTTCTCGGCGGCCGAGGCGCTCTGTGCGGGCAGTGCGACGCAGGCGATGATGCCGTGACCGCGCAGGTGGTCGTCCTGGTGGATCCGGCGGGTGTCGGACTTCTGCACCCCGCGGCTGATCGCGCGCCCCGAGACGCCGTCCATCGCCAGGCCGTTGAAGAGGAAGGGCGCGTACGCCTTCTCGACCGAGTCGAGGACGATCTGCCGACGGGTGTCGGTGACCTCCCAGGCGGAGCCCTTCAGCAGGGCGAAGAGCAGGGAGAGCCCGCCGAGCATGACCGCCCCGTACGACCCGGCGTAGGGAACGTGGGTGTGCTGGAGGAAGCTGCCGTCGGGGTGGAGGCCGTCGCCCTGGGTGACGTACGGGAAGACGGGGGAGAGCGCGTCGCGGGCCAGGGTGAGCTTGGCGGGGTTCTTGCCGAGGACGCCGCGCAGGGCGAGGACGCGGCACAGGTCGACGCGGTTGGCGCCGGTGGAGGTGCCGGTGTAGGAGGCGACCGCGCTGTCGGGGACGAAGTGGTCGACGGCGGCGCAGTGTTCGCCGACTCGGGCGGCGCCGAGGTGGTCGTACAGCAGGACGTCGATGTCGAGCAGCGCCTGCGGGATGCCGATCTGCCAGTTGTACCAGTTGCCGTAGCGGGTCCGGCCCGCGTGGTACGCCTGGTCGTGGAGGTGGTCGAGGCCGGCGAGGATGTCGGCGCGCAGGCCGGGGTCGCCGGTGAGGCCGGTGCCGGGCTGGGCGTGGGCCTCGGCGAGGGTGCGCAGCCGGTTGAAGCTGGTGCCGAGGTTGCCGGAGTAGGTGTAGGACTCGGCGTCGGTGTCCGGTTCGGGGTCGGCGTAGGGCAGGTCGGGCCAGAGGGAGCCGTCCGCGCGTGTCATGGTGGCGCGCAGGTCGCGGGCGGTGGCGCCGAGGGCGGCGAGCCGGCCGGCGTACGGCTCGGCGGTGGGCGTGAAGCCGGTGCCCAGCAGCAGGTCGCGCCAGCGCAGCCGGAGGGTGTCGTGGGCGTCGGCGGCGCGGACGGGGGAGGCGGTGGACGCGACCGCCGAGGCGGAGCCGGCCAGGGCCGCGGCGGCGCGCAGCAGGGCCCTGCGGGAGAGGAGGGGAGGGGAGCGGCCGGGTGGGCCGCGGGTGTCGCGGAGGGCATGCGAAAGGAACCTCCGGGGGAAGGGGTGCGTCGTCGCACCCGGGAAACCACGAGGGGCGAGCGGTTTCTAACACGAGCGTGCAGAGACCGGCAATGAATCACACACAGTCCCACGGAACTGATTGTTCGCGCAGAAACGTTCATATACGATCGCCGGGCGGTGAGACGTCCGTTCGGACGAGGCAGAGGGAGACCGGGACACATGCATGCCGAAGAGAGGCACCAGGCGATCCTGCGCAGGCTCCGGGAGCACGGCTCCCTGCGGGTCACGGAGTTCGCCGAGGAGTTGCAGGTCTCTCCGGTCACGATCCGTCGGGACGTGGAGGCCCTCGCCGAGCGGGGGCTGGTCACCCGGGTGCACGGCGGGGCGCTCCTGCCGGACGGCCCCACGGCGGCGGTGCCGGACGGCGCCCCGGCCGTCCGGACCCCCGCCCGTGAGCTGGTCGTCGGGCTGATCGTGCCGGCCGCCGACTACTACTACCCGGAAGTGATCAAGGGCGCCCGGGAGGCCGCAGCCGAGCGGGGCGTCCGGCTCGTCCTCGGCATCTCCCAGTACGACCACGGCCAGGAGCGGGAGCAGGCCCGGCGGATGCTCGCCGACGGCATCGACGGCCTGCTGATCACCCCGTGCGGCGGGGCCGGCGAGTCCTGGCTCACCGCGCTCGGCGTGCCGTACGTCCTGGTCGAGCGCCGCCCCGGGGACGAACTGCCCGGCGCCGAGCACGTGGTCACCGACCATGTGTACGGCGCCCGGCTCGCCGTACGCCACCTGGCCGAGGCCGGGCACCGGCGCATCACGCTGCTGCTGCGCGACGACAGCCCGCACGGCGCGCCGGTGCTGGAGGGCTACCGCGGCGGCCTGGCGGCGGCCGGGCTGCGAGAGCCGGAGCCGTCGCCGCTGCGGCTGCCCCCGCCGGCCGGTGACGCCGCCGGACGGGAGCGTGTGCTGGGCGAGTTCACCGGCGCCGTGGCCGACGGCCGGCTGGACGCCGCGCTCGTCCACAACGACCACGACGCGCTCGTGCTGCTCCAGCGGCTGCGGACGCACGGCATCGACGTCCCCGGCGACCTCGCGCTCGTGGCGTACGACGACGAGGTCGCCTCGCTCGCCGACATCCCCCTCACCGCGGTCGCCCCGCCCAAGCACGCCGTCGGCGCCGCCGCGGTCGGCCTGCTGGCGGAACGGATCACCGACCCCGGCCGGGCCCGCCACCGCCTGGCGATCCTGCCGGAGCTGCACGTGCGCGCGTCCAGCTCCTGACCTGACCTGACCTGACCTGCGGTGCGCGCCGCACCCGTACCGACGGAGACCCCTCATGTTCCGCGTATCCCCGAGGGTTTCTCCCTCGACGGCCGCCCCCTGCGCCTGCTCTCCGGTGCCCTGCACTACTTCCGCGTCCTGCCCGAGCAGTGGCCGCACCGGCTGCGGATGCTGCGCGCCATGGGGCTCGACACCGTGGAGACGTACGTCCCGTGGAACCTGCACGAGCCACGCCCGGGCCACTACGACTTCACCGGCCTCGCGGACCTCGACCGCTTCCTGCGCGCCACCCGTGAGGCCGGGCTGCACGCGATCGTCCGGCCCTCCCCGTACATCTGCGCCGAGTGGGAGAACGGCGGCCTGCCGTGGTGGCTGCTCGCCGACCCCGAGGTGCGGGCGCTGCGCTGCCGGGACGCGGCGTACGAACGCCACGTGGACCGCTGGTTCGACCGTCTGGTCCCGGTGATCGCCGCGCACCAGGTCACTCGCGGCGGCAATGTGCTGATGGTGCAGGTGGAGAACGAGTACGGCTCCTACGGCACCGACACCGGCCATCTGGAGCACCTGGCCGCCGGGCTGCGGGCGCGCGGCATCGACGTGCCGCTGTTCACCTCGGACGGCCCCGACGACTTCTTCCTGACCGGCGGCACGCTCCCCGGCCACCTGGCGACCGTGAACTTCGGCAGCCGCGCGCGGGAGGCGTTCGCGGACCTGGCGCGGCTGCGGCCCGGCGACCCGCCCATGTGCATGGAGTTCTGGTGCGGCTGGTTCGACCACTGGGGCACGGAACACGTCGTGCGCGACCCCGGGGACGCGGCGGCGACACTCGCGGAGATCCTGGCGGCCGGGGCCTCGGTCAACATCTACATGGCGCACGGCGGGACGAACTTCTCCACCTGGGCCGGGGCCAACACGGACGACCACGTCACCGGGGAGGGCTATCTGCCGACGGTGACCTCGTACGACTACGACGCCCCGATCGACGAACGCGGCGGTGTGACGGAGAAGTTCCGCGCCTTCCGCGAGGTGCTGCGGCGGTACGCCGACGGGCCGCTGCCCGAGCCGCCGCCGCCCGCCCCGCTGCTGCCGCCGTCCCGGCTGGAGCTGACCGGGTCGGTACGGCTCCTCGACGTCCTGGACATGCTGGCGGGCGAGGAGGTGACGGCCCCGCTGCCGCCGTCCTTCGAGGAACTGGGCATCGGGCACGGGCTGGTGCTGTACGGGACGCGGATCCCCGGCCCGCGCTGCCCGCACCCGCTGAGCGTGCGGGGGCTCGCCGACCGCGCGCACGTCCTCCTCGACGGCGAGCCCGTCGGCGTACTGGAACGGGACCGCGCCGAGACCCTGGACGCCGTCGCCGTGCCCGGCCCGTCAGCGCGGCTGGAAGTGCTCGTCGAGTCGATGGGCCGGATCAACTACGGCACCGGGATCGGCGACCGCAAGGGCGTGCGGCGCGTCCTGCACGCCCGCCAGACGCTGCACGGCTGGACGGCCCGGGCGGTGGAGCTGGGACACGGCACGCCCGACGGACTGCCGTGGGGGACGGCGACCGCGGGGCCCGGGCCGGTGTTTCACCGCGGCTTCCTGGAGGTCGCCGAACCGGCCGACGGGTACCTCGCCCTGCCCGGGCTGCGCAAGGGCTACGTCTGGGTCAACGGCTTCTGCCTGGGGCGGTACTGGGAGGAGCGGGGCCCGCAGCGGACCCTGTACCTGCCGTGGCCGCTGCTGCGCGCCGGGCGCAACGAGATCGTCGTCCTGGAACTGGACGGGGTGCGCGACGGCGACGGTGACGCCGACGGCGGGCGGCCGTTCGTGGAGCTGCGGGGGGCCGCCGACCTCGGCTGACCGGGGCGGGACGGGGCGAGGCGACTGCCGTGTCCGGAGGTGGCCGCCGTGCCGCGCACGGACGCGTCGTTTCCGGATCGATATCACTTTGACGATCGTTTGTTCATTCGCTCTTGACTGCGATCGTTTGTGACCGAAAGATGTGCGTCAACCTCACGGCCTCTGGAAGGCCCCGCCCGTAGGAGCACGCGCACATGAAGCCCACCTCCCGCACGTCCGTCGTCGCCCTCGCCGCCGCCACGGCCTCCCTGGCCCTCCTCGCCACCGCGTGCGGCGGCTCCGGGACCGGCACGGCGGACACGGGTACCGGCACCGCCGCCGAGCCCGTCGAGATCACCTACTGGTCCTGGCAGCCGGGCACCAAGGAGATGACCGAGGAGTTCAACCGGACGCACGAGAACATCAAGGTCGTCCACTCGGAGATCCCCGCCGGTCTCAACGGCGGCTACGACAAGCTCGCCAAGGCCGTCAAGGCGGGCAACGCGCCCGACGTCGTCAACGTCGAGTACCAGGCCATCCCCGACCTGGTCACCCAGGGCCTGCTGCGCGACTCGTCCGCCGAACTGGGCGCGTCCGTGAAGAAGGCCCCGGAGTCCGTGCGCAGCCTGGTGACCCTCGGCGACAAGACCTGGGGGGCGCCCTACGACGTGGGCCCGCAGTCCCTGTACTACCGCACCGACCTCTTCGAGGAGTACGGCATCGAGGTCCCGCGGACCTGGGACGAGTTCAGGACCGCGGCCGAGAAGGTGAAGACCGCCTCCAAGGGCAAGGCCCGCATCCTCGACTTCTGGGGCGACGACGTCGCCACCTGGGCGGGCCTCGCCCAGCAGGCCGGCGCCCACTGGTACGGCACCGAGGGCGACGCCTGGAAGGTGAACATCGCCGACACGTCCACCCGCAAGGTCGCCGACTACTGGAAGGACCTCGTCACGAACGACCTGGTCCTCAACCACAAGGGCTGGAGCCCGGAGGCCACCAAGGCCGTCACCGACGAGAAGGCGATCGCTCTGATCGGCGCCTCCTGGAGCGCGGGCTCCCTGAAGACGACGTACCCCAAGCAGGCGGGCAAGTGGGCCCAGGCCCCGCTGCCGCACTGGGGCACCCCCGCCACCGGCGCGGTCGGCGGTACCTCGTTCGCCCTCACCAAGGACACCGAGAAGGCCAAGGCGGCGGCCGAGTTCGCGCTCTGGGCGACCACCGACGCCGCCGCGGTGAAGGCACGCCTCGCCGTCGGCACCTCCAGCGCGCTGCCCGTCGACGAATCGCTGCGCGCCGCCGCGAAGGAGACCTTCGACACCGAGTACTTCGGCGGCCAGGACATCTACGCGGTGGCCTCCGAGCAGGTGCCCACCATCACCGAGGGCTGGACCTGGAGCCCGGTGCACAACTCCACCTCGCTGTCCCTCCAGAACGACCTGGGCAAGGCCATGAGGACCGGCGAGTTCTGGCCCGCCTTCCAGGCGGCGCAGACCGCGGCCGAGAAGGGGATCACCGACCGGGGCCTCAAGCTCGCCGAGTGACCCGGCGGCGCGCCCGCCGACGCGCGGACGCGTCCCCCGTTCCGCCCGGGGCGCGGGCGTGTTCCCTCCGCCCCGCCCGGGCGGCCGGGGAGGTCCCTGGCACCCCGCCACCTCCCGGCACCCCGCCCGGCCCTTCTACGTCATGGAGTCACCGCCGATGGCATCCCGGCTCGTCCGCGGGCAGCGCAGCACGCCGGCCCTCTTCATCGCGCCGTTCCTCGTCCTCTTCCTCGCCACCCTCGCCGCCCCCATCTGCTACGCGGTCTGGATGAGCCTGTTCCGTGAACAGGCCGCCTCCGGACTCGGCTTCGGCGGTACCAAGACCCTGTTCGTCGGCGCCGACAACTACCTGCGCGCCCTGGACTCCCCGGCGTTCCGCCGCGGCTTCCTGCACATCGCGCTGTACTGCCTGGTCTACATCCCGGTGATGGTGGGCGGCGCCCTGGCACTGGCCCTGCTGGTCGACTCCGCGCTGGCCCGCGCCAAGGCGTTCTTCCGGCTCGCCTACTTCCTGCCGCACGCCGTGCCGGGCCTGATCGCCGCCATCATCTGGGGCTTCCTCTACACCCCCGGCCTCAGCCCGGTCATCGACTTCCTGGAGGTCTTCGGCGCGGACGTCGACCTGCTCGGCCCCAACGCGGTGATCTTCTCGCTCGCCAACGCCACGGCCTGGCAGTGGACCGGCTACAACATGGTGATCTTCTACGCCGCGCTCCAGGCCGTGCCCCGCGAGACCCTGGAGGCGGCCCTGGTGGACGGCGCGGGCCACCTGCGTACGGCCTGGTCCGTGAAGCTGCCGATGATCCGCTCCGCCGTGGTCCTGACGATGCTGTTCACCGCGGTCGGCGCCATCCAGCTGTTCAACGAGCCCGAGGTGCTGCGCAGCAGGACCAGCGCCATCTCCACCGAGTGGAGCCCGGTGATGTTCATCTACCAGGCGGCCGTCAGCCGCAGCGACTACGGCCTCGCGGCGGCGGCCTCGCTCCTGCTGGCGCTCCTCGGCGCCGCGCTGTCCTTCGTGATCACCAAGTTCGGCAACCGCTGGAAGGACGCGTGACCATGACCCTCGACACCGCACCGGCCCCCGCCGCCGCCCCGGCCGGACCGCCGCCACGCCCCGCACCCCCGTCACAGGGCCGGGGGCCGGACACCGCTTCCTCCCGCGCCTCGCGGGTCACCGTCAACACCCTGCTCGCCCTGGTCGCCGTCTACACTCTGATGCCCCTGACCTGGCTGCTGGTCAACGCCACCAAGAACAACGGCGACCTCTTCGGCCGCCCCGGCTTCGCGCTCGGCGACTTCAGCCTCTTCACCAACCTCGCCGACATGTTCACGTACCAAGGCGGCGTCTTCGGCCGCTGGCTGGCCAACAGCCTGCTCTACTCGGTCGTCGGTTCGGTCGGCTCGACGCTCCTGGCGCTGCTCGCGGGCTACGCGTTCGACAAGTACCCCTTCCCCGGCAAGGAGAAGCTCTACGGGCTGGTGCTGCTGGGCATCCTCGTGCCGCACACCGTCGTCTCGCTGCCCATGTACCTGATGGCCTCCGACATCGGCCTGGCCAACACGTACTGGTCGGTGCTCATCCCCTCCCTGGTCAACCCCTTCGGCGTCTACCTGGCCCGGGTCTTCTCCGAGGGGTACGTCCCCGCCGAGACCCTGGAGGCCGCGCGCCTCGACGGGGCGAGCGAGCTGCGGATCTTCCGCTCGGTGGCGCTGCCGATGCTGTCCCCGGCCTTCGTCACGATCTTCCTGTTCTCCTTCACCGCGAGCTGGAACAGCTTCTTCCTGCCGCTGGTGATGCTCAACGACTCCTCGCTCTACCCGGTGGGCCTCGGCCTGTTCAACTGGAACGCGGTGCTCCCCCAGGAGCCGCACTACTACGCGTTCGTCGTGACCGGCTCGCTGGTGTCCGTCCTTCCCCTCGCCGTCGCCTTCCTGGCGCTCCAGCGCCACTGGCGCTCCGGCCTGACCGCGGGAGCCGTCAAGTGACCCGTCCCCCTCACCGTCCCCGGACCGTCCTCGCGATGGACCCGCCGGTCCGCGAGGCGCTGTTCGACGCGGAGACCCTGCAGCGGCTCACCGCGCTGGCCGACACCGATCCGGCGGTGGTGGTGCGGGACTTCACCGACCCCGGGCACGCCGTGGCGCTGCGCGAGGCGGAGGTCCTGTTCACCGGCTGGGGCTGCTCGCCGCTGACCGCGGAGGTGCTGGCCCGGATGCCCCGGCTGCGGGCCGTCGTCCACGCGGCCGGTTCCGTGAAGCACCACATCACCGACGCCTGCTGGGAGCGGGGCGTCGCGGTCGCCTCGGCGGCCGGGGCCAACGCCGTGCCGGTGGCCGAGTACACCGTCGCCGCAGTCCTCTTCTCCGGCAAGGGCGTGCTGCGCGCGGCCCGCGTGTACGGCGAGAAGCGCGCCTGGGTCAGCCCCCTCGATGTGATCGGCGGCGGGAACTTCCGCCGCACCGTCGGCGTGGTGGGCGCCTCCCGCATCGGACGGCGGGTGATCGAGCTGCTGCGCCCCTACGACCTGACGGTGCTGCTGTACGACCCGTACGTCACCGGTGACGACGCCGCGGCCCTCGGCGTACGCACCGTGGACCTGGACACCCTCGTCGCGTCGAGCGACGTGGTGACGATCCACGCGCCCGAACTGCCGGGCACCCGGCACATGTTCGACCGGGCGCTGCTGGCGCTGCTGCGCGACGGCGCCACGCTGGTCAACACCGCGCGGGGCTCCCTCGTCGACACCGAGGCGCTGACCGCGGAGCTGGTCACGGGCCGCCTGCACGCCGTCCTGGACGTCACCGACCCGGAGGTGCTGCCCGCCTCCTCGCCGCTGTACGACCTGCCGAACGTCCTGCTCACCCCGCACGTCGCCGGTTCGCTGGGCAACGAGCTGAGCCGGATGACCCACGCGGCGCTCGACGAGCTGGAGCGGTACGGCCGCGGCCTGCCGTTCGCCGACCCGGTGCGCCGCCGGACACTGGACCGCTCGGCCTGAGAGGCCGCTTTCGCGAGGACTCTTGCGCAATTCCTGTGGATCCTCAATCTTTCGGCTGACGCACCGGTGCGGCACAGCGCTCTCATTGGCATGACCTGCCCATTGAGGGCCGTGTCCCGCACCACTCCCCACCCACGCGCCACCGATTGAGGAGGACCCCTCAGAGGGCAGTGATGCGTACCCCCCTGTTCCACGCCCGCCGAAGACTGGACGCCCTAGTAGGGCTTTGTTAGGTGTTCACGCCGCTGGCGCGTGCGGATCAGCGGGTGAAGGGCGGGCTGTATCTGCGTGGCCTGCTGCTGGACGGGCGTCGGAAGTCGATGCAGCCGATGGCCGGGCGCCTCTAAGTGGATCACCAGCAGTTGCAGCAGTTCATGACGACCTCGACCTGACCAGTGGAAGCGGTCCGGGCACGGCTGGCCCGGCGGGCGGTGGCAGTGGTGCGTCCGCAGGTGTGGGTGGTGGACGACACCGGCTTCCCCAAGGACGGTGTGTCCTCGCCCGGAGTGGCCCGGCAGCACTCCGGCACGCTGGGCAAGGTCGGCAACTGTCAGATCGGTGTCTGTGTCCATGCCGCCTCGGACACCGCTTCGTGTCCGCTGTCGTGGCGGTTGTTTATGCCTCGCAGCTGGGACGGACCCGATGCGGTGGGCCGGCGGGCCCGCTGCCGGATCCCCGACGGTGAGCATCACCGGCCCAAGTGGCAGTTGGCGCTGGAGATGCTCGACGAGCTCGCCGCCCTGGGATTGCGGCCCGCGGTACTGGTCGCGGACACCGGTTACGGCGCGAACGCCGACTTCCGTCACGCTCTGGAAGAACGGGGCCTGGCCTACGCGCTGCAGGTCAGGGGCGAGCTGACCGCCCACCCGGCATCGGCGGAGCTTTACCAGCCGCCTTACGGAGGGCTCGGGCCCAGGCCGCTGCCCCGCTATCGCACCCGGGCGGTGAGCCTGCGCGAACACGTCTTGGCCCGTCGGGCGTGAGGGGGCCGTGGCGGTGACCTGGCGCAAGGGCTCCAAGGCAGCCATGACCTCCTGTTTCGTGTTCTTACGGGTCCGGCTCGCGGGGCGGCGGCCGAAGCCTGCCGCGGACGGTGTCATCGGGCTTGTCCATCTGATCGCCCAGTGGCCCGAGGACGAGGCGGAGCCGGTGAAGTCCTGGATCTCGAACCTGCCCGTCGGTATCCCCGCCCGCGATCTGGTCCGGCTCGCGAAGTCCCGCTGGCGCATCGAGCACGACTACCGGGAGCTGAGATGCTGTGGCAGGAGATGCAGAATTCACCCCGATCGGAGCAGGCAGCGGCCGAGACCCCCGCCGACGTCGCGGAGTTCCTCCACCGTCGCTGGCTGAACACCGTGCCCGAGCAGCTCACTGCCACAGGCCGTCAACCCCTCACGGAGCCGGATCGGGTCGCCGAACTGGCCGCCGTACCGACCCCCAAACTGGTCCTGTCCGGCAGCAGCGACTACGCCTGGCCGGTCCCGTGGCAGGACAGCATGGCCGCCCGTCTCACCGCCGGCCGGACGATCACCGAGGGCGCCGACCACTCTCCCAACGTGGAACGCCCCTTCGAGACGGCCCGCGCTCTGATCGACTTCTGGCAGCGGATCAGCGCGGAGAAGGACACGTCGGCGACTAGCGCCAGGCACCGGCCTCCTGTCAATCGGGCGGCCTGACAAGCTCCTCGGCCTCGTCGCGGAGGACCTTGATCTCTCCCAACGCAGCTTCACGCTCAGCGGTGATCTCGACGTTCTTTGAGTCGGTCACGGACGGTCCGATGACTGTGAGTGCCCATTGCCCTCCCTTCCGCCCCTCTTGCGCCGCTGGAGCGCGAGCGCGGGCCCGAGGTGATCGATGATGCGGTCGTCGGCCGACTTGGTTACCCCGAACAGCGTGGCCAGTTGGCGGAGGGCCAGGTTCGTCGTCAGTACGCGGCGACCAGGAGCCCCGTTCGCTGCCAGGCTTGGCCGGCGACGGTAGTCGTCCTGACGGGCGCCGCCGACGCGGTCGTGCTGCTGCTCGACGCCACCGAGTTAGGCCGCGTCGGCCCGGTCCGCCTCCGCGGTCACGAACGGGTCACCACCCTGGTCTGCGACCAGCGCTTCGACGAGCGGACCCCGTCGCACGGAGCAACCCATGACGATGCGTGATCGCACATCCCTGGCCCGACGCTGCGTGATCGGCGGTACGGTCCTCGCCCTCACGGCGCTGACCGCCTGTGGCGGAGGCGGCGGTGACGACAAGGCCGGCGGCGGGGCCGAGGGTTCCTGCCGGCCGTCCTCGGGCAAGGTCACGCTGGACTACTGGTCCTGGGTCCCGGGTATGCAGAAGGCCGTCGACGTGTGGTACGCGAAGAACCCCGACATCCAGGTCAAGCTGAAGACGACCCCCGCGGGCAACGCCGGCACCTACCAGAACATGTCCAACGTCCTGAAGGCCGGCAAGGCCCCGGACCTCGGCCAGGTCGAGTACGACTCCCTGGCGAGCTTCCGTCTCAAGGAGGGGCCTGACGGACATCTCCTCCTGCCCCGGCGTGGAGGAGGCCGAGAGCAAGTTCGTCGACTGGACCTGGTCGCAGGTGGAGTTCGGCGCCGGTGGCGAGGACGGCGTCTGGGCCCTGCCCCAGGACACCGGCCCGATGGCCCTGTTTACCGCAAGGACGTCTACGACAAGCTCGGCCACAAGGCCCCCACCACGGTTCCTCACGCCGGGCGGCCCCTGGTACCAGTGGATCGACGGGCCGCCCGGCAAAAGGCACCATGAGACCCTGGACCGCTACCGGGAACTCATCGCCCAGTGTCGCGTGTTCGTCGATGGAAGCCCCGTCGGGGCACGGTGACCAAATGGGTCCCCTGCCCCGACGGAGCCCGGTCGGCCGGGCGGCGGGTGCCGCCGCCCGGCCGAGGCCGGTGCCGTGTGCGGCGCTCTCAGGCTCAGCCGAAGTTCACGTCGCTGCACCACATGTAGGCCTGGTCGAGGTGCGAGGCCTGCCAGATCACGAACACGATGTGGTGTCCGGTGTAGCCGGAGGTGTTGACGTTGAACCTGATGTCCTGCGCCGGGGCGAAGCGGCCGGTCTGCGTGATGAAGTCGAGGTTGCCCCAGCCCAGGGTCTGGGTCTTGGGGTTGAAGCCCTGCTTGCTCACATAGACCCGGAAGTAGTCGGCACCGTGGGACGCCTGGTCGTACAGGTGGACCGTGAAGTTGTTGCTGACGTTGGTCGTCTTCCACTGTCCGGGCTTGTTCAGGCTGGCGTTCCTCGAGAGGTTGTTGCTGCAGAGCGTCCCGTCAGGGGTCCGCGCCTGGAACTGGCCACCGAGGCCGTCGCGGAGCGCGCTCATCCAGTTCCACATGGTGTCGGGGTTGGCCTGGAAGGCCTGCCAACACATGGGGTCTTCGGTCTGCATGGCCGGGTTCGTGTGGTTGCTGCCCCACGTCTTCCAGCACTGGTATGCGCGCGAGGCGGGGTTGATGATGGTGCCGTGAGCCTGGGCGGGGGTCGACCAGGCCAGTGCGCCGACAACCACGGCGAACAGCATGACGAGCGCCTGGAGAGGCCGGCGGAGGGACGACCGCGAACGCCCGGTTAACGGACTCTGGTTACGCATGTGGGGGGAACTCCTTCCAGTGTCAAAGCTGTTGTGGGAGCGCTCCCAACGGTAGGTCTTCTGAGTGAAATGTCAATGAAACAGACTGAGTTGATCTCAGAAGCGGGCGACGGCCAGGGAAGCTGCCGTGAGCCGGTAGTCAGGACCGTTCCCAGAACCGGAAAACCAGGATGCGGCCTGGACTGCTGTGCGGGTGCATGGCTACGGGACCCGGTTCTGGCGTGAGGGCTGTCCAGTTCCACCACACGCGAGATCCCAGGTCCCGGTGGTGCGCTTCCGTACACCTGAGCCGGCTCCGTCGGGCAAGTCGCCTGGTAGCAGCGGTGACTGTATGGCGCATCGGGTGGGGAACGCGGCCGATGGCACCAGGGGGAAGGTGCATGCTTCTCGGACCCGAACTGACGGCACAGGAGCATGGATGCCGCAGCGAGGGATGTTGCCAGCAACGAAGATCAGCCTCGGCGCGCTGCACCTCCTCGACCACCGCCGACACCGCCCCGCGCCCCCGCAGCCAGCACTCTCGCCACGTCCGGAGCGGCCAGGGCCCGACGCCTCCCGGTCGATCACCCGACGCTCCCTCACCGCTTCCGTCTCGGCGAGTCGGACCGCGATGCGTTTCGCCGGCGGGCAAAGCTCCTCCGCCCGCACCCGGGCTGCCACCTTCCGCTCCTCCGGCAATCCCAACCATCGACTGCGCCGACCAACTCATCTTCCCTGCGCCAGGTATGAGCTAGCGAACCCTACAACGGCGATACCAGGAACATGCCTGACCAAAGAAGCCCAACCATCACGTACGGAGAGAATCCGGCTTTCCATGACACCGCGTCGATGTGCGGTCTTGCGGATCCGGACCAGCAGGGGAGACTGCCTTCACGACCGGGTCCGCCCGGTTCCTGGCAGGACTACACCAAGCAGGTTGGTCCACCGTCACTCCACCGAGATGAGGTCTCGTGAACCGAAACCGAGCCGCCGTCAGCGCGGTCGCCGTGACCCTGTTCACCGCCGGCTTCGCCGTCGTTCCGGCAGCCACCGCCACCGCCACCGCCACCGAGGCGAAGGCCCGCGTCGGAGCCGACTGGGCAACTCAGTCGATCGTCTTCGCCGCCGCTGCAGGGCAGGCCAACGACCTCAACGTATTCTCCATGTACACCAGCGACGGGATCCGGCGGATCGGCTTCAGCGACGTAGTCCCGCTCGAACCGGGCGACCACTGTGCGTACTCCAGAGCCGAGGACACCACCTCCGTCGTTTGCGAGCTTCCCACCGACAGCCCCCGGCCCGACAGGATCGACGTCTTACTCGGCGACGGCCACGACACGATCGCAGCCTTCACCCCGGGAATCGGCACCGTCAGCGGCGGCCCCGGCAACGACGAATTGCACGCCCACACCGCACGCACGGTGCTGGGCGGCGCGGGGAACGACATGGTCATGGGACCCGCCGCCCTGCACGGCGGCGACGGTATGGACCACCTGATTGGTGACAGCGGCAACCAGCAGATGTGGGGCGGCCGGGGCGACGACATGATCGAGGGCTACGGCGGTGACGACACCGTGCACGCCGGCCCCGGTGGTGACCACGCCATGGGCGGGGACGGCCGCGACATCGTCCTCGGCGGCCCCGGCAACGACACACTGGACGGCGAAGGCGGCGACGACCTCGTCTGCGGTGGCACCGGAGAGGACACCCTCGACGGCGGACCCGGCCGCAACATCGTGCTCCCGTAAGACGACGTCTCATTTGGCTGTTCAACTGAACGTGCGCCGGTAGGTCTGTGGGCTGACGCCGGTGGTGCGTTTGAAGCGGTCACGGAAGGTGGTGGGTGAGCCGAAGCCGACCTGGCTGCCGATGCGCTCCACGGAGTGCTCCGTGGTTTCCAGCAAGTGTTGTGCCTGGCGGATGCGGGCCCGGTGGAGCCACTGGAGCGGAGTGGTGCCGGTCTGGTCGCGGAAGCGCCGGATCAGGGTTCGGGTGCTGGTTCCGGCCCGCTCGGCGATGTCGGCAAGGGTAAGGTCGTGGGCCAGGTTTTCCTGTAGCCAGGTGAGCAGCGTCTCAAGCTCGGAGCCCTGTGGTGTGGGTGCGTGGTCGTAGACGATGAACTGCGCCTGCCCGCCCTCTCGTTCGAGAGGCATCACTGACAGGCGGGCGGCGTCGGCGGCGACGGTCGAGCCGTAGTCACGGCGGATCATGTGCAGACACAGGTCCATGCCCGCCGCGGCGCCGGCCGAGGTGAGCAACTGGCCGTTGTCGACGTAGAGGACGTCCGGGTCGACGTCGAGGTCCGGGTGGGCGGCAGCCAGCAGACCGGCCGCGCGCCAGTGGGTCGTGACGCGCAGTCCGTCGAGGAGCCCGGTGTCAGCCAGGGGGAAGGTGCCCACGCAGATGGAGGCGATCCGGGTGCCGTCGGCAGCGGCCGACCGCAGCGCGTCGTGCACGGCGGGAGGGGGTGAGGCAGCGAGATCGGCGACGCCCGGCACGATGATCGTGTCCGCGCCCTGAAGGCCCTCCAGGCCTCAGGGGGCACGCAGGGTGAAGGCTCCGGCGTCGACCTCGTCGCGCTCGGCGCACACCCGTACCTGGTAGCCGGGCCGCCCGTCGGGCAGGCGGGTCCGGGAGAAGACCTCGATCGGGGTGGACAGGTCGAACGGGATCACCTGATCCAACGCGAGCACGGCAACCGTATGCATGGCCAGAACTTACCTCCCCATCAGCTTGACGGGGCCTGGGCCGCCCTTCCGGAAGGCCCACGTCTCGCGGTCCACACGCTTTAGAAAGTGTTGGCACTATTCCGTTGCAACCTGTCACTAGTGCCACTGGGCGAGCGCCCAGGAAGCCGGTTGACTTCGGAGCGTCCCGATGGAAATCGACGCCGAAGGAACCCCACACCCATGCACACCCAGGTCGTCCTGTTCGATGGCTTCGACCCGCTCGATGCCATTGCCCCCTACGAGGTCCTGTACGCCGGCGGCTCGGCGACGGACGGCGCGGTGACCGTCGAGCTGGTCACCGCAGAGGGCCCTCGTGAGGTCGTCAGCGGCATCGGAGGACTGACGCTGCGCGCCGTCGGCGCCCTCGACCTGGAGCGCGCCGACATGCTTCTGGTACCCGGCGCCTCCGGCCGCGTGGGCGAACCCGGTGAGGCCCCGGAAGAAGAGGTGGGCGTCGGCGAGCGGAAGCAGGACGAGTTCATCCCGGTGCTGCTGGGCCGCACGCTGACCACCGAGCTCCCTGCGCTCCTCAAGCAGGCAATGGACGACCCGGACATCACCGTCGCCACCGTCTGCGGCGGCTCGCTCGTCCTGGCCATGGCCGGCCTGCTGGAGGGACGTCACGCCACCACCCACCACATGGGCCTCGACATGCTGGACGCCACCGGCGCCCACGCGGTCCGCGCCCGCATCGTGGACGACGGCGACCTGATCACCGGCGCCGGCGTGACCTCCGGTCTCGATCTGGGTCTGTACCTACTGGAGCGCGAGGTGGGCCCCCGCGTCGCGCACGCCGTCGAAGAACTCATCTCCCACGAGCGGCGCGGCACCGTCTGGCGCGCGCAGGGTCCAACGCCCACCACTCTCTGAGCGCCCGGGCCTTCGCAGATCAGTCGCTCACCATCCCCCTGCACAAGCAGGAAGAACATCAGCATGTCTGTCGAAGGCACCGTCGCCGTCGACCCGATCACCGTCCCCGCGCGTATGTTTCCCGCAACGACGCGCTGCGCCCTCGCCGACGCCTGACTGATCGCCTCGATCCTGCTGACCGCGACGGCCGCCAGCGTACTGACACTCCTGATCCTGCCCACCCGGGACCGCGCTCTGGCCGAGACGTCGGTGCTCGCGCTGCGACAGCTCGGCCGCGGCGATTCGGTCCGCCCCAGGAGGAAGAAGTCATCTGCTCTTGAACCTTGTGTCACCAGTGATCGTCGGCATCATCTACTGCCTGCTGATGTCCCTGATCAGAGAACCGCACCGACGCCACTTCAACGCGATCATGGTGGGCGGAGCCGGCGCCGCCTATCTGAGCGGGGGCGGCTTCGGCCCGTGGGAGTTCCCATTCGTCGCACTCACGGCCTACGTCGCCTACCGCGGCCTGGACTCCTGGGCCTTCATCGGCGTCGGCTGGCTGCTCCACACGGCCTGGGACATGGCCCACCACCTCAAGGGCAATCCGATCCTGCCGTTCTACCACGACGCATCTCTGGCATGTGCCATCTGTGATCCGGTCATCGCCCTGTGGTGCTTCCGCGGAGGACCTTCCCTGATCGGGCTCCTCCGCCGCCGGTTCCGGCCCGGCCGGACAGCAGACCACGCGCACGATCACGTCTGCGGGACTGCCTTCCTCTCGGCGATCCAGAACGTTGCGAGGCATCGAGCCGGGGTCAGAACCAGTGGCGTGACGCCTCGGCAGGAGCAGTCGGCCAGCTCAAATGCTGCCCCGCCTTACTGATCGTTTCAGCGTGCCACTGGGTCGGTGGCGACGGACGGCGACCTCGGGAATAGCGGCCGGTGCCGACGCCGTTGTGCCGGGCGTGGTCGTGGAGGGGACAGCGTCCCCGGGCCTCACCTATTGCCTGCAGGGACGATCGTTCGGCTGAAGCCCTGCAGAGCCTTTCGCCGCGTAGGCGACCGCCCTTCACGGCCACGCAAGCGATCAGCCCCGTCCGGTCCACCGGACGGGGCCATCTGTTCCCCCGGCCACAGCTCAGCGCCGCGCCGAGGGGGGCGGGGAGGGTGGGGCTCGCTGGAGGACGGAAGCCGGAGCGGCCAGTGGGATGAGGACGACGGTCGCACCGCGGGTCAGGCGCCCTACAGATACTGTCCGGCCAGTGAAGAGGATCAGCGGGCTGCCCGGCCACCTGCCCACACCACGCTCACCGCCGTACATATCCGACATTTGACGCCTCAAGGTGCTTACAGTGTCCGAGGCCGTCGGGGGACGAGGTCTGGTGGCCGCGCGGCAGTCGACGCCGCCAGTTTTCAACGGGAGGTGGGTGTGGATCCGCAGGGAGACCCGCGAGAGGAACGGTATGACGTCCGGTTCGTACCGGTGTCCAGTATCTCCCGCACGCGGATGGTGGTCCGGGTAGTGATCACCCCGCTGTTGTGGACCGCGGCGACGTGGCTGGCGGTGGTGGAGCTCGGGCACGGGCCCTTCCTGCACCACATCGTGCTGGTGGCGGTGGTGTCCTTCGTCGTCGCGACCGTGTTCCTGCTGTGCGGGGTGTGGCTGAGACGGCGGGAGGAGCACCGTGGCACCTGGTGACCTGCTCTTCTACTTCGTGGTGTTCTACCCGGTTGCCACCGGCGCCGTATGGATCGCGGGAGGTCTTCTCTTCCGGTTGCTGGAGGAACGCAGCGTTATCCGCGTCCCGGCGGGCGGCTGGCCCGGGGTGACCGTCCTGGTGCCCGCGTACAACGAGGAGGCGGTGATCGCCCGCTGCGTGGAGGCCCTGCGCCGGGTCGACTACCCGCAGCTGGAGGTGCTCATCCTCAACGACGGCTCCACTGACGGCACCGTACGGGCGGCCGTGGACGCCGCGGCCGGGGACCCTCGCGTGAGAGTGCTGGACGACGGGGTCAATCTCGGCAAAGCCGACCGGCTCAACGACGGCATGCGCAAGGCCCGCCATGAACTGGTCGTGGTGACCGACGCGGACACCCACCTGCATCCGGACGCCATCAAGTACCTGGTCGCACGCATCACCCGGTCGCGCCGGTACGCCGCCGTGGCCGGCGCACCGTTCGTCACCAACCGGCGCAACGTCCTCTCGGCGATGCAAGTGCTGGAGGCGGCCTCGCTGATCGGCCTGATCCGCCGCACCCACGCGCTGGCGGGCCGGGTCGGCACGGTCGCCGGTGTACTCGGTGTCTTCCGCCGCGACGCGGTCCTGGCGGTCGGCGGGTACGACCCTCGCATGGCGACCGAGGACATCGAGTTGACCTGGCGGCTGCTGGAAGCCGGATACCGCACGAGCTTCGAACCCAACGCCCTGGTCGGCATGGAGGTCCCGCTCACCTTGCGGTCCCTGTGGAAGCAGCGGACGCGCTGGGCACGTGGCCAGGGTGAGGTGGTGCGCACCCACGGCCGGAAGGTGTTCAGCCCTCGCAGCGTGGACCTGTGGCCCATCGCCTGGGAGGCACTGCTGTCGTTCGTGTGGGTAATGGTGCTCATGGGCAGCACACTGTGGGAACTCGTCCGGCTGGCCGTGTTCCACAGCACCGGCGAGGTGTCGTGGATGCTGAGCTGGGGAGTCGCCATCGCGATCATCTCCACCGTGCAGCTGACCGTGGCCGCCTCGATCGTCTACACCCGCGATCACACCCTGTCCAGGGCGTACATGCTCGGGCCCGTCTATCCGCTGTGCCACTGGGCGATCAACGCGCTGGCCGCCCTCTTCAGCGAGTCCGTGGGCCTGCTCCGCGGCCCCCGCGGACGCAGGGTGACATGGAACATCCAGCGCGAGGGAGACAGGGGCCCCACACCCTGACCACCTGATGCGTCAGGGATCTCGGAGGGCGGCAGGTCAAGGGTATGACCGACCAACTGATCTCGTTCGCCGGGAAGTCGGGTGCCTCCCCTGTTCCTCGACGCGGCGGTCGGAGAGTCATCCCGTGAGGGTGCGGAGGTCAACGTCCAGCATGCGGATCAGCTCGCCAACCCGTCCGCCGTCGTCTGGCGCCGTCGGGAAGCGTTTGAGCACGTCGACGACGACCGGTGTCGCACGGTGCATCATCCGCTTGAGGTGTTCAGCACTGACGCTCCGATCGTCGTCGGCGACGATCTCGGCCGCTCTGGCTGCGTAAGCGCTGGCTCCGAGAATGTGCTTGACCTGGGGGCCTTGGCCAGCGGATGCCGGTAGGCGGCGCCTGCCGCAGACATCGCTGCCCACGCTGCCTCGCGCGCAGCCGCCGTGTGCGCGCTCTTGGCTGCCTTGAGGGCTGCCGACGCTGTGTCACGCAAGGACTTCCCGCGCTCGCCGCCCCCGCGAATGCCCATGCGGCACTGATGGCGTCCCGAGGCCGCGAGTCCTCCGGCTGATCAGCCTCGAATATTCCCAGGACGGCCTCCGCGCATACCGCGGCGAAGGCGGTGACCTCACGAAGTTCCTGCTTGCTCAGAAAACCCCGCCAACCCCTCCTGACCAGCTAGTCAGCACCTCCCGCACAGCGGGGGAAGCTCAACTCCGCCCCGGCCACGCTTCCAGCGCTGGTGCCTGTCAGTGGCTTCCAGGAACAGAAGACGGCCCCGGGGACCAGAGCCATGACAGCCCCGGGGCCGCTCTCACCGGCCGGTTCCACCAGGGTCGACACCGGCGCCGCGCTGGCCACCGAGATGGGGCAGTCCGGCGCCGGCGGCCGGGCCATGTACGACCCGCGCCCCGGCGACGCGGACCGCTGGGACTGGGCGGCGACACCCCGCTGACCGCTTGCCACTTGGTGACTTCTTCTCGGGGGTTGCTGCTGGCACTTTGCTCGGCGGCTGCTGCGGGGCACTCTCCCCTGATCACGCCGCCCGCGCTGCCGCCGGCAGGCGGCCCTTCGTGGTGCCCCGGCGGTGCCCCAATGCATGCGGGCACCTCCAGCCCATATTGTTTGGGCGGCATGCGTCCGGAGTGCCCCTCCCCATAGGTTTGGGCACTCCGGCTGCTTCGATGCGTCAGCTTCTTCCAGTCCTGCGGATCCGTCGCCCGGCGTCCGTGGCGAATGAGGCGCAACCCACGGCCAGGATGACAGCGAGCGCGGTGCTCTCCTGTGCCGCGAGGGTGATGGCCAGGGCCGCTAAGCGTTGTCCCGTAACTCGGGGCAGAGGCTGATGGATCACCACAGCCGGACCGACTTGATCGGTTCCGCCCCAAGTCGCGACCTTAACGGGATTCCGGCCAAGCAGGTCGAACCGGACACCGGCAAGCGGTCTCCAGAGTTACGGGACAGCCCTTAGGGTGATGACGGCTCCTATCTCAAGGATCAGCGCGCAGCGGCGCTTGAACGCATCAGTCAGTGAACGCTTCTCATCCTGAGCGCCAGATGATCTCGATGGCGTGAATGGCAGCGACCGTGCGACCGATGCGGTTGGTGCTGCACCGGGCCTTGCGGAGGATCCGCCATTGCTTGAGGCGGGCGAAGGCGCGTTCGCCCGGTGCTCGCAGCCGGGCGTGGTCCTGGTTGTACTGCCGGTAGTGCTCGGGAAGCTCGTGGTGGCGGTAATAGGGAGTGCGGACGGTGGCGCCGGCCCCCTGGTAGGCGCGGTCGGCCAGGACGAGGAGCTGACGGGACAGACAGGCGTGGATCACACCGTGTGCACGGGCGGCTGTCAGGTCGTGGGTGCGGCCGGGCAGAGCACGGGAGAACCACAGGGGTGTTCCGTCCGGAGCGGCCACGGCCTGCACGTTCATTCCGTGGCGGCGGTGCTTCATCGAGTAGTACGGCTGGTCCGCCGCGATGCGGTCGGTGGTGATCAGGGTGCCGTCGAGGATGACGAACCCCTCCGGAGGCGGCTCGCGCAGGGCCTCGTGCAGGCTTGGGGCGCGCTCGGCGAGGAGGTCGATCGTCTCGCTCACGTACCGGCCGGCGGTGGCGGTGGAGACGCCGAACCCCGCGGCGACCTGGGCCAGAGTCTCGTTCTTGCGCAGGTGCACCAGGACGAGCAGGGCCTGCCGGAAGCAGCTCAGCCTGCGCCAGCGGGAGTTCAGCTCACACCTTCGGGCGTAGATCAGCCAGGAAACATGCTCAACGACCTTGAGTGGGACGTCGAGCATGGCACGATACGGGACCAACAGGGCTCCTGCGTCGAGACGTTGGCGAGTGAGATCACCAGCCGAAACGACCAGGAGCCCTGCCACGTCACGGGCCCTGACCGCCAGCCGTCGTCACCCGCGAACCACAGGATGAGAAGCGTTCAGTGGGCTGGTTCAGCATCGGCGAGTCCAGATTGTCGGTGGGATGGGAATGAATACGTTGCCTCCCAGCCTGAGGGCTCCGGTGATCACAGAGGTGCACTTCCGGCGAGCTACTGCGTATGCGGCGACTGCGGCTAAGTACCAGAGGTATCCGCGGACTGCCGTGATCGCATGCTTCCAGTTCTTCGGGATCCACTTGATGTCCTTGGCCCAGCTGAGGAACCCGGCTGCGCTCCCAGTGCCAAAGGCCACCCATCTGGTTTCTGCTCGGTTCAGGTCCATCCTGAGCATGTACTTCGGGGACCACCACGGTTTCCACCAGCGGATGCGGACCTTGCCGGTGGTGTCGGTACAAGCGACTGGGTCGCCGCCGCAGTACTCGTATGCGTTCTCGTTTCCCCCGTAGACAGGGTCTACGGACAGGAACCGCCCGGTGTCCGGGTTATAGAGACGAACACCCATGAACATCAGCGAACTCACCGTCTCGGACGAGCGCTGGTGGTTGCCCAGCCAGCCGTATCGGGGGGGTGCTGTCCCGACCTGCTGCGGCCGTACTCATCGCTGTCGAAGGCGATCGGTGGCCTACTGATGTCCAGGGGAAGCTGGAGCGCAACATCCCCGTGTATCGAGGTGAGCTGTAGGACGATGTCGGCCGTCTTGCTGCTGGTGGCGGCCAGGCCGCCGCTCGCAGAGCGGATGTTTCTCGTCAGCAGGTCACCAGGCAGGGTTGCGCAGTCCGGTGCTATGGCCGCAGGCCAGCGGGTGATAGCGGTGGCGACCGCCCGATCTGCGCCATGCCGGGGCACCAGGCGCCATCCGGCTCGCCGGGTCCGTGCTGGTGACCAGGACATTTCGGCCGTTCGGGAGGGCCCAGATCTCTCCGCGCTTCACAGAGGAGCAGAGCGGGCGCTGCCCGCCGACCAACGCGAGTACGACGTCATGGGAGAGGATTCGGCCCGACTCTCCGCTGAGGGCTCCGCAGTCTTGGTCAGACCATGTCCGGCCCTCGCATCAGAACCTGTGCCACGGCGGTGCCCGCCACCACGATGGCCGCCCGGAACGGCCACCGGCTGCGGGCCTGCGAGGGCGAAGCCGTCCCTAGAACGGCGACCGTCCCGGCCGCCGCCGTCAGCGTCCAGCCCGTCGTCCCAACCGGACCGGGCGGTCCCACAGCGAGCACGCCGACGGCCGTCAGTATCACGAACGGGGCCAGCCGCCGGCAGGCCGCCCGGCCCAGTCGCTGCGGCAGGCCGCGCACGCCGGTGGCGAGATCGTCATCGATGTCCGGGAGGACGTTCACCAGGTGCGCGCCCACGCCCAGCAGTGCCCCCGCTGTCACGGCCCACCAGGCCGGCCAGGACGGCGACGGCAGACCGAGGGTGACGAAGGCCGGCAGCGAGCCGAAGCCCACCGCATAGGGCAGCGGGGAGAGCAGGGTGTGCTTCAACCGAAGGTTGTACGCCCAGCCCGCTGCCACCATGCCCCCCAGATGAGCCGCTCCCGCGGCGGCCCCGCTCAGCAGCGACAGCGGTACGCACAGCCCCAGGGCCGCCCCGGCCGCGACGCCCACCGCCCGGGGCGGGAGCTCACCGGTCGCCGCCGGCTTGTCCCGGCGCCCGCAGACCGTGTCGCGGTGTGCGTCGACTGCGTCGTTGCACCAGCCCACCGAGAGCTGGCCGACCAGCACGGCCGCGGCCACCGCCGCCGACCCCGCCGGTCCACGGCCCGCTGCCACGGCCAGCGCGGTGACAAACACTGTCACCGCGAGCGCCGGCTCCGGATGGCAGGAGCGCAGCAGCGCCGGGACACGGTGGGTCGTGTGTGAGGAGACCCCAGACGGGTGGAGAGCCACGTATGCACGGTAATCGGACATCCGTGGTGAGGAAGGTATGAACGACATGCGTGTCCCTGTGATCGTCGACGATGCCCCTTCCTCGCCCGCCGCGCCGCGCCGAAAAGCTGTGCACGCCACGGCGACCACGATCGCTGCCGTCCGCACCGCACTGCCGCCGCACCGCTACGCCCAGGACGACCTCACCGGGCCGATCGGCGACCTGTGCCTGGCCCCGGGAGCCGACCGAACGCTGTTGCACCGCCTGCACGCATCCGCCGCTGTGCACACCCGTCATCTAGCCCTGCCGATCGAGCGGTACGCCGGTCTTGGCGACTTCGGGCGGAGCAACAACGCCTGGCTGGAGGCGGGCCTCGACCTGGGCGAGGAAGCTCTGACCGGCGCGCTGCAGGAGGCGGGGCTCGAGCCGGCCGATGTCGACCTGCTGGTGTGCGCCTCCATCACCGGCATCGCCGCCCCGTCGCTCGATGCACGTCTGGCCGGGCGCGTGGGACTACGGCCCGACGTCAAGAGGCTCCCGGTGTTCGGCCTGGGCTGCGTGGCGGGTGCCGCCGGCCTCGCCCGGCTGCACGACTATCTGCGCGGACACCCCGACGACACGGCTGTGCTGCTCACCGTCGAGCTGTGCTCACTGACCCTTCAGCAGCGCGACGACTCCCACGCCAATCTCGTCGCCGGTGCCCTGTTCGGTGACGGAGCGGCAGCGCTCGTCGCACGCGGCCGCGGTATCACCGGGGCGGCCGGAGCCGGGCCGAGGGTGATCGCCACACGAAGCCATCTCTACCCGGACACCGGCCAACTCCTGGGGTGGGACATCACAGCCGGTGGGTTCCGCGTCGTGATCGGCGCCGGCATTCCCGGCATCGTCCGCAACCATTTCGGTGGAAGTCTGCGTGCCTTCCTGGCCGAGCACGGCCTCACCACCGACGACATCGGGACGTGGGTGTGCCATCCGGGAGGTCCCAAGGTGCTCTCTGCCGTGACCGACACCCTCGGCCTGCCCGACGATACCCTGGACAGCTCATGGCGCTCGCTCGCGGCCGTGGGGAACATGTCGTCCGTCTCCGTCCTGCACATCCTGCAGAGCATTCGGGAATCGCGTCGGCCCGAGCCCGGCACGTGGGGGCTGCTGATGGCGATGGGCCCGGGGTTCTGTTCCGAACTCGTCCTACTGCGCTGGTGAGTGGGCCTCCATGATCTGGTACTCGCTTCTTCTCCTGGCCGTGGCCGCCGAACGTGTCGCCGAGTTGGTCGTGGCGCGGCGGAACGCGGCCTGGACCCTTGCCCGCGCCGGTGTGGAGTACGGCCGCGGTCACTACCCCGTCATGGTCGCCCTGCACACGGGCCTCCTCGTGTGCTGCCTTCTCGAACCCGTGCTCGCCCACCGGCCGTTCCTGCCCGCCCTGGGATGGCCGATGCTGGCGCTGGCCGTGCTGGCCCAGGTGCTGCGCTGGTGGTGCATCACCACGCTCGGGCCGTACTGGAACACCCGGGTCATCGTCGTGCCCGGAGCGCGGCTGGTCGGCGCCGGTCCGTACCGCTTCCTGCGCCATCCCAACTACGTCGCCGTCGTGGTGGAGATCGCCGCACTGCCGCTCGTGCACTCCGCATGGCTTACCGCAGCAGTGTTCACGCTCGCCAACGCGGCGCTGCTCACGGTCCGTGTCCGCTGCGAGAACACGGCCCTCACCCAGGCGCTGCCCGCATGAACGCCGGCCACGACCTGTTGATCGTCGGAGGCGGTCCCGCCGGCCTCGCGACCGCCCTGCACGCCGCGCGCGCCGGTCTCGACACCGTCGTGGCCGAGCCACGCCAGGTGCCGGTCGACAAGGCGTGCGGCGAGGGCCTGATGCCCGGCGCCGTCCGCCACCTGGCTGCCCTCGGCCTGCAGGTCGCCGGCCAACCCCTCACCGGCATCCGCTACGTCCAGGGCCCCCGCCGGGTCCAGGCGGCGTTCCGGCACGGCCCTGGCCTCGGTGCCCGCCGAACCCACCTGCACAGTGCGCTGCACCAGGCCGTGTCGGAGGCGGGGGTTCCCGTCCTGCCCTTGCGGGTGGGAGAGGTACGGCAGGACGCCACGGGTGTGACCGTGCCCGGCACGGGCCTGCGCGCCCGATGGCTGGTGGCCGCGGACGGACTGCACTCACCGGTGCGCCGTTCGCTCGGCCTGGAGGTGAGGAGCCGTGCGGTGCCCCGGTACGGGCTGCGCCGTCACTACGCGGTGCCCCCGTGGTCGTCCTACGTCGAGGTGCACTGGGGACCTCACGGGGAGGCATACGTCACCCCGCTCGGACCCGAACTCGTGGGCATCGCCTTGCTGACCGACCAGCGCGCTCCCTTCGCCACCCAGCTGCGGCGCTTCCCCGATCTGGCGGCCCGCCTCCCCGCGGAAACGGCCGTCACCGCGGTGCGAGGCGCGGGCCCGCTCCGCCAGCAAACAAGAGCCCGACGCCATGGGCGGGTCCTGTTCGTCGGCGACGCTGCCGGATACATCGACGCGCTGACCGGCGAAGGCATCTCCCTGGCCCTCACCGGCGCCCAAGCCCTGGTCGGCAACGTGCGCCGCGGTACACCGGACCACTACGAGACCGACTTGGACCGCGCCACTCGCCGCCACCGGCTTCTGACTGAGCTTCTGGTGCGTGCCCGCCAGAAGCCCGCGCTCGCGCCGCGCATTGTGCCCACGGCCGAACGCCTGCCGCACCTCTTCGCTGCGGCCGTGAACGCCCTGGCCTGAAACCCTGCCACGCAGAAGGGCCATGGCCCGCCTGGTTGCCGACCCACTCCCGAAGTTCGTCCGGATCATCGCCGTCAGTTGGGCCCACCCTGGCCACGTGACTCATACCGCTGAGAGTGCCGGGTGATGGTGCCACGCCGCCGGAACGGAATTGACTTGGCGCGTGGATCAGGGCTTGAGCACACGTTGACGCAGCCGTCCTGCTTCTTCTGGAAAACCCCGTAGCCATGTGGGGCCTGTGCGAGCGGCAGCGGGTGCGAGGTCCTCGGTGCCCAGCGGGTCGCCGTCGCCGGTCCGCGCCGGCATGATTTCGTGACGGTGGTGGGGTCGGGCAGCTGAAGGGTGAGCGGGCCGAAGGCCGCAGTGTGCACGCTGGTGAACAGGGTGTGCTCGGCGAAGTACACAGCGAGGTTGGCGATGACGCCGACGACTACGGCGGTGATGCCGCTCAGGGCGGCGGCGACGTGGCGGTTGCCGCGCAGGCGTTCGATGGACGGGGCGCCGAGGAAGACGAACATGAAGCAGGGCACGAAGGTGACCCAGGTAGTCAGCAAGGCGCCGAGCAGGGCGGCGGCCCAGGGCTGAGGGGGCCGGGGGCGCGGTAGGCGCCGAGAAAGGTGACGAACCGCAAGACCATGATCAGCGGTCCGGGGGTTACAAGTAATTCGGCCAGGGCCAGGCCGCGGACCATCTCGCCGGGGCTGAGCCGGCCGCAGGTCTGTACCGCCTGCTGGGCGACGTAGGTGAGGACGGCGTAGGCGCCGCCGAAGGTGACCAGGGCGGTGCCGGAGAAGAACAGTGACTGGTCGGTAAGGTGCTGTTGGTGCCGAACAGGGTGGCGACGACAGCCAGCGGTTCCGCCCACAGGACCAGGCCGGTCAGGAAGAGGCGCCACGTGCGGCGGCGGGTGGAGTGCTCGTGGTGCAGGGCGTCGTCGGCGATCAGCGGCGCGGGCCCACCGTCGCCGGTGTCCCTGGCATTGACGGTGCGGGTGGCGGGGGTGTAACGGGCGATGAGCCAGCCGAAGTGGCGGGCCAGTGCCCGCCAGTTCTTCAGGTGCGCGATGCCGTGCTCGACGCGGATGCGCCGCGAGGAGTGCGCTTTGCGCTGGCGCTCGTGCATCTCCTCGTACCAGTCCGGGGCGTTCTTCTTGAACTTGCGGTGCGGTGGTGTCACCACGCGCCCGCCGGTCTGGGCTCCCAGGCCCTGGTAGCCGGCATCCGCGAGGATCTCGGCTGCCGGGCCGCTCTCCAAGAGTCTGACCAGCCCTAACTTGCGGACAGGGGTGATGTCCGCGCAGCTGCCGTGCTGAGTCGGGCTGCAGAAGAGCATCCGGTCGTCGCCATCCGTGACGACCGTGGTCTTGACCGCGTTCTGCTTGCTCTTGCCGGAGATGAACTTGTCCCGGTCTTTGCGTCCGGCAGCCGGGCGCCTGACTCGGATCTCGGTGCCATCGATGATGCCGGTCTTCCCGCTGGCGCCGAGATGGTTGACGACCTCGGCGAGGGTCCGGAGCCGCACTCCGCGGCTGATGGTGCAGCCTCGCTCGGCGAGCAGAGGCCGCTCCTCACCGATGGCCCGGATGATGGTGGAGCGGTCGACGCCGAACCAGCAGGCCAGCACGTCGTGCGTGGCGGCGTGACGGAGACGCACGAGCGTGGCCAGGAGACGGTCGACGAACACCAACTGGTGCTTCGCGCCGGCGCCCACCGCCTGCTTCCGTGGCCGGGACGCGAGCTTGGCCTGGTGCCGCTCGTGCCACATCGGGCCTACCTCAGCGATGAGTTCAGCAAGCACGTCGGCCGACAGACCCGTGATCCTCCGGTCGCTGATGATCGCTGCACGAGACACGTTCCCCATCACACGATCATGATCGACGAACGAGAACGGGACTGTGAATCGTTCGGTGTAACTCCCGATCATGGAAGATGCATCGATGACCAGTGAGAACGTGGCCGGGCACGAGGCTGTCGAGTCGGCAGCGGCGGTGTCAGCGAAGGCCGTGGACGACCAGCTGATCGACGAGCTGGTGAGCCGTGCCCAGGCTGAGCGCTTGTAGCTGACAGGTGAGGGCGGATTGCTGCAGCAGCTGACCAAGCGGCTGCAGCAGTCCGCTCTCGAGGGCGAAATCACCGACCACCTCGGCTATGACAAGCACGATCCGGCGGGAAAAAACGGCGGCAACTCCCGCGACGGCAAACGCTCCAAGACCGTGCTGACCGATGTGGGACTGGTGGAGACAGCCGTGCCCCGCGACCGGGACGGCTCTTTTGAACCGAAGATCGTCAAGAAGCGGCAGAAGCGCCTGACCGGCGTTGACGAGATGGTGATCTCGCTGGCCGCCAAGGGCCTGACCACCGGTGAGGTCCAGGCCCATCTCGCGGAGGTCCATGGGGCCGAGGTCTCCCGGCAGACCATCTCCACGATCACGGACAAGGTCCTGGACGGCATGGCCGAGTGGCAGAACCGGCCGCTCGATGTCGTTTATCCGGTGGTCTTCATCGACGCCATCCACGTCAAGATCAGCGACGGCGCGGTGGCCAACCAGCCGATCTATGTGGCCCTGGCCGTCACCACTGAGGGGCGGCGGGAGATTCTGGGGCTGTGGGCCGGCGACGGCGGCCAGGGTGCCAAGCACTGGATGCACATCCTCACTGAGGTCAAGAACCGCGGCGTGAACGATGTGCTGATGCTGGTCTGCGACGGGCTCAGGGGCCTGCCCGAGGCGGTGGAGACGGTCTGGCCCGGCACCATCGTGCAGACCTGCGTGGTGCATCTGCTGCGGAACTCCTTCCGCTATGCCGCCCGCCAGGACTGGGACAAGATCGCCCGCCTCCTCAAGCCCGTCTACACGGCGCCAACCGAGGAAGCCGCCCCGGAGTGGTTCGCCGAGTTCGCCGACGCCTGGGACAGGAAGTACCCGGCGATCGTGAAGCTGTGGGCGTGTCTCTCGGACACTGTGGGACCGGACTTCCACCTCGAACAACGTCAACGGCAGGCTGACCTGCCTGAGCAGCGCGGGGGCGGTTTGAAGCGATGGTTTGGAAGCACTCGCCCCGGCTCCACCTCGTGCGGCGCTACCTTCGCCTGTGCCGTCGGTCTCGGCGTGCCGGTTGCTGTTCACCATCGCCCTGGGCAAGAGCAGCGCGTCTTGCCTTCGCCCGCCGCCGCACCAGATGCGTCCTGCGTATAGGTGGATCTCTGCTTGTGGATGTAGGCATGGCCCAGGTTTCCGCTGTCTGGAGCTTGATGATCTACCAGATACAGGCATCGAATCAGCGGCTTGCACTCCCCACGGCAGCCGAGCAGGTCGCCGGGCAGTGTCCGCCGTCCGTACTCCGAAGCCTCTTAGGTGTTACGTTGGGCAGAGACCGCGGGGGCGTCCGATTTCAGCCAGGGAGCTGAGAGCAATGTGCGACATGATGGGAATGATGGGCCCCTGGATGATGATCCTTTGGGGAGTTGTGGCGGTGATGGTGCTCGGGCTCGGCGTCGCCGGAGCCGTGTGGGGCGTGCGCGCACTCACGAATAGTCCCAGCCGGTCCGAGTTTCCCAGTCGCCACGATCATGCCCAGGAGGAACTGCGCCGGCAGTACGCCGCGGGCGAGATCGGCCGTGAGGAATACCTGCAACGCAAGATCGACCTGGAGCAGTGACCGACTCCTCACACCCAGGCAGGGAGATTTGCCACCGCAGGTGTCGATGCCACCGCCCCAGCACTCAAGTAGGCGATGCGTACTATGGTGCTTAGGTTTTCGTGCAGGGAGGCGGCCGGGATGCGAGGCTTTGGCGAGCTGGAGCAGGCGATCATGGACGTGGTGTGGGCCGCGGAGGCGCCGCTGCCGGTGCGCGAGGTGCTGGATCGGCTCAATGGCGACCGGCCGCAGCCACTGGCGTACAACACGGTGCAGACGGTGATGGAGATCCTGCATCGCAAGGGCTGGCTGTCCCGGGCGAAGGACGGCCGGGCCTTCAACTATCAGGCCACGAAGGACCGTGAAGAGTATGCGGCGTCTCTGATCGACCAGGTGTGGGCGACCGGAGCGGACCGTACCGCGACCCTGGTGCGGCTGTTCGACGGGCTGGACGAGGCCGAGGTCAACGAGTTGCGGGCGGCACTCGCCGCACGCCGTGACGGGAGCCGCTCATGAGGGTCGCACTGCTGCTGCTGGGTTACGCGGCCCTGGTGGGCACCCTTGCCCCGGTCCTGCTGGTCCGTACGGGTTGGGCGGCGCGGGCCCCGCGGCTGGCGATCTGGGCCTGGCAGGCGATCACGGCCACGGTTGTCCTCTCGGTCGCGCTGGCCGGGCTCGTTCTGGCCGTGCCCATGATGCCGATCAGCGGCAGCCTGGCGGACATGCTGCACGCGTGCGTGATGGCACTGCGCGCTCAGTACGCCACGCCGGGCGGTGCAGTGACGGCCGCCACCGGCACGGTCCTGGCCCTGGCCGTGGTGGGCCGCGCCGGCTGGTGTCTGGGGGCATCCTTGTGGCGGGCGCGGCGGGAGCGCCGTCGGCACGCCGACGTGCTGGCGATGGTCGGTCGCGCGCACCCCGATCTGGGGGTGACCGTCCTGCAGGACGACCGTCCGGCGGTGTACTGCCTGCCCGGAACCGGACACCGGATCGTGCTGACCTCGGCGGCATTGGCCGCGCTGGAGCCGTACGCGCTGGATGCGGTGATCGCCCACGAGCGGGCTCACATCCGCCAGCGGCACCACCTGGTCCTTGCCTACGCAGAGGCACTGGAGCGGGCCTTCCCGAAGGTGTCGCTGTTCCGTACCGCGGCGGATCACACCCGGCAGCTGGTGGAGATGGCCGCCGACGACGAGGCCACGGACCGTACCGATTCCCTCACCCTGGCCGGTGCGCTGGTCGAGCTGGCCGGGGCCGGGGTGCCGGCCGCTTCACTGGCGGCGTCCGGTGGCCAGGTCGCCGGCCGGGTGCGACGGCTCCTCGGCCCGCCTCGGCCACTGCGCCGGGCGGCCGTCTCGGCCGGGGCACTGGTGGCGGGTGCGGTGCTGGCACTGCCGCTGGTCCTGGCCGCCCAGCCCGCGGTAGCGGCGACCGGCATGACGACTTGCCCGCTGCCCGACGCCTCGGTGGCCGGCGCTCAGCGTCTCGTGTAAGACCCAGGGCCTGGGTGCGGGCATCTGATACTTTCACTCTTATCACCTATGGAGCTTAGGTAATGGGAGTGGCCCGCATGTCCAAGCCCGCCGCGGCCAGGAATCCGCAGGCGGCCCACCGCCGGGACCGGGTCGTCATGTGGACGGCGCTGTGCGTGGGGGTCGGACTGTTCACCCTCGACCCTGCTCGACAACATGCCGGGCTTCCTGGTGCTGCCTTTCGATCCCCACCACTCCTACGGGCAGGTCGGCGGCATCGTGCTGGCGCTCTTCGGACTGAGCCGGTGGCGATGAGCGCCTCGTCACCTCGCCTGCCGAGCGTTGCCGGCAGGGGTAAGCGGGGGCTGATCGGCAGGCTGCTGGCCGTCGTGCTGACGGGCCTGGCCTTTACCACCCTGATGTGTGGCGCCGCCCTGGCCGACCAGATGCCTGCGGGCATGGCGCAGAGCCATGCTGCCCCGCACGGGAGCATGGTCTCCCACGCCGTCTCCGAGACGGGCATGTCCGATCAGCCCCTTTGTGATGAGTGTGTACGCGAGGACAGCCGTGGGCACTGCGACAGCGGCCTGCCCGAAGGTGTCCGCGACGATTCCGCCCGTTCCGGGCCGTGTTCTGCTCCGGCCGATGAGCAAGTGGCCGTGGCGATCGAGCCTGTTCAGGCAGCCACCGTCGCTGCCCACGGCAACTTGGCATCCCGACCCCCGGATCTCCATCAGTTGCAGGTGCTGCGGGTGTAGCGAGTGAGGCCGGAGCGCGTCGCCTAAGCATGCGCTGCTCCGGTTCCGCGCGTCTGACCATCCCCCAGCACGAGCAACGCCGCCGAGTTCAGGAGCGGCGCGGAGAAGGACACACCCATGGGCTCGAACGCGAAAGCCAAGAGCGCGGAACGCCGCGCCCGTATAGAGCAGATGCGCCGCGCCGAACAGGCCCGCGAACGGCGCAACAGGATCCTCACCATCACCGCCGTCACCTCGGTCGTCGCCGCCACGCTCGGCGGCGGCTGGTACCTGTGGTCCTCGGCAGAGGAATCGCAGCGCGCCAAGGAAGCGGCCAAGGCAGCCCCCGTGAAGGGGGTGAAGACCTGGGAGAACCTCAGCCAGAACCACGTGCAGACCAAGGTCGCCTACCCGATGAGCCCCGCTGCCGGCGGCGACCACCACCCGGTCTGGGCCGCCTGCGACGCCAAGGTGTATACCAAGGAGATCAAGCAGGAGAACGCCGTGCACTCCCTGGAGCACGGTGCCGTCTGGATCACCTACAACGACAAGGCCGCCAAGACGGACATCGAGTCACTCGGCGACCGGGTGTCCAAAACCCCGTACACCTTCCTCAGCCCCTACAAGGACCAGTCCTCGCCGATCACGCTGACCGCCTGGGGCGTCCAGCTGGAGGTGGACAAGGCATCCGACACCAGAGTCGATCAGTTCCTGGACAAGTACGTCCAGGGCGAGCAGACCCCGGAGAAGGGCGCCACCTGCTCCGGCGGGAGCATGCAGTGAGCGCCCCCGCCGTCGGCGCCCGCGCCTCGCGCCGGTGGCTCCTGGCCGGGGGCGGCGCCTTCGTCGGCCTGTGGCTGGTGGTCCTCGCGCTGATCGCGGCGAAGAACCCGCCCGAGTCGGAACCGGCGCCGTCCGCGGCGTCGGCGGACGCGGGCTTCGCCCGGGACATGGCTGTCCACCACCAGCAGGCGGTGGACCTGTCGTTCATCGTCCGCGACCGCACCGACGACGAGGACGTGCGCCGCCTCGCCTTCGACGTCATCAACACCCAGGCCAACCAGCGCGGCATGCTCCTCGGCCGCCTGGAGGTCTGGGGACTTCCGACCGTCTCCGACAAGCCGCCGATGGCCTGGTCGGGCCGCGGCATGGCCTACGAGCCGCACGACGGCTCCCTGATGCCCGGCATGGCCACGAACACCCAGATCGACCAGCTGCGCAAGGCCGAGGGCAGGACCGCCGAGATTCTCTATCTGCGGCTGCTGACCGAGCACCACCGCGCCGGCGTCGACATGGCCCAAAGAGCCGCTGACCTGGCCGACGATGAGCAGATCAAGGACTTGGCCGAAGGCATGGTCCGCGGCCAGCAGTCCGAGATGAAGCTCATGGCCGACATGCTCGCCGAGCGCGGCGCGAGCCCCACGAAGTGACCCCTACCGGGGGTGGCGGCCCAGGCCTGCCGCCACCCCCGGCGGGTGCCGGCGGCACTCCGTACCCCGTCGGGGCGGGGTGCCTGCGGGCCCCCGGACGGGGCCGTCGTAAACTCCACCACCGAACACCTAAAGAGCTTAGTTGTTTCGCGGGTGCCATCCCGCACCGTCCTGTCACCACCCCCTGGGGGTCGTTCGTCATGCGTCATCGCACCCTGCTCGCCGCCGCGGTCATTGCGGCTGCCGCGCTCACCTTGTCCGCCTGCGGCAGCGGCGCCGGATCCGAAGCCGGAGCTGAGGACAAGCCCGTCGTCTCCGTCGACGCCACCGCGGGCACGGACAAGGCCGTGACCGTGCTGGACCAGCCGTTCACCAAGCCGGAACTGGTCCTCACCGACACCCACGGCGAGAAGTTCGACCTGCGGGAGCAGACCAAGGGCAAGCTCACCCTGCTCTACTTCGGCTACACCCACTGTCCGGACGCCTGCCCGCTGGCCGTGAGCAACATGGCCCTCGCGTACAAGGACCTGCCCAAGGCCGACCAGGACAAGCTCCGGTTCGTGTTCGTCACCACCGACCCCGAGCGCGACACACCAGAGGAGCTGGGCAAGTGGCTGCGCAGCGCCGGGAACCCGGACTTCATCGGGCTCAGCGGGGACTACAAGACCGTCGAGGCGGCCGCCCGCAGCGTGGGCGTGGGCATGGCGCCACCCGTGAAGAGCAAGGACGGCAAGGTCAGCGCCACGCACGGCAAGACGGTCCTGGCCTTCTCTCCGAAGGACGACAAAGCGCATGTCATCTACAGCGGCCAGGAGGCCACAGCGGAGGACTACGCCAAGGACCTTCCCAAGCTCATCAAGGGAAAGCTTCCGTGACCGGGCGCCGCGCCGCTCTGTCGGCCGCCCTGGCGCTCATGGCCCCTGTGGCACTCGCCGCCTGCTCCTCCGGCCCGAAGGGGCCCGAACTCACCGTCTCCGGTGCGTTCATGCCGCAGCCGGTCACATCCGATCTCGCGGGCGGCTACCTGACGGTGACCAACAGCGGCGACGCGGCCGACGAGCTCGTCTCGGTCACCAGCGACCTCTCCGACGACATCTCCCTGCACCAGGCCGCCGGCGACGGGATGCGGCAGGTGACGACCCTGGAGACCCCGGCTCACGGAACGCTCGTACTGAAGCGCGGCGGCAGTCACCTGATGTTCATGAGCCTCAGCCGGAAACCGGTCGAAGGTGACCGCGTCTCCGTGCAACTGCACTTCGCGAAAACCGCCCCGGTCACGCTGGATGTCCCGGTCGAGGCGCCCACCTTCAACCCGAAGCAGGACCACGATCATGAGCGGTGACATCTCCAGGTGCCGGCCTTCGGGGCACCGTCGGCGCAGCAGGCTCCGGACGTATGGTGGCCGGCGCAAGCGGCGGCGTCATCGGTGCCCGCGCGGCCCAGGGCGACGCCCGACGGCCGTTACCACGGTCGGCTGGCCCTGACGTTCGTCTTGCTTCCCCTCCTCTCGGTGGCGGACTATGAAGGCTATCTTCGACGGCCATTACCGAGAGACGGGCGCGGGTGACGGGAGTGGCGTGCGCGGCCAGCCGACACCCTCGCCCGTGCTGCTCGCAGCTCCCGGGCGAGTCGGCACCGGCCGGTGCAACGCCGGGGCGCGGTCCCACAACGCCCACGTCCAAGCGACAGCCTGCCCCAGGGAGCACAGGGCGAAGACGAACGTCAGCGTGACGGGCCGCAGCGCCGGGGAGAGCACCACATGCGTGATGGCCAGCTTGTCCGTCGTTGAGGACACCCACAGTGGATTGAGTACTCCCTTGCGGCGCTTGTGCATCACTGTGGCCACGCCCACGCGAGGGTGATGACCGCGATCAGCACGACCCCCCCGCCACATCGAGGGCGGGATAGCAAGCGCCCCGGCAGGGGAGGGTCTTGACGCCTGGCGGATCACGTTCTTCTCCCGTCGCGGGCGGAGAATGACCGACCACGCGCCGCTGAAGGGACGTCAGCAGTAGGTGGCGGGGATGTGGCCTAGGCGAGCGTCGGGGGTCTCCTGCTGGAAGGAGCCCGCCTGCCAGTGGTCGGGGAAGAGGACGAGCGCGGTCTCGTCGCGAACGCGGGTGAGCGTCCCGCCCTTCACTCGGGCCCCGGAGGCCGTCCACTCACCTTGCGGGCTCATCCAACCGCCTCCACGCCCGCGTTGGCAGCTGCGGCCACGGCGGTCACGCCTTCTCCGCAGCGATGTCCTTGATGATGGGGGAGAAGTCCCTGTACGTGAGGGGGCCGATGGACAGTGCGGCCACGCGGCCCTTCTTGTCCATGACGTAGGTGGTGGGGACGGCGCGGGGTGCGAGTTGATTGAAGCCGGTCACGGTGCGGCCGTCGGGATCGTAGATGCTGGGATAGGCGATGTCGTAGGTGCGTTCGAAGGCTTTCGCCGCGGATTTGTTGTCGCGGATGTCGATGCCGAGGAATCTCACCCCCAGCGGCTCGGTCTCCTTGTGCAGCTTGACCAGTTCGGGGGCTTCCTTGCGGCAGGGTGCGCACCAGGAACCCCAGATGTTGATCACGACCACCTGGCCGCGCATACGAGCGATGTCCGCCTGTTCGCCATCCAGGGTGATCCCCTTCAATGCGGGGGTCACGGCACGCTCGCCAGGTTGGAGGTACTGTGAGGAGCTGCCCTTCGCCGGCCCCAGAGCCCCGGCGCTGTTGCCTTCGTCCTGGTCACCGACGCAGGCGGTGAGCGTGCCGGCCGCGAGGGCCAGCAGGCCGGTGACAGCTGTGCGCCGCGACGGTCCCGCCGAGCGGGGGCCGGTGGGGAGCCGTCGCGGGCGTATGTCCGAGATGCTCAGCGAGACTCATCCTTCTGGAACCGGACCGCGTCGGTGGGATGTTCGGCGGCGCGGAGGTCCAGCTCGTGGTGGAGCAGCTGGACTTCTTCACGCAGCCGTTTGATCTCCGCGTCCGTGCTGTCGGGGACGGAGCTCCGCGCGGGCTTCCTGGGGTCCGTGGTGGAGTGGCAGGACGCCTGCCCGTTCTGTGACTGCTGCGGCATCATGTGGCAACCGCGGCCCTGTCGCATGGGCCGGATACAGAAGACGTAGGTCAGTGTGATCGCCGCCGCAGCGAACAGCGGCGGCAGGATGGTGTCGGTCATCGCGTGCGCTCCTGCGCCGGTGCCTCCGGCTGGCCGTCGACTTTGGCGCGCAGGCCGGCGATCTCCTTGCGCAGGGCATCGACCTCCTGTTGGCGCGGGTTCTTGTCGAATCCCGCGAAGCCTGCGGTCTTGTCCTGCGGGGCCTGGGCGCCGCCCTGCTGGCGGGTGCCCTTCATCATGAACCACATCATCGTGCCCATGCCGACGGGGCAGGCCAGCACGGCCAGAAGGTAGAAGAAGTCCATCGTGATCTCCTTGACTCGTTATGGGCTCGGGTTGTTGCGGGTGTGGGTCGTCGCCGCTTTGAGGGTGCGGCGCAGGCGGCGCTCGGAGACGCGGCCGTACGAGAACGGCTCGCCGTCCAGGAGGATGCCGGGGGCGAAGAGCAGTCCGGCCTCGGCGCCGAGGCGCCGGCCTTCTTCGCTGGTCAGGTCGATCTCGGTGATGTCCAGGGGGTGGTCGGCGCCGACCTTGGCCAGGACGGTCTTGGCGTGCTCGCAGAAGGCGCAGTCCGCCTGGGTGAGCAGCGTGATCCGGTGCCGGACGGTCGGGTCGGTCATGTCTGCCGCCCCGCCTTCAGGTCGGCCAGCAGCTTGTCGACCTTGACGTACATGGTGTAGTCGGGGGCGCCGCCGTAGTCCGCGCGCCACTGGATCTTCCCGTCGGGGCCGACCAGGAGGAAACTGTGGCCGTTCGTGGAACCGCCCATCATCCCGTACTCGTTGGTGGTGTACTCCTTGGAGACTTTCAGGTCGGGGTCGGAGAGCACCGGGGACTTGATGCCGTCGTCCTTGACCTTGCGCTTGGTCAGGTCGGCCGCATCGGTGGTGATGGAGAGCATGCTGTCGACGCCGAGGCCCTCGAACTTCTGCCACGCCTTGTCCAGGTCGACGATCTGGTCCCAGCACGGCTGGCAGCCCCCGCCTTCGTGGAAGTACAGCAGCACGGTCTCGCCCCGGTGGTCGGCCAGGGTTTCCTGGCCGCCCGCGCTGGAGGTCAGGGTGAAGTCGGGGGCGGTCTTGCCGATGCCGGGCTTGCCGACGTCGTAGCTGACGTTCTGCGCGGCCTGCTCGGACTGGTCGAACACCAGGTACAGGCCCCCGGTGACGGCGACCACGGCCGCGGTGACCAGGGCGGTACGGCGCAGGCGCCGGTTGCGCTGCTCCCGCTGCTTCTGGGCCTCGCGCAGTTGCTTGGTGTTCTCACGCCGGGCGGCCTTGGTGCCGGGCTTGGGCGTGTGCTGGGTGTCAGCGGCCATCGGTGGGGGCCTCCATGGGGGTGGGGCGGTCGGTGTCGGCGGCGGAAGTCGAGGTGAGTGAGTCCTCTTCGGTTCCGGGCCCGGTGCAGCAGGCGGCAGGTGCGGCCGGATCCGGGGCATCGGCGCCGACGGGCTCGGCCCCGGCCGGCGTGGCGGACCGCAGTGCGCGGCGAATCAGCAGCGCCACAGCCACGGCGGCCGCCAGTGCGACCGCCCAGCCGGGCAGCCAGGACAGGGCGTCGGTGATCCGAGAGGCGAAGTGGTCCAGATCGGCGGCGAGCCGGGCCCGCCAGCCCGAGGGGGCCATGTCCGATCCGGTGAAGGCGAGCGCCGCCGTCAGTACGCCCATGGCCACCAGCAGGCTGCCGGCGAGCAGGTCACCCAGCGGGAGGCGGCGCCGCCAGGCGCCGAGCCGCAGCGGCACCTGGCGGCCCTCAAGGACCTTGGCCGGGCCGCGGTGCCCGCGTTCCCAGGCCAGGGCGATGACCACGAGCGGGGCGACCATGCCCAGGACGTAGGTCAGCGCGACGCCGAGCGCCGCCAGGAAGGAACCGCTGGCGCCGGACAGCACCACGACCCCGGCCAGCACCGGCGCGCAGCACGCGCTGGCGATGCCGGAGAACGCTCCGAGCCCGTAGGCGGCCTTGAAGCCACCGCCCTGCCGCGGGGTGCCCCCGGACGGCATCGGCAGCTTCGGCTTCCACCCGGCCAGCACCGCCAGACCGCCAGCCAGCATGAGCACGCCACCGGTCAGATAGATCCACAGGTGGTACCGCTGGAACACGGCGGACAGGGCGGTGGCACCCAGTCCAATGGGGACGATGACGGTGGCCACGCCGGCGCCGAAGGCCAGAGTGCCCGCCACGACCCGGCCGCGGGAGCGGAAGCCGGTGGCGAAGTAGGCCGGCAGCATCACCGAGATGCAGCACGGCGCCAGCAGCGCCACCATTCCGCCGAGGAACGACGCCAGCAGCGTCGTCCCGAACAACAGCTCGCCCATCCGCAGGCCCTTTCCGGCAGGTCACAGGCCGAGGCGCCCGCGAAAACCTATGCAGCTTCGGACCTAAGCTACCTAGGAGATAGGGTGCTGTCGACCCGCTACCCCGACCGGCCCTGGCGGCGGCATCCCGGCGAGCCCAGGGGCGGCCGGGCCCGCACCTCACCGAAAGGCAGCGTCTTGTCCGTCGATATCAGCCAGGTGGTCGGCTCCGGATCCCTCTTCCTGGCCGCGCCCATCGCGCTCGCCGCGGGTGCGATCACCGTCGCCTCCCCGTGCTGCCTGCCCCTGGTCCCGGGCTACCTCTCGTACACCACCGGCATGGCCGCCGCCGACGCCCACGAAGCGCAGAACGCCCCGGGCGGCAGGGTCCGGGGTCTTGCCCTGCTGGGCACCGCCCTGTTCGTCCTCGGCTTCGCCACCGTCTTCACCGCCTACGGCGCACTCTTCGGGTCCATGAGCACGGTGCTGCTCGCTCATCAGGGCACGGTCATCCGCGTCCTCGGTGTGCTGACCATTCTGCTCGGACTGATGTTCATGGGCGCCCTGGAGCGCATCCCCCTGCTGTCGCGCACCTTCAAGCCGCGCTTCACCCCGCGCGCCGGGCTCGCCAGCGCCCCCTTCATGGGCGTGATGTTCGGTATCGGCTGGACCCCCTGCATCGGCCCCACGCTCGCCGCCGTGCTCTCGCTGTCCCTGACCACCGGCTCGGCGGGACGCGGTGCCTTCCTGGCCTTCCTCTACGCGGTCGGGGTCGGCATACCGTTCCTGCTCTTCACTCTCGCCCTCGGCAAAAGCATGCGCGCCTTCGACTTCGCCCGCCGTCACACCCGCACCGTGCTGCGCATCGGCGGCGCCCTGCTCGTGGCGGTCGGCACCGCCCAGGTCTCGGGCCTGTGGAGCTGGATGATCTACCAAATGCAGACCTGGATCAGCGGCTACGAACTCCCGCTCTGAAGCGAGGCGCTATGCGCTTGGTGCCGCCCCCCATCCGCGCCGAGGCCACGGGGGGCCCATCGCCCTGCCCCTTCGACCGTCGGCGGCTCCAGAGCCGAGTGGAAGAGAGAGGGTCGATCCCGCCTCGCGCTCCGTCGCGTGGGAGCCTCGTCCGGCATACAGACTCGGGGTGTGGTAGAAGCGAGAGTGCTCCTGCCACACCCCGGGCCCTGATCAGCTGTGCTTGTCGCAACATCCCACGCTGCCGTCAACCCGTGCCGGGACGCGATGCGAGGCGGGCGGCCCGGCACAGCAACCGCCCTGCTTGGCGGTCCGGGCCGATGTGCCGTGCGATGCGGCGCAGCACTTCTCGTGCTGGGCGGCCCGGGCTGGTCCCTGCTCGCAGCACGCGCAGCTCCGGCCAAGCGCCGCGTGCACCGTGCAGGCGGCCTTGCACCGGTCCTTCGGGGCAGTCGAGTGGACCGCCGTCGAGTCCATGGGCATCTTCATGTGCATCGCGCGCATGTCCGCCGCGCCGGCGCGCATCTGTGAGGCCATGTCCATGGCGCTCGCGGCGGGCGACGCGGGGGTGTGTGCCTGTGCCAGGCCTGAGAATCCGGCCGAGGAGACCAGGACGGCCCCGGCGAGGGCGCCGGCGCGGGAGAGGAGTCGTGTGGTCATAGGCCACCTTCCGTTCGCGCTGTACTGCGACGGTGCGTCGCAGAGTGCTGACGCTCCGGCACGCTAGCCGATCTCCTAAGAGACTTGGGTGTTGGATGGGGTGATGATCCCCCGTACGGGTGGAGTCCCGGTCTGTCCGGGGAGTGCCGCCGCGCCGGTCAGCCGGTCACCCGGGCCGTTCTGGGCGCCGTGCAGCAGGCCAGGTCGGCAGACCGGGGCCGCATGGGAACGACCCAGCGGTGGAGAGATCCGCAGTTGCGGCCGACCTGAGGTGGGGCCGCTTGCCGCGGTGACCGGTGGGCCCGGCTCGTGGTCGCCGGGGACGGGCTCCGTCCATCTCCGAAAGCGCGTAGGTTGTGGGTGGTGGCGGGCCCAGCCTCCCTCGTGAGCCAGCCGGGCCGTCGTGCCCGCGACAGCATCCGTTCCGCATCCGTACGAGGTTCCCTCCGATGACGTCCCGTTTCCGCCCTGCCCTGACTGCGGCCGCGGCCCTGCTCGCCGCCGCGCTGACCGCCTGCGGTGCAGGCTCCGACACCCCCGCCTCCGAGGAATCACCGGCGTCCGGGGTGGCCGTCAGTCACATCCACGGGCTCGGCATCGACCCGGCCGACGGGCGGCTGTACGTCGCCACCCACGAGGGAGTCATCGCCGTCGAGGCGGACGGCTCCGCGAAGCGGGTCAGCGACACCGCCGACTACATGGGCTTCACCGTGAAAGGCCCCAACACGTTCCTCGGCAGCGGCCACCCCGCACCGGGCAGCGGCGATCATGCCAACCGCGGCCTGATCGAGTCCACCGACTCCGGCAAGACCTGGAACACCCTCTCCCTCGGCGGCGAGGCCGACTTCCACGCCCTGGAGTACGCCCACAACACGATCTACGGATACGACAGCACCAACGGCCTGCTCCGCGTCAGCAAGGACGGCAAGACCTGGGACGACCGCGCAAAGCTCGCAGCCCTCGACATCGCCGTCAGTCCGAACGACCCCGACCTGGTACTGGCCACCACACAGCAGGGCGTCGCGAAGAGCACCGACGGCGGGGAGACGTTCGCCCCCGGCACCGAACCGGTGATGTCGTACGTTTCGTGGGCCGGGCCCGACGCCCTCTACGGCATCGATCCGACCGGCGCCCTGCACCTCAGCGCGGACGGCGGCAAGACCTGGAAGAAGGCGGGAAGCGTGCCCGGCGGGCAGCCCCAGGCGCTCACCGCGGTCAGTGCCGACCGCATACTGGCCGCCACCCAGGACGGCGTGTACGAGACGACCGACGGCGGCAAGACCTTCACCGAACGCGTTCCGGTCACCCGGGCGGCCGGTCACTGAACCACCCGGGCTGGATCCAGTGCGGCCAAGGAGGGGCATCCAGGGGCGCGAAGATGAGCCGGGATGCACGGGTGCGGCGGTACTGGAATCGCGACGCACCCTCGTACGACGGCTGCATGCGCCCGTACGACCGGCTGCTGGTCGGTGACGGCCGGTCGTGGGTGTGCGCGCAGACAACCGGCAAGGTCCTGGAGGTGGCCGTCGGCACCGGCCGGGACCTGCCGCACTACCCGGCGCGGGCCGAGGTGATCGGCATCGACCTGTCCCCGGGAATGCTGGATGGGACCGGCCGCGCGCGGCCGCCTCCCCGGCGGCCGTGACGCTGTGGAGGGGGCCGCCGACGCGCTGCCGTTCCCCGATGCCTCTTTCGACGCGGTGGTGTGCGCACTGGCGCTGTGCTGCATGTCCGACGACCGCGCCGCGGTGCGCGAGATGCACCGGGTGCTGCGGCCGGGTGGCCACCTGCTGATCGACCGCATTCCCAGTACCAGGTTCCCCGTACGCGTCGTCCAGCGGCTCGCCGTACCGGTGCTGAGGCGCCTTTCCCACGCCTACCGCCTGTGCAGGTTGCTGCTCCTGGTGGAGCGGACGGGGTTCACCGTGCTCCGCCGGGAGCGGTACTGCCTGGGTATGGTCGAGCGCCTCACGGCGGTCACCCGTACGCGTGTGACCGGAGTACGGCGTTCATCTCCGCACTCCAGGGGGTGGCGTCATGGCGGTGCATCGCCCGTGCCACACTCTTCCCCATGTCACCTAAGCAGCTTCGGAGTAGTGCGGGGTGGCCAGGCCCCAGGTCCGCGGGCACGCCCCCGCGAAGCCGTCGGCAACTGCTGACGGCCGGCGCGGCGCTGCTGCTCGCCGGGTGTACGTCGGCAGCGGAGGGCGGAGCGAATCGGTCCTCCGGTACCGGCGGGTCTCCTGGCCCCTCGTCGGGGTCTCCTGAGGGCGCCGGGGAGATCACCGCGATTCCGGCCGGGCGGCGCACCGAGGCACCCGACATCTCCGGCAAGAGCCTGGACGGAGAGCCGCTGCGGCTTTCCGACTACCGCGGCAGCGTGGTGTTGCTCAACGTGTGGGGCTCCTGGTGCGAGCCGTGCAAGGCCGAGGCGCCGCATCTGGTGCGCGCCTTCGAGGCGACCCGGGGCCGGGGCGTGCAGTTTCTGGGTATCAACACCCGCGACATGTCGGTCGGCCCCGCGAAGGCGTTCGAGCTGCAGTACGGCATCACGTACCCCAGCTTCTACGATCCCCGGGGGAAGCTGGTGCTGCGCTTCAAGGGGCACCTGCTGCCGCAGGCGATCCCGTCCACGGTGGTGATCGACCGTCAGGGAGGCATCGCTGCACGGGCGCTGAAGGCAGTCAACGAAAAGCAGGTCTTCTCCATGCTGGCCCCCGTCATCGCCGAAGGCCGGTGAATGGCATGCCCACCCCGCACAGCCGGACTCCTACGGACACCGACCACTCTGACAGCGTCCCGAAGAGCCCGTTCGAGACGCCGCACTCGGCAATGTCCAGCGCGCCCCGGGACGATGCCGAAGCCCTCGTCGGCGCCCGGCTCGGCCCTCTGGGGTGGCTGCGGTGGATGTGGCGCACGCTCACCTCGATGCGCACGGCGCTGATCCTGCTCCTGCTGCTGAGCCTGGCAGCAGTCCCCGGTTCCCTGGTCCCGCAGGACTCCGCCCAGCCGGCCGAGGCCGCCGCGTTCCGCGCCGAGAACCCCACGCTGGCACCGGTCTTCGAGAAGCTGGGGCTGTTCGACGTCTACGCCTCCCCCTGGTTTGCTGGACGTCCTCCGCATCGTGACCGAATTGCCCGTCGTAGTGGAGGATGACCACGGAAAGCCTGTGATCGAGAACCATCCCGAGCCACCCTGGGCCAGCACGACCAGGCGTCCAAGGTGGACGGTTCCCTGGCCTCGGTCCTGGCACGCAGGCAGGGCACCGTGGCCGGCGCTTGGAGCCTGACGAGCCGGCAGGAGATCCACCCCGACGACTTCGAGCGCGTCGGGCAACTCCTCAGCTGGCTCGCGACCAAGGCCGACGGTCGACACCGAGGTCCCGACGGCAGGGTCACCTTGGGTTGGACCCGGTTCTACGAAGATCCCCAGCCCGAGCCGTTGGTGGTGCGTGACGGTGCGGTGATCTGGCCGTCGTAGCCGGGTGGTATGCCTGCACGGCCCTTGTTTAGCTACGGACTGCCGGGGGCGGTTGACGGGCGTTGTCGCAACGGCTCACATGCGCGAAAAGAATGTCCATACCGAGGTGACGGTGTACTCGCATGCTCGTTGGTAGGGGCGTGATCGAGTTCCCGCCGGTCCTCGAAGAGTGGCTGAACGTCCTGCGGCCTGTCGCGCAGTTCTACGCGGGCAAGGTCGTTGAACTGCGTCCGGCGCCCGACGGCTGGCAAGGCCCAGTACACGCATGGGACAGCGGCAGGGGGCTCGTCACTCACGTCGACGGGGAGCCGGTCACCGTGACGACACCCGTGAACTCATCGCCACCGTCCGCGGCTACGTCCACGCCGAGGCGGACCCATGCCCCGTCGCGGACGGTGTGCGTCGCGGTCTCGCCCTCCAGGCCGAGGTCGCAGATTCGACGCCACCCGTCGCCGACGGGGTCCTCGAACGCCATGGCGGATCCGACCCAGCTCGGCGGGATGACGACGCCGCCGCCCTTCGGGAACCGGGCGAACACCTTGGCGATCACGTAGGGGTGGTCTTCTCCGTAGGAGCGGATCGTACGGTCGACCCAGTCCTGGTCGGGCATGTGGTCGGCGAGCGAGTGCCGGTCCACTCCCGCCGGGCAGTCCGTGCAGTACGGGGCGCGCTCCCCGGTGATCGCGGGGGAGTCGAGGGAGGAGATCGGGATCGCGACGGTGGTCGGCTCGGCCGGGTCGTCGCCCTCGACGCACAGCTCCTCGAACCACGAGGCCGGATCGTCCATCGCCGGGTTGCCGATGGCCAGCATGGCGGCGTGGCCGCCGGTGAGCAAGTTGTTGGTGCCGTGGCCGATCATCGGGGCGATACCGCCCGCCTCGTCGACGATTACTGAGCTTGTTGGCGTGGTGTCGTTGGGGGCTGACGGCGTGTGATCGTCGCGGTATGCCGTTTGTATGAGGTATCCGCAGGGTGGTGGGCTGACGCCTGAACGGCAGGCGTTTCGTGAGCGGATCCGGATGGAGGCCGCCGAACGGTTCGGCGCCGGCGCCTCCAACACCGAGGTCGCCAAAGGCTTACGGGTGAGCGTGCGCTCCGTTCAGCGGTGGCGCCTGGCCTGGCAGAAAACAGGCCCGGACGGTCTTCGCTCAGTGGGTCCGGTGTCGCTGCCCAAACTGAGCGAGCAGCTGTTCGCGGTACTGGAGCAGGAGCTGGCCAGGGGCCCCGTCGCACACGGCTGGCCGGACCAGACCTGGACGCTGACGCGGATCAAGACGCTGATCGGGCGCCGGTTCCACAAGAGCATGTCGCTCTCGGCCATCGCGAAGATGCTGCGCCGGCACGGCTTCAGCCACCAGGTCCCCGCCCGCCGCGCTCTGGAGCGCAACGAAGAAGCGGTCACCGGCTGGGTGAAGGAGACATGGCCCCACGTGGAAACACCGCGGCGGCGCTCGGGGCCTGGCTGTGCTTCGAAGACGAAGCCGGCTTCTCGATGACGCCGCCCACCACCCGCAGCTGGGCCCGACGCGGACACACACCCTCATCCGGGTGCGGGGACGCTCCCAGCGCCGCTTCTCCATCGCGGCCCTGGCCTGCTACAAGCCGGGCGAACGCTCACGCCTGATCTACCGGCTCAAGCGGCACGTCGATCACAAGCGGGGCGGCAGACGCAGTTTCACCTGGACCGATTACCGCGACCTGCTCGTCGCCGCCCATCAGCAGCTCGGTGCACCCATTGTGCTCGTCTGGGACAACCTGAACGTCCACAAGGACGCCCGGCTGAGAGCGTTCATCGATGCACACGACTGGATCACCTGCTACTTCCTGCCGGCATACGCACCCAACCTCAACCCCGTCGAAGGCCTCTGGTCACTGCTACGACGCAGCAGCCAGGCCAACACCGCCTTCACCGACCCAGACCACCTGATGCGCACCCTCCGGCATGGCCTCCGCCAGATCCAATACCGCAGCAACCTCATCGACGGATGCCTCACCGAAACCAGCCTCACCTTGACGACATCACGGCAACAAGCTCAGTAGCAGCAGGTGCGGCATGTGGATGCCCTGCATCGCCGCCTCATCATTGGCCGGCGCCGAAAAGCCGTAGGCGGCGACCACGTCGTTGCCGTACGGGTCGGGCATCTTGTACTGGACGGTGTCGCAGTAGCCGGGAAGGCCGGCGCGCGGGACAACCTTCCGGATGTGCGGCCAGAGCTGCCGCTGCACCTGCCGGAACCGTGTCGCGGTCGTGATGCACAGCGCAGTCCCGACCGGGTACACGTTGGTGAACCACACGGCCGCGCGGGCGGCGAGGTGCGTCTTGCCGACGCCCAAGCCCGCAGGCACGGCGACCCGCTGGTGGTCGACGATCGCGTCGAGCACCGCCCTCTGCTTCGACCAAAGGCTCTCGCCGAGAACGTCCTCGACGAACCCGGACGGCGAGTCCCGCCACAGGCCGTACAGCGATCCGGTGGCCCGCTCGACCTCCGTCATCACCACCGCCCGCTCCCGGGCCGTCAGGTGGTGCTTGAAGGCGTTGCGGCGCTCGGTGGGCGGCAGGCGCAGGAGGATGTCGGCGACGTTCGCAGCGTCGCGGGAGACGACACCGGGACGTGCGGATCGCAGCGCGGACGCCGGAGGGGCCACGGGGGTGGCTCTCGGCTGCTCGGGCTGCGTGCGGGACATGATCGGGAAGGTGCCGTCCGGCAAGTTCTCACGTCGCGGTCTGGCCGAGGGCCCATGCCCAGACACCCGGCCAGACCGCGCGCTTCCGGCGGTGTTGACTACGAACCGCGCCCTGTACGCGACACCGGAAGTCCTCAGGCCGAGGCCCGCGCCCTCCGGGGGATGAGCTGGGGGCGCGGGGCCTCGGCACTCTCTAGTACGTCGCGCGGCGAATCCTGTTACACCCGCTGGTCTGCGGGTGGGACCCTGCCGCCATGACGACCGACAACGGCGAGGTACCCGCCGACCTCAGCCCCATCGAAGCCGCCCTGGGCCGCATGGTCTGCCGGGCAGGACTGCTGGAAGCGGTAGTTCGCGAGACGGGGCTACGCCTGTCGACGACGGGTGACGAGCGGGCGAAGTTCGACGGCCAGCCCGTCGGACGGCTCGTGAAGGAGATCCGGGCCCGCGCCGAGTCCGCCGCTGCCGCCGGTCGGATACCCGAGACCGCCCTCACCGACCTCGACGACATCCTCGACGCGATCGACGAGCGGCTGGAGAGCCGCAACGCCTACGTCCACGGCATATGGATGGGGCGACCCGACGGCACCCTCATGGTCATGAACATCCCCCGAGGGCACGAGAAGACGTTCCAGGTCAGGACGAGGCCCCTCGCGGTGAAGGAACTCGGCGAACTCTCGGAGGACCTGAACCGCCTGGCGGACGACCTGTACGACTGGGCCGAACGGGCACGTCGACGGGCACCCTCGGCGCGCGCAAGCTGATCGGCAGCGGCGGCTGGAACGCGATGAACGCCCTGGTCGCGCCCGGTGACATGAACGGCGACGGCCGGCCCGACCTGATCGCCCGCGAGGGCTCCACGGGCAAGCTCTGGTTCTACCCGGGCACCAGCACCGGCGGCGTCGGCGCGCGCGTGCTGATCGGCTCCGGCGGCTGGAACGTCATGGAATCGATCGTCGCGGTCGGCGACTTCGACGCCGATGGCCGCAACGACCTCGCCGGCATCACGACCAGCAGCTACGTCGGTGAGGGCTGCCGAGGCGTGGGCTGCCTGGTCCTCTACGCGGGCAAGGGCACGGGCGCGCTGTACGCGGGCGTCCCGGAGGACGCCCGCTGGTCGGACCTGAACGGCGCGTTCTGACCCGGTAGGCGTATGCGAGTGATGTGAGGGCCTCCACCCCGACGGGTGGGGGCCCTCACGGCATCCCATCCCCGTCCCAGCCGACGGGGCATCCGCCCAGCTCAGGCGGCTGAAACCGTCTCGCCGTCCCAGGGAGACGGTGTTCGTTGCGAGGGTCCGGGACGTCCTGCCAGCGTCGTCCCCGTTCGACACCGGCAACATCACCGGACGAAGGGAAAGCACATGCGACCGAGCGTTATGAAGAGGTCGATCGTCAGCGCCACTGCTGTCGTCGGGTTGGCGATCGGGACCCTCGCGGGTGCGGGCACCAGCTTCGCGGCGTCCGTACCGGCGGCCGAGCCGGCGGTGAGCGCGGAGGCTTTCGGCACGCTCGCGACGAACAACCTGGGCCTGACCTACGACCAGGCCAAGGGTATTCAGCGCTGGCTGAAAAGCTCCTGGGGCTACACCGGAAACATCGACGGACTGCTTGGCACCGAGAGCTGGAAGGCGATCCAGCGCTACCTGGCAAGGGACTGGGGCTACACCGACCCCATCGACGGGATCGCCGGCCCCGACACGATCAGGGCGCTGCAGCGGTTCCTGACGCAGCACTCCATCTACACGGGTCCGATCGACGGCATCGCCGGGCCGGGCACCAGGGCCGCGTGGTCGAACTGGGCCAACTACATCGGCTGATCCCTGCTCACGTCACCGAAGGACCGAACGAACATCAGGGGGAAACGCATGCGACCGAGCGTTTTGACGAGGTCGAGCGTCAGCGCCACCGCCGTGGTCGGGTTGGTGATCGGCACCCTCGCGGGTGCGGGCACCAGCTTCGCGGCGTCCGTACCGGCGGCCGAGCCGGCGGTGAGCGCCGCGGCCTTCGGCACGCTCGCGACGAACAACCTCGGCCTGACGGGCACGCAGGCCAAGAACGTCCAGCGTTGGCTGGCTCCGCGCTACGACTACACCGGAGACATCGACGGACTCCTTGGCACTGAGAGCTGGAAGGCGATGCAGCGCTACCTGGCGGCGCACTGGAGGTACACCGACCCTATCGATGGGATCCCCGGCCCCGACACGATCAAGGCGCTACAGCAGTTCCTGAGGGAGAGCTTCGACTACACGGGTCCGATCGACGGCATCGCCGGGCCGGGCACCAGGGCCGCGTTCGCGCGGTTCGCCGACTACCTCGGCTGATCCGTGAGGCAGACCGCTCACGTCACCGAAGGACCGAACGAACGAAGGGAAGAACGCATGCGACCGCGCGTCATGACGAGGTCGATCGTCAGCGCCACCGCCGTGGTCGGGTTGGCGATCGGCACCCTCGCGGGTGCGGGCACCAGCTTCGCGGCGTCCGTACCGGCGGCCGAGCCGGCGGTGAGTGCCGGGGCCTTCAGCACGCTCGCGACGAACAACCTCGGCCTGAACAGCGTTCAGGCCAAGCAGCTCCAGCGTTGGCTGGCCCTGCACTACAGCTACACCGGAGACATCGACGGACTGCTTGGCACCGAGAGCTGGAAGGCGATGCAGCGCCACCTGCGGATGACCTGGGACTACCACCTCGCGGTCGACGGGATCCCCGGCCCCAACACGATCAAGGCGCTGCAGCGCAGCCTGCGGGGCTACGGCTACACGGGTCCGATCGACGGCATCGCCGGGCCGGGCACCAGGGCCGCGTTCGCGCGGTTCGCCGGCGGCCTCGACGCCTGATCCGTACGCGCCTGCCTCACCTCTTCAGGGGGGAGGTGAGGCAGGCGCGCTCGGCTTCAGTGTGAAGCGGACGCGGACGCCGACGCGGACGCGGCCGGTGCGGACGGGGTCTTCTTCAGGGCCCGCTCGCAGTGGGGCCAGTCGCCGAAGTTACGCTCGCGGCTCCACAGCTTCCGGGCGGCCTGTATGTTCCACTCGGGGTCGAGCGCCTGGGCGGGCGTGCCGCCCAGTTCGCCCAGGCGCGCGTCCGAGATCTGGAACAGCCCCCAGTTCCTGCTGCCGTTGGTGTTCGGCAGGATGTGCAGGGGGTCCAGGAAGGACTGGCAGTCGGCGATGGCCACGGCGTCGTCCGGGGCCTCCGTGAACACCTCGCGGATCCGTTGCCGCACCTTCTCGGGCGACCAGGTGTCCATACGGACCTTCGACTCGTGGAGGGCCTTCTTCGTCGGGTCCCCGACGACCCCGTTCGGTACGAGGCCCGCGAAGACCTGGAACGCCGTCACCCGACGCAGGGTCTCCGGCCCGAAGGAACCGTCGACACCGATGCGGGCGCCGTGGTCGCGGAGCCGCTCCTGCACGTCCCGTACGCACGCGTCGTTCTGCCCCATGCTGACCACGGGCCCGCAGGCGTCCGAGAACAGCAGCCGCCCGTCCCGCTCTTCGCCCTCCGTGGGGGAGGAGAGGACGGAGACGCCCCAGGCGGTGAGGGCGAGGACGAGCCCGGTGACGGCGAGGGCGACGACGAGCCGTCGCAAGGACCGGGGCGCCGGGGTGGGGGCGGTCTCCCGGTCCGGCTCCGGGCCGGGTTCTCCGGCCGGGGGATCGGCTGGGTGTTCGGCCGTCGGTTCGGCCGGAGGTTCGACGGGATCGGCGGCTTCGGCCGGTCCGATGACGCCGGCTGGTTCCGCCGGTTCGGTCGGCTCAACGGCTCCTGCCGGTTCGACGGCTTCGGCCCGTTCCGCGTCGGCCAGGGCCCAGAGCCGGTGCAGTTCGCGCAGCTCGGCGGGGGTCGCTCCGCAGGCGACGGCGATGCGGTGGGCGGCGCCGTAGTCCTGCGGTACGGAGGAGCCCGTGCAGTAGCGGTGCAGGCTGGAGCGGCTGGTGCCGGTCTTCTGGGCGAGGGTCTCGTAGCTGTAGTCGGCTCGCTGCCGTAACGCGCGCAGGCGGGACGCGAATCGCTCCGCCTCGGTGAATTGATTCAAAACAAGCTCCTGACGAGAGGCACCCCGAGCCGTCGTCCCAGTGACGCCCGGGGTCGGCGTTGTCCCCGGTCCGGGACGCCCACGACGTCCCAGCGTCCCAATGTGCCAGAACGGCTGGGGTGAGTCCCGCCGTTGGGGTCGGCCTGCATGTCGTCGGCGACCGGCCCGCCACTCACGACAAAGAAGCCACAGAAGCAACAGAAGCCATAGGAGGCACGGATGGGACGAAGGCAGCTCCGCGAGGTACTGACCCTCACGGGGACGGTGATCGCGCTGATGTTCGCGTCGTCGACGACGACAGCCGGTGCGGCCGAGCGCCCGGCGCCGGAAGGGGCGACGGTCGCCGCGTGCGGATACTCCGACGCCCGGCCGACCCTGCGGCGCGGTGCGACCGGGGTCGACGTCAAGGAGGCCCAGTGCCGGCTCAACCTGACGATGGATCCCGGCCATTACCCGCCGCTCGTGGTCGACGGCGACTTCGGCGGAGGGACCGAGAGCCGGGTCGCCCAGTTCCAGTCGTGCGCCGGTCTGGGCAAGGACGGGATCGTCGGCCCGAACACCTGGGCCGCCCTGGCCGACTGGTCCGCCCGGGGCACCTACTGTGAACCGCCCCGCCCGGCGGGCTACGCCGTCGACGGCGTCGACACCTCCGTGTACCAGCATCCCGGAGGCGCGGCGATCGACTGGAACGGACTGCGCGCCGAAGGCGTCGAGTTCGCGACGGTCAAGGCGACGCGGGGCCTCAACGTCACGGACCCGTACCTCGCCACGGACCTTGAAGGGGCCCGGAAGGCGGGGCTCGCGGTCGCCCCGTACCACTTCTACACGGCCGCGACGGCTCCGACGGGGCCCGCGCAGGCGGACCGCTTCATCGCCGCCGTCCGTGCGACCGGCTACACCGGCCACCGCCCCGGGGACCTGCCGCCCGTCCTGGACCTGGAGCGCATGGACGACGGCACGGGCCGCTGTCCGGTCTACGGCTCGGTCGCCGACGTGACAGCATGGCTGAACAAGGTGGAGACCGCGTTCGGCCGGAAGCCGGTCATCTACACCCAGAAGTCGTTCCTGGACGACTGCATGGGATCGACGACCGCCTTCGCCGGGTACGGCCTCCAGCTCGCGGACTACCGCCAGTCGATCACCCGGCCCCCGCTGCCGGACGGCTCGGCGAGCTGGCTGATGTGGCAGTACACGGAGTCCGCGCTCTACGACGCCATCAAGGCCCCGGTGAACGCGGACGTCTTCAACGGCACCCAGACCGACCTGAACCGCCTCGCGAACCGCTGAGGCCAGGGGCCGGCCGCCGTCAGGCTGCCGCATCCCATCCCGGGGGCTGAACCCCGGCAGCGCCTTCAGTCCGTGTCCGTGGCCGCCAGGACCGCGATGCGGCGCCGGTCGGGGGAGAGGGCGGCGATCCCGTAGTCGTGGATCTCGTTGTGGAACCAGTCCGGGGTAGCGCCGAGGTAAGCCTAAAAAGGGTCACGGGATGATCTTTGGCCTTAGAGGGCTTCTCGAAACCGAGTGTGGGGGCTGGGTTTGTGCTGGTGAGGCATGGTGTCGGGGCGGGTGAGGTAGGTCCGGTGCGTCCGTGGAGATGGCGTGCTGGAGGTGTGTGATGGCGTCGGTGCTGGGGCGGCTGGAGGAGCGGGAGCGGGCGGCCCGGAAGCGGGTGGAGGATTTGCAGGCCGAGTTGGAGGCGGCGCAGTCGGAGTGGGACGACTGGCTGATCGCCCGCAGGCGGGTCGGTGAGGTGTGGGACGCGGGTGAGACCGCAGGCCAGGAGGCTGTGGCGGGGAAGACGGCGGAGGGGAACAAGGCCGGAACGCCGTCGGCGGCGCGGCCCGGGTCGGTGGTTCCCATCTGGCGGGAGGGGGTACCGGCCGAGGTGCTGGCGCCGGAGTATCAGCAGGTCATGGGCCTGCTGGTCGAACGCCGCGCCGCCGGCGGCCAGCCGCTGAACTGCCGTGAGATCACTGCCTTGGTGGGGCTGGAGGTGGTTCCGGCGAAGATTGAGGGTGTGCGGTGCAAGCTCAAGCGGCTCGTTGCGCGGGGATGGGCGCACGAGCCGGTGCCGGGCCGGTTCGCCTGCGGTGACGGCCGAGACGGCGGGTCATGACCATGGTCATCGACCACAGGATCATCGCCTCCGAGGACGTGGGCAGCCGCTCGTAGTCACGGGCGAGGCGCCGGGATCGGGTGAGCCAGGCGAACGTCCGCTCGACGAGCCACCGTTTGGGCAGCACGACGAAGCCTGCCTGGCTGTCGCTGCGGCGGATGACGGTCAGCATCAGGTTCAGGGCGGTCGCGCACCAGCCCACCAGCATGCCGGTGTATCCGCTGTCCGCCCACACGCGCCGAGCCGGTGATGCCGCCGTGCGGCCTGGCAGAGGAGGTCCTGGGCGGCGTGGCGGTCGCCCGTCGAGGCGGGGGTGACCATGACCGCCAGGGTCAGGCCGAGGGTGTCCACCACGATGTGCCGCTTGCGCCCTTTGATTTTCTTCCCGCCGTCATAGCCGCTGGTCGCGGCTGGACGTGCCTTTCGCGGACTGCGAGTCGACCGCCCCGGCCGTCGGCTCCGCATCCCGGCTCTGCGCTTGGCGGGTCGCGGCGCGGAGCCGGTCGTGGAACTCGCCGATCAGTCCCTGCTCGCGCCAGCGGGTGAAGAACCGGTGCACCGCCTTCCACGGCGGGTAATCGGCGGGCAGCGCGGGCCACTTCACGCCGTTGTCGACCACGTACCTGATCGCGTCGAGTATGTCCGTTGGCAGTACTTCTCCGGCCGGCCGCCCCGGCCCTCGGCCCACGCGGGCTTCGGGATCATGTCGCGGACCGCGGCCCACTCCGTGTCCCTCATGTCGGTCGGATAGCAGTGCCCGCCGGACGGATTGTCCGCGGCGTTGCCGTACGTGTGGGCGAAGCAGTCACACTCCCGCGTGTCCGGAATGGACTCCTTCACAGCAGACCGATACAACTGCGGCAACAGGGCCTCCCGGTGAGCAGTGGCGTAGACACCCTCTGTGCTACCGAGAGGCCCTGCCTTCATGCCCCCGCGCGGCCACCATCACCCGAACAGCACACCCGTACGGAACCCCCAGCCCCACACTCGGTTTCGAAAAGCCCTCTAAGTCCGGCGCCCCAGCCAAAACTGTCCTCGCAGGCGTGGACTAACTTCCTCGCGATTGGTTACGCATTGTCGGTCCTGGTGAGCCGGGTGCTTCCGCCTTGCAGATGGTGCTACGTCGAAGGATTTTGATGGCGACTCATACGACAGAACCCACGTCCCGGGTCCCGGCGGCGGAGGGGCGCCGCGGCCCGGGCAAGGTGATTGTCTCGTGGCTGACGACCACGGATCATAAGAAGATCGGTCACCTGTACCTGATCACGTCGTTCGGCTTCTTCCTCATCGGGGGGATCCTGGCGATGGCGATCCGGGCGGAGCTGGCCCGCCCGGGGATGCAGTTGATGTCCCCGGAGCAGTACAACCAGGCGTTCACCATGCACGGCACGATCATGCTGCTGCTGTTCGCCACCCCGACGTTCGCGGGTTTCGCCAACGCGATCATGCCGCTGCAGATCGGCTCGCCGGACGTGGCGTTCCCGCGGCTGAACATGCTGTCGTACTGGCTGTTCCTGTTCGGCGGGCTGATCGTGCTGGGCAGCTTCCTCACCCCGCAGGGCGCCGCCGACTTCGGCTGGACGGCCTACACCCCTCTGAGTAGCGACCGGCGTACGCCGTTTGTCGGCGGCGACCTGTGGATCATGGGGCTGGCACTGTCCGGGTTCGGCACCATCACCCGCTGATCCGGACACCTGGGTACCCGGTACACCTTGATCACGCCACCGGGCCTGGACCGTACGAGGGAACCGCGCGGTGCGCGGGTTCGAGCGGTGGCTGGAAAGTACCCAAGGTGAACAGACTGAGGACCACGTCTGTGCTCGTCGCCTGGAACGGGGTACCCCAGCGGCGCGCGAGTCCCCCCTCGTCCTCAGGAGGCACCCCCCATGACGTTCAACCCCCTGGAGCAGCGGGGTATCCCGCTGGACCGCCAGCTGCGGAGCTGGCGTGAGCTGAACGTGGATCCGATCGACCCGGACCACTGCGACCCGTACACCCGGTGCCGGATCATCACGATGAACGGGATCGAGGTGGAGGCGATCCTGTTCAGCCACCAGCTCGCCCGCAACACGGTCGACCCCGAGGTCAAGCGGCAGCTGGCGCGGGTGCGGTACATCGAGGCGCAGCAGCAGAAGGTCGTGAACTGGCTGCTTCCGGGTGTGTCGTCGGTGCTGGAGACGACGATCGCCTACGAGCAGGTCGCGGTGGACCTGACGGCGTGGGTGGCCCGCATGGAGCCCGACCCGTACCTGAAGCAGGCCTACCAGTTCGGAGTGCTGGAGGACTTCGACCACCTGTACCGGTACGCGAACCTGTACGAGATGATCGAGCACCGCAAGGCGGAGTCGATCGTCGACGGCCTGACCGAGGTCATGCCCGGCCGGCCCACCAGGCTCCACCACCGCAACCCGGTCGACAACGTCCGCGACCCCTACGCCAAGGACCAGACCGACCCGCTGTCGAAGCTGCACGCACTGACGATCATGTCGGCGGAGCAGCAGACCATGAACTTCTACATGAACACCGGCCCCACCTACATGGAGCCGATCGCCCGTCAGCTCTACCAGGAGATCGGGCTCATCGAGGAGGAGCACGTCACCCACTACGAGTCCCTCGTGGACCCGGGTGAGACGTGGTGGGAGCAGCTGGTCAACCACGAGTACAACGAGTGCTACCTCTACTACTCCTTCATGGAGCAGGAGAGCGACCCCAAGGTCAAGGCCATCTGGGAGCTGCACCTGAACATGGAGCTGGAGCACCTGCACGCCGCCTGTGACCTCATGCGCCGGCACGACGGCCGCGACCCCGCCTCCGTGCTCGCGCCCGAGCTGCCCAACGTGCTGACCTTCGAGCCGAACAAGGGCTATCTGCGCGAGCTGCTCGACACCCAGATGGACCTCACGACACTGGGCGCCGGCTACGTGCGTGAGGCGCACGAGCGATTCGAGCAGATGCAGGAGCAGATCCACGGCGGCGAGGCACCCCCCAGCGATCGGGTGATCCACGAGCACCAGGACATGTTCGGCCGTGAGTACCGTGTCCAGACCGAGGGCGAGCACCCCGACCCCGCGCAGCGCGAGAAGTAGGGAGGCCGGGATGTCCGAGCTGAAGACCCCGCACGCCGGGGACGACATGGCCAAGGACGACGACGTCGTCTCCCTGCTGATGCGCCAGCACGGCGACATCCGCAACCTCTTCGACGAGGTCGAGGCCGCCACGGGTGAGGAACGCCGGGACGCCTTCCGCCGCCTGGTGCGCCTGCTGGCCGTCCACGAGACCGCCGAGGAAGAGGTCGTCCACCCCTTCGCCCGCAAGGGCTTCCCCGGCGGCGAGCAGGTGGTGAAGGACCGTCTCGCCGAGGAGAAGGCGGCCAAGGAGACCTTGTCCGCGCTCGACGAACTGGACACCGACGACCCGAAGTTCATGCCCCGACTGCTGAAGCTGCGCAAGGACGTGCAGGCACACGCCCGGGCCGAGGAACGCTACGAGTTCACCCACATCCGCCGCAGCACCGACGTCACCGACCTCGCCGCGATGGCCAAGGCCGTCAAGGCCGCCGAGGCCATGGCACCCACCCGCCCCCGCCCGGGCGTCGAGACGGGGGCGAAGAACATGGCCCTGGGCCCCGTCGCCGCCCTCATGGACCGCACCAAGGACACCGTCCGCAAAGCCATGGGCAAGGGCTGACTCCGCGACGTCCTGACTGGCCGGGCTGCTCGACCGGCCGGTCAGGCACGGAAAGTCAGGGTCCTGAAACGGCTGTATGCGCCCTGCCCACCAGGGGACCCATCGCCCATGAGCAAAAGCCCAGGTCGCCGCCGTGTGGGCCAGGACCGGATGCTGTGGCTGCTCAACGCCCTGGAGCGTGATCCCAGGGCGGACGCGGTGACCGACAAGCTGACCAGGACGTGCGGACCCTCCCGTTGGGCCGCGCACGGGATGGCCTGCACGGCAGGTGGCTTGGCCACCCCGTGCATCCCTTGACGGTGCAGGTGCCGATCGGCTGCTGGATGTCCGCCGCCGTACTCGACCTGTGGCCCGGCCGTACCCGGGAGGCCGACCTCCTCGTGGGCGTCGGACTGGCCGCGGCGGGCCCCGCCGCGGTGGCGGGCGCTGTCGACTGGTCCCAACTCCACCGGCAGCAGACCCGGATGGGTCTGCTGCACGCCGTGGCCAACACGGCGGTCGTGGGACTGTACGGCGCCTCGCTCCTGTGCCGCCTCACCGGACGGTCCGGCGCAGACCGCGCGTACGGCTTCCTCGGACTGACGGCGATCGGTCTCGGAGGCATGCTGGGCAGACACCTTGCCTACCGTCAGGCTTCCGGCGCCAACCACGCCGAGGAGGTGCCGCACGTCGTCCGCGAAAGCTGGCACCGAATCGGCACCGTGGCGAGTTCCCCGCCGGCCGGCCCGTGCGGCGCGCCGTGGATGACGTACCGGTCCTGGTGGTATGCGAAAACCGGCGGGACCTTCCACGCACTCACCGAGCGGTGCAGCCACCTGGCGGGCCCGCTGCCCGAGGAGGCGGTCGCCGACGGATGTGTCCGCTGCCCCTGGCACGGCAGTGCCTTCCGGCTCTCGGACGGCTGGAACGTCCGCGGCCCCGCCACCGCACCCCAGCCGGCCTTCGACACCCGCGTCCTCGACGGACACCTGGAGATCAGGCTGCGCCGTGAGGACAGGACGGAGAGCCCGGCCGAGCGCCAAGCGGACGCGGTGTAGACAGGGACGGGGCCCGAAGCCGGATGACCAGTGAGTGGTCACTTGCCCGTGAGCGAGCCCCTGCGCAGGGTGATGATCCGGGCCGGTCACCGTCCCCGGGGCAGGGGGGCCACGTCGGCGTGGCGGCCGGGGCGCATGGCGGCGTGCTGTTGCCCGGGCCCCGGGCCCGACCGGGCGGCCAGTGCATCGGCCACGGCGCCGGTGGCGAAGGCGTACACCGCCTTGTGCAGCAGGTCGACGACGAGTTCGCGGCGTGGCCAGGTCTGGGGCGGGGCGCCGGCGCCGGTGGCGTTCTCCAGGATCTGGTCGCTGGTGACCCGGACGACGGCGAACTTCCCAGACGACCAGGGCCCGCGCAGCCCGGCGTGCGCCATCACCGACCGCAGAATCCCGAGGAGGGCGCCCTGGCCGATGTGCATGGCAAGGTTCACCGGCACGGGCTGGCGGCCGGGATACTCCCGCATGCCGGCCAGGCGTTCCAAGGTGCGGGCAGGCACGTGGGAGCCACGGCGGCCGGTCAGCCGCTGCTCCGCCTTCTCGCCCAGCGTCATCACCAGCACCCCGGCTGTGCCAGCCACCAGTCCCTGCCACAGCGCGCGCTTCGTCATGCCGCGGCGAGTACCCAGGGCCACGCGGTCCACCTGCGCCTCGCGGCCGTGACCGTTTCGTTCGGGGGCTGCGGAAGCCCGGCGTCGGACGGTGGCCGCCGGACACCAGAGCGGAGGGCGTTCGATGAAGAAGCTGTGGTGGGCGGTTTCGGTCGTGGCCGCCGGTGGGGTGGCCGTGCGGCGGTCCCGGCCGGCGCGCCGTACCGATGAGCGCGCGGGTGACCGCTGGCTCACCGTGACGGTCAACCGGCCGCCCACGGACGTGGGGTCTGAGGGGAAGCTGCCGCCGCCGCTGGACGAGTTGGCGGAGCGGATCGACGTGCAGATCCGGCCGGCACCGGGCGATCGCGGCACGGAACTGCCGCAGCACCACCTGCGGCTCCGACCTGCACCTCATCGGCGGCTACATCCCGGCGATGCGCGCCGGTGACGTAATCGGCCACGAGTTCGTCGGCGAGGTCGTGGGACCCGGTCCGCCGTGCGCAAGCACAAGGTCGGCGACCGAGTCGTCGTCTGCTCGTTCATCGGGTGCGGACGCTGCTGGTACTGCGCCAACGAATGTTCGCTCAAGGCGCGATTAGGGGGTCCGGCCGCGGGCTCGCCCACCTGGCCGTCTTCGACACGATGGGCCATGACACGGCCGCCGGCCTCACCGCCAGCCTCGCCAGGGCCACCTGTCGCGCCAAGCGCCGCCAGGGCGTCACGCTAGCTGAGGCTGCGAGGCGATCGAGACGATGATCGGCCAGCAGTTCGCCGAACCCTCCTACGCCGCGGCCGTCCTCGCTGACCTTGGACATGGCCACCGGCATGCTCACCAGGGTCAATTGCGGGTACCTGCCGCGGGTCCTCATCCGCCGCGGACGCTAGATCACCGACCTGCACTGCCCCTGCCACCCCCTGGGCACCGGCCTGGGCCTTCGCTTCACCCTGTGCCGCGACAGCTGGAGCCCGGAGACCGGCTGGTGCTGTACACCGGCGGCCTCACGGAGGCCAGCAACGTCGACGGCCACGAGTTCGGACGTGGCTGTAGTCGCTCACCCCACGGTGCCCGGGTGCTGCTCGGCACACCCGCCGTGTTGCGGTCCTGCGCCCGCGCCAACGACGATGATCGAGGGGACGCTGCGGCAGCACACGGCTGCCGCCCGTTGTCCAGACGAAGGAGACAGGGGCATGGCCACCGGCACGGTGAAGTGGTTCAACGCGGAAAAAGGGTTCGGTTTCATCGAGCAGGACGGCGGTGGCCCGGACGTGTTCGTCCACTACTCGGCCATCGCGGGCGGCGGTTATCGGGAGCTGAGCGAGGCCAAAAGGTCCGCTTCGACGTGACCCAGGGCAACAAGGGGCCGCAGGCCGAGAACGTCACCCCGGCCTGATGAACACCGCCGAAAGCCCCCGGTCTGGCGTCACGGCACGAGATTTGCGGGCCCGGCGAGAGGTACCTCGTCAGATCCCCCAAGGCCGGACCGAGCCTGCTTCCGTCCCAGAGATCATGACCCCGCGCTGTACGGCGTGCCACTCTTCCTAGCGGAAGGTGGCGGGCGAGGGCGTTCGGCGCTGGGTCAGTCCACCAGGTGCCCGTCCGGGCATACGGTGCTGTCGCACGACGTCGTTCCTGGTTGCTGCGGGTGCCGATGCTGGGCGCTCCCACGTCGTCTCGGCCCCGTGCCCCAACCGGTCGGTAATGGCGCCGTCGGGCCGGTGATTGTGCGACGTGCCGCGATCATGTGCCGCCGGTCAGGAGGCGGCTTTGCCGAGAGCCTTGACGAGCTGGTCTTTGTTCATCTTGGACCGGCCGGTGATGTCGCGCTTGCTCGCCTGCTCATACAGCTCTTCTTTGCTGAGCTGCGCAAGCTGGTCCTGCCCGCGCTGTGCTGCCTTCTTCTTGTCGTTCTTCTTCCCGCCAGCCGGCAGCCGCTTGACCTGTGCCGGATCAGCGGAGGGCTGCTCGCGGCCCTTGCGGGACTGCTCGACGCTGCGCTGGAGGGCTTCCATCAGGTCGATGACGTTGGTGGCCTGGGGCGGGGCCTCTTCGCTGACTGACGATCTGCTGACCCTGGGCCTTAGCGCCGACCAGTTCCTTGACCCGTTCTTCGTAGGTGTCGTGGTAGTCCTCGGGGTTCCAGTCGATGGACAGGGCGTCGATCAGCTGGCGGGCGGTGTCCAGTTCCTTGCCCGTGGCCTTGCTCTGCTCGGGCAGTACCGGAAGCTCCTCGTGGGGGCCGCGGACCTCGTCGGCCCAGTGCAGGGTGTGCAGCACCAGCACCACTTCCTGCGCGCGCAGCGCCACCAGGTTCTGCTTGCCACGCATTACGAACGTGGCGATGCCGGTCTTGTTCTCCTTCTCCAGGGCGGTCCGCAGCAGCTGGTAGATCTTGGTGTACTCCTCGCCTTTGGGGGCGAGGTAGTAGGTGCGGTCGAAGTACACCGGCTCGACCTGCTCCAGGTCGACGAAGCCGGTGATCTCCACGACCTGGGACTTTCCGGGGGCGATCTCGTCGAGTTCGTCCGGGTCGATGATCACGTAGTCGCCGCCTCCGAGGTCGTAGCCCTTGACGATGTCGTCGTAGTCCACTTCCTTGCCGGTTCCTTCGTTCACTCGCTTGTAGCGGATGCGGTCGGAGGTGCCGCGCTGCAGCTGGCGGAAGTGGACGGTGTGGTCCTCCGTCGCGGTGAACAGCTGCACCGGCACGGTGACCAGCCCGAAGGTCAGCACTCCGCTCCAGATTGCTCTGGCCATCGTTCATCCCTGCCCTTCTCTGTCCGTCACGTCTTGTGCTGGGGCTGTCCGGCGATCTTTTGGGCGTGTGCGGCGGCGTCCTTGGCCCGGCGCCGCGCTTCGCGCACACCCCGGTCGACCCGCCGGCTGTGATCGCGTGCCTTGCGGGCCGCTTCCCGTGCCCGCTGCTTGTCCCCTTCGGCGTCCTTCAGCTGCCGGGACAGCTCGGTGACGCGCTGCTCGGCCTGCTGCCGCTCCTGCTCCGCCCGGCTCTGCTCCTCCTGGGCTTCGGCCAGCTCCCCCTCCCGCTCATGGAACTCACGCTCTGCATCCGCGGCCTGCTGCCGGGCCCGTTCCAGGCGCTCTTGCTGCTCGCGGCGCCGGGTGCGGGCGGCATCCAGATCGGCTACCTCCCCCGCGCCCCGGGCGGCGCGGCGGGAGACCGGTTGCGGCGCCGGCTGCCCGGAGGACGGGGCGGGGAAGTCGGCCGGGGCGCTGAGCGGCTTGGTCAGCCGGCCCTTCGCCCACTCCCCGGCCGCCTCGGAGTCGGCCAGCACCGCATGCAGGGTCTCCTGGACCTCCTGGCGGGCATCCTCGCTGATGCGCCGCCCTGCCTCTGCGGTGAGCTGGCCCGCCTGCCGGGTCAGAGCGAAGGCGAGCTGGTGCTGCTGCGCCGACAGCTCCCGCAGCTGCTCGTTGTCCAGATTCTGGTGAGCCTGCCGCAGCGCCTGACCGAGCTGCAGCAGCCGTTCTCGTCGGGCTGCTGGCGCACCAGCAGGTTGCCGGCCCAGGCCGCCAGAGTGGGGCGGCGCAGCCGGCGGATCTGTTCGGCCAGCTCCCGGTCGCCTGCCGAGCGGGCAGCCTTGGCTCGCTCGTTGCGGGCGGCAGTGAAGTCACCTGGCCGCAGGCCGTACAGCTCGTCACTGACCGTTTCCAGATCCACTGCTCCCTCCCGCCCACCACCTGATGATGCTTTGCTACCTTTTGTTTGGGTATCCAATGGGTGTGGGGCTTACTCCGCCGCTCGAGCCGATGCTCGCCCGCGCCGTCGACGTGCTGCCGGCGCCGACCGCGTTGCCCGGGGGAGTGGTGTACGAACCCAAGTACGACGGCTACCGCCTGCTGTCTTCACGAACGGCGGCCGGGTGTTCGTGCAGTCACGCAACCGCAAAGATTTCACCGCCGCCTTCCCCGAGCTCGCGGACGCGGCCCGGTCCCTGGGTGAAGACGTCGTGCTGGACGGCGAGGCCGTGATCTACCGGCAGGGCCGACTGCAGTTCGCGGCCCTGCAGCAGCGCATCAACCGCAGACCCTCCACCACCGCCCGCCTCGCCCGCGAGCAGCCGGCCCACCTGATCGCCTTCGACCTGCTCCACCGCGACGGCACCGACCTGATCACCCGCCCCTACACAGAGCGCCGCGCCGCCCTGGAATCCCTCTTCCGCGATCACTCCCTCGGCGCCCCGTGGACGCTCACCCCCGTTCCCCGGGAAACCGGCCAGGCCCAGGCCTGGATGCGCCAGTGGGCTCCCGCCGGCGTCGAGGGCGTCGTCGCCAAGGGCCAGACCCAGCCGTACCGGCCCGGGCACCGCGGCTGGCTCAAATACCGGCACCGGGTCACCGCCGAGGGCATCGTCGGCGCGGTCACCGGCAGCCTGAACCGCCCTGAGACCGCGCTCCTCGGCCGCTACACCCCCGATGGGGACTTCCAGCCCATCGCCCGCAGCACGCCCCTGCCGGCCCCGCTCGCCCGGGAACTCACCAGCCTGCTCACCCCGGCCGGAACCGGCCACCCCTGGCACGGGATGCGCGTCTCCACTCGCCGGGGCAGCCGCGACCCGCTCACCTTCACTCCCACGGCCCCTGAGCTCGTCATGGAGTTCTACGGCGACGCCGCCGCCGACCGGGGCCGCTGGCGCCACCCCGTCCGCGCCCACCGGATCCGCCGAGACCTCACATCCAGTGATGTACCCGTCCGGGCCGCAGAGCCCGACAACGGCCACCCCGTCCCTCACGAAAGGTTCTGAAATGGCAGCCAAGCAGCCGAAACGCACGGTGTACCACGTCACTCCGGCCGGCGGCGGAGCACCTGAAGCCAAATGGCAGGTCGAGCACAAGGAAGGCCGCCGCCCGGTCCGCGAAGCGCACCGCACCCAGAAGGAGGCGATCAGCGCCGCCCGGGAGAAGGCCAAGGAACGCGAACCCGCACAGGTGGTCGTCCACGGCCGCGACGGACGCATCCGCACCGAGTACACCTACGGCAACGACCCCCGCCGCACTCCCGGCTGACACCGAGCACGCCGGGCGCTTCCTGGCCGACGGCCACGGCCCCGGCTGCTTGGCCACCGCGGAGCACCCGGCACCGTCCAGGGGGCAAGGGCAACCGCATCAGTTCTGCGTCTCTGTCCGCATCGGGCCGTGCGGCCCCGGGCCCGCCCGGGCGTGCCCCGCGTCACGGCTGCTCGCGTGCCCGGCCCGGTCCTATGAGACGCCGACGCGACCGGAGCGCCCTCTGTTGCTGTGTTGGGAAGCCTCTACCAGGATGTCTCATGCGTCCGATGCTAGGCATTCAACACGGGTCATGATCACACCCGGGCCATGTCTATGATCGGCCGGGTCTCCAGGGCTCGGGTGAGCTGCTTGTGTTCTCGTCGCAGACGCTCCAGCCGCTCGTTCTTCTTTCGATGGACCGTGCGCGGCGTTGGCGTGCCGGCGCGGGGGGCGAGCTCCACCACCTGGTCCTCGACGAGCTCGGTGCCCGCGGCGAGCTGGACTGGTCTCGCTGCGCGATCGACTCTGTGAACATGCGTGCCCTGAAAAGGGGGACCTGACAGGTCCGAATCCTGTGGACCGGGGCAAATTCGGCTCGAAGGTCCATTTGGTTACTGAGCGGACCGGTCTGCCCCTGTCCGTCGGCATCTCCGGCGCGAACACGCACGACAGCCAGGCCCTCATCCCGCTGGTACGGGGCATACCGCCGATCCGGGCCCGTCGCGGCCGACGGCGACGCAGGCCCGGCAAGCTCCACGGCGACAAGGGCTACGACTACAACCACTTGAACGGCGCTGAGTGCCGAAGGCACCGCGGGCAGGCCGTCGGCGTCGGCACGCATCTCCTGATCGGGAGGCATCATGTCCGTGTGGTCATGGAGCCGCGAACACCTGGGAGGTCGCACGACCGAGCCCTCTGCAGAGGTCCACTCGGGTCGCTCGGAGGACACTGGCGGTAAGCCGGATAGCGAGGCGGCGGACCGGCACAGCACAACGGGGACGACGCCCAACGACGTCTTCGTGGGCCGGGTCGCGGGCGACGACCCCGGCTACTTGGAGACCGGTGCGGACAAGCGCGCCGAACCGGACTCCGGAGAGGACGACGAGACCACGACATCGACGTAGAGAAGACACCGCAAGGCATCGGTGATCGCACGCTCACATGCTGGCGGCACGGTTCATGTTCACCTTCGCCGTGTGCCAGCTCGATCCGGTGCGCCGTCGCTGAAACGTCGCCGTACGCAGCGCCACCTTGCCGGCGCCGGCGCCGCGCACCGCCAAGACCCGTGCGTATCGCGCCTGTCAGCAGCGACCTGAGGGTTGGCCGGCGCAGCCGGGGCACTCGGTGACCGTCGGCAGCTTCGAGACCCCGAGGGACATGATGAGTGGGACGGCACCAGGGACCGGCGACAGTCGGATGCGGCAGAGAAGGCTGGACATCTTTCTCAATGATCACCTGGCCGGTGGGACGGCCGGTGCGGAGCTTGCCCGGCGCATGGTTCGTGAGCACGGAGATTCGCCCTACGGCGACGAACTGAGGACGCTGGCGGCGGAGATCTCGCGGGATCGGCAGGCTTTGCTGCGGCTTCTCGCGGCCCTCGGCGTATCCGTCAAGCGCTACAAGCTCTACGGGGCATGGCTGGGCGAGAAGGCCGGGCGGGTGAAGCCCAACGGCCGCCTGCTACGCCGCTCCGGCCTCTCCTTGTTGGTCGAGCTGGAGGCGCTGCGGCTGGGGACGCAGGGCAAGGCGTTGCTCTGGCGTGCTCTGCTCGCCGCGGCGCCGCAGGACGCCCGTCTGGACTCGGGGCGGCTGGACCAGCTGCTGCACAGGGCCCAGCAGCAGAGCGAGACGCTGGATTCTCTGCATGACAGGGCCGCGGCAGGGCTGCTCATCCCGCCCCATCCCGGGGAGCGACAGCAGTGACCACCACCAGGAAGGAGACACCCTCATGATCCGTGCCGAGCACATCGAGGCGCTGCTCGGATCCGACGCCGATGACGCCACGCTGATCGTCACCGCTGGCACCGCCGTGGTTGTTCCAGCGTCGGCGCTGGACAGCGAACAATACCGAGGGGCCCTGGAGATCGTCTCCCGGCACGATCTCGTCACCCGGCTCCACGCCGGCGCACCGTCCCGGCGTGACCTCGAGGAGATCGCCGCTCGTCTGGACACCGCTGTCACACGGCTCGGCGCCTGAGAAGGCCGTCGGGGGTTGGCCCCCGGGACGGTGGGGTACCCGGCGCCAGCCCGTCTCGGCCGTCAGCCGAGGAGACCCCTCATGGGCTTCAACCCTCTCGAGCACCGAGGCATCCCTCTCGACCGCCAGCTGTGCAACTGGCGGGAGCTGGGCGTCGAGCCCGTCGACCCCGACAAGAGCGACCCGTACACCCGCTGCCGGATCATCACGATGAACGGCATCCGAGGCGATCCTCTTCAGCCACCAGTTCGCCCGCCGCTGCCCCGACCCGGAGGTCAAACGGCAGTTGGCGGAGGTCCGCTACGCCGAGCACCAGCAGCAGAAAGCGGACAACTGGCTGCTGCCCGGCCTCGCCTCCGTGCTGGAGACGACCATCGCCTATGAGCAGGTGGCCGTCGATCTCACCGGCTGGGTTGCCCGCCACGAGCCCGACCCGTATCTGCGGCAGGCCTACGAGTTCGGGGTCCTGGAGGACTTCGATCATCTGTACCGGTACGCCAACCTGTACGAGATGATCGAGCACCGCAAGGCGGAGTCGATCGTCGACGGACTCACCGAGGTGATGCCGGGCCGGCCGACGAAGTTCCACCACCGCCACCCGTACGACAACGTGCGTGAGCCCTACGACCGTACAACGGTCGGCCCGATCTCCCGGCTGCACGCGCTGACGATCATGTCGGCGGAGCAGCAGACCATGAACTTTTACATGAACGTAGGCCCCCCAGTACGTCGGAGCCGATCGCACGGCAGCTCTACCAGGAGATCGACCTGATCGAGGAGGAGCACGTCACCCACTGCGAGTCCTTGGTCGACCCGGGGGAGTCGTGGTGGGAGCAGCTCGTCAACCACGAGTACAACGAGTGCTACCTGTAACTCTTTCGGGCCCCACCTGCTGGCAAGCTCGTCGTTCCGCCGCATCTGCTGCTGCGGCAGCCGTCGGAGCGGCGGCCGAAACGCACGGCTGCCGGATCGCACCCTGCGGGACGCCTTCGCTACGCCACGGTCACCCGTGGCCGTCACCGACAGCTGGTCAACGGCATGCACGTCCACGCGGCCGTGCCCAGCCGGGAGACGGGCGTGCAGGTCCTGAAACCGGACCTTGGTGACGTTCCGAGGGAACAGTGTCCCCGGGCCTCACCTACCGCCCGTGGGGACGATCGTTCGGCTGAAGCCCCACGGAGTTCACTCGCCGAGAGGCGACCGTCCTTCGCCCCGCCGCTTGCTGCCACGGTCGGCCCTCCCTCGAGTCCACCGGGGCTTTCTCATGTGCCGTTCGTGGCTTGCACGCGGCGACACGCCTGCTGTACTAGTGCCGGAACCATGGCCAGGTTCAAGTCGGCCTTCGCGTCGCCCGTGCCGCCGTTGCCGTCCACGTTCTCGATGCAGTTGAAGCCCCAGGTCTGCTGGAAGCCAGCCACGCTGATGATGCGGGGCGGCTTCTTTGCCGGCTCACAGCTTCGCCTCGTCACGGGCGGTGAAGTAGAACAACACCGAGACGATCAGCGGCGGGACCACGGTGTACAGCGCTTCGATGGGCATCGTTCTATCAGGTCTGCGGGGGGCTCGACCTTGGGAGAAGGCGCCCAACGCGCCGTTCACCGACGCCTCGGCTCGCGCCAGGACGGGGCTACTCACGCCGACATGCGCTTCGGACCGGAGTCGTCACCGAACGGCGCGTCGGGAGCAGCCCCCCGGGCGGTGAGAACGGGAGCCGCTCGTTCACCGTCGGGCGCTCCTGACGCCCCGCGTACTCCGCGCGGGCGACGAACGCAGCCAGGCGGCGATCCATCCGGTCTGCATCGCGGCATCGAGGAGGTACGTCGGGCGGATCCGCCCCTTGGGTACGTAGAGCAGATCGACGGCCAACAGGGTCAGGGCGGTGCCGAGCCCGATGCGGGGTGCGTGGGCTGGGGCCCTGCGCGTCCCCGGCCGCCGCGAGCTGGGCGACGCCGGCGGAGGCGAGCAGTCCGCCCGTCGTCATCTGCAGCCACACGTCGGTCTTCGGGCCGAAGACCCACTCAAAGCTGCGCAGGTGCAGCAGGGGCCACAGTCCACCCACAATGTTGAAGGCACCGTGCGCGACCGCGAGCGTGTGGGCGGGCCCCTGCACTCCGGTTCTGTCCAAGGGACATCCATCCGTAGGTTCCGGCCGGGTACCCCTGCTCAGGCGCCCTCACTCCGGGCCGAGTTCGACCGTCGTCGTGACCCGGGTGACGGAGGGGTTCCTCGGCGCCGAACCGAACCCGAAGCGCACGGGCGGTTCGACCGGCGCCATCGCCCCGAGGTCCGCGCCCTCGTAGTCGGCCGAGACTGCACGGATCGGCAGCAGGTCCCGGGCGCCGTACCACTCCCGGCGGCCCTGCCCGGCGCTGCCGCGGGTGCGCACGCCCGGCAGCAGCAGGCGGGCGGGCCGGTCCGTCAGCGCGCTCCATGCCGGACGGCGGGTGAGCGCGCCGGGTACGGTCCGCAGCGCCAAGCCCAGAAGCCCTCGCCGGCCGGTGGTGAAACGCAGGTCGAGTGGCCCGGCGGTGACGGTCCAGGCGTGGTCCGTGACGCTCACCTCGACCGGGACGACACGGACCGTGTCGAAGACGTAGGTGCCGCTGATGAAGTCCGCTGTTTTCCGCGTGGGGGCCAGCAGCAATCTGTCCCCGTCGGCCTGCTCCAGCATCACGTCACTGAACGGTCCGAAGGGTGACCCCTGCCAGTGTCCGAGCACGATCCGTGTGCCGGAGGAGGTGCCCATGCCCGCGATCCAGCCGTCGAAGCGCACGCGCGGGCGTCGCGTGACGGCGCCGGAATTCCGGCGAGGGGTGTCAGGAAGGCTGGGAGACGCGCTCCGGGACGCACGGCCTGGAGGGCCCGAGCCGTACATGCCTGACTCCTTCCGAGAAGTGCACCAGGGGCTCCCCGAGGGGGGCTTCCCGGAGGCCCGCCGCGGCGGTCAGCGTCTCCTCCAGTACATCGACGCCGGCGTCGGCCAGCGGCCACGGCTCGTGCTCGACGGGCGTCTCCCAGAGCATGCCGAGCCTGCGGGTGTACGCCCGCCAGCGCGAGGTCAGCCATACGTTCCGCTCCGTCGGCTCGATCGGGTCGCCAGGCCGGACGACCAGGCGGTAGGAGGCGTCACCGATCCATCGGGAACCGGAGTACGAGACGGTGCCCCCGTCCGTGGACACGCGGAGGGTGCCCGGATTGTACGGTGCGCCGATGGCCCGGGCCGCCACCATCGGAGGGAAGGCGACCTCGATGGACAGGAACCAGAGCCCGTCCCGGCCGTCATGGTGCCGTACGTACGTGCGCAGGTTGGTCTCCGCGAACGTCGGCAGGCAGGGCAGCGAGGCGGGAACACCGGGTGGTCGCACGTCCGCCATGACAAAGGGGGTGAGCCCCACCCAGGCGGCCCCCTCGTACTCGTCCACGACCAGTCCCCCGGGCAGGAGCGCCTGGACCGCGTCAGGCGGGAACGGCCAGTGGACGAACGTCTGCGTCAGCCAGCCCGCCCGCAGCGCTGGCAGGCGCACCCGCTGTTCTGCTCCGTATGCCACCACGGGCGCCGGGTCCCCCGCACGCGATCGAAGGAAACCCGCGGCGCCCGGCACGGTGGGCGGAACGGCGCCGGCCAGATCATGAAGAGGGTGGCTTCGTTCATCTCTAACTAAGGGTTGTCCCGTAAATGATCTTTGATGTGCCTGGTGACCTGGTGGTTTCTGGGTCATCCGGCCAGCGTGAGGTTGTGCAGGCGGGCGATGCCGAGCATGGCGTGGTGGACGCCGTCGCCTTTGAGGCGGCAGTCGCGGAGGATCTTCCAGGTCTTCATCCGGGCGAAGGCGTGCTCGACGCGGGCGCGGACCTTGCGGTGTGAGCGGTTGTGCTCTTCCTTCCAGTCCGGGAGTTCGCTCTGGCCGGGGTCACGGCGGTGCGGGATGACCAGGCCGGTGCCCCGGTAGCCGCCGTCCGCGAGCACTGTGGTGTGGCCGACGGCCTCCTTGGCTCCGGACAGCTCCCATGCCTTGCAGTCGTTGCGGTTGCCGGTGACCGGCCGGCCGACGGCGACGACGAGGCGGGTGTCGGCGTCGATGACGACCTGGTGGTTGGTGGAGTACCGGTAGTTCTTGGACTGCTCGGCCATGGTGTGGTCGCGGGTGGGGACCAGGGTGCCGTCCACGATCAGCACGGTGTCCTTGCGGAACCGCTTGCGCTGCTGGAGCGCGAGCGTGGGCCCGAGGTGGCCGATAATGCGGTCGGCCGCCGACTTCGACACCCCGAACAGCGGCGCCAACTGCCGCAGCGTCAGGTTGGTCCGCCAGTACGCGGCGACCAGGAGCACACGGTCCTCCAGTGGCAAACTCCAGGGCCGGCCCTTGCGCACCGGATCCGCACCCTCACGCCGGAGCGCGGTGATCAGCTTGCCGAACTGACGCGGGCTCAGCCCGGTGAACGGGTTATCCAGGAGGGCTCCGACGCCGTGATCACACCAGACACGGCAAGATCACGCGGCGGCCGAGGTGGCGGGCACAGCGCAAGGCACACTCCTCACGGCGTATCCGGGACGAGCACGGCATCGCCCATCTCAAGAACTGGCGGGCACTGGCCCGCCACCTCGGCCGCCGCGAGCACATGAGCGACACCATCCAAGCCATCGCCGGTTTGCTGTCCCACCGGCAGACAGCGGACCTGAACCTGGCACGACAGACGTGACCACGGGCTACACCGGAGTCCGCGACGTCTCACCGCCTACTGTGCACCAGCTCGTTAGGGTCCGTCTTCGAACTGATCTTGCCCAGAGCAGGAACGAGGCGAGTGTGACGGCTGCTTCATAGGAGGTGACGGTCTTCTCGTATCTCGGGGCGATGCCGCGAAAGCCCTTGAGCCTGTTGAAGCAGCGTTCGACGGTGTTGCGTCGGCGGTAGGTCTCCCGGTCGAAGACCGGCGGCCGTCCGCCGCGGCTTCCGCGGTTGTGACGGTGTCTTTGCTGGTCGGTCTTCTCGGGGATGGTCTGGGCGATGCCGCGTTTGCGCAGGTAGGCGCGGAGGCCACGGGAGCTGTAGGCCTTGTCTGCGATGACCTGATCGGCCCGGCAGCGTGGACGGCCAAGACCTGTGCGAGGTACCCGGATCCGTTCCAGCAGGGTGCGGGCGCAGACGCTGTCGTGACGTTGGCCAGGTGTCAAGAGGATCGCCATGGGACGTCCGCGGCCGTCGCAGGTGAGGTGGATCTTGGTTGTCAGTCCTCCTCGGGATCGGCTGAGGGCGTGATCGTCCGGTTCGTCCTGCCGGTGCCTCCCCCTTTTCGGCCGGTGGCGGCGGCATGCTGGTGAGCACGGACGACGGTGGAATCGATCTGCACCAGCCAGTCGATGTCGCCGGCGGCATCAGTCCGAGCCTGGATCTGCTGAACAGCGCGGGTGAACACGCCGTCGAGCGTGGGGCGGAAGCGGCGGCTATACATCGTCTTCCAGGGACCGTAGCGTTCCGGCAGGTCACGCCACGAGACCCGGTCCGGATCTTGTAGACCATCCCGTTGATGACCTGCCGGTCCGATGCGTGTGGCCGGCCCGTCGCGGCCTGTGGTATCAGCGGAACGAGTAACTTCCACCCCCTGTCGGTGAGTTCATGACGGGATATCACCCCACCATGATCCACCATCCGGTGATCTGTGAAGACGGACCCTAGCCGGGCCCCATCGGGTGCCCATGTGGCGCCCCTCGTCACCCACTTCGAAGAGCGCACGATGTCCGCCTTTCCCATCCCCCGCCATGACCAGCTCACGGCCGCAACGTCCGGGCCCGGCCTGGTGCTGCTCGACTTCTGGCAGCCCCGGGGAGGCCGGGCGGGATCCGCCCGAGGAATTTGGAGGTGCTGTGCGCGGCGAGGAACAGGCCGGCCCGCCGTGCGGCGGGCGGGAGTTCTTGACCGGCTTGGCGGGTAGGGCCCGCCTGGTCCATCCGGACACGCGCCAGCGCATGAGCTTCCCGGAGGGCAGGCCGTGATCCGTCTCGCGGCCAGGTCGGGAACGGTGACGGGGACCGGCGGCGCGGCAGGATCGCCTTCGAAGACCGCATCTTCCATCTGCCAGTCCAGAGAGCGAAAGGCATCAACGGCTTCGCGTGGATCGCCCAGCCGCAGAGCAGACAGGTCCGCACCGGTGAGGTTGCCGACGCCGCCGCGCGCGGCCCTGATGGCCACCACGACGGCCAGAAGCTGCGGGTCGGGCCTCGGGCAGTGGCAGTGAGGGCACGTAGCTCAGCAGCATGCAAGCCGCTTCGCCTTGCTGGACGGTCAGCAGGAGCGGCTGGGCCTTCCCGGCAGGGGCGGCGGTTGTGGCCTTGCTGGAGCTGGACGCGGGCTGTGGCACGGCACCCCCAACGCCTCGCACGGGCCGGAGTTACTGCCGAGTCCCGTCTGGAGCAACCCGCCGAGCGTGGGCGCGACGCTGCTGGCGGCGCGCTGCCTCCGCAGCTGCTTCACTGCGGATGCGGGCTGGTTCGAGCCGTGGGTCAATGGGACGGCCACAGCAGAACAGGGGGTTCTCGCCATGCGGGGCGGCCGGGATGGCTGGACATCTCGGTTGGGTTTCGAATTGGGCTCCGGTGTGCAACTTCTCCGTCGCATTACCACATGCTGTCAATGGAAGTCATCCCTCCGTTTCTTCGGTGTGGCTGGTTATCATCGACACCCCCACGCCCTGCCGAAGCCGAAACCGGACTTCCCCCAATCCGCACCCCAGGACTGCGTCTGGTCTCGGCTGTTGAGCCGTACCCGCTGTTTCACCGCTCCCGAGGACTGATGGCTCCCATAGAACCCGAAGGCCCGCGAGGGCAGTCGACGACTCGTCGGCGCCGTACCGTGCGCCTGCGCACGCTGCTCATTTGGCTGGCAATCGTCCCCATTCTGGCGATGAGTGCCCAAGTTGTCCTGACCGCACAGCCGTTGCTGGAGGAATCGGAACACCTGCGCACCGACGTGGCGGTCGGTGAGCGGGTCGGCGTACCCCTGTCCAGGCTGATGGTCGAAGTGCAGGCCGAGCGGACCGCGACCGCCGCACGGTGGACGGGCGGCTCCGTGTCCAAGGAGGAGCTGCGCGACCATCGCGCGGCCACGGACCAGGCCGTGGACGAACTGCTCCGGTCGGCGGACGGAGTCCCGGCGGAGCGGCGCGAGGACCAGAGTCTCCTCGCGAAGCTGAAGCGCGACCTCGCGAACCTGGCCGTGTACCGCGAACGCGCGGACGCCCGCAGCGGAGGCGCGGAACGGACGATCGGCTACTACTCCGGCCTGATCGACCACATCATCCATCTGTATCAGGACGATTTCAGCCACGCGCAGGACGCCGAGTTCATCCAGGAGAGCGGCCTGGTCGTCACGATGTTCTCGGTGTCCGAGATGGTGTCGCGCGAGACCGCCGTCCTCATGTTGGCCGGGCCGTCCAGGCAGATAAGCCCCTCCGCGTTCACCGAATTCGTCAACTCGGTCGGATCCCAGCGGTACCAGTACTCCGAGTGGGTCGAGCCGTATCTGACGGCTGAGGACAGAGTGGCCTACAACGAGGTCCTCGGCTCGGACGCCTGGAAGACGAAGGTCCGCATCGAGAACGCGGTCATCTCCGACCACCAGAACGTCGAGTCCGGCGTCAAGCTGCCCAAGGAGATCGACGACTGGCAGGCCGCGCACGAACAGTTCGTGGGGCGCCTTGACGCGCTCAACGTGAAGCAGGCGCGCGCCGTGATCGCACGCGCCGACGCCAAGGCCACGGACCTGGAGACCGAGGCCACCTGGCTGATCGTCGGAAACGGCGCAGCCGTGCTCGCCGTCGTGGCCGTCATCGTGCTCACCACCCGCTCCGTGCTCCACCGCCTGCGCGCTCTGCACCGGCGTACGGTGGCCATCGCCGAGGACACGCTGCCGGGTGTCGTGGCCCGGCTCCAGCGCGGGCAGCCCGTCGACGACGATGCGCTGCCCGCGGTGAGCGGTGACCAGGACGAGGTCGGACGTATCAGCGACGCGTTCGCCCGGGTCGTCTCCGTATCCGTGGACGGACACGCACAGCTCGCGGCCGAGCGGCATGGCTTCGGTATGTTCGCCGCGGGCATCGCCTCGCGGACCGGAAACCTGGTCAGCCGCCAGCTGACCCTCACCGACCAACTGCAGGACGCCTTCGGTCACGACGAGGAGCTGCTCGCCCGGTTGATGCAATCCGACCAGTTGACGGTGGGTATGCGGCGGCAGATCGAGAACCTGCTCATCCTGGCGGGCGGCGAGATCCCCGATCCGCACACAGAGCCCATGCGCGTCGCCGACCTGCTGCGTGAAGCCGCCGCGGAAGTCGAGGACTTCCGGCGGATCGAGCGCCAGTGCCTGGACGAGATCAGCGTGACACCCCGGGTGATCAGCGAGATCAGCCACCTCCTGGCAGAACTCCTGGACAACGCCACCCGGTTCTCCCCGCCGAGGTCGAAGGTGGTCGTACGCGCCGAACTGGTGACGGACGGTCTGTCGGTGGAGATCGAGGACCGCGGGCCCCGGGTGACCGCCGCGACCTACGAGGAAATGAACGGGCGTCTGCACTCGGCCCCGCCGTACTCCGTCCTGGCGGAGAACGCGCACCGGCTCGGACTCTTCGTGGTCGGCCACCTCGCCGAACAGCTCGGCGCCACGGTGACGCTGCGCCGCTCGGTGTACGGGGGGACGTCGGCCGTGGTGGTCTTCCCCGAGCGACTGCTGGTGCCGACCGAACCGGTCGGGGCAGAAGCCCGGGTGGGCACAGAAGAGCGGCGCGCGTCGGCGCCGTCCGCTCCGGCACCGGCCCTTCCCGACGAGCGCAAGGACGAGCGCAAGCCCGAGTTGGTCCTGCACACGGAGACCGGGCTGCCCAGTCGTGGGACGCCGGCGCGCTCGCCCGACCGGCCGGTGGAGAGCGAGCCTCCGGCCCTGTCCGTGACACGGGACGGAGACACGAAGCCCGCCCTCCCCGAGCGGGTCCCGCAGGCCCACATCGCCAAGCAGCTCCGCACGCCGAGCGCAGCGGAAACCGACGTCGGTCAGGACGCGGCGACGCCCGAAGAGGTGGCCGACGCCTGGGCGGATTACGAACACGGCACCCAGACAGTGGAACAAGAGCTCCGACAGGATCAGCCATGACGACGACAACGAACGACATGATCTACAGCGTCCTGGACAACAACCTGAGCAGGATTGCCGGCGTCCAGGGAGCCGTACTCCTGTCCAACGACGGGATCAAACTCAGCTCGTACCAGCTGGAACGGGACCGGGCGGAGCGCATAGCTGCCGCCGCCTCCGGCATCGCGGCCACCATGAAGGCGCTGTCCAGGGAGGTCGACGGCGGCCGGGTGATCCGCCAGCTGGTCGAGATGGATGACAGCTATCTCTGCATCGTCGGGTGCGGGGAGGGCAGCACACTCATCGTGGTGACCTCCCGCAAGGCGCGGCTCGGGGAGCTGGGCGGTGAAGCCGTGCGGACTGCCCAGGCGCTCGGTGAGTGGCTGAGCACGCCTGCGCGCAGCGGGACGCAGCCGTCGTAATGGCGGACGAGCCCGAGCCGCGACAGGGTGGCCGCCGCCGGACGCGGTTGTATGCGCTGACCGATGGACGCACGGCGGCTACCCACACCGGCCTCACCATGGAGACCACGATCACGGCGGTGGCCGGCGCGGACGGCCACGCCGGTCTGCCCACCGAGTGGCAGGCCGTCCTCGCCATGTGTCCGCCGCCGGGAGGCCTGGCGGTCGCCGAGATCGCGGCGCGCATGCACATGCGCCTCACTCCGACGACGCTTCTTCTCGGCGAACTCGCGGACCGGGGGCTGATCGCACACCGGTCGCCCCTGGAGGGGGCCGAGACCAGCAATGTCCACCTGCTCATGAGAATCAGGGACAACCTTGCCCGGATATGACGACCCTGCCCAGGAAGCGAACCCCGTCAAGATCCTCATCGCTGGGGGATTCGGAGTCGGCAAGACGACCCTGGTCGAGACGGTCTCCGAGATCGAGCCGTTGCGCACCGAGGAGCGGCTGACGAGCGCGGGCGTCGGCGTCGACGACCTCGACGGCATCGAGTCCAAGGCGGTCACCACCGTCGCGATGGACTTCGGCCGCATCACCCTCACCGACGCACAGGTCGTCCTCTACCTGTTCGGCACACCAGGCCAGGAGCGCTTCTGGTTCATGTGGGACGACCTGCTGAACGGGGCGCTCGGGGCGATCGTGCTGGTCGACACACGGCGCCTCGACCGCAGTTTCCCGGCCGTCGACTTCTTCGAGAACCGAGGACTTCCGTTCGTGGTCGGCGCGAACTGCTTCCACGGCGACCAGCCGTACACCGCCGAGGAGATCCGGGCGGCGCTGCATCTGTGTGACCCGAGCACGCCCGTCCTCATGCTCGATGCCCGCTCCCGGGACGACGTGCGCGGTGCGCTGCTCTCGCTTCTGGACATGCTCATTGCCCAAGCGGGCGTCGTGGCGCCCGGCTGACACCCCTGACGCGTTGGAGATGGGTGGCGCGGGGGCAGAGGGGCCTCCGTCGGGCTTCGGCTCCGTGGAGCCACGAGCCGGACAGCGTGCGCGTACGGCGCAGGGCCGGGCACAGCGCTTACGCGGGCAGGAGGACCCGGTCGGCGGCCTCGGGAAGCCGGGCGACCTCCTCCGCGGTCAGAGCCGTACGGCAGCGGGAGTGGAGCACGGCGGGAAGACGGCGGGCCTCGACGACGAGGACGCCGTCAATCTCGAGCGCGCCCCGGCGGCCGACGGGGGCACCGCGGATGGCGAGCACCGGCGCGACGTCGACGCGTCCGCTCAACTCCCGGCTCAGAGCGGCGGGGGCCCGCTGTGCCTGCCACTTCACGCCGTCCAGCGTCTTGCACTGAGGGCGGCAGACCCGGTTGGCGTGAGCCCGGGGGCTTCCCAATGATGTTGTCAAGCAGCGCTGTTCGAGCGCTGGATGGGACGACCATCTGCGGCGGCACTCTGCCGGCGATGGAGCCCGAGGGGACGTTTCCTATGCGGACTGCGCTCATCGCGCGGTAAAAGGGCTCAGCATTCGGGTCCGCGTCGATCGTGAGTTGGGTGAACATCTGGCGTCGGGGCCGCGTCAGCTTCCCGGCATGCGAAGGTCCTGATCAACCCCCGAGCGGTCATGGGTCTTCGTGCTGCCGGGAGCCGTTGCGTGCGACCCTGGCCGGGGTGGTGGACTGGTGGAGCTGCCGGACCGGGGCCCAACCACGGTGACGGACCGGCAGCCCGGGAGCGCGGCTCCGTACGGCGCGGCGGGCTTCGTGGGGGCGGGTGGCGGTGGGGGCCGTGCCCGCACCGCGCGGTCAGCGCCCCTGCCAGGGGTAACGGCGGGTGAGTTTCGCTCCCGTTGCGCTGGGCGTCGTTGACGCGTCCGGGTCAGTCAAGGGCGCGGCCGACTTCGCGGAGGGCGTCGCGGGCCTGGTCGGCATCGAGGAGGAGCGCGAATTCTTCGAATGCCAAAGCCATCACCTCGTCTGGGGTGGGGTGCTGGCCCTCGGGCGCGCGACGGACGGCGAGCTGGGCGGCGCCACGGGCCACGATCTGCCCGCGTTCGGCGTCGTCGAGGGTGTCGTCGTTGAGCGGGGCCAGGACCTGCCGCCACAGCGTCACCGCTCGCTCTCGTTTCGGGGCGCGGGCACTGCGGTGCCGGGTGCGGGGGCGTCGTTGTCCTCGTCGTCCTTGGGCCAGCGGCCGAAGGGGCCGTCGGGCTGTTCGGGTGTGGCGCCGAGAACGCCGGGGCCCTTGGTGCGGTGCGGCGGCAGCGGAATCACGTCGGTCACCTTATGCGGCAGCGGTCCGGACAGGGAGCGGGCGGCGCCGGGCGCCGGCGCGGTCATGTGGCGTGACCGAGGGACTGGGCGAGGTACTGCGGGGTGGTCCATCCGCCGACCCAGTACCTGCGCGGCGGGTCGAAGCGGTGACGGACGACGCGTCCGTCCAGGGTCCAGGCGACGAAGTCCTCCAGGTCGGCCTCGACGGGGTACCAGTGCAGCCCGGCCCACCGGAACAGGCCGGTGATGACCCGCCAGGGAAGATGACGTTGGGTCGGGGGCCGTACGCGTATGGCGGGGACCTGGTGCATCTAGGTGTGCTGGCGCAGGAGGTTGACGATGCCGTGACCACGCTCGGTGATGCTCGTTGAGTCGGGTGGCAGGCCGGTGCTGATGTGCTGTCTCTCGGTGCTCTTCCCGCCTCGGGGTGGGGTTGCAGGGTTAGTGCCCGCCCTGTCATGGCAGGTGGCCCCTGGTCCTCACCCTCGGGGACTCTGTTGGTCAATTCGGCTATGCGATCGATCCCCGGTAGACAAGCGGCCGGAAGCAAGGTCAAGGAGATACGCACAGTGTCAAGGGAAGAGCCAGGCCGAAATGTTCTGTCTGAGGACTCGGCCTCTCGTCAGACTGCTAGCCGCGTGGGCAAGGCGTCCGTCCGCCCGTAGGTGAGCACCTGCGCGAGGACCTCGCGGAACCGGACGACGTCTTCGGCCGGAGCTTCGATGACGGCCGCGATCTCGCCGTCGTCCAACCGGAGGCTTTCGAGTGCCTCGGGATCCAGCGAGATGCGGAGGACGTTGCCGTCCAGGACGGCTTCGCGCACGCATCCGTAGGCTGTGCCCTGGTCAGCGGTGACGAGGCAGTGTGTATCCATGCCCAATGCCACCTCCTGTTCATCGGGCTCTTCCTCGCCCGCCATGAACATCAGGATGAAGCCGCTACCGTCTTCGCCTTCCGCAAGGCCGGCCTCCGTGAAGTAGCCGTCAGGATCGATCTCCGTGCTGGCGGCGCGAGCGGTGAATCGGTATGTCATGACGAGGTTGTATCAACGCGGTCGGACAAGGTGTCCAGGAGGGGGCATCGACGTCATCGCAGCCAAGGCGGGGCAAGACGACACCGTCACTACTGAGCTTGTTGCCGTGATGTCGTCAAGGTGAGGCTGGTTTCGGTGAGGCATCCGTCGATGAGGTTGCTGCGGTATTGGATCTGGCGGAGGCCATGCCGGAGGGTGCGCATCAGGTGGTCTGGGTCGGTGAAGGCGGTGTTGGCCTGGCTGCTGCGTCGTAGCAGTGACCAGAGGCCTTCGACGGGGTTGAGGTTGGGTGCGTATGCCGGCAGGAAGTAGCAGGTGATCCAGTCGTGTGCATCGATGAACGCTCTCAGCCGGGCGTCCTTGTGGACGTTCAGGTTGTCCCAGACGAGCACAATGGGTGCACCGAGCTGCTGATGGGCGGCGACGAGCAGGTCGCGGTAATCGGTCCAGGTGAAACTGCGTCTGCCGCCCCGCTTGTGATCGACGTGCCGCTTGAGCCGGTAGATCAGGCGTGAGCGTTCGCCCGGCTTGTAGCAGGCCAGGGCCGCGATGGAGAAGCGGCGCTGGGAGCGTCCCCGCACCCGGATGAGGGGTGTGTCCGCGTCGGGCCCAGCTGCGGGTGGTGGGCGGCGTCATCGAGAAGCCGGCTTCGTCTTCGAAGCACAGCCAGGCCCCGAGCGCCGCCGCGGTGTTTCCACGTGGGGCCATGTCTCCTTCACCCAGCCGGTGACCGCTTCTTCGTTGCGCTCCAGAGCGCGGCGGGCGGGGACCTGGTGGCTGAAGCCGTGCCGGCGCAGCATCTTCGCGATGGCCGAGAGCGACATGCTCTTGTGGAACCGGCGCCCGATCAGCGTCTTGATCCGCGTCAGCGTCCAGGTCTGGTCCGGCCAGCCGTGTGCGACGGGGCCCCTGGCCAGCTCCTGCTCCAGTACCGCGAACAGCTGCTCGCTCAGTTTGGGCAGCGACACCGGACCCACTGAGCGAAGACCGTCCGGGCCTGTTTTCTGCCAGGCCAGGCGCCACCGCTGAACGGAGCGCACGCTCACCCGTAAGCCTTTGGCGACCTCGGTGTTGGAGGCGCCGGCGCCGAACCGTTCGGCGGCCTCCATCCGGATCCGCTCACGAAACGCCTGCCGTTCAGGCGTCAGCCCACCACCCTGCGGATACCTCATACAAACGGCATACCGCGACGATCACACGCCGTCAGCCCCCAACGACACCACGCCAACAAGCTCAGTAACTACGCCTCCGGCCGGGCACTCAGCCGCTCCTCCGCCCTCATGGAAGCCCAGGCCCGCCAATGGGCGAACCCGCGCAGCCGGCTCGCCTTGGCACGGCGGATGTATCGGCTGCGCTTCCCGGACGAGGACCCCGCCGGCTTCACCCGGCACGAACTCCTTGGCCGCGAGGGCAGACGCGTTAAGGACTGCTACCGCGCCCAGGCGGCCCGCACCGGCGTTGCCTGGCGAGGCCGCCGCTACATTCCCGGCGACTTCGACAGCGGCGATGCCGTAAACCAGGCCATCACCGCCGCGGCCCAATGCATGTACGGCATAACCCCCTAGTAGGACTCCGTTAGGTCTGTCTTGATCTTGGTGTCTTCCTGTGGGGCAGGGGTTGGTGGCAGGTGGTGCAGATGCCGGTCCAGCAGTTCAGCAGGTCTTGGAGGGCGTCGAGGATCTGGTAGAGGGTGAGTCCGGTGTGTCGGTTTTTGGGGCCAGCCGCTGCTCGGTGAGGAAGGCGTGGGCGGCGGTGACCAGGGTGGTGTGGTGGTGCCAGCCCGGCCAGGAGCGGCCTTCGAAGTGGTCCAGGCCCAGGCCGTGCTTGAGTTCCCGGTAGTCGTGCTCGATGCGCCAGCGGGTCTTTGCCAGGCGGACCAGGTCGGCGATCGGGGTGTCGTTGGGAAGGTCGGACAGCCAGAAGCGGGTCGGCCCGTCCTCACCGTCGGGCCATTGGGCCAGCAGTCGCACCTGGGGCAGGACGCCGTCCCATCGGCGGTGCTCGGTCACCGCGGCCTGCTGGGCCAGCCGGCGCGGACGCACCCCGGCCGGCCGGACCGGCACCGCGAGGAAGCGGGAGGTCATCGGGCCGCGAGAGCCTTCGCGCCAGGTCACCTCCTCGAAGGCTTCCGCTCCGGCGGCCGTGGCCAGTTCCGCAACCGTCACTGGTGGCTGCCGGTAGCGGGGAAGCGGCGGGCGTCCAGTGCCGGAGAAGGCCGGGGCGACGGGGTGTGCGTCATGCGGCTGGAGGGTCAGATCACCGCGGATGCCGACCACGTACGGGATCTCTCGCTCGGCCAGGGCGGCGCGGAAGTCGGCGTTCTGGCCATAGCCGGCGTCGGACACCACGACCGGCGGCACGAGGTGCCACTCAGCCAGTTCATCAAGAGCGTCCAGGGCCAGCCGCCACTTCTCCCGGTGCCCGACGTCTGCTGGGACGCCGGTTCGCCGGCGCCGGACGGTGTCCTCGGTCCGCTCCTTGGGCAGGAACAGCCGCCAGTTCAGCGGGCAGGAGGCAGTTTCGGAGATCGCGTGCACGCTGACGGCCACCTGGCAGTTGGCCTGTTTGCCCAAAGCGCCGCAGTATTGGTGGGCGACGCCGACCGACATCCTTCCGTCCTTGGGCAACGACACGTCGTCGATCGCCCAGGCGTCCGGGGCGATCTGCGGCACCATCCGCTCGGCGATCCGCCGGCGCACCGGCACAGGATCCCAGGTGGACTGGTTCACGAACTGCTGCAGGTTCTGCTCGTTGCCGTCCGGCAGGCGAGAGGCCATGGCCTGGATGGACTTGCGGCGGCCGTCCATCATCAGTCCCCGCAGGTAGCAGTCACTCTTGGCCCGCTGGTCCTTGCGCGGCACCGACGCGAACACATCCGCCACGAATAACGCCAACTTCACCCGAACACGGTTCACTTCATGTGCGTCCACACAGTCACCATGCCCCTGAACACGGCCAGCAGACAGACCTAACGGAGTCCTACTAGGGCCTGTTGCGAAAGTTGATCAAGGTCGTGGATGATCGCCAGCCGTGGGACGTGGTGATCTGACGGACAACCAGTGGGAGCGTCTGGAGCCGTTGCTGCCGGCCGGGAAGAAGCCCGGCCGCCCTCGGACTTGGACACATCGGCAGCTGATCGACGGCATACGGTGGCGGACCAGGACCGGGGCGCCGTGGCGGGATCTTCCTGGGCGTTATGGGCCGTGGGACCGAGCTTATGACCTGTTCCGGCGATGGCAGCGCAACGGCACCTGGAATCGGATCTTGGAGAAGCTGCAGGCCGATGCTGACGCACAAGGTCTGATCAGATGGGACGTCAGCCTGGACTCCACAATCTCTCGGGCCCACCAGCACGCTGCCGGAGCGCGCAAAAGAGGGGACCTGCAGAAGGAGCCTCCCGGAGGCATCGACACCGAACCCGACGACCACGGCATCGGGCGCTCGTGCGGCGGCCTGACCACCAAGCTGCATCTGGCGGTCGAGCAGGGACAGAAACCACTGTCCCTGCTCGTCACCGCCGGCCAGCGACACGACAGCCCCCAGTTCCAGCTGGTCCTGGACGGTATCCGGGTCCCCCGAACCGGGCCGGGCCGACCACGTACGAAACCGGACAAGGTTCGCGCGGACAAGGCGTACGGCTCCCGCGCGAACCGCGCCTACCTGCGCAGACGAGGTGTGCGGTGCACTATCCCGGAGAAGGCCGACCAGGTTCGCAACCGCAAGAAGCTCGGTTCCCGGGGCGGCCGCCCGCCGGAGTTCGACAAGGACGACTACAAGGAGCGCCATGCCGTCGAGTGCGGGATCAACCGCCTGAAGCGCCACCGCGCGGTCGCCACGAGGTACGACAAGCTCGCCGTCCGATACCACGCGATCGTGCTGATCGCAGCCATCAACGAGTGGCTGTGACCAGCAGGGCCGCGACACCCCTTACTGGGTGGCGGGTTCACCGGAGTACCGGTCCAAGCCCGCCTTCCAGCGACGTTGCTGCGTGAGCCAGTGCACGTAGCGTGGTGAGGCGTCGCGGAGATCGATGCTGATCGGGTAAGGGTCGAACTCGTCCAGGAGCAGTTTGCGGAGGAATTCGACCATGCCGCAGGAGAACAGGGTGAAGTCCTCACGGGTGTGGCGACCGCAGACCAGGACCGGCCACCGATCAGGGTCAGCGTCGGTGGTCAGCCAGCAGAGGATGTCCGCGCCGGATGTGACACCCCAGGCGAGGATGTGGTCCGGGTCGATGTCGAGGCCCTCCTGGCCGTCCAGCATCTCCCAGGTGTAACGAGCGTTCTCCGTCTCCTCCTCGAAGGTCCCGGGATCCCATTGGATGTACTCCTTCGGCAAGGGCAAGAGGATGCAGACTTCCTCAAACGAGCCAGCACCCCACACGGACATGAAGGCCATGTAGTCCCGCGGGAGGCGCGTGCCCCACCTCGCCTCCGCGGCCGCCCAGTCGATCTCCTCGTCAGTGCCAAGATCAGCAGGAAGAATCCTGGCCAGCGCTGCGATACCTGTCGGGTCTTCCATGGCAATCCCTTCGATCAGACCGCCGAGAGCCTACGAGAACCCACTGACAACCAGCACGGTGGAGCCAGATGTTCCTGGCTGGGGCCAACACTTTCCCAACAGGCCCCAGTACTCCAGTGCGGTTTCGTGAGCTATCCAGCGGGTTCGTCGACGGTGGGCCCTGACCCCGGAGTTCGGACACCGGAGAGACTTGGATCTTGATGGTCCAGGAGAACGGAGTCCCCGTGGGGATGAAGCACTACCCCGCCGAGTTCAAGGCCGACGCGGTCGCGTTGTACCAGTCGCGTCCGGGAGCAACGATCAAGTCGGTCGCCGCCGACCTCGGAGTGAACACCGAGACGCTGCGGAACTGGATCCGGGCTGCCGACGGACGCCGCTCCGGTGTCCGCTCCGCCCCCGCGACGGCGTCGCAGCTTGCCGGTGACGCGGCTCAGGCGGAGCTGGCCGCCGCGAGGAAGAGGATCCGCGAGCTGGGGGAAGAACGCGACATCCTCCGCAAGGCGGCCCGGTATTTCGCAGGGGAGACGCGCTGGTGAACCGCTGCCAGTTCGTTGAGGACCACCAGCGCCGGTACGGCGTGAAGCGGCTCTGCGACATTCTCGGGATCGCCCGCTCGAGCTTCTATTACTGGCGCCGCACCACCCCGGCCCGCGTGGCCCGCCAGGCCGCCGACGACCGGCTCGCGGCCCGGATACGCAAGGTTCACCGGGACTCCGACGGCACCTACGGCGCCCCGAGGATCACCGCCGAGCTCCGCGACGAGGGCGGCCAGGCGGTCAACCACAAGCGCGTTGCGCGGATCATGCGGACCATCGGCCTCGAAGGGGTCCGTCTGCGGCGCCGGCACCGCACCACCATCGCCGACCCGGCCGCCGCGAAGGCCCCTGATGTGATCGGCCGCGACTTCACCGCGAACGAGATCAAACCAAGTACGTCGGCGACATCACATACTTGAGCGTCAGCGGCGGAAGATTCTGCTATCTCGCGACGGTGATCGACCTGTGTTCGCGCCGCCTGGCCGGCTGGGCGATCGCCGACCACATGCGCACCGAGCTCGTCGTCGACGCCCTCGCCGCCGCGGAACGGACCCGCGGCAGGCTCAACGGGGCGGTGATGCACACCGATCACGGGGCCCAGTACACCAGTCGGGTCTTCGCGGATGCCTGCCGCCGGGCCGGTGTCCTGCAGAGCATGAGCGCCGTCGGGTCCAGCGCGGACAACGCCGCCGCCGAATCGTTCAACGCCAGCTTCAAAAGGGAAACGCTGAAGGGCCGAAAGGGCTGGTCAAGCGAGCGCGAGGCCCGACTCGCCGCCTTCCGCTGGCTCCACCGTTACAACACCCGACGCCGTCATTCCCGGCTCGGCCAGCGAGCCCCGATCACCTACGAGAACGCCGTCCACCCAGCATCAACTACCCAGGCCCGAGCCGCATAGACGTGTTCAAACTCCGGGGTCAAGGCCCGCCGCCGGCAGTGAACGTCCACGCGGGCCGGTCCTCGCGCATCCGCTCGGCGTCGACCCGGATCATCGCATCCACCCCCTGCTCGCCGAGCCACTCGAGGATCAGCAGCGTCACGTCCTCCAGGCCCTGAGCCCCGTCCCCTCACACGCCGGACCTCAGGCACCCGCGGGCGCATACGGAACAGCGACAGGGCTGGCGTCGTGGCACGGTCACGTGGTGCGCGCCTGACCTCATGCCCGGTCCCCGCCCTGGTCCGGCCCGGCGGTTCCGGGGCGGCCGCAGGCCCGGACGTGGGAGCACGCCGGGCCTGCGGGTGTGTGAGGATCAGTCAGACGTAGTACGGGTGCATGAAGTGCGTCTGGCCGTATACGAAGCTGTTCGGTGAGGACTCCCAGCCCAGGAGGGCGCCGTTGAACATGGCGTCGGGCTTGGCCGTCCAGGTCCACAGGCGGACGACGCCGGTGGACGAGTCGCCGTACATGGCGCCGAGGTCGTCGCGGCCGTCGCCGTTGTAGTCGCCGACCACCAGCTGCATCGACGAGAATGTCAGGCTGCCGCTCAGGGTGAGCTTCGGCGTGGGACCGAAGGCGGTGCCCGTGGAGACAAGGGTCCGGACCGTGTCCGTGCCGTCGGTGTGGTCGTACCAGAACATCAGGTCGTCGCGGCTGTCGCCGTCGAAGTCACCGGTGCGCGGGTGGGCGCGGTTCCAGTCGAACGTGGTGGCCGCCGGGCCTGTCCACCACGTCGCCGGGGTGGTGAAGACACCGGTCGGCGTGGTGGGGAAGACGTACGTCTTGATGCTGTTGTCGCCCTGGCCGTAGAGCAGGCCCACCTCGTCGCGGCCGTCGCCGTTGAAGTCGCCGGTCACGAACTTGGAGCGGGAGGCCAGCCAGGTGCCCTTGGGGCCGGACCACTCGGACGGGATCAGCCGCACGACACCACCGTTGCCGTTCGACGTCAGCGTCCACAGCTTGGTGACGCCCGTGGTCCTGTCCACGTTCCAGATCGCCACGTCGTCGTAGCCGTCGCCGTTGTAGTCGCCGGCCAGCGGGGTCATGTAGGTCTCGTGGAAGGTGACGTGGTTCGGGACCACCTCCCACGCCTTGGTCGGCTCGCCGTAGGTGCCGTCCGCCTTGCCGAGCGCGATGAACAGCTTGACGCTGCTGTCCCCGTAGCCCTGGATCGCCATGAAGTCGGCGCGGCCGTCACCGTTGAAGTCGCCGGTGGCGCGCTTCATGTGCTCGTTGCCCCACTGGCCCACGGCCGAGGCGTACGTCTTCCGGTAGCCACTGAGGCTGCCGTCCGGCTTGCCGGAGAAGCTGTACGTGGCGTCCGTGCCCTGGGGGAAGTCGTACCAGGCCGACATGTCGCTGCGGCCGTCGTGGTCGAGGTCGCCCCGAACGGCGGTGTTGCTGGACCACACGGCGGCACCGGACGCGTCGCGGATAACGAAGTCGCCGGAGTCCAGGAGGGCCGCTCTGCCGCCGGTCGCGCTGGTGCCGGACTGCCACAGGATCGTGGTGCCTGCGGCGTCGCGGACCACGAGATTGCCGTCCGCGCCGAAGTGGGCCGTCGCGCCCGCGTTGCCGGCCGTGCCGGTGGACCACAGAGCCTTGCCCGCGACGGACGTGACGACCAGGTTGCCGTCCGCGCGCATCGCCACCCGGGCGGAGGCCGACACCAGGACGTCGCCCGCCCGGAGCGTCTGGTCGGCCGCGAGGGCCGAGCCGAAGCGCATGCCGTCCGTGCGGGTCGCCACCGCGCCCGTACGCGTCTGGGACGAGCCGAAGCAGCCGCCCTGCCAGGAACGGGTGTTGATGCCGACCAGCTCGAAACCGCCGCCGGACTTCTGGCGCAGGAGCGGGCCGCCGGTGTCGCCCGCGCAGATCGCGTCGTCGGCGGTGGCGCCCGAGAGGGACAGGGCTCCGCTCGTGACGGCGTCCACGCCGAAGGTCGCGGCGTGCAGCTTGTCGGGGCGCCACTCGGTCTTCGTACGGCCGAAGCCCGCCGCCTTCAGGACCTCGCCCTGGGCCACGGGCGTGGCGGCCAGCGGGACCGGGGTGACGCCGGTCGCCGGGGCGGTGAGGCGGGCCAGTACGAGGTCGGTGCCCTCGCGCGGCGCCAGCTCGACGACCTCGCTGACATGGCCGCCGGTGCCCGTGAGGTCGTTGCGGCCGACGGTCGCCACCGTCTTTAGGTCGGGTTTGCCCGCGGCAACCGTGCCACCCGCCACTGGGTCGGCGGCGAAACACGCGGCGGCCGTGAGGACCCACTGCGCGTCGATGAGCGCGCCCGAGCAGGATCGTGTCTGGTCGCCCTCACCGATGCGCAGGTCCGCGGTGAATGCGTACGAGGCGTCGGTGACGGCGGCGCCGACCACCGCGTTCGCGGGAATCGAGGTGCCGAGCAGACCGGCGGTGATACCGGCGGCTATTGCCGTCACCCAGGCTGAACGAGGGGATCTTCCGGTCACAGAGGTTCCTATCTGTTCTGTCGGAAAGGGTGATCAGCGGCCCGGAGGGATTCTCCAGGTCGCGGAGCTCCTCCACGGCGCGGCCGTGGAAGCGCATGGCCCGGGCCGGGCCGACGTCGTCGACACGGCGCTCCCAGAGGGCCGACGGGCCCTCTGGGTGGGATACGGGATGGTCGGGGTGCGCGTCGACGGCGACGCGGACCGCGCAGCCGGTGACGGTGACGGCGGTGACGGCCAGGTCAATCTCATGGGTCGTCATGCGGTCCGGAGTGAGCCCCACCACGAGGCGATGGAGCAGCGTCACTCCGGCCAAGCGATCGTCGTGGGGTTCGCTGCGCAGGTTGTGGGTGAACTCCCGGTGCTCGTCGAAGCCGTCGGCGTGCAGCAGGAGGCCGCTCATGTGATCAGCGGGCAGGCTGTTGACGAGGTCAGCTCCGCACCGGCCGCGGGCGCGGTGGTGGCGAGCTGGGCCGGGGTCACGTTGGTGACCGGCCGGTTGAGGCGGGCCAGGACCACATCGCGGTCCGTGCGCGGCACGATCTCGACGACGCGGCGCTCGGCGCCCTGCGTGCCGGGGAGGTCGGAGCGGCCGATGACGGAGGTGGTCGTCTTGGCGGGGACGCCGGACGGCACGGCGAGCGAGGCGGCCGGGTCCTCGGCGAAGCAGCTGGCCGCGGTGAGCAGCCATTCGGCGTCGACGAGGACGGCGGAGCAGCCGCGGTCGTGGGCACCGATGGTGATCTGTGCGGTGTAGGCGTGGGTGGTGTCCGAGTCGGCGACCGGTGTGCCGCCGGTGATGGCGACGGCGGGTGCCGCGCTCAGCGCGAGCGACCCGGCGGCCAGGACCGCGCCGAGCGCGGCCAGACGGGGACGTCTGATAGAAGACATACGAGTGGTTTCCTCAATCACAGGGCGAAGGCGACTAGCTGGTGACGCGGATCTCGACCAGGACGTGCTCGCGGCCGTCGACGGACTCGCCGACGCCCTTCCACGTGTCCGCGGGGATGTCGTACTCGACCTGGTCGCCCTCGGCGGTCATCTCCAGGTGGGTGGTGGTGGAGTCATCCGTCTTCACCCCGTGCACCGAGGGCAGTTCGAGGGTCAGAAAGCCCTCGTCGGCGGTGACCTTGAAGCAGACGTCCTCGTGGTCGCGCGCGAGGAACTGCAGGAGGTTGTCCCCGCTGGCGCAGTCGGCGAGCACGATGTGGCCGTCGCCGCGCTTGAGGACGACGTTCTGCTCGGCCAGGATCTTGTCGGCGTTGGGGTAGTTGTAGTCCTCGACGGCGTAGCCGGGCGCGGCCTCGGCGACGGTCCCGGTGGAGGACCCGGAGGCGGCACCCGCGCCGCCCTGAGCGAGCACGGCCCATGCCAGGGCGCCGGCGGTGGCCGCGGCGCCCAGAATGCGCACGAATGCGCTGCGTATCTTCATCACAGTCCTAGAAAGTCGACAGTTTTTGGGTTCAAGCCCCTTATCGAAGCGGGCACTTGGCGAGCACGTCCAATTCCTAAAACGGATAGAAATCGGGCGACCGGTGAGTGTGGATCGCGTTTCGCGCCACACTCGGGAAAGTGTTGTAGTGATCTTCGTAACGACTTCGTAATAGCTCGCAATGCGGCCCGCAGAGAGGCGGCGGGGAAGAAAGGAAATGGGTGCGAAGGAAAACTCCGCGACCTTACCGCCCTGCGCCGTCAGGCCACTCAGCTCGTCTTGTTGAGCTCCTGCGTGACCGGCCCGTCCGGATCGGACTGGAAGTACAGCGTGTCCTGATCGTCTACATAGAGCTGGATCCCGCCGGTCTTGCCGAGCCCGCCGTCCTCGACCCCCAAGTACACGAAATCGCTCGAAGTGCCCGGATCCTCATAATCCCAACTGCCGCTGAAATCGACCGGATCCGCGCCCTCGCTCGTCGTCACACGGGTGGCCGAGAACGTGCCGTCCGCCGAGAGCTCGATCTGCCCGCCGTCGTCGTTGCGGTACACGCCGGGCAGCTTCTCCGGGTCGACCGCCCCCGAGCACCCCGAGACGAGCACCGCGGAAGCGGCAAGCACAGCGAAGAGCCACCGTCCACTTGCCCTCTTGCGCATCACGGGCCCAGCGTAACGTTGAACTCGATCACCTGGGTCTTGGGCGACATCGGCCCCTCGTCACCGACGACCTTGTCGACGAACGCGCCCACGGTGTCGCTCCACCAGTCCGTGTACCCGATGACCGGCGGGTGCGTCGCCGACTCGATGTCCGATTCGTTGTACGCGGTGTAGCGCCAGGTGACCGATCCGTCCGGGTTCTCCCGGATGGGAGTCATACGGACCTGATGCGAGCCCAGGAACGTGTACGCGAGGTTGCCGGTGAGCCCGCCCGTGGTGAGCGTCCCGTAGTCCGTGACGTACTTGCCGGCGCCGTCGAAGCCGCTGAGCATGTAGTCGTCCATGTAGGTGTGACCCAGCTCGTACTTCCCGGTCCGCTGCCATTCGTTGAGGAAGTAGTCGAGGACCCCCTGCGTGTGCGCGTGCTCACGGTAGATGCGGGTGAACTCGTCGTCCGGGCCGAAACACTGTGACCTGGGGCCGGTGCCGGTGAGCCAGCTCCACCCCAGCTCCCACGGGTTGGTGTTGTTACGGTGCTCGATCGGGTCGCCGAACGGTGTCAGGCAGCTCTCGGCGCCGTCGGGCAGCCCGGTCTCGCCGTCGATCGGCACCTTCGAGTTGTCGATCGCGTCCTGGATCGCCTGCTGGATCGCGGCCTGGATGACCAGGATCCGCGCCTCGGTGGCGGCGATGGCCGCCTCGGCAAAGGACTTGCCCGCCGCGAGCTCCGCCTGCCGGGCCTTCGTCGCGGAGGCCTGCGCGTCAGCGGCGTAGGCCGCGGCGGTCGAGGCGGAGCGCACGGCCCGGTTGGCCGCGTCCCGCGCCACACTGCTCGCCTTGCGGGCCGCCGCGGCCGCGTTCGCCGCGGTCTGCGCGGACTGGGCGGCGGAGGCCGCGGAGGCTTCCGCGGCCGCCGCGTTCTTGCGGGCCTCCTCGGCGGAGGCCTTGGCGTCGGCCGCCCAGCCGTCGGCCTTGCTGGCCCACTCGGTGGCTTCCTGGGCGGCCTGCCGGGCGATGGCCGCGGCCTCGGAGGCGCGTGCCGCGTCCTCGAGCGCGTCCTCGGCGATCTTGGCCGCCCGCGCGATCGCCGCACGGATCGCGCTGATGTGCGTGGCGTGATCGTGGTCGATGCGCGCGAACTCGTGCTGCGTCGTGCCGATGAACTGGCGCAGCATGTGCGTATCGCCTTCGAGAGCGACCTTCGCCGCGGCCTGTACGTACGGGCCGCCGGTCTCCAGGAGCGTGGTGGCCGCCACCTTGTCGTCCTCGTGGACGGCCGCGGCGCGCTCCACGTGCAGGAAGGTGTGCAGCGCCTCGGCGGAGCCGTCCGTCAGGGCGGCCTCGGCGGCACGCCGTACGGCGGTACCGGTGGAGGAGTCCGCGAGGAGCGTGGTGATCTCCACCTCGTTGTCGTCCCTGGCCGCCTCGACCGCGCCCTTTTCCAGGAACGTCCTGATGGTGGCGGCGTCCTCGGTCTGCAGCGCCGCCGCTGCGGCCTCGGCCACGTTCTGCGTGGAGATGGCGGCGACGGCCGCGGCGTTCTCCGCGTTGTCCTGCTGCAGCGCGATGACCCGGTCGGCCTCGATCCAGCGCAGTACGTCCTCGTCCGAGCCGGCCAGCGCGAACTCGGCGGCCTCGCGGGTCCACGTACCGGACCGGTCGAGCAGATGGACGGCGGCCTGCCGGCCCTTGCTCACGGCCTCCCCGGTCCGGCCGTCGGCGAGCGCCGCCTCCATCGCGGTGATCAACGCGACGAGTTCGTCGGACAGCCGCGCCTCCTGCGTACGCTCCCGGTTGGCGCGCTCCAGACGGTCGGTCTCCTCCCTCCGCTGCTGCTTGGCGACCTCGATCGCTTCCTCGGTCTCCTCGTTGAGCCGCGCGATCTCGGCGTCCCGGGCCTCCTGCTCGACCGTACGCGCCTCGGTGACGGCGTCGTACGCCTTGTTCGCGGCCTCCACGGCGGCGTTCGCGGCGGCGGTGGAGCGGTTGGCGTAGTCCACGGCCTCGCCGGCGTGCCGGGCCGCTTCCTCGGCGGCATCGGCCGCCTTCTCCGCGTGGTCGGCCGCGCTGTCGGCGGCGGCGGACGCGGTACGCGCGGCGGCGGCCGACCTACGGGACAGGGTCGAGGCCCGGCTCGCGGCCGCCGTGGCCCGGCCGGCGGCGGCCTCCGCGATGGCGGCCTGGCGCTGCGCTTCGGCGGCCTCGGACTGCGCGGCACCGGCGGACACGGCGGCGTCGGCCGAAGCGCGCGCGGCGGCGGCCGAGTCGACCGCGGCACCCGCGGCGGCGTTGCCCGCGGCCTCGGCCGCATCGGAGGCGAGGGCCGCGAGCCTGGCCTTCGCGGCCACGGTGCGCACCCAGTCGACCATGAGCCGCGCGGCCTGCGCCGCCTGGTTGGCGGCCTCCGCCATGTTCGCGTTCTTGGAGGCGCTGATCGCGGCGCGGTAGGCACGCGATGCGGCGCGCCCCGCAGCGGCGGCGGCTGCCGCGGCGGCGTTCGCGGCGGCCACGGAACGCCGGGCCGCGGCCTGCGCGGTACGCGAGGCGGACACCGCGGTCGACGCGGCGGCCGCGGCACCCTGGGCGGCCCGCGCCGCCTTGTTCGCGGCTCTGGCCGAGCGCTGCACGTCCTGCTCGGCGGCCTGCGCCTCGGCCTTCGCCTCCAGCGCGGCCGCCTTGGCCTTCCCGGCGGCCTGGACCGCCTGCTCGGACAGCTCGACCGCTTCGTCGGTCTTGCGCTCCGCGCGCCGCCCCTCCGACTCCACGATCTTGACCAGCTGCTGGATCTCCGCCGACTCCTCGTCCCGCGCCCGGGCGATGTACTGCCCCGTCGTCAGGAACCACTGGATCGCCCGCGGCGATCCGTCGTCGAGCGCCCGCTCCGCGTACTCCCGCACCTGCGGCGAGGCGGTCACGAGGATGGAGGTCACCTGGACGCGCTGGTCCTCGCCGTGTGCGTCGTACTGCCCGGTGCTGAGGAAGTCCCGCAGTGCGAAGTCCGTACCGGTCGCGAGCGCCTCGGAGGACTCACGCTTCACGGCCTTGCCGCCATGCGCGTTGACCGTGGTCACGGCCACTTCGAGGTCCTCGTGCACCGCCGACTCGAAGCCGCCCTGCAGATAGGCGGCGACCGCCGCGTCCCCGCCGGACAGCGCCTGCCCGATCCCGGCACGCGTCGCCTTGCCCGCGCTGACCAGGGCCTCGGTGAGCGTGAACCGGTTGTCCTCGGCCGTGGCCGCCGGCAGCCTCTCGCCGAGGAACGTGGCCACGTCGTCCGCGCTGCCCACGAGCGCCGCCGCCGCGGCCGTGCGCACCGCGCGGCCGCCGGTCCGGTACGCCTGCACGACCTTGCCGCGGTCGGTATCGGGCAGCCGTGTACCGCCGTCGGCCGCCGCCGTGCCCGCCGCGTACGCGGGCCGGGACCCGAACGCCCCCAGGGGCAGTGCGGTACCTGCCGCGATCCCGCCGAAAATGGCCAGTGACTGACGTCTGCTAAATATCCGCGGTGGTTGTGACATCACGACTCCCGTCTCGATTACGAGGGGAAGTCTCGTCACCCCCCTGCGGTCCAAGACCTCTATCGAAGCCGGGGCTTGGTGGACTCGTCCAATGCAGAAACCGGGTAGAAACCGGGTAATCCTCGAGTATCCGTCATGATGTACGTCACGCTCTGAAAGGGTTGTGATGATCTTGATAACGAATTGGTGGAGATCCCGATTTGGGCTTGGAGTCACCGCCGTTCGGATGCAGTTGGGCCCCGGGGATCGCGACACGACGCTGTTGGTCAATTCGGGGGCAGGCCCTTCTCGGCCCCGCCGGGCTTCGGCTCGGCGGGGCCGAGTGCTGCGAAGTGGCGGGTGCGGGTGCGGGCCCGGGGTGCGCCGGTGAGGTGGGCGTCGATGCGGGCGAGTTTGATTGCGGCGCCGGTGAGCTGGTGCTGGGGGCCGGTTTTCGCGAGGCCGCGGTAGCGGGGTCTGCGCAGACCGCAGCGTTGGACGCCCTGGGCGATGGCGCCCTCGGCTCCGGCGCGGGTTTTGTAGCGGTCCTTCCAGGTGTCGTGTCCTGCTCGGCGCGGGCCTGGCGGAGGGCTTCGTGTTCTTCGCGGGGCCGCGGGGCCAGGCACCGACCGAGGCTTGAGGTGGTGCACTGCTCGCGGACCGGGCAGGGGCGGCACTGGCGGTCGTTGAAGATCCCGCACAGCTGCGGACGTACGCGGAAACGACCGTGATCAGGGGGCCCTTCCTGTCTGGAGGAGGGGCCGTCTGCTGTATGCAGTGCGCCACGGACGTGCGGTGCCGGACCTCGTCTCCAGGGGGGTGCCGACCTCGCGCTCGCCCACGATTCCGTCCCGGCCCGGCTCGCCGCACGGACGGTGCGGAGAAGCCCTCCTCGCCGAAGCGGTGCCAGGAGTCGCTGCGGGGTGGGGCGCCCACGCTCAGGGTGAACTGGGTGGTGGCGTTCGGGTGGTAGCCCACCGGGGTGGAGGAGAACGCGCCGAACTCGCGGCCGATGGGGTCGGTGTTCTCGTCGAACCCGATCGGCGCGCCACGCGGGGGCAGTGTGGGTGCGGCGCCCTTGAACTCCGCGTACCGCTGCTCGGCGAGCAGCTCGAGCGTCTTCCTGCGGTCCTCGTCGGTGAGGGAGTCGTGGAAGCCCTGGGAGTAGTTGCGGGCGATGTCGTACATGACGACCGCGGCGACCGCCTTGATGCGCTCGACGAACTCGCCGCCGGTCACTGACGAGGAAGGCGTACAGGCCGGCCTCGTCGGCGGTTCAGACCTTCTCGGCGGTCACGCGCGGGTGGTCGGTCGTGAGCATGGTGATGTCCTCGACGTCGGGCGTCAGGATGGTGATGCGGCCCGGCTGAGCGAGGGCGGTGGCGCAGAGCATGGCGTCGATGGCGTACTTGTGGCCATGCAGCCCGGCCGCGCGCAGTAGGGTGGCGGCGGCCTGGGCGAGGGCCTGGGTGACGGGCTCGACCCGGAGCCGGGAGAGCGTCCACTTGAGCGCGGCGTCGTTGATCTTGGGGTGGATCACCTCGACGAGGACCGCGGCCGAGGTGAGTACGGGAAGGTCGGCGTCGCGGGCGGCGGTGAGCCATTCGTGGACTTCCCGGTCGCGTTGTACGGCTTTAGTACTGCAACGGTGGTTGGTCTGAGTGCTGGGCAGTTTTCAGGGGCTGTTTCCGCGTCGTTTGTAGTGGCTGGTGCGGGCTTGGTGTTGGCGTCGTCGGCGCCAGTGTGACCAGTGCAGGATGTGCTCGGCAGGGGCGGGGCGGCGGTCGGTGAGGCGGGTGATCAGGCGCCGGATTTCAGCGAGGCTCAGGTGGGTGAGCTGGGAAGATCCGTTTCGGCTTTCTCCGCATCCAGCTCCCGCGCCCGCAGGACGGTCAGGCAGGCGTGGGCTGCCATGGCGAGGGTCATGTGCCGGTGCCAGCCGGGATAGCGGCGGACCTGGTAATCGTCCAGGCCGCACTCCTGCTTCGCCGTCTGGAAGCATTCCTCGACCGCCCACCTGCTTCCGGCGATGCGGATGAGCTCGTCCAGCGTGGTGCCGGCGGCACAGTAGGCGATGTAGTAGGAGATCTCCTCGGGGCGGCTGACGCTGCGGCGGGCGATTACCCAGTGGCGGCGGTCCGGACGGTGCCAGGGCCGCACCTCGACACGGGCCCAGTCGTAGATGCGCTGGCCGTGGGCGCCCTCGCCGCAGGACCGGCGTTTCCACTTCTGGCGGGGCAGGTTCGAAAACAGGTCGTGGACAGGGTGGTCGAGTGCCCAGCGGGTGACGACGGTGTCGTGGCGGGTGGTGGCCATGACGTGGAAGACGTCCGCCTGCTCCAGCTCGAACCGCCAGCCCTTGCTGAAGCCGTAGGCGGCATCCGCGGTCACCCAACCGAACGGAATACGGTCCGCGATGGCCCGGCGGACCATCGTCTTGGCCATGGCCATCTTCGTCTCGAACGCGACCTCGTCACTGATGCCCGCCCGTCGGCAGCGCTGGCGGTCGTCCGTCCAGGACGTGGGCAGATACAACCGGCGGTCGATCAGCGTGCGCCCGCGGCTGGTGGCGTAGGCGAGGAACACGCCGATCTGACAGTTCTCGGTGCGGCCCGCGGTTCCGGAGTACTGCCTTTGCACGCCGGCCGACCGGAGACCCCTTTCCAGGAAGCCGGTGTCGTCGACGATCAAAACGGCATCCCGGTCTCCGAGGTGTTCGACGACGTAGTCGCGGACATCGTCCAGGACCTCGTCGGCGTCCCACTCGATCCGGTTCAGCATCCGCTGGATACGGTCCGGGACGTCATGCCCGGCCTCCTCGGCCAGCGCCCAGCCGTTCTTGCGCTCAAGCGGAGCAATCAGCCCCCGCATGTACGCGAGAGCTGATTCCCGCCCGACCTGGCTGTCTGGCTGTTGCATTGTCGGCCCCGAGGGATGCCACCACGTGTGCTGGCGGGTGTCCGTGACCTCATAGGAGCTTGGCCACCAGTCCCATCACTGAGCTTCTTCAGCGTTGCCTCTCCAGGGTGAGGACGGCTTTGGCGATTGACGTCATGCGGTTTGGGCTGCATCGGGATCTGCGGAAGATCCGCCAGGACTTCAGTCGTGCGACGCCGCGTTCGACCGGTGCCCGGGCAGCGGCCAACGCCCGGTTGACGGTCTTCTCGGTGGTGGTGAGTTGCTGCAGGGGCTTGCGTTTGATGCCTGTGGTCAGCCAGGGGCCGCCGTCCTGGTAGGCGAGATCGGCCAGGATGGGGACGCCCTGGCGCTCGCAGATGCGGATGATGCGGTGGGTGCGGGCGGCGGTCAGGTCGTGGGCACGGCCCGGCAGCGCGGGTGAGAGCCACAGCAGCCGACCGCCCGGATCGGTGACCACCTGCACGTTCACCCCGTGCCGGCGGTGCTTGTGGGAGTAGTCCGCGCGTGAGTCGCCGACCCGGTCGCACTCGGCGAGCGTGCCGTCCAGCAGGACCAAGTCGGGGCCGGCCTCGCGCAGGACTTTCAGCAGACCCGGCGCTCGTTCGGCGAGCAGGTGGATAACCGTGCTGGTGTAGGCGTGGGCGGTGGACTCGCTGACCCCGAACCCGGCAGCGATCTTCGCCAGGGTCACATGTTCACGCAGGTACACCAGTGCCATCATCGCGCGCTGAGACGGGCGGAGCTTGCAGCGCCGGTCGCCCTCACGGGTGACGATGAGCATGGTGACCCACTCCACGAGCGCATGGGGCAAGTCGAGTGCGGCAGGATAGATGACCAACGAGGCCCCCGAGCAGCGTGATTGAGACGTCAGACACCTCGATCAACAGCCCGGGGGCCTCGTTCGTTGCGGCTCGCGACTGTCACCTGATCGGTGGCCAGCTCGAAGAAGCTCACTGTGTCCGTCTGCCCGGGCAGCACGCGCTGTTCATACGGCTCGGACGGAAGGACGGCAGACCGAGCATGACCCAGCCAGCGAAAGTGATGGGGATTCTTGGAATCGGCTCCGGCCGCAGTTCCGTGAGGCCGACGCGTGTGGCCATGCGGTGCGGGAAGCTCAGAGAGCCCCGGGGGCGCCCGTGACGGCGAACTGCTCAACGGCACGGCGAAGTTGTTCAAGAAAGTCTCTCAGGTCGGCAGCCACGGAATAGAAGTCGTCGTTCCAGGCTGCGGTCCTGGACTTGTGGACTGCGCCGTTGCCCGTCAGAGCGAAGAGTCTGCCCCCGCCGTCGCTGCCGAATACGACTCCGTGCGCGCCGTTCGTGAGGGGGACCGCGCCGTACTCATCCAGGTGCTCAGTCACAGTGGAGGGTGGGTGGATGAAGTACCCGTTGCCTATGTCGGGCATGGACACGCTGTCAATCACGGCGTAGAGCGACAGCAGGGCCCCATGTTCCGGCCGGTGGTTCGCCAGAAGGGCGACCGCAGCCCGCGTCTCATCATCTGCCGGCGCCACATTGTTGTTCCCCGCGGGGTAGCCGTGCGTCTCCTCGAAGGATCCCATCAGCCCGCTCACGCCTTGTGACACCTCCTGGCACCACGCGTGCAGCCAGGATGAGTCGAGACCACGCTCAGCCACGCAGTAGTCCTCTGAAGTCGAGTCGATGGTGCACGCCGCTGGCGTGCGGCTTCGCCATCTCATGGGCAGATCAGGATGTGGGACCGAAGGGGGGCGAACGAGGCCCGGCCGTACATCGCTCGCTTGAGTGTTTTGATCCGATTCACGTGTCCTTCGACGAAGCCAGAACTCGAGGGTCAGACCAGCGCCTGACGGCGTCGAGGTCATGGCGGAGGATGCGCCGAAGCCCTGCATCGGCTTCGGCGCATCCTGCTCGGCCTGACGGATCCACTCCAGCAGCAGGTGGCCGCGCCGGTGACGCACCAGGTCGGCGAAGACGCGGGCCAGGTCGCAGACACGGGTGAGGTCCGGGCAGGCGGGCCGGACCTCCAGCAGTCGCCTGCCCTGGCTCTCGGTCAGGGTCTCGCGGGGCCGCATGATCCAGGAGGTGATCTTGCGGGGGCCGGGGGTGTTTGCCCAGGGCGTCCGGGTCGGCTTCCTTGACGCCTTGGTGTAGGCGGTAGCCCGGTCATGGCAGATGATCTCCGCGCCGGGATGCTCCTGTCGGTGGACTTCAGGCGTCGACGGCCGCTGTCCTGGAGGCGGGACCCGATGGGCTCGGTGCTCGGCGGGCAGCGGTGGTGCTGGGCTGGGACAGTGCCTCCGCCTCCCGCGTCGAGGGAGCGGGAGCCCGTCTGAAACGGCTGGAGGGACGGGGCTGGCTGGTCGGTCGAACTGCGTGGCGTCATGGCCACCGCGATCACTCGAAGGCGACCATCCATGCCGACCCACCGCCAGGTACTTCCCCCGGAGGCTTCGGGTCACCGGGGATCAGCGCGTTCCTTGTCGCCTGCCACACCCTGCGCACGTGAGCGGGGTCGTAGTCGCGGTAGTCGTCCGTCGCCTTCAGCCAGAACGAACCGTTCGGCAGGACTTCGACCTCGCTGAAGGCTCCGGTCGAGCGGAGAGCGTCCGCGCCGCCGAGCGCCTGTGCCGCCGGTTCGGGAGCGACCGTGATCCAGGAGTACCCACGCAGCCGGTCCGGCCATTCCGTCGTGTTCGCCGCGGGGTCCGACCGCATGCCGCGCAAGCACTTTTCCCACTCCGTCTGGCTGTCCGGGGTCTCGTGCGAGAGATGGGCGAAGACGACGGGGTACGCGTGGGCGAATTCGCGCAGGACGGAGGCCAGCGTGCGCTGGTTCGCACCGCCTCTCCCGGTGCCGAGGAGCTGCTGTTCCTCCACGTGCCAGCGGAGCCTCACGTGGCCGGCCAGGTCCTCGTCGAAGGCGACGGACAGCCTGGCCGGGCCCGGCCCGCCTGACGTAACCTCCTCGCCCCCTCCGACCTCTACTGCGACCGACTCGGCCCGGGCCTCGATCTGCTCACGCAGCCACGGCACGGAATCGGGACCATACGGGTTGTACAGCACGCCCCAGGAATCGGCGGGAGAGGCGGTGATGTAGCCCCACGCCGCGCCCGTGTCGCCTCCGAGCAGGGCATGGGGAATGCTCTGGTATCCGCTGGCTGCGACCTTCACCGCCGGGTTGAACGCCTGAACGTCGAGGCCGCCGGAGGCGGACTGCACGCCGTCGGTCAGCCACGCCAACGCGACCCGGGTCGCCGAAGGCTCGTCGTCGCAGCGAACGGTCAGCTCGGCGACAAGGCCACGGCTGAGCCCCGGTGCCCGGGGCTCAGAAGACATGGTCACCGACTCCTCCAGAGGAGCTGCCCTGCAGACAAGCCAGCAACCAGTCGGGCTCATCGGGAACCCGTGCGGGCGTTGCCACCACTGGTTTCCTTAAGAATTGAGGCGGTCCAGGAGGACCGGGGTGTGGCTGACGGGTTTCTGCCGTTGATGGCTCGGAAGGATTGGCCGCCCGGTCCTCCGGGACGCTCCGACTGCTGATTGAGAGCTGCGGGCATCGCCGGTTAAGGAACTGTTGGCGGAGTGTTCCTCGGACCACGAAGAAGCTGGTCCACGGAGGAACGGAGCAACGCGGTTGAGCGCGCGTCACGCACGCATATGGGTCGGCATCGACGCCGGCAAGGGCCACCACTGGGCGGTCGCCGTCAACGCCGAAGGCGAGACGGTGTTCTCCCGCAAGGTCGTCAACGATGAAACCGAGATCCTCCAGCTGATCGCGGCGGCCTGCGAAACCGGGGACGAGGTGCGCTGGGCGGTGGACATCTCCGGCCGCGCCTGCACACTGCTGCTCGCCCTGCTCGTCGCGCACGGCCAGCCGGTCGTCTACGTGCCAGGCCGCACCGTGCACCGGATGTCTGGTGCCTACCGCGGCGAGGGCAAAACCGATGCCGAGGACGCCCTGGTCATCGCGGACATCGTCCGGATGCGACGGGACTTCACTGCGCTGGGCGTCCCGGACGAGACCGTGGCTACGTTGCGGCTGCTGACCGCGCACCGTGCTGACCTCATCGCTGACCGTGTGCGGCTGATCAACCGGCTGCGGGACGCCCTGGTGGGCATCTGCCCGGCCCTTGAGCGGGCCTTCGACTACTCCGCCGCCAAAGGCTCCGTCGTGATGCTCACCGAGTACCAGACCTCTGCCGCTTTGCGCAGGATCGGTGTCAAGCAGCTGACGACCTGGCTGGAGCGCCGCAAGGTGCGCGGCGCCGGCGACGTTGCGGCCCGCGCGGTGGAGGCCGCTCAGTCGCAGATCACCGCTCTTCCTGGTGAGAAGCGGGCCGCCAAGCTCGTGTGCGATCTCGCCCGCCAGCTCCTCGCCCTGGACGAGCGGATCAAGGACACCGACCGGGAGATCCGCGACACGTTCCGCCTGGACGAGCGCGCCGAGATCATCGAGTCGCTGCCCGGCATGGGGCCGATCCTCGGCGCTGAATTCGTTGCCATCGTCGGCGACTTGTCCGGTTACGACAGTGCCGCCCGCCTGGCCTCGCAGGCGGGCCTGGCTCCCGTGCCGCGTGACTCCGGCCGCCGCACCGGCAACAACCACCGGCCCAAGCGTTACAGCCGACGCCTGCGCTGGGTGTTCTACATGGCCGCGCAGACAGCGATGATGCGCCCCGGTCCCTCCCGGGACTACTACCTCAGGAAGCGCGCCGAGGGGCTGCACCACACCCAGGCGCTGCTCGCGCTCGCCCGTCGCCGGGTCGACGTGCTGTGGGCCATGCTGCGTGACAAGAGGCTGTTCACCTCCGTCCCGCCGGTCACGCAGGCGGCTTGACACGATCATTGAGAATCCTTCCCGTCTCTCCCCCCGGGGAATGCCGCGTTGCCGTGGTCGACCGTCCTCCGCAGCTGCCTCTTTCTTGCCGAACACCGGTTGACCGGCGACTTTCTCTGACCACCGCACTCTCTCTCAGGGCAGGAACTCCCAGAACGGGCCGTCAAGCGCAAGGCTGCGGGAACACACCGTCACATCCTCGCCCCTGAGATACGCCAGCAACCAGTCGCTGAACGTCATCTCGTGGAGAGCCCACGCCGGACTGTCGAGCTCCTGGACCACTACGCGCCAGGGCAACGAGGTGTTGTCGGGAATGCGAAGGAAAACCCATTCACCAGTCGTAGCCGAGGCCACCGGCATCAGCTCACCGGGGCTCGACCCTGCCGGACTGGGCAGGAAGTCTGCCATGTCCTGCTCTCGCCACATCTCGAGGTCGCCCCTGATTGTTCTTCCCAGGCTGTGCAGAAGATGGCCGGCGGGGTGCTCCAGGTACAGCTGCCCGTTGATCTGGACCGATCCGTAGGCGTCCACGATCTCGCGGAAATCCGCCGGGAATTCGAAACCGAATTCCTGCTCCAGTTCGACCCATGGCGCCGGGTCCGACCAGTTGAACCCCGGTTCTCCCAACAGGGCTGCTATCTCTGACATTGCTGCCACCATGGTTCCTTCCATCATGGCGGGCCGATGCCGCAGGGGCTGCCGGGCCGGTGCAGGCGAACGAACGTCCCGGCGTCGGTCAGGCGTGTGCGGTGTCAGCCGCCGAAGCGTCTGCCGCCGGTTACTGGATGTCCAGCACGGGACCGTGCCGGACGTCGTTCCGGCAGACGAAGACGCGGAGCTCGCCGAACCGGCCGACGTCCGCACCAGTCGGCTCGTAGGCGGCCTTGCGGGCCTGCGGGTCCAGCTCCCTGTCTTCCAGCGGCCACCACCGGTCGCTCGCACCGTCCCACTCGCTGCTGTCCGCCTTGAGGAGTAGCTCGACGTCTCCGTCGCAGTCGGGGCAGAGGAGATTTCTCTTGTCCGTCGCGTGCCAGCTCGGCCACCCTGCGACCTTCCAGCCGCGCGCGACCGAGAGAGCGTACTGGTACCGAAGGCCCCGGTCCACCTCGACCAGACGCCTCATGATGTCGTCGGGCAGCTCTTCCATCCAGGGAAATTCGGTGACCCGCTCGGGCGAGATGCTGCATGGGCGCAGCTCATACGAGTCATTGAAGGGCTCGGTCCGGTGGAAGGAGTGGTCGGCGGCACGCCCCGTGCTCTGGGCAGAATCCAGCCAGAGAAGTGAGACGGCAGGCCCCGCGTACTCCGAGTCGACGTACTCCACATAGTGATCGTTCGGGCACCAGTAGACCTGCAGGAGATCACACTCCGCCGGGTAAGGGATCTCCGGGAAATCACGCCGGAAAAACTGCGCCACGGATTCCATGGGGCGCGGCATACGCGGGCCGCGGTCGTCTGTCGGATGTTCCTCGCAGGCGGGGCGCGCAACGCCCTCTACCTCGAGCAGGGGGCCGCCGACATGGCTGTCGGCCTCCCGGGGGGCGCCCGGCCTGGGGTGCAGGCGCACGGTGGTCCGGCGCCACGGGGAGAGTTCAGGGATGACCTCGGTGATGTCCACCTCGGGATCACGGGTGGTGTGCACGAGTCCTCGGTCCTTTCAGAATTGCCGATTGCCTCGCCGCAGACGGCGGTCGCCGTGATTCCCGGAGCTTGGCGACCGGGGCCACGCGACCTGAAGCGGCGGAGCTGAGCCTGGCCGCCCCGCGCCGTCGACCCGTTGTTCGACGGGTCGACGGCTGCGCGTACTCCTGCCCCTCGCCGCCCCGCCCTGGTGTTCACGCACCGCACCCCCGCTGAGAGTGCCGATCTTACCGACGCTCGACGGCTTGCCTGGCGGTCGCCCGCGCCCGCCCCTGACCAAGGCTGATCCTTCAGGAGGCACCCCTGTAATATTGCTGCCGCCGCCCCACCTCACGAAGCAACGAGTCCCCGGCATATTTCCGGAACTTCTCCCAATTCTCCGGATAGCCGAGCAAGTGGTCGGTGATCCTGATGCTGGTCATCTCGCGGATGGACGCCCGCCCACTGCCCAGGAGGCGTTCCAAGAACTGAGCGCATCGGTGTGCGAGTTCCTCGTCCAGCGGGAGGGGTGCCGCCAGGAGCGGCGTCAGGACACCTTGGACGAAGACTTCGCTGGCAAGCGTGTAAGAACCCACCTCCACTGGGTCACAATGACCTGCGAAGGCAGACTCCTGTTCTTCCTCCTCCAAAGCGATGATCTCCTCCCGCTGCTCCGGGAAAAGCTCCCACAGAAACCTCCGCACTAATGCGGAGTCCGTGGAACAGGAGCCGTCCTGCCCTGCATATCGCAGATTCCCCACCACGGGGCCACACCTCCTCAAAAATCCCCAAGCGAACGAACCCGCTGGAAGAGTTCCCGCAGATCTTGCGGCACCATCCGACCAACACGTGAAGCAGTCACCGCCCCAGACCGCCTCCGCTCGGCCCACGAGGGTGGCTTGCACGGGCAGTACGATCCGTCCATGGTCGTGGACATGGCACGGGACGGGAGACAGGACACGCTCGAGCTGGTCTACCGGCTGACGCACGGGCCGGCGCCATGCTGGTGGTGATCGCACCGAATACCGCGGCGGTGTCGTTCGTGACCGCCGTCTTCTGAGCCGCGATGATCTAGGTCCTGTTGCGAAAGTCCCGCCTGCCCGGCGACGCCCGGCACGTACTCTCGCCGCACCGGGCACAGGACCAAGTACGTCCAGTACGAGGGCCTGCACCCGGCACGCCGAGAGCACGCACCGAACGCCGCCGGGCCCGCCCTTCGGGCGGACGACGGGACTTTCGCAACAGGCCCTAGTGGCTCATCCAGAACGTTGAACGGCCATGGAAACGGCGTTCGGTGAGGTCTGCCCGGGGGCGGCTCAGTTCGGCAGCCTTGCTGCATAGATCCAGTCGAGGCCGTCGTATCCGGTTTCGTCGAGGTGCTCTGCTCGGGTCAGGCCAGCGCGCATTGCCACGCGTTGCGAGGCGATGTTGGCCGGCCGGACGCGGGCGATCAGTGGGAGGTCGGGCACGTGGCGGAGTGCCCATGTAGTGACCGTCGCTGCGGCCTCGCTGGCGAAGCCCTGGCCCCAGGCCGGGGTGGCGAAGCGGTAGAAGAGGTTGAGGACTTTCATGCCGTGCAGGTCCATGGGCTTGATCCCGCAGAATCCCAGTTGCAGGGCGGAGCCATGGCGTCGGACGACCCAGTATCCGTATCCGCACCGCTGCCACTGGTCGTTCCAGCGGCGATACAGTTCCCCGGCCTCGTCGAGCCGGGTGAGCCCGTCGGAGGGGTTGTGCAGGCAGGTTTCGGGATCACGGTGGATTGCGAAGATCGCGTCGATGTCGGCTTCGGTCGGACGCCGCAACGACAGTCGGGAGGTCTGCAGTTGTTCGTCTGTCGGGTTCGGGTCGCTCATATGAAGATCGTAGAAGTGTGTCAGATAGCCCTTGCTTCATTGAGGGGGCAGGTGAGCGGAAGGACGCGCTCGGTCAGTTGCCCGGTAAGGTGGGCGTCGGTGAGCCAGTCCGCCTGCGTTAGCTGGTCGACCGGCTGCTGCAGCTCGCCGGGGGCAACCGTGGCCTGGGTGGCGAGAGTGGCCAGGGCGATGCCCCGGCCGCCGGGACCGAGGCGCCCCCAAGGTGTCGGTCTGGGTGGCCAGCGTTATGGCGAGCAGCCGGGTGCCGGCGGTGGCTTTCGTCTTGCGGAGCTTCTTGTCCGAGATGACCTTCTGGGCCCATCCGGAGAGTTTGGGCCGCATCTTCTTGCCGAACGTGAACGGGCCCGTCCCGTCCTCGAAGGGCGCCCGAGAGGGGACGGTGATCGGGAGGTCTCCGGCCGGGAGGCAAGCAGGTCACCGGCGGTGCACTCCTCCCACGAGGGAGACTGGATGGCCCCTCGGCGCCGCGCCTGCGTCCGGCCGATGCTGCCGTCGTCGGGGGGACTCTCCCCATGGCGCACCACTCCCGAGTAGCGTCGTATGCAGCGACTAGGAGGAGGTCACCGTGACTGCACAGCCCGAGCACCCCGGCACCGGCCCGTTCACCCCGCCGATGCGGACGCTTGCCGAGCTGCGTGAGGCGCTGTCGACGTGGGGATTTCCCGGCGACCGGCAGAAGTTCGAGGCCGAGCTGGACGCTATCGAGCTGGACGACCTGACGAGGGTCCGCGAGATCATTTAGGCGTACCGGCACCGTATCCTCATCCGGTACAGCCCCGGCGCCATGGCCGCGCTCGCCCGCCCCACCGAGGACGTCGAGGCGGAACTGAGCCGCAAGCTCACCGAGGCCGCCCGGTGACCCACGCGTTCTTCAGCGATCCCGCGGAGAAGCCTCACCGAACTCAGCCGGACCGAGCGGGGGCGCCGTCGAGAGCGTCCGACGCACGCTTGAGGACGACCCCACACAGGGGCGAAGCCTGCCGGACGCCGATCCACGCAGCGAATCCCGCGTGGTCGAGCTGCTGCCCGACCAGACCGGCGGGCGCGGCATCAGCATCGTGTACCGCTACAGCGAAGACCTGGACGCCGTCCTCATCCTCTGGCTGATCGCCGGCCCGTAGGCGGTCCGGCGTCGGTCGCTGAACAGACTTCCCCTCGACGGAGCCGGCAGATCGCCAGCACGACGGTCTGAGGTGGCCCCAGCAGCAGCCACGCTCCCGACTGGTCCCAAGAGACATCCGGACGTGCGCCTGGTCGTTGACCAGGCATGGCCGACCCCGTGACCATCACCGTGAGTACACCCCGCCCGGCGCGCCACATATCGACAGCCTCCACCTGGAGCTGCACGCCGAACCCGGCGCCCGTCTTACCGTCCACCTCAGCACGCCTGCGCTGACCTCGGCAGACATCCCCGCACCAACACCACCCTGCTCGGCCGCCTGCTTGTCGGGACGCTGGAAGGTCAGCCCCCCCGCCTGGGGTACTTGCCCACCCCGGGATCGGTGAAGCGGACCCCATACAGCTTGAGGATCAGCTCGCCTATCTGCCCCCGTGCCCACACTGACCCGAAAGTCCCCGGTCGGAGGGGATGTGACCGAGGACAGCCTGCCGCACGGCGGCCTGCTCGGCCGCCGACAGGACCTGGTGCTCGCCCACGCGACGGCCTCGCGGGCGGGACAGCAGTGCGTCCCGCCCGCCGGACTGCCACTTCGCCCACCAGTTGTCCACGGCCCTGGCAGACACCTTGAACAGGGCGGCGACCTCCACCCGGTCCCGGCCCTCCACCAGCGCGAACACCGCAAGCAACCGCACAGCCTCCTGCGTATCCGGCGACCAGGCCCGCGCATCCCCCACCAGATCACTCGCACACCATCAACCAGCCTGAACCCAAAGCGTTTCGGTCAATAGGCCCCTGAGCGAACTTACAAAGCAGATGTCGGCGGTTCGAAACCGTCCGCGCCCACCAGTGCACAGTAAGAAGGCCCCGACCGTCATGGTCGGGGCCTTCGTCGTCCGGGGGCCGGAGGCTGCTCCCCGACCCGTCTCAGTGCCAGCCGGGCTCCGCGCACGGGTCGTCGACAAGCATCGCCGTACGGTGTGCGCCGGCCGAGCACTCCCATGCCGGCGTGCCGTCGGCGAGGACGGGGTGGTACCCGAGGCTGTGTGTGGGGCACACGGGCCAGACCGTCGCGTAGCGCGCCATGATGTAGTCCTGCACGGCCTCGGCGGTCTCGCAGGCGACCTCGGGCCGGTGGATGCCCTGGATCGAGCTGTTGCCGACCTGGGTCAGCCCCGTCGGCTCCAAGTCGTCCGGCGGCGAGGACGACATCGCCTCCTCGATGTCGATGCCGGTGTCCTTCCTGGCCTGGCGGATGAAGTGGCCCATGTAGCAGCCGGCGAGAGTGATCCTCCGCTCCTGCACCAGAGGGGCCACCCGCTCCGGGGGGGCCTCGCCGTTGTTCACGTAGACCTGCCCCAGGAAACGCAGGAGGTCGTTCTCCGCACTGATCTCGCCGAGTCCGAGCCACAGCCGGTCGCACAGGTCGCGTGCCCAGGAGAGGAAGGCGTCGTCGGTCAGGGGGTCGAACGGAGGGGTGGGCACGGGTGACAGAGCTCCTCGTGTGACGGAGGCCGGGGGTCGGCCGTCGCGGTACGGACGGTCGGCCCCCGGCCGGTGGATCAGGTGCCGGAGGGCCCCTGGCTAACTACGGTGATAGCGTCCCCCGCCGGAGAATGTCTGCCCCGCGCTCCAGGCGTATTTCTGCCCGGACAGCGTTGCCACTCCCTTCCAGGAGACCAGGACCGTGTCACCGGGGTCGAGGTAGCAGGTCCAGATACTGCACTTGAACCAGCCGCGTCCCTTGGCCTTGTTGTTGCTGAACCAGTATCCGTGGAACTTGTACTTGCCGTTCTCGCCGTGGCTGTAGGTCTCCTTCTTGACGTAGAAACCGTCGACGTGGAGGGTCCACTGGGCTCCGGAGTGGATGTAGGCGTTGCGCCACTTCTTCCGGAAGGTCAGGTAGTGCGAGACGGCGCAGCGGTTCTTGCTGTTGCAAGTGCGGCGGATGCCGATGCACGTATATTTCGTGCACTGATGCTGGTCGCGGTACTTGAGGCTGGTGCCGCCGAGGTCGATACCGCTCACCGGGTCGCCGCACACGTACTCGTAGGCGTTGCAGCTGCCCCCGTACACGGGGTCCACCGAGAGGAACCGGCCGAGGGCCCGGTCGTAGAGCCGGACACCCATGACGATGTCGCCGGTGACCGTGCCGGAGGAGCGCTGGAAGCTGCCCAGCCACCCGTATGCGCTCCCCGACGATCCGGTCGTCTCCCGCCCGTACTCGTCGAAGTGCTGAACAGTGACGGCGCTGCCGTCCAGCGGAAGCTGTACGGAGATGTCACCGTGGATGTTCGCGAGCTGGAGCACGGTGGAGCCGTCGGCCGCCGTCCGTGCCGCCATGCCCCCGTCGAGGTCGGAGACGTAGCGGGTCACGGAGGTGCCGTCGGAGGTCCAGGTGGGGCTGTCGCAGGCGCAGCTGTAGTGGTTGGTCACCTTGGCGTCCTGCTGCCAGCCCGTCTCCGTCCGCGACTCGGTGGCCTGGACGGCGAGGCGGCCCGCCGCGTCGAGTTCCCAGGTGCTCCGGTCGGAGCCGCGGGTCTGCGAGGCGGCGAGGTCGTTGGCGTAGTAGGCCAGTTCCGTGGAGCCGTTGACCGTGGTGCGGCCGAAGGCGTCGTAGGTGTGGGTGGTGAGCCGGTCGGCGCTGTCGTAACTGTGGCCGACCGTCTCGGTGACGTCGTCCGGTGTGGCGCTGTCGCAGTCGTCCGAGCGGGTGGTCAGCGAGGTCCGGTTGCTGTTCGCGTCGAACGTGTAGGAGCGGGTGGTGCATCCGGCCGCCGTGGTGTCGGACGCCTCGGTGAGACGCCCCGCCCCGTCGTAGCCGTACTCCGTGCCGACCCCGATACCGTCGCTCTGCGTATGGCCGGCCTGTCGGCCGTGGGCGGTGTAGGTTGCCGTGTCCGCGAGGACCGGGGTGCCGTCGGCGGCGGTGTAGGTCCTGCCGGTCCGGTGCCCTTCGGCGTCCGATGTGACGGTCAGGGTGTAGCCGCCCGGCAGGGTCTGCCGGGTCAGCCGGCCGTCGGCGTCGTACTCCGCGCTGAAGGTTCCGGCCACCGAGTCCGTTAGCGTCTTCGGGTTCCCGGCGGTGTCGTAGGTGTAGGTGAGGGTCGACGGTGCCGAGTCGGTGACCTTCACGGGCCGGTCCAGGACGTCATAGGCGGTCCTGGTGGTGTTGCCCGCCCCGTCGTCGTAGGAGACGGCCCGCCCCAGGCTGTCATAGCCGTGGGCGATGGTCCTGCCGCCGGAGGACTGGGTGAGGGATCTGCCGGTGTACTCGTCGTAGGTGAAGGCGGTGGCCGGTACCGCCTTCCCGATGCCGCCGGTCACGTCGGTCCGCACCGTGCGGCCCGCCGCGTCCGTGGTCGTGGTCGTGGTGCGGGTGATCCCGGCCGCGCTCTCCGCCCTGCTCGCGACCTGTCCCCACCGGTCGTAGGTGTGGACGGTGGTCACCAGCGCCGTCGGGTTGCTTTCGCCCCCGGTGACGGCGGCGGCCGGTGCGGTCCGGCAGAGCAGCCCCGCCCACTCGGGGCGGTTCCCGCAGACGCCGGAGCCGTCCGCGGTGTAGTAGGTGTGGACGAGCGTGCCGGCGTCGGAGCCGTCGGAGGCCGGGCGCCGCGTGGTCGCGATCCGGTCGGCGGCGTCGTAGGTGGTACGCGTGGTGATCGCCTTGCCGCCCGGGTCCTGGGTCCGGCTGGTCTCCTGGCCGGTTGACCAGTCGTAGGTCGAGGAGGTCCGGCGGACGTCGCCGTCCGTCGGGTAGCCCTCGACCGAGGCGCCGGTCGCCGTCGTGGTGACCAGGTCCGAGACGTCCGCGTCGGCGGGCCGGTTCTCGTCGTAGGTGTAGGACACGTGGGTCCGCGCGTTGACGACCGTTCCGGCGGGAAGCGTGGCCGTGCCCGTACCGCCGGTCATCGCCTGGGTGAGGGTGACCGGGTGGAGCGGGCCGTACTCCTCGAGGAGCCGCCAGCCGTCGGCGGCGTAGACCGAACGGGAGGACAGCAGCTCCGCGCGCTCGGCCGTCGTCAGCCCGGTCAGCCCAAGGGACGCCAGCTGGTCCGCGGCCCCCTCGCCCTGTCCCAGTGCCAGCTCCCGCTCGCGCGCTCCGAGTTCGGCCACGATGTTTCCGTGCGTGTCGTACTCGGCGGCGCTCAGGGCACCGCCCGGAGCCGCCGCGTTGACCTCCTGGCCGTTCGCGTTGATGTAGCTGATGCTCGCCCGCGCGTACGACGTGGCGGACAGGTCGCCGCCGGTGCTGGAGGAGGGCACCGCATCGGCGGGGAAGAGCGCGGTCGCGTCGGTGGGCGCGTCGTTCTGGGCCCAGGCGGACACGGCCGCCTGGTCCATCTGCCGGGGCGCCCGGCCGCCCGTCAGCGGCACGTCGTAGACCACGGTGCTCACCGCGGTCCCGGACGTCTGGTGCGCCGATCCCTCGGCGAGAGTGGGCCGGAAGACCTTGAGGAGCATCCCCGCACCGGCGGTGAGCGCCGATCCGGCCTTCCCGTACGAGAAGGTCCAGGGCAGCTCACCCGGCTCGGTGAGGGTGGTTACCCGGCCGTCGGCGTCGTAGGTGTAGCCGACCTTCAGGGCGGGGGAGATCCGCGGGTCCCAGACCTGGCGCAGCCTGCCGGAGGCGTCGTAGGCGTACGTGGCGAGGGTTTCGGCCGTGGCCTTGTCGGCGCCGGGGTCGGTGGCCCATTGCCGCAGGGCCTTGACCTGGTTCACGTAGTCGCCGAGCGTGTCCGGCCCGGCGGTGGTGGAGCCGGCGTAGACGAACTCCAGTACACGGCAGCCCCGGGCCGACGGGGTGGTCTGGCAGACCGCCGCCGTGACCGCGCTGGTGGGGGAGATGACGTACTTGGGGCGGGCCAGCTTCTTGCCGCCCACGGTGATCGTCTCGGACGCCACGGTGACGGTGGTGTCGTCGGCCGCCGATGACGTGGACGCCAGGGTCCAGGTGGGCACCCCGGCACCGGACTTGGTGAATACGGTGACGTTGGCGTCGCTGTCCTTGAGGGTGAACGTCTCTCCCGACAGGCTCCCCGACAGCGAGAGCGAATCGGCGCCGGGCTCGGCCCGCCATCCCCCGTCACCGGTCGCGGTGAAGGCGACCGAACTGCCTTCGGAGCCCAGCAGTTCGACGGAGGTGTCGGAGGTCCTGCGGATCTGCGTGTAGCCGTTGTCGCTGCCGTCGGCCGTCACCGAGGCGGACCACTGGGCGCCGAAGATCGGGGCCTGGCCCTCGGTGTCGGTGTTGTTGGCGCGCGAGGAGTAGGTACGGGCCACGCCGGCGTCGAAGCCCGACGCGTCCGTGGCCGTCGCCGTGTAGTCGCCGGTGAGCTGGTTGACCTCGCCGGGGCCGATCTCGGCGTGCGGCGCGGTGCCCGCGTCGCGGTCCAGCGTGACCTCGGTGGTTTGGGAGTGGCCGCTGGTCGTGCCGTCCGTGAACACGGCGCGCAGGTCGATGAGGCCGTCCTCGGACAGCGAGGCAACGGTGTTCCACACCAGCTTCGGCGCCGTTCCGCCGGTCACACCCACGGGCCACGAGGGAACGGTGCTGCCCGAGGCGGTGACGTCAGCGACCGGGACGGTACGCCACACGTCGGTCTCGCCGCGCCGGTACTGCCAGGTCACTCCGGTGTAGGAGGGCTTGCCCCTCGCGGCCAGCGTCAGCCGGCGCGCGGTGGTGTCGCCGTTGCGCGGGGCGAGGACGGCCGCACCGTCCTCGCCGACGCCGAAGCTGTAGGCCGTCGTGGCGGTGGAGAGGTTCCCGCCGGAGTCCACGGTCCTGGCGTACAGGGTGTGCCAGCCCTCGGACGGCGAGATGGAGATCGTCGCGGCGTCACCGCCGGTGCCGTCGGTGGTGTCGAGCTTCTTGTTCGGCACCACGGGGTCGTTCAGCCCCCAGTGGTAGCCGGCACCGTCGGTGGAGGTGGTGTCGAGCGTGCAGGACACCGGGCCGTCGGCCTTGGCCGACCAGCCGTTCTCGCCATAGGTGTCGCAGGAGATGGACGGCGCGTTCGGCTTGGCGGTGTTCAGTACGAAGGTGGTGTACGGGCTCCAACTGCCGTAGTCGGTACCGTCGTGGGCCCGGACCCGGTACCGCAGGTGGGTGCCGGCCGGAAGCGCGTTGGCCGACGGCACGGTCAGTTTGGCCGTGGACCCGGACGCCACGGACGGCGAGGTGCCGGTGTACGTGTAGGTGGTGTCCGCGTAAGCCGGATCGGGCGTGATCTCGAACTGAGCCTTGGTGGCGGAGCCGTCGGGGTCGGTCACCTTCGCCGACAGCGTCGGGGTGAGCGAGGTGACGTACCGCCGACCGTTGTAGGCGTTGACCTGCGAGGGCGAGATGGCGAGTGAACCGGGCACCGACGGATAGGAGTTGTACGTCACCGTCAGGTGCGGCTCGGCCGAGTGGTCACCGGAGGCGAAGTTGGCCGAGCGAAAGCGCCGCCAGGTCAGCGAGTCGGTCTCGGAGACGGCGGCGACCCGGATGCCGTGGTTCGCCGCGCCGTCGGCCCATGCCTGCACGATGGCGTCGATGTCGAAGTTCATCGTGCCGGCCGGGCAGGAGCTGTTGTAGCCGAGCGCGGCCTTGTTGGTCACCGCGCCGGTGGTCGTAGTCGAGGGCTGGGCGGACCAGGTGATCTCCGACGAGGACCAGGCCGACGTGATGCGTCGTACCTGGGTGCCCGAACCGGCTGTGGAGCAGGTCGAGGAGTAGTACGAGTACAGCGACAGGTCGGTGTCGGTGATGTGCTTGCCCTTGAAGGGGGCGACATCGAACTTCAGGTACGACCGGGCCTTCGTCGTACCCCCGTCGTACGTACCGGACTTCAGCTCCGGTGAGGAGACCTGTGAATCGGTGTAGTTGGTGGCCACCCAGGTGTCCGTGGTCACCGCGAGGGTGGTGGTGGGGTCGACGGTGACCGGGTAGGTGAGGTCCTTCTTGAAGTAGTCGGCCTCCGGGGCGAGGACGAGGGCCTGGGAGCCGTCGGCCGCCGTCTCGATCGTGGTGGGGATCCTGGCCGGGTGCGCGGATTCGCCCGAGGCGTCGTTCTGGGAGGAGTCCCACATCATCGGTGCCGGGGCCTCGGCGACCAGCTTGCCGTTGCCGTTCTTGAGGAGTAGGCGACCGGACTCGGCCTGGGAGAGCTTCAGCCCCTCCAGTTTGACGGGGATCCTGTACTCCAGCGGCCCGTCGGGGGCCCGGTCGAGCAGGACGTTCTGGCTGAAGCCCTGGGACAGGGCGGTGACCGTGAGCTTCTGGCCGTCCGCCAGGCCGTAGACGGCCGTGTCACCCTTGATCTGCGGCTTGGGCAGACGGTCCTCCCAGCCGATCCCGAAGGAGGCCGTGCCCCTGGACACCGACGCGAGCGCCGTGTCCCCGCCGTCCGACAGCTTGATGTCGGCCGGGGTGTTCTTCGGCTTCAGCTTGGTGCCGGTGTCCGACAGCCTGGTGTCGATGTCGCGCCACTCGCCGTCGACCTCGGTACGTATCGGCTCCGCGTACGTGGCGGTCTGCAGCTGACCGTTGGGCAGTGCGTAGGTCGTGGAGGTGGCCGACCGGCGGTCCGTCACCTCGATCCTGCGCTTCTGCAGCCGGGCCGTCAGGAGCGCCTGGGCCACCGAGTCCGCCGAATCCCCCCGCGCGGTCGCGGGGTCGGCCTGCGCGGCGTTCCCCCGGGGGGCCGACTCCGCCGCGGGCGCCGAGCCCGTCACCGGTCCGGAGGCGAACGCCGCCCCCGTACCGAGGGACACGATCGCGGTTTCGGCCGCCAGGGCCATGGCGACCCAGAGCGCTATTCGCCCTCGGGTACGCGGAGTTGTCCTCCGCGTGCGCGGCGGGTATTCCCGCCGCCGGATGGATCTCACCTAAGTGCTCCTCGCGAAGATGCGCCTGCTCTGTCCGTTGGTCACAACAGGTACACGCATGTGAATGGATTGTGATGATAAGGGGACCGCGTGAGGGAGTTGACGGGGGGGCCTCTATTGACCGAAACGCTTTGGGTTCAGGCTGGTTGATGGTGTGCGAGTGATCTGGTGGGGGATGCGCGGGCCTGGTCGCCGGATACGCAGGAGGCTGTGCGGTTGCTTGCGGTGTTCGCGCTGGTGGAGGGCCGGGACCGGGTGGAGGTCGCCGCCCTGTTCAAGGTGTCTGCCAGGGCCGTGGACAACTGGTGGGCGAAGTGGCAGGCCGGCGGGCGGGACGCACTGCTGTCCCGCCCGCGAGGCCGTCGCGTGGGCGAGCACCAGGTCCTGTCGGCGGCCGAGCAGGCCGCCGTGCGGCAGGCTGTCCTCGGTCACATCCCCTCCGACCGGGGACTTTCGGGTCAGTGTGGGCACGGGGGCAGATAGGCGAGCTGATCCTCAAGCTGTATGGGGTCCCTGCGGGTCGGGCCGCGTGAGCACCACGTGGGCGTCGACTTCACAGGGCACGGCCCGTTCCTACCGGTGCGGGCGGTCGAGCACAATCCGACCCCCATGGACGATGAAGGCAACGCGCCCGCGTGGTGGGACCGGTCCGCAGAACCTTCCGCGAATGTCGTGCTACGCACCACGATGACGGACGACCCGGTCTTGCGCCGGAAGGTCATGGAGCGTTTCGCCGCGCCGGATTCCGGCTGGGTGGGGTTGTTCCCGACGGACACAGAGCTGGACCGGCTTTGGTGGGAGCTGCGTGGTTCGCGCAGCCACTCCGATCAGTAGCCGTCGATAGGGGCCGCTAGTGGCGGCAGGTCGGGTCCGGACATGCGCGATCCCTACGGACGGCTTCGGCTGCCAAGGCCCGCGCCGGAGCCGCGGCCGCGCGGGTCGCTGCCGTCCAGGCCGAGCCCGTGGCGCCGGTCATCGTGTCCGGCCGCCGCGCCGCTCCCGGCCGTCGACGACGTCGACCAGCAACAGCAGCTCGTTCTCGAGGACCTAACCCGCGAGCAGGCCATCGACTGGCGCACCCGCACCGGGCACCACCTCGTCCGCGTCGGCCGCCGCTGCGATCAGGCGACGGTCTGCCGTCCCTGGCCCTGCCCATCCGTGAGGCAGGGTCAGGGACGGGGTCTGTCAAACGAACGGTGTAACCAGGGTGGTTGGGTCACTGGTGGGCTGCTGAGAGTCGGCCGTCGAAGGTGATGTCGAAGGTGTTCAGCGCGGTCTTCCAGCGCATGGTCCAGCGGGCCTGGATGGCGTCTCTTGTCGTGGTGTAGCCGATCACGGTTAGGGAGTGCGCCGGGGGCGTGTGCTGATGGGCTTTCGCTCCCTGCCCGCAAGGTGGGCCATCGTGCCACTCTCCGTAGTGAACGGGCAGTTCAACGCGGGAGGTGCAGGATGGCCCTGTCTCAGCATGACTTACTCCGGCTGCTTGAGTCACTACGTTCGGCGGACGGGCTCGAACTCGTCCGCAATGTGGCTGAGCGAATGCTCCAGGAGCTGATCGAGGCCGAGGCCACGGCCCGGATCGGCGCGGAATGGAACGAGCACACCGAGACGCGCACCGCGCTTCGCAACGGCCACCGCGACAAGACGCTCAGCACCCAGGCCGGCGACCTGGACCTCGCGATCTTCAAGCTGCGGTCGGGGAGCTTCTTCCCCGCGCTGCTGGAGCGGCGCCGCCGCATCGACCAGGCCCTGTACGCCGTCATCATGGAGGCCTACGTCCACGGCGTGTCCACGCGGGCGGTCGACGACCTGGTCAAGGCCCTCGGCGCGGAGACCGGGATATCCAAGAGCGAGGTCTCGCGGATCTGTCAGGACCTGGACGGCCAGCTGACCGCGTTCCGTGCCCGGCCCCTGGACCACGTCCGCTTCCCGTACGTCTATCTGGACGCGACCTACTGCAAGGCGAGGGTCGAGCATCAGATCGTGTCCCGGGCCGTGGTGATCGCCACCGGGATCACCGAGGAGGGCGGCCGGGAGGTGCTGGGCGTGATGGTCGGCGACAGCGAGACCGAGGTGTTCTGGACCGAGTTCCTGCGCCACCTGCGCGAACGCGGTCTGACCGGGGTCCGGCTCGTCATCGGCGACCACCACTTGGGACTGGTCAAAGCCATCCGCAAGGTCATGCTCGGGGCCGCCTACCAGCGCTGCAGGGTTCACTTCCTGCGCAACGTGTTCAGCGTGATCAACAAGGAAGCGGCCGAGATGGCCGCCGCCACGATCCGCACGATCTTCGCCCAGCCCACCGCCGATGCGGTCCGCACCCAGCTCGACACCGTCGCCGACATGCTCGGCAAGCAGTTCCCCAAGGTCAAAGACATGCTGCTGGAAGCGAAGGACGACCTGACCGCCTTCGCCGCCTTCCCGGAGCGACATTGGAAGAAGATCCAGTCCACCAACCCGCTGGAGCGGATCAACCGCGAGGTCAAGCGCCGCACCGATGTCGTCCAGGTATTCCCCAACGACGACGCGCTCCTGCGGCTGGTCACAGCCGTGCTCTTCGAGCTGCACGACGAATGGATCGCCTTCCCCCGCCGCTACCTGCCCGAGGGAAGCATGGACCAGCTCTACCCCTCCGAGCGCCCCGAAAGCGCCCCCGCGCTACCCAACACCACCAACACGACCGCCGGATGATCGGCTACACCACGAGAAGGGACACGACCGCCTGCGCTGCGGTTTGATCCAGTCCATGTTGTGGCCTCTCGTGCCGTCCCTCATATCAAACCCGAGGAGGGCAGCGGCCGCAGACCCCTTGGCCGGCGTCTCGGGCACACGCAGCCCCCATCTGGCAGGCGCTGACCGTGCCTGCGCCAGAGCGGAGGTGCAAGGTTCTCCCACCGACTCGGCCCGTATCCCCGCACCTGGCTGAGCGACCTGTGTCGCTGCCTTGGGGCCGGTTCCGCCAAAGCGACGGCCACGGGGTTCGGGCGGTCGTTCAGTGGGAACCCGGGACAACAGCCGTCCGACCGAGCAGTGTTGCTCGGCACTGCCCACTGCAAGGGAGTACCTGGGTGATGGATTCACTCACGTTGATCACGGGTGAGGGGCAACAGGTGGAAAAGGGAAAGGAGTTCGCTCCGCTGGCCGTCATGGCCCGCGCCGGCGGCGAGCCGGCCGGAGGCCAGGTGGTGAGTTTCTACGTGGACGACCCCCAAGGAACCGGCACCGACTTCCAAGGCGGTTCTCCAGTCATGATCACCACGTCCTCGGACGGCACGGGCAGCACGGATGTTCCGCTCATCGCCGGTGAGTCCTCGGGCATTGTCCAGATCAAGGTCATCGCGGACGGAGCGCACACTGATTTCCCTCTGGAGGTCGTGTAGAGCCGTCAACCAGGGCGCGGGTGAGCGACGGATTCACGAGCAGGCTCATCGATCGCCGGAAGGATCTCGCGTCCGCTCGGCCTCGTTGACGAGGTGGAACCGACGCGCCGAGGCCGAGGAACGCAACGAGCCGGGCCCGGCCGCCGCCGATGCGCCCGCGCGGGTGGCGGCCTGAACAGTCACCGACGCCGAGTTGGCCGGGGCATATTGGGACGACGGCTGGTGAAGCACTTTCGGCAGACGCCGTCCAGCAGGGCGGGTGCGCTACCGGTGGGGGCGAGCGAGAGGCGCAGAACGGGCGAGGGAAGCCTGCCGTCGGGTGTCGCCTGTCGGCAGACGGTCGCAGTCATGACGCGGACCCTGCCCGGGCCGATCAGACCGGCCCGGCGTATTCGATCGCAGAGGACGGCACAGGCACGGACACCGGTGTTCGAAGAATCCTCGGTATATCCAGGCTATTCCTCGCCCGTCCGGAATGGACAGCCGGCCCACCCGACCATGAAGGGCTGGGCCGCGATGACGGTACCGGAGGTGAGAGGAACCCCGGCCGTTGCTCGGCCGGGGTTCTCGAGGCGGTGCCTGTCGGCCGCACCGCGTCACGGTCCCGTGCAGCGGGAGGTCAGCGCCGCAAGGTCAGGACACCCGGCCGCCACGGCAGGCGGTTGTAGTCGCCGCCCGCGTCCGGGGACTTGCCCTGGTAGAGGAACTGCAGGTTGCAGGGGTCGATGGTCATGGTCTGGTCGGGGTTGTCGCGGACCAGGTCACCGTGGCTGATGTCGTTGGTCCAGGTGGCACCGCTGTTGGCCTTGCCCGCGAAGGGGTTGCTCTCGCTCGTGGCCTGCGGGGTCCAGGAGCCGCTGAGGCTGGAGGCTGTGAAGGAGCGGAAGTAGCGCCCGTTCGCGCCCATCGCCTCAACGATCATGAGGTACTGGTTCTGCCCCTTGACCTTGTAGGCCTGGACGCCCTCGAAGAGGTTGGCCTTCGTGTCGCTCATGATCGTTGTGTACGAGGAGCCGAAGTTGCCCGGGAAGTCCCCGATCGGCATGCTCGCGCGGTAGATCTTGCCGTTGTCGCCGGCGAAGAACAGGTACATGGTCTGGCCGTCGGCGATCAGGGTCTGGTCAATCGGTCCGGTGTCGGATCTGGAGATGCTCCCGGTGAACAGCGGTTGTGGGGAGGACCAGCCGTTGGGGTCGGTGGGGTCGCTCGACGTGCGGTAGATGAAGGGCCACTGACCCCACTGGTACGCCAGCACCCAGATGTTCTTGGGCGCGAAGTAGAACAGCGTGGGCGCCACCGCGGCCTGGCTCATCCCGCTCTGGCCGGCCGACGCCATGTCCGACCAGTTGGTGAAGGGACTGAACATCATCGAGCCGTACGACGATCCGGTCACGTTCGACGCGTAGACCAGGTGCTTGCCGTTGTGCTTCACGGCGGTGAAGTCCTTCACTGCGGCCCACCCGTTCGCCGGCTGCGCCAGCACACCCGTCGACGACCACCGGTACGTCGACGGAAGGGAACAGGTGCCGTCCGGCGGGGTCGGGGTCCCGTTCAGGCCGGTCCACTTTTGGTTGCTGCCGCCGTTGCACGTCCAGAGCTGCACCGCCGTGCCGTTGGCCGTACCGGCGCCCGCCACATCCAGGCACAGCCCGGACTGCACGCCGACGACCGTGCCGTCGGAGTTAACCCGCCACTGCTGGTTCGCACCGCCGGAGCAGGTCCAGATCTGCAGGCGAGTGCCGGCCGTGGTGGCGTGGCCAGGAACGTCCAGGCACTTGTCGCCGTACACGGTGATCTGGTTGGTGTCCGTCAGCGTCCACTGCTGGTTGGCCCCGCCCCAGCAGTCGTAGATCTGCAGGTACGTGCCGTTGGCGTGGTTGGCACCCGGCACATCGAGACACCGGTTCGAACCGACACCGCGCAGGGCGCCGGTGGACGCCGCCTGAGCCGGGGTGGCGACGAGCATCGCCGCCAACGCGGCCAGCACCGCGACCGCGGCGGCGAGCGCGGCGTATGAATGCCTGCGGCTGAAACTTCCTCTGTGCATGGGAACTTCCTCAACCTTCAGTAGGCGTTCCGGGCGGCATCCTCGGAACAAGGCGACGCCCGACAGGCGTGACCAGGTCATGACATGCGCAGTGAATTGACGTTCGCTATATCGAACAATAGTCGACATGTCGAGCAAGCTGAATAATAAGGAACCGCCGAACGACGTCAATACCTTTCGCATAGGTCGCCACAGGGGCTGAAACTTTCGAGATCCGTGTGTGCGCAATCCAGCCAGCTCAGCCTCTTGGATCTGCTGACCGATGGCCGACTTCGAGACGGGTACGTCGGCCCACTGGCCGCACGGCGCAGACCTGGCAGGATCGATCGCCCTTCGCAGTCAGGGCTCGCCATCCGAGCGGGGTCTCGAAAGTTTCGACCGGGAAGTAGAAAGTTTCTCTGTGGTGAGTATTGACGACTCATCGCCGTTACCTCAATCATCCCTGTCTGAGCACCCGTCACAGTTCGCTGTTCCGAACCGCATCGGCACTCGGCGATCCGTGCTGCACGGCAGATCACGCACGGCTGCACGACAGTTCGCGATGCCGCGTGGCGGTCCCCCACTAAGCCGCGATGGAGCACACCACGCTGCCGGGCTCCGCCCCTCCCCGCCCGTCCGCCTGGCCGAGCAGGAGCGGGCGACACAATCCCTCGCAGTTCAGTCCTTCCGTAATCTCTACCTTGGAGGCGCAGTCATGGGTTCGTACGCCCTTCCCAGACCCGTTGTCCGCCGGAAGACCCGCGGCCTGCTGGCGCTGGTCGTCGGCGTCCTCGGCGTGGTGACCGCACTGGTCGCGCCGCCGACCGCACACGCCGCCGAGAGCACGCTCGGCGCCGCGGCGGCGCAGAGCGGCCGCTACTTCGGCGCCGCCATCGCCTCGGGCAGGCTGAGCGACTCGACGTACACGACCATCGCGAACCGTGAGTTCAACTCGGTGACGGCCGAGAACGAGATGAAGATCGACGCCACCCAACCCCAGCGGGGCCAGTTCAACTTCACCGCCGCCGACCGCATCTACAACTGGGCGGTGCAGAACGGCAAGCAGGTGCGCGGCCACACCCTGGCCTGGCACTCCCAGCAGCCCGGCTGGATGCAGAGCCTCAGCGGCAGCGCGCTGCGCCAGGCGATGATCGACCACATCAACGGCGTGATGGCCCACTACAAGGGCAAGATCGCCGAGTGGGACGTCGTCAACGAGGCCTTTGCCGACGGCAGCTCGGGAGCCCGCCGCGACTCCAACCTCCAGCGCACCGGCAACGACTGGATCGAGGTCGCCTTCCGCACCGCGCGCGCCGCGGACCCGGCCGCCAAGCTCTGCTACAACGACTACAACGTCGAGAACTGGACCTGGGCGAAGACGCAGGCCATGTACGCCATGGTCCGGGACTTCAAGCAGCGCGGCGTGCCGATCGACTGCGTCGGCTTTCAGGCGCACTTCAACAGCGGCAGTCCCTACAACGCCAACTTCCGCACCGCCCTGCAGAACTTCGCCGCGCTCGGCGTCGACGTGGCCGTCACCGAACTCGACATCCAGGGCGCCTCGCCCGCGACCTACGCCAACGTGGTCAACGACTGCCTGGCCGTGTCGCGGTGCCTCGGCGTCACAGTCTGGGGTGTGCGCGACACCGACTCCTGGCGGTCGGAGCAGACGCCGCTGCTGTTCAACGGCGACGGCAGCAAGAAGCCCGCCTACACCGCCGTCCTCGACGCGCTGAACGGCGGCACCACCACGCCCCCTGCGGACTCCGGACGGATCAGGGGCGTGGGCTCCGGCCGCTGCCTGGACGTGCCCAACGCCAGTACCGCCGATGGCACCCGGCTCCAGCTGTGGGACTGCCACAACGGCACCAACCAGCAGTGGACGCACACCGCCGCCGGTGAACTCAGGGTCTACGGCAACAAGTGCCTGGACGCCGCCGGCACCGGCAACGGCACCAGAGTCCAGATCTACAGCTGCTGGGGCGGCGACAATCAGAAGTGGCGCCTGAACTCCGACGGATCCATCGTCGGCGTCCAGTCCGGCCTCTGCCTCGACGCCGTCGCGGCCGGCACCGCCAACGGCACCCTCATCCAGCTCTACTCCTGCTCGAATGGCGGCAACCAGCGCTGGACCCGCACCTGATGGGGACCCGCCACACACGGGCGCGTGGATCGATGGCGGCCCACGGTGCGGCCTCCAGGAAGACATCGCTGGTGGTCCCGGGTCGCCGCGGCAGTGGCGTCGGCCCTCGCGATCGGCATGCTCACCGCGGTGAAGCCGACGCCCGCCGCGGCGGCGACGGTGGACACCAACGCCTGGTACGTCCTGGTCAACCGCAACAGCGGCAAGGCGCTGGACGTCTCCGGCGCGTCCACCGGCGACGGCGCGCGGGTCAGTCAGTGGACGCGTCATGACGGAGCTGACCAGCAGTGGCGGTTCCTGGACTCCGGCGGCGGCTTCTACCGCCTCGCGGCCCGGCATTCGGACAAGGCTATCGACGTGGCCGGCGCCTCCACCGCAGACGGTGCCGCGATCCAGCAGTGGGCCGACCACAACGGGGCCAACCAGCAGTTCCGCCTGGCCGACTCCGACGCGGGCCACGTCCGGCTGATCAACCGCGCCGCCAACAAGGCGGTGGAGGTGCAGGGCGCCTCCACCGCCGACGGCGGCAACGTCGTCCAGTACACCGACTGGGGCGGCGCCAACCTGCAATGGCAGATGATCAAGCTGTCGTCCGGTGGCGACGGGGGATGCGGCAGCGCCCCGACGCTGGCGAGCGGCACGCACACGATTCAACGCGGCGGCAAGAGCCGCACCTTCATCCTCAGGGTCCCCGCCGGCTACGACAGCAACCGCCGCTACCGGCTGGTCTTCGCGTTCCACTGGCGGGGCGGAACCGCCGGCGACGTCGCCTCGGGCGGCACGAGCAGGAACGCTTGATCCCACTACGGCCAACAGGAACAGCCGAACAACAGCGCGATCTTCGTCGCCCCGCAGGGCCTCGGTAACGGCTGGGCCAATGCGGGTGGTGAGGACGTCACCTTCGTCGACGACATGATCCGGCGCATCGAGGGCGGCCTCTGTGTCAACCGGGCACAGCGTTTCGCCACGGGCTTCAGTTGGGGCGGCGCATGAGCTACGCCCTCGCCTGCAGTCGGGCGGACGTCTTCCGGGCCGTCGCGGTCATCTCCGGCGCCCAGATCAGCGGGTGCAGCGGCGGTACCCTGCCCGTGGCCTACTTCGGCATCCACGGCATCAGCGACTCCGTCCTCGTCATCGTGCAAAGGACGGTCCCTGCGCGACAGGTTCGCCGGTAACAACGGCTGCACCTCCCAGAACCCGCATGAGCCTGCGCCGGGCAGCCGAACGCACATCACCACCACCTACTCGGGCTGCCGTGCCGGATACCCGGTCCAGTGAGCCGCGTTCGACGGAGACCACATACCCGCTCCGGTCGACGGCTCCCACGCCGATCGGTCGCCCGTCTCGACGACCGGCAGCCGGTCCAGTGCTGCTGGACAAGGTTCCGGCCGTGGCCGGCGTCGTCGGCCGACCCAGACACCGGCCCGGCTTCGGGAGGGCGCGCCCTGCCTGCAGGGAATCGTCGTCCTCTTCGGCGGGCGGACAGGGGACGGTCCGGTTCAAGGACGGTCAGGGCGCGTGGCAGGACGTGGATGCGTCGCTGGGGCTGGGACCGCTTTTGGGCCGCGCCGCCTCGCCCCGGCCGCGCACGCGACGGACATTGGCCATCAACTCGCCGTTGAGTAAGGGAACTTCCGACGGAGCACCGCTCTGACTGTCCTCCTCCGACCGAAGCCGTCGGCGAGCTGCCTCAAGCCGCGGGCATGTGCCGGTGCCCCTGCGCCCCGTGCTTTATGACGTGCCCGGAGGCATCGACGGACCGCTGATGAGGGGCTTGAGCACCGGATGGCGGCGTGCGCTTGGGGCTCCATCACCCCCTCAGACACCGGGATGGGACCGGTCGACCGTGCAGGTTCCAGCACAGCATGCGGCCACGTTGCAGCCGAGGCCACCCGGGTCCGCAGCATCGCCCATGCGAGGGCGGACAGCCGGCGAGCACACGCACACCGCCAAGGTCGGGGTGAAGGTCGCTCAGGACGGCGAACACCATCACCCTCATCGCGGTGGGCACCGGACCTCCGTCGACGGAGTGAAACCAGGATGAGGTCTCCGAACGGGCGTCCGTGGCCTCGATACGCTGGTTCTGGATCTTGGTGCGACCGTTGCCCTGCCAGCGCCGCAAGCCTGCCGTTCCCGCGGCTGCTCAGGTCCACTGGGCGGCGTGTCTCTCCTTGGGCACGTTCACCTTCACCCCGCCGGCCAGCGATGTGAAGGAAGTCCAGTGGAACCTGGACGGTGGCACCTGGCAATCGGCGGCCACCACGGGAGCGGCTGTCACCCGCAAACCGGCCTTCCGCGCCGGCAAGCACACCCTGAACGCGCGCACCAAGGACGCGGCCGGCAACGTCTCCTCCAGCACCAGTTACACCTTCTACGCCGGCTCCGGCGCCGCGCTGCTCACCCCGGGTGACGGGGACCGTACCGCGCGCCGCACTGAATTGACTGGACAGGGCAAGCCTGGCGATACCGGGGTGCGCTACCAGTACCGCCGCGGGGAGACGGACACTTGGAAGGACATCCCCGCCAACAACGTGCGTCGCAAGGCCGACGGTTCGACCCTGCCCGCGTGGCCCGCGAAGGTCACCGGCGGCGACGCCGAGGCGCTGACCTGGAACGTCACCGACACCTTCGCCGAGGACGGCCCGGTAGACGTCCGCGTGTTGTTCACCGACGGAAGCACGACGGATGCGTCTCCGGCGACCCGGATCACGGTGGACCGCAACGCCGGCGAGGCGCCCAGCGAAGGGGTCGGGCCGGGCAGTGTGAACACGCTCACTGGTGACTTCGGTCTGTCGGCTACGGATGCCTCCGGATTCGATCTGACCGCGACGCGGTCGTTCTCCTCCCGCCGCCCGGCGAACGGGGCGCAGCAGGAGGGGCAGGCTGCGATCTTCGGCCCGCAGTGGACGGCCGGCACCGTGGCCGAGCTGTCCGAGAGTGACTGGGCGTATCTGCGCACGACCTCCGCAGCATCGGTGGCGGTCGTTGACGTGGACGGCGAGGAGATCGGGTTCAGCGCGACCAAGGACGGCGGCTGGAAGCCGGAGGCCGGAGCGGAGGACCTGACGCTGACCGGATCGCTGACGGGCACCTTCACCCTGAAGGACACCGAAGGCACCACATCGGTGTTCAGCAAACTGGACTCCTCTGCCACCACATGGCAACTGTCGCGGACCTTCCTGCCCACGGAGAACTCCACCACGACCGTGATCTCGGAGAAGGCCACCGTCGACGGCAAGGCCCTGGCCCGCCCCAAGTACGTGATCGCACCTTCCTCCGCTGTCTCCGCCGCCACCTGCGCGGGCACGCCGTCGACCAAGGGCTGCCGGATGCTGGAGTACCAGTACGCCACCACGACCACGGCCAGCGGCAGCACGCTCGGTGACGTGGCCGGACAGGTCTCGCGACTTCGTCTGTGGACCACGGCCCCGGGAGCGTCGACCTCCACCGCCACGGTCGTCTCCCAGTACACCTATGACAGCACCGGCCGCCTGCGCGAGCAGTGGGACCCGCGAATCTCCCCAGCGCTGAAGACGACCTACACCTACGACAGTGCCGGACGTGTGGTCACCATGACCCCGCCGGGCGAACTGCCGTGGACATTCCAGTACGGCAAGGCTGGCTCCAACGCGGTGGCCGGGGACGGCATGCTGCTGAAGGCATCCCGTCCGACCTTGAAGGTCGGCAGCAAGGACGAGCAGGACGGCGGCCAGGCCGCCACCTCGGTTGTCTACGACGTACCGCTGTCCGGCACCAAGGCCCCGAACCAGGTCTCACCCGGCGAAGCCGCGAAGTGGGGGCAGACAGACTCGCCCACGGACACCACCGCCGTCTTCCCCGCCGACCAGGTTCCGTCCTCGCACACCGGCAGTGACCTAGGGGCGGCCGACTATGACAAGGCCACCATCACCTACACCGACGCCTCCGGCCGCGAGGTCAACACCGGACTGCCCGGCCGGCACCTGACCGCCAAGCAGTACGACCGGTTCGGCAACACCGTCTTCGACCTGACGGCCACCAACCGCGAACTGGCCCTCGGCAATGAGGACTACCAGGTCAACACCCAGAGCGAACTGGGCATCCTCGCCGACTCCCCGGCCGAACGCGCCCGCCGGCTCGGCACCGTCTCTGTCTATTCCGACGACGGCAAGCGCGTGCTGGAGCAGTACGGGCCGGTGCACCTGGCCACCCTCACCAAGGCGCTCAAGGGCGACGAGGGCAGCCCCGACCTCCCGGCCGGAGTCCAGGTCGCCGCGCGGGAGCACACCATCAACCGCTACGACGAAGGTCGCCCCACCGACGGCACCGCCACCGTCGCCGACCAGGTCACCACCACTGCGGTCGGAGCGGCGATCGACGGCTACCCCACCGGCGGCGACGTGCGCACCACCACGACCGCCTACGACTGGGCCAAGGGCCTGCCCACCAGTGAGACCACCGACCCCAGCGGGCTGAAGCTGACCAAGAACACCAGCTACGACGCACAGGGACGCGTGATCAAGACCACGCTGCCCAAGTCCAACGGCGCCGACGCCGGGGCCACAGTGACCCGCTACTGGTCCGCCACCGGCACCAGTACCTGCGAGGGCCGGCCGGAATGGGCCGACCTGGAGTGCTCCACCAGCCCCGCCGGCACCATCACCGGGGGCGGCAACCCAACCCAGCTTCCTACGAAGACGACCGAATACGACCGCTGGGGCAACGCGGCCAAGGTGACTGAGACCGCTACTGAGCTTGTTGCCGTGATGTCGTCAAGGTGAGGCCGGTTTCGGTGAGGCATCCGTCGATGAGGTTGCTGCGGTATTGGATCTGGCGGAGGCCATGCCGGAGGGTGCGCATCAGGTGGTCTGGGTCGGTGAAGGCGGTGTTGGCCTGGCTGCTGCGTCGTAGCAGTGACCAGAGGCCTTCGACGGGGTTGAGGTTGGGTGCGTATGCCGGCAGGAAGTAGCAGGTGATCCAGTCGTGTGCATCGATGAACGCTCTCAGCCGGGCGTCCTTGTGGACGTTCAGGGTGTCCCAGACGAGCACAATGGGTGCACCGAGCTGCTGATGGGCGGCGACGAGCAGGTCGCGGTAATCGGTCCAGGTGAAACTGCGTCTGCCGCCCCGCTTGTGATCGACGTGCCGCTTGAGCCGGTAGATCAGGCGTGAGCGTTCGCCCGGCTTGTAGCAGGCCAGGGCCGCGATGGAGAAGCGGCGCTGGGAGCGTCCCCGCACCCGGATGAGGGGTGTGTGTCCGCGTCGGGCCCAGCTGCGGGTGGTGGGCGGCGTCATCGAGAAGCCGGCTTCGTCTTCGAAGCACAGCCAGGCCCCGAGCGCCGCCGCGGTGTTTCCACGTGGGGCCATGTCTCCTTCACCCAGCCGGTGACCGCTTCTTCGTTGCGCTCCAGAGCGCGGCGGGCGGGGACCTGGTGGCTGAAGCCGTGCCGGCGCAGCATCTTCGCGATGGCCGAGAGCGACATGCTCTTGTGGAACCGGCGCCCGATCAGCGTCTTGATCCGCGTCAGCGTCCAGGTCTGGTCCGGCCAGCCGTGTGCGACGGGGCCCCTGGCCAGCTCCTGCTCCAGTACCGCGAACAGCTGCTCGCTCAGTTTGGGCAGCGACACCGGACCCACTGAGCGAAGACCGTCCGGGCCTGTTTTCTGCCAGGCCAGGCGCCACCGCTGAACGGAGCGCACGCTCACCCGTAAGCCTTTGGCGACCTCGGTGTTGGAGGCGCCGGCGCCGAACCGTTCGGCGGCCTCCATCCGGATCCGCTCACGAAACGCCTGCCGTTCAGGCGTCAGCCCACCACCCTGCGGATACCTCATACAAACGGCATACCGCGACGATCACACGCCGTCAGCCCCCAACGACACCACGCCAACAAGCTCAGTACTGACCTTCAAAGCGTGGTGTCGGAGGGCTGACGGTCCATGATCCCTGCGGTATCCCGAGTACATGAGGTATGCCCAGGGCGGTGGCCTGACCGACGAACGCCGGGTCTTCCGTGAGAGGTTGCGGATGGAGGCGGCCGAGCGGTTCCGGTACGGGAGGAAAACACGGTCATCGCGCACGACCTGCGGGTGAGTGTCCGGTCGGTGCAGCGCTGGCGCAGAGCCTGGTCGCAGGGCGGGCCGGAGGCCCTGACTTCGAAGGGCCCGGCGTCGCTGCCGCTGCTGAGCGACGAGCTGTTCGCCGTGCTGGAGCGTGAGCTGGCCAAGGGGCCGGTGGCGCACGGCTGGCCGGACCAGACCTGGACCCTGTCGCGGATCAAGACTCTGATCGGGCGCCGTTTCCACAAGAGCTACACCGTGCAGGGTGTGGCCGCCCTGCTCGAGCGGGACGAGGCTGCGGTGGCCGGCTGGGTGAAGGAGACCTGGCCGAGCGTGGAAGGACCGTGGCGGCGCTCGGCGCCTGGCTCGTCTTCGAGGACGAGGCAGGCTTCTCGATGACGCCGCCGACCGCCCGTACCTGGTCCCGCCGCGGCCACACCCCTGTGGTCCGCGTGCGGGGCCGCTCCCGCCGCCGCTTATCGGTGGCCGCCCTGGTCTGCTACAAGGCTGGCGAACCCCCCCCGGCTGGTCTACCGGCCCCGTTCCGATGCACGGCCCGACGGGCGCAAGAGTTTCTCCTGGATGGACTACCGCGATCTCATTCAGAGTGCTCACCAGCAGCTCGGCGGACCGATCGTGCTGGTCTGGGACAACTTGAACACCCACTTGACGGCCGGGATGCGCCGCTACATCGCCGACCGCGACTGGCTCACCGTCTTCCAACTCCCGCCCTACACACCCGATCTCAACCCCGTCGAGGGCATCTGGTCCGTGCTGCGACGCACCACCACAGCCAACCGCGCGTTCGCCGACCCCGACGACCTGATCACCGCCGTCCGACGCGGCTTACGCCAGCTCCAGTACCGACACGACGTCCTCGACGGCTGCCTCACCGGCACCGGCCTACGCAAACCATCATGACGACATCACGCTTTGAAGGTCAGTGAGGTTTTCTCAGTGAAATGATCGAAGCGAACCGGTGTGGATCACCGGCGAGAGCGGGCCGGCCACGGCCTCGGACAGACGTAAAGCCCCTGGTAGGACAGGTCTCACCACAAGATCATGTCCGTAACCACCAGAGGCTTCACGTTGGTCACCTATGTTGTCATGCTCGATGTCCCGCGCCATGTCGTGGAGTACCTGTCGCGTCTGCTCGCCGCGCACCGACGGCACATCGGTACCCCGCGCGGCAGCCGGGCGCTTGGCCCGTTCCGCCAGGCGGCGCTGGTGCTGCGCTGGTTCCGAGAGCGCGGCTGCGTACACTGCCTGGCCCGGGATGCCGGAGTCTCACAGGCCACCGGGTACCGCTACCTGCACGAGGGCATCGATGTCCTCGCCGACCAGGCCCCGGACCTGCATGAAGTCCTGGACCGTTGTCGGCGCGAAGGTATGACCCACGTGATCCTGGACGGCACGCTGATCGAATCGAACCGGCTGGCCGGTGTCCGCGACAACGGCAACGACCTGTGGTTCAGCCAGAAACACAAGGCGTTCGGCGGCAACGTGCAGTTCCTGGCCGCTCCGGACGGCACCCCGCTGTGGGTCTCCGGCGTCGAGCCCGGCTCTACCCCCGACATCACCGCCGCACGCATTCATGCCCTGCCCGCCCTCTACAAGGCGGCGGCCGACGGCCTGCCGACCCTGGCGGACAAGGGCTACATCGGCGCCGGCATCGGCATCCGCATCCCCGTCCGACGCCCAAAAGGCAAGTCCGAGCAGGCGCTTCACGTCGACACCCGCATGTCCAACACCCTGCTGCGACACCTACGGGCGCTCGGCGAGCGCACCGCCGCCGAACTCAAGCAGCGATGGCGCACCCTGCAGCACGTCACGCTCAGCCCCAGCCGCATCGGCGACATCGCCCGCGCGGCCCTCGTCCTCAACGGAATCTGGAAGTGATCACCGTTGAGAAAACCTCAGTACCTTGGCTCGACAATTCGTGATGATTGGCCGTCGGCGGCCAGCAAGCGGGCCGCCGGCGCATCGAACGATTACGGTCTTTCGTAGCCGTACCATGGGAAGTCCGCATGGCTGGCGGGCTGATTACGCGCTCTTCTTGCTCTTTGCGCGTCTGAAATGATCCCTGACGGCGCGGAAACCGTCTCGCAGGTTAATGTACTCCAGGAATCCGGATACTGCTCTCCCTGCGGCTTTTAGGACTCGAAGGAGCAATCCTGCAGTGTCGTCCATGATGTCTCCTTGCCGAGCTGCCGGGAGGCAGAAACCTATCACTCGCCTCCCAGCAGTTTGTGTATCAGGTGCAGCTACCTCGGCCACGGTAGCCGGTGTACCGTCTGCAGGTTCGCTGCTTCGCTGCGTACGTGAGCGCCTGGTTGTATGAGCGCATGTACCGGTAGTTCCGCGCCATCTTCCGCCCGTAGTTGAATGCGGAGGGCACTCCCCAGAAGGCGCCGGCACAGCCGGCAGCGTGCTTCCAGCCACGTGAGCACATGCGGGTAACACGGCGCGGGTTCTTGGCGTAGCGAACCACGTAGCGAGCCTTCTTGGCGGGGTTGATCAGAGATGCTCCCATGCGAGCCCCGTAGTACCAGTGACGGTAGTTGGGGTTGCGGCTCTTACGCCCCCACCAGCTCTTGAACCTCTTGCGGACGCTCCACTGACCGTTGAGGTCGTACTGGTTGAGTGGGTCGCCGTTGACGTACTCGTAGGCGTTGGCGCTGCCTCCGGGTACTGGGTCCACAGACAGGAACCGACCCTGGTTCGGGTTGTAGAGCCGTACCCCCATGAGTGTCACGCCGCTCGGGGTTTCGCTGGAGCGCTGCTTTCCGCCGAGCCAGCCGTAGCGGGCGGGGTCGGTGCCGGGCAGCGGGTTGCCGTACTCGTCGTAGCTACTGACCACTGGCGTGGTGGCGTCCACCAGGGGAATCTGTGTGGCGATGTCGCCGTGCAGGTTGGACAGTTGCAGGATGGTGTCCCCGGTCCTGCTGGTGGTGGCGATCAAGTTGCCTGCCAGGTCCTCCAGGCTGCGGCTGATGCCGCCGAAGGCGTCCTCGGTCCAGTCCGGACTGTCGCCATCGCCACCGTAATGGTTGGTTCTGATGAGTGAGTTCCTCCAGGAGCCGCTCTCGTCCTGCTCCTCGGTGGTCCAGGAAGCGAGGCGATTGTCCGCGTCCAGAGTCCAGGTAGTGCGCTCGGTATCCGCGGTGATCTGCCGGACGAGGTCGTTGGTGTAGTAGCTGTTCTTGGTGCCCTCAGCCTGTGTGGTGGTGCGTCCGAGGGCGTCGTAGACAGTGCCGGCGGAGATGAGCCGGTCGGCGCTGTCGTAGGTGTGGTTGACGGTGTTGGTGGTGGGGGTGCCTCCGTCGACGTCGTCAACGGTGGTGGTCAGCAACGTGCGGTTGGTGTTGTTGTCGAAGGCGTAGGCGCGGTGGGTGGTGACGCCGGCCTGGGAGTCATCGACCTTGGTGAGGCGTGCTGCCGCGTCGTAGGTGTACTCCTGGTAGGCGCCGCCTCCGGTGTACGTGGTGCGGCTGACGACCTGGTCGTGGACGCTCTGCTGGTGGACTCGCCCTGGACGGTCCAGCCGGACTCCCAGTGCCAGTAGCGGGAGGTTTCAGTGCCGGTGGGGTCGAGGTTGAACTCGACGTCCATGTTCCACGGCAGCTTCTGCTTGTAGAGGCGGCCGTCGGAGACGTAGAAGCCGGTCACGTCGCCGATGGTGCCCATGACCGAGTCGTGGACCCTGGTCGGCAGGCCGGCGGGGCTGTCGTAGTCGTAGGTGACCGTGGATGGGGCTGAGTCGGTGACGCGGATCTTCCGGTCGCGGTTGTCGTACTGGGTGTGGGTGACATTGCCCGCACCGTCGTCGTAGCTGATCTCCCGGCCGAGCCGGTCGTTGGTGCGGCGGATGGTGGCCGTGCCGTTGGTCACGGTCGCTACGGAGCCGTTGTCCGGGTCGTACGTAGTGGTCTGCGCCGGTACCGCGGTTCCAACACCGCCGGTGGTCTGTGTCTGCTTCAGGCGGCCGGCGGCGTCGTAGGTGTTGGTTGTGGTACGGGTGACGCCGTTACTGAGCTTGTTGGCGTGGTGTCGTTGGGGGCTGACGGCGTGTGATCGTCGCGGTATGCCGTTTGTATGAGGTATCCGCAGGGTGGTGGGCTGACGCCTGAACGGCAGGCGTTTCGTGAGCGGATCCGGATGGAGGCCGCCGAACGGTTCGGCGCCGGCGCCTCCAACACCGAGGTCGCCAAAGGCTTACGGGTGAGCGTGCGCTCCGTTCAGCGGTGGCGCCTGGCCTGGCAGAAAACAGGCCCGGACGGTCTTCGCTCAGTGGGTCCGGTGTCGCTGCCCAAACTGAGCGAGCAGCTGTTCGCGGTACTGGAGCAGGAGCTGGCCAGGGGCCCCGTCGCACACGGCTGGCCGGACCAGACCTGGACGCTGACGCGGATCAAGACGCTGATCGGGCGCCGGTTCCACAAGAGCATGTCGCTCTCGGCCATCGCGAAGATGCTGCGCCGGCACGGCTTCAGCCACCAGGTCCCCGCCCGCCGCGCTCTGGAGCGCAACGAAGAAGCGGTCACCGGCTGGGTGAAGGAGACATGGCCCCACGTGGAAACACCGCGGCGGCGCTCGGGGCCTGGCTGTGCTTCGAAGACGAAGCCGGCTTCTCGATGACGCCGCCCACCACCCGCAGCTGGGCCCGACGCGGACACACACCCCTCATCCGGGTGCGGGGACGCTCCCAGCGCCGCTTCTCCATCGCGGCCCTGGCCTGCTACAAGCCGGGCGAACGCTCACGCCTGATCTACCGGCTCAAGCGGCACGTCGATCACAAGCGGGGCGGCAGACGCAGTTTCACCTGGACCGATTACCGCGACCTGCTCGTCGCCGCCCATCAGCAGCTCGGTGCACCCATTGTGCTCGTCTGGGACACCCTGAACGTCCACAAGGACGCCCGGCTGAGAGCGTTCATCGATGCACACGACTGGATCACCTGCTACTTCCTGCCGGCATACGCACCCAACCTCAACCCCGTCGAAGGCCTCTGGTCACTGCTACGACGCAGCAGCCAGGCCAACACCGCCTTCACCGACCCAGACCACCTGATGCGCACCCTCCGGCATGGCCTCCGCCAGATCCAATACCGCAGCAACCTCATCGACGGATGCCTCACCGAAACCGGCCTCACCTTGACGACATCACGGCAACAAGCTCAGTAACGCCGTGGAGGCCGACGAGGGGACGGACGAGGAAACAGCAAAGCCTGCCCTGATCACCGGACGCCACTACAAGAACGTTATCGACGACGACGGCAACCACGTCAGTGCGGGCGAGATCCGCACAGTCCCCTGGGTAGCCATCACACCGGTGGTCAACGCCATCCGTGTCCTGGAGCGCATGGTGCCCCCCGGCGAATTCCTGCTCAGCTCCACTCACCACGATCCCCAGTAGGGGGGCAGGTATCACGGCAGCCTGACCCGGGGTGCGCTCGCGAAACGGATCAGGGAGTTCGTGGCCTGGATCAACCAGGAAGCCGTCACCCAGGGCCTGTCCGCACAGACGGTCCCCGCCGACCCCCACCGGGCCAATCAGCCCGAACCGCTGGCGGCACACCCTCGCCTGGCACATCGCCCGACGCCCCGGTGGGCCGGTGGCCCTCGCCATCCAGTACGGGCACATGCGGGCCTTCCTCGACGCCCGCACCTCCGCCGGCTACGGCGCCCGCGGCCGCCGGGGCATGCACGGCGTCCTGGACGTGGAAACTGTCCTGGCTACCGCAGATGCGGCCGCGAACCTACGCGACGCGGCAGCTGCCGGCGAGCGGATCTCCGGCCCCGCCGCCGGCCGGGCCCTCATCGACGCCGCCGACACCCCCCGCTTCGAAGGAGCCATCCTCACCGCCCGCGCCACCGGGCACCTGAAGAAGATGCGGGGCCACCTTCTCTACGACAACCCCGACAGCTTCCTGATCTGCGCTTTCAAAGCGGACAACGCGCTGTGTGAACCGGATGCGGGCGCCATCGCCCCGCTGCCGTTCGCCTGCCAGACCGGCTGCGGCAACGCGGTCCGCACCGACGCCCACGCCCGGGCCGCCCGCGCGCACGCCGACCGGCTCGGACAACAGGCAGCCCACGTCCCCGGGCCGATGGCGAAAGCCCTCCACGCCGCCGCCGCGAAGTGGCGCAACGTCGCCGACACCCACGATGCAACCGCCCGCACCGCACCGGAGATCCCCGCATGAGCCACGATCAGACCGCCCACACCGCCGAACGCGAGCGAATCAACGCCGCCATCGAACGCCTCCTGACAGGCGCCCCCACCCGCTCCAGCGGAAGCCTCACCGTCGAAGCCCTCGCCGCCGAAGCCGACGTCCATCGCATGGCGCTCTACAAGCGCCACTCCGACCTCCGCGAACTCTTCAACGAACGAGTCCGCAACGAAAGAAAGCAAATGCCCGCAAGCGAAAAACGACTCCGCAAGGAGAACGCCACACTCCAGCAATCCCTCAAAGACGCACGCACCGGCGAAGCCGAAGCCCGATGGATCACCGAACAGACCATCCTCGCTGCAGCCGTCCTCACCGCTGACGCGAACAGAAACAAATCCGAGGCTGAACAGAAAAAGGAAGGGAATGTGATCCCCTTCAGAAAACCCAAAACCTGAGAGCCCGCACCGCCCTCCGTGCGGACCCTGCAACGGGCCTTCGCCGCAGAAGGACAGTCGCTGAGTGCCTACATCCGGGATCGCCGCCTCGGCGAGGCACGCCGCGCGCTCGTCACACCGTACCGGCGTATGACCATCGCGGAGATTGCCGCCCGCTGGCAGTTCGCCGACAGCGGCCACTTCGCCCGCGCCTTCCGCAAACCCTACGGCCAGACTCCGACCGATTACGCCGCGACTGTCACTCCTGAATCGGGTCTGTACGGTCAGGTGTGACTCCCGGGCCGAAAACGGCGGTTGATGACTGAGGTGGTGAGTGACACCGAGGCCGGGGAGCCGCTGTGGGACCGACGAGCGCCGTGGACGACGGGCTGTCGCCGAGCTGGTGGTCCGGGCCCAGGCCCGGTGGCGTGAAGCTCACCCGGTCACCGACAGCGCGATGGCCGGCATGACCGGATGGCAGAACGAGCGAGGAGCGCGCGCAGGTATGCGATGGCGGCCGGACCGGTCAGGACCCTGGTCCCGCGCCCGGGGCGGGCCCGGTCGGCGCGGGGGCGGCTGGTGGGTGGGGCGAGCGATGGTGCAGGATCGAGCGACGATGGCTGCTCAACACATGTGGAACCGTTTCTTCGCCCCCGAGGCCCGCTACCGGGAGCTCGGCCTGGTCTGCCTGGGCGTCGGAGTGCAGCGCGGGCCTCTGCCCGTCGTCGGCCCCCGCACGCTGGACCGGCACGTCGCCGTGGTGATCACGGCGGGCGCGGGCTGGTTCCGGCACGGCAACCGGGCCCCGCGCCCCGTCCGGGCGCCCGTACTGCTCTGGCTCACCCCGGGGGTGCCGCACCACTACGGGCCCGCCCCGGGCACCGGATGGGACGAGACGTTCGTCGCCTTCACCGGTCCCGCCACCTCGACGTACACCCGGCTCGGGTACATCAGCCCCGACCGGCCGGTGGTACCGCTGGCCCGCACCGACGAGGTGAGCGCGATCGCCCAACGGATCATCGCGGCGGCCCGGCCGGGCAACCCACTGGCCGACGTCGAGGCCGCGGTCGCCGTGCACCAGCTGCTGCCGGCCCTGCGGGAGGCCCGCGCGGACGGTGCCCCCGGCGCCTCCGGGGGCGTGGACGACCCACTGCTGGAGGCACTCGCCCGGGACGCGTTCCTGCCGCTGTCGGTGGACGGTCACGCGGCCCGGCTGGGCATGTCGTCGACCGGGCTCCGCCAGGCTGTGCGCCGGGCGAGCGGCCGAGGGCCCAAGGACTTCCTGCTGTCGGTGCGGCTGGGCCGGGCCCAGGAGCTGCTGGCCGGGACGGACCTGCCGACGGCGACGGTGGCCCGCATGGTCGGCTACGCCGACCCGGCGTACTTCAGCCGGGTGTTCCATCGGCGCGTGGGCGTGCCGCCGTCCGTCTTCCGGGCGCGCGAGTCGCGCGGCGGGACGGTGGCGCGGCCGACCGACGGCTGACACGGTCGACCCGGACCCGGACCCGGACCCGGACGGACGACGGTTGACCCCTTCGCCGGGCCCGTCCGGCGGCCCGTCACTTCCGGCGCATCGTCTCCGTCATCTCCAGGCCGGTGACGTAGTCCAGCAGCCGGGGCTGGTAGCCGGGGTCGTCCGGCCGCTGGCGGGTCATGCCGTCGTACGCCCAGGTGGCCTCGCGGGCGTCGGTGCGCCAGGGCCTGGCCTCCCAGTAGTGACCGCGGAACGGGTCGCGGGTCTCGTTCATCCAGGCCAGCAGCCGGTCGTGCAGCCGGTCCCGGACGGCGGCGTGGTCCGGGTCGCCGATCAGGTTGCGCAGTTCCCCGGGGTCCTCGGCCAGGTCGTACAGTTCGTCGCCGGAGAGCAGGTGGACGACGAGCTTGTGCCGTCCGTCGAAGACGCCGCGCATCGGCTGGAAGCCGCCGAACCCGTCGTGGTCCACCTCGTAGCGGCCGAACTCCACGAACACCTCGTCGGCGGCCCGGTGTCCGGGGTCGGCCAGCGTGGGCAGCAGGCTGTGGCCCGGCAGCAGGTCGGGCACGTCGAGCCCGTGGTGCGCGAGCACGGTCGGGGCGAGGTCGATGTGCGAGACGGGGTCGGCGGCCACGCCGCCGTGCGGGGTGGTGCCGGGAAGGCGGGCCAGCAGTGGCACCCGGGCGATCTCGTCGTACATCGCGGGGCCCTTGGCGTACAGCCGGTGCGAGCCGAGCATGTCGCCGTGGTCGGAGGTGTAGAGGACGAGCGCGTCGGGGCAGTGCTCGTCGACGGCGCGCAGGACCCGGCCGATCTGGGCGTCGACGAACTCCTGGGCGGCGAAGTAGCGGGGGTCGCGGCGCTCGTAGCCGCCGGAGCGGTCCTCGGTGAGTCGGGGTCCGGCCCAGACGCGCTGGTGGGCGGGTTTGCCGTCGAGGTCGTCGAGGACGTTGTCGTCGTGCGGGAAGACGAAGTCCCGGTACTTCTCGGCGTATTCGGGCGGGGTGATCCCCGGGTCGTGCGGCTCGTCGTAGGAGACGACCAGCAGGAAGTCGTCGTCGGTGTGGCGGGTGAGGAAGTCGACGGCCCGGTCGGTGCACCGGTGCGCGTACGTGAAGGGGCTGTCGACGCCGGGGTCGTCGACGGTGGCGGGGTCGCGGGAGGCGCGGCGCTCGTCGGGGGTGAGTTCCTCGAGGTAGCGGCGCATGTCGTACCAGTACGCGGGGTCCCAGCCGTCGGGGCAGCGGCCGTTGCCGAAGTAGTCGGTGCCGTCCAGGTGCCACTTGCCGATGTACGCGGTGGCGGCGCCGTGGTCGCGCAGCCGCCGGCCGAGGGTGGGCACGTCGAGGCCGGGGGCGAGGTTGTTGGACCAGGTGCCGTTGGAGTGCGGCCAGGTGCCGGTGAACAGCGCGGCACGGGCGGGCGCGCACACCGGCTGGGTCGTGTACGCGCGTTCGAACCGGACGCCGGTGGCGGCCAGCCGGTCCAGATGCGGGGTGGCCACGCCGGTGTCGCGGTAGCTGCCGAGCATGTCCCAGCGGGTGGCGTCGGTCATCAGCAGCACCGTGCGGCGGTGCGGGGACGGCGCGGCGGTGGCTCCGGGCGCGGGTGCGGTCATGGGGGCGGGGCACCTTTCGGGTCGGTCGGGGAGAGCGCGGCGTCGTCGGGTACCGGTGCGCCACGACGAACTCGGGGGCGCGCGGCCTGTCCGCGGTGGGAGCCGGCGCGCAGGCGGCGGAGGCGGGACGGGGAACGGCGCCGCCGCCAGTGTGCGACGGGGAGCGCAGCGGTGACCATGCACAAAGACGCGTCCCGGCAGGACTTTCGCGTACGCCGTTCGCCACCGTCCGCCGTGCCGGGCACCGCGCTTGGACGGACGCAACGGTGATCTGGACTTTTTCGGCGCGGATCTTGACAGCGGTCGGTCCCGGGCTGGATCAATGGCGGCTGCACACCCGGAACGACGACGAGGGGACCGAGCCGGTGAACGAGAGATCAGGGGGCGGCTGCTGCGCGGGCGGTGGCGCCCGGGGGGATGCGGCGTCGGTCACGGTGGACGTCGCCGCGCCGGTGGGGACACCGGCGCCCCGGGTGCCCGACTGGCACCGGAAGGCCGCGTGCCTGCCGGGCGGGCGGTTCCTGATGGGCACCGAGGACGGGGACGGCTGTCCGGGGGACGCCGAGGGCCCGGTGCGGCCGGTGACGGTCGACGAGTTCAGCGTCAGCCGGTACGCGGTCACCAACGCCCTGTTCGCCGAGTTCGTGGCAGCCACCGGGCACCGCACCGACGCCGAGAGTTTCGGCTGGAGCTACGTCTTCGCCTCCTTCCTGCCGGGCGCGCTGCGCCGGGTGTCGCCGCGCCCGCCGGGGACCCCCTGGTGGTGCGGGGTCTCCGGCGCCGACTGGAGCCACCCGGAGGGGCCCGGCTCGTCGGTCGGCGACCGGTGGGACCATCCGGTGGTGCACGTCTCGTGGCGCGACGCGAGCGCGTACTGCGCGTGGGCCGGGGGGCGCCTGCCCACCGAGGCCGAGTGGGAGTACGCGGCACGCGGGGGCCTGGAGGGGCGTCGCTACCCGTGGGGCGACGAGCTCACCCCGGGCGGCGAACACCGCTGCAACATCTGGCAGGGCCACTTCCCCACCCGCAACACCGGGGCGGACGGCTACCGTTCCACAGCCCCGGTCGACGCCTTCCCGCCCAACGGTTACGGCCTGCACAACGTGGTCGGCAACGTGTGGGAGTGGTGCGCCGACCCGTGGGCGCCCGGCTGTGACGAGCGGGTGATGCGGGGCGGCTCGTACCTGTGCCACGCCTCGTACTGCAACCGCTACCGGGTGGCCGCGCGCACCCGGAACCAGCCGGACAGCACCAGCGGGAACGTCGGCTTCCGGATGGTCACGGACGGCTGACCGGTGGCCGCCCCGACCGGGGCGGCCACCGGGGTACCCCTTATCCGAGCCGCACCTCTGCCCGGTGCACCGCCCCGAGGGTGCCCGGTGTGATGCGCAGTTTCAGCGCGGAGCCGGTCGACAGCACCTGGACGGCGGCGTCCTTGGAGGTCACGGAGGCGACGGCGCGGTTCCACGTCAGGTCGATCGTGGCGCCGTCGCGCAGCGGCCCGGAGACGCGGACGGTGGCCGTGTCGCCGGTCTCGCGGATCATGACGCTCGCGGGCGCGGACGCGGTGACGGCGCCGGCCGTCCCGCCGAACCAGAAGTTGACGCCGGTGAAGCCGAGCGCGGGGACGGTGACGCCCTGCTGGTCGTTGGTGTTGGCGAGCACGGTGACCCGGCCCGTGTCGGCGGCGCGGGCGGCGGTCTCGGCCGCCGTGGCGCCCGGCATCAGGACGTACGCGTACGTCGCCCATGTCGGGTCCGTGCCGTGGTCGAACCACAGCGTCAGGTAGCGGCGCGTGACGGGGTCGGTCGTCGCTCCCTTGTTGATGTCCGACCAGGCGCCGGTGCGCGCCTGGCGCAGCGCCTTGACGGTGGCGCCACCGGGGAAGACGTACCCGCCGTGTCCGGCGAGGTGCGCCCAGCGCGCGCCGGTGAGGGTGGCGCTCCAGCCGAGGGTGGCGGGCTGGGCCGTACCGTCGACGGTGAAGGCGTGCACGCCGTTCGCGCCCAGGTTGCGGTTCTCGACGACCGACTCGACGCCCGTGCCGTCCCGGCCGTGGATGCCGGCGCCGAGGCAGACGACGGAGTCGTCCAGGAAGAACCATGACTTCTTGGCGAGGAGGGTGGAGGACAGGCCCTTCAGGTACTGGCCGACCGCCGCGTACGTTCCGTCCGTCGCCCCGCCCACCCAGCGCACGTCGGGCCGGGCCGCGCCCCAGACCCCGCCTTCCCCGTCGGCGAGCGTCTTGCGGGAGGCGGTGGTGCCGGGCAGCCGGTACGGGTCGACGGTGGGCCAGAAGTCGTCGCTGTACTGGCCGTTGGCGTAGGTGTCGCCCCACCAGTAGAGCATTCCGGAGCTGCTGTGCCAGGCGCGCAGGTTCTCGCCGTTGCCGTTCTCGTAGTACGTGATCCGGTTCGACGCCATGGACAGGGCCGCGGCCCAGCCGGGGCGGCGGTGGACCGCCCGGTCCATGCCGGGGAAGAGCCGGTGGCCGGCCGGCTCCGGGATCGCGGCACCGGCGCCGTCGTTGACCGCCTTCAGGCGGGAGAGCTGGGCGATGCCGAGCGCGGGGCTGGTCAGGAGCGGGCTGAAGTAGTCGCGGGCGATCCAGCCCTTGACCATTCCGTCCCAGCGCGCTTTCTCGGTCGCCGAGGCGCTGCGCGCGAGCAGGGCTATGCACGCGATGATCGAGTGTCCGCGCAGGTGGTCGTCCTGGCGGATCTGCCGGGTGTCCGTCTTCTGTACGCCCCGGCTGGGCGCCCGCCCGGAGACGCCGTCCATGGCGAGGCCGTTGAAGAGGAAGGGTGCGTACGCCTTCTCGACGGAGTCCAGGATGATCTGCCGGCCGGGGTCGGTGACCTCCCAGGCGGAGCCCTTGAGCAGCGCGAACAGCATCGACAGCCCGCCCAGCATCACGGCGCCGTACGACCCGGCGTACGGCACATAGGTGTGCTGGATGAAGCTGCCGTCGGCGTAGAGGCCGTCGCCGCTCGTCACGTACGGGAAGACCGGCGAGAGCGCGTCGCGGGCGAGGGCGAGCTTGGCGGAGCTCTTGCCGATGACGCCGCGCAGGGCGAGGACGCGGCACAGGTCGACGCGGTTGGCGCCGGTGGAGGTGCCGGTGTAGTTGACGACCGCGCTGTCGGGGACGAAGTGGTCGACGGCGGCGCAGTGTTCGGCGATGCGGGCGGCGCCGAGGTGGTCGTACAGCAGGACGTCGATGTCGAGGAGGGCCTGCGGGATGCCGATCTGCCAGTTGTACCAGTTGCCGTAGCGGGCTTGGGAGGCGTTGTACGCCTGGTCGTGGAGGTGGTCGAGGCCGGTGAGGATCTGGGCGCGGAGGGTGGCGTCGCCGGTGAGGCCGGTGCCGGGCTGGGCGTACGCCTCGGCCATGGTGCGCAGCCGGTTGTAGCTGGTGCCGAGGTTGCCGGAGTACGTGTACGACTCCGTGTCCGTGTCGGGTTCGGGGTCGGCGTAGGGCAGGTCCGGCCAGAGCGAGCCGGCCCGGGGCGCCATGGCGGCGCGCAGAGTGGAGGCGGTCGAGCCGAGGGCGGCGAGCTTGCCCGCGTACGGTTCGGTGGTGGGGTCGAAACCGGCGCCGAGGATCAGCTCGCGCCAGGTGAGGCGCAGGGCGTCATAGGCGTCGGCGGCGTGGGCGGACCACGCGCCGAGAGGGGAGGCGACGGCGGCCGCGGCGAGAGCGGTGGCGGTACGTAGGAGGGCGCGGCGGGAGGGCATCGGTGGAACCTCCGGGGGAAGGGGGTGCGTCGTTGAACCCAGAACCACACTTGGGTGAGCGGTTTCTAGCACGGAGGCAACAGACCGGCAATGAATCGCACGTTCCGCCGCCAAATTGATTGTTCGAGCGAAAACGCTCACGGATCGATCAGGTGGCGGCTAGACTTCCCCTAGGCGATCGAAACCACCGAAAAGGGGAACCGGAGCGCATGCAGGCGGAAGACAGGCATCGGGCCATACTCGACACGCTGCATGAGCGGGGCTCGCTGCGGGTGACCGACTTCGCGCACGAGCTGCGCGTTTCCCCCGTCACCATCCGCCGGGACGTGGAGGCGCTGGCCGAGCGCGGGTTGCTGACGCGCGTCCACGGGGGCGCGGTCCGGGCCGAGACGCGCGGCGCGTCCGCGCCCGGTGAGGCGCTGGTGTTCGGCCTGATCGTACCGGCGGCCGACTACTACTACCCGGAAGTGATCAAGGGCGCCCGGGAGGCCGCCGCCGAGCACGGCGTGCGGCTGGTCCTCGGCATCTCCCAGTACAGCCCCGAGCAGGAGCGGGACCAGGTCCGCCAGATGCTCGCCGACGGCATCCACGGCCTGCTCATCACGCCGTGCAGTTCGGCGGACGCCGAGCCGTGGGCGGCCGGGCTGACCATGCCCCCGCACGTCCTGGTGGAGCGGCGTCCGGGCGACGAGGTTTCCGGCGCGGAGCGGGTGGTCACGGACCACGTGTACGGCGCCAGGCTCGCCGTACGGCACCTGGCGGACACCGGGCGCCGGCAGATCGGGCTGATGCTCCGCGACGACAGCCCGCACGGCGCGCTGGTGCTGGAGGGCTACCGGAGCGGGCTCGCCTCGGCCGGGCTCGACGCGCCCGAGCCTTCGCTCTTCCGGCTGCCGCCGCCGGCCGGGGACACGGCCGAACGGGAGCGGTTGCTGGGCGCGTTCACCGACGCGGTGGGTGAGGGGCGGCTGGACGCGGCGCTCATCCACAACGACCACGATGCGATCATGCTGCTCCTGCGGCTGCGGGCCTGCGGCATCGACGTACCGGGCGATCTGGCGATCGTCGCGTACGACGACGAGGTGGCCTCGCTCGCCGATATTCCGCTCAGCGCGGTCGCCCCGCCGAAGCAGGCCGTCGGCGCGGCCGCGGTGGAGCTGCTCGTACGCCGGCTCGCCGACCCGGGGCGGGCCCGGCACCGGCTGGCGATCCTGCCTGAGCTGCACGTCCGCGCCTCCAGTTCCTGACCCGCCCACGCCCCGGAGCGGGCCGCACCGTCCCGCGCCCCGCGCACACCTGACCCCGGCACGCCCGTACGCCCGCACGCACCGACCGCACCCACGGAGACCCCTCATGTTCCGCGTATCGACCGAGGGGTTCTCCCTCGACGGCCGCCCGCTGCGCCTGCTCTCCGGAGCCCTGCACTACTTCCGCGTCCTCCCCGAGCAGTGGCCGCACCGGCTGCGCATGCTGTGCTCCCTGGGCCTCAACACCGTGGAGACGTACGTCCCCTGGAACCTGCACCAGCCACGGCCCGGCGCGTACGACTTCACCGGCCTCGCCGACCTCGACCGGTTCCTGCACGCCACCCGGGAGGCCGGGCTGCACGCGATCGTCCGTCCCTCGCCGTACGTCTGCGCCGAGTGGGAGAACGGCGGCCTGCCCTGGTGGCTGCTGGCCGACCCGGAGGTGCGGGCGCTGCGCTGCCAGGACCCCGCGTACCTGGCCCACGTGGACCGCTGGTTCGACAAGCTGGTGCCGCTGGTCGCCGCGCACCAGGTGACCCGGGGCGGCAACGTGCTGATGGTGCAGGTGGAGAACGAGTACGGCTCGTACGGCACCGACACCGGCTACCTGGAGCATCTGGCCGCCGGGCTGCGGGCGCGCGGCATTGACGTACCGCTGTTCACCTCGGACGGGCCGGACGACTTCTTCCTCACCGGCGGGACGCTCCCGGGCCACCTGGCCACGGTGAACTTCGGCAGCCGGGCCACCGAGGCGTTCGTGGACCTGCGGCGGCACCGGCCGGACGACCCGGCGATGTGCATGGAGTTCTGGTGCGGCTGGTTCGACCACTGGGGCGCCCAGCACGTCGTACGCGACCCCGAGGACGCGGCGGACGCGCTGGCTGAGATCCTGGCTGCCGGGGCGTCGGTCAACCTCTACATGGCGCACGGCGGCACCAACTTCTCCACCTGGGCCGGGGCCAACACCGACGACCCGACCACCGGTGAGCGCTACCTGCCGACGGTGACCTCGTACGACTACGACGCCCCGATCGACGAACGCGGTGGTACCACCGAGAAGTTCCACGCCTTCCGCCGGGTGCTGGCCCGGTACGCGGACGGGCCGCTGCCGGAGCCCCCGGCCCCGGCCCCGCTGCTGCCGCCGGGAAGGGTGGAACTCCCCGAGTCGGTGCGGCTGTTCGACGCACTGGACCGGCTCGCGGGCGAGGAGGTGCTCGCCCCCGAACCGCCGTCCTTCGAGGAACTGGGCCTCGCGCACGGGCTGGTCCTCTACCGCTCCCGGATACCGGGGCCGCGCGGGCCCTACCCGCTGTCCGTGCACGGGCTGGCCGACCGGGCGCACGTGTTCCTGGACGGCGAACCGGCGGGCGTCCTGGAGCGGGACGCCGCCGAGGTGCTGGACGGCGTCGCGGTGCCCGGTGCGCAGGCGCGCCTGGAGCTGCTGGTGGAGTCGATGGGCCGGGTCAACTACGGGGCGGGGCTCGGCGACCGCAAGGGCGTGCGCCGGGTGCTGCACACCCGGCAGACGCTGCACGGCTGGTCTGCGCGGGGGGTGGAGCTCGGCCACGGCACGCCCGAGGGGCTGCCGTGGGGGGCCGGGCAGGCGGGGCCCGGACCGGTGTTCCACCGTGGCTTCCTGGAGGTGACGGAGCCCGCCGACGGGTACCTCGCGCTGCCCGGCCTGCACAAGGGCTACGTCTGGGTCAACGGCTTCTGCCTGGGCCGCTACTGGCAGGACCGCGGTCCGCAGCGGACGCTGTACGTACCGTGGCCGCTGCTGCGCTCCGGGCGCAACGAGATCGTCGTACTGGAGCTGGACGGGTGTGAGGGACCGGCGGCCGTGGAGCTGCGGGACGCGCCCGAACCGGGCTGACGAGCAGCCGGAACAGCCCGGAGCGGTCGAGCGGAAACCGCTCAACTACGGCAACACCGCGATCGATACCACTCCTTAATGTTCAGTTGTTCATTTGCTATTGACTCTGATCGTTCGTGGTCGAAAGATGTGCGTCATCTCGCCGCCTTCCACAAGGCCGTCGCGGCCCTCCCGTAGGAGTTCCCCATGCGCCCGTCCTCCCGTACGTCCTCCCTCGTGCTGACCGCCGCGGTCGCCTCGCTGGCCCTGCTGGCCACCGCCTGCGGGGGCTCCGGCGCCGATTCGGCGGACGCCGGGACCGGCACCGCCGAGAAGCCCGTCGAGATCACCTACTGGTCCTGGCAGCCGGGGACCAAGGAGATGACCGAGGAGTTCAACCGGACCCACAAGACCATCAGGGTCGTCCACTCCGAGATCCCGGCCGGCCTCAACGGCGGCTACGACAAGATCGCCAAGGCCGTCAAGGCGGGCAACGCGCCCGACGTCGTGAACGCCGAGTACCAGGCCATCCCGGACCTGGTCACCCAGGGCCTGCTGCGCGACTCGACCGCCGAGCTCGGCGAGACGGTGAAGAGCGCCCCGGAGTCCGTGCGGGGCCTGGTGACCCTCGGCGGCAAGACCTGGGGCGCGCCCTTCGACGTCGGCCCGCAGACCCTCTACTACCGCACCGACCTCTTCGAGAAGTACGGCGTCGAGGTCCCCCGGACCTGGGACGAGTTCCGGACGGCGGCCGAGAAGGTCAAGTCCGCCTCCAAGGGCGAGGCGCGCATCCTCGACTTCTGGGGCGACGACGTCGCCACCTGGGCGGGGCTCGCCCAGCAGGCCGGTGCCCACTGGTACGGCACCGAGGGCGACGCCTGGAAGGTGAGCATCGACGACGCGGCCACCCGCAAGGTCGCCGACTACTGGAAGGACCTGGTCGAGAAGGACCTGGTCCTCAACCACAAGGGCTGGAGCCCGGAGGCCACCAAGGCAGTCACCGACTCGAAGGCGATCGCCCTGCTCGGCGCCTCCTGGAGCGGCGGCGGCATCAAGACCACGTACCCCAAGCTGGCGGGCAAGTGGGCCGAGGCCCCGCTCCCGAACTGGGGCACCCCGGCCACCGGCGCGGTCGGCGGCAGCTCCTTCGCCCTGACCAAGGGCACCGAGAAGGCGAAGGCCGCGGCCGAGTTCGTGATCTGGGCGACCACCGACCCGGCCGCGGTGAAGGCCCGTCTCGCCACCGGCACCTCCAGCGCGCTGCCCGCCAACGAGGCGCTGCGCTCCGCCGCCAAGGACACCTTCGACACGGAGTTCTACGGCGGCCAGGACATCTACGCGGTGGCCTCCGCGCAGGTGCCCACCATCGTCAAGGGCTGGAGCTGGAGCCCGGTGCACAACTCCACCTCGCTGACCCTCCAGAACGAGCTGGGCAAGGCTCAGAAGACCGGCGAGTTCTGGCCCGCCTTCCAGGCCGCCCAGGCCGCGGCCGAGAAGGGGATCACGGACCGGGGTCTCATGCTCGCCGAGTGACCCGGGCACGCGCCCGCGCCCTTCCCCCTCCCGCCCGGGCCGCCGGGGACCCGTTCCCGGCGGCCCGCCGGCCCGTCCACGCAAGGGAGTCACCACCGATGGCATCCCGGCTCGCCCGCGGTCAGCGCAGCACACCGGCCCTCTTCATCACCCCCTTCCTGCTCCTCTTCCTCGCCACCCTCGTCGCCCCGATCGCTTACGCGCTCTGGATGAGCCTGTACCGCGAACAGGCCGCCTCCGGGCTCGGCTTCGGCGGCACCGAGACGCTCTTCGTCGGCGCCGACAACTACCTGCGCGCCCTGACCGACCCGGTCTTCCGCCGCAGCTTCCTGCACATCGCGCTGTACTGCCTGGTCTACATCCCGGTGATGGTCGGCGGCGCGCTCGCGCTCGCCCTGCTGGTGGACTCCGCGCTGGCCCGCGCCAAGCGGTTCTTCCAGCTCGCCTACTTCCTGCCGCACGCGGTGCCCGGCCTGATCGCCGCGATCATCTGGGGCTTCCTGTACACGCCGGGCCTCAGCCCGGTCATCGACTTCCTGTCCGCCTTCGGTGCGGACGTCCACCTGCTCGGCCCGGACGCGCTGGTCTTCTCCCTGGCCAACGCGACCGCCTGGCAGTGGATCGGCTACAACATGGTGATCTTCTACGCCGCGTTGCAGGCCGTGCCCCGGGAGACCCTGGAGGCGGCCGTGGTGGACGGTGCCGGGCACCTGCGCACCGCCTGGTCGGTGAAGCTGCCGATGATCCGCTCCTCCGTGGTGCTCACCATGCTGTTCACCGCGGTCGGCGCCATCCAGCTCTTCAACGAGCCCGAGGTGCTGCGCAGCAGGTCCTCCGCGATCTCCACGGAGTGGAGCCCGGTGATGTTCATCTACCAGGCGGCGGTGAGCCGCAACGACTACGGTCTGGCCGCCGCGGCCTCGCTGCTGCTGGCGCTCCTCGGCGCCGCGCTGTCCTTCGTGATCACCAAGTTCGGCAACCGCTGGAAGGACGCGTGACCATGGCCCTCGACACCACCGCCCCGGCCGCCGCCACCGCCGCCACCGCCTCCACGCCCGGGAGCGCCCCGCGTCCCGCGTCCGCGCGCCGCGGGCCGGGCACCGGCTCCGCGCTCTCCTCCCGGGTCACCGTCAACACGCTGCTCGCCCTGGTCGCCGTCTACACGCTGATGCCGCTGACCTGGCTGCTGGTCAACGCGACCAAGAGCAACGGCGACCTGTTCGGCCGACCCGGCTTCGCACTGGGCGACTTCCACCTGTTCGCCAACCTCGCCGACATGTTCGCCTACCAGGACGGGCTGTTCGCCCGCTGGCTGGGGAACAGCCTGCTGTACTCGGTCGTCGGCTCGGCCGGTGCCACCCTGCTGTCGCTGCTCGCCGGGTACGCCTTCGACAAGTACGCCTTCCCCGGCAAGGAGAAGCTGTACGGGCTGGTGCTGGTCGGCATCCTGGTGCCGCACACTGTCATCTCGCTGCCCATGTATCTGCTCGCCTCCGACCTCGGCCTGGTCAACACGTACTGGTCGGTGCTGATCCCGGGCCTGGTCAACCCGTTCGGCGTCTACCTGGCCCGGATCTTCTCCGAGTCGTACGTCCCCGCGGAGACCCTGGAGGCCGCGCGGCTGGACGGCGCGGGCGAGCTGCGGATCTTCCGGTCGGTCGCGTTGCCGATGCTTTCCCCCGCGTTCGTGACGATCTTCCTGTTCTCCTTCACCGCGAGCTGGAACAGCTTCTTCCTGCCGCTGGTGATGCTCAACGACGCCTCGCTCTACCCGATCGGCGTCGGCCTGTTCAACTGGAACGCGGTGCTGCCCCAGGAGCCGCACTACTACGCCTTCGTGGTGACCGGCTCACTGGTGTCCGTACTACCGCTGGCCATCGCCTTCCTGTCGCTCCAGCGCTACTGGCGCTCCGGTCTGACCGCGGGAGCCGTCAAGTGAACGACGCGACACCCCGTCACCCCCGCACCGTGCTCGCCATGGCCCCCCCGGTCCACCGGGCGCTCTTCGACGCCGAGGCCCTGGCACGGCTCGCCGCGGTCGCCGACACCGACCCCGCGCTGGTCGTAGAGGACTTCACCGCCCCCGAACACGCGGCGGCGCTGCGCGAGGCCGAGGTGCTGTTCACCGGCTGGGGCTGCCCGCCGCTGACCGCCGGGGCACTGGACCGGATGCCCCGGCTGCGGGCCATCGTGCACGCGGCCGGATCCGTCAAGCACCACATCACCGACGCCTGCTGGGAGCGGGGCGTCGCGGTCGCCTCGGCGGCCGGGGCCAACGCCCTGCCGGTCGCCGAGTACACCGTCGCCGCGATCCTCTTCTCCGGCAAGGGCGTGCTGCGCGCCGCCCGGGTCTACGGCGAGAAACGCGAGTGGGTCAGCCCCATCGACGTGATCGGCACCGGCGGCAACTTCCGCCGCACGGTCGGCGTGGTCGGGGCCTCCCGCATCGGGCGGCGGGTGATCGAGCTGCTGCGCCCGTACGACCTGCGGGTGCTGCTGTACGACCCGTACGTGACGGACGAGGACGCCGCCGCCCTGGGCGTGCGCGCCGTGGACCTGGACACCCTCGCCGCGTCCAGCGACGTGGTCACCGTCCACGCGCCCGAACTCCCGGAGACCCGCCACCTGTTCGACGGGTCCCGGCTGGCGCTGCTGCGTGACGGGGCCACCCTGGTCAACACCGCGCGCGGCTCACTGGTGGACACCGAGGCGCTGACCCGGGAACTGCTCTCCGGCCGGCTGAACGCGGTGCTGGACGTGACCGACCCGGAGGTGCTGCCGCCCTCCTCGCCGCTGTACGACCTGCCGAACGTGCTGCTCACCCCGCATGTGGCCGGGTCACTCGGCAACGAACTCGGCCGGATGACGCACGCGGCCCTCGACGAGCTGGAACGGTACGCCCGGGGCCTGCCGTTCGCCGACCCGGTGCGCAGACATGCGCTGGAGCGTTCCGCCTGAGCAGATCACGGCCGTCAGCCGCGACACTCCGCCGTGGAGAAGACAACCTCGCCGGTGACCGTGGTCGACAGGTGCCACATGGCGGCGGTGCGCACCAGCGTGGGCCGCTCGGGCACGTTCAGCGCGCCGCAGAAGGGCGTGAGCGCCTCCTGTACGGCGGCCACGACGACGGCGTGCTCGTGCAGGTCCTTCTCGGACTCCAGCAGGGCGACCGCGCGCCGCACGTCCTCGGCGAGGTCCGTGCTGCGCGGCGCCGATCCCGCGAGGGGGTTGGCGGTGAGCCGGCCGCCCCGGCGGGAGACCAGCAGTTCGGGGCTGGCGCCGACCAGGGTGCGGCCCGGTCCGCTCGGCACGGCGAAGGTGTAGCCGGCCGGGTCGCGGCGGGCCAGGCGGCGCAGCATGGCCGGCAGATCCGGTTCCCTGGCGGAGGTCAGCTCCAGGGTGCGGGCGAGGACGACCTTGTCGAACTCCCCGGCCCGCATCCGCGCGACCGCGGCGGCGACTGCCTCGCCGTACCGTCCCGCGGCAGGGACCTCCCGGACCCGCCACTCGGGACGGTGCCCGTCCTCGGGCACGGGCAGCGCGATCAGCGGGTCCTCGCGCAGGGGCGGTGCCCAGCGCACCGAGTCGGGCACCGCCAGCGCGGCCGGGGCGTCCGGGGCGAAGGGCAGCGCCCCCACGACCACCGGCACGGGGGCGCCCGGGCGGCGCAGCGCCTCCAGCGTCTCCCGCACCCGCCGGGCCGGGGGGCGGGAATCCTCGGGTATCCCGGCGGCGGTGCCGCGTCCCAGGATCGTGCGGTGGGGGGTGGCGAGGAAGCGGTCGGTCGCGGGGCGGTAGGACTCCAGCAGCGCGGTCGCGGCGCCGGGGGTGACCGGTGCTCCGGTGGGCCGGTGCGGGGTGTCAGGCAGCGGTTCGTGCAGGGAAAGGGACATGGCTGTCTCCAGTGGGGAGGACGTGTGCCGAGGGCCCGGGTCAGGCCCGCAGGGTGGCGCCGCCGTCGACGTACAGGTCGTGCATGGTGATGTGCCGGGCGCGGTCGGAGGCCAGGAAGACGACGGCGTCGGCGATGTCGGAGAGGTTGGCGATCCGGCCGAGCGGGATGCCCGTGCGGTAGGTCGCCGGGTCGCCCTCGATCACCCGCCGGGCGGAGGCCTCCTCCTCGCCCGCCGTCCACAGGGCGCGCTGCATATCGGTCATGGTCGAGCCGGGGGAGACCGTGTTGCAGCGCACGCCCTGCCGCGCGACCTCCAGGCCCAGGCACCTGGTGAACATGACCGCGGCGGCCTTGGACGCGGCGTAGGCGGCGAAGCCCGCGCGGGGGACGCCTCCCGCGTTGGAGGCGACGGTGACGATGCTGCCGCGGCCACGCCCGGCCGTGCGGCGGGAGGCGGCGCGCGAGACGTGGAACACCCCGGTGGTGTTGACCGCGAAGTGCGCTGCCCAGTCCTCGTCGGAGAGGCCGGCGACGGGTCCGTCGCGCAGGATGCCGGCCACGTTGACGGCGATGTCCAGCGGGCCGAGGGTCTCCTCGGTCTCGGCCACCAGCTTCTCCACGGCAGTGGCGTCGGTGACGTCCAGCGGGCGTGCGGTGACCCGCCCGTCGTGCCGGGCGGCGAGTGTCTCCACGCCCGCGGGGTCGAGGTCGGTGGCGACCACGCGGGCGCCCTCCTCGATGAGGGCCGTGACCACCGCCGCGCCGATGCCCCGGCCCGCCCCCGTCACGAGGGCGAGCCGGCCGTCGAGTCCGGGCGTCACGAGGCGAGCGCCTTCGTCACGTCGTCCAGGACGATCCGGGCGGCCAGGGGGCCGCCGGCGCTGTTCCAGGCGGAACCCTGGACGACCACGACGTGGCCCTCCTGCTCGGCCTTGAGCCTGCTGAAGTTGGGCACCTTCTCGGCCTCGGCGTACGCCTTCTCGCCGTCGGCCTTCTCGCCGAGGGTGCCGAAGAACAGCCAGTCGCCGTCGATGGTGGACAGCTTCTCCAGGCTGACCGGCTCGCTGTGGCCGGTGCCCACGCCCTGCTGGTCCTCGGGCCGCTGAAGGCCCAGGGCGGTCAGGGTGGCGCCCACGTGGCCCACGCCCCGGCCGACCGCCGACGGCGCCTTGCTCTGCCAGCGGATCACGCTGACGACCGCTCCGGCGTTCTCGCCGAGCTTCCCCTTGGCGGCCGCGACGTCGGCGTCGAAGCCGGTGAGGATCTTCTCGGCCTCGGCCTTCCGGTTCAGCGCGTCGGCCGTGGCGGTGAAGGCTTTCTTCCAGTCCTCGTTCAGCTTGGCGGTGACCACGGTCGGGGCGATGGACTCCAGCTTGGAGACCTCGCCCTTCACCGCCGTGGTCTCGTCGAGCAGGATCAGATCGGGCTGGAGCGCGGCCAGCTTCTCCATGTCGGCCTCCGCGACCGTGGCGACCACCTGCGCCTCGGCCGCCTTGTCGGCTAGGTACGTGGACACGCCCTTCTGCCCGCGCCCGGCGGTGGCGCCGACTGGCTCGATGCCGAGGGCGAGGGCGGCGTCCAGGGTGGGCTCGCTGAGCGTCACGACCTTCTTCGGCTCGGCGGGCACGTCGACCTCGCGGCCCGTGGCGTCGCCGCCGCCGTCGTCACCGCAGCCGATCAGGAGCAGGGCTCCGGCGACGACGGCGGCGGAGGCGAGGACGGTTCTGCGGGAGGCACGTGCAGGGGACATGAAGGAGCCGCTCCTAGGGAGGGTGGTGGGAAACGGAAAACGGGGCGGGACAGGGAGACGGGAACGGGGTGGGACGGGGAAACGGGATGAGACGGGGAAAGGCGTGAGAGACGGGGGAAGGGGAGACCCGGGCGGGGAGTCGGAGGGCGGAAGGGGGCGCGAGGCGACGGGTCAGGGGGTGGGACCGCCCAGCAGGCGAACCAGCCCGTCCGCCAGAGCGCCGTGCCAACAGGCGTAGTCATGACCACCGTTGAACTCGGTGCGGGTGACCCGGTGGCCGGTCGTGCGCAACGAGTCGTACAGGGCGCGGCTGTGGTCGACCATGACGCCCTCGTGCAGTCCGACGTCCAGATGGACGCGCACCGGCCGGGCGGTTCCGGTGGCGTAGCGGGCGACGAGCCAGGGCGTGCCGTGGACCGGCGGTTTGGGTCCGGCCGGCGGCGGCTGGCCGGGCCGCCACCACAGGGAGGCGGACTGGGCGAGGACGTTGCCGAACCGGTCGGGCCGCAGGTAGGCGGCGTACAGCGCGGTCACGCCGCCGAGGCTCTGTCCGGCGACCACGGTGCGTTCCGGGTCCGTGGCCAGCGGCCAGCGTCCGGCCGCCCAGGGCAGCAACTCGTCCGCCAAGAAGGCGACGAACGGTTCCCGGCCGCCGAGGTCGCGCCAACGGGTCCGCCGGTCCACGGCGTCCGGTGCCAGCACGGCCAGCGGCGGCAGCGCGCCGTCGGCGATCAGCGCGTCCAGCGTGTCGCCGAGACGGAGCCGCCCGAACCACATGTCGCCGTCGCACAGCACCACGGCCGGCAGGGGCACACGCGCGCCCGGTTCGTGACCCGGCGGCAGGTAGACCCAGGCGTCCCGGTCCCCGACCGGCGCCGAGCCCGGGACCCGGTGCCGCTCGACCCGCCCGGCCGGCAGCGTGCCCCGGCGCCCGGCCCACCGCTGGGCGGGTGCGTCGGGCAGGGCGAAGACCGAGGCGTCGGACTCCTGCCGGCGGGTGGCGACGGTACGGCGGTTGAGCGGGTCGGCCGCGGCGAACGCGGTCAGCGACCGCAGCCGCTGCTGGAGTCCGTCCGGGTCCGAGGGCGGTTGCCCGAGCGAGTTGTCGGCGGCCAGCCGGTAGGAGCCGCGGTGGTCGGCGCGCAGCCGGAGCCCCAGATGCCAGACGTCGGTGCCCGGGACCCGCTCCAGCAGTGAACCGGCCAGGTGGGCGCGGTCGGTGAGGCGGTTGCCGAGGAACAGCACCTGCCGGGTGGCGCGGTGACCCCGCCACAGGAACGTGACCGCCCGATGGCCGGGCGCACCGTCGAGCTCCTCGACGAGCGGGGTGCCCAGGCTCTCCGCCTCCTGCCAGAACTCGGCGGCCAGGGCCGCCCGTCGGGCGTCGTCGGCCCCCTCCACGGCCTTCAGGAGCCGCGCGACGCGCGGTCCCGTCACCCGCTCCGGGCGGACGTCCGGAGCGGTGGCACGGCGAGGGGTGGGTCGAGTGAGCGTGGTCATTGGCGTTCTCCGTGAACCGCTGGTCGGAGGGTGCAGGGCAGGCCAGTACTGCCGACGAAATCGTCAACAGTGAAGGTAAGGCTAGCCTAAGCTAGGCACATGTCCATCGGAATGTGTGCCCTGCACCCAGACGCTCCGGTACCCGCCGTCCGGCGCCCCGCCCCCCGGACGGCCGCCTCGTGAGCACCGCGACGTCCGCAGCCCCGCCGAGGCGGGAGCAGGGTGGGAAGAGGCCCCCCAACCCCCACCGGGGCTCCCCGGCGCGCGGCGGGCCTGCTGCTCGGCGTCCTCCTGCTCGTCGGGGCGACCGCCCTCTCCCTGGCCGTAGGGGCCAGGCAGATACCGCTCGACCAGGTCTGGTCCGCGCTGTTCGACCCGTCCGGCAGCGAGAACGACGCGATCGTCCGGGACCTGCGGCTGCCCCGCACGCTCATCGGCGCCGCCGTCGGCGCCGCCCTCGGCCTCGGCGGCGCCGTCATGCAGACCCTGACCCGCAACCCGCTCGCCGACCCCGGACTCCTCGGCGTCAACGCGGGCGCGTCGGCCGCCGTCGTCACCGCGATCGGGGTCCTCGGCATCACGTCGTTCACCGGATACCTGTGGTTCGCACTCGCCGGCGCGGCCCTCGCCGCCACCGCCGTCAACGCCCTCGGCGGCGGCCGGTGGGCGACACCGGTGCGGCTCGCGCTGGCCGGAACCGCCGTCAACGCGGCCCTGTTCGGCTACGTCAACGGCCTCTCGCTGTGGCACCTGAGCACGCTGGACGAGATGCGGTTCTGGTCGGTCGGCACCCTGGCCAACCGGGAGGCGTCCCTGCTGGCCACCGTGGCACCGCTGCTCCTGGGCGGCGCCGTGCTCGCCCTCGCCCTGGCCCGGCCGCTCGGTGCCGTCGCCCTCGGCGAGGACCACGCGCGGGCGCTGGGCACCCGGGTGCGGCGCGTGCGGGTGCTCTCCGTGGTCGCCATCACCTTGCTGTGCGGCGGCGCCACCGCCGTGTGCGGGCCGATCGGCTTCATCGGCCTGATGATCCCGCCCGCCGCCCGCGCCTTCTGCGGGCCCGACCCGCGTCGGCTCATCCCCTGCTGCGCGGTGTTCGCACCGGTGCTGCTGCTCGTCTCGGACGTGATCGGCCGCGTCGTGATGCCTCCGTCCGAGATCGAGGTGGGCACGGTCACCGCGTTCCTCGGCGGACTGCTCTTCATCCATCTCGTACGGCAGCGGAAGGTGGCCCAGTTGTGAGCCTCGTGAAGGACACCCCCGTGCGGACCCGCGCGGAGGTGCGGCGCGGACTGCTGCGCACCGGCCGCTGGTCGCTGCGCTACGGCACCCGGACCCTGCTGGTCTGCGCAGTGCTCGCCGTGCTCACGGCAGGCGCCATGGTGCTGGCCATCGGCACCGGGAGCTATGAGCTGTCCCCGCCCGAGGTGCTGAGCACGCTCGCCGGCGACTGCCCGCCGGGCGCCGAATTCGTCGTCCTCGACCTGCGCCTGCCCCGGGCCCTGGTGGCCGCGCTGGTCGGCTTCGGGCTGGGCACGGCGGGCGCGGTCTTCCAGACCCTGGCCCGTAACCCGCTGGGCAGCCCCGACGTCATCGGCTTCGGCCACGGCGCCTCGGCCGGCGCGCTCGTGGCCATCATCGTCCTCGACGCGGGCGCCGCGCAGACGGCCGTCGGCGCGGCGTGCGGCGGTGCGGCGACGGCCGCCGCCGTCTACCTGCTGGCCTGGAAGCGCGGGGTGCACGGATACCGGCTGGTCCTCGTCGGCATCGGCGCTTCCTCGGTGCTGGGCGCGGCGACCAGCTTCCTGTACCTGCGCGCCGACATCGGCAAGGCCGCGCAGGCCGCCGCCTGGACGGTCGGTTCGCTCAACGCCCGGGACTGGAACGACGTCCGAGTCGCCGCGCTGGGCCTGGTGGCGCTGATGCCGGTCGTCCTGGCGTACGGACGACGGCTGACCATGCTGGAGATGGGCGACGACACCGCCGCCGCGCTCGGGGTGCCGCCCGAGCGGAGCCGCCTGGTGCTGCTCGGCGCGGGCACGGGCCTCACCGCCCTGGCGGTGGCAGCGGCCGGCCCCGTCCCGTTCGTCGCGATGGCCGCCCCGCAACTGGCCCGCCGGGTGACCCGGGCTGCGGGCCCGAACGTCCTGGCCGCGGGGTGGACCGGAGCGTTCCTGGTGACCGCCGCGGACCTGGCCACCCAGCGCCTGACCGGCTCCGCCCTGCTGCCGGTCGGTGTGGTGACCGGCGTGGCGGGCGGGGCCTACCTGGCCTGGCTGCTGCGCGCCGAGCGCCGGGGCTCCCGGCTGTGACGGGGGAGCCGGCCGCCGAGCGGGACTGACGTGCGCCACACCGCGAGCGGTGGATCATGGCCTCCCCGCACCTCCGCCCCCGGCGGTCCGCCTCCCCGGCGGCGACCTGGACCGAACGCGCTCCGGTCCGCGCCACCCGCCTGCCCCGCGACGTGACCGGCCCGCGGGTCATCGGGACGCGGCGGTTGCCGCCTCTCGGGGGACACCGCGACGACGGCGCGTGAGCGGCCGGTGCGTACCGGAAGGCGCCGAATCCGTAGACGAAATTGTTGACAATCTTGTTTGGCTAGATTTACGTTCGACAGGCACTCACTCAGGGAGGGCGACCATGCCGAACCAAGACCGTCCGGGCACCGGGGAGCAGGCCAGACAGCTTGCGCTCGGGCAGCTGCGGCAGGCGATCCTGCGCGGCGACATGGCGCCGGCGCAGCGGCTGGTGGAGAACGAACTCGCCGAGCAGTTCGGCGTGACCCGGGCCAGCATCCGGGCCGCGCTGATCGACCTGGAGTCCCAGGGGCTCGTGGAGCGGATCCGCAACCGCGGCTCACGGGTACGGGTGGTCACCGTGGAGGAGGCGGTCGCCATCACCGAATGCCGCCTGGTCCTCGAAGGGCTCTGCGCGGCCAAGGCGGCCTCGGCCGTCGACGACGGGCAACTCGGCGAACTGAGGGATCTGGGCATGGCCATGCGCAAGGCCGTGGCCGACGGTGAGCCGTTGACCTACTCGGACCTCAACCACGAACTGCACGCCAGGATCCGGGAGTTCTCCGGACAACGGACCGCCGTGGAGCTTCTGGAGCGGCTCAACGCCCAACTGGTGCGGCACCGCTTCCAGCTGGCGCTGCGCCCGGGGCGTCCGCAGCAATCCCTGAACGAGCACCTGGCCATGATCGAGGCGATCGAGGCCAGGGACCCACAGGCGGCCGAGGCGGCCGTCCGGGCCCACCTCACCAGTGTGATCGAGGCGCTGCGCGACTGACACACGCGTCGAGGCGGGCGTCACCTGTCCAGCAAGGAGATTTCACTCATGACGCACGGCAACGCGCCCGCCGCCACCCCACGGTCGACACTGGTGGTCACCGCGCACGCGGGGGACTTCGTGTGGCGGGCGGGCGGCGCGATCGCCCTGGCCGCCTCGCGCGGGGAGAAGGTCACCATCGCGTGCCTGACCTTCGGCGAGCGCGGCGAGTCCGCCAAGGCCTGGCGCGAGGGGAAGAAGCTGGAGGAGATCAAGGCGATCCGCCGGGAGGAGGCCGAGAAGGCCGCCGCCACCCTCGGCGCCGAGGTCCGTTTCTTCGACGCCGGCGACTACCCGCTGATCGCGACCCCCGAGCTGACCGACAGGCTCGTCGGGGTCTACCGCGCCATCCAGCCCGACGTGGTGCTCACCCATCCGGTCGAGGACCCGTACAACGGCGACCATCCGGCCGCCAACCGCATGGCCCTGGAGGCCCGCGTCCTCGCCCAGGCCATCGGCTACCCCGGCGAGGGGGAGATCATCGGCGCGCCGCCGGTCTTCTACTTCGAGCCGCACCAGCCCGAGATGAGCGGCTTCAGGCCCGAGGTCCTGCTCGACATCACCGAGGTGTGGGAGACCAAGCGCAGGGCGATGGAGTGCCTCGCCGCCCAGCAGCACCTGTGGGACTACTACACCGACCTGGCCGTCCGCCGCGGTGTCCAGCTCAAGCGCAACGCGGGCCCCAACCTGGGCCTGGCCCACAGGACCATGGCCGAGGCGTTCATGCGCCCGTACCCGCAGATCGCGAAGGAGCTGGCATGAGCGGCGTCATCGTCACCGACCCGCCGAGGGCCGCGGCCGAGGACGTCGAGGCGCTCGCCGGGTACGGCGTGGCCACCGTCAGTGAGGCCATGGGGCGCACCGGACTGCTCGGTCCGGAGATCCGTCCCGTTCAGCAGGGCGTACGCATCGCCGGCACCGCGGTCACCGTGCTCAGCTGGCCCGGCGACAACCTGATGATCCACGCCGCGGTGGAGCAGTGCGGCGAGGGCGACATCCTGGTCGTCACCACCACCTCCCCGTCCACCGACGGCATGTTCGGCGAGCTCTTCGCCACCGCCCTCCAGCGGCGCGGCGTCCGCGGCCTGATCATCAACGCGGGCATCCGCGACACCCAGGAGCTGCGCGAGATGGGCTTCGCCGCCTGGTCCCGGGCCGTCTCGGCCCAGGGCACCGTGAAGGCCACGGGCGGGTCGGTCAACGTGCCGGTCGCCGTGGACGGCCAGGTGATCCGTCCCGGTGACGTGATCGTCGCCGACGACGACGGCGTGGTCGTCGTGCCCCGTGAGAAGGCCCGGCGGACGGCCGAGGCGTCCGAGGCCCGCGAGGCCAAGGAGGCCGGCGCCCGCGCCGCGTTCGTCGAGGGCCAACTGGGCCTGGACCGCTACGGGCTGCGGGAGAAGCTGGAGCAGCTGGGGGTCACCTACCAGTCGTACGACGAGTACAGCGCGGGGGAGAGGCCGTGACCGGCCCCGAGGGGGTGCGCTGCACGCTGATGCGCGGCGGCACCTCCAAGGGCGCCTACTTCCTGGCCGACGACCTGCCCGCCGACCCCGGTGCCCGGGACGGGCTGCTGCTGCGGATCATGGGCAGCCCCGACCCGCGTCAGATCGACGGCCTGGGCGGGGCCCACCCGCTGACCAGCAAGGTCGCCGTGGTCTCCCGGTCGGCCGACCCGGACGCGGATGTCGACTACCTCTTCCTTCAGGTCGCCGTGGACACGCCCGAGGTGATCGACCGGCAGAACTGCGGCAACATCCTCGCCGGGGTGGGCCCGTTCGCGGTCGAACGCGGGCTGGTGGCGGCCGGGGACGAGGAGACGTCCATACGCATCCGCATGCGCAACACCGGAGAACTCGCCGTCGCGACGTTCCCCACCCCGGGCGGACGCGTCGACCCCACCGGGGACGCCGAGATCTCCGGTGTCCCCGGGTCCGCCGCCGCGGTGGTCATGGAGTTCCCGCAGGGTGCCGGTCCCCTGCTGCCCACGGGCAACGTCCGCGACACCGTCGCCGGCACCGAGGTGACTTGCGTCGACAACGGCATGCCGGTCGTGCTCATCCCGGCGTCCGCGCTGGAGGTCACCGGTTACGAGACGCCCGGGGACCTGGAGGAGAACGCCGCGCTCGCCGACCGGCTGCGGGAGATCCGGCTCGCCGCCGGACGGCTGATGGGCCTCGGCGACGTAGCGGGCACCACGGTGCCCAAGCTGACCCTGCTCGCCCCGCCCGCGGACGGCGGCGCGGTCATGACCCGCACCTTCGTCCCCGTGCGCTGCCACACCTCCATCGGCGTACTGGGCGCCGCGAGCGTGGCCGCCGGACTCCGCCTGCCCGGCGGGGTGGGGGAGCCGATCGCGGAACTCCCGCACGACGGCGACCGCCTGCGCATCGAACACCCCACCGGATTCCTGGAGGTCGGCATCGACGTCGACCCGGGCTCCGACACGGGGCCCGCCGTGGTCCGCCGCACCGCCGTCGTGCGCACCGCACGGAAGATCTTCGACGGCACCGTCTTCCCGCGGTCCGCCGAGACGGCACCGATCCCCGCACAACGCCCTGGAGGCCCCCATGACTCCGCCGCTCGGTGACATCGCCCATGTCGGCCACGCCCAGCTGTTCACGCCCGACCTGGACGCGAGCGTCGCCTTCTTCACGGACTACCTGGGCCTGACCGTCAGCGGTCAGGACGGCGACACGGTCTACCTGCGCACCTACGACGACTACGAGCACCACAGCCTGGTCCTCACCGCCCGCGAGCACCCCGGCCTCGGCCGGCTCGCGCTGCGCACCTCCAGCGAGGAGGCGCTCCGGCGCAGGGTGGCGGCGCTCGAGGCGGCGGGTCGGCCCGGCACGTGGACCGAGGACGAACCGGGCCTCGGCAAGATCTACCTGACCACCGACCCCGACGGCCACGAGCACGCCCTGTACTGGGAGAGCGAGCACTACCGGGCACCGGACGAGCTGCGGCCGGCGCTGAAGAACCAGCCGCAGGCCAAACCAAACCGGGGCGTGGGCGTACGCCGCCTCGACCACGTCAACTTCCTCGCCGCCGACGTGCTCGCCAACGCCGAGTTCCAAGAACAGCTCCTGGGCGCCCGGCCCACCGAGCAGATCCGGCTCGACTCCGGGAAAATTGCCGCCCGTTGGCTGACCTTCACGAACAAGTCGTACGACATCGTCTACACAGAGGACTGGACCGGCACCTCGGGACGCCTCCACCACATCGCCTTCGCGGCCGACACACGCGAGGACATCCTGCGCGCCGCCGACCTCGCCATCGACACCGGCGTGTTCATCGAGACGGGCCCGCACAAGCACGCCATCCAGCAGACCTTCTTCCTCTACGTCTACGAGCCGGGCGGCAACCGCATCGAGCTGTGCAACCCGCTCACCCGCCTGGTACTGGCCCCCGACTGGCCGATCGTCACCTGGACCGAGGCTGAACGGGCGAAGGGACAGGCCTGGGGCCTGAAGACCATCGAGTCCTTCCACACCCACGGCACCCCGCCCGTCGCCTAGCGGAAGATCGGACGACGGGGGTGGGCCGCGCGGGTCGCGCGCGGCCCACCCTTCGCCGTACGCGCCCCGAGCCTCCACGGCGGCCACCAGATCGTTGCTGAGATTGTTAACAAAAGTGTTGACGCGCGGTGAACGCGGTCCTTAGCGTCGCCCCATCACACGTCCCCTCCAGGCACCGCCTCCTGGACGAGAGGAAAACAACGATGTCCTCCTCACCCGCCGCGCTGTCCGCCCGCGGCAGCAGACTGGCCCTGCTGGTCGTCGGCCTCTGCTGGCTGGCCGTCCTCTTCGACGGCCTGGACATGTTCATCTACGGCTCGGTCCTGCCCCACATGCTCGAGGAGAAGGCCCTCGGCATCACTTCGGGCCAGGCCGGCGACCTCGGCAGCTACGCCACCTTCGGCATGCTGGTCGGCGCGCTGGCCGCGGGGACGGTCGCCGACCGGATCGGCCGCAAGCAGCTGATGGTCTCCTGCGTCGCGCTCTTCTCGCTGGCCTCCGGCCTCTGCGCGGTCGCGAACAGCGTCGCCGTCTTCGGTATCGGCCGGACGCTGGCCGGCGTCGGCCTCGGCGGCCTGTTGCCGACCGCGATCAGCATGGTCTCCGACTACGCCCCGCGCACCCGCGCCGCCCTCACCATCGGCCTGCTGATGACGGCCCACCACACCGGCGGCATCCTCTCCGCCTACGTGGCCCTGTGGATCGTCGAGCCGCTCGGCTGGCGCGCCGCCTTCTGGGTCTGCGTCGCCCCGCTGCTCTTCGTCCCGGTGCTCGCCAAGTGGCTGCCCGAGTCACTGAGCTTCCTCGTCGCCCGGGGACGCACCGCCGAGGCCCGCGAACTGGCCGCCCGCTACGACGTCGAGCTGCCCGCCGCGGCGACCGGCAAGCCCGCCGCCGGCGCCCGCTGGAACAGCCTGCTGGGCCTGTTCCGCGGCGGCGAATGGGTCCAGACCCTGCTGTACTGGCTGGCCTCCTTCGGTGGCCTGCTCCTCGTCTACGGCGTCGCCACCTGGCTGCCCACCCTGATGCGCGGCGAGGGCTACGAACTGGGCTCCGCGCTCACCTTCGTCGTGCTGTTCAACCTCGGCGGCATCGTGGGCATGCTGGTCGCCGGCCGGGCCTCCGACCGGTTCGGCGCCCCGCGCATCTCCGCGATCTGGTTCGCGCTGACCTCCGGCGGTGTCGTCCTGCTCAGCGTCCACATGCCGCTGGCGCTGACCTTCGTGGTCGTCTTCCTCACCGGTGTGTTCCTCAACAGCGCCCAGACCATGATCTACGCGACCGTCTCCATCGGCTCCGCCCCCGCCAACCGCGCCACCGCCGTCGGCTGGACCTCCGGCATGGGCCGCTTCGGCGCCGTCTTCGGTCCCTGGCTCGGCGGTCAGCTGCTCGCCGCGGGCAAGGGCGACTGGGGCTTCACCGCCTTCGCCCTCGCCGGCTTCTCGTCCACGGTCTTCATCGGCATCGCGGCCCTGCGCACGGCCAAGCGGACGGCCGCCGGCAGCCCGGAGCAGAAGCTGGTCGGCGCCCACTGAGCCCGGCACCCGTCGCCGTCCCGGCCGGCGCCCCACAGGGTGCCGACGGGGCCGGCCGGGTACGTCCCGCGCAGGCGAGCGGGCCCGGTGCGGCCTCCACTCCTGTTCCGTGCCTCGGTGACGCGCCCCGTACGGACAGGACAGGTGGACGAGCGAGCCGGGCCGGCTTCGGAGAGGTCCGCCAGGTGGTGAGCGAGGGAGCAGCGGTGCAGCGGGTCGCCGGTGCCTTCGACATCGTCACGCGGGTGGCGGCCTCGCCCAGTGACACGAGCATCAGCCGGTAGTCGGGGAACGGCTCGGGCAGAAACCGGCAGTGCCGGTCCTCTCGCCCGGCCATCCGAAGCCAGACGCCGTGTGGTGCCGCCTCGAGCCGTACCAGCGCGCTGCGGCGGATCTAGGCGGCCGCGATCCGCAACTCGCCACCGTCGACCGTGCCCGCCCACGTCTGCCGCGGTGGTTCGGTCGGGGCCAGGGTACGGGTGGAGAGCCGGTAACGGTCCGTCGCGGTCAGGGTGATCGCCTCGTGGCTCACCTCGACGTGCAGGTCGGCGAGGACCGGCGTCCCGGGCTCGTGCGCGGTCGCGGTCAGGACCTGCTCGACCGCATGCGCCAGCACGGGTCCCTTCATCACCGCGACCAGGGAACCGGGCACGTTGCCGAGCGCGGACTTGATGACAGCGGCCTTCCGCCGTGCCGCTGCCGCGTCCCCCGCCACCTTGGCTACATGCTCGTCGAGCAGAGGGAGCGCCTCGTCGGCTCCTGAGCCGAGTACGGCCTCGACACCGGTGAGGGGCATGGCGATCTCACGGAGCTGACGCAGCGCGGCAGCCCGTGCCACCTGGTCATCGTGGTAGTAACGGTAGCCCGAGACCGGGTTCACCTCGGCAGGAGGCAGCAGCCCGGAGTCGGCGTAGAACCGCAAGGCGCTGGAGGTCGGACCACAGCGTCGGGAGAAGGCCCCGATCGGCACCAGCTCGGAATTCGGCACAACGCCATCATCGGGCTTCAAGCAGCTCGAAGGTCAACACCTGTGAAGAGGCCTGTCCCCATGGACGGCAACTCTCCTCTCAACCAGGGCAGTTCGAGCTGTCCTCCTCGGTCGCCATCGACTGGTTCGACACCCACCTTAAGGCCGCTGCGGACCGGCAGGAGGACTGGCCCGGTCGGACGGGTGGCGCACGGACGCGGTCCGGCACCGCGACGACGGGATGACAGGGGGGCGACCTCACGGCCGGCTTCCTGCGGCGCCGGCCCGTGCCCCCGCGGACACCGGTGCGGCGAGGCGATAACCACCGGTGATGACCGCAGTAGGAACTCTGTGCTTCTGCGCACGTCCGCGCCGACCTAGCTTGAGGAAAGCCCGATCACCTCGGGTGTCGCCGCGCGTTCACGGGCGACTGTGTCCGGCAATCCGGAAGGAAGTGCGAGTCGTATGCCCCCTACCGCCGACTGGTCGGTCGCCATCGCCGGCGAGTGCATGGTGACGAGGCCGTTCTCCATGCACTCCGAGGCGGAGTTCCTGCGCATCCGGGAACTGTTCGACAAAGCCGATGTCGCCTACGCGCACCTGGAGATGAACTTCGGCGACGCCGCCGAGGTGCACCCGGGCCGCGGTGACTGGTACGGCAGTTACATGCTCGCGGAACCCCGCGTGGCCGAGGACCTGCGGTGGCTCGGTGTGGACGTGATGTCGACGGCGAACAACCACAGCCTGGACTTCGGCTCGGCCGGGTTGTTCTCGACCGTGCAGGCCCTCAAGGACGCCGGACTGGCCTGCGCCGGCACGGGCCGGGACCTGGACGACGCCCGGATGCCCACCTACGTCGAAACGCCCCGCGGCCGGATGGCGCTGATCTCGACCACCTCCGGCAACCGGCCGCACGAATGGGCCGGCCGCCCCAAGGAGACCATGCAGGGGCGCCCCGGCATCAACCCGCTGCGGGTCACGACGACCTACGTCGTGCCTCCGCAGGCCGCGCAGCCCCTCAGGGTCGCGGCGCAGGGGCTGAACATCCTGCGCACCGGCAAGGACTGGAAGCCGGGGAAGACGGGCCGCGTTCTGCGGGACGACGAGTTCCAGTACAACCTCCCCGGAGGACAGTCGGCCGCCGGTGAGATGGTCTTCCGCGAGGGTGACGAGTACAAGATCCTCACCGAGTGCCATCCCGGTGACCTCGAAGGCAACCTGCGCGCGATCCGTTCGGCCGCCGCCATGGCCGACCTGGTCATGGTCGCCCACCACTTCAACATCGCCGAGGGCCCGCGCGGCGACCGCCCGCCCCGCTTCGTCCGGGAGTTCGCCCACCGCGCCATCGAGGCCGGCGCCGACATCTTCGTCGGCCACGGCTGGCACAAGACCCTCGGGATCGAGATCTACCAGGGCAAGCCCATCTTCTACGGGCTCGGCAACTTCTTCGCCCAGTCCGAACTGCTCGAACGCGTCCCCTACGACAGCTACGAGACCTGGGGCCACGACGTCGACGCCCTGCCGACGCTCACCCCGGACTTGCATCCCCTGCACCCGGGGCTGGACACCCCCACGCCGACCTGGTGGAGTTCGGCCGTGATCGAGGTGCACCTCACCGACGGCCGGCTCACCGGCATCACCCTGCACCCCGTCGAACTGGGCCGGGAGGTGTCCAAGGAGGCGAAGATCACCCGAGGCACCGGCAAGTCGGCGCAGCACCCCGCGACCGAGGGCCGCCCCCTCATCGCGGACCAGGTCAACGGCGCCGAAGTGCTGGAGCGCTACCGGCAGCTGTCCGCCGAGTACGGCACGACCCTGGAGACCGACGGGCACGTGGCCCGGCTGCGGCTCGGCGACTGATCCCCGCACGATCACGAACAGGAGGTACCGAGACGCATGGTGACGCCGACCCGACAGCCGACCTCCCCGCCGCGGGCGACCGGGAGGCGGGCGCGGACGCGACGACGGGGTCCCGGGGCCCTCATGGTCCTCGTCGTCCTGCTCCTCGCCGTCCTCGTCTTCCTGCCGACCGCGCTGGTGTTCGTCCGTGCCGTCTCTGAAGACCCGCGCGACGCCCTGTCCACCTTCACCCTGGACGCCCTGAAGGACTCCTACGGCTCGTGGGAGATCTGGCGGGTGCTGGGGGAGACCATGGCCATGTCGCTGGCGTGCGGTGTCATCGCCACCGCCCTCGGCGGCGCGCTCGCCTGGGTGCTGGCCCGTACCGACGTACCGCTGCGGCGGTTCTTCGAACTGGTCGTGATCGCCCCGCTGTTCCTGTCCCCGTTCATCGGTGCGCTGGCGTTCCTGGAGCTGGGAGCGCCGCGCACCGGCCTGCTCAACCAGCTCGCCCGGGACGTCGGGCTGCCCGGCTGGGTGTCGATCAACGTCATGACCTTCCAGTGGCTGATCGTCATCCTGGCACTGCACTACGTGCCCTACGGCTACCTGCTGGTCTCCGGCAGCCTGCAGAACATGGACGCCGGCCTGGAGGAGGCGTCCCACATGAACGGGCGGGGGACCCTGCAGACGGCGCTGCGGATCTCCCTGCCGGCCATCCGGCACGCCACCCTGTCGTCCGTCATGTTCGTCACCATCAGCGCCACCGGCATGTTCTCCGTGCCGGCGCTGCTGGGCGCCAAGATGGACTTCCAGCCGCTGGCCGTCACGGTCTACCGGGCCACCAACGGCTACCCGAGCGACTACGCACTCGCCGCCGCCCTCGGCACCATGCTGGTGCTGCTCAGTGTGATCGGCCTGTGGCTGTATCAGCGGGGGCTGCGGCAGTCCTCCAAGTTCGTGACCGTCACCGGCAAGTCCCGCAACCGCAAGCGCATCCACCTGGGCGGGATCAGGTACCTCTTCGTGTTCCTGCTGATCCTCTACGCCCTGATCACCACCGTGCTGCCCTACGCGGCCCTCGGCCTGCGAGCCTTCAGCACCTCCACCAACCTCGACGAGATCGACCCCACCTTCGACGTCGTCCGGCAGGTCATGGCGGCTCCCGAGCTGAAGAACGCGCTCGGCAACACGGTGATCGTGGCCGTGACCACGGCCCTGTGCGCCGTGGCCGTCGGCATCCTGACCTCCTACGTCACCGAGCGGGTCCGGCACCGGGGCTCCGGCCTGCTCAACGCCGTCGCCATGTCCCCGCTGGCCGTCCCGGGCATCGTCTTCGCCACCGGTGTGTTCGCCCTCTACCTCGGCACCCCGCTCTACGGCTCGCTCGCCATCATGGTGGTCGCCTACGTGGCCTCCTACCTGCCGCACGCCACCCGTGTCACCGGCAACGGCTTCGCCCAGATCGACAAGTCCCTGGAGGAGGCGTCCCGCATGTGCGGGGCGGGCCAGGGCCGCATGCTGTGGACCATCCTGCTGCCGCTGATGCGGCCGTCGATCGCCGCGGGCGTCATCATGGTGTTCCTGTTCACGGTGCGGGAGATCAACACTGCGATCCTGCTCTACACCCCGGACACCATGCTGCTGTCCATCCTCTCCTTCAACTACGCCCAGCAGGCGTCGCTGCCGGCCGCCGCCGTCGTCGGTCTCCTGGAGACCGCCCTGATGATCGGGTGGATCGTCGTCATGCGGGTCCTGCTCCGGCCCGGAAAACTGCACCAGCGCGCCTGACGCGCACGGACCAAGCCGCCCGAAACGCGAACGAGGTGAACAGATCGATGGACGAGCCGCACCGCGACCCATGGGACCACGGCCTGGTGGTGGAAGGACTCTTCGCCGACTACGGCGGCACGACGGCGGTCTCCGACCTCGGTCTGGAGATCGGGCGGTCCGAGTTCGTCACCCTGCTCGGACCCAGCGGATGCGGGAAGACCACCACGCTGCGCTGCGTGGCCGGCCTGCACACTCCCACGTCGGGGGAGATCACCCTGGGGGGACGGCCGCTGTACGCGCCCGGCGCGAACATCCCGCCGCACAAACGGGACATCAACATGGTGTTCCAGTCCTACGCCGTGTGGCCGCACATGACCACCGTGGAGAACGTCATGTACGGCCTCAAGGCGAAGAAGACACCCAAGGCGCGGGCACGCGCCCAGGCCGAGCAGATGCTGGAACTGGTCGGCCTCGGCGAGTTCACCCACCGCAATGCCACCGAGCTCAGCGGCGGACAGCAGCAGCGCGTCGCCCTGGCCCGCGCGCTGGCCACCGAGCCCAGCCTGGTGCTGATGGACGAGCCGTTGAGCAACCTCGACGCCCAGCTGCGGGCGCGGATGCGGGACGAGATCCGGCAGATCCAGCGCCGTACCGGCATCACGGTGCTCTACGTGACGCACGACCAGTCCGAGGCGCTGTCGATGTCCGACCGGGTGGTGGTGATGAACAAGGGGGTCATCCAGCAGATCGGTGACCCCTGGACGCTCTACCACCGGCCGGCCAACGGATTCGTGGCGACCTTCGTCGGCGAGGCCAACGTGGTGCCCGCGGCCGTCGTCGACGTGGGGGTGCGCACCTTCTCCGTGAAGGTGCCCACGCTCGGCCCGGACACCGTGCTCGACATCGCCCACGCCACCGCCACCGCCAGCCCTTCCCAGGGCGACCGGATCTCGGTGGTGTTCCGTCCCGAGTGGGTGCGGGTGGGCCGGGAGACCGAGCCTCCGCCGGACCGCCTGGACACCAACGAGTTCCGGGCCCGTCTGGTCGCCAGCGAGTTCCTCGGCGACCACTTCGAGCGCACCTACGAGGCGGGGGAGCACCGGCTGCGTGTCCAGGCCGTCACCGGTCCGACCTCCCGGCCGCCGGAGATCGGCGCCGAGCAGACGTTGCTGCTGACGCCGGACAACGTGACCTGGTTCCCCGCCGAGGACGCCGGCCCGCACGGTGACGCGGCCGGGACGGCCGCCGTGGACGAGGACCTGCCAGTCGGTGTGCGCACCGAGGTGCTCGGCAACTGAAACCCCGGCGCGCCGGTGCCCTCACGCGGGCACCGGCGCAGCCGTGCGCTGGGCGGGGCTGAGCGAGGACTCGATCTTGGCCGGCAGCATGCCGAGGAAGGTCCGGGCGGCCCGGGAGACCTCTCGGTCGGGCGGCGCGAGGATGACGGCACCCCGGGTCAGGGGCAGTCCCGGCGCCGCGGCGCGGCGCAGCAATCCGGACCGCTGGTCCTCGCGCACGCAGAACTCCGGGAGGACGGCGAGGGCCAGCCCCCGGGTGACGTAGGTGCGCATCGCCTCCAGACCGCGTGATTCGAGCACCACCCGCAGGGAGACGCCGACCTTCTCGGCCCAGCACTCGACCAGCCGACGGCTGCGCATGCCGTCCGCGAACGTCGCGAAGTCGGCCTGCGCGAGGTAGGGGACGCGGTCGGCCTCGGGCAAGGCGTGGATCTCGTCGTCGGGCCGCGCGTAGAGGTACATCTGTTCTTCGATGGCACCGAGGGTGGGGAACTCGCTGGGGGCCGGGTAGCGGCAGATGCCGAAGTCGGCCCGGCCCTGCGCGAGGGCCCGTGTGCACGCCTGCCGGGACGGCTCGTGCTTGATGACGACCCGGACGGACGGTGTCGTCTCCTTCATGGTCATGACCGCGCCGACGAGCAGGTGCTTGATGTGGTCGGAGTCGCTGACGACGGTCACGCTCGAGCTCTCCGGCAGTTCCTTCATCCGCTCCAGATGCTTGTGGAAGCGGTCGGTGCGGGCCAGCACCTCCTCGGCGAAGCCGAGCAGTTCTCGTCCCGCGGCGGTCAGTTCGGACCGGGCACCCTGCCGGCGTTCCAGCAGGGTGCAGCCCAGCAGGCGTTCGAGGTGCCGGATGCGCTGGGAGACGGCGGGCTGAGTGAGAGCCAGCTCGGCAGCGGCGGCGCGGAAGGAGCCGGCGCGGACGAGGGTCTGGAAGGTGTACATCTGGTCGAATGTCAGTCCCGCGATCAGCCGTTGGCGGCTGGTGTGACGCCAGGCGGTGGTCTCGAACGTCATTGTTCCTCCTGTCGGGCGGGCAGGGCGGGCAGGCGTGAGCCCGGGGCGGACCTGGGGTTGCCAGGCCCTCCCCGGGACGGGTGGGAGGCGTCAGTGGCGACCGCTCACTTCTTCAGCGTGGCGTTGACCTTGCTGACGAAGTCGGCGAATCCGTCGCCCTGCAACTCGGACTGGGTGGCCATGCCGTACCAGATCTCCGGCTTGGAGTACCACAGTTCCTTGGCGATGGCCCGTTCGTCCACCCACCCGGTCCGGGTGCCGGCCCCGGTGCCGTAGGTGGCCATGAGGTCGTGGCCCCCGTCGGAGCTGGCCCACTCCAGGAAGAGGCGGGCGGCATACGGATGGGGGGTCGCCGTCGGCAGCCCCATCATCCACAGGGCGGCGTTGGTGGGTGTCGGGTAGGCGTACTCGATGGGAGCGCCGTCGTCGATGTAGTCGTTGTAGAGGGTGTCGGTGCCGAACGTGACGGCGTACTCGCCCTTCACCAGCTGTTCGGCGATGGGGATCTGGCTCTCGAAGAGCGCCGGGTCATTGTCGGCCACGCCGTCCAGCCAGTCCCAGCCGTACTCGTCGGACTGGTGCAGGATCACGTTGGCGTAGTTGCCCGCTGTGGTCGCGCCGCCGGTGTCGCCCAAAGCGATCTTGCCTTTGAACGCGGGATCGGCCAGGGCGGCCACCGGGTCCGCGCGCAGCAGCTTCTGCTGCTCGGGCGTGGTCACCTCGGTGTTCCATGCGATGGCACCGATGCTCTGGTGCAGGGGGTAGATCTTTCCGGCGAGTCCGGTGCCGGGCAGGATCTTGTCGTAGTCGTAGGCGTCGTAGTTCTGGGTGCGGTAGTCGGTGATCCAGCCTTCCTTCTCGCCGTCCTGCCAGAGCTGGTAGACGTTCTGGATGACGACGTCCGCGTTGTCGACACCGCCGCCGACCTCCTGGGCCCACCTCTGGAAGAGCGTGGTGCTGCCGTCGCGGTAGAGCTTGACCTGGATCCCGTACTTTTTCTCGAAATGCTCTGTCCATGCGGTGGTCGACTTTTCCGTGGTGGCGGCGTACAGGCTGACCTCGCCCTCTTCCTTGGCCTTTTTGATCAGCGAGTCCATGCCCCCCGCGTCGGCGACGTTCTTCGGCAAATTCTCGGAAGTCCCGCTCCCGGAACCGCCGCACCCCGCCAGCAACAGCGTACTCGCGGCCGCTATTCCGACGAGTACCTTTCGGATTCTCATGCTGCCCCAGCCTCCAACTTCCTTGTTCTCGGGGGGAGACGCAAAAGTCCGTAACTTCTCGGAAACAGTAGGGCCGTGCGTCAGGGCCGGTAAGCGTCGGGTTTCTACTCCACCGATAAGGCTGGTCTTATCGCCGGGACGGAGAACATCACGGGCGGCCCTCTTGCGCACTGGTCGGGTACGGAGAAGCGTCGACAATATCGTCGGCAGTAGCGATGACGTCAGGGACAGTACACGTCACACCGCGCGTGCGGAACGGTGCTGACATGACCGAACGCGCCCGTCGGACCGGTCCGTGCACCACCCGGGACAGCTAAGGAGACTGATGCGCGTGTCAGAGCCGGCCGTTCCCTGGCGGCAGTTGCTGCCGACCGCCCTCGTCCCGAACGTGTTGCACGGCTGCGGTCAGGGCGCCGCGATGCCCGTGACGCTGCTGGCCGCGAGGTCGCTGACCGGCTCCTCGGCCACCGCCGCGACGGTCGCGGCCCTGCTGACCGCGGGACAGTTGCTGCTAGCCCTGCCGGCCGGATGGCTGGTCGGCCGGTACGGGGAGCGGCGCGTCATGCTCCTGGCGACAGCGGTGACGGCGGTGGGCGGTACGACGGCGTACCTCGCGCGCTCCGTGTGGCTGCTCGCGGCGGGCGTGCTGGTGATCGGCAGCGGCGCCGCCGTCTTCACCATGGCCCGCCACACCTGGGTCACCGTCGCCGTGCCTGCCCGGGTCCGCGGCCGGTCACTGTCCGCTCTCGCCGGGGCCACCCGGCTGGGCCTGTTCGCCGGCCCCCTGCTGGCCGCCGCCGCCATGCGGCTCACCGGCGGTGTCCGGGGCGGATTCCTGGTGGTCGTCGTCGCGTGCGTCCCGCTGGCGGCACTGGTCGTGTCGGCACCCTTCCAGGAGCCAGGCGCCGTCGGCACGGGCGACGAGGCGGCTCCGCGCGTGTTGCGTACCGTCTGGGAACGCCGCCGGGTACTGCTCACCCTCGGCCTGACGCTCTCCGTCGTCAGTACGATGCGGACCACCCGACGCATCCTCGTGCCGCTGGTCGGGACCGCCGTCGGTCTGGATGAGGTCACCGTCACCATCGTGGTCGGTCTCGCCGCCGGGCTCGACTTCTCACTGTTCTACGCGGGCGGAGTGGTGACCGACCGCTGGGGAAGGGTCGCGGTCGCCCTGCCGGCCCTGGTGGTGTTCGGTGTCTGCCATCTCGGGCTCGCGCTCGCGCCGCGACTGCCGCTCGCGGTGTACTGGTTCCTCGGCAGCACCGCGCTCATGGCGATCGCCAATGGGTGGAGCGGGGGGGTTGTGCCCACCGTTGGATCGGACCTCGCGGACCCGCGGTCACCAGCCCCGTTCCTCGGTTCCTGGCGGTTGGCCACCGAACTGGTGCCGTCCGTGGCGCCATTCGCCGTCGCGGCGCTGGCCGGCGCGCTGTCCCTGACCGCCGCCTGCGCCGCGGTCGCGGGCCTCGCCGCGCTGGCCGCGCTGCTCCTGCCGACCCACGCGCGCAAACATCTGCCCCGGCGGACCACCTGACGTCCGGGGCACCGCGGCTGCTTATCGGCTCATCACGGATGCTTTCACGCCGGGCATTGCGCTTCGCGGCACCGGCTTCCGACCATAGCGGGAACCGGAGAGGAGAGTCACATGACATTCCCAGGGAAGAGACACCGCCTCGGACGCCGCGCGGCGAGCGTCGTGACGTCCACCATTCTCGTCGCGATGTGCCTGGCGGTGGCAGCCCCGTCGGCCGCCGGAGGCGCCGGCAACGCGAATTCGGCCGCTGCTCGGGCGGAGCGGGATTCCACCGGAACCGTGCTGCGTGTGAAGGTGCACGGGAACTCACTCGAAGGAAATCTGGAGGGCGATTCACCGGACCGGGACGTCTCGGTGTACCTGCCTCCCGGCTACAAGTCCGACTCCCACCGGCGCTACCCCGTGCTGTACATGCTGCACGGGTTCACCAACACGGACCTGAGCTACTTCGGCGACGGCGCCGGGACACACATCCCCACCCTCGCCGACCGCGCCATCGCGGGCGGCACCGCACGCGACATGATCATCGTCACTCCGAACGCGATGACCGTCTACGGCGGCAGCAACTACTCCAGCGGCGCGACCACGGGGGACTGGGAGTCCTTCATCTCCCAGGACCTGGTGTCGTACGTGGACAGGCACTTCCGCACCATCGACCGGGTCGAAGCCCGCGGGCTGGCAGGTCACTCCATGGGCGGTTACGGCGCGATGCGGATCGGGATGAAGCACCCCGAGGTCTTCTCCTCCCTCTACATCCTCAGCTCCTGCTGCATCTCCCCGACCAGCAACATTCCGGACACCCCCGAGGAGATGGCGGCGTTCGAGGCGTTCACCGAGCGTCCCGACGACTACACCCAGATCCCGTCCGGCATCAGGACGGCGGTCGCCGCCGCCGCGGCGTGGGCCCCCGATCCCGCCAACCCGCCGCTCTACTACGACTCCCCGGTCAAGAACAGCGGACTGGACCCGGCGGTGTTCGCCCGGATGACCGCCAACCGGCCGCTCGCCATGGTCGACCAGTACATCAGCAACCTCAAAAAGCAACACATCGCCTTCGACGTCGGGGACGAGGACACCAACATCCTGGCGAACCTCACCGAGTTCGACCGCGTTTTGACCTCGTACGACGTGCCGCACACCTTCGAGGTCTACCAAGGCAACCACGGCAACCGTGTCCCTGAGCGCTTCGAGAACGAGGTGCTCCCCTTCTTCTCCAAGTACCTCGCGCGAAAGCCGGCGAAGGAGTCCTCTTGAGCAACACCGACCTGGCCGCCGCGACCGGCACCCAGGCCCGCACCGCCACGCGGGCCACGGCGTTGGCCGACGCCGTGGCGCGCACCGGTTGCACTCATGTCTTCGCCCTCATGGGCGACGGCAACATGCACCTGCTGCTGGCGCTGGAGGAACGTGGCGTCGGCGTGGTCGAGGTCCGGCACGAGAGCGCCGCCGTGGCGATGGCCGAGGGGTACACCTGGTCCGCGGGCCGGACCGGCATCTGCTCGGTCACCCACGGCCCCGGACTCACCCATGTGGCGACCTCACTGGTGGTCGCGGCGCGCAACCGCACGCCCCTCGTCGTGATCGCGGCCGAGACACCCGCCGGCTACCAAGGCGCCCAGGCCTTCGACCAGGCGTCCTTCGCCGCCTCCTGCGAGGCGGAGTACCACGCCATGGGCCGGGACGACGACCCCGAGGACGCCCTCGCCGCGGCCCTCGCAGCGGCAGGGGGACGGTCGCGACCGGTCGTCCTCGGGATCGCCGCCGACCTCCTCAACGCGCCGGCGCCCGAAGGCACCGCACGCGGACCGGCGGTGACGGCGGACGCCGCCGGGGCACCGACCGCCGAGGACGACGCGGTCGCGGCCGACCGGCTGGCCCGGCTGCTCACCGACGCCGAACGGCCGGTGCTGATCGCGGGCCGAGGCGCGGCGGGCAGCCACGCTCCCGACCTCCTGCGCACGCTCGCGGACCACCTCGGCGCCGGCCTGGCCACGACCCTGCCCGCCAAGGGCATGTTCGACGGCCACCCCCTCGACCTGGGCATCGCCGGCGGACTGGCCCACCCCGCCGCCGAGCGCCTGCTCGGCTCCGCCGACCTGGTCGTGGCGTTCGGCGCCTCCATGGGCCGCAGCACCACGCAGTCCCGGCACCTGTTCGCCCAGGCACACGTCGTCAAGGTCGTCAACGAGACACCCGGCGCGCAGCCGATGCGGCCACCGGGGGACGGCGGACGGACGGAGACACTGCGAGGCGACGCGACGGGCACCCTGCGCCGCACCGTGTCCCTGACGCGGGCGTTGACCGGTTCGCGCCGACCGTGGTTCAGCCCGGTCGGCCCGGCCGCCGACTGCTGGCAGGAGGACCTGCGGGACTTCGCCCCGCCGCTCCCCGGCGGCACCGTCGACCCCCGGCGCGCGGTCGCCGAGATCAGTGAGCGCCTCCCCGAGGACGCCACCGTCGTCATCAGCAACGGCCACTGCTCAGGATTCGCCGCCGCGTTCGTCACCGTGCCCGCCCGGGGCCGCTTCTTCACCGCCCAGGGCTTCGGCTCCATCGGCCAGGCGCTCACCACTGCCATCGGCGTCGCCCTGGGCGCTCCGGGACGCAAGACCGTGGTCTTCGAAGGGGACGCCGCGTTCATGATGCACGTACAGGAACTGGACACCGCGGCCCGAGCCGGGGCCGACCTGACGGTGTTCGTCCTCAACGACCAGGCGCTGGGCACCGAGTACCAGCGCCTGCACCGCGACGGCGACAACGCCGGCGCCGCCGTCGTCCCGCCACCCGGCCTCGCCCCGCTCGCCACCGCCTTCGGCGCCCGCTCGGCGACCGTGGACGCGGCAGGGAAGGGGGAAGTCATCGAGGAGGCGCTACGCCCCGGGCTCGCGGTCGTCGACGTACGCACCGCCCGGACGGTGCTCAGCCGGCACATGCGGCTCCCGCACACGCTGACCGGCCAGAACGGAGGGAAGGGACAGTGAGCGAGGAGCCGACGGCGGACGTCTGCGACCGGTTGCAAGGCACCGTCCAGACCTGCACCACCCAACTGCGGTCGTACGGCGGCCGGACCCGGTTCTCCGGGGTCGTCGACACCGTCTCGTGCCTGGAGGACAACCTGCTCGTGCGCGAGGCCCTGTCCCGGCCCGGACAGGGCCGGGTGCTCGTGGTCGACGGGGCGGGATCGCTGCGCACGGCGCTGATGGGCGACGCGATGTCCGACCTGGCGAGGGACAACGGCTGGGTGGGGGTGATCGTGCACGGAGCGGTGCGTGACGTGGCCCGGCTGCGCGAGACCGATCTGGGAGTGCTCGCCCTCGGGTCGAACCCGCGCCGCAGCGGGAAGACCGGGACCGGCACCGCCGGGCAGCCGGTGGTGTTCGGCGGCGTGGTGTTCACTCCGGGCGACACCGTGCACGCGGACGAGGACGGTGTGGCCCTGGTGCCCCGCGAGACGGAGTGAGATGACCCGGACACCGCGGTTCGCCATGCAGTTCACCGTTCTCGAACCGGTCCTCACCCGCGGGCACGCCCGCCGGCTGACCGACCTGGCCAGGATGGCCGACGACTACGGTTTGCACTCCATCGGTGTCGGTGACACGGGCTTCCGCCTCAACGAGGCGGCGGCCCGTGTCACGCTGCTCGCGCTCGGCACCACGCACACCTACGTCGGGATGCGCCCCACCAACCCCTGGACCCGCGACCCGCAGATCGCGGCGGCCTTCCTGGCCACGATCGACGGCATCACCGGTGGCCGTGCCTTCATGGAGGTCGCCACCGGTGACTCCGCCGTGCGCAGTGTCGGCCGCCGTCCGGCCACCCGGGCCCGCCTGGAGGAGTACGTCACCTGCGTCCGCGATGTCCTGGCCACCGGCCACGGACGCTATGACGGACGCGACATCCGCGTCTTCACCGGCCCACGTGACTCGGTACGCATCTCGGTCGGCGCGGAGGGACCGCGCATGCTGCGGCTCGCCGGGGCCATCGGCGACGCCGCCTCCATCGGCACCGGCCTCACCCCCGAGGTCGTCACGTGGTCCCTGGAGCAGCTCCGGGAGGGGGCACGCGAGCGTGGCCAGCGGGTTGCCGCCGAGCCGTGGTTCACCGTCCGCTGCGTCCTGGACGACGACCGGGAGGCCGCACGGGACCGGCTGCGTCCCTCGCTCGCCTCGATCCTGCACCACAGCATGCGGCAGGGGGTCGAGGGCCGGCTGGTCCCCGCACGCCACCACGCGGTGGTGCGGGAGTACGTACGCCGCTACACCCTGGCGGACCACCAGCGGGCAGGTGGCGGCAACGCGCGGCTGATGGGGGAGCTGGGTCTGGCCGACTTCGCGATGGACCGCTGGGGCATGGCGGGTGACGCGTCCGACTGGACCCGGCGCATCGAGGCACTGACCGCCCGTGGAGTGCACCGCGTGTGGTTGGCCAGCCGCGGCGGCCTCGACGAACTGGAGCGCGTGCTGCGGACCTTCGGGGAGGAGGTGTTGCCCCGGGTGCGCTGAACGGCACACGGGTGGGGCCCAGCACGCGGGATGCGTGCCGGGCCCCGTTCGCGTACGGGCCGGTCAGGACAACAGTTCCTGCCAGAAGGACAGGTTGTGCTCCTTGGGGAAGTCACGGCTCGCCTTGGAGCAGGCTGCCGGGGCGTCGCCGCTCGCCGGTGAGGTGTCGCAGGCGATGAGCGACATCAGCGTGCCCGTCCGGTCGCTGAACTTGGGCCAGGACGGGGTGCCCGGACCGTTGGGGTCGCCGGACGCGGTGAACCGGCCCCAGTACTCGATCATCTGGCGGGAGAGTTCGAGCTGGTCGTCGTCGTAGGGGAGAGTCTGGCCGAGGTAGTCCCAGAGGTAGCCGAGGTCGTCGACGTGGATCGCCCCGCCGAACGCGAAGTCGCGGGCCGCCTGGCTCTCCTGCTGGATGCGGAAGATGGACGTGAAGTGCGGGGTGTCGCTCTCGGCGAACTCGTAGGCGTAGGTGGGTACCCACTTCGACAGGGTGCGGGTGAGCTGCCAGCGAGTGAAGGAGGTGGAGCCGTTCTGGGCGTCGGTCCACGCCTCCCCCGGGGTGGCGTACTCGCTTAGCGGGTACTCGGCGAGCACGGCGTCGGCGTTCTCGCCGTAGGCGGAGCGAACGGCGGCCTGATACTGGCCGGCCGTCATCGGCGTACCGAGGTAGTCGTAGTTCTGGAAGGTGGACAGGCCGCGTTCGCTGTCAGTCTGGCCCAGCATGACCGGGACCCGGTTGAACCGGCCGGTCTGCACTGCGGTGGCCGGGTTGACCGGGAAGGCGCGGCCGCCGGTGGAGAGGCTGACGCCGGCCTTCTGCTGCGCGGCGAGCAGGTCGGCGGCGGGCCTGGCACGCAGGCAGGCCAGGACGTCGGCGGCGGTGGCGCAGCCGACCTCCTCGACGAAGGCGGTGCTCTGCGCCTGGCCGGAGGCGGCGGACTGGAGGTTGCAGCCGCCGCTCATGATGACGGCGCGGGAGAAGAGTCCCTTGGCGGTGGGGGAGGTGAGGTGGTCGCAGACCGAACCGGCACCGGCGGACTGGCCGGCGATGGTGACGTTTCCCGGGTCACCACCGAAGCGGGAGATGTTGGAGTGCACCCAGCGCAGGGCGGCCTGCTGGTCGAGGAGACCGTAATTGCCGGGGCCGTCCTCGCTCTCGGCCCGCAGCTGGGGGAGGTTGAGGGTGCCCAGGACGCCGAGGCGGTAGTTGATGGTGACGACGATCGCGCCGGTCTGGGTGACGAACTTGCGCGGGTCGGTGTCCTGACCGGCGCCGCCGGTGAAGCCGCCGCCGTGGATCCACACCAGGACGGGCGTCTTTGCGCGGGCGGAGTCGGGGACGTAGACGTTGAGGTCGAGGCAGTCCTCGGTGGTGATGGTCTTCTCGTAGCCGGGGTCCCAGCCGGGGTTCTGGGCGCACCGGTCGCCGAAGGAGGTGGCGTCGCGGACGCCGGACCACTTCGCGGCGGACTGGGGTGCCTGCCAGCGGCCGGCCCGGGCGTAGGGGATGCCGAGCCAGGCGTCGTAGCCGGTGCGGTCGGTGCCGCGGACCTTGCCGTGGCTGGTCTGCACCACGTCCGAGGTGGGCCGGCTGCCCGCCGACGTGGACGACTGGGCCTGCGCGGCGAGCGGGGTGAGGCCCAGGGCGAGCAGCCCGAGGGCGGTGAGGGCGGCGCGGACGGTGCCGCGCCGGGTGCGGGACGGTCTCATGGCTCCCTGATCTCTGCGTGCGGGTGTGCCGGGAACGGTCGACGGGGCGAGGACGTCAGGAGAGCCAGAAGTCGCAGCGGTGGTCGGTCGAGTAGCCGCTGATCACCTTGCTGGCACCGGCCGTGCGCAGCTCCATGACCGGCCAGTTCGCCGCCTTGGTGTAGCGCGGCCAGGCGGGCTCACTCTTGGCCTTCGGGGCGCCGCTGTGGGCGAAGACGCCCCAGTAGGCGGTCATCTGGTCGGCCAACTGCTCCTGCCGTGCGGTGAGGGGCTTCTCGCCGAGGGCGAAGTCGAAGAGGTAGGCGAGTTCGGCGCTGTGCGCGTTCGACATGTCCTTGCCGGGGATGGCGAAGCCGTACAGCGTCGGCGAGGTCGGGTCGTCGAACTCGTACCGGTAGACGGGCGCCTCGGCGGAGATCAGCTGCGCGGCCTGCTGGTTGGTGCAGGCACGCTGGGCGTCGGTCCGGATCTGCGTGAGGGCGTCCCAGGGGTTGTCGAAGTCCGCCAGCGGATACAGGTCCAGCACGCGCTCGGCCCGGTCGCCGTAGTCCTCGCGGACCCGCTCCTCGAAGCCTTCCGGGGTGAGGCTGGCGTACGCCTCGGAGGCGAGGCGGTTCTCGGAGCGGGTGTTGCCGGTCAGCAACGGCACCGCGTTCCAGGTTCCGTCGGCCAGCGCCTGCCGAAATGTCTTGGGCAGCACCGAGCCGCCGACCTTGGAACCGCCCAGGTACTCGCCCTGGTGGGCGACCAGGGTGCCCGGCCACGCCTTGCGCAGGCAGGCGACGACGGTGGCCGCGTCGGTGCAGCCGACGGCCTCGGCGTAGGCGACCCCGCTCTGTTCGCCGGCCGCGAGGGCCGACTGCGACTGCAGGCACTGGGAACTCTGAACCGCGGCCTTGTCGAACAGGCCGCGCGCGGACGGCATGGCCATCAGGTCGCAGACGGCACCGCCACCGGCGGACTGGCCGGCGATGGTGACGTTGCCGGTGTCGCCACCGAAATGGGCGATGTTGTCCTGGACCCACTCCAGGGACGCCACCTGGTCCATGCGGGCGTAGTTGCCGGAGCCGCCCGGGGTCTGTTCGCTCAGCGCCGGGTGGGCGAGGAAACCGAGGGCGCCGAGGCGGTAGTTGACGGTGACGACGATGACATCGCTCTTCGTGGCCATGCTGCCGCCGCCGTAGATGACGCCGGTGCCCTGGGTGTTGGCGCCGCCGTGGAACCACACCAATACGGGCAGCCGAGCACCTGGCTTGGTGCCGCTGGGGCGGTAGACGTCCAGGTAGAGGCAGTCCTCACTGACGGCCTGCTCCTCCCGTACGCCGGAGGGCTGGAACTGGAGACAGGCGGGCGACTGCTGGTCCGCCTCGCGCACTCCCTTCCAGGACGCGGGCGCGGCGGGCGGTGCGAAGCGCAGGTCCCGTACGGGCGGGGCGGCGTACGGCAGTCCCAGGAACCGGTCCGCCCGGTCGGCGGTGACCCCTTGGACCAGGCCGCTGTCCGTCCGCACGACGGGAACGGTTCGGCCCGCGTCCGGTCCGGAGGCCGAGCTGGCGGTGGACGCGGAGGCCACCAGGGCGAGGGCGGGAAGCAGGGCGGTCGCCGCGAGTGCGGCCAGAGGGCGCATCAAGGCATGTCGGAACACACAACCTCCAAGTATGGAGCCGCCGTCACGTGACCGGCGGGGCGAGCTGTGGGATGTGCGTTGTCTGTGGCCGACAGCGAACGTAACTGGTCGGCAATATTGTCAGCAATATGTGCGACATATTTTCTTCGGTCGGTGAAGGCGGATCGTGCGCGGTCACCCTCTTGTCGACCCGGGATGAGCGGCGGTTTCGGTAGTCGAACGCTCAATTGCCGCGAACTGCCCTTCCTGCTTGAAGTGTTGACCACGGACGCCACCCCGTCGACACTCGGACCGCACCCGCCCGGCGCCCGGGACCGGGCGACCTCCTCAGCCCGGCCCGTGCCGGGGGAGCGCCGGGCGGCGTGCCTGATGACGTGTGCCGCAGGGAAGGCCACGTACTGTCCTGCACCCGTTCCGGGTACGGGCGGCTGTCGGTGCGCGCGGTGCGCGGCGGCCTGGAGGTGTCGTTCACCGTCACCAACACCGGCGACCAGCGCGGCGCCGAAGTCCCGCAGGTCTACGTCGGACCGGCGCCCCACGCGCCCGTCGACATGCCGGTCAGGACCCTGGCTGCCTTCGAACGGGTGGAACTGTGCTCGCGACAGTCCCGCCGGCTCACCCTGCGCGTCGATGAGCGCCGCCTGCCCTACGGGGACACCGGCAAGGGGCGCTGGGCCCTGCCCGCCGGCCGACGCAAGGTCGAGGTCGGCTCCTCTTCCCGCGACATCCGCCTCACGGGGACCGGCACGCCGCCCTCGACGCCCTCCGCTCCCTGGCGGCCATGCCCTGCTGTCCGCCGCCCAGGGCGCCGCGCCGGCCGCGAACTGGACTCCGCGAGCGCGGCGGTCGCCGACTACCGTCGGACGCTGCTGTGCACCTACCTCTCCGCGGCGCTCCTGGCGGGCCTGGTCCTGAACGCCGCCCTCGGCTGGTCCCGGGCCGAGCCCGTCGCCGCTCTCGTCATCGCCGCCCTCGCCGCGAAGGAGGGCCTCGACGCCTGGCAGGGCAAGGGGTGCTGCGCGCCGTCGGCGCGTGATGGCGCAGGGGTACGGTGACCGCCCGTCCGGATGCGGCTGTTGTGACGTCACCGGGCCGCGCGTGCGGGCGGACGGCCGCTGAGACCGCCGGATCCTGGGGACCGGGCCGTCGCCCGGCTCCCCACAGGTCGCTCGCGCTCGCGGACGATCCGCTCTCGGCTGCCCTCGATGCCGTAGGCGATCCGCCAGGTGATGAGGCGGGTGCCCAGCGGGTCGTCCGCCGGAAGGCACCGCGGCGTCGGAGGCTGGGGTGTCCGGACGCGCAACGCCTTCACAGCCACGGCAAAGGCGCGCCCAACCGTTTCCTCAGGCGGCGACCGGACAATCTTCGACATGAACACCTCTCACCTGTCACGACGCGGTTTCCTCGCCGCCTCGTTCGGCGCAGTCCTCCTCGGTGCCACCGCCTGTGGCAACTCCTCCGACGGCTCCAGTGCCTCGGCGTCCAGCTCCTCCGGGGCGCCCAGCGGCACCCCCGCCGCCGAGGCCGCCACGACCGGCGGCGTCGAGGAGCCGCCCAGCCTGGAGAGCCTGACCTCGGAGGTGAAGAGCACGTTCCAGCAGTTCACCTACGGGGACTCCCAGACGGCGAAGTCCCTGCCCTACAACCTGTACGTCCCCGAGGACTACGACGCCACGAAGTCCTACCCCCTCGTGCTCTACATCGCCGACTCCAGCCTGGTCGGCCAGGACGTCACCGCCCCGCTGTCACAGTACGGCGCACTGATCTGGGCGAGCGCCGGCGAACAGGCCAAGCACGCCGGCTTCGTCCTCGTCCCCGAGTTCCCGTCCGTCATCATCGACGACCACGGCAGCTACACCACCACGGACTACGTCGAGATGACCACCCGCCTGCTCAGCTCGGTCACCGGCGAGTACAGCATCGACGACAAGCGGATCTACGGCACCGGCCAGTCGATGGGGTGCATGACGGTCATGTACCTGGCCGCCCAGCACCCCGACCTGTTCGCCGCCGAGCTGTTCGTCTCCGGCCAGTGGGACGTCGGCGAACTGGACGGCCTGGCCGAGCAGAAGTTCGTCTACATCGCCGCCGGCGGCGACGAGAACGCCTCCGGCGGCCAGGCCGACGTCAAGGACATGCTCGAGGAAGCCGGGGTCTCGTACCAGAGCGCCACCTGGGACGCGACCTGGTCCGCCGAGGAGTACGCCACCGCCGCCAAGAAGCTCTTCGCCGCGGGTGACGACATCAACTTCGCCACCTTCAAGACCGGCACCGTCCTGGAAGCCTCCGACTCCTCCACCTCTTCCGGACCGGCCATGAACAGCGAACACATGGCCTCCTTCGAACCCGCCTACAGGATCACCGCCCTGCGCGACTGGCTCTTCGAGCAGAAGACGGCCTGAGACCGAACGGGTCGGGGCGCGCGCCGCGACGACGCGTGGACCGGGTGAGGGGCCGCAAAAAATGGCGTCGATATTGCTGTGTATATTGTTAACAATCTTGTAGCGTGCGTAACGCCTCGACCCCGAGGCATCGGCGATGTACTTGATGCTCAGTGAGGGGAGACCCCGTGCAGCGGCTCTCTGCGTCCTTCGGACGCGACGCACTCACCCGTCCGACCGGTACAGGTAAAGGACACCCCGTGACCCGCACACGTTTCCTGAGGGGTGCGGCGTTCGCGGGTTCCCTCGTCCTCGCGGCGGTCGCGATACCGGTCTCCGCCGCGGTGGCGGCTCCCGCCACCGGCCGCGGCCACGCGGTGGACCGCGAGGACGCGGCGCTGGACTTCGACTCCGCCGCCTACACGACGATCACCGTCACCGTCGACGGCCGGCCGACGAACGTGCGCTGGTACAAGCAGATCTGCTATGTCGCGAACCCCGTCGCGGCGGCGGCGCAGCAGTCCGGCGGCCCCGGCGGCGGTACGACGATCACCGACACCGCCTGCGGCTACCAGAGCATGAACGTGTTCGTGCCCGAGAGCGCCTTCGGCGACCAGCGCGCCCCGGTCTACTTCGCCGTCAACAACAGCGGCTGGAAGGCCAGCTACCTGCGGGCGAGCGTCACCGCCGGCACCTCCTACGACAGCGCGACCAGCACCGTCGGCGCCGCGCTGAAGGCCGGTTACGTCTTCGTCGACGTCGCCAACCGCAGCCGTGGCCTGGTCGGAGCGGACGGTACGGCTCCCGGCAAGGCCCCCGCGGCGGTGGTCGACGCCAAGGCGGCCGTCCGCTACCTGCGTCTCAACGACGCCGCGATGCCCGGCAGCGCGGAGCGCATCGTCATCAACGGCACCAGCGGCGGCGGCGCCCTGGTGTCGATCCTGGGCGCCTCCGGCAACAGCGCCGAGTACAACTCCTACCTCGCCGCCATCGGCGCCGCCGGTATCGACGCCAAGGGCCGCAGCACCCTGCGCGACGACGTCTTCGCCGTCAACGCGTACTGCCCGATCACCGACCTCGGCAACGCCGACATCGCCTACGAGTGGCTCTACAACGTCCTCGGCACCCGCGACACCACCGGCTCCAACCCCTCGCCGTCGGCCGCCGCCGAGATCGCGGCCCGGTTCGCGGCATACGAGAAGAGCCTCGGGCTGCGCAACCCCGACGGCTCCAGGCTCACCGCCGCGACCATGCTCGACACCATCAAGAAGGAAGTCGTCCGCTCCGCCGAGACCTACCTGAAGGCCGACCCGGCCCACACGATCCCGCCGCTGGGCGGCACCTTCCAGATCACCTCCCGCGGCACCACCAAGTCGTACGTCAACGACTGGATCGACGTCGACACCGCCACCGGCAAGGTGCGTTCCGTCGACATGACGAAGTACCTCGCGTTCGTCGCCACACAGGCCACGCTGAAGACGACCCCCGCCTTCGACGCCGCGGGTGTCGACGGGAACATCACCAGCGGCACCGAGACCGACCTGTTCGGCCCGCCGACGCAGAAGTACATGAACTACACCGAGTACAGCTGGAACCACAACGACGTCGCCGACGACGGCAGCGGCCTCGACGACACGGGGCTGACCTGGAAGCAGTACACCGCGAAGAAGAGCACCACCGTCGACGACCAGGTGCACCTGATCAACCCGATGGACTTCATCGGCACGAGCGCCGACACCGCGCCCAACTGGTACGTCCGGCACGGCACCCGCGACCGGGACACCGCGTTCACCGTCTCCGTCAACCTCGACCGGGCGCTCGCCGCCGACAAGCAGGTCGAGAGCCTGGACTACCAGCTCGCCTGGAACCAGCCGCATGCCGGCAACTACGACGTGCCCGAGGCCATGGCCTGGATCGCCGACGTCGTCGACAAGGCCGGCGACCCACTCACCTCCCGGCACAAGCGCTGAACCGTCGGCAGCCCCGAGGCGCACAGCCGGTGCGGCCCCGTGCCGGAGCGGTGACCAGGGAGCGGGTCATGCCGCCTGGCGGACGACGATCCGGGCGGGCGGCGGGCGAGGGTCGTCCGTGTCGAGGTCCAGGGCGAATCGGGCGCTGAGCCGGCCGTGGGCCTCGGCGTCGACATGGACGCTGGTCAGCCCCGGAACGTCGGCCGCCCCCGGACCCAGCTCCTGCTGCGCCGGGGAGCGACGGTCACTGTCGCGCACGCGTTCACCGCCGACCTCGCCGCCGTCACCAGGCCGGCCGATGTCGTCGTGGTCGCCCCCGGCGTGCGCGGCCTCATCGGCCCCGAACGCATCAAGCGGCCGGGGCCACCGTCATCGACGCCGGCATCAACCGCGCCCCCGACGGCCCCACCGGTGACGTCCGCGCCGCGGAACTCGAGGGCGTCGTCGGCCGTATCACGACCCGTCCCTGGCGGTGGGTTCTCGATGACCATCGCCATGCATGTGGTCAACACTCTCCGGGCCGCCGAGTGGGCTGACGAATACGAGTCCGTCCCCGCCTAGCGGTTCCGCCTCGGGTGCTGCCTGATGGCGTGGGCAGCACCCGGCACACGCCCTGCCGTATTCCGAGGCAGCCGCGGCCGCCGGGCGACGGGTAGCTCCCGGGCAGTGGCCGTTCCGGCACGGCGGATTCCGTCAGCGTGTCTCGCGACGTGATCGACGACATCGGTGCACGGGTCAGTCCTTGCCCATCTGGTCCTCGTCCGACAGGTGCTCCACCGTCTTGCCGGTCTCCGTGAACGTACGGGTCACATGACCCGAGGAGTACACCCACAGGATGCGCAGCGGGGTGTCACCGACGTTGCGGAACAGGTGGGGGACGGGAGAGGGGATGTAGGTGGTGTCGAACCGCTCCAGCTTCGTCACCTCGCCGTCGACCCAGACCTCCGCCTCACCGTCGAGGATCGTCACGTGCTCGTCGCAGTTGTGCGAGTGCATCGGAGCCCCAGAACCCACCGGGTACACACTCATGCCACTGGTGATGAGGTTCTCCCCGCCGGCCGACGGCGTCGTGATCAGGGGCGTCGTCACCACGGCACCGCCCCGGTCGAGCAGGGGCACGGACGCGGCCTTGATGATGGTGGTCATCGTGGGGGCTCCTCTCCGGTTCAACGTCTTGCGTCGGACGACGTTAGGTCGCGCGGGCGCGGATCGGTGCCCTGTCACGCGCAGGTTTACGTTGCGCTCCGGGAGGGGTGTGCTTCCTCCGCCCGGCTGTACCGTCACCTGTCACCGCAGGGCTTCGACCCGTTGCGGAAACGCGTCGGAAAGAAAAGGCAGGTATCGGCCGGATGAGGCTCCCCGTTCTCACCGAAGAGGAAATGGACCAGCGACAGAAGGAGCTGGCCGCGCGTATCGCCGGCCGCCGTGGCGCGGTCCGCGGCCCCTTCCGGGTCTGGCTGCACAGCCCGGAGATGTGCGAACGCGCCGAGTCCCTCGGCGCGTTCGCCCGCTTCGACTGCAGCCTGCCCAAGCACCTGCGGGAACTGACGCTTCTGATGGCGGCCCGCAACTGGGACGCGCAGTACTCCTGGAACGCACACGTCCACCAGGCCGTCGAGGCCGGCGTCCCGGAGGCGGCCGTCAAAGCCATCGCCGAGAAGCGCGAGGCGGTCTTCGACAACGAGGCCGACCAGGCGTTCTACCAGTTCTGCAAGGAGATCCTGGAAGAGCACTTCGTCACCGACGCCACCTTCGCCGCCGCGCAGCAGCACTTCGGCAACAAGGGCCTGGTCGACACCATCGGCGCGCTCGGCAACTTCACCATGCTCGGCATGTGCCTGAACACCTTCCAGGTGGACCTCCAGCCCGACAGGGAACCGCCCTTCCCGGACATCCGCGGCTACGGCCGCACCGCCGGCGGCCGGGCCCCCGAGCTGCCGTGACCCACCACTCCTTCTTCCCGCAGTGCTTGGCGCAAGGAGGCGTCAGCTCATGAGAAGCAGCAAGAGCACCAGCACGTCCAAGATCCTGGCTGTCGCCTGCCTGGCGACCGCGATGGTCGTCACGGGCTGTTCCGGGAGTGCGAAGAGCCCGGGCAAGTCCACCTCCGGCACACTGGCCGTCAACTGGGGCGGTTTCCCGGAAAGCTGGGCGCCGGGCGCCGAGATGGAAGCCGGCTACATGCGCGTCCCGTACGAGAACCTGGTGGCCCTGGACGCGAAGGGCGAGATATCCCCCGCCCTGGCGACCAAGTGGGAGCAGACCGAGAAGGCGCTGACCCTCACCCTGCGCGAAGGGGTCACCTTCCACGACGGCACCCCGTTCGACGCCGAGGCCGTCAAGGTCAACCTGGAGTCCATCCGCGACGGCAAGACCGCCTACGCGGGACCCCTGAAGGTGATCGAGTCGGTCGACGCCGTCGACGCGCACACCGTACGGATCAACCTTGCCGAGCCGACCCCGTCCCTGCTCACCACGCTCTCCACCCGAGGCGCCCCCATGGGCAGTCCGAAGGCCATCGAGGACGGCACGATCGCCCAGAGCCCCGTGGGCACCGGCCCCTGGGCCTACGACGCGGGCTCGTCCACCAAGGGCACCCGCATGGCGTTCACGTACTACGACGGCTACTGGGGCGGCAAGGACAGCGTCGGCTTCCAGACGGTCGAGCTGTACGCGATCCCCGAGGACAACGCGGCCACCGGCGCCCTCGCCACCGGCGAGATCGCCCTCACCGACACCGAGACCACCCAGCTCGGTCGTATCGAGGGCAATTCCAGCCTCGAGCACCTCTCCTACCCGGCGATCCGCAACAACCCGATGTTCTTCGACCGCGGCCCCGGCGGCGCCTTCGAGGACGCCGACGTGCGCCGCGCCGCCTGCTACGCCCTGAACACCGAGGAGATCGTCAAGCTCGAACCCGACTTCAAGGCCCGCACCCAGCACTTCGCCGAGGGAGAGCCCGGACACAACCCCGACATCGCCGGGTACACCCACGACCTCGACGAGGCCAAGCAGCTCATGGCCAAGGCCGGCAACCCGGAGGTCTCCGTCGAAGTACTGGCCGCGCCCTTCAACGAGAAGCAGCTCCAGGTCTACGCCCAGCAACTGGAGAAGATCGGCATCAAGGTGTCCGTGCAGTCCGCGGCCCCGCCCCAGTACTTCTCGCAGTGGAACAGCGGGCGCTACGCCCTCGGCCTCGGCTCCAACGACGAGCTGACCCCGTACGACTGGTACAAGGCGTGGTTCGCCGCCGACGCCCCCGGCAACCCCTCCCACGTGGAGAGCGCCGAGCTGAAGGCCGCCGCCGACGCCGCCATCGCTGCCGGTGCCTCCGAGGAGGCCGACGCGCTGTGGCAGAAGGTCACCAAGATCATCTCCGACGAGGCCCTCACCTGCGCCCACGTGGCGGGCGAGGAACTGGTCGCCTGGAACACCAAGGCCGTCACCGGGGTCAAGCCCTCCTCCCAGCCGTGGGAGACCAACCTCGTCGACTACAGGGCCCTGCGGCCGGCGGGGAAGTGAGCGATGAGCAAACTCATCGCCTACCGCCTGGCCCTGGCCCTGCCGCAACTGGCCACGGTCTCCCTGCTGGTGTTCCTGCTGACGTACCTGGTGCCGGGCAGCCCGGCCGCGGCCGTCCTCGGGGCCGGGGCCACACCGGAACGCCTGGCGGAGGTCGAGGCCGACCTCGGCCTGGACGCGTCCTTCCTCCAGCGCCTCGCCGACTGGTTCGCCGGCGCGCTCGGTGGTGACCTCGGCACGTCCTACACCAACAGCCTGCCCGTGACCGACCTCGTCGCCGAACGGCTGCCCGCCACGCTCTCCCTGGTCGGCGGTGGCTTCCTGTTCGCCGCCGTCTTCGGGCTCCTCCTCGGCGTGCTCGCCGCACTGCGGCCCGGCCCCGTCGACCGGCTCGTCAACGGCGTGACGTCACTCGGGCTCGCCATCCCGGAGTTCTGGTTCGGCCTCGTTCTCTCCCTGGTCTTCGCCGTGCAGCTCGGCTGGGTCCCGGTGGTGGCCTACACCCCGTTCGCCGAGGACCCCGCCGCCTGGTTCACCGGCATGATCCTTCCGTCCGTCGCGCTCGGCGCTCCGGCCGCGGCCATCGTCGCCCGCCAGACCCGCAGCGCCATGGCCAAGTGCCTGACCGCCCCCTACATCGACAGCCTCACCGCGGTCGGCGTGCCTCGCGGCCGCATCGTGCTGCGCTACGCCCTGAAGAACGCCATGATCCCCGTGCTCGCCTCCACCGGGCTCACCTTGCGCATCCTGATCGGCGCGAGCTTCGTCGTGGAGACGGTCTTCGCCATCCCCGGCATGGGACAGCTCCTGCTGCACAGCGTCATCGGCAAGGACTTCCCCGTCGTCCAGGGCGGCGTCCTCGTCGTCGCCGTCCTGGTCATCGGCGTCAATCTCGTTCTTGATGTGGGCTACGGCCTGCTCGACCCGAAGGTTCGCCCGCAATGACCGTGACCGAAGCAACGACACAGGGAGCCGGCCGGCCCGGCCCCGGCACACCGCGCAAGCAGGGCGGCCGTGACCTGCTGAGCCGCCTGCGGCGGCAGCCGGCGACCCTGGCCGGCGTCGGCGTCCTGATCCTGATCGTCCTCGTCGCCGCCGCCGCGCCCCTGCTCGCACCCCACGACCCCACGGCGCACAACTACGACGCCGTCCTCCAGGGGCCGGGCGCGGAACACTGGCTCGGCACCGACGACCTCGGCCGGGACACCCTCAGCCGCCTCCTGTACGGCGCCCGGATCGCCCTGCTGGTCTCGGTCGGCTCGGTCGGCGTGGCCCTGCTCATCGGGGTGCCCATCGGCCTGCTCCTCGGCTACCGGGGCGGCTGGACCGACCGGCTCGGCTCCCGGCTGCTCGACGTCTCGGACGCGCTGCCCGGCATCATGGTCGGGTTCACCGTCATCGCCGTCATGGGCCGCGGTCTGGTGCCGCTGATGCTGGCGGTCGGCCTGATCTTCTGCATGAGCTTCGCCCGGCTGACCCGCGCGGTGACCCTCGCCGAGCGGGAGCGCCAGTACGTGGAGTCCGCGCAGGTCGCCGGCCTGCGCACCTCGGAGATCCTCTTCCGGCAGGTGCTGCCCAACCTCACCGGCCCATTGGCCGTGCAGGCGGCCGGCTTTCTCGGGCACGCGGTGGTCATCGAGTCCGTCCTCAGCTTCCTCGGCCTCGGCCTCGAGTCCGACACCGCCTCGTGGGGAGCGATGCTCTCCCTGGCCGCGGAGCAGCAGGCCGAACAGCCCTTCCTGCCCTTCCCGCCCGGTGTCGCCCTCGTCGTGACCGTGCTCGCCTTCAACGTGATCAGCGACGGCATCAACGACGCGCTCATGGGAGGCGGCCGCGCGTCGGCGCGGCGCCGTTTCCGCGGAGGCGTCAAGCCCGTGCCCTCGCAGCCCCCGGCGTCCGGGAAGGGCGCGGCCGACACGGACGACGACGCCGTACTCGCCATCCGCGACGTCACGGTCACCCTCGACGGGCCGGACGGCCCCGTGCCCCTGGTCCAGGACGCGTCCCTCACGCTGCGCCGCCGCGAAGTCCTCGGGCTGCTCGGGGAGTCGGGATCGGGCAAGTCGATCCTCGCCCGCTCCGCGCTCGGCCTGCTGCCCCGCGGCGTCCACCTGACCGAGGGCTCCGTCCGCCTCGGCGGCGTGGAGATCGCCGGGCTCGGCGAGAAGGAGATGCGCGCCCACCGCGGCTCCGGGATCTCCGTCGTCCTCCAGGACCCCATGACCGCCCTGTCCCCGGTGCACACCGTGGGCCGACAGCTGTGCGAGCCGCTGCGCCTGCACTTCGGCATGACGAAGGCGAAGGCCCGCGAGCGCGCCGTCGAACTCCTCACCCGGGTCGGCGTACGGGACGCCGAACGGCGGCTCGACGACTACCCGCACCAGTTCTCCGGCGGCATGGCACAACGCGTCGCCATCGCCATGGCCCTCGCGGCCGGTCCCGACGTCCTCATCGCCGACGAGGCCACCAGCGCGCTCGACGTCACGACGCAGAGCCAGGTCCTCGACCTGCTCCTCGAACTGCGCGACGAGTTCGACATGTCCATCGTCCTGATCACCCACGACCTGGGGGTGGTCGCCGAGACCTGCGACCGGGCGGCCGTCATGTACGCCGGCCAGGTCGTGGAGGTCGGCGAGGTGTCCGACCTGCTGCACCGGCCCCGCCATCCGTACACCGCGGCGCTCTTGGCCTCCAGTCCTTCGGGCGAGGTCCCAGAGGGACGTCCGGGGCGCCTGCCCACCATCCCCGGTCACGTCCCGCCCGCCGGGTCCTGGCCCGCGGGCTGCCACTTCGCCGACCGCTGCTCCTACGCCGAGGACAGCTGCCGGCAGCGCCCCGTGTCCTTGGAGGAAGACGTGCGCTGTGCCCGTGCCGAGGACCTCGTCCTGGAGGTGTCCAAGCCGTGACCACCGCGTCCCCCGCCCCGTCCGCCACCCCGGTGGCGGACCGCGGCCCCCTGCTGGAAGTCCGCGACCTCTGTGTCGGTTACCGCACGGGCCGCGCCGCATCCTGGCGGAAGACGGCCACCAACGTGGTCGACCACGTCAGCTTCGACATCCGGCCCGGCGAGACCCTCGGTCTCGTCGGCGAGTCCGGTTCCGGCAAGTCGACCATCGGCCGCGCCCTCCTGCGCCTCGTCGATCCCGCCGCCGGCACCATCACGTTCGACGGCCGCGAGGTCACCGCCTTCGGCCGGTCCACCCCCCTGTCGTACCGGCGCGACGTGCAGGCCGTCTTCCAGGACCCCGCGTCCTCGCTCAACCCCCGCCACACGGCGGGCGAGGCCGTCACCGGCCCGCTGCGCCGCCACGGCAGGGGCGTCCGCGGCGAACGCGAGGACGCCGCCGCCGAGGCGTTCCGCATGGTCGGCCTCGACCCGGCCCTGCGCGCCCGCTATCCCATGGAACTCTCCGGCGGCCAGCGCCAGCGCGTGGCCATCGCCCGCGCGATCGCCCTCAGGCCGCGCCTGGTGGTGTGCGACGAGGCGGTCAGCGCGCTGGACGTCTCCACCCAGAGCCAGATCGTCAACCTCCTGGCCGACCTCCAGGAGGCCACCGGGATCAGTTTCCTGTTCATCACCCACGACCTGCGACTGGTGCGCCACATCGCACAGCGCGTCGCCGTCCTCCAGTCCGGCCGGCTCGTCGAGTTCGAAGAGACGGAGCAGCTCTTCCGCTCCACGCGCCAGCCCTACACCCGCAGGCTGCTCGCGGCGATCCCCGCCACCGACCCGGAGGGCAGGGAACACCGTCGAGCCCGCCGCGCTGCCCACCGGAGTGCCCCGCCCCCGAGGAAACTGTGAGGTCAGAACCCTTTACACAGTTGAACGATCACTTAACCTGAAGCCCCCGCCAAGAGGCCGTCCCGTTTCGGGTCCTGTCCTGGCCCGGAGCGGGACGCCGTCACGGCCCGGGAGGAACCTTGGACCGCCTTCTCCTCATGCACAGCTTCGTCACCGTCGCCCAGGTGGGCAGTTTCAGCGGCGCGGCCAAGAAACTGGGCTCGTCGGGCTCTCTGGTGTCCCGGCACGTGGCCGAACTGGAACGGCAGATCGGCGTACGCCTCGTCAACCGCACGGCCCGCTCGGTGAGCCTGACCGAGCCGGGCCAGCGTTACGCGGAGTTCGCCGCCCGCATCCTGGACGAGATCGAGGCCGAGGACGCCGGCATCGCCCAGCGCCACGACCGCGCCGAAGGCACCCTCAGCGTCATCTGCCCGAAATGGATCGGCAGCCTCGACCTCGGCGACGCGATCGCCGCGTTCTCCGCCGCCCATCCCAAAATCCACATCCGCTTCGAGCTGGGCGGCATGTCGGACCGGACCTACGACTTCCTGGACAGCGGGTTCGACGTCGCTTTCCACACCCGGGACCTGCGGGACTCGAGCGTCCGTCTGAAGAAGATCTCCTCGCTGCCCTTCGTGCTGTGCGCCTCCGGGGAGTACATCGAGCGGCACGGGGCCCTGTCCCACCCCAACGACCTCGCCCACCACGACTGCCTCGTGCACGTCAACGACCCGGTCTGGCGGCTCGGCCACGGACACGCCAGCACCCTGCACAAGATCCGCAACATCGCGTTCTCGTCGAACTCCTACATCGCCCTCCAGAAGGCCGCCGTGCACGGCCGGGGCATCGCCCTGCTGCCCCAGCGCCCGGTCCACGACGACATCGCCGCCGGCGCCCTGAAGGTGCTGCTGCCGGAACTGGCGGTGCCCGACCGCCCGCTCTACGCGATCTACGGCCCCGGCCAGGACACCCCGCGCAAGGTGAGCGTCTTCCTGGACTTCCTCGCCGAGTGGTTCTCCCAGAACCCGATCCCCGCCATCCGGCCCTGAGCCTCGCCCTACGGGCCCGGAGCTCGGAGCCCCGCCCTCCGGCCCTGAGCCCGTCCTCCGGCTCCCTGGTCCCGCGGCGCAAGAAAGGGTTGCGCACCCGGCGCCCCTCGGGCCATTGAGGCCCCGCGCCCGCAAACCTACGCTCACCAGGCGAGACGGAAACGAGGAATCCATGGGAATCCAGAGAATCGAGTCGGTCACCTACAGCATCGACGACCTCGGCGAATGCGTCCGGTTCTTCGAGGACTTCGGGCTCTTCCTGGTGGAGCGCACCGACGAGCACGCGGTGTTCGAGACGCTCACCGGACAGACCCTCCACCTGGACACCGACCCGAGCCCCCTGCTGCCGCCGGCGGTGGAGGACGGCCCCACCCTGCGCGAGGTCGTGTGGGGCGTCGACACCCAGGAGGAACTGGACCGGCTGGTGGCCACCGTCGCCCGCGACCACACGGTCCGCGCGAGCGCCGACGGCGTCCACCACACCGTCGACCGCAGCGGCTTCGGCGTGGGCCTCACCCTGGCCCGGCCCAGGGAGGTGACCGTCGGCCCGCGCCGCGCCAACACCCTCGGCAGCGTCAACCGCTGGAACGAGGCACTGGAGCCGCTGACCCGCGCCTTCCCGCTGCGCATGTGCCACGTCGCCCTCAACATCGCCAAGGAGGGCAAGGACGAGGCCGTCGCCTTCTACACCGGCCTCCTCGGCTTCCGCCCCACCGACGTCGTCGAGCCCATGGGCGTCTTCATGCAGGCCCCTGGCGACGACGACCAGCACACGATGCTGCTCTGCCACCGCCCCGACCGCGTCTCCATGAACCACATCGCCTACGAGGTCCCCGGCTTCGACGACGTCATCGAGGGCGGCAACCACATGATCGAACGGGGTTGGCGCGAGGCCCGCAAGCTGGGCCGGCACACCGTCGGCTCCAACGTCTTCCGCTTCCTGCACGCCCCCTGCGGCGGACGCGTGGAATACGCCGCGGACATGGACCGGGTCGACGACAGCTACGAGACCCGCGTGCACCGGGAGACCCCGCCGCACCACATCTGGGCCCTGCGCACCAACCGCGACAAGGACGCCCCCGCCTCCTGAATCCCTTGAGAGGGCACCCACCCATGACCACCGACCACGGCTACCCCGCCGTCCGCATGTACATCGCGGGCCAGTGGTGCGAGGGCGAGACCGGACGTACCGCACCGATCGTCAACCCCGCCACCGAGGAGGTGATCGGGGAAGTCCCCCTGGCCACCACGGCCGACCTGGACCGCGCGCTCGACGCCGCGGCCCAGGGTTTCCAGGTGTGGCGCGCGACCCCCGTCACCGAGCGCACCCGCATCCTGCACGCCGCCGCCGACCTGATCGGCGAGCGGGCCGCGGAGATGGGGCGCACCTCCACCCGGGAGCAGGGCAAGCCCCTGAGGGAGTCCACCGGCGAGGCCCGCCGCACCGCCGGCACCCTGCGCTGGCACGCCGACGACGCCCGCCGCGCCTACGGCCGCATCATCCCCACCGACCCCGGCACCGTTCTGACCGTGCGCCGCGAGCCCCTCGGTCCCGTCGCCGCCTTCGTCCCGTGGAACTTCCCGGTCGGCGGCCCCAACCGCAAGATCTCCTCCGCGCTCGCCGCCGGCTGCTCCCTCGTCATCAAGGCGTCCGAGGAGACACCGGCCACCGCGATGGAACTGGTCCGCTGCTACGCCGACGCGGGCCTGCCGCCCGGCGTCCTCAACCTCGTCTTCGGCGAGCCCGCCGAGGTCTCCGAGCACCTGATCGCCTCGCCGGTGACCCGCCTGGTCGCCTTCACCGGCTCCGTCCCGGTCGGCAAGCTCCTCGCCGCCAGGGCCGGCCAGGTCATGAAGCCCTCCCTGATGGAGCTGGGCGGCCACGCCCCGGTCATCGTCTGCGCCGACGCCGACCCGGTGAAGGCCGCCCGCAAGGCCGCCCAGGCCAAGTGGGCCAATGCCGGACAGGTCTGCACCTCGCCCAGCCGCTTCCTGGTCCACGAGTCGCTCGTGGAGGAGTTCACCGCCGAGTTCGTCAAGACCGCCGAGGCGGTCACCCTCGGTGACGGCCTGGACGAGTCCACCGGCATGGGCCCGCTCGCCAACGAGCGCCGCCTGAAGGCCATGGAGCGCATCACCGCCGACGCCGTCGCCCGCGGCGCCAGGATCCTCACCGGTGGCGAGCGCCCGGACCGACCCGGCTACTTCTTCGCACCGACCGTCCTCACCGACGTACCCGAGGACGCGGAACTGCTGAGCGAGGAGCCGTTCGGCCCGCTCGCGCCGATCATCGCCTTCAGTGACCTCGACGAGGCGCTCGCGCTCGCGAACAGCCTGCCGTACGGACTGGCCGCCTACGGCTTCACCGACTCCGCCGCCACCGCCGAGAGACTGTCGGCGGAGCTGGAGGCCGGCATCCTGTCGATCAACCACTGCGGCGGATCCGTCCACGAGGCCCCCTCCGGCGGTGTCAAGGACAGCGGCTACGGTCGCGAGGGCGGCCCCGAGGCGCTGGACGCCTACCTGGTCACCAAGCGCGTGTCCCACCTGCTGGCGCCATGAGGTACGCGCGCATCTCGATCGGCGGGCGGGCGGTCTGGGGCCGCGTGGGGGAGCGGGACATCGAGCTGCTGGCCGACTCCCCGCTCCAGGAGGCGGACCCCGACGTACTGGGCGCCGTGCCGCGCGAGGGCGCGCACTGGCTGCCACCCGTCGTCCCGTCCGTCTTCTACGCCGTCGGCATGAACTACCCCCGGCACATCGCCCACGCCGGCGCCGCCACCCCCGAGCGCCCCGAGGTCGGCTACCGCGCCAACAACGCGCTGACCGGCCACCGCACGCCGATCGTCAAACCGGCCGAGGTGACCGGACGCTTCGAGGCCGAGCCCGAACTCGTCGCCGTCATCGGCCGCACCCTCAGGCGCGCCACCCACGAGGAGGCCCGCGCGTCGATATTCGGCTGGACCATCGGCAACGACATCAGCGCCCGCACCTGGCAGCACCAGGACCGCTCCTTCTGGCGCAGCAAGAACAGCGACACCTTCAAGCCCATGGGGCCCTGGATCGAGACCGATGTCGACGCCCTCGCGCAGACCACCACCCTCCGTGTCAACGGCGGGACTCGCGCCGAGTTCGCCACCGGCGACATGGTGTTCGACCCCTTCGACCACATCGTCGAGCTCACCAAGCACGTCACCATGCACCCCGGTGACGTGCTGTGGATGGGCGCCGAGTCGACCTGCCAGCTCGAACCCGGCGACACCGTCGAGGTCGAGATAGGCGGCATCGGCGTGCTGTCCAACCCCGTACAACTGGAAGAGGAACGAGGAAACCAGCCATGAGCGCAGCACCCCGCTACATCCACCACGTCAACTTCCCCACCACCGATCCCGACCGCACCGCCGAGTGGTACACCAAGGTCTTCGGCATGAAGCGGATCATGCCCAAGTCCAACACCCGCGTGGTGCTGATGACCCGCGGCAACTTCGACCTGCACTTCACCCCGGTCGAGGAGATGGAGCGCATGGCGCCCTACCACTTCGCCGTCGAGGTGGACGACTGGGACGACTTCCTGGCCCACCTGGGGGAGCTGGGTATCCGGCACACCCGGCCCATCGAGCGCCCCGAGAACCAGTCCAAGTTCTGCTACATCCACGACCCCGACCACACCATGATCGAGCTGGTCTGGCACGGCAAGCGCCCCAACTGATCAGCGCCGCTGAGGAGTTCCTTCCATGCCTTACGCCGATTCCGACGGCACCTCCCTCTACTACGAGCGCCACGGCAGCGGCCCGGCGATCCTGTTCGTGCACGGCAGCGGCGGCCACCACGCCGCCTGGTGGCAGCAGGTCGCGGCCCTGCGCGACGAGTTCACCGTCGTCACCGTCGACCTGCGCGGCTTCGGCAAGTCCGACAGCTCCATGCCCCAGTTCGACGGCCAGGACTTCCCCGGCGACGTCGTCGCGGTCCTGGAGGCCGAGGACCTCACCGACGTCATGCTGGTCGGCCAGTCCATCGGCTCCGTCGCCGCGCTGCGCGCCGGCCTGCTGCGTCCCGACCGGGTCTCCTCCGTCGTCCTCGGCCACTCCCTCGGCGGCATCAGCCACCCCGAGCTGAGGGAACTGTCCGCCGCCGACCGCGCCGAGGCCGTCAAGCTGCCGGTCATCGACCGCCTGCTGACCAAGCCGTTCCAGCGCGAGCGCGCCGACCTCACCTTCCTGTTCCAGCAGATGGGCACCTTCAACGTGGCCAGGATGCAGGACCTGCGCAACCTCGACACCAACGGCCCCTCGCTGGAGGAGATCCAAAACTCCGGCGTCAAGGTCGCCTTCCTGGCCGGCGAGAAGGACGCGGTGCTCGGCGTCAAGACCGTCACCCGCGCCCACGAACTGCTGCCCGGCTCGCACCTGGAGATCGTCCCGGGCGCCCCGCACTCCATGTACTGGGAGACGCCCGAGCCGTACAACGCCGCCATAGCCAGGCTGCGCCGCACCCTCACCGCCCCGAAGGAAGCCGCATGAGCAACATCAGCCTCGACGCCGCCGAGGAGATCATCGAGGCCGCGCAGAAGCGCGCCCAGGCCATCGGCAAGGCGGTGAGCGTCGCCGTCGTCGACGCCGGCGGCTTCGTCGTCGCCGTCCGCCGCCCCGACGGCGCCCGCCCGCTCACCCCCGACATCGCCCGCGCCAAGGCGTACACCGCCGCCGTGATGCAGCGCCCCGGCAGGATGCTGAAGAAGTGGCAGGAGAGCCAGCCGGTCTTCTTCTCCCAGCTCTCCCAGCTGCCCGGCGCCGCCATGCCCATCATGGCCGCCGACGGCAGCGTCACCATCAAAAGGGACGGCGAGATCATCGGCGGCCTCGGCATCGCCGGTGGCACCGCCGACGAGGACCAGGCCATAGCCGACGAAGTCCTCGAATCCCTGGGCTACGAACTGGAGTTCGCCGCCTGGGGCGTCGCGGGCAAGCCCGCCGGCCCCGACTCCCCGAAGGAGAACTGACCATGGCGGACACGTTCAACTACCGCATCGACCACCACGGCAGCCTGGTCCGCCCGGCCGGCCTCGTGCCCGGCGACCCGGAGTCCGTGGCGGCCGCGGTCCGCGAGGCCGTCGTCTACCAGCGGAAGCTGCGCTCCACCGTGGTCACCGACGGCGACTTCCCCCGCGAGGACTTCCGCGGCGCCGTCCTCGACACCGTCACCGGCTTCCGCCGTACCGACGAGACGGGACCCGACGGCCTGGTCCGCTGGGTCGCCGAGTCGCTGCCGAAGGCCGACGGCCCGCTGCTCGCCGACTGGGCCGGACGGCTCGCCGAGCAGACGGTGATCGCCCCGAAGGCCTCCCTGCCCTCGCCCGCGTACCTCGCGGCCACCACGTACCAGCCGGGCCTCGGCGTCTCCTCCGCCCGCGAACTGGGCGAGGCCCTCGCCGAGATCATCCAGGCGGAGATCGCCCTGCTGGTCGCCAGGGGCGTCCGCCTGATCCAGCTCAACAACCCGCTCCTGCTCGGCCAGACCGGCACCGAACCGGCTCCCGGCGGCGCCCTCGTCTTCGAGGACGCCCTCGCCGTCGACGCGGCGGCGGTGCGCCTGGACGAGCGCCCCGAGGGCGTACGTGTCGGGGTGGCGCCCGGCTGGGCGGCCCCGGACGCGGTGGACCGGGCCCGCGCCGAGCGGATGTACGCCGCGATCCCGGCCGACCGCTGGGTGCTGCCGTTCGACCAGGGCACCGTCGCCGAGACCGACCTCGTGCGGGCGCTGCCCGAGGGACGGGACTTCTGCCTGGGCGTGGTCGACGCGACCCGGCCGGAGCTGGAGGACATCGGCACGGTGATGTCCCGCATCGACCCGCTGGAGGCGTTCGTCGACCTGGAGGACGCGGCCGTCGCCCCCTCCCGGGGCTTCGCGGACGTCGCGGCCCGGCCGCTGCTCGACGCGGAGGACCAGCGCCGCAAGATGGTGCTGGTCGAGACGATCGCCCGGTACTGCTGGGGGAACGAGTTCTGACCGGAGGCGGCGGGGGCCGGTCCGGGCCCCGGTTCCCGGGCACTCCGGCCCCTCGCCGCCCTCCGCCACCGGCGGGACGATCGCACGGCCGCGTGCATGCGGGGTACGCACAGCCACGCGCGCACGAGGTGCCGTCGCTGGCCGGGCGGGCCCGGACGCCCGCCTTCGGCACCCCGCACGTGCCGTGCGGCCGGTGCCGAGCCTCCTCGGCGTTCGGCGGCGCCGGCCCCCTCGCTCCGCCCGGGCGCACGGGTCCCGCCATCGGGCCCCGGCACCGGTGACGGCGGCCGGCGCCAAGTCGTACGGCAGCACCGGCCGAACCGGCCGGTGGCGCCGCCCCTCGGGGCCGAGCACCACCGGGCGGCGCACCCGCGCGTCCAGTGCGTCGACCGGCCGGACCCTGGCGGCTGGCCGGCCGGCGAAGCGGCCGACCGGTCCGGCGGGTGCCGGTACCTGCCCGGGGCCCGCGCCGTCAGAGCACCTCGGCGAAGGTGACCGACCGGTCCGTCAGCAGCGGCCACACGGTCTCGACGATCTGCTCCTTGAAGTGCGGGGCCGCCTTGTGCGCCTCGAACCCGGCAGCGTCCTCGTAGCGCTCGTACAGCAGGAAGCCGCCGGGCTCGTCCGCCACCGCGTGCACGTCGTAGGCGAGGTTCGCCGGTTCGGCACGGGTCGCCTCCCGCGCCGTCAGCAGGGCGGCTCGCACCGCGTCCGCGTCGGCGGGCGCGCAGCGGTAGTGGGCGACGACTGCGTAGGCCATGATGTGTCTCTCCTCGGCTGCTCACGACTGACGGGCGTACCGTCCGGCCAGCAGATTCCAGCACGGATCAACTCCCGGTCCACCTGCGCGCGGTGCAAGCAATGCCTGCCGCCGCCGGGCTGGTGGGCCGGCCCCGCATGGTGTGTTGTCGCTTCCGGCCCTGCACGGCCGACCCGTTGGGACCGTGGTCACCGATACCGCGGTCGACGAAGGAAGTGATCTGATGCGCAACCTGGAAACGCTCCTGGGCGGAGAGTGGGTGACGACCGGCGAGTGGATCGACGTCCACGACCCGGCCGACGTCCGCGCTCCCGTGGCCCGCATTCCGGCCCTGTCCGCGAAGGACGTCACCCGGGCCTACGACCACGCCGAGCAGGGTTTCACCGTCTGGAAGCGCACCAGTCCCTTCGAGCGTGCCCGCGTCTTCACCGAGGCCGCCCGGCTGCTCCGCGAGCGGCTCGACGAGATCGCCGCCGACGTCACCGCCGAGAACGGCAAGACCGTCGCGGAGGCCCGCGGCGAAGCCGGCAAGGCCGCCGACTTCCTGGACTACTACGCCGGCCTCGCCCGTCAGGGTTACGGCACCCTCCTGCACGACGCCCGTGCGAACACCCGCACGCACACCCAGCGCGAACCCATCGGTGTGATCCTGGTGATCAGCCCCTGGAACGACCCGCTGATCACCCCGGCCCGCAAGCTCGCGCCGCTGCTCGCCACCGGCAACGCGGCCGTCTTCAAGCCCGCCACCGACACCCCGATGTCGGGGCTGCACTTCGCGCGCGCCCTGCACGACGCGGGGCTGCCGGCCGGTGTGCTGAACGTCGTCACCGGACGCACCCGCGAGATCGAGGACGCCCTCCTCGACGACCCGCGGATCGCGGCCGTCACCTTCACCGGCTCCAACGAGGTCGGCAACTCCATCCGCCGCCGCCTCGGTTACCGCAACGTCCGTTTCCAGGGCGAGCTGGGCGGCAAGAACGCCTCCGTCGTCCTCAAGGACGCCGACCTCGCCGCCGCGGCGAGGACCGTCGTCGCCGGCTCCTTCGGCCAGGCCGGACAGCGCTGCACCGCCACCAGCCGGGTCGTCGTCGAACGGCCGGTGTACGAGGAGTTCACGCGCCTGCTGGTAGCGGAGGTGGAGAAGCTCACCGTCGGACCCGGCAGCGACCCGGCGACCACCCTGTGCCCCCTGGCCGGCCCCAAGCAGCGCGACAGCGTCCTCGCCGACCTGGCCAGGGCGGTCGAGGAGGGGGCCCGGGTCCTCACCGGGGGCGGTGCCGACACCGAGGGCGACCGCGCGCACGGCTGCTATGTCCGACCGACCGTGCTCGGCGATGTCACCCCCGAGATGGCCGTCTGGCGGGACGAGGTCTTCGGCCCGGTCCTGGCCGTCCGTGCCGTCGACGGCTTCGCGCAGGCGGTGGAGGCGGTCAACGACTCCGTGTACGGACTGGCCGCGGCCGTCTTCACCCGCGACATCGGCGCCGCCTACCGCTTCGTCGACGAGGCCGAGTGCGGCCAGATCGCGGTCAATCACCCCACTCCGGGCTGGGACGTGCACCTGCCCTTCGGCGGCTTCCACGACTCGGGCACGGGCTACAAGGAGCAGGGCGACGAGGTCCTGCGCTTCTCCACCCGCGTCAAGACGGTCGCCGTCCACTTCGGTGCCTGAGCACGTCGTGCACGTCATGAGAGAGGAGGATGCCGATGGCTGACGAGACGATCGGCGTCGTCGGCGCCGGCATCGTGGGTCTGGCCCTGGGCCGCGAGATCACGCTGCGGCGCCCCGGCACCCGGGTCGTGGTGTTCGAGAAGGAGCGGGAGGTCTCGCTCCACCAGACCGGTCACAACTCGGGCGTCGTGCACGCCGGCATCTACTACACGCCCGGCAGCCTGAAGGCGGACCTGACCGTCCGTGGCGTGGCGCTGCTGCGCGAGTACTGCCAGGAACGCGGGCTGCCCTACCGGGAGATCGGCAAGCTGGTCATGGCGGTCCGCCGGGACGAGCTGGGCCGCATGGAGAGCCTCTACCAGCGGGCGAGGAACAACCACGTGCCCGACCTGCGCAAGGTCTCCCAGGAAGAGATCAGGGAGCTGGAGCCCCACGCCGGCGGCATCGCCGCCCTGCACTCGCCGCGCACCGCGATCACCGACTACCCGGCGGTCGCCCGGGAGTTCGCCAAGGACATCACCGGCTCCGGCGGCGAGGTGAAGCTCGGCTTCCCCGTCACCGGCATCACCAGCGTCCCCGGCGGCATCGAGGTCGCCTCCGGACAGCAGCGCGTCATGGCCGACCGGTTGATCCTGTGCGCCGGTCTCCAGTCCGACTCGGTGGCCAGGCTCGCCCAGGACAAGCACGAACCGAAGATCATCCCGTTCCGCGGTGAGTACATGCTGCTCAAACCCGACCGCGCCCACCTGGTGCGCGGCCTGATCTACCCGGTGCCCGACCCGCGCTACCCCTTCCTCGGCGTGCACTTCACCCCGCGGGTCGACGGCACCGTCGAGGTCGGCCCCAACGCCGTGCTGGCCCTGGCCAGGGAGGGTTACACACTCGCCAGGATCTCCCCGAAGGACCTGCTCGGCCTGGCGGCCTACCCTGGTACCTGGAGGATGGCGGCCCAGCACTGGCGTACCGGCGTCAAGGAGTACCGCGGGTCGCTGTCCACCACGGCCTTCATGCGCGACGCGGGGCGCTACGTCCCCGGTGTCGGCGCGAAGGACGTGGTACGCGGCGGAGCGGGCGTCCGCGCCCAGGCGCTGGACCGGGACGGCACCCTCGTGGACGACTTCCGCATCCACCAGGTCGGCCGGATCACCGCCGTGCGCAACGCCCCCTCGCCGGCCGCCACCGCCTCCATGGCGATCGCCGAGCACATCGCCGGCGCCGTCTTCGGCGACGCGTGACAGCGTGCCGCACGACCTGCCGCGCAATCTGAGAGGGCGGTTCGTGAGTTGATGTCCGTTCCGAGGTGAGGTTGGGGCAGGGCTGCTGGTCGCGGACCTTGTCGGTTACTGCTTCCTGGCGAAGCTGCCGGTGTCGATCTCGGTGAGTATGCCGAGCTTGACCAGGCGTTTCAGCTTGGCGCGGGTGCCTTCGATGTTCTTCGGCAGCAGTACGTGGTCGAGGGCTTCGCAGACATCACGGGCCCGCATCGGGCCACTGTCGTCGTTGAACACGGCGAGGATGCGGGGGTAGTCCGGGTGGTCGGGCAGTTCGGGTGAGGCGGCCTGGGTGGGGAGCCGGTCGGCGAGGACGGTGACGGTCTTCCGGGTGATCGCCAGGTGCTCGAGGTGAGTCTCGGCCTCGCGCAGTCGCCCCTGCAGTTGCGTGATCTGGGTGCGGAGATCGTCGGCCAGGGACCGGGCGGCCTCCTCCTGGAGGCCGAGTGCGTCGAGTAGGGGCTCGATGTTCACGCTGCCACCGCCTGCGCATCGCGCCAGGTGGGAGTGTTCGCGCCGGTGAGGCGTCGGGCCATGACATGGGTCATCGCCCAGTAGACGCGGGAGGCGGAGGAGGACGGGCGGTGCTCGTAGTCGCGGACCAGACGCCGGTGCAGTATCAAGATCCCGTAGGTCTGCTCGACCCTCCACCGCTTCGGCTGCGGAACGAACCCCGCCTGATGCGGGTTGCGTTCGACGGTCTCGACGTCGATGCCCAGGCCGGCGCCGTGTGCGACGACCTGGTTCTTGAAGCCCTGGTCGACCAGGGCTTTGCGGACGGTGCCGCCGGCGTGCTCGACGACCTGGTCCAGCAGGGCGATGCCCGCGGCGTTGTCGTGGCTGTTCGCGGCCAGCACGATGACGGCGATGACCAGCCCGAGCACGTCCACGGCCAGTCCCCGTTTGCGGCCCGGCACCCGCTTCGCCGGATCCCGGCCGGTCGTGGAGGCGGGGACCCCGGCGGCCGCGTGGACACTCTGGGTGTCCAGCACCATCAGGGTCGGGTCCTCTAATCGCCGGGCCTTCTCACGGACCTGGCAGCGCAGGAGTTCGTGGATGACCTGGTCTGTTCCGTCGTCCCGCCAAGCAGCGAAGTAGTAGTACGTCGCGCTCTTCGGCGGTAGATCGTGAGGCAGGTAGGCCCACTGGCAGCCGGTCCGGCCCTGGTAGAGGATCGCGTTGACGATCTCCCGCATCTCGTAGACGCCCTGGTGGCCGCTGACCGAGCGGTGCCGGTCCTTCCACGCGGTGATCACCGGCTCGATCAGAGCCCATTGCTCGTCCGATAAGTCGCTCGGGTACGGCTTGCGTTCACTCACCCCGCCACACCAGCAGACCACCGGCTGCGGACCGGCAGATTCCGCCCGTGCCCACACCATCAGGCGACGACAGAGCCACTCAAAAACTCACGAACCGCCCTCTGAGAACCCCCTGCGTGCGGCGTACTTTCGCGCAACAACAGCTTGCATCCCGGGCTCTCTGCAAGGCCCCGGTACCCGCCTAGCGTTCCTTCCGCGACACCGCACCACCCCCCTACGAGAAAGAGAGCCCACGACATGTTCGTCGTCGACACCCAGATCCACATCTGGAAGGAAGAGACCCCGGACCGCCCCTGGGTCCCGGGCGCCCGCGAGCGCATCCGCCTCAACGGCCACCGTGAGGACCCCTTCTCGTACGAGGAGGCCCTGGAGCTGATGGACGAGGCCGGCGTCAACCGCGCGCTGATTCTCCCGCCGTCCTGGGAGGGCAACCGCATCGACTACGCCCTGGAGGCGTGCGAGGCCCACCCGGACCGCTTCGGCATCATGGCCCGCGTCCCGCAGGACAACGAGGCCGAGGGCACCGCGATGCTCAAGGACTTCGCCCAGAACCCGCACATCAAGGGCACCCGCCTCACCTTCCACCGCCCGCAGGACCGCAACTGGATGATCGACGGCACCAACGACTGGTACTGGCCGATCGCGGCGGAACTGCGCATCCCCACGATGGTCCACGCGCCCATCTGGAAGCGGGAGCTGGGCGAGATCGCCGCCAAGCACCCCGAGCTGAAGATCATCATCGATCACATGGGCATCATGGCCCGCTGCGTCGACGACGCCATCGGTTACTGGGTCCAGGAGACCGCCGACCTCGCCCCGCACCCGAACATCTACGTGAAGGTCTCGGCGCTGCCGGGCTACTCCACGCAGCCGTTTCCCAACATGAACATCCAGAAGTACGTGCGCGAGATGGTCGACAAGATGGGCCCGCAGCGCTGCTTCTACGGCACCGACATGACCCGCCTGCTGGGTCACGGCATCACCTACACCGACACGATCGAGCAGTTCACCAAGCACTGGGACTTCACGCCCGAGGAGCTTGAATGGATGATGGGCCGCGGTATCTCCGAGGTCCTGAACTGGCCGTACGAGGGCTGAGGGACCACACGAGATGACGGAGAGCAAGAACAGGCCGGGCGCCGACGGCGGTGACGCCGTCGTCTCCGCCTTCAACGCCGTCGGCGCCGACTACATCTTCTGCTCATCGGGGTCCGAGTGGGCCCCGGTGTGGGAGTCGCTGGCCCGTCGGCACCGCGACGGCGAACCGGCGCCGACGTACCTGGACCTGACCCACGAGACGGTGGCGGTCGGCATGGCCACCGGGTACGGGCTGGTCGAGCGCCGCCCCCAGGGCGTGCTGCTGCATGCCGCCCCCGGCCTGCTCCACGGCTCCATGGCCGTGCACGGGGCGCTGCTGGCAGGCGTCCCCATGGTGGTCACCTCCTCGGAGTCGACCACGTACGGCGACGGCCCCGGCCAGGACCCGGGCGGCCAGTGGTACCGCAACCTGTCCATCGTGGGCGGCCCGCACCACGTGGCCCAGCCGTTCACCAAGTGGGCCAACGAGGCCGCGCACATCAGCACCCTGCCCACGATGATCACCCGGGCGGCGGAGCTGGCCTGGCGGGCCCCGGCGGGCCCCGCCTACCTCAACATCCCGTTGGAGATCTTGCTGGAGGACTGGAACGGCCGTGAGGCCAAGCCCGTTGTCAAGCCGGGCTCCATGCACTCCTCGCCCGAGGAGGTCGAGCCGGTCGCGCAGATGATCCGCGAGGCGAAGAACCCGGTAGTCGTCACCGAGACGGCGGGCCGCGAAGCGGGCGGCTTCGAGTCCCTGGTCGCCTTCGCCGAGGCGTGGAACATCCCCGTCGTCGAGCCGGACTCGGCGGTGTGTGCGAATTTTCCCCGCACCCACCCCCTTCACGCCGGCAGCGACATCGGGCCCTGGATGGACGAGGCGGACCTGATCCTCCTGGTCAACTGCCGGGCCCCGTTCTACCCGCCGAGCCGCAAGCCATCCAAGGCGAAGATCGTCGTCATCGACCAGGTGCCGCAACGTCCGCACATCGTCTACCAGGTGCTCTTCGCGGACGTCTACCTGGAGGGCAACGTCGCCAACACCCTGCGCCAGCTCGCCAAGCGGGCGAGGGATCTGGACGAGGCCGCGGTCACCGCGCGCCGCGCCGCCCAGGAGGAACGCCACACCGCCGAACGCGCGGCCGTCACCGCAGCCGAGGCGAAGGCCGAGCAGTCGGAAGGGGTGGACCCGGTGCTGGTCGCCGCCACCCTCCGCAAGCTGCTGGCCGGCCGGGACGGCATCGTCGTCGACGAGACCATCACCCACAGCAAGGCCGTGAAGCGGCACCTGCAGACCGACGCCCCGGACTCGTACTTCTACGTTCAGGGCGGCCTCGGCCAGGGCATCGCGGTCGCGCTCGGCGTCAAACTGGCGGCCGGGGAACGCCCGGTGGTCCTCACCATCGGCGACGGTGCGTTCACCTACAACCCGGTGATCCAGTCGTACGACGCGGCCAACACCTACGACCTGCCCGTGCTGATCGTGGTCTTCAACAACCGTGTCTACAAGTCGATGAACCTCAACCACCGGCGCTTCTACCCCGACGGCGCGGCAGCCGAGACCGGCGAGTGGCTCGGCACCGACCTGCACCGCCTGCCCCGCCTCGCGGCCTTCGCCGAACCCTTCGGCATGCACACCGAGACCGTCGACACCACCGACGCCCTCGCGCCCGCCCTGGAGCGCGCGCTGAAGGCCGTGGCGGAGGGCACCACCGCCGTCGTCGACGTCCTCGTCACCCGCTGACCCAGGAGACCTACGCACCATGACCGACACTCCGACCCCGGCCCCGAAGCCGGGCAAGGTCCGCGTCCCCGCCGACGAACTGCGCACCTTCGCTGCCGCCCTCCTGGAGAAAGGAGGCATGAGCCCCGAGCACGCCCGCACCACCGCCGACGTGTTCGTCTGGGCGGCGCAGCGCGGCGTCGAGTCGCACGGCGTGGCCCGCGTGCCCGCCTACCTCGACCTGCTCGCCAAGGGCGTGGCCAACGCGAAGCCCGAACTCAGGGTCGAGTCGACCACCCCGGCCGCCGCCGTCATCGACGCCGACCGCGCCCCCGGCCCCGTCGCGCTGAGCGCCGCCGCCGACGAAGCGGTCGAGCGGGCCCGCACCTACGGCATCGCCTCCGTCGGCGTACGCCGCACCGTGCACACCGGCGCCATCGGCTACTACGTCTCCAGGATCGCCGAACAGGGCCTGGTCGGCCTCGGCTTCGTGGCCGGCATGCCCAACATGGGCTACACGGGCGTCAAGGGCGCGGCGGTCGCCACCAGCCCCCTCGCGATCGCTGTCCCGGCCGCCGACCACGCTCCGCTCCTCCTCGACATGGCGACGGCAACCATCGCTCTCGGCAAGATCCGCCAGGCCAAGGCGAACGGCACCCCGCTGCCCGAGAACGCCGCCGCCACCGAGGACGGCACCCCCACCACCGACCCCGCGCTCGCGACCATGCCGCTGCCCCTGGGCGGCGCCAAGGGCTCGGGCATGTCCCTCGCCTTCGAGCTCCTCACCAGCGTCCTGGTAGGTGCGCCGATCTTCTCCGCCTTCCACTCGGACGACCCGGCCGGCCGAAAGCACCGCCAGAACGCCCTGCTGATCGCCGTCGACCCAGCGGCCTTCGGCGGCAGCGCCGAGGACTTCACGGGCGCCGTCGACACCACACTGGACACGCTGAAGGGCCTGCCGGTGGCGGAGGGCGCGTCCGGCGTGTACTACCCCGGCGAGCGCAGCGCTGCCGTCGCGGCGGAACGCGGCGCGAACGGCGTGCCGGTGGCACCCAAGGTTTGGCGCGACCTCTCGCAGGCTGCCGAGCAGTTCGGCGTCAGGCGGCCCGACGCCACCTGACACGGGGCCGCACGTCGCCGGCCAAACTAAAGGAGGGACGGCCGGCGACTTCCTCCACCTCGCGCCCGCGGTGGACTTGAGCTGCAAGTTCACCGGGACGTAGCGCTGTGTGGCGTCGCGCAGGACAGCGGTTGAGATGCGCTCGCTGCGCGGGCCGGTAAACAGGTGGCGTGGGGATTGGGCCAACGGACAGGATGTGCAGCTCAGTAGCCAGCGAGGTGTCGGCGGGCAGGTTGGACAGCCAGAACTGCACGGGTTAGTACTGCAACGGTGCTTGTTCTGGGTGCTGGGCAGTTTTCAGGGGCTGTGTCCACGTCGTTTGTAGTGACTGAGTCGAGCTTGATATTGCCGTCTGCGGCGCCATGTCGACCAGTGCAGGATGTGGTCGGCCGGGGTGGGGCGGCGGTCGGTGAGTCGGGTGATCAGGCGTCTGATCTTGGCGAGGCTGAGGTGGATGAGCTGGGAGGATCCGTTTCTGCTTTGTCCGCGTCCAGCTGTCGGGCTCGCAGGACGGTCAGGCAGGCGTGGGCGGCCATGGCCAGGGTCATGTGGCGGTGCCAGCCGGGATAGCGGCGGACCTGGTAGTCGTCCAGGCCGCACTCCTGCTTGGCGGTCTGGAAGCATTCCTCCACCGCCCAGCGGCTGCCCGCGATGCGGATCAGCTCGTCCAGCGTGGTGCCGGCCGGGCAGTAGGCGATGTAGTAGGAGATCTGGCTCGGGTCTGCTGACGCTGCGGCGGGCGAGAACCCAGTGCCGGCGGTCCTCGCGGTGCCAGGGCCGGACCTCGACGCGGGCCCAGTCGTAGATCCGCCTGCCGTGGGCTCCGTCGCCGCAGGAACGGCGTTTCCACTTCTGCCGCGGCAGGCCGGGGAACAGGTCGTGGACGGGATGGTCGAGGGACCAGCGGGTGACGACGGTGTCGTGGCGGGTGGTGGCCATGACGTGGAAGACGTCAGCCTGCTCCAGTTCGGACCGCCAGCCCTTGCTGAAGCCATAGGCGGCGTCCGCCGTCACCCAGCCGAACGGAATCTTGTCGGCGATGGCCCGGCGGACCATCGTCTTGGCCGTGGCCACCTTCGTCTCGAAGGCGACGCTGTCGTCGATGCCGGCCCGGCGGCAGCGTTCCCGGTCGTCCGTCCAGGACGTGGGCAGATACAGTCGCCGGTCGATCAGGGTGCGTCCGCGGCTCGTGGCGTAGGCGAGGAAGACGCCGATCTGGCAGTTCTCGGTGCGTCCCGCGGTACCGGAGTACTGCCTTTGCACGCCGGCCGAGCGGATGCCCTTCTTCAGGAACCCGGTGTCGTCGACGATCAGGACGGCCTCCTGGTCTGCGAGGTGTTCGACGACGTAGTCGCGTACGTCGTCCAGGACCTCGTCGGCGTCCCACTCGATGCGGTTCAGCAGCCGGTGGATGCGATCGGGGCCCGCGTGCCCGGCCTCCTCCGCCAGCGTCCAGCCGTTCTTCCGCTCCAGCGGAGCTACCAGCCCCCGCATATAAGGGTTGTCCCGTAAATGATCTTTGATGTGCCTGGTGACCTGGTGGTTTCTGGGTCATCCGGCCAGCGTGAGGTTGTGCAGGCGGGCGATGCCGAGCATGGCGTGGTGGACGCCGTCGCCTTTGAGGCGGCAGTCGCGGAGGATCTTCCAGGTCTTCATCCGGGCGAAGGCGTGCTCGACGCGGGCGCGGACCTTGCGGTGTGAGCGGTTGTGCTCTTCCTTCCAGTCCGGGAGTTCACTCTGGCCGGGGTCACGGCGGTGCGGGATGACCAGGCCGGTGCCCCGGTAACCGCCGTCCGCGATCACTGTGGTGTGGCCGACGGCCTCCTTGGCTCCGGACAGCTCCCATGCCTTGCAGTCGTTGCGGTTGCCGGTGACCGGCCGGCCGACCGCGACGACGAGGCGGGTGTCGGCGTCGATGACGACCTGGTGGTTGGTGGAGTACCGGTAGTTCTTGGACTGCTCGGCGATGGTGTGGTCGCGGGTGGGGACCAGGGTGCCGTCCACGATCAGCACGGTGTCCTTGCGGAACCGCTTGCGCTGCTGGAGCGCGAGTGTGGGCCCGAGGTGGCCGATGATGCGGTCGGCCGCCGACTTGGACACCCCGAACAATGGTGCCAGTTGGCGCAAGGTGAGGTTCGTGCGCCAGTGCGCGGCGACCAGGAGCACGCGGTCCTCCAGTGGCAGGCTCCAGGGCCGGCCCTTGCGCACCGGGTCCGCACCCTCACGCCGGAGCGCGGTGATCAGCTTGCCGAACTGACGCGGGCTCAGCCCGGTGAACGGGGCTATCCAGGAAGGCTCCGACGCCGTGATCACACCAGACACAGCAAGATCATCTCACCTGTGACCAGCCGTTACGGGACAGCCCTTAGGTCGCCGGCAGCCGGTCGGGGCGGCCTTGCCGGGCCCATCAGGTCCCGCCGGTGGGGCGGACGCCCAGGGGGCCGAACTCGTCGAAGGCGAACGTGCGGTCGGGCCAGTTCTCCAGGACGTGCTCGATGCGGTCGAGCTTGGCGTCGTGCTCGGGGTCGGTCGACTCCTTCCACGTCTGCTTCCTCCACCTACTTCAGTCGCGCGACGCTTGCTGGCGGACCGAGGCCGCAGCCGCAACGACGAGACAGTTGACGTTGGACGGTGAGGAGCAGGGGGTCCTCGGGGTTGCGCAGTCGTTCGAGATCAGTGAGCAGGCGCTGAAAGGTCACGGTGGCCCCGGCCGCGTCACCCGCCAACCCTTTGTTTATCGCTAGGTATTGACGGGTGGTGAGGTGTGGGGGTGGTCCGGTCCGAGGGCTTGTCCCATTCTCTCCGCCACCTGCTCCAGCATGACAGTGGCCTCCGCCGCTTCCCCCCGCTCTCCCTGCCACCGGGCGAGGGTGCCGCGGGGGCGGCGAGCCGGTAGGCGACAGCGCGGCGGGCCTCCTGCTCGGCCTCGCTCACGCCGCCGGGTGTGAGCGGGAAAACCGCGGCCTCGTAGACGGAAATACCCGCAACGACTGCGTCAGCCAGCCCCTCTTCCTCTCCGCGGGACCCGGCGGCCGGCAGGGAAGCCACCACACGCCGAAAGTAGAAGAACATCACGCCGACCGCGTACACACTGGTCAGGCTCGGCCCCGTCACGGCTCCCCACCAACCCCACAGCGAATGACCGAGGCAGGCGGCATGATCACGAATGCCTATGCGCGCCACGCAACAGCACGATCGCGTTCGACCTCATACTCTGGCATGTGCCAGTAGAGCGGCAGGGTGGTCATCCGAGCAGCTAGCCGGTCCGTCACCGGCAGTGCGGAGACGCTTCGGAGCGGTACGCGGTTTGCCGGTGCAGCGGCGGGTAGAAGTAGAAGCGCTGCCGATACTTTCGGCGGACAGCAGGCGGAAGGGGCGGTGTCCTTTCCCCGGTCGAGTCCGTACGATCCTGTCATGTTTCCACGACTGGGAGCGGCCCGGACTCGCCCGCTGCTGCTGGCTGTAGCTGCTGGAGCACTGCTCACCGCCTGCAGCGATGATCCCCCTGCTACTGCTCCCTCGGCATCTCCATCGGTGTCGACATCGCAAACACCGGCGCCAGCTTCCACCTCGGCTGCCCCGGCCTCCTCTGCACCGACGACAACATCGCCTCTGACGCAGGACAGCCGGGCTGCCTTCCAGGCCGCCATGAAAGCACATCCGGGCGCGGACCTGGACAAGTGCACGAAGAGCACTGCACTGGACGACACGGACTGCGGGGCAGCGATCACCGCGGCCGAGCAGGTCGCCGCCGACACAGAACGACGACTGCGGCAGAAGGATCCAGAAAACGCCGAGCTGCTCTACGGCCCGGCACTCCTCACCGCCGGCGCCGTTCAGGACGGCGTCGACCGGCTGCGCCACCCGATCCCTTGCTACGGGCTCAGTGACGAACCACAGCCTCCGCCTCCACTTCGCGCAGAGGCCGAGAGCATCTGCGCCGAGGGCGCCGACATCCTGAAAGGCGAGTGGCGGATCTTCCTTACCACTGTCACTCCCTGACCTTGGAACGTCATGCTTGTCCGAGCATCCGCGCCCCCGACGTCCACGACGAGCAATCCCGGTCCCGCCGTGCGCCCTTCTGTGGTCGGCTCCACGTACGCCGGACGATGTGCCGCCGCCAAAGACACGGTCCGTGACTGCGACGGTGGGTCGTCTGCAGGGCGGTTGGGTGTCACAGCCGTTCGCCTACCAAGGCCACGTCCCGGCATGCGTTCGTTTGTGCGACTTGGTGTTGTGCGTTATGCGTTGGGGTCGGCACCGCTGATGTCGCCCAGGGGGAGTCGGGGTCGCATTCCACGGCCAGGTCTCCTAGTACTCCAGTGCGGTTTCGTGATCTATCCAGTCGGTTCGTCGCCGGAGCGTCGTCGGTAGTGGCTGCGGCGGGCTGTCGCCTGGTGTTGTCGCCGCCAGTCGGACCAGTGCAGCAGCTTGGCCGCTGACACGGTTGGTGGGGTGAAGACGGCGGCAAGTAGGTGGCGGATCTCCGGGACGGTCAGCCTGATCGGCGGGTGGCCGCGGGTGGGACGGGTTGACTGGGCGGGGCGCTGGGGCGCCGAGCTTGCGGCGACGGCGGTCAGGAAGGCCAGGGCGAGCATGGCGAGGGTGATGTGCCGGTGCCACGAGGTCCAGTTACGGACCTGGTAGTGGTCGAGTCCGACCTGGCCCTTGGCGGCCTGGAAGCACTCCTCGACGCTCCAGCGGACACCGGCGACACGGACCAGTTCCGCGAGGGTGACCGTGGCGGGTGACCAGCACAGATAGAAGGCGAGTTCGCCGGTGGTGCGGTTGCGGCGGATCAACAGGTGGCGGTGGCTGCTGGTGCCGATGTGGACCCAGGCCCAGTCGTAGTATCGAGGGCCTTTCGCACCGGCTCCGGCGCTGTGCCGCTGCCAGGCGGTGGCGGGCAGGCGGCCGGCGACGGTGTCCGCGCGGACGGTGGTGCGGCCGTGGTTGATCCGTACTCGTGTCGAGCAGGCGACGGCCATAACGTAGCCGGTGCCGCGGGCTTCCAGGGCGGCGCGAAGCTGTGGGTCCTGCCCGTAGGCTTCGTCGCCGGTCACCCACCGTGCCTTCACCCCGGCCTTCAGAGCGGCGGCGATCATCTCCCAGGCCAGGCGGGGTTTGGTCTGGAACTGCACTTCGTCGGGTATCCCGGCGGCGTGGCGGCGCTCGACGTCAGCGCACCAGGAGTGTTCGGGCAGGTAGAGCCTGCGGTCGATCAGCGTCCGCCCCCGGTTGGTGGCGTAGGCGAGGAAGACCCCGACCTGGGAGTTCTCGATGCGTCCCGCGGTGCCGGTGTACTGGCGTTGCACTCCCGCCGAGGCATGGCCCTTCTTCACGAAACCGGTCTCGTCCACGATGAGGACACCACCGTCGGTGCCGAGGTGTTCGACGGCGTAGGCGCGGATGTCGTCGCGGACGGCATCGACGTCCCAGCGGGCGTAGCGCAGCAGCCGCTGCATCGGCCCCGGCCGCGCGTGACCAGCCTGTTCGGCCAGCCGCCAGCAGTTCTTCCGCTCGACGCAAGACAGTAGTCCGAGCAGATAGGAGCGGGCGCTCGCCCTCGGCTCAACTCGGCCGAACCGGCCCGCGATCCGGGCCATGGCCTGGTCGAACATTGCCCGCCAGCGGGCGGGGTCTACGCTATGGCCAGCGGCCACCGCACGATCTTCGTTTGTCCACACACCAACCGATGATCACGCGGTGGCCGTACCCGTTCCCCGCCGGGTACGGCCACAAGATCGCAAAGTCAGACTGGAGTACTAGCGCGACGATGCCGACCAGCTGGCCGTTGTCGACGACCGGTAGCCGGCACAGCGCCTTGGATCGCGTCAGCTGCGGTCGTGGACCTGATCGAGATGGGCCGGTGGCACGTCGGCGACCGCGACACGGAGCACGAACAGGATCCCGCACAACGCCTGCCGGTCCGGCACCCGCGGACGGCCTGCCACCAGCTTCGGCCCTGGCTCGGGCAGTAACGGCTCGATGAGCGACCACAGTTCGTCCGACACGATCCACGGCCGCGACTGACGCTTCCCCACGAAGCGCCCAACGAGCAGACAAGCCGATCGTTACTTGATCCACAACTTCTGTTATGAACCGCTCCGGGTTCGTTGGAGGCTCTATGCGTTGACTCCAGCTGCCGGTTGGGGCTGGCGTTGAGCGTAGTGGTTGGTCTCGTGCTCGTGGGGCGGGATGTCTCCGATCGCGGTATGGAGGCGCTGGTTGTTGAACCAGTCGACCCATTCCGCGGTGCCGAGTTCCACGTCGGCCAGGCCGTGCCAGGGCCTGCGGGGCTTGATCAGCTCGGTTTTATAGAGGCCGATCTGGGATTCCATGAGCGCGTTGTCCAGGGCGTCGCCGACGGTGCCGATCGAGGCGTCGATGCCGGCCTCGATGAGGTGGGCGGTGAACGCGAAAGACGTGTACTGGCTGCCCGCGTCCGAGTGATGAACGAGCCCGGGACCTGCGGGGATGCCGGCCCGGTCGCGGCGCCCAGGGCCATGTCCAGAGCGTCGAGGACGAGCTTGGACCGCTTGCTGGTGGCGACCGACCAGCCGACGATCGCCCGGGAGAACACGTCCACGACGAAGGCGACGTAGACGATGCCGGACCAGGTCGCGACATAGGTGAAGTCGGCAACCCACCGCTCGTTCGGACGGGATGCGGTGAAGTCACGTTCCAGCAGGTCACAGGCCCGCCCATGGCCATCGTCGCGGATGGTGGTGCGGATCTTCTTCCCGCGTCGGGCACCCTCAAGGCCGAGATCACGCATCAGCCGGGCGACCGTGCAGCGGGCCACGGGTATGCCCTCACGGTGCAGCTGCCGCCAGACCTTCCGCACTCCGTAGACGCCGAAGTTGTCGGCGTGGACGCGGCTGATCTGCGTCTTCAGCTCTGCGTCGCGGATCGATCGTGCACTGGGAGTGCGGCTTTTGGCGGCGTAGTAGGTGCTCGACGCGATCTTCAGTCCGTGGCTGGTCAGGACTTTGCAGATCGGCTCGACTCCGAACACCTGCCGGTGGGCGTCGATGAACGCTACGAGCGTTTCGACGGCCGGTCGAGCTCGGCCGCGAAGAAAGCCGAGGCCGCCTTGAGGATCTCATTCGCCCGGCGCAACTCGGAGTTCTCGGCCCGCAGCCGCTTGATCTCCGCGGCCTCCTCGGACGTGACACCGGGCCGCCGACCGGTGTCGACCTCGGCCTTGCGGACCCACGTCCGCACTGTCTCAGCGGAACCGATGCCCAGCTTCGCGGCGACCGCCTTCATCACGGCCCACTCCGTCGGGTAGTTGGGACGGATCTCCGCGACCATGCGCACCGCACGGCTCACGAAGCTCGGGAGGGTAGGGGGACGGACGTGCCATGACTCGATCCTCTCAGGGAATCGAGCCTCCATCAGACCCGGAGCGGTTCAGAGCCGAAAGGCCCCACCCGTTCGGGTTTGATTGCAGCATCTCGTGACGCGACTGCGTCACGAGCCAAGGGGGGACGGGTTGTTCATCTTCGGTGTGTTGGCCGTGGTGCTGTTCATCCTGGCCATCATCTGGGCCGTTCTCGGAGTGCACGGTCTACTTGTCGGCCGTATGCCGGGTCACTGGCTGCAGCAACGAGTGCGGCAGCCGAGGATCTGGGGAGCGGGCGCCCTGCTGATGCTGGTCAGCTGGAACGCGCACTCACCATCACTCCTCGTCGTGGGAATCGGCCTCGTCGCACTTGGACATGTCATGAAGCCCACGCGATGAATCCGCTGACCGGGATCCTCCAGAAGTTAAACAACAAGCTAAAGGCCTGCACTCACTGCCAGCCCGACGTCCAACTCCACATCATGGACTTATCCCCCAGCCCGCAGGTGGCTCTGACTGGGAGAGCGGCGTCGCGGCCTCCTGGCCAGATGGCCCGGCCGGTCTGTCGGCCGGCGTCAGTTCTCCGAGGGGATGCGGACGGCTATCGCTTTCGCCAGACGGTCCGCCTCCCGTGACATAGGCCCGCCCTCCTGCGAGAGGGTCACCAGGCCGAGCACGTCGGAGGCCTCCTCCCGCGCCAGCAGCACCAGGTGCTCCGTGGCCTCCACCGGCGTGGAGAGGATCTCGTGCAGGTCGCTCTCGTCGAGGTCGATGCGCTCGTAGTCGTCCATGACCGGGCACCGTACCCAGCACCGCCCCGGCCACTCCGAGACCAGACGCAGGTCAGCCCCGACCGGCACGTGCCGGTCGGGGCGGACCTGAAGCCATGCGGTTGTGAAGGGCGGTCGCCTACGCGGCGAAAGGCACTGCAGGGCTTCAGCCGAACGATCTTCCCTGCAGGCAATAGGTGAGGCCCGGGGACACTGTCCCCTTCACAACCACACCCCTGCCAACACGGAGACCCCCGCCGGCATTCCCGACCCCGCGCAAGGAGCGCCGTACAGGGGCGGGGGGGATAGAAAGGTCGGAGGCCCGAAGCCGAGTCTTGGCGCTGATGCGTGGCTGCGTCAGGAGTGGAGGTGGGCCTCGACCATGCTCAGGGTCTCGGGGGCGGACAGGCCGGCTTGTCGTGCGAGGTGGACGAAGTGCCGACAAGCGTCGACGGCAAGCGCGCGGTCGGGGGCTGCGGCGGTGACGACCGCGCCCCGACCAGGCCGCATCTCGATGAGATCTTCCTCCTTGAGGATCTGGTAACCGCGGAGCACGGTGTGCATGTTGATGTTGAGTGTCTTGGCCAGGGCTCGAGCGGCGGGGAGGCGCTGGCCTTTGCGAAGGGTGCCTTCGGCGACCGCACGGCGGACGCTGGCGGCGACCTGTTCGCCTAGGCTGACCGGGGAAGCGTGATCGATTTGAACCAGCATGTCACTGGGTTCCGTTGTCTTGCTCGAGTAGCTGGTTGATGAGGGCCGCGGCGGTTTCGGCGTCGTCGATGGTGATGACGAACTGAGTCGCGTCGATGCGGGTGATCCAGAGGGCGTCGCCCTCACGCAGTGAGACGGCGCTGAGACCGGGGTTCCAGCGGTAGCCCCATCCTCCGATCTCGGTGGGTCGGGTCCATCGGGCCGTGGCGTTCTCGATCTGGCCGAGGGGGAACCGTCGGCGCAGGAGTGGGAACAGCGCCGAAGCCGCGGTGACGCCGCTTGGGGAGACCGTGACTGTGATGGCTCCGGTGGCCAGGAAGGCGGCTGGGACGATCAGCAGCCAGAGCGCCATGGGCCGGTGCGCCCCGACGAGGACGGCGATGACCAGTAGGCCGATCGCGGCGACCGCGCCGGTGGCGAGCATCCAGCCGGATGTCACGGAGCGGTGCCAGACGGAGACGGTGCCACGTGCCGGAGGCCGGTTCACGGGCGCCTCCGCTCGATCAGCCATGCCGCTCCCGATGTGGCGAGGCCGGCGACGACGGCGATGGCGAGCTGGTACGACGGGAGCTTGGCCGCCCCGTCCTGGAGGTCGGTGCTGGCCTGCAACACCACCACGAAAAGGTAGGCCGTCGCGGCGGACAGCCCCCAGGAGAAGACGGCTACCGAGCCTCCTGCCCGAGGGCCTTTGATCGAAAGGAGTGCGGCAACGGAACCGGCGGCTTCGATTCCGAATACCAGTAGATACAGGCCAAATGCGGCTCCCGGGGAGTGAAATCCGTCGGCTGTCCCGTCCAGCGTGAAGTGAGTGGCGATCTTGTCCGCGAAGGAGCTCCTGAAGAGCAGGAAGGCCCCGCCGGTGACGGCGGCTCCCACGGCGTAGGGGGTGACCGTCGACGCAGCACGGCGTCCGAGTCCGGTGCGGGGTGCTTCCCTGGTCGTCATGTGCCTCTCATCCCTTCTGTGTAACTTACAGACGATCTAGTTGTTCGCTTGCAACTAGAACATCTCTGAAGGTGTCCCCGAATTCCCTTATGTGATGTGTAACGGTCAGACAACGGCTCGATCTTGCGGTTCGGTGGCCGGTCACCCCAGAAATCGATAGCGCTTTCGGGTGTCGTTGTTAGCGTGTTGGCGTCCGTGATCACAGCATCGCGGGCAGTAACCATCCATCTAGGACGGGGAGTTACACATGCACAGACGCGCAAGTGTCGCCGTAGCGGGCGTTGCCGTGCTCGCGCTCAGCGGCATCGCTGTCCAAGGGGCCATGGCCAACCCCGCGACACCCCGAGCACACGCCGCGGCGGCCGCCGCAACCCCTGCCGAGGCCACCGCGGAGGGGCGTGCGCTCTTCGCCGGCCTGACCTTCGCCCAGGGAGATGTGGCCCAGGAGCTCGCCGACTCCGGCAAGTTCGTCGACGTGGCCGCCCTGCGCAAGGAGAACAGCACGGCGGAGCAGAGGAGGGCCGCCACGGCGCTCCTCGACAAGATCCAGAAGGAACGGCCGCAGTTCTTCGGCAGCTTCGCGGGCAAGCTCCGCTCCGGCGACCCGAACAAGGTCCAAAGCGGTATCGACGAGGCCCGGGACATCATGAAGACCCTGGCCGCGAAGGCCGAGGGCCCGGAAGCCGGGCAGGGCGTGGGCCGGTGCGCGACCGTCGTCCTCGCCGTCAACGTACTCGTGGCCGTGAACCTGGGTGGGGCCGTCAACGTCTCCGTCGCCGTCAACATCCAGGCCGGGGCGAACGTGGTCAACGAGACCAACTTGTGGTTCTCGCCCCCGAGCGGCGGGGACCAGCTCTCCAAGGACGAACAGGTTGCCGAGCTGACCAAGGTCCTGGCCGCCTGAGACGCCTCCGACGCAGCAGGTGACGGGCCTCTCCAAGGCGCCTGGAGGGGCCCGTCGCTCCCGGGAAGTCCCTTCACAGCTGTCCGCCGGCCGCCACTCCCCTTGGACATTCAGATCATGCACATACCCCGCACTCTTCGGATAAGATCTGCCCGGCCAGCCCACCGTGTCCCAGTCCCGCGCTCCTGGGTCACCGCGCTCACCGCGGGCTGGACCGTCGTGGCCCTGTACGTGGCGCAGAGTTTCCTTCCCCACAACGTCATCTCCCTGCCCGGCCAGGATGGCGCCCGAAACGTGGCCACGGTCGTCGCACCACAGGGGTGGGCCTTCTTCACCAAGTCGGCCACCGACCCCCAGTACGCGCCCTACCGCTTCCTGGACGGCCAATGGGAGAGCGCCTCGTTGACCCCCCACTCACGGGCCAGCAACGCCTTCGGGTTCGACCGTGCCTCCCGGTCACAGGGAATCGAGATCGCGCTGCTCCTGCACGAGGAGGGCATCAAGTGGACGGAGTGCGACACATCCGCGCCGTTGCGTGCATGCCTGGAACGTGCGGCCGACCAGACGACCACCCTGACCAACTCCTCGCCCTCGCCCACCCTGTGCGGGCGGGCCGCTGTAGCGGAGATGCACCCTGTCCCCTGGGCGTGGCGTCAGCTCTCCCCGGACCAGCACACTCCCAAGCGCGTAGCCGTCTGGAACGTGAAGTGCCCATGACCGAAAAAATGATTGTGCTGCCGTGGACCAACGTCTACGGACTCGCCCGCACGCTGGTAGCCCTGGGCACCGCTGGCACCCTCGCCGCGTCAAGTGCCGAAGCCCTGTTCCGCCCCGTGGCCACGGTCGGCGACTACCCTCTGTGCGACTCGACCACTTCTGCCAGCCTGTTCTGCCTGGCTCCGGACAGCTACGCACACCTCACCTGGCTCAAGTGGGGCTGCGTCGCAGCGCTCCTGGTCATCGCGTCCGGATGGCGCCCGCGGTTCACGGCACTTCCACACGCCTACATCAACTACAGCGTCTTCGCGGGCATCGCCATCGTCGACGGCGGAGACCAGATCGCACTGATCCTTTCGATACTCCTGACGCTGCCGGCTCTCGGGGACCGTCGCCGATGGCACTGGCAGACCGACCGCGACCGGACGATCGACACGACGACCGGTCGTGCTCTCGCCCTGATCGGCATCAGCGCTCTCGTCGTACTGCGCCTGCAGATGGTCGTCGTCTACCTCCAGGCGGCCGTCGCCAAGCTCCCACACCAGGAATGGCAGAACGGCACAGCCATGTGGTACTGGGGGAACAACCTCGAGTTCGGGCCCGCCCCCTGGCTCGACACCTTCGTCGCCCCCGTCATCTCCACCCCGCTCGGCGTGGCACTGATGACGTGGATACCGCTGGTCATCGAGGCATCCCTCGTGCTCTGCCTCCTTCTGCCCCAGCGATTGCGCTGGTGGGCCATGGGCGCGGGCATCGCTTTCCACCTGGCGATCGCCCTGACAATGGGACTGTGGAGTTTCGCCCTGGCCATGTCCGGAGGCATCGTCGTGCTGTGCCTGCCACTCGGCTCGACGATCCACGCCTCGACCCCGGCCAGACCGCACCGGGACACGGCCGAGCCGGACGCTGCCCAGAAGCCGACACACCAGGTTCAACCGCAGTAGAGGGCGTCTGAAAAGCCTGTCAGCGGGCAAGTCCCTGGTAGCGGGGTGGTGGCGCACGTTCGGGGGCTGGGGTGTGCGGGCTGCGTACCCGTTACTCGACGGATCTGACCGATCAGGAGTGGGAGATCCTCCGTCCGCTGGTTCCGGCGGTCAAGCTTGGTGGGCGACCGGCGAAGCACGCGCGGCGGGAGATTCTCAACGCGTTGGCGTACTGGCTGCGGGCCGGCTGTGCCTGGAGACTCCTGCCGCATGACTTACCGCCGTGGCAGACGGTCTACCACTACTGGCGTCGCTGGCAGAAGGACGGCGTGTGGGAAGAGATGCTGACGGCGCTGCGTGAGCGCGAACGGGAGCGGCTCGGCCGGGATCCCACTCCCAGCGCGGCCGTTGTGGACAGTCAAAGTGTCCGGGCCAGTGAACGTGGTGGTCTGCACGGTTACGACGGCGGCAAGAAGGTCAGCGGTATCAAGCGGCACCTGCTTGTCGACACCCGCGGCACCGTCCTGGTGACGTGCGTGAGCCCGGCCAGTGTGGGTGACCGTGATGGCGCCGCGGTGCTGTTCGCCCGGGCTGCCGATGCCTTCCCGCACCTACGGCATGTGTGGGCGGACCAGGGCTATCGCGGTGCCGACTTCCACGCCAGGGCTCTGGAGGTCACCGGCATCACCGTGGAGATCGTGCAGCGCCGTGACGGTGGTTTTCGCTCGACCTGGGCCCGGGTGGGGACACCGCCACCAGCAGTGCCCCAGTTCGCGGTGGTCCCGCGTCGTTGGGTGGTGGAGCGGACGTTCGCCTGGCTGGGACGGTGCCGCCGCCTGTCGAAGGACTACAAGTTACCTACGTGTCTGCTCGGAGAATGCCATCTACCTCGCCATGGCCATGCTCCTGGTGCGTCGCCTCGCAAGACCAGCCCGCTGACAGGCTTTTCAGACGCCCTCTACTGACTTCGGCTCTTCAAGGTGAAGTGGGTTTGTCGAGGGTCAGGCCGGTGCCGGTTATGAAGCCGTCGATGGTCTCTGGCCGGTACTGAAGGCGTTTGAGCCTGTTGCGGACGAGGCTTCGAGCCGGTCGAGGGCGACGACGGCGAGGTTGGCCAAGCTGCGCTTGACGTGTGCCCAGACCCACTCGACGGGGTTGAGATCGGGCGAGTAGGCGGGCAGGAGGAACACCGTCAGCCACTCGCGCTCGGCGATCAGCTCGCGCATGGCGTGGGAGACGTGAGTGTTCAGACGGTCCCAGACCAACACGATCGGCGCCTTGACGAGCTGGTGGACGCCGTCAACGAGTGCGATGAAGTCCCGCTCGCCCATGCTGCGGCGTGCGCCTTTGCCCGCTTGGTGGGTGCGCAGTCGGTGGCACAGCCGGGTTCGTGAGCCCGGCCGTATCGCGATCAGCCCGGCCACAGACAGGCGCCCCGAGCGGCGTCCGCTGACGGTCACGACCGGGGTGCGCCCGCGCCGGCCCCAGGTTCGTCCCCGGGGCGGCTTCCGGGTGAACCCTGCTTCGTCCTCGAAGCAGATGGAGCCCCCGCAGGCCGCCCTGGCTCTTTTACCTCCGTCCAGGTCGCCTCCTTCCACGCGGTCACGGCCTGCTCGTCGCGCTCGGCGACCCTGCGTGCGGGGACCTGCGGGCTGAAACCCAGCCGGTGCGTCAGCCTCGTGGCACCGGAGAGGCTGTAGGAGACGTGGAACTTCATGCCGATCAGCGTGGCCACCCTCGATGCGGTCCACACCTGGTCCTCCACCCAGCCGTGGGCAGCCGGGCCCTCATCGAGGTACGCGGCCAGTTTCTCCAGACAGCGCGGGGACAGCCGGCAACGGGATCCGCTCGGGCCGCGGGAAACCAGCGCCTCACGACCACCGTCTCGCCACAACTGATGCCAGTGGTAAGCCGACTTCACGCTCACCCGCAGCCGCCGAGCGACCTCTGACGGCTTGATCTCCTGCTCGAACCACTCGGCCGCCGCCATCCGTACCGACTCCCGGCGCCGACGTCCCGCAGGGGCCAGCCCGCCCCCATCCGCGTATCTCACACCACCCGGATACAGCCGCTCACCCACACCGATCAGGGGCTTCGCGAAGATTCACCCCGACGAGCCGAAGTCAGTATCCACGCCGGCTGCGCAGCCGTGATCACAGCAGTCACGGCTGGATCGTTCCAAACACCACCCCTCGCTGTTGGAAATTGTTGTGTGGGTCAAGGCGCCAGCGCGGTGGCCACCTGAGACAAGCGATCGGTTGACAAGGCGAAGAGGTTGGTGGGGTTGCGGAAGGAGTACTCGCCATCGTTCACGGAGAATCCGTGCCCGGCTACCGTCCAGCGCGCGGGGCCGGGGGCCCCTTGATCGTCCAGAAGAGCGGAGGCGAGGGTCTCGGGGTCTTCCACACTCGTGCGGGCGCGCAGCGCACCCGCCAGGCGGCCAACAGCGTCGTCGGGTACTGCATCGTCGCCGAACGCAGGCAGCAGGAGCAACAGACGGGAGTGGGGATCGGTGGTACTGCCGCCGGGCAGCATGTTGTCCGCAGCTGCCACGAGTTCGGGCCAGGACAGGCCCGGCCCCATGAAGTGCCCGTCATCCCGGGCGAGGACCTCGGCCTGGCCCCAGTCGGGGTGGTGAAGGAGGTAGTCGGTTCCGGTGTCGTCCGCGACAGTCCGGTAGACCACGTGAAGACGATGATCAGCAGCGAGCGGAACCGTGAATGCCGGCCACTCGGCCCGCTCCCAGAGTTGCCGCTGGAAGTCTCCGGCCGCGTCGTAGTCCGCGCCGAACAGCAGTTCCTCAGCCTCGTCGCTCTGGATACACGAGGAGAGGTGCCCCAGCCAGAAGAGCGGCTCGTCCAGGAGCCCGACCTGGTACGTGAGGGGACCACCGTCGTAACCCGCTATCCGGGCAGGCTGCAGGTCTGCACTGTTCATCACGGAGGACATCATGCCGCCCTGGCTCCGCGCCCTTGAGGCCGGGCGCACCAGCCGATCATTGCGGGACAGCCCTTAGCAGTAGGGCATCTTCCAGCTCATACCGCAGGTGAGCGATCCGGTCCAGACGTTGCCGGCGTAGCTGTGAGCGGTCCTCCGGTACGAGGTGCGCTTGGCGTGAGCACGTCGGCCGGCGGCATGCCTGCCGCCTCTTGTGTAACCCCGGCTCGATTTCCACCACGAGCCAGCGGCAAATCGTCCTGCGCCAACCCCGACCACGGTCCACGCCGCGTTCCTGGCAATGGATCCTCGCGACTTGCGCCAGCCGTGCCTTCTGACGTCCGCGTACGACGTGGCGGCGAAGACGGCGACGCTGGCCACGGCACAGGCTCCGGCTGATGCCACGATGCAGGCGGCGGTGGCGCCGTATCCGGCGTAGGTACGCCAGTTCTTTCGGACGCGTCGCTTGACGCGCTGGTAACCGCGCTTGATCTTCTTCCAGCTCCACCACTTGCCGTCCAGGTCGTAGCGGTTGAGCGGGTCGCCGTTGACGTACTCGTAGGCGTTGGCTCCGCAGCCGTAGACGGGGTCGATGGACAGGAAGCGTCCGGTGGTGGAGTTGTAAAGGCGGACCCCCATGAGCGTGAGCCCGGTGAGGGTCTCGGTGGAGCGTTGCTTGCCACCCAGCCAGTTGTAGCGGGTGGCTGCCTGGCCGCTGCGGGGGTTGCCGTACTCGTCGCTGTCCAGGGCGACGGGGGCCTGGGATCAGCGGAAGCTGGAGGGCTACATCGCCGTGGATGGTGGTGAGCTGTAGAACGGTGCCGCCGGTCTTGCTGGTGGTGGCGGCGAGGTCACCGGAGGCGGAGTCGACGTTCCGCGTCAGGGCTCCGGTGGCGGTGTTCTCGGTTATCCAGCGGGGGTTGTCGCCGTCGCTGTCGTAGTGGTCGACCTTGGACTGCTCCTGTGTCCAGGTGGAGCCGCTGCCGGCTTCGACCTTCCAGGAGCGGAAGCGCAGGTTGGCGTCGAGTTGCCAGGTCTGGCGCTTGCCGTTGGCGGTCTGCTGGTAGGCGAGGTCGTTGGCGTAGTAGCCGATGGTGCCGTTGCCCGGGGCCGTGGTGGTGCGGCCGAACGCGTCGTAGGTGTAGCCGGTGTCGACGATGCGGTCGGCGCTGTCGTAGGTGTGGCTGGTGGTGGTGCCTCCAGTCGTGGGGCAGTCGGCGCCGGGTGCGCCGGTGGCAGAGGTGAGGGACTTGCGGTTGGTGCGCGCGTCGAAGGTGTAGGCGCGGCGCGTGCACTGGGTGTTCCAGGTGTCCTCGACCGTGGTGAGTCAGCCGGTGGTGTCGTAGCGGTAGGTCTGGTCGGACCAGCCCGCGTGGGATGCGACCTGGCCGGGGATGGACTCGGTGACGGTGTCGGAGTAGACGATCGTTCCGTCGCTGTCGCGGGTATAGGTGCGGTCGATGGCCGCGCCGGTGGTGTCCTCGGTCTGCTTGAGGGTGTAGCCGCCGGGTAGTTTTTCGCTCGACACCGAGCCGTCGGCATCGTAGGTGGCCTGGAAGACGCCGGCGACGGAGTCGGTGGTCTTGGTGGCCAGGCCGCGCGGCTCGATGGCCGTGTCGTAGGTGAAGGTGACGGTGGAGGGGACGTTGTCGGTGACCTTGACCGGACGCCCGAGCAGGTCGTACTCGGTGTTGGTCACGCCGCCGTCGGCGTCGGTGTAGGAGATCTGGCGGCCGAGCTTGTCGTACACCTTGGTGATCGTGCCGCCGGTGGGCGAGGTGGTCTTCACGGCCTGGCCGGTGGCCGGGTCGTACTCGGTGGTGCACTCGGGGACCGCCTGGCCGATGCCGCCGGTGATGGCGACCTTGGTCTGACGGCCCGCATTGTCGTAGGTGGTTGTGGTGGTGCGGGTGACGCCGTTGGCGGTCTCAGTGACCTTGCCGGGGTTGCCCCACCAGTCGTACTCGGTGCTGGCAGGGACCCACGTGCCGTTTCATTACTCCTTGACCGGGGTCGCCTTCAGCAGGGGCAGCCACTGTGATGGCAGCGCTTGCTCGGCCCTGAAGATGTCGGCGAGTTCGGCGGGGCTGAGCACTGTGATCGTGCGTGCTCGGGCGGTGCGCCACGACCGGATGAGGCGGTCGAAGACTTCCAGGACCGTTGGCGGGCGTACGAGGTAGGTCTCGTCGTTGGCGAGCATGCGCGCGGCGGCCATGATCTTCGGCTTGGGGGACATGAGGAGCGCGATGGAGCCGCTGGGCGCAGAGGCCTTTCGCTCTGCCTCCGTGTACGTGAGGTGTCCTTGGGCCTGGCGGACATTGTCGGGGCCGATCTCACCGGTGGGCGTTGCTTCGCTCTTCGCCTACCAGGTGACCCAGCGGACGTCGTCGAAGATCCAGACGGCATCAGGGGCTGCGGGGTTGGCGTCGTCGTCGTTGCCGTAGCTCTCCGAGGCGCCGGCGAAGGTGCCGAGGTGGGCGAGCCCGGCTTCGTAGGCGCGGTACTCGGTGCCTGCGAGGCCGGCCCGCGCTTCGGTGAGGGCCCGTTCGAAGGGCTCGGGACGGTGCAGTTCGGTACGGGCGATGACGGCGAGCATCGCGGCTTCATCAACGGGGTCGAGGTCGCCGAGGACGGGCGCGTGGGCCCGGTCGCTCGGCGAAGCGATGTGGGCGAGGAAACTGCTGGTTTGCGCCTTACGCTGGAGCTCGCGGTAGTAGCGGGCCCCGGTGCCGCGGTGCGTTGAGTCTCCGCTCTGCTGCGCGAGCCGCTCGGCGATGCTGTACCCGAGGTAGTTCCACAGTGCGGCATAGCGCTGGGGTGTCCGCTCGCCCTTGAGCTGGTCCAGGGCGCGCTGTACGGCGGTGAGGGCCCAGTCCCATTGGTTGTTCCAGATAGCTTCCCAGGCTGCGACCTCGTGCCGGGCCGCGTTGTGCAGCTCACGGCAGCTTGGGGCGACGGTACGGGTGTACTGCTCGCGCTGGGAGGAGATATGGATGTCGACCCCAGCCCAGTCCTGATCATGCCTTCGGAAGACGGCGAGGTTGTCGAGCATCTCGCTCGAGGTGGTGCCCAAGCTGTTCGTCCGTCCGAACTCGACCTCGGCGTGGACTTCCGGGTGCAGCGCCCCCTGGACGTCTGGACCGGACAGGTACGACGTCAGGGACCGGCCGAGCACCATGACGGCCGCCCAGTCCTTGTTGTTGCGTGTGGCTCGGCCCGAGCCCTGCACGATGCGCGCGCGGATGCGCTCCTGAAGATGCAGTATCGACGACCGCTCCGTCACCGACGTGACCGCACTCATCGCCTCACTGGAGACACTTTCAGCCGGAATCCGGACCAACCGAGTCCTCGACGCCACGGTCCGCGACTGGGACCCCCACCGCCAGGCCCGCCTGGTGATCGCCCTCGAAGAACGCTCACTGACCGGATGCGCCCAGCGACTCGAGTACGACGCCAGCCAGTCCAAAGATTTCGTCGACGCGCTGAAGAGCCTGCGCAGCGCACAGAAGGAGACCGCCTGGCAGGCGCTGACATTCTGGTGGCCCAGAAACGGATGGCCCGACAGGAAACGCCGGACGCCCTCGCCGCACGATCACGCGGTATACGTCGTCAAGGAAGACGACACCGTCTACAGCATCGCCACGCGCTACGGTGTGCGCTGGGCGAGCATCGTCGAAGCCAATGACTTGCCCGTGCCCTTCCACCTGCGGGCGGCCCAGCAGCTCCGCATTCCCTTCGAAAGCGAAGGAAACCGATTCGTCCCCCCGCCCTTTCCACGCAGACTCCTGCCGGAGCGCACGCATCCCAGCGTGCGACAGCTCCAAGCGGTCCTCAAGCAATCCGGCTACCTGCCCGGCTGGGTGGTGGACAGTGATCACTACGGCACTGCCACCAGCCAGGCGGTCGCCCGCTTCAACAAGGAGCACGGCCTCTCACAGGGACCACCGCATTGGCTCGACACAGTCATCACCCACCGCGGCTGGGACCTGCTGCACCGCCTCGCCCACGGCAAACTGCTGCAAACGCATGAGACGGCGGACCACCCAGATGCGCCACCACCGCAGATCTGGTCCGGGCCGATCGAGGCAGAGCACCAGGAACTGAAGGACCAATCCACCCCGGAGGTCGGGGAGAAGAGCGCGCAAGCACAACAACTGCCCCAAACGATGTGAAGCTCGCACGCACAACGCAGTACTCCCCACTTGTGGGAAGTCACTCCCGCTCGCTCGGGCTCTACATTGCGCGTCCGTCTTGAACCAGGGGTCGAGGGGCACTCCCCGCTCCCGCGGGGCCGAGGGGACCTGGGGTCGCTGAATCTGGGGAACTGGGAGTCACCCCCGCTCGCGCGGGGCCGAGGCGACGGTCCTGGACGCCGACACCGCCTGGGAGGAGTCACTCTCGCTCGCGCGGGGCCGAGGCTTGCTCACCTGCAGCGTAGCAACCGGGCAAGTCGATTTTCAGTGATGTTCATAACTGATCATTTCAGAATGAGTTTGGTTCAGGGGCTTGGCAGTTGGGCGGGTAGGCGGCACAGTTCTGCAGGTGTCGGATGATCTTGTTGCTGATGACCTGTGGGACCGTGTCGCTCCGCTGCTCCCTCCTCGCCCGCCGCGGCGTCGGCGGTATCCGGGCCGGCTGCCAGTGGATGACCGTGCGGCGCTGCGCGGGATCGTCTACGTCTTGCGCACGGGCGTGACCTGGGCGGACGTGCCGACCGAGACGATCGGCTGCAGTGGGGTGACGTGCTGGCGGCGTCTGCGGGACTGGACCGAGGCCGGTGTCTGGCCTCGCCTGCACGAGATCCTCCTCGCGGAACTCCGCAAAGCCGGCCTGCTGGACATGGAGGACGCCGTGGTCGACGGCTCGCACGTCCGGGCCCTGAAAGGGGGGCTCGCACCGGACCTTCGCCGGTCGACCGTGGCCGCCCCGGCAGCAAGCACCACCTGATCACCGACCGGCACGGAACGCCCCTTGCGGTCTCTCTACAGTAACCGGCGGAAACCGTCATGACGTCACCCAGCTCATCCCCCTGCTGGACGCGATCCCCCGCATCCGCGGCCTGGTGGGCCGGCCTCGTCACCGACCACGGCGGCTGTTCGCCGACCGTGGCTACGACTACGACAAGTACCGTCGGCTCATCCGCGCTCGCGGCATCTCGCCGAAGATCGCCCGCAAGGGCACCGCCCACGGGTCCGGCCTGGGCAGGAACAGGTGGGTCGTGGAGCGCACCTTCGCCTGGCTCCACCAATTCAAACGCCTGCGGACCCGCTACGAGATACGTGCTGACCTCCACCTCGGACTGTTCCAACTCGCCTGCAGCATCATCTGCTTGAGACGACTCCGAACCTCATTCTGAAATGATCAGTAAGCCCGGAGACACCTCCGCAAGACCCGGTGCTCGACCACTCGCATCACCGCTCTCGGCCAGGCCGTGCTCACCCTGCATCTGGCCAGCTCAGAGTGAGGATGGAAAGAGCTCGGTGGCCGTGCCCGACACGCGCCGTATCAAGCCTTCTTGTCTGCGTACGACGTCACCGGCACCCCTCGCGGGCCGACGGCGGGAGGAGGGCCGTCAGAGTCCGACAGGCCCTCCCTCCTCAGAGACGTTCCCACTCCGCAGTGCGCTCCTGAGTGGCGTTCAGGCGAACTGTGCCGCGTCCTTCTGGACGAAACGCACGCCAGGAAAAGCCGGATGTGCTCTGGGCATGCCCGGTGGCAGGGCCGGAGCTAGAGCTCTGAGGACCCTTTCCATCGCTTCTTCCGAGTACCCTGTCATGGTCTCCGTCGCCTGCAGCAGCGCGCCTCCACCCTGGAGCGGAACAACCCGGAAGAACGCACCGGTGGCAGCCAGTTCCTTGCATCCGCCAAGGTGTTCCACTAGCTCCTCGGGGCAGATCGTCACCCATGCGTATCCGCGGAGCACTGCCCTAGCCGCCCGAAGGAACTCTTCCGGCTTACGTCGGAGAGCGATATCGAGGTTGGCGCGGTCAGAGAACTCGCCATACTCGATCCGGCCGAATGCGGGATTTGCCCCGGTCACTGCCGCACTCACGGACTCCACGATCCACGCACAGTATTCGGCGTTACTCAGGGCCTCATGGCCGCACTGCATGGCCGTTGAGAGACTTGAGTACGCTCCGCCATCGATCAGATGAGAACTCCGCAACCTTGCGAGTTGAAGATCTCCTCCCCCTGTAAACTCGAGCTGCGCCCAGTAAGGAAATGCACTCAATTCACTGAGGAAATCATCTTGCCGAGTGATGTCCCCGGAATATCGCTCAGCCGGACTGTTCTCGTCTCTCGACAAGGACGCGAACCAAGAGACCCCATCGATCGACCGAAGACCTGAGAACATCCTGGACAGGGATTCACTGAACCATTGCCGCACTGCTTCTCCGCGATCGCGCGGGTCAGCCGAGTCGAGTTGAACCTCAATGTAGACGTCCATCAAACCCCCTTTACCTGTGATAAGCGGCAGCTGCCACGCCGAATCGGCGTGGCAGCTGCTCTATTTTGGCACCTCCAGGTCAGCAAGCGCCACCGAGGACGCAAGCTGGCCCCTGCGAGAATATGCTAAGCGCCCATGCTGTCATCGCGGCCAGGCCGAAGCCCGATCCGGCAGCCACCCCGGGTGCATAGCCTTGCGCACCGGGGACAGGTGAACTGTACATACCCGTTGCCGAGGGCGAAGGTTCGGGCATCGGCGGCTGCGTGGACCGTGGCAGTGGGATGCTTGTCGGCCCCGGACTGGGGTTCGGGCTCGGACTGGGAGTAGAACGCCTCTTGTCGAATCCGTAGAACCTCATGCCCGGTGCCTCCGCCTCGGACCACACTCTTCCTCGTCCCTGGGCGGAAACGAATGGCTTGGCCATCAGAGCCGCACCTGCAAGGACGTCTCGACCGTCCTGCATGGACGTGAACTGTGCCCGCAGCTTCGTTACATACCGGTTCAGGTCCTTCGGTCCGTCTGACCTTCCGTAGGCGTTGTTCGGCTTCACCTCCCAGACGTAGACCTCATCGTTCCCCCAGAAAATCACATCTGCGAAGCCGTCGTTCCTTTCCTTATTCCCGCTGGCGCCTGGGATTTTGTTGGCAGCATGTCCGCTCGCCCCCTTGTCCACCGTGACGTATCCGGAAATGCCGTTCGCCTGCGCCCATTCCTGGGCCGCGAAACCCGTCTGGCACACAGCAGCGTCGTGGCCGGTCATTCGGGCCATGGCGGAAGGCGTGCATTCACTCGCCACATTCGATGTGCCGCCATTACGCACCATGGTGGCCTTCGCCCGGACGTCCCAACCACCGGCGCTGTTCATCCGACACGTGTAGCCTGACTCGTCACACTCGGCGGGGCGGTGTCCGTCGAGTTCCACGAACGACACCGGGTTCCCGCCGGTGAAGGCGTAGCGGTTGCCCGTATAGGGGTCGGTGCCGAGGCTCATGTCGGCGAGGGCGCCGTTGTACATGTCCCGGGTGGTGAAGCGGTTGAGGCCGGGGCTGTAGTCGCGGAAGCCCATGTCGTAGGTGCCGGTGTGGGCGTCCCAGCGCTTGGCGTTGTAGCGGTAGGGGTTGTAGGCCTCCTTGGTGGGGTCGGCGGCGTCGGGCTTGTCGATGCCGGTGAACTCGGACTCGTCGTCCTTGCCGTAGGCGGTGTAGCCGTACGTCGCCTTCGTGTTGCCGCTTTCGTCGGTGAGGGTTTCGACGTCGGTGTGGCTGTTGTAGCCGTAGTAGCCGTCCTCGGTCGTGCCGTCGCTGTTCTGCTTGACCTGTGACAGGCGTTCGCCCCACGGGCTGTACTGGTACGACTTGCTCAGCGCGCCGGAGACTTCCTCGGTCAGCACCTCGCCGGACAGGCCGAGGTAGCCGAACGTGGTGGTCTTGCCGTCCGCGGTCTTCGACGCGGTGCGGTCCAGCGGGTCGAAGGTGTACGTGGTCGACTTCATCGCGCCCGTGGAGTCCATGCTCTGGGACTCCACGACGTGGTCGAAGCCGTCGTACACGTTCCGGCTGATCACCTTGCCGCCCGACGTCACCGATTCCTGGCGGCCGAACGGGTCGTAGTTGTAGGTGGACGTGGTGCCGCCGACTGCGGTGGCGCTCAGCAGCCGGTTCCGGTCGTAGTCGTACGTGGTGGTCGTGCCCTTGACCGTCTGGCTGATGACGTTGGCGTTGTCGTCGTGGACGTAGGTGTCTGTGTCGGCACCGTTGCCGGTCTTGACCGACTTGGCGAGCCGGTCGGCCGGGTCGTAGGTGTAGTCCGTGGTGGAGGAGAGGTACGCCGTGTGGTCGTCGGCGTTCATCTTCTTCGCGATGTCCTGTGCCTTGTTGCCGTTGGGGTCGTAGGCGTAGGTGTGCGAGGAGACGAGGGTGCCGTTGGGTTTCTTCTCCGTCGTGGACTTGACCGGGCCGTCGAGGTAGTAGGTGTAGTCGACGGTGTTGCCGTTGGCCTTGGTCTCCTTCAGGCGCTGGCCGCGGTCGGTGTACGTGTACGACGTCACCTTCGGCGAAGCGTCCGTGGCGGACTTGCCGACGGAGACCGTCTTGACCAGGTCACGCAGGTCGTACGTGTACGTGGCGTGCTGGTCGGGGTGGGTGATCGTCTCCGGCAGGCCGTTGGCGTCGTAGGTGTAGGACGTCGACTTCTTCGCCGTGCCGTTGAGCGACTCCGTCACCTTCTGGACCTGGTTGAGGCCCGTGTAGGCGATGGCGTAGTTGTCGATCCTCGCGCTCGACGAGGTGTCGTCGATCGTCGTCAGGTTGCCGTTCGCGTCGTAGGTGTACGTGAACGTCTTCTGCTCGGTGTCGGTGTCGGCCGAGTTGTCCCGGACCAGCTTCACGCCGTCCGCGACGACCGTGCCGCCGCTGTTCTCGAACAGCTCCAGCTTGGCCGCGTTGCCGCGCTTGAAGGTGTAGGAGCCCAGGGAGACCCAGGTGCCGGCGCCGGTGGTCTGGTCGAGCGTCTTGTCGGTCGTTCCTCCGTCGTGTGTCAGCGTGTACTTGGCCGTGGTCGCCGCTCCCGTCACGTCCGGGTACTTCACGTACGCGGTGTACGTGCCGTCGGACGGGATGTTGAGCGTCCAGGTGAAGGCGTCCGTTCCGGTGCCCGCCGCGTGTGTGGCGTGGTTGTAGCCCTGCTGGCCGGTGATGTCTCCCGACGTCCACGTGCCGGTGGAGGATGTGTTCTGGGTGTCGGAGTTGTCGACCAGGACGACGTCCCTGCCGACCGGCACGCCGTCGTCCGACCGGGACTTCAGCTTGCCGTCCGGGTAGTAGCCCCAGGTCATCGTGCGGTTCGAGGAACCGCCCGCCGACGTGAGCGTCCTGGCCGTCTGCCGGCCCAGGTCGTTGTAGTCGTAGCTGGTGACGATGTCCCAGGGGTCCGTGGAGGACTTCACCCAGCCGTTGTCGAAGTAGTCGTAGACGGTGGTGTTGCGGACCGACTGCCCCTCGGACGGAGGCAGCGAGGTCGACTTGACCCGCCCGACCGCGTCGTACACCGTCTCGGTGTAGACGTTGGGGTCGTTGTAGCGGGAGTCCGCCGGGTCGTAGGGCTGGAACTGCTTGACCGGACGGTTCAGCGCGTCGTACTCGGTACGGGCGGTGAACGCCTCCGTCGTCCCGGCCGCCACGGCCCGCGGTGTGATCACCTTGGTGGTGTTGCCGACCTGGTCGTACTCGTACTTCGTCGTGCGGTACGTGATCGGCGAGGTGCCCTTGTGGGGGACCTTCACCTCGGTGGTCTTGCCGCGCTCGTCGTAGGTGATGAGCGTGGTGTTGTTCTCCGCGTCCGTCGTGGAGACGACCCGGCCGTCCTTGTCGTAGGACCGCTTCGTCGTCTTTCCGGCCGCGTCCGTGACGGCCGTGACCCGGTGGTTCAGGTCGTAGGCCGTTCTGGTGGTGTAGTCGGTGGTGTCGGCGGTCGCGTTCTTCTTCGGGTCGATGACCGTGACCAGGTTGCCGACGTTGTCGTACTCGTAGGAGAGCTTGTCGCCGTCGGCGTTCACCACCGACGTGAGCTGGTTGATGACGTCGTAGTGGTTGGTGGTGACGTAGTCGGCCGGGTCAGCTGTGGTGAGGTTACCCTTGGGCTCCGTCTTGCTCTTGAGGTTGCCGACCTTGTCGTAGGTGTAGGTCGTCCTGCGCTCGTCCGACGTGGAGGTGTCCTTCGGTGCGGTCGCGGACACGATCTGGTCGGCCGCGTCGTACACCGCCGTCGACACCGCGCCGTTCGGCGCCGTCGACTTCGTGACGTTGTCGTTGGCGTCGTACACCGGCGCCGGAGTGGTGATCAGATCGCCGGCGTCCTGGTCCTTGGGCACCGTGGAGACCAGCGGACGGCCGTAGGTGTCGTACGTCTGCGTGGTCTTCTTGCCGAGTGCGTCGGTGACCTCGGTGACGTGTCCGCGCTCGTCGTAGACGAACGTCGTCAACTTGCCCAGGGCGTCGGTGATCTTCGCCGGGTATCCCGTCGGACCGAACTGGCTGTTGGTCGTCGGGTTGCCGTTGGCGTCGGTGGCCTTGGTCATTTGACCGTAGGAGTTGTACGCGTACGACGTGGTGTAGTCACCCGCGGTCGTGGTGGCGACGCCCTTGGGGTCGGTGACCGTGGTCAGGTTGCCGAAGTCGTCGTAGCCGAACTGCCACGCGTGGCCCTCCGGTGAGGTCTTGCGGTACAGGTCGGCGGCGTAGCCGTCGGCACGGGTCTGGTACTCGAACGTCGCCGCGTTCGCCGGGTGGATGCCCGGCGCGCAGTCGCTCGCCGGGGGCACGCCGCTCTTGTTGTTCTCAGCGTCGCGCTGCCAGAGCGGGTAGCCGGTCCTGGCGTCGTAGCAGTACGCGGTCTTGGCGCCGTTGGCCTCCTCAAGGTACGTGACGTTGTTGTCGGCGTCCCAGGTCATCTTGGTGGTCTGCGACTTGGCGTTGGTCGTCTGGACCGGGCGGCCGAAGTCGTCGGTGACGTACCGGGTCTGGTGCGACTCGGCGTCGGTGACCGTGGTGTCGGTGAACTTGGTGTTGTTCCCGTTCACGGCGTAGGTGAAGCCCGTGTCACCGCCCAGGCGGTCGGTGATGGTCTTGGTCCACCAGTGGTACTTCGGGTCGTCGCCCGTCTGCGGGTAGTGGTACGCCAGCTGGGTGCCGTTGCCCCGCGGGTCGGTGACCTTGACGAGCTTGACGTTCTTGTTGCCCTGGGTGGCGTCGTAGGTGAACGCGAACACCTTCGGCTGGGTCGAGCCGTCACCGTCGGTGAACTGTCCGAGCAGGCCCTTCGTCGTGTAAAAGAAGGAGATCTTCCGGCCCGAGATGTCGGTGATCGACTTGATGTGGTCGTAGATCTTGGAGTTGGTCAGGTTGGTGTCGCTGACCTTGGCGCCGGTGTCGTCGATGTACTCGTACGACGCGTCGCCCTTCCGGTAGTGGTCGACGGTGAGCGTCTGCCGGCCGGCCGGGTCGGTGATGTACTTGAGGAACTTGGTGGGCTTGTTGTTGGACTTGCGTTCCTCGTAGGTGAACGTCTGGGTGTTGCCGTTCTTGTCGACGACGGACGTGAGGTAGCCGTCGCAGCCGAAGAGGAAGCGGGTGCCGTCCGGGCGGAGCATGGTCCAGGCGTCGGGGACCGGGTCCTTGGCCGGTGTGCAGTCCAGGCCCGCCTTGGCGGTGATGCGGTAGTGGACGCCCGCGGGGGCCTTCCAGCTGCCGTCGTCCTGCTTGCGGAAGACGTGCGTGGTGCCGTCGCCGTCCGGCAGGCGTATCTCCGTCGGGTGCGGGTTGGGGTGGAAGTCCAGCGGGGCGCCGAGCCGGATCGGGCCGGCCGCCTGGAACGACCAGCCGTGACCGGCGACGGTGTCGCTGGTGTCGAGCGAGTTGTAGGCGACGCGGAAGAAGGTGTTCAGTCCGCGGCCGGGGTTGGTGAACGCGTTGTACGACCAGACGCTGTTGCCCGCGGCGAGGTTGTTCATGACCGTGGCGCCGGCGCCGGTGTTCTTGCCGGTGTAGGAGTAGAACTTCTCCAGGCCGAGGGTGTTGGAGGTGGGGTCCTCGACCGCCACGTTCTGCTTCAGCGACGGTATGCCGTCGGTGCCGGCGGACAGCCAGCTGCCGTCGGAGACCTTGCGGATGTCCCAGCCCAGGACGTACTCGGTGCGCTTGTTGCCGGAGTCGGAGTTGATCGGCGTCTTCACCGTCGCCTGGATCGTCGCCGACTGGCCGGGCAGCAGGGCCGGTATCGCGGTGGCGGCCTGGTTGCCGCCGGTCGTGACGTCGGTGCCGTCGGGGAGCTTCCAGGTGTAGGACAGCTCCCGCTCACCGGCCGCCCAGGCGGAGGAGGTGGTGTTGGTGACGGTGAAGTCCACCGTGTACGTGGAGTTCGGCGTCATCCGCGACGGCGTCTGCGGCGCGTAGTAGGTGTCCTGCGTGGTGGAGTCGACGTAGATCACCCGCAGCAGCGGGCCGAGCTGGTAGTCGGCCGCCTCCGACGCCAGGAACAGGGTGCGTTCCTGGGGGCCGGTGGAGGACTCGTCCCGCAGCTTGACCAGCGCGCCCTCGTTGGACGACGGCGTGTCCACCCAGCCCTGGGTCAGGCCGGTGGCGTCCCACCAGTGCCGGCCGACGTCGTTCGACCACTGCGGGGTGTAGTCGGAGACCGTGGCGGAGTGGTCGCCGCCCGGCTTCGTCCAGGCCGTGGTCGAGGTGGCGTTGTTCCAGGTCGCCGTCGTCTCGTCGAAGCCGCGGGTCAGGCCGTGCAGCTCGTAGACGGCGCCGTCGGTGCCGGTGGTGGTCTGCGCCGCCCACATGAACAGCCGTGACTCCAGCACCGTCGCCGTCGTCGGGATGTCGGCGGTGTCGAACTTCAGCGCCGTGCGGGTGGTGCCGTAGGTGCTGGAGTTGTTGCCCACGCTCAGCCACTTCTGGCCCACGTTCCAGGAGTCGATGGTGTCCTGGTTGGTGGACGGCTGCGCGGACGACAGCGTCGTGTCCGTCACCCCCGACGTGCCCTGGATCAGGCGCATCGTGCGGCCCGCCTTCGGCACGCCGACGATCCGGGTGGGCGAGCCGAGCAGTTCACCGCTGACGGTCTTCACCGCGAGCTGGTAGTAGTACGACCGCCCGATCTCCGCCGAGGAAGAATCGGGCGTCGGGGTCGCGGTGGTGTCGGTGTAGGCCGTCGCCGCCTTGTCGATCGGCGCGACGAGGGTCGCCGCGGACGGCGTGAACGCCTGCCGGGTGGAGCGGTGCAGCTGGTACTCCACGATGTCCAGACCGCTGTCCCCGGATGTGTTCCGGTACGGCTTCCAGGACAGCTCCGGGCCGGTGGAGTGGATGACCGTCGGCGAGTTCAGCGTGGTGCCGACCTTGCCGTAGGTGACGGTCAGCCGCGGGATCGTCGCCGTCTCACCGCCGTAGTCACCGTCCCCCGACTCATACCGCGGACCTCCCAGCGGGCCGGAGGTGGACTCGTCGGCGGCGGTCAGCACGAACCCGTGGTTGGCCGCCGTACCGTCGACCCACTTCTGGACGGTGTCGGTGACCGGGAACTTGTGCCACTGGTTGTACTCGCCCTTGTTCTTCACGATCGACGCCGGATTCACCCAGCGCACCGCGTCCGCGATCACCGCCGTCGACGTGGAGGCGGGCCCGTCACCGAGGACGACCTTGCCGGACGTGCCCTGGGAGAAGCCGATCTGCGAGCCGCCGTTCAGCGACGTCCACTCACCGCCGGAACCGGCCGACTGATCCACCGTGTGGGTGGCGGTGCCATTCTTCCCGGTCACCGTGTACGGGGCATTGGTCGCCCGGTCGGTGGCGGCGACGTAGTGCACGTCCACCCGGTAGGTGGCCGTCTCCGGCAGCCTCGGCTGCCAGGTGTAGGTGTCGCCGCCGACCGAGTCCTTGTTGTAGCGGTAGTCGTCACCGACCGCGTACTGCGTCAGCGACGAGCCCGACGCCGGCCAGGTACCCGACGCGGCCGTGGTCCCGGCGTCTCCGTCGTCGACCTGGACGCTCGTGCCGGACAGCTCGCCCACCAGAGCGCTGGTGCTGTCCCAGGTCGCCGACGCCTCGTCCCAGGCGCCCGTGGCCCGGTGCGCCTCGATCGGCACATCCGTGCCGCCCGTGGTGTGCGCCTGGTCGAAGTACATCTCCAGCCGCGCGGCGTCGATCTTCGTGCCCGACGGGATCTCGTCCAGCGGGAACTTGATCAGGGAGCGGGCGGTGCCGGCGTCCGTGCGGCCCACTGACAGCTTCCACGACTGCCCGTAGTTCGCCGCCGGCGCCTCCTTGAGCACCATCGCGTCCTGCGACACCGACGGCGACGGTGCGATCGTGACCGTCGGATCGATGACGACCGGGTACTGGCGTTCCTTCGCCGCCAGCCACGTCGCGTCCGGCGTGACCGTCAGCCGCCAGTTCTTCCCGTCGCGGGTCAGCCTCTGCGTGACCCGGTCGCTGTAGGCGTGACCGTACGGGGAGGCGGCGTCCTTGCGGGCGTCCGTCATGAACGGGGCCGGGATCACCATCACCGGTGTCTCCGGCAGCTCCCCGAACAGCGCGATCGAACCGTCCTTGCGCGCCTTGGGCACCAGACCGTCGGTGTCCAGCGTGAACGTGAAGCTCACCGGGCCGTCCGGGCGTTCGGCCAGGACGATGTTCTCCTTCACCCGGCCCGGGCCCACCCGGTACTCCAGGTCCGCACCGTCGAGGGCGTCGTCGTAGGTGACCGTGGAGCCCTTGGCCACCGGCTTCAACGAGCCCCTCGTACCCTTCAAGCCCAGGGTGATCGCCGAGCCGTCCGGTGCCTGGAACCGCAGCAGCCGCTCCGGGTCGGAGCCGAACCAGCTCCTGCCGGTGTTCGTGGTGTTGGCGAAGTCGAAGCCCTTGGCCTTCGTGGCCCGTACGGCGGTGTCGATGGCCTTCCACGCCTTCGACTTCGCATCCCGGTACGCGCTCGGCCGGGCCGTCAGCTCGGCCTCGACCCGGCCGTCCGACAGCTGCCAGAACCGCGCGTTCGGCGTCCGCCGCCCCGTCAGCTCCTTGACCCGCTTCGCCTTCGGCTCGGCCTTGCCCTTGGCGAGCTTTTGCCTCTCGGCCATGCCCAGGTCATTATGCGGCGGGGGTCTGTCCAATTCCTTGTCGTCATCGTCCGCGAACCACCCCTTGACGGCGTCGACAATTCCCTTGTCGTCACCGTCCGAAGCGGGCGCGGCATAAGCCACCTGGGGCAACGCGGTGCTCGTCACCGCGGATACCACCAGGCACGCGACCAGCCTGCCCAGTCTGGGTCTCACGCCAGCATTTCCCTGTCTCTCAACGTCCAAACATGGATGCCGCACAACCACCTGACCTGCTGTCAGAGCTGGTCAGAGGAGACGGCGCAGGAGTTCTAGCCACGTGACTGACGCCATGTCAAGCGAACTCACAATCAGGGAATTACGGACGTTCACGGGCGCGGATGTCCGATATTTCCGCTCACTGGAAATCGACAGCCGGAGTCATGTATAAGAGCCCGGTTCCAGGAGTTCCGATGCACCTGCTCGAATTCCAGCAGTCCATCTCGAGGACGTCCGAGGGAAGATTCATGGGCGACGAAGACAGGAAGACGGCGGCGACGACCGGCATGGAAGTCAAAGGGGCGGACGGAGCCGACGGGGCCGGCGAGGCCACCGCCGACGGAGGTGCTACGCCCGACGGAGCCGCCACCGGCGACCGCGCCGCTCGGGCCGGACGCCCGGGCCGCCCCGACCGCGCCGCGCTCCTCGCGGGCGCCGCAGTGCTGGCGGCCTGCGCCGGGCTGGTCCTCTACGGCGTCCTGGACACGGGCGACGGCAACGGCAAGCCCGAGCATCGCACCGCGACGACCTCGGTGACCTACGAAGTCACCGGCCAGGGCACGGCCGACATCACCTACCAAGGCGGCAACGCGTCCGGGAAGGGCAGCACCGTCGACGGCGCCCGCCTGCCCTGGCGCAAGACCGTCGACGTCCCCGCGGGCACGCAGCCGGTCGTCAGCATCGTCCTCGGCGACCAGGGCGGCCAGGCCCGCTGCGCCCTCGCGGTCCGCGGACAGCACGTCCAGAGCGCCAGCGCCGCCGGCCGTTTCGGCCGCGCCACCTGCACCGGTTCCCTGCCGTCCCCTGTCGCACCCGCGGACGGCACCGAGGAATGACCGTTCCGGGAGCGAAGGCCACACGAATTCCCGGGAGCAGAGCGCGCGCGAGGGCACCCTGTGACCGCTTGCACGACCGCAACCGGCTGATCACCACCCCACCAGCGAAACGACAGCGAACTACACCTACGACCCCTTCGGCCGCCAGCTGTCGGTCACCAGCGGCGGTCCGACGTCGACGCTGACCGAACGGCAACGGTGGCACCAAGGCCACCTACGGCTACACCGAGCCTTTTCCTATCTCGGATGGTGAGGACGGGCGTGGTGGCTGGGCTGAAATCCGATGGACATCGCAGCCTGCGTTGACCAGGATGACGGCCGTGCCTGAGCGACGCCGAAGCTCCACCCGGCCGAAACGATGGCCGATGGTGACGAAAAGGTCGTCAAGCTCCAGGTCCCATTGCGCGGCAGAACGCTCGGTCGTCACGAGGAGACCTTGCCTTCGTCGCTGTCATTATCTGCGGCGTTGTCGCACGTTCGAGGGGCGCTCTCCCTGAGACCGCCCCAGACCATACCCCGGCCCGCTACACTCCAGCCGCCCAGCCGAACCCACAGGTCAGACAGCGAAATCCTGCTGGAGTACTAGTCGGCAGGGCCCCAGGCAGACCTGAGACCGCGGTCCCGCCGGCTCCGAGGCGCCGGCTCACCGTCCACCGCGGACGGCGGTGGCGACGGCGTGCAGCAGGGCGAGCGTCTCGCGGTGCGGCGTCCCCGAGCCGGGGGCGGTGGCGTCGGCGAGCGCGGTCAGGTCGGACTGATTGAGCGAGCCGACGGGGCGCAGCAGGCGGGCTAGTGGGTGGTGGAAGTCGTAGAGGGCCATCGTGTGTGCGGGCACGCCGTCGGGCTTGGGGGCGAGGAAGCCGTTCACCACGGCGAACCGGCCGTCGGCCGATCCCGCGACGGTGTGCACCAGCCGCGGGTCCCACCCGGCATCCAGCAGCGGCCGCGGCGCGGCCACCGGCGCCAGGGTGTCGGGGTCGAAGTACCGGTGCTTGCCGCCCGGCATCCTGGCGCTGTGCGTCACCCCGCTCGCCGACGGGCGAGTGATGTGCGTCGACGAGTTCGGGCCGCTGAACCTGATGCCGCGCAAGGGCAAGGCATGGGGGCCGGTAAGGCGGCCGCGCAGGCTGCGGGCCACCTACAACTCCATGGTCCGGCGCTCGTCGCGCTGCGCGGTCCTGCGGTTCGGCAACTGCTGCGACTGCGGACCCAGAGGCGGCTTTCACGGGGGCGTGTGCGCCTTGCGGGGGAGTGTCTGGGGGGGAGCGGATCGTGTGGAGGTGGCTCGTACAGGCCGAAGCCGAGCCACGCATGGGGGACCGTCCGGGGGGGGGCCGGTGGACCGGTTCGAGGTGGCGTCACAGGTGCGGGTGCTGCTGGTGTATTGGCGGGGAACGCGTCGGCGGTTCACCGACAGCTGGTCGTCGGTGCTTGGGCCGCAGTCCTGCCTGTCGACGGGTTTTACCCGGACGAGCCATGGCGGGCTCTGCGTATCCGTCACCGCTGATCGGCAGGGTTCGCAGAGGTCCTTGCCCGCAGTGGTGGTCATGGGCGGGGGGTCAGTCGATCAGTGGTCCTGCCTCGGTACGCGTGTGAGCTGTTGGGGTTGCGGAGGAGTCCGGCCGATGACTGGCCGGTGGCGGGGGCCGGTTTTGGGATGGCCGGTGGGCGTGGAGCGATGAGCGGTTGATGTTGGCGTGTCGGGGCGGTTACGGAAGCGTGATCTTGTTTCGTGCAACCCTGTCTAAACGTCGTGTTGATCACATCGGGTTCCGGAGCTTGGCGTGTCGTTGTCCCGTTTCCTGCCCGTTGACCTGGCGTTTGGTTGTGGCGTTGGGTGCTCATGGCAATCTTTGTTGTGAGCGTTGTGGGTGGGGTGTGGCGGGGATGTGGACCCGGTTGCGGGGCGGGGACTGTGCGGTGTCCGGACGGGGCAGCCGCGCCGGAGATCCGGAAGGCAGACGCAGTCGGCATTGGGCTGCCGGGGTGACGGTGGCGGTCTGTGCGGCGGTGGTTGCGGCGCTGGTGCCCGGCCCGGTGGCCGCTGCTGCTGACACGGGCTCGGGTTCGTTGTCGGAGGGCCGGCAGGCGTTGCAGCAGGCGCAGGAGTCCGGTGAGCGGGTGGAGGTGCTGGGCCAGCGCACGGAGCGGACCACGGTGTTCGCCAACCCTGACGGGCTGACGTTCACGCTGGAGGAGTCCGCAACTCCGGTGCGTGTCAGGGCTGCTGGTGGTGGCTGGCAGGAGCCGGATGCGACGCTGGTCAAGCGGGCGGACGGCACGGTTGTCCCGAAGGGTGCCGCCGTGGAGATGACGTTTTCCGGCGGCGGCAGCCAGAGCCCGCTGGCACGGATCGAGGACCAGGGCCGTGCGCTGGCGTTGGACTGGCCGGGCAGTCTGCCCGCTCCCCGCCTGGACGGCCCGAGTGCCGTCTACCCGGACGTTTTGCCGGACGTCGATCTGAAGGTGACGGCGACTGCGGAGAGCTTCCAGCACATTTTGGTGGTCAAGACGCCCGAGGCGGCGGCCAGCGAGGACCTCAGGAAGCTGACCTTCGGCCTGGACGCCGACCATCTGACGGTCCAGGAGGGCGCGGCGGGGAATCTGGCCGCGGTCGACGGCAACGGCGCCACCGTGTTCCGGGCGCCGCCGGCCAGGATGTGGGATTCCGCCGGCCAGGACGCTGTGGCCGACCCGCAGACCCAGTTGCTCACCACCGCCACCGGCAGCACCGGCGACGGCGTCACGGCGAGTGAGCCGTCGGACCCCGCCGAGACCGCACCGTCCGGCTCGGGCATGGAACCGGGCCAGGGCGACACCGTGGCCCGGATGGACGTCGACGTCGACCAGGATTCCCTGTCGGTGATCCCGGACCCCCAGATGCTCACCTCCACCGACGAAACAGCGTTCCCGCTGTTCATCGACCCGACCGTGACCTGGGGCGAGTCGGAACGCACCCTGCTGCGCAGCGACGGCTATGAGTCCTACGGCTGGGGCAACGGCAGCGACAACCTCGGCAAGGGCGCGGGCAAATGCGGCACCTGGAACGGCTACTACTGCGGACCCGGCTACGTGCAGCGACTGTACTTCGAGTTCTCCTCCGCCAGCCTGAAGGGCAAGAAGGTCCTGGACGCCACCTTCCGTGTGACGGAGCCGTGGGCGTTCCAGTGCGACCCGCGCTGGGTGGACCTGGTCCGCACCGACAACATCTCCTCCTCCACGACCTGGTCGTCGCGGCCCAAGGAGCTGGACTGGATGGGGGACCGGTGGGTGTCGGCCGGCCGCGGCTCGCTGTGCGACCCCGACTCACCGGATGCCCCGATCGAGTTCAACGACAACCCCGACGAGCCGAACGAGAACCTCACTCCGACCGTGCGGGACTTCGCCGCCGGCAAGTTCGACCGGCTGACGCTGGAGATTCGCGCCCACGACGAGTCGGACACCTCCGCGTGGAAGCGGTTCCGTAACGATGCCGTCCTCGCGGTGGACTTCGTCGGCCTGCCGGACAAGCCCACCGGCGTCGGCCTGCAGGGCGGCGGCACCAGCACGGCCCCGGTCTGCGAGCGTAACGCGAGTGACCCGGCGATCATGTCGGATTCCACGCCGAAACTGCTGGCCATCACGCAGACCAAGCCGGGCGGGGAGAGCGATGCCCAGCTGCGCATCTACTTCGACGTCGACGTGCAGAACGCCGACAAGACCTGGACCGACGTCACCCCGCCCTCCAGCGGCTCCCTGCGACCCACCACCGGCTACGTCGGCGACGGCCGGACGATGTCCATGAGCTGGTCGCAACTGGCGGAGAACAAGCTGTACCGGTACCACGCCTGGACCTGGTCCTACTACGGCTCCAAGCACCTGAGCAGTGCCGCCTCCGACGGCTACTGCTACTTCCGCGTGGACACCACCTGGCCCAAGCCTCCCCAGGTCACCGTCGGCAGCCCGTACACCGAATGCACCAGCACCGCCTGCGCCCCCGGGGGCGCGCCGGGCACGCCGGGGACATTCACGTTCAAGCCTGCTACCGGTGACGTCAATGTCGCCTACCAGTACAAGCTGTCCTCCTCGGCCGCTTGGTCGGCCGAGCTGCCGGGAGCCACGGCCACGGCGAAGATCACGCCCACCCGCGGCGGTCTGTACCGCGTGTATGTCCGGGCCAAGGACAGCCTCGGCTGGGGCGCGCAGTCCGTGACGGACTTCCTGGTCGACTCGGGTGACGGGCCGGTCGGGCGGTGGCACTTCAACGAGGCCTCCGGAGCCGCAGCTGATTCGGCTACCGGCGACGGCCGTGACGACGCGGCCCTGACCGGGGGAGCGGCACGGGACGACCGCGGCCGCCGCGGCCTGATCACCCACGATGCTCAGGACACCTCGCTGGCAACGCCGGTGACCGACAAGGGCCTGGCCCTCAACGGCAGCACCGGCTACGCGGCAACCAGCACCGCGACGGTGGACACCCGCGCCTCCTACACCGTCTCCGCCTGGGCCCTCCTCGAGCCCGGCGTCGCGGACAACCAGACGGTCCTGGGCCAGAATGGCGACTTCTACAGCGGCTTCTACCTCACCTATCGGGAGGCGGAGCAGACCTGGACGCTGAGCACCTCACCCACGGACGCCGCGGACGGCAACCTGAGCGACCAGATGGTGGTGGCCAGGCAGCCGGCCGCACGCGGGGTATGGACGCATCTTGCCGCGGTGTACGACGCCGCAGCCAAGCAGATCCGTCTGTATGTGAACGGCCGTCTGCAGGGAAGCGACACGGTTGCGCCGTCTTGGGCGGCCCAGGGCCCGTTGCAGATCGGTCGGGTGCTGTGGCGCGGCAATTACACGGACTACTTCGCCGGCTCTATCGACGAGGTCACCGTCTGGCAGCGGGCCCTGACCAGCGACCTCATCGCCGACGAGGCACAGTTGATGAACTCGCCGAGCTACGCGGCGGTGGAGCTGGTCGCGGACTGGTCGGCCGGCCGAGGCAGCGGCACCACCATCTCGGACACGACCTCCGGCTACGGCAAGTCGCTGGCCCTGACCGGCGGTGCGGTACTGGACGGCGAGGCGATCGTGCTCGACGGTACGGACGACGCGGCAACGACGTCCGGACCGGTGGTTGACGACACCGGCTCCTTCTCGGTCACCACCCTGGTGTCCCTGGACGCAGCCAAGCTGGCTGCCAAGCCGGTTGGCTACACCGGCCAGGTGCTGGGCCAGCGCACTGCGGGCGGCTCGGCGTGGGGCATCTGGTACGAGCGGACCGGCAGTACCACGGTGCTCGACGAGGAGACGCTGGAGCCGAAGACCGTTCCTGCGGGCGTCTGGCGCTTCGGCCGCCTCAACACCGACGGCACCTTCTCGGCGGTGGTTTCCGAGGACAAAGCCGCGATGGACGGCATGGTCCGCCTGACCGGCGTCTTCAACGCCTCCAAGGGCACGATCAGCCTCTACCTCAGCAACGTCCAGAACGGGGACTCGCAGGCTTTCACCGCGAAGATCGGCTCGGGTGACCTCGCCATCGGCAAGGGCTTCACCGGCGGCTCGTGGAAGCACTATCTGCCCGCCAGCGTGGCCGAGGCGCGAGTGTGGGCCGGTGCGATGGCGACTCCACGGCAGGTGGGCGAGGTCGTGGGCGACTGACGAAGCAACGGGTGAAGGACAGCCGCTGGACGGTTGTCCTTCACCCATCGGATGACGGCAGACCTGCGGCGGTCTGCGAAAGACGTGGGGCACTTCTTCCTTTCAGTACCGGGTGGGGCGAGAACGATGGTGTTTGGCATAGGCACTACAAAGAGCCATGGCGGCAGGGCGCGTCGCCGTGTGACACGGCTATTGGGGCAGTCGCTGGCCCTGGCCCTGATCGTGCCGACCGGCCTGGCGCAGGTCGCCCAGGCCGCGGACGCAGCGGGCTTGGGCCGCCCTGACGTGCCGAAGTCGCCGGTGACCCAGGTCAAGGCTTTCGACGGACCCGGTGCGAAGAAGGCGCGGGCCAAGGTGGCCAAGGAGCGCAAGGCCAACGCGGCACAGGCAAAGCGGGCGACGGGGGAGCGTAAGGCATCCTGGCCCAAGCACGGCGCCGCATCGATCGCACTCCAGCACGGCGCGGACAGCACCGCAGAGCCAGGCGGTGTCTCCGTAGCCCTGCAACCGGCACCGTCCAAGTCGCGTTCGTCGGCGGACTCCGTCGCTGCGGCCGGCGACGCGCAGGTCACCGTGCTGAACCAGAAGGCGGCCCGGAAGGCCGGCGTCACCGGCGTCCTCCTGACGGTCGCAGCCGACACCCCGGGCACGGCGGAACTGAGCATCGACTACTCCGGCTTCGCCTCGGCGGTCGGCGGCGGCTGGTCCCAGCGCCTGCGCCTGGTCCGGCTGCCCGAATGCGCGCTGACGACGCCGAACAAGGCGGAGTGCCGCAAGCAGACACCGCTGCCCACCGACAACGACCTCGAGGACCAGACACTCTCGGCAAAGACTCACCTCGGCCGGTCCCAGGCGGGGGCGTCCACGCAGCTCATGGCCGAGGCCGGCAGTGCCACGTCCGGCGCGACGGTCCTGGCGGTCACCGCCGCCTCGGCCGGTGCCGGCCAGTCACCCAACGGCGCAGGCGACTTCTCGGCGACGAAGCTGTCGGAGTCCTCCTCCTGGCAGGCAGGCGGCAGCTCGGGTTCCTTCACCTGGTCGCACGACTTCACGATGCCGCCGGCCGCGGCGGGCCCGGTACCGCCGCTGTCCCTGTCCTACGACTCCGGCAGCGTCGACGGCCGCACCGCGACCACGAACAACCAGACCACCACCGTGGGCGAGGGCTTCTCTCTCACCGAGTCCTACATCACCCGCACCTACGGGACTTGCCATGAGGACGGCCACAGCGAAGTCTTCGATCAGTGCTGGAAGTACGACAACGCGAGCCTGGTCCTCAATGGAAAATCCACACGGCTGGTCAAGGACGACACGAGCGGCCAGTGGCGCCTGGAAGACGACGACGCCTCGAAGGTGACCCGGTCTACCGGCGCGGACAACGGGGACAATGACGGCGAGTACTGGACCATCGTCACAGGTGAGGGCACCAAGTACGTCTTCGGCCTGAACAAGCTGGACGGCGCGGCCACCCAGCGCACCAACTCCACCTGGACGGTGCCGGTCTTCGGCGACGACTCCGGCGAGCCCGGCTACTCCAGCGGCAGCGCGTTCGCCGGCCGGGCGCTGACCCAGGCCTGGCGGTGGAACCTGGACTATGTCGAGGACACCCAAGGCAACGCGGTCACGTACTGGTACGCCAAGGAAGCGAACTACTACAAGAAGAACAAGGCCACCACGGCCAGCGCCTCCTACACCCGCGGCGGCTACCTGACCCGCATCGAGTACGGGCTGCGCAAGGGCGCCCTGTTCACCGACAAGGCCGACGCCAAGGTCACCTTCGCCCACGCCGAACGCTGCACCGCCTCCGACTGCTCCAGCCTGACCAAGGCCACCGCGGAGAACTGGCCGGACGTCCCGTTCGACGCCATCTGCTCCAAGGACGACACCGAGTGCAACGCGGCCGGACCGTCCTTCTTCACCCGCAAGCGGCTCACCGGCATCAACACCTACTCCTACAACGCCACCAACAGCGCCTACGACCCGGTCGACTCCTGGAGCCTGACCCAGGCATACCTGGACGGTGGCGACATCGGCGATAGCTCCGACCAGGTCCTCACCCTGAAGTCGCTCAAGCGCACCGGCAAGGCCGGCGACACCCCGATCACGGTCGACCCGATTTCCTTCACTTACCAGCTGCGGCCCAACCGGGTTGATGCCACGGACGACATCCTGCCCCTGACCCGCCCGCGCATCTCCACGATCACCTCGGAGACCGGTGCGATCACCGAGGTCACCCTCTCCTCCCCGGAGTGCGTCCGCAGCCAGCTCCAGGACGTGGCACCGGACAGCAACACCCGGTCCTGTTTCCCGCAGTACTGGCACATCAACGGCGCCGAGAACGCCTCCATCGACTGGTTCCACAAGTACCGCGTCCTGGCCGTCGGCGTACACGACCCGGCCGCGAACAACCCGGCCGTGGAGCACGCCTACTCCTACAGCGGCGCCGCCTGGCACCACAACGACGACCCCTTCACCCCGAAGGACGAGCGAACCTGGTCCGACTGGCGCGGCTACCGCAAGGTCACCGCCTACACCGGCCCAGCTGGCGGCACCCGCTCCAAAACCGTCTCCCTCTACATGCAGGGCATGCACGGTGACAAGAACAAGGACGGCACCACCAAGTCCGTCACCGTCCCGCCCCTGCTCGACACCGACGTCGACTTCGGCGCCGCCTACGACAGCGACCGCTACAAAGGCCTGCTGCGCCAGCAAGTCACCTACAACGGCAGCCAGCCCATCAGCAGCACCTTCCACAACTACGCCTTCAAGAACACCGCCAGCCAGACCGTCCCGGACGCCACCGACCACCTCGCCCTGTGGGTCCGCAACACCACCACCTACAACAGCACCTACCTCACCGGCTCCAGCAACTGGCGCACACACGCCGTGACCAAGCGGTACGACACCCTCGGCATGGTCGAGGCCGTCGACGACTGGGGACAGGGCGGCGTAGGAGGCGACGAGACCTGCACCCGCACCTGGTACGCCCGCAACCTGGATGCCGGCATCACCAGCCTGGTCTCCCGCACCCGCACCGTCGCCAAGCCGTGCTCGGTCACCGACGCCAGCCTGAACCTGCCCGCCACCAGCAGCACCTCCGGCGACGTCCTGGCCGACACCGCAGTCGTCTACGACAACCCTGCCGCCACTACCTGGCTGGCCACCCAGAAGCCCACCAAGGGCGAAGCCACCTGGACCGGACGAGCCACCGGCTACACCACCACCGCAGGCAGCGACGGACAGCGCCTGCCCTCCGGCTGGCAGACCACCGCCACCACCACCTACGACGCCCTGGGCCGGGCCCTCACCACCACCAACGCCGCCGGCCACAAGACCAGCACCGCGTACACCCCCGCGGACTCCGGCCCTCTGACCCGAACAGTCACCACCGACCCCAAGGGCTACCGGTCCGTCAACTTCATCGACGCGCGCCGTGGCCAGGAGTACAGCAGCTACGACATCAACCTCAAAAGAACCGACCTGCAATACGACTCACTCGGTCGGCTCACCGCCGTCTGGCTACCCAACCGCGACCGCGAAGCGGCTCAGAGCCCGAACACGAAGTTCGCCTACCACGTCGACAACAGCACACCATCCTGGGTGTCAACCTCGACACTGACGAACTCGGGAACCTACAACACCAGCTACGCGATCTACGACTCCCTGCTACGCCCACTGCAGACCCAGTCACCCACGCCGGTCGGCGGACGCGTCCTGACTGACACCCGCTACGACGAGCGGGGCCTGGCGTACGAGACGTTCGCGGACATCTTCGACAGCGCCAGCACTCCGAACGGCACCTACACCCGCGCCGAATACGGCCGCGCACCCAAGCAGACGCAGACCGCCTTCGACGGCGCCGGCTGGCCGACCACCAGCACCTTCTACGTCGGCGGCACCAAGAAGTGGGCCACCACCACCAGCTACACCGGTGACTCCACCGCCACCACCGCCGTCCAGGGCGGCTCCGCACAGCGCACCATCACCGACGTTCGCGGCCGCACCATCGAGACCCGCGCCTACGAGGGCGCGAGCCCGGCGGATGCCGACTTCGGCACTGCTCCCGGTGTGAAGTACGCCTCCACAAAGTTCATTTACGGCCTGGACGGCCGGCAGAAGACGATCACCGGCCCGGACGGCGCCACCTGGTCCTACGGCTACGACCTCTTCGGCCGCCAGACCAGCACCGACGACCCGGACAAGGGCAAGACAACCACCGAGTACAACGCCCTCGACCAGGTCATCAAGGCCACGGACTCGCGCGGCAAGTCGATCCTGAGTGCCTACGACGAACTCGGCCGACCCACCGCCACCTGGGCGGGCTCGAAGACCGACGCCAACCAGCGCACCGGCTACACCTACGACACCGTCCTCAAGGGCCAGCCCGCCACCTCCACCCGCTACATCGGCGGCAAGACCGGCGCCGCATACACTCACGCCGCCACCGCCTACGACAACATGGGCCGCACCACTGTCACTGAACTCCGGCTGCCCGACAGCGACCCATTCGTGAAGGCAGGCGAACCCGCCACGCTCAAGTTCGAGACGAACTACCACATCAACGGCACGGTGAAGCAGACCACGGAACCGGCACTCGGCGGCCTGTCCGCAGAAACCGTCGCCTACGGATACACCGGCCTGGGCAACCTGACCTCAATCGGCGTCTACCTTTCCCACGTGGACTACTCGGCCCTGTCCGAGCCGTGGCAGATGACGATGGGCACCGACAAGAAGGTCTTCGTCCAGAACACCTTCGAAACCGGCACCGGCCGCCTGACCAGCAGTTACGTCCAGGACAACACGCACGCATACCGGCTGCAGGACCTGAAGTACACCTACGACCAAGCCGGCAACATCACCCAGATCAACGACGCCACCCCCCTGGGCGGCACCAGCAGCGCCGAAACCCAGTGCTTCACCTACGACGGCCACCGACGCCTGACCGAAGCCTGGACCCCCGCCTCCCACAAGTGCACCGACGCACCCAGCGCCAGCGCACTGTCGGGCCCGGCCCCGTACTGGACCAGCTACACCTACAACACCGCAGGCCAGCGCACCAGCGAAACCCAGCACACCAACAGCGCCACCACCAAGACCACCTACTGCTACACCAACAAGGACCAGCCCCACACTCTGACCGGCACCACCACCAAAACCGACTGCGCCAGCCCAGAGCACACCTACACCTACGACGCCACAGGCAACACCGCCAAGCGCCCCGGACAGGCAACCAGCACCAGCCAGGACCTGAACTGGTCGGAGGAAGGCAAACTCTCCCGCCTCACCCAGGACGGAAAGTCAACCGACTACCTCTACGGCCCCGACGGCACTCTCCTGATCCGAGCCACAGAAAACGGCGAACGAGTCCTCTACGCTGGCAAGACCGAACTCCACCTCCGCGCCGACGGCACCACCTGGGCCCAGCGCTACTACGCCGCCGACGGCATCACCGCCGCCATGCGCACCAATGAGACCGGCAGCCACAAGGTCAAGTTCGTCATCAGCGACCACCACGGCACGGCCAGCCTGGCCGTCGAGAGGGACAGCAGCCAAGCCTTCACCAGGCGCTACACCACTCCCTTCGGCGCCGACCGCGGAAAGCCCATCCACGGCCCCTGGCCCAACGACAAGGGATTCCTCGGCAAAACCCACGACACGAACACCGGCCTCACCCATATAGGCGCCCGCGAGTACGACCCGCAACTTGGCCAGTTCATTAGCGTCGACCCGCTCCTGGAAACCGACAGACCCCAGACCCTCAACGGTTACAGCTACGGAGCCCAGAACCCTCTGGTCTACTCCGACCCCACCGGCATGGGCCTCGCCTGCGGCTTCGGCGGCAACCCGGGATGCCCGAAGCGCCCCGACGGTACGGCGGGGAACGGGCGCCCCAACGAGGCTGTCGACTACTCAAAGCCGCAGACGCCTCGCACAACTAATAACAACGTCAGCACAGGAACAGGTACTGCCACGGTCGGCACGCCGACATGTGGAGTCGTTCCTCTCCGCCCGTGCAACGCTACGACCGCAGGACCCATCGTGGGTCCCGTTCCAGCGAACCTCCCTTACATACCGCCTGCTATTGCAGCTCCTGGGTATCTCGAGAAGCGTGAATGTGCAGCGGTCCCCATTCTGCTGCACTGCAACCCAGAAGACGCGGTGCTGGGAGGCGGAGACGACGGCCTGCGCCTAATAGGCTACAAGTGGTTCATAGGGGATCTAGAGCCTGGAACCGTCTATGGGGAAGACAGTCAAGTAGCCCAGCAAGTCATGGCGAGTGACATAACAGCTACTCAGAAAAAGGAAATAGCCCGGAAGTGGGCACAGAATGGCGATACAAAAGATTTGCTGCAGCCCTACTCCATCGGGAAGGAGAAATCCAAAGTCCAGCAGTTCACGAAAGATGCCTGGTCAATGATCACGGGCGACCACAATATGGCAACTGGGGTGCTTGGGTCGTACACCACGAAGTATGAGATACTCCGAGCTAACGCCAGAGGTATCCAGGCCCGCCTGACAATCCAGAACTCGATGACTATGTCCTCGTTCGCCCATATAGTAACCGGGTACGGTACCCCTGCCGACAGATTCGTCCAGAAGTACGACCACGACGGCATCGTCGCATTTGAAAATGCGGCGGTCTCGCACCATATGACAATCACCTTCCGGGTGCTCATACCGAACTGATCGGGTGTACGAGCCGGGGCGGACGAGCCCCGGCTCTCTAGATGGAGTGAAGATTAGTGCCACGAGGAAAATGGACGGATGCTGCGGGAGGTGCACGAGCAGCAATATGTGCGCTGCTCCTCGGAGGGCTTCTTGCTGGATGCTACGTCTCCACGGAGGGGTATCCTTACCCGGAAGACGCACACCTGGATCGACAGCACATGGTGGATAAATGGTTGGCCAACGATGCTCGACTTGAGTTGCGGGATGATGGAAGCTTCTCCGCGTCAAAATTGAGGTTGGAATACTTCCACTGCGATCCCGAAGGTGTCGACGAAAAGTCAGGAAACGGTGCTTGGCGCGTTGATAATGGGGGTAGTGCAACAGAAATTTCGATTCGTTTCCGTGACGGATGTACTGCTTCCTTGTGGGGTGGCAAATTGCAAGGTGAAGTGGTGCTTTGGAGTTCCTACTCTGATCGGGACGAAGCCCTGGTTCTCAACGCTGCTACACAATGAACCTCTTTCATCCTGAATGGCTGCAGGTGAGGAGCGTGTGGACGGCCTGGACGATCGTGCCGATGCGACGGTGGAGCATCTGGCTCGCCGGAGGATTCTCCAGGTCTTCTGCTGGGCGAAGGCGCGTTCGCCTGGAGCTCTCAGCCGGGCGTGGTCGCGGTTGAACTGTTGGTGGTGCTCGGGTTGGTCGCGGTGGTGGTGGTACGGGGTGCGGAAGGTGGCGCCGGCGCCCTGGTGAGCGCGGTCGGCGAGGACGAGGATCTGCCGGGTCAGCGTGGCCTGGACGATGCCGTGCGTGCGGGCCGCGGTCAGGTCGTGGGTGCGTCCTGGTACCGCGCGCGAGAACCAGAGCGGTGTGCCATCGGGCCGGGCGATCACCTGCGCGTTCATACCGTGTTTGCGGTGCTTCATCGCGTAGTACGGCTCGTCCGCGCGGATCCGGTCGATAGGGATCAGGGTGAGCAGCGCCTGCTTGAAGCAACCGAGCTTGCGCCAGCGGGTGTTGCGAGACCGGCGGTGCTCATACAGCAACCAGGAAACATGCTCAACGAGCTCATACGGGACATCGAGCATGGCAGGATACGGAACCAACAGGGCCTCTTCGGTCGCCGGTGTGATGAGTGGAATCACCACGCCAACGACGAGGGTCCCTGCCTCGTCACTACATCCGCTGACCAGCCCATTTCACCCTCCAGCACAGGATGAAAGAGGTTCACTATTGATCAGAAACGGTTTGGGTTCTGGGTCGTTGGAGGGGTGTGAGCGATCTGGTGGGGGACGTGCGGCATCTGTCGCCGTCGGCGCAGGAGGTCCTGCGGCTGCGGGCGGTGGCCGCGTTGGTGGCGGGGCGGGACCGTGAGGACGTGGCGGCGGTGTTCGGGGTGTCACTGAAGGCAGTCGACATCTGGTGGGCGAAGTGGCAGGCCGGCGGGCGGGATGCGCTGGTCATGCGCCCGCGGGGCAAGCCGGCCGGGGTGCACCAGGTGCTCGGGGAGACCGAGCAGGCCGCCGTGCGGCAGGCGGTCCTCGATCACCGGCCCTGTGACGTGGGGTTGAGTGGGCAATTGTGGACGCGGCGGCTGATCGGCGAGCTGATCGCGAAGCTGTACCGGGTGCGGCTGACCGAGGTGGGGGTCGGCAAGTACCTGAAGCGGTGGGGGCTGTCCTTCCAGCGCCCCGACAAGCGGGCCGTCGAGCAGTACCCCGAAGCTGTCCGACGCTGGCACCAGGAAACCTGGCCCAAGATCCGTGCGAAGGCGAAGGAGGACGGCGGCGAGGTCCTCTTCGCCGACCAGGTCGGCATCCGCTCGGACCAGGTCACCGGCCGCACCTGGGGCGAGAAGGGGAGGACTCCTGTGGTGCGGCGGAGCGGGAACCGGTTCTCGGTGAACGCGATGTCGGCGATCAGCACCAAGGGCCGGATGCACTTCATGGCCTTCACCGAGAGCTTCACCGCCGAGGTGATGTGCCGCTTCCTGGAGCGCCTCGCCGGCCACTTCGACCGCAAGGTGCATCTCGTGGTCGACGGGCACTCCGCGCATCGCTCGAAGAAGGTCCGGGAATGGCTCGCTGCCCATCCCGACTATGTCGAGCTGCACTTCCTGCCGCCGTACTCGCCCGAGCTGAACCCCGACGAGCTGGTCAATGCCGACCTCAAGCACAGTCTGCCCAAGCAGCACCGCGCCCGGAACCAGGACGAACTCGCCACCGAGACCCGCCGCTTCTTCCGCAGGCGCCAGCGTCAGCCCCACATCGTCCGCGGCTACTTCGGCGGCCCGCACGTCCGTTACGTCCTGAACGAGAACCCCATGAGTTTCTGATCAATACGTGCTCGAACCCGCCGACCTCGAACCCTGGCTCGCCGCAGCGGTCCGAGCCCTCACCCACGGCAGCGCATCGGGCAAGTGGGACATCAACAAGTGGGTCAGGGCCCACCAGGACCTGCTCGCCCAAGTCGACGCCAGCCGTGAGGAAGAGCCCCCGCAGCGGCTCCTCCCCGCTGCGGGTGTCTATCAGTGGGAGGGAGATCGGGCCGCGTAAATGCGGGGCCGGTATGGAACACCCTCGGGCGTAAATTTATCCGAGGGTGTTTCGTGTTCACCGCAGTGTCCGACTGGTCGACTAATAGGACTCCGTTAGGTCTGTCTCGATCTTGGTGTCGTGTGCGGTCTGCTGGGCAAGGGCTGGTGGCAGGTGGTGCAAAAGCCTGTCCAGCACCTCAGGGCATCTTGGAGGGCGTCGAGGGTCTGGTAGAGGGTGAGCCCGTTGTGGGTGCTTTTGGGGCCAGACGCTGTTCGGTAAGAAAGGCGTGGGCGGCGGTCACGAGGGTGACGTGGTGGTGCCAGCCGGGCCAGGACCGGCCTTCGAAGTGGTCCAGTCCCAGGCCGTACTTGAGTTCGCGGTAGTCGTGCTCGATGCGCCGGCGGACCTTGGCCAGGCGGACCAGATCGGTGATCGGGGTGTCGGCCGGCAGGCTGGACAGCCAGTAGTCGGTGGGCGCCTCGGCGTCCTGGGGCCGCTCGACCAGCAGCCAGCAGTCGGGCAGGACGCCGTCCCACCATCCTTGTTCGGCCGAGGCCGAGGCCGCGGCCCGGATCGGGCGCTCGACGGCCTTGCCCGCGGGGCGGACGCGCACGGCGGCGAAGCGGGAGCGTAACGCGCCGCGCGAGCCGTGCCGCCAGGTGAGGGAGACGAAATGCGTCCTGTCCGAGGCCGGCGGCCAGGGCTGCCACCGAGGGCGCGGGCTGGCGGTAGCGGGGCTGGTGCCGGCACCCGGTGGGGCCGTTGCGGTCCGGGGCCACGGGCTTGGCGTCGAGCGGGTGGGCACTCACGTCCGTGCGGACGGCCGGCACATAGTCGATTCCGCGCTCGGACAGGCGACCGGGGTGGGGCGGCGTGTGGTGAGTCGGGTGATCAGGCGTCTGATCTCGGCGAGGCTGAGGTGGGTGAGCTGGGAGGATCCGTTGGTCAGCAGTCACGGCAAGCACCGTTGCAGTACTAGGCCGTGCCGGGTGAGAACGGACACGAACTTCCGTGACCGGAACTGCGAGCCGCGATCCGAATGCACAATGCACCCGGCCACTTGGCCACGGCGGGCGACGGCGGATTCCAGCGCGTTCACCGCGAGGCGGGACTTCATCCGGGAGTCGATGGAATAGCCCACGATGCGGCCGGAGAACACGTCCTTGACCGCGCACAGATACAGCTTGCCCTCGCCGGTCGCGTGCTCCGTGATGTCGGTGAGCCACAGCCGGTTCGGTCCGTCGGCGGCGAAGTTACGCCGCACCCGGTCATCGTGGACCGGCGGTCCGGCCTTGGCGTTCTTCCCCCGGCCCCTGCGCTTGCCGAAGGCACTCCACCAGCCGTTGTCCCGGCAGATCCGCCAGGCGGTCCGCTCGACCATCGCCTCACCGGCGGCGCGTGCTTCGTCGAGCAGGAAGCGGTGACCGAACTCGGGATCGTCGCGGTGCGCGTCGAACAGGGCGTTGGCTCGGTACGCCTCGGCCAGTTCGGCGTCGGTGACCGGGCAGGCCAGCCACCGGTAGTAGGGCTGGCGGGCCAGCCCGAGCACCCGGCACGTCACCGCCACCGGCACCCGGTAAGGGGCGTCGGTGGCGGCCAGCTCGCGGACGAGCGGGTACATCATTTTGCCGGCAGGTTCGCCTGCGACAGATACGCCGCCGCCCTCCTGAGCACCTGGTTCTCCTGCTCCAGCAGCCGGATCCGTTTGCGTGCCTCGCGCAGCTCGGCCGACTCACCCGACGCCGTCGCGGGCCTGGCGCCCTCGTCGACCTCGGCGCGACGCAGCCACTTCGACAGCGTGATTGGGTGGACGTCGAAATCGGCAGCGATCTCCAACGTGACACCGGGCTCGCGGTTGCGCGCGACCCGCACGACGTCCTCGCGGAACTCCTTCGGATACGGCTTGGGCACTGCAACATCCTTCCAGGCCGCTTCTCAGCAAGCCAGGTCAGGTGTCACCCAACCGTGCAGCAGTCCCCCGCACCATCACCACGTGAGACAACCTCTAAGGGTTGACACCGCCCATGCATACTGCACCAAGCTTGCCCCAGCCCTTGGGGGCATTGCTGCTGAATCCGCCGGGGCGGATAGTCCCTTCGAGGAGGTAAATCTCGTAGAAGTCGTCCCAGCGATACACGACGGCATTGACCGGGAGGTTGTTAACATACGAGCGGATTCCGCCACGGAATCCATACGTACCGTGGTGCTGCAGGTAGATGCACGCCTTTGTGCTGGTCGATGTGACATCGATGGTTCCATAGTCGGGGGTGTCCCAGAGGCAGAGCTTGCCGCTCGGGCATCCACCTACGGCAGCGGCAGGTGTTGCGTTAACCAGTGCGCTGCCAGTGACAACGGCGAGTGTAGTGACGAGTGCTGCGCCTATGCGCTTAAGCTTCATGCGGGAGTGTCCAATCCTAGTCACTGCGGAATGTGTCGCCAGGAGGTCAGCGAGGCGCCCGCCACCCGGACGTCCTGGTGTATCGCCGAAGGTCATGAACCGTCTGACGGGGCTCTGAACTATGGCGGTTGCTCCCGGCCGTCGCCCGGTATGCATCAGCACGGGGTCGTCAGGCGGTGGCAGCGGTAGCTTAGCTGATCTTCACTTCAGCGCACCTGAATTACTGACTTCGGCTCGTTAGGGTGAGGTTGGGTCGTCGAGGGTCAGGCCGGTGCCCGCAATGAAGCCGTCGAGGGTTTCGGGGCGGTACTGGAGGCGTTTGAGCCGGTTGCGTACGAGGGCTTCGAGCCGGTCGAGGGCGACCACGGCGAGGTTGGCCAGGCTGCGCTTGACGTACGCCCATACCCACTCGACGGGGTTCAGGTCCGGCGAGTAGGCGGGCAGCAGGAAAACCGTCAGCCAGTCACGCTCGGCGATCAGCTCGCGCATGGCGTGGGAGACGTGGGTGTTGAGCCGGTCCCAGACCAGCACGATCGGAAGCTCTGCCTCTGGGACACCCCCAGTTCACCCTCGACGAGCAGCTCGCGCAGCTCCTTCGGGGCGAGTAGGCCATGGCCCGCAGCCCTTGCCGCCCGGCCCAGCCTCTGTCGGAGCACTACGGCGACCTGGTCCGCGTCGCGCTGATGGAAGCCAGACCGGCTGGCCTGCACAGGGTCCAGCTCGTTGCCGCCACACGGCTGAAGCAGTCCCAGGTCCAGCGCGGTATCCGGCACCTTCGCGATGTCGGCGCCGCGGAGAACCTCACCCCGATCACCTGGCGGCGCAAGGACGGCTACATGTTCTCCGATGACCCCGCGGACTGGATCGAGTACGAGAAGAGGCAGCTCGCCCAGGCCCTCGGCCGCCTCACCCGGGTGATCACGGGCACGCTCGCCCCGCACCTTGCCCGCTGCCCCGACGACGAGTTGGCGACTTCACACAAGGCGATCACATGTTCGATATCCGTGCTAGGGTCGCACCTGATCAGTGACTAACAGTCAGGACTGGGGACATTATGGGTTTCGTTCGCAGGCGTTGGATGTCGGTGGCTGCGCTCGCGGCCACGCTGGGGCCCATGGCGGCCTCTCCGGCCTGGGCTGCCTCAACAGTCTTCGACTTTCCGGTGAACGGACGCGACGAACCGGACATCTACCGGGACATCCCCGGCACCGCGACCACCTTTGACGCCGCCGCTGGTGAGAAGTCCTACCTCTGGTCCCGCAACCTGTCTGCAACCGCGGTCACGGCGCTGCGAAGCGGTGACAACATCGGTACGACCTTCGCCGTCCGCTGCCGGTACGCGAGCGGTGCCGTGCTACCGCAGGGTACTGAGACCGGCGCCTACTGGGCGGCCAACCTCGTCCCGCCCGGCGAGACGAGCTTGAACCCGGGGCTGCGCTGGATGTTCCAAGCGCCCACCACCAGCACCTACACGTGCCGGTTGTCGGTGACGAGCTACTCCAGCATCATCAACGCAGACCGTCAGGTCACGATGCGGATCCCGGCGGGCGCCGAACTCGGCCGTCTGGCCACCAGCTCGGCATCCCGCTGGACCCTGCCCGCCGCGAGCGCCACCACCGTGGCACGGGGCACGACCGCCACCACCCTCGGCTACACCCACACCGTGCCGGCCGGCGGCGAGCGCACCACGATCGTCCAGGACGCCAACCTCACCACCTGCGTCGCCGGCTCTCCCTACTGCGACGGTGGCAGCACCGCCTACCACGGCACCGACGTGGAGACCTGGATCGAAGCGCAGCCACAGACACCCAGTGGCGCCCTCTGCGGCGGCCCCATCAAGGGGCCGGTCGCCAAGTGGAGCATCTCCAACGCCAAACACCACCAGACGGCCACCAACACCCTCAACATCACCACGGCCCAACTCGGCGGCTGCAACCAGGTCCGCACCACCCTCAGGGTGCGCCACACCGCAGGCAACCCCGTACACGTCCACGCCGGTCACGCCTCCGAGCAGATCGCCGCCACCCACGGCCTCGCCTACACCCTCTAAGAGGGCGGTTCGTGAGTTTTTGAGTGGCTCTGTCGTCGCCTGATGGTGTGGGCACGGGCGGAAGCTGCCGGTCCGCAGCCGGTGGTCTGCTGGTGTGGCGGGGTGAGTGAACGCAAGCCGTACCCGAGCGACTTATCGGACGAGCAATGGGCTCTGATCGAGCCGGTGATCACCGCGTGGAAGGACCGGCACCGCTCGGTCAGCGGCCACCAGGGCGTCTACGAGATGCGGGAGATCGTCAACGCGATCCTCTACCAGGGCCGGACCGGCTGCCAGTGGGCCTACCTGCCTCACGATCTACCGCCGAAGAGCGCGACGTACTACTACTTCGCTGCTTGGCGGGACGACGGAACAGACCAGGTCATCCACGAACTCCTGCGCTGCCAGGTCCGTGAGAAGGCCCGGCGATTAGAGGACCCGACCCTGATGGTGCTGGACACCCAGAGTGTCCACGCGGCCGCCGGGGTCCCCGCCTCCACGACCGGCCGGGATCCGGCGAAGCGGGTGCCGGGCCGCAAACGGGGACTGGCCGTGGACGTGCTCGGGCTGGTCATCGCCGTCATCGTGCTGGCCGCGAACAGCCACGACAACGCCGCGGGCATCGCCCTGCTGGACCAGGTCGTCGAGCACGCGGCGGCACCGTCCGCAAAGCCCTGGTCGACCAGGGCTTCAAGAACCAGGTCGTCGCACACGGCGTGGCCTGGGCATCGACGTCGAGACCGTCGAACGCAACCCGCATCAGGCGGGGTTCGTTCCGCAGCCGAAGCGGTGGAGGGTCGAGCAGACCTACGGGATCTTGATACTGCACCGGCGTCTGGTCCGCGACTACGAGCACCGCCCGTCCTCCTCCGCCTCCCGCGTCTACTGGGCGATGACCCATGTCATGGCCCGACGCCTCACCGGCGCGAACACTCCCACCTGGCGCGATGCGCAGGCGGTGGCAGCGTGAACATCGAGCCCCTACTCGACGCACTCGGCCTCCAGGAGGCCGCCCGGTCCCTGGCCGACGATCTCCGCACCCAGATCACGCAACTGCAGGGGCGACTGCGCGAGGCCGAGACTCACCTCGAGCACCTGGCGATCACCCGGAAGACCGTCACCGTCCTCGCCGACCGGCTCCCCACCCAGGCCGCCTCACCCGAACTGCCCGACCACCCGGACTACCCCCGCATCCTCGCCGTGTTCAACGACGACAGTGGCCCGATGCGGGCCCGTGATGTCTGCGAAGCCCTCGACCACGTACTGCTGCCGAAGAACATCGAAGGCACCCGCGCCAAGCTGAAACGCCTGGTCAAGCTCGGCATACTCACCGAGATCGACACCGGCAGCTTCGTCAGGAAGCAGTAACCGACAAGGTCCGCGACCAGCAGCCCTGCCCCAACCTCACCTCGGAACGGACATCAACTCACGAACCGCCCTCTGAGAGGATCGAGTCATGGCACGTCCGTCCCCCTACCCTCCCGAGCTTCGTGAGCGTGCGGTGCGCATGGTCGCGGAGATCCGTCCCAACTACCCGACGGAGTGGGCCGCGATGAAGGCGGTCGCCGCGAAGCTGGGCATCGGTTCCGCTGAGACAGTGCGGACGTGGGTCCGCAAGGCCGAGGTCGACACCGGTCGGCGGCCCGGTGTCACGTCCGAGGAGGCCGCGGAGATCAAGCGGCTGCGGGCCGAGAACTCCGAGTTGCGCCGGGCGAATGAGATCCTCAAGGCGGCCTCGGCCTTCTTCGCGGCCGAGCTCGACCGGCCGTCGAAACGCTCGTAGCGTTCATCGACGCCCACCGGCAGGTGTTCGGAGTCGAGCCGATCTGCAAAGTCCTGACCAGCCACGGACTGAAGATCGCGACGAGCACCTACTACGCCGCCAAAAGCCGCACTCCCAGTGCACGATCGATCCGCGACGCAGAGCTGAAGACGCAGATCAGCCGCGTCCACGCCGACAACTTCGGCGTCTACGGAGTGCGGAAGGTCTGGCGGGCTGCACCGTGAGGGCATACCCGTGGCCCGCTGCACGGTCGCCCGGCTGATGCGTGATCTCGGCCTTGAGGGTGCCCGACGCGGGAAGAAGATCCGCACCACCATCCGCGACGATGGCCATGGGCGGGCCTGTGACCTGCTGGAACGTGACTTCACCGCATCCCGTCCGAACGAGCGGTGGGTTGCCGACTTCACCTATGCCGCGACCTGGTCCGGCATCGTCTACGTCGCCTTCGTCGTGGACGTGTTCTCCCGGGCGATCGTCGGCTGGTCGGTCGCCACCAGCAAGCGGTCCAAGCTCGTCCTCGACGCTCTGGACATGGCCCTGTGGCGCCGCGACCGGTAGCATCCCCGCAGGTCCCGGGCTCGTTCATCACTCGGACGCGGGCAGCCAGTACACGTCTTTCGCGTTCACCGCCCACCTCATCGAGGCCGGCATCGACGCCTCGATCGGCACCGTCGGCGACGCCCTGGACAACGCGCTCATGGAATCCCAGATCGGCCTCTACAAAACCGAGCTGATCAAGCCCCGCAGGCCCTGGCACGGCCTGGCCGACGTGGAACTCGGCACCGCGGAATGGGTCGACTGGTTCAACAACCAGCGCCTCCATACCGCGATCGGGACATCCCGCCCCACGAGCACGAGACCAACCACTACGCTCAACGCCAGCCCCAACCGGCAGCTGGAGTCAACGCATAGAGCCTCCATCGAACCCGGAGCGGTGCAACCCAGCGTCTGGGGATGACTTTGAAGCCCTTCTGATTTGGGTCGCGGCGGACGACGTCGACGTCGATACCCAGGCGGGCGCCGTGCTCTATGGCTTTCGTCCGGTAGCCGGAGTCGGCCCACGCCTTGGTGACGCGTGGATGAGCCTTGGCGATATTCGAAAGCAGGTAGATGCCGCCGGTGTTGTCGGAGACGCTGGCGGCGGTGACCCACACGGCCAGGAGAAGCCCGAGAGTGTCCACGCCGATGTGGCGCTTGCGTCCTGCGATCTTCTTGCCCGCGTCAATGCCCTGGTAGCGGCCGGGACGTTGGCGGACGTCTTGATGCTCTGCGCGTCGAGGACACGCACTCGGTTCGGCGTCCCGCCCTCGGCCTCTCACAAGTCGGCGGAGGAGGCCGTTGAGCTGATCGAACACGCCGTCCTTCTGCCAGGCCGCGAAGTACCCGTACGCCGTCTCCCACGGAGCGAAGTCATGAGGCAGGTACCGTCATGGGATCCCGGTCCGGTCGACATAGAGGATGGCGTCCATGACGCGGCGCTGGTCGTGCTCGGGTGGCCGGCCGATGTCCAGACCCTTCCCTCTCCGCTCGGCCCGCCAGGCTGTCAGAGTTGGTTCCAGTAGTTCCCATCGGGCATCGGACAGGTCACTCGGATACGGCCGGTGTCGAGGCATGTTTCTGGCAGTACCGCCGACAGCTCCTCGACTGCAGGGCGCAAAAAGGGCTGAACGGGGCGCGTTGGGATCAGACAGGAGCGAAGGGACCGAAACGGACCCTCGACCGTCATCACCAGCCGCAGGCGGCGCGGCGGTGGCCAGCAGCCTCAACAGTCCCAGGCAAGTCGACCACCCAAAAAGCAGCCAAACACCCCTGACGGGACAAAACTCTTTGACTGCCTGTTTCTGAATGTCTGTTGGGCAACTCGCGTTCTTAGGCTGACTGACCAGATCGGTCGCTCGGTGGGAGCGCACCGCTCGCGTCTGGTGGTATGCCGTATGCCGTATGCCTGTGGCGCCAGGGGCCCTGCGGCTGGTTTCCGCTCTGTCGTTCCAATGCGGAACGCAATAGAACTATCGGGCTGAGTGATGGGTGTGCGGGTGGTGGCCCCTCTGGTCTGCGGGCGTGTGGCAACACGTCTGTCTTGTAGTGGTCCGCTGCCTTACTCCTGTCCCGGTACGGCCGCCGGTTATGTACATCGGGCATCGGATTGTTCGATCGGCCGGTGGCCGGGCGGCGCGCGCGCTCGCGCGGCAACCGTTCGCACTCTGCACTGCTGCACCGCACCCGGTCCCGACCGAAGGAGCTGTTCATGCAGAGACCACGCCACCTGATACGCGCACTGCTGTCAGCCGTGCTGCTGGTGGTGGGGCTGATGGCCTTCCCTGCCACCGCCTCGGCCACCACCACCGCCGACCCGCTGCCCACGGGATGCGTCGATGTCAGCGATGACGCCACCGTGCGGATCACCTGCAAGGTGACGGTCGACCTTCAGGTGGTCGACATTGACGTCCGGTGCGACGGCCACGACAAACCCGGCGTCAACGGCACCACGCTGATCTTCAACGAGCAGAGGGGCACCTGCAAGACCGACATCGAGACCGCCGCGGGCAAGGTCAGCATTGCCTGCATGGGCAGCGGTCCGAACAGCTTCGAGTTCAACACGGCGACGCTCACCTTCAAGGACTACAGCAGGGGCCAGTGCAACACGACCGTCAAATCAGCAGGTGGCGACTCCGCGACCGTGGACACCAAGGGCAGTACGGAGACAGAGATCGTCCTCACCGCCACGACGATCGAGGTCACCAGCACCGGCCCTGCCACCGTTTCGGTTGGCAATGTCACCTTCAACTGCGCCAACTCGAACAAGGTACGCGTCGACCTCAACCAACCTCTGGGTTCGCAGGTAAAGGTCACCGGCTGCAACTACTGACTTTCAAAGCGTGGTGTCGTAGGGGCTGACGCCTCATGATCCCTGCGGTATGCCGACCGCATGAGGTATGCGCAAGGGCGGGCTGACCGACGAACGGCGTTCCGCGAGAAGTTGCGGTTGCAGGCAGCCGAGCGGTTCAGGCAGGGCGACGAGAACACGGTCATCGCTCACGACCTGCGAGTCAGCGTCCGGTCGGTACAGCGTTGGGGCAAGGCTTGGTCGCAAGACGGGCCGAGAGCCCTGGCCTCGAAGAGCCCGGCGTCGCTGCCGCTGCTCAGTGAGGTTTTCTCAACGGTGATCACTTCCAGATTCCGTTGAGGACGAGGGCCGCGCGGGCGATGTCGCCGATGCGGCTGGGGCTGAGCGTGACGTGCTGCAGGGTGCGCCATCGCTGCTTGAGTTCGGCGGCGGTGCGCTCGCCGAGCGCCGTAGGTGTCGCAGCAGGGTGTTGGACATGCGGGTGTCGACGTGAAGCGCCTGCTCGGACTTGCCTTTTGGGCGTCGGACGGGGATGCGGATGCCGATGCCGGCGCCGATGTAGCCCTTGTCCGCCAGGGTCGGCAGGCCGTCGGCCGCCGCCTTGTAGAGGGCGGGCAGGGCATGAATGCGTGCGGCGGTGATGTCGGGGTAGAGCCGGGCTCGACGCCGGAGACCCACAGCGGGGTGCCGTCCGGAGCGGCCAGGAACTGCACGTTGCCGCCGAACGCCTTGTGTTTCTGGCTGAACCACAGGTCGTTGCCGTTGTCGCGGACACCGGCCAGCCGGTTCGATTCGATCAGCGTGCCGTCCAGGATCACGTGGGTCATACCTTCGCGCCGACAACGGTCCAGGACTTCATGCAGGTCCGGGGCCTGGTCGGCGAGGACATCGATGCCCTCGTGCAGGTAGGGGTACCCGGTGGCCTGTGAGACTCCGGCATCCCGGGCCAGGCAGTGTACGCAGCCGCGCTCTCGGAACCAGCGCAGCACCAGCACCGCCTGGCGGAACGGGCCAAGCGCCCGGCTGCCGCGCGGGGTACCGATGTGCCGTCGGTGCGCGGCGAGCAGACGCGACAGGTACTCCACGACATGGCGCGGGACATCGAGCATGACAACATAGGTGACCAACGTGAAGCCTCTGGTGGTTACGGACATGATCTTGTGGTGAGACCTGTCCTACCAGGGGCTTTACGTCTGTCCGAGTGGTGTGGCGCCTCTCGCCGGTGATCCACACCGGTTCACTTCGATCATTTCACTGAGAAAACCTCAGTAATCAGCAGCCGAGTCGTCGGGGGGTGTCGGGCGGCGAATCGTAAGAAGCCACGGACGCAGACCACTGAAAGCCACACCCGACACCCCTGGGTGAACCAACCCTACGAATGGCTCGCTCATCCCGATCAACAAGGTAGGGACCACTCAGCCACATCGGAACTACTCGTCTAGCTGCAGGTCAGGTAGTTGTAGGCAAGCCGCGCGTTGCCTTCGGCGTCGTAGAACTTGTACCTGCCGTTGGCGTCGCGGGTGAGCTTGAAGCCCTTACGGGCTACGTATTCGTCCGGGTTACCGTCACCGTTGGTGTCCCTCAGCCAATCGGGATGGCCCATCGCATCGGTGAACGTCTCCCGGCCAGCGATCCCGTCCCAGCTGGAAAGGAGGCGCCTATATTGATAATTATAGGTGGCTGTGGCTGTTTTGGTGCCGTAAATGCCGTCGATGTCGGACCAGTCCAGAAGGCCGTGCGCCCACAAGACCTTCTGCCACAGGCAGGTGGCGTTGGAGTAGGCGTGTGCTGGTGGACAGGACGCCTTCGTCATGGAAGTCGTCCCGGTAGTTGCCAGCACCCTGGATATAGGGAAGCCCGCTGTAGGTTCCGCTGGCGGACGCGGGAGCGGCGGTCAAACCGCCGATCGCCAGCGCAGCCACGGCGGCCGTCAGCCCAGTCGCAAGGCGCGATGTGATTCGCGCAGGCATAGTTTCCCCCTTGAGGAACGAAGAAGGGCTGTCAGCCCATCTCTGGTGGACCCTTGTGTTCCCAGAACGTACGGTCCACACCATAAGACCGCGTCCCACGGGTTGAACCCTCGCTCAGACCAGCGCGGTAGCCGCCCCGGTTCCTACAACTTCCGTGGTACCGCAGAAGTTGGACACTCATCCTCCGGGAACCCCGCATTCTGAACTACTCGTCTAGTACTCCAGTCTGACTTTGCGATCTTGTGGCCGTACCCGGCGGGGAACGGTACGGCCACCGCGTGATCATCGGTTGGTGTGTGGACAAACGAAGATCGTGCGGTGGCCGCTGGCCATAGCGTAGACCCCGCCCGCTGGCGGGCAATGTTCGACCAGGCCATGGCCCGGATCGCGGGCCGGTTCGGCCGAGTTGAGCCGAGGGCGAGCGCCCGCTCTATCTGCTCGGACTACTGTCTTGCGTCGAGCGGAAGAACTGCTGGCGGCTGGCCGAACAGGCTGGTCACGCGCGGCCGGGGCCGATGCAGCGGCTGCTGCGCTACGCCCGCTGGGACGTCGATGCCGTCCGCGACGACATCCGCGCCTACGCCGTCGAACACCTCGGCACCGACGGTGGTGTCCTCATCGTGGACGAGACCGGTTTCGTGAAGAAGGGCCATGCCTCGGCGGGAGTGCAACGCCAGTACACCGGCACCGCGGGACGCATCAAGAACTCCCAGGTCGGGGTCTACGGCACCTACACCCTGACCGACCGCAAGTCCGGTACCAGTGACACGTACGACGAGCACGGCACGCTGCTGAGGGTGACGGACCAGACCAGGACGATCACGGTCGACCAGCACGACGAGGGCGGCGAGCACAAGGGCTTCAAGCTGACCGAGATCCGCTCCGGCTGCTGGATCGACCTGGTCAAACGTACGGCAATGGGGGGCTGGGTACCGGACGGCCGGTCGTTCGCGCGGAGCGTCTCGATCGCTTCCGTCGTGCGGTTCGCCGCCTGGTCGAACTCGCCGAGATATGCGTGGATCAGCCCCGTGGTGTTGAGCGCCCGGGCGAGTAGCGTAGGCGGTCGAGGCCGCGGAGCGGGCGTAGCCGCTCTGTTGGCAGTCGACCGCCTGGCAATTTCGCCACGATGGCCGTGGCTGCGACCGGTGGAGCGGCGCACGGCGGGCTCAGGTCACGGCTGCCGTTGAGTATTGCCTGGTGCAGGCGCTGCAGTTCCTGCCCCGGGTCGCTACCGAGTTCATCGGCGAGCAAGCCTCGAAGGTGCCGGTAGTGGGCGAGGGCGTCGGCGCCTGCGGTACAGGGCAAGCATGTACTGGGCGGCCAGCCGCTCGTCCAGCGGATGGGTGGCGCTGTGCTGGGCGGGCATGGCAAGCAGCGCGGTATGTTCCCCCAGGCGCAGCCGCAGGTCTGTGTAGTCCAGCTCGGCGGCCCGTCGCTCCTTGCAGAGAGCGCGTCGCGGGCCGTGTTGAACCAAGGGGTATCGATGGCGAGGGGCTCCCCATTACCGTTTTGGTGGCCCCGCAATGGGGCGCCCGGCCTTCGGAGTTGGCATGACTTTCTCCCCTGTCGAACGCATGGCCCGGGGTGGTGTCACCGGCTCCGGAGGCATCGACAGACCGCTGATTAGGGGCATGACCACCGGCTTCTTCGCAGGTCGGGAGGCTCTTCGTAATGTGGATGTGGCGATCGGTGCCGTGGGACGGCTGGGCGGGAACGACCGAAGGACGCACGTGATCGACGTCAGCGACATCGGCGCCTTCCTCGGACTGGACGTCGGCAAGGGCGAACACCGCCACCGCCGTCACCACGACCGGGAAGAAGGCCTTCGACAAGCGGTTACCCAACAGCGAACCCAAGCTCCGGGAGGTCTTCGGCAAGCTGCAGGCCAAGCACGGGACCGTGCTCGTCGTGGTCGACCAGCCGGCCTCCATCGGCGCTCTGCCGCTGGCAGTCGCGAGGGACATGGGCTGCCCGGTCGCCTATCTGCCCGGCCTGACGATGCGGCGGATCGCCGATCTCTATCCGGGCGAGGCCAAGACTGATGCCCGCGACGCCTTCGTCATCGCGGACGCGGCCCGGGTCATGCCGCACACGCTCCGCTCGGTCGAACTGGAAGACGAGACCATCGCCGAACTGGAGATGATCGTCGGCTTCGATGACGACCTGGCCGGAGAAGCCACCCGGATCAGCAACCGGCTCCGCGGCCTGCTCACGCAGATCCACCCGCACGTGGAACGAGTCCTCGGCCCGCGCATCCAGCACGCCGCCGTGCTCACGCTGCTGGAACGGCTCGGGTCTCCGGCCCAGATCCGCAAGGCCGGACGCCGCAAGCTCGTGACCCTCCTGCGGCCGAAGGCGCCGCGGATGGCCGAGCGGCTGGTCGAAGAGATCTTCACCGCGCTGGACGAGCAGACCGTGGTCGTCCCGGGCACGGATGCGGCCGCGCTGATCGTTCCGAGCCTGGCCAGCTCGCTGACCGCTGTCCTTGACCAGCGGAAACTGCTGGCCGGACGGATCGAGGACCTGCTGGAGGCCCACCCTCTTTCCAGGTCCTGACCTCGATGCCGGGCATCGGCGTCAGGACCGGAGCCAGGATCTTGATCGACGTGGGCGATGGCAGTTCGTTCCCCTCCGCCGCCCACCTCGCCGCCTATCCGGCCTCGCCCCGGCAACCCGCAGCTCGGGTTCGTCGATCCGTGGCGAGCAACCGTCCCGGAGAGGAAACAAGCAGCTCAAACGGGCCTTCTTCCTCTCCGCGTTCGCTGCCCTGGCCGACCCGGCATCCCGCACCTACTACGACAAGAAGATCAGCCAGGGCAAGCACCACACCCAAGCCCTCCTCTGCCTCGCCAGACGACGAACCGACGTCCTCTTCGCGACCCCAAACCGCCCCATCAGCTTGACCAAACCCATAGGGGCACCCCCCCCGCCACAGGGCCAGTGCCTCCTCGAACAGAGCCACCGCCCGCGCATCGTCGTCGGCCTGTTGAGTCAGCCCGAGCAACCGGTGAAATCGGTGCACGTCGACCCTCGATTCGTCGGCGGTGAGCACATATCCGCCGCCCGCCGTCCGGGTGATCATCCCTGGCAGCAGGCGGCGCAACCGGGAGACATAGCCGTACAGGGCCTGCTTGGCACGTTGCGGCGGCCCGTCCCCCCAACACCCGGTGCACTAGCGATCAACCGCCACCGGCCGATTGGCGTCCACGAGCAGACCGGCCAGCACCGTCTGCTGTCGTGCCGTTCCAAGATTCACCGAGGGCATCATCCGTGTGTGCCTCAAACCCACCCAGCAGGCACAACTCCACGCCCGACCCCCGTCCCTGTCCGGCCGCAGACACGGCCCCACCAGGAAATTCTAGATTTGCTGCAGGTTCGCTGCACGACTGCGAGGCACGGTTGTACCCGCCACCGCGAAGCAGCAGGGAAGTGCGGCAGAGTCCGCGCTTCCTCGCTGCATTCACGGCCGGGCGGACACTAGGTCGCTGCCGATGTGTAGTCAATCCCAGGAGCGCTATGCGTGGTATCATCCACAGAGCGGGGCGCCGCCCCAAGCGCCGTGCGATGGCCCGCTCGGACGGTGCAACTGTCGCCACCCTCACAGGCACGCGTTCAATGAGTTGTGCGGCAGGCGGGTTCTGGCGGTGGACGGCAAGGTTGGCCCCGCGACGTGGCCGTATCTGCGTCAGAGGGCGGTTCGTGAGTTGATGTCCGTTCCGAGGTGAGGTTGGGGCAGGGCTGCTGGTCGCGGACCTTGTCGGTTACTGCTTCCTGGCGAAGCTGCCGGTGTCGATCTCGGTGAGTATGCCGAGCTTGACCAGGCGTTTCAGCTTGGCGCGGGTGCCTTCGATGTTCTTCGGCAGCAGTACGTGGTCGAGGGCTTCGCAGACATCACGGGCCCGCATCGGGCCACTGTCGTCGTTGAACACGGCGAGGATGCGGGGGTAGTCCGGGTGGTCGGGCAGTTCGGGTGAGGCGGCCTGGGTGGGGAGCCGGTCGGCGAGGACGGTGACGGTCTTCCGGGTGATCGCCAGGTGCTCGAGGTGAGTCTCGGCCTCGCGCAGTCGCCCCTGCAGTTGCGTGATCTGGGTGCGGAGATCGTCGGCCAGGGACCGGGCGGCCTCCTCCTGGAGGCCGAGTGCGTCGAGTAGGGGCTCGATGTTCACGCTGCCACCGCCTGCGCATCGCGCCAGGTGGGAGTGTTCGCGCCGGTGAGGCGTCGGGCCATGACATGGGTCATCGCCCAGTAGACGCGGGAGGCGGAGGAGGACGGGCGGTGCTCGTAGTCGCGGACCAGACGCCGGTGCAGTATCAAGATCCCGTAGGTCTGCTCGACCCTCCACCGCTTCGGCTGCGGAACGAACCCCGCCTGATGCGGGTTGCGTTCGACGGTCTCGACGTCGATGCCCAGGCCGGCGCCGTGTGCGACGACCTGGTTCTTGAAGCCCTGGTCGACCAGGGCTTTGCGGACGGTGCCGCCGGCGTGCTCGACGACCTGGTCCAGCAGGGCGATGCCCGCGGCGTTGTCGTGGCTGTTCGCGGCCAGCACGATGACGGCGATGACCAGCCCGAGCACGTCCACGGCCAGTCCCCGTTTGCGGCCCGGCACCCGCTTCGCCGGATCCCGGCCGGTCGTGGAGGCGGGGACCCCGGCGGCCGCGTGGACACTCTGGGTGTCCAGCACCATCAGGGTCGGGTCCTCTAATCGCCGGGCCTTCTCACGGACCTGGCAGCGCAGGAGTTCGTGGATGACCTGGTCTGTTCCGTCGTCCCGCCAAGCAGCGAAGTAGTAGTACGTCGCGCTCTTCGGCGGTAGATCGTGAGGCAGGTAGGCCCACTGGCAGCCGGTCCGGCCCTGGTAGAGGATCGCGTTGACGATCTCCCGCATCTCGTAGACGCCCTGGTGGCCGCTGACCGAGCGGTGCCGGTCCTTCCACGCGGTGATCACCGGCTCGATCAGAGCCCATTGCTCGTCCGATAAGTCGCTCGGGTACGGCTTGCGTTCACTCACCCCGCCACACCAGCAGACCACCGGCTGCGGACCGGCAGATTCCGCCCGTGCCCACACCATCAGGCGACGACAGAGCCACTCAAAAACTCACGAACCGCCCTCTCAGGTGTACGTCTGCTGGGACGAGAACGACTGACACCAGCCATGGCTAGGTGTATTGCCCTGTGAGGTTGGGGACGCGGCTGGCGGGTGGCTGGCCCTTGAGCGCGGTGTGTCCGCGGTGGTGATTGTAGGTGTGCAGCCAGCTGGGGAAGGCGTCACGTCTTTCCTGCTCTGACTGGTAGGGGCGGGCGTAGGCCCACTCGTCGAGCAGGGTGCGGTTGAAGCGTTCGACCTTGCCGTTGGTCTGGGGCCGGTAAGGCCGGGTTCGCTTGTGGGTGATCCCGGCCGCTGCCAGCGCGTCGCGCCAGGCACGGGAGCGGTAGCAGGAGCCGTTGTCGGTCAGGACCCGCTCGATGCTGATTCCCGCCTGTGCGAAGAAGGTCTGGGCCCGCTGCCAGAAGCCGGTGGCGGTCTCCTTCTTCTCGTCGGTGTGTATCTCGCTGTAGGCCAGGCGGGAGTGGTTGTCGACGGCGGTGTGCAGGTAGCTGTAGCCGACGCTGGACCGTTTGGCACGACCGGCCTGGCGGCCGAGGACCTTGTGGCCGCCGCCGTCGGGGATGTTGCCCAGCTTCTTGATGTCGACGTGGACCAGCTCGCCGGGCTTGTCGCGTTCGTAGCGGCGTATGACACGGCCCGTTGCCCGGTCCAGATGGGCGAGGCGGGCCAGGCCGTAGCGGGTCAGGACCCGATGCACGGTCGAGGGCACCAGGTGCAGCAGGTGCGCGATGCGAGCCGGGCCCCACCGGCGCAGCACGCGGACCTTGATGATGCGCCGCTCGGTGCGGGTCGGGGTGCGGCGCGGGCTCGTGTGCGGGCGGGAGGACACATCACTCATCCCGGCCTCGCCGGACGCCCGGTAGCGGTCGGCCCACCGCTGAGCGGTGGTGGGCGAGACCTGGAAGCGTTCAGCGGCCCGGCGAAGAGTCCAGCCGTCCTCGACCACGCAGCGGGCCAGACGCAGCCGTCCAGTCTCGGTCAGGGGTGCATTACGGTGGGGCACGAGGGCCTTTCTGTTGGTGTAGACGTCGCAATCCACACCGAACCGGAAGGCCCTCACCTGTTCAAGATCCCTCAGCCGAGACCTGGCTCACCCGTCCACAACCTCCCCGGACAGAACAGCTAGGGCCCAGACCGGCGTCCGCTGAGACAAGGCCGAAGTGGCGCGGGAGCTGCTGAGTATGGCGCGCACGCCCGATGACACGCCTGCATGGCGCCCTGGCTGCCCGACCGAAGAGAATGGGTATCGGCAAGTACGACGACATGGTGCGAGCTGCCTTGCCCTCGCGGGGACCGGTCAGTCTTGACGTCGACAATGGAAACTTTGTTCAGGGGGAACTTGATGAGGGTTCACAAGAGGCTCGGTGTCGCGATTGCCGCGCTCTCCATCGTGGGAGCGACGCAGGCGACAGCGGCGGCTACCGGCTCCGGTGAGGTCGGGGTGCAAGCGAAGTCCGACTGTCCGCGCGGATGGTTCTGCGTGTGGCCGCGGGCCAACTACCAGGGCACGATGCAGAAGGTGCAGTACGACAACGCGGACCTCTTCCAGTACGGAGGCGCCTTCAAGAACGGCGTCGTGTCCATGTTCAACAACGGCAACAGCTGCGACGTGACGGTGTACATCAACACCAACTACCGGGGCAACGGAGGGACCCTGGAACGCGGAGAGTCTGTGTCTAGCATGCCGTCCACCCCGATCGGCTCCAACGACTGGGTCAACTGCCGCTGACCACACGGTTGAGCGTGACTCCGATCCACTGACTGCCAGCGGGCGACAGCAGAACGATACCGCCCGCCGGCAGTCAGGTCGTCGCCCAGTTGACGCCGAGGTCGGCCAGCGCCTAGCGACCTGAGTCAGAGATTCGAGCGTCACTGACCTTTTCGCAGGGTTGTCGCTGTCAGTGAGCCGGGAGTCCTGCCAGGTGAAGCCGCGGTGATCGCCTCGCAAGTGCTCGACGGCCTCGGTGATGTACCGGTACGCGGTCGTGACTACGGTTCGAAGGCCAGCGGTACCGCTGGCCTTCGAACCGCTCACACCCGATGACGCGCCGGGCCTCTCCGCCGTGCCCCGCCCCTTCCGCGGACGCGCCGGGTCGGGGGCGAAGCTTCGATATCCGTCCGGAGCGTCCCCTACCCTGCCCTCGTCGGCGGGGGAGGGCCGCTCTCAAGAATCGGGGAAGGGGACGGATCCGTGTACAGCATCATCGTCGTACCACCGGCTTGCGCCGGGCCGGACGGCCAGATCAGGATCGCCACAGGCGAGCGGCTCGCCTTCGGCAGGGCGCCTGCCGACGACCGTCTCACCATCGCGCACGAAGGGGTGCCCCGGGCCGCCGGGGAGATCACCGCGCACCTGACCTTCTGGCTGCTGAGCAACCTCAGCGAGGACCAGACCTACGTGGTCGAGAACCCGGAGGGCGCGGGGGAGCACATCAAGGTCGCCCCGGGCCGCGTGGACGCCCCCGTGCCGTTCGAGTTCTCGCGCGTGGTCCTGCCCGCGGCGGGCGACCTGCTCGCCTTCGACGTCTGGGCGCCGGGCCACGCCTTCCGCAGCGTCGCGCGGACCGGGCTCTCCGGGGACGTGACGGCCCCGGCGTTCCTGCTTGACCGCACCAAGCGATACTTCGCGGTGCTGACCGCCCTGTGCGAGCCCCGCCTGCGTGGCGAGCCGCACGCTCCCCTCCCGGCGGTCGAGCAACTGGTGGAGCGTCTGCGGGCGGTGTGGCCGACGGTCACCAGGAGCGCGGTCTACTGGAACATCGACTACCTGGCCGTCAAGCTGCGCCTCCGGACCGACCCGGACACGGCCGGACCCGCACGGCGAGCCAACGGGAAGAAGGACTCCCTGGTCTCGCTCGCCCTGCGCTTCGACCTCGTCCGCGAGGACGACCTGGCCCTGCTGGCCGCGGCACCGGGCGAGGCGGCCGGATGACCTGGCAGCAGCCGCACGCGGTCCCCGTACCGCGGGGCTACCGCGTGGGGGACTGGGAGGTGCGGGAACCGCTGGCGTCGGGTGCCTTCGCGACCGTCTACGCGGGCAGGCCGGCCGCCGGGGCGGATCCGGCCCTGCCCCGCCGGGCCGCCCTGAAGTTCCTGCCGACCGGCACCCGCACCCCGCGCCAACTGCGCCACCTGCGCGAACTGGCCGAACGCGAGGTGGAGGTGCTGGCCCGTCTGCGGACCCCCCGCCTCATCCGCATGTTCGAGACGCTGACCGTCGACGACCCGGACCACCCGGAGCTGGATGGGGCCACCGTCATCGTCCTGGAGCGGGCGGAGGGCTCCCTGGACGCCGTACTCGCCCACGACCCGAGACCGGCGTCGGGGCCCGCGATGCTGGCGCAGGTCTGCGAAGGCCTGTATCAGCTGCACCGCGCGGGCTGGGTCCACGGCGATCTGAAGCCACCAACGTGCTGCTGATGGAGGACGGTTCGGTACGGCTGGCCGACTTCAACATGGCGGCGGAACTGGACGGCACCCACGCCTATGCCCCGGTTTTCGCCACGCCCGACTACACCCCGCCGGAGCTGCTGTGGCCGGAGATGGACGAGCGGGGCATCCGGATCCGCCCATCCGCCGACATCTGGGCCTTCGGCGTCTTCGCGCACCTCGTCCTGACCGGTACCTTCCCACTGCCCGGCGGCAGCGCGGAGGCCCGCGCCGACGCGGCGACGCGCTACGCGCGCGGCGCCGAGGAGCTGCGCCTGTCTCCCGAACTCCCCGAACCCTGGAGGATAATCGTTCTGGCCTGTCTGGCCCCCACCCACGCGCGGCGCGTCACGGCCGAGACCCTGCTGCGGCAGGTGGAGCGGGCGGCACACGTTCCCCACTCGGCCCGCTCGCCGCGCCTGCGCGCCCCCTTCCGGCGCCGGCACCCGGTGGCGGCGGTGCTGCTGACGGCGATGCTGGCGCTCCCGGCGCTGCTGATCGGCGGGGCGTACGCGTACGTCCACCACGATGACGGGACGCCGGTGTACGAGGCGCTGCCGGCGGCGTCGAGGGCCCCGACCCACACGGGCGGCGCGAAGCCGTTCGGCTACCACCGCTGCCCGCCCGACAGCGTCTGTTTCTTCAGTGAGCACAACGGCAACGGCGAGATGTGCGACTGGCGGGGCGACGACGCGGACTGGCAGGCGGGGGAGCGGACGTGTGCGTGGGCGGACGGCCGACCGGTCCGCTCCATCTTCAACAACCTCACGGACGAACGGAAGAACCACGACGTGGCCTACTACCGCGGCACGGACTTCCAGCCGGCTGGACTCGACCGCTCCCGGGAGGCCCAGCGCACCGGTTGCACCAAGCTGCACGGCATGGGCAACCTGTCGGGCACGTACGCGCCGCGCTCACACCGGCTGGTCGACAGTTGCGCCACCGGGGAGACGTCGATGGTGGGGCGGATCCTGTCGCTGTTCGACTGAGCCGACCGGCGACGGGGAAGGGGTGCCGAGCCCCCGCGGGCGATCCTGGAACGTTCGAGGTACCACCCGCAGCCCGGGGATCCGCGGCGATGCCTGCGCCGCCACGGTGGACCGGCACGACACATCGGAGGAACCCTCCGGCGCCATCGACCAGGAGGAAGATCCATGAAACGCGCAGGTGTATGGGGGAGCAAGGCCGGACTCGTCTCCGGGGCGCCGCTCCTGGCGGGCGTGGGCCTCGGGGCCGCCACCGCACCGGTGCAGGCCGGAGCCCTCGCGTAGAGCTGACCCGGAGGGGGTCGTCTGCTTCACCACGGGCGACGACGGCACCGGGGACCGGCGCGCGCTTACAGACCCACACCCGCGAGTCGGAGCGGCGGGCACGGACGCGCAGGAAGCAAGAGAGGCTCCTCGGTGCTTTTGAGCATGGCAACTGCCAGCTACCGAGGAGCCTCTCCTTCATGCGCCATCGCCCCAGCGATCACCCGATCCAGAACCCAGTTCGACTGAACAAGCCCACCGAGCGGTATACGGATGGCCTCTCGGCAGGGACATGCCCAGCAAAGGGGCTACGCAACGATCAGTACCACGATCGAGCGATCACGCACCGAGGAAGATCGGACTTAGCGCTCACTCAGGCGGTGATGCGGTTGAAGTTGTTCCAGCCGTGGCCGATTTGGCGGCTGCTGCTGTACGGCTTGCCGTCGTCACGGATGAAGTTGTTGGAGTAGAGCCACATGGTGCCGTCGGGCTTGAGTGCCACCAGGTCGGTGAATCCGTCGCCGGTCGCATCGGCCGCGATGATGCGGTTGAAGTTGTTCCAGCCGTGGCCGATTTGGCGGCTGCTGCTGTACGGCTTGCCGTCGTCACGGATGAAGTTGTTGGAGTAGAGCCACATGGTGCCGTCGGGCTTGAGTGCCACCAGGTCGGTGAATCCGTCGCCGGTCGCATCGGCCGCGATGATGCGGTCGTAGTTGTTCCAGCCGTGGCCGATTTGGCGGCTGCTGCTGTACGGCTTGCCGTCGTCACGGATGAAGTTGTTGAGTAGAGCCACATGGTGCCGTCGGGCTTGAGTGCCACCAGGTCGGTGAATCCGTCGCCGGTCGCATCGGCCGCGATGATGCGGTTGAAGTTGTTCCAGCCGTGGCCGACGGCGGCTGCTGCTGTACGGCTTGCCGTCGTCACGGATGAAGTTGTTGGAGTAGAGCCACATGGTGCCGTCGGGCTTGAGTGCCACCAGGTCGGTGAATCCGTCGCCGGTCGCATCCGCCGGGATGATGCGGTCGTAGTTGTTCCAGCCGTGGCCGATTTGGCGGCTGCTGCTGTACGGCTTGCCGTCGTCACGCAGGAAGTTGTTGGAGTACAGCCACATCGTGCCGTCGGACTTCGACGCCACCAGGTCGGAGAACGAGTCACCCGTCACGCTGTGGGTGGTCCTTCCGGGCTCCTCCCACTGCCACCAGCTCGTCTGCTT